>NZ_QYAB01000001.1:0-155969 GCF_016758175.1 Leucobacter zeae
GCAGCCGTCGACGCCTTCGACGATGCAGTCGTCGTCGCAGCCGACTCAGCAGCAGCCTTCGCCGACGCGTCCGCCGCGGCCGAAGCCGCCGTCTCTGCGTCCGGTGTCGCAGCAGCCTCAGCGGCAGCCTGCGCAGCCGGGTCACCATCAGCGGTCGCCTTCGCAGACGCACCCGCCGAAGCCGACGCGTTCACGTTGGATTCCGGAGTCTCCACAAGGGTCGATGTCTTCGACTCATCCGACTGAGGTTCCTCAGGCACGCCGTTCGGGGACTTCGCCTGTGCTACGGCTACGTTCTCCACCTTGCCCGCGGCCTGATCCTGCGACGTGATCGTGTAGGGCGAGGACGTGAACGTCGTGCTCTTCCCCGGATCCAGTTCGCTCGCGCCACCGGTGAGGGTGACGTTGGCGTCCTTCAGCAGCGGATCGGAGACGGATACGCTCGTGAGCTTCGACTTTCCGGTGTTCGTCGCGAGGAACTCCCAAACGATCGTGTCTCCCGCGTCGGTGATGCCATTTCCGTTGACGTCGTTGATCTTCTTGACCGACTTCTCGAGCTTGATGCGCGAGTCGAACGGAACCACGCACTCGGTCGAGGCCAAGTTGTTGTCGCCGTCCGGATCGAACTCATTGCCCCAGAGCTCTGCCTGGTTGACGAAGCACTTGCCGTTGCTCGGGTCCCCGTCGTCGTCAGAGAACGCCGCCAGCGAGTCTGCCGTCTTGACTTTGACACGGACGACCTTCTTCTCATGCGCCTTCAGCGGCGCCCCGGTCAGGTACATCATTACTCGACCATCCGGCCTCGAGTCCCCCGGGAGCAAGCTGACACCGTCGTTCGCCTTGACAAGCTCCGGTGAGGTCAACCCGGCGGGAAGCAGATCGTTAAT
This sequence comes from Leucobacter zeae, assembly GCF_016758175.1. GTDB lineage: Bacteria > Actinomycetota > Actinomycetes > Actinomycetales > Microbacteriaceae > Leucobacter > Leucobacter zeae. The sequence goes on from NZ_QYAB01000001.1 coordinate 888, forward strand.
CACCCAACCCGAGGACAGCGTGTCCCCGTCATTGCTGACCGTAAACTCGTACCAGGTCTCGTCGCCGACCATGAAGCGCTTCTCGCCAGTCTTCTTCAACGACAAGCGCGCTTCCGCAGGGCCCTTGACGGTGTATCCGGGAACAAACGTCCCATCGTTATGTGCTGTGCTCACACCGTTGGTAACTGCGATCACGTTGGCGACGCGAGCCCCGCTGTTCGTGCTCCCCAGCCGAATCTGATAGACCTTGCCGGACCCATTTGACTGGAAAACGATGTTCCCGTTCGGGAGGGACCACGCGGCTCCATAGCTGCCCGGCGGCAGTAGCCCTACGGCAAACTTTCCAATCGTGCGGTTCGTGGAGTCAATCTTGAGGAGATCGCCGTTCTTGTTGACCGTCCAGATTGACCCGTCAGTAGTCAGTGTCAAGTCGGCGATTTGTCCCTGATATTGGATGCCCATATCCTTCACCACGACGGGGGACCCTTGGGAAAGATTCTGTACTCCAGGAATCCAATGGAAAGTTGCCGTCCCACCGACCTCCTTGGTGATGATCATGTCGCCGTTGGGCTTAATGGCTGCCGAAAGAACCCCCGGTATCCCAGCATTCTTGTCGTACGGGATCGCTCCGATCTTCTGCCGAGCCCCACCGACCCCAACTCTGTACAGGACCGGTCCATTTTCTCGTCCCACCCCGTAGAGATACTTATCAACGGGATTAAACGCGATTCCGTTCATCCTGATGTCATTGAGCTTCTTCGACGAGCTAAATGCCCAGGCTCCAGTAGCCGGATCGATAGTTGAGCTCCACAGCGTAGTGGTTGTTCCAACTTCCGGATACTGAGAAATGAGCGCCTGGGCCTCGACATCGTCGAACGGCAGCAGCGCAGCATTTGCCGCAGTGACCCCGCCGAAGACCGAGCTCGCCACGGCGATGCCCGCTACGGCGGCGGCGCCGAGGCTCAGTCCTTTCCTTTTGCCTATCTTCAAAGCGCGCGATTTCTTGCGCGAAGCAGAAGAACTCATCGTGTTTCCTTTCTTAGATGTGGTCGAGAGGATCGATGCGGGGTCGGACCGAAACCGGCGTTTCGGTCCGACCCCGTCGAGGTCTATGGGACGAGTACGGCGTCCGGTCCGTTCCGACTGCGACTCCAGGCAGCTCGCAAGCCGTCCTTCATGCGCTCCCAGGTCCGGTCGCGGATGAAGATCGCGTCGATCGCGATCATCGCGAGGGAGAACCACGGCAGCCCCATGAGCACGGCGATCCCGATGTGGAACGACAGGATCCCGAAGAGCGCGATCACTCGCGTGAATCGGTGGAGCAGCATGAACGGGAATCCGGCCTGGATGAAGATCGAGCCGAGGGTGAAGAGCGCGACCATCGGCCCCCATGCAGTCAGCACGTCGGAGAGCGCCGGCCAGTTTCCGAACCGCGTGGTCTGCAGGGGCGAGTAGACCGCCCAGCCCTCGCGCCAGGGCGCCCCACCCGACTTGAACATCGCCCCGGAGGTGTAGACGAAGATCACCTGGGCCGCGAGCGCGACCAGGGCCAGGTTGTGGAGAGCGCTGCCGATCTGGTTCCACGTCCCACCGGGCGTGACCCACTCGTGCGTCGCCCGGCGTCGCGCGTCCAGCGACCAGCGCGCCGCGGCATCGGTGAAGAACATCAGGATCAGCACGATGCGGTACATGTTGTCGCCCTGGTCGCCGAGCATGTCGTTCGACTCGATGAACCCGACCCAGAGGACGAAGTAGATCGGCAGGACGATCCGGAATCGCCACCCGAGGATGAACAGCACCGCGAGCAGGATCAGCACGCCGTAGTAGATGCCGAACAGCACGTCATTCTGCATGATGCTGTGGAACGTGCTGAAGATCCAGATCTTCGGGAAGTCGCTGACCGGCTCCGCGATCTCGCCGTTCCACGCCGCGCCGGACCCGAACGAGTAGCGGCTCGTGCCGAGGTTCGACAGCAGCAGCCCGAGCCCGGTGAGGCCGAACAGAATGCGGAGCACGGCCGTTCCGTAGAGGGCCTTCTTGCCACCGAAGATGTAGTCGTCGACTGCCCTGCAGATCCTCGTTCCGATGGTCACGACCTTCAGCGCGATCACCGAGACCACGATTCCGATGACACGCAGCGGTCGGGGCACTCCGGCCCATTCGGTCGCCGAGCGACGCGATTCGCCTGCCTGAGTTTCGGGCGTTTGATCGGACATCTCGCTCAGTTCCCCGCGATCTTCTCGTACTGCCCGCGGAACACGTCCGCGAACGCTGCTTCGTTCTGATGGGCGTTCACGACCGGGGCGCGCCAGCCCGTCGAGACGATGCTCGGCTCCGGCCGCTCGGCCTCCGGATCGTTCCGGTCCGCGTATGGGATGACGTTCTGACGGCTCACCCGGAACTGCACGTAGACGACGTCATCGCCCCAGATCGCACGCGCGACCTGGGTGGCGTACGCCGTGATCGTGTGCTCGAGCCCCATGTAGGTATCCACGGCATCGCCGTTCTCGTCGGACCGGAGCGCGGTCTTGAGCCGCGACTCCCACTCGCCGCGGTAGTAGCCGCCCGCGACCACTTCCTGCTGCGTCGGCTCGAGCACCTCCCAGGCGTTCTTGTACAGGCTCGCGAGTTCCTCGGCCTGCACGCCCGCCCGCGGAGGGAGCAGGTTGTTCTGGATCATGGAGAGCTCGACGTCGGTCGCACTGACCCACCCGGTCGTCTCCTCGCCGGCGTCCGTGGCGAGGATCGCGCGCACGTTGAGGTGGTAGTTGCCGTTGATCGGCTCAGGTGCGAACACGCTCCACGACTGCCCGAACAGGGGGAGCATGTAGCTGCTCAGGGCTTGGCCCGGAACGAGTTGCCGCAACGGGGACGGGGGAAAGATCCACAGGAATGAGGCGAACACGTGCCAGACGAGGAGCAGTGACGCGAGCAGCCCGACGATCCGCACCGGCCATCGACGGTGTCGGGGTGGTGCCACGACCGGCGCGGCTGAGTTCTCCTGCAATGTGCTGTCCCTGGGCTCGGTCATCCAACGGTGAATGCGTGACGAGTCGCAGCAGTGCGTTCTGCCGCGCATAGCACGCATAGACATGAAAACGCCAGGGCATTGCTACCCGCTAGTGAATGCCCATGAACGGGACCGGGATGGATATTTCTGAGACCGTGAGAGAGTCAGGGATGCGGCGGAGGCCCGCGACTCGCAGGGCCGCGAACAGATCGAGACGGACGTTCGGAGTCGGCGCAGGCTGGCCCGGCATCACGTCGATCGGCAGCCGCCGCCGACGTCACACGTCACACGCCTGCCTGCGGTTCCTCGACCTCTCGAAGCGCTCGGTACACGCTCGATCTGGAGGTGAAGCCGAAGGCCCTCCCCAGTTCGAGAAGCTCCGCAGTGGGATCCTCGTTCCGCGCGTGCGCAAGGGCCTCCGCCCTGGCCCGTCGCACCTCCCGCTGCACGGTGGTGCCGTGTCGGCTGAACTCGTTCTGCAATCTGCGGGGCGCAACTCCGAGGCGCTGCGCGAGAGTGCCGGTGTTCAGCAGCGGGTTTCCGAGGTCGAGGGCGATGGCGTTCCGGGCACGGCTGTGCAGCGAGGCACCCGCTTCGGTGTGCTGCATGGCGAGGTGGACCACCGCACGGATGGCCTCCGCGACCGAGAACCTCAGGGAGCTCTCGACGACATCTTCGACCGATTTGAGCGTCAGGGAGACCAGGAGCCGGAACAGCGGCCTCATGAGCTGCGGCTCGATCACCGTGTCGATGGCTCGGGTCGGACCGGAGGGCAGCGGAATCCCTGCCGAGATGCTGGCCGGGAAACTGATGTAGACGAACTCGGATTCCGGCTCGTCCAGCGTGAGGGTGAGCGTCAGCTGGTCGGCGCCGGGCCGCACCAGCACCAGGTTCGGCGCCCGAAGCGCGATGTCGCGCCCCCGGGCACGCAGGCGACCTCGGTCGGCGAGCATGAGCACCCCTCGTGTCCCGAGCTCGTAGTCGCGATCGAAGACCGCCTCGCAGGGCGGAGCCAGCACGTAGACCAATGAGACCGTGCCCAGGTGCAGCACCTTGCCTCGCACCGTCGAGCCGTCCTGAAGGTGCTCGAGGCGGATGTTTCGAGAACTGAGAAGGTCCCGAATTCCGGGCCCGCTTCGTCCAGAAGATTGACCGGACTGGCCCGCACCTGCCCCGTGCAGATAGAACGCGTGCTCCCAGTCCCCCTCGGCCGGGAATGCACCGGAGTTCAGCCTCCTCCAGCTGTTCTCACTCTCCATCAGCCGCCCCCGATGCCCTTGTCCCGTCGGCTTCATCCGGTCAAGTTCCAGTCCGCAGCGACGCACCGACGCACCGTCGCATTCCCCACAGGAACCCTAATGCTCCGTGACATGTTGGGGTCGAGAATACCGCACGATTCCGCTGGGACACGGGCCTGCCGAGCCGCGGCAGGTTGTCTCAATCGAGAGCGCTCTCGTCCCAGAATCGGCCCAATCCGACCTGGCATCTCGCCTGGGCCGAAGACTATCTGAGGGAGAACGGGGACACGGGGAGGGCGAAGTGGCGGATCCCGCGACGCACCATCGACGGAATCGGAGCGGAAGCTCCACGGACGAGTTCTGGCAGCGCACATTTCAGGTGCATGCCGTGGAGCTGCGTCGCGCCCTGCGCTCCGACCATACGCGTACGGGAGGGGCCGGACTGGATCTCGGTTCGCCGAACGTGCGCGTCGACTCCGTGCCGGATGACGGCTCCGGGAGCTTCTGGAAGGTCGCGCACTACTCGGATATCACCGTGGTGCTCGGGAAAGTGCAGCGCGGAGACACCATCTGGACTCGCGATCCCCAGATCGCCACGCAGACCGTGGTGATCCTCACGCGACGGGGTGTCATGCGCATGCTCGGAGGCGACTACCTGGTGAATCGACCGAACTTCGCCGTGCTCCTGCCCGGGGAGGAACCGGTCACCTTCGCCGTCGACGCGGATGGCACCGAGTTCGTGCTCTGTCGTTTCCCCTCACCGCTCGTCTCGGATATCCCGGTCGCAGCGCGGGACCACCAGAACGATGCAGATGTCGACGGATCATTGGTCGACCCCATCTTTCATTTCCTCGCGACGACCGTGCGCCAGCCGGTCGACACCATCGGCGGGCGGGCATCACGCCACTCGATCGGTGAGGTGCTCCGCATTCTGATCCGCCTCGCGACCGATACCACGGAGGCCGAGCTGTCCGTGTTCGAGCGAGCCCAGGAGGCCATTCGAGCGGATATCAGCAACCCGAAACTGAACGAGACGATGCTCGCCTCTCGACTCCGGGTCTCCCCGAAACAGTTGCTGGCCGAGTACCGCGCCCATGGCACCACCGTGGCGCGGGAGCTTCGACGCGAACGCCGCGCGCAGCTCTCGCGTCTGCTTGCCGAGAATCCGACGGCCCATCCGGTCGCACTCGGGTTCTCCGTCGGTTTCAGCTCGAAGTCGACCATCTACCGGGTGCTCGCAGAACTCGCCGAGTAGTCGATCTCCTGGGTCACGGGTTGGTCCTCGCGAATTCGAGAGCCTGTCGTCCCGGCTGCGCACGCCGTCCTACGCCCGGAGCACCGCTGCCGATTCCTAGTTTTGGTCCGACTCGCACCATTCGCTGCCTCGAGTGCCGGCCTCCGCGCCCGGCGAACATAGCCTCAACGTGCGGTACCACGACCTCGGCTCCCCCCGGCCGGAGGACTCATCCTGGTCCCGGGCAAGAGGCATACTCCCCCCGAGCCCCCTCACGCCCGAGACCGATCTGCGGTGGTACGCACAGCGTGTGCCCGCCTCTTTCCCCCTTGGGCGGGCACACGCGATCCCCGGCGCAGCCTCTTCCCCGGCGCGATGCGCCTACGGCTCGGAGTCGCGTCGCCGGTTCCCGCTACGTCATCGCATAGACGCGTTCGCCGCCGACCCAGGTCTCGGTCACGGCGACCCGGGCGAGCTCGTCGGCGGGCGTCGCGTGCGGATCGCGGTCGAGCACGGCGAAGTCGGCCCGCTTGCCGACCTCGATGCTGCCGAGATCGTCCTCGCGACCGATGGCGCGGGCCGCCGTGATCGTGTGCGCGCGCAGCGCCGTGTCGACCGAGACGGTCAGGTCGTCGGAGCCGATTCGCGTGCCGCGCCGCGTGATGCGCGAGACCGCGGCTTGGAGGGCCTCGAGGGGGCGCGGGTCGGCGACGGGGGCGTCCGAAGAGATCGTGATCGGTACACCGGCGCGCTCGAACTCCCCGAGCGGGTTGAAACGCTCGCCCGGCGTGCCGATGGCCTGCTCGACGCCCTCACCCCAGTTGTAGTGGTGCTGGGGCTGATTGACGGGGTAGATGCCGGCCCGCGCCATGCGCCCGATCTGCTCGGGTGTCGGCAGGCCGCAGTGCTCGATGCGGTGGCGGGCGTCGCTGTCGGGACGCTCCTCGAGCGCGGCCTCGATCGCGCTGATCACCATCTCGAGCGCCGTGGGCGACTGGGAGTGGGTGGCGGTCTGCAGGCCGACGCGGTGCGCCTTCTTGATGAGCTCGGTGTAGTCGCCCGGATCGTGGTAGAGCTGACCGGTGCGGCACGGGTCTCCGACGTAGCCGTCGGGGAAGTAGGCGGTCCAGCCGCCGAGGGTGCCGTCGGAGTAGAACTTGATGCCGGCGAAGCTGAGGTGCTCGTTGCCGAACTGTCCGTGGAGGCCCATCTCGATAGCCTCGTCGAGCAGGTGGGAGAGCAGGTACATGCTCACGCGCACCTTGAGGTCGCCCGACTCGGCGAGGCGCAGATACATGTCGAACTCCCGGCGGCTCACCTGCGCGTCGCCGATCGTGGTGACGCCGCCCGCGAGGAAGTTCTCCTGCGCGGTAGCGAGCTGGCGCTGGTGCTCCTCGGGCTCGTCGGCGAGGTGGAAGTTGGGGCCGTGGTGGCCGATCTTCACGCCCTCGAGGCCGGTCAGCACGTTGCACGCCGCGTCTGAGAGCTCGCCGGTGAGCTCGCCGTTCCCGTCGCGGAAGAACTCGCCGCCTTTCGGATTGGGAGTGTCGCGCGTGACCCCGTGCAGTTCGAAGGTGTACGAGTTGACCACTCCGCCGTGGCCCGAGGCGTTCATGAGGTAGACCTCGCGGTCGGTCGCCACGCGGTCGAGTTCGAAGCGGGTGGGGTGACGGCGCTCCGCGAGGTTGCGCTGCTCGTAGCCGTAGCCGCGGACGGGTCGCCCGGCGGGGAGCGTCTGCGCCGCCTCGCGCAACAGCTCCACGATCTCGGGGATCGACCCCGCCTTGTCGGGCCCGCAGTCGACCCAGCTCATCATCTGGCCGAGCATGAGGGGGTGCGCATGGGCGTCGATGAAGCCCGGCACGACGGTGGCGCCTCCGAGGTCGATCAGCTCCGGCTCGAGTGCGCTCACCTCTGCTGCGGCGGCGCGGCATGCGTCGACGGAGCCGACGTGCCGGATCCGGCCGCCGATGACGAGGAACGCCTCGGGTGTGGTTCCGACCTCGTCGAGGGCGTGGACTCGGGCGGCCGTGACGATCCGGGGCGCTGAGAGCACCGGGGCCCGGGTGAACGCGAGCTTGCGCACGTTTCTTCTCCTTCTGTGTGATCGGCTCGGGATCGTGCCTCGATCCCGAGCCTGCTGATGTGCTGGTGCGGTCAGTCGTTCGAGTGGTCGAAGACGACGACGCTGCGGGCTTCGGCCCCCGAACGCATCGCCTGGAACGCATCGTTCACCTCGGAGAGCGCGATCCGCTTCGAGATGAGCGAGTCGAGCGGGAGGCGTCCGGCGAGGTAGAGATCGGCATAGCGCGGGAAATCGCGGGCGGGCACCCCGCCGCCGTAGTTGGACGCGATGATGGTGATCCCCCGGTAGCAGAGATCGAGCACGTCGAAGGGGATCAGGGTGTCCTCGGGAGGCATGCCCACGAGCACGGCACGTCCTCCGGGACGAACGTGACCGGGCAGCTGCGGGATCGTATGCCGGTTGCCGATCGCTTCGAAGGCGACATCCGCTCCCCCTCCGGTCACCTCCTGGATGCGGCTCGCGGTGTCGTCGTCAGCGAGAATGGCGTGCGTCGCGCCTGCCGCTCGTGCGATCTCCAGCTTCTCGGGGTTGCGGTCGACCGCGATGATGGGGTGCGCTCCGGTGAGCCGCAGGCCCATGATGATCGAGAGCCCGACGCCGCCGCAGCCGATCACGACCGCCGATTCGCCCGCAGCAACCCGCGCGTTGTTGTTCACGGCTCCGAGACCCGTGTGCACCGAGCAGCCGATCAGGGCCGAGACGTCGAAGGGGAGTTCCTTCGGCATCCGAATCGCAGCACTGGCGGGGACGACGGCGAACTCGCTCATCGATCCGACCGCGAGATACGGGTAGGCGTCCGTTCCATCGAGCGAGAGCCTGGTGGTGCCGTCGGGCATCACGCACTCGTTCGAGCGCAAGTCGGTGCACGCCCAGGGCTTGCCCGATTGACACGCGACGCAGGTCAGACATGCCTGATTCCACACGAGGGCGACGTGGTCTCCTTCCGAGAGGTCGGTGACCCCTTCACCCAGTTCGACGACAATGCCGGAGCCTTCATGCCCCATCACGGTCGGTGATGGAACCCCCCACTCGTTGTCGAGCACGTGCCGGTCCGAGCCGCAGACGCCCGAAGCCATGATCCGGACGAGCACCTCTCCTCGGCGGGGCGGCGCGATGGCGATCGTGGCGATCTCGATGCGATCGCCGGTGCCCGGGTAGATTGCGGCTGCGCTCGTGCGGGGGTTCATGATGAGTGACTCCTGGGTCTGGGGGCTGAATTGACGGAGAGGCTGGTGCACAGGCGGCTAGGCCCGCGGATCCGAGATCGGAGGCTCGGTCGTGCCGGTGCGCACCGGGACGCCTCGGGCACCGGATGGTCCGAACACGTAGTCGGGGTCGGGGTTGATGCGCAGCAGCGCACTGTAGAGAGCCGCGGGCGCAACGAGCGCGACGAGGAGACTGACGTCGATGCCGCCGGCGGCGTTCCCGAATGGGCCGACGAACTGCCCGGGCAGGTTCACGAAGCTCACCGCAACGGCGGCGCCGACCACCCAGGATGCGACCGCGTTCACGTTCCAACCGTGCTGGAACCAGTACTTGCCTCCCAACTGGCGTCGGCTGAAGACGAGCAGCGAGTCGACGTCGTACCACCCGCGCCGCGTCGCGAAGCCGATGAGCATGATCGCGATCCAGGGCACGGTGCACACCACGAGCAGCGTCGAAAGCGTGGTGACGCTCTGGACCATGTCGAAGACGAACTTGCCGATCAGTACGAATGCGACGGTCACGCCACCGATGAGTACCGTCGAGGCCACCCGATTCATCACGACCACGATGCTGGAGAAGTCGAGACCAGTGCCATAGAGGAGACTGGTACCGGTGGTCACACCGCCGGCGACGCTGATCAGCGCCAGGGGAACGAAGAACCAGGCGGGTGTGCTCGCGACAAGACCACCGACGTAGTCACCGCTCATGATGAGCTCGGAGTTCGAGACGGCGATCACCGCCGCCGTGATGTGCCCGAACAGGAACGCGCCGAGGCAGGCGAACTGCGCCAGGAGCACTGCGACGATCAGCCTCCGGCGATCGACGGTGTCCGCCACATAGCGGGAGTAGTCGCCGAGGAACGGCCCGTAGGAGATCGGGCACGACATGGTGATGAGCATGGCGCCGATGAAGCCGCCGATGTAGGCGGGTTCCGACCACCGGTCGGCGACGTCGGAGGCAAGCGCTGCACCGAAATCCTGGTGCAGCGCGTAGATGACGATACCCACGACGAACAGTGCGGCGACCAGCGGCGGCACGATCCTGTTCAGCACGACCAGAAGCTTGTAGCCGAAGACGCAGATGACGATCAGCAGCAGCGCGATGAGGACGTAGACGACCGCGGAGAGCACTCCGTTGGCCTCGAACCCGAATAGACGGGCGATCGAAGCGAGCATGGCATCGCCCGAAGCCCAGACGGCGAGCGCGAGGAAGGTGAAGGCTCCCAGCAACGCGAGCAGCGAACCGATCAACCGGCCATGAGCACCGAAATGCGCAGATGACGAGACGGCGTTGTTGGTGCCGTTGCGCGGCCCGAAGAGCACCATCGGAGCGAGGATCGCGGAGCCGATCAGCACACCCAGCACGATCGCGAGGACGCCGTCCCAGAACGTCAGACCGAACACGACGCCGAAGGTACCCAGCACTGCGGTCGAGATGCTGTTGGCTCCGCCGAAGATGAGTCCGAAGACGTCCCTCGGCGTCGCCCATCGCTCGGAGGTGGGAATCGGATTGATGCCGTGCACCTCGACGGCGAAGGTCGCCGTGTCGGTGGAAACTGGGGCCGGTGCAGACACAGTGGTTCTCCTCGTCGAGTCTCGAATAGTTCTGCCGTGTCCTCAGCCGAGGACCGGGTGCGCCCCACTGTAGGTCACCGACTGTCGTTCTGCCATCAAAAGAACACGATCGAAATCGCCATGCTGTAGTTTCGTAACAGAATCCGTCAGAAATGGTTCGTCTGCACGCAATCTGAGCCGTTCAAGAGCACTTTCGGAGAAATCGGTGCGACGGGTTCGCCGTCGAAACGGAAGGAAATGTCCATGGCGATCACTGATGATCAGGTCCGGAGGATCCTGCGCGAGGTCCGAGAGAACGGCCGGATCAGCTTCACCGAAGTCGCGGGTCGGGTCGGCGTCCCGCGCCAGGTGGTCGCGGCAGTCGTCGAGGAAGCGGTGGCGGAGAACCGCATCCGTCTCACCGCGACGGTCAGCCCGGATCTCCTGGGGATCACGCGGTACTCCTATGTACTGATCTCGACATCCGGGCCGAGCGAGCCAATCCTCGAAGCCCTCTGCGCCATGCGCGAGACCTGCTTCGTCTCCGCGATCGCGGGCACCTACGGTGTCGACGCGGAGGTGCGCGTGACGTCGGACGAGAAGCATCAGGACGTGCTCGGAGCGATCCGCGCCATCCCGGGCGTCAGCGGAGTCGTCTGCAACGTGTACGAGCGCATCCTCGTCAACATCGATTCCCCGTTGCCGAGCCCGGCAGCGACCCCCATCAGTTTCGACGATGCCGACCGCAGCATCCTCCTCGCGCTGGAGCACAACGGACGGGCAACCTACCGCGAGCTCGGGTCCGCCGCCGGAGTGTCCGCAGCAAGCGCCCGCAACCGCCTGCGGCGTCTGCTGCATCATCAAGTCGTCAAGGTCGTCGGGCTGCCGGTGAGAGACCATCTCATCGGTCCGCCCGCGCTCGGGCTCGGAATCAGCGTGCACGGCAACGTCTCCGCCGCGCTGGTCGAAGAGATTCGCGTCGTCGCCCCGGAGTTCTTGGCCGTATCCAGCGGCGCGTACGACCTCATCTCGACGATCTCCGCAGACACCTCGGAAGAGTTGCTCGCAAAACTCGACGCATTACGCGGCATCGAGCAGGTCAATGCAGTGGACGCATGGTCGCATCTGCGCATCGCGAAAGAACTCTACGGGGCCCACGAACTCTTCAAGTCGGTTTCGCTGCCATAGGGACGATTCCGCGAACGGGAGGCGGGGCGCTGCACCTGCCACCGGGGCAACTTCGTCGCACCGGCAGCACCGGGAATCCCCTCCACGACAAAGCGGGCCGGATCTCCGTAGAGATCCGGCCCGCTTCTGCATTCCGTGAACTCGGGGCCTCACATTTCGTGAAACACCCTGCGTGGGGTGTTTCAGCTTTTCCCGGAGGCCTTGACCCGAAAGAGCTCGCGGAGGGGCCAAAGTACGAGATCACAGGCTAAGTGGCGTAAGACCACTCGGCATCGCCATGTTCACCGTCAACGGACCCCCTAAGGCACTTGAGCCAGCAAGAAGGCCGGCCTAACAGGGGCTTCCTTTCCGGAGTCGCCGCCCAATCATTGAGAGCGCAGATCGTGAGGACGCTCTCCGGGCGAGTTTCTTCAGCGCTAGCCCCGCTGGATGCTGACCCTATTCATGAAACCGGGTGCCTATTAAGCCGAGGCACAGACTAGCCGGGTTATGACGCCACCGCTGACAATGAGGTACGTATGAGTCGCAAAGCGATCAGAGCGAGTGCCTCACTCTCGGAAACGTCGCCGTGCTGCCCCTGAAGCACTCCACAAGCTCATTGCGAAGTTCCTCGGCGTTTAACGATTCAACCGACCCATCGAGGAGGCCGGTAGGTCGATGGGCCGCGCGCAATGAGCTGACATGGCGCTTCTCGTCAATGATCACTATCAGAGACTGGTCAGCGGTCGCTATTCAAGCCGGCCACTGCGTGAGGTGAACATCATCCGATTGGTCTGAGCAATTCGCCAATGGTTGCCGCCAACTTGCGATCGCTCCGGCCCCGCCGGTACTCGAATAGCCCCACTCCCACCGCGACTAGCGTGCTCGGCGAGCTGTGAAATCCTGCAACATCGAGGACCCGAGGCTCCTCCCTCCACGGGTACAGGAGCACCGCAAGCGGCGACGCAAGAGCAGCAGCGGTTGCCAACGCCTGAAAGACATGTTCTCGCTTGGGTCGATTAGAGTACTTCGCTTCGAACGTGGCCACGGCATGTCCATCGTCATCAATGAGCAGGCCGTCCGGCTCGACCGACTTCGGGAATCCAGCAACAGCAGGCGCAGAGGCAGGTTTCAGCTCCGAAAGAAGCGGGTAGGTCAGTTTCGGTTGAACGTACACTCCATCTTCTGACGCCACAAGAGCATGTAGTGCACGTTCGAGGTAAGTCTCCAGCATCCTCCATGGCTCGACCGCGACCTCAAGCCCTGTGGCTCGGCCGGGATCCCCGACCACTGATTGGCTCCGGAGGATCGGGGCAGCAATGTCCCAAGCAGGCGCATATGCCGCCCATTGCGTGGGCATCCGACGTCGGCTGATGGATCGGTTCACGAATGACGGAATAGGCGAGCCTGGAATGACCTCGTTCTGCAGACGGCGCAAGCGCGAGGCGGTTTCGCTTCCGGCGGCCGATCTGCCGAGGAGCCCCGCGACTACGGAGAGTCCGCGAGTGAAGTCATTAACCACGCTGAGCTCATCAAAGCCCATGGGAAAACGTGCCGGGTCGAGGGCGCTCCTGCGCGCCCACTCGGTGACGTCGAGGCGTCCTCGCCAGCGTCGTCCGGTCTCGTGTCTCCGCTCGTACACCTGCATCGGGCCGTCCTGGCGGATGGCTCGCTCGAGTCGCCGAGCATATTCGAGTGCGAGGGCTGCAGTCAGGTCATCTCTGCGAGCTGACGGTCGCGATTGCTGCGACCCCGTAACCGCAAGGCGCGTGTCTTCCGACAGGAGATGAACGATTGCGGTTGTCCAGTCACCCGCTGCGATCTTCGGAGCCACCTGGATCACGTCACCGTTGGGAAGAGAGAACGAGCCTACGACATTCCCGAACGAGACGCTCTGACCATCAGTGCGGAACTGCTGAATAGAGGGGCGCAGCTGAGAATCGAGCAGTGCGGCGCCCCGTTTCATGTTCTGAGTTTGAGCGGGCGAGACCGCGACCGTCTCGTACTCGCGCAGAGGAATACGCTCTGGCATCAGCGTCCGGCTTGCCGCCGAAGTTCTGCCAAGGCATTCTCTGGGTCGAGCTTTGAGATTTCTCGGAGATGCAGGCGCGCGGAGGCGTATGAGCCGAGTTCGGGATCACCGTTCTGCCAGTAGGCTACCGCGGATGACCCTCCTACCTGCCGGTCGATGGTTCCAGCCCGGAGGACTGCGGCAAGCGCCCCGTCGTCGTCCTGCATTGCGAGCTTCAGAGTCGATACGACTCGATAGTCGAAGGCCGATGCAAGGCTCCTTAGAGCCTCCTCCTCCGTTTCCCCTGTAACGCCCCAGAAATTCGACTGCCCCAGCCTAAAGTCCGAGCCCAGTACTGCGTCAATGCGCTGATTGACTGCCTCCAGCAGATCGACAGCCAACGATGCGACCATCGCCAGTGTCCATTCTGCAAACGGAAGGTCGAGGTCAGGATTTTCTCCTGCCCCGAGGTGCTGGCTGAGAACGGCGTAGTTCGGTGGCATCTCGATGATGGTAAACCTACGCCGCAAAGCCGCATCAAGCGGGGCTACCGACCGGTCCGACGAGTTCATCGCCGCGACGACCCATAGATTCTCGGGGAGCGTGAGTCGTTCGGGCACCGACTTCCCGTCGCTGTAGGGCAGATCAACGACTGCGATCCCGCGTTTGTCCTTGTCGAGGAGGGCGATCGTATCGCCGAGTACTGCGGCCGCATTTCCGCGGTTGAACTCATCCAATACCAGTAGCGCCCGTCGATTTGGCTCCGAAGCCCATTGGGCAAGGGTGACCAGTGGCCCGGGCGCTGGCTTCACGACCACACCCCCCTTTGCCGCTGCCTCAGGCAGGAGGCCGACAACGAGGTTTTCGTAGCCGTATGACGGATGGAGCACGACCGTTCGAGACATCCCAGGCATTTTGCCTACGTCCTCGCTGAATGCGCGATGCGGCTCGTCTGGGTCGAAGAGGAGACCACCCGCACTATGCTCTACGAAATTCACCAATTCCTCGAGAAGTACCGTCTTGCCAGTCCCGGGAGGGCCGACGAGGAGAACATTCGGGTTCTTCTCCAGGTGCTCGATCAGCTTCGCGACTGCTGGCGCAGCGGTCACACCACCCGACACCTCGAGCGATGCGCACGCCCTATTGCCGTTAATTGTTCCGACAGCTTCAGGAATGCCTCCGGGCAGAGCATCAAGCGAGGCCCATTCCATTCCCTCCGGCGGATTTCCAAGATATGCGCGGAGATGGAGCCGGTCTTGCTCGCCCCTCAACTTCACTGCGACCAGGAACGGGTCAAGGCCTTTGGCCTCGAGTGCTTCCCACTCGGCATCGGCATCGGGCTGCGAGCCGTGGGTCGGATTTCCCGGAATGGCGCCGACGGAGCTTTCACTCGGTTCTGAAGTCAGCTTCCAGGGAAGTGGCGCTCCGCCCATCGGCCAGTTCAGATGGTACCGATCGACTGACCAGTTCACGTGCCCGTCTGACTCGCCACCCGGCCATACATACGTGAGCTCGTGCCGGACGCCATTTTCCTGCGCAATATGGAACACGGATGAGAGTAGGTCGCGGCATTCCCCGCTGACCTGCACGTAGTTTTTGGTATACGAGTCGCCAGCCGACGAGTCAGCAAAACGTCCATATGTCGCTTTGAAGGCGCTCGTCCCGAACTTCCATACCCAGACGGCCTCGACTGCTTGAGCGACCATACGCTACCTTCCGATGACGACGGCTTCAGGCGAGTGGTGCGATTCGACCTCACGCTTGCTCTGGGCCGCTAATGAACGATGAGCTCTGAAGGCCACAATATCGGCGAAGTCAAATAGTTCCCGGACTCCGGCAGTGTCGCGGTTCGACATCACCCACCGGATCCCTCGCTTGCTCATCCCTCTGCAGAGGTCGGCAAGATCGATGAGGTCAGCGAGCTCAAACGTCTTCGCGTTGTATTTGTTGAACTTTGCCGTTGGTTCCTTCTCGTCGGGATTGGTGAATATGGGGAGATATGGCGGATCGAGGTAGACAAAGTCACCCGGCTTCGCGCGATCTATGGCGAGACGGAAGTCCTCTTTCCGAACATCGGCAATCGATAGCGACATAGTGATCGCTTCGAACTCTGCTTCGGTGAACCCCTTGAAAGGCCGGTCACCCCAAGGTGCGTTCATAGCGCCTGTCTTCGAGTTCTCACGCCACAGATGATTCCACGACGTTGCGTTGAGGTAGAGGAACCGCGCTGCGCTTTCAATCGGATCCTTGGGGGTTAGGGCGCGAATCTCGTAGAAGTACTCCTTGGAATCTTGGGCCTGGTGAGCGTCGAGGAGTGGCCGAAGCTCATCCTGGTGAGCCCGCATCGCGTTCCAGGCATTCACAAGGTGCATGTTCACGTCAGCAAGATTCGCGTGACCACTTATTCGATCCCGCACGGCAAAGAAGACCGCGCCGCCGCCCAGGAACGGCTCGTGATAGTTCTCGAATCTCTCCGGAACATGCGGCAGAATCCGAGGCAGGAGCCTCGTCTTCCCGCCCGCCCAACGAACAAAAGGCTTCTTGGCGTAGGGCGTTGTCCTAACCTTCTCGACCATCGCCGAACTCACACCCCACCTCTGTCAGTCGTCAGTGACATCATAGTCTGGAGGCGACCCCGTGCTTTGGGCCGGGGCATGAAGTGCAGTGATTGGTGGTGGCTCGTCAGATGGAGCAGAGCGTCGAGCTCACGTGGCCGAACAAGGACCTTTCCCTGCGCGCCGTCGGAGTGACCGGATACAAATGGGTAGAGCCGACGGATAGGGCTCTGCAGAAGCCCCTCAGGCTCGAGTCCCTGACAGGCAATCAGCCCGGCCCTCTCTCGAATGTGCTCGCGATCGGAGACGGCCTCGACGCACTCGAGGCGCTTGGGGAGACGAACGTATTCGCGGACGGCATCAGGGCCGTCTACATCGATCCGCCATTCAACACTGGGAAGACGTTCAATCAGTACGGCGATGCGATGTCGCGTCCCATGTGGCTTAGCATGATGCGCGATCGTCTCGCAGCACTGTCCCCGTACCTTCGCGAAGACGCTTCGATCTGGCTGCACTTGGACGACAGCGAGGTGCACCGCGCTCGGATGGTAATGGATGAGGTATTCGGCGAGAACGCCTTCGTCGCCTCCGTAATCTGGCAGAAGCGTACGACGCGAGACTCCCGGGCGGCGTTCTCGTCGAATCACGACACGATCCTTGTCTATGCGCCTTCCGGCCCTCGCAAGTGGAAACTCAGCCGCAATCTACTGGCCAAGGATGAGGCCACTCTCCGTAACCGAGATGACGACCCTCGAGGGCCTTGGGCGGACGCGCCGTTCACCGCTCCCGGCTTTCGGCGAGCTCAGCAGTACGACATCACTACTCCCTCAGGCGATGTAGTGAAACCGCCCCGCGGGCGCTCATGGTACGCGACGGAGTCAACTTACAAGCAACTGCTCGAAGAGGATCGAATCTGGTTCCCGAAAGGCGGTGCGGGCTCACCGAGAATAAAGCTCTTCGCTCATCAGTTGCGAGGCCTCGTGCCGTTTACCGTGTGGGGCTCGTCTGACGTCGGCACCAACGACGATGCGAAGAGGCACCTCCTCGATCTCTTCCCGGAGAGGCCGGTATTCGACACACCGAAACCAGAAGAGCTGCTCGAACGCATTCTCCACATTGCCACAAGCCCTGGTGAACTCGTCGTAGATCTCTTCGCAGGGTCGGGAACAACTGCGGCCACGGCACATAAAATGCGTCGACGCTGGGTCACAGTAGAAAGAAACACACAGACTGTGCTCGATTTCACGCTCCCGCGCCTCCAGCAGGTCGTAGAGGGCTCTGACACCGGAGGCGTGACCGGCCAGGTGGCATGGGTCGGTGGCGGAGGTTTCGATGTACTCCAGGTCGCTCCTCGTTTCGGAACCCTCAGTGGTCTTCACAATACTTCGACGCTTCGAAGAAAGTTCATTACCGGCGACGAGCTCGCCAAACGCCGTCAAGCTTGATCAGCTCGAAATTCAGGACGTAAAGGGTCTCGTGCTCACAAGACGCTTTCGTCCAGCCGCTCGATCCAGCCCGCACCACTCCCCGACCAGCACACGCGAAACTGGTAATCCGCCAAACAGCGCGAGCAGCGAGTAGCATCTCGCCCGCGCACGAACTGAACGCGAACAACGAAGAGCCCCGCTAGGGGCTATCCGTGCTGGAGCACCGTCTCCGAAACCGCGCACAGACACGAACCATTCGCGCACCCCGCGCAAACGACGAAGCGGCTCGGATCCTGAACCGGATCCGAGCCGCTCTCACTCGAGGCCTCACATTTCGTGAAACACCCTGCGTGGGCCGAGTCATGAAACTCCTGATCCCTTGTCTCCTTTGCGCTTCAGAAGCACGGGCGAACATGAGTTCCAGCATAAGGTCGAGAAGTTTCCAGCGGACTTCGCCTACGGCCAGACAAGGTTTGCCGGTGCGATTCTTCGGCAGCGGCACCAGGTGCGACACAATCCCCGCCAGGCCACCGTCCGGGTTGATCCCGAAGAATCCAACTGAACTCAGCTAGCCCTGAAGGCCGAGCAACAAGTTGGCAGAGTGGCCAATTCATCAGTTCCAAGGCACCGACAATCCTCACTCGCACAGTACGCGCCCGTCCTAGAATTTCCGGAGACGGAACATGCTGCTCGACACAGGAAGGCTTATCAGCGAACTGCAGATCCATATCAACGGGACTGCGAGTCCGGGACTTCCGACATGGCTCGGTAGAACGCGGACTTCGACCGAAACCCGCATGCGAGTATCAGCACCTCGACTCCAATCTCTGGAAGTTCGCGACGCATCTGCCGGGCGGCTGCAACTCTCCGTCTTCGCACCTCTCGCTGCACTGTTGTGCCTCGCTCCTGGAACTCCAACTGCAGCTTCCTTGTGGACACGCCAAGTCGTGGCGCGAGTGTCCCGGCGGCGAGGTCCACATTTCCGAGGTCTTGGAGAATCGCTTGGATCGCCCGGTCATAGAGAGGCATCTCGGAGCAGCCGCACTGAGACACCAACTGCACAATCGCGCGCAGCATCTCACCGGTCGCAAACCGAACCGGGAGCAGGCCGCGTTCCTGGTCGGGCGCATGAGCGAGGCCGACCATGAATCGATAGATGGGGTCAACCAGATATGAACTGAGCTGACTACCTCCGACTTCGACATCGGTGGGCAAAGGAATGTCAGCAACAAGTGAAGCAGGAAAACTCGCATACACGAGTTCATTCTCCGATGCCTCAAACATCACTGAAACTCGAGTGTCTCCGGGCGGGATGAAAATGACGCCAGGCTCTCGCAAGTAGACGCCCTCACCGGCAGCACGCACTCGCCCTCGACGCGTGATCACGACAGCCGCCCGATCAAGTGATTGCATATCCCTGGGCCAGACAACCTCGCCGCGTGCAAGCTTGCCGTACGACACGTTCAGGTCCGCGAACTGGGCGACTTGCACTACTGTTTCAGGAGAATTCGCCAAGCTCGCAAACTCGAGGTTCGCCGCTGAAAGAAACTCACCGAATCTCGGGTTCGAGGCGATACCAGCGATCCCCCGAAATCGCGCTGACACCCTCGAGAACTCCCGGCCCCGAAAGAGCATATTTCTCGCATTACGTCGGCCTGACGCCATCGCCGCCCCGCATCCCCATGACAGAACATTTTAGTGTGGATTGGGAAACCATTCGAGAGACTTCCGAAGCGATCCTCCCTGTGTTACGGCGACTCTGGGAAGCGCTGCGATAGACCACACCTGAACCTGGGACATTTGACTCTCGACGCTTTGCACCCACCCTCGCGAAGGTGCATGCCCGGACGACGGAATGGTAATGAGAGATGACCGGGTCGCTACACACCGGATGATGTTCGGTAGCGGAGGTGCAATAAGAGGAGCGCTTCCATCGTCCGGACAAGTATGGGAACGGCAGTCGCCTGCGGTTGATCCGTCAGCCCCGCCAAACTGCGAACAGTATCTGCCCGTCATGAACTAGGACGCTCGATCCCTTTCGAGTATGACGGGAGACAGGACGCGTGGAGCGCACTCTCAGCGAAGAAGCACGCCGCATTGGGTGCTGTTTGCCAACTTGCCACCCTCAGAGGCTGACCAGGGAGTGCCATTCGACGCACTCACTGTCCCAATGCGCGCACTGTTGACCCCCTTCATTTACTAAATGCGAACATAACCCGCACATAGGTGTTGGATTTCCGGGGGCGGGGGAACCTTGCAATGGCGCGACCACTCAGCAATGCGAAGCGCAGTGAGATGGAACTGCTGGAACTCAGCCGCACGGGTGACCGTGCGGCTTTCGGAGAACTCTGGCATCGGCACGCAGGCGCCGTCCTTGCTGCCATCCGTCGACACACGTCGTTGCCGCCCGAAGACATACGGCAAGAGACCTTCCTTCGCATTTGGGAACAACTCCGCGCAGGAAAGGGGCCTCGAACATCCCTGCGCGCCTACGCCATCATCACAGCACGATCGGTGGCTTCAGAGGTTGGGCGACGACGAACGGTGGTCGAAGTCACGGGGGTCGCTGATGATGCGCTGGAGCATCTGGCAGGTTCGGCGCATGACGCGTCCATCCAGCTGCTCGAAGACCACTTCACCGCATCGGTATTTCGGTCGCTCTCTCCCCGATGGCGAGAGGTGCTCTGGTATCGCGACGTCGAAGGCTTGGCTGTTCGCGAATTCTGCCACCTTCTCGGGCTGAACGAGAACAGCGCCAGCGCGCTCTTGAAGCGTGCGCGGGAGGGATTCAAGCAAGCTTGGATCACGAGCCAGTTGCACGTCCCAGGCGGTGGGAGTGCCAGCTGTAGATGGGTGCTCGAGCGATTGTCCCAGTACGTTCGTGGACAGTCGAGCATCGTCACCGCACAGAAGATCGAATCACTGATTGCTGTATGCGGCGATTGTCAGCAGAGCGTGGCGTTCGCGCAGGATCTCAATCGTCACCTTGAACAGATGCTGGGCTCGCCCTCAGGGAGGGTCCAGAAGCAGCGGCAGACAGCGGCGGATGCGCACGTGCACGAGCCCTCAGGCCCGAGTCGGTCGACATCTCGAGCGAGTTCGGAGGCGCGGGACCCACGCACTCCCGGTACGCTGTCTTTCGCATCGGTGTGATGCCTGTAGGCGCAATCGTCTTCTCGTTCATCGAGCAAGCCCCCCTCGGGATTCCCACCGGAGTCCGCACGTCCTCGTACATCCTGGTCACTGAAAACTGTTTCTCCCGATGCCTGGACGTGACGAGCGGTGGTGCAGAGTTCTGTCGACGTCGATGACACCGGCGTGCGTACGGAAAATCCCGTCAACAGCCAGTTACGCAGATTCGCGCATACCGGCCGACGTGAAAGAATGAACGCCTACGCGGTAGGTGCCTGGGACCGAGACGCTTCATCGAGGAAGCCTCGGCGTATGAGGTACGCGGTGGTCAGGACGAGACCAGTTCCCAAGTAGACGGCCCACCAGGGGAACCCTGGAATCGCTGGAGCCTCGCGGGCGGCGCGGAGGTCCTTCTCCGGGGTCGGGGTGATGCGTTCACCGGTGACGACGATGCGGTGCGTGTTGATCCCGAGCGGTGTGCAGGTGATGAGCGTGACGAGGTCCTTCCCTTCGACGGCGCGGAGCGACCCGCTGTCGTCGGGGTCGATCACCTGAATATCGAACACCTGATAAGTGAGCACCTTTCCCAGTACGTTGATCGAGAAGGTGTCCCCTTCTTCGACTTTGTCCAGGTTGCTGAACATGGTGGCATTCGCGAGTCCACGATGTGCGGTGATCACCGACCGGGTTCCAGCGCCGCCAACGGGGAGGTGGGAGCCCTCGAGATGTCCGGCGCCACGCAGGAGAGATGCTTCAGAAGTACCGTGATAGATGGGGAGGTCGACATCGATGCCAGGGATCTTGATGCGGCCCATCAGGCCGGTGTCGTCGGCCTTCAGCAGGTCTTCGTACTTCAGCCCCGCACCGTCGCCCGTGCCGACACCGATAGGTATGTTGCCACCGGCTTCGAGTTCCACTCCGGCTGTGAACGCGTCGTTGTATGCGTGCGCGGTTCTGAGTTGGTCATCGGGTGCAGGCCTGAGGTTGGCGAGGTCGGTCCCTGCTTTGACGAGGACCTTAGATTGGTTGTAGGACGACACCCAAGACGCTGTCATGGGGTAGAGCCCAGCGGTGAGCCCGGCAAGGGCGAGGACCACGATGATGATAGTGAGGAGACTCGGTCGCCAACGACGAGTTGCTCGGGAAGGAGCGGGTACCTCGGCGAGGCCTGCTTCTGAGCGGTCTACAGTCTGCAGCATCTACGAGCTCATTCGTCTGTGAGGGGTGAAAGTGTGAGGTGCTCGGTCTCGGTGCCGAGTGAGCGAATGCCCCTGAGAGGAAGAAACCAGTTGCCGCCGTGGGCACTGGCTTCTCCCTCTCAGGGGCCGCTTCAGGCGTAGTGCTTACAGCTGGGCCTGAGCTGCCTGTCGGCGGCGCAGCAGGACCAGACCGAGCGCGATCGCGAGCGCGGCTGCACCACCTGCGATCAGCAGGATCTGGCCGGCAGCACCCGTGAGGGGCAGCTCGGGAACATCCTGCTGGGTGTTCTCGATCTCGACGTTATCGGTCGTGGTGTTCCCGATCAGCACGGTCACGGGCGTGAACGCGTTGCTCGGCAGCACGTAGCCGGCGGGAGCGGCGGTCTCCTTGAGCACGTAGCAGCGCTGCGGGTTGTCGATCACCGGGTTGACGCTGTCGCTCACGTACAGGCCAGCCAGCGAGATCACGCCCGACGCGTCCGAGGTGAAGCTGGTCGAACCTCCGACGGAGATCGGGTCACCGGTCGCGACTGCGGTCGAGCAGTCAGCCGCGTAGGGATCTTCGGCGGCGTAGATCTCGAAGACTGCGCCCGCGAGGGTGCCCTCGTCACCGGTCGTGCCGGCGGCGCGCTTGAGGATCTCGAGATCGCCCCAGTTCGTGTGCACCTCGTTCGAGGGCAGCGGCGGCTGGGTGCTGGGATCGAAATCGGGGTTGTTCACCCAGAGCTCAGCGGTGTTGGGGATGACGCCGTCACCGACAGCAACGACGGTGCCTGCGAAAACGACCTGGATCTCCGCGCCGACGTGGGCATTCGGGCCCTCGTTGAGCCACGCAACACCGGCCGGGGTGAAGTTCATCGTGATCTGCTGACCGACGATATCGATGGTGTAGAAGGACGGATCGAGCGGAGCTCCATCGACGGTGACGGCCATATCGGCCGCTGCCACCGGTGCGAGACGATCATCGAGCGTGTCGCGAATCGCGAACCCGGTCCATTCCTGAGCCATCCGGGATACCGGGACGGTCACGGGGAACTTCACGACGGAACCCAGACCGTAGTCCTGCTGCGGATCGATGGTCTTCTCGATCGATGCCGCACCGTTCTTCGGGTAGGCGTGGGCGTCGTAGACCCAGCCATCCTCATGCGGCATCGGGATGGTGAGGATGAAGGGCAGCGCCTTCTCAACGATGTTCGCGGGAGCCGCGGTCTCGCAGACCTGGTAGAGACCGATCGGGAGCGACACCGTGGAGGAGCCGTCAGCCGCGGTCAGCGGCATGACGGTCGGCGCGCCGAGGGTGTACCCGGCCGGCGCCGTGCAACCGGCGCCAGGGGTCAGGGTGTCCAGGCCGTCCCAGTTCTCGGGCACGGTCAGGTCGACCGGTGCGCCAGCTTCGAGCAGCGGGTACACCGTGAACTCGACGTCGGCGACGGGATCGGTGAAGTCACCGGCCGCGGGGGCTTCGCTGATGTCACCGGTGGCAGTGCCGGCCTGGTTCAGGAACTTGTGCACGGTCAGCGAGCCGGTGCGATCCGGATCGATGTTGCCGAAGTCCTGGGGTGCTGCCAGAGCAGCCGACGTCGATCCGAGGATCGCGGTGAGGCCCAGTGCTGCCGCGCTCACCATCGTGGTGACGCGACGTCTGGTCGTACTTGCCTTCATGAGGTCAAGTCCCTTTCTCTTATGGGTGTTCAGATTTCGATGGGGATAGGGGGATAGGTCGGAAGAAGGTGTCATGCGAGGGCCTTCCTGCGGCGAAGCGCCATCAAGGTGAGCGCCGCGGCCGCTGCAATCCCGCTTCCGAGGAGGATGGAGAAGGTGCCGACGCCGCCGGTGAGGGGGATGTTCAGGCCGGGCCGCTGCTCGTTCTCGAACGCCACATCGAACGCGGTGTCGCCTCGAACGGTGATCTCGTGCGGCGTATCGTCCAGCACATAGCCCGCGGGAGCTCGCGTCTCGACCACAACATAATCGCCCGTGATGAGCCCGGCGATGCGGAACTTGCCCGCCTCCGGGTTCGTGTCGGGGCCTGCACAGTCCGCCGCCTGGTCCTCGACGCAGTCCGTGACCGCGACCGCGGATCCGACCGGGTCCCCGTTCTCGTCGACCCGGGTGAGCGACCACTCGGAACCGGAGAGGAACTCAGTCGTGTCGCCAGCGTTGACCTTCTCCCAGGAGAGCGTCGACGACTGCACCAGGATGCCGGCCGGGTCGCAGGACTCGTCCACCGCCGTATCCGCAGGAACAGCGCAAGCGTTGTTGATGAGCGAACCACCAACGGCTTCGTCACCCAGCTCAATCGAGTACTCGATCGTCACCGCGTTGTCCTCGCCGGGGAGCAGCTCCGGGATCACCGCCCCGGCCTCCAGCCCAGCAGGCAGCGGGTCCAGCGCGGCAAGATCGACCTGGTCGTCGGTGATCTGCACATCGGTGAGAGTCTCGTCACCCGTGTTCGTCACCACGAGACGGTACGGAACGGTGTCTCCCGCATACCAAGTCGGATAGTCGTCCACGTTCTGCGCGTCGTGCCAGTTCCCCTCGTCGTCCTGCACGTACTTCTTGATCGTCAGCGAGTTCACCGCCGCGATCTGGAACCAGCTCGACGTCCGCATCACCAGCTGTGTGCGGGACGCGCGAGCTTCAGCACGATTGACGTAGATGTCCTCGAACGTCGCATCCTCGGTCGTGACATTGATCTTGAACTCCTGCGACTCGCCGGCGGGAAGCGAAGGGCCGATCACACGCACTGCGGTCGCATCGGGCGTGAAGGTCGTAGACCACCCCGCCGTGTTGCCTGCGACGTTTCCGGCCGCACCGTTCGATGCGTCCGCGGGATCATCGACTAGCGTGGCAGGGTCCTTCGTCGTGTAGTACACCGTCGCACCAGCAACTGCTGTCACCGGCCCAGATAGCTCATACGTTCCGGTGAAGCTCGTGCCTCGACCGTCACCGTTGTGGGGCAGGATGTCTATCGTGTCCGTGAATGATTGAGCGACTGAATCAGCTGACGTCAGACGGACCGTCCAGCCATCCGTCGCGGTGCCATTATCGTGGGGCACCTGTTGGGCGTCGGCAGTCTTAGTAAGGAAGGTGTAGCCGCCGTCACGCACACGGGTGGTGGCAGTGTCACTGTCAGTCACGCCTGCAAGTTCAACTTCGACGCTGTTCGTGTAAGTCACTCCGGGCGCAGCGGCGTCGTCAACCGTCGCGCTCAGGAGGATGGTGTAGTCCGTGTTGGTGGATACGTTGTCGAGGTTCCAGTACAAGCTCTGACCGCTCACTGTTGTGGGAACTACGCTCGCGCTACCAGGAACATATGTCAGTCCAGCCGGAAGCAGGTCAGTGACTTCGAGATCATTGACTGTCGTATTTACTGGGGCCTCCACACGATACTTAAGCGTAAAATTCACAGTCGCGCCGGGCATCGTGGTGGACTGGTCAACAATCTTCTCCACCAGCGGTCGTCCAGCGACGATACGAAGTACGTCTCGCCCACCACCCGTGTAGGGATAGCGCGATCCCGGGGTCACAGTGCCCTGCAACGGCACGTCGGCCGCATTCATCGTTCGATGCGGGTCGACCCAAGCATTGCTTCCGAACCGGTAACTGGTCCAGGTCCAAATGTCCTGGCCGACGGCAACATTCGGCTTCACCGTGGAATATGTACGGAGGGCAGCGATCGCATCGGGCACATTTGCTGCAGCAGGGATGGTCGCGCGGATCGCCTTAACAGTTGAGAGATCGGCCGGAAGCGTTGTCGACCAAGTCGACCCCGTCGAACCATCGCACTTGAAGTTGTTGGGGTTGTAGGAGCCGCTGTTCGGATCGACCAGGCCGCCTCCCGTGCCGGTGTAGTACTCGTAGATGATGCCCGGATAGGGAGTGATCACCCCATTCGAGATGCTGCCGATCGCCGAGCTATTGAAACTCACATATTTGGTGTCCAAGATCGTGCATACCTGGGTCTGCGTTTCTGTACCGCTCGGGGGGCGGATGCCCGAAGTTGAGAGAACCTGCTGTCCAGCCATCGTTCGGTATGTGTCCGTCCAGATACTTCCTTCGACTGGAGGAGACATCTGGTTGAGAACCCAGCCGCCCGTCCAAGTGCCACGAACAGAAGCGCGCGAATTGCTATTGTTCGACGTGATATCAACGCTCGTCTCGCCGGACACTGAAGTGTAGGTTGGAGCATTTGAAGTGAACGAAATCGTCGTTGAACTCACATACGTGAAACGTACTGAGATCAGTCCTGCCGCGACGACGTCCCACTCCGTCGGAAGATCAATCCCTGTCGAGTCTCGAGTCGGATCAAGGGTCTTCGAATAGTCGATACCTGTGAGCGTGAGGCGAAGTCGGTTAGGGGCGATTTGAACGAGAGTGCAAGTCACAGGAAATGGTGCGGTCTGGTCGGCCGAGAACCCTACGCCAGAGTAGGGGTGCCCTGCATTCGTCAGGTTCTGCGGTGTGCACCCAGTAACAGACGGCGTGACTGCCTCTCCACCGGTCGCGGAGAAGTTGAGGTCATAACTGACGGTCGACGGCCCAGCCGTTGAACCGGTGGCATGTCGCAACGACCAAGGGAACTGAATGACGTTCCTGGTTCCATCCTGGCTCGACCGAGGTGAACCTGCATCGAACTTCATGTCCATAGCGAACGGATTAACGAGATCGAGCTCTGGCAGTGTAAACGTAGCTTCGTTGACTCCAGGCTCGCCGACGCTCGCGGTAAGACTTACCTTGTCACCGGTCACACCATCAGCAATTACACCGGCAAGCAACAGTTCGGCGGTGCCAAGGTTGCGAGTCCCGAGATTACAGACGAGCGTCGATCCATCGTCCTGAATCTCTGGAACGGGAGTAACCCCTGTGGTGAGACACTCGGCCGGAATCTCGGTGAAGACCGCATTCTGGGCCGTGAATGTAATGGTGACGTTGTCCTGCGGCGGGTTCTCGGGTGCAGCCTCAGCATCATTGATGTTGTAGCGCCACACCGTCGTAAGCCCCGTGCCACTCTTCACCGGGTCGGGGGTGCCTGCAGCCCAGTTACCTTCGATCTCATAGACCGTGGTCACTGCTTGAGCGGCCGAAGGAACGACCATTCCGGCTGCAATCAGCCCGGTCGTCAATGCCGCGACCGCAACACTGTTCCGCGCCCGTCGCCGGGCATCTGCACCCTTGCGACGTCGACTCAAATCGAACCAGCGTCTCATAAGGTTTCCCCACCTTCTCGCGAACTCTGCTCATACCCCAGCGCTCGAGATGAGTATTGGATCACCGACCAAACGGGAGGACTCTCGCTGTGTTTCCCAAACATTCGCTACTTTTCCTACTCGCCATGAGTTCCGTAAAAACTCGGGCCAGAATGCCTTCACCCAGCCCTGCACATGGAGGGCAAACTTTTCACCCCTGTTGACTAAGACGCGCCCCGATTCAAAAGTCCGACGCCAGCATTCAGGAAACTTTGCACTTTTCTGAAGTGCTTGCCATGAAGGACTACATGTACAAGGGGAGATGAGGTGCGAATCGGCCTGTTCCTCGTGACCTGTTGCGATTTCGGTGTCCGCTAGAACACTGCACATCGTGCGCGGAAGGCACACCTCATCGCCGGAGCGTGGCGTTCGCACCTCGGCTTCAGAGCCCTTCGTCGCCGGATATGTGGAGATGCTGGGGGTGCCACCAGGTTGATTCCCGAGGGCCGGCCCCCGCGAGTCGTGCGAGTAGTGGACGTGCAGTCCGACAAGTAGCGCTATCGCTGAGCTGGCGGACGTCCGGACCAAGGCAGTCCTCGGTATGTGAGGCACGAGCGCGATAGGACGGCGTCTGGGGGCGCTGGCACAGTAGCTGCACAAAATGAAATATGCCTGTCCGGACAACGAGCGCAGTAGGGGGGTTTGCGCTCTTGATTGTCCGGACAGGCATGAGGTCACGCGGATGGGAATGCTCCGGTGTTTTGTCACCTCAGCAGGCGGTTGCGCTCTTGGGGGTAAGCCTTTTCCGCCTGTACTGACTGAGACGCTGGTTCTCACAAGAATCCGACGCGCTTCATCAAAATTCAGTCGCAGTTTTTCTTCCGTCGGACTCCTCGACGAATGAGCGTCTTATTCATATGAAGGAAGTTTGGCAATTGTCAACGAGCGGCCGCACCTAGCGAGCTCTTTCAATGGGATGCCACGCACCGTGGCCTGGGACTCGAAGTTCCGTCTTGTTGGACTGCCGAAGACACAATGATGTACCTGCTTTCGGGGGAGGAAGCGTTGGGGAGAAGACAGGTAGTCGCGCTCGCAAGCGACATGGAACTCGTTGAAGCGACACGTGCCGGCGATACCAAGGCGTTTCGTGAGCTGTGGGATCGTCACGCTGCGGCAGTGGGTGCAGTCACCCGGGCGTTTACGTCGCTCAGTTCGGATGACATCCTTCAGGAAACCTTCTTGAGGATCTGGAAGCAGCTGGAGGCCGGAAACGGTCCACAGACTGCGTTTCGCGCCTACGCCATTGCTACGGCGCGTTCGATCGCTTCGAGCATGGGACGGCGTCGGACCGTCGATGAAATCACGGGCGTGACAGATGAAACGCTTGATGCGTACGCGGAGCCCGTGGGTGACGAGCCGGAGCGCCTGTTCGAGAATGAGTTCACCGCTGCGGTGTTCCGTTCACTCCCGGTGCGGTGGCAGGAAGTGCTCTGGTACCGCGATGTCGAGGGACTGGCAGTCAGAGAGTTTTCCCAGTACCTCGGCATGAATGAAAACGCCACCAGTGCGTTGTTGAAGCGAGCACGCGAGGGTTTCAAACAAGCCTGGATCGCCGCGAATCTCGACTCCGGCTCAGTTTCTTCACCAGAGTGCAAGTGGGTGGTCGAACGGCTCCCTCAGTACTCACGCGGGCTTGCATCACCCAACGCACGGCGAAGGGTCGAGGCGCACTTGGAAACGTGCGATGCCTGCTCAATGATGGCAGGCGAGGCGGAGCAATTGCATCGTCGACTGGCGGCGGTCCTCCTCCCTACAGCACTGGGCACATACGGCGCCCTCGAGTATCGTTCCTGGCTCACTTCGCAGCAGGAACCCGATCTTTCGGGTTCTCCCACATCTGCCGCCATCGTTCGTACACGGTCACAGACGATGGGTCGCATTGCGAAAGTTGCCGTCGTGCCGCTTGCGCTTGTTTCCGCCGGCGCAATTGCCGTCTCCGTGCTGACCGCCATGAACGATGACGTCGAGTCTGCGAGCACAGGCGCTGCCGGCCCCCGCAGCTCCGCCAGTTCGTCGCCGTCCGACTCCACCCCGCCCGAGGCCCCTGTCACACAGCACTCGACAGAGGAACACGCCGACGACGCCAGCAGAGCAGGAGACGCAACCAACGAGAGGCCCCCCACTCCTGCAGTAGCGCACGTCGTTGTTCCACCCGGACGTGACGACACCTCAGACCCGAACGCGACCGACACGACTTCGCTGACGCCGGACGTGACCATCCCGCCGCCGACGCCTCCGGTAGTTGCCCCACCACCACCCGATGACCCGGTCACTGTCCCCACGACGCTTTCGGCTTCTCCGCTGGACGGACAAGAAGTTGGCATCTACCCCAACTTCGTTGGCACCGGAGTCGCAGGAGCGAAGGTCACGATCACCGTCACCAATGATGCAGGACAAACACTCACAGCCACCACCACCGTAGGTACTGATGGTGCGTGGAAGTACACCACGAGCAGGCTACGAGGTGTTCTCACGGTTTCCGCGTCTCAGACGTATCAGCGGGATGGGGTCGAGTATGTTGAGACTCCCACACAACTGGGAACGTACAAGGTCGGAAATGGGCTGACGATGCGCATCACGGCAACGGGTGCAAATGAGTCCACCATCCGGGTGGCAGGCTTCGGACCAGCATCGAAGAACCAGGTCCTTAACCTCAAGTCCGCCACTCACGGCAACATCGTCACACGGCAACCCATGACGGCCCCCGGCGAAGTCGTGCTCGTGCTCCCGTACTCACGCGCCTCCCTCGACGACACCGTCTTCTATGCGGGTGACACCTCTCGCGGCCCCGGAAAACGGTGGCTCATCTCAGCACCCGCGCCTTGAGCGCGGCTACCCATACAACCCCCAAGGCCAATACCTCGTCTTGCAAACACACGTGCCATAACCGGATATCGGAGCTCCCATGAAACGTCGTTCATTCATCTCACTCGCCATACCGGCAGCACTCACACTCGGCGGTGTCAACGCCATCGGACAGACAGCTCCAGCCGACGCATCACCCAACCTCGCACAGCGTGCGGCTTCGACAATGCCGTTGCCTACTGAAACCGCGCGAAGCTTCAACACCATTCGCGAGGCCGACATCCAGAACCGCCCGGTTTCGTTCACCAACATGGGCCGCAAGGTGCGTCGCTTGACAATCCAAAGCCGCATTCGAGGTGAATCCTCGACCGTCCAGAATCGAGACTCCTACGGTTTCCGCGCTACATGGAAGGTCATGGACGACATTGAGTTCTTCGTCGTCGCAGAAGTCGGCACATTTGCCACGGCCAAAGCCGTCGCACAACGCCACCTCGATGCACTGAGCAGAATTCCCTATTGCTTCCGGAAAGAGATCCAGCGTGTGACCATCGTCGATGGAAAAGGCACGTTCCGAGGAGGCGGAGGCAATATCTACACTTTTGCCGACCAGGCTCCGTCGCATAACGAGTTCCAGGGCGTCATCTTCCACGAGGTCTTGCATTCAGTCGACCACGCCATGAGTGCGTCACAACGTGCAGCATGGAAGGCCGCGCAAACCGCTGATCGCAAAGCTGCCCCCCGATTCGATGGCTTCGTCTCTTCATATGCCAGGCAGCATCCCGACCGGGAGGATTTTCCAAGCGCTGCAGTGCCCTGGTTCTCACTTCGCAAGCACCCCGAACGGCTCACCTCCGAACAACGAGCCTTCATCCGAGAGCAGATTCCAAACCGCATCAAGTTCCTCAACGCGCACTATCCGGTGTAACCTCACGCTGAACAGCGGGTAGAACCCACAATCGTCCCGGTACGCTCAGACAGTTCTGCCCCCTGCCCGACATGGGCAGGGGGCAGAACTGTCTGCTGCGGGCCAATCATGCTCCTACAGAGCGAAACAGGCGTGCGACTACTTCGCTGAAACCTTCACCGCGGTTGAAGTTCGTTCTCCGCCCGTGTAGCACTTGTTCTTCGCTGTCACGGTGACTGTGATGGACGTCTTGGCGTCCGCGGCCTTCAGTACATAGTTCTTGCCTGTGGCACCAGTGATGTTCACGCCATTTCGCTTCCATTGATAGCTCAGCGTTGCCGTCGCAGGTTCACGAGTCCCGGCGACAGCGCTCAGGGTCTTTCCCACCTTGGGCGTGCCGCTGATCTTCGCACCGCCCGGCCTCGCCATGGTCTTCTGAGCGCCGTCGAAGAACACGCACAGATCAGCCAGGCTCGGTTCCGTCTTGACTACCTCGACCCTGACCTTGCCGCTGAAGCTCGTAAATGCCTGACCGGGAACGAGTGCGTTGCCGCCGGGTTTGGCGGCCATTGTGTCACTCATACCGGATCGGTTCAGCGCCACGGAGCCTTTGCCTACCATCCTGAGGACCCTTACTCCGCGCTTGAGCTCGCGCTCAGAATAGTAGCTGGAAGGCCAGTTTGCGTAGTACGCATCGGCGTCCCGGAGCATGCCTGCACGGTACTCGAGGTAGTACTTCTCCTGGCTCGCAGGGTCAGTGATCTCAATAGCGGTAAGCCCGTTCTCTACGGGTGCTGCGGAGTGACGCAGGGTTGCAGGTTGAATCTTCCCACCCGCGTTCGACAGTTTCACGATGTCGGCGTCCTCGATGACGCCGAGACGGATGCGATCCGTGACGTTCGACGCGGGGATGGGTTGACTCTTCGAGATCCCCTTGTAGTCGTATCTGCCTCCCATGACGTCATATGCGTCGTAGTAGCTTGTCACGGAACAGTTCTTGCTCGAGGGCACTCCCTTTTCGTCAAACCGGAGAGTATCAATCTGTCCGCCCGTGCAATCGAGTTCGTTGGAGTGGCTGAGGCCGAGGTTATGTCCGAACTCGTGCGAGAGAACGTAGTTCCAGTTATGTGTGTCGTCCCGCTTGAACGTGGCCCAGATGGTTCCTGCCGAATTCAATCCATCACCCAGTTCGGCGTTCGCACCGAACACCGCCCCGCACGCACTGAGCGACTCAATGATAAGGAGATGCTTGCGCGTGGTGTTCGTCATGTAGTCCCTCCGAGTCAGACCGTACTGCTGCGCGGCCCACTCTCGAATCTTCTTCCCGTCGCCGCTGCAAACGTCGGCCCCCAGCTGACCGGCAGGTACGCGCCGGAATTTGACCTCATTCACCTTGATGCTCGAAATCCGCCCCTCTGTCTCAGTGCCCCAGTACGCTCCGACCTTCGCGATCTCGTTGCGAATCGTACTTTCGCTCATGAACGGGTGCTTCGCGCCTTCGAGGTACACCACGTCAATGGTGTGCGCGTACGTGGAATCCCCAGCACGTGGCTCAGGAACCTCATCAACGTCAGCCGACACCTGCTGCAGGGGCGCGTTCTGCTGCAACGCGAGTGCGAGTATGCGCTCGTCACTCGCCTGCGAGCCGGCAGACTTTTCGACCTTGAGTCGCGCAGATTCAGAAAGCGCAAAGCGCGCCGAAACCGGCTGTCCTGAGTGAAGGTCGTCTGCTTCTGGGAGCTCGAGCGGGACGCTGATTCCGCTCTCGGTGATCAAGACGGTTTCCGCTGCGGTAGTACCTGCAGCCGCGCCATCCTCGGTCGGGACAACCGCTAGGGTTCCGGAGACGTTGATCGATGATTCCTTGGCTTCCAGCTGTTGTGGTTCGGCGTTCGCAATTGAGGCGCCACCGAGGACCAACGGGAGTACAATTCCGCCCGCCATTGCCGCATGAAACTTCCTCTTGACCCGCATTAGGCGGACTCCTTTGTGAAATGGCTACTTCCCCCGGAACTCCGAGAAGACCTCACGAGTCGCGGTTCTTTGCAGACTGCCTGCAACTACTGAGACGCCCAAGCACGCAAAAGTCCCACGCATAATCGAAAAGTAGCCCCTGCTGACGCACAGGAGTCAGTGTCTTGAAGCGACGCATGCTGCGGCAAATACAGGCAATAGGCGCCTCGGTTCGCCTCTGCGTCTCGTGGCCCGTGCAGGGTAGCCACGCACAGGGCGAGTACGCCGAGACACCATGGCATCCACAGCCGGAGGCCACGCCTGACCGCTGCTTCGACAACGCACGTGCTCCAGGACTGTTCGATGCGCGCGCCCTCGCGTTCATTTCAAAGTCAGCACGCTCCGCCAATGCTCACGAAAGGCTCCTAGGCCATAGACGTCAGCTCCGTGGCCGGCTGCCCACCTCCCGATGGCTTCGACCGGAACTCTGGATGTGGAATTTCTCATCTCACCGAGAAGCTGGCGCAGTCGATCACGGTCCACGATGCGGGTTCGGTCCACCTTGGATTCATCGTTGACCAGGACACTCTGTGGATGGGAGTAGAAGACGCAGGCTTCCACAAATGCGAGTTCGACGGCTTCTGGGATCTGCGCAAGCTGTTCTTTGAGTTGCATGATCTGTCTCGTGACCTGCCGCGTGGGCTCTTGGTCCGTGTCAGAACGGAGGATTGTCGGTGGGTGGTTTTCGCGCAAGTGCACGACATAGGCTTTCCCGTCCGGAAGACCACGCAGTGCGGGGAGGCGTTCGATGCGCTGCTGGACTGCAGACCCGCCGCCCTTTCGGTAGTGAAAGATCAGCCCGTCCCAGCTTTTCGATTCGATGACCATCACTGTGTTAGATGTGACCAGAAGGTGGTCAATCTGATGGATGAAGGTTGCTGCAGTACCGTCGGCTCTGAAACAAATGTTTGTCGCCAAGAAGCCGTCCAACCCTGCTTCAGAAGCTGCGCGGATGATGAGGTCCCGCGACAGCGACTCCCACCGCATCGAAGATGCCGCCCATGACCGAATTCGTTCGAGTTCGCCTTCTCGTTTTGCTCGCTCGGCTGACATCGCTTCTGCGTGGCCGGCCTGAACGGTGTTGACGTGAGCTTGCCACTGGTGGTGGTGTTCCTGCAGGAGCGCTTCGCGCTGCGCGACCTCGTTTCGCTGCGATGCGAGTTCGGTCCCGAGTTGCTCTCGCAGCTGGGCTCGGGTTCGCAGACTGAACCAAACCGTAGCCACCAGAACGAGCGTGAGTGCAATCGTCGCGAGAATCCAGGGTGACGGCATGCGCTCAGCATAACCGTTCGAGACCTTCCCTGATCGCCGTCGGGAGTGGTGCGCCATCAGGGATTCTTCGCGGCTAGCGCATCCGTGGACGAGATGTGCTTGGCTGTCGGCATGCGACATACGTCCTACAGAAAAGCAAATCTTGAAGCACTCAATGAGGTCAACTCCGCGCTGCGCGACTTCCGCGCTTTTCCAGGTGAGCTCGAAGAACACGAGAAGTCACTGTCACTCGCGGAGTTCCACTACTCCTATCGTGAGGAAATGAATCGCTTGCCGGCATCCCATATTGCTCTCTTGGCGTTGACGCTCTCTTTTGCGGCCTTTGTCGTGGGCCAGCCTCTCGCGGCTTCCAGCGCCTGGGTGGGGATTCTGCTAGCGCTCGGTATAGGGGTTTCGATCATACTGTTCAGTGCGATGCAGGTCCGCTCCGTGCTTACCGCCAAGAAGGTCGCCGCTCTGGCAGTCGCCAAAGCTGTTCTCGAACGCCGTGAAACCAACAGGCCGCCAAGCTCGAACGATCCGCACCCTTCGGGCCAGATCCGGAAAGCCTGAACCTTGCGCGTGTTGCTGGCCCCTTGTGGATCGCGACCTACTACGAGAGTAGGTCCTCAATACTGACGCCCAGAACGTACGCGATTGCAGCAATTGTGAGTACACCCGGATCGTGCGTCCGTTGACGCTCGTCTCATCAGAAGACTTCGTTACACATCAACAGGTCAATAGCCCTCATACCAATGCGCATCCGCTGGCCGACGAAGTGGATTGCGATCGAGCTCCCACATCCGAGTGCACAATTCATGTGCAACAGCCGATGACAGATCCCCTAGCGCACAGATCTCTCGAAGTATCTCGCAGGTAGACCGCGCATCGACCCCTTGCCGTTTCGCGTGGTCATAGGCACTTTCGTCGTCAGTAAGAAACGCAGAGCCGGCGAACTCCCGTGCGGATTGCAGCAGATAAAGAGTCTGACTTTCGCCGAGATGTTTCAATGGCTCTCGGTTTGAGCCACCAAAAACGTCCCTTCGCATCTTCTCAATCACAAGATCCTGTGCGTCGTCGAATTCAATCTCGTCTCCAAACCAAGCCCGCAAGTCGATGCTGCCAAGGTGTGGGACATGGTTGGCACTCTTTCGCATCTCTCGCGCGACAGCTGCAACCACACGACCCCGTTCGCGCAAATGCTGCTGGAGGAGATCTAGACGGTTCACTGCAGCAAAGTTCAACATCACCGTGTTGTCAGGAAACAAAAACTGCACGGTTAAAGCCTAGGTCCACCAACCTCGTCTGACCACATCACCTTCCGCGCCTCAGATTCATTAAGACCAAGCACCATCGCCAACGGGCGGACCGAAATCTTGCCAGCACGCACAGCGCGCAACGCCGCAGATACTAGTTGTTGAGGCCGCCTGGCCCGCATCGCTTCCGCCTCGGCAAGTGCTAGCTCGTTCATCTGTGTAACCCCGAGATCACTCATCCAGCTTGAAAAGCTTCTGGCTTTCAGGTCCTCGTCTTCTGGAGGTGAAATCATCTGCAGCTTGAGAAGGCGGACGACCATTGCATGGGGTGAGATTTTGAAGGTGTGGACAAGTCCAGCGAACGTCTCCAGCGCCGAAACGCCCGCAATGGATTGACGAATAGCATCATCTGGGGCCAGAAACAGCCCGGCGAAGACATTTGCTCTGGCTTCCGCACGTGATTGATCAGCCGTGAACAACTGCTCTCCTTGGAGCGATCCTTCCGTGTCGCCGTGCAGAATATGCCCCAACTCGTGCGCCAGAGTAAAGCGCTGGCGGGCAGCATTGGAAGTCCGCTGCAACACAATCACGCGCGCATCATCATCACTGTACGAGGCGCCATCGCATCGTTCTGGAAGGTCCCCCACGACGACATCTACATCAAAGGCGAGCTCGATGGCATCAATCAGTTCAGAATTCGAAAGCTCCTGGACGGGTGAGGAGAGCCTCGCAGACGCGAACGCCGCAGCCTTCTGACTCCAAGTCACAAAATGGGGTTCATCTGGCGGCGTTTGAAGCGGCCTGAGAGGCTCCAATTCTCCAAGACTCACAAAAGACGTGCGCCTCTCAACCAGCATCTCAACTTCCTCGGAGAGCGTCGCAGCAAGATCTTCCTTGTTGTGATGCTCCTGCGCCCGGAAAGCAAACTTGACGTCACGCGGCTCAATGCCTGTCAAAATCCAATCGACGGTCGTTCCGCCCACTTCCGCCAGCGATGCAAGCTCTACAGCCGAAAACCTCCGGGTACCACTCATTGCTTTGCTGAACTTGGTCTCGTCAAGAAACATCTCTGCTGCAAACTCTCGATTCGACCTCCCACTCTTCGCCACGAGCTGCTTGACCCGGTCAAGAATGCCTGTCTCCATAGCACAATTCTAGCAAACTTGCGATAATCGCAATATGGGTAGTCCCTATGAGTCGTAAGCATTTCACGCTGCCCATGGAGCCCACTACTGGCACTCCGATGGCGCTCTTCCCGCTCCCAGCTTCAGATACTCCTAACCTCGGTCCAGAACTCTCGGAACCAGACTTCATAACTGCCCGCGAAAGATGGCACCGCGTGCACGAGCTCGCCGGTAGGGAGGGCGTCTTCGCCCTCGAGCTGCGCGACCTGGTTCGGAGTGAGTTTGCCTGCGCGGGCTGCGACGCGTTGGCGGGTGTACCAGTAGCCGAGTGAGCGTTCGTACTCCCAGACGGAACGATTGCGGGGTTCGCGTCCGTACTTTTGGCGGAAGTCGTTGAGGTCGCGAACGCGTTGGTCCCAGGTGGTTCGGGAGGGTTGCCAGTCCCAGTTCGGGATCTGCTGGAGTGCAGCGACCTGGTAGTCGCAGAGGGAGGCGCGGCGTTGATTCTTCATCCACATCACACTGCGTTCGTCTTTCGGGAACGCGGCATGGTCGACGACGTAGAGGTAGATGTAGATGCAGGTGCGTAGCCAGCGCACTTCGATGCTGTCGGGTGCCGGGGTGCCGGATTCGCGTTCACGGGTGAGGTGGATCTGGGCGTCGAGGTACTTCAGACTGCGGAGCTGATTGCGAGTGATCGTACCTTCCGCTCGCGCCCACTTTTCTGGGTGTTGGTGTCTCCATTCGTCGAAGGTGACGAGGTCGGTGGATCGCATGGCGTTTCCTCCCTGATCAGGGCTTCTTTAGCCTGTTTGCGGAAAGTGTAAGCGCCGTGTGCGCAGGGTGGTGTGTATGTTGTCGGCGTGTGTTGCTCCCGCTTTTGGGGAGTGCTGGTCTTTCGTGCATGCGGCGTCTTTGCTTACCCGCATGAACATCCTTTTGCCCCGGATCTGCCTCCGGGATTTAGTCCAGTCGCCGGGCGGTGCGCCCTCGTCTCGTGTGACGCTTCGCAGTCTGATCGGAACCATGCCTGATGGTCCCGCATCACCTTCTGCGTCGTCGCATCACGCAGGAGACCGCGTGTCGGAGGCCAGCGCTCCCGCCGTGTGCGAACCGCCTATGGTCGGGGAGGTGCCCTGATGTCCGACATTGCGGTGGTTCGCACGCTGGGCGGCGTGTACCTGGTGACGCCGGAGCACTGGGGCAAGGTGACATCGCTGAGGCCCAGCAAAGTCCCCGTCTCGTATGAGCTCCAGACGTTACCGGAACAAGTCCACGTCCTTGAGGGGATCGATTTTCGGTCACCCGACCGCCCCAGATTCCATGCCACAGGCGTCAACAACTTGTCGCCGGGAGTTCATCCTCTGCATTTCGCCGGCAGGAGATTCAGCGACTGGACACGCACATCATCAGCGGTCGCGGTCTACACAGGCCTTCGTGTCGACGAAGTGCAGGCTGGCGCGGAGCACATCGTGCTCGAACCAGACCGCGCTACCTGGGTCGATGGCAGCGCTATGCTCACACATTCCTGGTTTCCCGACGGCCACGACGGTCCGGAGCGCGCCGTTCCTGACGGTCCCGTTGACTCGCACGTCGACGCCTACATTCTGCGAGTCGTCGAGTCAAAAATTCCAGATGAGGGCCTTGATCTTCTGGCGGTCCGCTTCCCGGGGTGGGCGGACGCCTCTCACCGACTCAGGTCAAGACTCGCCGGTATCGGAGTTCGCGTCCGGGCGGTGATGCATGACCCGCATTTCGGGTACCGGCCGGAGGTCCTGCTCTCCGACGTGCCGCCACCAGAATCGCCAGCGCACGCAGAGCTCACAGCGCTCCTGGACGACTTTGTACGCGACACAGCGACGCACTGCCAACAGTGCGGAGCAGACGACGCCTCACAGGTGAACTTGCCGTCGCCGCACCTCCTCGAGTCGCACCTGTACTGCTCGAGCTGCCGCGCGCTCGCGATAGCCGATCGCGTCGACGCTGCGACACCACGAGGAGGACTGACGACGCTCACGGAACCTGGCGAGGCAGTCACCGTATGGCGGACGGACACCGGCCTGCACCTGATCACCGAGTGGGGGCATCTGCAAGTAGCTTCCTTCCAGGATCGCGCGCATGCAATGCCGCCTTACCCCATGCCGCGGGCACTGGAGCACTTCTCGCAGGTGTTCCGCTGGCGCGCATTCCCGAACCCTCGCGACGGCCGCCACGACAGCACGTTCGTGCCGTACGCTTCGGAAGTTCTGCCCGGAATGACCGTGGGGCTCGCAAGCGACCAGGACGAGTTCACCTTCCTCACGCCGCTCGACGTGCACCACGGGGTTGCCTGCACTGTCGAGGACGTCGACGACTTAGGTGATTTCCTCATCTGGGTAGCCCCCGGCACGTCACGTCAGAGCGAACAGGTCTGGCTGCTGCAACACGGTGTCGCCACCCAGTTGATCGAGCTCGGCTGGGATCTGCGCCCGAACCCCTACTTCAAGGTCACCAACCACATCCCCGAACACCGCGGAGAGATCGGTGTCGTCCGTATCGAACAGTCTCTCGTGGGGGATTCGGGCGGCCGTGAAGCGTTCGATCGGTACGCGCCGGGCTGGATCC
This sequence comes from Leucobacter zeae, assembly GCF_016758175.1. Taxonomy (GTDB): domain Bacteria; phylum Actinomycetota; class Actinomycetes; order Actinomycetales; family Microbacteriaceae; genus Leucobacter; species Leucobacter zeae. Next base: position 39,912 of record NZ_QYAB01000001.1, read on the forward strand.
GTCATCTCGACATTCTCGCGATCGCGCTCCACGAGATTCCGCGGAACACGGTCGAGCTCGTGCATGCCGCCATCGACCCGCTCTCCGGGCTGCCCGTGGTCAGGCTCACTGGTGTTCCGCCGCGATGGGGCCGGCCAGACGTTGACCTTCGAGGCGTGTGGCGTTCGTTCCTGACCGAGTGCCTGAACCGGTGCTCCATATGCGGAAACGGCGGCAGGCTCGTCGAGCTACCGCGAAAGCCGGGCAGCGGACGGATACACAAGTACCTCTGCCCGCACCATCACGAACAGGAGGACCCCGTATGGAACACCTGACCACGAATACGGACCCAGGACGCTATCTCGTACTTACGACCAGCGGCGCGGAGTACCTGATCGAGATCCAGATGGATCTCCCAGCGACAATGCTCCGACGACGCTCATCCGTCACCGGCACCGAATTCGCGCAGGCGGACTTGTTCGGAGACGGCGCCCCGATCGATCTCGCAGCGTTCGCGTTCCGCGTCGGTGCGCCTGGAAGCCTGATGTTCTGGGACGAAGCCGCCCGAGACCATCCGGGGTACGGCCGGATTGATGGCCCCTATCGAGGCACACTGCGACGAACGACCCCAGTCGCATCGATCCGGCAGTTGACGAAACCGGAGTCACCCATCGACAACGAACCTGAGCTCGAAATCCGAACTGGGAGTCACCGCCCTTAGCTGGGTGGCGGCGATGGCAGCAGAAACCGATCGCCGGGGACTGGAGGGCCGGGCTGCATGAGGAGCGCCCCCAGCTGTGCTCCGATGGACGGCGATAGTTGAGCGATGCTGAGGAGATCAGCGAGCGGGAGGAGCGTTTCGCCACGTTTCATCCGGTAGAGCTTGTCCACACTCATGCCGAGGTGATCTGCGATCTGTCGCATCGAGGTTCGCGATCGTACGGCGTAGTCCTTCACGAGCACCATCGCGAAATGCTGCAATTGCGCTACACGGACATGTCGTTGATCAGCGCCGGCGGCGGGCTCCAACCAGTCCCAGAGTTCGGCGAATGCATACGGGTTCTGCACCGCATCTCGCGGGACAAACGACGCCCCTGTGCCTGTAGGTTTCCGTCCCATCGTGACCCCTCTCGCTTCTGTGCCCATCAGGAATCTACAGATTGCACCGCTGTTTGGGTGCATTCTGACGGAACCGTTCGCCAGGATGTCGGCGGGATTTGGGGCCGCGCTCATACGGGTATGAGGTCAGCACCGCATAATCCCCAGCCCCTGTCCAACCTGTCTGCGCATGACCACATGCTGTTCAGACCGCATCCGGATACCTCGGATTACGCAAAGCAGTTGCTCGACTCTCTGGGGACGTTCCGGCGTCCCACTCCGGGAACCGCTCAAGTGCTGCGTCACATCGGCTACTACGACATCCCAGGGGAGGTGATGAGCCACTTGCGTACTCGAAAGCCGCAGATCGACCCGGTTGTCTGGGGACGCATCCAGTCTTTCGTGGAGGATGCCGTCGCGCTCACCGCCCCGCAGCTCCCGTATCCGGCCGGGCTGACGCAGTCCGTGCTCGCGGGATACATCGAGTGGCTCGTGCTCGTGAAGCACCTCCCGCTTGACGGGAGGATTGCGTTCTCACGCCAGATGATCGACCTCTATGTCACCGACGCGAACACTCACCTCAAGCCAGGGACCCGGCGGAACTATCGTGCGGTCCTCGATCGCATCAGCAAGCTCCTCTGCCCGGAAGAACACCCCTACTCGTACACGCCGCAGAACCGGAAGAGCACCGTCGCCCCGTACACCGAAGCTGAGATGCAGCAGTTCCGTGCATGGGCTGCCGGGCAGAGTCAGCCGGTGAAGCGTCGACGGGGTATGACGATGCTGACCCTGTGCGCGGGCGCCGGCCTCACGTCCGGTGAAGTCCCACTCATCACCCCCGAACGGGTAGAGGTCAGCGACGCTGGCATCGTGATCGACGTGCCGAGCAAGAACCCCCGCAGCGTTCCCCTGCTTTCCGAATGGGACGCCTGGATGCACGCACTCCTCGAGGACTGCTCCGCAACTGAGACCCTGTGGGGTGAGATCAAACGCAAGAACCACTCGAACCTGCTCTCCACCTTTGTGGAGAACGCCGAGGGAAAGGGGCTGGGTCCTCGAGGCGATCGACTGCGGAACACCTGGCTCGTCTGGCACCTCAACAACCGCACCCCGATGAAGGACCTCTTCTACGCCGCCGGCTTCCGGAAGATGGAGCACCTGCCACGGCTGCTCGCCCACGTCGAGTTCCTTCTACCTGAGGACTACACGCAGGTACTGCGCGGGGAGGCGAAGTGATGCGCGATACGACCGCAATCGACACCGCTCTCCACGAGGTCTTCGGGATAGGAAGCGATGACCTCCGCCGCGCCACGAACCGGAAGAGTGACATGCCCAACGCGTTCTTCAACCGGTTCCTGCACGTCATCGACACTTCCGGAGCTGTGGAACAACTCGAGGCCTGGCGCCTGGCAGACTCACCGACTACCTCTGGGCGGAAGGCGCACCTGCCGATGCGAGCCATCCTCATTGGGTTCCTCCTCAACGCCTACTGGGGGCTCGGCTACTCCTACAAGGAACTCGCGGAAACGTTCACGGACCGCATCACCGTCGAACAAGCGGCACGGCTGGGCTACGACCGGGAATCAGGCAGCATCGAAGACTGGTACAACCGTTCTTGGCGAACGACGCAGCGGCTTCTCAACGTGATCGACCCCTGGCACGAGACCAGGCACCTCGGTCGGACCCTCACCGGCGCCGAGAACGCGCAAGCACGGAACCGGTACGACAAGGCCCGAGAGCAGCGCAGCCACGTCCTGAGCGCGCTCCTTGTCCGCGCAAGCCTGTCGCTGCTCCCAAAGAGGTATCTCGACGGGTATCGCGGCGACGTCGCCCTCGATTCGACCTTCCTCCAGGTCCGGGGATTCATCAACCCGAACGATTACTCGAAGAAGGCGCGGCGAGCACGCAAGGGTCTACCGTTGCGGGACATGCTGAACGTCGACTACCAGTGCGGGTGGTACACCCGTGAAGGCGATCACAACGGCGCAGACCACAAGCATTCACGGCCCGGATACGAGATCGACACCCCCGTCATGATCGACACCCGGGACGGCAACTTCCCGTTCCCCCTCATCACCGGACTCTCCCTGCACCGACCAGGAGCAATCACCGAGAGCGCCCGCTCCACGATCGAGCAGCATGCCTCGTTCACCGACAAGCGCGGACTCGTCGTCGTCGACCGCGCGTTCAACAACCTCGCACCCCACCAGTTCCAAGAACCCATTCGGCGGCTGCGCTTCGAGACCGTGTACGACTATCGCGTCGACCAGCTTGGCCCTCAGGGAATCGTCCCGGACGAGCCCGTGATCATTGTCGACGGCGTCCCCTACGTGAACCGAATGCCCGAGCCCTACATCATGATCTCCCGATGGCACGCTGACGGCGCCATCGACCCCAACACCGGCAACCCCTACACCACCGAAACACGCGATGAGATCTTCGCCGCCCGAGCACCATACCGGCTCAAGCCCAAAGGCCGCATCGACGCCGACGGGCACCAGCGGTTCACGTACCCGGACCCGCGCGGCTACCTCGCATTCGACCCGGCCACCAAACGAGCGACGACCGACAACCCCACGGGAAGCGTGACGTTGCGCCTCGACCCTGAGACCATCAAGCACCTCCAGAAGTACGCGTGGATGTCTGAGGACTGGCGACGCGCATACGGCCAGCGCAACCAGGTCGAGTCCAGCAACAAGGGACTCAAGGACCACCGCACCGAAAACCTCGGCGACAAGAACGCTCGCACCGGCCGCGGATACGCCTACACCTACCTGGTAGCCACGCTCGCCGTCGTGTCGGCGAACATCCGCCGCACCATCACCGGCATCACCAAGGTGAACTCGGCCGCCGTCAACTGTGCTCCAAAACGGCGGGCGAGACGCCGGTTCGACAGCCAGGGCCAACGGCTCGCACGCGTCCAAGAGCCCCGCATCAACGAAGACGGCACCCAGACCATTCCATCCGAACCCGTCGTGGCATAACTACTCCGCACCCCGAACTGAATAGCTGAACGCCCGGTAGCCCGAAAGGGTTATCGGGCGTTTCTTATTTACTAAGGGCGCAGCCGCAAGAACTGGAGCCGGCCGCCTTCAGGCTGCTCTGAGAACGAGAAAGGGCCCGGATCATTCTCTGATCCGGGCCCTACTTCGTATTTCGTGAATCCAGCCAACCCCATTTCACAATGAGGCCTGCGTGCGCGAGGGGGGACTTGAACCCCCACGCCCTTGCGGGCACTGGCACCTGAAGCCAGCGCGTCTGCCATTCCGCCACTCGCGCGAATGTCGTCCGAGCCATGCGGCGCGGGCAACTCCACCAGCTTAGCACCATGACGAGCCTCACACCAAAGCGGGCTAAACTAATGCACACCATCGCGGGCCCGGGGTGGGGCAGGCACTGATGAACGGGAAGGACCGAGGCGACACGTGGGCATTCTGGACAGCGTCGAGCGCGGGCTCGAGCGCGCCGTGAACGGCGCATTCGCCCGTACCTTCCGCTCCGGCGTGCAGCCCGTCGAGATCGCCGCGGCGCTCAAGAAGGAGCTCGACATCGGCTCCGTCGTCGTCGACCGCGACCGCGTGCTCGCCCCGAACCGGTTCGTCGTGCGCGTGGGGCAGAAGGACGCGGATCGACTCCACGGCCTCGGCACCACGCTCGAGCGCGAGCTCCGCGGCGTCGTGACGAAGCACGCGAAGCGCCAGAACTACCAGCTGATGGGCGAGCCCGACGTCGAGATCCGCGCCGACGCGTCCCTCACCACGGGCGTGCTCCAGATCGACGCCTCGCAGGTCGAGGGGGCGGTCGACTGGGTCGCCGCGATCGACGTCGACGGCACGCGCCACACCCTCCCCCGCGGCACGACCACGGTCGGCCGCGGCAGCGACTGCGGCATCCGCATCTCCGACAGCGCAGCCTCGCGCAGGCACCTCGAGCTCATCTGGGACGGCCAGGCGGGCATCGCCCGCGACCTCGGCTCCACGAACGGCTCCAAGATCAACGGCGAACGCTTCCGCGAGGCCTCACTGGCCCCCGGCATCGTCATCACGATCGGCCAGACCGCGCTGAGCTTCCAGCTCGTCCCCGGCCGCGAGCGCCCCCGCTCCTCCCCCCAAACCCCGCCAGCACCCGCACCGACGCGCGTGCACCCCCGCGCGACCGAGACGCCGAGCACGCCCAGTGCCCCGGCCTCCGGCGCGCCCGGCATCGATCAGGACTTCTGGAGGGGGCTGTGAGCGAACTCACCCTTCTGATCCTGCGCATCGGATTCCTTCTGCTGCTCTGGTTCTTCATCTTCGCCATTGTCTACGCGCTGCGCAGCGACCTCTTCGGCGCACCCGTGCGTCGGCTGAAGGGCGAGGGCGGTGCGTCGTCGAAGCCCTCGGTCTCGAAGCCGCAGCCGGCGCCGGCGCCCGTCGCCGCGCCGGCCGCGCCGGCCCAGGCACCGCACTCCGGCCCGGCGATCACGCCGAGCGGCGGCGCCCTGCCCTCGGCGGGCGGATCCGGAGCCGCGCGCAATCTCGTGATCACCTCGGGCGTCGCATCGGGCACCTCGATCGCCCTCGACGACGTCGTGACGATCGGCCGCAGCGGCGATTCGACCCTCGTGATCGTCGACGAGTACACATCGACGTACCATGCGCGCCTCGCCCGCAGCGGTGAGCAGTGGATCCTCACCGATCTCGACTCGACGAACGGCACCCGTCTCGACGGGGTCAAGGTCACGAAGCCCGTCGCGGTGCCCCCGTTCACGCCGGTGACCATCGGCACGACCACGTTCGAGCTGAGGCCCTGAGGGTGGCGGTGCGCTACGAGAGCGCCATCGGCTCCCACGTGGGCATGGTGCGCTCCAACAACCAGGACTCGGGGTTCGCGGGCAACCACCTCTTCCTCGTCGCCGACGGCATGGGCGGGCACGCAGGCGGCGATGTCGCCTCCGCGATCGCGACCCGCGCGATGGCCGCGCTCGACGTCGTGCCGATGGGCAGCCCCGAGGCGACCACCAACACGCTGCGCTCAGCCGTGCTCGACGCGAACAGCAAGCTGCGGGCGACGGTGCGCGAGCGCCCCGAGCTCGCCGGCATGGGCACCACCTTCACCGGCTTCATCACCGTCGGGGATCAGCTCGCGGTCGCCCACATCGGCGACTCCCGTCTCTACCTGCTCCGCGACGGCGTGCTCCGCCAGATCACGAAGGACCACACCTTCGTGCAGCGCCTCGTCGACAGCGGCAAGATCACCGAGGAAGAGGCGAAGACCCACCCGCGGCGCTCGGTGCTGATGCGCGTGCTCGGCGACGTCGACGCGTCGCCCCAGGTCGACACCGCCGTGTACGACACGCAGCCCGACGACGTCTGGCTGCTCTGCTCCGACGGCCTCTGCGGCTACGTCGAGGACGTCGACATCGAGAAGATCCTGCGCCGACGCGGATCGCTCCAGGGCGCCGTCGACGCCCTCATCGACAAGAGCCTCTCGCACGGCGCTCCCGACAACGTGACCGTCGTACTCGTCGAGACGGTGCCGGCTCCCGACACGGTCTCGACCGAGACGGCGAAGCTCGGCCTCGGTCCGCGCTTCGCGGGGTCCGCCGCGACGTCGGAGGAGCCCCGTGACGGCGCCGTCACCACGGCGCGCACCCGCCTCCTCAAGCGGCGCCCGGTGCGCAAGCCGCCGCAGATCGAGGAGAGCCACTTCGAGCCGCGCGTCGACGAGTACCTCGCCGAACTGATCGCCGAGACGAAGCGCCGCAATCGTCGGCGCCGCCTGCTCTGGGCGCTGAGCGCCGTCTGCGTGCTCATCGCGGTCGGCGGCGCGCTGATGTTCGGCTACCAGTGGACGCAGAGCCGCTACTTCGTGGGCACCGACGGCGACACCGTGATCATCTACCGCGGAGTGCAGCAGGACCTCGGTTCGATCTCCCTCCACTCCGTCGCCGAGGACACCGAGATCCCGCTCGAATCGCTCGACGGGCTCGAGCAGCGCCAGGTCGAGCGCACGCTGAGCGCTGCGTCCCTCGAGGAGGCCAGGGACATCGTCCTCCGTCTGGGGGAGGCCGAATGAGCGACGCGCAGGCGACGAGCGGCGGGCGGAACGAGCCGCGCACCTTCGAGAAGACGCGCACGAGCGAGACCGTGCTGCAGCGCATCACCGCGCTCCGCGCCCCGCGCAAGCTCATGGGCCTCGAGCTCTCGCTGCTGCTCTTCGCCCTCGCGGTGGGCGTCGCCGCGATCGTCATCATCGACCTCACGGTCACCGGCCATCTCTCGGCGGAGCTGCTGCCGATGGGGATCGCCTTCGCCGCGTCCCTGCTCGGACTGCACTTCACGATCCGCAAGCTCGCGCCCGACGCCGACCCGCTGATCATGCCCATCGCGACCTTCCTCAACGTGCTGGGCGTCGCGATGATCTACCGCATCTCCTTCGACGACCCGCTCTACCAGGAGCCGCGCGGCGACGCCGGCCGCCAGCTGCTGTGGTCGACGATCGCCGTGGTCGCTGCGATCGTCGTGCTCTGGACGGTCCGCAAGCACATGGTGCTCTTCCGCTACACCTACCTCACCGGTCTCAGCGCGCTCCTCCTGCTGCTCCTGCCGATGCTCCCCGGCATCGGGCAGAACATCAACGGCGCGCGCGTCTGGATCCACATCGGGTCGTTCTCCTTCCAACCGGGCGAGATCGCGAAGATCCTCCTCGCGGTGTTCTTCGCCGGCTACCTCGTGCGCAACCGCGACGCGCTCGCGATGGTGGGCAAGAAGATCCTCGGGATCCGCTTCCCCCGCGCCCGCGACCTCGGCCCGCTGCTCGTCTTCTGGCTCGTCGCGATGGCCGTGCTGGTCTTCCAGCGCGACCTCGGCACCTCGCTCCTCTACTTCGGCCTCTTCCTGTCGATGCTGTACCTCGCGACCGGCCGCATCGGCTGGCTGATCCTCGGCGTGGGCCTGTTCCTCGTGGGCGGCATCGCCGCGAGCCAGACCTTGGACTACGTCGGCAAGCGCTTCGCCAACTGGCTCGACCCGTTCGCGGACCCCCACGGCGCGAGCTTCCAGATGGTGCAGGGGCTCTTCGGCATGGCGAACGGCGGGATGACGGGGACCGGCTTCGGCCAGGGCTACCCGCGCGTCACGCCGCTCTCCTTCAGCGACTACATCATCCCCAGCATCGGCGAGGAGCTCGGCCTCATCGGCCTGTTCGTCGTGCTCGCGGCCTACCTGCTGCTCGTCTCTCGCGGTCTCAGGATCGGCTTCGCCGGCCAGGACGACTTCGGCAAGCTCCTCGCGGCGGGCCTCTCGTTCACGATCGCCTTCCAGGTGTTCATCGTGGTCGGCGGCGTCACCCGCGTCATCCCGCTCACGGGCCTCACGGCGCCGTTCCTCGCCGCAGGCGGATCGTCGCTGGTCTCGAACTGGATCATCATCGCCCTGCTGATCCTGCTCTCCAACTCCGTTCGCAACCGACCGAAGCTGGTGATCCGCTCATGAACAAGCAGCTGAAGCTCATCACCCGGGCCGTGTTCGCGATGTTCATCGTGCTCTTCTTCTCGGTGACCATGATCCAGTTCGTGAACGCCGACGAGCTGCGCGCCAACCAGCTGAACAGCCGCACGGTGATGAACAGCTACAAGGTGGAGCGCGGGTCGATCCTCGTCGACGGGGACCCGGTCGCGTTCTCGACCCCGACGAACGACGACTTCCGCTACGCCAGGCAGTACTCCGACGGCGCCCTGTACGCGCCGATCACGGGATACTTCTCGCACGCGCAGGGCATGACGGGCCTCGAGGCCTCCATGAACCAGGATCTCTCGGGCATCGGCAACGCCCAGTTCTTCACGCGTATCGTGAACACGCTCAACGGGGTCTCCCCGCAGGGCAGCTCGGTGCAGACGACGATCGACCCGCGTGCGCAGCAGGCCGCCGTCTCGGCGATGACGGAGCAGGGCTTCGAGGGCGCGGTCGTGGCGGTCGCCCCCAAGACCGGCAAGATCCTCGCCCTCGCGTCGACCCCGAGCTTCGATCCGAACCTGCTCTCGTCGAACAGCGACGCCGAGATCATCGCGAACTACCGCAAGCTCGAGGAGGATCCCGCGAAGCCGCTCCAGAATCGGGCCATCGCGGGCGACCTCTACCACCCCGGATCGACCTACAAGCTGCTCGTCGCGGCCGCGGCGATCGAGGCGGGAGAGGCGAAGCCCTCCTCCGAGTTCGCGAACCCCGCGCAGCTGAAGCTGCCGCAGTCGTCCTCGGTCATGCAGAACGCCTCGCGCACGACGTGCGGCACCGGGTCCAAGGCGACGCTCGAGCAGGCGATCGTGATGTCGTGCAACATCCCGATCGCCGAGCTCGCCATGAAGCTCGGCCCCGAGGCCGTGCCCGACATGGCGCACGCCTTCGGCTTCGACCAGGAGCTCGAGATCCCGCTCGAGGTCACCCCCAGCACCGCCCCGGTGCCCGAGGACGACGCGCAGACCGCGCTCTCGTCAATCGGCCAGCTCGACGTCCGCGCGACGCCGCTGCAGATGGCGATGGTCTCGGCCGGCATCGCGAACGGCGGCACGGTGATGAAGCCGTACCTCGTGGATCGCGTCATCACGCCCGACCTGCGGGTCGAGAGCGAGCGCAGCCCCGAGGTGTTCAGCAAGCCGATCTCGGAGAAGACCGCGAATGCGGTTACTGGCATGATGGAACATGGCGTGAACACCCCCGAGGGCCTGGCTCAGAAAGCCGGGATCGACGGGGTCCGCGTCGCGGGCAAGACGGGCACGGCCGAGAACGGCACGGCGGAGGACGGCAGCGATCTTCCGTTCACGCTGTGGTTCACGGGATTCGCGCCGGTCGAGGATCCCGAGGTCGCGGTGGCAGTGGTGATCGCCAACGGGGGCGGCGAGGCGTACAACTACGAGGGCGGGTCGTTCGACCTTCCCACGGCGGTAGGAAAACAAGTTATGGAAGCGGTGTTGAGCGAATGAGGCCATCGGCAGGGATCACATTCGGCGGACGCTACGAGCTCAGCTCGAGGATCGCCGTCGGAGGCATGGGCGAGGTCTGGAAGGCCACCGACAGCATCATCGGGCGCACCGTCGCGATCAAGATCCTCAAGGACGAGTACATGGGGGACCCCGGGTTCCTCGAGCGCTTCCGTGCCGAGGCGCGCCACGCCGCGCTCGTCAACCACGAGGGCATCGCCAACGTCTTCGACTACGGCGAGGAGCAGGGCTCGGCGTACATCGTCATGGAGCTCGTTCCGGGCGAGCCGCTGTCGTCGATCATCGAGCGCGAGGGCCGTCTGCCGGCGAACCGCGTGCTCGGCATCGTCGCGCAGACCGCCACCTCGCTGCAGGCCGCGCACGACGCCGGCCTCGTCCACCGCGACATCAAGCCGGGCAACCTGCTCATCACCCCCGAGGGCCGGGTCAAGATCACCGACTTCGGCATCGCGCGCATCGCCGACCAGGTCCCGCTCACCGCGACGGGCCAGGTCATGGGCACGGTGCAGTACCTCGCGCCCGAGCAGGCGAGCGGCCACACCGCGACCGCCGCGACCGACATCTACTCGCTCGGCATCGTCGCCTACGAGTGCCTCGCGGGCAAGCGCCCCTTCACCGGCGAGTCGCAGGTCGCCATCGCGATGGCCCAGATCAACGACACCCCGCCCGACCTGCCCGCCGACATCCCCGAGCCCGTGCGCAACCTCGTGCTGTCGTGCCTCGCGAAGGACGCGGCCGGCCGGCCGCAGACGGCGGCGAAGCTCGCGCAGGCCGCGACCGCGCTGCACCGCGGCGACGTGCGCCTCGCGGCGAGCTACGTGCCGCAGGTGCTCGGCGAAACGGCACCCGCGACCACGGCGCTGCCCCAGACCACGGTCTCGGACGCAGCGACGACGGCCCTGCCCCAGACGACCGCGCTGCCCGACCCCGGCGCCGCCGGGCTCGTCGACGGGCTCCCCTCCGACGAGGAGGAGGCGGCCGAGGACGAGGCCCCGGCCAAGAAGAAGCGCAGCCCGTGGACCTGGCCCCTCATCACGCTCCTCATCCTGCTGCTCGTCATCGGCGGCGGCACGGTCTACGCGCTGATGAGCGGAAGCGGCGACGAGAAGAAGCCGACGACCACGAAGTCGCAGACGAAGACCCAGACGACCCCCACGCCGACCGAGACCGCGCCGCCTTCGGCGAGCATCGATCCGTCGCAGGTGGTGGGCCAGAAGGTCGAGGCCGCGCGCGCGTACCTCGAGGGCCTCGGCTTCACCGACATCCGCGAGGAGCCCGGCAACCAGGTCGGCGACGACCAGGTCGGCGACGTCACGAACGTGGATCCCAGCGGCGACGGCATCCCGCTCGATCGCACGATCACGCTCACCTACAACGTCGCGTTCGGCGAGCTGACCGACGCCCCGGCCGCTCCGAGCGCGAGCCCCGCGACCGTCGAGTCGAACGGCACCTCGACCGTGAGCTGGGCCGTGGCCAGCTGCCCGGCCGGCCTGACCCTGCAGGCGTACAACGTGAAGATCGAGGGCGACGGCACCGGCCCCGGTTCCGTGCAGAGCCCGAGCGTCTCGGTCACGGCGAACGCGCTGTCGGCCGGCGACGAAGACGGCAGCATCACGGTCAGCTACACCGTGACCTGCGGCAACGGCTCCGACATCACGCGTACCTCGCCGCCCTCCGACATCACGACGATCACGGTGACGGCCCCGAAGCAGCAGAACACCAACACCGGCAACTCGAACGGCACCGGTTCGAGCAACCCCGAGTCCGGGGAGAACTGATCCGTGGGCGCGCGGTCTCCGCGCGCCCACGGCGCTCGCCCCGAACCGCACGGTGAGACGGCACTCAGCCTCGGTTCCTATAAACTGAGAGGCAATCATGAGCACGGAAGAGGTGACCATGCCCGAGACGGCTGATGGCGGTGAGCAGCGCATCCTCGCCGGGCGGTACGCCATCGGCGAGTTCGTCGGGCAGGGCGGCATGGCCACCGTGTATCGCGGCACCGACACGAAGCTCGGGCGCCAGGTCGCAATCAAGGTCATGAAGGCCGACCTGGCGGGCGATGAGCAGTTCCGCTCCCGCTTCCGGCAGGAGGCGCAGTCGGCCTCCCGCATGGCGCACCCGACCGTCGTGCGCGTGTTCGATGCGGGCGACGACCTGATCCAGACCGCCGACGGGCCGAAGCGCCTGCCGTTCATCGTGATGGAGTACGTCGAGGGCACGAACCTCCGCCAGCTCTCCGCCGAGGGCCGCCTCTCGATCACCGAGGCCTGCCGCGTGGTGGACTCGGTGCTCACGGCGCTCGAGTACTCGCACCGGGCCGGCATCGTGCACCGCGACATCAAGCCGGCGAACATCATGATCACGAAGACCGGCCAGGTCAAGGTCATGGACTTCGGCATCGCACGAGCCGTCTCCGATACGTCGTCGACCCTGCAGCAGACCACGGCCATCCTCGGCACCGCCGCGTACTTCTCGCCCGAACAGGCCAAGGGCGAGTCCATCGACGCGCGCACCGACCTGTACTCGACGGCAGTGCTGCTCTTCGAGCTGCTGACGGGAGAGGTGCCGTTCCGCGGGGACACCGCCGTCGCGGTCGCCTACCAGCACGTGAGCGAGCGGCCGAAGCCGCCGAGCGAGCGCAACCCCGAGGTCACGCCCGAGCTCGACCGCGTCGTGCTCTACGGTCTCGCGAAAGACCGCGCGCGCCGCTTCCAGAGCGCCTCCGAGTTCCGCGAGGCCCTGCGTCTGGCCGCCTCCGGCAAGATGCCGAAGCTCGCGCTGGCCCAGACAGACACCGTCCTCTTCACCTCGGGCGACGAGGTCTCCGAGTCCGACCTCGCGCTGCGTCAGCTCGCCGAGGGCGGCGGAGGGACGCGCACGCAGAGCCGCCCGCCCGTGATGTGGACGTGGGCCGCGATCCTGACCATCGGCGCCGTCATCGTCGCCGTCGTCTTCTGGCTCGTGACGCTCGCCCCGCAGCAGTTCCTGCCCGATTCCTCGCGCGCACTGCCCGATCTGGTCGATGTGCAGCGCGCCGATGCGATGGAGGACCTGCAGAAGCTGGACCTCATCCCGATCCCCGTCGAGGAGACGAGCGACGAGGTGGCGGCGGACCACGTCATCCGCACCGACCCCGAGGTCGGCGCCGTGCTCACCGCGGGCGAGTCCGTGACGATCTACATCTCGACGGGCCCCGAGTCCGCCAAGGTCCCCGATTTCACGGGCAAGGCGCTCGACGACTACAAGCAGGCGCTCGCAGACCTCGGCCTCACCGTCGGCATCGTGAACACCAGGGACGACGCCGCGGCGCCCGAGAACCGCGTGCTCGACGTCAGCCCGGCGCCAGGCAAGGAGCTGGAGTCGGGGTCGTCCGTCGAGATCACCGTGTCGAGCGGCAAGGTCGAGATCCCGAACCTCGTGGGACAGCCGCAGGAGGTCGCCCGCTCGATGATCGACAAGCTCTCGCTCGATGTCTCGGTCGAGCCCAAGAGCGACTGCAAGGCCGAGAACGGCTACCCGATCATCGAGCAGTCGATCGTCGGCAAGCAGGCGCAGCACGCGGCGCTCCAGCTCAAGTACTGCGCCGGCTGAGGCCGCCCGCGGCCTCGCCCGGCGTTCGGCGCGCTCCGAAACGTGCCGGACGGAACTCGCTAGCCGCGCAGCAGCGGTGACAGGCTCCGGGCGATCTCGGGAGCGTTGGCGAGCCCGACCACGCCGAGCCAGTTGCCGAGCTGGCGGTAGCCGCCCTCGGTCAGCACCGACTCGGGGTGGTACTGCACGCCGTAGATCGGCAGGTCGCGGTGGCGCAGCGCCATGACGACCCCGCCGGCCGTCTCGGCCGTGATCACGAGGCTCTCGGGCACCGTGCTGCGCACGACGGCGAGCGAGTGGTAGCGGGTCGCGTCGAACTCCTCGGCCACCCCTGCGAAGAACGGGTCGCCCGAATGCCGCACGCGCGAGACTTTGCCGTGCATGAGCTCTTCGGCGTGGGTCACCGTCGCGCCGAGCGCTTCGGCGATCGCCTGGTGTCCGAGACAGACGCCGAGCAGCGGCACACCCGTGCGCAGCGCGATCCCGACCATCGCGATCGAGACGCCGGCGTCGGTCGGCGTCCCGGGACCCGGAGAGATGAGCACGCCGTCGTACTCGCCGGCGAGCCGCTCGAGCTCGGCGGCGGTGACGTCGTCGTTGCGGATCACGCGGATCTCTGCGCCGAGCTGCTGCAGGTAGCCGCCGAGCGTGTAGACGAAGCTGTCGTAGTTGTCGATGACCAGGATCCGCGTCATGTGCCGACCGTCACTTCCTGTTCGGGGAGCTGGAGCGCCACCCATGGGTATACGTAGGTGATGACCGCATAGACGGCCGCAGCGGCGACGAGCAGCAGCACGATCACGCGCAGCCAGGCCGGGCCGGGGAAGAATCGCCAGATCATCGAGAACATCAGGACTCCTGGTCCCCACGGAGCGCCTGCTGAGCGCCCATGGTCGGGTTCAGTTTCGTGAGCTCGTCCGGCGGCCCCTCGCTGCGGGGCTGGAACCCCTCGAGCACCGCATAGGCGATCGCGCGCTCGTCGCTGCCCGCGAGCTTGGGGTGGCAGGTCGTGAGCGTGAGGATCTCGTCGTCGCCCGGGGTGCCGTCGACCCTCGGGAAGGGGTTCAGCACATCCGTCTCGGTCGGCAGCACGTACTCGATCGACCGGAAGCGGTACGTGTACCAGCCGTCCTTCGTCGCGACGAAGAGCGGATCGTTGACCCGCAGGTTCATGACCTCGCGGAACGAGTTGATGAGGGGCCCGGATCGGTGCCCAGCGAGCGCGAAGTTGCCCGGTTCGCCCGGCATCTGCGTCGTCTCGTAGTGCCCGATGCCCTTGTCGTCGAGGTTGAGCACCGTCCACCAGTCGGTCGTCTCGGCGATGGCGTTCGCGTAGGTGGTGCCGAACGAGGGGACCCAGAGCGTGGCGAAGACCTCGCTCGCCGCGCCGGCCTGGGCGACGGGGACCGTTCCGTCGTACGGCTCCTGCGGCTCCGCATCCCACTTCGCCGACAGCTCGGCCGCGAGATCCGACTGCTTCGCGGTGACGGTGACGCCCGTGTGCCAGGGTTGCCACACGATGTACCCGAGCACGCCGAGCCCGCCCAGCAGCAGCAGCTCTCCGATCACGGTGAGCGGGCTCAGCCTGGCCCGACGCCGCCTCCTGCGGCCGTGGCGCATCTCAGTCACCGCTCCAGTCTACGGCGCTTGCCTGAGACACGGCCCGTGCTCGGGAGCTCGCCGTGAATGCGGGTAGACTCGTACGCATGGCAGCAGCTGGTAAGAAAGTAAGCAAGGGCAAGTCGGCGGAGCTCGATCACGCGCGCGCCGAAGCCGCCGCAGCGCGCAAGGATGCGCCCAACCCGGTCTGGTTCAAGCCGGTGATGTTCGGCTTCATGCTGCTCGGGCTCGCCTGGATCGTGCTCTACTACATCACGAGCACCACGCTCGTGCTCCCCGTCCCGGCGCTCGGCCAGGCCAACATCTTCGTCGGGTTCGGCCTCGTGCTCGTCGGGTTCCTCATGACCCCGTGGTGGAAGTAGCCCCAGGCTCCTCCGCAGACGGGAACGCGGCCCGACGCATGATGCGTCGGGCCGCGTTCCTGTCTGCGCGGTCCGGGTGAATCACACCGGTGTAATTCTCCCCAAGCTGGGGAGAGACCTGTGGATAACTTGCGGGTCGGGCATCAGGAGACGGCCGAGAGCGCCGGGAGCGCGACGAAATACGCGCAGCTCAGGGCCACGAGCACGGCTCCGACACCCACCAGGCCGAGCACCCGCTGCGACTTCTTGCGCGGGCCCCGGGTGGCGAGCAGTACGCTCATCGTGGCCGCGCCGACGATCATGCCGCCGAGGTGCGCCTGCCACGAGATCGAGGCCCCCGGGATCAGCCCGATGCCGAAGTTGATCGCGATGAGCACGGCCAGCGACGTCGCGTTGACCTTCGCGGCGCGGAACGCCACGAGCGTCGCCGCGAGTACGCCGAAGATGGCGCCCGAGGCGCCGACCGTGGGAATCAGCACCGATTGCGGATCGGCGTACCCCCAGAACATGACCCCCAGCGATCCGCCGACGCCGGCGAAGAGGTACAGCATCAGGTACGACCAGCGGCCGATCATCTGTTCGAGGTTGCGGCCGAACAGCCACAGCGCGTACAGGTTGAACAGGATGTGGAAGATGAAGCCGGTCGAGTGCGTGAACATGGCCGTGACCATGCGCCACGGCTCGAACACGTCGGGGAGCGAGTACAGCGGCGCGTACCAGAGCAGCAGCGTGACCTCGTCCGCACCGAAGTAGTGGGTGAGCATCTGGCCGATGTACACGATCGCGCACAGCGCCATGATCCCGTAGGTCACGGGCGCGTCGAGCGCGGCGAGGCGCCGGCCCGTCACCCGGGCCGAACGCGCCGCGCGCGCGCTCGCACCCGGCTGCGTGGCGCGGACGCAGTCGGGGCAGAGCACGCCGACGGCCGACACGACCTGGCATTCCGGGCAGATCGTGCGGCCGCAGCGCTGGCACAGCGTGAAGCTGTGCGTGCCGCGGTGGCGATAGCAGACGTCGTCGGGACCGTACTCGACGCGCTCGCCGAACGCGGGCCCTGATCCGTTCGCCACGGCGGGGACTACTCGGCTGCCGCGATGTCGACGCCGGTGATGACGACGTCCTCGACCGGGCGGTCCATGGCACCGGTCTGCACACCCTCGATCGCGTCGACCACGGCCTTCGAAGCGTCATCGGCGACCTCGCCGAAGATCGTGTGCTTGCCGTTCAGCCAGTCCGGCGCGATGGTGGTGATGAAGAACTGCGAGCCGTTGGTGCCCGCGAGGCGGCCCGTCATGTCGGGGCGCTTGCCGGCGTTCGCCATCGCGAGCTGGTAGGGCTGCGTGAAGCGGAGCTCCGGATGGATCTCGTCGTCGAAGGTGTACCCGGGGCCGCCCGTGCCGGTGCCGGTGGGGTCGCCGCCCTGGATCATGAAGTCCTTGATGATGCGGTGGAAGATGACGCCGTCGTAGAAGCCCTTGTTCGCGAGGTCCTCGAAGTTCTTGACGGTCTTCGGGGCGTGATCGCCGAACAGGTTGATGACGATGTCGCCGTGGTTGGTGTGGACGGTGGCTACCGAGGTGTGAATAGTCATAGGAACAGTGTAGGCGGGGCGCCCGACAGCGAGCCGCCCGGCTCGATCGCGGGCCGCAAACACGGACGGAGCCGGAATGCTCCGCTCCGGAGCGCGACCTGAGAAGTCCCCGGCTCGCGCGCGCTCGGGGCGGCGCGCTTCCGCCGGTTCGGTGTAGCGTGGAGGAACACGAGCGAGTGCGCTCAGGCATTGCCTCGCCGAGCTAGGAGGACAGGAATGAAACTCTCACGCAAGCGTCGCCGCGAGCTCCGCCGGCTGCGGAGCGATGCGGAAGAACTCCTCGACCAGCAGCGCATCGTGCTCGGCCACGCCGGCGACGTGCTGCAGAAGGCCGGCGTGCAGGCCAAGCACCTCAGCGACGAGCACCTCGCCCCGCGCATCGACGAGACCGTCGAGGCCGTGCGCCCGACGATCGATCGCGGAGTCGCGACGGCTCGCCGAGCGGCCGACAACGTCCGCCGCGTCACGACGCCGCTCGTCGCGAGCGCGCTCGCGCGCACCATCCGCGCCCTCGACGACATCGAGAGCCACGACGCCGCGAAGCAGGTCCGCAGCTTCGGCGAGCGCACCGGCTACATCGCACCCCAGAAGAAGAAGCGCGGCGGCGTGTTCGCGCTCGGACTCGGGATCGCCGCCGCGGTCGGCATCGGCTACGCGCTGTGGCAGGCGTTCCGCACGGACGATGACCTCTGGGTGGCCGCCGACAACTGAGCCGCGGGCGGCACCGCCCCGGGACTTCCCGGAGCACGGCTCCCGTACGAGGCCCGCCCCGTACCGCACGATCCCGCGGTACGGGGCGGGCCTCGTACGCTGCGGCAGGGCATGCGCCGCGCCCACGGTGCTGCTTGCGCGGTCCTACTTGCGCGGCTTCTGCGGCTTCGAGGATCTGGCGCCCGAGCGGTTCGGGCTGCGGCGGGAGCTGATCCCGGCCATTCGCAGCGACGTCTGGACCAGCGACAGGGTGCGCAGCGAACGGATCTCGCGGATCGGAACCCAGCGGGCCTCGTCCGAGGATCCGCCGACCTCATTGCGCAGCGGGCCGTCCTTCACCGTCGCGCGATAGATGATGCGAATGGTGTGCAGCTCGGGATCCTGGTCCTCCGGCACCTCCTCGCGCACCATCACCCGGGAATCGACGCCGATGAGTTTGCCCACGCGCGCCTCGAGCCCGGTCTCCTCGAGCACCTCGCGCACGACCGCGTCTCGGGGATCCTCGCCGCTCTCGAGCCCGCCGCCGGGAAGCGTCCAGCCGTGCAGATGACCCCGGCGCCAGTGCGTGAGCAGGATCTTGCCGCGCCGCTCCACGACGGCGTAGGCGGCAACACGAAGATCCATGTACCGAAGCCTATCCTGTCGGGCCGAAGCCGGATGCAGCGGCCCAGCCCACGACCCACCGCTCGAGGCGCGCGTAGGCCTCGGCGCGCGGAGCCTCCGCGGAGAGGAAGACGTCGTGCAGCGCGCCGTCGATCCGCTCGACGGAGACGGTGGTGCCCAGGCGCAGCGCGGCGCGCGCGATCTCGTCGACGTCGAGCACGGTGTCGGCGCGCGTGAGCTCGTCGCTCCACCTGACCGGGATCGCGAATCGGGAGGACAGCAGCACCTCCACCGGCGCGTCGATCCCGAGCCCCGCCTCGACGCGCGCGTGGCCGGCGAGCACCGCCCGCAGCCACCCGGCGTGGACCGCGTGCGTGCGCTCGGGCCGCCAGAGCCTGTTGACGGAGCTCACCAGCTGCTGCGGCCCGACCTCGGCCTGCGCGCGCGTGTAGAAGCCGTAGTCGAGCTGCGGTGCGACCTCGCGCGGGTTCAGACGCGTCGACATGTTGACGAGCGGCATGAGCAGCTGCCTCCCCGCGCGGGCGAACTGGAACTCGAGCCACGGGCTGTTGAGCACGAGTGCATCGGCGCGTCCCGGGTGGTCGGCGGCCCAGAGGCTGAGGATCAGCCCGCCGGTCGAGTGCCCGAGCAGGACGAGTCTGCGGGGAGCACCCGCCCGCTCGGCATCGGGGACGTCGCCCATGATCTCGAGGGCGAGATCGATCTCCTGCGAGTAGTCCCCGAGATCCTCCGTGTAGCCCGGCGTCTGGCCCTCGCGCAGGCTGCGCCCGTACTTCCGCAGGTCGAGCGCGTGGAAGCGGGCTCCGCGGCGCGTCCAGAAGCGGGCCAGCTCTGTCTGGAAGAAATAGTCGGACCAGCCGTGCACGTAGAGCACGTCGACGTTCTCGAGCAGGCGCTCCTGCCCCACGAAGCGATCGAGCCACCCGCGGCGGTCGGGAAGCGACCGGACCAGCGTCGCGACGAGCGGACCCTCGTCGTCCTCGCCCAGATCGAGGTCCGTGCACGCGAACCCGGCGCCGAGCACGTCCTCGCGCCACTCCACCCGCCTGCCGGTCATGGTGCCAGTCTAGGACGGCGCTCCGGCGTCGCGACCGCCCGTCCCGTGCGACCCGCTCCGCACCTGTCGTGCCGCGCGGGTACGTATCCCGTCGTCCTGCGCGATGCGCCACATCCCGTCATCCTGCGCGACGTGCCCCTTCCCGTCATCCCGCGGGAGTCGCAGGATCCACTCGACATGGATCCTGCGACTCGCAAGCTCGCGCAGGATGACGGGGGCAAGCCCGCGCAGGATGACGGGGTCGTACCCGCGCAGGAGGACGGGGGGGCAAGCCCGCGCAGGGAGACGGGGGGGCGCACCCGCTCAGGGCGACCGGAAGGTGCTCCCCCTGCGTCCGCCTCAGCGGAGGACGAGCTCGCCGGCTCCCAGCTCCGCGCTCACGCGATGCTTCGACTTCGCATCGACGTCGAGCTCGTTCCGCACCGTGCTGGGACCGTCGTCGATGTCGACCCGGTACTGCTCCTCGGGCAGATCCACCGTCATGCTCCCCAGGTCGACTCCGACCTCGACGGAAGCGGGTGCCGCTCCCCCGAGCGCGATCTCGGCCTCACCCGTCTCGATGTCGGCCTCGAGACGATCCACATCGGCGAGCGAGACCGTGGCGCTGCCCGTGCTCACGTCGAGGTCGAGGCTGCGCGCGGACCCGTTCACCGTGACCTCCCCCGTCTGCACGTCGATCCCGAGGTCTCGGAAGTCGCCGTCCATCCGCACGGACCCCGCGGCCACCGACACGTCGGCGTCGAGAGTGCCGCGTTCGGCGAGCGATCTCGGCAGCGTCAGGGTGACACGACGTGCATCGTCGCCCGTGCCGACTGCGCACCCGAAGAGGCAGCCGCCGGTCGCGCTGAGTCCCTCGTCTGGGCTCTCGAGCTGCAGCGTCTCGCCGTCGACGAAGAAGTTCCAGACCGCGTCGGAGCTGTCGGAGGTCTCGAGTTCGGCGAATTCGACGTCGCCGAACTCCACCGTGAGGCCCGCCGCGGCGACGTCGATCTCGAGTTCGGTGACGCCCGCGACATCCAGGCTGTCGGCCACCGTGACGCCCGACTCCCCGGAGTCGTCGACGACCTCCTCGGACCAGTCGCCGCTGTCGTCCACCCAGTCGTTGTCCGCGAACCAGTCCTCGCCTCGGTCGATCATTCCGGACCACGGCCCGAATCCGAAGCCCGGGCCGGGCGACGAGAACGTCGCCCCGAAGGCCGCGCTCGTGCCCGCGACGAACAGCGCCAGTCCGCCGACGACGGCGGTCGAGACCGTGATCGCGGTCGTGGCCGCCGATGGGGGTGCGGAACGCGCGTCGCGCGGGGTCCCGGTGCCCTCGGGGTTCGGGTTCGGGGTCGGAGGGGTGGGGTGCTGCGGATCAGTCATGATGCCGTTCCCGTCTGTGTGGTCTGCTGGTGCGGTGCGGGCGCCTGGCCCGTCTGGGACGAGCCGGAGCTCTCGATGTGCGCGATCGCCGCGAGCACGCGGCGATTGCCGCCCTCCTCGGCGTCGAGGCCGAGCTTCTGGAAGATCGCGGTGATGTGCTTCTCGACGCTCGCCTCCGAGAGGAAGAGCAGCGCCGCGATCGACTGGTTCGAGCGACCCTCGGCGAGCGCCGCGAGCACGGTGCGCTCGCGGTCGGTGAGCGACTGCATCCGGTCGTCGACGCTGCGCCGGGTGAGCAGCTGCGCGACGACTTCGGGGTCGAGCACCGTGGCGCCGCCCTGGATACGCTCCACCGAATCGATGAACTCCCCGATGTCGGCGACGCGATCCTTGAGCAGGTACCCGAATGCGCCGCCCTGCGCCGCGATGAGTTCGCTCGCGTAGCGCTCCTCGACGTACTGCGACAGCACCAGTACCGGAAGCCCCGGGCGCGCGGCGCGCAGCTCGAGCGCGGCGCGTATGCCCTCGTCGGTATACGTCGGCGGAAGCCGGACGTCGAGGATGCACAGCTCGGGATCGGAGTCGGCGACGCTCGACATGAGCTCGCTCGCCTCGGGGAGCGCGGCGACGACCTCGTGTCCGCCGTGCTCGAGGAGGCGCACGAGCCCCTCCCGCAGCAGCACGGAGTCCTCGCAGATCAGGATGCGCATGGCACGATCACCTCCAGTGCGGTCGGGCCGCCCTGCGGACTGTCGAGCGTCGAGGATCCGCCGGCTGCGAGCACGCGGTTCATCACGCCGTCGAGGCCGCCGCCCGGAACGACCCGGGCTCCCCCGATGCCGTTGTCCTCCACCCGCGCCCAGAGCGTGTCGTTCTCACGGATGCGCACGACGACCCGGGCTTCGCTGGCCCGCGAGTGCTTCGCGGCGTTCGTGAGGGACTCGGCGATCGCGAAGTAGACGGCGGCCTCGGCGTCGCGGCTGCACCGCCGTTCGAGGCGCACGTCCAACTGCACGGGGATGTGCGAGCGGGCCGCGACGGCTGAGAGCGCCGCGTCGAGCCCGCGGTCGTCGAGCACCGAGGCGTAGATGCCCCTGGCGAGCTGGCGGAGCTCGGTGATCGCCGCCTTCGTCGAGGTGTGCGCCTCGGCGACGAGCTGCTTGGCCGCCTCGGGATCCGAATCGATCTTCTGCTGCGCGAGGCCGAGCGTCATGCCGACCGACACGAGACGGGGCTGCACCCCGTCGTGCAGGTCTCGCTCGATGCGCGTGCGTTCGACGTCGGCCGCGCGCACCGCACCCTCCCGCTGCCGGGCCGAGACCGTCGCGCGCTGCGCTGAGGCCGTGGCCTGGGCCGCGAGCCGCTGCTCCTTCGCCCCGGCTCGGGCGATCGCGATCGCGACGAGGCGGTAGAGCAGCGCGAACCCGACGATCGCTGCGGCGCTGATCATGACGCCCGCGAGGCTCAGGATCGCTGGGAACGGATCCCCGCGGAAGAGCGTCACGAACGAGCGGGCGAACCACTGGAAGCAGCCGAGCACCGCGGCGCCGAACACGCTCGCGATCGCGAAGTTCGCGAGGGCCCGCCACATGCGCCCGTCGATCGCCTGCCGTCCGAGGGACTGCAACCAGCCCTTGAATCCCGGCTGCTCCTGCCTCCGCCAGGTGAGCGACGGCAGTCCGAGCCGATACAGGCCGCTGACGCGATTGTTCTCGAACCAGGCGATGCCGAAGAGGGCATATACGTTCCCCACGAGCACCACGAGCCCGGCACCGAGCACGAAGAGCAGCGCGACCGCCGCGGCGACGACGCCGAGGAGCGTGCCGATGAGCGCGAAGCCGATGAGCCCGTAGAACGCGAGGTGCAGAATCGTGAGCACGAGCCGGATCGGAGGCCGGGGCTCGGTGCGCATCGGAGCCTGGGCCCGGCCGCGATGCCCATGGGGGCCGCCTCCGGGCGGTCCGGGAGGCGGAGTCGCTCCGACGGCGGGGAGGCCGACCGGCGGCGCAGCGGCTTCCCGGGGAGCATCGGATTGAGGAACTTGGGCCTGCGGAGCGCCGGCCTGGGGAACGGGAGCGCCGGCTTGGGGCACGGGAGCCTGAGCCTGAGGAGCCTGAACCCGAGGGGCGATCCGCTCAGCCGCACCCATCGGGGCCAACGGCGTCGTGGGTACGAACGGCGTCGTCGGGGCGATCGGCGCGGTCGGGGCTGCGTCCGTGGCTGCTAGCGCAGCCGCCGGATGCATCTCGGGGAGCACGTCGGTCGCCTGCAGGTCGGTCAGCACCTCGGTGGCCGCGCGGTCGGTCGCGGCACGGTCGGTCGCGGCACGGTCGGTCGCGGTGCCCGGACCGCCGGCCTGCTCGGAAAGCACGGCCGTGTCGTTCGGCCCCGCGAGTGGGCGTGTCTCCTGCTCAGAGGCCGGAGCATCATCGATGGATCTGATCATGCTTCTACGCTAGGCCGCGCGAGGCGTCCTGCGACACCGAGGCACCCGGAGGATCCGTTTCCGGGTTTCCCTACCGCCCGCATCGGGTTTCACGTGAAACGGGATCGGCCGCCATGCCGCGGGACGCGCACCTCCGCCATGCCGCGGGACAGAGGGTCGCAGCATCCGACGCCCCGCAAATTGGATCCTGCGACTCGCTCCGCTCACGCAGGAGGACGGACAGCAGGAACTCACGCGCGCCGACGGGGCGCGGACGTCCGCGAAGGGCGGCGGCCGGGTCAGCGACCGCGCTCGCCGATGCGCGCCGTGATACGCGCAGGCAGGATCCGCGCGAGACGCGCGAGCAGCCGATACCTGACCGACGGGATCGACACCGCGCGACCGCGAACCGCGTCGCGCAACGACTGCGCGACCACCGTGCGCGCGGTGAGCCACATCCAGGAGGGCACGCCCTCCTCCCCCGGCGGCAGCCCCAGCCGCTCGTGGAACTTCGTGTGCGTGTACCCCGGGCACACCGCGGTCACCGTCACGCCCCGGGGCGCGTACCGATCGTTGGCCCAGGTCGAGAAGACCACGAGCCATCGCTTCGCTGCGGAGTAGGTGCTGCGCGGGATGAACGCGGCGACCGAGGCCACGTTCATGATGCGGCCCTCCCCGCGCGCGAGCATGCCCTGCAGCGCCGCGTGCATGAGGCGCATGGCCACCTCGTCGTGCAGGCGCAGGTGCCGCACCTCGTCCTCGATGTCGTTGCGCTCGAACTCGAGCGGCAGGCCGTAGCCCGCATTGTTGATGAGCGTGGCCACCGGCCTCGCATCGTCGGAGAGCCGGGCGACGACCGTCGCGAGGTCGGCCGGATCGAGCAGGTCCGCCGGCAGCACCTCCGCCGCGATGCGATGCTTCGTCTCGAGCTCGTCGGCGAGGGCGCGCAGTGCCGACTCACCGCGGGCCACGAGCACCAGGTGCACACCGCGCGCCGCCAACTGCCTCGCGTACTCCGCCCCGAGCCCGGAGCTCGCTCCCGTGATCAGCGCCGTCGTCATGCCTCGATCGTATCCCCGGGCGGAGCCCGCACGGTTCGCTGCGAAGGCCGGGTTCGGGGCCCGCCGGGCCCACCGGCCCCTCCGGACCCGCCGGCAGAACCGCGGAGCATCGGGGATCAAGCCTGCTGAAATGGCCGGGACCCCGGAGCGCTCGGCGCTCCGGGGTCCCGGGTGGCGGACCGGTCTCACCCGGTCCGATGCATTCGTCTACTCGCCTGCCGCCCTCCGACGACGGAGCAGCAGAAGCGCACCGCCTGCTGCGAGCAGTATCGCAGCGCCGCCGATCAGGCCCGCCTGGAGCGACCCGCCCGTGGTCGGGAGTCCGGTCGAGTCCGGGTTCCCCTGGTTCGGGGCGTCGGGATGCTCCGGCTTCGGCTGCTCCGGCTTCACCGGGGGATCCACGATCTCCGGTGCCTCGCGCACGAACCCGAAGTCGAGCGTGAGGTCCGCTTCGCCGTCCGTCGTCAGCCCCGTGCTGATGGCGATCCACCGCGACGAATCGGTGGCGCGGTCCCCCGCGCCCTCGATGGTCGGGAGCAGCCCGTCCAGCGCCCGCGCCGAGGCCTCGCGGTCGATGGAGACCGTGTAGTGCTGGCCGTCCTCGAGCACCGGCAGGTCCGGGAAGAGGTACTTCCCGTTCGCATCGGTGGTCACCTGGCCCACACGGTCGCCGTGGACATCGACGACGGGCCTGCCGTCGGGACCCGTGATCACGAGCACCACGTCGGGGATGCCGGGCTCGCCGGCATCCTGCGTGCCGTCGCCGTTCTCGTCGAGCCAGACGGTGTCGCCCACCGAGACCCGTGCGAGCACCACACCCGCGTCCCACGTCGGATCGATACCCTCGGTCGCGGTCAGCTCCCGATCGTAGTCGAGCGTGAGGCGGCTGTTCTCATCGTTCAGCGAGAAGACGCGGGACACCCCGACGGCGGGTGCGCCGTCGACGGGCCGTGCGTCCGAGTCGAGACCGTCGAACCCGAGCAGCGCGTCGGTGAACACGTACCGCTTCGCCTGCTCCGGGGTGAGTGTGAAACGCACCCGGTAGTCGCCGGCGGGCAGACCGTCGAACAGGTAGCGCCCGTTCTCGTCGGTGACGGTGGCTACGGGCTCGCCATCGGCGTCGAGCACGGCCGCGCCGCTGCCGTCGAGCAGTTCGACGGTCACGCCGTCCAGCACGGGCTCATCCGCGTCCTGCAGCCCGTTGCGGTTGCCATCGATCCAGGTGTAGTCGCCGATCGCATAGGTCTTCACGACCACGCCGGCGTCCCATGTCGGATCGATGCCCTCGGTCGCGGTGACGGTTCCGAAGGCGTACTCGGATCCGGGGACGAGCGCGACCGACGCGCCGTCGAGCCTGAACACCGCGGTCAGTCCGGTGCCGCGAACGGCGTCCGAGTCATCAGCGCCGTTCGTGCCCTGCGTCGTGAAGGTGTACTGCTTCGCCTGCTCCTCGGTCAGCGCGAAGCGCAGCCGGTACTCGCCCGCCGGGAGTTCGTCGAACAGGTAGCGGCCGTCCGCATCCGTCACGGTCGCGACGGGGTCGCCCGCACCGTCCAGCACGGGCCGACCCGTGCCGTCGAGCAGCTCGACCCGCACGCCGGCGAGCACGGGCTCGCCCGAGTCCTGCACGCCGTCGCGATCCGAGTCGATCCAGGTGAAGTCGCCGACCGCGTAGGTCCTGCGCACCACTCCGGCGTCCCAGGTCGGGTCGATGCCGTCGGTCGCCGCGACCGCCGGGTCGGAGTCCGCGGTCAGGTTGGGGTTCTTCGGGCCGAGCACGATCGTCGTCGTGATCCCGGTCTTCGGGTCAGCATCCGAATCGGCGTTCGAGTCATCCGTCGCGGCATGCTGCTCCGTGAACCGGAACTCCTCGGCCTGATCCTCGGTGAGCACGAACTCGACCAGGTACTCGCCTGCGGGGAGCTCGTCGAACACGTAGTTGCCGTGCGCATCGGTCTGCACCGGAGCGACCTCGTCGCCGTGGACGTCCTGCACGGGACGGCCATCGAGATCGGTGAGCTTCACCGTCACGCCCTCGAGCGCGGGTTCCTTCGGCCCCTGCAGCCCGTCGCGGTTCTCGTCGATCCAGACCCTGTCGCCCACCGCGTAGCTGCGTGCGATCACTCCGGCGTCCCAGGTCGGGTCGACGCCCTGGGTGGCCTGCACCGGGAACCGCTCGCCATGCCGCTCGTAGTCCGCGGTGAGCTGCTCGTTGCCGTCGCCGAGCACGATGGTGCCGGTGGTGCCGACGGCCCGGTTCGACGTCGATGCCACGGCATCCGAATCGGAGTCCGGATCCGCGTGCTCGTCGTCGGCGTTCGCGTCGGCCCGCGTGAATACGTAGGAATTCGACTGCGCGTCCGTGAGGGTGAACCTCACCCGGTACTCGCCGGCGGGCAGCTCGTCGAACAGATAGAAGCCGTCGTCCGTCGTGGTCGCGACCACCGCTGAGCCGTCGATGTGCCGTACCGGTTCGCCGGCCGGATCCGTCAGTTCGACCCGGACCCCGGCGAGGCGCTCCTCGCCGGCGTCCTGGAGGCCGTTGCGATTCGCATCGATCCAGGTGACATCGCCGATCGCGAAGCTCTGCTGCACGACGCCCGCGTCCCACGTGGGATCGACGCCGTGCAGCGCGCGGACGGTGCCGTGCGGGTAGGCGTCGCCCGACACGAGCTGCGTGTTGCGCTCGTCGAGCACGATCGCTCCGGAGGTGCCGGTGCGGGGATCGGCGTCAGAATCGGTCGCAGCCCCGCCCTGGCGCGGCTTCGTGAAGGCGTACTGCGCGGCCTGCTCCTCGGTGAGGGTGAATCGCACGCGGTACTCACCGGCGGGCAGCAGGTCGAAGAGGTAGTAGCCCGCGTCGTCGGTCCGCGTGGCGACCGGGTCTCCGGCCTCGTCGCGCACGGGCTCCCCGGCGGCGTCGAGCAGCTCGACCCGCACGCCGGGCAGCGCCGGTTCGTCGGCGCCCTGCTCGCCGTCGCGGTTCGTGTCGATCCACGTGCGGTCGCCGATCGCATAGCGCGCTGAGGGCTCGTCGAAGACCGTGACCGCGGTCGACGAGCCGTCGGGCCGGATCGTGGCGGTGACGGTTCCGTCGAAGAGCTCGTACCCCGCCGGGGCACGGGTCTCCGTGATCGTGTAGTCGCCGAACGGGACCCCGTCCGGGTTCTCGTCGGTCTTCTCGACCTCGGGGATCACGATCGCGGTCTCTGCGCCGGATTCGCCGCGCACCATGAGCTGGCCGTTCACGACGAACGCGCGGTCAGTGACGACCGTGCCGTCGGGTCCGGTCACCGTGAAGCGCGCCGTGCGGTCCGTGATCAGCACGTCGGGGCGTCGCGCGTCGGCCTTCTGGACGAGCAGCGGGAAGCCGTTCGACGGCGTGATGACCGCCTGCGTGCCGCCGATGCGATTCACCACGGGGATATCGGCCTGCGGGTGCGTCAGCTCGATCTTGAAGTTGACGTAGGGCTGGGCGTTCGGCAGCGTCGTGCCGGGCTTCTGCGCGACCACGACCGTGTTGGCTCGTGCGTCGAGCGTCACACGCAGGTTTCCAGCGATGTCGATCTCGGTGTCGGAGCGCGTGCTTCCCGATTCGAGGTCGGCGTCCTCGACGAAGCCGACGAGCCGAGCCCCTACCGGCAGTACGTCGACGATCGGGAGGATCGCTCGGCCCGCGAAGCTGCCGTGGGGCAGCAGCTGCACACGGTAGATGAACTCGGTCCGTGTCGGGGCCCCGTGCTCGTCGAGCGGCACGCGCAGGTTCTGGGTCCACTCGCCGCCGCCGCGGTAGACCGACTTCCGCACCTCGAGCTCGTTGCCGAATGAGGTCGCCGAGCCGGTCGCGTCGTTCTTCCAGGTGTACTCGTGCGTCGTCTCGCCCACGACGCGGGCGATGTTGGAGACGTCCAGGGTCTGCTTGCCGTGGATGACCCGGGTCGAGAGCGTCAGGGTGAGCGCGAGGGCGCCGGCGAGCGGCCGGTCGGCGCTGTGGCCGAGCTTCGCCCTGCCGGCATCGGAGAGTTCGACGACGAGCTCATCGCGCTCCAGCGAGAGCGCGAAATCGTCGGGGGCGAGCGCGGTGCCCGCGTAGGTCGCGACGATCGATTCCCGGATCGCGGGGAGCGTCGACTCCGTCACGTCGAAGACCTCGTGGTTGACCGTGTCGATGATCCGGGAAGCACCGAGGTCGACCACGGCGCCAGCGGCGATGCGGAAGGAGTAGGGCACGCGGTAGGCCTGTCCGATCTGCATCTGCGGCAGGGCGCCCACGGTCTTGTCGAACTCCGACGGGTCGTCGATGACGCTTCCGTCTGGCTGGCGCACGGTCAGGGTGTTGTTCTTGCTCGCCGTGTGGCTCTGCGCCCCGCGGCCATCCGAATAGGTGAACTTCGCCGAGTTCTTGACGGCGTAGGTCTCGGCGATCTGCGGGTTGCCCGTGCGGGTGTTCTTCGGCAGCCGGTCCACGCTGACGATCCGCGCGCCCGCGACGACCGACCAGGTCTTCGACACGTCGCGCCCGATGTTCACCCGCAGAGTCCTGCCGTCGATGAGGAAGTCGCCAGGCGCGCTCTCGGCCGCGAAGCCCGCAGCCGAACCGGAGTACGACGACAGCGCTGCCGCACCGGCGGCGACCGCACCGGTCCACTCGAGCCCCTCGGGAAGCGTGTCGGTGATGATGACGTTCGACGTCAGGGCGTACTTGGAGTCGTATCCGAGGCGCTCAGCGTCGTACTGCCTGAGGTCGGCCCGGAACGTGTAATCCAGTTCGACCGGGAGTTCGAGCGTTCCGTCGCCGTCGGCGTCGAGCTCGTACGGCTCGCGCAGGTCCGACTGCTTGGTGAATGCGCTGCCGGGTCCGGGCTGCGGCTCGCGCGGCTTGGTGCCCGAGATCGCGGTCGCCCCGGTGCTCGTGGAGCCGCCGTCGATCGTCGCGGTGTTCCCGAGCTGCACGCTGAAGCCTCCGCCGGTGACCGTGCTCACCGCATCGGCCTTCGCCTGCAGCGCCGCGACGAGCGCGTCCGCCTGATCGGGGGCGATGGCGGCGGTGTACGAGATCACGAGGATCGACTGCTCGGGCACATCGATGCCGGCGATCGTGAAGGTGCGCCCGTCGATGGTCGGCTGACCCGCCGGGAGAGGGAAAGACTCGGTCGTGCGGTTGAGCCCGTGCTCGTCCCAGGTCGTGAGCTTCGCGGTGAAGCTGCCCGCGTCGACCGCCAGGTACTCGGAGATGGTGTCGGAGACGGTCGCGTTCGTGCGCGCGCGGGCGGAGTCGATGGTGAGCGTGTACGGGATCGGGATCGACGTCGCACCCGCGGCGAGCGAGACCCTGCCGGTCTGCTCGCTGTACACGACCGCACCGTTGAGCCGATGCGATCCGACGCGCTTGCCGAACCCGTCGGAGAGATCCGGACGGAACTCATCGCCCGGATCGCGGACGATGACGGTCTGGGACGTGCCCTTCCCGTCGAGCTTCCACGTGATCTCCTCGATGACGGACCCGCTCTCCGGTTCCGTGAACCGGAAGGCCATGTCGAGGTACCCCTGCTGGTTGCTGCCGAAGTCGTCCGAGAACGTCAGGGTCAGGCGGTCGCCCGTCTGCTCGATCTTCGTGATGTTCTCATTGCCCTGCGGCACGCCGTCGGGGAACACGACGCCCTCCGGCACCGTGATCGTCACCGAGCTGCCCGGCTCCACGACGGTCAGGTCGTACTGCAGCGACAGCGTGTAGTCGACGCCGGGCTGCACGACGGTCGTTCCGTCGTACTCCTCCCCGCCGTACGACACGACGAGCTCGACGCCCCCGTTCGCCAGCCGGGTCGGCGTCGGAGCTGCGACCGCGGCGGTCGGCAGCACGAGCCCGAGGACCGCGATCGCGGCGGTCAGTACGGCTGCGATCGCGCTGCGCAGCCTCCATCCACGCGGCCGGTCCCCGGCCGCCGAGTTCGGCGAGAATGGCACGCCGAATGCTCCCCTATGCATAACTCTCCCTCAGAGTTCCCTAGTTTCCCGCGGTGATCCTCCCAGGATTCGCCGATGCGGTCGCACGGGTGTCACCCCGGGGTGTCACCCGTGCGACCGCACGGGGTGACGCCCGGTGTCCCCCGTACGGGCGACGGAATCGCGGCGCCGCAGCGCTTTCGTCCATGAAAAGTTGCGGCGCGGCGCTGCGGCCCCCAGGGTAGAGATGTACGTGTACTGGAGGCGATTGATCATCGACGGGGAATCGGTCCGCGCTGCAGAGGATCTGCCGGGGGCATCGCGCGACGTCGTGCTGCTGATCGGACCGCGCGGCTCGGGAAAGTCGCACCGTCTCGCCTCCCTCGTCGCTGCGGCTCGCGAACGCGGCGACGCCGCCCACTGGCTCGACGCCGCACAGGACGACCGCTGGCGGCCGGACGACCGTGCCGACCTCGTCGCGATCGATGCGGTGGATCCGCGGCACGATGCGCACATCGCGCTGGTCCGCGCGGTCCTGGAGGGCGCGCGCGCCGGGCGGATCGTGCGCGTGGTGATCGCCTCGCGCAGCGCCGCACTCCTCGAAGCCGGTCGATTCGGGTCGGTGTCGCCGCTCGCGGCCCTCCGCACGAGCGCGCTCGCCCTGGACGCCGACGGGGTCCTCGCGGTCGCCGAGCACGCCGGTGCACGCATCGACGCCGTCATGGCCGCCGCGATCGCGGAGGAGAGCGACGGCTGGGCGTGGGCCGCCCGCATCGCGGTAGCGGTCGCCGCGGGTGAGCGCTTCGCGCATCCTGACGACTTCCGCCTCGCGTGCAGGCGCCGGCTCAGGAACGCGGCGCTCCCCGAGCTCTTAGAGGATCGGCGGGTGCTGTTCACCGCGACTTCCACGCTCGACCCGACGCTCGTCGCCGCGGCCGGTGTCCCGGATCCCGACGCCTGGCTGGCCGAGGCCGAGGCGGACGGCTGGCTCTTCAGGGACGCCGCCGATCCGCATTTCCGCGTGCCCGCTGCACTGACCCGTGCGCTCCGCGAGCAGCCGGACCCGTCACCCGAGCGGCTGGCGCAGATCCGCAGGGTCCTCGTCGACGCGCTGCAGCTCGAGTCGCGATTCCCCGAGCTGATCGACGTCGCGCTCGCTTCCGATGATGTGGAGCTCATCCTCGAGGTCGCGCACCTGTCGGGGCGCATGGGGCGGCTCACCGACCTCTATCGGATCTCCGAGGCGCTGCAGGGCAAGGACCTCGCCTGGTTCGGGTCCCATCTCGACCTCTTCGGCGCCGTCACGCTGCTCTCGCGCGGCTCGTCGCGCCACTACTCGGCGTGGCTGCAGGCCGCCGCCGAGCTGGCCCGGATCGAACCGGCGCGGATCGCTTCCCCGACCGACCTGCTCTACCTGCACGTGATCCGGATCGTCGCCTTCCGTGCGACGGGCGATCTGGACGCCTCCCTGCTCAGCTCCGAGCGCGCGGTGGACGATTGGCAGCGCACGCGCACGCGCCACCCGCACGCCTCCGGTGCGGCCGCCATCGCGCTCGATTCCGCGGCGATGAGCTTCCTGCTGAACAACGAGTACGGTCGTGCGGTGAGCGCTGCGGGGGAAGCCGCGCGAATCGCGCGGACGCTCGGCGACCCGTACCTCGTCGCCTCGACGGTGTCGGCGCTCGGCACCATCCACACGGTGCACGGCGACCTGGTGGCGGCTGAGGCCGCGTTCTCCGAGGCGCAGGAGGTGCACCTGCAGGAACCCGAGATGCGGGTGCTCCCCCGTGTCGGCCGGTCGCTGCTCGACGTCGAGCGCGGCGAACTTCCGGCGGCGCGCGCCTCGGCCGAGGCGGCCACGCGCCTCGGTGCCGAGACCGACCACTGGTGGCTCGCCGAGTACGCGCGCGCGGTGGTGCACGGATCCGGGGCGGGCGCGGCGCGCGGAGAAGCCTACGGCGACGCCGTCGAAGAGCGCGGTGCGCAAGGCTACCTCGTCTCCGCACCCGAGTTCCACGGGTTCCGGCTCGCGGAGCTGCACATCCTCGACGGCGCCCTTCCGCGAGCCGAGGCGGTGCTGTCAGGTCTGGGGACGACGCACCCCTACGCGACTGTGCTGCAGGGCGTCATCGAGCTGGCCGGTGGGAACTGGGCCGAGGCGCACCGCTGCGCCCGTGTGCCGTACGACGACGCGCCTCCGCGTCAGCGGGCGCTCCGCGGGCTCGTCATCGCGGCCACGGCCGCCTCGTTCGAGCACACCCGGGTGGCGGCCGATCGCCTCGCGCCCGTCCTGCGCAAGATGCGGCGCTGGGGGCTCGGCTCGCCGATCGCATTCCTCACGGCGGAGGCGCGGGACCTGCTCGCGCAGGCGGCGCGGCGGCTCGATCCGTCGCTCAGGGCCTATCTCGACGCGCAGCTCGCGCGGTACGCACCGCTCGCCGTGCGCCCCGCCGTCACTGCCGCGCTCTCGGCGCGGGAGCTCGAGGTGCTCGAGCATCTCGGCGGCGATGCCACCCTCGCCGGCATCAGCTCCGCGCTCGGCGTCAGCCTGAACACGGTCAAGACCCACGTGCGCCGGACGTACCAGAAGCTCGGCGCGCGCAGCCGGTCCGAGGCGATCGACCGCGCGATCGCCGCCGGGCTCATCTCCGGGTGCGATTCTTGATCTTCACGGCGATTCCCGGCTCGCGCGGCTAGGCTGCAGGCATGGATCCCCGGGAGAGCGTGCCGCCGGCGCGCGTCGAGCTCGACGCCGCGCTGCACTCGCTCGGCCTCGATGACGCGGAGACGCTCGAGGCCCGCGACGGGGAGATGACCGCGCGCGAAGTCACGACCGGCAGCGTGCTGGGGCTGTCCGCGTTCGGCATCGTCGTGGTGTCGGGGGCCGCGGTGGTCGCCTCCGTTCTGACGCTCGCCGCCGTGCTCTTCGTGCCGCTGGTCGGCTGGCTGGCGACGCAATAGCGCCCGCTGCCGGGACAGCAGAGCCCCGGCCCCGCATGCACCGGGGTCCCCCGAAACGAGAAGAACCCCCGTCGAGACGGGGGTTCTTGCCGTGGATCCTGGGAGAATCGAACTCCCGACATCCTGCTTGCAAAGCAGGCACTCTACCAACTGAGTTAAGGACCCGGAACGGATCTCGCGATCCGCTCGGTGGGGCTACCAGGACTTGAACCTGGGACCTCTTCATTATCAGTGAAGCGCTCTAACCGCCTGAGCTATAGCCCCTTGACCAAGAAATGACTTTACCGGAACTCGGCCGAAAACTGAAATCGACTCGGGATTCCGGGCGCGTTTCCCGGTGCTCGCGGCCGGCCTGAGCCGGCCGCGACGCCTCAGTTGCTCGTGAACCCGAGCTGGAACCCGCCCAGCACGCGCACGAGCAGGTTGTAGATGAGGGATGCGATCGCGCCGAGCGCGGTGCCCACGATGGTGTTCAGGATCGCCACCACCACGGAGAAGCCGAGCACCTGCGGGAAGCCGATGATCTTCATCAGGCTGTTGTCCTCGCCGACGATGTCCATGAAGAGCGAGTCCACGTCGTGGAGCACTCCGGTCTGCATGAGCACCGTGTAGATGAGGATGGTGGCGACCACGCTCACGATCGCCATGCAGATCGACACCAGGAACGAGAACTTCACGGCCGACCAGAAGTCGACGTAGACGAGCTTGAGCCTGACCTGCTTGGCCGGAGCCTTCTTACGGGTCTTCTTGGCCAGCTTGTCGGCGACAGTGTTACTCATTCAGGCTTTCCCCGTTCTCGGCGGTCTCGGCATTGTGGGCTTCGGACTCTTCGTCGTCGAGCCCGCGCTCCGAATTGCGCGCGATGCCAATGATACGGTCCCCTTCTGGGAACCGAGCGAAGACCACACCCATCGTGTTGCGCCCCTTGGCGGGAACCTCAGCCACGTTGGAGCGCACCACTTTACCACTGGCGAGCACGACGAGCACTTCGTCGCCCTCGTCGACGATGAGCGACCCCACCAGGTCGCCGCGGTTCTCGTCGAGCTTGGCGACCTTGATCCCGTAGCCGCCGCGCTGCTGCACGCGGTACTCGGCCACGCTCGTGCGCTTGGCGTAGCCGCCCTCGGTCACGACGAAGACGTAGCCCTCCCCGCCGCTCACGCGCGATGCTGCGAGCAGCTGGTCGCCGTCTCGGAAGTTCATGCCGCGCACGCCGCTCGTGGAACGCCCCATCGGGCGAAGTGCCTGGTCGGAGGCCGTGAACCGGACCGACATGCCCTGCGTGGAGACGAGCAGGATGTCGTCCCCGGACTCCGCGATCAGCGCCGAGACGAGCTCGTCGCCCTCGCGGAGCTTGATGGCGATGATGCCGCCGGTGCGGTTCGTGTCGTACTCGGTGAGCGCCGTCTTCTTCACGAGACCGTCGCGGGTCGCGAGCACGAGGTACCCGGCCGCATCGAAGTCGCGGATCGCGAGGATCTGCGTGACGGTCTCGTCGGGCGCGAGCGCGAGCAGGTTCGCGAGGTGCTGCCCCTTCGCATCCCGACCGCCCTCGGGCGCCTCGTAGGTCTTCGCGCGGTAGACGCGACCGGTGTTCGTGAAGAACAGCAGCCAGTGGTGCGTCGTCGTGACGAAGAAGTGCTCGACGATGTCGTCGGCGCGCAGCTGCGCTCCCTTGACGCCCTTGCCGCCGCGGTGCTGCGAACGGTAGTTGTCGATGCGCGTGCGCTTGACGTATCCGCCGCGGGTGACGGTGACGACCATCTCCTCCTCGGGGATCAGGTCCTCCATCGACATGTCGCCGTCGAAACCGTGCAGAATCGTACTGCGACGCTCGTCTCCGTACTTCTCGACGAGGTCCCCGAGCTCGGAGATGACGATCGAGCGCTGCTCGTTCGGCGACGCGAGAATGCCCTCGTACTCCTTGATCTGCGCCTCGAGCTTCGCCGCGAGATCCAGGATCTTCTGACGCTCGAGCGCCGCGAGGCGGCGCAGCTGCAGGCCCAGGATCGCATCGGCCTGGATCTGATCGACGCCGAGCAGCCCCATGAGCCCTTCGCGCGCCTCGTCGACGGTCGGCGAGCGGCGGATCAGCGCGATGACTTCGTCGAGCGCGTCGAGCGCCTTGAGGTAGCCGCGCTGGATGTGCGCCTCCGCCTCCGCCTTGCGCAGGCGGAACTCGGTGCGGCGCACGATGACCTCGATCTGGTGCTTCGCCCAGTTCGTGATGAAGCCGTCGAGCGCGAGCGTGCGCGGCACGCCGTCGACGATCGCGAGCATGTTCGCGCCGAAGTTCTCCTGCAGCTGCGTGTGCTTGTACAGGTTGTTGAGCACGACCTTGGCGATCGCATCGCGCTTCAGCACGATCACGAGGCGCTGACCGGTGCGACCGCTCGTCTCGTCGCGGATGTCGGCGATACCCTGGACCTTGTTGTCCTTGACGAGGTCCGCGATCTTCACCGCGAGGTTGTCGGGGTTGACCTGGTACGGCAGCTCCGTCACCACGAGGCAGGTGCGACCCTGGATCTCCTCGATGTTGACGACCGCACGCATCGTGATGGATCCGCGGCCGGTACGGTAGGCCTCCCGGATGCCCTTGGTGCCGAGGATCTGCGCCCCGGTCGGGAAGTCCGGTCCCTTGACGCGCTCGATGAGCGCGTCGAGGAGCTCGTCGCGCGTCGCGTCCGGGTGCTCGAGGTGCCAGATCGCCGCCTCGGACACCTCG
The DNA here is from genome assembly GCF_016758175.1 of Leucobacter zeae. GTDB lineage: Bacteria > Actinomycetota > Actinomycetes > Actinomycetales > Microbacteriaceae > Leucobacter > Leucobacter zeae. Next base: position 76,002 of record NZ_QYAB01000001.1, read on the forward strand.
CGCAGGTTGTGCGGCGGGATGTTCGTCGCCATGCCGACGGCGATGCCGACCGACCCGTTGACCAGGAGATTGGGGAACCGCGCGGTGAGCACCGTCGGCTCCTGGGTGCGGCCGTCGTAGTTGTCCTGGAAGTCGACGGTCTCCTCGTCGATATCGCGCACCATCTCCATGGCGAGCTGGGACATCTTGGTCTCGGTGTATCGGTGGGCGGCCGCGCCGTCGTTGCCCGGCGAGCCGAAGTTGCCCTGACCGAGCGCCAACGGGTAGCGCATGGCCCAGGGCTGGACGAGACGCACGAGCGAGTCGTAGACCGCGCTGTCGCCGTGCGGATGGAACTGCCCCATCACGTCGCCGATCACGCGCGTGCACTTCGAGAACGCCTTGTCGGGGCGGTATCCCCCGTCGTACATCGTGTAGATCACGCGGCGGTGCACCGGCTTGAGCCCGTCGCGCACGTCGGGGAGCGCGCGACCGACGATCACGCTCATGGCGTAGTCGAGATACGAGCGCTGCATCTCGAGCTGCAGGTCGACCTGGGCGATCTTGCCGTGGTCGAACTCCGCCTCCGGGCGGGCCTCGAGCTCCTCCGTCGTCTCGTCCGGGGTCTGGTTCTCAGATGTCAAGGAAACGCACGTCCTTCGCGTTCTGCTGGATGAAGCTGCGGCGCGCCTCGACATCCTCGCCCATCAGCGTGGCGAAGATCTCATCGGCTGCTGCGGCATCATCCATGGTGATCTGTCGCAGGGTACGGGTCTCGGGGCTCATGGTGGTCTCCCAGAGCTCCTCGTAGTTCATCTCGCCGAGACCCTTGTAGCGCTGCACCCCGCTCTCCTTCTGGAGCCGCTTGCTGGTCTCGGAGCCCCGCGCGAGCAGCGCATCGCGCTCGGCGTCGCTGTACGCGTACTCGTGGTCCGAGTTCACCCACTTGATGCGGTACAGCGGCGGCTGCGCGAGGTAGACGTATCCGAGGTCGATGAGCGGACGCATGTAGCGGAAGAGCAGCGTGAGCAGCAGCGTCGTGATGTGCTGGCCGTCGACGTCGGCGTCGGCCATCAGCACGATCTTGTGGTAGCGCGCCTTCTCGGGGTCGAAGTCCTCGCCGATGCCCGCGCCGAACGCGGTGATCATCGCCTGGACCTCGGCGTTGTTCAGCGCGCGGTCGAGACGAGCCTTCTCGACGTTCAGAATCTTGCCGCGCAGCGGCAGGATCGCCTGCGTCGCCGGGTTGCGACCCTGGACGGCCGATCCGCCTGCGGAGTCGCCCTCCACGATGAAGATCTCGGAGATCGATGGATCCTTCGACGAGCAGTCCTTGAGCTTGCCCGGCATCCCGCCGGACTCGAGCAGGCCCTTGCGGCGCGCGGTTTCGCGCGCCTTGCGCGCCGCCAAGCGCGCGGTGGCGGCCTGGATCGCCTTACGGATGATGTCCTTGGCCGGGCCGGGGTTGCGCTCGAACCAGTCGCCGAGCTGGTCGCCGACGACCTTCTGAACGAACGCCTTGGCCTCGGTGTTGCCGAGCTTCGTCTTGGTCTGGCCCTCGAACTGGGGCTCCCCCAGCTTGACGGAGATGACCGCGGTCAAGCCCTCGCGCACGTCATCGCCCGACAGGTTGTCGTCCTTCTCGCGCAGGATGTTCTTCTCGCGCGCGTAGCGGTTCACGAGCGTGGTCAGCGCCGCGCGGAAGCCCTCCTCGTGAGTGCCGCCCTCGTGCGTGTTGATCGTGTTGGCGTACGTGTGCACGCTCTCCGTGTACGCGGTGGTCCACTGCATCGCGACCTCCGCCGAGATCTTGCGATCGGTGTCCTCGAGTTCGAAGGAGATGATCTCGTCGTGCACGAGCTCGGCGCGCTTCGCCGAGTTCAGGTAGTGCACGTAGTCCTCGATGCCTTTTTCGTAGAGGAACTCGTCGTGAGGCGCCGGCGGAGCGACGAGCTCCCCCTCGTCGTTCTCGACCGGCTCCTGCGGACGCTCATCGGTGAGCAGGATCCGCAGTCCCTTGTTGAGGAACGCCATCTGCTGGAACCGCGTGCGGAGCGTCTGATAGTCGAACTCCACCGTCTCGAAGATCTCGGCGCTGGGCCAGAAGGTGATGGTGGTCCCGGTGCTCTCCGTGGCGGGGCCCTGTACGAGCGGTCCGGTCGGAACACTGGCGTCGAAGGCCATGTTCCACGTGAAACCCTGTCGCTTCACCTCGACCTCGAATCGCGTCGAGAGGGCGTTCACGACCGACGAACCGACGCCGTGCAGGCCGCCCGACACCGCGTATCCACCGCCGCCGAACTTGCCGCCCGCGTGCAGCACCGTGAGCACGACCTCGACGGTCGACTTGCTCGGATCGGACGAATGCGGATCCACGGGGATGCCTCGGCCGTTGTCGATGACACGGACTCCGCCGTCCGCGAGGATGGTGACGTCGATCGTGTCGCAGTATCCCGCGAGCGCCTCGTCGACGGAGTTGTCGACGATCTCGTAGACGAGATGATGCAGACCGCGCGGCCCGGTCGATCCGATGTACATGCCCGGGCGCTTGCGGACCGCTTCGAGGCCTTCGAGCACCTGGATGTCACCGGCGCCGTATTCCTCCGCGGCCGCGGCCTGTTCTGAACTCATGCCTTGATTTATCCTTTTCTCGGCGTCTCAGAGCGTTTCACCACCCCGGATACTTCCGCCCTCCAGCCTATCAAGAATACGGCCCAGAATAGGCCTCGACGGGCCTGTGGCGACGAATTCGCGGGAGGGATCGTCCCCCTGATCAGACGCTGTTCGTCGGCCTGGCCGCAGAAAGGGGCCGAAACTCGCCAGCGTTTCACGTGAAACGTTCCCTGAGAGGGATTCTGCGGGTCGGGTCGGCCATGATCGTGGAGTTCCCGCATCGGGGTCCCGCGCGAGACGACCGGAGCCATCCCTCCCGGGTGCGCGGATCACCCGTAGGTGTCGCGGGGTCCCCTCCCCTGCACCGTTCGGTACCCGTGTCTCCAGCTCGGGGCCCCCGGCGCGAGGAACCTGACATCGCGGATCTCAGCGTCGGGATACTCGCGCAGCAGCCGCGTGAGCATCTCCCCGCGCAATCGCCGCAGTTCCGTAGCCCAGGTCGTCGAGTCGCATTGCACCTGCAGCACACCGTTCGAGATGCCCACGACCGTCGTGTGCTCCGCTGTCGAGCTGCCCGCGAACTCGGGCCACTCGGTGATGATGCGGGCCTGCTCGAGCTCGAGGCTCCAACCCATATCGTTCGCCATCACGGTCAGCACGTCGCTGAGAGCCCGCGGATCACGACCGTTCGAGAACGGCTTGCCTCCCGGTTCGTCCGTCTTCCGCTTGCGACGCCGCGACGGGATGCCCTTCCACACCGACTTCGCGCGCAGATACGCCTCACTCGCGAAGTCCGCCTCTCCGTGAGTCGGCATCAGAGCGACTCCGGCACGATCGCACCCGCCTCGATGCGAATGCGGTTCCACGGCACACCCGACGGTACATCTCCCTCGACCGCTGCGGTGACGATCACCTGCTCGAAGTCGCTGACGGCGGTCATGAGCCGCTCGCGCCTGACAGCGTCGAGTTCTGCGAACACGTCGTCGAGAATGATCACGGGATCGCCGGCCGGGGACTCGTCGCGCAGGATCGACGCGAGACCCATCTTGAGCGACAGCGCGAACGACCATGACTCGCCATGGCTCGCATACCCTTTCACCGGAAGCCCGTTGAGCTGCAACATCAGGTCATCACGATGCGGCCCGACCAGCGTCACGCCGCGCTCCAGCTCGCGCGAGCGCACGGCATCGAGTGCGCTGCGGAACTCGGCGATGAGCGTTTCACGTGGAACATCGGCCAGGGTCGCGGCATCGCTCGTTTCACGTGAAACCTGATCGGAGGAGATCGCCGCTGATACCGACTCCTGCAACGATAGCCCGGGCCGGTGGTCCTGTTCGACGAGCCGCTGATACCCGTCCGACAGCGGCGAGCCCAGATCTCGGATCAGTTCGCGCCGCGCGACCATGATCTGCGTGCCGTACTCCACGAGCTGGTCATCCCAGAGGCCGATGGTGGAGTCGAGAGCGGATCGGCCTCCGCTCCCCCTGGCCGACTTCAGGAGTGCAGTGCGCTGCCTGACCACCCGTTCGTAGTCCGCCAGGGCGCCAGCAGCGACCGGATGCCGTGCGATCAGCGCCTCGTCCATGAAGCGCCGACGTCCTGAGGGCTCTCCACGAACGATTGTGAGGTCCTCCGGCACGAACGCCACCGCCGCAAACCACCGCGCGAGCTCTCGCTGACGCACGGGGTTCCGGTTCACCTGGGCACGGTTCGGTCCGCTCCGATTCAATTGCAGCTCCAGCTGCACCACGCGGGCACCGGACTCGACGCGAAGACGGGCGATCGCGGCATCCCGGTGCGCGCGGATCAGCGGTGCGTCGTTGCTCACCCGATGCGACCGGAGAGAGGCGAAGTAGGCGATCGCTTCGACCAGGTTCGTCTTCCCCTGCCCGTTCCGGCCGAGGATGAGGTTCGCGCCGGGCTCGAGCGCGAGCTCTGCGCGCTCGTAGTTGCGGAAGTCGCTCAGCGAGAGATGCGAGACTCGCATCGCCTCACCTCATCGCAGCAGCAGGTTCGGCTGCAGGAGGTAGCGGAAGCTCTCCTCGCCGCCGTCGTCCTTACTGCTCTGGCTCGTGATGAGCACGGGGCCCGGCTTGCCGGGGTTGTCGGTGCGCGTGAATGCGATCCGAGCGAACTCGGAGTGCGTGGCGCGAAGCCCGTCGAGCAGGAACTGCGGCTTGAGCGACACCACCATGTCGTCGCCGAACAGGTGCGCGTCGACGGTCTCGACCGCCTGAGCCGATTCGGTTCCGGCAGCCTCGAGCGTCACGCTCCCCTCGCTGAAGGAGAAGCGCAGGGCGGCCTCGCGCTCGAGAACCAACCCCACGCGGCCGACGGCCTCGATGAGCTCCGCCGTGTTCACGACGGCGTAGTTGTCGACGCTGGTCGGGAACAACCGGCCCACCGGCGGGTAGTTCCCCTTGATGAGCAGCGAGGTGACCGTCTTCGATCCACCGGAGAAGGCGACCAGCTCGCGCTCGTCATCCTTCACGATGGCCACGCGGACCTCGCCCGCGTTCGAGAAGGTCTTTCCGACCTCCGTCACGATCTTGGACGGGACCAGGGCGCTCAACGAGTCCTGGGAGGCCTGGTTCTCGAAATCGATGCCGCGGGTCGCAACCCGATACCGGTCGGTCGCCGTCAGCGTCAGTGCGTTCTCGGCGATCTCGAACTGCACACCCGTGATGACCGGAGTGACATCGTCCTTCGATGCCGCCAGCGAAACCTGGGCCACGGCGTCCGAGAAGGCGTCAGCCGGCACCGAACCCGTCACGGCGTCGATCCTGGGAACCTGCGGATACTCCTCGACCGGCATCGCCGGGAGGCTGAAGGACGCTGATCCGCAGCGCACCTCGACGCGCGTCTCGGCGAGCGACACCTCGACATCGGAGTGCGGGAGACGCTGGGCGATCTCGCTGAGCAGCCGGCCCGACACCAGCGCACGGCCGGACTCGCTGACGTCGGCGGAGATGGACGTGCGCGCCGACACCTCGTAGTCGAACGACGAGACGGTGAGCTGATCGCCCTCCGCCTCGATGAGCGCGCCGCTCAGCAGCGGCTGCGTGGGGCGCTGCGGAAGGAGCTTGACTGCGAACGACACTGCCTCGCTGAACACGTCGCGGTTGACGGTGAATCGCATCAGTTCTCCTCCTCGCGCGGTCACGCGGCTGTCGCCAGATAGTCGGCCTGACAATCTTTGCACACTCGGCGGTGGCCGGCATCCGGGCCTCGTGTTAACACGGCGGTCGGAGCGGATCCCGCCCGCTCGAGTGCGTGATCGAGTGCCCGTCTGAAAGAAGAGAGAGTGTTAACAGTGTTAACAGGTGTGGATACTGTGGATAACTCGGGACACGCCGGTCGAATCAACGGAACTACAGGTGTGTGAGTTGTTGACGACCGGTGGACAGTCGCTCTTCGGCGGAATCATGCGGATTTCTCCCGACTCGACGATTTCCACAGGGAGTTCGCATCCATCCACATCTTCACTCGAGTTATCCCCAGTTATCCACAGGTGCGCGAAAAGGTGTGGAGAAACCGGTCATCGCGATCCCTGCTTGATGCGCGTGGTCAGCTCGGTGACCTGGTTGTAGATCGAACGGCGCTCGGCGATCAGTTGCGAGATCTTCTTGTGCGCGTACATCACGGTGGTGTGGTCGCGCCCGCCGAAGAGCTGCCCGATCTTCGGCAGCGAGAGCGGCGTGAGCTCGCGGCAGAGGTACATGGCGATCTGTCGTGCGGTCGCGATCTGCTGGGCCCGCGACGGGCCGTAGAGCTCATCGACGGAGAGGTCGAAGTACTCGGCGGTCCTGCTGATGATGTCCGACGGCTGGACTTCGTTGTCGGCGTCGAGGGTGATGAGGTCCTTGAGCACCGTGTGCACGAGCGCCATGTCGATGGGCTGCTGGTTCAGGCTCGCGTACGCGGTCACGCGGATCAGCGTGCCCTCGAGTTCGCGGATGTTCGACGTGAACTTGCTCGCGATGAACTCGAGGATGCTGTAGTCGATCTCGAGGTTCTCGCGCTGGGCCTTCTTGCGGAGGATCGCGATCCGCGTCTCGAGGTCGGGGACCTGGATGTCGGTGAGCAGCCCCCACTCGAAGCGCGAGAGCATCCGCTCCTCGAAGCCACGGAGCTGCTTCGGCTGCACATCGCTCGTGATGACCACCTGCTTGTTGTGGTCGTGGAGCGTGTTGAAGGTGTGGAAGAAGGCCTCCTGGGTCTCCACCTTGTCCTCGAGGAACTGGATGTCGTCGACCAGCAGGATGTCCACGCTGCGGTACCGGGCGTGGAAAGCAGCGCCCTGGTTGTTCGCGATGGAGTTGATGAAGTCGTTCGTGAAGTCCTCGGAGCTCACATAGCGCACCCGGATGTTGGGGAACAGCTCGCGGGCGTAGTGCCCGATCGCATGCAGCAGGTGCGTCTTGCCCAGACCCGAGTCTCCGTAGATGAAGAGCGGGTTGTAGGCGCGCGCGGGGGCCTCGGCCACGGCCACGGCCGCCGCATGGGCGAAGCGGTTCGACTGGCCGATGACGAAGCTGTCGAACCCGTACTTCTCGTTGAGGCGGCTGTCCCCCGCGTCCTCGGCTCCGTGCCTGCGACGGGGCTCGGCGACCGGGCGGTGGGAATCCTGCCTGGCGGAGTAGGCCGGAGCCGGCTCGTCGGGGAACCCCTGCGGTTCCGGCGCCGCGGGCGGCGCGGGTTCCGATTCGGGCTCCAGTACGGGGTGCGCGTCCTCATCGACGATGACGACGAAGTTGTGGATCTCCTCGGCCTCGGGGATCGCCGCGAGCGCGGCGATGATGGCGGGGCGCAGCCGGGTCTCCAGGAGCTTGAGCGTGAACTCCAACTGCACCGCGAGGTACAGCGTGCCCGCGGCGTGGCCGCGCGGCAGCGCCAGTGCGAGCTGCGCGCCGACGGCGGGACCGACGGAGGCGTCGCTCATCACGGCCTGGGTGACACGTCCCCAGATCTCCTGCAATTCATGCTCGGTCACGCGATGGTCCGCATCCAGTCGCAGCGTGGGTCAGAGCGAAGTTATGCCCAGCTCTGTCCACAGCTTGATTTGAAAAGTTTGTTGCCACGTATGGGATCGATCCATTCGCGGGAACGCCTGCGCCCACGTTAGTCACAGATTTGTCCACAGGCAAGTCAGTTGCAGCGCGCCCGCGTCACCGCACCGAACGGTCGAGGCGCGCTTTGACGAATCGGCGCACAGGGCGTAGAGTGGGTTTCTTGTATGGGCGTGAGCTCCTTTGAGTTCTGCCCAAAACCGGCTTCCTCTCGGTCACCGAGCCGCGGGGATCTATCCCATAAGTCACGGAGTCCTCACTATGAGCAAGCGTACGTTCCAGCCCAACAACCGTCGTCGCGCGAAGGTCCACGGTTTCCGCGCCCGCATGCGCACCCGCGCCGGCCGCGCGATCGTCGCGGCCCGTCGCGGCAAGGGCCGCGCGAAGCTCACCGCGTAATTCTCCCGACCCCGGCAGATCATGCCTGCAAAACGGCATCTCATCACCCGGGGCGACGATTACCGGCGCGCAGTGCGAACCGGCAACCGCGTGGGTGGTGCGAATTGCATCACCCACGCGGTTTTGCGTGAACCGGGTGACCCCGCCCGGTTCGGGTTCATCGTGTCGAAGGCGGTCGGCAACGCCGTCGTGCGCAACCGGCTTCGCCGCCGGCTCAAGACGATCGCCGATCGTCAGATCGCTGCGGGTCTCGTCGGCATCGACATCGTCTTCCGTGCACTGCCCTCCAGCGCCGGAGCGACCTTCGCGGAGCTCGAGCAGCAGCTGAACCGCGCGATCGATCGCGCGGTCGAGGCCGCGGCCGACCGGTCGCGCAGACGGGCCGAGCGATGAGGGCCGCGGCGCTCGCGGTCTGGTACTTGCCCCGCAACGCGATGATCGCGTTCATGCACGTCTACCGCCGCCTGATCTCGCCGCTCTACGGCGATGTCTGCAGGTATTATCCATCCTGTTCCCGATACGCTGTGGAGTCGTACCAGCAACGCGGTTTCGTCCTCGGAACGGCGCTCACCGCATGGCGGTTGCTCCGCTGCAATCCCTTCACTTCGGGCGGCATCGATGACGTATCACCCGGTCGGCATCGGGACTTCCTGATCACCCCTCGCGGATTCGTCCGCGCCATCGAGCGAAAGGCCTGACCCGGTGGACTTCTTCGAAACAATACTGTGGCCGCTGCGGTGGCTCGTCGAGCTCGTGCTCGCGTGCTGGCACTGGCTCTTCACCGCGATCGGCATGGACTCCGAATCGGGCGTCACCTGGGTGCTCGCGATCCTGGGCCTCGTGGTCGTGGTGCGCGCGGCGCTGATCCCCGTCACCGTGCGGCAGATCAGGTCGCAGCGCCGCATGATGGATCTCGCGCCCGAGATGAAGAAGATCCAGGACAAGTACAAGGGCAAGAAGGACCAGTTCTCGCGGGAGGCCATGAGCCGCGAGACGATGGCGCTGTACAAGAAGCACGGCACCAACCCCTTCTCCTCGTGCCTGCCGATCCTCGTGCAGATGCCGATCTTCTTCTCGCTGTTCTACGTGCTGCGGCAGGCGTCCGGCGCGATGGGCAGCGGTGGCAGCGGTGCGGGGCAGGCCGGCATCGGCATGATGGACCAGCAGCTGACCGACAGCTTCAACGCCGCGACGATCTTCGGCGCACCGCTCAAGATGACCTTCACGCAGGGCTGGGAGTCCGGCAACTGGGTCGTCGTCGCGATGCTCGGCACCATCATGGTGCTGATGATCGCTTCGCAGTTCTTCACGCAGCTGCAGATCATGTCGAAGAACGTCTCCGACGAGACGAAGAACTCCCCGATGTACCGCCAGCAGAAGATCATGCTGTACATCATCCCGTTCGCCTTCCTGTTCTCGGGCATCGCCTTCCCGCTCGCGCTGAACATCTACTGGTTCTCCTCGAACCTGTGGACCATGGGCCAGCAGTACATCGTCATCCGCAGCATGCCCACCCCCGGGAGCGAGGCCTGGCGTCAGCGCCAGGCGCGGCTCAAGGCGAAGGGTAAGCTGACCGACGACGAGGCGCGCGCGGTCGAGGCCGCCGAGCAGAAGGCGACCTCGCAGGGGCAGCGGCAGCAGCCGATCAGCTCGAAGCGCGCCAAGAAGAAGAAGTAGAAGAGGGCACCGTGAGCACACCAGACGCAACCGCGCAGCCGGAGCACGAGGAACTCGGGATCGAGGAGCTCGAAGCCGATGGCGACCTCGCGGCCGACTACATCGAGGGACTGCTCGACATCGCCGACTTCGACGGCGACATCGACATCGACGTCGCCAACGGGCGCGCCTACGTCTCGGTGACCGGCGGCGGCGAGGAGCTCGACCGGCTCGCGGCGCCCGACGCCGTGCAGGCGCTGCAGGACCTGACGCGGCTCGCCGTCCAGGCCAGGACCGGACGCTTCTCGCGGCTCATCGTCGATATCGGGGGATCCCGAGACGCACGAGCCGTGGAGCTGAAGCGCATGGTCGACGCCGCGATCGCGCAGATCGCCGCCGGTCGGGATCGCGTCGAGCTCGAGCCCATGTCGTCGTACGAGCGCAAGCTCGTGCACGACGAGGTCGCCGAGCGCGGGTACTTCTCGGAGTCCCGCGGCGAGGGGCGCGACCGACGCCTCGTCATCAGTCGCGCCTGACCGTCCCCCCAGCGTGTTTCACGTGAAACCCGGAGAGCCCACAGTGAGTGACACCGTACAGGTCGAGCCCGAGCCGGAATCGGCGACGCGGATCGCAGGCGACCGCATCGACGCGCTCCGGGCGTTCGCAGCAGACCTCGGCGCCCGGGGCGAGGAGCTGGGGCTCATCGGCCCCCTCGAGGCTCCGCGGCTCTGGACGCGGCACCTGCTCAATAGCGCCGTGCTCGCACCGCTCATCGCGGAGGGCGGCCGGGTGGCGGACATCGGCACCGGTGGCGGGATGCCTGGGCTGGTGCTCGCGATCGTCAGGCCCGATGCGCGATTCCTGTTCATCGAGCCGATGGAGCGGCGCTGCGCGTGGCTCGCCGAGCAGATCGAGACACTCGGACTCGAGAACGCAGAGGTGCGCCGGGGGCGCGCCGAGGAGTTCCACGACGCGTTCGAGGTCGACCAGGTCACCGCGCGCGCGGTCACCGCTCTGCGGAAGCTCGTGCCCATCACCGCTCCCCTGCTGCGCGACGGCGGCGAGATGCTGTTCCTCAAGGGGGCCTCGGTGGAGCAGGAGATCGATGCCGCCGAGAAGGTGCTGCGCAAGCATCGCGTGCGAGACGTCTCCGTCGAGGAGCTCGGCGACGGTCTGCTCGCGGAGACGACGCGCGTCTTTCGGGCTAAGGTGAATAGACATGGGTGAAGTGGAGAAGTCGCTCGTCGGCGATCACCTCGTCGACAAGGTGAGGCGGCGGCGCAAGCTCGCCGAAACGGTCTCCCCGCTCCCCGCGGCGCCCCGCATCATCACCGTGTCGAACCAGAAGGGCGGGGTCGGGAAGACCACGACCACGGTCAATCTCGCCGCGGCGCTGGCGCGGCGAGGCGCGAACGTGCTGGTGATCGATCTCGATCCGCAGGGCAACTCGTCCACGGCGCTCGGGGTTCCCCACCGGCCCGAGGTGACGAGCGTCTACGACGTGCTGCTCGGCGAGACGAGCCTCCAGGAGGCGCTCCAGCCGACCACGGATCACGAGAACCTCTCGTGCGTGCCCTCGACGATCAACCTCGCCGGGGCCGAGATCGAGCTCGTCTCGCTCGTGGCGCGCGAGCAGCGGCTCCGAACCGCGGTGCAGGCTTTCCTCGAGGAGTCGGAGCGGCCGTACCACTACGTCTTCATCGACTGCCCGCCCTCGCTCGGCCTGCTGACCGTCAACGCGTTCGTCGCCGCCGACGAGGTGCTGATCCCCATCCAGTGCGAGTACTACGCGCTCGAGGGCCTCAGCCAGCTGCTCGGGAACATCCAGCTGATCCAGAAGCACCTGAACCCGGGGCTCCGGGTCTCCACGATCCTGCTCACGATGTACGACGCGCGCACGAACCTGGCCCACGAGGTTGCGAGCGAGGTCCGGGCGCACTTCCCCGCCGAGGTGCTGAACGCCGTGATCCCGCGTTCCGTGCGGATCTCGGAGGCGCCGAGCTACGGGCAGACCGTGCACGCCTACGATGGAAGTTCGATCGGAGCGCTCGCCTATCTCGAGTCGGCCGCCGAGATCGCTGAGCGCGGGGCGGCGGCCGAGGCCGCCGCGGCGAGTAACGGAGAGGCATGACGATGGCGACCAAGAAACGAGGCGGCCTCGGCCGCGGCATCGGAGCGCTCATCCCCCAGTCGCCCGCGACGGGCGAGCGCCCGGTCGACGTCTTCTTCCCCGTGAACACGGGAGCCTCTGACGCGGCGGACCAGCCGGCTGCGGCCCCGGCGCCGGCGGCCGAAGAGGCCGCGCAGGTCGCGGACGAGGATCTGCGGGAGGTTCCCGGCGCACGCCTCACGCGGCTGCTCGTCGAGGACATCGTCCCGAACCGCGTGCAGCCCCGCACCGAGTTCGACGAGGACGCGCTCGAGGAGCTGACGCACAGCGTGCGCGAGTTCGGGGTCTTCCAGCCGATCGTCGTGCGCGAGTTCGATCCGGCGCCCGAGTCGGGTCCGCGCTACGAGCTGATCATGGGCGAGCGCCGCCTGCGCGCCTCGAAGCGCGCGGGCCTCGAGACGATCCCCGCGATCGTGCGGAGCACCGCGGACGAGCACATGCTGCGCGACGCGCTGCTCGAGAACCTGCACCGAGCGCAGCTGAACCCGCTCGAGGAGGCGTCCGCCTACCAGCAGCTGCTCGCGGACTTCGGGATCACGCAGGAGCAGCTCGCCGAGCGGATCGGGCGCTCGCGCCCGCAGATCTCGAACACCATCCGTCTGCTCCGGCTGCCCGAGCCGGTGCAGGCGCGCGTCGCCGCCGGAGTCCTGACTGCCGGTCACGCGCGCGCGATCCTCGCGCTCGACGGCGACGCCGAGGCCATGCAGCAGCTCGCCGACAAGGTCGTGAACGAGGGCCTCTCGGTGCGCGCCGCCGAGGCCATCGCGTCCGAAGGACCCCAGCGCAAGAATCCGAAGCCGCGCGCCGGAGCCGTGCAGGCGCAGCTCGGCGAGATCGCCGAGCGCCTCGGCGACCGCTTCGACACCCGCGTCGCGGTGAAGCTCGGGGCCAAGAAGGGGCAGATCATCATCGACTTCGCGACGATCGCGGATCTGAAGCGCGTGCTCTCCGAACTCGGGGATCCCGGCTTCAACTGAGGTTCCGGCCGTTCCCGGCGCGTGCGTCGCACGGCCCGGTGTGCTTCACTGGAGCCATGACCGCAGACCCCAGGATCGTCTCGTCCGAACGCGTGATCGCGGCCTCTCCCGAGGCCGTGTTCGCCCTCATCGCGGATCCGTCGCGCCAACCCGAGTGGGACGGCAACGACAACCTGTCATCCGCCGACCCGGGACAGCGCGTGCACGCCGTCGGCGACGTCTTCGTCATGCGCAACACGAGCGGGCACGTGCGCGAGAACCACGTCGTGGAGTTCGCCGAGGGGCGCCTCATCGCCTGGAAGCCCGCTCCCGTGGGTGCGGCTCAGCCGGGCCATCTGTGGCGCTGGGAGCTCGAACCGGCTCCCGGGGGCGGCACCCGCGTGCGTCACACCTACGACTGGTCTGGTCTCACCGATGAGACCCGGTTCGAGCGAGCGCGCTCGTTCACGGCCGACGCCCTGCGGTCGTCGATCGATCGCCTCGCGGAGCTCGCCGAGCGCGCCGCCTGATCGGAGCGGAACCCCGCCGGCACGCGAACGGCCGGGACGGGGTGACCCCCGTCCCGGCCGTTCGGGCGATCGGACCTAGATGATCCCGTTCAGGTGCTCCTCGATCATGGGCTTCGGCATCGCTCCGATGATCTCGCGCACCTCCTCGCCGTTCGTGAACACCTTCATCGCGGGGATGGAGGTGATGCGGTACTGGGCCGCGAGGTTGGGGTTCTCGTCGACGTTGAGCTTGACGATGCGGATCTTGCCCTCGTTCTCGGCCGCGATCTGATCGAGCACGGGCGCGACGGCGCGGCACGGCCCGCACCAGGCCGCCCAGAAGTCGACGAGCACGGGGATGTCGCTCTTGAGGACGACCTGCTCGAACGTGTTCTCGTCGACGTTGATGGCTTCTGACATGGGTTTCTCCTTCGCTGCAGTTCGTGTGCGGTCCTCGCGACGGGCGCGGGACCCTGGCCGGTCTCAGGCGGTGGCGAGCTCCGCCGCGCGCTCCTGCTCGAGCGCCGCGAGGTAGTGCTCGGCGTCGAGCGCGGCGATGGTGCCCGAGGCGGCCGCGGTCACCGCCTGGCGGTACGTGGGGTCGATGACGTCGCCCGCGGCGAAGACGCCGGGGGCGGAGGTGCGGGAGCTGCGGCCCTGGACCGCGATCGTTCCCTCCGAGGTGAGGTCGAGCTTGCCGTGCACGAGGTGCGTGCGCGGGTCGTTGCCGATCGCGACGAAGAGGCCGTCGAGCGCGAGCTCCCGCTCGGACCCGTCGACGGTGCTGCGCAGCGTCACCCCCGAGACCATCCCGTCTCCGAGGATCGCGGCGACCTCCGAGTCCCAGACGAACTCGATCTTCTCGTTGTCGAACGCGCGCTGCTGCATGATCTTCGACGCCTTGAGCTCGCGCCTCCGGTGGATCACGTAGACCTTCGACGCGAAGCGGGTGAGGAAGGTGGCCTCCTCCATCGCGGAATCTCCGCCTCCGACGACCGCGATCGTCTTCTCCCGGAAGAAGAAACCGTCGCAGGTCGCGCACCACGAGAGCCCGTGGCCGGACAGCCGGTCCTCTTCGGGGAGCCCGAGCTTGCGGTAGGCCGAGCCGGTCGCGAAGACCACCGCGTGGGCCTCGTGCACGGTGCCGTCGCTCGAGGTGACCCGCTTGACGTCCCCCGAGAAATCGACCTCGGTGATGTCGTCGTAGACGACCTCCGTGCCGAACCGCTCCGCCTGCTCCTGCATCTTCTGCATGAGCTCGGGACCCTGGATGCCCTCGGGGAACCCGGGGAAGTTCTCGACGTCGGTCGTGTTCATCAGCTCTCCGCCGATCGCCACCGAGCTGGCGAACAGCAGCGGTTCGAGCCCGGCGCGTGCGGCGTAGATGGCCGCGGTGAATCCTGCGGGGCCTGAACCGATGATGATGATGTGACGCATGGGGCTCCTCGCACGCATAGCTGTGGGTGTCGCGGCCGGCAGCCGCTCCGCTGACTACAACCCATCCTAGGGTCGCTCTATTCCGCGGGCGACCCGGCGACGGGCACGCCGTCCGTTCCGCCCGCGACGTCCTCCTCGGGAGCCCCGGCGAGGTCTCCTCGCCTGCGCCTGCGCACGCTCCGGAGGATTCCGAAGCCGAGCAGCAGCGCCGCGAGCGCACCCAGGCTCCAGAGGGCGATCGCCTCAACGGAGCTGCGGATGGAGATGGGGAGGGTGCCGGTGAACACGGTGAGATCGCCCGACGCCGAGGTCACGCTCAGCACGAGGCCGGACTCTCCCGAGGAGACGCGGCTGCGGACCGGCACGAGCACGCGCTCGTTCGCCTCGGCGGGCACCACGACATCGGTGAAGCGGCGCTCGGGCAGCGCGAGGGCCGCCGAAGAGGGCGTGGCCTCCACGTCGACGACCGCATCGAACGGGAGCGAGTTGTGCAGCAGCACCGGTACCTGCGTCGATGTGCCCACGAGCTGGGTGTGCTCGGTGCTCGCCGCCTGCACGCCCTCGAGCAGCTCGGCGTCGCGGCGCCGGTAGTCCGCAGCGATCTCCTCGAAATCGGCGCCGGGGGCGGCGTGCCGCGTGGCGAAGAGCTCGAGCAGTCGGGCGCGCTGGTAGCCCGTGAGGTACACGGGTTCGGCGAGTACCGCGCCGATCTCGTCGACGGCGCCCTCGCGGCCGACCGCGGCTCGCAGCAGCTCGAGCCGGGACTCCGCGACGCCGGCGTCCCGGAGCTCGGCGCGCCCCGTGCGCTGCGCGTCGAGCGCGACGGGTTCTGCCCAGTCGAACCCGGCCAGCAGTTCGAGCAGCGCAGCCGGATCATCGGAGTTCGCGACTGCGCCGCGATCGAGGGCGAGCACGAGCCCAGGGCGCTTCTGCTGAGCGGCGAGCGCGAGGCGGGCGGCGAGCTCGGCGACCCCCGACGCGCGATCCGATTCGGTGCTCCCGCCGAGCGCCGTGCGGGCCGCGTCGGCGGATCCGGCATCGGAGACGATCGCGGACATGCCGCCGACCCGCGCCACGGGCCCGCCCGTGAGCGCGGCGTTCGCGGAGTCGAGCACCACCGAGTCGTATCCGGAGTCGTCGAGCAGCGACAGCGTGCCGGTATCGACGCCGCCCTCGGCCGGCCAGGCCGTCGTCGTCGCCTCCGCGTCCCACTCGACGAGCTGCTCGACGGTCGGAGCGGCATCCGCCAAGCCGGTCGCGCCGGCCTCCGCGGTACCGGGATCCTGCGATCCATCCGCGGCGTCGGTGCCCGATCCGCCGGAGTCCGCAGCAGACCCATCCGCATCGGCCGGATCCGGATCCCCGGTGCCTTCGTTCACAGTGTCTCCGTTCCCGGTGTCCCCGTTCGCGGTGTCTCCGTTCGCGGTGTCTCCGTTCGCGGTGTCCCCTCCCCCGGCGGCATCGGCTCCCGCATCGTCGAAGGTGCCGAACCGGGTCACGAAATCGAGCGATTCCGGCTGCAGGAGCGCCGGCATGCCGAGCGCTGCTTGAGCAGCGGGATCCGCGTCGGCGAACTGGAGCAGGAAACTCGGCAGCGACGTCGCTTCGAGTCGGGCCAGGAGATCCCGAGCGGCATCCGGCGCCTCGGTGCCGTAGGCCCGGATCCCCGCGATGAGGCGCGGGTCGATCGCGAGCGTCGCGCGGCGCCCCTGCGCGCGGGTCAGCAGTTCGTCGAGCCGCGGAGCGATCTCCGCGAGCTGGGCGCGCGTCGGCAGCGTGCGCACCGCGTCGGGGAGCACGAGCGGCACGATCACGGAGACCGGCACGGTCGATCCGCCCGCGCCCTGCCAGACCACGGGGGTCTGCGCCGTGACCTCGCGCGGCGCGGCCGCCCCGGCCTGCACCGTGCCGGGGTCCGGCTCGGGGGCGAGCGTGGCGCGCACGACATAGACGCCGGCGCTCCCGCTCGCGGGGAGCAGGAAGCGCGAGCGCGGCACCGTGATCGTCGTGCGCTGGACGTCGTGCGCGGCGGTTCGGCCCACCTCGGCCTCGCCGAGTCGTGAGGCGAGGGGCAGCGGCTGCTCGGTCGCCTCCAGCGCCTCGTCGAGCGACGACTCGTCGGCGATCCGATCCAGCTCGAGCGCGAGCGAGACCGTGCCCTTCGGCAGGGGGGCCTCCCCCGTGTTGGCGATCTGCACGTCGAACTCGACCTCGGTCGCCGTCGCATCGACGACCGGCACGACCGGGGCGACGACGAGCTCGACCTCGCCCGACTCGACCGCCGGGCCGGGGGTCGGGGCATGGGTCTCCGCGGACGCGGGCGCGGCCGGCCCGGCGGCGATGGCCGGCGAGCCGCCCGCGAGCGCGAGCCCGAGCGCGAGCACCGACGCCGCGACCGAACGCGCGGGGGCGCGGCGGCGGTGAGTGGAGCGCATGGGCACAAGTCTAGGGACCGCGGGCGCGCGGGACCCTGTGCGCGTCGGTGGGTGCGGTCCGCCGGTCGCACTGGCATCCGTGCACCGGCGGTAATCTAGGGGGATGCCATCCCTCGCAGAGTCCATGGACGCGCTGCGCGCGATCGCAGCATCGGCGCCCGTCGCCACCCTCGCCGCAGCCTTCGCGGAGCGGGGGCACGAGCTCGCGCTCGTCGGCGGGCCCGTGCGGGACGCGCTGCTCGGCCGACCGGTGACCGATCTCGATTTCACGACGTCGGCGCGCCCCGACGAGACCCGGGAGATCCTCGACGGGCTCACGCAGAACGTCTGGGACGTCGGGCGCGACTTCGGCACGATCGCCGCGCGCGTGCACGGCGAGACCGTCGAGATCACGACATACCGCGCCGAGATCTACCGCGACGACTCCCGTAAGCCCGAGGTGAGCTACGGCGACACGATCGCGGGAGACCTCGTGCGCCGCGACTTCACCATCAACGCGATCGCGCTGATGCTGCCCGAGATGCGCCTCGTCGACGTCGGGTCGGCGCCGGGGGCGGGAGCCCACGGGGGCGTCGAAGACCTCATCGCCGGGGTGATCCGCACGCCGGGCTCCCCCGAGTCGTCGTTCACCGACGATCCGTTGCGCATGCTGCGCGCCGCGCGGTTCGCCGCGCAGCTCGGTTTCGCGGTCGACCCGGACACGCGGGAGGCGATGGCGACGTTCGCCGACCGGCTCGACATCGTCTCGGCCGAGCGGATCCGCGACGAACTCGTCAAACTGCTGTCCGCCGACGACCCCGTGCCCGGCATCCGGCTGCTCGTGGACTCCGGTCTCGCTGCGCGCTTCCTGCCCGAGCTGACCGAGCTCGTCACGACGCAGGACGACCACGGGCGGCACAAGGACGTCTACGAGCACAGTCTGACCGTGCTCAGGCAGGCGATCGAGCTGGAGCGGGAGCGCCACCCGGATGCGGGACCC
The DNA here is from genome assembly GCF_016758175.1 of Leucobacter zeae. Taxonomy (GTDB): domain Bacteria; phylum Actinomycetota; class Actinomycetes; order Actinomycetales; family Microbacteriaceae; genus Leucobacter; species Leucobacter zeae. The sequence continues at coordinate 94,204 of NZ_QYAB01000001.1, forward strand.
GACGTCGTGCTGCGCCTCGCCGCCCTGCTGCACGACATCGGCAAGCCCGCCACCCGCCGCTTCGAGCGCGGCGGAGTGACCTTCCACCACCACGACGTGGTCGGCGCCAAGCTCGCGAAGAAGCGACTGCGCGAGCTGCGCTTCGACAACGACACCGTGAAGCGCGTGGCGCGCCTCGTCGAGCTGCATCTGCGGTTCTTCGGCTACAGCGATCAGCAGTGGACCGATTCCGCCGTCCGGCGATACGTGCGCGATGCCGGCGAGGAGCTCGCGCGGCTCCACATCATCACTCGTGCCGATGTGACGACGCGCAACCGGCGCAAGGCCGAGCGCCTCGAGCACGCCTACGACGACATCGAGCGGCGCATCGACGAGCTCGCCGAGGCCGAGGAGCTCGCGGCGGTGCGCCCCGAGCTCGACGGCGAACGGATCATGGAGCTGCTCGGGGTGGGACCGGGCCCGTTCATCGGGCGGGCGTACCGGTTCCTGCTCGAACTGCGGCTCGACGAGGGCCCCATCGGGGAGGAAGCCGCCGCCGAGCGCCTGCTGGCGTGGTACGCGAAGGAGCAAGCGGAATGATGCAGGATCCGAAGACCTGGTTCGCCGGGGCCTCGCGCGTGCTCTTCGTGCACGCGCACCCCGACGACGAGACGATCACCACGGGCGGTACGCTCGCGGGACTGGCGGAGGCCGGGCTCGAACCGCTGCTCGTGACGCTGACGCGCGGCGAGCAGGGCGAGGTCGTCGCAGGTCCCCTCGAGGCCCTCGTGGCCGCCCACGGCCTCGCGGTCGCCCGGCAGAACGAGCTGCGCACGGCGCTCGGCATGCTCGGGATCGAGCGGCACGCGTTCCTGGGCGTCCCGCCGGCGCGGGCCGAGGGGCTCTCCCCCGTCATCTACGAGGACTCCGGTATGGCGTGGGGCCCCGACGGGCGGGCGACGGCCGGCGAGCACGCGACCGCCGATGCGCTGACCTCGGTGCCTGCGGTCGAGGCGCTGAACGACCTGTTCGCAGCGGCGAACGAGTCGGGAGCGGGAGCGATCGTGAGCTACGACGACGGGGGCGGCTACGGCCACCCCGATCACGTCATGGCCCATCGCCTGGCGCGAGCCGTGGCGCACGGGCTCGACCTCCCGTTCTGGGAGATCGCCGCCGCGGCTCCGGATCCGGATGCGGATCAGACGGAGTCGCCGGTCGAGGTCCACGACGTCTCCCCCTGGCTGGATCGCAAGGTCGCCGGGCTCCGCGCCCACCAGACGCAGCTCGTGGTCGACGGCGACGAGATCGTGCACGTGGGCGGGCAGCGCCAGCCGATCGACGCGGTCGAATCGTTCCGCCGCCTGGCCTGATCCCGACCCGCCCCGCTCCCGGCCGTGCGGGCGCTCCGTCGCCGGGTGTACAGCCACCCCGGCGAAGTGATAGGCTGTTCTAGTTGTCTGCGTGCCGAGCAATCTGCGCGGCACGTCGGCACGAATGCACAAACACCCTCCTGCCACAGAAATCCTGTGGCCGTGAAGTCCGAAGGAGGTGGGTCAGTAATGCATCCGTACGAACTCATGGTGATCCTCGATCCCGGTATCGACGAGCGCACCGTGGCCCCCAGCATGGAGAAGTTCCTCGGCGTCATCCGCACTGCGGGCGGCGAGATCGAGAACACCGACATCTGGGGCAAGCGCCGTCTCGCCTACGAGATCAACAAGCAGTCCGAGGGTATCTACGTCGTGGTGAACTTCACCGCCACCCACGAGGCGACCGCCGAGCTCGACCGCCAGCTGGGTCTCTCCGAGGCCGTGCTGCGCACCAAGGTGCTCCGCGCCGACGAGCTCATCGAGCAGCGCGCTGCGAAGGCCAAGCACGAGCAGGCCAAGGCCGCTCGCGCTGCGAAGGCTGGCGCGTAGCCCATGGCCGGCGAGCCGCTGATCACCGTCGTCGGGAACCTCGTCGCCGACCCCGAGCCTCGCGTCAGCCAGGCCGGGAAGTCGTGGGTGACGTTCCGGATCGCCTCGACGCCGCGCGTGCGCGATCGTCAGTCCGGTGATTGGTCGGACGGCGAGCCGCTCTGGCTCGGCTGCCGCGCCTACGGGGAGTACGCCGACAACATCGCCGCATCGCTCACCAAGGGCATGCGCGTGATCGTCCAGGGGCGTCTCACCCAGCGCAGCTACACCGACAACCAGGGTCAGCAGCGCACCTCGCTCGACCTCGAGGTCGAAGAAGTCGGCCCGTCGCTCCGCTTCGCCACCGCCCAGGTCAACCGGGGACAGTCCCGCGGCCAGGTCGGCGGCTTCGGCGGCGGCAACCAGCCCCAGGGTCAGAGCAGCTGGGGTCAGCCCGCAGCCGCTCAGGAGAACCCGTGGTCGAACTCCGGCCAGGGTGGGAACGGGGGTCGCTCCGGCGGCCAGAGCGACTTCGGCGGCGGCTTCGACGACGAACAACCCTTCTAGTGCTGAGGTCGCCCTGCGGGCGACCCGCACTGGCCGCCCGTATGCGGCGGTGAATACTCCTTGTTCCGGGTGACCGGGACGCATCACGAAAAGAGACCAGATATGGCAGGCAAGTCCAGCGGCGCAGGCCGCAAGCCGGCTCGCGGGAAGAACGCGAAGACTCTCGCTCCCGCGAAGAAGCAGACCGTCGGCGTCATCGACTACAAGGATGTCGCGACGCTGCGCAAGTTCATCTCCGAGCGCGGAAAGATCCGTGCGCGTCGCATCACCGGCGTGTCCGTCCAGGAGCAGCGACTGATCGCGAAGGCCGTGAAGAACGCCCGCGAGATGGCGCTTCTCCCCTACGCCGGTTCCGGCCGCTAAGGAGAGCATCATGGCGAAGGTAATTCTCACCAACGAGGTCCAGGGCCTCGGTTCGGCCGGAGACGTCGTCGACGTCAAGAACGGCTACGCGCGCAACTACCTCGTGCCCCAGGGCTACGGGGTGCACTGGACCCGCGGCGGCGAGGCCCAGGTCGCGCAGCTCCGCGCCGCCCGCGAGGCGCGCGCGCTCGCTTCGGTCGAGGACGCTCAGGCGCTCAAGGCCAAGCTGCAGGAGGGCAAGATCCGCTTCGAGGCGAAGGCCGGCAACGGCGGCCGCCTCTTCGGCGCCGTGAAGCCCGCCGGCGTCGCCGCTGCGGTCTCCGCCGCAGGCCTCGGCGAGGTCGACAAGCGCAAGATCACGGTTCCGTCGATCAAGTCGACCGGCGAGTACAAGGTCGTCGTGCACCTGCACGAGGGCGTCGACGCCGAGATCACGCTGCAGGTCATCGCCCAGCGCTGATCGCATCCGTGCTCGTCCGTGGGGCGGCGATCCTTCGGGATCGCCGCCCCACGGCGTTCCGGGCGCCTCGGGTTCGCCTCGAGCGCAGTGAACGCCGCGTGAACGCCAGGCTCCTTCGCGCGCTCGGCGCGAGCGCGGAGACGGGAATCGGGGCCGGCGTTGTCCACACGCCGACGCGCGCTCGGGATATTCAACTTCCACTTGAAACTTGAATAACTTTTCCGATGTGGAAAGTTGTTTTTCCCGGTCAGAGCGAAAAAGCGCGAGCCAGTCCACAAGTCCTCCACAACTTGTCCCCAAGATTGTGAATAACTTACGGCATTCTGCGGTGAGTTTTCCACCGAGTTATCCACAGGCCGATCTCCGGCCGGTTGGCCGATACCGATGGTGCCCGTAGCGTGAATGTCGGGGGTCGGGTATCTGATGCATCGGTAACCGATCCCGCAGTGTGAAGAAGGAGCGACCGAAGTGTCCATGGCGCATCTGGGAATCGACGACCCCTTCGTCGACGAGCCCTCCCGGGGGCACGAGCGGACTCCCCCGCACGACCTGCTCGCGGAGCAGAGCGCGCTCGGCGGCATGCTGCTGTCGAAGGACGCCGTCGCGGACGTCACCGGTCTGCTGACGGGCGCCGACTTCTACGTCCCCAAGCACGAGGTCATCTACGAGGCTGTGCTCTCGCTCTACTCGCGGGGCGAGCCGACCGATGTGATCACCGTCACCGACGAGCTCACGAAGACGGGCGACCTGCAGCGCGCCGGCGGTCCGGAGTACCTGCACACGGTCACGAGCATCGTGCCGACTGCGGCCAACGCCAGCTTCTACGCCGAGATCGTGGCCGAGAAGGCGCTGCTGCGCCGACTCGTCGACGCGGGCACGCGCATCGTCCAGATGGGCTACGCGGGCGAGGGCGAGGCGATCGACCTCGTCAACGTCGCGCAGTCCGAGATCTACGGGGTCACCGGTGAGAGCCAGGGCGAGGACTACGTCCCCCTCCATCTCGCGGTCGACGCCGCGCTCGAGGAGATCAACAAGGCCAACGGCGCAGCGGACGGCATGCTCGGTGTGCCGACGGGATTCAGCGAGCTCGACGCGATGACGAACGGGTTCGCCGGCGGGCAGATGATCATCATCGCTGCGCGACCCGCCATGGGCAAGTCGACGCTCGCCATGGACGTCGCCCGCAACGCCTCGGTGCACGCGAACGCCCCGACGGTCTTCTTCTCACTCGAGATGGGCCGTGCCGAGATCGCGATGCGTCTGCTCGCTGCAGAGGCCTCGATCCCCATGCAGACGCTGCGCAAGGGTGCGCTCGACAACCGCGACTTCCAGAAGCTCGCGGCCACGCAGGCGCGCGTCGCCGAGGCGCCGCTCTTCATCGACGACAGCCCGAACCTCACGCTCGTCGAGATCCGAGCGAAGTGCCGGCGGCTCAAGCAGCAGCACGGGCTGCGCATGGTCGTCATCGACTACCTGCAGCTGCTCTCGAGCGGCAAGAAGTCCGAGAGCCGTCAGCAAGAGGTCTCGGAGTTCTCGCGCGCCCTCAAGTTGCTCTCGAAGGAGCTCGACGTGCCGGTCATCGCGCTGTCGCAGCTGAACCGAGCCTCCGAGCAGCGCGCCGACAAGATGCCGGCGATCAGCGACCTGCGCGAGTCGGGCTCGCTGGAGCAGGACGCCGATATGGTCATCCTGCTGCACCGCGAGGCCGTCGGGGATCGCGACAGCCCGCGGGCAGGCGAGGCGGACTTCATCCTCGCCAAGCAGCGCAACGGTCCCACTGGTACCGTCACGGTCGCGTTCCAGGGCCACTACTCGCGCTTCCAGGACATGCCCCAGGGCATCTGAATCCGTCGCGCGTCCCGCGAGCGGTGCTGCGCGTCCGTGCGCATCCCGCGCGCGCGGGGAATGCGCGCCGCGCGGCGGGCCGTTCGTCCAGGGCGGCACGATAGACTGGATGTCGGCGAATCGGAAGGGGCGACATGACCGCTGCGGGATCGGATGCAGTGCGGTCGGTCGACCCCGCGGCCCGCTCGTTGCGCACGGCCCGGTTGATCCGCGTGGCCGTGCTGCTGCTCGCCGGCATCACGATCACGTTCACCGCCACGATGCACGGACGACTGGGCTTCGACGTCGCGGTCGCCGGTTTCGCCCTCGCCGCCCTCGGCATCGCGCACTTCCAGGAGTGGGTCGTCACCCGGGCTCCTGCGCGTACGCCGGTGACGCTGCTGCTCGCGATCTGCGGCGTGGGCGCCGCGATCGCCCTGCCGCTGACCGGCACGGTCACCGGGTTCGCGGTCGTGGTCGCCGCGTGGGCGCTCGCGAGCGCGCTGCTCGAGTTCATCGGCGCCGCGACTCGCCCAGGGAGCCGCCAGGACGCGGCCCTCATGGGTGCGCTCGGCATGCTGCTCGCGATCCTCGTGCTGCTGGTCAGGGAGGACCAGGTCGCGATCCTCGGATTCTTCGGCGGGTACGCCGTGATCGCCGGAGTGTTCCTCGGTATCTCGGCGTTCGACGTGAAGCGCGGAGCGTCAGGGACGCACCGCGACGGAGCGCTCCCGCAGCCCACTCCGCAGAACCCCGTGCAGACGCACCAGTAGCCCGTAGAAAGCACACGATGACCTCCCAGTCCCCCGAGCCCACCCCGACGAATCCCGTGACCCCGTCGCGCAGGGATCGCCTGCGCCCGCTCGAGCTCGTCGGCTTCTCGACCGGCCTCGGCATCTTCGCGGGTCTCATCGTGCTGCTCGCGACGCGCGACCTCGTGCTCGGAGCCGTCTTCGCGGGCATCGGTTTCATCGCGACCATCATGATGGTGGCCCTCGTGGGTCTCGGCGGGAAGCCCAGCGACGAGGACCTCGAGGCGCGCAAGGACCTGCGCAAGCCCGGCACGGAGGACTGGCACTAGCCGTCCCGTGGGGCGTGCGGTCGTAGCGCCGATCCACCGGCGCCACCCGAACCACTACCGGCCCGCCGAGATGGCATCGGCTCCGATGCCATCTCGGCGGCTCAGTAGTGGGTCGATGAGCCGGGCAGTCCCTCGGGGGATCCGCGCCGCGCGGCCTAGTCCTCCGGGTCGTCGGGGTCGATGGGGGCGTGGTGATCGAACGAGGCGTCGCCCCGCTTCCAGTAGCCGCTGATCGAGTACTGCTCGCGCGGCAGCCCGAGCTCGTGCTTGAGGAGTCGCCGCAGCGGCACGAGGCGGCCGGCCTCGCCGCCGGCGAAGACGAAGGTTCCTGCATCGATCCCGGCCGCCCGGGCCGCCTCCGCGAGCCCGTCGGCCTCCGGGCCGGCGGCGGTGACGGTCACGTTGCGGCCGCCCTCCGCCGCGAGGTAGCTGCGCACCCAGTCGAGGGGTTCCGCGACGTCGGCGATCACCTCGACCGTCGCGCCCGCCGGCATCTCGGCGATCCAGCGCGCGGCGGCCGGCAGCGCCGTCCCGTCGACGACGCAGAGGACGCGCGGGGCCTCCGTCGCCGCGGCGGCGGATCCGCGGGGGCCGACGACCACGAGGTCGTCGCCGGGAACGGCGCGCGCCGCCCAGGCCGCTGCAGGCCCGGCGTCGTCGTGGCGCAGGATGTCGATGTCGAAGATCCGGTGCCCGGAGGGGGACTCGCGCACGTTCAGCGGCGTGAAGTCGCGGCCGAACGCGGGCCGATCGGGCCTCACGATGCCATCGATATCGGGGCCCGCCGCGGCCGGCGCGACGAGCTCGCCCGTCTCGGGATCCGGGAAGAACACCTTCGCGTGATCGTCGGGGCCGGTGCTGGCCCAGTCGTCGAGCTCGCCGCTCGACAGCGTCACACGGGTGAAGCGCTCGACCTCGACGACATCGATGACGGTGACGCGCCGCGCCGTGAAGCGGTGGCGCTGACGGGTGCGCGCGAAGCGCTCGGCCGCTGCGGGATCCTGCTCGACCACGGGAGTCCTTTCATCAGATGATTGGACCTCCGAGGCTAGCACTCGGGGCTGGGCAACGCAGCCCCGAGTGCGGCCCTCCGGCGCGTTCAGCGCTGCAGGAAGTCGACCAGGCGCACGGCGTCGCCGATGTAGGTCGCCGGCGTCAGCGCGAGCAGCCGCTGCTTCGCCTCGTCGCCGATCTCGAGCGCCGAGACGAACTCGACGAGCTCGGCCTGGCCGATCCTGCGCCCGCGGGTGAGCTCCTTGAGCGCCGCGTACGGGTCCGTGATCGAGGAGCGGCCGGCGGTCACCTCGGCGCGGATGACGGTCTGGATCGCCTCGCCGAGCACCTCCCAGTTGCGGTCGAGGTCGTCGGCGAGCACCTCGGGGGCGGCGTCGATCTGGCCGAGGCCCTTGAGGATGTTGTCGAGCGCGAGCACGGAGTGCCCGAGGCCGACGCCGATGTTGCGCTGCGCCGAGGAGTCGGTCAGGTCGCGCTGCCAGCGGCTCGTGACGAGGGTCGCGGCGAGCGAGTCGAGGATCGCGTTCGAGAGTTCGAGGTTGGCCTCGGCGTTCTCGAAGCGGATCGGGTTGACCTTGTGCGGCATCGTCGAGGATCCGGTCGCGCCCGCGACGGGGATCTGGCGGAAGTAGCCGATGGAGATGTAGCTCCAGATATCGGTCGCCAGGTTGTGCAGGATGCGGTTCGCGTGCGCGATGCGCGTGTAGAGCTCCGCCTGCCAGTCATGAGACTCGATCTGCGTCGTGAGCGGGTTCCAGTCGAGGCCCAGTCCCTCGACGAACTCCTGCGACACCGACACCCAGTCGACCGACGGATCGGCGGCGAGGTGCGCGGCGAACGTGCCCGTCGCCCCCGAGAACTTGCCGAGGTACTCGATGTCGTCGACCTGATTGAGCTGGCGCTCGAGGCGGTGCACGAAGACGGCGAGTTCGCGGCCGAGCGTCGTCGGCGTCGCGGGCTGGCCGTGGGTGCGGCTCATCATCGGCAGCTCGCGGTACTGCTCGGCCTGGCGGGCGAGCTCGGCGATGACGCGTTCGAAGCGCGGGCGCCAGACGTCCGCGACGGCCTGCTTGACGGTGAGCGCGTACGAGAGGTTGTTGATGTCCTCGCTCGTGCAGCAGACGTGGGTGAGCTCCGCGAGCCGGCCCAGGTCCATCTCGTCGAGCTTGCCGCGTACGAGGTACTCGACGGCCTTCACATCGTGCTGGGTGGTGCGCTCGGTCTCGGCGAGCTGATCGATCTCGGCCTGGCCGAAGTTCGCGGCCCACGCGCGCAGCTCGGCGAGCTCCGCGGGCGCCAGGGGAGTCGCGCCGAGCAGCGAGTGGTCGGTGAGGTAGGCGAGCCACTCCACCTCGACGTGCACGCGGGCCTTGTTGAGGCCGGCCTCGGAGAGGGTGTCGCCCAGGTCCGCGACCGCGGCGCGGTAGCGTCCGTCGAGGGGGCTGATGGGCTGCGGGGGGAGCGGGGTCATGGGAGCCTCTCGGGTCGGGATCGCGGTCCGTCCTCCATTCTCCCACGCAGCTCGGCGAGCAGCGCCCGGCAGCTCCGCTCGACCTGGGCGAGCACCTCGGCGTAGACGGGCTGTTCGGACCAGTAGGGGTCGAAGACATCGGGGTCCTCGGGGCGCTCGGGGTCGAATGCGGTGAGCAGCGCGAGCCGCTCGGGATCCGCCCCGCGCGCGAGCATCTCGGCCTCGTGGCCGCGGGCGAGCGCGATCAGCAGGTCGTGCTCGGCGATGTCGGCATCGCTCAGGCGGGCGGCCCGGTGCGCCGAGCCGTCGTAGCCCGCCTCGGCGAGCGCGATGCGCGTTCCCTCGTGGGCCGGGCGGCCGGCGTGCCATCCTTCGGTGCCGCGAGACGTCACGACGAAGCGGTCGCCGAGGCCGGCGTCCTCGGCGAGGCGCCGGAACACGACTTCTCCCATGGGGGACCGGCAGATGTTGCCGGTGCAGACGAATCCGATGCGGAACGGGGCGGGCGCGGTCATCACCCCAGTCTGGCCGATCGACGTCGGTCGTGCACCTGCGGTCGCGCACTGCCCGGGCCGGTGCGTCAGCGGTCGCGCTTCTTGCCCGTTCCGAGCAGGCCGTTCATGATGCCGGCGAGGCACGACATGACGAATGCGGCGAGAACGCCCCACCAGAAGCCGTCGATGCGCAGGCCGAAGCCCGCGAGGTCCGAGAGCCACGCGACGACGGCGAACATGATGCCGTTGACGATGAGCCCGAAGAGGCCGAGGGTGATGATGTAGAGCGGAATCGACACGAACCGCACGACCTTGCCGAGCGTGCCGTTCACGAGACCGAACACGAGGGCCACGAGCAGCAGTGTGACGACGGGGCCGTAGGGGTCGGTTGCCGTGAGATCGTGCAGCGGCTCCGGCGTCGCCGCGCGCAGCGCCGCCTCTCCCGGGGACTCGATCCACACGCCGTGATCCCCGGAGCCGCCGACAATGAGGGTCGTGAGCCAGAGGGCGAAGGCGCCCACGAGTACGCGGATGAGGGTACGCATGCGGAGATTCTCCCAGCCGCCGCTGCGAATCCGCGGAAGGCCGGGCGGATCACCCCTCGTTCCTCATTTTGGACGCTTGTCTCAGCCTTGTTAGCCTGGGCGAACCTGAGTGCTTCCTGAGCGGATGCCCCGTTCGCGCCGGAGCACGATCGTCGCACGCAGGATCGGAGCCGAACCGCAATGGAATCCTCAGAAACCCCGGGACCCGGACCCGACCCCAGGCGAATCCCGGGCGGGGCTCCCGACGAGACCCCGGCGTCCCCGGTGCACGATCAGGGGATCTGGGCTCCGCAGCACCCGGGGCAGCAGCCCCAGCCGCCGCTGCCGACGCGCGCGCCGCGGAACCCCGCAGTCGCCCTGTACGTGCGCGAGGTCTTCTCGAGCCGGGGGATCGCGACGATCGCCTGGATCGCGGGGTCCGTGCTGGCGGCGGGCACGCTCGGAGCGATCCTGCTCCTCGCCGCCCTGGCGGCGGCACCGAGCGGATCCACCGGGCTCGGCGATTCCGCGGGGTTCGGCGCCGACTTCGGTCAGGCGATCGCCGCGCTGCTCGTGGCCATCGGCGTCGCGCTCGGCGGCGGCCTCGCCTTCGACGCCAACGTCGACGCTGGACTGTTCTCGGCGAGCGGCCGCGCCTCGCTCGGCATCGTCCCGCTCGGCGTCCTCGCCGTGGCGGTGACTGGCGCGGTCGTGGTCGCGCGCCTGCGCCTGCGCCGCGATCGCCTGCTCGCCCCGACGCTCGGCGCGGAGGCGGCGCGCGCGGCGATCGAGGGCGGCTTCGTGGCGCTCGCGATGACCCTGCTCACGGCGTTCGCGAGTCTCGGCGGGACGGCGGAGTTCGGCGGGGTGTCGTTGCGCACCCGCGCCGGGCTCGTGCTCGTGACCGTGTTCCTCTCCGTGGCGGTTCCGGTCTTCCTCGCGCGCACCGCGCTGCGACGCACCGTCACGGGTGCGGTCGACGGCACATGGACCGTCGCGCTCCGCGAGGCGGGCCTCGCCCTCTCGATCCAGCTCGGCGCATTCGCGGCGGCGGGCAGTGTGCTCCTCGTGATCGCGAGCGCGCGCTCGGAGAGCGTCGCCCCGCTGCTCGCCGGCCTCCCGCTGCTCGGCAACCTGGCCGTCGCCGGGGCGGCGCTCGGACAGTTCGGCGGTCTGAGTGCCGGGGCCGGCTCGTTCGGCGGCGTCAGCGTCACTGCGTTCGACATCCCCGACGGGCACGGCTGGTGGGCGGTCGTCATCGCGGTGCTGGGGCTCGCGGTCGCCGCCGTCGCGGTCGGCCTGCGGCGCCGGCGCACCGCGCGTCCGGCGTGGGGGCGCACCTGGCAGATGCCGCTCGTCGTCTTCGCGGTCTGGTGCGTCTTCGCCTTCGGGGTCGCGGGGGTCGCTGCCGAGGGCGAGATCCTCGCGGCGCTGAGCTTCGGCGGTGGGGGAGCCATCGGCCTCACCTGGCCGACCCCATTCCTGGCCGGCATCGGCGCAGCGCTCGTGTCCGTCGGCGCCGAGTTCCTGCCCCTGGCGGTCTACCGCATGAACCCGGCGCTGCTCGCGGCGTTCGGCGGGCGCCGCACGGTGCAGGCCTGGCTCACTGGCGCTGCGCCCGCATCCACGAGCCCGGCCGGAACGGCCCCGGGCGGGATGCCGTGGACCGCTGCCTCCGCGCCGCCCGGCTCCGCGACGGCAGCGCCTCCGGCGTACGCGGCGCCCGCGTACGCGGCGCCCGCTCCGCAGACCGCACCCGCGGCACCGGCCGACGCGATGCCGACGCTGCAGCGCCCAGGGCCAGGCGGATCCGGCGCCCCTGCGGGCGGCTCGCACCCGTTCGCTGCTGCGGGGATCCCTGCGCCAGCACCGATGTCGCCCCGTGCGAAGACCGGCCTGGTCGTCGCGCTCTCCTCGGTCGGGTTCGTCGCGCTGCTCGCCGTCGGCACCGCCGTGACGGTCGCGATGATCAACCAGAGCCGCGATCCCGCCGGAGCCGTCGGGGAGTACCTGGCGCTGCTGGAGCAGGGCGAGGCCGAGCGGGCCAACGAACTCGTCGATCCGGGGATCCGGACCTCCGAGCGTGCGCTCCTCACCGACGAGGTGCTCGGCGCGGCCGAGCACCGGATCGTGGTGGAGTCGGTCGAGACGACCTCGCGCACGGAGTCCGGCGCGAACGTGCACGCGGTCTACTCGCTCGACGGAGAGCGGTTCGAGATCGACCTCCCGGTCGCGCGCGGACCGAAGGAGCTCCTGCTCCTCGAGACCTGGCGGCTCGAGGAGCCGCTGCTGGTCTCCGCCACGCTCGCCGGCGACGGCGTTCCGTCGGTGCTCGTCGGCGACACGGAGATCGGGTTCGGGGCGTTCGACGCCGGCGAGTACGCGACGCGCGACATCACGGTCTACCCGGGCGTCTACTCGGTCACCGGTGCGACGAGCGACTACGTGAGGGCGTCGGTCGTCGAGCTGCGCGCCGCGGCGTCGGCGACCGCCGCACCGGCCGTGGCCGAGGTGACCGTCGAGCCCAGCGGTGCGTTCGAGCAGGCCGTGCTCGAGCAGGTGCAATCGCGGATCACGAAGTGCGTCGAGATCCCGACGAACATGGACGACGTCTGCCCGTACGTCACCCGCAACACGGACCTCGCCGAGATGCGGGTCGTCGCGCAGGCGGAGGGCTTCGCCTCCATCTCCCTGACGCGGTTCGAGGCGAGCCCGGCGAAGATCGCCGTGCGTGCGAACCCGTCGTCGTGGGACGAGGACCCCGAGCTGCGCGAGTCGGACGTCACCGTGAACGGCGGGATCGAGTTCGTCGACGGCAAGCCGGTCGTCACCGAGCTGTGGATGGGCGGCTGGTAGCGCGACGGGGAGGCGGCCCGCCGCGATCGGGCCGCCTCCCCGTCACTACACTGGATCGCGATGAGTGATCCAGCCGTGCCCCCCGTGCGCCTGCGCGCCGATGTCCTCGCCGTTCCCGCCTACCGGCAGGGTCAGGCGCCCACGAAGCCGGGGTTCAAGCTCTCGAGCAACGAGAACCCGTTCGCCCCGCTGCCCGGTGTGCTCGAGGCGATCGCGGGGCGCGGCGAGGTGAACCGCTACGCGGCGGCCGCGATGCCCGAGCTGCGCGCGGGCATCGCGGGCGAGTTCGGCGTCACGCTCGACCACGTGCACCTCGCGGCTGGCTCCGTGGCGATCCTCTTCCAGCTCGTCCACGCGGCCGCGGCGGCGGGCGACGAGTACCTGCACGCCTGGCCGAGCTTCGAGGCGTACCCGTCGCTGGGGCTCGCCTCGGGCGCGGTCTCGGTCGGGGTTCCGCTCGCGGCGGGCGCGCGGCACGACTTCGACGCCATGGCCGACGCGATCACCGAGCGCACGCGCGTGATCCTGCTCTGCACCCCGAACAACCCGACTGGCCCGGTGATCCGCGCCGACGAGTTCGCGCGCTTCATGGCGCGGGTGCCGGCAGACACCCTCGTGGTGCTCGACGAGGCCTACCGCGAGTTCGTCACCGACCCGGAGGCCGTACGCGGCGAGCGGGTGCTGCGCGACCATCCGAACCTCGTCGTGCTGCGCACCTTCTCGAAGGCCTACGGGCTGGCGGGGCTGCGCATCGGCTACGGCGTCGGCGATCCCGCGATCCTCGCCGCGGCCGCGAGCGTGGCGATCCCGCTCGGCGTCACCGGCATCGCGGAGAGCGCGGCGCTGGCCTCGCTGGAGCCCGCCGCGCGCGCGGCGCTCGGCGAGCGGGTCGCGGCGATCGTGGAGCGCCGCGAGGCGCTCGTCGCGGGCCTGCGGGCCCTGGGCCTCGAGATCCCCGAGGCGCAGGGCAACTTCGTGTGGATCCCCGAGGCCGGATCCGCGGCGGCGTCCGGAACGGACGGCATCAGTTCGGTAGCGGCGCTCGCCGCCGACTTCGCCGAGGCCGGCACACTCGTGCGCCCGTTCCCCGGGGCGGGCGTGCGCGTCTCGGTCGGCGAGGCAGAGAGCGTCCCGGCCGTGCTCGCCATCGTGCGGGGGCACCTCGCGCGGTAGCCGCCTCCCGGGATCCCCGGCGTATATCCGTCCATCGCGAGGCCCCCTCATTACACTGGATCGGGATGGCCGAGCAGATGATTGAGACGTTGCACAGCGGAGCTGATCCCGAACCGATCCGCTTCCTGGACGACGACGGGAACTACGCGCCCTCCGCGACCGCTGCGGAGTACGCCGACGAGCTCTCCGCGGTCGGCGCGGACGAGTTCAGGCAGTGGTACCGCGACATGGTCGCGACCCGCGCCTTCGACACCGAGTGCACCCACCTGCAGCGGCAGGGGCAGCTCGCGCTGTGGGTGCCGAGCGTCGGGCAGGAGGGCTGCCAAGTCGGTCTCGCCCGCGCCGCTGAGCCCCAGGACCACATCTTCCCCGCCTACCGGGAGCACGCGGTCGCGCGCATCCGCGGCGTCGACTTCGTCGATCTCGCGGCGCAGTTCCGCGGGCTCACGCACGGCGGCTGGGACGTCACCGACCCGGCCAACGGCAACTTCCATCTCTACACGCTCGTGCTCGGCGCGCAGACCCAGCACGCCACCGGATACGCGCTGGGCCAGCTGCTCGACGCGAAGCGCGCCGCGGGCGACACGGCGCTCGATGCCGGCGAGGCCGCGACCGCGACCGGCGACGCCACCATGGTGTTCTACGGCGACGGCACCTCGAGCCAGGGCGACGCCAACGAGGCGATGGTCTTCGCGGCGAGCTACCAGACGCCCGAGGTCTTCGTCGTGCAGAACAACCGCTGGGCGATCTCGGTGCCCGTCGCGCGGCAGTCGCGCACGCCGCTCTACCGCCGGGCGCTCGGCTTCGGCATCCGCGCCGTGCAGATCGACGGCAACGACCCCCTGGCGGCCTACGCCGTGGGGCGGCGCTTCCTCCGCGAAGCGCGCACCGGCGGCGGCCCCGGCTATATCGAGGCGCTCACCTACCGCATCGGAGCGCATACGACGAGCGACGACCCGACGCGCTACCGCGTGGAGGGCGAGCTCGAGGAGTGGCAGCAGCGCGACCCGATCGCCCGTCTCGAGGCCCACCTGCGCTCGCTCGGCGTCGACGACGCCTTCTTCGCCGAGGTCGCCGAGGCGGCCGACCGCGAGGCGAAGCGGGTGCGCGACGCGATCCTCGCCCTGCCCGCGCCCGACGCCGACGCGATGTTCGCGCACGTCTACACCGAACAGCACCCGCGGATCGAGGAGCAGCGGGAGTGGCTCGATCGCTACGAGGCCTCGTTCACGGAGGAGACCGCATGAGCGCCGACCAGACCTCGACGGTGGCGACGCTGTCCGAGCGCACGACGCTCCCGCTCGCCCGTGCGATCAACGAGGGGCTCCGCGCGGCGATGGCCGCCGACGAGCGCGTGATCCTGATGGGCGAGGACATCGGCCCGCTCGGAGGCGTCTTCCGCGTCACCGATCGACTGCAGGCGGACTTCGGCTCGGCCCGCGTGCTCGACACGCCGCTCGCCGAGGCCGGTATCATCGGCAGCGCGATCGGGCTCGCGATGCGCGGGTATCGGCCCGTGCTCGAGATCCAGTTCGACGGCTTCATCTTCCCTGGCTTCAACCAGATCGTCACCCAGCTCGCGAAGCTCACGAGCCGCCACGACGGCCGGGTGCCGATGCCCGTCGTGATCCGCGTGCCCTACGGCGGCCACATCGGCGCCGTCGAACACCACCAGGAGAGTCCCGAGGCGTACTTCGCCCACACCCCGGGCCTGCGCGTGGTCGCGCCGTCGACTCCCAACGACGCGTACTGGATGATCCAGCAGGCGATCCGGTCCGACGACCCCGTGCTGTTCTTCGAGCCCAAGGCCAAGTACTGGATGAAGGGCGAGGTCGATCCAACGGGCGAGCCGGGGGAGCTGCACCGCACGCGCGTGGCCCGCGAGGGGCGCGATTGCACCGTGGTCGGCCACGGCGCGATGGTGACGACGCTGCTGCAGGCCGCCGAGGTCGCTCAGAGCGAGGGCACGAGCCTCGAGGTCGTCGACCTGCGCAGCCTCTCGCCGATCGATTTCGAGCCGCTGCTCGCCTCGGTGCGCAAGACCGGTCGCCTCGTGGTCGCCCAGGAGGCGCAGGGCAACGCGAGCCTCGGCAGCGAGATCGCCGCCCACGTCGCCGAGCACGCGTTCTACTCGCTGCAGGCGCCCGTGCTGCGCGTCTCGGGGTACGACGTGCCGTTCCCGCCGGCTCGCCTGGAGGGCATCTACCTGCCCGACGCCGATCGCGTGCTCGAAGCCGTCGACCGCACGATGCACTACTGACCCGACGATCGCTAGGAGACTCAGATGAGCGAAATGATCTTCCCCCTCCCCGACGTCGGCGAGGGCCTGACCGAAGCCGAGATCGTCGACTGGCGCGTGCAGCCAGGCGACTCCGTTGCGCTCAACCAGGTCATCTGCGAGATCGAGACCGCGAAGTCGCTCGTCGAACTGCCGTCGCCGTTCACGGGCGTCGTCACCGAGCTGCTCGCGAACGTGGGCGAGACGGTGCCGGTGGGGCAGCCGATCATGCGCGTCTCCTCGGGCGGGCAGGATCCCGCGCCGTCGGGCGATTCCGCGGCATCCGGTGCAGCCGGCGCCCCCGCCGCGGGGTCCGCGGACGGGGGAACCGTCGAGGCCCCGGAATCCGATGAGCTCCGCGAGGCCGTCGCCGATGCCGCGGGCAGCGTGTCGCACGAGGAGGAGTCCGGCGGAGCCGTGCTCGTCGGGTACGGCAACGCGGGCACGGTGCGGTCGCGTCGTCGCCGCGGCGGAGAGCCCCTGCTGGACGGCGCCGACGGCTCCGGGACCCCCCAGGCCGCGCCGATCCCGGTCGCGGCGGCGAACCCCGTGATCGCGAAGCCGCCGATCCGCAAGCTCGCGAAGGACCTCGGGGTGGATCTCGCCCAGGTGCACGGCACCGGGATCGCCGGCGAGATCCTGCGCGACGACGTCGTGCGGCAGGCGTCGCAGGCGAGCCTCTTCCGCAACCTGTCGACGCCGGAGCCGGCCGAGGCGCGCGAGGAGCGCATCCCGCTCAAGGGCGTGCGCAAGATGACGGCGCAGGCGATGGTGGCGTCCTCGAACGACGCACCGCACGTCAGCGTCTTCACCGAGGTGGACGCGACCCGCACCATGGAGTTCGTGAAGCGGCTGAAGTCGTCGACCGACTTCGCTGGGGTCAAGGTCTCGCCGCTGCTCATCTTCGCGAAGGCGATGCTCTGGGCGATCCGCCGCAGCCCCGAGGTCAACTCGACGTTCACCGAGACCGAGATCATCCGGCGCCACTTCGTGAACCTCGGCATCGCCGCGGCGACGCCGCGCGGGCTGATCGTGCCGAACATCAAGGAGGCGCAGGATCTCAGCCTGCTCGACCTCGCGAAGGCGATCGAGCAGCTCACGATCACGGCGCGCGACGGGCGCACGCAGCCGGCGGAGATGGCGAACGGCACGATCACGATCACGAACATCGGGGTCTTCGGCATGGACTTCGGCACTCCGATCCTCAACCCGGGCGAGTGCGCGATCATGGCGATGGGCACGATCCGGGAGAAGCCGTGGGTCGTCGACGGCGAGGTGCGCCCCCGGATGGTGACGACGGTCGGCGGCTCGTTCGACCACCGCATCGTCGACGGAGACGTGATCTCGCGCTTCGTCGCCGACGTGGCCTCGGTGCTCGAGGAGCCCGCGCTGCTGCTCGACTGATCGGGTCGGCTCCGTTGCCCCCGCGAGGGATCCAGGATCCCCGCCCCGAACGACGAACGGCCCCCGATCCATGCGGATCGGGGGCCGTCGCGTCGGTTCGAGCGGGGCCTACTTGGCCTTCTCGAGGTCGTGGGTGTTGAGCAGGCGGAACGCGAGCGCCGCGAGCGCGCCGCCGACCAGCGGGGCGAGCACGTAGAGCCACATGTTCGCCCAGCCGAACTGGCCGCTGATGGCGAGGCCGAACGCGACGGCGGGGTTGAACCCGCCGCCCGAGACGCCGCCGACCGCGAACGCGCCCGCGACGACGACCGAGCCGATGGCGAGGCCGTAGAACGAGTTGCCATCGTTGTCCTTCGAGGTCGCGACGTTCAGCACGACGTAGACGAGGACGAAGGTCACGACGAGTTCGACGATGAACGCGGGAGCGGTCTCGATCTCGACCGGGGTGCCGGCGGGCAGGAAGGCCTTGCTCGCGAGCGCGCCGAGCGCGGCGCCGACGAGCTGCGCGACGACATAGGCGATGAAGTCGCCGACGCCGAGCGCACCGCGGATGAGGGCGCCGAGCGAGACGGCGGGGTTCAGGTGCGCGCCCGAGATGTGCCCGGTGGCGTACACGAGGACCATCAGCGTGAAGCCGATGGCGAGCGGGGCGAAGTCACCGGCACCGTTCACGGCGGCGATGATCATGAAGACGAACAGGAACGTCGCGAGTGCTTCAGCAACCGCATTCCGTGCGGTACCGGTCATGGTCGGCTCACTTTCTTGGAACATTGAGGATTTCCACAGGCTGAACCATTATGTCAAACGACCGGAATGCGGGCATGGCGAAGCGCGGGTCCGGCTGAACACTCCGGACCCGCGCTTCGGCCGACGCGATCAGCGCACGTCGAACCGGTCGAGCTCGGCGACCTTGACCCAGGCGCGCACGAAGTCGTCCACGAACCGGTCGGCCGCGTCGTCGCTCGCATAGACCTCGGCGACGGCCCGCAGCTCGCTGTTCGAGCCGAAGACCAGGTCGGCGCGAGTTCCGGTCCAGGTCTCCTCACCCGTCTCGTCGTCCGTCGCCTGGAAGACGCGCTGCGCGTCGTCGACCGCGCGCCAGGTCGTGCCGAGGTCGAGCAGGTTTACGAAGAAGTCGTTGGTGAGCTGCCCGGGGCGGTCGGTGAGCACGCCGTGCTGCGAGCCGTCCCAGTTCGTCTCGAGCACGCGCATGCCGCCCACGAGCACCGTCATCTCGGGGGCCGACAGCTGCAGCAGGTTGGCGCGATCGACCAGCAGCTGCTCCGCCGGGTATCCGAGCCCGCGGTCGCTCTCGTAGTTGCGGAAGCCGTCGGCGGGCGGGTTCAGGTACTCGAACGATGCGACGTCGGTCTGCTCCTGCGAAGCGTCGGTGCGCCCCGGGGTGAACGGGATCTCGACCGTGCGGCCCGCCGCCGCTGCGGCACGCCGCACGCCGACGTTGCCTGCGAGCACCACGAGGTCGGCGATCGAGACGCGCTTCGCGCCGCCCGCGGCGTCGAACTCCGCCTTGACGTCCTCGAGCGCCTCGAGCACCCGTGCCAGCTGCTCGGGTCGGTTGACCTCCCAGCTGCGCTGGGGCTCGAGCCTGATCCTGCCGCCGTTCGCGCCGCCGCGCTTGTCGCTGCCGCGGAACGACGACGCCGCGGCCCAGGCGGCGCCGACCAGTTCGGACACGGACAGCCCGGTCTCGGCGATCCGCACCTCGAGCGCGGCGATGTCGGCCGCGTCGATGAGCTCGTGATCGCGGGCGGGGATCGGATCCTGCCAGATCAGGTCTTCGGCGGGCACCTCGGGGCCGAGGTAGCGGGCCTTCGGGCCGAGGTCGCGATGCGTGAGCTTGAACCAGGCGCGTGCGTACGCGTCGGTGAACGCCTGCTGGTCGTCCTTGAACCGGCGCGAGATCTTGTCGTAGACCGGGTCGATCCGCAGCGACAGGTCGGTCGTGAGCATCCGCGGCTCGCGGCGCCCCTCGCCCTGCGCCATCGGCACCATGTCGGCGCCGCCGCCGTCCTTGGGTCGCCAGTGGAAGTGCCCGCCCTCGCCCTCGGCCAGCTCCCACTCGTAGGCGTAGAGGATGTGGAAGAACTCGTTGTCCCAGCGGGTCGGGTGGTAGGTCCAGGTGACCTCGAGGCCCGAACCGATCGCGTCGTTGCCGTGGCCAGCACCGTGCGTGCTCTGCCAGCCGAGCCCCATCTGCTCGATGGGTGCGGCTTCGGGTTCGGCGCCGACATGGTCGTCGGCGTTCGCCGCGCCGTGCGTCTTGCCGAAGGTGTGGCCGCCCGCGATGAGCGCCACGGTCTCCTCGTCGTCCATCGCCATGCGGGCGAAGGTCTCGCGGATCTCGTGCGCTGCTGCCACGGGGTCGTGGTTCGCCGCGGGGCCCTCGGGATTGACGTAGATGAGGCCCATCATCGTGGCGGCGAGCGGCTTGGCCAGGGTGCCGGCCTCCTCGGTGCGCCCGTCCATGCCGAGCCACGCGCGCTCCGAGCCCCAGTAGATGTCGTCGTCCGGCTCCCACACGTCGGGGCGGCCGCCGGCGAACCCGAAGGTCGGCATGCCCATGATCTCGTGCGCGACGTTGCCCGCCAGGATCATGAGGTCGCCCCACGAGAGCGCGCGGCCGTACTGCTTCTTGACGGGCCACAGCAGGCGCCGGGCCTTGTCGAGGCCCACGTTGTCGGGCCAGCTGTTGAGCGGGGCGAAGCGCTGCTGCCCCGTGCCGCCGCCGCCGCGGCCGTCGAACACGCGGTAGGTGCCCGCTGAGTGCCACGCCATGCGGATCATCAGGGGGCCGTAGTTGTTGAAGTCGGCCGGCCACCAGGGCTTCGAGTCCGTGAGCACCGATGCGATGTCGCGCTTGACCGCGTCGAGGTCGAGCCGCTGGAACGCGGCGGCGTAGTCGAAGTCCGCGCCCTGAGGGTTCGCGACCGCGGGGTTCTTCGCGAGGATCTTGAGATTCAGCCGGTCGGGCCACCAGTCGGTGTTTCCGGTGCGCCCGGCGGGCCGGGCCTGCTGCGCCGCTGCGAGCGCCTCGTGGTTCACGGGGCACTGGTCCGGAGAGGTCATGGATCGTTCCTTTCGACGGTGTTCTGCGGGTGGGGAGATGGGGTTCTGGGTCGCACGTCGTGGTGCGGGGTCGCCGGACATCGGCACCGCGATCGCGGTGCCAGCGGATGCGGCTGCCGGGGACGCGCTCCCGTCAGGCGGCCTGCTCGCAATCGGCGCAGATGCCGCGGAAGGTGACGGAGGCCTCGAGGATCCGCATCCGCGATCCGCCCTCGCCGCCGGCGGGGCCCGCCGGGGTCAGGCACGGGGCGAGGCCGGTGGCGCACTCGACATCCTCGATGCGCCGGCACACGACGCACTGCACGTGGTGGTGGTTGTCGAGGTGCTCGATCTCGTAGAGCGCTCCGTCGGAGTCGGGCAGGTCGACGCGGCGCAAGAGGCCGTGCTCGGTGAGGTCGTTCATGATGTTGTGGACGGACTGGAGCGACACCGACGGCGAGGCCTGAGCCAGTGCCGCGTGGACCTCGGAGGCCCTGCTGTGCGGGTGCGACTCGAGATAGGCGAGCGCTGCGACGCGGCCGGCCGTCACCCGCATGCCGCTCGCGCGCAGGCGATCGGCGCGCTGGGCGTCGGTCGCGGGGTCGTGGTGCATGCCTTCCACCCTAGTCATTTTGAGCGACTCAAAACAAGTTGTCTTGAGTCATGCAAAATAGTCGGGCGTGTCGAGGGGGCGGCGGCGAGCGGGCCCGCCGGTGCTCCACGGCTCCGCGTCAGTCGTGCGCGTGCCCTTCGCCGACGTGGCTCGCGGGCTCGAGCTGCAGGGTCACGTGCTCGGTGTCGAAGTGCTCGTGGAGGCATGCGCGCAGCTCGTCGAGCACGCCGTGGTAACCGCGCTCGCTCCAGGCCGCGTCGGAGACCGTGACATGGGCGGAGAACGCGGGGACGCCGGAGGTGATGGTCCAGGCATGCACGTCGTGCACGTCGGAGACCCCGGGGACCGCGAGCATGTGCGCGCGTGCCGCGTCGACGTCGAGGTTCTTCGGCGACGCCTCGAGGAGCACGTCGACCACCTCGCGCAGCAGCCCGATCGCGCGGGGGAAGATGAGCACGGCGATGAGCAGCGATGCGATCTGGTCGGCGGCGTTCCAGCCGGTGAACATGATCACGACGCCGGCGACGATGACGAGCACGGACCCGAGCAGGTCGCCGAGCACCTCGAGGTAGGCCCCGCGCACGTTGAGGCTCTCCTTCTGGCCGGAGCTCAGGATGAGGAGCGAGGCGAGGTTCGCGGCGGCGCCGAGCACCGCGGCGATGAGCATGGGGCCGGACTGCACCTCGACCTCGGTGCCGAAGCGGTTGATCGCGCTGACGAAGATCGTGATCGCGATGACGCCGAGCACGATGCCGTTCACGAGCGCAGCGAGCACCTCGACGCGGAGGTAGCCGTACGTGCGCTTCGATGTCGCGGGAAGGGCGGCGATGAGGCTCGCGATGAGGGCGATCGCCACGCCGGTCGCGTCGGTGAGCATGTGGCCGGCGTCGGCGAGGAGCGATAGCGAGCCGGAGATCAGCGCGCCGATCACCTGGATGACGAAGACCGAGAGCGTGATCGCGAGGGCGATGATCAGGCGTTTGCGGTGCTTGCCCGTCGCGGTCGTCGCGCCCTGCAGTCCGTGGTCGTGCCCATGCCCGCCCGAGCCGCCGGCGTCGTGCTCGCCCGGCCGGTCGGGGTGCCCGGCGCTGAACTCGGGATCGCAGGCCGGGTCGCCCCGGCGCTCGGGATCGCGATCCGCCTCGAAACCTTCGCCCATGCCGCCGACCCTACTCTCTCTCGCCCTGACCGGATCCAGCATACCCCATGGGGGTATCCGGTGCCAGCGTGGGGAACGACTCCCGGCCGGTGCGCCGGTGCGCCGCGCCCGCACCGGATACGCTCGAGGGCATGACCAGTACGCCGGGGCAGGCCCCGATCCGCATCGGGTTCGTGATGCTGCACACCTCGCCGCTCGACGTGCCCGGCACGAAGGACGCCGGTGGCATGAACGTCGTCGTGCGCGCCCAGGCCGAGGCGCTCGCCGCCGCGGGGCACGAGGTCGTCATCTTCACCCGCCGCAGCGACCTCGGGGCCGAGGCGCGCACGCCGCTGCGGCCCGGACTCGTCGTCGTGCACCTCGATGCCGGCCCCGCGCGCCTCCTCGCGAAGGGCGAGCACGAGGGCGTGATGGAGGAGTTCGGCCGGCTGCTCGACGCCGAGCTCGCGGAACGCCCGGTCGACATCCTCCACGCGGAGCACTGGTTCTCGGGCGTCGCGGCCCTGCCCGTCGCCCGGAGGCGCGGGATTCCGCTCGTGCAGAGCTACCACTCGATCGCCGCCCCCGTGGACTCGCCGCTGGGGGACGGCGAGCGTCCGGAGTCCCCCGGGCGCCAGGCGGGGGAGCGGCTGCTCGCCCGGGAGGCCGACCTGATCATCGCCGTGAGCGAGGCCGAACGCGCGACGGTGCTCGACCGGCTCGAAGGCGATGCGGAGCGGGTGCGCGTCGTGCCGCTCGGCGTCGACACCGAGCTGTTCCACCCGTGCGAGACCGACGCCTGCGCCGAGCAGAAGGACTGGCTCGGTCGGGGCGGGCGCCCCGAGGCGATCGTGGTGGGCCGGCTGCACCCGCTCAAGGGGTTCGACCTCGTGATCGACGCGATGGCCGAGATGGCCCCCGAGCATCGCCCCGTGCTCCGGATCGTGGGCGCCCCGCCGCCCGATGGCGACGACTACGCGCGCGCACTGCACGAGGCCGTCGTGCGGCACGGGCTGCTCTCGACGATCGCGTTCGACGGCGCGCTGCGCCGGCGCGAGCTCGCGGAGCGGATCCGGAGCGCGTCGATCATGCTCGTGCCCTCGCACTCTGAGACCTTCGGGCTCGTCGCGCTCGAGGCGGCGGCGTCGGGCGTCCCGGTCATCGCGCGCGCGACGGGCGGGCTGCGCGAGGCCGTGCTCGACGGCGAGACGGGCCTGCTGATCCCGACCGCGTCCGACGATCCGGCCGATCCCGACCGGAACCCGGCCGACGATCCGCGGGAGTGGGCCTCCGCGGTCGCGCGGCTGCTCGACGACCCCGAAGCGCTCGAGCGCATGGGCGCCGCGGCGCGCGAGCACGCGCTGAGTCGCAATTGGGCCGCCTCGGCCGAGCAGCTGCTCGACGTCTACCGGGAGGCGATCGCCTGACGCCGACGCGGGTCCGGTCGGTCGGTGGGCCGGTCGGTGCGTCCGCGTGCCGGTCGGTGCGTGCTCAATTCGTATGGGATCGGCGAACCGTATGGCCGCGAGGGCGGAGGCTCGGCATACGGATTGCAGATCCCATACGACTTGACGATGGGTCTGGGCCGCCGCGCCTAACGCGAGACGAGCGTGGTCTCGAACGAGTAGAGGTCGGGGCGGTAGCAGTGGTGCCCGGCCTCGACGGCCCGGCCCCCGTGGTCGAAGGCGACGCGGTCCATGGTCAGCAGCGGGCTGCCCTTCGCGATGTCGAGCAGCTCGTGCTCGTCGTCGTGCGTGCGCCTCGCTCCGATCGTCTGGTTGGCGATCTTGATGGTCACCCCGCGCGAGCGCATGATCTCGTAGAGCCCGCGCCGCTCGAGGTCTTCGACGGTGATGTCGGAGAACTCGGGCGGGAGCAGGTTGATGAGGATCGCC
This sequence comes from Leucobacter zeae, assembly GCF_016758175.1. Lineage (GTDB taxonomy): Bacteria > Actinomycetota > Actinomycetes > Actinomycetales > Microbacteriaceae > Leucobacter > Leucobacter zeae. The sequence goes on from NZ_QYAB01000001.1 coordinate 118,302, forward strand.
ATGGGGGTGCCGTCGGCGCTGCGCACGCGGCGGATGCGCGTGATCTCGGTGCCTATGGCGAGGTTCAGCTGCGCCGCCGCCTCCTCGTCCGCAGGCACGCGCTCCAGGGAGAGCACGCGCGTGGCCGGGTGGTGGCCGACGCGCGTGAGGTCCTCGTTGAGGCTCGTGAGCTCGACGGGCCGGCTGACGCGGGCCTGCACGACCTGGGTGCCGATCCCGCGCCGGCGCACCAGCAGGCCCTTGTCGACGAGCTCCTGGATCGCGCGGCGCACGGTGGGGCGGGAGAGTCCGAGGCGCTCGCCGATCGCGATCTCGTTCTCGAGCCTCGCACCCGAGGGGATGACGCCCTCGCGAATGGCGCGCTCGAGGCGGGTCGAGATCTGGAAGTAGAGCGGGACCGGGCCCGTGCGCTCCAGGTCCGCGAAGAGCTCGTCTGGCCAGACGGGTTCGGTGCTCATGGGCCCTCCTGGGTGGGGTGAACGGCCACGGGCGGCTGCTCCGGCGCGACGCAATGTACGGACAACATTACCTCCTCGAAGATTGCGCAGCGCATGTCGCCCCTTCGTGCTATTGTTAGGACAAATGCACCGGCGCATCCCGCTCCGGCCGCGTCACGGTGAGAGGCGAGTGAATGTCAGAGCAGCGACGTCCTGATGATGTGCTGGCGATGGGCCGGCTCGGAGTCGATGTCTACCCGCACCAGATGGGCCCCCTCGAAGACGTGTCGAGCTTCGGCAAGTTCCTCGGCGGCAGCGCCGCGAACGTGTCGGTGGCTGCGGCGAAGTACGGCCGCGCGAGCGCCCTGATCTCGCGCGTCGGCGACGACCCGTTCGGCCGCTACCTGCTCCGCGAGCTCGCGCGCCTGGGCGTCGACCCGCGCGCGGTGGGCACCGATGCGCGGTACCCGACGCCGGTGACGTTCTGCGAGATCTTCCCTCCCGACGACTTCCCGCTCTACTTCTACCGCAAGCCGCACGCACCGGATCTGCAGATCGAGGCGGAGGACCTGGACCTCGACGCGGTGCGCGACGCCCGCATCTTCTGGTTCACGCTCACCGGCCTGAGCGAGGAGCCGAGCCGGTCCGCGCACCACGCGGCGCTCGAGGCGCGCGGGCGCCGGGAGCACACCGTCTTCGACCTCGACTACCGGCCCATGTTCTGGGAGCGCACGGACGAGGCGTCGGCGCAGGCCGCTCTCGGGCTCGCCCACGCCACGGTGGCCGTGGGCAACCGCGAGGAGTGCGAGGTCGCCGTCGGCGAGACCGAGCCGGACCGGGCCGCCGACGCGCTGCTCGAGCGCGGCATCGAGCTCGCGATCGTCAAGCAGGGCCCCAAGGGCGTGCTGGCGAAGACCCGCGACGAGCGGGTCGAGGTCGCGCCGCACTTCGTCGACGTGGTCAACGGCCTCGGCTCGGGCGATGCCTTCGGCGGCGCGCTCTGCCACGGCCTCCTCGCGGGCTGGGACCTCGAGCGGATCCTGCGATTCGCGAACGTGGCCGGCGCCATCGTGGCGACCCGCCTCGAATGCTCGACCGCGATGCCGGACGCCGCAGAGGTCGACGGCGTGCTCGCCGGCGGCCCGATCCCGAAGGGGCAGTGAGATGACGCTCGACTTCCAGGCGCTGCGCGATCTGCGCGCGGCGGATCCGGCGGCGATCGGCCGCGCGCTCGCCGAGCGCCGCCGCCGCGACGTGATCCGGGGCGACGGCAGGCTCTTCATCGTGGCCGCGGATCACCCGGCCCGCGGTGCGCTCGCCGTCGGCGACCGTCCGACCGCGATGGCGGATCGTCTCGAACTGCTCGAGCGCATGGCGCTCGCGCTGTCGCGCCCTGGAGTGGACGGCGTGCTCGGCACGCCGGACATCATCGACGACCTCGCGGCGCTCGGCCTGCTCGAGGACAAGATCGTCGTCGGATCCATGAACCGCGGAGGGCTGCGCGGCGCGTCGTTCGAACTCGACGACCGCTACACCGCGTACGACGTCCCGGCCATGGTGCGCCAGGGGATCGACTTCGCGAAGACGCTCATCCGCGTCGACCTCGACGACGCAGGCACGGCGTCCACCCTCGAGGCCACGGCTCGCGCGGTCGACGCCGCGGCCGCCGCAGGGCTTCCGATCATGCTCGAGCCCTTCATGAGCAGCCGGGCGGGCGGGCGGGTCGTGAACGACCTCAGCGCCGACGCGGTGATCCTCTCGACGGCCATCGCCTCCGGGCTCGGCAACTCCAGCGCGTACACCTGGATGAAGCTGCCCGTCGTGCCCGACATGGAGCGCGTCATGGCCGCCACGACCATGCCGACCCTGCTGCTCGGGGGCGACAACGGCGGAGATCCCGACGAGACGTTCGCGGCGTGGGAGGCCGCGCTCGCCCTGCCCGGCGTCCGCGGGCTCACCGTCGGCCGCACCCTCCTCTACCCGCCCGACGGCGATGTCGCCTCGGCCGTCGACACGGCGGCGCGCCTCGTCCACCATGGACTCTAGGGAATCCGTCGCCCGCCGCCCCGCACCCGCACGCGGGGCCCGACCGCACACACCCGGATCCTGCACGCCGCGCCGCGGCCGCAGATCGATGCAGAAGGAGCACTCATGACCACCGAACTCCCCGTGATCCCCCACTGGATCGACGGCGCGCGCACCGCGTCGACGAGCGGCAGGACCGCCCCCGTCTACAACCCCGCGACCGGTCGGGTCGTCCGCGAGGTCGCCCTCGCGGACCAGGCCGAGATCGACGCGGCGATCGCGAGCGCGCAGGCCGGATTCGAGACGTGGAGCGCGCTGTCGATCGCGCGACGCCAGTCCGTGATCTTCAAGTTCCGCGAACTGCTCGTCGCGCGCAAGCCCGAGCTCGCCGCGATCGTGACCGAGGAGCACGGCAAGGTGCTGTCGGACGCGATGGGCGAGATCGCCCGCGGCCAGGAGGTCGTCGAGCTCGCGACCGGCTTCCCCCACCTCATCAAGGGCGGCTTCTCGGAGAACGTCTCGACCGGCATCGACGTCTACACCCTCAAGCAGCCGCTGGGCGTCGTCGGGGTCATCTCCCCCTTCAACTTCCCGGTGATGGTGCCGATGTGGTTCTTCCCCATCGCGATCGCCGCGGGCAACGCCGTGATCCTCAAGCCGTCGGAGAAGGATCCCTCCGCCGCGATCTGGATGGCCGAGCTGTGGAAGGAGGCGGGTCTGCCCGACGGCGTCTTCACCGTGCTCAACGGCGACAAGCTCGCCGTCGACGGCCTGCTGCACGCGCCCGAGGTGCAGTCCATCTCGTTCGTCGGATCGACCCCGATCGCGCAGTACATCTACGAGACCGCAGCCAAGAACGGCAAGCGCGTGCAGGCGCTGGGCGGTGCGAAGAACCACATGCTGGTGCTGCCCGACGCCGACCTCGACCTCGTCGCCGACCAGGCCATCAACGCCGGCTACGGCGCCGCCGGCGAGCGCTGCATGGCGCTGTCGGTCGTGCTGGCCGTCGAGCCCGTCGCCGATGAGCTCGTCGCCAAGATCGAGGCGCGCATCGCCGATCTGCGCGTCGGCAACGGCGCGGGCGGCGAGGACGGCGAGCCCGACCTCGGCCCGCTCATCACCGGGGCGCACCGCGACAAGGTGAAGGGCTACGTCGACATCGCCGAGGCCGACGGCGGACGCATCGTGGTCGACGGCCGCGACTACCGGGTCGACGGGCACGAGGACGGGTTCTTCTTCGGCCCCACGCTGATCGACCACCTCTCGCTCGACTCGCGCGCCTACACCGAGGAGATCTTCGGGCCGGTGCTGCAGGTCGTGCGCGTGCAGACGTTCGATGAGGGCGTGCAGCTCATCAACTCGGGCCAGTTCGGCAACGGCACCGCGATCTTCACGAACGACGGAGGTGCTGCCCGCCGCTTCCAGCATGAGATCCACGTGGGCATGGTCGGCATCAACGTGCCGATCCCGGTGCCGGTCGCGTACCACTCGTTCGGCGGCTGGAAGGCCTCGCTGTTCGGCGACGCGAAGGCGTACGGAGTGCAGGGCTTCGACTTCTTCACGCGCGAGAAGGCGATCACGAGCCGCTGGCTCGATCCGGCCACGCACGGCGGGATCAACCTCGGCTTCCCCCAGAACGACTAGCGCTCGTCGCAGCCCGTCATCCTGCGCGAGGAACGAGTCGCAGGATCCGCACCACGAGACACACCGAGAGGACAACATGATGGAGCAGGCCGCACGCTGGTTCCACCGCAGAGGAGAGCTCGCCGAGGGCGGTTGGGAGACCGTCGTCGACGACCGAACGCCCGGGTGGGAGCACACCGGGATCCGCGTCGCCCGCCTCGCGCCGGGCGAGTCGCTCGCGCTCGAGGGCACGGGCGTCGAGCGGCTGGTCGTCCCGCTCTCGGGCTCGTTCTCGGTGGCGCACGCCGAGGCGGGCGTCGAGACCACCACCGAGCTCGCAGGGCGCGACTCGGTATTCGCGGGGCGCACCGACATGCTCTACCTCTCCGCGGCGGCGACCGGCACGGTCACCGCGACGGGGGACGGCGGGTCGGGATCCGGCGAGAGCCGCTTCCTCGTCGCGACGTCCCCGACGGACGTCGTACGGCCGACCCGCTACCTCGCGGTCGACGAGATCCCGGTCGAGCTCCGCGGCGCGGGTGCCTCGAGCCGGCAGGTGCACAACTTCGGACGCAAGGAGGTGCTCGACGCGGCGCGATTCATCGTCGTCGAGGTCATCACCCCGGCCGAGAACTGGTCCTCGTATCCGCCGCACAAGCACGACGAGCACGCCCCCGGCCATGAGTCCCAGCTCGAGGAGATCTACTACTTCGAGGTCGCACCCGTGCGGGAGGCGCCCGCGGGCGTCGATCCCGAGCAGGCGTTCGGCATGTTCAGCTCGTACTCCTCGCCGGCCGGGCCCCTCGAGATCGACGCGCAGGTGAGGACCGGCGACGTCGCCCTCGTGCCCTACGGCTACCACGGGCCCGCGGTCGCCGCCCCGGGCTACGACATGTACTACCTCAACGTCATGGCGGGGCCGGACCCGGATCGCAGCTGGCTCATCAGCGACGACCCGGCGCACGGCTGGGTGCGCGACACCTGGGAGGGGCAGCAGCTGGATCCCCGCCTGCCCTTCGGGCCGGAACGCTAGACCCGTCATGCCGCGCGAGCTCGCGCAGGATGACGAGAACCAACCTTGAACGGAGACCCGATGACCACCCGCCGCATGACCGTCAGCCAGGCGCTCGTCGAATTCCTGGCGAACCAGTGGACCGTGGATCGCGCGGCCGACGGCACGGAGATCCGGGAGCGCACGATCCCGGGCGTCTTCGGCATCTTCGGCCACGGCAACGTGGCCGGCGTCGGCCAGGCGCTGAAGCAGTTGCACGAGCAGCGCCCCGAGCTGATGCCCTACTACCAGGCCCGCAACGAGCAGGCGATGGTGCACCAGTCGGTCGGGTACGCGCGCATGCACCGCCGCCGCGGCACTTACGCGTCGGCGGCGTCCGTCGGCCCCGGCGCGGCGAACATGCTCACCGGCGCGGCGCTCGCCACCACGAACCGCCTCCCGGCACTGCTGCTCGCCAGCGATACCTTCGCCACGCGCGTCGCGGACCCCGTGCTGCAGCAGCTCGAGCAGCCGCACGACATCGGGCTCACCGTGAACGACGCCTTCCGCCCCGTCTCGCGGTTCTTCGACCGGGTGCAGCGGCCCGAGCAGCTCTTCTCGATCGCGCTCGCCGCGATGCGGGTGCTCACCGACCCCGCCGAGACGGGGGCGGTCACGATCGCGCTGCCCGAGGACGTGCAGGCCGAGGCCATGGACGTGCCCGAGGAGTTCCTCCAGCCGCGCGAGTGGCGGATCCGCCGACCCCGGCCCGAGCGGGACGCGCTCGCCGCCGCGATTGCGGCGATCCGCGGGGCCGAGCGGCCCGTCATCGTCGCCGGAGGCGGTGTGCTCTACTCCGAGGCGGAGCAGCAGCTGCGCGCGTTCGTCGAGGCCACGGGGATCCCCGTCGGATCCTCGCAGGCCGGAGGCGGCGTGCTCGACTGGGATCACCCGCAGTACCTCGGCGGGGTCGGCGCGACCGGCACCCTGGCCGCCAACCGCCTCGCCGCCGAGGCCGACGTGGTGATCGGGATCGGCACGCGCTACAGCGACTTCACGACCGCGTCGCGCACCGCGTTCCAGAACCCGGACGTGAAGTTCGTGAACATCAACGTCGCGTCGTTCGACGCGTACAAGCACGGCACCCAGATCCCGGTGATCGCCGACGCGCGCGAGGCGCTCGTCGAGCTGTCCGAGGCGCTCGGCGACCTGCGCGTCGAAGCGGCGTACGCCGAGCGCATCGCCGCTGAGAAGGTCGAGTGGGACGGCCTCGTCGACGAGGCGTTCGCGCCGTCGGGGCTCGCGCTCCCCGGCCAGCCCGAGATCATCGGGGCGGTGCAGTCGGCCTCGGCCCCGGAGGACGTCATCGTGCAGGCGGCCGGGTCGCTCCCCGGAGACCTGCACAAGCTGTGGCGCGTGCGCGATCCGCTCGGGTACCACGTCGAGTACGCCTTCTCGTGCATGGGGTACGAGATCGCCGGCGGGCTCGGCGCGAAGCGCGGCCTGCTCGCGGCGGGCGACGACCGCGACGTGATCGTGATGGTGGGCGACGGCTCGTACCTGATGCTCAACACGGAGCTCGTCACCGCCGTCGCCGAGGGGATCAAGCTCATCGTGATCCTGATCCAGAACCACGGCTACGCCTCGATCGGGCACCTCTCCGAGACGGTCGGCTCGGAGCGCTTCGGCACCTGGTACCGGGCCTACGACGCCGAGGCGCAGAACTTCCAGGGGGAGCGGACCCTGCCCGTCGATCTCGCGATGAACGCCCGCAGCTACGGCATGGACGTGATCGAGGTGGAGCCCGGCGCGTCGGCGATCGACGACCTGCGGGCGGCGATCGCGACCGCGAAGGCGTCGGACCGGGCGACCTTCATCCACATCAACAGCGACCCGCTCGTCTACGCGCCGGACGGCGCCGGCTGGTGGGACGTCCCGGTGGCCGAGGTCTCGGAGATCGCTTCGACGCAGCGCGCCCGCGCGGAGTACGAGGAGCAGGTGGCCGCCCAGAAGCCGCTGCTGGGGTAGGGCGGTACTGCTCCGGCGCTGTTACTCCGGGGCAGACAGCCGCCGCTGGATGCGGCGATCGAGGTCTTCGAGTTCGTCGACGATATCGCTGACGACCCAGATGCGATCGCGTTTGCGGCCCGTCACCTCGCGGATGATGCCGCGGTCTTCGAGCAGAGCGATGGCGGAATAGCCGGTGGCGGTGCGTCCACCTGCGAGTTCGACCAGATCATCGCTCGTGACGATCGGGTACTCGAGGAGGCGCTCGGCAACGCGCAACGCCGACGAGGCCGCTCGCGAGTCGATCAGCCGCTGCCACTCCTCGGGAAACATCTGCATGCGAATGAAGGTCTCGAGGGACTCTGAGGCAGAGGCGATCGCGGACCGGGAGATGACGTTGACGATGCCGTCAATATCGCCGTCGCGGTAGCGGTTCAGTGCAGAGAAGTACTCGGTGCGCAAGGCGAAGAGACCGCTCGCGAGTGGGACCATCGCGTTCCGAGTCACTCCTCTGCGCTGGAGTACAGCTTCGATGAGTGCACGTCCGATCCGGCCGTTGCCGTCGGTGAACGGATGGATGGATTCGAACTGCGCGTGCACGATGGCCGCCTGCACGATCGCCGGGACATCGAGTCGATTCGCGTAGCGCAGCAGGTCGCGAAGCGCTTCCTCGACGCGGTCCGGAGGCGGGGGAACGTGGTCTGCATCGCGCGGGCTGTGGTCGCTCCCGCCGATCCAGTTCTGCTCTTCCCGGATTCGCCCCGTCCACCGACGGTCCCAGGGAAACTCGTCGTGCTCCATCAGGGTGCGGTGGGCGGAGAGTATGTCGGAGAGTGTGATCTCCCCGCCGAGGCCCGCGTTGGATACGAGGTTCTGGAGCGCCTCGGTGGCGGCGACCATGCTCGTCGCGCTCGAGTTCGACCGATTGCCGGCTGCCGCTCTCGCGTAGTCATCGCCGGAGGCGACGATGTGCTCGATCTTCGAAGAGGCGATGGACTCGCTGCGAGCCATGAACCGTGCGAGCGCTTGTGAACCGAGCGAAGCCGCGCCATCGGCATAGCTGACTGCCCGCAGCGCTTCCTCTGCGAGCATGCTCGTCGTGGACGAGGGCGATGCCTGGGCATCCGCGATGGCGGGCGGGATCGAGGCGGTGATCTCGGTGAGCATCCGATCGGCCCTGGTGCCGCCGCGCTGCGCCTGATGCCAGGGGTGCACTTCGGTCGTGTGTCGAGGCCACGAGGGGGAGGACGAATGCATGCCGGGTGTCCGTTCGGTGAGAACTGCGGTCGCGCTATTCCAACTTAGGTCACTATCTCGGAATAGTGACGCGCTTGTTCCCAGTTCGGGACCGTGGTGTATGCGGCCGTGGCGCTTTCGGAAGAGGAGATCCTTCGCTAGACTATGGTCTATTGTCATATCAAAGCCTCGCACAACGGTGCGGGGCTCGGCCAGAACGATGGAGTGTGGACGTGAACGCATCGCCGACCGACAACCCCGGCCTCCGGATCGGTACCGCGCCCGACTCCTGGGGCGTCTGGTTCCCGGACGATCCGAAGCAGGTGCCGTGGCAGCGATTCCTGGACGAGGTCGTGGCGGCCGGCTACGAGTGGATCGAGCTCGGTCCGTACGGCTACCTGCCGACCGACCCGCACCAGCTGGAGGACGAACTCGGATCCCGCGGCCTGAAGCTCTCCGCGGGCACGGTCTTCACTGGCTTCCACAAGGGCGAGGACGAGTGGCAGCGCGCCTGGGATCAGGCCCTGAACGTCGCGGGCCTCGCCTCGAAGCTCGGCGCGGAGCACCTCGTCGTGATCCCGGACCTCTGGCGCAGCGACGCGACCAGCGAGCAGCTCGAACCGCGCACCCTCACGGACGAGCAGTGGCAGCGGCTCGGCGCGGGTCACGACCGTCTCGGCAAGGCGCTGCTCGAAGAGTTCGGCATGCGGCAGCAGTTCCACTCGCACGCCGACAGCCACATCGGCACCACGCGCGAGGTGATCCGCTTCCTCGACGAGACCGACCCGCGCTACACGAACCTCTGCCTCGACACGGGCCACTTCGCCTACTACGGCGGCGACAACGTGAAGCTCATCGAGCAGCGCCCCGAGCGCATCGGCTACCTGCACCTCAAGCAGGTCGATCCGTCTCTGCTCTTCGACGTGCTGAAGAACGACACCCCCTTCGCCGAGGCCGTCGCCGAGGGCATCATGATCGAGCCGCCGCACGGCATCCCGGATCTCGCCCCCGTCATCGAGGCCGTCGCGAAGATCGACCCCGAGATCTTCGCCATCGTCGAGCAGGACATGTACGGCTGCGACGTGGATCGGCCGTTCCCCATCGCGCGGCGCACGCGCGAGCACATCTTCGGGTGCACGCACCTCGCCCGCACCAGCTGACCCCATCCCAGGATCTGACACGAAACCGAAGGACACACCCATGACCGAAGAACTCCGCATCGCCGTCGTCGGTGCCGGGATGATGGGCGCCGACCACATCAAGCGCATCACGCACCGGATCGCCGGCGCCCGCGTCTCGGCCGTGGTCGAGCCCGACGCGGGCCGCGCCGCCGCCGCCGCGGAGACCGCGCCGGGCGCGCGGGTCTTCGCGAGCCTCGAGGAGGCCATCGCCGCCGACGCCCTCGACGCGGTGCTGATCGCGACGCCCGGCCAGTTCCACGCCCCGGTGCTGCGTCCGGCGCTCGAGGCAGAGCTGCCGATCCTGTGCGAGAAGCCGCTGACCCAGGACTCGGCATCGTCGCTCGAGATCCTCGAACTCGAGCAGCGCCTCGACCGCCCGCACATCCAGGTCGGGTTCATGCGACGCTTCGACGCGGAATACCAGCAGCTGCGCGACCTGGTCGTCTCGGGCGAGAGCGGCGAGCTGCTCATGGTGCGCGCGCTGCACCGCAACCCGACGGTGCCCGAGAGCTACACGAACGACATGCTCATCACCGACTCGGTGGTGCACGAGTTCGACGTGGTGCCGTGGCTGGCGGGCTCGCCCGTGAAGAGCGTCGAGGTGAAGCATCCGCGGCGCAACTCGCTCGCGCCCGAGCGGTTGAGCGAGCCGATCCTCGTGATCATGGAGCTCGAGAACGGCGTGCTCGTCGACGTCGAGATGAACGTGAGCGTGCAGTTCGGCTACCAGGTCGCGACCGAGGCAGTGTTCGAGCGGGGCATCGCCCGCATCGGCCAGCCCGCCGGACTGCAGCGCTGGGATGCCGGGTTCTTCCGAGTGAAGGATCACGAGAGCTTCGTCACGCGCTTCGCCGCCGCGTACGACGCGCAGATCCAGCGCTGGGTCGACGCCGTGCGCCGCGGTGATCTCATCGACGGCCCGAACGCCTGGGACGGCTACCTCGTCGCGCTGTCGTGCGAGGCCGGCGTGCAGGCGCTGCGCGGCGGTGGGATCGTCCCCGTCGAGGCACCCGAGCGCCCCGCCTTCTACGCCTGACCACCCGCTCATTCTGCGCGAGAAGCGAGTCGCAGAATCCACAGTGAGATCCTGCGACTCGTTCCTCGCGCAGGATGACCTGAAGCAATAGGGAGCACACCCATGGTCCGCATCGCCCTCGACCCGACGCCGTACAACGGCACGCACCACCTGCTGGAGTTCCCCGACCTCGTGGCGCGGCTCGGCTACGAGTACCTGCAGCTGACCCCGAACCCTGACTTCGGGCGGCACTTCCACCACCCCAAGGTCGACACCGCGATGATCGCGCAGCTCAAGAAGCGGGCGCGGGACGCCGGGGTGACGATCACGTCGGTGCTGCCGGTGCAGCGCCTCGGCGGGCCGGAGCCCCATCAGGTGCGCGCGGCGATCCGGAACACGACGCGGTACATCGAGATCGCGGCCGAGCTGGAGGCCCCGATCCTGAACACCGAGTTCTCGGGGCGCCCCGAACGCGAGGAGGACTCGGAGAACTGCTTCTACGACGCGATGGAGGCGCTGATCCCCGTGCTCGAGCGCGAGGGCGTCACGATGAACATCGATCCGCACCCCGACGACTTCGTCGAGGACGGGCTCGAGGGGTGGCGGATCATCCGGGGCCTGAACTCGGATCGCGTCGGCTTCGTCTACGTCGCGTCGCACACGTTCCACTACGGCGACCGCGCCGCGACCCTGCTGCCCGAGGTCGGCGATCGCCTCGGCGCGGTCTACACGGCCGACACCTTCGACCACACGCGCTCGAACGGGCTCCGGTACATCACGAACCCGCCGGGCAACGCGGTGCGCGTGCATCAGCACCTCGACATCGGCGACGGCGACGTGGACTGGCAGGAGCTCTTCGGGACCCTGCGCGCCACGGGATTCCTGGACCGCGAGGATGCGCTCATCGTGTCGAACGTCTTCGCCGAGGACGAGCGCGCGGACGAGAGCGCGCGGCACCAGCTGGCCGCGATCCGGGACCTCGTCGAGCGGGCCTGACGTTCCGGTCCGCTGACCTTCATTTGTCAAAATGTAACGACAATGTTAGGTTGAGTGGAGCGCTCCAGCGTTCTCGGGGCGCCCCGCAGGACGAAGGAGTTCAGATGTCCCATGGAACCGCAGATCCGGCCAGACCGGCGCTGCCCCCGCTGACGGACGGCCCGCACAAGCGCCGGCTCGGCATCGTCGCGGTGATCGCGACGTTCGGCGGGCTGCTGTTCGGCTACGACACGGGCGTCGCGAACGGCGCCGAGCGCCCGATGCAGGCCGAACTCGGACTGTCGGATCCGCAGCTCGGCTTCGTGATCAGCTCGCTCGTCTTCGCCGCGGCGTTCGGGGCACTGGGCGGCGGCTGGCTCGCCGACCGGATCGGCCGCAGGCCCACCATCATCCTGCTCTCGGTCATGTTCTTCGCGGGGACGATGCTCGTCATCTTCTCGCCGGGCAGCGGCGTCCACGGGGAGTTCTCGGCGGCGGGCTACGCGGTGCTGATCGCTGGTCGGATCATGCTCGGGCTCGCGGTGGGCGGCGCGTCCTCGGTCGTGCCCGTCTACCTCGCTGAGATGGCGCCGTTCGAGATCCGCGGGTCGCTCGCCGGACGCAACGAGCTCATGATCGTCGTCGGTCAGCTCGCGGCGTTCATCGTCAACGCCGTCATCGCGGCCATGTTCGGGCATCACGACGGCGTGTGGCGCTACATGTTCGCCATCTGCGCGCTGCCGGCGATCGTGCTCTTCATCGGCATGCTGCGCATGCCGGAGTCGCCGCGCTGGCTGCTCGAGCGCGGCCGCGAGGACGACGCCCGCGCGGTGCTCCTCACCATCCGCTCGCGGGATCGCGCCGAGGCCGAGCTCGCCGACATCGAGCGCGTGGCGGAGGAGGAGCGCCGGCTCGACGCCCGCGCGGTCGGCCTCAAGGCGGTGCTCACGAACCGCAACCTGTTCGTGATCCTGCTCGTCGCGTGCGGCCTCGGCGTCGCGCAGCAGTTCACCGGCATCAACGCCATCATGTACTACGGCCAGCGCATGCTCGCCGAGGCGGGCTTCAGCGAGGAAATGCTCGGCTGGGTCAACATCGCCCCCGGCGTGATCGCCGTGATCGGCGGCGTCGTCGCCGTGTACCTCATGGACCGCATCAACCGGCGCACCAACTTCCTGCTCGGCTACGGCCTCGTCTCGATCTCGCACATCCTCATCGCGATCGGCATGCTGTGGGTGTTCCCCGAGGGCACCGCGGCCCGGCCGTGGGCGTTCCTCGTGCTCGTCGTGATCATGGTCGGCTCGATGCAGACCTTCCTGAACATCTGCACCTGGGTCTACCTCTCCGAGATCTTCCCGCTGCGCATGCGCGGCATCGGCACGGGCGTCTCGATCTTCGTGCTCTGGATCGCGAACGGCACGCTCGCGTTCTTCGTCCCGGTGATCGTCGGCACCGTCGGCATGGGGCTGTTCGTGCTCTTCGCCGCGGTGAACATCGTCTCGTTCCTCTTCGTCTGGAAGTTCGTTCCCGAGACCCGCGGGCGCTCGCTCGAGGATCTGGACGAGGCGGTCACGACGGGCGCCATCTACCTGCCCGAGAAGTAGGCCTCGGAGCCGGGCGCCGGGCTGCCCGGCGCCGGGCAGCCCGGGCCGTGATCCCGGGACTCGCGTCGCCCCGCCAGATCCGCTGACGGAACTCGATCCGGCCCCGTTCAGGGCAGTGAACGGGGCCGGATCGAGTTCCGTCTGAAGTTTTGCGGGCGGGCCCGGATCGCGCGCCCGACAGCCCCGCGCTCGCCCTAGAGCGCCGCGTCGGCGTCGCGCAGCACCCGCGCGGCGACCTCGAGCCCCTCGATGCGGCCGAGCGACACGTCCTCGTGCTCGATGTTCACCCACATCCCGGGGTCGACGTCGCGGAGTGCACGCAGGAACTCGGTCCAGAACTCGGTGGGGTGTCCCTTGCCGAGTGCGACGAAGTCCCACGCCGATTCCTGCGGCCACTCGTTGGCCCACTCGTCGCCGCCGAGGTTCGTGCGGGGCTCGTCGGGCGACAGCCGCCGGAACGAGTTGTCGAGCACGCCGTTGACCGCCGCGAACTCCGGGTTCACGCGCACGTCCTTGGCGGCCGCGTGGAAGACGAGCCCGCCGAGGTGGCGCACGACCGCGACCGGATCCATCTGCTGCCAGAACAGGTGCGAGGCGTCGAGCTCGACGCCCACGTGGGTCGCGCCCGTGAGGTCGATGAGCCGGTGCACGTCGGCCGAGTTGAACACGAGGTTCTGCGGGTGCAGCTCGAGAGCGACCTTCACTCCGTGATCCGCCGCGAAGCGATCCTGCTCGCGCCAGAACCGGGCCGCGACGTCCCACTGGTAGTCGAGCACGTCGAGGGCGGCCGAGTTCCAGGCGTTGACGACCCAGTTGGTCACGGTCGCGCCCGGCTCGCCGCCGGGGAGGCCCGACATCGTGACGACCCGATCCTGACCGAGCCGCTCGGCGAGCCGGATCGAGCGCCGCACGTCGGCCGCGTGCGCGTCGCCGATCGCGGGCTTCGGGTGCAGCGGGTTGCCGTTGCAATTGAGGCCGGCGATCCCGACCCCGGTGCCGTCGAAGAGCCCGAGGAAGTCGTCGCGCGCAGCGTCAGAGACGAGGATCTCGTCGAACGTCGGGATGTGGGCGGCGGGCAGGAATCCGCCCGAGTTCAGCTCGAGCCCGGTCAGGCCGAGGCTGCGCACGACCTCGATGGCCTCGGGGAGGCTCCGATCGTGCAGGATCGCGTTGTAGACGCCGAGTTTCATGTGGTGCTCGTTTCTGGTGGTGCCGGGGCGGCGGGCTGGTGGGAGGGGAAAGGGGCGGAGGGCGGCGTACCGAGGGGACGCGTCAGACCGCGACCGCGGATCCGCCGCGTTCGGCCGACTCGGCCACGGCGGCGAGGAACTCCATGTTGTGCACGCCGTCGTCGAAGGTCCGGCAGCGGGGGAGCGACTCGTCCTCGGGGATGCCGGCGACCTCCTCGAGGAACGCCCGCGCCTGGTGCACGAAGAGGTCGTTCTGGCCGATCCCGACGCCGGGCGCGTCCATCGCCCAGCCGCCGGCGTAGTGCGGGTGGGCGGGGCCGAGCGGCACTGTGCGGTACCCGGTGAGATCGTCGTGCTCGGGGTGCGCCGACGTGCCGTGCAGCATCACTTCGACCTGGGAGGGGTTCGTCTGCGACCAGCGCGCGGCGCCCTGCGAGCCGAAGATCTCGAGAGACAGGTCGTTCGGGTGCCCGGCGGCGACCCGCGAGACCTCGAGCGTGCCGGAGCAGCGCTCGAACGCCGCGTTGAATGTCGCGTAGTCGTCGTTCTCGACCGGCACGAGCTCGTCGCTCACGTTGCCGCGCGTGTGCCCGACGACGGCACCGAGCGGCTTGGGACGCTCGGCGATCGCCGTGTGGAACCGTCCGCCCGACACCTCCCGCGCCGCGCCGCAGAGGTACTCGGCGATGTAGGACAGGTGGCTGCCGACGTCCCCCAGGGCGCCGGATCCTGCGGGGCCCTGGTACCTCCAGCTCATCGGCGCGTCGGCGCGGCTGCCGTAGTCGGTCCAGTAGCGCCCCGAGAAGTGGAAGACGTCGCCGAGGCGGCCGTCGTCGATCAGCCTCCGCAGGAATGCGATGCCCGGCGCGCGCAGATAGCTGTAGCCGATGCGCGCCAGCACGCCGCGCTCGTCGGCGGCGCGGGCCGCGTCGGCCATCGCGCGCGCGTCGTCGATCGAGTCGCTGAGCGGCTTCTCGCAGAGCACGTGCTTGCCTGCGGCGAGCAGCGCCTCGACGATTTCGCGGTGCAGGAAGTTCGCGACGACGACGCTCACCACCTGGATGGCGTCGTCGGCGAGGATCGCGCGCCAGTCGGCGTCGTGCCGCTCGAAGCCGTAGCGGGCGGCGGCCTCGGCGCCGAGCTCGACGTTGATGTCGGCGATCGAGACCAGCCGGATCTCGGGGAGCGTCGGCCGGTAGACGCCTGCGGCGGCGCGGTAGGCGGCCGCGTGGGCCTTGCCGGCCATGCCGGCGCCGATGACGGCGACGCCGATCGGTGCGGAGGCTGCGGATGCGTTCATGGATCGGGTCCTTTCGGGCTGCGCTGCTCGGGGGTTCCGCCGATGCGGCGTCGCGAATCGGGATGCGGGATGCGGGATTCGAGGTACGGGTGCGGTGTGCGGTGATGGGGCGCCCGCCACCGGGGCGATTCGCGCGGTCCTCGCTCGGGATCGCACTGCATTGGAGCGCTCCAACGCAGTCACGGTAACCCCGCGGCCAATGTTCTGTCAATATGGGTGCAGCGTGTTGTCGGCGCGGTGATCGCCGCCGCCGGTACCGGGATCGAAGGGAGACGGGGTGAAGCGGCCCACCATCTACGACGTCGCCCAGCGTGCCGGTGTCTCGAAATCGCTCGTCTCCCTCGTGCTCCGCGGATCCCCGCGCGTCAGCGACGAGAAGCGCGAGGCGGTGCTCGCGGCCGTCGCCGAACTCGACTACACGCCGAGCCGCCTCGCCGCGGGCCTCGCCGGAACCCGCACCCGAAGCATCGGGGTGCTCGTCGACGAACTCGAGAACCTCTGGTTCGCGCCGGCGCTCGAGGGGCTCCGGCAGGCGCTCGGATCGGGCGGGTATAGCCTGACCATCGCCGACGCTGCGCTCAACGCCCATGTGGGCCAGGGGCCGCTCGAGGTGTTCGGCTCGCTGCGCGTCGACGGAGTGGTGCTCGCGGGGGAGGTCGACGACGCGGCGGTCGCGCGGCTGCAGGTGCCGGCCGTCGTGCTCGGCACGCGTGCGCTCCGCGCCCCCGGCGCTCCCGTGGTGACGAGCGATGAGCGCCTCGGCGGGCGGCTGGCGACGGCGCACCTGGCCGACCTCGGCCACCGCGACATCGTCTGCGTCTCGGCTCCGGGCGCGAGCGCGGGAGCGCGGGAGGCCGGCTACCTGGCCGAGATGCGCGAGCGCGGCCTTGAGCCGCGGATCGTGCGCGCCGACCGCACGAGCGAGGCGGCTGCGCGTGCGGTCGTCGAGCGCGAGATCTTCGGGGGGCCGTCCCGGGGCCGGGGTGCGGGCAGCACTGGGGCCCTACGCGACGCGGACGCACGCACCGCGGGCCCGCCAACGGCCGTGTTCGCGGTGAACGACCCCATGGCCGTCGGAGTGATCGGTGCGGCGATGCGCCGAGGGCTCGCCGTCCCGGATGACCTCTCGGTCGTCGGATACGACGACTCGCCCCTTGCCGCGTACGAGCTGGTGTCGCTCACCACGGTGAGCGGCGACCCGCGGGAGCTCGGCGAGGCCGCCGGGCACGCGCTCGTCGCGCTCATCGAGGGCGGGGCCGATCTCGAGTCGTCGCGCTTCGAGCCCCGGGTCGTGGTCCGCACGTCGACCTCTGCCCGCGGTGATGTCGGCCCCGCGGTGATGCCGGCCCCGCGGTGATGCGGGCGCGGCGGTGATGCCGACTCGGCGGTGAGTCGGTCCCGGCGCCGACCCGGGCCGATGACCTCCGGCCCTGGCGCGACGCAGGTCGACCGGCCTATACTTTCGACGTATTGTTCTATCAATTTAGATCGTGCTAGTCCGCCGGCATTCCGCGACCGCGAACGCCGGCCAGCAGCGATCCAGCACCCCGAGGACCCCGCAATGACGCAGACTCCCGTCCGTTTCGGACTCATCGGCACCGGCCGCATCGGCCAGGTCCACGCCGCGAGCATCGTCGCCGACCCGGACGCGACCCTCGCGTGGGTCGCCGATCCCTTCGTCGACGGGGCGCGCGCCGTCGCCGAGCGCACCGGCGCGCGGGCCACGGCGTCGGCCGAGGAGCTCATCGCCTCGGGCGAGGTCGATGCCGTGCTCATCGCCTCGCCGACGCCGACGCACGTCGATCTGATCGAGGCGTCCGTGCGGGCCGGGCTGCCCGTGCTGTGCGAGAAGCCCATCGATCTCGACATCGCGCGGGTCGAGGCGCTGAGCCCCCTCGTCCGCTCGAGCGGCGTGCCGGTCGCGCTCGGCTTCAACCGGCGGTTCGACCGCGACTTCGCCGCGGTGCGGGCTCGCGTCGCCGCCGGTGAGATCGGTGATCTGGAGCAGCTCATCATCATCAGCCGCGATCCCGCGGCACCTCCCGCCGACTACGTGCGGGTGTCGGGCGGCATCTTCCGAGACATGACGATCCACGACTTCGACATGGCGCGCTTCTTCCTCCCCGAGATCGTCTCGGTGAGCGCGACGGGCACGCAGGCGTTCGACCCCGGCGCACGCGAGCACGGCGACTTCGACACGGCCGTGACGACGCTGCGCACCGCGTCGGGAGCCGTCGTGACGATCGTCAACTCGCGCCACAGCGCCATCGGGTACGACCAGCGCATCGAGGCGTTCGGCGCGCGCGGCATGCTGCAGGTCGCCAACGCGCCGACGTCGCTCGTGAGCCACTCGACCGCGGCCGCCGTCGACGCCAAGCCGGCGTTCGGCGAGTTCTTCCTCGAGCGATACGCCCAGGCCTACGCATCCGAGCTCTCGGAGTTCATCAAGCTCGCGCGCGGCGAGGCGTCGACCAGCCCGACGTTCGAGGACGGCCGGGCCGCGCTGATCCTCGCCGACGCGGCGCAGCGCTCCGCTACCGAGGGCGTCGCCGTCGCGGTGGAGGTCTGAGCCGCGCTCGAGGCGCGCGCCTGCGATCCTCGTCATCGGGCCCGTGTCGCCGGGGTTGCGCGTCTCCGCGCGAGCCCTCCTCGAAATCCGCCCGACTCTGTCCGGCTTCAGGCCCGTCGAAGTCGGACAACGTCGGGCGGATTCCGCGGAGCGGGACCGGGAGCGACACCCACACCCAGAGCCCACCCGCACCCAGATCCAGCACAGGTGCCCCGAAAGGACCTCCGCAATGACCTACCGACTCGCCGCATGCGCCGAGATGCTCTTCCTCGGCCTGCCGTTCGAGGAGCGGGTGCGCCGCATCCATGAACGCGGATTCCTCGTCGAGATCTGGGACTGGAGCGGGAAGGACCTGCCGGCGCTCGCCGCGACCGGCGCGGAGTTCTCGTCGATGACGGGGTACCTTCGGGGCGACCTCACGACCGACGAGGGGCGCGCCCAGCTGCTCGCGACGGCCGAGCAGTCGCTGGCGGCCGCCGAGATCCTCGACTGCCCCCGCCTCAACCTGCACGGTACCGGGCTCGGCGAGGGCGGGATCCCGGTCGTGCCCCGCGAGCACGTGACGGGGGAGGACTGGGTGCGCGCCGCCGAGACCCTCCGCCTCGTCGCCGAGCTCGGGGCGGCCGCGGGCCGCACCTTCGTGCTCGAGAACCTGAACCTCGCGGTCGACCACCCGGGCACGCCGTTCGCCCGGGCGGCCGACACGCTCGCGCTCGTGCGCGGGGTTGACCACCCGAACCTGCGGCTCAACCTCGACCTGTATCACGCGCAGATCGGCGAGGGGAACCTCATCTCGCTGGTCACCGAGGCGCTGCCGTGGATCGGCGAGATCCAGGTCGCCGACGTGCCGGGCCGTTGCGAGCCGGGCACCGGCGAGATTCGCTACGAGGCGGTCGCCGCAGCGCTGCGCGATCTCGGGTACGACGGCGTGATCGGCATGGAGGCGTGGGCGAGCGGGGATCCCGACGCGGCGCTCGACGCGTTCGCCGCCGCGTTCGGGTAGGGCACGGGCCTCCCGCCGGGATCACGCGGGCCCGGCAGGGCCGCTCCTCGCCGCGAAGCGCTGCGAGAAGCGGCCCCGGCTCGTCACCCGATCGCGGCGTTCGCGGCCTTGTCGGCCTGCTGCAGACCCTTCTCGACGGGCAGCTGCCCGAGGAAGATCTCGCTGAGGATCGGCCCGAAGGCCTCCGACGCGGCGTTGAAGTTCGCGCCGACGGGGGCGGGGATCGTCTTGCCGCTCTCGAGCACCTCGAAGAAGGGCTCCAGTTCGACGTCGCGGCCGGCCCAGAACTCGCGGTACACGTCCTGCGCTCCCTCGACGGCGGGCAGGTTGGCCCCGGTCGAGCCGATGGGGCTGTTGCCCTCGGTCGTGCCCAGCCAGCGCAGCACCTCGTTCACAGCGTCCTGGTGCTCGCTCTTCGCGTTGCCTGCCACGGCGACGCCGTTGGTCACGCTGACCGCGCCCTCCGGGCCGGCGGGCATCATCGCGACGCCCCACTCGAAGTCGGCGCTGTCGGCGACGTTCGCGAGGTTGTACAGGCCCGACTGGAACAGTGCCATCTTGCCCTGCAGGAACTGGTCGCGGCTGAAGTCGCCGTTCGTGTTGGTGTCGGCGGCGTCGGGAGCCACGTGGTGCTCGTTGATGAGGTCGACGAGGTACTGGAAGGCCTCGACCGTCTTCGGGTTCGAGAAGGTGAACTTCTCGCCGTCCTGGAAGGTGCCCCCGTTCGACCCGATGAAGGGCAGGTAGATCGCCTGCAGATCGACGGCAGCGTTGTAGCCGTACTGGGCCACGTTCTGCGCGTCGAAGTCGCTCTCCGACGCGTTCTTGCCGGACGCATCGAGGGTGAGCTTCTCGAGCGTCGGGATCAGCGTGTCGTCGGACCCGCCCCCGGGAGCCCACTTGAGCTTCGAGACCTCATCGGGGGTGACCCCGGCCTGCTCGAGCAGGTCGGCGTTGTAGTAGAGCGCGATGCCGCCATCGGAGGTCTGGGGGAGAGCGAAGAGGGTGCCGTCCTGCGTGAACTGCTCGACCACGCTCGGCGCCCACTCCTGCTCGGCCGCCTCGAAGTCGTCGCCGTAGACCTCGGAGATGTCGCTCAGCGCGCCCGCCTCGGCGTACGGGCCGTACGACGAGGCGTTGATCCAGAACAGGTCGGCCGCGCTGTCGCCCGCGACGTCGGTGCGCAGCTTCGTGAAGTAGTCGCCCCACGGCACCACCTCGACGTCGACGGTGATGTTCGGGTGCTCCTTCGTGAACGCCGCGAACGACTCCTCGTAGGCCGCCTGGGCGTTCGTGTCCCAGGTGCGGAAGGTGAGTTCCACATCGCCGCCGGATCCGCCCGACCCGCCCGATGAGCACGCCGTGAGGGCGAGGCCCGCGACCGCGAGGCTCGCGACGGCCGTGAGGATCCTGCGGCGCCGATTCTGCTGCCGTGTCATGTGACTTCCTTTCTGCGGGCGATCACCGGAAGCCGGTGATCGCGATGGACGAGACGATCTGCCGATTGAACAGGCTGAAGAGCACGATGAGCGGCAGCATCGCGATGGTCGTCGCCGCCGTCACGATGGTCCAGTTGCCGTTGAACTGGGTCTGCACGCTCGCGGTCGCCGTCGTGATGACGCTCCACTCGGGACCGCTCGTGATGATGAGCGGCCACATGAAGTTGTTCCAGTGCGTCACGACCGTGATGATCCCGAGCGTCGCGATGATCGGGCGCGACAGCGGCACGACGATGCGGGTCAGGATCCGCCAGTGGCCCGCGCCGTCGAGACGGGCGGCGTCGACGAGATCCTGCGGAATCCCGCGGAAGTACTCGCGCAGCAGGAAGATCGCGTAGGGGGAGCCGAAGAGGTACGGCAGCACGAGCCCCCAGAAGGTGTTGCGCATGCCCGCCTCGGAGATCATGAGGTACAGCGGCACCATCGTGACGACCGCAGGCACCATCAGCGTCGAGAGGTACACCCAGAAGAGCGCGTCGCGCCCCGGGAAGCGCAGCCGGGCGAAGGCGTACGCCGCGAGGATCGAGAAGACGAGCTGGCCGACGAGCACGAGCGCGACGTAGCCGGCGGTGACGCCGATCGCGCGCGAGAAGTCGACGAGGCCGCCGTCGAAGAGGCGCTCGAAGTTCTCGAGCGTGACGGGCCACGGCGGCGCGAGCTTCGAGTCCGTCGCGAGCTGCCCAGGGGTCTTGAAGGCCGTCATGGTGCTGAGCACGAACGGGCCGAGCACGAGCAGGGCCCCCGCGATCAGCACGGCGTAGACCCCGATCGCGCCCAGCGGGGAGACGGACGCGCCGGGCCTCCGGCGTCCCCGAGCGGCGGGGTCCGCGACGTCCTGGCGGGCGGGGCTAGCTGAGGTCATAGCTGATCCGCCTCCTGAAGTACCGCTGCTGGACGAGGGTGATGAGCACGAGCACCACGAAGAGGATCACCGAGATCACCGCGGCCGAGCCGACGTCGAAGCGCTTGAAAGCGGTCTGGTAGAGCTTGAACGCCACGACCGAGGTGCTGCCGCTCGGCCCGCCCTGGGGCGTGAGCCCGTAGACAGTGTCGAAGATCTGGAACGTGCTGATGACGGAGGTGACGAGCACGAAGAACATCGTGGGGCGCAGCAGCGGCACCTTGATGCTCCAGAAGATGCGCGTGCCGCTCGCGCCGTCGATCCTCGCGGCCTCGATCACCTGATCCGGGATCACGGCCAGGCCTGCCATGAAGAAGAGCGAGACGTAGCCGACCTGCGACCAGATCGTGACGGCCGCGACCGACGGGAGCGCGAACGCGGGGTCGGCGAGCCACCTCACGTGGGTGCCGAGCAGCTCGTTGAGCGCGCCGCCAGTGGGCTGGAAGATCCAGTTCCACACGATGCCGAGCGCGAGCGGCGCGCAGACCCAGGGGACGACGTAGACGACCCGCAGGAAGCCGGATCCGGGCAGGCCTTTCGTCAGGAGATTCGCGATCCAGAGCCCGAGGAGGGTCTGGATCGGGATCACGATCACCACGAAGGTCAGCGTGACGAGCATGGAGCCCCAGAAGCCGCCGTCGGCGAGCACCTCCTGCCACTTGCCGAGGCCGGCCCACTGCGGGTCGCCGATGAGGTCCCACTTGTGGAGGCTCAGCCAGAAGACCACGACGATCGGCGCGAGCAGGAACGCCGTGATCCCGAACAAGCTCGGGGCGACCATGCCCCAGCCGAGCGCAGCGGATCCGCGGCGCGCGCGCCGACGCGATCGCGACGTCGCTGCGGCCGGGGAGGACATGCCTCAAGCATGCCACCACGGAGGCCGTTCCCGGCCCGCATGACCTCCGATTGCAACGCGCCGCGGTCGGTCGCCGACCGGGCGGCGCCCGCCCGCGTCGCGCATCGCACTCAGGGGAGGAGGGAGTGCAGCGCGGCGGGTGGACCGGTCCACGCCTAGACTGGGGGCGGAAACCGCCTCCGGTCGCGGCGCCGCAGGACCGCGGGCGAGCTCGCCGACGGGGCAGGGCACTGGAGGCGAGACTGCGATGACCGAGGGACACGAGGCCGACGCGAAGGCGCCCGTCGCGGCGGGGGCGCCGGCCAAGGCTCCGACGATCCGCGACGTCGCCCGCGAGGCCGGGGTCTCGAAGTCGCTCGTCTCGCTCGTCTTCAACGGGGGCGAGAACGTCAGCGAGGAGCGCCGGCAGCGCGTGCTCCACGCGGCGGCGCGCCTCGGCTACCGTCCGAACCTCGTCGCGCAGTCCCTCTCGTCGGGGCGGCGCGACCTCATCGCGATCCTCGTCTCGAACCTCCACAACCCGCTGTTCGCCGACATCGTCGCGGCCGCGAAGTCCCGGCTCAGCGAGGCCGGCCGACGCACCATGATCATCAGCGCGCAGGTCGACGACGGCAGCGGCGAGCGGGTGCTGGATCGCGACAACATCGCGGTGCTCCGCGACCTGCGGCCCTCCGGGCTCATCACGGTGGGGACGATCCCCGACTTCGAGGAGCTCGCCGAACTGACGGCGGCCGTGCCGACCGTCGTCGCGAGCGCGATCGACGCGACCTCCGACACGGTCGCGACGGTGCGCGTCGACGACGACGCGGGGATCGGGCTCGTCGTCGACCACCTCATCGGGCAGGGGGCGCGGAGCATCGTGTTCATCGGCGGAGACGGCGGCACGGTCTCGGCCTCTCGCGAGCGGGCGTTCATTTCGAGCGCGGCGCGGCGCGGACTCGGGGCGGGCGCGCGGGTCGAGCGCGCCGACTTCACCCAGGCGGGCGCCAGGCTGGCGGTCGGGCGCCTGATCGCGGCCGGGAGCGTGCCGGACGCGATCGTCACGGTCAACGATCTCAGCGCCGTCGCCGTCATCTCCGCGCTCGAGGCCGCGGGCGTCGCCGTTCCGGCCGGGTGCCGGGTCACGGGATACGACGACACGACCCTGTCGGCGATCCCGCGCATCTCGCTCACGAGCGTGGACCCCGACAATCGCCGCATCGGCCGTGAGGCCGCCGAGGCGCTGCTGGCGGTCGCCGCACCCGAGGCCGGGGTCGACCCGATCCCGCGCGGCCGCGAGGTGCTGATCCCGCCCACGCTCGTCGTCCGAGGGTCGTCGACGGTCTGAATCGGTACGCGGCGGAACGCTCGGCGCGGGGCGGTGCGTACGGGGTGCTCGGATCCCGACGTGCCCGGCCCTGCCTTGGCTAGGTCCCCCGCCCCGGGTCCGCCATGGCCCGGCAGATCCTGCTCGCTTCAGACACCGATTCACCGAACCGCACGCAGAATCCGCGGATCGCGGGTGCGTTTCAATGAATCGGTGCTGGTGAATCGGTGCCGGCGCCGACGATCGCTCCTGGTGGCGGGAGCGCCGACGTGCTACCGTGTGCGCAGCGTGATCCGTCGTGAGGAGGTGAGACCCGTGAACGCAGCAACCGTATCGGGTGCTCCCTCGCCGTCGGCGACCCGCGACTGAGACTGTCGCCAGGGAGCCCCGCCGTACTTCGCGAGAGGCGACTCCCATGCACACCGACTCATACTTCTCCGCACGTAAGCGCACCGTTTCCGCCGATGCCGCTCCGGCGGCGATCGTGTCCGCCGACGCCGTACCGACCGGCCCCGCCGCGGCAGACGCCCGCGCGAGCGCACTCCGGGCGAGCGAGCCGCAGCGCGGCCGCGCGCTCGTGCTCGGCGGGGGCGGATCCACCGGGAACGCCTGGCTGATCGGCGTCCTCGCGGGGCTCGCCGACGCCGGCGTCGACGTCGCGACCGCGGATCTCACCATCGGCACCTCGGCCGGTGCGACCGCGGCGGCCCAGCTCGGCGGGGCGACCCCCGCCGAGCTGTATGCGGCCGTCATCGATGCCGCTCCCGCGGATCCCGCAGGTGCAACCGCTCCTGCTGCTCCCGCGGTCGCCGGGGTCGCGGGACCGGCAGCACCCGCTCCCGAGGAGGGACGCTCAGCTGGGTTCCCGGGAGGGGCCGCCGCTCACCTGGAGCGCCTGCGCGCCATCATCGACGCCTCGCACGATCTCGCCGATCTGCGCCGTCGGGTCGGTGCGGCCGCGCTCGGCCGAACCGAGGGGCACGCCGTGAACGAGCCCGGCACCGGCAGCCCGATCGGCGAAGGCCCGACCGCCGAGAGCCGGGAGGCCGAGCGCAGGGACGCCGATCGTCAGGAAGCCGACCGCAGCGCGCGGTGGCGGGAAGTCGTCGCGGCTCGTCTGCCGAGGCAGGAGTGGCCCGACCGCGAGGTGATCCTCACCGCCGTCGACGCGCGCACCGGAGCACCGGTGCTGCTCGACCGCGCGAGCGGGATCGCGCTGGCCGACGCGGTCGCTGCGAGCTGCGCTGGCGGCGGGTTCGCGCACCGGGTCGGCGACCTCCGGCTCATCGACGGCGGCTACCGCGTCAGCGCCGAGAACGCCGATCTCGCCGCCGGTTTCGAGCGGGTGCTCGTGCTGTCACCGCTGAGCGGGCGGTCGTTGCACCCTGCGGCCTGGGGCACGCGCCTCGCCGGCCAGGTGTCCGAGCTGCGTGCGCAGGGGAGCCGGGTCGAGACGGTGTTCCCGGCGACCGCCGCCGAGCACCTCTTCGGGGCGAACGCGATGCGCGCGGCCCTGCGCCCCGAAGCGGCGCGCGCCGGTTTCGTACAGGGACGCGAGATCGCGGAGCGCATCGCCGCACTCTGGCGGTGACCGCGGCGGCGGGCCCGCCCGCCCGGCCCCTGCCTGCGCAATGCCTGATCAGTGTCCGATCAGCGCCGGGGCGGCGCGGTGCTGCCGCGCACGGTGAGCGTGGGGGTCACGCGCGCGGTCGAGATCGGGGCGTCGGGGTGGTCGAGCCGGGCGCGCACGGCGTCGACCGCGAGCTGCGCCATCCGGTCGGGGTCGGGTCGCACGCTCGTGAGGCCGATGAAGGGCAGGGCGGCCGCGGTGCTGTCGTCCACGCCGACGATCGAGACCCCCTCGGGCACGCGCACCCCGGCGCGCACGAGCGTTTGGAGGACCCCGATCGCGCAGTGGTCGTTCACGCAGACGATCGCGGTGGGCAGCTCGTCGTCGGATGCAGGGACGGGCTCCGCGGGATCCGGCGCTGCCGCGGTGACCCGCGCCGCGGCGTCCCGGGCGTCGTCCGCCCGGCGCAGCAGTTCGACGGCGGTGCGGGATCCGCCCTCCTCGGTGTAGTCGCTCGGCTCGACCCGGGCGCGCAGCCCGAGCGCGCGCATCGCGCCGCGGTAGCCCGCGAGGCGCTCGGCGGCGTTCGGTCCGCGCTCCGGCCCGACGTAGGCGATGCTCCGGTGGCCGAGCTCTGCGAGATGCTGCACGGCGAGCGCGATGCCCGCCTCGTTCTCGATGTCGACGCTGTCGCGGGGGTCGACGGAGCGCGGGCCGCCGAGCAGCACCGTCGGCACTGCCTGCGGGAGCCCGTCGAGCACGTCCGCGCCGCCCTCGGCATCGAGCACGATGAGCGCTTCGATGCGCTGCCGCATCAGCTCGTCGAGCGCCGTGCGCTGGGAGCGCGTCGGTCCGATCGAGCTGAGGGCGAGCGTGAAGCCCCGATCGGCCGCGTGGCGGAAGAGGGCGTCGACGAGATCCACCTCGAACGGTTGCCGCATGGTGAAGAGCACGCCGATCTGGCCGCTCCGGCGCCTGCGGAGCATCCGCGCGGAGTCATCGGGGTGGTACCCGAGCTCGCGGGCGGCGGCGAGGATCCGCTCTCGGGACGCGTCGCTCGCGCCTGGCGCTCCGCGCAGCACGATCGACACGAGCTGTCGGGACATGCCGACGCGCTCCGCGACATCGCGCATGGTGGGGCGCCCGTTGGGGGCGGTGCCTGGGGTGCTCACGCTCCCATGGTGCCACTCATGCGCGACGTGCGTGAGGCGCGGCGGGGCTCGCGTCATGCCTGCGGGGCCCGCCCCGTGCGGCGCACGATCCCGACCGGGCACGGGTCGGCGGTTGACGCGGGTGCATCCATGTGCCTACAATTTGGACCGGTCCAAATCAATGACGAGAGGGCGGGCATGCTGGAGAACGGAGCGCAGCGGCGCGAGTACGAACTGCTGATCGGCGGTGAGTGGCGTGCAGCCGCGGGCGGCGCGCGGCAGGCCGTCCGGTCGCCGTTCGACGGCGCGACGGTCGGCGAGGTCGCCGTGGCGACGCGCGCCGATGCCGATGCGGCCCTCGCCGCGGCCGAGCGCGGGGCCGCTGTCTGGCGGCGCACCCCGGCGCACGAGCGCGCGGCGATCCTGAACCGGGCCGCGGACCTCGCCGATGCGCGCGCCGCCGACCTCGCGGCCACGATCTCCGCAGAGAACGGCAAGCCGCTCGGCGAGGCGCTCGGCGAGGCGCGGCGATCGGGCGCGATCCTCCGCCTGTCGGCGCACGAGGGCGCGCAGCTCTACGGGCAGGGCCTGCCCCTCGACGCGAATCCGGGCACCGGGCAGGACAAGGTGGGGTTCACGCTGCGGCAGCCCGTCGGGATCGTCGTCGCCATCACCCCGTTCAACTACCCGGCGCTCCTCGTGCTGCACAAGGTCGCACCGGCGCTGGCCGCGGGCAACGCGGTCGTCCTCAAGCCGGCGAGCGCCACGCCGCTCACGGCGCTCGCCCTGGCGGATCTCCTCGTGGAGGCGGGGGTGCCCGATGGGGTGCTCTCGGTCCTCACCGGGCCCGGGGGAGCGCTCGGCGACGCGCTCGTCGCGGATCCCCGCGTGCGGAAGGTCTCGTTCACCGGGTCGACGGGCGTGGGCGAGCGCATCGCCCGGAGCGCCGGGGTGAAGAAGCTCTCGCTCGAGCTCGGGGCATCGTCGCCCACGCTCATCCTGCCCGGGGCGGATATCGAGCGCGCGGCTGCCGCGGTCGCGGCGGGCGGGTACGTCAATGCCGGCCAGGTGTGCATCTCGGTGCAGCGCGTCATCGTGCACCGCGACGTCGAAGCAGACTTCCTCGACGCCCTCCTGCCGAGGGTGCGGGCGATCCGCGCCGGGGATCCCTTCGCCGAGGGGACGACCATCGGCCCGCTCATCTCGGAGCGCGAGGCCGAGCGGGTCGCCGACGGGATCGCGCAGGCGGTCGCGGACGGCGCGACGCTGCTCACCGGGGGCGCGCGGGATCGCGGGTTCGTCGAACCCGCCGTCGTCGCCGGCGTCGATACCCGGCACGCGCTCGCGCAGGAGGAGCTCTTCGGGCCCGCGGTGGCCGTCACGACCGTCGACGACTTCGATGCCGCGATCGCGGCCGCCAACGGCACGCCGTACGGCCTCGCCGCCGGAGTCTTCGGCGGCACACTGACGGAGGGGGTGCGCGCGATCCGCGAGATCGATGCGGGCAGCGTCCACCTCGGATGGACGCCACTGTGGCGCGCGGACCTCATGCCGTACGGCGGACTGAAGGCCAGCGGCCACGGCAAGGAGGGCGTGCGCTCGGCGGTGGAGGAGATGACGGAGGCGAAGACCGTGGTCATGCACGGGTGAGGGGCGCGCCGCAGGCTCCACCGAGACCACAGACGCAGCAGACGAGCATTCGAAGGAGACACCATGGTTCTGGGAACCTCGGGGGAGACGGTCCGACTCACCGTCGCGCAGGCGATCGTGCGCTACATCGCGGCGCAGTACTCGGTCGCGGACGGCGAGCGGCAGCGCTTCGTGCCCGCGGCGCTCGGCATCTTCGGCCACGGCAACGTCGCCGGGCTGGGTCAGGCGCTCGCCGAGCACGCCGACCGCCTGCCGTTCGTGCAGGGGCGCAACGAGCAGGCGCTCGGCCACATGGCGACCGGTTTCGCGAAGGCGTCGAAGCGCCGCCGCACGCTCGCGGTGACCGCGTCGATCGGTCCGGGCGCCACGAATCTCGTGACGGCGGCCGCGCTCGCGACGGTGAATCGCATCCCGCTGCTGCTGCTCCCCGGCGACACCTATGCGACCCGCCGCCAGGGCCCGGTGCTGCAGCAGCTCGACCTGCCGGGCACCCCGGACGTGACGGCCAATGACGCCTTCCGCCCGGTCGCGCGTTTCTTCGACCGCATCACGCGGCCCGAGCAGCTGCTGACCGCTCTGCCCCAGGCCTTCCGGGTGCTCGCGAACCCCGAGGAGACCGGCGCGGTCGTCGTCGCGCTGCCGCAGGACGTGCAGTCGCACGCCTACGACTTCCCCGTCGAGTTCTTCGCCGAGCGCGACTGGCCGATCCGGCGCCGGGTGCCCGATGCGGCAGAGGTGGCCGGGGTCGCCGACCTCATCAGGCAGGCGCGGCGCCCCCTCGTCATCGCCGGCGGCGGCGTGCACTACTCCGATGCGCAGGCGGCATTGACCGGACTCGGCCGGCAGACCCTGCTGCCCATCAGCGAGACGTTCGCCGGCAAGGGGGCGGTGGCCGAGGACGGGCCGTGGAGCGTGTTCGGGATCGGGCTCGAGGGGTCGCCGACCACGAACCGCCTCGCCGAGCGCGCCGACCTGATCGTGCACATCGGCACCCGCCTCACCGACTTCGCGACCGCGTCGCAGTCGCTCTTCGCGGACCCGGGCGTGCGCTTCGCCTCGATCAACGTCGTCGAGCACGACGCCGCGAAGCAGGGCGCCACCGCCGTGCTCGCCGACGCGAGGCTCGCGCTCGAGGCGCTCGCCGCAGAGCTGGGCGAGTACCGGATTCCGGTGGACTGGGCCTCCGAGATCGAGGCCGCACGTGCCGCCTGGATCCCGGTGCGCGACGCCGCGCTCGATCCGGACGCCCGCTTCCCGAGGGAGCAGCACCCCGAGCTCCCGGACACCGGGGCCGTGCTCACGCAGGGGCAGCTGATCGGGCTGCTCCAGGAGCACGCGCGACCCGGCGACACGATCGTCGCCGCGGCAGGGGGTCCTCCCGGCGACCTGCAGAAGGTGTGGGACGCGACCGACGAGCGCCACGCGCACCTCGAGTTCGGGTTCTCGTGCATGGGCTACGAGCTGCCCGCGGCGATGGGCGTGCGCGTCGCCGACCCGGATCCGGCACACCGGGTCACGGCGTTCATCGGCGACGGAACCTTCGTGATGATGCCGACCGAGATCGTGACGGCGGCGCAGGAGGGCATCCCGTTCACCGTCGTCGTCTCCGAGAACCACGGCTACCAGGTCATCCGCCGCCTGCAGATGTGGCGCACGGGCGAGCACTTCGGCAACGAGTTCCGCTACCGGGAATCGGGCGGCTCGCTCGCGGGCTCCGACGCCGCTGGCCTCGCGGGAGACTACCTGCGGATCGATCTGGGCAAGGTCGCTGCGGGGCTCGGCGCCGAGGTCCGGACGCCCGCGACCGCCGCAGAGGTGCGCGCCGCGCTCGAGGAGACCCGTGCGGTGCGCGGCCCCGTCGTCATCGTCGTCCCGACGATCCCGCACGCGGATCTCCCCTCCTCGGAGGTGTGGTGGGACGTGTCGCCAGCTGAGGTCTTCGACCGGGTCGACACCTCCGAGAAGCTCGTCGAATACGGCGAGGGCCTCGCACGCCAGCGGTGGCACGGATGACGCGGGGCGGATCCGGACCCCTCGGCGCCGGTCGCGCGCTCCGCGAGCGCTTCCTCGCGGGGGATCCGACCTTCGGCACGTTCCTGGGTCTCGGGTCGGTCGCGGCGGCCGAGGTGTGCGCCGCCGCCGGGCTCGACTGGGTGCTCGTCGACCTCGAGCACGGCGGAGGAGACGAGGACCAGGTGGGTGCGATCGTCGCGGCCGCCGGCGCGTACGGCGCCGCGACGCTGGTGCGCGTCGAGCAGCCGGAGCGGATCCGCATCGGCCGTGCGCTCGACGCCGGAGCGGCCGGCACCATGTTCCCGCGCATCTCGAGCGCCGCAGAGGCCGCAGAGGCGCGCCGGCATCAGCTCTATCCGCCCGAGGGTGACCGCGGCGTCGCGAGCTACAACCGCGCCGCGAGGTGGACGCTCGACACCGCGGCGCTCGATGCCGCGAACGGCACGGTCGCGGGCATCGTGCAGATCGAGACCCGGGGCGCGCTCGACGAACTCGACGAGATCGCGGCGACGCCGGGGGCAGATGTGCTCTTCGTGGGGCCGCAGGATCTCAGCTACGCGCTCGGGGTGCCGAGGCGCTTCGACGCCCCGGAGTTCCAGGCGGCGCTGGATCGAGTGGTCTCCGCCTGCCTCGAGCACGGCAAGGCGGCGGGCATCCTCGCGAACGACCGCGTCGCGGCGGAGCGGTACCTCGAGCGCGGGTTCACGTTCATCGCGATCGGGTCGGACGCGACGCTGCTCGCGCAGACGGTGCGGAGCGCGATCCCGGATCGGGGCGCAGCGTGACCGCGTCGCCTCTCGATCCTGCCCGTCGCCCTGCAGGTGCGGCCCGTCCCGGTCATCCTGCGGCCGCGGCCCGTCCCGGTCATCCTGCGGCCGCGGAGCGGATCGCAGGATCCGCCCGCCCGGTCGTCGTCGGGCTCGGGCCCGTGCACCCGGAGCTCGTGGTGCCCCACCTGCCGCCCGAGGCCGTGTTCGTCCCCGAGCCTGCGGAGGCCGACCTCGCCGTCGCCGAGGGAGCGATCGTGCGAGCCGCGGTCGACGTCGACCGCGCACTGCTCGACCGGATGCCCCGGCTGCGGGTGCTCGCGCGCACGGGCGTGGGGGTGGAGCGCGTCGACGTCGCTGCGGCGCGCGAGCGCGGGATCCCGGTCGCGATCACGCCCGGCAGCAACAGTCGCGCCGTCGCCGAGGGGGCGTTCGCGCTGCTCGCGGCGCTCGTGAAGCGCGTGGCGGCGTCGCACGCGTTCGTCGCCTCGGGGCGCTGGGGCGCGGATCCGCCGCCCGTGCCGGGCGATCTCGCGGGAGCCACGCTCGCCGTGCTCGGGTATGGCCGCATCGGTCGCATCGTGGCGGGTTTCGGCGCCGCGTTCGGCATGGAGGTCGTGGTGCACGAT
Source organism: Leucobacter zeae (assembly GCF_016758175.1). Lineage (GTDB taxonomy): Bacteria > Actinomycetota > Actinomycetes > Actinomycetales > Microbacteriaceae > Leucobacter > Leucobacter zeae. The sequence goes on from NZ_QYAB01000001.1 coordinate 149,800, forward strand.
CCCTTCGTGCGGGCGGAGGAGTACGCGAACGTCTCGCTCGAGGACGCCGTGCGTCGCGCCGACGCGGTGACGCTGCACCTGCCGGGCGGCGGGGGTGAGCTGCTGCCGATCGAGCTGTTGCGCACGGCGAGGCCCGGCCTGGTGCTCGTCAACTGCGCGCGCGCCGACCTGGTGAGCGGCGCGACCCTCGAGTCCGCGCTCGCGGAGGGGATCCTCGGCGGAGTGGGCCTCGACGTCTTCGCGGTCGAACCGATCGCGGCGCATCCGCTCGCCGACGATCCGCGGGTGCTGCTCGGCCCGCACACGACCGGGCTCTCTGAGGGAGCGCTCTCCGCCACGTTCCGCATGGCGGCCGAGGCCGTCACCGCGGTCCTCGCGGGCAACGCGCCCGCGCACGCGGCCGAGGAATAACTGCGGCCCGAGGTCGTTATCGAACCTTTACCGAAGGTGATGCCCGATCGGCGAAGTTGCGGTACTGTAAGGACAGAGCGCAAGCTTTGTAACGACATTAGTTCAATTAACACGATGGAGTGAGACTATGTTGAAGTCACGAATGGGCCGCTGGGCCAAGGTCGGGATCGCGGGCGCCGCGGCCGCCGGGGCGCTGCTGCTCGCAGCCTGCGGTTCGCCTGCCGGAGCGGGCGGCGGTGCCGCAGGCGGCGACGGCGGAGGCGGATCGGATCTCCCCGAGCTCAAGGTCGCGCTCGTCACGCACGCCGCCCCCGGCGACACGTTCTGGGACACGATCCGCGCCGGCGCAGAGGATGCCGCGGACAAGAACGGCATCGAGCTGCTCTACAGCTCGGACCCGGACGGCGCCCGTCAGGCGCAGCTGGTGCAGCAGGCGGTCGACCAGAAGGTCGACGGCATCGTCGTGACGCTCGCGAAGGCCGACGCGATGTCGGGCGAGGTCAAGAAGGCCGTCGAAGCCGGCATCCCGGTGTTCAGCATCAACGCCGGTGAGGAGCAGTTCAAGGAGATGGGCGTGCTCGCCCACTTCGGCCAGAACGAGTTCATCGCGGGCCAGGCGGCCGGCGAGCAGTTCAACGATGCCGGGCTCAAGAAGGTCGTCTGCGTCATCCAGGAGCAGGGCCACGTCGGGCTCGAGTCGCGCTGCGAGGGTCTCGCCGACACCTTCGAGGGTTCGTCCGAGGTGCTGTACGTGCAGGGCACCGACATGACCAACGTCGCCTCGACCATCACCTCGAAGCTGCAGACCAACAAGGACATCGACGGCGTGCTGACCCTCGGCGCCCCGTTCGCGCTCACCGCGCAGGACTCGATCGCCGACGCCGGTTCGAGCGCCAAGCTCGCCACGACCGACCTCAACGCCGACGTGTACAACGCCATCAAGGACGGCAGCATCCTCTTCGGCATCGACCAGCAGCCGTTCCTCCAGGGCTACTCGAGCGTCGAGGCCGTGCGCCTCTACGACCAGGGCGGCTACGTGCTGGGCGGCGGGCAGGCCGTGCTGACCGGCCCCGCGGTGGTCAACGCGGACAACTTCGAGAGCGTCGCCGCGCAGTTCGAGAAGAAGTCGGACGACGCGGAGTAACCCTCCGGAAAGCAACTCCATGTCTACTCCTACAGCTCTCAAGGCTGACGAGCGCCTGGCCTCCGGCAACCTGTTCACCAGGTTCTTCACCAAGCCGGAGGCCGGCGCCACCGCCGCAGCACTGGTGCTCGCGATCATGTTCGCGGTCGTCTCGCCCCAGTTCTCCCAGCCGGAATCCATCGCGACGATCCTCTACGGGGCGTCCACGGTCGGCATCATGGCGGTGGGCGTCTCCCTGCTCATGATCGGCGGCGAGGTCGACCTGTCGGCCGGCGTCGGCGTCGTCTTCTCCGCGCTCTCGTCGTCGCTGTTCCTCTACTGGTTCGGGGGCAACGTCTGGATCGGCGTGCTCATCGGCCTCGCGACCTCGCTGCTCGTCGGGTTCCTGAACGGCTGGCTCCTCACGAAGACGAAGCTCTCGAGCTTCATCATCACGCTGGCGACGTTCTTCATGATCACGGGCCTCAACCTCGGCGTCACACGACTGATCACGGGCGGTGTCGCCGCCCCCTCGATCGAGCAGTGGCCCGGATTCGAGTCGGCCGCGGCCGTGTTCGCCTCGGACATCCCGGTGTTCGGGGTGAAGGTGAAGATCACGGTGTTCTACTGGATCCTGCTGGTCATCGTGGCGACCTGGATCCTGCAGCGCACGCGCATCGGCAACTGGATCTTCGCCTCTGGCGGAGCCCCCGACGCGGCCCGCGCGGTCGGTGTGCCGGTCGTCTGGACGAAGATCGGCCTCTACATGGGCGTCAGCTTCTGCGCGTGGCTGCTGGGCATGCACCAGCTGTTCGCGTTCAAGACCGTGCAGTCCGGCGAGGGCATCGGCAACGAGTTCCTCTACATCATCGCGGCCGTCGTCGGCGGCTGCCTCATGACCGGCGGCTACGGCAGCGCGATCGGCGGCGCCATCGGCGCGCTGATCTACGGCATGGCGCTCAAGGGCGTCGTGTACGCCGAGTGGAATCCGGACTGGCTGAAGTTCTTCCTCGGTGCGATGCTCCTCGGGGCCACCGTGCTGAACTTCACGCTGCAGCGCCGCGCGGCGCGAGGAGGTAAGAAGTGAATGCCACAGCAACGGCTCCGGGTGCAGCGCCGCTCGTCGAGCTGCGCGATGCGGAGAAGCGCTACGGCAACATCATCGCGCTGCGCGATGTGAGCCTCAAGGTGGCGGCGGGCGAGGTGATGTGCGTGCTCGGCGACAACGGCGCCGGCAAGTCCACGCTCATCAAGATCATCGCCGGTCTGCACCAGCACACCGCGGGCGAATACCTTGTCGAGGGCGAGCCGGTGAAATTCAATTCGCCGCGCGAGGCCCTCAACCAGGGCATCGCCACGGTCTACCAGGATCTCGCCGTCGCTCCGCTCATGCCCGTGTGGCGCAACTTCTTCCTCGGCTCCGAGCAGACGAAGGGGTTCGGGCCGTTCAAGCGCCTCGACGTCGACTTCATGCGGAAGACGGCGAAGAAGGAACTGCTCGACATGGGCATCGACCTGCGCGACGTGGATCAACCGATCGGCACGCTGTCGGGCGGTGAGCGGCAGTGCGTCGCGATCGCCCGTGCCGTCTACTTCGGCGCGAAGGTGCTGATCCTCGACGAGCCGACCGCGGCCCTCGGCGTCAAGCAGTCGGGCGTCGTGCTCCGGTACATCATCCAGGCGCGCGACCGCGGTCTCGGCGTGATCTTCATCACGCACAACCCGCATCACGCCTACCCCGTGGGAGACCGGTTCCTGCTGCTCAAGCGCGGCCAGAGCATCGGGTACCACGAGAAGTCGGAGATCACGCTCGAGGAGCTGACCGGTCTGATGGCCGGCGGCGCCGAGCTCGAGCAGCTCGTGCACGAGCTGCGCCAGGTGGGCACGAGCACGGATACGGTGCGCACGATCCGCGACGAGATCGAGGAGGACTCGGCCGCCGGAGTGGGCCGTGTTGCGGTCACGGAGGCCGTGAACATCCGCGATATCCCCGAGGACGACGCGAAGTAGACGCGGGTGCGCGGGGTCGCGCTGGTGCATCGGGGTCGCGCCCGTACGCCAGGGTGGCCGGGGCAGCCGGGCACGAACTCACTCGCGAGTGAGTTCGTGCCTGTCTGCGTCGGCCGAAGCGGCACGAACTGACTCGCGAACCGGCAGCGTCCAGTGGGATACGCCGTCGAGTGGGATACGCCGTCGGGTGGGATGCGTCAGGCGGTGGCGCGTCAGGCGTGCGGCGGGATGCGGAAGAGCGAGACGAGGCCGTCGGCCACGGTCACGAACGCCGAGCTCTCGCCGTTGAAGACGCGACTCTTCCACGAGAATCGGATCTCGGTCGTGTCGCCCTCGGTGCTCGCCTCGAGCACCTCCATCTGCGCGCCCGCGCCGATCGCGTCGGTGCTGGCCCAGCTGCGCACCCCGTCGTGGCCCGTGAGCACGCGGCCCCAATCGTCGACAGCGCCGTCCCGGGTGAACGCCGAGACGAACGCCTCGGTGTCGCCCGCGTTGATCGCGTCGACGACGGCCTGGACGGGTGCGGGGATGATGACGTGGCTCATATCGCGATCCTAAGCCGCGAACGCGCGCCGAGCACGTGGCCCGGCTACGAATCCGGCCAAATGACCCCCGCGTGCCGGCCCGGGTGCGCGTCGCCCCGCCAGGTGTCCTCCGTACGGGGGTCATTTGCAGGCTTCATCTTCGGTCCCGTCTCTGCAGTGCCTACGTTAAGACGACGCATGACTACTCATGCGGCTTTGCTCGGGGAGTGGGGAAGCGGAGCATCGGAGACTCGCGGGAGTGGGGAAGAGGTATGGCGACGCACAGGATCAGCGCGAACCGACGGAGAGGGCCATGGTGGGCGGCAGCGCTGCTCGCCGTCGTGTCGCTCTTCGTGCCGACGTTCGCGACGGCGGCATCGGCCGCGATCGAGGTCGGCGATTCGGTATGGATCGGGTCGAAGCAGGGCTACGGGGGGACTGGGATCTTCCCGATCTACCCGACGACACCCGCCGATCCGAACAACCCCGGCGAGCCCGAACTGTGGGCGTACTGCATCGAGCACGACGTGAGCGCGAAGACGAAGCTCACCGGCGTCGTCGGCGATGTCTCGAGCTATCTCGGTGAGAACTACTTCAACGACCCCGCCGTGCAGGCCAAGGTGTTCTGGGTGCTCGCGCACAGCTATCCCGCGCTGAGTCTCGAAGACTTCGGCGAGGCAGCCGGCATTCCCGGCATCTCGCGCAACGATGCGATCGAGGCGACCCAGTACGCGATCTGGCGCTACACCGACCTGACGTTCGATGCCAACTGGGCATTCGAGACCCCGGATGCAGCCGCCGCCTACTGGTATCTGATCAACGGTGTCAACGCTCATCCGGACGGACTGACCGCAGGCGACCTCGAGGTCACCGTCTCGGTCACCGCGCCGACCGGTGCGCAGACCGCCGAGTCGCTCGTCGGCCCGTTCGTCGTCCACACCAACCAGGCGACCGCCGCGATCACGGTCGATCCGTCGGTTTCGGTCGTGAACGCCGCAGGTGACCCGATCGACGTGAACGCCGTCGTCGATGGCCAGGAGATCTACTTGGACCTGCGCGGGTCGACCGCTGCGGGTGCCGCAACGGTGACCGCTTCCGCCCAGGGTGCGAGCGGCACCGGCAAGGTCGTATCCGTCCCGGTGGCCGCGGGCGGCACGGCGACGGCCGGAAGCCATGCGCAGTCGATCATTCTCGTCGCGCCCGACACGGCACGCACGACCGCCGAGGCGAGCGTCGAGTGGACCGGCACCGAGGTGCCGGAGCCCGCGATCGGTACGACGCTGGTCGATGCTGCTGATCAGGATCACAACCTGGTCTGGAACGGCGGCACGCTGATCGATACGGTGGCGTACGAGAACCTCGTCCCGGGCGTGGAGTACACGGTCACCGGTGAGCTGATGCTGAAGTCGGATGGCTCGGGAACCGGGATCACGGGTTCGACGACGTTCACGCCGACCGTGGCGAACGGCACGGTTGACGTCACGTTCGTGGTGCCTGCCGGGTTCGATGGTGATGTGCTGGTCGCGTTCGAGCGTCTGTTCGAGGGTACTGACACGACTGGTGAGCCGGTTGCGGTGCACGAGGATATCGAGGATGCGGCGCAGACGGTGACCGTGGATGAGGCTCCGGTGGTTGAGGAGCCGACGATCGGGACGTCGCTGGTGGATGCTGCGGATCAGGATCACAATCTGGTCTGGAACGGCGGCACCGTGGTCGACACCGTCGCGTACGAGAACCTGACTCCCGGCATCGAGTACACGCTCATGGGCGAGCTGATGCTGAAGTCTGATGGCTCCGCCACGGGCATCACCGGCGAGAAGACCTTCACGCCGACCGAGGCGAACGGCACGGTCGATGTCACGTTCGTCGTGCCCGAGGGCTATGCAGGCCGCACGCTCGTCGCCTTCGAGCAGCTCTGGCGGTTCGACCTTTCCGTCCCCGTCCTCGTCACCTCCCATGCGGATATCGAGGATGCGGCGCAGACGGTGACCGTGGATGAGGCTCCGGTGGTCGAGGAGCCGACGATCGGGACGTCGCTGGTGGATGCTGCGGATCAGGATCACAATCTGGTCTGGAACGGCGGCACCGTGGTCGACACCGTG
>NZ_QYAB01000001.1:156216-211499 GCF_016758175.1 Leucobacter zeae
ACGCGGCGCAGACGGTGACCGTGGATGAGGCTCCGGTGGTCGAGGAGCCGACGATCGGGACGTCGCTGGTGGATGCTGCGGATCAGGATCACAACCTGGTCTGGAACGGCGGCACCGTGGTCGACACGGTGACGTATCGCAACCTGAAGCCGGGTACGGAGTACACGGTGACGGGTGAGCTGATGCTGAAGTCGGATGGCTCGGGAACGGGCATCACGGGTTCGACGACGTTCACGCCGACCGAGGCCAACGGCACGGTCGACGTGGAGTTCACCGTGCCGAAGGGGTACGCGGGCAGCGTCCTCGTCGCATTCGAGCGCGTGTTCGAGGGCACTGACACCACTGGCGAGCCGGTTGCGGTGCACGAGGACATCGAGGACGCGGCGCAGACCGTGACCGTCGATACCGAGCAGAAGCCGACGACGCCGAAGCCCACGACGCCGAAGCCGACCGGCCCGAAGTCGACCGACTCGCCGCTCGCGGTGACGGGCGGTGCGCTGCCCGGCATCGGGATCGGAGTCGCTGGTCTGCTGCTCGTGGCCGGTGCGACGGTGCTCGTGACGCGACGGGCGCGCAGCCAGCGCTGACGCACCGCGTCGTCACCGGGGTCCGGGCCTCGCCTTCTGCGGAAGGCGGGGCCCGGACCCCGTTTCGCTGCGCTGCGCGGTGTCCCCATGGTGGGGGTCAAATGCGGCGGCGACGCCCCCGGCGGTGCGGGCGCGGCATAGTGTGGGAGAGCTGCCACCGACCGCGAGGGTACGGGGCGGCCGCAGGGCGGTCGGCGTCCCCCACAAGTCCCCCATTGACTTCGAGGCCGGCCGCCCTGTCGTGTGCTTCCGAACGCTTCTGCAATTGCTGGTCAGATTGTAGAATCGGCGAGGAAGTGGCAATGGGATTCTCGCGGGGGAGAATGTCGTCGAAGGGGGCGGGGGAGCTGCCAGGGGCGCTGAGTGCGGTGGTCTCTGACGTGATGTGGAATCTCTCCGACCCCGCAGGGGCGACGGGGGAGCGCGCCACGGCAGCGCTCACCCATGCGATCCGCCGTGTGGGGCTCGTCGCCGCGGCGGGCGTGCAGGCCGTCATGGCGCTCGCGACGCTGAGCACGGTCGGAGCCGCGGGGCTTCCGCTCATCGTCGCGCAGACGGTGCTCGCGGTCGTCGCGCTGGCCTCGATCCGCCTCCCGGTGCCCGCGCCGACGGTCGCGCTCGGCATGTATGCGGTCGGCCTGTGGAGCTACGTCGTCGGGGGCGGGATCGACTCCGTGCTCGTGTTCGCGGCGTGCTGGGAGATCAACTTCGCGACGTGCATCGCTGGGCTCCTCGTCCTGCGCAGGTACGTCGTCCCGCTCGCGATCCTCGCCTCGCTGACCGTGTCCGCGGGCATGCTGCTGCTGCGCCCCGACTTCGGAGCCGACTTCGCGATCACCGTGACGATCACGCAGACCTCGATCGTGCTCGCGCTGCGACTCGGGCTGCCGCGCCTGCTGCGGCCCGCGATGGACGCGGACGCCGCCGCGGCCGCCGCGGAGGCGGCCGAGCGGCGGACATTGGTGGCGCACCGGTCGAGCGTGCGGGCCGCCGAGGAATCGAGGATCCTGCACGACACGGCCATCAACACCCTCGGCGCCATCGCGAACGGCGGCGCGGGGATCTCGGACGCGCGGGCGGTCCGCGAGCAGTGCGGCCGCGATGTCGATCTGCTGGCCGTGCTGCGGAGCGAGCAGGCGACGCGCGACGCCGCCGCGCTGATCGAGGTCTTCGCGCAGCCGCGGGCCCGGGTCGTGCGCACGGGCGACGGGGACGACGTGCTCGCACGGTTCGAGCGATCCCTGCCCGCCGCGACCACCGCCGCGATCGTGGGGTGCGTGCGCGAGGCAGTGACGAACGCGCTCAAGCATGCGGGGGTCGACGAGGTCGGGATCGACGCGCGGCTGACGGGCACGGGGCTCGCGATCACGGTGCGCGACTCGGGCTCGGGGTTCTCGGGCGAGGTCCCCGAGGATCGGGGCATCGCCGGTTCGATCCTCGCCCGGGCGGGAGAGCACGGGTTCGCGGCGACGATCGAGAGCCGGCCGGGATTCGGCACGACAGTCGCGCTCGCGATCCCCGAGGGCGCCTCGGCGTCGCTCCCGGAGCACGATGCCCTGCCGGGCGAGCGGAGCACCGCGGAGGAGCGGGACGAACTGCGCGCGCTGCAGCGGCGGGCCGCGGGCTACTGGGCGCTGGGCGTCACCGCGATCGGGGCGGTGCTGCTGCTCGGAGGCGGTGCGAACGAGCATTTCGCGCTCGTGCCCATGCTGGCGCTCATGCTGCTGTGCTGGGTGACGTCGCGCGAGGGCCGGGACGCCGCGCCCTCGGTGCTGCGCAGCGCGGTGCTCATCGCGAGCACGTGCGCGGTGTTCCTGCTCTCCGGGCTGGCGACGGGCTTCGGGACGGTCGGGGCGATCCACTGGCAGGCGCTCGCGCCGACCGGTCCGTTCGTGCTGCTGCTCGCGCACTCGAGCCATCGGGCGGCGCGCCGGATCGGCGTCGGGGCATGGGTCGCGCTCGGTGCGGGGATGGCCGCGTGGATCGCTCCGAGCTCGTCGGTCGCGGCGCAGATCGTGGTCGTCGCGACGTGCGTGGGCCTCGGCTTCTCCGTGGTGTGGGGCACGTTCCAGGCGTGGGCGTTCCGCCTCGGCGAGACCGCAGCGCGCTCGCGCCGCGCCGCGCTCGCGGCGCGGCTGCAGGCCGATCTCGACGATGCCGCGCGGGCCAACTATCGCCGCTGGGTCGATGCCGGCCTGGAATCGGCGGTCCGGCTGCTCCGCGAGATCGCCGACGGACGGCGCGCACCGACCGATGTCGCGACGCGCAGCGACTGCGGCGACGAGGAGCGCTACCTCCGCCAGCTCGTGCAGATGAGCCCCGAGCTCGTGCACCTCAGCCGGGCCCTGATCCCGGCGCTGCGGCTCGCTCGGGATGCCGACATCGCCCTCGACTTGCGGCTCGGCGGGATCGACGCCCCCGACGCGGCGTCGGCCGACGAGATCGCGTCGACGGTGATCCGGAGCATCGCCGACACCGGTCGCGGGGAGCGGCTCGCGGCTTCGCTCTTCCCCGCGGACGGCGAGCTGCGCCTGACGCTCGTGGGGAGCGGAGTCGCGGCTCCGGCGCGCGCCGCGGCCCGCGCGAGGTTCGACGACCTCGGGCCGGTGCGGGTGCTCGAACTGGCCTATCCCCGCGGGGAGCCGCTCCGCGGGTCGGAGGCGGGAGAATGATGACGTTGCAGGGAGGAGCCGGTGGTGGAAGCTGAGCAGTCGAGAGTGTGCCGCGTGGCGATCGTCGAGGATCACACGCTGCAGCGGGCGCGCACGGAGGAGCTGCTGCAGCGGCACGGAGGATTCGAGGTCGTGTTCAGCGGCGTCTCGGCGCCCGAGTTCGCGGAGTGGGTGCGCGCCGCGCCGCGCGAGGAGCGGCCGCACCTGCTGGTCCTGGACCTCATGATCGATCGGGCGCCGAGCGTCGACGTCGCCCTCGTCGAGGCCCTGCTGCGCGCCGGGCTGCGGATCGTCGTCCTCTCCGCGCTCGCGTCGCCCCCGCTCGTCCGCAGCATCGTGCGCGCCGGGGTCTCCGGGGTCGTCAGCAAACGCGACCGCGAGGAGGACATCATGGCCGCGATCACCGCCGTCCTGCGCGGGGACGAGTGGATGACGACCGAGCTCGCCTCGGTGATCGCGGGGGATCCCGACCGGCCCGCACTGAGCGTGCAGGAGGAGCGGGCGCTCGTGCTCTACGCCTCCGGACTGACGCTCGAGCAGGTCGCGGAGATGATGCATATCGGCCGCGAGACCGCGAAGCAGTACCTCGACCGGGTCAAGAAGAAGTACAGCGCAGCCGGCGTCGCCGTGCGATCGAAGCTCGACCTCGGCCGCATCGCCTGGGCCGAGGGGTATGTGGATCCCGCGCTGCCGGTCCCCGAGGCCGGGAACCCCGCGACTCGCGACGACTGAGCGCTCCCGGATCGCGTGACCCCGCGTCAGGGGTCATTTCCCGTTCCGGCTCCGTTCCGGGGCCCTCATCTCTCTACCGTGGAAGGACAGGGGGATCAGGGGCCCGGGATGCCGCGGGCGCCGCACGCTCCCGTGCGCGCTCGCGATGAGCGCCGGGCCGGAGCGAAGGAGAGTCAGGTGTTCGCGAACGCGCCTGCGCCCAGGGTCTTCCGGGTGGCGATCGTCGAGGATCACCTGCTGCAGCGGCAGCGCACCGAGCAGCTCGTGAACGGCGCCGAGGAGTTGCGCGTCGTGTTCAGCGGAGAGACCGCACCGGCGTTCGTGGCATGGCTCAGGCAGGCCCCGAAGTCGCGGCACCCGCATGTCCTCGTGCTCGACCTGCGGGTCGACCGGCGCCCCGGAGTCGACGCGGCCCTCGTCCGCCGATTCCTACGCGCGGGCCTCAAGATCGTCGTGCTGTCGGCGCTCTCCTCGCCGCCGCTCGTGCGCGACGTCCTCGCCGCCGGCGTGCGGGTCATCGTCGGCAAGCGGGACAGCGAGGCGGACGTGCTCGCCGCGATCCGAGCGGCGATCCGCGGCGAGGAGTGGCTCACGACGGAGCTCGCCGACGTGATCGCCGACGGGCCGGGACGACCGCGGCTGAGCTCGCAGGAGAAGCGGGCCCTCGTGCTCTACGCCTCCGGCCTGACCGTCGGCGAGGTCGCGACATCGATGAACGTCAAGCCCGACACGGCGAAGCAGTACCTCGAGCGGGTCAAGGCGAAGTACACGGCGGCGGGCTTCTCGGCGCGGAGCAAGCTCGACCTCAGCCGCATCGCCTGGGTCGACGGCTACGTCGAGCCGGTGCTGCAGCGTCTGCCGCCTCGCGCCGGCTGACGGCGTCGACGGCGGGATCGACGGGCTCCGTGCGCGGCACCCGACCCGCCGTGTCCCCGTTGACATCGCGAGGTGTATGTCCATACAATTTGGACCGGTCCATTCTTTGCGGACCGCGACTCCGACAGGGAAGCAGGCGACGATGCGCGAACTCGCAGACGGCACGACCGAGATCGGCGTCGGCCTGATCAGCGTCGGATGGATGGGGCAGCTGCACAGCCGCGCCTACGCGAACCTGAAGTACGCCTACCCCGAGATCGGGATCCGGCCCCGACTCGTCCGCGCAGCCGATCCGGCGCCCGAGCGCGCAGACGAGGCCGTGCGGGTGCTCGGCTACGAGCGGGCCTCCGCCGACTACCGCGACGTGCTGGACGATCCCGAGGTGGACGTCGTGTCGATCTGCGCACCCAACTTCCTCCACGCCGAGATCGGCATCGCCGCGGCCCGGGCGGGCAAGCACTTCTGGATCGAGAAGCCCGTGGGCCGCGGCGAGGACGAGACGCGCGAGGTCGCCGAGGCGGCCGGCGCCGCCGGGGTCGTGTCCTCCATCGGCTTCAACTACCGGCACGCTCCGGCCATCGAGCACCTGCGGGAACTCATCGCGGAGGGGCGGCTCGGGCGCATCACGAACGTGCGCGGGCGGATGTTCGCGGACTACTCGGCCGATCCCAACGGCGCCCTCTCATGGCGCTTCGTGCGCGGGCTCGCCGGGTCGGGCGTGCTCGGCGACCTGATGGGCCACCTCGTCGACCTGGTGCAGTACACCCTGGGTCCCATCGCGGAGGTCACCGCCCTCACGTCCACCGTCTACGCCGAACGGCCCGAGTTGCCGATGGGCACGGGGACGCACTTCGCCGTGATCGAGAACGGGGTCATGAAGCCCGTCGAGAACGAGGACTACGCGGCGATGCTCGTGCGCCTGTCGGGCGAGGCGGTCGCCGCCGAGGCCGTCGGCACGCTCGAAGCCTCGCGCGTGGCCGTCGGCCCGCGGGCCAGCTACGGCATCGAGGTCTATGGCACCGAGGGCTCGGCGTTCTGGGACTTCGAGCGCATGAACGAACTGCACCTCTCGGGCGGACGCGGAGCCGAGCACCAGGGCTACGCGCGAGTCATGGCGTCGCCGGGGATGGGGGACTTCGCACGTTTCCAGCCCGGCGCGGGCACGTCGATGGGCTACGACGACCTGAAGGTCGTCGAGGCGCGGAAGTTCCTCGAGGCGGTCGTGGGCCGCGCCGCCGCGAATTCGAACATCCAGGACGCGCTCTCGGCGGCCCAGGTGGTGTCGGCGGCCGAACGGTCGGCGGCATTGCGCGACTGGCAGTCGAGCGCGCGCGTCCCGGGCACGACCGCCGCCATCAGGGCGCCGCACGCGGACACCCTCTGACCCGGCATCCCTGCCGCCGAGCCTCCCGACCGGGCGGGGCCCGTCCCCGCCGTTCCCGACGGCCGCCGAACGCACAGACGAAGGAGTCGACATGACCGCACGCATCGCATCCGCCCCCATCAGCTGGGGCGTCATCGAGGTGCCGGGCTGGGGCCTGCAGCTCGGCCGCGAGCGGGTGCTCGCCGAGATGGTGGGCCTCGGGATCGCGGCGACCGAGTTCGGGCCAGAGGGCTTCCTGCCCGACGGCCCGGCCGAGCGGGCCGCCGCACTCGCCGAGGCGGGGCTCGCGGCGGTCGGCGGGTTCTTCCCCGCCGTGCTGCACCGCTCCGCGGAGCCGGGGGACGCGCACGATCCGCTGCCCGCGATCGAGCGCGAACTCGAGGCCTACGTCGCCGCGGGCGCAGGCACGCTCGTGCTGTCGGCCGTCACGGGCGAAGAGGGCTACGACGGCACCGTCGAACTCGACGACGCGGAATGGGCGACGCTGCTCGAGAATCTCGACCGGGCGCGCTCCGCGGCCGAGCGCGCGGGCGTCGTGGCGACGCTGCATCCGCATCTCGGCACGGTCGTCGAGTCGCCCGAGGCGGTCGACCGGGTGATCGCGGGGTCAGGGATCGGCATCTGCCTCGACACCGGCCACTTCACGCTCGGCGGCGGCGACCCGCTCGCGCTCGTGCGCGATCACGCCGATCGCATCGTGCACGCGCACCTCAAAGACGTGAGCGTCGCGGTCGCTGAGCGGGTCCGCGCGGGCGAGATCGACTACCGCGAGGGCGTCAGGCAGGGCATGTACCGGGCGCTGGGCGAGGGCGACGCGCGCATCGCCGAGATCGTCGCCGCGCTGCGGGACGCCGGCTACGCCGGGTGGTACGTGCTCGAGCAGGACACGGTCGTCGAGGACGAGGGCGACGCCGCCCGCGCGCTCGACGCCGCGCGTCGCAGCGCGGCCTTCATCCGCGAGGCGGTCGGCGAGTGAGCGCGCCGCTCCGGATCGGCATGCTCGGCGCGTCGCGCATCGCCGAGCTCGCGATCCTCGAGGCCACCGCCGGGACCGGGGACGTGCGCGCGGCGGTCGCGGCACGTGACCCGGAGCGCGCCAGCGCCTACGCCGCCGAGCACGGCTTCGAGCGCGCGCACGCGAGCTACGAGGCGCTCATCGCCGACGACTCGCTCGACCTCGTCTACATCGGCCTGCCCAACGGGCTGCACGCGGAATGGACCGCCCGCGCCCTGGAGGCGGGGCGCAACGTGCTGGTCGAGAAGCCCTTCGCCGCGAACAGCGCCGAGTTCGACGCGGTCGCACGCCGGCTGGGCGGCGCGCGCGGCTGGGCCTGGGAGGCCTTCCACTACGCCGATCACCCCGCCGTGCAGCGTCTCGTCGAGCTCGTGCGCGACGGGGCGATCGGTGCGCCGCGCGAGATCGACGTGCACATGGACATGCCGGATCCCGGCGCAGCGGATCCGCGCTGGAGCTACGACCTGGCGGGCGGCGCGCTCATGGACGTGGGCTGCTACGCGCTCAACGTCCTGCTGCTGCTCGGCGAGGCGCTCGGCGAGACCCCGGTGCTGCTCGAGGCCGAGGCCGAACCGTCGGAGGGCGACCCGCGCGTCGACGCCGCGGTGCGCGCCCGGCTCGCCCTCGGCGGAGCCGCTGCGACGGTGCACACGAGCATGGTCTCGCCGGACTGGGACTTCGGGCTGCGCGTGACGGGGAGCGACGGGGAGATCCTGCTGACGAACTTCGTCAAGCCGCAGGAGGGCGGCAGGCTCATCGTGCGCACGGATTCCGCGGCGGGCTCCGAGACGCGCGAGGAGGCGGTCGACCCGGTCTCGTCATACATCCACCAGCTCCGACGCCTGCGCATCGCCGTGCGGGAGGGCGGAGCGGGCGATCCGGGACCTGGCGGCGCCGGAGCGGGCGATCCGGCCAGGGACCCCGACGTCGAGCGGTCCGAACTGCTCGAGCGCTCGCGCCGCACGATGGCGCTCATCGACGAGGTCTACGCGGCATGCGGACTGCCGCCGCGGCCCGGGCGCCTCTGAGCCTGGAGGCGACCCATCACTGCCGCCCGGTGCGGCGACGCGACGAAGGAGCACGAGATGCAGCAGCTGATGGCGGGCAGGATCCTGCTGGTGACCGGGGGAACCCAGGGGCTCGGCCGAGCGGTCGCCGAGGCCGCGGCGCGTGAGGGCGCCGCAGGCGTCGCGATCGTCGGGCGCAGCGCCGAGAAGGCAGAGACGGCGCTCGCCGCGATTCGCGCGGCCGCGCTCGAAGCCGGCGGCGAACGCGCGCAGGATGCGCAGTTCGACGCGCTCGCGATCATCGCCGACCTCTCGGTTCCCGGCGAGGCGGAGCGGGCCGTCGCCGAGACCGTCGGGAGATTCGGACGCATCGACAGCCTCGTGAATGCGGCAGGGGCGACGAGCCGGGGCGGCCTGCTCGACACGACGCGCGAGCTGCTCGAGGAGCACCTGAACCTCAACGTCGTGGTCCCGTTCATGACCATGCAGGGCGCCGTCGCCGACATGACGCGCCGCGGGGCCCCCGGCACGATCCTGAACGTCATCAGCATGTCGATGCACGGCGGCCAGCCCTACCTGGCCCCCTACGTCGCCTCGAAGGCGGGTCTCGCCGGGCTCACCCGCAACGTCGCCTATGCGCACCGGTTCGATCGCATCCGCATCAACGGGCTCAACATCGGCTGGACCGCGACCCCGGGCGAGGCGGTCACCCAGCGCACGTTCCACGGAGCCGACGACGGCTGGCTGGAGCGGGCGTCGGCCGAGCAGCCGATGGGCCGTCTGGGCCAGCCCGATGAGATCGCCGACGCCATCGTCTTCCTGCTCAGCGATCGCAGCGGCGTCGTGACGGGCTCCATCATCGACTGGGATCAGAACGTTCCCGGCGCATACGACCAGTGATCCGGCCCGCGGCGTGCGGCGCCGTCCACTATCCCGACCCGAGAACGAGGAGCGCACCATGAGGATCGGCATCATCGGAACGGGCGTCATGGGCGCCTTCCACGCACGGCTGCTGCACGAGGAGGTGTCGGGAACCGTGGTCGCGGCGGTCGCCGACCCCGATCCCGAGCGCGCGGGAGCCGCCGTCGCCGCGATCCCGGGCGCACGGGCGTTCGCCGACGCGGGCGAGCTCATCGCGCACCCCGACGTCGACGCCGTGCTCATCGCGTCGCCCGATGCACTGCACGCCGAGCAGACGCTCGCCTGCATCGCCGCGGGCAAGCCGACGCTCTGCGAGAAGCCGCTCGCATACTCCGTCGCAGAGGCGGACCGCGTCCTCGCCGCGCATCGTGCCGCGGTCGGGGACGGGATCCCCCTCGTGCACCAGGGGTTCATGCGCCGGTTCGACCCGGGGTACGTCGCGCAGAAGCGCGAGGTCGCGTCGGGCGTGCACGGCAGGCCGGTGATGGTGCACTCCGTGGGGCGCGGTGTGGCGACCGGGCCGGGGGCGACCGACGAGTCGGTGATCTTCAACTCGGCGATCCACGACATCGACATCGTGCCGTGGCTGCTGGGGTCCCCCGTGGTCGCGGTGAGCTGGCACGCGAGCGCCGTGCACCCAGGCGCGGGATCCGGCTCGCTGAGCGAGCCGTTTCTGCTGCTGCTCCGCACCGCCGACGGCGCGCTCTCGACCGTCGAGAACGCGCTCAACGCGCAATACGGCTACGACATGCGCTCGGAGGTGCTGTGCGAGCGCGGGGCGGTCTCGATCACCGAGCCGCACCGCATCGCGGTATCGGCCGGGCTGTCGCAGCGCACGCACCTGCCCGAGGACTTCCGCCCCCGATTCGCCGACGCCTACCGTCTCGAGCTGCAGGAATGGGTGAGCGCCCTGGGCGAGGGGCGAGCACCGACGCTCGCGACGGTGGAGGACGGCGCGCGGGCGACGCGCGTCGCCGCGGCAGCCGTGGAGTCGATGCGCTCGGGCGGCGCCTTCGTGCAGGTGGAGGCCCCCCGGTGAGCGCGGCGGGCTCCGCGGCGTCGGCTCGGGCTGCTGCTGCGATCGAGCTTCCCGGACCGGACGTGCCCGATCCGATGGCGGTGCCCGCCCGGCGCTGGGCGATCCTCGGGACCGGGTGGATCGCCGCGAGGTTCGTCGAGTCGCTGCAGCAGCACACCGCTCAGCGCGTCGTGGCGGTCGGCTCGCGCAGCCTGCGCCGCGCCGAGGAGTTCGCGCGCGAGCATGGCATCGAGCGGGCCTTCGGCTCGTACGAGGAGCTCGTGGCGGCCGACGTCGACGTCGTCTACGTCGCCACCGGGCACCTCGACCACCTCGCGCACGCGACGCTCGCCATCGAGGCGGGTCGGGCGGTGCTCGTCGAGAAGCCGATGACGCCGCGCCTCGACGACACCCGGTCGCTCGTCGCCCTGGCCCGTGCGCGCGGGGTCTTCGCGATGGAGGCGGTCTGGACGCTCGCGCTGCCCCGGTACTCCGTCGTGCGCCGGGTGCTCGAGAGCGGCATGCTCGGTGACATCGTCGAGGCGTACGCGAACCTCGGGGAGCGCCTCGTCGACCACCGCAGGGCCATGGACCCCGCGCAGGGCGGAGGCGCGATGAACGACATCGGCTCCTACGCGCTGATGTTCGCGAACGAGGCGATCCGGGGGCTCGAGGTGCTCGCCGCGCACGGCGAGCGACACCGGGCGGGGGACGGGGGCGAGCACGGGGCGGTCGGGGCGTTCCACGCGCTGCTCGGAGACGGATCGGGCAGGATCGCCACGGTGAGCGCGTCGATGCTGGCCGACACGCCCACGACCGCCTTCATCGCCGGGACCGAGGCGACGCTGCGCCTCGACGGGCCGTTCTACCAGCCCGGACCGGTCGTCGTGCGATTCCACGCCGGGGCGTCCGCTGGGCGGGAGCTGCGCTGGGACGGCGAAGCGCTCGGCCACACCCAGCTCTTCTGGGAGGCGCTCGAGGTCGCGCGCTGCCTCGACGCCGGTCTGACCGAGTCACCGCTGCGGCCGCTCGACCGCACGCTTGAGACCGTCGCGCTGATGGAGCGCGCGCGGGAGCTCATGGGCGATCCGCTGCCGCGCTGACGTCCGGGCGCGGGGAGCGGAACGGGGCGGGAACGCGTCAGGATCCCAGCAGCTGCGCCGCGAGCTGCAGGAGCTGCGCCTCGGAGCCGCGTCCGCCGATGAGCTGCGCGCCCATCGAGAGTCCCGAGGGCAGCGCCAGCGTCGGTACGGCGACGGCCGGCAGGCCGGAGACGTTGACCATCGAGGTGTATGGGGTCCACTCGCACTGCGCCAGATAGTCGGCGTCGGGTGCGCGTTCGGAGAACGCGCCGATGCGCGGCGGGGGCGCGGCGAGCCCCGGAGTGAGTACGACGTCGTAGGGCGCCCAGGCGGCGCGAAGGCTCGCGCCGATCTCCCGGAGCACGGCGCCGTCCGCGAGCTGCGCGGCGGAGGGCCTCGCGAGCGCCCGGTCCCGGAACGCGCGCGTGTACGGCGTCAGCCGCTCCTCGCCGCCCTCCGGAAGCTCGAGCAGCGAGAGCCCCGCCGTCCAGCAGGAGCCGAAGGCCTCGGGGTAACGCGGGTCGTAGCGCAGTTCGGCCGGCTCGACCCGGTGCCCGCGTGCCTCGAGCGCGGCGGCCGCGGCCTCCCAGGCGCGCACGGCTTCGGGTGACAGCGGCACGGGGTGCGCGGCCGCGAACGGCGAGGCCGAGCTGATCCCGATCCTCAGCCCGGTCAGCGCGTCGGCTTCGCGCACCGCGCACAGCGTCGGTTCGGGATCGGATCCGGCGCCGGG
Organism: Leucobacter zeae; assembly: GCF_016758175.1. Lineage (GTDB taxonomy): Bacteria > Actinomycetota > Actinomycetes > Actinomycetales > Microbacteriaceae > Leucobacter > Leucobacter zeae. The sequence continues at coordinate 168,244 of NZ_QYAB01000001.1, forward strand.
GCCGGAGCCGCCGGTCGCGCCGCGCATCGCGTCGTAGAGCATGGCGGCGTCCTCGGCGGTGCGCGCGAGCGGGCCGGACACGACCAGGCGCGGGGCCCCGAAGTCGTCCACGGCGCCGCGCGCGAGATCGGTCCGGATCGCGCCGAGCCCGGGCTTCAGCCCGACGAGCCCGCACGCGAGCGCGGGAATGCGCACCGACCCGCCCCCGTCGGTGCCCGGGGCGACGGGCAGCAGTCCCGCGGCGACGGCCGCCGCGCTGCCGCCCGAGGAGCCGCCGGGGGTGCGCTCCGGGTCGAGCGGGTTGCGCGCCGGCGGGGCGATGAGGTTCTCGGAGTAGGCGTTGAGGCCGAACTCGGGCACCTGCGTCTTGCCGAGCGAGACGGCGCCTGCCGCGAGCAGCACGGCGACGCCCGGGTCGTCGGTCGCCGGAATGCGGGGCGGGAGCGCCGCGGTGCCGAGGGTCGTCGGCGCGCCCACGACGTCGAGCAGATCCTTGTGCGCGATCGGGAGCCCGTGCAGGCCGGGGAGGCGATCGCGTGCTTCGGCGGTCAGCGCGGAGGCCCGGGCGTCGGCCGCGTCCGCCTCGGCGAGCGCGCGCTCGGCGGTCACGGCGATGAACGCGCCGAGGTCGGAGCGGTGCGCGATTCGGGCCAGGAAGCGCTCGGCGGTCTCGCGCGCCGAGACGTCACCGCGTCGCAGCGCGTCGCGCAGTGCGATCGCGGTCTCGGGCGGGGCGGTCATGCGCTCAGCCTACGGGGGCGCGTGTGCGGGAGCGGTGCGGAGGTGCGCGTGCTCGGGTGCAGGGGTGGGCGGGGGCTCGGGTGCGCAGCGTCCGGGCTGCGGCGCCGTGCGCGCAATCGCGAGTGAGTCGGTGCAGGGCCCGTGCCCCGGATGCCGCACCGACTCACTCGCGATCGGTCGGGGCAGCGCGCGGAACCGTCACCCGACTACGACGCCTCGATGCCGTCGAGCGAACCCATGTAGCGCGACAGCGCCTCGTCGTCGGGGAACTCCAGCAACCGGTGACGATACCCGGACGCAGCGCTCGGAGCGCGCTGCACCCAGACGAAGTGGGCGGGTGCGTTCTCGGCCGAGCCGCCGAATCCGACGGTCACTTCGGGGGAGTCCGGGGTCGTGGCGGAACCGCCGCCGGCGCCGCCTCCGATGAGCCCCGTGATCAGGCCGCCTGCGGTCGTGTCGGCGGCCCAGAGCATGACACCGCGATCGGTGCGCTCGAGCAGGGTGAGCGTCTCGGGGACGATCCGCACGTCCGGGCCGAAGTTGCGGGCGAACGCCTCGTCGAGCACCTCCGCCCGCGCCCGCTCCCAGGAGTCATCCGTACTGCGCGGGTGGTTCCACGGCCCCGTCAGGTTGAACGGGAGCAGGAGCAGCAGCGCGAGGGCGCCGATGATGCCGACCGCCATCGCGACCGCTGGTCCAAAAGTGCGCCTGCGCTGTTCCATGCCCCGAGCCTAGCGGTGCGCCTCCGGCGTGAACGCGGAGCGCGGGCCGGGCGCGGGCGCGGGCTGGGCCCGGGCGCTGGCGCGGCCTGCCGAGCTCCGGACCCGTGGTCCGCCGCGTCCGTGGTTCGCCGCGTCGGTGGTCCGCTGCGTCGGCATTCGCGAGTGAGTTCGTGCGGGTATCGCACGCCCGACACCGCACGAACTCACTCGGGATCATTGGAACGGTGGAACGGTGGAACGGTGGAACGGTGGAACGGTGGAACGGCGGGATGCGGGGTTCGGGCCGGTCGCAACCGCCTCGAACCGTCGTTCTGTTGCGAACGGTTCTCATTTGCCGCTAGAGTGAGAGTCATTCTCATTTAGAAAGCACAGCATGACTCTCGATACCCGCGGCGCTCGCCGCAGCCCCCGCTCCTCCGTCCTGCGCATTGCGGCGCTCGCGCTCGCGACGGGCACCGCGCTCGCGCTCAGCGCGTGCGGCTCCAGCGCCTCGGACGGAGGCTCCGGATCCGGTTCCCTCCGCGTGGTGGCGACCACGACGCAGCTCGCGGACTTCTCCGCGCGGGTGGGCGGCGACGACATCGACCTCACGGGGCTGCTGCCCGCGGGCGGCTCGGCGCACCACTTCGATCCCAGTCCCGCGGATCTGCTCGCGCTCGGGCAGGCCGACGTGCTGGTCGTCAACGGGGCCGGGTTGGAGACGTTCATCGACGACGCCATCAACGCCTCCGGCTTCGACGGCGAGATCGTGACGGCGAGCGACGGCATCGACCTCGCTGCGGCGAAGGAGATCACCGCGGAGGGCGAGGCGGGCAGCGACGGGCACTCCGAGGAGCACGATCACGCCGACCACGGCACCGACGATCACGGCGCCGAGGATCACGGCGCCGAGGATCACGATCACGAGGCCGAGGGTCACGGCGCCGAGGAGCACGCCGCATCCGGCGAAGCGCACGACCACGACCACGACCACGGCGACGTGAATCCGCACATCTGGACCTCGCCGAAGAACGCCGAGGGCATGGTCGCCGAGATCGCCAGCGGGTTCGAGCGGGCGGACCCCGATCGCGCGGACGCCTATGCCGAGCGCGCAGAGGCGTACACCGCCGAGCTGACCGACCTCGACGCCTGGGTCGCCGCGCAGTTCGAGCGCGTGCCGGCAGCCGATCGAGTGCTCGTGAGCGGGCACGATTCGCTGCGCTACTACCTCCACGACTACGGCATCGACTTCGCCGGGGCCCTGCTGCCGAGCTTCGAGGACAACGCCGAGCCGAGCGCTGCCGATATCGACGCCCTCGTGCACGAGATCCGGGAGAGCGGGGCGAAGGCGGTCTTCGTGGAGTCCTCGATGAGCCCGAAGCTCGCCCGCACGGTCGCCGCGGAGGCCGGGGTCGAGGTCGTCGACGCCGAGGCGCTCTACGCCGACTCGCTCGGTGCTCCCGGCAGCGGTGCCGACACCTACATCGACGCGACCGTGCACAACACCCGGACCATCCTCGAGGCGTGGGGCGCCGAGCCGCAGGCGCTCCCCGCTAGTCTGCAACAGTGACCGCAGCACCCGCGCAGACTCCCGATCCCGCACTCTCGCTCGAGGGGGCGGCCTTCGGGTACGCCGGCGCCACGCGCGTGGAGCAGCTGACGCTCGACGTCCCGGCCGGGGCGGCGGTCGCGCTCATCGGCCCGAACGGCTCGGGCAAGTCGACGTTGCTGCGCGGCATCCTCGGGCTCGCCGAGCGCACGGCGGGCAGTGTGCGCGTACTCGGCACGACCCCCGAGCGCGCGCGGCGCGGCATCGGCGCGCTGCCGCAGGCCGATACGCGGGACAGCTCGCTCCCGGTGACGCTGCGCCAGGTCGTCACGATGGGCCTCTACCGCTCACGGGGCGCGCTGCGCCCGATCGGCCGCGAGGGCAGGGCCTCCGTCGCCCGAGCGCTCGAGCGCGTCGGTCTCGCCGACTTCGCGCACCGCCGGTTCGGGGAGCTCTCGGGCGGCCAGCAGCAGCGCGGGATCCTCGCCAGGGCGCTCGTCTCCGACCCCAGGCTGCTCCTGCTCGACGAGCCCTTCAACGGCCTCGACCGCGAGAACCGCGACGTGCTGCTCGGGCTCGTGCGCGAGCTCCGCGACGAGGGGCGCACGATCATCGTCTCCACGCACGACATCGAGATCGCTCGCGAGGCGTGCACCCACACGCTGCTCCTCGCGAGCGGGCACCGTCCGGGGCAGCCGGGGCACCCGGCCGGCTTCGGGCCGATCGACCGCGCCCTGACGCTCGCGGCCGTGCAGCACGCGTTCCAGGACGTCACGGTGGAGCTCGACCAGCACACCGTCACGACGTCGCGCGAGACGGAGTAGCCGTGCTCCCGGTCCCAGCACTCGCCGATTTCGGTCCGGCCGAGGTCTTCGCGCTGCCGTTCATGTGGCGCGCCCTGCTGACGGTCGCCGTGCTCGCCGTCGCCGCCGGTGTGGTCGGGCTGTTCGTCAGTTTCCGCGAACTCGAGTTCGTGAGCGACGGCCTCGTGCACGCCGTCTTCCCCGGCCTCGTGGTCGGTGCCGCGCTCGGAGGCGCCGCCGGCCTGCTGCCCGGCGCCGCGATCGCCGCGACCCTCGCAGCCGTGCTCTTCACCGTGATCGAACGGCGCGGCGGCATCGGCGCCGACGCCGCGATCGCCGTCGTGCTCACGGGGCTGTTCAGCCTCGGCGTCGTGCTCGTCTCGCGCCAGGAGGGATACGTCTCGCAGCTCCAGGAGCTGCTCTTCGGGCGACTGCTCACCGTGTCGGAGGCCGAGCTGTGGCAGATCGCCGTCGTCGCGACCGCGGCGGTGCTCATCGTGCTCGCCACGCGTCGCGCGCAGCTCTATCGCGCGTTCGACGCCGCGGGGGCCGAGGCGGCCGGCCTCAGACCGTTCACCGCGGATCTGCTGCTCGGGATCGCCGTCGCGCTGCTCGTCGTCGCCGGTGTCCAGGCGCTCGGCGTGCTCATGGTGATCGCCCTCCTCACCGTGCCGATGGCGGCGGCCCGCCTGCTCACGCGCGGTTTCGCGCTGCTGATCCCGCTCGCGATCCTGCTGCCGCTCATCGCGGGCGTCGTCGGGCTCTGGCTCGCCTTCGAGTGGTCGGTCGGATCGGGCGCGACCGTGTCGCCCGGCGCCGTCGTGGTGCTGCTCCTCGTCGCGCTGTACGCCGTCGCGGCGATCGTGCGGCTGCTCGCCCGCCCGTTCGCCCGCCGCCCGTTCGCCCGACACCGGGCCGCGGCGACCGGGGGCGCGGAACAGGGCGCCGACGCCGACGCCGGCGCCTTCGATCGCGGAGCGGAGGGGTGCTCATGAGCTACTTCGCGCTCGCGGCCCTCGAGCTGACGCTGCTCGGGCTGCTCTCGGGCCTCGCCGGCACCCTCATCGTGCTGCGGCGCCGCTCGTTCTTCGCGGTCGCACTCAGCCACGCGACGTTCCCCGGAGGGGTCGTCTTCGCGCTCGCCGGGTGGAACCTCCTGCTCGGCCAGGCAGTGTTCGCCGGAGTGCTCGTGCTGCTCATGACGCTGCTCTCGCGCGTGCCCGGCCAGGGGCGGCAGGTCGCGAGCGGTGTCGTGCTGTCCTTCGGCTTCGCCCTCGGCACGCTGCTCTCGAGCCTGAACCCCGGCCTCGGCGTGCCCGTCGAGGCGCTGCTCGTCGGTTCCCCGCTCTCAGTGACCGCGACCGACGTCGCCGCCACCGGGGCGGTGCTCGTCGTCGTGCTCGTCGCGCTCGCGGCGAGCGGGCGCAGGATCCTGTTCCACACCTTCGACCCGGTCGGCTTCGCGGCCTCCGGGTTCCGCGCCTGGCCGGTGGAGCTCGTCGTGACCGGCGTCGTCGCCGCGAGCATCGTCGTCGCGATGCCCGCGGTCGGCGCGATCCTCGGCGTCGCCGTCATCATCGGCCCCGCTGCTGCGGCGCGCGTGATCGCCCCGCGCCTCGCGTGGATCCCGCCCATCGCGGCCGGGATCGGGGTCTCGGGGGGCCTGATCGGCCTGTGGGCATCCCGGGAGACCGGGATCGCTGCGGGCGGTTCGGTGGGCCTCGTCATCACCGCAATGTTCTTGCTGGCGCTCGCCGTCCGGGCGATCCTGCCGCGCCGCGAGGGCGGCGCGGCGCGCGGAGCCGCGGATCCCGCTACGGTGAAGGGACGGAAGACAGCGGAGGTGCGGAATGCAGCAGCCGAGGCGTAACACCTGGCAGCGCGAGGCCGTGCGGGCTGCGCTCGTGCAGACCCCGGGATTCGTGAGCGCGCAGCAACTGCACCAGGTGCTGCGCGACGCGGGGACCACGATCGGGCTCGCGACGGTCTACCGCGCGCTGGCAGGGCTCTCCGAGACCGAGGAGGTCGACTCGCTGCAGTCGCCCGACGGAGAGAACCTCTTCCGTTTCTGCGCGATGCCGGGTCACCACCACCACCTCATCTGCCGCGCGTGCGGGGACACGCGCGAGCTCTCGGCGACCGTCGTGGAGGAGTGGACACGGCGCGTCGGCGCCGAGCACGGGTTCTCGGACATCGAGCACGTCGTCGACCTCTTCGGCATCTGCGAGCGCTGCCGCGCGACGGCGTAGCGCGGGATCCGGCATCCGGGCCGGGCTGGGCCGGGCCTGGTCCCGGAATCACCCGTGCCCACCCGAATCCGCCCGACTTTGTCCGAGTTCAGAGGCTCCGAACTCGGACAAAGTCGGGCGGATCGTCCCGCAGCCGGGGATCAGGACGCCGGGAGACCGGGATCCTCAGCGGTGCCGGGGTCCTCTGCGGGATCGGCGTCGCCGCCGGCGCGGAGCTCCCGCTGGGCGACGCGGGCCTCGGCTCGCGCCGCTTCCCGCTCGGCCCGGCGCGCGGCCTTCCGATCGCGGCGCTCCGCGCGCTTGACGATCTTCCGCTCCCTGCGCCGCTCGACGAGCGTGTAGAGCACCGGCACGAGCACGAGCGTCAGCAGCGTCGACGAGATCAGGCCGCCGATCACCACGATCGCGAGCGGCTTCGAGATGAACACGCCGCCGCCCGTGAGGCCGAGCGACATCGGGATCAGCGCGAAGATCGTCGCGGCCGCCGTCATGAGGATGGGGCGCAGCCGCAGGCGCGTGCCGTGCTCCACCGCCTCGTCGAGGCCGGCCCCGGCCTCCCGCAGCCGGTTCACGAGATCCATGAGCACGATCGCGTTCGTCACGACGATGCCGATCAGCATGAGCAGGCCGATGAGCGCGGGGAGCCCCAGGGGCGTGCCCGTGAGGAGGAGCCCCAGGATGGCGCCCGTCGCGGCGAACGGGATCGAGATGAGGAGCACGAGCGGGCCGCGGAAGTTGCGGAACGTCGCGACCATCACGAGCAGCACGAGCATGATCGCGCCGAGCATCGCGAGCCCGAGCTGGGCGAACGCCTCGTCCTGCTCCGCGCTCACTCCTCCGAGTTCGAAGCTCACGCCTGAGGGCAGGTCCACCTCGTCGATGGCGCGGTCGATGGCCGCGCTCGCGGCGTCGAGCCGGCCCGGCTCGGGGGTCACGGTGAGCGCGACCTGGCGCTCGCCGTCGGCCCGGGTGATGGTGGGCGCCGTGAGCTCCTGCTCGATCGTCGCGATGGTCGAGAGCGGCAGCGGCTTGCCCGTCGCCTCGGCGGCCTGCTTCTGCTCGGCCTCGGCCCGCTGCTGCTCGGCGAGCTGCTCGGCGGATTCGGCCTGCGCCTCGCGCAGCCCTTCGATCTGCTGGTCGGCGCCCTCGATGCCCGCCTGCGCGCTCGCGATGGCGCCCTGGATCGCGGCGATCTGCTCGGCGCGCTCCTGCTGGGCGCGCACCGCGGCGTCCTCCTCCGGGGTCCGGGGCTTCTCGGGCACGATCGGGGCGTTCTGCAGTTCGGCCAGCTGGCGGGTGAGCTCGCCGAGCTGCTGCACGAGCTCCGCGCGCTGGTTCGCCGCGTCGGCGACCTGCGCGGCGAGGTCGTTGTTCGCCTGGACGCGCGCCTCCTCGGCCTGCGCCTCGGCCTCGTCCTGCAGCTTGTCGCTCGCGGCCTTCTGCGCGGCGGCGGTCTGCTGCGGGGTGACGGGGAGCAGGATCTCGCCGAGCTTCTCGGCGGTGCGTTCCGAGCCGGGCGTGCGCAGCACGATGTCGCGTTCCTGGCCGCCGAGCATCAGCCGCCCCACCGTCTGACCCTCGAGCGCCGCCTGAACGGCGGCGGCGACGGTCGCCCGGTCGAAGCCGAGCTTCGCGGCCTTCGCCTCGTCGAGCGCGATGCGCATCACGGGCTGCTCCCCCGTGAGCTCGCTCTCGACCGACTTCACCCCGGTCGCATCGCTCAGGCGCTTCTCGAGCAGGTCGCTCGCCTTGCGGAGCGCCGCGGGGTCGGTGCCGCGGATCTGCAGCGCGATGCCGTCGCCGGCTCCGGCCGTGAAGGCGTCCTGCGTCGCGAGCTTCACCTCGCCGGCGTCGGGGACCCGCTCCATCGCGCGCTCGATGGCCTCCCCGACCGCGGTCGCGTCGGCTCCGTCATCGAGCTGCACGTCGTAGGTGATGGCGGGGTCCTCGCCGGTCGCGCCGCCTGGCGCCCCACCGGTCGGGCCCCCGACCGGGATCGACGTCATCACGTCGCGCACGCCGTCCACCTTCGCGAGCGCGCGCTCGACGGGCTCGGCCGCGGCGATGAGATCCGCGCCCGCGCCCGCATCCGCCGCGTCGTCCGTACCCTGTCCGGAGTCCGCGGGCTTCTGCGGGGGCGGCGTCTGGGTGAGCTGGATGCTCTCGGCGCCCGAGGAGCCGAGGAAGTCGGTCGGGATGAAGACGCTCATGGCGAGCGTGCCGACGAGGATCAGCCCCGACACGATCAGGGTGATGGCCGGGTGCCGGCGCGTCGCGTTGAGCGCCGGCATGATCGCGCGCTGCAGCCGGTCGGGCGCGGAGTGGATCTCGTCGAGCTCCGAAGGCACATGCTCCGGGTCCTCCGCCTCCGCGTCGGCGGCCGCCGGCTCCGCACCCGAGGCCGGCTTGCCGCGCATGAACCAGTAGGCGAGCACGGGCACGATGGTCAGCGCCACGAGCAGCGACGCGAGCAGTGCGATCGTGACGGTCACCGCGAAGGGGCGGAAGAGCTGCCCCGCGATGCCCGAGACGAACGCGATCGGCAGGAACACGGCGACCGTCGTGAGCGTCGAGGCCGTGATGGCGCCCGCGACCTGGCGCACGGACGCGACGACGCCCGCCGGTTCGAGCGGCCCGGATCCCCGCCGCCTGCTGATGTTCTCGATGACCACGATCGAGTCGTCGACGACGCGGCCGATCGCGATCGTCAGCGCCCCGAGCGTCAGGATGTTCAGCGTGTTGTCGCTCCACCAGAGCCCGATCAGCGTGATGAGCAGCGAGAGCGGGATCGACACCGCGGCGATGATGGTGGACCGCCACGACCAGAGGAAGGCGAGGATGACCAGCACGGCGAAGAGCAGGCCGAGCCCGCCCTCGACGGAGAGGTCGTGGATCGACTGCTCGATGTAGGGCGCCTGGTCGAAGACGGGCACGAAGTCGGCCTTGAGGCCGGGAGCGAGCCGGTCGAGCTCGGCGTTCACGCCGTGCGAGATCTCGACGACGTTCGCCCCCTGCGCGGGCATGACCTGCAGCGTGAGCGCCGGCTTGCCGTTCACGCGCGAGAGCGTCTCGGCGGGCACACTTTCGAGCCGCACGTCGGCGAAGTCGGAGATGCGCACCACGTTCGTGCCGCCCTCGCTCGTCTGCGTCGCGATGGGCAGGGCCGCGATCTCCTCGAGCGCTGCTTCGGGATCCCCGCCGCTGGACGCGCCGAGCGCGGAGCCGAGCGTCACCGACAGCGATCCGTCGGCGGACTCGGCCTGGCCGGCGGGCATTGCCGCCCCGTGCGCCTCGAGCACGGGAGCGATGGCGGAGGGCTCGACCTTGAGCTTCGCGACGTCCTGCTGGCGCAGGTCGATCGCGATCCGCTGCGCCTCGCGCCCCGAGAGCTCGACGCGCTGCACGCCGTTCACGCCCTGCAGCGCGGGGACGACGCTCTGCGCGAGCGCGTCGGCGAACTGCGCGCGGTCCCCCGAGGTGCCGGCGCTCAGCACCATGGCCGGCATGTCGTCGGCGCCGCCGGAGAACACCTGCACCTCGGTGCCGGCGGGCAGCGTCGGCTTGAGGGCGTCAGCGGTGGCGCGGATCGTCCGCAGCGTGTCCTCGTCGCTCTCGTCGAACGGCCACTCGACCATGATCTCGGCGGAACCCGACGTCGTCGTCGAGCTGACCTTCGTGACGCCGGGAACGGAGTCGAGCGCCTGCTCCACCGGCTCGGTGACGGCCTCGGCCATCTCTTCGGGGGCGAGCCCCTGGGACTGCGCCGAGACGAACGCCATCGGCACGGTCATCGAGGGCATCAGCTCCTGCTTGAGCGCCCCCATCGAGAAGACGCCGAGCACCGCCACGGCGGCGGTCACGAGTGCGACGATGAGGCGGTTCTTGAGACTGGCGCGCGTGAGGAACGACATGAGACCCTTCGGCTGGACGGAGTACCCGTCCAGCCTCTCGAACCCGGTCGTCCGCCGGATCCACCCGTGGTACCGGTGCGGTCATCCCATGGGATGATCCTCGCCGCGGTGAACGCGCGGCGAGGTGCGGGGAGTCCCGCTCAGCGGGGGTCGACCAGCACCCAGTCGGGGTGCTTCGCGGTGCGTCCGTCGCCGCTCGAACGGCCGGTGAGCCGGCGCCGGATCCACGGCACGACGTGCTCCCGGGTGTAGCGGAGCTGCTCGCCGCGGGTCGGACGCGGCGTCGCCCCCGCATCGACGACCCAGTCCGAGGGGACCTCGCGGCCCAGTGCCGCGAGCACGTTCGCGGCCACGCGGTGGTGGCCGACCGGCGCGAGGTGCAGCCGGTCGGGCGACCAGTACTGGCGACCCGCGAGCTCGGCGTCGCTCCAGTTGTCGGCGAAGCGGATTCCGAGCCGCGCGGCGACCCCGGTCGCGGCCGAGACGAGCGCGTCGCCCTTGGCGCGCACGCGCGCGCCGCCGGGGAGGCCTGCGGTCGGGTTCGCGCCGGCGAGCAGCAGCGGTTCGGCGCCGGCATCGAGAATGCGCCGCAGCGCTCGTTCGGTCTCGGCAATGATCCAGTCGATGTCGGTGCCCGGGCGCAGCATGTCGTTGCCGCCGCCGTTGAAGGACACGAGGGTCGGGCCGAGGGCCAGGGCGGGCTCGAGCTGCTCGGCCAGGATGGGGCCGAGCAGTCGGCCGCGGATCGCGAGGTTCGCGTAGGCGACGGGTGCGCCCGCCGCATCGGCGAGCCCCTGCGCCACGAGGTCGGCCCAGCCGCGGAGCGACCCGTCGGGCATCTCGTCGCCGACGCCCTCGGTGAAGCTGTCGCCGATGGCGACGTAGCGGATGGCCGCGGGCACTAGGCCGGCGAGAAGCGGCTGCGCAGTTCGGCCGCCTTGCGCATGTCGCCCTCGATGGCGGCGGTCTCGGTGTCGCTCAGCGACCCGCGCTTCTTGGCCTCGTCGAGGTGCTCGAGGCCGGCCTGCACCTCGAGGTCCAGCCCGTCGGTGACCAGCTTCTGGATGCTCGCGGGGAGTCGCTGAAAGCTCGATGTATCCATGCGAATACGCTACAACGCCCGGAGCCGTGTTGTCGAAAGTTGGAACGTGGCCAGTTTTCCGGCCGCTCAGAAGAGCGTGTTCAGATCCTCCATGCCGCGCATCGTGTCGTAGTCGAGCACGAGGCAGCGGATGCCGCGGTCCTCGGCCAGCGTGCGTGCCTGCGGCTTGATCTCCTGCGCCGCGAAGACGCCCGTGACGGGGGCGAGCTTGGGGTCGCGGTTCATGAGTTCGAGGTAGCGCGTGAGCTGTTCCACGCCGTCGATCCCGCCGCGGCGCTTGATCTCGATCGCCACCGAGCCCCCGTCGGCGTCCTTCGCGAGGATGTCGACGGGGCCGATCGCCGTCATGTACTCGCGGCGCACGAGGGTGTGCCCGTCGCCCACGAGCTCGATCTGCTCGGCCAGCAGCTCCTGCAGGTGCGCCTCGACGCCGTCCTTGATGAGGCCCGGGTCGACGCCCAGGTCGTGGGACGAGTCGTGGAAGATCTCGAAGATCGACACGACGAGGCGGTCGGAGGTCTTCTTGTGGGTGACCTCCCACGACGCCGTGACGCCGCCTGCGGCCTCCTCGGCGTCGACCTCCACCTCGGCGAAGGTGCAGGGCGGGCTCATCCAGTTGAGCGGCTTGTACGAGCCGCCGTCGGAGTGCACGAGGATGCTGCCGTCGTTCTTCAGCATGAGCACCCGCTTGGCTCGCGGGAGGTGGGCCGAGAGCCGGCCCGCGTAGTTCACGGAGCAGTCTGCAACAACGATTCGCACTCGCGGTAGCTTACCCGGTGCGGCTGCCCGGCCGATGCGGGCGCTGGTCCTGCGCGAGCGGCGCACCAGTCGCGCGTCAGGACCCGCGCCGCGCCGTCTCTCTGGCCGCGCCCGCGGCGATGCAGACGAACGCCGCGAATCCGGCCAGCGGCCAGAACGCCTGGAGCAGCCCGAAGCGCTCGCCGAGGAAGCCGATGAGCATCGGCCCGAGGAGGAAAGCCGTGTAGGCGATCGCCGAGACGGCCGCGACTCCGCGCACGGCCGTCTCGGGGTCGTCGGCCGCCGCGGACATGCCGATCGGGAATCCGAAGGCGCAGCCGACGCCCCACAGCACGGCGCCCACGACGCTCGCGCCGTCGAGCGGGACCAGGATCGTGATCGCGATGCCGAGCACGAGCAGCAGCGCGCCGCCGCGGAGCACGGGCACCCGGCCGAAGCGGGTGAGCAGGACGGAGCCGGCGAGGCGGGTGAGGGTCATCGCGACGAAGAACGCGCCGAGGCTGAGCGCCGCCGCCTCGTTCGTGAAGCCGCGCCCGTCGGCGAGGGCGAGCGGCAGCCAGTCGCTGGCGGTGCCCTCGGAGAGGCTCATGCTCATCGCGATGAGTCCGATGACGATGATCCTCGGGTCGCGCCAGGGGGAGTACGGCCGCGACCCGCCGGGTGCACCTGGGCCTCCCGTCGCGCTCGGGAGGACGACGGGCCCGGTGTGCGTGCCGGCCGCGGGGCGGGGGGCCGGGGCCTCGGCGGGGGCCGGGGCGTCGCCCGGATCGGCCTCGTGCGGTACGGCCCGCAGCGCGAGGAACATGCCGATCGCGAGCACCGCGAAGACGATGGAGAGGTGGAGGGGGACGGCGACCCCCGCCGACTCCGCGAGCGCGCCGATGCCCATCGCGCTCACGTTCCCGAGGCTGAAGCCCGCGTGGTAGAGCGGCATCCGGGGCCGGCCGAGCGCGCGTTCCGCCGACGCGCCGCTCACGTTCATGGCGACGTCGGCCGTGCCGAAGGCGAACCCGAAGACGGCGAGGCAGGCCGCGGCGGGGATCGGTGCCCCGACCCAGAACAGTGCGGTGGCGGCCGGCATGGCCGCGGCCTGGATCAGGATGCCGATCGCGAGCGCGCGCCGCGGGCCGAGCCGCGACACGGACCGGCCGGCGAGCACGAGGCCCGAGAGCGAGCCCAGCGCCAGGGTGAGCCCGATGAGGCTCATCTCGAACGTCGTGGCGCCGAGGTGGTCGCGCACCGCGGGGATCCGGCTCAACCAACTGCCGAAGCCCGTTCCCAGCAGGGCGAAGACGATGAGGATCGACGTCGACCAGCGGCTCGCCGCCCGATGTTCGGCCGATGCTGGGTTCGAGGCGGTCATCAGTCGAGTCTAGAACGTTCGCGGATGCGGGCCGCCGCCGCTTCGCGGTGCGGGCTTCGCGGTGCTGGCTTCGCGGTGCGGGCAGGGCGCCGTCCCGTGGCCGTCCGGGATCCGCGGATTCCGGACGGCCACGCACGACTTGCGCGCCGCCGGGGGGTGAAACGGCGCTCCGGGAGGGATTCGGTACCTCCCGGTATCTCCGGGCACGACCGACGGGAGCGAACCCTGGCGAGCCTGGAGGGCATCATCGTAGGCGGGCCCGGCAGCGGGCGACGGGGCGGCGCACGCACGTCAGTGCGAGAAGAAATACCGGGTCAGACGCTGTTCCGGTGAATTCTCCTGCGTCCGGGCGGGGGTCGTGCAGCGCAGAATGGAGCGCGGATTGCTCGGTTTCTGCGCGGATCGGAACCGAACGCCGCCCATGATGTTACTGTGGCGCTGTGGGAGAGCAGCTACGCGCCCCCGATGTCGAGGGTCTCGGAGAGCGCACGATCACCGACTACGACGCGGGGAAGATCGACCGGGTCGGAGTGCGGGGCGTCGGCGGCGCGCACGGGATCAACGCCAGGGTCCGCGCGTTCGGCGCCGTTCTCGTGATCGAGGCGTGGGGCACGAGCTCGGAGTTCGAGCGCCGCCCGCTGCGGCCGGGGCTGCCGACGATCGATATCGTCTTCGTCGAGAGCGGCGAGTTCGAGTACCTGGACGCCGGGGTCTGGCGCTCGTCCCGCGGCCCGCTCATGATCGCGCCGAGCGGGCTGCCGCACCGCGTCCGCTTCACGAGCGCGTGGAAGTTCATCGTGGCCCGGGTGCCGCGGGAGGCGCTGCTGCACTACGTCCCGATGCTCACCGACACGGTGGGGATCCACACCGAGCTCACCATGCCGGAACGGGCGATGCAGGCGTTCCTGTCGCAGGCGGTGCGCAGCGAGCAGGAGGTCACGGATGCGGAGAGCCGCACCGTCGACCGGCAGGTGCTCGACATGGCGGGCACGCTGGTGCTCGACCGGCACAGCGGCTCGCTCGCGCCCGATACCCCGAGGGCCGTGCTGCGCAAGCGCGCGCTCGCGGTCATCGCCGAACGCGCGGGCGACGCCGAGCTCACGCCCCAGGCGCTCGCGCTCGCGGTGAGCGCGTCGCTGCGCCACCTGCAGGACGTCTTCAGCGATGCGCAGAGCTCGGTCGCCGCCGAGATCCGGCGCGAGCGCGCGCGGATCGCCCGGTCGCTGCTGCAGGATGCCCGCTTCGACGCGCTGCACACGGGTGAGATCGCGCAGCGCTCGGGGTTCGGATCGAGCGCGAGCATGCGGCGCGCGCTCGAGGACCTCTACCGGCTCTCCCCGCGCGAGCTGCGTACGCGCCGGTCCGCCTGACCGGGGTCACGCGCCCAGCCGGATCCACTTCCCGCCACGGGCGCGGAGGCCCAGGGTGATGCCGCGGGCGGCCATGAAGATGATCGTGAACCCCGCGGTCAGCCCCACCAGGGCGGCGGTCCCCTCGGGCGCGATCGCGGTGATGGCCCAGAGCGCCGGCAGATAGGCGCCGAGGTTCACGAGGCTCGTCCACGCGAGGTACCTGGCGTCGCCTGCGCCCATGAGCACGCCGTCGAGCACGAACACGAAACCGCCGAGCGGTAGGGAGGCGCCGAGCACGAGCACGGCGAGCGGGAGCGTCGCGAGGACCTCGGGGTCGCTCGTGAAGATCCTGCCGATCACCGGGCTCGACGCGGCGAGCGCCGCCCCGACGATCGCCCCGCACGAGACGCCCCAGAAGATCGTCCGCCGCACGATGAGCCCGGCCCGATCGGCGTCCCGCGCGCCGAGCGCGTCGCCCACGAGCGCCTGCGCGGCGATCGCGAGGGCGTCGAGGGCGAACGCCGCGGTCGAGAAGATGGTGAAGACGACCTGGTACCCGGCGGTCGCCACCGTGCCATGGCTCGTCGCGGCGAACACGGTGACGAGCAGCGCCGCCCGGAGCCCGAGCGTGCGGATGAGCAGCCAGCCGCCGCTGCGCCCGGCGTGGCCGATGCCGTCGCGGCGGGGGAGGTACCCCGCGCCGACGCGCCGCGCGTGACGTGCGATCACGGCCAGGTACACGGCGACCATGCCCCACTGCGCCAGCACGGTGCCCCAGGCGCTGCCCGCGATCCCGAACCCCAGGCCGTAGATGAACCACCAGTTGAGCAGTGCGTTGATCGCGAAGCCGATGGTGGCGACGGCGAGCGGCGTGCGCGTGTCCTGCAGACCGCGCAGCAGCCCGCTCGCGGCGAAGACGATCAGCATCGCCGGGATGCCGAGGCACGAGACCCCGAGGTACGCGAGCGCCTGCTCGCCGACGCCGGCCGACGTCCCGAACGCGGCGACGAGCGGGCCGCTCGTCGCCCACAGCGCGGCGCCGACGACGATGCCGATGGCGAGGGCGAGCCAGAGCCCGTCGATCCCGGCCTGCACGGCGCCGCGCTCGTCCCCGGCGCCGCGGCGGCGCGCGACCAGCGGAGTGGTCGAGTACGCGAGGAAGATCATGAGCCCCACGGCGGTCTGCAGGATCGCCGCGGCCACCGCCAGCCCGGCGAGCGGCGCGGCTCCCAGGTGCCCGACGAGGGCGGAGTCGACGACGAGGAAGAGCGGCTCTGCGACGAGCGCGCCGAGCGCGGGCACCGCGAGCTGCGCGATGCTGCGGTCGATGCGCTTCCGTCGGGTCACGAGGACCACGGTAGCGGTGACCGACGACATGGGCCGCCAGTAGGGTGGTGGCATGAGCAACGCAGCGCAGACCTCCGGTATCGACCTCGCCGAACTCGACCCCGCGATCCGCCCGCAGGACGACCTCTACCGGCACGTCAACGGCAAGTGGATCGACCGCACCGAGATCCCCTCGGACAAGGCCAGGTACGGTTCGTTCGCGGTGCTGGCGGAGAACGCCGAGGAGGCCGTGCGCGACATCATCACCGGCACGGATGCGCCGGCGCCCGGCCTGATCGAGGGCGGCGCCGAGGCCGAATCCGCCAAGGTGGCCGCGCTCTACGCCGCCTTCATGGACACCGAGCGCGCCGACGCGCTGGGCGCAGGGCCGATCGCGGCCGACCTCGAGCGGGCGCTCGGCATCGCGTCGGTCGAGGAGCTCGTCGCGGCGGTCGCGGAGTACGAGCGGCAGGGGGTCGGCGGGTTCTTCGGCATGTTCGTCGACAACGATCCGGGCGACCCCTCCCGCTACATCGTGTTCGTGATGCAGGGCGGGATCGGCCTGCCCGACGAGTCCTACTACCGCGAGGAGCAGTTCGCCGAGATCCGCGATCAGTACGTCGCTCACATCGCGCGCATGCTCGCGCTGGCCGGCATCGCCGAGGGGGAGGCCGAGCACCTGTCGGCGCTCGCCTACGACCTCGAGTCGCGCATCGCGGCGAAGCACTGGGACAAGGTCGCGAGCCGCGACATCCAGAAGCTCTACAACCTGCGCACGTTCGAGGGGCTGCAGGAGATCACGCCCGGGCTCGACTGGCGGGCCTACCTCTCGGCGATGGGGGCGCCCGAATCGGCCTTCGCCGAGGTCGTCGCGGCGCAGCCCGAGGCGCTCGCCGGGCTGGCCGAGCTGCTCGCCGGCGCTCAGCAGGACCCGGCCGAGCTCGAGGCGTGGCGCGCCTGGCTCGTGTGGAGCATCGTGCGTTCGTCCGCGGCGCTGCTCTCGCAGGAGATCTCGCGGGCCAACTTCGACTTCTACGGCACCGCGCTCACCGGTGCGCCCGAGCAGCGCGACCGCTGGCGCCGCGGCGTCTCGTTCGTCGAGGGTGCGATGGGCGAGGCGGTCGGGCGCATCTACGTCGAGCGGCACTTCGACGAGACGGCGAAGGGCGAGATGGACGTGCTCGTCGGGCACCTCATCGAGGCCTATCGCGAGTCGATCGAGCAGCTCGAGTGGATGAGCCCCGAGACGCGTCGCCGCGCGCTCGACAAGCTCGATCGATTCACGCCCAAGATCGGCTACCCGGTGAAGTGGCGCGACTACTCGGCGCTCGCCGCCGACGCGGGGGACCTCACGGGCAACTCGCGCCGCGTCGCCGAGTTCGAATTCGCGCGCGAGCTGGGCAAGGTCGGCAGGCCGATCGACCGCGACGAGTGGTTCATGACCCCGCAGACGGTCAACGCGTACTACAACCCCGGCTTCAACGAGATCGTCTTCCCCGCGGCGATCCTCCAGCCGCCGTTCTTCGACCAGCGCGCGGACGCCGCTGCGAACTTCGGTGCGATCGGCGCGGTCATCGGCCACGAGATCGGGCACGGCTTCGACGACCAGGGCTCGCGCTACGACGGCGACGGCAGGCTCACGGACTGGTGGACCGAGGCCGACCGGGCCGCGTTCGAGCGCCTCACAAAGGCGCTCATCGGCCAGTACGACGCGCTCTCGCCCGAGGGCGCCGACGGGCAGACCGTCAATGGCGAGCTGACCATCGGCGAGAACATCGGCGACCTCTCGGGGCTCGAGATCGCGTGGAAGGCCTACCTCCGATCGCTCGGTGGCGCGGAGTCGCCCGTCATCGACGGGCTCACCGGCGCCGAGCGCTTCTTCCTCGCCTGGGCGCAGGCGTGGCAGCAGAAGTCGAGGCCGGAAGAGACCGTGCGGCTGCTCACCATCGACCCGCACTCGCCCAACGAGTTCCGCTGCAACCAGATCCTGCGCAATCTCGACGCCTTCCACGAGGCGTACGCGACGCAGCCGGGCGATGGGCTGTGGCTCGACCCCGCGGAGCGCGTCAGCATCTGGTAGGCGGCGATGGGGCGCTTCCTGGCGGACTTCCTCGAGGCGGCGGGCGTGCCCGCCGCGGAGGCCGACCGGGTCTGGCTTCCGGAGCCCGTGCCGCTTCTCGCTCGCCTCGCGGTCGACGAGCTCGCGGCAGATGCCGTCTCGACCCTCGCGCTCGCCATCGAGACCGCCCGTGCGGCCGTCGGGTCGGCTCGCGCGGGCGGTTCGGGTGAAGCACGCATCCGGCTGGATCCCCGGCGGATCGCTGCCTCGTTCTGCAGCGATCGGCTCGGTCTGCTGGGGGGCGCACCGCCCGCGGTCTGGTCGCCCCTGTCGGGGTTCTTCCGCACGGCCGACGGATGGGTTCGGACCCACGCGAACTACGACTGGCACGCTCGCGCGCTCGCGCGGGTGCTCGGGGTGCCTCCTGATGCGGACCGCGAGACGGCGGCGCGAGCGATCTCCCGGTGGCCGGCCCGCGAGATCGAGGCGGCCGCGTTCGCGGCAGGAGGACTCGCCGTCGCGGTCCGCGAGACCGAGGAATGGGCCGCGGAGCGCGGTCCCTCGGCGCGTCCGTTCTCGCTGCGCCGTGCCGGCCCCGGGACCGGTCCTCGGCGGCGAGACGCCGATCCGGCGCTCCCGCTCGGGGGGCTGCGCGTGCTCGATCTCACGCGGGTGATCGCGGGACCGGTCGCCACCCGTGCGCTCGCGAGCCTCGGCGCGGACGTTCTGCGCGTCGACGCCCCGGATCGGCCGGAGATCCTCTGGCAATGGCTCGACACGGGGCGCGGGAAGCGCTCGACGCTGCTCGACCTCGCTGCGGATCGGGATCGGAGCCGGTTCGAGGCGCTCCTCGGCGATGCAGACGTCGTGGTGACGGCGTCGCGGCCGGGCGCCCTCTCCCGGTTCGGTCTCGAACCCGAGCAGCTGGCCGAGTCGCACCCTCGCCTCGTGTCGGCGCGCATCCGGGCCTGGGGCGGGAACGCCCCGGGCGGTCCAGGGCCGGAATGGGAGGGAAGACGGGGGTTCGACAGCCTCGTCCAGGCGGCGACCGGCATCGCACGGACCGAGACGCCGCAGGCTCCCGGGGCCCCGGACGCCCCGGAGGGTCGGCCAGGCGCCGGAACCTCGGTGCGGCCCGATCCACCGGAGGCTCGGGTTCCGGGGAAGCTCCCCGCGCAGGCGCTCGACCACTCCGGGGGCGCACTTCTGGCAGCCGGAGTCGTGCAACTGCTCGCGGAACGGCGGGCTGGAGCGGTCGAGGTGACGCTCGAGGGGCTGGCCCGGCTGCTCCTCGCGGGCGGCGGGGCACGAGTCGACGACCCCGCCGGTGGGGCCCCGATCCCGACGATGCAGCGACCGGAGGCGGTGCCCAGCGATTGGGGGCCGCTCGCGATCGCGGGGGAGGCCTACCGGCCCGCCTGGCAGGCCGAACCGGGGCCGTGGGCGGGCCGTCCCTGGGGTGCGGACGCGCCGGACTGGCGCTGCGGGCCGCCCGAGATTCAGGCCGCGGGCGCCGCTCCGGTGTAGAAGCCGTAGGTCGCGTCGGCGGCGCGGGCGGCGGCCTCGCGGTCGGCCCCGGCCGCGGCGTGCGCCTCGGCCCAGCCGTCTGCCGCCCCGCGGTAGAACGCCTTGCCCTCGTCCGTCGTCGCCCAGGCCGCCGCCTCGTCGGGGGAGAGCGAACCCGCGACGGCGCCGAGGTGCAGGGACAGGCCGAGCAGTCCGCCATCCCAGCCGACGCCGGTCGCGCCCGGACCGTAGGTCTCCCAGAAGCCGGGCGGCAGGTCGGCCGTGCGGGCGGAGTGCTCGAGCTCGAATCGCGTCCGGTCCTCCGCCTCCGAGGTGAGGCGCACGGTGATCCAGGTCACGCCGCCGCCCATCTCCCACGTCGCCCGGTACTCGGCCGCGCCGTCCCGCGGCGGCGAACAGGCGAGGATCTCTCCGCCGGCGTTGCCCGCGAACTGGTAGCGTCCGCCCGGCTCGAGGTCGCCCTCGACCGGCAGGAACCAGCGGGCGATGCGCTCGGCGGTGGTGGTCGCGCTCCACACGTCGTCGATCCCCGCAGGGTAGGTCTGCGCGAGCGTCTGCACCTGCAGCTCGCCGCCGTCGTCTCCGGTCGTGCGCAGCGCGCGCTCCACGGATGCGATCTGCTTCGTCACGTCGACCATGGTGGTCACTCCTTCGGTGTCGGGGGTCGTGCTGATGGGGGATTCGGGTCGTGCGTCTCGAGCATCTCGTGCGGGTGCCCGCGGCGGATCGGGATCACCGGTGCCGCGGCGCGCTCGCGGTCGTCGGCGCCCGTCGGTGCGGCACCGGCCGCGGCGTCCGCGGACGCGAGTCGTCGTTCGCGCTCCCCGCGGGCGAGCTCGGTGCCGAGCGCCGCGAACGGGCCGCGCCAGAAGCGCTCGAACGGGCTCAGCCATTCGCCTGCCTCGCGCAGCCCGCTCGGGTCGAGGGCGTACAGGCGGCGGGTGCCCTCGGGGCGCACGGTCACGAAGCCGTTCTCGCGCAGCACCCTGAGGTGCTGGGAGACCGCGGGCTGGCTGATCCCGAACTCCTCGGCGATGACCGAGGCCACGGAGCCCGCGGGGGCCTCGCCGTCGCGGACGAGTTCGAGGATCCGCCTGCGTACCGGATCTCCGAGGATGTCGAGCGCGTGCATGCTCCCATTGTTGCGCCCTGGCTTATATAAGTCAACAGTGAATCAAGCGACTCGCGAGCCGGGCGCCCTACCGGGGGTCGCGCGGCGCGTCCTCGGAAGCGGTCCGGGCGAGCGCCTTCCGCTCCTTCCGCGCCCGGCGCGAGGGCCGGCGATCGCGGCCGTCCGCGCTGGCGCGGGGCGAGGCGTCCAGCGCGCGCACGAGCTCGACGGGCAGCAGGTGCGGGGCCGGGCCGAAGGCGGTGCGCGAGCGCGCGACCACGCGCCGGGCCAGCACGTGGTTGCCGACGCCGCCGATGACGGCGCCGATCCCGTAGGGCAGCGCCTTGCCGATCACGGAGGCGCCGCCGACCTTGGCGGCCTGCTTCACGAACATCGCCTTCAGACGGTCGACGAGCGGCCCGAGCATCTGCTTCGGGATCGCCGAGCTGACGATCTGGCCCCAGAACGCCGGCCGGGCCTGGCCGCCGCGCGCCTGCCCGGTGACCTGCTTGAGCAGCACCAGACCCTCCTCCCCGAGCAGCAGCGTCAGCACGAGCACGCGCGCCCGATCCGGGTCCGTGAACGTCACGCCGTGCAGCTCGGCGAGCGACTGCGCGTAGAGCGCGGTCGCCTCGAGGAAGCCGACGGTCTCGGCGCTCGTGAGCGCGAGCGCCGCCGCGGTGCCCACGCCGGGCACGGCGGCCGTGGCGCCGACCGCGGCGCCTCCGCCCGTCACCGCCGCGAGGTAGCGGGTCTGCAGGATGCGTTCGAGTGCGGCGGGCGAGGCCTGCGGGTGCTTCGCCCGCAGCCTGCCGAGGTGGGCGAGCACGAGCGGGCGCTGGATCGCGAGGACCCGGTCCGCCGCCCGGTCGATGAGCGTGGAGTGCTCGAGCCGCGAGCCGGCCCAGCCGGCGGCGGCGTCGCCCGCGTCGGGGCGAGCGTCGTCGAGCACCGGGTGCAGCGGGTACGGCGCGTACCGCGCACCGGCGCGCTCCACCGCCGCGCGCTGGGCGGGGGTGTGGGAGGCGTGCGGAGCGTACCTGGGGCCGGAGGCCTCGGGCTCGCGCCGCTGGTCGGAATCGTTCTGCACGGCAGCAGGCTACGTCCGTCTGCTGAGCGTTCGCCGCCGGAGAACGAGGAGCCTTCGGAGGTCGTGTACCGCTGCGGGCATGGGGCGTCCGTAGTCTGGACCCATGACTCAGGGGGCATTCCGCGCTGCCGTCGCGCGCGCATTCTGGCGGACCTCGGGCTGGCGGCTGCAGCGCGAGGTCGCGCCCGTGACCGGCCCGCGGGTGCTGCTCGGCGCGCCCCACACCTCGAACTTCGATTTCGTCCTCATGCTCGGGATCGCCTGGGATGCGCGCATGCGCATCCACTGGCTCGGCAAGCGGGAGCTCTTCCGCGGCATCGCCGGCCCGATCATGCGCGGGCTGGGCGGGATCCCCGTCGATCGCGCGAACGCCTCCGGCATCGTCGACGCGGTCGTCGAACGGGCCCGCACGACCGAACGGTTCCTGCTCGTCGTCACTCCCGAGGGCACGCGATCGGGGCGCGGCTGGCGCAGCGGCTTCTACCGGATCGCGCGGGGCGCCGGGCTGCCCGTGACCCTCGGATTCGCCGACGGATCGACCCGGACCGCCGGCCTCGGGCCCACGATCGAGCTCACCGGGGACGTGGTCGCCGACATGGATCGCATCCGCGCCTTCTACGCCGACAAGTCGGGGGTGCGACCGGAGCTCCGCACCGAGCCGCGGCTCTCCGATGAGCCGGGCCTCGCGCGGCAGCTCGCCGAATAGCCGCCGCGCACCCTCGGCGCGGTCCCGGCCCCGATCCTGCGCTCGCTGCGCGCCCGCTGCACGCCCGCCCCTGCTCCCGATACTCCGCCCCTGCCCCCGCGACTCCGAGTGAGTTCGCGCGGGTCCGGGCGCGCTCGCGCAGCACCAACTCACTCGCGAGTGAGTTGGTGCGATGGCTGGGCGGCGGTGGCGGAGGCAGTGGTGCCGGGCGGTGGCTTGGCAAAGATCGGGCGTTGGCGGGTCATTCCGAGTGAGTTGGTGCGGGTTCGGGCGAGCTCGCGCAGCACGAACTCACTCGCGAGTGAGTTGGTGAGGCCGCCCCGACCCCGCCCGACCCCGCCCGACCACGCCACGCCCGCCAGGTCAGTGCTCGGCGCAGCTCGCGCCCTCGTGCTCGGGGCACAGCACGATGCGAGCCCGGCAGGCGGGATCGGCGCAGTTCGCGAGCCGGTTCGATGCGGCATCGCAGACTGCGCATCGGCCGATGACCGCGGCGCCCGGTGCGAAGTCCATCGCCTCGCGCCCGTCGAAGACCGCGAGCGAGCCCTCCCACAGCCCGTCGTTGCCGAAGGCCTCTCCGTACTTCACGATCCCGCCGTCCATCTGGTAGACCTCGTCGAACCCGCGCGCGACCATCGCCGCCGACAGGATCTCGCAGCGGATGCCCCCGGTGCAGTACGTGACGACCGGGCGCCCCTTGAGCTCGTCGAATGCGCCGCTCTCGATCTGCTCGATGAACCCGTGCGTCGTGCGCACGTCGGGCACCACGGCGTCCCGGAACCGGCCGATCTCGGCCTCCCAGGCATTGCGCCCGTCGAAGAAGACGACGTCGTCGCCGCGTTCGGCGACGAGCGCGTTGACCGCCTCGGGCGACAGGTGGGTGCCGCCGCCCACCACTCCGTTCGCGTCGACCTCGATCTCGTCGGGGATCCCGAAGGCGACCAGCTCGTCGCGCACCTTGACGGTGAGGCGCGGGAAGTCCGCGATGCGCTGCCAGGGGGCGGCGCGATCCACGCCGTGCAGCGGCTCGGGCTCTGCGGCGGCGAGCCCCGTCCCGTCGCTCCACTTCACCTCGAGCCCGGCGAACGGCCCGTACTCCCGGGTGCGCCGCAGGTACCGCTTGCAGGCATCGATCTCGCCGCCGACGGTGCCGTTGATGCCGTGCTTCGAGACGATGATCCTGCCGCGCAGCCCGAGCGACTCGCAGAGCTCCCGCTGCCACAGGCGCACGGCCTCGGGGTCCGCGACGGGGGCGAACACGTAGTACAGCAGGATCTTGGGGTCGCTCACCCGTCCATGGTAGTCGGGCGTCCGCGGCGGGCTCCGGCGCCTCCGGGAGCGGGCGCCGTGCGGCCTCCCGCTCCCGGATCCGCGAGCGACTTGCGCGGCCGGAGCCGGAGGGCGGAAACTTGCAGCAACCGCGATGCGCTCCGCGTCCCGTTCAGAGAGGAACACGATGTCCGCCGAAGCCCTCCCCGCGCACGCCCGCATGCACGCCGTCTCGGACGAGACGCGCAGCATCGTCGACCTCGTGCTCGACTACTCGCGCCGGCGCCTGCTCACGACGGACACGCCGCTCGATCACGCGTCCTCGCCCTCCGAGCTGACGCGCCTCGCCGGCCGCACCATCAGCGAGGAGGGCATCGGCGCGAACCGGGCGCTCGCCGCATTCGAGCACGTGCTCGCCCCGGCCTGCATCACCACCGACCATCCGCAGTACCTCTCCTTCATCCCGAGCGCGCCCTCCAAGGCGGCGATGGCGTTCGACCTGGTCGTCTCGGCGAGCGCGCTCTACGGCGGCTCCTGGATGGAGGGCGCGGGCGCCGTCCACGCCGAGAACGAGGTGCTGACCTGGCTCGCCGCCGAGTTCGGGCTGCCGGAGGGCGCCGGCGGAGTGTTCGTGCAGGGCGGCACGATCGGCAACCTGTCGGCGCTCGTCGCGGCGCGCGACCACGCCCGCCGCACCCGCGTCGCAGCGGGCGGATCCCCGAGGCCCGAGGGCGGCTGGGCCGTCGTCTGCAGCGCCGAGGCCCACTCGTCGGTGAAATCGGCTGCGGAGATCATGGACGTCGACGTGATCGAGGTGCCCGGGGGCGAGTCGGGATCCCTCGCCGCCTCAGCGGTGCGCGAGGCGCTCGAGGGCTCGGGCGAGCGGGTCTTCGCGGTGGTCGCGACGGGCGGATCGACGAACTTCGGGATCGTCGACGACATCGCCGGGGTCGCGGCGCTCAAGGACGAGTTCGACTTCTGGCTCCACATCGACGGCGCCTACGGCCTCACGGCCATGCTGTCGCCGCTCGCCCGCGACTTCTTCGCCGGCGTCGAGCGCGCCGACTCCGTCATCGTTGACCCGCACAAGTGGCTCTTCGCCCCGTACGACGTCTGCGCGCTCATCTACCGCGATCCCGAGGCGGGGCGGCTCGCGCACACGCAGCACGCCGAGTACCTCGACATCCTCACCGAGCGCGCCGCCTACGATCCGTCGGACTTCTCGATCCAGCTCACGCGGCGCCCGCGCGGCCTCCCGCTGTGGTTCTCGCTGGCGACCTACGGCGCCGCGACCTATCGCGACGCCGTGACCCACTCGATCGCCCTCGCCCGCGAGATCGCCGATGAGATCGAGCGGCGCCCGGGGTTCTCGCTCGTACGCGATCCGCAGCTCTCGGTCGTCGTGTTCGAGCGGGACGGCTGGGAGAAGGCGGACTACGAGCGCTGGTCAGACGGGCTGCTGGAGGCGCAGCAGGCCTTCGTCGTGCCGAGCTCGCACGCGGGCCGCACGAACGCGCGCTTCGCGATCGTCAATCCGCTCACGACCTTCGCGCAGCTCTCGGCGATCCTCGACTCGATGGAGTGAGGGGCGGGGCCGTCGGCGGGACCGTCGCGGCCCGCTCGGCCTACGATGTGACGGTGAAGGAAACTCGGAGGCCGACCGGTCGCGTCGCAGGGCACGACGGCGCGCAGCAGGAGGAGGCGCCGCGCGGCTGGACCCTGCCCGTGCGGTTCGAACGGGGGTTCCCGAGGGCGGCTCGCGTCGTGCGCTGGATGCTGGGCCCTCGGCTCGTCGACCTGCCGCTCCGGGCGCTCGTGATCGCGACCGCCGCGCCGGCGTTCGTGCCTGCCGGGCTCGAGAGCGACGCGGCCGGATACCTCCTGCTCCACTACACGAGCGTCCTGCTCTCGTGCGCGGCGGCGTTCGTGCCGCGCACCGCGGGGGTCGTGTCGGTCGCCGGGTACCTGGTCTTCCTGTCCCAGTACCCGCTGCTGATCAACCCCTGGGACTTCCCGATCGCCATCGCGGCCGCCGTGCTGCTGAGCGAGGGGCGTTGGCGCTGGTGGCTCGCGCTGCTCGGCCTGCAGGCCTGCGCCTACGGCCTGCTGCTCGGCGCCGATCCCACGCAGCACTACGTGGTGCAGTCCGCGGTGCCGATCTGGCTCCAGTTCGCCCTGCTGGCGCTCGCGGCGCGGTTCATGGAGCGGCGGGTCGGGCAGGAGATCGCGTTGCGCGCGGCGGCGGCGGAACGGCACCGCGAGGAGACGGTCCGCATGCGCTTGGCGGTCGCAGCCGACGCCCACGACACGGTCTCGCACGGGGTCGCCGCGCAGACGGCGATCATCCGCCTGCTCAGCGGCGAGCGGAACCCCGACGGGCAGACGCGCCTGCTCGGGGAGCTCGCGCTCGTGACGGACCGCACGCAGCTCGAGCTGCGGCGGCTGCTCCGCGTGCTGCGCCGGCCGGAGTCCGGCACTTCCCCCGAGCCGGTGCAGGTCGAGGTGCTGCTGCGGCAGCTCGACGGCCTCGCCCAGGTCGCGGCGATCGCGGGGGTCACACTCACGACCGAGGTCGGGGCGCTTCCGCATCGCTTGAGCGGCCGGGACGCCGAGCAGCTGCAGTACCTGATGCGCGAGCTCGTGACCAACCAGGTCAAGCACGCGCCGCTGGGGTCGGCGTGCGTGATCTCCCTGGACTCCTCGGAGGACGCGGATGGGCGCAGCCTGATCCTCGAGTCCCGGAACGCGTTGGGCGCCGAGCCCGGCCGTGAACCGTGGAGCCTCGCCGCCCGGGCCGCCGAGCTCGGCGGGGACTGCTCCGCGGACTGGTCGGGATCCGAGTACCGGGTCAGCATCCGGGTCCCGATCGCCGAGGCGCGGGAGGACGCCGCGGCCGAGGTCGCGATATCCCTCGAATGAGGGATGCGGCGCGGCCGCGGGATCGGGTTCGATAGGGGTATGACGAAGCTGATGACCGCGCTGCTCATCGTGCCGGCGCTCCTGTCCGCGCAGCCCGGGCCCGCCTGGGCCGCCGATTCCGGCGCGGCGTCCATCGCATCCGCTTTTCGGATCTCCCCGCCCACCGCGACTCCCGCCCAGTGCGCGCTGTGGAAGCGGGTCGACATGCCCCGATACCGGAAGTACTGCCTGTGACCGCGGAGACCGGCGCCGGTGCCGCCGTGCTCACCGGGACGCCGTCCGGAGAGGCAGCGCCCGCCGAGGTGCCGTCCGATGCCGCGCGGCGCCGGAGCGTGCTGATCGTCGACGACGACCGGTGGACCACTCGGGCGATCGAGCAGGTGCTCGGCGCGGATCCCGGGCTCGAGGTGCTCGACGCCGTGCACGGGGGCGAGGAAGCGATCGCGGCGTACCGGAGGCACCGCCCGGACATCGTGCTCATGGACCTGAACATGCACCCGAGCATGGGCGGCATCGACGCGACGGCGGAGATCCGCCGCCTCGATCCCGAGGCCCGGGTGGTGCTCCTCACCACGGTCGCTCCGGGGCCAGGGATCGCACGGGCGCTCCAGGCGGGCGCCATGGCCGCCGTGAACAAGACCGCGTCTGACGAGACGCTGCGCGCGACCGTCAAGGCCGCGGCGAACGGCGACGATCCGTCGCTGCTCAAGGGGCTCGCCGCGGACATCACGCTGAGCGGCGACCTCCCGCCGGGGACCGCCGTCGAGCCGCCCCGGCTGACCCCCACGGAATGCTCCGTGCTGCTGCGCGTCTGCGAGGGGCTCGGCTACGCCGAGATCGCCGAGCAGCAGTTCATCTCGGAGTGGACCGTGAAGTCGCACGTGCGCAAGCTGCGCGAGAAGCTCGGGGCCGAGAACCTGGCGCAGCTCGTCGTGCGCGCGCTGCAGCTCCACTACTTCAGCGGGTGACCCGCGATCGATACGCCGCGCGAGTGCCGCGGGGCGGCGCCTGAGGAGGGGGATCGATGCACGAGGAACGATGGGACGTCGAACGGGCGGCAGGAGCGCCGACGGGCCGGACGCGGATCGGCGACGCCCCGAACGACCCCGCCGTCTCGGGCGCAGCGCTCTGGCGGGCGATGTTCGCCGTCGCCTCGCTCGCGCTGGTCATCATCGGCTGGATCACGACCGCGGCGCAGATCTCCGTGCTGCGGAACAACGAGGGCGGGACGATCGACAGCTTCCCCGACGAGTTCATGACGGCGGCGCTCGGCCTCGTGCTGCTCGGGATGGGGCTGCTGATGCTCACCGCGTCGTTCATGGCGGAGGTCGTCATGCGCTTCCGCGACCCGCAGCGCTGAGTCGCCGCTTGCGCTGAACCGCCGCTTGACCTTGACGCGACGTCAATTCCTACGGTGGAATCGTCGGGGTCGGAGAGGCCGGAAGCGCCTCGCCCCGGCAACCGGAGGGAATCGTGGTGCAACGGGACGCTGAGTACTCGATCCAGCAGGTGGCGCGAGCCGCCGGGACGACGTCGCGCACGTTGCGGCACTACGGCGCCGTCGGTCTCGTGACCCCGAGCCGGGTCGGCGCGAACGGCTACCGCTACTACGACGATCGCGCGCTCGTGCGGCTGCAGCGAGTGCTGCTGCTGCGCGAGCTCGGCCTCGGCCTCGAGGCGATCGGCGAGGTGCTCGCGGCGCAGGACGCCCGCGCCGAGGTCGGCGCCTCGGCCGCCGCGGCCGAGGCCGGGATCCTGACCGCCCATCTCGACCTGCTCCGCCGCGAGCAGCGACGGATCGGCGACCAGATCGGCTCGGTGGAGCGCACGATCGCCGCGCTCGAGCGCGCCGCCGCCGCGGCCCCCGGTGCGACAGCAGAGGAGGATCTCATGTCGGAGAACATGTTCGACGGCTTCGACCACACCCGATACCGCGAGGAGGTCGAGGAGCGCTGGGGCGCGGACGCGTATCGGCGGAGCGACCGGTGGTGGCGCGGGATGCCGGACGCCGAGCGGGCCGCGTGGCAGGAGCGCACCGCACGCCTCGGCGCCGACTGGGCGGCCGCCGCGCAGCGCGGGGAGGACCCGGGATCGGATGCGGCGCAGGAGCTCGCGCGACGCCACGTCGAGTGGCTGAGTTCGATTCCCGGGACCCCGGCCGCCGACCCGCGCGCAGACCGATCCGGGTACGTGCTCGGTCTCGCCGAGATGTACGTGGCCGACGAGCGCTTCGCCGCCAACTACGGCGGCGTGCCCGGAGCGGAGTTCGTGCGCGACGCGCTCACCCGCTACGTGGAGCGGAACCCGACCGGGTAGACCCCGAGCGGCCCGCGCGCCCGACGTGCTGCGTGCGCGGGCGGGGATTCCGGGTCAGCCGCGCGCGGCGTGCTCGGTGGCCTCGCTCGCCGAATCGATGCGCTGCTGCTGCTCGGGCGTCCGCGCGAGCGGCGGCACGACCTCGTGCTGGTCGTTCACGATGACGACGTCGTGGTCGACGTGGTTCACCATGGCGTGGACCGCGTCGATGAAGTCGCGGCGGCGGATGGCGTCGAGCACGCGCGCGTGGTCGCGCTCCATCTCGGCTCCGGTCGCGACGTTCGCGAGGCGCCCCCGGTGCTCCGGCGTGCGCAACTGGTCGTTGATGCCGGCATAGAGCGAGGCGAGCAGGCGGTTCTTCGCCGAATCGAAGATCAGGCGGTGGAAGCGGCTGTCGAAGGAGTTGTCCTCGCCGCCCGCGAGCCCCAGCACGGGGCAGCGGGTGCAGCCGACCTCTTCGACCGCCGCCTGCTCGAGCGCCGCGAGGTCCTCGTCGGTGCGGTGCAGCGCGGCCTGCTGCGCCGCCTCGACCTCGAGGGCGCGGCGGTAGCTCAGGATCTCCTCGAGCGTGAAGTCGTTGAGGAACTCGTTGAGGAGGGTGCTCGTGGGGGCGGCCGAGCGCACGAAGGTGCCGCGGCCGGGCAGCGTCTCGAGCATGCCGATGCTGGCGAGGGAGCGGACGGCTTCGCGAACCGTGGAGCGGCCCACGCCGGTCTGCTCGGCGAGCTCCGGCTCGATCGGGATCCGGCTGCCGACGGGCCACTCGCCCGTCGTGATCTTCCGGCGGAGGAACGCGAGGGTCGCGCGTGCGCGATCGGATCCTGTCGTCACTGCCATCGTCACTCCGTACTTCTCGTCCCGCCGGCTGCCAGTATATCGGGGCGCGATCGGGGCGGAACGCCTGGCCGGGGCGGGCGGCTGCGCCTAAGCTGAGTCGTGTTCCCGGGCCGCCCGAGCCCGAGGGCGAGAGGGAGAACCATGACGCAGAGCACTCCGGGCCGAGGGGCCGTCAACCCGTACGCGGTCATGCGACAGGTGCCCGAGTTCGTGCTGTCGAGCGCCGACATCCAGGACGGCGAACCGCTGCCCGCCGAAGTGTACGCGGCGCACGCCGGCGGTGCGAACCGGTCCCCGCAGCTGTCGTGGAGCGGCTTCCCCGAGGGCACCAGGAGCTTCGCGGTGACCTGCTTCGATCCCGACGCGCCGACGGGATCCGGCTTCTGGCACTGGGCCGTCGCGAACCTCCCGGCGAGCACGACATCGCTCCCCGCGGGCGCAGGGGATCCCGGCAGCGGGCTGCTGCCCGAGGGAGCCGTCACGATGCCGAACGAGCAGCGCGAGCCCGCGTTCACGGGCGCCGCTCCGCCCGAGGGCACCGGCGTGCACCACTACTGGTTCGTGGTGCATGCGCTCGACGTCGAGCGCATCGACGTCGATCCGCAGGCGACCCCGGCCGTGCTGGGGTTCATGATGCGCGACGCCGTGCTGGCTCGCGCCGTGATCGTGGCGACCGGGGAGTTCGACGGCGCGGCCTGAGCGGCAGGCGGCGGGCAACGGCTGGATCACGAAGTCGGCGCCGGGTACGCGAACGCGCGCCGCGACGATTACGATGCTGGAGACGGCGTCTCCAGCTGTGCCGTCTCGACCGTTCACCGTGGCACGGCTGCGGGGACCACCAGGGTAAGGATTCACACTCTCATGCGACAGACCTCGTTCCGCCGCCGCGCGCTCGCGCTCACCGGCATCGCCGCCGCGGCAGCGCTCACGTTCTCCGCCTGCTCGGGCACCGGCTCCGAAGACGGCGGCGACGCCGCCGAGAAGATCACCGTCGGCATCAGCCAGTTCGCGCCGCACCCGGCGCTCGACGCGGCGACCGAGGGCTTCAAGGAGGCCTTCGCCGACGCGGGGTACGTCGAGGGCGAGACCGTCGAGTTCGACCTGCAGAACGCCCAGGGCGAGCAGCAGAACGCGGTGACGATCGCGCAGGAGTTCTCCACCTCCGACCTCGACGCCGTGCTCGCCGTCGCGACCCCGGCCGCCCAGGCGGCCGCCCAGGCCATCACCGAGGTGCCCGTCCTCTTCACCGCGGTCACCGACGCCGTCGAGGCCGAGCTCGTCGAGTCGAACGAGCAGCCCGGTTCGAACGTCACCGGCACGAGCGACGCCGTTCCCGCCGAGGCGCTGCAGGGGCAGTTCGACCTCATCAAGGAGCTCGTGCCCGATGCCAAGAAGGTCGGCATCGTCTACGCGTCCGGCGAGGTGAACTCCGAGGTCCAGGTCAAGGACGCGACGAAGGTCGCCGACGGCATGGGGATCGAGATCGTGACCCAGACCGTGACCACCGCGAACGACATCGCGCAGGCCACCGAGGCCCTCGGCGACGTCGACGCCATCTACGTGCCCACCGACAACATGGTCGTGACCGGCGTCGCGGCCCTCATCCAGGTCGCCGAGGAGCAGAAGATCCCCGTGATCGCGGCCGAGGCGGGCACCGTCGAGAGCGGCGCGATCGCCACGATGGGCATCGACTACCACGCGCTCGGCAAGCAGACCGGCGAGATGGCCGTCAAGATCCTCAAGGACGGCGCGGATCCCGCGGACATGGCCGTCGAGACGGCGACCACGCTCGCCAACACGGTCAACCCGGGCGCGGCCGAGCGCATGGGCGTGAAGCTCCCCGAGTCGATCACGAAGGACGCCGACGTCGTCGAGTAACCGGGCGGCGGCGCAGCCGCTCCCGCAGCGGGCGGTCGGGCTCGAACGCCCGACCGCCCGCTGCCACGACCACACCACACGAACGAACAGGATCACCGCATGATCGGCGCACTCGAGCTCGGCCTCATCTACGGGGTGATGGCACTGGGGGTCTACCTGACCTTCCGCGTGCTGAACTTCCCGGACCTCACGGTCGACGGCAGCTTCACCACGGGCGCGGCGACCGCGGGCGCCCTGATCACGCTCGGCCACAGCCCCGTGCTCGCGACGCTCGCCGGCGCCGGCGCCGGCCTCGTCGCGGGCGCCGTCACGGGCGTGCTGCACACGAAGGGGCGGATCGACGGGCTCCTCGCCGGGATCCTGACCATGATCGCGCTCTGGTCGATCAACCTGCGCATCATGGGGACCACGAAACCCGACGCCACGGGCACCTCGAACCTGCCGCTGCTCCGCGCGGACACCGTATTCACGCCGCTCCGCGACGCCGACATCGACAAGACCTGGATGAGCCTCGCCATCATCTTCGTCGGCGTCATGCTGGTCAAGCTCGTCGTCGACTGGTTCCTCTCCACGAACCTCGGCCTCGCGATCCAGGCCACCGGAGACAACGGCCCCATGATCGCGAGCTTCGGCGTCAGCACCGACGGCACCAAGATCCTCACCCTCGCCCTCTCCAACGGCCTCGTCGCCGGCTGCGGCGCGCTCGTCGCCCAGTACCAGGGCTTCGCCGACATCAGCATGGGCATCGGCCTCATCCTCGTCGGCCTCGCATCGGTGATCCTGGGCCAGGCGATCCTCGGCCAGCGCTTCATCTGGATCGCCAGTTTCGCGGTCGTCTTCGGCGCCGTGCTGTACCGCATGATCATCTTCGGCGCACTCAAGGTCGGCCTCGACCCCAACGACATGAAGCTCATCACCGCGCTGCTCGTCATCGCCGCGCTGCTGCTGCCGCGCTGGGGCTTCCTGAAGAAGCTCCCCTCGTTGCGCGACCGCGGGGGCCGGGTGGCGCCGCGGGAACCGGCACCCGAGCCGGCGCCGGCGCTCGCTGCGGCCGCCTCCACCGGGACCGAAGGGAAGTAGCACGATGCTCGTCATCGACCAGATCCAGAAGACGTTCTTCCCCGGCACCGTCAACGAGCGCCGCGCGCTCGCGGGCCTCAGCCTGCGGCTCGAGGAGGGCGACTTCGTCACCGTCATCGGCTCGAACGGCGCGGGCAAGTCCACCCTGCTCAACGCGATCTCGGGGCGCTACGGGGTCGACTCGGGGCTCATCGAGATCGACGGCCGCCGGGTGAACCGCCTCAAGGAGCACCAGCGCGCGAAGTACATCGGGCGCGTGTTCCAGGACCCGATGGCCGGCACGGCGCCGAGCCTGACGATCGAGCAGAACCTCGCGCTCGCGCTGCGCCGGGGGAAGGCGCGCGGCCTGGGCCCGGCGCTCAGCCGCGGCCAGCGCGAGCGCTTCCGCGAGGAGCTGCGCTCGCTCGAGCTCGGCCTCGAGAACCGCATGACGGCCAAGGTCGGCCTGCTCTCGGGCGGGCAGCGCCAGGCGCTCTCGCTGCTGATGGCCGGGTTCACGCACCCGAGCATCCTGCTGCTCGACGAGCACACCGCGGCGCTCGACCCGCAGCGGGCGGCGCTCGTGACCGAGCTCACCGACCGCATCGTGTCGCAGGGCGGCCTCACCACGCTGATGGTCACCCACAACATGGAGCAGGCGCTGCGACTCGGCAACCGCCTCGTCATGATGCACGAGGGCGACATCGTCTTCGAGGCCTCCGCCGAGGAGAAGCAGAGCCTCACGGTGCCCGGCCTCCTCGCCGAGTTCGCGAAGATCAAGGGCGCCCAGCTCGACGACCGCGCGCTGCTCGCGTAGCGGCCGCTCGGCTCGCTGCGCGCGCGGATCCTGCTCGCGGGGATCCTGCTCGCGGGGCGTCGGCGCGCGCTCCCGGAGTTTCCCTGCGGCTCGCCCTACAGTGGGGTCATGGCAGCTGAATCCTTGGTGCAGGGGGAGGCCTGGAGCGACGCGGTCGATCGCGCAGAGGCGCTGACCGACGGGTGGATCGCGGCGCTCCGCTCGCGCGATGGCGCGTCGGGCCCCGACCTCCTCGGCGGGCTCCAGCGCGACGCCGAGGGATTCGAGTTCACCCGGCGGCTGCTCGAGATGGTGGCGGGGACCGAGGACGCCTTCGCGTCGGCCATCGGCTTCCGCGAGGTCGCCCACGAGGCGCCGAAGTCGTTGCCCGCGCGCGACCGGTTCGTCGTGCGCGCCGGGGGCGCGGCCTCGATCGGGCTGCCCTGGGCGGTCATGCCCGTCGCGCGCCGGTGGCTGCGCGAGCGGGTCTCCGGGCTCGTGCTCGCCACGCGGCTCCCCTCCGAGGGCTCCGCGTCCGGGCGCCTCACCGGGCTCGGCGACGCCCTGCGGCGATCCGCCGATCTCGGGATCATCCCGGTCTCGCAGCCGCTCGGAGACGCGATCCACGGACCCGCGGGCGCCGCGGCCGAGGTTGCGCGGCTCGTGGCGCTCGCGCAGCACGCCGTCGTCGGCCACCTCGTGGTCGACCCGGCGCGCATCGCGCCGGGCGGAACCGACTGGTCGGCCGACGACGACGTCGCGCGGGCGGCCGAGGCGCTCGGTCCGATCCTCGCGGCGGCAGCCGAGCACGGGACCACGGTCCACATCGAGCCGGGCAGCGTGCGCTGGGCGCGCCTCGTCCCCGACCTGCTGGCGCGCGCCCTCGCGGACCCGGCGCTCGACCGCGCTCGCGTCGGCGCGCGGCTGATGGCCGAGCTGCCCGAGTCGCGCGAGATGTACGACCGGTTGAGCCGCTGGGCTCAGCGGCGCGTCGCCGACGGAGGGGCTCCGGCCGAGGTGGTCATCGGGATCGGGGGCGTCGCCGGCCACGAGCGCGTCGCGTCGATCCTCAGCGGGCTCGCGGTGCCCGTGCTCGAGGACCGCGGAGCCGTCGCGGCCCAGCTGCTGCGCCTGGTCGAGCTCGCGCTCCATCCGGGGCGTGCGGCGGTGCTCCGGCCGGTCATCGCGAGCGAGGACGCGTTCGTGCTCGGCGGGGTGGCCGCGCTCGCGGACCGGCTCGGTTCCGCGGCGCTGTGCTCCGTGCAGCTGCGCAGCGGAGTCGTGCCGGGCCTCGCCGAGATCCTTGCGGGCGCGGGCGGCGCGGGCGGCGCGGGCGTCGAGGTGCGGCTCGTCGTACCGGTGATCTCGCCGCGCGAGTTCGGGGGAGCGGTCGACATGCTCGTCGGATTCGCGGCCGAGGCGGCGGACCCGGAATCGTCAGTCTCGCGCCTCGAGCGGGTGCTGGCGCCTGAGCCGGAGGGGGCCGAGGCGCGGGCCGCGGGGCACGCCGAGTTCCGCGAGGCGGCCATCGCTGCGGCGGAGTGCCATCCGGCATCGCACCGCACCCAGCTGCGGGCCAGGGAGTGGGATCCGACGGAGCGCGACAGCGCGCTCTTCTATCGGCCGCCCGAGGACCCCGTCGCGTTCGACACGGGCGGCCTCACCGCGGCGGTGCTCGGGCTCGGACGCGGGTCGGGAGGCGGGTTCGCCCTCGAAGCCGTGGTGCCGCCGAAGCCGATCCCCGTCGTCTCTGCGTCGGGGTTCGTGAACGAGCCGCCGACCGATGCCACGGTCGCGGCGAATCGCGAGTGGGCGCGCGACCTGCTGCGGCGTTCGGCCGCGCAGGCGGAGGGCGACGACGCGGCCAACGCGACGGTCGCACTCTCGCAGGCGGACCTCGACCCGGCCGTCGCGGCACTGCAGGCCAGGGAATCGGGCGAGCGCTGGGGCGAGGTCGCGCCGCAACTGCGGTCCTCTCGGCTGCGGCGCGCGGCGCTCGCGACCGCCGCGGCGCGCGACCGGCTGCTGCAGGTGATCGCCGCCGACACCGGCGCCCCGATCGCGGAGCTCGACGCCGAGGTCGACGACATCGTCGACGCCGCCAGGTACGCCGGCCTGCTCGCGGAGCGACTCGCAGTGGTGCGCGGCGCGACCTTCGTCTCGGGCGGGCTCGTGCTCGTCGCAGCGGAGGCCGGGCGGCCGCTCTCGGAGCAGGCGGAGGCCGTGCTCGGCGCGCTGGCCGCGGGCAACGGAGTGCTCTGGTCGGTGCCGCAGCGGCTCGCGGGGTCGGCCGCGGCGCTGGTCGAGGAGTGGGAGATCGGCGGCCTTCCGCGCGGTGCGGTGCATCTCGAAGCGGTCGCGGTGCCCGGCACGCTGCCCCGGCTCGCCGCCCGGCCCGATACCGACCGGGCGATCGTGCTCGGCCGCCGCGCGACCGCGCATGAACTCGCGCGCCGCCGCCCCGACCTCCAGATCGAGGGCGGGTTCACGGTGCTCGGGTCGACGGTCGTCACCCCCTCGGCCGACCTCGACGCGGCGATCCGGGATGCCGTGGCGTCCGCCTTCCGCGGGGCGGGCGCGCACCCGCGGAGCGCGCAGCGGCTGATCCTCGTCGGCAGTGTCGCGCGCTCGAAGCGGTTCCGAGAAGGGCTGGCCGACGCCGTCCGCGCGCTGCGCGCGGGGGACTCGGCGCGGCCGGGCGACCGCGATCCGCTCGGCTTCGACCTGGGGCCGCTCGCGGTCGACCCGGGAGAGTCCGGCCTGCGCGCGCTGACCGAGCTCGGCCGGGGCGAGGAGTGGCTCGTGGAGCCGCAGCGGCTGGACGACGCCGGGCGGCTCTGGAGCCCGGGGGTGCGCACCGGTGTCGCCGCCTCGTCGCGGTTCTGGGAGGACGCGGCAGGGATGCCCGTGATCGGCGTCGTCTCCGTGCACACGCTCGCCGAGGCGATCCGCGTGCAGAACTCCGCGGGGTCCGGCGCGGCCGCCGGCCTGCAGAGCAACGACCCCGACGAGGTGCTGGAGTGGCTCGCCGGCGCCGAAGCCGCGGCGCTGTCGATCAACCGGCCGACCACCGAGGCGCGGATCGAACGCCAGCCCGGCGGCGGGTGGAACGACGCGGTCATGGGGATCCCGGCGCTCAGCGGCGGGCCCAACCGCATGCTCACGCTCGGCACCTGGGTGCCCCGCGAGGGCACGCGCAGCGAAACGCTGCACCTCCGCGGGCTCGACCCAGAGGTGCAGGTGCTCATCGAGGCCGCGCAGGCGAGCATCGAGTACGAGGAGTTCGACCAGCTGCGGCGTGCGGCCCTCGCCGACGCGCTCGCGTGGCGCACCTCGTTCGGCGTCGAGCGCGACGAGATCGGGCTGCAGGTCGAGCGGAACGTGCTCCGCTACCACCCCGTCGTCACGCAGATCCGGCTCGCCGAGGGCGGCTCGGTGACGGCGCTCGTGCGGGTGCTCGCTGCCGCTCTGCTCGTGCGCGCACCCGTGGCGGTGTCGACGGGGGAGGTGCTGCCGCCCGAGGTGAGCCGGGTGCTCGAGCACCTGGCGCTCGAGGTGTCGCTCGAGCGCGACGAGGACTGGATGGAGCGGCTCGCCGTGTCGGGTCCCGAAGGACCAGAGGGCGTACCCGCTGCGCGTCTCAGGCTGATCGACGGCGACCGCGTGCGCGCCGCGGAGTGGATGGGCGGGCTGGATCGCGCCGCGCTCTGGGCGGATCCGGTCACGATGGCCGGTCCGGTGGAGCTGCTCACGCTGCTGCGGGAGCAGTCGGTGTCGGCGCGGGCGCACAAGCACGGACTGTGCGTGCCGGTGCCCGGACTCGATGAGCTCCTCGATGGGGGCGGGCCGGCCGGCTGAGGCGCGGGGCGCCGGTCGGTGCTGCCGGGCCGGCCGGTGCTCCTGATCCGACCGGAGCTCGGGGTTCGGTCAGCGCTATCCGATCCGCATCGGCAGGTGCGGGATGCCGTCCTCGAGGAACTCCTCGCCGCTCGGCACGAAGCCGAAGCGGCCGTACCACTCGGAGAGGTGGGCCTGCGCGTGGATGAGGATCGGGCCGCCCGCGCACGCGTCGATCGCGGCGCGCAGCAGCTCCGCGGCGATCCCGCGCCCGCGCCAGGCGGGGTCGGTCACGACGCGGCCGATGCTGCGCAGGCCCTCTTCGTGGCTGCTCTCGTCGAGGATGCGCACGGTCGCGGCCACCGCGCCGTCGGCGGCCTCGACCCAGAGCTGGATCGAGCCGAGCTCGAGGTCGCGGCCGTCGAGGTCGAGGTAGACGCAGTCCTGCTCGACGACGAATACCTCCTGGCGCAAGCGCGCGATGCGGTAGAACGTGCTCGTCGGGATCTCGTCGACGCTGTTCGCGGTGTTGAGGATGAGGTCTTCGGGGAGCGGTGCCATGCCCCGATCCTCCCATGCCGCGGGCGGTGTCCATCCGATTTCCGTTCGGGCCTGCGAACCTGTAATGTGGTCTCCTGGTCGTGCTCGCACGGCCGATGGCGGATTACCCGAGCGGCCAAAGGGGGCTGACTGTAAATCAGCTGGCACTGCCTACGGGGGTTCGAATCCCTCATCCGCCACAGATGAAGAGCCCGGTCAGGATCATCCTGACCGGGCTCTTCGCGTTGCTGCCGGGTGCGCGATCGCGATTCCCGCGCCTGATCCCGAGCCGCGCCCGATCCCGCGCGCGGCACCGCGTCTGATTCCGCGCCGACCCCAGCTGTCGCCGAATACCGTTCACCGAACTCGATTCGGCCCCGTTCAGCGGCTCGAACGGGGCCGAATCGAGTTCCGTGTGTCATTCCGGGCGCGAGTCGGCGCTGCGGAGGCCGCCGGGAGGTGGATCTGCGGGCGCCGACCTGTGGATGGATCCGGTTAACGCGTCGCCGCGTCGCACGCGCGGCATCGAATTACACTCGTGTGATTTCGCGGGTATGTTCGACCATCCCCAGTTATGCACACCCTGTCCACAACTGTGTGGATAACTTTTCGATCAAAAACCGGCAGTTACGCACAGAGTTATCCACAGTGTGAACATTTCTTCGAGGATCGAGGGGGTCCGTTACTCGCATCCGACCCCGTCGCCGTCGCGATCGAGGTGGCGGCCGTACCCCGGCTGCCCGACGCGGATGGGCGATGCCCCGGCATCCCGGACTGCGGTGCAGTTCTCGTAGGAGGTCGAGGTTGCTGCGGGAGGCTCCGGCGAGGTCGTCGTTGAGGTCGTGGTGTCGGCTTCCTGGCGGCCTTCCGCGGCGAGCGCGCGCTTCGTGGCTGCCTGTGCTTCTGCCTGCGCCTTCTGGGCCTCTGATTTCGCCTGCTGCGCATTCGCCTGCTCGGTCGCGGCCTCCTCCGTGGCGGTCTTCGCCTCGAGGACGAGCTTCTTGCGGTCAGCGGTGAACTCCGCCTGCGCTTCCGAGAGGGCCTGGTCCGCCACCTCGGCTGCCTGTTGGGTTTCGTCCACTTCGGTCTCGAGTGAGTCGACCTGGGTTTCGAGCTCGGTGATCTGTGCGGTGTACCGTCCGGCGTCGCCCGCACCGATGCCGCCCATTGTGCCCAGTACGAGGCCGGCGGCCCCCGACGCGACGACCAGCCACAGGGGCGCTTTCCGCTTGGGCGGCTTCGGGGTCGTTCGACGCGCGTCGGGCTGCGTCGCGTGCGGCTTCGGGGCCGTGTGATCGAGCCACTGCCGGCCGTCCCAATATCGAATCTCAGTGCTGTCGGCGGGGTTCTCGTACCATCCGGGAGGAGTGCTGCTCATGTCTCAGATCATGCCATAAGCAATGAATATCGCGTGCGATTTCGTTGAGTTCGTCGTGGAGGTCCGCCGTCCCCATCCGTCGGACGGGGCGGCCCGGACTGCGGTTCCCCGTGAGAGTCCCGACGGAGATAGAGGACGCAGGGTTTCGGTGGTAGCTTTCAAGTGGCCCGTCGGATGTCATGCGCGTTGACGCGGCCCTCACATCCAACGCTGGAGGAAGATAAGCATGTCCAAGTACCGGGTGCAGAATCCTGCGACCGGCGAGGTTCTCGAGACGTTCGAGGCCGCGACCGACGCGCAGGTAGAAGAGGCGCTCGCGAGCGCCGACGCCGTGTACCAGGAATGGCGGGAGCGGAGCGTGCAGGAGCGCGCCGCCGTCGTGAAGCGGGTCGCCGAGCTCTTCGCGGAACGCCGTCAGGAGCTCGCGGAGATCATCGCGACCGAGATGGGGAAGTCGATCGCCGAGAGCCTCGACGAGGTTGACTTCGCGACCGACATCATCGAGTACTACGCCGTGCACGGGCCGAGCCTCATTACGGACTACGAGATCCCCTCGACGATCCCTGGCAAGGCCGTCATCGAGCATCTGCCGCTCGGCACGCTGCTCGGCGTCATGCCGTGGAACTTCCCGTACTACCAGGTCGCCCGTTTCGCCGCGCCCAACCTCGTGCTCGGCAACACCATCCTGCTGAAGCACGCGGACATCTGCGCGAAGTCGAACCTCGCGATCCAGGCCATCATGGAGGAGGCGGGCGTTCCCGTCGGCGGCTACCAGGCGATCTTCGTGTCGCACGACCAGATCGCGACGATGATCGCCGACCCCCGTGTCCAGGGCGTCTCGCTCACCGGGTCGGAGCGCGCCGGCGCGATCATCGGCGCGCAGGCGGGCACGCACCTCAAGAAGTGCGTGCTCGAGCTGGGCGGCATCGACCCGATGGTGGTGCTCGATTCGGACGACGTGGCCGCGGTCGCCCGGCAGGCCTGGGAGTTCCGCACCTACAACGGTGGCCAGGTCTGCAACTCGAACAAGCGCCTGATCGTCATGGACGACATCTACGACGAGTTCGTCGCGGAGCTCGTGAAGCTCGCCGAGGGGCTGCAGCCGGGGGACCAGCTGAATCTCGGCGAGGGCGAGTACGTGCCCCTGTCGACCCGGGCGGCCGCCGAGACGGTGCACGCCCAGGTGCAGCAGGCGGTCTCCGAGGGTGCTCGTCTGCTCGCCGGAGGCGTGCTCTCCGACGGGCCGAGCGCCCACTACTCGCCCGCAGTGCTCGTCGATGTGCCGCGCGACTCCGCGTCGTACCGGGAGGAGATCTTCGGGCCGGTCGCGACCGTCTACAAGGTGTCGAGCGATGCTGAGGCCCTCGAACTCGCCAACGACTGCGCGCTGGGCCTCGGCGGCTCCGTGTTCTCGACCGACGAGGCGCGCGCCGCCCGTGTCGCCTCGAAGCTCGAGGTCGGCATGGCGCACGTCAACATCATCGCGGCCGAGGCCGCCGAGATCCCGTTCGGCGGTGTGAAGCGGTCGGGCTTCGGGCGCGAGATGGGCCCCGTCGGAATCGGGGAGTTCGCGAACAAGCGACTGTACTTCGTCTCGAAGTAGCACCGCTTCCGGAGCGCGTGCCGGCCGGGATTCCCAGGAGTCCTGGCCGGCACGCTCCGTTTTCCGACCCCGCCCGCATAGGCTGGGGCCATGAGCGATCTCGAGGCCGTGCTCCGTTCCCTGCCGGCGTTCCCCGAACCCCTGCCCGTGCTGTCCGCGGACGATCTGCCCGAGGATCCGCACGCGCTCTTCCGGAGCTGGCTCGACGAGGCGATCGCGAGCGGCGCCAGGCAGCCGCACGCGATGACGTTCGCGACCGTGCGGGCCGACGGCGTCCCGGTCGCACGAACGCTCATCGTCAAGGACATCGACGACGACGGCTACCACTTCTCGACCCACCGCACGTCGCGCAAGGGGATGGAGCTCGCCGAGCGCGCGCGGGCGACGATGCTGTTCTTCTGGCGCGAGTCGGGCAGGCAGGTGCGGATCACGGGAACCGCGGCCGCGCTCGACGATGCGGCGTCGCAGCGGGATTGGCGCGAGCGCCCGAGCTACACGGGCGAGCCGAACCCCGATTGGCAGCGCTACGCGCTCGCCGCCGAGGAGTTCGAGTTCATGCAGGCCCGCGAGGACCGCCGGCACACTCGGATCGAGTACCTCCGTTCCGACGGCGGGTGGACCCACGCGCCGGTCGCGACGCCCGCCGGCTGAGGATCGGCGCGGATCGGCACGGGCCTGCGCCGATCACCGCGGGCGGCGCGGATCGGCACCCCTGCACCGTCACCGCGCGTGCGGGTGTGCACGTTCGTGCGCTCCGCGCGCCGATCGCTCGCTATGATCTCTCCCTGAGGCGGCCGACCGGCCGCCGGGATCGACGCTGATCCGAAAGGGATATCCAATGACCGCAACGCCTCCCAACGGGCGCCTCGCCGACGACGAGCATCTCGCCGTCCTCGGCTACGAGGGCAAGTTCGACCGCTCGATGAGCCTCTGGGCCAATTTCGCGCTCGGCTTCACCTACCTCTCGCCGCTCGTCGGCGTCTACTCGCTGCTCGCCGTCGCCCTGTCGACCGGCGGCCCGCCCTCGATCTGGTGGATCGTGATCGTCGCGTGCGGCCAGCTGCTCGTCTCGGTCGTCTTCGGCGAGGTCGTCTCGCAGTTCCCGATCCACGGCGGCATCTACCCCTGGGCGCGGCGCCTCTGGGGTCGCCGCTACGCCTGGATGGCGGCCTGGGTCTACATCTGGGCCATGATCGTGACCATCACGTCGGTCGCGCAGTTCGGCTCGGGCTTCGTGACGAGTCTCTTCGGCATCGAGCTCACGCCGGAGTCGACCCTGTTCACCGGCCTCGGCCTGCTGCTGCTCGCGCTGCTCATCAACTTCTCGGGCACGAAGTGGCTCGCCCGCATCGCCCGCATCGGCCTCGCCGCCGAGCTGATCGGGGTCATCGGCCTGGGGCTCTACCTGCTGCTCTTCCAGCGCAAGCACGACTTCTCAGTGTTCTTCGACACGATGGGCACCGCAGGCGAGGGATCGTACGTCCCCGTCTTCCTCGCGTCGGCGCTCGCCGGCCTCTTCCTCTTCTACGGCTTCGAGGCCTGCGGCGATGTCGCCGAGGAGGTCTCGGACCCCGCGCGCCGGATCCCGAAGGCCATGATGATGACGATCCTCGTCGGCGCGGTCTCGGCGCTCTTCTCCTTCGGGGGCTACGTGCTCGCGGCCCCCAACCTCGAGCAGATCGTCTCGGGCGAGGTCGTCGACCCGATCCCGGCGATCCTCGAGGCGACCCTCGGCACCGTCGGGGCGAAGATCTTCCTCGTGATCACGATCCTCGCGTTCATCTCGTGCGTGCTCAGCCTGCAGGCGGCAGCGTCGCGACTGCTCTACTCGTTCGCGCGCGACGGCATGCTGCCCGGCCACACCTGGCTCTCGAAGGTGTCCGAGAAGAGCAAGGTGCCGACGAACGCCCTCATCGTCGCGTGCACCGTGCCCGCGCTCATCTGCGTGCTCATCTACTTCAACGAGGGGCTGCTCGTTCCGGTGACGTCGTTCGCGATCCTCGGCATCTACCTCGCGTTCCAGATGGTCGTGCTCGCGAGCCTCCGCCAGCGGCTCAAGGGCTGGAAGCCCGCGGGCCCGTTCAACCTCGGCGGCCTCGGCCTCGTCGTCAATGTCCTGGCGCTCGCCTACGGCGTCTTCGCGATGGTGCTGCTGGCGACTCCCGGCGCGTCCGGTTCGTTCTTCACGGACTACGTCGTGCTGATCGGTCTCGCGGTCGTGCTCGTGTCCGGCCTCGTCTACCTCTTCGCCGCGCGCCCCGATCGGAAGTCGGACGCGCCGGAGGGCGACGCCCTCGCGGTCGCGGAGGAGATCCGCCGCCGCACGGGCGCGATCGAGACCCGGTAGCGGTCCCGCGATGCGGCGGCCCCTGGCTCCGAGGCGCTCGGAGCCAGGGGCCGCCGCCGCGTCGGGCTGGGCCGTCGACCGACCGCCCTGGCTAGACTCGGGGCATGCGTGACCTCGTCGTCTCCCTG
>NZ_QYAB01000001.1:211592-308990 GCF_016758175.1 Leucobacter zeae
GGAGATCCGCCGCCGCGTCGGGCTGGGCCGTCGACCGACCGCCCTGGCTAGACTCGGGGCATGCGTGACCTCGTCGTCTCCCTGCCCTCCGACCCCGGACTCCGGGGCGCCGTCGGCCCGCTCGCGGGCGTCGAGTTCGTCGAGTGGGATCTCGACGGTCCGGCGCCGCGGCGGCGTCTCGACATCGTCGTCCCGCCCTACTGGGGCGGCAACCGGCGGCTCTCGGCGCTCGCCGAGGTCGAGGTCGAACTGGTGCAGTGGCAGTCGATCGGCTACAACGGGCTCGCGAAGTACCTGCCGGCGGGCGTGCCGTGCGCGAACGCCGCGACGGTGCACGAGGCCTCCACCGCGGAGCTCGCCGTGGGGCTGGCGCTCGCGGCGCAGCGCGGGCTCGCCGACTTCGTGCGCGCGGGGGACGCGGGCGCGTGGCAGGGCCGGTCGCTGCCCAGCCTCGCGGATCGCCGCGTCCTGCTGATCGGCTACGGCGGCGTCTCGCGGGCGATCGAGGCGCGGCTCTCCGGCTTCGAGGTCGAGATCACCCGACTGGCGCGGACCGCCAGGCGCGAGGCGAACCTCGCGGGCGACACGGTCGCCGTGCACGGGCTCGAGGACCTGCACGCCTGCCTCGCGGCTGCAGAGATCGTGATGATCGGCGTGCCGCTCACCGCGGAGACGACGGGGCTCATTGATGCGGCGGCCCTCGCCGCCCTTCCCGACGGCGCGCTGATCGTGAACGTCGCACGCGGACCCGTCGTGACCACCGACGCGCTCGTCGCGGAGTTGCGCTCCGGACGACTGCGCGCGGCCCTCGATGTCACGGACCCGGAGCCGCTGCCCGGGGACCACCCGCTGTGGAGCTGCCCGAACGCGCTCATCACCCCGCACGTGGGAGGGGACTCGTCGGCGATGCTGCCGCGGATGGCCGCGCTGATCCGCCGACAGGTCGCGCACCTGCGCGCCGGCGAGCGCCCGGAGAACATCGTCCTCGGAGGCTGAGCGTCGGTCGGATTCGCAGCTCGCGCGCGGCCCGATTTCGTTCCGCATCGCGGAATAACGGTACCCTGGTACTACATCGCCGAAAAAAGATTACGGAAATGTAACGGGCCGTGTGCCCAGTGCTGGCAACGATCTGCCGGGTTTCTGGACGGAATCCAGTCGGTATACCGACTGGCGGCGCCCCGCAATGTGTGCCTAGCATGGTCCGCGGTGCCTCGAGGGGCCCATGCCCCTGTTGTCAAGGTTACGAGGTTTGTTTGCGGTTCCAGAAGACGATTGCGACCCTGTTCGTCGGTGCGCTCGTGCTCGGTCCCTCCACGGGAGCGTTCGCCGAGGAGCCGGCGGTCGATACGCAGAACGTCGTGGCAGCTGACGCCCCCGCGGCCCAGCC
Organism: Leucobacter zeae; assembly: GCF_016758175.1. Lineage (GTDB taxonomy): Bacteria > Actinomycetota > Actinomycetes > Actinomycetales > Microbacteriaceae > Leucobacter > Leucobacter zeae. The sequence continues at coordinate 212,980 of NZ_QYAB01000001.1, forward strand.
GACCGCAGAACCCGCACCCCCCGCCGAGGATCCGGCCGCCGCCGCCCCCGAGGCCGCCGAGCAGCCGGAGGACGAGGCCGCCGCGCCGGCTCCAGAGGACGCCCGAGCGCTCGAAGCGGCTCCGGACCTCGTGGCGGGGCAGACGACCGCTCCCCAGGAGCCCGGCGTCGACGACTCGGGCGAGCCCGCGGCCGCCGCGGTCGCTTCGGAGGTCACGCTCGTCGACCCGGCCCGGCAGACCGAGCTCACCGCGGTCGCGGTGGGTGCCAAGCTGCAGGCCGATGTCGAGCTCTCGAAGCCCGCCGATCTCGAGGTCTCCACGGAGACGGAGTGGTTCGTGAACGGCCAGGCCGTGCCTGCTGCCGCGATCGACGCCGACGGACTGTTCACGGTGCGCGCCGAGGATCTCGGCAAGACCGTCACCGCCGAGGTCACCCACACCTGGGGTGCGACGCCCGAGTACACCGCGGACAGCCTCACCGAGGCCACCTCCGTCGGCGCCGTGGTGAAGCGCGCCGCGCAGGTCTCGGCGACCGCCAAGATCGTGGGCACCCCGAAGATCGGCAACACCCTCACGGGCAAGACCGTCGACCTCAAGATGTCGAGCGAGCTGCCGCGCAAGGCCGGTGTCTACACCTGGTACTCGAACGGCAAGAAGGTCGCCACCGGCAAGACCTACACCGTGAAGCCCACCGACTTCAAGAAGCGCATCACCGTGACGGCGAACGTCCCGTGGGGCGAGAGCAAGACCATGTTCGCGGGCAGCATCACCACCAAGCCCTCCGCCGCCACCGCCGCGGTGACGAAGCATCAGGCGAAGGTCTCGATCTCCGTGAAGGTCTCGGGCTGGGCCAAGGCCGGCAAGAGCCTCTCGGCGAAGGCCACCGTCAAGAAGCCGGGCGACCTCAAGTTCTCGGGCACCTACATCTGGACCGTCAGCGGCAAGAAGGTCAAGACGGGCACGAGCATCAAGGTGACTCCGGCGATGGTCGGCAAGAACGTCTCGGTGATCTACCAGGCGAAGTGGGGTTCGACGAAGTACACCTACACGTCGAAGTCGATCAAGAAGACCTACCGCGCGACCGCTGCCGACAGCCGACCCGCGAAGATGGTGCGCAGCGCGAAGGCGCAGCTCGGCGACTTCCAGGACTGCACCGTGCTCATCGAGCGCGCGCTTCGATTCTCGGGCAAGAAGGTCGGCGACCTCGGCACCCGCGCGGGCGAGTACACCTCCCTCGGCGGCACCCGCGTCGGTTCGCCGGTCCCGGGCGATGTGCTCATCTGGGAGGGGCGTCACGTGGCGATGTACATCGGCAACGGGAAGGCCGTCCACAGCGGCTACGCCGGGAACCAGACCGTGATCGCGAGCGCCTACATCGACGGCTCGCCCAGCGCGATCGTCCGCTACAAGTAGTCGGCCAGCGGCCCGGCCGCTCGCGCATACGCAGAACGCCCCTCCTCGGAGGGGCGTTCTGCGTATGCGGGGTGGCGCTCAGCCGCGCTCGGTGACGGTCGTGTCGCCCGTGAGCCAGCGGAGCCATGTGGCGTGGGGATCGCCCTCGAGGAGCAGCGCGCGGGCGAACAGGGTCAGCGGGATCGCGAGGATGGCGCCGAGGGGGCCGATGATGAAGGTCCAGAAGAGCACCGAAACGAAGCTCAGCGTCAGGCTCAGATTGACCGCATCGCTCACGAACTTGGGCTGGACGAGCACCTGCAGACCGACGTTCGCCACGCAGTAGACCGCGATGACCGCGATCGCGAGCGGCCAGCCGCCGACGACGAGGGCGAGCACGGCCGGCGGTACGAGCCCGAGCACGAAGCCGATGTTCGGCACGAAGTTGGTCACGAACGCGAGCACTCCCCACACGAGCGGGGCGGGGACGCCCATCGCCCAGAGCGCGAGCGCGTCGACGACGGCGACGAGCAGGCCGAACGCCGCGTTGACCACGAAGTAGCGGCGCACGGACCCGTTGAACTGCGCGAACCGCGCCATCGGCGCGCGCGCCGAGGCCCCGAACGACGATTCGGCGCGGGCGTAGCGCGCCGCGTCCGCCGCCATGAAGATCAGGTAGGCGAAGATGAAGAAGAGCGCCGTGAGCGCCACCAGCACGGTGTTGCCGAGCGAAGTCGCGAGGCCGAGGATCCGCGACGGCGTGAACACCCCCGTGATCGCGTCCGAGGCCTGTGCGTCGAGACCGAGCGCGCTCAACTGCGCGATCACGGCGTCGGCGGTCTCGCGGAGCGCCGGTGCGTACTCGATCGCGAGCTCGGTGAACTCGGCGACGGCGAACGCGAGCAGCAGCGCCATGACGATGAGCACGGCGTACGAGACCAGGATGACGGCGGTCGTCGCGACCCAGGTGGGGAGACCCCAGCGCTCCAGCGGCTTGCGCACCGGGGCGCAGATGATGACGATGACGACGGCGACGGCCAGCGGGCCGATGATGCCGCGCGCGAAGGACATCCCCGCGAGCACGACGACCGCGGCGGCGAGGCCGAGCAGGATCCGCGTGGCCTGGGACAGAGCGGGCCCCGTGGCCGGGGCGTGCGAGGAGGGGGTCATTGCATCACTGTAACGGAGCGCTCGGCGCGGGCGGCGGGCGTGAAGTCCCCGGGGCGGCGCTCGGGCGGCGGGCGTGAGCTCTCCCGGGGCGGCGCTCGGGCGGCGGGCGTGAGCTCTCCCGGGGCGGCGCTCGGGCGGCGGGTAGACTGATCGGGACTGCGCGGATGCCGCGCGAATCCCAAGATCCCCGTCTGCACCTTGGAGTGAATCGAACACATGGCTGAACAGTCCCGCCTTGATAAGGTCATCGCCCTCGCCCGCCACCGCGGCTTCGTGTTCCAGGCGGGTGAGATCTACGGCGGATCCCGATCCGCTTGGGACTACGGCCCCCTCGGCACGGCGCTCAAGGAGAACATCAAGCGCCAGTGGTGGAAGGCCATGGTGCAGAAGCGCGACGACGTGGTCGGGATCGACTCGAGCGTGATCCTGCCGAAACAGGTCTGGGAGGCGTCGGGCCACGTCGAGGTCTTCAGCGACCCCCTCGTCGAGTGCCTGAGCTGCCACAAGCGCCAGCGCGAGGACCACCTCATCGAGGCCTTCGAGGAGAAGAAGGGGCGCGCGCCCGAGGGCGGCCTCGCCGAGATCGTGTGCACCAATTGCGGCACCCGCGGCCAGTGGACCGAGCCCCGCGCCTTCTCGGGCCTGCTCAAGACGTTCCTCGGCCCGGTGGACGACGAGGCGGGGATGCACTACCTCCGCCCCGAGACGGCGCAGGGCATCTTCGTGAACTTCGCGAACGTGCTGCAGTCGGCGCGCATGAAGCCCCCGTTCGGCATCGGCCAGATCGGCAAGAGCTTCCGCAACGAGATCACTCCGGGCAACTTCATCTTCCGCACGCGCGAGTTCGAGCAGATGGAGATGGAGTTCTTCGTCGAGCCGGGCACGGATGAGGAGTGGCAGGAGTACTGGATGAACGAGCGCATGGCGTGGTACGTCGGCCTCGGCATCTCGCCCGAGAACCTGCGCTTCTACGACCACCCGCAGGAGAAGCTGTCGCACTACTCGAAGCGCACCGCGGACATCGAGTACCGATTCGGGTTCCAGGGCAGCGAGTGGGGCGAGCTCGAGGGCATCGCGAACCGCACCGACTTCGACCTGTCGACCCACTCGAAGCACTCGGGCAAGGATCTGAGCTTCTTCGACCAGACCAAGAACGAGCGCTACACGCCGTACGTGATCGAGCCGGCCGCCGGCCTCACGCGCTCGCTCATGGCCTTCCTCGTCGACGCGTACCGCGAGGAGGAGGTGCCGAACGCGAAGGGCGGCACCGACAAGCGCACGCTGCTCGCGCTCGATCCGCGCCTCGCGCCCATCAAGGCGGCCGTGCTGCCGCTGAGCCGCAACGAGAAGCTGTCACCGCTCGCGCGCGAGATCGCCGCCGAGCTGCGTGATGACTGGAACGTCGACTTCGACGACTCGGGCGCGATCGGCCGCCGCTACCGTCGTCAGGACGAGATCGGCACCCCCTTCTGCGTCACGGTCGATTTCGATTCGCTCGACGACGACGCCGTCACCGTGCGCGAGCGCGACACGATGCAGCAGGAGCGCGTGCCCCGCGCCGAACTGCACGCGTTCCTCGCCTCGCGCCTGCGCGGCGCCTGATCGCTCCCCGCCGCGGAGCCGGTGCTCCCGGCTCGGCGGCGAGGGGCGGCGGCCCTCCAGCCGCGGATGGAATGATGGAGGCATGACGGATCACGGTCAGCTTCCCCCCGCGGCTCCCACGCCGCCGCATCCCGCGGACCCCGCTGCCTCCGCGCAGGCGCACCCGGCGGGGCAGCCGGCCCCGGCAGCGCCCCCGGAGTGGGGGTGGGTGAAACCGCCGGTGCCGATGCGGACCGTCGAGACCGAGCCGCTCGAGTACCACCGGCTGCTCCGGGGCACGGCGAACTACCGCTGGTGGAAGCCCCTCCTGCTGCTGCTGATCTCGGGCGTCTACTTCGGCGTGCTCACGGTGCTCGTGACGATCCTGTTCATCCCCATCCTCATGGCGTGGGACCCGACCTACGTAACGGGCATCACCGAGGGCACGGCGGAGATCATCGACACTCAGCGCCCCGTGTCGATCCTGCTCGCGATGGCGTCGATCATCATCATGATCCCCGCAGTGGTGCTCGGCATGCTCACGATGGGCATGAAGCCGACGGGTCGGATCTGGTCGGTCGCCGGCCGCATGCGGTGGGGGCTGCTCTTCCGTATGGCCGGCATCGCGGTGGTCGCGGTGGTCGCCATGAACGCCGTGGGCATCGGGGTCGGGATCGCGCTCGACCCGGCCTCGCTCACCGAGGCCGCTCCCGAGCGGTCGGCCGACTTCGACACGAACGCAGCGCTGCTCTCGCTCCTGTTCATCGTGCTGCTGGTGCCGCTGCAGTCGACGGCGGAGGAGGTCGTGTACCGCGGCCTGTTCATGCAGGTGCTCGGCTCGTGGCTGAAGCGGCCGTGGTTCGCCATCCTGATCCCCTCCGTCGGGTTCGCGCTCTCGCACATCTACGACATCTGGGGGCTGCTCGCGGTCGGGCTGATGGGCCTCGCCGCGGCCTGGCTGACCTGGAAGACGGGCGGGCTCGAAGCTGCGATCGCGCTGCACATCGTGAACAACCTCATCGCGTTCGGCTTCATGACGGCCGGCATCGGCGGCGATACCGCCCAGCAGGCCGATTCGGGAGGTCCCGAGGGGGTCGTGGGCGAGATCGTCGGGCTTGCGCTCTTCGCCTGGCTCGCGCTCAAGGTGTTCCGGCGCGGCGGCCACGGGCGCGAGCGGATCGACCTGATCCAGGTGCCGATGCCGATGCCGTCCGCGGCCGGGCCCGCGCCCGTCGGGCCCGCGCCCGTCGCGTCCGCACAGTGGGCGCCGTCGCCGGAGACCGCGGTCACCGGAACCGCGCCGGATCCTGCGGGAGCCGCGGCTCCGCAGGCTCCCGCAGCGCCGCAGGCTCCGATTGCCCCGACCGCCGATCCCGCAGACGCCGCGGGCGGCGGACCCGAGCTGCACCCCGACTCGCACGGGACCGGTCGGCCTGGCGAGGGGGACGGTCGTGCCTGACGTCGTCGTGATCGGCAGCGGGCTCCCCGAGCTCGCCGCCGCCCTCGAGTTCGCCGAGGTCGGGCTGTCGGTCGTCGTCGTGCACCCGGACAGCGACACCCATCCCGGCCGCGGGATCCGGGTCTCGCCCCCGGCGCACGCGCGCGGGGACGACGACCGACCGCTCCGGGATCCGGAGGGCGCGATCGAGGGGTTCCTCGCGCAGGTAGCCGCGCCGCTGTCCGACCCGGCGAGCGCGGGCATCGCACCGTCGGAAGGGTCGCCGGCTCCGGCGGCGCCGCAGGGCGCGCTCGCCGACGCGTCGCCCGTGCCGAGCGCGCCGGGAGCGGTGCTGCTTCGCGGTGCCGCGGGTTCGTGGTGCCCGCAGCCCACGCCGGCACTGCTCGGCATCCCGGCCGTGCCGCTCTCGTCGCGCGCCCTGGCGATCCTGGGCGGCGGAGGTGCGACGCGGGCCTTCCTGGATCGGGTCAAGCCGGTGCTCACGATCGGCAAGACCCATGCGCTCGGCAAGCTCGTGCGGTCGCGCCTCGGCGACGCCGCGCTCGAGCGGCTCGTGGATCCGTTCGTGCGCGCGAGGTACGGGGTGGGGCCGGACGATGTCGAGGTGGCGATCGCCGCCCCCGGGCTCAACGAGGCCCTGACCCGTGCCGGCGCGCTCACCGGCGCGGTGCTCGCGCTGTCGGAGCGCAGTGTTGCACGTGAAACACGCATCGCCCCTGACGGCGGATGGACGGCGTTCGGCGATGCGCTGCTCGAACGCCTCGGATGGTACGGGGTCGCCGTCGCCGAGGGGCCGGTGACGGGCGTCTCCCGCACGGGGGACGGCTGGCGCGTCGAAACCGGCGGCTCCGGGCTCGAGGCGCGCGCGATCGTGCTCGGAGCGGACGGGGTTCCCGGCAGCGACCCGCACGCCGATGCGCTGCTCGATGCGCTGGTCTCCGAACCGGACGAAGCGGGGGAGGCGGCGCCCGACGGGGAGCGGCGCGAGGAGGATGCGGTCGGAACCGCCGCGGTCGGAACCGCCGCGGTCACCCGCGTGCGCGCCCACGCGAGCTTCCCGATCGACGCACCTGCGCTGCCCGCGGTGGACGACGACGAGGCGCCGGGCGCGGGTCAGCCTGTCGCGGTGCAGACGGTGGAGCTGCCCGGCGGCGACAGCTGGTCGGTCGAGATCGCCCGGTCCCGTTCGGGATCCTGGTGGGCCCATGCGGCGGGCCCCGTCCGCGATCCGCATGCCGCGGGAGATGCGGCCGCGATGCGCGACGCCCGTGCCGCGGTCGCGGCCGCCGACATCGCTCTGCGCTCCGGCGAACCGGAGCACGTCGAGTACCGCGTCGCTCCGTTCGCGACGGCCGAGGATCGGGACGCCGCGGCGCGAGAGCTCGCTGAGCTGCGCGAGCGGTCGCGCTCCCTGCTGGTCGTCGGCGCCGCGCTGCACGGGGACGACCTGGGCGCCGCGCTCGCCGATTCCCGCCTCGCTGCGGTGCACCTGCGCCGCAGGTTGACCGGGATCGCCGACTGATGCCCGTTGCAGGGATGCGCATGCGGGAACGGGCATATTCCGCGGCGCGCATGTGCGTGCGCCGCGAAGCGGAGTAGGCTGGCCCAAGACCACGACACGCCATCGGCGGGAGGCAACATGAAGGGCAAGATCGCATTCGTCGTCGGCGCAGCAGTCGGCTACGTGCTCGGAACACGGGCGGGCCGCGAGCGCTACGAGCAGATCAAGCGCGGTGCCGAGAGCGTCTGGAACACCGAGCCGGTGCAGCGCGGGGTCGGTGCCGTGCGCGGCGCGGTCCGCGGCAAGGTCGACGATGTGCGCGACTTCGTGCTGCGCGCCGGCAAGCAGGCGTTCGCCGCGATGGTGCAGAGCACGCCCGATCGGCCGGCCGCCGGGCCGGGACAGGCCTCGTCCGCGACTCGCATCGCGGCGAGCTCGGGATCGGCGACGACCGGACCGGGTGCGGGAACGGCTGCTGCCGATGAGCAGGGCGGGACTGCATGAGCCGGAAGAAGGACCAGGCCGGCACCTTCGAGCTGCTCGCGCGGCTGCCGCAGCAGATCGTCTCGCTCGCGAAGGCGGAGTACGAGAACGCGAAGCGCGAACTCGTCTCGAAGGCGAAGAAGGCCGGCATCGGCGCCGGCGCGATCGTCATCGCGCTGTTCTTCCTCTTCTTCATGCTCGAGGCGCTCGTCATCGCCGCGATCGCCGCGCTCGCGCTCGTGTGGCCGTGGTGGCTCGCCGCGCTCGTCGTCGCCGCAGGGCTGCTGCTGCTCGCGGCGCTCGCGATCCTCGCAGGGGTCGCGCTCATCAAGCGCGGCAACCCGGTGCCCGAGGAGACGCTCGGTCGGGTCGGCGACGACATCTCGGCGCTGAGCGAGGTGCGCGTGAACAGTGATTCCGACGCGCCCGTCGGGTCCGAACGCCGAATGCCGCAGGCCGGCGGGGAGGGCAACTGGCGATGAACGCACAGAACGAACGCGCACGGGGCATCGCCGACGCCGAGGCGGCGCGCGCCGAGCTCTACGACACGCTCTCGCAGCTGAAGGTGCAGCTGAACTACGCGAAGCGGATCGACGATGCGGTCGACGACACGAAGCACCGCATCGCCGAGGTGAAGCGACGGAAGCCGCTGGCGTTCGCCGCCGGCGTCGCCGGTGCCGCCGCGATCGTCGGCGCCGTCGTCTGGGGCATCGCGTCCGCGATCGTGAATCGCCTCGACGATTGACGACGCGGAGGTCACAGTTGGGTTGCGGTCCTCTGGGGAGTGTCCCCCGTTTTGCTTCGGCGGTGCTGCAGGGTAAGAATAGGGACAACGGAATCCCGTCAGCAGCCGGATCCGGGGCCCGAGCGATCGGATCCCGATCCGGCTCTTCGAAATCTTGTCGAGCGAGTGGAGTGTATGTCTGCTGAGACGAAGCCGCTCAGTGGCCTGCGGGTGCTCATTCCCCGAGGTGGGACCTGGGGCGAACTGGTCGCGCGCGCGATCCGAGAGCAGGGCGGGCACGCGGTGATCTCGCCGCTCGTCGACTTCGCGCACACGAGCGAGGAGGACCGGCTCGTCGCCGCGCTGCAGGACCTCGAGGCGGGCAAGTTCGACTGGATGACCGCGACGAGCTCGACCGTGGTCGACGTGCTGCGGCATCACAACGCGGTGATCCACCGAGATACGAAGCTCGCGATCGTCGGCGAGGCGACCGCGCTGGCCTTCCGCGAGGCCGGGTACGAGATCGAGCGGACGCCGAGTCAGGAGAACAGCACGCACGCGCTCCTGGAGGAGTGGACCGAGGTCGACACCGACGAGGTGCTCCGCGTGCTCACGCTCCGGTCGGACGTCGCCGTGCCGGTGCTCACCGAGTGGCTCATCAACCGGGGTCACGACGTGACGCAGGTCCCGGCGTTCCGCACGGTCGGCGTGCCCGCGTCCGTGCACATCCACGAGGACATCGAGTCTGGCCGCATCAACGCGCTGCTCATCGCGTCCGAGAAGATCGCGCACGAGGTCGTCGGCCAGTTCCCGAACGCCCCGGAGGACACGATCTACGCGTGCGTCGGCCAGAACTCGCTCGAGGCCGCGCGGGCCCTCGGGGTGCCGTCCGAGGGCGACGATCCGGCGCATCCGCTCTATGCGAAGAAGCGCGCGCTCATCGAGACCGTCGAGTCGGTCATCGACCAGAGCGACACCCTGGACTAGATACGCCGGTCCGACGCGCATGGAGGCCCGGAGCGAACCGGTCGTCGGATCGCCGATCATCGATGTCCGTTTCGCGAGCGGTCGGATCCTGGTGCTCCTGGAGGACGGACGTGCGCTGGCGGCTCCGCTGCACTGGGCGGGACCGCGCGTAGCGGCGATGGGCCCGCGCGAGCGATCGAGCTGGGAGCATACCTCCGACCGACGCGGCGTGAACTGGCCGAGCGCGGGGCAGACCTCGGACGAGGGGGCGTTGAACGTGTGGCGCCTCGAGCAGGACGCCCTGTTCGAAGCGGCACTGGCGGAGCTGCAGGCCGCTGGCTGGGAGGCGGAGACGCTGCCGGCGCGGTCGCGCGCGCTCGTCGCCCTCTGGCGGATCGTCGCGGACGGGTACAACGGAGGGATCCTGCAATTCCTCGGGAACTGGGGCATCGCGGAGCTGCAGGTCGCCCGTGACGCGCTCGCGGCCGTGCACGCGCGTGCGACGCTCGGAGTCGTCGACGAGTTCCTGGCGCTCATCGGTCCGAGCCCGGAGTCGGCTGCGGCGGCCGGCACGGACGCCGCAGCCGCCGTCTCCGGCGGCGAGTTCTCCGGTCGGCCGAGCGAGCTCGATCAACGGTTCTGGGACGCCGCAGAGGAGCTCGTCCGACTCGTCCCGCAGGCGTACGGCCCGGCGCCGTCCGCACTGCCGGGCGGCGGCGCCGAGCCGTGGCCCGCCACCCGAGCCGCGCTGCGGACGATGATCGACGCGCTCGCCGAGCCGTCGTCGACCGAGCGGGAAGGCTGACCGGGAGCGGTATGGAACGCGTGTTCGCGGAGCCGGGCGCATGACCGGGGCGTCGGTGCTCCGGCGCCGGCGCGCGGACGAGGCATCCTGATCACTCGAGGACCGGGGAGGCGCTCGTCTCGCGCGCCGCGTCTCGTCAGTCCCTGACGATGAAGAGATCCTCGAGGTCGGCGCGCACGCGCGGTGCGACCTCGCGCTCGCGCAGCGCCTCGGGCAGCTGATCCGCCTCGCCGATGGCGCCGATGGCGGTGATCGAGATCGGGTGCTGCGGCTCGGTCAGGCCGAAGGCCTCGCTGATCGCGGCCCGGTCGAAGCCGCCCATCTGATGCACGTGGAAGCCGTCGGCCTGCGCCTGGACGCTGAAGTGCGCGACGGCCTGACCGAGGTCGTACTCGGCCCAGGGGAGCGGCTTGCCCTCGGCGTCGGCGGTCACCGCGATGTTCACGACCAGCGCGCCGGCGGCGCCGGCCCACTGCTGGTTGAAGCCCAGCAGCGCGGCCTCGATCTTCGCGAAGGTCTCGGTGCCCCGGCGGGCCAGGATGAAGCGCCAGGGCTGCGTGTTGTTCGCGCTGGGGGCCCAGCGGGCCGCCTCGAACGCTCCGCGCAGGGCTCCCTCGGGGAACGTGTGCTCGACGTCGAAGGCGCGCGGGCTCCACCGGTGCGCGAGCGGGTCGATGACGGGAACACTGGTCTGGGCGATGCGAGGGTTCACTGCTGGGTCTCCTTGACGAACGTGGATCGTGATTCCACGCGGGTCCAACGCCGGTCGCGGAGGAATATTCCCCGGATGACGCACGGCGTCGCGCGGCGTCCGCCCGCGACTGCGCGAGCGCGCGGTCGGCGCTCAGCCGAGCAGCCAGGCCGAGAGGGCGATGACGGGCAGCGACGCGAAGGTGGTGAGGAACACGGTGTCGCGCACCATGGTCTCGGCGCGCCGATAGGTGGCCGCGTAGTTGTACACGTTCTGGGCCGTCGGCAGCGCGGCGATCGTGGTCGCGACGAACAGTTCGTGGGCGTTCAGGCCGAGGGCGAGCCCGAGCGCCCAGGCGACGACCGGCATGAGGAGGAGCTTCAGGCCCGCGGCGGTGAAGACCGCGGCGCGACCCGTACCGGGCTGGAGCGCGCGCTGGCCGCGCAGCGATGCGCCGAAGCTCAGCAGCACCATCGGCACGGCGGCGCCCCCGAGCAGCTCGAGCGGTCCGAGCACGAGCTCGGGGACGGGCGCGCCGAGCAGCGCGACGGCGAGCCCGGCGACGGAGGCGATGATGATGGGGTTCGACGCCGCGCGACCGAGCGCGACGGCGGCGCCGCCCCGGTTGCCCCTGGTGCTCTCGAGGATCGTCAGGATCACGGGCGCGAAGACGATGAGCTGCACGAGGATGAGCGGCGCGACGTACGCGGCGTCGCCGAGGATCGTGATCGCGACCGGCAGGCCCAGGTTGTTGGAGTTGACGTACCCCGAGCAGGTCGCCCCCAGCGTCGTGCTCGCGAGGTCCCGCCGGAACCAGATCCGCGAGGCGAGGACGAACACGCCAGCCGCGACGACGGCGGAGGCCGTCGTGACGAGGATCACGGGGGAGGCCATCACCCCGGGATCGCTGCTGCTCAGCACGGTGAAGAGCAGCGCAGGGGTCGCGACGAAGAACGCCATGTTGTTCAGCACGCGCCGCTGATCGCCCACGACCACGCCGAAGCGGGCCGCGAGGTACCCGGCCGCGATGACGCCGAGGATCAGCGCGAACCCCTGCAGCACCCCGAGCATCAGCGCCCCCGCATCCGGCCGGCCGCCTCAGTGTCCCCGGAAGGCCTCGGCGAGCCACCAGGACCCGCCGTCCGAGGCGATGCGCGCGTCGAGCACGAGCGGCCGCTCGGGGCCGCGCGCGAGCCACTCCTGCACGACGGCGAGATCGGCGGTCTCCCGCACGGTCGCGCCGTCGGCGCCGAACCCCCGCGCGATGCTCGCGATGTCGACCCGCGGGAAGAGGACGGTTCCGAGGTCAGGCTGGCCGGCCTCGGGGTGGGCGCCGAAGTGGTGGATCTCGGCGCCGTAGGCGTCGTCGTTGTAGACGATCACGAGCAGCGGGATCCGCAGCCGCACGGCCGTCTCGAGCTCGGCGACGGCCATGAGGAACCCGCCGTCTCCGGCGCCCAGCACCGGCAGTCGGTCGGGTCGGGCGAGGGCCGCGCCGATCGCGGTCGGGAGACCGAGGCCGATCGACTGGAACGCCTGGGTGAAGCAGAACCCGAACTCGTCGGGCGCGGAGAGGTACGCGGAGGGGTACCCCATGAAGTTGCCCGAGTCGACGGACACGATGCGCTCGCGGGGGATCAGCGCGTCGAGCTCGCGCGTGAGCACGCGGGGGTCGATCCGGAGCTCGGTGCCGCCGCCGCGCATCGGTGCCGTCCCGCCGAGGTCGGGCGGGTCGAGCGGTACGTCGGTCCAGCGCCCCTCGGCCGCGACGCGGCGGGCGAGCTCCGGCGTTCGATAGCGATGCGCCCGCGCGGCGGCGCCGGGACCGCGGCGATCGCCCGAGCCGCCGATGCGACCGGAGAGTTCGGCCAGTACGGCCGCCGCGGTGGACCCGGCATCGCCGACGACGCCGAGGTCGATGGGGCGCTGAGCGCCGAGCGCCGAGGGATCCAGGTCGATCTGCACGACCGACGCCTCGGGGCCGATGAGGCGGCCGTGGCGCATCGTCCACATGTTGAGCGCGCAGCCGACGCCGACGACGAGGTCGGCCCCCGCGATCAGCTCTGCCGTCAGCGGTGACGAGAAGCCGCCGGAGATGCCGAGATCGAACGGGTCGCCGGCGAAGAGGCCCTTCGCGACGGCGGATGTGGCGAGGAGGGCGCCTGCGGCGTCCGCGAGCGCCCGCAGCTGCGGACCGGCGCCGCGGGCGCCGCGTCCGGCGACGATGACGGGCCGCTCCGCGCGCTCGAAGAGGTCCGCGAGCGCCGACACCGCGGCGTCGTCCGCGCGGGGCGCGGGCAGCCCGGGCGGCGGGGCGAGCGCGTCGACCCGGGCGAGTGCGCCCGTCGGGGCGGGCAGCGCCTGCACGTCGAGGGGCAGGTTCAGCACGACCGTGCGGCGCTCGTCCCGGGCTGCGCGGAACGCGCGCACCACGTCGTCCACGGCGCTCGCCGCAGTGTGCACCCGGTGCGCTTCGGCGGTCACGGACCGGGCGAGGGCCGGCTGATCCATCGAGAAGTTCGAGCCCACCGACGCCGCGGTCGCCTCCGCCGTGAGCACGACGACGGGGGTCCGGCTCTTGGCGGCCTCGCCGATCCCGGTCGCGGCGTTCGTGAGCCCGCATCCCTGGTGCACGGACACGAGGCCGACGCGTCCGGACATGCGGGCGTAGGCGTCGGCCATGGTGGCCGCGCCGCCCTCGTGCCGGGTCGCCGTGAACGGCACGCCGGCTGCGCGGAGGGCGTTCGTCACGGCGAAGTTGCCCGAGCCGACGACGCCGAAGCAGTGCCCGGCGCCGAGGCGCGCGAGGGCCCGCCCGACGAGATCGGCGACGGTCGGCGGCTCGGTCATCGTGCGGCGGCCTCGGCCTCCACGAGCGCGTAGACGCGGGCCGGGCTGCCGCTCCCGCCGACGATCGGGAGCGGCGCGACCACGATCGCCGCGCCCGTCGGCGGCAGCAGCGCGAGGTTCTGGAGCGACGTGATGCCGTACTTGTCGGCGCCGAGCAGGTGGAAGTGCGCGGGGAACGGGGGATTCAGCTCCGCACCGCGACCCGCGTCGATCCCGACCGTCTCGACACCGACCCCCGAGATCTCGGGGCGGGCGGCGAGCCACGCCGCGCACTCTGCGGTGAAGCCCGGGGTGTGCGAGCCGGTCTCGTCGGCGTTGAGGAACGCCTCCTGATCGGACGAGAAGCGGTCCCACCCGGTGCGCAGCAGCAGCCAGGTGCCCGGCTCGAACGCGCCGTGCTCGGCCTCCCAATCTGCGACGTGGTGGACGTCGAGCACGAAGTCGGCGTCGGCGTCGGCCTCGGCCGAGAAGTCGAGCACGACGGCAGGGCCGAACAGGCGCGCCGGCGGGATCTCCGAGACGTCGTGCCCGTCGCGCCCGCTGATCCAGTGGATCGGCGCGTCGAGGTGCGTGCCGATGTGCTCGCCCGTGCGGATGTTCGCGTGCTTCCAGAAGGGGCCGGGCTCGTCGTAGGCGCTGACGGTCTCGAGTGAGAAGTCGATGAGGTTCGCGAACGGGGCGGGGAGGCGCAGGGTCGGCGTCGAGGCCTGCAGCCGGTTCGTCAGGTCGACGACGCGGAGGCTTCCCGCGCCGATGGCGCTGAGCAGTTCGGGGATGATGGGCATGGATCCTCCACTTCGAGGGCTGGCGTGCTCCTCCAGGCTATCGGCGGCCGCGGAGTCCGGCGACGAGGGCCGCGAGCCCGTACTCGAATGCCGCCGTCGCGCTGTCGGTTCCGCGGGACGCGGCGTCCTCGCGCGCGAGCCGCTCGGCGCGCTCAAGCGCCGGCGCCGCGGTGCCGTCGACCGGGCGCAGGTTGTCGTGCGGGGCGAGCGCGTCGAGGGAGGAGCCGATCACGAAGGACTCGACCGCCACGAGGGCCGGCACGATGCGGTGCTCGGGGAAGCCGTCGCGGACGAAGGCGCGGACGATGCGCTCGTAGTCCGCGATCGACTCGGGCTCGCCGGCCACGGGCAGCGTCGCGAGCGAGGCGATGATGCCTGGGTGGGCGCCCAGCGCCTCGCGATAGGCGCGCGCCCACGGCACGATCGCCTCGTACCAGGGCCGGTCGTCGAACCCGTGGTCCCCGACGCGGCGCGTGAGGTGCCCGCGCATCTCGGTGATCAGCGCGTCCTTGCCGGGGAAGTAGTGGTGGATCGCGGACGGGCGCACGTCGAGGCGCCTGGCCAGCGCTGCGAGCGTGAAGTCGGTCCCGGGATCCTGGGCCAGGGCGTAGGCCTCATCGAGGATCCGCTCGCGCGAGAGGACGGCGTCGCGCGGGCGGCCCGCTCCGCGCCCGCCTGTGGGGGACTGGGGCATGCGACCCTCCGTTCCGCGTCGTCGACGCGCCTTGCGTCATTTATTGAATAGGCGTAAATTAAGGCTGCTTCCGCAATGCAGCAGGGAAACACAGGGGGAGAACGTGCCGCAGCCGACCGCCGACATCATCGTAGAGGGTGCACGAGTGCGCACCCTCGCGCCGGGCGATCCCGCGGCGCGGGGATCCATCGCGATCGCGGGCGGGCGGGTGCTCGGCGTCGGGGAACCCGCCGAGATCGCCGAGGCGTTCCGCGGCCCGCGCACCCGCGTGGACGATGCGCGGGGCTCCACGGTGACGCCCGGGCTCATCGACGCCCATCTCCACCCCATCCAGGGCGTCGAACTCTGCCAGGGCGTCGACCTCGGCGGGGTCTCCGACCTGCGCGGACTGGCGGAGGCGCTCCGGGGCGAGGCCGCGCGCGTCCGGAGGGCGGGACCGGGCGGCTGGGTGCGCGGCTGGAACCTCGACTACGCGGTGTTCGGCGGCAGGCGCCTCGCGTCCGGTCTGATCGACGAGGCCGTCGGAGAGGTGCCCGCGCTGCTCTTCTGCTTCGACTTCCACACGGCGCTCGCGAGCTCCGAGGCGCTGAGGCTCGCGGGGATCACGGGCGCGCGAGACTTCGACGACGCCTCCGAGATCGTCGTCGATGCGTCGGGGCGCCCGACCGGCGAGCTGCGCGAGGAGAGCTCGTACCAGCCCGTCGTGGCGGCGGCGCCGCAGCCCACGCGCGCCGAGACGCTCGCCTCCGCCCGCGCCACCTTCGCGCGCATGCGCCGTTCGGGGCTCACCGGCGGCACGATCATGGACGGGAACTCCGGCACGCTCGATCTGCTCGAGGCGCTCGCCGACTCGGGCGACGGTCTGCCCGTGCGCATCGTGAGCGCCATGGACGTGCGGCCGACGCACACCGCCGAGGAGCGCGCCGCCATTCGCGCCCAGCGCGACCGTCGCGGGCGCCGCTGGCGCGGAGGAGTGATCAAGCTCTACGCCGACGGCGTCATCGACACCGGCGCCGGTTGGCTCTACGAGGCCGACGCCGACGGCGACGGCCTGACGGGGTTCTGGCCGGATCAGGCGGATTTCGCGGCCGCCGTCCGCGAGTTCACCGAGGCCGGGTTCCAGATCGCGACCCACGCGATCGGCGACCGCGCCGTGGGGGAGACGATCACGGCGTACGCCTCGGTCGGGTGCCGTGCGCTCGGACGGGCCGTGCACCGCATCGAGCACCTCGAGACGCTCGACCCGCGCGACGTCGCGCGGCTCGCCGCGACGGGCATCACCGCATCGATGCAGCTCCCGCACCTGCAGTGGCGCATTCCCGACGGCAGCGACGAATGGGCCAGACGGCTCGGTCCGCAGCGCGCGGCGCGCGGCTGGAACGCGGCATCGGTGCTGCGGGCGGGCGGCGCGCTCGCGCTCGGCTCCGACTGGCCGATCGCCGACCTCGACGCGCGCGTCGGGCTCGCCTGGTCGGTGCTGCGCCGTCGGCCGGGCGACCGGGGCGGCTTCGTCTACGAGCCGGAGGAGCGTCTCACCGCTGCGCAGGCCCTCCACGGCTACACGCGCGGGGCGGCCCTGGCCCAGGGCGACGACGACCTCGGCGTGATCCGCCCGGGGGCGATCGCCGATCTCGCGGTCTGGGCCGACGATCCGCTCGGCGTTGACGCCGACGACCTCCCGGACCTCCCCGTGCTCGCGACCTACGTCGACGGGCAGCGCGAAGACCACGCCGACTGACGGCGGCATCGGAGCATCACCCTCCCGGCGCTTGCGCCCTCCCCTCGCGGCAGAGATGCCCGACCCGAGAAGGACTCGAATGGAAATCCAGAACACCGCACTGGCCCTGCTGCCGGTCATCACCGTCCTCACCGTCTCCGTGCTCACCAAGCGCGCGCTGCTCGGTCTCCTCGCAGGCACCGTCGTCGGCGCGATCCTGCTCGGCGGGTGGGGCTTCTTCGACACGATGGTCGCCACGTTCGGCGCCTCGCTGTCGAACGAGACCGTCCACTGGCTCGCCATGGTCGTCGTGCTCTTCGGCATCCTGATCGCGTACTTCAACGCCTCGGGCGCCGTCACCGACTTCGCGCGCTGGACCGAGCGCTTCGTGAACTCCCGCCGCAAGTCACTGCTGCTCACCTGGTTGCTCACGGTCGCGCTCTTCATCGACGACTACCTCAACGCGCTCACGGTCGGCACCTCCATGAAGCGCGTCACCGACCGGTACCGCGTGCCGCGCACGCTCGTCGGGTCGATCGTGAAGCTGACCTCGGCCCCCATCGCCGTGATCATCCCCTTCTCGACCTGGGCAGTGTTCTTCGCCGCGCTGCTGGAGCAGGAGGGCGTGACCGCCAACGGCTCGGGCTTCGGCGCCTACCTGCAGGGGCTGCCGTTCGTGTTCTTCGGGTGGTTCGCGCTGGCGACCGGCCTTCTGCTGGCGCTCGGCGCGATCCCGCTCGTCGGGCCGCTGCGCCGCGAGCAGGCGCGCGCCGAGCGCACCGGGGACCCGCTCCCGGAGGGGCTGACCGAGGAGGAGCGCGCCTTCGAGCTCTCCGAGGGCGAGGGCTCCGGCGGGCGTCCGCTGCCGTTCAACTTCCTCATCCCCATCGTGACCCTCGTCGCCGTCACGATCTGCACGGAGGTCGACATCGTGAAGGGGGCCGCGGCGGCCGTCGTCGTGGCGATCGTCCTCTACGTCGCGCAGCGGCGCATGACCCTGCGCGCCGTCCTCGACAGCGCTTTCGAGGGCATCATGAGCATGGGCTACGTCATGATCCTGTTCGTGCTGGCCTTCATGGTGCAGCAGATCAACATGGACCTGCAGCTCGCCGAGTGGGTGATCGGCGCGACCGAGCCCGTCATGCACGGCGCGCTGCTGCCGGCCATCGTGTTCCTCGTCTGCGGCGTCTACGCCTACGCGACCGGGGCGTTCTGGGACCTCGCAGCGGTCATCACGCCCGTCGTGCTGCCGCTCGCGATCGCGGTCGGGGTGGATCCGGTGCTCGCGGGCACCGCGGTCTTCTCGGGCGCTGCGCTCGGCTCGACGACGTGCCTGTACGGCGACGGCATCATCCTCGCCTCGAAGTCCGTGGGCGTGAAGCCGCTCAGCCTCATGCTCTCGATCCTGCCCTACGCGGCCGCGGCCGGAGTGCTCACGCTCATCGCCTACCTCATCGCCGGCTTCGCGCTCGTCGGCTGAGCGCGTGTGCCGCGGCGGTGCTCACCCGAGCGCCGCCGCGGCCTCCTCCGCGACGATCGCCGAGAGCCGGTCGAGCGCGGGGGAGCGGAGGTTCCAGCGCTGCCAGTACAGGGGGAGCTCGAGCGGTGCGCCGGGATCGAGCTCGACGAGGGACCCCGCCGCGATCCCCGCGGCGCACTGCAGCTCGGGCACCATGCCCCACCCCATGCCGAGCTCGATGGCCCGGGCGAACTCCGCCGACGACGGGATGAAATGCCGGGGCGGCTGGATCCCGGCGCGCGAGATGCGCCGGAGGAAGCGCTGCTGGAAGATGTCGTGCCGGTCGAACTCCACGAGCGGTGCGCGCTCGACGGCGGCGCGCGTCAGGCCGTCGGGGAAGTGCTCCGCGACGAAGGAGGGACTCGCGACGGCACGGTAGCGGTCGGTGCCGAGACGCGTCGAGGTGCAGCCGGGCACCGCCTCCCGGGTCGCCGTGAGCGCCGCCATGACCTCGCCGCTGCGCAAGCGGTCGGTCGAGACCGTCTCGTCGGCGCGCAGCACTTCGAAGCGGGCGCCCGTCTCGCGCGCTGCGCGGGCGATCGCCGGAACGAACCAGGTCGCGAGCGTGTCGGCGTTCACCACGATGGGGATCAGCGCGCCGCCGGCCGGGCCCCGCTCCAGCTCCTCGGCGACGTCGTCGACGATCCGCTCGATCTGCCTGGCGGCGCGGAGCACGCTCTCGCCCGCCGTCGTCGCGGAGACGGGCCGCGTGCGCCGCAGCAGCACGGACCCCGTGCGCTGCTCCATCGCCTTGACGCGCTGGCTGACGGCCGACGGCGTCACGTGGAGCCGCCGCGCGGCGCCCTCGAAGCTCCCCTCCTCGACGATGATCGCGAAGGTGCGCAGATGCTCCACGGGCAGGTCCATGCCAGCAGCGTAGCGCCGAAGAGATGAAGAAGAACTTCAGCTGCATGAATATCTTGAGGCACGCTGAAGTGGCGCGGGGCCGTGACCGGGCTCTAGCGTCGATCCCGTGATCCTTCCTCTCCTCATCGGTGCCGGCAGCGGCCTCTCCCTGATCGTCGCGATCGGCGCGCAGAACGCGTTCGTGCTGCGCCAGGGCATCCGCCGCGAGCACGTGCTCCCGGTCGTGCTCATCTGCGGGCTCACCGACGCCGTGCTCGAGCTCCTGGGGGTCGCGGGCATCGGCTTCGTCGTGGAGCGCGCACCCGTCGTGCTCGAGATCGTGCGCTGGGGCGGCGTCGTGTTCCTGCTGTGGTACGCCTGGACCGCAGCGCGGCGCGCCCTGCGCCCCGAGGTGCTCGTCGCGGGGGACGGGGAGGGCGGCTCGCTGAAGCGCACGGTGCTCGCCTGCCTCGCGATCACCTACCTCAACCCGCACGTCTACCTCGACACGATGGTGCTCATGGGCTCGATCGGCAACGCCCAGGGCGATCCGGGGAAGTGGTGGTTCGTGCTCGGCGGCGCGCTCGCGAGCATCGCGTGGTTCTTCCTGCTCGGCTACGGGGCACGGGCGCTGACGCGCTTCTTCGCGACGCCGCGCTCGTGGCGGATCCTCGACGGCATCGTCGCGGTCACCATGGTCGTGATCGCCGCCCGCCTGGTCTTCGGCGGCGTGTAGGCGGGCCCGTCGCCGCGACGGGCCAGCGCCCGGTCTCCGCATCCGTGCGAATGCGAGTGAGTCCGTGCGGGTCGCGGGCGCCCGTGCCCGCGCCAACTCACTCGCGAGCGAGTCCGCCCGACCCGGCCGCGGGGGGCGGCACGAGCCGGTACAGCACCTCGGGCCGCCCGCGCCGCCCGTACCGGTGCGCGAGGTCGAGCGATCCCGCCTCCTCGAGGTAGTCGAGGTAGCGGCGAGCCGTGGCGCGCGAGATGTCGCAGCGCTCGGCGACTTCCACGGCGGAGAGCGGGGCGACCGGATCGAGCACCTCGAGCACGCGCGCCAGGGTGACCTCGGCGAGCCCCTTCGGCAGTCGGCCGGGCCCGGGCTCGGTCGCTGCCGCGCCTCGGCCGCGCGGCGCGGCGGCGGGGATCCCGATGCTGCCCGTCGCGAGCAGGCGGTCGATCTCTCCCTGCCCCAGCGGCCGGTCGCGCTCCGCGGACTCGCGGGCCCGCCGCTCCGCGCGATAGACGCCGAGGCGGTCGTGCAGCGCGTCCCGCGTGAACGGCTTCACGAGGTATCCCACCACGCGCGCCGCGAGCGCCTGCCGCACCGTGACCTGATCCCGCGAGGAGCTGATGACGAGCACGTCGGGGGACGCCGCGCCGAGCGTGCGCAGGCGGTTCAGCACCTCGACGCCGCTGATGTCGGGCAGGCGCATGTCGAGCAGGATCAGGTCCGCCTCGCCGTGCATGCCGTGCTCGACCGCGGCGCGACCCGTGCCGACCGTCGCGACGAGCGCGAAGCCCGGCATCGCCGACACGAAGCGCCCGTGCAGCGCCCTGGCGCCGGGATCGTCGTCCACGACGAGCACCCTGATGGGGTCGCCGGTCATCGCAGCGCCTCCATCTCGAAGCGGAAGCGGGCGCCGCCGAGCCGAGACCGCCCCACCTCGACCGCGCCGCCCCGGCTGCCGACGGTGCGGCGCACGAGGTCGAGGCCGATCCCGCGCCCCGCACCCGTGGGGTCGGGCTTCGAGGAGTAGCCTCGGGCGAAGACGCGCTCGGCGGCCGCGGCATCGATCCCGGGGCCGTCGTCGTCGACCGAGCCGATGAACCGCCCGTCCCGCTCGTGCAGCGCGCACTCCACGCGCGACGCGCCAGCCTCGCCGGCATTGCGGCACAGGTTGGCCAGCACGAGCGTGACCTCGGCGTCGACCTCCGATGAGACGTCGACCGACGCCTCGAGCACCGCGCCGAGCGCTGCGAGCTCGGCCCGCAGCGCCTCGAGGGTCGCGCGCAGCAGCGGCCGGCCCGCGAGCGCCTCGTCCTCCGCCCCGGTGAGCACCGGGGCGATCTCCCCGATGTAGCCGAGCGCCTCGGCGGTGTCCCCGTGCGAGACCAGGCCGTGGATCACGTGCAGCCGCGTGTGGAACTCGTGCGACTGCTCCCGCAGCGCCGTCGCCGTGCGCGTCAGCTGGTCGACCTCCCGCGCGGCCTCGTCGAGACGCCGGAAGCGCCGCTCGATCGCCGCTGCGATGAACGAGCTGGCGAGCGTTCCCGCCACGAGCGCGCCCACGACCCACGGCAGCAGGCGGCCCAGAGCCTCGTCGAACTCGGCCGCGATCCGCGTCTCGAGGATGCCGACCGAGACGACCCCGATCACGTCGCCGGCGCCCGACCGGACCGGCACCTTCGCGCGGAGGGTCGGCCCGAGCGTCCCCGCCTCCGTGCCGACGTAGGTCTCGCCCGCGAGCACGCCTGCGTGGTCGGTCGAGACCCGTCCGCCGCGCTTCTCGGGGTCGGGGTGCGTGGCCCGAAGCCCGCGGTCGTCCGCGATCACCACGTAGTCGACGCCTGCGGCGCGGCTCACCACGTCTGCGAGCGGCTGCAGGTCGTGCGCCGCGGCCGCGAGGATCGCGTCGCGCTCGGCCGCCGTCAGCGCGTCGTGCGGCCGGGCGTCGGGGCCCGCGAGCGCCGAGCGCACCTGATCGAGCTCGGCGAGGCTCGTCGCGACGTCGCTCACCCGCTCCGCCGTCGTCTCGCGGATGCCGCGCTCCTGCACACCGAGCGCGATGGCCGCGGTGATCCCCACGCACGCGAGTACGATGACGACCGGCAGCAGCAGCACGCCGAGGCGTGCGGCCCGGGGTGCGATCCGCCTCGCCATCGACCACCTCCCGTACTCGGAGGGCGCCCGTGCGCATCTAAGAGCACAAAGCCCGCGGTCGCCCCGTCGCGTTCGCAACGTTGACATCTTAGTAACCGAAAGCGCGGTGACGACGACGTCCGCGCGGAGGAGCGAACATGACCGAGCACCCGACGGAGGCGCAGCCGCCTCCCGCACGAACGGGGCGCCGCACCGCCCTGCGCATCATCGGAGGGGCGATCGCGGCGGCGTCGATCGGGATCGCGGCCTTCGGGTCCGTGAGCTCGGCGGCGGCCGGGCAGTCGATCAGCACCTCACTGACGCTCATCGCACCGGCAGCGCCCGGCGGCGGCTGGGACGGCGTCGCGCGCGAGATGCAGCAGGCGCAGCGCGCCAACGGCCTCGTCAACAATGTGCAGGTGGTGAACATGCCGGGTGCCGGCGGCACGATCGCCCTCGGCAACCTCTCGATGCTCGAGGGGCGCGCGAACAACGTGATGGTGGGCGGCACCGGGCTGCTCGCCGCGACGATCCAGTACGGATCGGCGGCGACGCTCGACGACGTCACCCCGCTCGCGGTCGTCGTCGAGGAGTACGACGTGATCGTCGTCCCAGCCGATTCCCCGTACGAGACGCTCGGCGATCTCGTCGACGCCTGGAAGGCGGACCCCAAGTCGATCCCATGGACGGGAGGCGGATCCTTCGACCAGCTCGTGGTGACCGACCTCGCGCTCGCCGCGGGGATCGAGCCGGTCGACACCACCTACATCTCGTCGGACGGCGGCGGCGAGGCCGTGCAGGCGCTCCTCAACGGGACCGCCCAGGCGGCGACCGGCGGCTACCCCGACAACATCGACCAGATCGAGTCGGGGCGCCTGCGGGCGCTCGCGCTCGTCGCGGAGGAGCGGATCGACGGCGTCGACATCCCGACCGCACGCGAGCAGGGGTACGACATCACGCTCGCGAACTGGCGCAACCTCTCGGCCCCTGCCGGCCTCACCGACGCCGAGGTCGACGAGCTCGAGGGACTCGTGCTCGACACCCTCGAGACACCGGAGTGGCGCAGCGCGATCGAGCGCTACCACTGGACGGAGCAGGTGATCACGGGCGACGAGCTCGACGCGTTCCTGGCGGAGGAGCACGCCCGGATCGAGGCGCTGTACGAGGAGATGGGGCTATGAGGCAGTCGAACAACCCCACGGCGGCGTCGGCCGTCGTCGGCGAGGAGATCCTGCTGGAGGCGGGGCCGAGCCGGGGCTCGGCGCTGCGCGCCGGGCTCATCATGCCGGTCGTGCTGCTGGCATTCGCCGGCTACCTGCTGGTCGGCATCGTCACGATGCGCGTTCCCGAGGGTACCGCGTTCCCCGGGCCCGAGTTCTTCCCCGCGCTCATCGCGGGCGGCATGACGGTGTTCGCCGTGCTGCTCGCGCTCGCCGCGCTGCGCGAGTGGCGCGCCGCGGGGGCGGCTGCGGCTGCGCTCGAAGCCGGCCCGCTGACCGCCGACGAGATCCGGCTGATCAGGTCCGAGGGCGATGGCGATGGCGATGCGGCAGCGGACCCCGGATCCCCTGACCCGGGCAGGCGCGTCGGCGTCGACTGGCGTTCGCTCGCGTGGGTCGTCGGATCCTTCCTCGTCTTCGCGCTCACCCTCAAGTACCTCGGGTGGATCATCGGCGCGGGGCTGCTCTTCTGGTGCATCGCGCGCGGCTTCGGCGCGAAGCGCCCGGTGTTCAGCCTGATCGTGGGTCTCACGATCAGCTCGCTCACCTACATCGCATTCGATATGGCCCTCGGCATGTCCCTGCCGTCGGGCGTGCTGGGCTGGGGGTTCTGACATGGATACGCTGCAACTCCTCGCGGAGGGCTTCGCCGGGGCGCTGACCTGGCAGAACCTCGTCTGGGTGCTCGTCGGCTGCCTGCTCGGCACCGCCGTGGGCGTGATGCCCGGCCTCGGCTCGTCGATGGCCGTCGCCCTGCTGCTGCCGGTCACGTTCTCGCTCGAACCGACCGCCGCGTTCATCATGTTCGCCGGCGTCTACTTCGGCGGCCTCTTCGGCGACTCCACCATGGGCATCCTCATGAACACGCCCGGTCAGGCCTCGGCGATCGCGTCGACGTTCGAGGGGCACAAGATGGCGTTGAACGGGAAGGCCGCTCAAGCGCTCGCGACGGCCGCCATCGGCGCGTTCGTCGGCGGCTTCATTGCGTCGATCCTCGTCGTCTTCCTCGCACCGGCGCTCGCCGACTTCTCGAGCCGGTTCGGGCCGGCCGAGTTCTTCGCGCTCGCCGTCTTCGCCTTCGCCGCCACCTCCTCGGTCGTGACCGACAACGCGGTGAAGGGCCTCGCGGCCCTTTTCATCGGGCTCGGGATCGCCGTCATCGGCGTCGACGGGGTGTCCGGCGCGCCGCGCTTCACGATGGACTCGCCCAACCTCTTCGACGGCATCTCGCTCGTCACGGTGACCGTCGCGGTGCTCGCGCTCGGCGAGGTCATCTACGTCGCATGTCTCGAACGGCATATGTCGAACAAGTCGATCATCCGGCCGAAGGGCCGCCCCTGGCTCTCGAAGGCGGAGTTCGCGGAGGCGACCCCCGCCTGGCTGCGCGGCACCGCGATCGGTCTCCCGTTCGGCGTCGTGCCCGCTGGCGGATCCGAGATCCCGACGTTCCTCGCCTACGGCCTCGAGAAGCGGCTGGACGCGCGCCGCGCGAAGCCGAAGTTCGGCACCGGCGCGATCCGCGGGCTCGCCGCGCCCGAGGCCGCGGGCAACTCGACGACGGGTATGGCGATGGGGGCCCTGCTCGCCCTCGGCCTGCCGATCTCTGCGACCGCCGCGATCATGCTCGCCGCGTTCCGCCAGTACGGCCTGCAGCCCGGGCCGCTGCTCTTCGAACGGGCGCCCGAGCTCGTGTGGGCGCTGCTCGCCAGCTTCTTCATCGCGATGGTCGTGCTGCTGATCCTCAACCTGCCGTTCGCGATGCTGTGGGCGAAGCTGCTGCTGATCCCGCGCCCCTACCTCTACGCCGGCATCACGATGTTCTGCGCCCTCGGCATCTACGCGACGTCGGGATCGGTGTTCGACCTGCTCATGCTGCTCGGCGTCGGCGTCGTCGGGTTCCTCATGCGGGCGCTCGACTTCCCGCTCGCGCCGCTCATCATCGGCATGGTGCTCGGGCCGCTCGCCGAGACGAGCCTGCGCGACGCCGCGATGAGCGCGAACGGCGACTTCTCCGTGCTGTTCCAGGGGCCGATCGCCCTGACGCTCTACGGCCTGCTGTTGCTCGTGCTGGTGTTCGCCGTGGGCGGCCGGGTGCGCTCGCGCCGCCGGGAGCGGGTGCTCGCGGCCGCGTGAGGCGGCTTCGGTGGCGCGGGTGCCCGTCGCCGCGTGAGGCGGCTTCGGTGAGAGATCCGGCTTCGGTGAGGCGCGTCCGGGGGGCGCCGCCTCACCGAAGCCGGATCTCTAACGCGGGCTGACCGGCCGGTCAGCCCGCAGCGGACGGACGCACGACGAGGTTCCCGACTTTGCGCCCGGAATCGATGAGCCGGTGCGCATCGGGGAGGGACTCCAGCTCGCCGAACGGTGTCGTGAGCGGGTCGAAGGCGCCGCGCGCCACGAGCCGGAGGAGGAACGCGAAGTCGGCCGGGCGCTCCGGGGCGGTGCCAGCGTGCACGTTGCCGCGGGCGCTCACCGTGGTACCCAGGCTGGCGACGGTGAGGATCAGCGCGCCGTCCGGTCGCAGCAGTCGCAGCCCGAGAGCGCGGCTCACGTTCCCGACCGCGTCGAAGACGATGTCGTATGCGCGGTCCGGCGCGGAGGCGACCGTCGCGGCGTGGGCGTCGAGCGGCGTGCGGCCGTAGTCGATGGTCTCCTCCGCGCCGAGCCGGGTCGCGAGGGCGAGGTTCGGGGTGCTCGTGACCGCGGTGACGCGAGCCCCGCACTCGCGTGCGAGCTGCACCGCGGCGCTGCCGACGGATCCCGAGGCGCCGTTCACGAGCACCCGCTGCCCCTCCTGCACCGCGGCGCGATCGCGCAGGAAGTGCAGGGCCGTCGTGCCCCCGAACAGGGCCGCCGCGGCGTCCTCGTGACTCACGCCCGCGGGCTTCTCCGCGACGCGGTCGGGGGCGACCGACACGAACTCGGCGTGCGCCCCCATGCGCGCTCCGGTCATCCCGGATACGGCGGTGCCCGGCGCGAACCGGGACGAACGGTCCGCCTCCTCGACCACTCCTGAGAAGGCGACGCCGAGCACCCTGCGCCGGGGGCCCCGGAAGCCGAGCGCGAGTCTCGCGAGCGCGCCGAACCCGTGCGGGAACCTGGCCCCGCGGATCCTGGCATCGCCGGCGGTCACCGCTGCCGCTGCGACTCTGACGAGGATCTGGCCCGCCCGGGGGGCGGGCCGCGGAAGCTCGGCGACGGTGACGTGCTCCGGGGGTCCGTATCGGTGGACGATGGCTGCTCGCATCTTGCTCCTTACGGGTGTAAGTTCGTGGATTCACGATAGCCTTACGGGCGTAAGAGCGCAAGGAGTATCCCGTGACCAGCCGTGCCCCGCTTTCCGAGCAGAAGATCGTCGAAGCCGCCGCCCGCGTGGCTGACGCAGGCGGGCTCGCCGCCGTCAGCATGCGCGGGGTCGGAAAGGCGCTCGGGGTCGAGGCGATGTCGCTGTACCACCACATCGCCAACAAGGAGGCGCTGCTCGACGCCCTCGCCGACTGGGTGTTCGCGCAGATCGCGTTGCCCGGGCCCGCCGCGTCGCCGGCCTGCGGCGGCGCCGATCCGGCCTGCGGCGGCTCCGATCCGGCCTGGAGGACGGGCATGCTGCTGCGCGCCAGGTCGGCCCGCGAGGTGCTCGCGGCGCACCCGTGGGCGCTCGGTCTCGTCGAGTCGCGCAGCACGCCCGGTCCGGCGCTGCTGCGCCACCACGACCGGGTCATCGGCTGTCTGCGCGCCGGCGGGTTCTCGCTGCGCCTCGCCTCGCACGCCTTCTCGGTGATCGACGCCTACGTCTACGGGTTCGTGCTGACCGAGCAGAGCCTCCCGTTCGACCCAGGTGCAGCGGAGAACGCGGGCGACTTCGCCGCCTCCGTGGCCCCGATGCTCGCGGAGTACCCGCACCTCGGCGCGCTCGTCGTCGACCTGACCGCCGATCGGGACTACGTGTTCTCCGACGAGTTCGAAGTCGGGCTCGGAATGATCCTCGACCAGCTCGAGATCCGGCTCGAAGCCGCGTAGCGCGACGTACCGCTCCGGCGCTAATGTGAGCGCTGGGCGTCGATCCGCGATCGCTCGAGAAGACGTCGGGGGGCGATGATGGTCGGGCCGGAGGAGTATCGGGAGTCGCTCGGGTGGACGCGGTTCTGGAACCGCGGGGCCTGGTGGAAAGCACTGCTCGCGGCCGTCGTGTACCTCGTGCTGTACGAGGGGACGAGCCTGCTCGTCGGCCTGGCGTGGGGCGGCGAGGTCGACCCGAATCCGTTCGCGAACGCCCGGAGCGTCTTCCTCGGCCTGCTGCTGCCGCTCGTCGTCGGCGCGGTCTTGCTCTTCGTGTTCGTCGCGACGCTGCGATGGCTCCCCGAGCTCTTCGGGCGCCAGCCGATTCGCGGCGGCAGGTGGATGTGGGTCGCCGTCGTCGTCACCCTCGTGCCGGTCGGACTGCGCCTCTTCGGCATCGACTACGGCTCGTACGCCGCGGGCGTCGTGCCGCTGACCTTCGTCGCGGGACTGTTCATCGGCTTCACCGAGGAACTGCTCACCCGCGGCATCGCCGTGAAGCTGCTGCGCGACGCCGGGCACGGCGAGTGGGCCGTCGCGATGATCTCCTCGGCACTGTTCGCGTTGCTGCATGCGGTCAATCTCCTGGGCGGACAGCCGATCGTCACGGTGGCCGCCACGGTGGGATTCGCGTTCGCCTTCGGCGTGCTCATGTACCTCGTGCTGCGAGCGACGGGATCGCTCGTCTGGCCGATGCTGATCCACGGGCTCACGGATCCGACCACCTTCCTCTCGACCGGTGGTGTCGATGTCGTCGCGCGCGGGGAGCAGGGCACGCTCCTGCAGCTCGCGGCGCCGTTCAACATCGTCTTCATGCTGCTCGCGCTGGGAGCGATCTGCTGCATCCGCGGCCGCGTCGGGGCGCAGGGGGCGGAGGTCTCGCGCCGGTACGATGGAATGCATGCAGCTGAATGATGACGACCGCCGATTCCTCGACCTCGCGATCGAGCAGGCGAGGATCGGGTGGGACGAGGGCGGTGTGCCCATCGGCGCCGCTCTCGTGCACTTCGGCGAGAACGGCCCCGAGGTGCTCGCGGTCGGGCGCAACCGGCGCGTGCAGATGGGCAGCGCGATCCGCCACGGCGAGACCGACTGCCTCGAGAACGCCGGCCGGCTCCCCGCGAGCGTCTACCGCAACAGCGTGCTCTACACGACCCTGTCGCCCTGCACCATGTGCGCAGGCACCGCGATCCTCTACGACATCCCGCGCGTCGTGATCGGCGAGAACCGCAGCTTCGAAGCCTCGGAGGACTGGCTGCGGTCGAAGGGCACCGAGCTCGTCGTCGCCGACGACGCCGCGTGCGTCGAGCTCATGAACCGCATGATGACCGAGCGCCCCGAGATCTGGGCCGAGGACATCGGCGTCGAGACCGCCGACCTGGGGGGTTCCGGCCTCGAGGCGGCCGCGGGCGAGGCCCGCGCGTGAGCGCCGGCGCGACCGGCACGCAGCAGACCGCCGACGCGCAGTCGGCACCGGCCCCCGTCGATCCCGACTACCCCGTCACCCCCGTGCCGCAGCACGCGCGCAAGGGCTTCTTCTCGCTCATGGTGGTGCTGCTCGGCTTCACGATCTTCACGCCGACCATGCTGGCGGGGGCGTCCCTCGGCAAGGCGTTCGGGCTGAGCGACCTGCTCGTCGTCATCGCGCTCGGCTCGGCCGTGCTCGGCGCCTACGTGGCGGTGCTCGGATGGATCGGCGCCCGCACCGGCCTCACCACGGTCGTGATGGCGCGGTACACGCTCGGCACCCGCGGGTCGAAGCTCGCGTCGATCCTGCTCGGCGGCACCCAGATCGGCTGGTACGGCGTCGTCGTCGGCACCATCGGCGAACTCACCGCGCAGGCGTTCGGCTGGGAATCGTACGCGGCGAAGGCCGCCGTGATGATCGTCGTGAGCGCGCTCATGTGCGCGACCGCCGTGTACGGCTACCGCGGCATGTACTGGGTCTCGCTCATCTCGACGCCGCTGATCCTGATCCTCGCCTTCTGGGTGATGTTCCGCTCGCTCGAGGAGGTGGGCGGCTGGGCGGGTCTCGCCGCGATCCACCCCGACGGCTCGATGCCCATCGCGGTCGCCGTGACGGCGGTCGTCGGCACGTTCGTCTCCGCGGGTACGCAGGCCCCCAACTGGACGCGCTTCGGCCGCACCGGCGGTCAGGCGGTGCTGGCGTGCGTCATCGGCTTCCTCGTCGGCAACGGCCTCATGATCTTCTTCGGCGCGATCGGCGCGATCACGTTCGGCGAGGGCGACTTCGTGCTCGTGCTGTTCAACCTCGGCATGGTCGGATGGGGGCTCTTCCTGCTGTTCGGCAACCTCTGGAAGTCGAATGCCGACGCCGCTTACTCGTTCGGGGTCGCGGGCGCCGAGCTGTTCTCGCGGCCGCGCAAGGCGCCGTTCGTCATCGTCGGGTCGGTCATCGGCACGGTGCTGGCGCTCGTCGGGGTCCACGAGCACCTGCCCCAGTACCTCGGCCTGCTCGGCACCTTCATCCCGCCGCTCGGCGGCGTGATCATCGGCGACTACCTCGCCCGCTGGCGGCGCACGCAGATGCCCGAGGGCGAGGCGCTGCCCCGGTTCGCCTGGGTGAACCTCGGCGTCTACGTCGTCTCGTGCGCGCTCGCGTGGTTCGCGGGGCAGTTCGGGATCGGGATCCCTCCGGTCATCGGGATCATCGCCGCCCTCGTGCTGACGGTCGTGCTGTCGCGCCTCTCGCCCCGCCGGACCGCCGCCGCGTAGCGTCGCGTCGCGTCGTGTCGTGTCGTGTCGTCGGCGCACGGCGCACTGTCGTGCGGAGCTCTACTCGTGCGGAGCTCTCCTGAATCCGGGTCACTTCGGGGGTGTGTTTCGCCCGAACACGCCCCCAAAGTGACCCGGATTCAGACGAGCGGGCACGGATCGTGCGTTGAGCGGGCGCGGATCGTGCGGCGAGTGTGGGCCGAGCGGGCTGTGATCGCTCGCCGCTCCCCGCTCGCCGCTCGTCGCTCGCGAGTTCGGCGGCCGGACTCCGCTATCCCGCGAGCGCTGCGAGCAGCGCGTCAACGTCCTCGGGTGTCGTGTCCCAGGCGCACATGAGGCGGTAGAGGCCGGGCTCCGACGGCCATGAGCCGAACGCGAACGACCGCTGCGCCCGCGACGCGGTGTCGTGGGGCATCCTCGCGAACACGGCGTTCGACTGCACGGGATGCGCGATCCCGAACCGCGGAGCGTCGGCGTCAGACCGCGCTGCGCCGACCCCGGACCCGACGCCTGCACCCGCGTTGCCGTCCGCGTCGCCGCCGATCGCGCCGCCTGTACCAGCCGCGATCGTCTCGATGCCGCGCGCGAGCCGCTCGGCCATCGCGTTCGCGTGCGCCGCCGAGCGCTTCCAGAGGTCGCCCTCGTAGAGCGCGATGAGCTGGGCCGAGACGAAGCGCATCTTCGACCCGAGCTGCAGGTCGATCTTGCGCAGGTAGGGCAGTCCGTGCGCGGCGCCCGGGGTCAGCGCGACGACCGCCTCGGCGCCGAGAAGTCCGTTCTTCGTGCCGCCGAGGCTCAGCAGGTCGGCGCCCGCGTCGCTCGTGAGCTCTGCGAGGGACACCCCGAGGTGGGCCGCAGCATTGCCGAGACGGGATCCGTCGACGTGCAGCACCATGCCGTGCTCGTGCGCCTGGTCGGCGAGCGCGCGGATCTCGTCGGGCGTGTAGCAGGTGCCGAGCTCAGTGACCTGCGAGATCGAGACGGCGAGCGGCTGCGCGCGGTGCTCGTTGCCCCAGCCCCAGGCCTCGCGCGCGACGAGCTCGGGGGTGAGCTTGCCGTCGGGGGCATCGACGGGCAGCAGCTTGAGGCCGCCCGTCTTCTCGGGCGCCCCGGTCTCGTCGGTGTTGATGTGTGCGGTGCGGGCGCAGATCACCGCGCCCCAGCGGGGCAGCGCCGCCTGCAGCGCGAGCACGTTCGCGCCGGTCCCGTTGAGCACCGGGAAGGCCTCTGCGCTCGGACCGAAGAGGTGCTGCGCCAGCGCGCGGAAACGCGTCGTCCAGGGATCCCCGCCGTACGCGGGCGCGTGGCCGGCATTCGCGCCGGCCACCGCCTCGAGCACCTCGGGGTGCACGCCCGCCCAGTTGTCGGAGGCGAAGGAACGGGGCAGCGGGGCGGGATCGTCGATCAGCGCGTTCGAGAAGGTCACCCCCTCAGCCTAGGGGCGGTCGCGTTAGAGGTCGCGGTCGCGGTTGTGGCTGCGCCTGCGGTCGCGGCCCCGGCTGCGGAGCCGATTGCGGTCCCCGACCGTGCACCTGGCGCACCGATTCACCGAAACGCTCACAGTTTCGAGCGGATCGGGGCGCGGTTCGGTGGATCGGTGCTCGTGGATCCCGCGCTCCACCCGAACCCCGCGCTCCACCCGAACCCCGCACGCACCCCTGCCCCGCACCCACACGCACGCGGTCCCGCACCCCGGGCATCCACCGGTCGGTGGATGCGGAGGCCCGAACATCAGCCGATCGGGGGCTGCCGCGCGGCGGGCGGTCGCCTGCAGCATGGAACCATGAACACGACACGAGACGGAAGCGCCGTGCGAGTGCGCGGCCTGAGCAAGCGATACGGCGCCGCGGAGGTGCTCCGCGGCATCGATCTCGACATCGCCCCGGGCGAGACGTATGCGCTGCTCGGGCCGAACGGTGCGGGGAAGAGCACGGCGATCGAGGTGCTCGAGGGGATCAGGCGCCCGGGTGCGGGTGACGTCCGCGTGCTGGGCGAGGATCCGCTGGACGCGCCGCGATCGTGGCGGTCCCGGATCGGCATCGTCGCGCAGAGCACGGGCGATCTCGGCCCGTTCTCCCCCCGCGAGCTCATCGCCCACTTCGGCGCGCTCTACGCGAATCCGCGCGGGGTCGACGAGGTGCTCGAGCTCGTGGGGCTCACGGATCAGGCGGGCAAGCGGGCGAGCCGCATGTCGGGCGGTCAGCAGCGCCGGCTCGACGTGGCCCTCGGCATCGTCGGGCGCCCCGAGCTGCTGTTCCTCGACGAGCCGACGACGGGCTTCGACCCCGAAGCGCGCAGGCGCTTCTGGGACATGCTGGCCGGGCTCACCGGCGAGGGCACGGCGATCCTGCTCACGACGCACTACCTCGACGAGGCGGCGCACCTGGCCGATCGTGTCGGGGTGCTCACGGGCGGCAGGATCGTGGCCGAGGCGGCCCCGGCCGACCTCGGCGGTCCCGAGGCGCGCGTGCCGGTCGTGCGCTGGCGCGACGCGACGGGGATGGCGCGCGAGGAGCGCACCGCGACTCCCGGCGCGCTCATCTCGCGGCTCGCGGCGGAGGCGGCGGAAGCCGGGCTTCCGGGCGGCGAGCCGCAGGACCTCGAGGTGCGCCGGCCGTCGCTCGAGGAGATCTACCTCGGGCTCATCGCAGGCGAGAGCACAGGCAATGACCAGGGCGATGGCGCAGGCGAGAGCGAGGCCGTGGGCGCGCAGAATCCCGCTCAGGGCTCCGCCGCGCCGTGCCGCGCAGAAGGAACGGGCGACGCGGATCACGCCGTCGCCGCGACGAGAGGAGTGGCGGCATGACCGCGACAGACGCGCGCACGAGCGCGCACGACGGCACGGGGCACACTTCGCCCCGGCCGACGCCCGGGGCTCCCGGGGTGCTGCGGGCCGGGCTGTCGGCGATCCGGCTCGAGCTCCTCGCCTACTTCCGCACGCCGGACACGATCTTCTTCACCTTCCTCTTCCCGATCCTCATGCTCGGGATCTTCGGGGTCGCCTTCGACTCGATGGGAGAGGTCGGCGCGCAGCCCGACGGCAGCGGCGGGATCTCGATGGCCGCCTACTACCTGCCCGGCATGGTCGCGGCCGGCCTGCTGCTCACCGGCGTGCAGAACCTCGCCATCGACATCGCGCGCGAGAAGGGGGAGGGCTGGCTGCGGCGGCTCGGCGGGACCCCGCTCTCGCCCGTGTCGTACTTCATCGGCAAGGGCGGCATGATCCTCGTCACCTCGATCCTGCAGCTCGCCCTGCTGCTCGTATTCGCCGCGACCGTGCTCGGGGTCGAGCTGCCGTCCGACCCGGCGCTCTGGCTGCGCTTCGCCTGGATCTACCTGCTCGGGATCGCGACCATGACCCTGCTCGGGATCGCGCTCTCGGCGGCTCCGCGCTCGTCGCGCAGCGCCACCGCCGTCGTGCTGCCGATCGCGATGCTGCTGCAGTTCATCTCTGGCGTCTACCTGCAGTTCACGATGCTGCCCGAGTGGCTGCAGAACCTGGCGTCGCTGTTCCCGCTGAAATGGCTCGCGCAGGGGATGCGCAGCGTGTTCCTGCCCGACCACTTCGCAGGGGCCGAGCCGTCGGGCTCCTGGGACCTCTGGCTCGTCGCGCTGCACCTCGCGGTCTGGTTCGCCGCGGGCCTCACCGTGAGCATCCTCACGTTCCGCTGGAACCGTCGGTCGTAGTGCCGCGCCGCGAGCCGCCGGAGGCCGGCCCGCGCCGGTCGCCGCGGTCCATGAGAGGGTGAGTGCATGAGCGAGTGGGAGGCGGCGCCGAGCCGGCCGTTGCGGTGGTGGGACCTCGGGGTCTCGGCGATCCTCGTGGTGATGGGGACGCTCGGCGTCCTCGAGCTCGTCCTCGACGCGGCACCGGTCGCGCCGGCCGAGCTCGCGCTGATCCTCGGCGCGCTCATCGTGTTCGCGCTCTGGTACGCGGCGCTCGGCAGGGCGGCCCTGCGCCGAGCGACGCTCGAGGAGCCGATGCGCCGCGCCGACACCGTCTACCTCGTCGGCATGATCCTCATCGTCGCCGCGGCCACGGCGCTGTTCGCCAATTACGCCACGCTGCAGGTCGTCGCCTACCCGATCGTCTGGACGATCGCGAGCCGCTACCGCGCCGCGGTCGCCTGGAGCGGAGTGCTCGCCGTTGCGGTCGGGGTCGGGTTCACGGGCGCGTTCACCCGGTTCGGGGTGGGCGGGGGGATCGGCGTCGCCGCCGCGATCGCGTTCCTGTCGTTCGCATTCGCCGTGGCGATGGGCACCTGGATCACCCGCATCTTCGCGCAGGGCGAGCGCTATCGGGCGCTCGCCGAGGAGTTGCGGCGGTCGCAGGCCGAGGTCGCCGCACTCTCGGAGTCCGCGGGGGCGGCCGCCGAGCGCGAGCGCCTCTCGCGCGAGCTGCACGACACGCTCACGCAGACGCTCGCCGGGCTCGTGATGCTCAGCGAGCAGGCCGAGCGGGCGCTCGGGGCGGGGGACTCGGACCGCGCTGCCGACCGCCTCGCGCGCGTCGGGTCCGCCGCGCGCGAGGCGGTGGCCGAGGCGCGGGCGCTCGTCGCCACGACCCAGCCGCTCGGGGACGGGGGACTCGAAGCGGCGATCGAGCGGGTCGTGGCCCGTCTGCGCGCCGACACCGACCTGCAGGTCGCGTGCGATCTCGAACCCCAGGCGCTCGACCGGGAACGCCAGGTCGTGCTCCTGCGCGCCGCGCAGGAGGGGCTGTCGAACGCCAGGAAGCACGCGCGGGCCTCGCGGGTGTCGGTGTCGCTGGCGCGTTCCGCAGACGGAGGAGCCGTGCTCGTGGTGGACGACGACGGCGTCGGGCCGGCCGGCGCCGGGCGCGCGCTCGGCGTCGACGGCGCCGACTCTGCACGCGTCGACGGGTACGGGCTCACGGGGCTCGCCGATCGCGTCCGCGCCGTCGGCGGGAGGGTGAGCTTCGGCGCGGGGCCGCGCGGCGGTTCCCGGCTCGAGGTGCGGCTCGATCCCGCCGCGCAGCACCTGCCTGCGATCGGGTCCGACCCGCAGGCGCCCGGACCCGCGCCCCGCGGCGCGGCGGTCGCCGGCGCCGCGGACGGAGGCGCGGCATGATCCGGGTGCTCGTGGTCGACGACCACCCGATCGTGCGCGCGGGCATCGTCGGCCTGCTCGACACCGAGCCCGACTTCGACGTCGTCGGAGAGGCCGCGTCGGGCGAGGACGCGCTGGCGCTCGTGGACGGCCTCAGGCCCGACGTCGTGCTGATGGACCTGCGGATGCCGGGCATCGGCGGCGTCGAGGCGACACGACGCATCGTGCACGGCGATCGGACGCACCGGCCCCGCATCCTGGTGTTCACGACCTACGAGGACGACGACCAGATCCTCGCCGCCATCGAGGCCGGGGCCGGCGGCTATCTCGTCAAGGCAGCGCCCGCAGCCGAGCTCGCGGCGGGGGTGCGCGCCGTCGCGGCGGGCCAGACCGTGCTCGCGCCCTCGATCGCTGCGGCACTCGTCGCGCGGGCGACCGGGGGAGCGGGAGCGGGCGGCGGGGCGAGCGGACGCACAGTGCCGGAGCGCGCCGCAGCGGACGCGGCCGGCGGCGGTTCCGCAGGCCGCGCCGGGGACCGTGCTCCGGGCCCGACCCTGACCCCGCGGGAGACCGAGATCCTGTCGCTCGTCGCCGAGGGGCTCAGCAACCCCGGCATCGCCGAGCGGCTGTTCATCGGCGAGTCGACGGTGAAGACGCACCTGCTCCACGTGTTCGAGAAGCTCGGCGTCTCCGACCGCACGCGCGCGGTCACCCGGGCCATGGAGTGCGGCCTCCTCTGACCGCTCCACCGGACGGTTGTGCACAGCGCCAGGCCCGAGCTCGAACAACCCTGTGGATAATTACACCCATGTAATTCACCGGGTCGAGGTGCTCGGGATCCGCACGGTAGCAGCGATCTCGGGGGCCCTCGGCTCGCGCCGCAGGGGTCCTCGACCCGGTTTCCCCACAGGTGGCGGCGGATCTGTGGATAAATACACCGATGTCATTCACAGGCCGGGGCGAGCGGCTGGATCGGCCTACTTCGCCCGCCAGTACCCGCAGAAGGCGACGGCGGAACGGTCGACTCCGCGGTCGTTCACGAGATGGCGGCGCCCGCCGGTGGCGAGCTGCTGCTCGCCCGCGACGAAGGCCGAGACCGGTCCCTCCCACGCGGGGAGCCCTGTCAGCGCGGCCAGCGCCTCGGCGCCGGGATTGGAGCCGGGATCCCGCACGATCCAGCGCACGTCGACGCCGTCCGGGGCCCCGGCCGGCTGCCGATCCGCGGCGTCGGGCACCTCGACGATCGCGTGCCCGACCGCGTCGCGCGGCAGGTCTCGCAGAATGCCGAGCACGGCGGGCAGCGCGCTCTCGTCGCCGGCGAGTACGACGCGGTCCGTCCCCGCCACCGGTCGGTAGCCGCAGCCCTGGTCGATGAGCGCGACGCGCTCGCCGAGGGGGAGCGAGGCCGCCCACGGCCCGGCGATGCCCGCTGCAGACGCCCCCGCGGCTGCCCCGTCGGATCCGCCCTCCCCGTGCACGACGAAGTCGATGTCGAGCCGGCCCGCGGCCGCATCGAAGGCCCGGACCGTGTAGTTGCGGATCGCCGGCCGGGTCGCGCGCGGCAGGGTCAGGTAGCGGAGGTAGCCGCGCATGTCGAAGCGCTCCGAGAGCCGGTCGAAGCGCGTGGCATCGCCTGCGACGGGGATGGCGAGTCGGAACCACTGGTCGAATCCGAGGTGCCGCCAGTCCGCGAGCCCGTCGCCGGCGACGCCGAGGCGCACGAAGCTCGGGGAGATGCGTTCGGCGCTCACGACCTCGGCGGTGACGAGACCGGTGGTCGCGTGGGCGACGGCGATGTTGCTGGCGGGCATGGGGCCTCCGGTGGTGGAGTGCGGTCGCGGGGTCCGAGGCCGCATCGAGTTCGGCACCCCCAAGCTAGTTCATCTGATGAAGTGCCGCAACCGGGGCGGCGCTCGCGTCGGCTCGCGTGACATCTGAGGCCGTCAGGTGCACGAGCCGCACCGTTCCTCCGACGCCGCGCACGCTCATGCTCGGCGCGCGCAGATCGCCGATGAGATCCGTCAGCACGCGTGTGCCGTCCTCGGCGTAGATCTCCACGGAGTCCTCGTCCAGCCACAGCGCGAGCGGGATCTCGGGCGCCGCCGCCACGGGCATGCGCTGCACGCTCGCGAAACCCTCGGGGAACCCCTGCGATGCGCCCCGCCGGTCGCAGGAGAGCTGCTGCGCCTCTGCATCGTATGCGAGCTCGAGCGAGCGGTCGCCGGCTTCGAATCGGACGGCGAAGCCGCGCGCGTCCCCGAGCGCCACGGCGAACTCGATGCGACGCCCCGCGCTGCCCGGTGCAGGGATCGGCACGGGGGTCGGGAGGGTCTCGCCCGCCTCGATGTCCTCGAGTCGCGCGATCCCGACGACGGCAGGTGCGATCGGTTCCTGGCGCAGGACGAGGCGCCCGCCCGCGGGGACGAGCGACAGACGACGAGGCAGGGTCATGCGGCCCCGCGAGGGGCGTTCCGGCGCGACGGGGAAGGTGCGCGCGTAATCCCAGTTGCTCATCCATGCGATGAGGGTGCGGTGGTCGTCGGGGAGCCCGGCGAAGGTCACCCCGGCGTAGCAGTCGCGGCCGTAGTCGAGCCAGTCGAGCGCCAGCATGCCACCCTCGTCGTCGGGGACCGTCTCGGGGTGGCGCTCCTCGGGTGTGAACTCGCGCCCGTCGAACTCGCCGATGAAGTACTGGGTGCCCGAGCCGCCGGCGATCCCGCCCGGGTTCAGGCTCACGATCAGCACCCAACGGGTCTGCTGCGTCCCTGCGACCTGCAGCGGGAAGAGATCCGGGCACTCCCACACTCCGCCGACCGCTCCCTCGGGGCCGAACGACGACAGGTGCGTCCACGTCAGCAGGTCGTCCGACCGATAGAGCACCACCTGCCGGTCCTCCGCCTCGACCGCCAGCAGGACCCAGTAGGACTCAGCGCCGTTCTCCCAGCGGATGACCTTCGGGTCGCGGAAGTGCGCAGAATCGCGATCGAGCACCGGGTTCCTCGCGTACTTGGTCCAGGTCATCCCGTCATCCGTGCTGAATGCGAGGGACTGGGCCTCGTGGGCGCGCTCCGTCGACTCCGAGGTGTAGATCGCCACCAGAGCGGGGTCGGCATCCGTGCCGAAGCCGGAGGTGTTCCCGGCGTCGAGGACGATCGAGCCCGAGAAGACCTCCTCGGATCCATCGAATGGAATCGCGACGGGGTGCTCCTCCCAGTGCACGAGGTCGGTGCTCGATGCGTGCCCCCAGCTCAGATTGCGGTGATCGATGCCGATCGGGTTGCACTGGAAGTAGAGGTGGTAGCGGCCCCTGTGGAAGATCAGTCCGTTGGGATCGTTCATCCAGTTGCTGCGGGGCGCGAAGTGCAGGCGGTTCATGTCTCCTGGGTTCTGAATCGGACGCGGGCGAGGGTGGGAGGGCTTCGGCGGCACGCGAGGAGACCCGCGCCGATGCGCTGCCGGATGCGGCGCGGGCGAGGGTCTCCTCGGCACGGGGGCGCGCACGCTACTGCTGCACCGTCTTCACGACGCCGGTCACGCCCGACCGGCCCGTTCGGATGAACGCGTCCCCCTGCACGTCCTGGTCGTCCTTCTTGAGTGCGAAGAACGCCCAGAGGCCCGCGCAGGCGACGACGCCGGCGATCACGAAGAAGGTGGGCTGGAACCCGAGCGCGTCGCGGATGTACCCGAACGGGATCGCGAAGAGCGTGTTGCCGAGCTGCGCGGACACCTCGAAGCCGACCAGGTACAGCGTTGCGGAGAGTGCGGCGTTGAAGTGCAGCGTGAGGTAGCGGAAGATGCCGAGGATGAAGAGCGGCACTTCGACGGCGTGAAACATCTTCACGACCGAGATGACGACGGGATCCGTGAAGATCGCGGAGCCGAGAATGCGCAGGCACATCACCGTCACTCCGAGGAGCAGGATGTTGCGCACGCCCACGCGGCGCATGAGGATCGGCACGAGCATCATGCAGCCGGCCTCGGCGAACACCTGGACCGAGTTCAGGATGCCGTACGTGTGGATGCCGACGTCCTCGTTCTCGAACAACCCGGCGTAGAAGTTGGGGAACATCTGGTTGTCGTAGAGGTTGTAGAAGGTCCAGCTGAAGATCACGAAGGCGATCACGACCCAGAGGTGCTTCATCCGCAGGACTGCGGCCATCTCGCGCAGTCCCGGTGTCGTCGGATGCGCGACGTGCCCCGGTGCGAGCGGTACGCCGTCGGTCTTCCAGAAGACCTGCACCAGCAGGCAGATG
The DNA here is from genome assembly GCF_016758175.1 of Leucobacter zeae. Taxonomy (GTDB): domain Bacteria; phylum Actinomycetota; class Actinomycetes; order Actinomycetales; family Microbacteriaceae; genus Leucobacter; species Leucobacter zeae. The sequence goes on from NZ_QYAB01000001.1 coordinate 252,359, forward strand.
ACGCCGAAGGCCGAGCCGAGGAAGAAGTTGATCGCCGGATTCACCGTGAAGATGAAGCCGGTGAAGAGGGCCGCGATGCCGTAGCCGAGGGACCCCCAGCCGCGGGCCTGACCGTACTCGAAGCCGTAGGTGCGGCTCATGCGCTCGGAGAACGCCTCGAGCAGTCCGACCGCGGCGGTGTAGCCGAAGGGCAGATAGACGGCGCCGGCGATGACGCCGGCGAGGAAGGTGGCGTCGTTCTGCAGCAGCGGCTGATAGACGAAGAGCACGAACGGGGCGAGGCTCGCCATGACTGCCGAGGAGATGATGACGAGGTGCCGACTGAGCACGAGGCGATCCTGCACCATGCCGTAGAGGAACATCACCGCGATCGTCGAGAGGGAGTTGATCGAGTAGACGGTGCCGATCTGGCCTCCGCTCAGGCCCAGGCCCTTCTCGAGCCAGACGGAGAAGAAGGACCACCAGATGCCCCATCCGGCGAAGAATACGAACAGCGTCGTCGAACTCTGCAGGTAGGCGCCGTTCCTGAGCAGGCGCGTGTTGATAGCCACGGTATGGACCTCCGTCGGTCTCCGCGCAGTCCGGGCGGCGCTGCCAGGCTCTGCGCGGTGCAAATGGGGTTGTCTCGGTGCTAAATGGATTTAGCACAGGAAAGATAACACGCGCTGGATCGGTGGTCAACGCTTTCCGGAGCGCCCGGTCGACACGGTCGCCGCAGCCGGGCGCTCCCCGTGATCGGCCTCGCCTCGGTATCGTGGGGGCAGCGCCGTGCCGAGCGCGCGTCGGAGTGAGGAGGGGCCCGTGGCACCAGGATCGCCTCGTCGCCCCACCCTCGCCGACGTCGCGCGTCGGGCGGAGATGTCGCCGGCCGCGGTCAGCCTGATCCTGAACAACCGGCCGGGCTCGCGCCTCTCGGCCGAGGCGGTGGAGCGAGTGCGGGCCGCCGCCGCGGAGCTGGGCTATCGCCCGAACCCCGCTGCGCAGAGCCTTCGTTCGGGAAAGACCCGCACGATCGGCTTCGTCTCCGATCAGGTGACGCTCACGCGCTACGCCTCCGCCATGATCGGGGGCGTGCTCGAGTCGGCTCGGATGCTCGGGCACACGGTGCTGATGAGCGAGACGGGGCGCGGCGGCGGGCTCGCCGAAGCTGTCGAGGAGATGGTGGATCGGCGGGTCGACGGACTGCTCATCGGGCTCATGGCCGCCCGGCTCATCGAGGTGCCGCCGATACCCGAGCAGCTCCCCCTCGTGCTGGTCAACGGTGCGTCGCAGGAGGAGCATCCGTGCGTCCTCCCGGCCGAGCGGTCGGCTGGAGAGGCGGTCGTGCGGCATCTCGTGGAGCGCCGCCACCGCCGGATCGGCGTGCTCGGCGAGCTGCCCGACGAGCTGACCGTTCCGGCAGCCTCCGTGACGATCCGAGATCGCTTCGCGGGCATCTCCGCGCAGCTCGCGCGCGCCCGACTCGCGCCGGTGCGCGTCGAGGTTCCCGCCTGGTCGCCCGAGGTGGGGTACGACTTCGGCGGGCGCCTGCTCGACGGGCATCCCGAGCTCACGGCGATCATCGCCGCGAACGACAACGTGGCGTTCGGCGTCTACCAGGCGGCCGCCGCGCGCGGACTGCGCGTCCCCGACGATGTCTCGATCGTCTCCTTCGACGACGAAGAGCTCGCCGCATATCTCAGGCCCGGGCTGACGACGGCCCGCCTGCCCTACGGGCAGATGGGGCGCCTTGGCGTCGAGATGCTGCTCGGCGACCGGCCCGCCGGGTGCGAGCGGCTCGCGATGCCGCTCATCGAGCGCGGTTCGGTGCGCAGCCTCTAGGCCGCAGCCGCCCGCCCTCGTCCCGGTTCCGCCTGCCCGACGGGGCGTGGGGGTTGACATGCGCGCGCTCACCTCGTAGGTTCATTAGTGAAGTAATGAACCAAGCAAGTTGAGGAGGGGCGATGTTCGACGACAGCCGTCCGATTTTCCTGCAGCTCGCGGATCGCATCGCGGACGACATCCTCCGCGGCGTGTACGCGGAGGAGGAGCAGGTGCCCTCGACGAACGAGCTCGCGGCGTACCTGCGCATCAACCCGGCCACCGCGGGCAAGGCGCTGAACCGCCTGGTCGACGCCGGGATCCTGCACAAGCGGCGCGGGATCGGGATGTTCGTCTCCGCCGGCGCCAAGGCGCTCATCGAGGGCGAGCGGCAGCAGGGATTCGTGCGCCACTACGTCGCCCCGCTCCTCGCGGAGGCGAAGAACCTCGGCCTGGGCACGGCCGACATCATCCGACTCATCGAGCAGACGGAGGCCGCTCCGGCAGCCGGCGCTCGGGAAGACAAGGAGCCAGCATCATGACCGCAGTAATCGAGACGCGCGGCCTCACGCGGAGCTACCGCGGCCAGACCGCGCTCGACGACGTCACGCTCGACATCGAGCAGGGGGTCATCACCGGCCTCCTCGGCCGCAACGGGGCGGGCAAGACGACCCTCATGTCGCTCATCACCGCGCAGGACCGCCCGAGCTCGGGCACCGTGCGCGTGAACGGACGAGAGCCGTTCGAGCGAGCGGAGGCCATCGAGCAGATGTGCTTCGTGCGCGACAACCAGCGCTACCCCGACGACTACAAGCTGAAGCACGCGATCCGGGCGGCGGCGATCTGCTACCCGAACTGGTCCCAGCCGCTGGCGGATCGGCTGATCGAGCTCTTCCGGATCCCGACGAAGCCCATCATCAAGAAGTTCTCGCGCGGCCAGCTCTCGGCGCTCGGGATCGTGCTGGGCCTCGCCTCGCGCTCGCCGATCACGTTCTTCGACGAGCCGTACCTCGGCCTCGACGCGACGGCGCGCCACATCTTCTACGATGAGCTGCTCGCCGACTACGCCGAGCATCCGCGCACGATCATCCTCTCGACGCACCTCATCGACGAGATGGATCGCCTGCTCGAGCGCGTCATCGTGCTCGACCGGGGCCGCGTGCTGCGGCACGCCGATGTCGAGGAGCTGCGCGGCGGCGCCTACCAGCTCGCGGGCAAGGCGGCGGCGATCGACGGATTCGCTGGAGGCCGCACCGTGCTCTCGCGGCGGGCGATCGGCGGGCTCGCCACCGTCGTCGTCGAGGGACGGCTGACGGCTGAGGACCGGGCCGCGGCGGCGGAGGCCGGCCTCGACGTGTCGACCGTGTCGCTGCAGGAGCTCGTCGCGGCCTACGGGCTCGGGGACACCGCGTCAGAGGGCGACCCCGGAGCGCACGCATCGCAGCGAGGGACCGGGCGCGGCGGCCAGCCGGCCGCTGCGGAGCACGACATGCACAGCGAAAGGAGCGCATCATGAACCGCGTACTGAAGGTGACGAGGCTGCACCTCAACAAGATGTCCACGTTCGCGATCACCCCGCTGATGATCCTCGGCATCGTGATGGTGGTGTCGGTCGTCATCGCGATCGCGATCCAGCGGGCGCTGACGAACCCCGCCGATTCCGCGGCCTACGTCGAGGGCGCGCGCCAGAACAGCGCGATCATCTGGTCGCTGCCCGGCTTCCTCATCTACTACGGCGTGCAGGCCGTCGCCACGAGCTACCCGTTCGCGCTCGCGCTCGGCACCACCAGGCGAGACTTCATCCTCGGCACGATCGTGGCGAACATCGTGCAGTCCGCGTACGTCGCGCTGCTGCTGCTCGCGCTGCTCGGGATCGAGCTCGCCACCGGTCACTGGTTCGCCGGCGTCTACGTGCTCGACACGTACGCGGTCGGGGCGGGCAATCCGCTGACGCTCGTCGTGACGGCCTTCCTCGGCGTCATGGTCTGCCTCACGGTCGGCGGCGTCTTCGGCGCGGTGTGGGTGCGGTTCGGCGCGAAGGGCCCGACCTTCGTCGGGCTGGCGCTGGCGCTCGGCTTCGCGGTCGTGCTGCTCATCGTCGCCCCGCAGCTCGGCGAGATCATCGCCGCCATCACGTCGACGTCGCTCGTGATCGCCGCGCTCGTGATCATGGCGATCTGCCTCATCGGCACCTGGTTCGCGATGCGGCGGGCCTCGGTGCGCTGAGCGGGCGCGGAACCCGGATCGGGGTCAGTTCGGGGGTGTGTCGCGGGTGTGACACACCCCCGAACTGACCCCGATCCGTTGGGGCGGGTGGGGCGGCTCAGGCGGCGCGGTCGGTGAACGCGTCGCGCGGCACGAAGCAGAGCAGCGCGGCGGCCAGGAGCGCCGTGGCGCCGCAGATGATCCACACCGTGAGGTAGCCCGCGAGCGACCCAGCGGTCCCGTCGCCGTCGGCGCCGGCTGCCCCCGCGACGCCGTGCATGAGCGCGAGACCGAAGACCGCCGATGCGATCGCCCCGCCGACCGTCTTCACGGAGTTCGTGAGCCCGGTCGCGACGCCGGTCTGGGAGTCCGGCGCCGCCGACGCCGCGGCCGCAGGCAGCGCCGCGACGAGGGCCCCGGATCCGAGGCCCGCGATCATCATGTTCACGACGACCTGCGCGTAGCTGTTGTGGAAGGGCAGGAACAGCAGGTAGCCCGCACCCACCAGCCCCGCAGCACCGATGAGCGCGATGCGCGGCGTGCACCACCTGGCGATCTTGGGGAAGAGCAGCGCGCCGACGATCATCGCGATGAGGTAGCACCCGATGAGCAGCGAGGTCGTGAACCCGCGTGTGCCGAGTCCGTACCCGGTGACCTCGGGGTCCGTGCGCGCGAACGTCGAGAGCGGGGCCTGTGCGCCGAGCACGCTCACGCCGAAGAGCCCGGCCGTGAGGAACACCGGGGCGAGCGCCGGCGATCGGAACATGCGCACGTCGATGAGCGGGTCCGGGTGGCGCAGCTCGTGGCGCGCGAAGGGCACGAGCAGTCCGAGGCCCAGCGCGATCACGAGCCAGGGCGCGGGCGAGGCCGGCCCGTCGAGCCGCAGCAGGCTGAGCCCGCCGGTGAACGCGATGAGCGCGAGCGACACGAGCACCAGGCCGGTCAGGTCGAGCCGCCCGCCAGGTCGCAGATCCGACTCCCGCACCCCGAACCAGACGACGCAGAAGCAGGCGACCACGCACACGGCAGGCACGAGCAGTACGATCTGCAGCGGCAGCACGTCGATGAGCCGGCCGCCGAGCAGCGCGCCGAGGATCGCGCCGAGCTCGAGGAAGGCGACGAGGATCCCAGCGGCGCGCGCGGTGAGCACGGAGGCGCCGGCGCGGCCGCGGGTGCGCGACCAGATGATCGCGATCTCGAGCGGGAGCCAGACCACGTAGAACCCCTGCAGGGTCCACGCCACGAGGAACACGGCGAAGGAGTCGGTGAAGGGGAGCGCGAGCGAGGCGAGCGCCGTGAGCGCGGTCGACCACAGCAGCATCCTGCGGTGCCCGAACATGTCGCCGAGCTTCGCGAACGCCGGCACGACGAGCGCCGACAGCATGAGCTGGGTGCCCTCGAACCAGTTGACGTCGGCGTCGTGGATGCCGAGGCGCCGTGCGATGTCGGTGAGCATGGGCGTGTAGTAGCCCTGCAGGATCCCGCTCGTCAGCTCGACGAATGCGAGGAAGCCGACCACCCCCGCCAGTGCGCCCAATCGCACCCTCGGCCTCGACGCGGGGCCGGCGGCTGCGCCCGCAGCGGCGGCGCTCATCCGGGAAGCCCCTCGATCAGGCGGCGGTGGAAGATCTCGCCGCGCACCAGTTCGGTGATCGCCACGCGCTCGTCGACGCCGTGGATCGCGGCGCGCTGCTCGGCGTTCATCATGAGGGGCGCGAACCGGTACGTGGCGGGGGCGTAGCGATGGAAGTAGCGGGAGTCGGTCGCCGCCATCGTGACGTACGGCACGGTGATGGCCTCGGGGTGGGAGGCGCCGACGGCCGCCGCGATGAGTGCGAACTGCTGACCGTCGGACGGCGATTCCGGTGAGGCGTCGTTCCCCTCGAGCACGTCGACGCTCACCGCGCTGTCGCCGATCCTGCGCCGCAGCCGCTGCGCCGCGCCCGCGACGGTCTCCCCGAGCGCGAGCCGCAGGTTCAGGATCGCATGGGCCTGCGACGGCAGCACGTTGTCGGCGGTGCCGCCCGCGAGGCGCGTCGGGGCGATCGTGGTGCGCACCATCGCGGCGGCCTCGCCGCCGAGCGCCGCGAACGCGCGCGCGTTCAGCCAGGGCCACGCGGAGAGGAGCCGGTAGAGCGGACGTCCGATGCCGCGCGAGCGCGGAGCGAAGCGCCCGAGCATGCGCGGGATCGCTCGGGGAGCCCGTGCGCGGAAGGTGCCTGGTGCGAGCCGGTTCACCGCACGCGCCACCCGCCCGACCGCCGTCAGCTTCGGCGGCACCGAGGCGTGCCCGCCGTCGCCCCGCGCGCTGATGCGCACGGTGGCGAGTCCCTTCTCCCCCACACCGACCATGGCCGCCGTGCCCGTGACGAAGGGGAGCGGGGCGTCGGTGACGGCGCCGCCCTCGTCGAGCACGATCCACGGGCGGACTCCGCGTTCGTGCAGGGTGTCGGAGATGACCCGGGCCGCATCGCCGAACGTCTCCTCGTTGCCGCCGAAGGACAGCAGCACGTCGCGTGCGGGGACGAAACCGCCTGCGAGGAGGTTCTCGACGGCCTCGAGCACGACGAGCATCGGGCCCTTGTCGTCGAGTGCGCCCCGACCGTGCACGTATCCGCCCTCGATGCGTCCCTCGAAAGCGGGGAAGGTCCAGTGGTCGCTCGGATCGACCGGCACGACGTCGTAGTGGGCCATGAGCACCGCCGGGTCGGACGCCGAACGACCGGGCCAGCGATAGAGCAGTCCGAAGTCGGTGATGCGTTCGCGCGAGAGATGCTCGTGGACCAGCGGATACAGTTCTTCGAGCAGGGCGACGAACGCCTCGAACGGGCCGCGCCCGCGCTCCTCGAGCTCCGCGGACACCGTCGGGATCCGGATCATTCGGGAGAGCCGCAGTTCCAAGCCCTCGCGGGGGGCGACATCGACGCTGACGTTCATGGGGTCAGCATAGCGGCGGCCCCGGACGGTCTCAGCCGGTACTGCCGGAACCTCCCATGCCGCCGGAGACTCCGCCGCCCGGGTCCCCCGTGCCGCCCGCGGCCTTCGCCTCCAGCAGGCGCCGCTCGCTGTCGTTCCGCGCGAGCGCTGCGGCAGCGGCGAACGACTCCCGCGCCTCGTCCTCTCTGCCGATGCGCCGCAGCAGCTCCGCTCGCGTGGCGGGGAGGAGGTGGTAGTCGCGCAGCGCCCCCGATGCCTCGAGGCGGTCCAGTACCGGGAGCGCTTCGGCCGGCCCGCTGGCCATGGCGATGGCCCCGGCGCGGTTGAGTTCGACGACGGGGGACGGGGCGATGCGGCCGAGGGCCTCGTAGATCAGCACGATGCGATCCCAATCGGTGTCCGCGAACGTCAGCGCCGCCGCGTGGCACTCGGCGATCGCCGCCTGGAGCGCGTACGGCCCGCGGCCGCGGCCGATCCGGTCGGAGGCCGCGAGGGCCGCGCGGCCGCGGGAGATCGCGTCGCGATCCCACTGCATCCGGTCCTGCCGGTCCAGCTGCACCGGATCGCCCGCCGCGGTGATGCGTGCGGGAAAGCGGGCGGCCGTGAGCTCCATGAGGGCGAGCAGCCCGAGGGCCTCGGGCTCCCGCGGGACGAGGCCGACGAGCACGCGCGCGAGCCGGATCGCCTCGCGGGAGAGCTCCGGCCGCATCCAATCGCTCCCGGAGTTCGCCGAGTGGCCCTCGTTGAAGACGAGGTAGAGCACGCCCAGGATGCTCGCGAGACGTGGAGCGAACTCGTCCCGTCCGGGGGTTTCGAAGGGGACGTTCGCGGCAGACAGCGTCCGCTTCGCGCGCACGATGCGCTGCTGGACGGTGGAGACCGGCACCAGGAAGGCGCGGGCGATCTCGTCGCTCGTGAGGCCGCCGACGACGCGCAGCGTCAGCGCGACCTGGGCTTCGCGGGAGAGGACCGGGTGGCACGCGATGCAGATGAGTCCGAGCACCTCGTCGTCGATGCGGTCGGGATCCCAGGGGGCGTCGGCGTCGGGCCCGGCGCGCTGTTCGCGCTCGAGATCGTGGGCGATCGCCGCGACCCGGTCGTCGAAGCGTTCGGCCCGTCGCCAGTGGTCGACCGCCTTCCGGCGGGCCACGGTCGTGAGCCAGGCGGCCGGATTGCGGGGGACGCCGCTCCCGGGCCACTGCGCGAGCGCGTCGGCGAGCGCCTCCTGCGCGAGGTCCTCCGCCAGCTCGAAGCTGCCGACCGACCGGGTCAGCGTGGCGACGATCCTCGCGGACTCGATGCGCCAGACCGCTGCGACGGCACGCCGAACCGACGCCGGATCGGAGCCGATGCCCCGATCCGGATCGTCGCTCTCCGGCACCGACTCGATCTCCGTGCTACGCCCCCTGCTCGGCGGCCTTCGCCTCGGCGTCGGCGATCCACTGCTTCTCCTTCTGCACCCACTCGTTGTCCTCGGGGAACTCGTCGACGCCGTGGATGCGGCGCACCTCGAGCTGGTTGCCTGGGCCGAGCGGGCAGCGCTTCGCCCACTCGACGGCCTCCTCCTTCGACGAGACCTCGATGATCCAGAAGCCGTTGAACAGCTCCTTGGTCTCGCCGTACGGTCCGTCGGTGACGAGCGGGGTCTCCGCCGAGAAGTCGACCACGAAGCCCTCCTCGGGAGGGGTCAGGCCGTCGCCGCCGGCCAGCACGCCGGCCTTGACCATCGACTCGTTGTAGCGGCCCATGTCCGCGATGATCTGCTCGAAGGGGATCTCCTGCGATGCCGCGAGCGCCTCGTCGGTGGCCCGCATGATCAGCATGTACTTCACGATGTTCTCCATTCGTTCCGGGTGCGACCGGGTCGTCCGTTTCGACCCTGTCATCGAATACGTCGAATGGGAACCGCCGGGATCGACAACTCGGCAAAAAGTTTCGGAGGGATGCGCAGAGCCCCCGTTCCCTGCGGGGGACGGGGGCTCTGCGCTGCGGACGGGATCAGTCGCGAGCGGCGGTCTCGAAGCGCTGCTCGGGCGCGGAGGCCTCCGCGAGGTCCGCGGTGCCGGTGCCGGCATCCGCGTCATCGTCCGCGAACGCGACGCCCTGGCGCGGCGCGTTGTAGAGGCCCTCGTCGAGGATCCCCTCGCGCTTCGCCACGATGGTCGGCACGAGCGCCTGGCCCGCGACGTTGACCGCGGTGCGGCCCATGTCGATGATCGGATCGACCGCGAGCAGCAGGCCGACGCCCTCGAGGGGCAGGCCGAGCGTCGACAGCGTGAGGGTCAGCATGACGGTCGCGCCGGTGGTGCCTGCGGTGGCTGCCGATCCGACGACCGAGACGATCACGATGAGCAGGTACTGCACGATGGTGAGGTCGATGCCGAAGAACTGCGCGATGAAGATCGCGGCGACGGCGGGGTAGACCGCGGCGCAGCCGTCCATCTTGGTCGTCGCGCCGAGCGGCACGGCGAACGAGGCGTACCCGCGGGGCACCCCGAGGTTGCGCTCGGTCACGCGCTGCGTGAGCGGCAGCGTGCCGATGGACGAGCGGCTCACGAACGCGAGCTGCACGGCGGGCCAGACGCCCGAGAAGTACTGCCTGACCGACAGGCCGTGCGTCTTCACGAGGACCGGGTAGACGACGAAGAGCACGAGCGCGAGACCGAGGTAGAGCACGCCAACGAAGGCGGTGAGCGACCCCATGGTGCTCCAGCCGTACTCCGCGACCGCGTTGCCGATGAGGCCGACCGTGCCGAGCGGGGCGATGCGGATGATCCACCACAGCACCTTCTGGATCACGGCGAGCGCCGATTCCGTGAGGCGGATGAAGGGCTCGGCCTTCTCGCCGACCTTGAGGGCGGCGATGCCGACGGCGGCCGAGATGACGATGATCTGCAGCACGTTGAAGCTCGCGGAGGCGTCGAGCGCACCGGTCGTGGCGTCGACATCGCCGCTCACGCCGAGGCCGAGGAAGTTGGTCGGCACGAGGCCGATGAGGAAGTTCCACCACGTGCCGACCGTGCCGGGGGCCTCGGTCTTGAGCTCGGTCTGCGACGCGGCCGCGCCCGGCTGGAAGGCGACGCCCAGCGCGATACCGATGGACACCGCGATGAGCGCGGTGAGGGCGAACCAGAGCAGGGTCTGGCCGGCGAGGCGCGCGGCGTTCGTGACCTTGCGCAGGCCGACGATGCTCGACACGATCGCGGTGAAGATGAGGGGCACGACCGCCGCCTTGAGCAGCGAGACGTAGCTGCCGCCGATGGTGGCGAGCGTCGCGTGCAGCCCGTTCGGGTTGTCGGCGGCGTCGGGGCCGATGGACTTGGCCACGCCGCCGAGGATGAGGCCGAGCACGAGGGCGGCGAGGATCTGCCAGCCGAACGAGGTGACCCACTTGGGGAGGCGGCGCGTGCGCTGAGGTGCCGCGGTGGCGGTCGAAGAAGACATGTGCGTGGGGAGATCCTTATCGCGTGTGATGGGTGCGCATCGCACCCGGGCCAACAGAGGAGTGTAGCAATACATGCGCTCTCGTTATTCCATCCATTGCGAAGTATGTATTCGATGCGCTCGGGTAGGCTGGGGGAATGGCTGATTCCTCGTTTGACGTTGTGAGCAAGATCGACTCGATGGAGGTCGAGAATGCGGTGAACCAGGCCCGCAAGGAGGTCGAGCAGCGCTACGACTTCAAGGGCGTCGGCGCCGACGTCTCGCTGAGCGGCGAGTCGATCCTCATCAAGGCGAGCACCGAGGAGCGCGCGTCCGCGGTGCTCGATGTGCTGCAGTCGAAGTTCATCAAGCGCGGTCTGTCCCTCAAGGCGCTCGAGACGGGGGAGCCCTACCCGAGCGGCAAGGAGTACCGCATCGAGTCGAAGCTCAAGGAAGGCATCGACCAGGCGACCGCGAAGAAGCTGAACAAGCTCATCCGCGACGAGGGGCCGAAGAGCGTGAAGTCGCAGATCCAGGGCGATGAGCTCCGCGTCTCGTCGAAGAGCCGCGACGACCTGCAGGCCACGATGGCGCTGCTGAAGGGCGCCGATGTCGAGGTCGCGCTGCAGTTCGTGAACTTCCGCTGAGCATGATCGGCACCAATCTGCTCGGACCCGAGCCCACACTGCTCGCGGCGGATCCCGAGGTGGAGGCGGCGCTCGCCGCAGCCCCAGTCGGGCCGGACGATGCGCGCGCCGCGGCGCTCGAGAGCGTCGTGCGGGCGCACCCCGAATCGCCTGCCGCGTGGGCGGCGCTCGCCGACGCGGCCGACGCCGCGGGACGCGAGATCGAGGCGTACGCGTTCGCCAGGGTCGGCTATCACCGCGGCCTCGACGCGCTGCGGAAGTCGGGCTGGCGCGGCGCGGGGCCAGTGCCCTGGTCCCACGGGCCCAACCGCGGCGTGCTGCGCGCGCTCTACGCCCTGCGGCGCGGAGCCGGGCGCATCGGCGAGGCCGCGGAGGTGACCCGCCTCACCGAGTTCCTCGAGGGCGCCGACCCCGAGGCGATCGGCGCCATCGAGGCCGAACGGGGCTGACGAACCGGCGCTGGCGGAGGGCGGAGTGGCCCCGTCGGCGGTCCTCGCTAGACTGGGTCGGTAACTGCCGACGCCGAAGGAAGGGGCTGAAATGCCCGCAGTGCTCATCACCGGTGCCCAGTGGGGCGACGAAGGCAAGGGACGCGCGACCGATCTGCTCGGCAGCCGCGTCGACTACGTCGTCAAGTTCAACGGCGGCAACAACGCCGGCCACACGGTCGTCGTCGGCGACGAGAAGTACGCGCTCCACCTGCTGCCCTCCGGCATCCTGACCCCCGGGGTCGTGCCCGTGATCTCGAACGGCGTCGTCGTCGACCTCGAGGTGCTGCGCGGCGAGCTCGAGGCGCTCGGCGGACGCGGCGTCGACGTCTCGCGGCTCAAGGTGAGCGCCAATGCGCACGTCATCACCGCCTACCACCGGACGCTCGACAAGGTCACCGAGCGCTTCCTCGGCAAGCGCCAGATCGGCACGACGGGGCGCGGCATCGGCCCCGCGTACGCCGACAAGATCAACCGCGTCGGGATCCGGATCCAGGACATCTTCGACGAGGGGATCCTGCGCCAGAAGGTCGAGGCCGCGCTCGACTTCAAGAACCAGGTGCTCGTCAAGATCTACAACCGTCGCGCGATCTCGGCCGACGAAGTCGTCGAGGATCTGCTGAGCTACCGCGAGATGCTCGAGCCGATGGTCTGCGACACCGGCCTGCTGCTGCACGAGGCGATGCAGGACGACAAGACCGTGCTGTTCGAGGCGGGTCAGGCGACCATGCTCGACATCGATCACGGGACCTACCCCTTCGTCACGTCGTCGAACGCGACCGCCGGCGGCGCGTCGACGGGTTCGGGTCTGCCCCCGCATCAGATCGACCGCGTCATCTCGGTGGTCAAGGCCTACACGACGCGCGTCGGCGCCGGTCCGTTCCCGACCGAGCTGTTCGACGAGTCGGGCGACTACCTGCGCAAGCAGGGCTTCGAGTTCGGCACGACGACCGGCCGCCCGCGTCGCTGCGGCTGGTACGACGCCCCGATCGCGCGCTACGCGGCCCGCATCAACGGCGTGACCGACTTCGTGCTCACGAAGCTCGACGTGCTCTCGGGGCTCGAGACGATCCCGGTCTGCGTCGCCTACGACGTGAACGGCGTGCGCCACGACGAGATGCCGGTGAACCAGAGCGACTTCCATCACGCGAAGCCGATCTACGAGGAGTTCCCGGGGTGGAACGAGGACATCTCGGGCGCCCGCCGCTTCGAGGACCTGCCGAAGAACGCGCAGGACTACATCCGCGTGCTCGAGGGGATGAGCGGATCGCGCATCTCGGCCGTCGGCGTGGGGCCCGAGCGCGAGCAGGTCGTCGTGCTCCACGATCTGTTGGACTGAGGCCGACCCGTGAGCGACTCCACGCCCCAGCAGCGCCTCGACCGGCTGCGTTCGAGCATCGACAACATCGACGCCGCGCTCGTGCACATGCTCGCCGAGCGGTTCCGCTGCACGCAGGAGGTCGGCGTGCTGAAGGCGGAGAACGAGATGCCCGCGTCCGATCCGGGTCGCGAAGCGCGGCAGATCGCACGCCTGCGCAGCCTCGCCGAGGAGGCGCACCTCGATCCGGAGTTCGCCGAGAAGTGGTTCAACTTCGTCGTCGCCGAGGTGATCCAGCACCACACCGAGATCGCCGCCGAGCGGTAGCTCCGCCGAGCGCCCGCCCGCCGTTTCAGCTCGGCGAGGCTGGACATTCATTCGAACATATGTTCGAATGAATTCATGAGGTGGAGCAGCCAGAGCGCGTCGACCGCCGCCGGGAGCGACCCGGCGGCGCTGCCGGGGCTCGAGCTCTCCGAGGTGGCGGCGGTGCCCGGGCACCTGCGCACGGTGCGGGCGCCCGAGTTCGCGGGAACGGTGTTCCACGAGGTGCTCGCGAAGAGCGCGCTCAACCGGGTGCCCGGCGAATCGTCAATGCCCTTCTCGTGGACGATCAACCCGTACCGCGGCTGCTCGCACGCCTGCGTGTACTGCTTCGCCCGCGGCTCGCACCGCTACCTCGACTTCGACACCGGCCGAGACTTCGACACGCAGGTCGTCGTGAAGGTGAACGTCGCCGAGGTGCTGGGTCGCGAGCTCGCCCGGCCGGCCTGGCGACGCGAGATGGTCGCTCTCGGCACGAACACGGACCCGTATCAGCGCGCCGAGGGGCGTTATCGGCTGATGCCCGGCATCATCGAGACGCTCGCGCGCGGCCGCACGCCGATGTCGATCCTGACCAAGGGGACGCTGCTGCGTCGCGACCTCCCGGCGCTCGCGGATGCCCGGCGGCGGGCGCCCGTCGAGCTCGCCATGTCGATCGCGGTGGGGGACCCCGAACTGCAGCGCTCGATCGAACCGGGGACGCCGTCGACCCGCGCCCGGCTCGACACGGTCGCGGCGGCGCGCTCAGCAGGCTTCGACGTCGATGTGTTCGTGATGCCGGTGCTGCCGCACCTCACGGACTCCCTCGGGCAGCTCGACGCGCTGCTGCGCGACGTGCGCGAGGCCGGAGCCCGGTCGGTGCTCTACGGCGCGCTCCACCTGCGCTCGCACGTGAAGCCGTGGTTCTTCGCGTGGCTCGAACGGGAGCATCCGGAGCTGCTGCCCGCCTATCGAGGCCTTTACCCCGGGGCGTCGAGCAAGGCGCCCCAGGCGTACCGCCTCGAGCTCGCGGGCCGGATCCGTCCGCTCATCCGCAAGTACGGCCTGGAGCCCGTGCGGGGTGCGGCGCGCAGCCGGGACCCCTATCCGCCGATGACCGCCTCCGGAGCGCTCGCGAGCGGCGGGCACGCGAGCGGCTCGTTGCGGAAGACGGCTGCTCCTGCCGCGTCGTCCGCCGGATCCGCCGACGGGTTCGCGCAGCCCGTGCTCGACCTGTTCGAGCCGCCAGGCGCCCCGGCGCCGACGCTGTTCTGACGCGCGACCGGTCCCGGGCGGGGTTCGGTTCGCAGGGCTCGGTTTACCTGGTTCGGTTCACCGGGTTCGGTTCACCGGGTTCTGACGCCGGGGGCTCGGCCCGCCGGCGCGTGCAGTTCGCCGTGCGCCTCAGCCGCCCGGGCGCTCGGGCGGGTGCGTTCCCGATCCAGCGCCGCCCGGGCCGCATCGATCGCGTCGAGCACCCGCGCTCGCAGGGCGTTGCCGCGCTCGGCGAAGCCCCGCTGGAGCCGGGCGTAGTCCCGCTTGCCCGCGGGGGTCTCGATCGGGATCGCGGCGAGCCGGCGCCCGTCCGCGCCCGAGTAGGCGCTCACGTCGTAGGGGGAGGCGCGCATGTCGACCTCGCGGATGTCGCGGGCGAGCACGAAGGCGTCGAGCACGACCTCGCCGGGCACGATGGGGCCGAGCTTCGTCGCCCACTTGTAGACGTCCATGCCGGCGTGCAGGCAGCCGGCCTGCTCGGTCTCCGGCTGCGTCTCGCGCGTCGGGCGCAGCGTGTTCAGCGGCACCGCCGCCTGCGTGAAGAAGCGGTAGGCGTCGAAGTGGGTGCATCCGATGGTGTGGGACTCGACGACCCGGTCGGTGGCCTCGTGACCGATGCGCAGCGGGAGCGCGGTGTGGCGCAGCTGCTCGGGGGTCATCCGGTAGACCATGGCCCATTCGTGGAGTCCGAAGCAGCCGTACCGCGGCGTCCGATCCAGCGTGGCGCGCAGCAGGCGCTCCACGTAGTCGACCGTGCCGCTGCGGCGCGAGAAGTACTCGCCGGCGTGGATCGCGGCGCCGCTGCGGCCGACGCGGCGGTAGTGCCGCCAGTCGCCGCGCTCATCGCCCGCGCCGTCGAGCACCGCGGCTGCGCCGGGGTGCCAGCGCCCCAGCTCCGCCGGCCTCACCGAGTAGTAGGTCCAGAGGAAGTCCTCGACCGGGTGCCGCAGGTGGCGGGAGCGGCGTTCGAGGTGCTCGTCCGTCAGGGTCGCGGCCCGGAGCCGATGCGCGGACTCGCGAGCGCGCCACTCGGGCTCCTGCAGTTCCACCGGCTCGACCACCCCACGAGTGTACTCGCGGGAGGCTGCGCGACCGGGCACACCGGGTGCGCCCGGTGCGCCCGTCGCGCCGGTGCGCCCGTCGCCTCCGAATCGACCCACTACCGATCCGTCGAGATGGCATCGGCGCCGATGCCATCTCGACGGGCCGGTAGTGGGTCGGCGCAGCCGGACGTCGGATGGCACTGCATCCGGCGGGGTGGGGGCCGCTCGCGCTCGCCCCGCTACGACGCGTCGGACGGATCCTCCGCGAGCCACTCTCCCGGAAAGGAGTCCTCGCCGCGCCCGCGCAGGCGGTCGATGTCGCGGCGCTCGCGCTTCGTCGGGCGCCCGGCGCCGCGATCCCGGACGATCGCCGCCGGCCGCTCCGTGCGGGGCGGTGGCGGCGGGGTGAGGTCCTCGAAGTGCTTCGCCGCCTCGACGGCGCTGCCGCGGCGGGTCGGGAGCCCCGTCACCCGGTAGATCGTGTCGAACCCGTGCTGACGCACGCGCACCTCGTCGCCGAGTTTCACGGGGTGGGCGGCCTTGGCGGTGGCGCCGTTGACGCGGACGTGCCCCGCGCGGCACGCCGCAGTCGCCTGGCTGCGGGTCTTCGCGAGGCGCACGCCCCAGACCCAGGTATCCACTCGAACGCTCACGCCCCGATCGTAGCGCGGGAGCCCGGCGTCGACGAGCTCCGGCAGAATGGAGGCATGATCGCCGAGTACGAGACCATCGCGGCACAGGTGGACGCGGAGCTCGAGATCACGCGATCCCGGTTCCTCACGCGGCTCGTGCGGGTCGCCGACGAGGCCGCGGCCCGAGAGGCGATCGCGCGCGTGCGTGCGGAGCATCCGCGCGCCAGGCACCATTGCTCCGCGTTCGTGCTGGGCCCGGACGGCCGGATCCAGCGGTCGAACGACGACGGCGAGCCGAGCGGGACCGCCGGGGCGCCGATGCTCGATGCGCTCGTGTCCGCGGGGCTCAGCGACGTCGTCGCGGTGGTGACGCGGTACTTCGGAGGGGTGCTGCTCGGGGCGGGCGGGCTCACGCGCGCCTACCGCGCGTCGGTCGCCGAGGCCGTGCTCGCCGCGCATCGGGTGCGGCGCGGGTTGCGCGTCGAGGTCGCAGTGGCGAGCAGCTACGAGGTCGCCGGACAGCTCGAGGCGGAAGCGCGACGTCGCGGGTTCGGGATCGGCGATGCCGACTACGGCGCCGGGGTGACGCGCCGCTTCCTCGTGGCCGAGCACGAGGTCGCCGCGCTCGAGGAGCTCGCCGCATCGGTCAGCGCCGGTGCTGCCGGCTGCACGGCGGGCGAGGCGCGGTACGTGGATCTGCCGGGCTGAGCTCGCGTGCCGGTGCGGTGTTGGGCCGGGGGACAGAAGCGCTTCGGGAGGCCTGGCGTGTGTGGGGTGCCGGTGCGGTGTCGTGCCGGGGGACAGAAGCGCCCCCGGAGGCCTGGCGTGTGCGGGGTGCCGGTGCGGTGTTGGGTCGGGGGACAGAAGCGCCCCCGGAGGCCTGGGGGACAGGGCCGGGGGCGGTTCTTCCGTGCCGGCGGGGGAATGCCGGGGAATTCGATCGGGCCGCTTGGGGGGACCACTGGCCGCGATCGATATCAGCGTAGGCCGTGCGCCTGAACGGAAGTGGGGTGCGGGCTGAGCGTCAGCTGGCCCCGCGCGCGATCGGTCCCGCGACGCCGGCTCTGCGTCGGCGGATCGCGGTCGGACCGCGAAGCCCCTCGGCGCCGGACGTGTCCGAGCGGGGCGCGCGCCGGTATCAACGTCAGAGGTATGGCGTACCGTGCTCGCATGAATCCCTTCCGGCTCACGACGCGGCTCCGGGCGGTTCCCCCGTCCACCCGTGCGGAGCCGCGCGCCGCGGAGTCGGAACCGGGTTCCGCGGTGGCGTCCATTCCGGTCCCGTGGCGCGTGGTGCACCGCTCGGCTTCAGGCGTCATCGAGGTGGAGCACTGCGGTGCGGGGCCCCTGCACTCGGTCCGGTTCGCGCTTGCGGGCGCCGGCATGCTCGGGCTTTCGCTGCCGCGGACGGTGTATCCGGGGGAACGGGTCAGGGTCGTCGTGCGCGGGGCATCTGCTGAGGGGGTCGCCGGGGCCGGAGACGCGATGCTCATGATGCGCTGGTTCCAGGCGGATGGGACGGAGCTGCTGTGGCCGATCTCGCTGTGACGCGCCGGGACGTGCGAGCGCCTCCGACGCAGGGCGGAGCGCCTCGGAACGAGCCCCGGAGGGGGCGGCGCGGGAGCGGTTCGTCCGACCCGTGCCGGAGCGGTTCGGGTCTCGGTTCGGGAGCCGGAGCGGGACGGATCCGGCCGTTTCGCGCGACACGCCGGGGCAGGCCTGTGCAACAAAAAACTTTGGTCGCTCCCACCCTGTGGATAACCCGTCGAGAGGCGCGGAACCGCGCCGAAAGTTCTCCCCAGATCGACCCGCTCGGCGGTGGAAAGCGCGTGGAAAACTACATCCGTGTAACTACATCATCTTGTGGTCGCCGTCGGTGTGGTTCACTAGATGTTGTGCCTCGGACGAGGTAAACTGGTTTTTGGAAGAAGGGCGTGAAATGGCCATCACGGTATACACCAAGCCGTCGTGCGTGCAGTGCAACATGACCTACCGGGAACTCGACAAGCAGGGGCTCGAGTACAACGTGCTCGACCTCTCGGTCGACGAGGGCGCGCTCGAAATGGTGAAGGAGCTCGGCTACCTGCAGGCTCCGGTCGTGGTGGCCGATGACGAGCACTGGTCGGGGTTCCGCCCCGACAAGATCTCGGAGCTCGCCGGCCGTCTCGCCTGACACCACGTCCGGCCGGGTCGCCGGCCGGCCGGGGTTCGCGCGAGCGGCCCTGGCCGGCCGGTTTCGGTCGATCCGCGCGATGCCGCCGCTGCATCGGCGGCTCTGGGAACGGAATGGGAAAGAGGGCACCAGGAGAGGCGCATGAACGATCTCGTGTACTTCTCCAGCGTGTCGGGCAACACTCGGCGCTTCGTCGAGAAGCTGGGCCTGCCGGCGCTCCGGATCCCGCTCCACTCCCGCGACGAGCCGCTCGTGGTCGACGAGCCGTTCGTGCTGATCCTGCCCACCTACGGGGGCGGACCCGACACGAAGGCCGTACCCAAGCAGGTCATCCGATTCCTCAACGACGAGCGCAATCGGAAACAGCTGCGGGGGGTCATCGCTGCGGGCAACACGAACTTCGGTGAGGCGTACGGCCTCGCGGGCGAGATCGTGGCGAGGAAGTGCGACGTGCCCTTCCTCTACCGATTCGAACTCTTTGGAACACCGGACGACGTCACCGCCGTCCAAGAAGGATTGGAGCAGTTTTGGTCTCAGCAGGAACTGCCGCAGGGGCGGCGCAAGCAGTGATGGAGCCGGGGCTCGAATCCTCGAAGATCAGCGAGATGGACTACCACTCGCTGAACGCGATGCTCAACCTCTACGACGCCGACGGCAACATCCAGTTCGACAAGGACCGTGAAGCCGCGCGGCAGTACTTCCTGCAGCACGTGAACCAGAACATGGTCTTCTTCCACAACTTCGAGGAGCGCATGCGCTACCTCATCGACAACGACTACTACGAGTCGGCGCTCATCGAGCAGTACGGCGTGCCCTTCATCGAGGAGCTCACGAACGAGGCCTTCGCCATGAAGTTCCGCTTCCCGACCTTCCTCGGGGCGTTCAAGTTCTTCACCTCGTACGCGCTCAAGACCTTCGACGGCCAGCGCTACCTCGAGCGTTTCGAGGATCGCGTCGTGATGTCGGCGCTCGGGCTCGCCGAGGGTGACCGCGAGCTCGCGCGCGGCCTCGTGCGCGAGATCCTCTCGGGCCGCTTCCAGCCGGCGACCCCGACGTTCCTGAACCTCGGCAAGGCGCAGCGCGGCGAGCTCGTCTCGTGCTTCCTGCTCCGCATCGAGGACAACATGGAGTCGATCTCGCGCGGCATCAACTCCTCGCTGCAGCTCTCGAAGCGCGGCGGCGGGGTGGCGCTGCTGCTCTCCAACATCCGCGAGACCGGCGCGCCGATCAAGAAGATCGAGAACCAGTCCTCGGGCATCATCCCCGTGATGAAGCTGCTCGAGGACAGCTTCAGCTACGCGAACCAGCTCGGCGCGCGCCAGGGCGCCGGCGCGGTGTACCTCTCGGCCCACCACCCCGACATCATGCGCTTCCTCGACACGAAGCGCGAGAACGCCGACGAGAAGATCCGCATCAAGACCCTGTCGCTCGGCGTCGTGATCCCGGACATCACCTTCGAGCTCGCCAAGAAGGGCGAGGACATGTACCTGTTCTCGCCGTACGACGTCGAGAACGTCTACGGGATCCCCTTCGGCGACATCTCGCTCAGCGAGAAGTACTACGAGATGGTCGACGACGCGCGCATCAAGAAGACGAAGATCAACGCGCGGCACTTCTTCCAGACGATCGCCGAGCTGCAGTTCGAGTCGGGCTACCCCTACATCGTGTTCGAGGACACGGTGAACCGGGCGAACCCGATCAAGGGTCGCATCAACATGTCGAACCTCTGCTCCGAGATCCTCCAGGTCAACACCCCGACGACCTACAACGAGGACCTCAGCTACGACGCGATCGGCAAGGACATCTCCTGCAACCTCGGGTCGATGAACATCGCGGCTGCGATGGACGGCGGCAACCTGGGGGGCACCGTCGAGCTCGCGATCCGCGCGCTCACCTCGGTCAGCGACCAGAGCCACATCAGCTCGGTCCGGTCGATCGAGGACGGCAACGATCAGTCGCATGCGATCGGGCTCGGCCAGATGAACCTGCACGGTTACCTCGCGCGCGAGCACGTGCACTACGGTTCCGAGGAAGGCATCGACTTCACGAACATCTACTTCTACACGGTGCTGTTCCACGCGCTGCAGGCGTCGAACCGCATCGCGATCGAGCGGAAGCAGGTCTTCGGCGGCTTCGAGGATTCGCAGTACGCGTCGGGCGTCTTCTTCGACAAGTACACGGAGCAGCCGTGGGTGCCCGCGACCGCGCGCGTCTCCGAGCTGTTCGCCCAGGCGGGGATCGCGATCCCGACGCAGGACGACTGGCGCGAGCTGAAGGCGAGCGTCATGGAGCACGGCATCTACAACCAGAATCTCCAGGCGGTGCCTCCCACCGGTTCGATCTCGTACATCAACAACTCGACGAGCTCGATCCACCCGATCGCCTCGAAGATCGAGATCCGCAAGGAAGGCAAGCTCGGTCGCGTCTACTACCCGGCGCCGTTCATGTCGAACGAGAACCTCGAGTACTACCAGGACGCCTACGAGATCGGCCCCGAGAAGATCATCGACACGTACGCCGCGGCGACGCAGCACGTCGATCAGGGCCTGTCGCTCACCCTGTTCTTCAAGGACACCGCGACGACCCGCGACATCAACAAGGCGCAGATCTACGCGTGGCGCAAGGGGATCAAGACGATCTACTACATCCGCCTCCGCCAGCTCGCGCTCGAGGGCACCGACATGTCCGAGTGCGTCAGCTGCATGCTGTAGCCCGTCATCCTGCGGGAGCGAAGCGAGTCGCAGGATCCACCATCATGGAATAGATACTGCGACTCCCTTCGGTCGCGCGGCATGACGAAACAATTGAGGAAGCGATGAACTACAAGCTGGGCCACGCTGTTCAGGCGATCAACTGGAACCGCATCCAGGACGAGAAGGACCTCGAGGTCTGGAACCGCCTCGTCAACAACTTCTGGCTGCCCGAGAAGGTGCCGCTGTCGAACGACGTGCAGTCGTGGGCGACGCTGACCCCGCAGGAGCAGCTGCTCACCATGCGGGTGTTCACCGGCCTCACCCTGCTCGACACGATCCAGGGCACGGTGGGCGCGGTCTCGCTGATCCCCGATGCGATCACCCCGCACGAGGAGGCCGTCTACACGAACATCGCCTTCATGGAGTCGGTGCACGCGAAGAGCTACTCGTCGATCTTCTCGACGCTGTGCTCGACGCAGGAGATCGACGACGCCTTCCGCTGGTCGATCGAGAACCCGAATCTGCAGAAGAAGGCGCAGATCATCACCGACTACTACGAGGGCGACGATCCGCTGAAGCGCAAGATCGCCTCGACGCTGCTCGAGTCGTTCCTCTTCTACTCGGGCTTCTACCTGCCGATGTACTGGTCGAGCCACGCCAAGCTCACCAACACGGCCGACCTCATCCGCCTCATCATCCGCGACGAGGCCGTGCACGGCTACTACATCGGGTACAAGTTCCAGAAGGGGCTCGAGAACGAGACCGAGGAACGCCGCCAGGAGCTCAAGGACTACACCTTCACGCTCATGTACGAGCTGTACGAGAACGAGGTCAAGTACACGGCCGACCTCTACGACCCCGTCGGTCTCACCGAGGACGTCAAGAAGTTCCTGCACTACAACGCGAACAAGGCGCTCATGAACCTCGGCTACGAGCCGATGTTCCCGAAGGAGATGACCGACGTCAACCCGGCCATTCTGTCGTCGCTCTCGCCGAACGCGGACGAGAACCACGACTTCTTCTCGGGGTCGGGATCGAGCTACGTCATCGGCAAGGCCGTCGCCACCGAGGACGAGGACTGGGACTTCTGACCCCATCCGTCCCGGCCGCTCCGCGGAGCGTCGACGGAGGCCCGGTGCTGCACGTGGTGCGGCACCGGGCCTCCGTCGTATCCTCGAGAGGACACCCGAGGGGACACTCATGATCATCACCGCGCTCGTGCTGGCGGGGCTCGCCGCACTGCTGCACGTCTACATCTTCTTCCTGGAATCGATCGCCTGGACGAAGCCCGCTGCGCTCAAGACGTTCGGGACGACCCGCGAGGAGGCGGAATCGACCCGCGAGCTCGCCTTCAACCAGGGGTTCTACAACCTGTTCCTCGCGGTCGTCGCCGGGGTCGGCATCGCGTTCGCCGCCGCCTCGGATCCCGGAACGGCCGCCTCGGCCGCCGGCATCGCGCTCCTCTATGCGGGAGCCGGATCGATGCTCGCCGCCGCGCTCGTGCTCTTCGTCACCTCGCCGGGCAAGCGCGCCGCGGCGGTCAAGCAGGGGGCGCTCCCGCTGCTCTCGGTGCTCGCGCTCACCGTCGGGCTGCTGCTCGGCTGATCCCGGGGTCGGGCGCGGGGCCGGGCCCGAGCCTGATCCCGATCCCGATCCCGATCCTGAGCCCGAGCCAGGGCCCGGCTCCGGGGGCCTAGGGAGTCCGGATCGGTGCCGTGCCCACGTCGCCCTGCACGTCCACGAGATCCGTGCGCGCCGTCTCCGGGGTCATGAGGAGGCCGATGAGCGAGAGCGCACCGATGCCGATGAGGAAGAAGGCCGGTGCGGCGGAGTTGCCGGTGACCGAGATGAGCCAGGTGCCGATGAGCGGCGCGACCCCGCCGAAGAGCATGGCGCCGACGTTGAACGGCAGCGCGAAGCCGAGGTAGCGGGAGCGGGTGCCGAACATCTCGGTGAAGAACGCCGGGAACACCGCGTCGTTCATCGAGAAGAAGACGAGGGACACGATGAGCACGAGCGTCGCGAGCATGATCCCGCCGACGGAGAACAGCGTCATGATCGGATAGCTCAGCACGATGAATGCGATGCTCGAGATCATGAGCGTGCGTTTCCGGCCGAATCGATCGGAGAACCGGGCCATGAGCGGGATCAGGATCAACTGCGCGATGAGGCCGATGGTGACCACCAGCGTGGAGCCGGCCTCGCTCATTCCGGCCTCCTCGATGAGGAACGTCGGTGTGTAGCTCAACAGCAGGTAGTAGCCGCCCGCATTCAGCGACATCACCAGCAGCACCTTGATCATGGCGGGGAGGCTGGCGCGGATCTCGGACCAGCGACCGGCGGAGGCGGAGGCACGACGGTCGCGCTCGATCGCCTGAGCGCGGCGCTCCTGCTCCTGGACGCGGCGGAACTGCGGCGTGTCCTCGAGGCGAGTGCGCAGCCAGAGGCCGATGAGCCCGAGCGGACCGGCGACGAGGAAGGGGATCCGCCACCCCCATTCCTGCATGAACTCGGGAGTGCATGCGGCGTAGAGCACCGTTGCCATCAGGGATGCGAGCAGGAATCCGCCCGCGGCGGCCATCGGGACGACGCTCGTGAGCACGCCGCGCAGCCTCGGCGGAGCGTACTCGGCGACGAACGTCCCGGCGCCGGCGTACTCGCCCGCTGCCGAGAAGCTCTGGGTCATGCGCAGCAGCAGGAGGAGGACGGGGGCCGCGACCCCGATCGCGGCATAACCGGGCAGGAATCCGATGAGGAAGGTCGCCCCCGACATGATGATGATCGTCGTGGCGAGGACGCTCTTGCGGCCGATGCGGTCGCCGAGGCTGCCCCAGACGAAGGCGCCGATGGGGCGCACCAGGAACGAGAGCGCGAAGACCGCGAAGGTACTCATCAGCGCGACGGCCCGGTCCTCGGACGGGAAGAAGACGACGGCGATGGTCGTCGCGAGATAGCTGTAGCTGGCGTAGTCGAAGTACTCCAGCAGTGTTCCGAGTCCGCTCGCCACGAGCACGCGGCGCAGGACGGACCGGTTCTCGGTCTCGGTGGTCTGGGTGGACATCGGGTGCTCCTCGTTGAGTACCGGCCCGCATACCGGGCTCGGGTGTCGGTGGTCTGTGCACATACTTTCAAGCGCGGGAGGCGCGCTGAATGGCCGCGGCGTCTAAACTCCGTGGATCAGAATGTGCTCCGGGGAGCGTCTCAATGCGCGCCGATGTCCGCGCCGGCCGAAGGATCCGTGTGGAACCCGCGTGCTTGCAGCGCGAGCCACAGCTCGGTCTGCGCCTCGATGCCGTCCAGATCGTGGCCGATGAGCTGGGCGATCCGCTGCACGCGATTCCGGACGGTGTGGCGGTGCACGCCCATGCGCTCGGCGGTCGCCTCGATCGACCGGCGCTCCGCGAACCACGTATGCAGGGTGCGCAGGAGCTCCTCGCCGCCCCTGGCGCGCAGGATCGGGCCGAGGGCTGCCGCCGCGAACGCCTCGAGGTAGGCGGGAGGGGCGGCGCGAATGAGGAACTCGTGCGAGGCGCCTGCGAGGTACGCGATCGGGGTGCCGAGGCGGCGGCTGGTCTCGAGCGCGAGGGCGGCCTCCCGCATGCTGCGGGCGGCCTGCTCGGGAGAGACCGGGGTGCCGACACCGATCGGGATGTCGAGCCCGTAGTCCGCGAGCCGCTGCAGCGGGTCCGATGCGACGAGGCAATCGACGGTGCGGCCCCGGTTGCGGATGAGGCGTGTGCCGAGGATCGCGGCGAGATCGTCGACGAGCACCTCGGCATGGGTCTCGCTCCTGGCCTCGAGCGCCAGCCCGCGGAACTCGCCGGCATCGATGCCGATGCTGCGGAGGTACGCCCGTGTGCCGCCGCTCTCCTCGAACTCGAGGACCTTTCCGAGCTCGGCGGCACGGCGACGTCTCGCCGGCTCGTCCAGCAGCCAGTGCCGTTCGTACTCCAGCGCGAGGAGCGAACGGAGCGCCGGGGCGGCGAGCTCGGCGCTCTTCTGGTCGACCGACGATGCGTCCGCGGACCCGCTCGGTGTTCGCACGTCGTGCGCCGGAGATCGGGCGAGGTATCCGCGCACGACGTCGTTGCCCGCGAACGGCGTGATCTCGAGCGGTTGCGCACCGATCGCCGAGCTCGGCGCGAGGCGCAGGCTCGTTCCGAGCCGGGGCGGGCGCGTGTCGAGCGCCTCGCCGATGGGCGACAGGGTCTCGGCGGGGAAGCTCCGGCTGCGCCCCATGGGCTGCCCGAGCCGGTTGAAGACCGCCACCGCTTCTCCGGTCCGCTGCTGCCAGCCGCTCAGGAGCGTGTCGGCCCCGCCGCCGCGCGTGACGATCGCCGTGAGGTCCATCTGGATCTCGAGCGCTCGACGGAGCGCGGCGAGCGCCGACGGTTCGGGCGCATGCTCGGCATCCGGATTCATGCGGTTCTCCTTCTCGCCGGATTTCGCCATCGATGCGAATGCGTTCCTCGACAAATATACGCGGCGGCCATGTCCGCCTCGGTCGGACCTTCCTACGCTGAAACCGGGGCTCGCGGTTCGCGGGCCCCGATACGGCCAGAGGAACACGTGGAGGAGTGGATCGCATGATCGGTCAGAACGAGTACTACGAAGGACAGGTGCGCAGCCTCGAATTCACCAACGGGCAGGGCAACTTCACCGTCGGGGTGATGGAGCCGGGCGAGTGGACGTTCGAGGCGCCGGTGCAGGAGTGGATGCGCGTCATCAACGGGACGTGGGACGTGCAGCAGCCCGCAGGGCACGGCGAGTGGAAGACCTACGCCGAGGGCGAGCAGTTCGAGGTGCCCGGCGGGACCGACTTCACCGTGCGTGTGACCGACACGGTGGCCTACATATGCCCCTACACCGGGGAGTTCCTCGGCTGGCTCGACGCGGAGTAGCCGCCGTACGCCGGGTCCGTGCTCCAGAACGTCACGGAGTGCGGATCCCGGACCCGCGCGGATCCCCGGCTACCGCCCGAGCCCGATCCGCGCGAGCCCCCGGTCGATGACGACGTAGACGTACCCGACGGCGACGAGCGCCACCGAGAGCACCAGGATCCAGCGCGCGACGCCGCCGACGCCGAGCGTCGCGACGTCGAGGAACGGGTACGCGTACGTCTTGCCCGGCGCGAACTCGCCCCCCGACCCGCCGTAGACGAGCGCGAAGGCGAGGTAGGCGTAGGGGATGAGCGTCCACCGCAGGGGATCGGTCCAGCGCAGCAGGCCCTTCGGCACGAACAGCAGCCAGTCGACGATGAGCAGGCACGGCGTGACGATGTGGATCAGGTTGTCGGTGAGCGAGAACGGCACGTAGTCCCCGCCCTGCACGAAGGCCGTGGGCACGAGGACGACGAGGTAGACGATCATCGTCACGGTGATGGCCATCATCACGGCCGCGCTCCAGCGCGCCGACGGCGTCGAGTGCCCGCGCGGCCCGTCGGCGCGCAGGTCCCGGATCGTCCGCACGGCGAGCAGAGCCGTCCACACGAGGCAGAGGATGTTGCTGAGCACGGTGTAGTAGAGCAGCGCGTTCCAGGTCGGGCTCGGAGTGAGCACCCCGGTGATCCGGATGATGCCGGTCGCGATCAGGCCGAGCGCGATCAGCCGATAGGCGAGGGCGGGGATCCGCGCCGCGAGAGCGCCGGACTCGATGAGCCGCGTGGCGGCGCTGCGATCTTCCATGATGCGTCCATTCCATCATGCGCCGGGCCCGCGCGGGAGGCCACTCGCGGTCACCGGCTCTGACAACCGGCGTGATCGCCGTGACTACACTGGTCGGAGGTGTACGACGGCCGAGGATCAGGAGGCGCAATGGCGGCCACGACGAAGTCCGCGAAGCGCGGGCGGCTGGATCAGCGGGTCATCGTCGACGGGCTGCTCGCGCTGGCGAGCGGGGACCCCCACTCGCGCATCACGTTCAAGCGCCTCGGGGACGCCCTTGGCGTCGATGCGACCGCGATGTACCGGCACTTCCGCAACAAGGACGAGCTCACGTGCGCGGCACTCGACCGACTCGCCGGGATGGCCGTCGTCGACGCGCGCGCGACCGAGGGCACCTGGAGGGAACGCCTCGAGGCCTACACGATGCGGGCGGCCGAGCTGAGCCTCGAGCACCCGTCGATCGGCGCCGAGGGCGCGGTGCTCGACCCGATCGGGCCGGGCGACGTCTCGTCCGACGAGTTCATCCTCGAGATGCTGACGGAGGCCGGGCTCTCGGGCGACGCGCTGCTGCGCGCCTACGCGGCGCTCTCGGGCTTCGTGCTCTCCCAGAGCGCGGCGCTCGCCCAGGACGCGATGGCGAAGAGCGATGCGGCGCGCGACGGTTCGATCCCGTGGATCAGCTCGTTCGGATCGGTGGATCTCGGCGACTATCCCCACGTCAGTGCGCACCGCGAGGCGCTGCTCGCGATCGACGGGATGTCGGTGTACCGGGCGGGGATCGCTGCGATCCTCGACTCGGTCGAGCGCTCCGCCTCGGCGGGCGATGGCGGGGGGCGCGGCGATGCCTAGCGCCGACGCGACCGTCGATCTGCTGCGGGCGCTCATCCGGGAGGGCTGCGTCAACGACGGAACCCGGGAGTCGGGCCAGGAGATCCGCAACGTGCGCGTGCTGCAGCGCTTCCTCGCCGACGCGGTCGCGGCCGGCCGCGTCGAGACGCAGGTGCTCGAGTCGGCGCCGGGGCGTGCGTCGCTCATCGCGCGCGTGCGCGGAACCGACCCGGACGCCCCTGCGCTCGGGCTGCTGGGGCACATCGACGTCGTGCCGGTGGATCCCGAGGGCTGGTCGCGCAACCCGTTCGGGGGCGACCTCATCGACGGCGAGATCTGGGGCAGGGGAGCCGTCGACATGCTGTACCTCACCGCCGCGTTCGCCGCGGTGCTGCGCGAGGTGGCGCTCGCGCCCGAGCCCCCGCGCGGCGACCTGGTGCTCCTGGCGGTCGCCGATGAGGAGGCGGGCGGCGAGTTCGGGATCCACTGGCTCGTGCGCGAGCATCCCGAGGCCGTGCGCGTGACCGAGGCGCTCTCGGAATCGGGCGGCATGCGCATGGGCGAACACGTCGCGATCGAGGTCGCCGAGAAGGGGTCGGCCGGACGGCGCCTCGTGATCCGCGGCAGGCCGGGCCACGCGTCGATCCCGTACGGCGCGCAGAGCGCGGCCTACCGCGTCGGCGAGGTCCTCCACCGCCTCGGCGAGGTCATGCCCGCGGCCCAGCTCGGCGAGCTCTGGGGGGCGTTCGTGGCGGCGCGGATCGATGACCCCGCCCTCGCGGAGCGGCTGCTCGACCCGGTGCGGCTCGACGCGGCCCTGCCCCAGCTCGGAGGCATCGCCGGGTACGCCCACGCGGTCTCGCGCATCACGATGTCGCCGACCGTGCTGCGCGCGGGCGCGACCCACAACGTGATCCCGGCGGTGGGCACGATCGATCTCGACATCCGCACGCTGCCGGGCACGAGCGACGCCGAGGTCGATGAGCTCATCCGGGCCGTGCTCGGCGACCTGGCCGACGGCATCGAGATCCAGTACCTGCGCGGCTGGGCCGCGACGTCGTCGAGCGCTGAGACGCCCCTGTTCGCCGCGATCGAGCGCGCCGTCGAGGCGGTCTCGGGATCCCCCGTCGTGCCGATCATGGCCGCGGGCGGATCGGACGCCCGCGTGCTCCGCGAACTCGGAATCCCGGCGTACGGGTACGGCGTGCTCGGGCCGGGGTGGACGTACGAGCGCTACCGCGAGGGCGTGCACGGCCACGACGAGCGGATCGATGTGGAATCGATCGAACTGTCGCTGGCGGCGCTCCGCAGGATCGTCGCCGATCGGATCGGCTGACCGGATCGGCCGATCCGGTCAGCCGTGCGCTCGGTCTCGGCGTGTTTCGCCTCGGTGCGCTCCGTCTCGGTGCGCTCCGCCTCAGTCGAAGATGTCGCCGAGGAAGTCGAACGGGCTCTTCTTCCTGCGGGAGCGGGGATCGCCGTAGCGCGGGTCGTACGAGCGCCGGTCGTCGTAGTGGTCGCGGCGGCGGTCGTCTCCGCGGCGGTCGTCTCCGCGCCGGTCGTCGTAGCGCGGCGCGTCGTACTCGGGCGCACCGCCGTACTGGGGCGCACCGTACTGCTGCGGGGGAGCGCCGTACGTGGGCGCCTGCGGGTGTGTGCCGGGCTGCTGGGGCGCCTGCGGCTGCGCGGGGGCGCCCGGGGCGCCGGGCGCGGTGTACGCCTCGGACTCGGCCTGCGCGCGTTCCAGGATCTTGTCGAGCTCGCCGCGATCGAGCCAGATGCCGCGGCACTGCGGGCAGTAGTCGATCTCGATCCCTTGGCGCTCGCTCATGAGCAGCGTGGTTCCGTCGCTGGGGCAGTTCATGCTCCGACTGTAGTGACGCTGACTGGAAACTCGCCTCACGCCCAGCCGACCACGAGGCGCGCGGCCTGCTCGGGCACCGTCGGGTCGACCCCCGTCAGCTCGGCGAAGCGCCGCAGGCGGTTCGCGAGCGTGTTGCGGTGGCAGAAGAGCTCCGCGGCGGAGGCGCCGACGCTGCCCGTGCGCAGGTAGCTCCGGGCCGCCTCCTCGAGCCGCGCGCGCTCGGCCTCGCCGCACGCGGCGAGCGCGCCGTCGACGTCGGCGAGGAGCGGGTTGCCCGTGGCCACGAGCCTGCGAGCGGCGAGGCGCGCCCAGCCGCGGTCCCAGGTCATCGCTCCGGTCTCGCCGGGGCCGAGCAGCAGCGCGAGCTCCCGTGCGGTCGCCGCGGCGCGGCGCAGCCCGGCGAGGCCCGACTCCTCGGCGACCGCGCCGATCCGGAGGTCGAGCAGGCCGCGGCCGAGCGCCTCGAGGCGCGATCCGGGGAGCTCGACCCGCTGCGCGAAGGCGACCAGGGCGTCGCCCAGGTGATGCGTGTGCACGCGCCCGCCGGCGCGCTCCAGCTCCGAGACCGCGACGCGCAGCGCCGAGATGTCGTTCCCCGCGGCGACGAGCACGACGAGCCGAGCCCGCGCCGGGATCCCGAGGGCGTCCGCGATGTCCTGCAGGCGCTGGTCGAGCGGTTGCGGGTCCTGGAAGAGCGCCGCGATGAGCCCCTGGCGCACGGAGGCCGCCTCCTCGCGCATGCGCTCGCGCTCGGCCGCGTAGGCCCGCTCCGTCTGGTGCACGTAGTCGTCGACGGTGCGGAGCACGATCCCGGTGTGCCGCACGATGAGCTCCGCGTCATCCGCATCGGCCGCGCGCGTGAGCGCTTCCCAGAGCACCGTGAAGTCGTTGCGGATCGCGGTCATGAGGGCCGGCAGCGGGATGCCGGCGCGGGCCCGCGAGACGCCCACGTCCGTCGCCACGGGAACGGCTTCGCCGAAGCCGCCGGCCCGGAGCCCGTCGATGAGCGTGATGAACGAGAGCCGGCCGGTGCGCCTGAGCTCGGAGACCGGGATCGGCGGCGGATCGTACCCGGGAACGGTCGTGACGAGCGCGAGGAACGTCTCCGTGAGCTCGTCGGGATCGAGCGCGTCGAGCAGCCGGTGCCAGCGCTCCCGGTCGCCCGGTGCGGGTGCGCTGTCGAGCGCGCGGTGCGGTTCGAGGGACATGGACCCAGAGTATGTGCATATGCACTGACGAATCGCCGGAATCGGGGGCAAAAGGCGGCCCATTCGGTGCGATGCCCCTGTCACACTCGATGGTGCCGCTGACGCAGCCGCGTCGGCGCACGGACCCGGATCCCGCATCCTCGACCCGCCATAGCGCGACAATGGAGTGAGCCCATGAGCGAGACACCCACCTCGACCATCGAGTACCAGGCCACACAGGAACTCAGCATCAAGGACGCCAACAAGGTCGCCCTCGGAGCCCTGATCGGCACGGCGCTCGAGTGGTACGACTTCTTCCTCTTCAGCGCCGCAGCGGCGCTCGTGTTCAACGTGCAGTACTTCACGAGCGAGAACGCCACGGCGGCGGCCCTCGCCTCGTT
The DNA here is from genome assembly GCF_016758175.1 of Leucobacter zeae. Lineage (GTDB taxonomy): Bacteria > Actinomycetota > Actinomycetes > Actinomycetales > Microbacteriaceae > Leucobacter > Leucobacter zeae. Next base: position 283,239 of record NZ_QYAB01000001.1, read on the forward strand.
CGCGACCTTCGGCGTCGGCCTCGCGGCCCGCCCCATCGGCGGCATCATCTTCGGCCGCATGGGCGACCGGGTCGGCCGCCGCAAGGTGCTCATGATCACGATCGTCGGCATCGGCCTCGTGACGGGTCTCATCGGCCTGCTGCCGACCTACGCCGCGATCGGGATCGCGGCCCCCGTCCTCCTCGTGCTGCTGCGCGTGCTCCAGGGCCTCTTCGTCGGAGGCGAGTGGTCGGGCGCCATGACGATCGTGGTCGAGAACGCGCCCCTGCACCTCCGCGCCCGCTACGCCGCGATCCCGCAGATCGGTTCGCCGATCGGCACGATCCTCTCGTCGGGCGGGTTCTTCGTGATGACGCTCGTCTTCTCGCAGCAGAACTTCGACGCGTGGGGCTGGCGCATCCCGTTCCTGATCGCGCTCCCGCTGCTGCTCGTCGCGGTGTACATCCGGTCGAAGCTCGAGGAATCGCCCGTGTTCCGCCAGCTCGAGGAGTCGGGCGAGGTCGTCAAGAGCCCGGTGCTCACCACCTTCCGCGACAGCTGGAAGCAGATCATCGTCGGCATGGCGGCGGCACTGCTCGGCGTCGGCGGCTTCTACCTCGTGACCGCCTTCTGCGTCTGGTACGGCGTGAACGTGCTCGGCTACGACTCCTCGCTCATGCTGCTCGGCAGCATGGTCGCGGCCGCCGTCGAGATCCTCGCCCTGCTCTGGGGCGGCAGCCTCGGCGCGAAGTACGGCGCCAGCCGCGTGATCCTCTGGGGCGGCATCGCCTCGGCCGTCGTCGCGGTCCCGTCGTTCCTGATGCTCTCCTCCGGGGTGCCGGTGCTCGTCGTCATCGCCATGACGCTCGCGGTCTGCACGCTGTCGCTGCCCTACGCGGCCTCCGGCACGGTGCTCACCGGCCTGTTCCCCGCGAAGACGCGCTATACGGGGGTCGGCATGGCCCAGAACGTCGCGGGCATGCTCTCGGGCTTCATCCCGCTGCTCGCGACCGGCTTCGTCGCCGGTGCAGCGAACCACTGGTGGCCTGCCGCGGCGATGCTCGTCTTCCTGTCGCTCTTCACCGCGGTCGCGGGCGCCATCGCGCCCCGCCTGAGCGTCCACCTGCCCGGCTTCAAGCACTAGCGGCCCGCCGCCCCGCATCCGAGTACCCCGCTTCCCCACCCCACCGAGAGGAACCCCAGCCATGTCGCAGTCGGCCGGCCACCTGATCGTCCGCACCCTCGAGACCCACGGCGTCGAGCGGGTCTACGCCGTGCCTGGCGAGAGCTACCTCGACGTGCTCGACGGCCTGCACGACTCGTCGATCGAGACCGTCGTGTGCCGCCAGGAGGGCGGGGCCGGCTTCATGGCGCTCGCGGAGGGCAGGCTCACCGGCCGGCCGGGCATCGCGATGGTGACGCGCGGCCCCGGCGCGGCGAACGCGATGATCGCGATCCACACGGCCTGGCAGGACGCGACCGCGCTCGTGCTCTTCGTCGGGCTGGTGCCCGTCGCCGATCGTGAGCGCGAGGCGTTCCAGGAGTTCAGCCTGACGGGCTGGTTCGGATCGACCGCCAAGCGGGTGATGACGATCGACGACGCCGATCGTGCCGGCGAGCTCGTCGCGGAGGCGATGCGGATCGCGGCCTCCGGGCGCCCCGGCCCGGTCGTCGTCGGTCTGCCGGAGGACGTGCTCGTGCACCTCACCGATGCCGAGCCGGGCCGGCCGGTCGCGGCCCCGGACCCGCGTCCCGCTGCGGCGGAGCTCGACGCGCTCGCCGAGCGGATCGCGCGCGCCGAGCGCCCCGCGATCGTCGCGGGCGGCGATGGCTGGCACGCCGGTGCCGGTCGCGAGCTGCTCGCCTGGGCCGAGGCAGCCGGAGTCCCGGTCTTCTGCGACTGGCGGGCCTACGACGCCGTGCCTCATGCGGGCGGTGCGTGGGCGGGCTGGCTCGGCTACGGCCGCGCCGACGCGGTGGCCGCGGGGTACGCGGCGGCGGACCTTCTCATCTTCGTCGGCTGCGCGCGTTCCGACGTGCTGAGCGACGGGTACACGGCCGGTCTCGAGGCCGAGACGGTGCTCGTCTCGGTCGATCCAGAGGCGACCCAGCACGCGGGGCGCATCGACCAGCAGATCCTGGCGGCCCCGGCGGGCTTCGTGGCGGCGCTCGGCGCCGTTGATCCGGCCGCTGCGCGCGGATCGCGCGGTGCGGCCTGGATGCGGGGGCGCGCCGAGGCGCAGGCGCGCTTCGCCGCGCACCGCTCCGACGCGTCGGTCGCCGTCGGATCCGCTCCGGCGACCGACCTCGGCGTCGACCTGGGAACCGCGTTCGGGATCCTCGACGACCGACTCGCGGGCGACGCGATCCTCGCGTTCGGCGCGGGCAACGCGACGATCTGGGCGCACCGCTTCGTGCGGCACCTGACCCCGGCGAGCCTCGTCGGCGCCCGCAACGGCGCGATGGGCCTCGCGGTGCCCGCGGCGGTCGCGGCGTCGCTGGCCCTCCCCGGGCGCCGTTCGGTCGCGGTCTGCGGAGACGGCGACTTCCTCATGAACGGGCAGGAGATCGCGACGGCGGTCGCGCACGGCGGCGCGCCGCTCGTCATCGTCGTCGACAACGGCGTCTACGGCACGATCGTGCAGCACCAGGAGCACCACTACCCCGGCCGCCCGTCGGGCACCCGCATGGCGAACCCCGACTTCGCGGCGTGGATGCGGTCGTTCGGCGGCCACGGCGAGCGCGTCGAGCGCACCGAGGACTTCGCCGCAGCGCTCGACCGCGCGCTCGAATCCACGGGCCCCGCGCTGATCCACGTACTCATCGACTCGAGCGTGATGCCTCCGGCGTCCGCCGAGATCTCGGCCTGAAGGAGGCGGACATGCAGCTCGACCTGATCGTCCGGGCGGGGGAGATCCTCACCCTCGACCCGACGCGTCCCACGGCGACCTCCGTCGGCGTCCTCCGGGACCGGATCGTCGGATTCGACGATGAGATCGCCGGCCTCGACGCGGTGCGCACGCTCGATTTCGGCGACGCGTGCGTGACGCCGGGCCTCATCGACGCTCACTGCCACACCGCCTGGTGGGGCCTCGGCCTGACGGCGGTCGACCTCAGCACGGCGCGCGGACTCGAGGAGCTGTACGCGCGCATCGAGGCCGAGGTCGCGCGCCTCGACGCGCTCGGCGACCCGACCGCCTGGGTGCACGGCACCGGCTTCAACCAGGCGCATCACGGGGGAGAATTCCCCGACATCGCGCGCCTCGACGCCCTCACGGGGGACCGCCCGCTCTACCTGCGTCACACGTCGGGGCACGCCTCGATCACCAACACGGCCACGCTGCGCCTCGTCGGCGCGCTCGACGCCGGGTTCGAGAACCCCGTGGGCGGAGTCGTGGTGCGCGACAGCGCGGGATCGCCGACCGGCGTCGTCGAGGAGGCCGCCCAGGGCCTGGTCCAGGCGCTGCTGCTGCCCTACTCGACCGAACGGCTCGTCGAGGCGCTCGACGCGGCGACGTCGCGCTACGCCGAGCAGGGCATCACGAGCTTCTCGGAGGCCGGCGTCGGCGGCGGCTGGATCGGTCACAGCCCCGTCGAGGCGGCGGCCTATCAGGCGGCGGCCGAGCGCGGCATGCTGCACGCCCGCGCTCAGCTGATGCCCGCGATGGACGCGCTCCGGCCGCTGTCCGGCCACGCGAACGACTTCGCCGGGGTCGGCTCGGGCGCCGGGCTCGACCTCGGGATCCGGTACGGCTTCGGCGACGACCGCGTGCGCTTCGGCCACGTCAAGGTGTTCCTCGACGGATCGCTGCTCGGGGCGACCGCGGCCGTCACGGAGAGCTTCTGCGGGCACGATCACAACGGCGACGCCCACCGCGCCGGGTACCTGCTCGATGAGCCGGAGGCCTACCGCGAGCGCGCGCTCGGCGCCTACCGGAGCGGGTGGCCCCTCGCGCTGCACGCGATCGGCGACGCGGCGATCGACCTCGCCCTCGACCTCATCGAGGAAGCGCAGGAGCGCTACGGGAAGCGGGACGTGCCGTGCCGCATCGAGCACTTCGGCATCTCCCGGCCCGATCAGGTCGAGCGGGCAGGGAGGCTCGGCGTCGCGGTCACGCCCCAGGCCGGCTTCATCGGCCCGATCGGCGACCAGATGGCCGCGCTCGTCGGCTCCGACCGCGAGCCCTGGCTCTACCGCGGACGCTCCGTGATCGACGCCGGGATCGTGCTGGCCGGATCCTCCGACCTCCCCGTCGCCGACAACGACCTCCGCCGGGGGATGCAGGCAGCGGTCGATCGACGCACCGACTCCGGCGCCGTGCTCGGCCCGGCCGAGGCGATCACGCCGGAGGAGGCGCTGCGCACCCACACCGAATGGGCGGCGAGAGCAACGGGCCAGCTCGCCGACAAGGGCACGCTGGAACGCGGCAAGCTCGCCGACTTCACCGTATTCTCCGCGTCGCCGCTCACGGCGCCGAGCATCGCCGGACTCGATATCGTGGCGACCGTGGTCGGCGGCGTGCCGAGCTACGACGGCCGCGCCTGATTCGACGCTCCGTTCCGCACGCACCTCCGATCCGAACCCCCTCACGAAAGGTCGCAGTCATGACACAGCTGGACGAAGCCTTCCTCGCCGACTGGGCGATCCACTCCCGCTTCGGCGCGGTCGCCGGAACGAACGGCGTGGACCGACAGGCGGCCTCGGCCGCGGACGGCGAGCAGCGCAGGTGGTTCGCCGAGCTCCTCGAGTCCCGGGGCTTCGCCGTGCACCGCGACCGGATCGGCAACCAGTTCGGCCTGCTCGAGCTCGTGCCGGGCGCTCCCTGGGTGCTCACGGGCTCGCACATGGATTCGCAGCCGACCGCGGGCCGCTTCGACGGGGCCTACGGCGTGATGGCGTCGGCGCACGCCTGCTTCCGGGTGGCGGACGAGCTCCGCGAGTCGGGCGAGACGCCGCGCTGCAACCTCGCGGTCGTGAACTGGTTCAACGAGGAGGGGTCGCGGTTCAAGCCGTCGATGATGGGCAGTTCGGTGCTGACAGGCAAGCTGCCGCTCGCCGAGGCCCTCGCCACCCCGGACCCGCGGGGGGTCACCGTGGCGGAGGCGCTGGGTGAGCTGGACGAGCTCGGCGAGGACGACGTGTTCGGCGCCGGAAGCGGGCGCGAGGTCGCCTCGTACGCCGAGATCCACGTGCAGCAGGGCCGCAGCATGGAGGAGGACGGGGTGACGATCGGCCTCGTGAACGCGACCTGGGCCGCGCACAAGTTCGAGTTCCGCGTCAGGGGCGAGCAGGCCCACAGCGGGTCGACGCTCATGGCCGACCGGCGCGACGCCCTGCTGGGCGCCGCTCGCCTCGTGGTGGCGGCGCGGGAGCTCGTGGACGAGTTCGAGCCCGGCCTGCTGCACACGGCGTGCGGCGAACTCAACGTGTACCCGAACTCGCCGGTCGTGGTCGCGAGCGAGGTCGAGCTGCTGCTCGATCTGCGATCGCCGAGCTCGGAGGTCATCGCCCGGGCGCACGCCTCGCTGATGGCGACGATCGATCGGGTGCAGCGCGAGGATCGCGTCGACATCGAGATCACCGCCGAGCACTCCTGGGAGCAGAACCCCTATCCCGAGGCCGGCGTCGAACTCGCGCGCGAGGTCGCCGTGGAGCTCGGGCTCACCCATGATCGCGTGATGACCGTTGCCGGGCACGACTCGACGAACATGAAGGACGAGGTGCCGACGGTGATGCTGTTCGTGCCGAGCGTCGACGGCGTCTCCCACAACCTCGCCGAGTTCACCAAGGACGAGGACCTCATCGCAGGGGTCGGCCACCTGACGGGCGTCGTACGGCGCCTCGCTGCGGGCGCGCTCCTCGGCTGAGCGCGGCGGCGCGGGCCCGGTCAGTGCGCGAGCAGCTCGATCGGGTGGGTCAGGCGCTGGGCAGTGCGGCCGGGCTCGGTCAGCGCGTGAGCAGTTCGATCGGGTGGGTCAGGCGCTGGGCGGTGCGGCCGGGCTCGGTCAGCGCGTGAGCAGCTCGATGGGGTGGGTCAGGCGCCACCAGAGATCGGGCTCCACGATCTCGGCGGAGGTGATGACGGGCACGCTCGTGTTTCCGTCGGGGGCCGAGACACGGATCACCCCGGCGGTGCGGCCCGCCTCGCCCGCGCCCATGGCGCCGACCTCGACCGTGCGCGACGCCGTTTCGGCGGGCAGCAGAGCTGCGGTCGCGCCTTTCGCGGGCCTGAGCTCCACCGTTCGGCCCTGCCAGGTACGCACGGTGCCGATTCGGGCCTCGGCGTCGACGAGCGTCACTGCATCGACGGCCTTCGGCGCGTCGCGCATCACCGCGCGTGAGTCGCGAGCGCGGTCCTTCGGGGTCGGCCGTCCGAGCACGGCGGCGATGGCGACCGATTCGCGATCGCCGACCCGGGACTCCCGGGCGACGAGCAGGTTGTACCCGACGCTGCTGAGTGTGCCGGTCTTGATGCCGACCACGCCCTCGTCGCCGAGGAGCGGGTTCGAGTTCTCGATCGGTCCGATGCCCGGGATCTCGGTCCAGGGCTCGGCGACGACCTCGGCGATGAGCGGCTCGGCGAGGGCGAGCCGACCGAGCTCGACGACGTCCGTCGCGCTCGCGACGTTCCGGTCCGAGAGCCCGCTCGGCTCCGAGATACGGAGGGTACGCAGATCGTGCTCGGCAGCCCACGCTCCCACGGCCTTCTGGAAGGCGGCGTTCGTGCCGAACACCCGCTCCGCGAGGCCGATCGCGTAGTTGTTGGCCGATGGCAGCAGCGCCAGTTCCACGAACTGCCGCGTGGTGAGCGAGCGCCCGACCGGCACGTCGGCGACGACCCCGTCCGAGCGCAGCACGTCCTCGCGGATCTCGGCGTCGCGCTCGGTCAGGGTGTAGCGCGGCCCGTCGGAACCCGCCTCGACGGGCTCCGCATCGAGGCATACGAGCACCGTGACGATCTTCGTGATGCTGGCGAGCTGCCGAGGGGTGTCGAAGTCGTTCGTCCATGCCCCGGTGTCGTCGGCCCAGCCGATGGCGGTCGGCTCGTCCTGCTGGTTGACGATGCGCTGCGGGCTCACCTCGGGATCGGGGCGATAGGTCTGCGCGGCATCCACGGTCAGGCGCGGATGGAGCTCGGGCAGCGGTGCAGCAGCGCACACGGCGACGTAGCCGAGAGCGAGCACTGCGACGGAGGCAGCGATGATCCCGATGCGCAGGCCCCGCCGAGGGGAGCGCGTCGCGGGGACCTCGGGGGCATCTGGCATGGGTCCAGCCTACGCGCCGGCATGCACTGCGGCGGACGACTCGGCCGTGCAGAACGTACCGGGCGGCCGCGCTGGAAATGGGGGAGGATGCTGGATACATGCGGCGGAGCGCCTCGCCCCGCCGCGATCGCCGTCTCGAGGAGGCCACCGTCATGACCGCGCTCATCGCTGGATACGCCCGCACCCCCTTCACCCGCTTCACCGGCCAGCTCGCGGCGCAGCCGGCGACGGTGCTCGGCGCGCACGCGGCGAAGGCCGCGCTCGAGCGCGCGGGTGTCTCGCCGGACGCCGTCGACGCGGTCGTCGCCGGCCAGGTGCTGCAGGGCGGCGCGGGCCAGAACCCTGCTCGCCAGACCGCGGTCGGCGCCGGGATCCCGCTCGGAGTCCCCGCGATCACCCTGAACGCGGTCTGCCTCTCGGGCACCGAGGCCGTGTCGCAGGCGGTGCGCCTCGTCAAGGCGGGCGAGGCCGATGTCGTGCTCGCGGTCGGGCAGGAGTCGATGTCGCTCGCTCCGCACGTGATCCCGATGCGCGCCGGCACGAAGTACGGAACGGCCCAGCTCGTCGACACGGTCGATCACGACGGTCTCACCGACGCGTTCGAGCGGACGGCGATGGGCGCTCTCACCGAGAGCGGAAACGCGCCGCTCGGGCTCACGCGCGAGGAGCAGGACGCGTTCGCCGCGGAATCGCATCAGCGGGCCGCGGCGTCGGCCGAGTTCTTCGCGGGCGAGATCGCTCCCTTCACGGTGGCTTCACGGCGGGGCGACACGATCGTGTCGGCCGACGACGGGATCCGCGCCGAGACCACGGCCGAGACGCTCGCCGGGCTCCGCCCCGCGTTCGCCCCAGATGGCACCATCACCGCCGGGAACGCGTCGCAGATCACGGACGGCGCGGCCGCGCTCGTCATCGTCAGCGAGGCTGCCGCTGAGCGGCTCGGGCTGCAGGCGATCGCGCGGGTCGAAGCGACGGCGTTCGTCGCGGGGCCCGATACCCACCTGCACTCCCAGCCGGCGCGCGCGATCACCGCGGCGCTCGCCAAGGTCGACGGCGTCGCCGCGTCGGACCTGGCCGCCGTCGAGATCAACGAGGCCTTCGCGGCCGTCGGCGTGCAGTCCACTCGGGAGCTGGGGATCGATCCCGGGGTTGTCAACGTGCACGGAGGCGCGATCGCGCTCGGCCACCCGATCGGAGCCTCGGGGGCGCGCATCGTGGGCACGCTCGCCCGTCAGCTCGCCGAGCTCGGTTCGGGAGCGGTCGGAGCGGTCGGCATCTGCGGCGGCGGCGGCCAGGGCAGCGCCGTCGTGCTCCGCGCACTGTAGGGAGCGGGAGCGGGCTCACGGCGCTGAGGGTTTGGGGCGCCGAGTTTCCCTGGAACTCGGATCCTTCGGAGCTGCGGTCGTCGACGAGCTCGGCGGACCCGTCGACCGCGGTCGAGCGACCCTTCGGGATCCCTGAGTCCGTGGTGCGGATCCCGTTCGTTCGGGGGTACTCTGGAGGGGTCGACTGCCGACGGAGGCCGTCGAGGACGAGGCGAGGGCGAGGATGTCCGGGAACCCTGAGAGTGCTGCACTGCGGTCCCGTGTGATCGCGTGCGCCGCGGCGGTCTGCGCGGGAGCCCTGTTCGCCGCGGGAGGCATCCCGACGCCGCCGGGTGAGGACGTGTCGGCGGCGGCGCTCGGCGCTCCTGGCGATGCTCAGACGCTCACGGGGCGGGCCATGGCCTCGCAGGAGGCGGTGCCGCAGGCGGATGCATCGCGCCCGACTGTCGCCTCCGATCCCGTGCAGTCCGACGTCTCGGAACCTGTGACGGGTGACGCGTGGGGCACCGGTTCCGCGGGTGAAGCCTCTGAGCGTGGAACCTCGGCGGGCGGGGTCTCCTCGGGCGGTGTCTCCTCGGGCGGGGCCGATGCCGGCGACGTTGCCACCGAGACCGCTCCGAACCGGGTGTCCGGAGGCGCTGCCGATGCGATGTCCGCCTCGGAGGCCGGACAGGCGCCGGGGCAGGTGCAAGCCGGGTCAGTCGAAGCCGAACTCGGGCCGGTCGCGGGTGCCGAGACCCCGCTCGCCGGATCGCCGTTCGCGGCCTCCGCGTACGGCACGTCCCCGTTCGCAGCGTCCCCGCTCGGTGCGGGAGCGCGGGCCGCGAACTCCGCGGTCGCCGACGCCGTGAACGGGCTCGCCCCGTTGAGCGGCGAGCAGCAGACGCTCTTCGTCGGGGCGCAGGCCGAGGACGTACTCCCCTCGCTGCTCGAGTGGTCGGTCGTCGAGACCGAGACCGAGACCGCCGATCCCGAGGACTCGCTTCCCGTGGTGCGCTATCCCTTCGCGAAGCCGGTGATGCTGACAGACGGCTTCGGCTACCGCACGGCTCCGGTCGCGCAGTTCCACGACGCGCAGGATTTCGCGGCGGCCATGGGCACGCCCGTGCTCGCGATCGCCGACGGGAAGGTCATCGAGGCCGGCCCGACGAGCGACGGATGCGGCTTCGGCCTGCGCGTGCTGCACGAGATCGCCGGAAAGGACGTCACGAGCCGCTACTGCCACATGATGGACGACTCGCACGATCTCGAGGTGGGGGACACCGTCGAGATCGGGGACCGCGTGGGTCGCGTCGGTGCGACCGGGATGGCGTTCGGGGCGCACCTGCACCTCGCGATCCGGATCAACAATCGGCCGGTCGACCCCATGAAGTTCCTGAAGAAGTACGGCCGGATGACGCGGGGCGAGTCCGAGGCAGCGAACGCCAAGCGCACGGACGAGCCGGGGTCGCATGTGGAGGACGTGGTGCCGCCGCCCGAGGACCCGCGAGGCGAACCCACGACGCAGCCTCCCACGACGCCGCCTCCGACAACGGAGCCTCCGAAGACGAGGCCTCCCACAACGGAGCCTCCCACGACGAAACCGCCGACAACGGAGCCTCCCACGACGCCACCTCCGACGACACCGCCTCCCACGACGCAACCCCCGACGACGGCGCCTCCGACGACGTCTCCCACGACGGCGCCTCCCACGCCGCCGGCGACTGCATCTCCGACCACGCCGCCGCCCACCGCTGACCCGTCCTCGAGCGCGGGGTGACGTCGAAACCCGCCGATGCGGTCGGCGGACGTCCCGTCCCTCGATCGCGCGGAGCGCTGCGCTTGGCCCGGTGAACCGGTGGCCCGGTGAACCGGTGGCCCGGTGAACCGGTGGCCCGGTGGACCAATGACCCGTCGGACCGGTGAGCCGAAGATTCCCCGCTCGCCCACTCGGTCGCGCGCTCGAGCGCGCACCCGGGGCCGGGGTGCTGCCGGACGCGGGATGCAGTGCCGGGTACTACCGATCCAACACGAACCGCGGGCGCCCGACCGCGGCGCCGATCGCCAACTGCGTCGCCGTGACCGCGCAGACGAACGCGAATGCGAGGCCCCAGCTGCCGGTGAGCCCGTGCAGCAGCCCGAACAGGATCGGGCCGGTCGCCGCAATGAGGTATCCGACCGACTGGGACATCCCCGAGAGCGCCGAGGCGGCTGAGCGGGTGCGCGCCCGAACGGCCATGAGCGTCACGGAGACCGTGAGCTGCGCACCGCAGACGAGTCCTCCGCAGACGATCCAGATCGGCATCGCACCCGGCAGGATCGGCATCCCGATCCAGGCGATCAATCCGAGTACGGGGAGGAGTGCGGGAGCCCAGCGCGACACCCGGCTCTGCATGAGAGACGGTGCGGCCAGCGATCCCACGATGCCGAGGGCCTGGAAGGCCATGAGTGCGAGGCCCGCGGCAGCCGGGGGGTACCCGAGGCTCGTGAGGAACGGGGCCAGCCAGGTCGAGAGGACGTAGAAGTTGAGCGACTGCGTGCCCATGTAGCAGGCCACCAACCACGCGACGGGATCGCGCCAGATGCGGCGTCCGCTGTTGCTGGTGCCGTCGTCGCTGCTGGCCGAGGCGGGATCCGACGCGGCGCGTGCTGCATCCGATCCAGCGTCGAGCGCTGCCGTCTCGGCCGCCCGGCGCTTCGCGCTGCCCCAGGTCGCCGCGATCCAGGCCACCAGGCCGAAGGGGATGGCGATGCCGCTCGCCAGCAGGGCGAAGCGCCATCCGAGTGGGCCGGACCCGGTGTCGATGTCCGAGATCGGGACGGCGAACCCGGCGCTCAGCGATGCAGAGGCGCTGAGGATCGCGGTGTAGGCGCCCATGACGAACGGCAGGCGCGTCGGGAAGTCCTGCTTGATGATGGCGGGGATCAGCACATTGCAGATCGCGAGGCCCGCGCCGATGATGACGGTACCCGCCCAGAGATTGACGGCCGAGCCGGGGAAGGAGCGCCAGGCGGTGCCCGCGGCGAGGACGACGAGGGACCACCCGATGGCGCGTTCGATGCCGAGCCGTTCGCTCAGCACGTGCGCGAGCGGGGAGATCGCAGCCCAGGTGATGAGCGGGATCGAACCGAGCGCGCCGAGTGCGGCGACCGGGACGCCGAGTCCCTCCGAGATGTCCTCGAGGAGGGGGCCGACCCCCGTGATCGTCATGCGGAGGTTGGCCGCGACGAGGCAGACCGCGATGAAGAGCAGGAGCCACGGCCGCGGATTCGGAACCGCGCTCGCTGGGGGAGTCGGTGAGGGGTGCGGCACGATCTGGAACTCTACCCCACCGCGCGCGGCGGACATGGGGCCGACGAGCGCGCGCGGTTCCGCTCGAGCAGGTACACTCCGTTCTCATGACGCAATCTCGCACAGCGATCGGCATCGACGTCGGCGGCACGGGGATCAAGGGCGCGGGGGTCGATCCCGAATCCGGCGAGAAGCTCACTTCGCGGCACAAGGTGCTCACGCCGGCCGGCGCGCGCCCCGAGGACGTCGCCCGCGAGGTCGGAGCGATGGCGGCCGCGATCCGCGCCGAGCTCGTCGCATCGGGACGGGCTGCCGAGGACGCCCGCCTCCCGGTCGGGGTCACGCTGCCGGTGGTGGTCAGGCACGGGATCGTACGGACCGCCGCGAACATCGATGCCAGCTGGATCGGCCTCGACGCGCATGCACTGCTGTCGGAAGCGATCGGCAGTGAATGCCTGGTCGTCAACGACGCAGACGCCGCGGGTGTGGCCGAGTCGGCGTTCGGCGCGGCGAACGGTCAGAGCGGTGCCACGCTCGTGCTCACCTTCGGTACCGGGATCGGTGCGGCGTTCATCTACGACGGTGCGCTCGTGCCCAACTTCGAGCTCGGCCACATCGAGCTCGACGGTCACCCCATAATCGAGCGCCATGCGGCTGCGAAGGTGATCGAGCGCGAGGGCATCTCGCTCGACGAGTGGGCCGCACGCGTAGCGCGCTACCTGGGACATCTCGAGAAGATCGTGAATCCCGACCGCTTCGTGATCGGCGGCAGCATCAGCAAGTCGGCGGACCAGTACCTGCCCTTCCCGGGAGTGACCGTTCCGGTCGTGCCCGCGCACTTCAGGAACAACGCGGGCATCGTCGGAGCCGCGCGCCTCGCCGCGCACCCCGCCTGACCAGCGCAGGCCGCCTGACCAGCGCACCCCGTCTGACCAGGGCACCCCGTCTGGTCCGCGTGACGCGCGTGAGCCGAGCGTCTGGAAGCCTCCGGCGACGCCGTTCCATGGGGGTGGATCCGTTCCTCGATGCAGACGTGCGGCTCACGCCGCCTGAGCGCCTGCCGTGTCTGTCGCCCATGGGGGCGGCGACTCGTCCTCCTCGGGAGGATCGACGCCGACCGGCCGGAACATCACGCGAGACGCCGGTTTGTCGATGACGATCACTCCGAGCGGAGACCGCCATCTGAGTTCTCCGCCGCGGAGCTGCTCCATCGAGATCCCGGTGTTGTGCTTGAGCACGTGGTGATATCGGCAGAGCACCTCGAGGTTGTCGCTCGAGGTCGGCCCGCCCAGGGACGCCGCGCGAGCGTGATCGATGTCGGATCGGTGCGGGACGATCAGGCATCCCGGGTAGCGGCAGTGCTGGTCCCGCGCGAACACGAAGCGACGCAGCCCTTCGGTCGGCCGGTAGCGATCGGTCGCGAGGATCTCGCCCGTCGCCGGATCGCAGAACACCGCGTCCCAGCTCGTCTCGATCGAGGCGAGGAACCGCGCGGTCTCGGCGTCGATGGGTCCGCATCCCGCGAGGACCGCAGCGCCCTGGAGCCCCGCGATACCCGTCTCTGCCTTCGGGCGCCGGTCCTGGGGAAGCAGCCCGAGCACCGGCACGGTCACCTGGATCCGTGCGGTGATCCCGGAGAGATCGGTGTCCCCGGTCTCGTTCGTCGGGCCGGCGTTGATCAGCAGGTCGGAGAGCACGCTCGCACGGATCTGGTCGAGCGGCCGCACCGCCGGAAGCAGATGGGGCGGGTCCGGGTCGCAGCTCGGCGCTGCGGTGAGAGTCGCTCCGTCGTGCGCTCGAACGGCATGGGCGGGCGAGCTCTTCGCCGGTGCGCCGGGAGCCGTCGCGCCGTGTCGGGCGCTCTCGCGGCTGCTGCGACCGTCGGCGCTGCGACCGGTAGCACGGCGACCGGCGGCGCGGCGCGCGGCGAGCTCCCGCTGCTGCACCGATCGCGCCTGCCGGGTCAGGCGATCCTTGATCGCGTGCGCTTCGACCGATGCGAGCACCGCGCGCAGCTCGGACAGGCCGTGTTCCAGATCGATGACTTCGACGCGCATGCGCAGCCGTGCCGCCGCGCGCTCGCGCTCCTCCGGCTCGGGGACGTGCTTCGCCGCGACGACCTTCGCGAGGCGCCGGGTGCGGTTCGGGGTCTCCGTCGTCGCGAGCTCGAGCATCTCCCCGCCGTACGCTCGGCGAGCAGCCCGGTCCGCGATGATGCCGCCCTCGTCGGCGACGGCACGCACGTGGGCGAGGCTCGTGCGCCCCCGCGAGAGCTCGTCGACGAGCTCTCCGTAGTCCTCGGCGAGACGCATCGCGAGCCCGAGCTCATTCACCACTGCGCGGTCCGAGACTCCGGTGGCGAATGCGACCTCGGCGGCCACCGTGCGCATCGCCAACTCGCCGACATCGCGCTCCGCGGAACGACGATCGGCGCTCGCCACCCCGCGGACGCGGTCGATCTCGGCCGCAGCGAGGTCGGCCATCGCGGCGAGCAGACGCATGCGCTCGGCCTCGAGTGCGCGGATGCGACTGGTGGCCGTGGCGTGCTCGGAGACCAGGGTCCCGAGTCTCCGCAGCTGGGCGCTCCCGTCAGGGAACGGCATCTCGTCTGGTGCCGGTGCCGCCTCGCTGAACGGAACCCTGCCGCCAGAAGAGCTCCGGTGAGGGCGCGAGCTCCGGTGAGGGTGCGAGCTCCGGTGAGGGTGCGAGGCTCGCTCCGGAACGGAGCTGCCGGAAGTTTCGCCGGATACGTCGTCCGCGACGTCATCGGTGCGCCGTGCACTGAGGCGGGAGGTGAAGGGGGACATGCAGGCAGTGTCGCAGAAACCTCCGACACTCAGGGGCGGAAAATGGGCAGTTGATCGGGAATTCTTGCGGCCCAGCACAAGATTCTGCGTTGCGCTCTGCGATCCCGAATCAAGCACGGCGATCCACTCCTGGTCACCGCATATCGTGCGGCGGACCCCGCCCGGGACCCGGCCAGAGGCGCGGCCCGAGACCCGAGGTCCGGACGGGCCTCGGGCCGTGCGGGTCATGCCGCGCGCACTGCCCGGATCAGGCCAGGTTGCGCACGCGCACCGAGAGGCAGGTCGGGCAGCCCTCGAGCTTCTCGTACTCCGAGATCTCCACCTCGGTGACCGTGTACCCGAGATCGCGCAGCATCGCCGCCGTGCGGGGAGCCGATGCCGAGATGATGAGCTCCGACTCGCTCAGGCAGACCACCGCGGTGCCGTGGGGTTCGGGCACGGCCAGGAACCGGTCGAAGATCGCGGGGGTGTCGACGAAGTCGGGGTAGCCGATCACGGTGCCGTCCGGCAGCGCGGTCACGGCGGTCTTGAGGTGCAGCACCTTCGTGACGGGCACCGCCACGACCTTTCCGCCGAGCGGCGCGAGGATCGCCCGCAGCTGCGCGACGCCCTCGGCGTTCGTGCGGCCGCCCCGGCCGACGTAGACCGTATCGCCGATCTTCAGCACGTCGCCGCCGTCGAGCGTGCCCGGCTCGCGGATCTCGGCGATCGGGCACCCGAGCGCCTCGAGCGCGCGGCGCGTGCCCGCCGTTTCGGGCTTGCGGCTGTCGGCGCCCGGCCTGCTGATCACGGCGACGTTGCGGAACATCACGACCGTGTCCTCGATGAAGACCGAGTCGGGGCAGTCGTCGGCCGGATCCACCTCGATCGTCTCCCAGCCGTGCGCCTGCAGCGCCGACACGTAGCCGCGCCACTGCTCGCGCGCGCGTTCGAGGTCGACGGAGACCTTCTCGATGTGGTCGACGATGCCGTCGTCGAGGAGGGGGCTGGGCTGCCGCACGAGTGCGATCCGGGACATCTGGGCTCCTTTATCGATGATTGCTCCCCCCAGCGTACCGGCCCGTCGGAGGCCGGGGCTAAGCTGATCACAGGCCGAATTTCGGCCGGCTTTCGGCATCCAGAACAGGACATCGAGGTTCATGAGCAGCGACTCCTCATCCACCACCCTTCACGAGGCCCTGGAGGCCGTCGACCCCGAACTCCGGCCGGGGCTGCAGCGGTTGATCGCGCAGCTCGGCGACGACGAGCTCGCGGAGCGGGATCCGCGCGACGTCATCGGTGCCGCGACCTCGCTCCGGCAGCTCGCCGCGGTGCGCAGCGCGGGCACCACGCACATCCACGTCTTCACTCCGACGCTGCGCGACCACGGCTGGACCTCGCGCCGCACGATCGTCGACATCTGCACCGACGACGCCCCGTTCCTCGTGGACTCCGTCGCCGCCGCCGTCGCGCGTCAGGGCCTGACGGTGCACCTGCTCGCCCACCCGGTCGTCTCGGTCCGCCGCGACGACGACGGCTCCCTGCTCGAAGTGGGCGCGCACGGCGGCGACCTCGAATCCTGGATCCACCTCGAGATCGACCGCGTGCCGACCGAGGAGGGCCGCGACGAGCTCGAGGAGCGCCTGCGCGCCGTGCTCGGCGACGTCCACCTCGCGGTCGGGGACTGGGCCGCCATGCGCCGCGCCTGCCTCGACATCGTGACCGACCTGCGCACCGCGCCGCCGTCGACGGTCGACCCCGCGTCGGTCGCTCCCGCGGTCGAGTTCCTGAGCTGGCTCGCGGATGACAACTTCACCTTCCTCGGCTACCGCGAGCACCTGCTCGAGACCGATGCCGACGGCGAGGAGACCCTGCTCCCGATCCCGCACACCGGGCTCGGGATCCTGCGCAAGTCGAAGACGACCGCCGCGAAGCTGCGCCCGGAGGCGCAGCGCACCGCGCGCGAGCCCCGTCTCCTCACGATCACGAAGGCCAATTCGCGCGCGACCGTGCACCGCGACGTCTATCTCGACTCCATCGGGGTCCGCACCTTCGACGAGCGAGGCGAGGTCGTCGGCGAGCGCCGCTTCCTCGGCATGTTCACCTCGGCCGCGTACGCGTCCTCGGTGATGACGCTGCCGATCGTCGGCGCGAAGGTCCGCGCCGTGCTCGAGGTCTCGGGCTTCGCCCCGAACTCGCACTCGGGCAAGGACCTGCAGCAGGTGCTCGAGCAGTACCCGCGCGACGAGCTCTTCCAGGACACCCCGGAGCACCTCTTCGAGGTCGCCTCCGAGGTGAGCCGCCTGCGCGAGCGCAGGCGCGCCCGCATCTTCCTGCGCCGCGACGAGTTCGGCCGCTTCATGTCGGCGCTCGTCTTCCTGCCGCGCGACCGCTACAACACGACCGTGCGCCTGCGCGTCGAGGCGCTGCTGCGCGAGACCTTCGGCGCCGAGCAGATCGACCACACCACCCGTGTCGGCGACTCCCCGCTCGCCCAGCTCCACTTCGTGGTGCGGGTGCCCAAGGGCGAGGGCGTGCGCGAGGTCTCCGAGGCCGAGCTGCAGGCGAAGCTCGAGGCCGCGATCCGCAGCTGGGACCAGGCCTTCGTCGACGCGCTGCACGAGGCGCACGACGAGGATCGCGCCGCCGGCCTGCTGAACCGCTACGGCAACGCCTTCCCCGAGTCCTACAAGGAGTACGTCACGCCGGCCGAGGCGACGGGTGACCTCGCCCTGCTCGAGAGCATCGACGACGGCGCCGAGTTCGCCGTGCACCTGTACCGGCCCGAGGCGGGCGACGGGACCAAGCGGTTCCTCACCCTCGCGTCGCGCGAGGAGTACCCGCTCACCCGCGTGCTCCCGCTCCTCACCGACCTCGGCGTCGACGTGGTCGACGAGCGTCCGAGCGCGCTCGCGCTCGCGGGGGGCGACGTCCGCCACATCTCCGACTACGGGCTCGTCGTCGAGGGCGATGCGCGCTGGGAGGACCCCGAGTGGGGCGCCGAGTTCACCGAGGCCTTCCGCGCCGTCTGGACGGGCGAGGCCGAGAGCGACCGCCTGAACTCGCTCGTGCTGCTCGCGGGTCTCACCTGGCGCGAGATCGTGGTGCTGCGGGCCATCAGCATGTATCTCCGTCAGACGGGATCGTCGTTCTCGGTCGAGTACATCGAGCAGGCGCTCACGGCGAACCCGGCGATCGCCGCCGAGATCGTCCGGCTCTTCGCCGCGCGCTTCGACCCGGCGCTTCAGGAGCCGGGCTTCGAGGATTCGGACTTCGACCGTCCGATCTCGTCCGCCGACCGCGACGCGCTCGCCGTCGAGATCGCGGCGGGGATCCGCACCTCGCTCGACGCCGTCGCGAGCCTCGACCACGACCGGATCCTGCGCTCCATCGTCGCGGTCATCGAAGCGACCTGGCGCACGAACTTCTACCAGACCGGGGCCGACGGGCGCCCGAAGCACTGGGTCTCCATGAAGCTCGACTGCTCCCGCATCCCCGACCTGCCGAAGCCCCACCCGATGGCGGAGATCTGGGTGTACTCGCCGCAGGTCGAGGGCGTGCACCTGCGCTTCGGCAAGGTCGCACGCGGCGGGCTCCGCTGGAGCGACCGCCGCGAGGACTTCCGCACCGAGGTGCTCGGCCTCGTCAAGGCGCAGATGGTCAAGAACGCCGTGATCGTGCCGACCGGCTCGAAGGGCGGATTCCTCGCCAAGCGCCTGCCCGACGCGAGCGACCGCGGCGCCTGGTTCGAGGCGGGCAAGGATGCGTACCGCACCTTCATCCGCGGCCTGCTCGACATCACCGACAACCGCGACGGCGACACGATCCTGCCCCCGGCCGACGTCGTGCGCCACGACGGCGACGACCCCTACCTCGTCGTCGCGGCCGACAAGGGCACGGCCTCGTTCTCGGACATCGCGAACGGCATCTCCGAGGAGTACGGCTTCTGGCTGAGCGACGCCTTCGCATCGGGCGGCTCGGCCGGCTACGACCACAAGGGGATGGGCATCACGGCCCGCGGCGCCTGGGAATCGGTGAAGCGCCACTTCCGCGAGCTCGGCCACGACACGCAGACCGAGGACTTCACCGTCGTCGGTATCGGCGACATGTCGGGCGACGTCTTCGGCAACGGCATGCTGCGCTCCGAGCACATCCGCCTCGTCGCCGCGTTCGACCACCGGCACGTCTTCGTCGACCCGACGCCGGACGCCGCGACCACGTTCGCGGAGCGCCAGCGCCTGTTCGAGCTCCCCGGATCGTCGTGGGACGATTTCGACCGCTCCCTCATGTCCGAGGGCGGCGGCGTCTTCCCGCTCTCAGCGAAGTCGATCGAGGTCACGCCGCAGATGGCGGAGGCGCTCGGGATCGATCCGTCCGTCAAGACCCTCACCCCGTTCGAGTTGAAGAAGGCCGTGCTGCTCGCGCCCGTCGACCTCATCTGGAACGGCGCGATCGGGACGTACATCAAGGCGAGCACCGAGAGCCACGCCGAGATCGGCGACCGCGGCAACGACGCGGTGCGCGTGAACGGCGACGAGCTGCGCGTGCGCGTCGTCGGCGAGGGCGGCAACCTCGGGGCGAGCCAGCGCGGCCGCATCGAGGCCGCGCTCTCGGGGGTCCGGATCAACACCGACGCGATCGACAACTCCGCCGGTGTCGGCACCTCCGACCGCGAGGTCAACATCAAGATCCTGCTCGGCGCCGTCGAGCGCGACGGCCGGCTCGACCGCGAGGCGCGCAACGAGCTGCTGCGCTCGATGACCGACGAGGTCGCGGTGCAGGTGCTGCGCGACAACTACGAGCAGAACGTGCTGCTCGGCAACTCCCGCGCCGGTGCCGCTGAGATGCTGCCCTCGCACGAGCGCCTCATGGAGTGGCTCGAGGCGCGCGGGGAGCTCGACCGCGAACTCGAGTTCCTGCCGAGCGCGCAGGAGATCCGCACCCGCATCGACGAGGGTCGTGGCCTGACGCGCCCCGAGTTCTCGGTGCTCGTCGCCTACTCGAAGCTCGCGCTCAAGGCCGACCTCACGGCGACCACGTTCGCCGACGACCCGTGGTTCGCGCGCACGCTCGCCGACTACTTCCCCGAGCCGATCCGCGAGCGCTACGAGGGCGACCTTGCCGCGCATCCGCTGCGCGCGGACATCGTCATCAACTCGGTCGTGAACTCGATGGTCAACCGGGGCGGGATCACCTTCGCCTACCGGGCCGCGGACGAGACGGGGGCGACGAGCGAGCAGATCGCGAGCGCCTTCGTGGTCGTGCGCGAGGTCTTCGACCTGCGCGGCTTCGTGGTCGCGGTCGAGGCCACCGACAACGCCGTGTCGACCGACGTGCAGACGGATCTCTACGTGAGCTTCCGCCGGCTGCTCGACCGCGCGACCCGCTGGTTCGTGCAGCACCGCCCCGACGGGCTCGACATCGGCGACGAGATCGAGCGCTTCCGCGCCCCGGCCGAGCGGCTCTCGGCGCGCCTGGGCGAGCTCGTTCGCGGAGATGAGCGCGCGCGGATCGATTCCCGCGTCGCCGAGCTCGAGGCGGCCGGCGTCCCCGCGGACCTCGCCCGCCGCGGCGCCGACCTGCTCGCGTTCTTCGTGCTGCTCGACATCGTCGAGGTCGCCGAGGCGCGCGGCTGGGACATCGACGTGGTCGCCGACGTCTACTTCGCGATGTCGGACCGCGTGCAGTTCGAGGAGCTGCTCACCCGCGTGAGCGCGCTGCCGCAGGACGACCGCTGGGGTTCGATGGCCCGCGCCGCGATGCGCGACGACCTGTACTCCGTGATGATCGGCCTCACCGCTTCGGCGATCGAGCGCACCGACGCGGGGGACGACGCCGAGGCCCGCATCGAGGCCTGGCTCGAGCAGGGCGGCGCTCCCGCGAAGCGCGCGCTCGCCGAGGCGCTCGGCGCCGCGCGGGCCGAGGACGGCGACGGTCTGGCGACGCTCTCGGTCGCGCTGCGGCGCCTGCGCTCGCTCGTGAAGTAGGGGTGGGCGGGGCGCGGTCGGGATTCTCCCGGCCGCGCCCCGCTCCGTTGCGCGGTCGCAGGGGCGATCACGGGTGCAGGCGCGGGTTCCCGAGGTACATTGAGAGCGACCGGCGACGAGGCCGGTCTCGTTCGAGGGAGCACCCATGACGTACGCCAGCTCATTCCCCGCCCTGACGATCCCCGATCAATCGGTCTACGAGTACGTCTTCGGCGGGCTCCTGCCCGAGGACCTCGAGCGCGTCGCCGTGATCGACGGTCCGAGCGGCGCGGAGACGACCTACGGCCAGCTGCGCGGGCAGGTGCTGGCGATCGCCGGATCCCTCGCCGCGCGCGGGATCGGAGTGGGCGACGTGGTGGCGCTGCACGCGCCCAACGTCCCCGCGTTCGTCTCCGCCTTCCACGGGATCCTGCGTTCGGGCGCGACCGTGACGACCGTGACCGCGCTCTCGACCGCGGCCGAGATCGAGCGGCAATTGCGGGACTCGGGCGCGACCCTGCTGATCACGGTCTCGCCGCTGCTCGCCGCTTCCGGCCCCGGCGCCGAGGCGGCCGGTGTACCCGCCGACCGCATCGTCGTGATGGACGGCGTCGGGGCGGAGGCCGATCCCGACGGGCACCCGAACCTCCGAGACCTGCTGGCATCGGGCGCCCCGGCGCCGGAGGTCGACTTCGACCCGGCGACGCACCTCGCGGCGATCCCGTACTCGTCTGGCACCACGGGGCGGCCGAAGGGCGTGATGCTCACGCACACCAATCTGGTCGCGAACGTGCTGCAGACCCGCCCCGCGCTCACGCTCGACTCGCACGACCGCGTACTCGCCGTGCTGCCGTTCACGCACATCTACGGTCTCACCGTGCTGCTGAACCTCGCCCTCGCGCACCGCGCGGTGCTCGTGACGATGCCGCGGTTCGATCTCGCCGAGTTCCTCCGCACGATCCAGGACCAGCGCACGACGGCGGTCTTCATCGCGCCCCCGATCGCCGTGGCGCTCGCGAAGCACCCGATGGTCGACGAGTACGACCTCTCCGCGATCGAGTTCGTGCTCTCGGGCGCCGCCGCGCTTGACGCGCACCTCGCGCGCGCCGTCGCGGATCGCCTCGGCACCCTCGTGCTGCAGGGCTACGGGATGACCGAGATGAGCCCCGTCTCGCACGTGATCCCGAGGGATCGCGACGACATCGACCGCGGCTCGATCGGCCTGCTCGTGCCGGGGTCGGAGATGCGCGTCGTCGACATCGAGACCGGCGAAGAGGTGGCGGTACCCGCCTCAGGACGCAGCGAACCGGGCGAGATGCTCATTCGCGGGCCGCAGATCATGGCGGGCTACCTCAACAACCCCGAGGCGACGGCGGCCACCATCGAGCCGGACGGCTTCCTGCACACGGGCGATATCGTCGAGATCGACGCAACCGGCCAGGTCTTCGTCGTCGACCGGCTCAAGGAGCTCATCAAGTACAAGGGGTACCAGGTGCCCCCGGCCGAGCTCGAGGCGCTGCTGCTCACCCATCCGGGGATCGCGGACGCCGCGGTCGTCGCCTTCCCCGACGACGACGCCGGGGAGGTGCCGAAGGCCTTCGTCGTGCGGCAGCCGGGCGCCGAGCTCTCCGAGGACGAGGTGATCGCGTTCGTGGCCGACCGGGTCGCGCCTCCGAAGAAGGTGCGGCGCGTCGAGTTCATCGACGCGATCCCGAAGTCCGCATCGGGCAAGATCCTGCGGAAGGACCTGCGCGCCCGCGACGCGGCATGAGTCCGGGGGCTACGGAGCGGCCTGCGCAGCGCCGCGGCGCTCCCTCGCGAGCGCCGTGAGCCCGGCCCCGGTCACCGACAGCACCGCGGCGGCGAGGAAGACGAGCCAGAAGCCGCCGACGAGCGCGACGAGCGCGGCCCCGAGCACCGGGCCCAGCAGCTGCCCGAGCGCCGCCGACACGTTCACGACGCCGAGGTCGCGGGCGTGGTCGCGCTCGCTCGGCAGCAGGTCGGTCGCGAACGCGAGCCCGGTCGTCGAGAACGCTCCGTACCCGATCCCCATCAGCGCCGCAGCGACCATCGTCGCCCCGAATGTCGGGGACGCGACGATGACGATCCCGGATCCCGCCTGCACGATCGCCGCGGCCACGGTCAGCGTGCGGCGCCTGCCGATACGGTCCGAGACCGTGCCGACGGCGATCGACGCGAGCACGACGAACACCGTGTAGACCACGATGAGCAGCAGCAGGTTGTCCTCGGCCTCCGCATGCGGCTGCCCAATCCCGTACAACAGGAAGAACAGGAAGAGCGAGGTGCCGAGGGCGTTGCCGACATTCACGACCAGTCGCCCGATGAGCATCCAGCGGAAGTCGCGGTCGCGCAGCGAGGCGAGACGGTCGGCGCGGGCTCCGGTGCCGCGCGGCGCGGCGGCGGACCCCGCGCCGCTCGGGGAGGCGGGATCGGGCAGGAGCAGCGCCGTCGCCGACCCGAGGATCGCCAGGGTCGCCGCGAGCACCAGGTAGCCCTCGAGCACGCCCAGGCCGAGCAGCACCACCGTTCCGACGCCGAGCACGATGCCGAGCGCCTGCGACGCGCCGACCGCCGCCGAGGCCGCGCCGCGCTGCGCGACCGGGAGCTGGTCGGCGATCATCGCCGTGAAGGCGGCCGAGGAGACGGAGATGCCCACGGAGACGCCGATCCAGGACGCGCCGATGAGCCAGGCCCCCTCGCTGAGGCCCGTGAGCGCCAGGCAGAGCGCGGTCAGCCAGACGCCGCCCAGCGCCCACGGCCGGCGGCGATGGCGGGATCCCCGCGCGCGGTCCGAGAGAGCGCCGGCGAGGGGGCCGGCGACCACCCCGGCGAGTCCGCCGACGCCGAGCACGATGCCCGAGGAGACGACGCCGGCGACCCAGCCGGAACGCGACTCGGCCGTGTCGAGCTGGAGCGGCAGCAGGAGTTGCAGCGGGGTGAGCTGGACCGTCCAGATGACGAGCCAGGCGAGCGTGAAGAGCGCGAACCAGCTCCTGTCGACGCGCTGCGCTGCGTGCGTCTCCGGGGCCGCGGCGTTCATCGGCGGGACTCCGCGATGACGGCGCGGTACCAGTCGTACGATGCCTTCGGCGTGCGCGCGCCGCTCGACATGTCGACGTGCGCGAGGCCGAAGCGCTGCGTGTACCCGTCCGCCCACTCGAAGTTGTCGATGAGCGACCACACCGTGTACTCCTCGATCGTGACGCCCGCGGCCACGGCGGCGGCCACGGCCTCGATGTGGCCCCGCAGGTAGTCGATGCGGTCGACGTCGTCGATGCGGGCCGGGCGACCGGGCGCCTGCGGATCCTCGGCGAGATGATCGGGTTCCGGGAACGCCGCGCCGTTCTCGGAGATGATGATCGGCGGGAGCCGGTCGCCGTAGCGATCGCGGAAATCGACGAGCAGGTCCGTGAGCGCCTCGGGCACGATGGGCCACTCGGGGCCGAACCCGGTGACCGGGGCGCCCGGAGTCGGCACGAGCTCGAACGGGAGCGGGCCGCCCGGTTCGGCGGCGCGCACCGTCGTCGGGTTGTAGAAGTTCAGTCCGTAGAAGTCGTTGCCGCCCGAGATGATCTCCAGATCGCCGGAGCGCACCGGCATGGGGGCGAGGCCGATGGCCTCGAGGTCGGGGTACGCGCCCGCGAGCACGGGATCGGCGAAGAGCCGGTTGTGGATCAGGTCGTACGCGCCGGCCGCCGCGACGTCCTCGGGCGAGTCCGTGCGGGGGAGCACGCGCGTGTGGTTGCCGATGATGCCCGTGCGACGAGCGCCGGCTCCGCGCAGCGCTTCGGCGGCGAGGCCGTGGGCCAGGAGCTGGTGGTGCGCCGTCGGCAGGGCGTCGAAGAGCAGCGTCCGCGCCGGCGCGAGCGTGCCGATCCCGTACCCCTGCAGTGTGGTCATCGCGGCCTCGTTGACCGTGAACCAGTCGGGCACGCGGTCGGCGAGGGCCTCCCCGACGATCGCCGCGTAGTCGCGGAACCGCTCCGCGGTCTCCCGGTTCAGCCAGCCCCCTGCGGCCTCGAGTGCGACGGGGAGATCCCAGTGGTACAGCGTCGGCGCGGGAGCGACCCCCGCCTCGAGCAGCGCGTCGACGAGCCGCGAGTAGGCGTCGAGCCCCCGCGGGTTCGCGGCGCCGGACCCCTCGGGCTGCACCCGCACCCACGAGATCCCGAAACGATAGCGATCGAGCCCCAGGCCGGCTGCGAGCGACACGTCCTCCGCGCAGCGGCGGTAGCTGTCCGGCCCGGGATCGGCCGTCGACCCGTCGATCACGGCGCCGGGGGAGTCGACGAAATCGTCCCAGATGCTGCGTCCGCGCCCGTCCGCTTCGCGCGAGCCCTCGATCTGGAACGCCGACGTCGCGGCCGCCCAGCGGATGCCGCGCGGAACAGGGTCGGGGAGCGGGTGTCTGCGAGTGCTGGAGCCGGGCTTGTGATGAGCGGACATCGGGATCCTTCCGGCCGGCCCTCGACGTCGGGGGCGCGCGGCGTAGGGGAAGTGTATCGCCGGGCGGGCGCGAAGGGGAGAGGGATCCCGACGGAGCGTTGCGCGTTCCGCGCCGGGATGTCGAGGTCGGTGGGATCCCGGCGCAGTCGGGCTCCGGGGCGGCGGGATCCCGAGCCGGCGGGATGCCGAACCGGGATCCCGGACCGTCGGGTGCGCCGAACCGGCTCAGCCGATCGTGCGGCGCATGAGGGGCGCACCGAGCAGCGTCCCGCCGCCGATGAGCGCGGCGATGCCGCCCGCGATGCCCGCGACGCTCGCGCTGCTGCCCGTCACCGCGAGCTGCTGGCCCGGGGCGCCCGGGTGTCCGGGATTCCCGCGGCCCTTGCCCGGGCCGTCGGGGCCGCCGCCGTTGCCGTTCGCGCCGTTGCCTGCGTTGCCGTTTCCTGTGTTGCTGTTTCCTGCGTTGCCGTTCCCGTTCGCGCCGTTGTTGCCGTTGCCTGCGTTCCCGTTGCCGGCGTTCCCATTGCCGTTGGAGCCGTTCCCGTTGCCGGGTTCCTCGGTACCCGGTTCGGCGTGGTCCGTGGGCTCGTGGACGATGTCGACGAATGCGCCGTTCTCGCCGGGGACGCGGTAGGTGAAGACCCCTGCGTCGAGGCGGACGATCTCGACGGTGCGTTCGAAGGCGACCGAGC
>NZ_QYAB01000001.1:309088-487248 GCF_016758175.1 Leucobacter zeae
TTCTCGCCGGGGACGCGGTAGGTGAAGACCCCTGCGTCGAGGCGGACGATCTCGACGGTGCGTTCGAAGGCGACCGAGTCGTCGGCGTTCAGCGCCTGGATCCAGCGCGAGAGCCGTCCGTCGACGACCCGCATGTCCCAGTTGCCGTGCATCTTGGGAGCGTCGTCGAGCTGGTACATCGAGAACGTGCCGTCGGCGCGGAAGTAGGCGTTGCCGACGAAGTTCGCGGCGCGGGGGTCGTCGAGGGCGACCGCGTCGCCGTTCTGGTCGACGGCGCCCGTGGTGACCCACGGGGTCGCGGCGAGCTCGGCGGTCGCGGCCGCCGTGACCGAGTAGTCCGTCGGCTCATGGACGATATCGGTGTGGGTGCCGTTCTCGCCGGGGACGCGGTAGGTGAAGACCCCCGCGTCGAGGCGGACGATCTCGACGGTGCGTTCGAAGGCGACCGAGCCGTCGGCGTTCAGCGCCTGGATCCAGCGCGAGAGCCGTCCGTCGACGACCCGCATGTCCCAGTTGCCGTGCATCTTGGGAGCGTCGGTGCCGAGCGTGAACATGTCGAAGGTGCCGTCGGCGCGGAAGTAGGCGTTGCCGACGAAGTTCGCGGCGCGCGGGTCCTCGAGGGCGACCGCGTCGCCGTTCTGGTCGACGGCGCCCGTGGTGACCCACGGGGTTGCGGCGAGCGCCGCGGTGGCGGCCTCGACGTCGGCGGGCAGCGACGCCGATGCGGCGGCCGGGGCCGATGCCGCGGTGCCGAACGCGGCGGTCGCTCCGTTCGGGGCGGGTGCGGCGAACGCCGCTCCTGCGGGGAGCAGGACGATCGCGGTCGCAGCGGCGGCCGTGGCCGCGAGAAGCCAGCCGCGCGGGGTCGTGGGGCGAGTGCTCATGTGGAGTGGGGTCCTTCCGAAGATCCGTGCTGGGGTCGAACCGGGGTGCTGATCCCGGCGGTACTCCCCACGCTACGAATCGCGGGTTCCGGCACGCATCAACCGATCGGTTGAACCGGAACCGCACGCTCGGGGTGCGCCGCGGCAGTTCCGGGAGCTCCTCCGTGCTGCGTGAAGCACCGATACACCGAAACGCGTACAGGAATCGCGGAATCCGGGTGCGTTCCGATGGATCGGTGCCTGAAGAGACGCCGCCGTGTCGGACCCTGGCCCCGAGCCCCGAGCCCCGAGCCCCGAGCCCCGAGCCCCGAGCCCCGAGCCCCGAGCCCCGAGACCCGAGCCCCGAGCCCCGAGACCCGAGCCCCGAGCCCGAGCTCAGATGCGGATCAGCCCGCGTTTGACGGCCGTTGCGATCGCGGCCTGCCGGTTCTCGGCGCCGAGCTTGGTGAAGGCGTGGTGCAGGTGCGTCTTCACGGTGGCTTCGCTCACGACGAGCCGCTGCGCGAGATCCCGGTTGGACAGGCCCGATGCCGCGAGCGCGAGCACCTCGAGCTCGCGGGCCGTGAGGATGTCGTCCGGGTGCTGCGTCCGCTCCTGCAGGCGCTCGGAGATGCGCCCGGCGAGCGCCCCCTCGCCGCTCGCGGCGGAGCGGATGGCGCGGAAGAGCTCTACCGGCCTGCTGTCCTTGACGAGGTAGCCCGAGGCGCCGGCGTCGATCGCTCGCACGATGTCGGCGTCCGAGTCGTACGCCGTGAAGACGAGCACCCGGGTATCCGGCCGCGCGCGCAGGATCCCGCGCGCCGCCGCGATCCCGTCGGGGCACTCGGCGCCCGAGACCGGGTCGGCGCCGAGGTCGAGGTCCACGAGCGCGACGTCGGCCGCGTGAGCCGTCGCCGCGGCGACCGCCTCGTCCGCGGAACCCGCCTCGGCGACGACCTCGAAGTCGGGCTGGGTGTCGAGCAGGGCGCGCACTCCGTGCCGCAGCACGGGGTGATCGTCGAGCAGCAGGATCCTGATCGTTCCGCTCATGCCGGGCCTCCCGTCTCGACGGCATCGGTTGCATCCGTGCCGATTGCATCCGTGCCGATCGCATCCGTGCCGGTCGTGTCCGCGCCGGTCGCATCCGTGCCGTTCCGGCCCGTTCCGGCCGAGGGCGCACCGCGCTCGGCGAGCGGCAGCACGGCCGCGACGACGGTGCCGCCGCCCGGCCGGGATTCGAGCGCGAGCGTGCCGCCGAGCGACTGCGCGCGCCACGTCATCGCGCGGATCCCGAAGCCGGACCCTGCCCCGCCCGTTCCGGGGTCCGGGATCCCGACGCCGTTGTCGGAGACGTCGACGCCCACGGCGTCTGCGAAGTAGGTGAGGGTGACGCCGGTCTCGGATGCCCCAGCGTGCTTGCGTGCGTTGAGCAGGGATTCCTGCACGATCCGCTGGAGCGCGTGCGCCATCGGCTCGGGGACCCGCCGCTCGGCGCCCGCGACGGAGAACGCGGCGCCCGCCGCGTCGGCCTGGGCGCGCAGCGCCGCGGTGAGCGAGGCCGCGGTGGTGCGGGGATCGGCGAGGCCGTGGAGCAGCCGGCGCGTTTCGACCAGCCCCTCGCGCAGGGTCTCCCGCGCCTCGGCGACCGTCGGCGACGATCCGCCCGGGCGCAGGTCGTCGGTCTCGAGCATGAGCAGCGCGCTCGCGGTGCGCTGCACCACCGTGTCGTGCAGCTCGCTCGCGACGCGGCCGCGCTCGGACGCCGCCCCGGCCGCGCGTTCGGAGTGCGCGAGCTGCTCGCGCGTCTCGATGAGCTCGCCGATGAGCCGCTCCTGCTCGCTCATCGCGCGCCCGAGCGCCGCGTAGGCGTAGGTGAGTACGAGTCCTCCGAAGAACGGGCCGAGCACCAGTCCGAGATCCTCGCCCCGCGACATGAGGAGCAGCCCGGCGCTGACCGCGGTGACGATCGCGCCGGAGAGGACGAACGCGATCGCGCCGCGCAGCACGCGGTGCACGGCGAAGAAGAGCGCGAAGGCGCACCAGCCGAACGACGGCGCGATCAGGGTGAGGGGCAGCCAGAACCCGGTCGCCGCCAGCAGCCCGATGGTGCGGCGCACCCGCGAAGGGGCTGCCGCGTGCGGGTCCCCGGACGCGACCGTGCCCCGCCGCCCGCCTACGACCGCGACCGCATAGCTCGTGCCTGCGCCGATCGCGAGCACCAGCACGAGCACGCCCTCCCCGGCGAGTGCGTGGCGCGAGAAGTACCGAGCCCCGCAGACCAGCAGGAGCACCGCGAAGCCGAGGTCGACCGCGAGGTCCATCGCCGGGAGTCCGCGACCGCGCGTCTGCGCGGCGGGAGGGCGGGTCCGCTCTGCGGGAGCGTGGGGTGCGGCCATGGGTCCCAGTATCGCCCACCCGCCCGCCAGGCGGACGGGAAGGCCCGTTGGCGATCGGGTTCTCGGATCCTCAGCGAATCCACTGGTGCAATCTCGCACATCGAGATAAACTTGAGTCAATCACACTCAAGTTTGTGCGTGGTGAGAGGCTCCGTCGGAACTGCCGGAGGTTCGCGCCGCGCGCGCAGCTGAACGAAAGGACACTCATGCAGGCCAACTGGCAGCCCGCCGCCGGCACCGGCGAGGAGGGGCAGAGCGCACTCGAGCAGTTCGGCGTCAACCTCACGGAAGTCGCCCGCTCGGGCAAGCTCGACCCCGTCATCGGACGGGACTCCGAGATCCGTCGTGTGAGCCAGGTGCTCACCCGGCGCACGAAGAACAATCCGGTGCTCATCGGCGAACCGGGCGTCGGCAAGACCGCCGTCGTCGAGGGGCTCGCCCAGCGCATCGTCGCGGGCGACGTCGCCGACTCGCTCAAGGACAAGGAGCTCATCTCCCTCGACATCTCCGCCCTCATCGCCGGCGCCAAGTACCGCGGCGAGTTCGAGGAGCGGATGAAGGCCGTGCTCGCCGAGATCAAGGAGAGCGATGGCAAGTTCATCACCTTCATCGACGAGCTGCACACCCTGATGGGCGCCGGCGGCGGCGAGTCCTCGGTCGCGGCGTCGCAGATGCTGAAGCCCATGCTCGCGCGCGGCGAGCTGCGGCTCATCGGCGCGACCACGCTCGACGAGTACCGCGAGTACATCGAGAAGGACGCTGCGCTCGAGCGCCGCTTCCAGCAGGTGTACGTGGGGGAGCCGAGCGTCGCCGACACCGTCGCGATCCTCCGCGGGCTCAAGGAGCGCTACGAGGCGCACCACAAGGTGACGATCGCCGACTCCGCGCTCGTCGCTGCCGCGGCGCTCTCGGACCGGTACATCACCGCCAGGCAGCTGCCCGACAAGGCGATCGACCTGATCGACGAGGCGGCGAGCCGTCTGCGCATGGAGATCGACTCGGCCCCGGTCGAGATCGACGAGCTGCGCCGCGCCGTGGACCGCCTGAAGCTCGAGGAGCTCGCGCTGAAGAAGGAGAAGGACGACGCGTCGAAGCAGCGCCTCGCGAAGCTCCGCGAGGACCTCGCCGAGAAGCAGCGCGACCTCGACGCCCTCGAGGCGCGGTGGGAACGCGAACGCGCGTCGCTCAACCGGGTCGGCGCCCTGCGCGAGCAGCTGGACCAGCTGCGCATGGAGGCCGAGGTCGCCCAGCGCGAGGGGCGTCTCGAGAAGGCGTCGAAGCTGCTCTACGGCGAGATCCCGGTGATCCAGAAGCAGCTCGCCGAGGCCGAGCTCGCCGAGGCGGCCGGCGAGGCGACGGGGGATGGCGAGCCGCGCATGGTCAACGACCAGGTGACGGACGAGGACATCGCCGGAGTCGTGGCGGCGTGGACCGGGATCCCGGTCGGGCGCCTGCTGCAGGGCGAGACCGAGAAGCTCCTCGCCCTCGAGGGCGAGCTCGGCAAGCGGCTCATCGGCCAGGGCGACGCGGTGCGCGCGGTGTCGGACGCCGTGCGGCGCTCGCGGGCCGGCATCGCCGATCCGAACCGGCCGACCGGGTCGTTCCTCTTCCTGGGGCCGACCGGAGTCGGCAAGACCGAGCTCGCGAAGGCGCTCGCGGAGTTCCTCTTCAACGACGAGCACGCGATGGTGCGCATCGACATGTCCGAGTACGGCGAGAAGCACTCGGTCTCCCGCCTCGTCGGCGCTCCTCCCGGGTACGTCGGCTACGAGCAGGGAGGCCAGCTGACCGAGGCCGTGCGGCGCAGGCCGTACTCGGTCGTGCTGCTCGACGAGGTCGAGAAGGCGCATCCCGAGGTGTTCGACGTGCTGCTGCAGGTGCTCGACGACGGCCGGCTGACGGACGGCCAGGGGCGCACGGTCGACTTCCGCAACGTGATCCTGATCCTCACCTCGAACCTCGGCTCGCAGTACCTCATCGATCCCGACATGTCGTGGCCCGACAAGGAGGGCGCCGTGCGCGAGACCGTGCGCCGCGCCTTCAAGCCGGAGTTCGTGAACCGCCTCGACGAGATGGTCATCTTCCACCCGCTGTCGGTCGACGACCTGGCGCAGATCGTGGAGCTGTCGATCGACCGTCTGCAGACGCGGCTCGCGGATCGGCGCCTCGCTCTCGGGGTGACGCCGGACGCGCGCACCTGGCTCGCGGAGCGGGGTTACGACCCGATCTACGGGGCGAGGCCGCTGCGCCGCCTCATGCAGAAGGAGATCGACGACCGGCTCGCGCGGGCGATCCTCGCGGGCGAGGTGCGCGACGGGGACGCCGTGCGCGTCGACGTCGCGGCCGACGGCGACGCGCTCGCGCTGTCGAGTGCGGGATCCGCACCCGCGGGCGGCGTCGACTCCGGGACCGATGACGACGTGATCGAGGCCGAGCTGCTCGATTGATCCGGGACCCGGCCGGGGATCCGGGTTCGGGTCCCGGGTCGGGCCCGGAGCCGGACCAGGTCGGGCTCGGGTACGGGTCGGGCTCAGGTCCGGGTCGGGGTCTGCGGCCGGATCGGGCTCCCGTCCGGGCTCCCGTGTTCGCAGCGATTCGTATGCGATCCGCGGGAGATATGGCCGGAGCGGCCGGAAGGAGCATATCTCCGGCGGATCGCATATCTTTTGCCGGTGCCGGTGCCGGTGCCGCCTGTGGGACACTGTTCGGCGTGACCGCCGTCGTCCTGCTCGTGAACCCGGTGTCGGGGCGCGGGCTCGGGGCCCGGGCCGCCCGCCTCGCCGCCGACCGCCTGCGGGCCCGCGGCATCGAGCCGCGCGTGCTGACGGGCGGGTCGCCCGAGGAGATGCGGCGCCTCGCTTCCGCCGCGGTGCGCGAGCGACCCGGCGCGCTCGCCGTCGTCGGGGGCGACGGGACGCTGTCGCTGATCCTCGACGAGGTGCTCGGATCCGGAGTGCCGATCGCCCTCGTGCCCGCGGGCACCGGCAACGACCTGGCTCGGGCCCTCGGGATCCCGGTCGGGTCGGCCGAGGATGCGGCGTCGGCGATCGAGCTCGTCGCGACCGGCGGCACCCGCACGATCGACGTCGGCGAAGTCTGGGAAGCGGCGGACGAGTGCGACGGTCCGGGATCCGGCTCCGGGGCGGAGCACGGCCCGGAGACCGGGCCGGATCCGAGCCCCGCATCGGGTCGGCGCACGCGGTTCCTGACCGTCTGCGCGATCGGACTCGACGCGCGCGTCGCCGACCGGACGAACCGACTGCGGTGGCCGAGCGGTCGGCTGCGCTACTTCCTGGCGCTCGCGATCGAGCTGCTGCGCCTGAGCCCGCTTCCCTTCGAGCTGCGCCTCGACGGCGGCGAGACCGAGTCGCGGCCGGGGATCCTGCTCGCGGTCGGCAACACCCGCAGTTACGGGGGCGGGATCCCGATGTGCCCCGGCGCCGACCCGGCGGACGGGCTCCTCGACGTCACCCACGTCGCTCCGATCGGGCTCGTGCGGCTGTTGCGGATCTTCCCGCTACTGCTGCAGGCCAGGCACGCCGAGCGGCCGGAGGCCACGCTGCTGCGCGCCCGGGAGATCGAGGTCGGCGCGCCCGGGCTCGTCGCCTATGCCGATGGGGAGCGCGTGGGGGAGGGCCGCGTGCGGATCCGCCTCGCTGCCCAGCGGCTCGAGGTGTTCGCGGGGACCGGCCCGGCTGCCGGCCCGGCTGCCGGCCCGGCGACCCCCGCGCGTCAGCGCCAGTAGGAGTACCCGCTGCCCCGGTAGTCGTCGACGTAGGCCTCCTGGCTGTCGACCTCGAGCACGAAGCGGTCGCGCGGCACGAACTCCGGGGATCGCACCTCGCCGAAGGCCGCCCAGAGGCGGGTCTCCCACGCCTGCACCAGCGGGTGCGCCGAGCGCGCGGGACCGGTACGGGGGCCGTCGGTTCCCGTCTGACCGGTTCCGGTCGTGCCCGATCCGGATCCGACTGGCGCCGCACGGAGCTCGGCCGCCTCGGCCTTCGTGCCGACGAAGGCGACGAGGCGGCCGAAGGCGCCGTCGACGCGCACGACGCGATCGTCCCCCAGGAGCTCGCGCGCCGTCCCGACGCAGGCGCGCACGCCGGCGTCGATGAACGCGACGAGCAGCTCGCGCGAATGGTCGGTCGCGTAGGCGAACCACGGCCCGCCCGGCACGAGCTCGGACGCGCGGGCCTGCTTGGCGCGATCGTAGTTCGAGCTCGCATCGCGGAATGCGTCCCGGTCAGCGGCCGTGCGGCACCAGAGATTGAGCCGGCCGCTGGAGCCGCGCACGGAGGTCGCATCCGTTGTCACGTTCACGACCTCGATCCCGTACTCCTCGGCGAAGGCCGCGATCAGCGCCGCGAACCGCGGCTCGGGGCTGCGCTCGCCCCGCAGGAGCGCGGTGCACGCGTCGACGGCGGATGCGGGCTCCATGCGTCGATCGTAGCCGCGGCCGGTCGCGCCAGGCGCCGCCGGAGCGCTGCCCTCTCGCCCCCGGCTCCGTGACGCCGCGGCACCGGCGCGGTAGCGTGGAGCCATGCGCACCTTCACCCTGCCGGGAACCGAGCTGACCGTGTCCGATGTCGTCCTGGGGCTGATGCGGATCCAGGACAAGACCGACGACGAGGTGCGCACGCTCGTGAGCGCCGCGCGCGACGCCGGGATCACCTTCCTCGACCACGCCGACATCTACGGCGACGGCGTGCACGGCTGCGAGCGCCGCTTCGCCGAGGCGCTGAGCCTGACGCCCTCCGAGCGCGAGCAGTGGGTGATTCAGTCGAAGGCGGGCATAGTGAAGGACGACCCCTACTTCGACTACTCGTACGAGCACATCGTCGAGGCCGTGCACGGTTCGCTCGAAGCGCTCGGCACCGATTACCTCGACATCCTGCTGCTGCACCGCCCCGACGCCCTCGTCGAGCCGGAAGAGGTCGCGCGCGCCTTCGACGAGCTCTCGGCCGCGGGCAAGGTGCGCGCGTTCGGCGTCTCGAACCACACCCCGCGCCAGATCGACCTGCTGCGCCGGTACGTCGAGCAGCCGATCGTCGCGAACCAGCTGCAGCTGTCGATCACGCACGCGCCGATGATCGCCCAGGGGCTCGCCGCGAACATGCAGGGCCTCGAGCAGTCCGTGACGCGCGACGACGGGATCCTCGACTACTGCCGCCTGCACGACATCACGGTGCAGGCCTGGTCGCCGTTCCAGGCGCAGTTCTTCGACGGTCCGTTCCTGGGGTCGGATCGCTACCCCGAGCTGAACGCCGTGATCGATCGCCTCTCGGCGAAGTACGGCGTGCCGCCCGAGGCGATCGCCGTCGCCTGGATCACCCGCCATCCCGCCCGGATGCAGGTCGTGCTCGGCACGACGACGCCCGCTCGGGTCGCGGCCGCGGCCCAGGGGTCCGACGTGGTGCTCACGCGCCCCGAGTGGTACGAGCTCGTCCGGGCCGCCGGGTACCTCGTGCCGTGAGGCGCGGCGCTGATCGGCTCGTGCCGTGAGGCGCACCCGTCATGCTGCGCGAGCGGAGCTCGTCGCAGCATCCATCGAGGTGGATCCTGCGACTCCTCCGTCGCGCAGGATGACGGGTGTGTCGATGATGCGAGCCCGTCGCGCGAGGTGACGGCGGCGTCGATGGTGCGAGCCGGTCGCGCAGGATGACGGCGGTGTCGATGATACGTGCCCGTCGCGCAGAGCGACGGCGGTGCCGATCACACGAGCCGGCGCTTCGGCGAGACCGAGTAGGTGAGCTCGGGGTCGCGCTCGACCGCGTCGCCGAGCGCCGCGTCGATCGCGGCGAGCGTGTCGGCGTCGAGCACGACGCCGGAGGCCCGGACCGTGTCGGCGAGCTGCTCGGGTCGTGACGCCCCGACGAGCGCCGCCGACACGTTGGGGTTCTGCAGCACCCAGGCGATCCCGAGCTGCGGGAGCGTGAGCCCGGCCTCCGCGGCGACCGGCTTCAGCCGCTGCACCGCCTCGAGCACGTCGTCGCGCAGGAACTTCTTGATGAACTCGGCGCCGCTCTTCTCGTCGGTGGCGCGCGAACCCGCCGGAACCGGCCGGCCCGGCAGGTACTTGCCCGTGAGCACGCCCTGTGCGAGCGGCGACCACACGATCTGCGAGATGCCGAGCTCCTGCGCCGTCGGCACGACCTTGCCCTCGATCACGCGCCAGAGCGCCGAGTACTGGGGCTGGTTCGAGACGAGCTGCACGCCGAGATCCTGCGCGAGCGCGTGGCCCTCGCGCAGCTGCTCGGCAGTCCACTCCGAGACGCCGATGTAGAGGACCTTGCCCTGCCGCACGAGGTCGGCGAACGCCTGGAACGTCTCCTCGAGCGGGGTCTCGGAGTCGAAGCGGTGCGCCTGGTAGAGGTCGATGTAGTCGGTGCCGAGCCGGCGGAGCGATCCCTCGACGGAGTCGCGGATGTGCTTCCGGCTGAGCCCCGTGTCGTTCGCGCCCTTCGGCCCGGTCGGGAAGTACACCTTGGTGAGGATCTCGAGCGATTCCCGGCGCTGCCCCGCGAGCGCCTCGCCGAGCACGGCCTCCGCCGCCGTGTTGGCGTAGGTGTCGGCCGTGTCGAACGTCGTGATCCCGGCGTCGAGCGCCGCGTGGACGGTCGCGATCGCCGCCTCGTTCGACACCTGGGAGGCGTGCGTCACCCAGTTGCCGTAGGTGATCTCCGAGACCTTGAACCCGCTGTTGCCGAGATACCGATAGTTGACCATGGACACACGCTAGCCCGGGGCGCCGGGAACGGCCAGCGCATCACGGAGTGTGACGCCTCGGTCGGGCCCGAGTGGCCGGCGCGACGATCGCGGGCGCCGAATGCCGACCGCGGTGCGCGACGGAGCGGCGTCCGGCGGCTACGCTGACCTGCATGAGTGCGACGATGCGCGATCCCGAGGACCTGAGGCTGTGGCGCGAGCGGCAGCGATCCGGCGAACCGACGCCGTGGGACGACCTGGGGATCCGCCTGCTCGAGGACGACGAAGCGCCCGAGCTGCTCGACGACTCGTATCTCACCGAGGACGACCTCGCGGATCCCGGCATCCGCGCCAACGTGCGCGCGATGGGCGAGACGAACGCGCTGATCAGGTGGGTTGCCGAGGCCGACGGCGAGCGGGCGTACGGCTACTGGAACGGACCCGCGAGCCCGTCCGGCGCCGGCGAGCGGGCTGAGGGGCGGGACGCGGGCGGAGCGGAATCCGGGCAGGTGCTGGTCTCGCTCGACTCCGAGGGCCAGTACATGATGCTGGCCGGCCGCACGCTCACCGAGGCGCTGTGCGCGGAGGGAGCGGAGTACGCGGACGGGGCGTTCGCCGCGCTGGTCGCGCGCGCCCGCGAGCTCGCGGCGGAGACGGACCCGGCGCTCGCGGACTCCCTGGTCGCCTGCGAGACGATCGCCGCGCTGCGGAATCCCGCGGTCGAAGGTCCGGGGAGGTACCGAGACGCTCGATACGCCGCCCTGCGCCAAGCGGATCCCGGTGAAGCAGCGGAGGGTCCCGCTCCCGCTCCCGCTCCCGCTCCCGCTCCCGCATCGGACCCCGCCCCCACCGAGCCTCCCGAGACCACCGACCTCCCGGAAGATCTGCTGCGATGGAGAGCGCGCGCGGCGGCGGGCGAGAGCGCCCCGTGGGATCGCTTCGGCGTGCGCTTCCTCGCCGCGGGCGAGCTGCCTGGCGAGGTTGCGAGATCCGAAGCCGACGCTGCCGAGTCTGGCGTCGAACGCGAGCGGATCGATGCCGAGGCGACCCGGGCCACCGCCGAACTCGCGACCTGGGTGGTGGAGAGCGGCGATGGCGTGGCGCTCGGCTACTGGCACGGCCCCGAGGGTGCCTCGATCGATACGGCGCAGATCGCCCTGCTCGAGCCCTCGGAGTGGTTCGACGCGGTTCGGGGGCGCACGCTGACCGATGCCATGTGCCTCGCGTTCGGCGAGTACGAGGACGAGCTGATCGCTCCGCTCGCGCGGGAGTGCCGCGCGCTCGGGTTCGAGGTGACGGCCGACGCGTACGACGACTTCCCGGAGCCGGAGGCCGACGGCCCACGCACGTACCGGTACGAGTTCAAGCAGCAGCTCGAAGCGCGTGCGCGGGCGGCCACGGTCGAAGCGGCCCGGGCCGCGGCGGAGGAGCGGGCGCGGCGCAGCGCGGCGGCTCCGAAATCGGAGGCGGTCGTCACGGGCGACCTGCTGACGGCGATCGCGGCGCTCGGGCACGGCGCCGACGACGCCGAGACCCGGGCGGTTCTTGCGCTCTTCGGGCCGTCGTTCGAGCGCAGCCAGTACCCGGTCGGCGCGGTCACCCGCACCTACTACGTCGCGGAGCGGAAGCACGCGGAGCTGATCTTCGAAGACGGCCTCTTCGAGGACGTCAGGATCTGGATCAGGAGCAGTGAGGAGCGCGGAGCGTATGCGCGGCCGGAGGGCCTCATCGACGGCGTCGGTCCCGATACGACGCGGGAGCAGATCCTCGAGCGCTTCGGAACCCCCGAGTGGTCGAACGACCGTACGGACCGGTTCTGGATCGCGGAGGACCTTCCGAACCGGGTGTTCGTGCGCTTCGAGTACGTCGACGGGCGGGTCGCGGACATCTCAGCGACCCGCGAAGCACCGGAGCGGTGAGGGAACGCCGACGAGCGACCCCTCGTGGTGCGTCACGAGCGCCCCACTGGGTCGCCTCCGAAGCGCTCGGACCGTCGGGGATCGGCGTCGCAGGCCCGCCGAATCCGCCGCGGCCTTCGCCCGGCGGGCAGGCCTGCCGGGACCTCGGCGACACGCACCGGCAGGGCTACTCCGGCCCGCGCCCGAAGAGGAGCTTCCCGATCCTGCTGCCGGGCTTCGGCACGAGCGCCTGCAGCGCCCCGTCGACGCGGGCCGGGCGCTCGATGCGATCGGAGGTGTACCAGGCCTGCTGCCGCAGCTCCGTCGCGTCGAGGCCCCAGATCTCGAGCACGTCGACGAGCCGCGACGCCGAACCGAACGCCCACGCCCAGATCTCGGGCTCGAGCGTGGAGAGCTCGCCGAACGTGGAGTAGGCGAAGACCCAGTTCTCCTCCACCTCGACATCGAACGAGTCGGCGAGCTCCGCGAGCAGCGGCCCGGCCGGGCCGGTGAGCAGCGCCTCGGCGGCGGCCAGATCCTCCGCGCGCGCGGCCGCCGCCTCGTCCGAGGCACGCGCCTGTGACTTCCGCCCGAAAGGGGAGTTCCGCCCGAAAGGGGCCTTCCGCCCGGCCGCCGCGGTGCGCTCGGACGGGCGACCCGCGTCGACGTAGGCGGTGAATCCCGCCGAGGTCGGCAGATCCAGCGCGACGGCGCGTTTGCGGAACGCATCGACCGCTGACTCGTCGACCGAGGTGCGCTCGAAGTCGAAGAACCCCGCAGCGTTCACGACGGTGGATGCCGCGGCGAGCAGGGTGGCGGCGCCGGGCCCGTTCGCGTCGAGGTACAGGTGCGGGAGCGCCATCCCGTGGCGGATCGCGATGTAGCCGCGCCGCGACGGAGACCCGTCGCCCTCGCCCGTCCAGAACCTCCAGCCGTGGTTGCCGAACTCGAATCGCTGCGGTGCGTGGCCGGAGATGAGGGTCATGCTGGCGTCGTCGAGCACGAGGCTCGGCAGCGGCTCCGAGCGTTCGCGGGGAGCCAACCAGGAGATGTAGGAGAGGCCGTTCGCCGTGGCGAAGGCGAGGAGCGCCTCCTGCTGGGCGTCGCTGTGCTGCTTGCCGGGGAGCACGGAGCTCAGCGCCTCCGCGGCCGATCGGCGCCTCGGAGACTCCGCGAGCGGTGCGGCGTCGAACCAGTAGTCCTCGTTCGCGTCGGAGCTCCTCATCGTGCTCTCCTCCCCGCGGCCCGGATATGCGGGTTCCGCACGCGGCGCCGGCGCGCCGATCCGGCAATTCTCGCAGATTCCCGACCGCGCGCCTTGCTACGATCGGACACTCGCGCTGCGGAGGATGAGACCCGCGGGCGGAAGGACGACGATGGGGCGTCGTCGGGACCGCGGTTCGCGGGAGGGCGGCGATCCCTGCTCGCTGCGGGAGGAGAACGATGGGCGAACGAGGCATCCGGAGACGGCAGCGCGTCGGCGTGCTGCTCGCGCTGCTCGCTGCCGGGTTCGCGGCGCTCGTCATCGCGCCGGGGATCGTGCCGGGCGACACGGCGTTCGCCCTGCCGTTCGACGCCGTGCTCCCGTGGCTCGGCGCTCCGATCGCGCTCGTGCTCATCGCGGCGCTCGTGCGCCGCGCTTGGCTCGGGACCCTGGCGGGCGTCGCGGCGGCGGTGGTGTGGGCCGTGGCGTTCCTGCCGGGGATCCTGCCCCTGACCCCCGCGGCGGGCAGCGGCGTTGAGCCGGTGGGCGTGCTGTCGCAGAACCTCCGCGGGGCGGCCGGGGATCCCGAGGCGACGGCCCGGGCCGCGCTCGACCGCGGACCCGATCTCATCGCGTTCCAGGAGCTCGACGCGGCCTCGCGCGCGCCGGTCGCGGCGGTGCTCGACGAGGAGTACCCGCACTCGGCGACGGTGGGCACGCTCGGCGTGTGGAGCCGAGTCCCCATCGAGCGCCTCGAGCCGCTCGACCTCGGGCTCGGCTGGTTCCGGGCGATGCGGTTCGACCTCGCGCATCCGGACGGCCCGATCCGCGTCTACGCCGCGCACGCCGCCTCTGCCCGGGTCTTCTCGCACGCGCAGCGGGACGAGATGCTCGCGGAGCTCGCCGAGCTCGTGCGCGACGATCCCGCCGAGCGGGTCGTCGCCCTCGGGGACTTCAACGCGGGCAGCTCGGACCGCGTGCTCGCGCCGCTGCTGGAGGAGATGGTCGAGCCGAACCAGACCTCGGGCGGTTTCGGCTTCAGCTGGCCGGGGAGGTTTCCGTTCGTGCGGCTCGATCACGTGCTCGTCCGGGGGCTCGACGCGACGTCGGCGGACACCGTGCGCCTCGGTGAGAGCGACCATCTCGCCGTGACGGCCGAGCTCGTGCCGGCGGAACGGGACGCCGCCGGCGAGCGGTAGATCCGAGGCGGCCGGCTACGCGCCGAGCGCCCGGGCGATGCGCTCGGGCGACAGCGCCGCGTCGATCGCGAGCTGCGCCGCCCCGGAGATCGCGGCGTTCCCCGCCGCGCGCGACGGGGCGATCGTGAGGTGCTCCGTCGAGAGCGGGATCGACCTGGCATAGACGACCTCCCGCACGCCGGCCACGAGGTGCTCGGCCGCCTGCGCCATCGTGCCGCCGATCACGATCGTCGAGGGGTTCATGAGGCTCACGCAGACCGTGAGCACCTCGCCGATGTCGCGGCCGGCCTGGCGGATGGCCTGGATCGCCGCGACGTCGCCCGATTTCGCGAGGGCGACCACATCGCTCGGCCGTTCGAGCCGCCGTTCCGCGGTGCTGAGCGCTCGCGCGAGCGCCCGGCCCGAGGCGACGGCTTCGAGGCAGCCGCGGTTGCCGCAGGGGCAGGGGGCGTCGGCGGCACGCGCGAGGGCGACGTGGCCGATATCGCCCGCGGCGCCCTGCGCGCCGCGGCGCAGCGTGCCCCCCGAGACGATGCCGGCGCCGATGCCGCTCGCGACCTTGACGAAGATGAGGTCGGTGACGCCTGGCCAGGAGGTGCTGAGCTCGCCGAGGGCCATGATGTTCACGTCGTTGTCGACGAGCACGGGCGCGTCGAGGGACTGCCGGATCGCCGCCGGCACATCGAAGCGATCCCAACCGGGCATGATCGGCGGGTTGATGGGACGGCCGGTCGAGAACTCCACGGGACCGGGCACCCCGATCCCGACGCCC
This sequence comes from Leucobacter zeae, assembly GCF_016758175.1. GTDB lineage: Bacteria > Actinomycetota > Actinomycetes > Actinomycetales > Microbacteriaceae > Leucobacter > Leucobacter zeae. The sequence continues at coordinate 324,126 of NZ_QYAB01000001.1, forward strand.
GCGACCCGATCGGGCCCGTACCCGAGGCCTGCGAGCAGCTCGTGGGCGGAGTGCAGGATCCAGTCGATCGAGACCTCCGGGCCCTCGCCGATCTCGTGGGCGGATGAGGTCTCGGCGAGCAGGTTCCCGTCGAGATCCGTGATCGCGAGGCGCGCGTGGAGCGCGCCGAGGTCCGCAGCGACGACCACCTGCGCACGCGGATTGAACGCGATCTGCGATGATGGGCGGCCCCCGGTCGATGCGGCGTCCTCGACGGGAGAGACGAGGCGCAGCTCGAGCAGCTGGTCGATGCGCTGGCTGACCGTCGGGCGCGAGAGCCCGGTGAGCTGGGCGAGTTCCGCGCGGGTGCGCGGGCGTCCGTCCCTGAGATGCTGCAGCAGCCCGCCCGCCGTCGACGCGACGGGGCCGTTCAGCGGGGGAAGGGGAGGCACGCTTTCAGTAAAGCACAGCGCGAAGTCGGGTAACGATTCGATTGCTTATGAAAGATGCTTGACAAAAGTGGGGGATGGAGGATCACAATGGTCGCATGTCCTCGACGACGAAGACCCCCGCGGCAGGCCCGCGCATCGGCATGCTCGGTGCCGGGTTCATGGCGCGCACGCACACCCGCTCGGCACTGGCGGCGGGCGCCGAACTGGCGGCGCTCGCGTCGTCCGGCCCCGAGAGCGCGGCCCGCGCGGCAACCGCACTCGGGTACGCGCGCGCGCTCGACCCCGATGCGCTGCTCGCCGAAGCGCTGCCCGTCGTGCACGTCTGCACGCCGAACCGGAGCCACGTCGGCTACGCGCGGACCGCGATCCGCTCCGGTTCGTACGTGATCTGCGAGAAGCCGCTCGCGACGAACGGCGCGGAGGCCGCCGCCCTCGCATCCGAAGCCGCGGCCGCGGGACTCCCCGGGGCGGTTCCCTTCGTCTACCGCTACCACCCGATGGTGCGCGAGGCCCGTTCGCGGATCGCGTCGGGAGAGTCGGGCGCCGTGCTCACGGTCTCCGGCCAGTACCTCCAGGATTGGCTGCTCGACGCCGATGACGACAACTGGCGCGTGGGCGCCGATGCCGGGGGGCCGTCGCGCGCCTTCGCCGACATCGGATCGCATCTCGTCGACCTCGTCGAGTTCGTGAGCGGAGACCGCATCGCGAAGCTCGTCGCCACCACCCGCACCGTGCACGGCGAGCGGGCCGGCCGCGAGGTCTCGACGGAGGACTCGGTGGCGCTCGCGGTGGAGCTCGCGGGCGGCGGCATCGGGACGCTGCTCGTCTCCCAGGTCGCCCCCGGGCGCAAGAACGGACTCGTGCTCGAGATCGCGGGGGCCCGCGAGAGCGTGCGCTTCGAGCAGGAGGATCCCGAGCGGCTCTGGGTCGGGCGGCGCGGGCACTCCCTGCTGCTCCGCCGCGATCCCGAGACCCTGTCGGCCGACGCCGCCCGCCTGTCGTCGCTGCCCTCGGGGCACGCGCTCGGCTACCTCGACGCGTTCGACGCGTTCATGGCCGATGCCTACGCGGTCGCGTCGGGCGAGGAGCGCGAGGGGCTGCCGACCTTCGCCGACGGTGCGCGCGCCGCGGCCCTCACCGACGCCGTGCTGGCATCGGCGGCGAGCGGGACCTGGATCGAGGTGGGGGCCGAGTGAACGACGCCGAGCGGAACGCGGTGGACGGGGCCGCAGCGGCGCCCGTGCGCGGTGCAGATGCGGCACCCGTGCGCGGTGCCGATGCAGCACCCGTGCTCTCCGTCGTCGGTGTGCGCAAGCAGTTCTTCGGCGTCGAGGTGCTGCACGGCGTCTCGCTCGACCTCGTGCCCGGCACCGTGCACGGCCTCGTCGGCGAGAACGGCGCGGGCAAGTCGACCGTCATGAAGATCATCGCCGGAGTGCATCGCCGCGACGGCGGCGACGTGCGGATCGACGGCGCGAGCGTCGATTTCGGCCACCCGGTCGAGGCGGCGGCCGCCGGCGTCGCGACCGTGTTCCAGGAGTTCAACCTGCTGCCCGACCGCACGGTCGCGCAGAACGTCTTCCTCGGCCGGGAGCCGAGACGCCGCGGGCTCGTCGACACCGCCGGCATGCGTCGCGCGACGCGCGAACTCCTCGACGACCTCGGTATCCCGGGCATCTCGCCCGATGCGCAGGTGGGCGGCCTCACCGTCGCCGAGCAGCAGATCGTCGAGATCGTGAAGGCGCTCTCGATCGACGCCCGGGTGATCTCGATGGACGAACCGACGGCGGCGCTCGCCGACCACGAGGTCGCGATCCTCTACCGCGTCGTCAGGCGCCTGCGCGATCGCGGGGTCGCGATCCTCTACGTCTCGCACCGTCTGCAGGAGATCTTCGATCTCTGCGACACCATCACCGTGATGAAGGACGGCGCGCTCGTGTCGAGCGATCCGGCCTCGGAGCTGGACCAGGCCACGCTCGTGCGGCGCATGGTCGGCCGCCCCATCAGCGCCTACTACCCCGGCCCCGAGCCGGGTACCGAGGTCGGTGCACCCCTCGTCGAGGTCGTGGGCGGCGGCAACGCCCAGCTCGACGGGATCGATCTCGAACTGCGCGCAGGCGAGGTCGTCGGCGTCTCGGGCCTGCAGGGCTCGGGCCGCACCGAGCTCGTCGAGGCGATCTTCGGCGCCGCGCCCTTCACTCGGGGCGCGCTGCGGGTGGACGGCTCCGAGAGTCCGATCCGCCGCCCGCGCCAGGCCGTGCGCCGCGGCATCGCGCTCGTCACGGAGGATCGCAAGCGCACGGGCCTCGCGCTGCACCAGTCGATCCTCGACAACGCGCTCCTCGCGATCCGGAGCGTCTTCCCCGGTCGCACCCGCGCGAAGCGCGCGGAGCTCCCGGGCATGTTCGACGCCCTCGAGCTCGTGAGCCGCGGTCCCGGACAGGAGGTGCAGGCGCTCTCGGGCGGCAACCAGCAGAAGGTCGTGCTCGCCAAGTGGCTCGCGACCGCGCCGCGCGTCGTGCTCCTGGACGAACCGACCCGCGGCATCGACGTCGGCGCCAAGGTCGCCGTGTACCGGCTCGTCCGCGATCTCGCGCGCGACGGCGTCGCGATCCTGCTCGTCTCGAGCGAACTGCCCGAGGTGATCGGCATGTCCGATCGGATCATCGTGATGCGGGACGGCCGGATCGCGGGCGAGCTGCCCGCCGGGTCGACCGAGGAGACCGTGCTCGCGCTCGCCACCGGCGCGGAGGACCCCCAAGGAGGAGCGCGATGAGCGCATGGCTGCGGCGGCTCGACACCACCGCGATCGTCTATCTCGCCCTGATCGCGGTGCTCGCGCTGAGCGCGGTGCTCGTGGCGACGACGGGGCGCAACCTGTTCAGCCCCGGCAGCATCCGCGACATCCTGACCGGGATGAGCGTGCTCGGCTTCGTCGCGATCGGACAGACGCTCGTGATCCTCGCCGGCTCCCTGGATCTCTCCGTGCCCTACGTCGTGAGCCTCACGAGCCTCGTCGCGGCCGAGACGATGCGCGGCAGCTCGAGCATGATCGTGCCCGGAGTGCTGCTCGCGCTCGCCGTCGCCGCGGCGATCGGCCTCGCGAACGGGCTCATCGTCACCTTCCTCAGGGTCCACGGCTTCGTCACGACGCTCGGCGTCGGGCTCATCCTCAAGGGGTACCTCGACACCAACTACAAGGGCACCGCGGGCGAGGTGCCGTGGGCGTTCCAGCTCTTCGGTGCGACGGGGGTCGGACCGGTGCCCGTCTCGACGATCGTCATGCTGGCCCTCGCGGGCGGCGTGGCGTTCCTGCTCGCACGCGGGAGCTTCGGCCACCATCTCTACGCGGTGGGCGGCAGCCCCGAGGTCGCGCGCCTCTCGGGCGTGCGCACCCGGCGCCCCGTGATCTGGGCGCATGTGCTCTGCTCGGTGTTCGCGGGGTTCGCCGGGCTGCTCCTCGCGAGCCGGCTGGGCGTCGGGAGCCCGACCGTCGGCACCCAGGGCGGGTACGACCTGCTCTCGATCGCCGCGGTCGTGCTCGGCGGCACGCTCCTCGCGGGCGGGCGCGGCTCGATCTGGGGTACGATCGGAGGCGTCGCGATTTTCGCGGTGCTGGACAGCCTCATGAGCGTGCTGCAGGTGAACCCCTTCCTCAAGGACGTCGTGCGCGGCGCCGTGATCGTCGTGGCGGTCGCCGTCTACTCGCGCCGCCGCCTCGTGGCCAGGCGCGAGCGGTTCACGCGGACGGGCGCCGAGGCCCCCGCCGACGGTCCGCCCGTCGCCGCGGCCGGGATCACCGGAGGTGCGTCATGAATGCCGCAGCGCGCACGTCGGCCTCGCCGGGCGGGGGCCTCGCCGGGTTCGCCCGCGCACTCGTCAGCCCGCGCGGTGCGGTCTACCTGCTGCTGCTCGTGCTGCTGATCGCGGTGACGGTGCTGAACCCGTCGTTCGCGGAGCCGGGTCAGCTCGTCCGCTACATGCAGCGCGTGGCGCCGATCGCGGTCGTCGCGATCGGCCAGTACTTCGTCATCGTGAGCGGTGAGTTCGATCTCTCCCAGGGGTCCCTCGTGACCACGCAGGTCGTGCTCGCCGGCACGCTCATCGGGCAGGACGACGCCAAGTCGCTGCCGATCCTGCTGCTCCTCGTCGCGATCGGCGTGATCGTCGGCGTGGTGAACGGTCTCGTCACGACCCTGCTCCGCGTGCCGTCGTTCATCGTCACGCTCGGCATGATGCTCGTGCTCTACGGCGGCGTCATGTGGCTGACGGGCGGCGCGGCGACCGGGAACCCCGCGGACTCCTTCCGGCAGATCGGCCGTGGCGGGGTCGAGGGCCTCCCCGTCATCGGGGTCCTCCCGTGGGCCGTGATCCTGCTCGTCGCCTCGGTGGCGTTCGCGGCCTGGCTCTCGCGCCGCCCGTTCGGGAGGACGCTCGTCGCGATCGGGGACAACCCGTCCGCGGGCTCCTTCGCGGGGGCCTCGGTGTGGCTGGCCAAGACCGGGGCGTTCGTGATCTCCTCGCTCGCGGCCACCCTCGCCGGCGTGCTGCTCGTCGGCTACGCGGGCGTGCACCCTTCGGTCGGCCGGGGGTACGAGTTCATCGCGATCACCGCGGTCGTGCTCGGCGGCGTGGTGCTGGGCGGCGGGCGCGGATCGGTCTGGGGAGCGCTCGCCGGGGCCTTCGCGCTCGAGACGCTCTTCACGCTGCTGAACTTCACGTCGGTGCCCTCGACCATGCGCGACGCGATCCAGGGGGCCATCATCATCGCGGCCGTCGCCTACTCGGGCGCCGTCCTCCGCTCTCGCAGACGGGCCGGGGGCTCCGGCGCCGTGCCGGGGCGGGACCCAGAGACTCCCGGGGACTCCGGGTCGGAACCGGCGGGGAGCACCCCGCCATCGGAACCCGCGGGCAGCGGTGCCGCGCGGGGAGAACACGCAAAGGAGAACCGATCATGAAACGATCGCTGAGCATCACGGCGAGTCTCGTCGGCGCGGCGTCGCTGATCCTGCTGGCGGGGTGCACGACGGATCCGTCGGTCGAGAACCCGCAGGGCGAGGGCGGCGGCGAGACCCAGACCGAGGAGTCGGTCGAGTGGTTCGACCAGGAGGTCTTCGACCGGCAGGACGCGGAGCGCTCGGTCGTGCCCGAGGGGCCCGAGGAGCAGCCGTACCTGCAGACGATCAACGCCGAGATGCGCGACACCTCCGAGTTCAAGTCCGACGGCGCGAAGAAGATCTGCTTCGCGAACGCCTCGATCTCGAACCCGTGGCGCCAGACCGGCTGGATCACGATGAACGAGCAGCTCAAGGCGCTGCAGAAGTCCGGCGTGATCTCGGAGATGGAGACGCGCGACGCGAAGGACAGCGATGACACGCAGATCGCCGACATCGACTACTTCATCTCGGAGGGCGACTGCGACGGCTTCGTCATCTCGCCGAACTCGACCGCCGCGCTGACCCCGGCCGTCGAGCGCGCGTGCGACACGGGCAAGCCCGTCGTCGTGTTCGACCGCGGCGTGCAGACGGACTGCGCGGTCACGTTCATCCACCCGATCGGCGGATTCGCCTGGGGCATCGACACCGCCGAGTTCCTCATCGACAACTTGGAGAAGGGCGACAAGGTCGTCGCGCTGCGCATCCTGCCGGGCGTCGACGTGCTCGAGCAGCGCTGGGCCGGTGCCGAGAAGCTCTTCGACGAGGCCGGCATCGAGGCCGTCGACTACTTCACCGGTGCCGACCCCGCCGAGATCAAGAAGATCATCTCGGACGAGCTCGCCAAGGGCGACGTGCAGGGCGTCTGGATGGACGCGGGCGACGGCGCCGTCGCGGCGATCGAGGCCTTCGAGGACGCGGGCAAGGACTACCCCGTGATGACGGGCGAGGACGAGCTCAGCTTCCTCCGCAAGTGGAAGGAGACCGGGCTCACGGGCCTCGCCCCCGTCTACTCGAACTTCCAGTGGCGCACGCCGCTGCTCGCGATGGAGCAGATCTTCGCGGGCGAGGAGGTGCCGCAGGAGTGGGTGCTGCCGCAGAGCCCGATCACCGCCGAGGAGCTCGACGACTACCTCGCGCGCAACGAGGGGATGCCCGACGGCCACTACGCCAAGTTCGGCGGCGAGGACCTGCCGGGCTACCCGGAGGTCTGGCAGAAGCGCGTCATCCCGTAAGCCGCCCCGGGCGGGAGGGGCGCCGCTCCGTCATCCTGCGGAGCGTTGTCCCGTCATCCTGCGCGACGCGGGGAAGCAGCTCGCGCAGGATGACGCGGCTCCCGGCGCAGGACCGCAGTACACCATCGAGAGGAGCGACCATGCAGCGGCAGCTGGGCGTGAACACCTGGGTCTGGGCGTCGCCGCTCGACGACGACGCGCTCGCGCGGATCGCCGCCGTCGCCGACGGGATCGGGTTCGGGATCCTCGAGCTGCCGGTCGAGCGGCCGGGCGACTGGTCGCCCGCGCTCGCGGCGGAGCGCCTCGGCGAGCGCGGCATGGGCGCCAGGGTCGTCGGCGCGATGGGGGAGGGGCGCGACCTGCTCGACGACGCGCTGCGCGGCGCGACCCAGGAGTACCTGCGGCACTGCGTCGACGTGGCGGTCGCCCTCGGATCCCCCACCGTCGCCGGCCCGTTCACCGCGCGGACCGGGCGGGTCTGGCGCATGGATCCGTCCGACCGCGCGCACGCCGTGGCCGCGCTGCGCGAGGCGCTCCGCCCGGTCGCGGACTACGCCGCCGAGCGGGGCGTGACGCTCGCCGTCGAGCCGCTCAACCGCTACGAGACCAGCCTCATCAACACGGTCGCGCAGGCGGTCGACGCGCTCGATCCGCTCTTCGGCCGCGGGGTCGCGCTCGCCCTCGACGCCTACCACCTGAACATCGAGGAGCGGAGCCCCGCCGCGGCGATCCGCGCCGCGGGGTCCCGGATCGCGGTGTTCCAGGTCTGCGGCAACGATCGCGGGCCGGTGGGCCCCGACCACACCGACTGGGGCGCGATCCTCGACGCCCTCGACGATGTCGGATACGCCGGCCCGCTGACGCTGGAGAGCTTCACCGGCGACAACGATACGATCGCGACGGCGGCCTCGATCTGGCGCCCGCTCGCGGCGTCTCAGGACGAGCTCGCCCGCATCACGTTCGAGACCCTGACCGACCTGCAGCAGCGAAGGAGCCGCCTGCCATGACCCACGACGCATCCCACCCCGTCACCCTGTTCACCGGCCAGTGGGCCGACCTGCCGTTCGAGGAGGTCGCGCGGCTCGCAGCCGAGTGGGGCTACGACGGCCTCGAGATCGCGGCGTCCGGCGATCACCTCGACCTCGCCAGGGCGGACGCCGACGACGCCTACCTGCGCTCGCGGCTCGAGATCCTCGACCGGCACGGACTGCGCGTCTGGGCGATCTCGAACCACCTCGCGGGGCAGGCCGTCTGCGACGACCCGATCGACTTCAGGCACCGCGCGATCGTGCGCGACTACGTGTGGGGCGACGGCGATCCCGAGGGCGTGCGCCAGCGGGCCGCTGCCGACATGATGCGCGCGGCGCGCGTCGCCCGCAAACTCGGCGCCGACGTCGTGACCGGGTTCACGGGATCGAAGGTCTGGCCGTACGTCGCGATGTTCCCCCCGGTGCCGCAATCGGTGATCGACGACGGATACGCCGACTTCGCCGAGCGCTGGAACCCCATCCTCGACGTCTTCGATTCCGAGGGCGTGCGGTACGCGCACGAGGTCCACCCGTCCGAGATCGCGTACGACTACTGGACGACCGTGCGCGCGCTGGAGGCGGTCGACCACCGGCACGCGTTCGGCCTGAACTGGGACCCCAGCCACCTCGTGTGGCAGGGCGTGGACCCGATCGGCTTCATCGTCGACTTCGCCGACCGCATCTGCCACGTCGACTGCAAGGACACCCGCCTGCGCCCCTCGACGGGTCGCTCGGGGATCCTCGGCTCGCACCTGCCGTGGGGCGACCCCAGGCGCGGCTGGGACTTCGTCTCGACGGGGCACGGAGACACCCACTGGGAGGACGCGTTCCGCGCGCTCGGGTCCATCGGCTATTCCGGGCCGATCTCGATCGAGTGGGAGGACGCCGGCATGGATCGCCTCCACGGCGCTGCCGAGGCGGTCGGGCGCATCCGCTCCCTGCTCTGGAAACGGCCCGACGCCGCGTTCGACGCCGCGTTCTCGAACCAGTAGCGCCCCGGGGTCGCCTGAGGCGCGCGGGCTCGACGCCCTCGGTCCCTGCGGGCGGAGGCTCCGGTCAGTAGCCCAGGCGCGACCGGATGTCGTTGAGGGTGTGCGATGACTGCAGCGCGGCGTCGGGGCCCACGACCGTGATGCCCTGCACGAGGATGTCGCCGACGAGCAGGCCGGTCAGGCTCTCCGAGGTGAGGCCCGTCGGGGTGTGCGGGGCCTGGATCACGACGTCCACCGGCTGCGAGAGCCGCTCGTGCAGATGGTCCGTCACGAGGATGACCTGCGCGCCGACGAGGTGCGCCTGCTCCAGGATCGCCTCGATGTCGCGGGTCATCCGCCCGGGTGCGAAGACCACGACCGCGTCGCCCGCGCCGAGGTGGAGGAGCTCGTCGGCGAGCATGAAGCCGTCGGCGCTCAGGTGGCGCGTGGTCAGGCCGGTCCGGCCGAGCCTGACTGCGAGATGCTCGGCCGCGACCTTCGAGGCGCCGAGGCCGTAGCAGGAGACCGTGCGGGCGTGGACGAGCAGGTTCACCGCGCTCGAGAGCGTCGCGTCCGCGTTCAGCGTGCGCGCGTGCTCGATGAGCGCCTGGGCCTCCGACCAGATCTCCTGCTGCACGCGGTCGATGTCGCGTCCGAGGTGCTCGATGCGCTGGCGCAGGCGCACGTCGGGTGCGACCTGCGAGGTCAGCGGAGCCGCGATCTCCTGCTTGAGCTCAGAGAGGCCCGAGTACCCGAGCGTCTGCAGCGTGCGCACCACCGAGGCGTTCGACGTCTTGCTCATCTCGCCGAGGTCGGCCGCGCTGGCGTAGAGCAGGCGCTCCGCCGATGTCGAGGAGAGCACCCGGCAGACCGCTCGTTCCGCGCGCGAGAGGCCGTCCCACGACCGCGCGATCCGGTCGCGCAGCCGCGATATCGACGGGTTCTCTGTATTGGTTGTTACGAAATCATTCATTCGTGTATCATCTTGTTTCAGTTCGGTGAATATTTGTAACGGATGTTCCAATGCTACCCCGGGTTCCGGGAGACAGAGAGGTCGTACGAGTGACTACCCCACCCATCCGGCTCGTCGAGATCAGCGGACCGCCGCGCGAGCGCGGACGCCAGTACGGCGAGGCCGCGCGCGATCTCATCGAGCTCGCCATCGCCTACTACTCCGAGGCGCTCGGGGTGCAGACGGCGATGAGCTGGCCCGAGATCACCGCATCGGTCCGGAAGTGGCTCCCGCTCTGCGAGGAGCAGGCGCCGCACCTCGTCGAGGAGATGCGCGGAATCGCGGAGGGGGCCGGGGCGACGTTCGAGGAGATCCTCACGCTGAACCTCCGCGGAGAGTTCGTCCACAACCACCGTGCGCAGCGGGCCGGGCACGGCGCTCAGGGTCTCCTCGCCGTCGAGTCCGACGACGAGGAGCGGGCCTCCGTCGACGGGTGCACCTCCTTCTTCCTCACGGGCGCCGCGAGCGGCGCGTCGGGTCACACGCTCGTCGGCCAGAACTGGGACTGGCGCACGCGCACCGCCGAGACGACGATGGTGCTCCGCATCGTGCAGGATCCGCTGCCGACGCTCGTCATGCAGGTCGAGGCCGGGCAGGTCGGGCGTCACGGCGCGAACTCGGCGGGCATCGCGCTGAACGCCAACGGGCTCGGGGGCGCATTCGGCTCGGAGCTCGGGCTTCCCCAGACGCTCATCCGCCGCCTCGTGCTCGACCGGAGCGACATCGCCTCCGCGCTCAAGGTGCTCGTGAAGACGCGCCCGCACATCGCGAGCAATGCGCTGCTCGCCGATCGCAGCGGGTACGGCATCGATCTCGAGACGACCCCGCACGGCATCGACTGGATCTACCCGGACGCCGGCATGATCGCGCACACGAACCACTACCAGGCCTCGGTGCCGCCGCAGCTCGCGGGGCACTACCGGCCGGCATCATCGGACTCCCTGCTCCGTCTGCCGCGCGTGAGCGATGGCCTGCGGCGGGTCGCCGAGGCGACGTCGGCGGGGGAGGCCAGGGAGCTCGTGCGCACCGCGATGTCGGACCACCTCGGCTTCCCCGAGGGGGTGTGCACGCACCCGGTCCCCGGAGTCGACCCGCTGAAGCAGTGGTCGACGCTGCTCTCGAGCTGCGTCGACCTCACGAGCGGCGAGTACTACGTCGCCGCCGGCTTCCCCTGCGAGACACCGTACGCTCGGCTGCCGTGGAACCTCTACGACGGCCCCGGCGCGCGCGACTGAGCGCCACGAATCTCCTCATCGACATCCATACGCAAGGAGGCGTATCACCATGACACACACGAAACTGCACCGCGTCAGGCTCGCGGCGAGCGCGGCGGCCATCGGGGCGCTCGCGCTCGCCGGATGCTCGGCGGGCGGGGGAGGCGGGACGAGCGGCCAGGGGACCGCGGAGCTCGATGTCCCGTTCGGCCCCGCGACGCCCGCCGCGGCCGGCGAACTCGACTCCGCGACCTGGATGCTGCCCGCGGAGCCGACGACGCTCGACTCGGACATCGACGCGACGACTCCCGATGACATGATCCTCGCGAACACCTGCGACCGGCTCATGCAGGTGCAGCCCGACCTCTCCCTCGGCAACGGCGTCGCCTCGGACGCGACGTGGGCTGACGACACCCACCTGGTGCTCACCATCAGACAGGACGCGACCTTCCACGACGGCAGCCGGGTGTCGACCGACGACGTCGTGTGGAGCATGCGCAGGCACGCGGCGGAGGGCGCGGCCGAGTCCGATGAGTACGAGAAGGTCGTGTCGATCGACCGGACGGGCGCCGATCAGATCACCGTCACCACCACGCAGCCCGACGCGATCTTCCTCCAGGCCATGGCAGGCGACGGCGGTATCGTCTGGAATCCGCGCGTGATCGAGGCCGAGGGGGAGAAGTTCGGGAGTCCGACCTCCGCCTCGGCGTGCGGCGGGCCCTACGAGGTCGCGGAGTGGAAGCCGGGCGAGCAGGTGACGCTGGAGCGCAACGACGACTACTGGCAGGCGGACCGCGTGGGCAAGACCCAGCGCATCGTGCTGCGCTGGGCGGACGAGTCAGCGGCCGCCAATAGCTTGACCGCGGGCGAGGTCGACGGTGCGTACTTCGAGAACCCCGGCGCCGCGCAGCCCTTCCTGGGCAGCGCCGACAACGCCGTGTACCAGGGGCCGGCGACGAATACCTGGGTCGCCGTGACGACGCAGCGGGGCGCCCTGACCGACGCGCGCCTGCGACAGGCGCTGTCGCTCGCGATCAACCGCGACGGGATCGCCCAGGCCGCATTCGGCGGCCTCGCCCGGCCGTGGAAGACCCCGGTGGGATCCGGCGCATGGGGGTACGAAGCCGATGCGTTCCAGGCCGCCTACGACGAGCTCGAGGGGGCGCCCGCCGCACCGGACGAGCAGGATCTCGCCGCCGCCGAGAAGCTCGTGGCGGAGGCGGGCGCGCCGAAGGATCCGATCGTCATCGCCTCGAACGGCTCGCCGGTGCACAACGTGATCGCGAATGCGCTGGTCGACGGGGCCAAGAAGATCGGACTGCCTGCCGAGATCCTCTCGGTGCCCGAGGTGCAGTACGGCGACTTCTACAACGACGAGCAGCTGCGCGATTCGGCGGATCTCTGGCCCGACGTCTACTACATCTCCAAGGCCGACCCGCTGGGGTTCTACAAGAACGGCCGGTCGGACTCGTCGCGCAACTTCGTCGGATTCGCCGATCCCGAGTACGACCGGCTCGTCGACGAGGGGTATGCGGCGACGGACGACGCCGAGCGCGCGAAGATCTCCATCGAGCTCGAGCGCACCTGGGTGGAGAACGCGGTCTGGCTGCCTGTCGTCGCGACCCCGGCGACGCTCGTGATGTCGCAGGACGTCACCGGAGTGCCGTCATCGGCGGCCTACATCTACTATCCCTGGGTCGCCGACCTCGGGCGCGCGAAGGGATAGCCGACCGTGACCCGTGTGATCCGCAGGCTCGGCGGCATGCTGCTGACGCTCGTGATCGCCTCGTTCGTGATCTTCGCCGCGATGTACGCGGCGCCCGGCGACCCCATGACGTTCCTGATCGGGAGCACTGAGGACGTGACGCCCGAGCGCATCGCGGCCGTGCGCGCCCAGTACCACCTCGACGAGCCGCTGCTCGCCCAGTACTGGCACTGGGCCTCGGGCGTGCTCACCGGCGATTTCGGCGAGTCGTTCAAGTACCACCAGCCGGTGGCGATGATCCTGGCGTCGCGCACGCCGGTGACGCTCTCGCTCGTCGCCTACGCGGCCGTGCTGCTCTGCATCTTCGGCATCGGGCTCGGGATCGTCGCCGCGGTGCGGCGGCGCCGGGCGGTGGACACCGCGATCGTCGGCGGAACGACGCTCGCGGGCAGCATCCCCGAGTTCGTGCTCGGCATCGCGCTCGTCGCGGTGTTCGCCGTGCAGCTGCAGTGGTTCCCGGTCGCGGGAGCCGGCAGCGGCGGCCTCGAGCGGCTGCACGCCCTCACCCTCCCCGCGATCACGCTGTCGCTCGCCTCGCTCGCGACGATCAGCCGGGTCACCCGGCAGGCGATGGTCGAGCAGTTCGACTCCGAGCACGTCGAGGCGGCCCGGGCCACGGGACTGCGCGAGCGCTTCATCGTCCGCGATCACGTACTCAGGGGCGCGTGGGGGCCGATCATCACCATGTTCGCCCTCGTGACGGCCAGCATGATCGCGGGCACCGTCGCCGTGGAGACGGTGTTCGGCATCTCGGGGATCGGGTCCCTCCTCGTCGAGGCCATCAACACGCACGATTTCCCCCTCGTCCAGGCCGTGATGCTCTTCATGGTCGTGGCCTACATGGTCGTGACGACGCTCGTCGACGTCGCCCTCCCCTTCCTCGACCCGAGAATCGCAGAACAGGCGGTGTCCTCATGACCGTGCTCCTCGCACCCCGGCCGCGCACGCGCAGCAGGCGCGGCGGATCCTGGGGCTTCCGGATCGCCGCCGGGTTCCTGGCGCTGGTCGCGCTCGCCGCGGCCGTCGGCCCGTTCGTCGCGCCGTACGCGCTCGACGAGATCGACTTCGCCGCCATCTGGGCCGGCCCGAGCGCTGCGCACCCGCTCGGCACGGACCAGCTCGGGCGCGACCTGTTCTCCCGGATCCTCATCGGAGCCGGCGAGACGCTCGTCGGCGCGGTGATCCTGCTGGCGCTCGCGACCGTGCTCGGGGTCGCCATCGGCGTGCTCGCCGCGTGGCGCGGCGGGTGGCTGGACGCCGTGCTCGCGCGCATCACCGACGTGATGTTCGCGTTCCCCGGCCTGCTCTTCGTCGTGCTCGTGATCGCGGTCTTCGGCAAGGGCAAGTGGACGGCCGTCATCGCGCTCTCGCTCGCCTACGCCCCCGTGATCGCGAAGTACACGCGCAGCCTCGCCCTCAGCGAGATCGCGCGGCCCTACATCGACGCCTACCGGGCGCAGGGGCTGGGCGGCCTCACCATCTGCCTGCGCGGCGTGATCCCGAACCTGCTGCCGGCGCTCGTGGGCTATCTCGTCGTGCTCTTCGGGGGCGTGCTCATGAGTCTCGCGACGCTGAGCTACCTCGGGTTCGGGGCGCAGCCGCCGAGCTCGGAGTGGGGCCTCATGGTGCAGGAGGGCCAGCCGGGCATCGTCCAGGGGCACTTCCTGCCGACACTCGTGCCCGGCGCGGCGATCGCGCTCGTCGTGGTCGCGGTGAACATCGTCGGCGTGCGCGTCGCCGACCGGCTGCAGGCGAAGGGATGACCGCATGCTGATGGAGATTCGCGGCCTGAGACTCGCATTCGAGCGCGACGGCGAACCGGTCGAGATCCTGCACGGGGTCGACCTCGACGTCGCCCCGGGGGAACTCGTGGCGCTCGTCGGCGAGTCGGGATCGGGCAAGTCGACGACCGTGCGCGCCGCCCTGCGGCTCTACGGGGAGGAGGCCGCCCTGGCGGGCAGCATCCGCATCGACGGGACCGAGATGGTCGGCGCCTCGTCCGGGACGATCCGCGGGGTCAGGGCGGAGAGCGTCGCGTTCGTCCAGCAGGATCCGCGCGCCGCGCTGAACCCGGTGCGCAGGATCGGCGATTCGCTCGCCGAGCGCCTGACCCGGGTCCACGGCTGGTCCAGGCGCCGTGCGCTCGAGCGCATCGTCGAGCTGCTGCGATCGGTGGGCATCTCGCAGCCCGAGCACCGGGTGCGGCAGTACCCGCACGAGCTCTCCGGCGGCATGCTGCAGCGCGTCGTCATCGCCGCGGCGCTGAGCACCGATCCGAAGCTGATCCTCGCCGACGAGGCCACCAGTGCGCTGGACGTCACGACGCAGGCCGAGGTGCTCGCCATCTTCCAGCGGCAGATCCGGGAACGGGGGCTCGGGATGCTCCTCATCACCCACGACCTGCACCTCGCCGCGGCGAGCTGCGACCGGATCTACGTGCTGCGCGAAGGCGAGATCGTCGAGACGCTGGCGCGGCCCGGGCTCTTCGCCGGCGCCTCCCACCCCTATACGCGGTCGCTCATCGAGACCGCACCCGTGATGAACCGGAGGGCCGACGCATGAGCCTCGTCGAGGTATCCGAGCTGCACCGCGTGTTCCGCACCGCGGGATCCGCGGCGGACGTGACCGCCGTGAACCGCGTGAGCTTCACGATCGAGGCCGGTGAGGCGGTCGGCCTCGTCGGCGAGTCGGGATCGGGCAAGTCGACGATCGCGCGCATCCTCATGGGACTCGAGCGCGCCGACGCCGGCTCGGTGATGATCGACGGCGAGGACCGGCTGCGGCGGGTGCGGAACCGGAGCGAGCGGATGCGCCGCGCGCGGTCCGTGCAGATGGTGTTCCAGGATCCGAACGGCACCCTGGACCGTCACCTCACGGTCGGCGAGACGCTGCGGCGCGCGCTCGCGGCCCATCGGCTGGTGGATTCCCGTTCCGCGGCGCGCGCCCGGGTCGCCGAGCTGCTCGACCGCGTCCGGCTGACGGAGCGCCACGGCCGGGCGAAGCCGCACGAGCTCTCGGGCGGCCAGCGCCAGCGCATCGCGATCGCCCGCGCGCTGGCGCTCGAACCGCGGCTGGTCGTGCTCGACGAGGCGGTCTCGGCGCTCGACGTCTCCGTGCAGGCGCAGGTGCTCGACCTGCTCGCTGAGATCCAGCGCGAGTCGGGCGTCGGGTACCTCTTCGTGAGCCACGATCTGGCGGTGGTGCAGCAGCTCTGCCAGCGATCGCTCGTGCTCTTCAGGGGGGCGGTCGTCGAGCAGGGGCCGACGGAGCGGGTGCTGACGGCGCCTGAGCACGCGTACACGCGGCTGCTGGTCGCGTCGACGCCCGGGCCGGGGTGGGACCCCGAGCGCGTGGTCGAGGCCCGGATGAGTTTCACGCAGCGCATGACCGTGGTCGGCGAGGAACCGTGAGCCGCGCCGTTACCGTTCCGAGATAAGATCACGGAACGGTAACGGGTTCCGGTAGGCTGTGAGCCACCGCGCGGACCCGGATCGATCCCGAACCCATCGGCCCCGCGGGCATCGAGCGAGGGGGCCGGGATGCGTGCAGTGCTGACGGCGGTGCGGGGCGCGCGGCGCCGGCTCGACCTGCGGTCGGCGACGCTCGCGTGGATCCTCGTCCCCATGCTCCTCGTGACCGCGGGCGCGAACCCGCACTCGGCCGCGGCGAGCGTGATGCAGGTGCACGGCGCGCTCCGCAATCCCGAGGGCATGGGCATCGTGTCCCACCGCGGCGCCGCAGCGCTCGCCCCCGAGAACACGCTCGCGGCGATGCGCATCGCGCTCGAGCAGGGCGTGGAGTTCGTGGAGACGGACGTGCACCTCACGGCGGACGGGGTCCCGGTGCTCATGCACGACCCGACGCTCGACCGCACGACGAACGGCACGGGGCCGGTGGCCGCCCGCACCTTCGCGGAGGTGCGGGCGCTCGACGCGGGGAGCTGGTTCTCGCGCGAGTACGCGGGCGAACCGGTGCCGGCGCTCGAGGAGTTCGTCGGCCTGCTCGCGCGCTCCACGACGCGCGCCCTCGTCGAGCTGAAGGGGGAGTGGAGCGACGCCGAGATCGTGCGGGTCGTCGAGATGCTCCGGCGACGTCACATGGTGCACCGCATCGCGCTGCAGTCGTTCGAACCAGAGACGCTCGAGATGCTGGGGGCGGTGGCGCCGGAGTTCGCGCGGATCCTGCTCACGCGCGAGTGGGACGACCGCGTCGCCGAACAGGCGAGGGAGATGCGGGTCTCGGCCGTCGGAGCCAGGCCGAAGCTGCTCGATCGGAGGCCGGAGCTTCTCGCAGAGCTGCAGCGCGTCGGCATCGGGGCCCTCGTCTACACGCTGAACGACGAGCGGCGCTGGGAGCGCGCGGCCGAGAGCGGGATCGACCTCGTGGTGACCGACGATCCCGTGCGCTTCGCGGCCTGGCGGGGCGGTGCGTCCGAAGTCACAAACGACATCTTCGGCGCGGGCGTCGGCGGCTGCTGTTAGCGTACGAGCAGTCGTGCGCCGCCGCGCACGATCCGCAGAGACGCGATCCGCAGCTCATGCGGTCCGCAGGACGCACGATCCGCCACACATACAGAGGAGCACCCCAGCATGACCGCACGCGCCCGCATCGGATCCTCCGACATCGAGATCGCCCCGCTCGCACTGGGCGGCAACGTCTTCGGCTGGACGGCCGACCGCGACACCTCGTTCGAGGTGCTCGACGCGTTCGTCGCGGGCGGGGGCGACCTCGTGGACACCGCCGACGGCTATTCGCACTGGGCGCCGGGCAACGGCGGCGGCGAATCCGAGACGCTCATCGGCGAATGGCTGGCGTCGGGCCGGGACCGGGACGGCGTCGTGATCGCGACGAAGGTGTCGACCCACCCGCAGTTCGAGGGACTCTCGGCCGCGAACGTCGCGGCGGCCGCCGATGCCTCGCTGCAGCGCCTCGGCACCGACCGGATCGACCTCTACTACGCCCACTTCGACGACGCCGAGACGCCGCTCGAGCAGACGGTCGAGGCGTTCTCGGCGCTCGTCGACTCGGGCAAGGTGCGGGCGATCGGCGTCTCGAACTACACGGCCGACCGGGTCGACGAGTGGTTCCGGATCGCGCGCGACGGCGGCTACCACCTGCCCGTCGCGCTGCAGCCGCACTACAACCTCGTCGAGCGCGAGTACGAGACGAACGGACTGCGCGCGTCGGCGGATCGCGAGAACCTCGCCGTCTTCCCCTACTTCTCGCTCGCGAAGGGCTTCCTCGCCGGCAAGTACCGCGACGCCGCCGACACGACCGCGGCGGGGGCGAGCCCGCGCGCCGGGCAGGCGGCCGAGTACCTCGGCGAGCGGGGCGCGGGCGTGCTCGCGGCGCTCGACGCGGTCGCCGCCGCCCACGGGGTGCCGGTCGCCACGGTGTCCCTCGCGTGGCTGCGGGCGCAGCCGACGATCGCGGCGCCGATCGCGAGCGCGCGCAACACGGAGCAGCTCCCGGCGCTGCTCGCATCGCTGACGTTCGAGCTCTCGGACGCCGAGGTCGCCGCGCTCTCCGCCGCGTCGGCCTGATCCTGGGCCGGCTCCGCCGGCGTCGGCCATGGGTGTTGCGGTCCGGCCGTTGCGGTCTGGGCAGTGCCGGCCTGGTCGCTACGGTCTGAGTGGTTGCGGTCCGGCCGAGGCGGTCCGGCCGGTCCGAGACGGTCCGTCCCGTGTCCGCTCGGCTCGTGCCCTCGCGACACGGGCCTTCGCGACACGGTGCCGCTCGAAACGGTGCCGCTCGAAACGGTGCCGCTCGGAACGGGCCGGCTCGGCCGGCTTCGGTGCGAACCTGACCGGACCGACCCGCGTTCGCCTGGTTCGGGTCGGTCGGATCCGCCGTCCGTCCGGCCCACGGTGCGACGGGGCGCCCGTGATCCGACGCTCCGGTGCTCGGGTCGGCCGCGCGCTGGGAGAATGGTCGAGTGAGCGCACCCCTCGATCCCGAACGCAACGATCCCGAGCCGGAGCCGATCGCTGCGTCCGCCGCAGCTGAGCCCGCCGCCCTGACCGACGCGCCGGGGGCCGGGGTCGGGCCGTGGCCCGGTGGCCCGGACGCCTGGCCGACCGGGAGCGACGCGGACCGCTACGATCCCGAGCTGCTCGAGCACGGGGACACCCGCAACGTGGTCGACCGCTACCGGTACTGGCGCATGGACGCGATCGTCGCGGACCTCGACGAGCACCGGCATCCGTTCCACGTGGCGATCGAGAACTGGCAGCACGACATGAACATCGGCTCGATCGTGCGCAGTGCGAACGCCTTCGCGGCGGACACCGTGCACATCGTCGGGCGCCGCCGCTGGAACAAGCGCGGCGCCATGGTCACCGACCGGTACCAGCACGTCGAGCATCGCGAGGACGTCGCGGCCCTCGTGGCGTGGGCGCGCGCCGAGGGGATTCCGATCGTGGCGATCGACAACGTACCCGGGTGCGTGCCCATGGAGACTTTCGCCTGGCCCGAGCGCTGCGTGATGCTCTTCGGGCAGGAAGGGCCGGGTCTCTCTCCCGAGGCGATCGCGGCGGCCGAAGCCGTCGTCGAGATCACGCAGTACGGGTCGACCCGGTCGATCAACGCCTCGGCAGCCGCCGCGGTGTCGATGCACTCGTGGGTGATGCAGCACTCGCGGCTGCGCCCGCGCTCCTGAGCGCGATCCGCGACGCCGGCCCGTTTCGCGCGCCCGCCACGCATTGCTCTGCCCTCGTGCGCGTCTCTCGCGCATTGCTTTGCCTTCGTGCGCCCGTCACGCATTGCTCCGCCTTCTCGCTTCACGCATTGCTCCGCTCCCTCGCGCGCCGCACGCATCCCTCCGCACCGCTGCCCAGCGAATCCGGGTCACTTTGGGGGTGTGTTTCGGCAGAACACGCCCCCGAAGTGACCCCGATTCGCGCGGTGCCGGCGATACGGCGTCGGCGATACGGCGGCAGCGCGAGCGGTGCGACGGTACGAGGGAGCGGCGACGGCGCGGGACTATGCTGAGGCCATGAGGCGGCTTCTTGTTCCCGGTGTCTTACTGCTGACGTGCGCGCTCGCGGGGTGCGGTGCTGCGGGGCGGCCCGACCCTGCGGCGAGTGCGGCCCAGGATCGGCTCATCGAGTCCGTGAACGCCGCGATCGAGGAGCTGCCGGGCTACCAAGGCGCGATGGCCGGTACCGGGGCGGATGGCGCTTCGGACGAGCCCGTGGCGATGGGCGCGCTGGGGATCGACAGCGCGGTGGGCGCGGTCTCCGTCCAGGCGATCTGCGAGGACACGTCCGGCGCGGAACGCACCGCGACGGTGCGCATCAACGACGGCGAGCCCGTTGAGCTGCCCTGCGTGCCGAATGGCGGGCTCCAGTCGGTCGCCTCAGGGATCGCCCCCGAAGGCGACGAGGTTCGGGTCGTCTTCGAGGGGCTTCCCGGAACGGCGGCCTGGGGATTCGGCGTCGTCGCGGACGACGAATAGGCGCGCGCCCGCAAACTCGGCCCTCCGCGAATCCGGGTCACTTCGGGGGAGTGTTTCGGCTGAACACGCCCCCGAAGTGACCCGGATTCATACTCACGCAGCCGCAGCCGCAGCCGCAGCCGCAGCCGCAGCCGCAGCCGCAGCCGCAAGCGACCGCTAGTGCCCGCCGCCGGTGTAGGCGCCCGTGACCGCGAGGCGCTCGAGGTGCGCGGGCAGCGCGAAGCGCGGATCCACGCCCGCCTCGTCGGGGGTCGCGCCCGTCGCGAGCGCCGAAGCCCACTCGCCGAGCCGCGGCGAGAATTTGAACCCGTGCCCCGAGAGGCCGGTGACGGTGACGACGCGGCCGCTCGCGCTCGTGTCGACCACGGGCAGACGGTCCGGCGTGTAGGCGCAGTGGTGCACGCTCTCGCGCACGGGCTCGGGGTTCACGTCGACGAAGAGCTCGGCGGCGCGCTGCCCGATCCGGATCAACTCCTCGCGGGTGTGCGCCCGCGGCACCTCCGACACGTCGCGGAACACGGGCCACTCGGGGTTCGTGCACGCCTTGAACGCGTAGCCGTCGAAGCTCGGCGCGCCGAAGAAGTGGACGGCCCCGGCGTCGCGCAGGAAGACCGGGAAGCGATCCGGCGCGAAGAGCTCGGGCCGCCGCGGCATGAACCAGGTGAGCCCGAGCACCTGCAGGCGGAGCAGACGGTGCAGGTCGGGGGAGAGGCGGGTCGACCAGGATCCCGAGGCGACGATCACGGTCCGCGCCAGCCAGGATCCCTGCGTCGTGCGCACGACGACGCCGTTCGCCCGCTCCTCCACGTCGATGACGGCCGTGTTGAAGAACAGTCTCGCGCCGTTGGCCTCCGCGAGGTCGAGCGCGCTCATCACCGCGACCTCGGGGCGCAGCCCGCCGCCGTGCGCATCGAGCAGCCCGACGTCGCCGTCGTGCACGCGGTGCTGCGGGAACTCCGCGCGCAGCTCCGCGGTGTCGAGCAGGCGGTGCTCGAGGTCGAAGTCGCGCACCGTGCCGAGCGCCGTCTCGAAGTCGGGGAACCCCTCGGGGGCGATGCTGAGCGCACCCACCTCCGAGTAGATCGCGCGCCCCGATTCCCGCTCGAGCTCGCGCCACAGCTCGCGCGAGCGCCGGATCATCGGCACGTACGTACCGCCCTCGTGCACCGCGGTGCGGAAGACGCGCGATTCGCCGGCGTACGATCCGTGCGCGTGCACGCGCCCGTACTGCTCGATGCCGACGACGTCGACGCCATCGCGCTTGCTCAGCTGCCAGAGCGCCATCGATCCGACGCTTCCGGCGCCGATGACGAGCACGTCGGTCTGCTGCAGGTCCATGTTTCTCACTTTCTCAACGGATTCGGGCCGGGGCGGCAGCCGGCTCAGGCGAGGGCCGGGGTCTCCCAGAGGTTCAGCTTCGTGCCGATCCCGTCGCGCACGGCGTTGCGGTACACGTGCGTCGCCCAGGCGACGTCCTCGACCGGCATGCCGCCGACGGAGTAGACGAACACCTCGTCGTTGTTCGTGCGGCCCGGCGTATCGCCCTCGATGATCTCGCCGAGATCCTCGAACTGCTCGGGGCGCATGCGGCCGTCGCGCACGCGGTCGACGAGCTCCATGCCCCAGATGCCGACGACTTCGTGCGCCGCGCCGGGGATCTCGGAGGCCCATGCCTCGTAGATGCTGCGCGCGTCGGCGACGTGCCTGGCGCGCCGCACGAGGCCCTCCTCGAGTGCGAGGTGCGCGGAGCAGAGGATGAGCGCGCCCGGCTTCACCCAGGCGTCGGCGACGTAGGGGTAGTGCTCGGATCCCGATGGGCTCGGGATCGCGATGCTCACGATGTCGGCGCCCTCGACCGCACCCTGCAGCGAGTCGACGCGCTCGATCGTCCTGAGCTGCGGGAACCGCTCCTGAGCCCAGGCCGCGAAGCCCTCGATGCCCGCGGCGCTGCGCCCGAACACCTTGATCGTGTCGATGCCCGGGCGCACCGCGATGAGCGCCTCGAGCGACGTGCGGTTCATGGGGCCGGGGCCCGCGATCCCGACCACCCGTGCGTCCTCGCGGGCGAGGTGCCGCGCGCCCACGCCGGGGATCGCGCCGGTACGGTACGCGCTCAGCAGGTTCGCCGACATGTGGGCGAGGGGCGCGCCCGTGTCCTTGTCGTTGAGGGTGAACATGAGGATCGACCGGGGGAGCCCGAGCTTGCGGTTCTCGACGTTGGATCCGTACCACTTGCAGCCGGCGGTCTGGAAGGATCCGCCGAGATAGGCGGGCATCGCCATGAACCGGCGGTCGGGCCCGTCGAGCGGCATGCCGGCGAAGGGCGACTCCTGCGGGAAGTAGATCTGCGCGCCGTGCAGGTCGTTCTCGACGCCGGCCATGCGGTAGTCGCCGCGCTTGAACTCGACGAGCATCTCGCTCATGGTGTCGACGCAGGCCGCCATGTCGGTCACTCCCGCGCGGATCATGTCCTGCTCGTTGAGGTAGAGGAAGTCGATGCGGGTGTCGGGCGTCGCGGGGGCCGGGGCCGCTTCCGAGGCCGGCGGCGGCGTTGCTGGTGCAGGTGTTGGATCTGCGGGGGCTGCGGGTGCGGCTGGAGCAGAATCGATGGTCGCGGGGTTCGGCACGTCGTCGTGTCCCTTCGGTCGGGTGCACTCAGCGTAGAACTATCCATTTGGATAGTCAAGCCCGTGCTCAGGTCCGTGCTCGTGTCCGTGTTCGTGTCCGTGCGTGTGTCCGTGCGTGTGCTCGTGCGCGTGGGTTCCCGCTCGTGCCCGTGCCCGCCGCGTTCGTGCTCATGCTCGTGTCCGTGTCCGTGTCCGTGTCCGTGCCCGTGTCCGTGCGTGTGCTCCTGCGCCCGAGCGCGCCCCGCATTGCCCGCCCCTCACGTCGCCTCTCGAGGATCCGGGTCACTTTGGGGGTGTGTTGAGCGCAGACACGCCCCCAAAGTGACCCGGATTCGGGAACGCGCGGGATTCGGGCAGGCGCGGGATCGGGGATCGCGGAATCGGCGCAGCGCGCTCAGGCGGCGCTGGCGATCAGCTTGCGGATCAGCGCGAGCGCGGGCGCGACGCTCTCGGGCGCGACGAGCTGCTTGAACACGATGCCGTCGAGCGCGTACCAGATCAGCTCCGTGAGCTCGGCGTCGTCGACGCCGAGGCGCAGCAGCTGCCGAGCGATGGCCTCGCGGTAGGCGGTGTAGTGGCGCTCGGCGAGGGGGCGCAGCTCGGGGCGCCGGCGCGATTCGAGCAGCAGCTCGTACTGGAACGACTGGATGCGGCTCTCGCGTTCCGCGAGCGATTCGATGCCCGCGGCGAACTCCGCGGCGCTCAGGTGGCCGTTCAGCATGTTCGACCCGCGCAGGCTCTCGCCGATCGCGTACTCCATGGCTTCTGCGATGAGCTGGTCGCGGGTGCCGAAATGGTGGCGCACGAGCCCGTGCGACACCCCGGCCTCCGCCGCGACCGCGCGATAGGTGAGTGCGCGCAGACCGCCGTCGCCGACGACGACGACGGTCGCGCGCAGCAGCGCTTCGCGCCCCGCCGATTCGCTCATCCCACGAGCGTATCGCGTCGGGGGAGCGGGACCGCCCACCACCGCGATGTCCGATTTCCGCGTGCGGTCCCGGGCGCCGCCGAGAAGAATGGAAGCGTGCACCCCGACACCAGCCCCGACACCCGCCCCGACCCCGGCATGGACGTCCACGCCGACGCCGATATCGCCGTCGACACCCGCACCGGCATCGACGGCGAAGCCTCGGCGCGTCCCGCCCGCAGCACGATCGACCACCGCGACTTCGATGCGTGCTATCGGGCGGCGTCGGGCCGCGACGCGCGCTGGGACGGACGGGTGTACCTCGGCGTCACGAGTACGGGGATCTACTGCAGGCCATCGTGTCCCGCGCGCAAGCCGCGACCCGAGAACTGCCGCTTCTTCCCGAGTGCCGCCGCCTGCGTCGCAGCGGGGTTCCGCGCCTGCAAACGCTGCCGACCCGAGGCCGTGCCCGGCACGCGGGACTGGGACGCGCGGGGCGACCTCGTCGCGCGGGCGGTGCGGCGCATCCGCGACGGAGCTATCGACGCCGTCGGCGTTCCCGGCCTCGCCCGTGAGCTCAGCGTCAGCGAGCGGCACCTGCGCCGCATGCTCGTCGAGGAGATCGGTGCGGGCCCGCTCCAGCTCGCCCGCACCCGTCGTGCGCACGCCGCCCGAGCGCTCATCGAGGAGACGGATCTCGCGCTCGCGGACGTCGCGTTCGCCGCGGGCTTCGGCAGCATCCGGCAGTTCGGCGACACGATGCGCGAGGAGTTCGGAGTGGCACCCTCCGCGCTGCCGCGACGGGCCGTCGGTCCGACCCGTACCGCGACGGATCCCGACGCCCCGTCCTCGGACGAGCGCCCGCGCCTGGCCCTGCGGTTGCGCACCCGTGCGCCGTTCGCGGCTGCGGCGATGCGGGCGTTCCTCGCGGCCCACGCGATCCCGGGCCGGGACGCGATCGACGCCGACGGCTCGACCTCGCACGCGATCGATGTGCCGGGCGGAACCGCCGTCGCGCGGATCGACTGGGCCGAAATGCCCGGATTCGCCGATCCCGATCCCGATCCCGATCCGTGGCGGGAGCCCGATGCCGGGCAGAGGCAGGATCACGATCCCCGGTTCGCCCGCGACGCCGGGCCGCGCGCCGGACGCATGGCCGCGCTCTCGGCCGTGCGGGCGGCGAACGCGGGCGCCGTGATCGGGATCCCCGTGACGCTCGCGCTGCCGACGCTCGCCGACACGATGCCCGCGATCAGGGTCGTGAGGCGCATGCTCGACCTCGACGCGGATCCGCTGCAGGTCGCCGACGCGCTGGGGGAGGACCCCGTGCTCGCACCGCTGCTGGAGCGCCGGCCGGGACTGCGGCTGCCTGGAGCCCGCGACGCGGCGGAGTTCGCACTCGGCGTCGTGCTCGGGCAGCAGGTCTCGCTCGCGGCCGCCAGAACGCTCCAGGGGCGCCTCGCCGCGGCGTTCGAGACCCGCGGCGGGCCCCTGGCGCCGACGGGGTTCCTGGCTTCGCCCGACGTCGTCAGGGTCGCCGCGATGCCGGTGGAGGCGCTGCGAGAGACGCTCGGCCTCACCGGCGCGCGGGCGGCGACGCTCTCGAGCCTCGCCGCGGCGATCGCGGGCGGACTCGACCTCGGTCCGGGAGCCGATCGGGAGCGGGCTCGGAGCGCACTCGCGACGATGCGCGGGATCGGTCCGTGGACGGTCGAACTGATCGCGATGCGCGGCCTCGGCGATCCGGATGCCTACCCCGCAGGCGATCTGATCCTGCACCGGGCCATCGGCGCGCGCACGGCCAGGGAAGCGCGCGCGGCCGCCGAGCCCTGGCGCCCGTACCGCGGGTACGCCACGCAGCATCTATGGGCGGACTTCCTCGCGTCGGCGACGTGAGGGCGACGCCCATCCGCATCCGACCCATCCCCACACGCACGCTCGACAAGACAGGAGGCGCCATGCACCCCGCCACACAGACCCTCGAACGACCCGCACCGCCCGCGGCGGTTCCGGAAGCGCCCGGTGCGCCGGGCGGGATCGTCACCGCCCCGCTCGAGCACGCGACCGTCGAGGTGGTCGGCGTCCCGTTCCAGGCCATCTGGTCGCCGGAGGACGGCGCGATCCGAGCGGCGGGGTTCGCGGAGGTCGTCGGGGTCGGCGACCGGACCGCGGCGGCCCGCGGCGCCCGCGGGAGCGACGGCGGCGGGAGCGACGGCGGCGCCCATGGCACCCGGCGCGTTCGCGGCGACCGCGACGGGATCGCGACGGAGCCGCGGCGGCTGATGGACCGGCTCGCGCGGCTGGATCCCGCGCTCGCGGCCCGCGGGCTCTCCGCCGAGCCGGGTGCCGGCCCGGTCGTCGCCGCGCTGCGCGCCTATGCGGCTGGCGACCTCGACGCGCTCGACGCGCTCCCGGTCGCGCAGCCCGAGACGCCGTTCCGCGGCGAGGTCTGGCGGGCGCTGCGCGGAGTCTCGGCGGGATCCGCGGTCACCTACACCGAGCTCGCCGCGCGGGCCGGCCGTCCCGCCGCAGTGCGGGCCGCGGCGTCCGGGTGCGCGAACAACCTCGTGGCGCTCGTCGTGCCGTGCCACCGGATCGTGCGGGCGGACGGGGGCCTCGGCGGCTATCTCTTCGGTGTCGAGCTCAAGGAGCGCTTGCTGCGGTACGAGGGGGCGCTCCGCACGCGCTGACCGCCTCGGCGGGCCGGGTCGGGTCGGGTCGGGCCGGGGCGGGTCCGCGGTCCTGGGCCTCCCGGCTGCGGTCCGCCCCGCGGCCGCGCTCAGGAGCGCAGCACGTCGCCGATGATGCGGGCCGCCTCAGGGAAGGACTCCGGCCGCGGGCCCGCGAAGTTGAGCCTGAGGAACCGCCCCGAGGGCTCGGCGGGGAACCAGCCGTCGCCCGCCGCCACGGCGACGCCCCGCTCGTCGCACGCCCGGACGACGGCGGCGAGATCGACGTCGTCGGACAGTCCGAGCCAGAGGTTCAGGCCGCCGCGAGGCACGGCCTCGAGGTGCGCGTCTGGCGCATGCTCGCGCAGCGCGTCCACCAGCACGTCGCGCCGCGCCGCGAGTTTGCCGCGCAGGGTCTTGAGGTGCGTGCGCCACGCCGGTTGCGCGACGACATCGAGCGCGGCGGACTGCAGCACCCCGCTGACGTACATCGACTGCGCCTGCGTATCGGCGAGGATCCGGTCGCGTGCGGGGCCGCGCGCGATGATCGCGGCGACCCGGATCGCGGGCGAGACGCTCTTCGTGAGCGATCGGATGGCGATGACCCTGCCGTCGTCGTCGCGGGCCGCGATCGGCGCGTGCGTCCCGTCGATCGCGAAGTCGCGAGCCCAGTCGTCCTCGACGAGGAATGCCCCGTGCCTGCGAACGACGGCGAGCACCTCGTCCGCGAGGTCGCGCGACCAGAGCGCTCCGGTCGGGTTCGCGAACGCCGGCTGCGCGTAGAACGCACGGGCTCCCGTGCGCGCGAAGGCGCGGTCGAGCTCCTCGGGATCAGGGCCGCGGACGCCGCTCGGCACCGGTACGAGGCGCACCCCGGCCTGGGCGGCCGCGAGGATCGCGCCCCAGTAGCTGGGCGACTCGATCAGAAGCGGTTCGCCCGCTCCGACGAGGGTGCGGAACAGGGTGCTCAGGGCGCTCTGGCTGCCCGGCACGATCACGACGTCGCGGGCCGAGGGCGTCGGGCCGCTCGCGGAGGCGTGCTGCGCGAGCTCTTCGGCGAACCATGAGCGCAGCTCGGGCAGCCCGGCGGCTGGCATGCGGGTCACGGCCCCCTCGGTCTTCGCCGCGCGGGCGAGCGCTGTCCGTACGAGGCGTTCGGGGAGCAGCTCGCGGTCGGGGTATCCGGCGTGCAGGGGAATCGCGTCGTCCGGTGCGGACCTGAGCGCCGGCGACAGCGCTGCGAGACGGGCCTCGGGCGCACCGAGCGCGCCCGCCTGCCAGCCGTAGTCGCGAGGGCGGGGCGCGCGCGGGGCGCGGACGAAGGTGCCGACGCCCGGCCGCGCCTCCACGAGCCCCTCGCCGATGAGCGTGCGCAGCGCCTGCTGCACCGTGACCGGGCCCGCACCGAACTCGGCGGCCAGCGCGCGGGTGGCGGGGAGGCGCGCACCGGCCGGTGCGGTGGCGATCCACTGGCGCAGGGCCGCGGCGATCCGCTCACTGCTACTGTTGATCATGAAGAGACATAATAGCGCTACTCAAGTTTCGATCGACCCGCTACCGGCTCCGGCGCCCTCGGTCGGGCTCGCGGGGCTCGGCTGGGGTCTGCTGGGGGTTGCGGCGTTCTCGTTCACGGTGCCGCTCACCCGCGTGGCGGTCGCCTCGGGAGGCCTGTCGCCCCTCTTCGTCGGATCGGGTAGAGCCGTCATCGCGGCGATCCTCGCGATCATCGCGCTCCGAGCCACCGGCCAGCGCAAGCCGCGCGGCGCGGAATGGGGGCGCGTCGCGATCGTCGCCGCCGGAGCCGTGGTGGGATTCCCGCTGCTGACCTCGTTCGCCCTCGCCTCGGCCCCCGCGAGCCACGGGGCCGTGGTGATCGCGCTGCTGCCCGCCGCCACGGCCGCGCTGGCGGTCCTGCGCACGGGGGAGCGGCCCGGTCGGGCGTTCTGGGCTGCGGCCGCGGTCGGTGTCATCGCGGCCGTCGGCTTCGCGGTCGCGCAGGGCGGCGGTCTCTCGGGCTTCGCGGGCACCGACGCGCTGCTGTTCGCGGCGGTCGTGGCGTGCGCTGCGGGGTACGCCGAAGGCGGGATCCTCGCGCGGTCGCTCGGTGCGTGGCAGACGATCTCGTGGGCGCTCGTCGTGGCGTCGCCCGTCATGATCGCCCTCACCGCGGTCGCCGCGATGCGGCAGCCGCCGACCGGCTCCGTCGTCGAGTGGGGTGCGTTCGCCTATCTCGGCGTCGTCAGCATGTTTCTGGGGTTCTTCGCCTGGTATCGGGGGCTCGCGATCGGCCCGATGACGCGCGTGAGCCAGGTGCAGCTCGTGCAGCCGGTGCTGAGCATCGGCTGGGCGGCGCTGCTGCTGGGCGAGCGCATCGGATGGGCGACGGTCCTCGGAGGGGCCGCGGTGATCGGCTGCGCCCTGCTCGCCGTGCGGGTCAGGGGACGCGGACCTCGCGGATAGCCGCCAGGTGATCCCCAGGCCAGGGGAGGTGCGGAAGAAGTGGAGGGACCGACGGGAATCGAACCCGCGTTCTCAGCTTGGGAAGCTGATGTCTTACCATTAGACGACGATCCCGCAGTGGCGGCGCCGCACCAACTATAGCAGGGTGCGGCGGCCGCCGTTGACTACTGGCAGACGGCGGCCTTCGCGAGCGCCTGGGCCTGCTCGTCGGCCGTCCAGGAGATCTCGGGTCCGGTGCCCGCCTCGGCCGCGAGCGCCGCGAGCTGGAACGCCGCGGACCTCGCGAAGCCCGCGCCCGCGGACGAGTTGTTCAGCGAGATGACCACCGAGAACCCGGACTTCGGATCGTGGTACGCGGCGGTCAGCGTGCCGGTGATCGCGCCGGCCCTGCCGTACAGCGAGTCGTACTTCTCGGCGTCGAATGCCCACGTGCGCAGGCTCTCGGCGGGCTCCTCGGTCGGCTTCCCGTCGGCGTCGCGCTTCGGGTTCACGGTGGGGATCGTGTCGGTGATCACCTTCGCGGCCTTGCCGCCGAACGTGCCGTCGACGTAGTGCTCGTAGAAGTTCTTGAGATCCGTGACGGTCGTGACCGTGGCGCCCGCGCCGCCGAGCATCGCGGGGGCGACCTCGGGCACGTCCATGACGCCGGTTTCGCAGTCGGGCTTGCCGCCGGCGAGGGGGTAGGCGAGCCCCGCGAGGGTCGTGCCCGACACGGTCGTCGCCGTGGTCGCGGGGTAGTAGGAGCTGCCCATGCCCGCCTTGCTGTAGACGTGCTCGTCGAGGAGCTCGGAGAGCGGCTGACGCGTCTTCACCGAGAGCGCCCGGCCGAGCAGCAGCACGTTGGTGTCCGACTGGTTGAAGTCGAGCCCGGGCCAGGGGAGGGGGGACTTCGACAGGCCCTGGGCGAGCAGCTCCTGCTCGGCCCACGGGCGGGTGGGGTTGTTCACGAAGATGCTCGAGAGGTCGCCCTTGAAGTCGGCGAGGCCGGATCGCATATCGCACAGTTGCCCGTACGTGACGCCTTCGATGCCGACCTGACGCGTCAGGTCCTTCGAGACCTCGCGGTCGAGGGTGATCCTGCCCTGGTCGACGAGGTCGAGCAGCAGCGCGCACATGACGGGCTGGGTCGCCTGCGCGCCGCGGATCCGCGTCGTCGCATCGACGCCGTCGCCGTATCCGCGGACGTAGGCGTTGCCCTCGGAGTCCCAGATCCCGACGACGGCCTCGGTGGAGCCGCTCAGTTCCATCGCCGAAGCCACCGCGCCGTCGACGCTCGAGGCGAACCCCTCGGAGACGGTGTCGATATCGCCGCCTCCCCCGAGGGGGCCGCCCCCGCTGCAAGCCGTGAGGCCGAGCGCGGCGATGGCGGTCATGCTGACGACTGCGATGCGTGCGCGGCGCGCGAATCTGGGAATCAACGAGACCGCCAATCTGGTCGATGAGGGGATAGAGAACAGCAGAGAGTCTAGTGCGTGCTTCTGGGAACAGGCCCGCGCGGCACCCAAGTGAGGACAGCCTTACTAAGATGATGCTGTGACGAGCTTTACGGATGACGTGGTCGCTGGTGTGACCAAGCACATGAACGACGACCACACTGCGGATAATCTCCTGATCGCGAAAGCGTTCGGGTATCCGAGCGCCTCGGCGAGCCGGATGGTCGGCGTCTCCGTCGACGGCGGCGCGTGGGCGGTGACCGACCCCGAGGGCGAGCACGAGCTCTCCGTCGCGTGGCCCGGCGGCACCATTTCGGAGCGCCCCGAGATCCGCCGCGAGGTCGTCGCGCTCTACCGCGTCGCGTGCGAGCGCCTGGGTATCGAGCCGCGCCCCGAATCGGAGCCGGCCGCGCAGCGGGCGCACGGCGCGGGCCACGGGCATCACGGCGCAGGGCACCACGGTGCCGGATCCGCTCATCCCGCGGGAGACGGGGCCGAGTCCGCGGACCAGCCCTTCTCCGCGGTCATCCGCACGAGCTCCTGGGGCGACCACTCCGACAGCGAGGGCGCCTCGTTCATGGAGGACATCATGCGGGGCAGGGGCACGAAGCAGGACTACGTCGACCTCTCGGCTCAGCACTACTTCATGTATCTGGCGCTCGAGGCCGCGGCTGAGCGGGTCTCCGCCGATCCGGCCTTCGCCGGCTTCCACAGCGATGCGCTCGCGCGCATCCCCGCGCTCGAGGCCGACCTCGCCCACCTCATCGGAGACGACTGGCGCGAGCGGATCGCACCCGTCCCCGCGACCGCGGCCTACGCGGCCCGGATCGACGAGGTCGCGGCCGAGGGGTGGGTCGCCGGAGTCATCGCGCACCACTACACCCGTTACCTCGGCGACCTGTCCGGCGGCCAGATGATCGCGAAGCGCGTCGCGAAGCAGCACGGGCTCGACGGAGCGGGAGTCGCCTTCTACGACTTCTCCGAGCTCGGATCCCCCGCGGACTTCAAGAACGAGTACCGCGCGGCGCTCGATCGCCTCGGCGAGACGCTCGACGAGGCGGAGCGCGCGCGCATGCTCGACGAGGTGCGCGCCGCATACGCCTTCAACACCGCCGTGTTCGTCGACCTCGGCAAGGCCAAGGCCGCCGCGGCCGCCTGATCCGGGCGAGCCGGCGCACCGCGCTGTGCCGCCCGGTTGCCTCGTGCCGCGCGGGTGCGGCGTGCCGCCCGGTTGCGGTGTGCCGCCCAGTCCCGAGTCAGTTCGTGCGGGTGGGCTCGTGGGAAACCCGCACGAACTGACTCGCAATGCGGGAGACCGGTGCTCGGTGCGGCCGAGGGGGCGGGAGCGCCACCGCGCGGGACGGCCTATTCGGCGGATTCGCGCCCGCGCATGAAGCGCACGACGTTGGGGTCGACGATCACGTCGCGGGGTTGCAGCGGCCGGCGCAGGTAGAGGCCGTCGAGCGAGCGGACCCGGCTGAGCGCCACGTAGGTCTGGCCCGCGCTGAACGCCCGCGGACCGAGATCCACGATCGCCGAGTCGTAGGTGTGGCCCTGCGACTTGTGCACGGTGACGGCCCACGCGAGGCGCAGCGGGAACTGCTCGAACTCGGCGACGACCTCCTTCTCGAGCTTCTTCGTCTCGGCGTCGTAGCGGTAGCGGTAGCGCTCCCAGGTGGTGGGCTCGACCTCGAACTCCTCCGCGGCGGATCCCTCGCCGACCTCGACCCACACCGTGCCCGCAACGCGCGACACCGTGCCGATCGTCCCGTTGACCCACCGGCCATCCGGATCGTTGCGCAGGAACATCACCTGGGCGCCCGGCTTCAGCTCGAGCACCTCGTCGGCGGGGTACGTGTTCTCGCGGAACTCGCCGTTGATCTCGGCGACCGCCCGCAGCGACGACCCGCGGATCCCGGCGAGGCGTTCTGCGTTGATGCGGTTCACGGTCGCGTTCGTCGTGGCGAGGGTGATGACGTCGCGCGGCGCCGGCCTGGCGCCGGCGGAGTTCAGCTCCTCGGCCTGGTCGGCCTGCACGACGCCGTGGCGCACGGCGCCGAGGATCTGCTTGAAGCGGTCGTCGCTCTGCCGGTGCACCTCGACGAGCTCGATCGTCGACAGCGGCGTCGACGCCCAGACGTTGGCGTCGAAGAACCAGAGGGAACGGTACGTGTCGGCGAAGTAGGCGCGCTCATCCGGGTCGCGCGGAGGGACCGGCGGCAGCTGGAAGGGATCCCCGAACATGATGATCTGCGCGCCGCCGAAGGGGTCGTGGCGCTTGCCCCTGGCCTGCCGGAGCGATCGATCGATCGCGTCCATGAGATCGGCCGAGACCATCGAGATCTCGTCGATGACGAGAGTGTCGATGGCGGCGAGCATCTTCTTGAGCTCGGCCGGCTGGTCGAGGTCGTGATCGGCGATGATGCCCGTGGGCAGGCGCAGCAGCGAGTGGATCGTCTGCCCGCCCACGTTCAGCGCGGCGACGCCCGTGGGCGCGCAGACCGCGATGATCTTGCTGGTGTTCCACGACAGGTGGTTCAGGATCGTGGACTTGCCGGTTCCGGCTCGTCCCGTGATGAAGAGGTGCTCGCGCGTGTGCTCGATGCGCTCGTAGACGGAGCGCTGTTCGGCGGAGAGTTCGGGGCGGGCCACCCGCCTAGCCTATCCGCGCCGAGACGGCCCCGGCGCAGCGGCACGGGGCGCCCGCCGCGTGCGCAGACGGCGGCCGGGGATCCCCGCTACGACCGCTCCGGGAGCAGCACGTGCGTCGAACTGCCGTCGAAGGCCACGATGTACCCCGCCATGACCCTTACGCCCGCCGACGCGAGCGGCCACTCGATCACGCGGTCGCCGCGCTGGTCGATCACGACGGCGTGGTCGCCCGCGACGCCGGGCAGGGGATTCTCGGACTCCGAATCCCGCGGGAACAGCAGGAGGGAGCCGTCCCGGCTCACGCTGCGCAGGGAGATGATGCTGCCGGGCAGGTCGCGCTCGCCGACGGTCGCGCCGCGCAGGCGATTCCTGCGCTCGTCGTCCTCCACGAGGGCAGGCCTGCCGGCGGCGTCGACGCCGACGGTCGTGTTCCCGGCCAGCTGATCGGCGATCGAGTAGGTGATGCCCTGGCCCGGTCCCGGCACGAACCCGTACTGGGAGTCTCCGACGGTGCGCTCGACCTCGGCGCCGCCGAGGTCGTAGAAGACGTACGCCGGGTCCGATTCGTTCTCGCGGAGCAGGTAGCCGTCGCTCAGCCACGTGAGCGCGTGCTTGTCGTCGAGCGTCTGCTCGAGCACGACCTCGCCGTCCTCCCCGTCGACGACCAGCATGCGGTCGCTCAAGCGCTCCGTGATGCCGATCATGCCGTCGCCGAGCGGAACGGGCTCGATCTCGCTGCCGAGATCCGCCGCCCAGTTGAGGGTGCCCGTCGGCGGGGCCGGGTCCGCTCCCTGGCTCGCGTCGGCGCTGCCGCCGGCTCCGGCACCTGAGCCGGCATCGGGGTCGGGCAGCGAGACGCTCATGATCGTGCGCGATCCCACCGCGAAGAGGCGGGTGTCGGTCGGCTCGATCAGCGCGTCGGCGTCCTCGCCTCGCGCGATCGGGGTCGCGGAGTCCGCCTGATCCGACTCGCCGGGGTTCGGCAGGCGCATGATCGTGCGCCCCGTCCGGGTGCTCACGAGGGCCGACTGCCACGCGCTCGCCTCACCGATCCCGGAGACCAGGACCGTATCGCCGACGACCGCTCCCTGCTGGCAGCGACCGGGCATCTCCCACAGGACCGCCCCGACGGAGAGGCTGCGCCCGATCACGCGGGAGCCTCCCGACGCCTCGCGCGACTCGACGACGATGTCGCCGGGAAACGCGTCGGATTCCAGGTCGGCCGGAAGATCTCGCCCGATCCCGCAGACGTCGTCCGGGGTCGAGTAGGCGCCGGCGAGTCCGTTGCGGTACGAGTCCCAGAACCACGCCCCCGCATCGCCGGTCGGGTGCGTCGTCTCTCCCAGCGCCGCGATCGCCTGGTCGGAGTTCGGGTCGCCGTCGCCCGACCCCGCACCGGTGCCGGCGGCGCAGCCGGTGAGCAGCGCGACGGCCGCGGCCCCCGCGATCCCGCGCAGGAGCCTCGGGCCGGATCGTCGTGTCACGCCCCGACCCCGCTCCGCGGCCGCGAGGCCTCCGAGCGCACCGGCAGCAGGAGCAGCAGGCCGACCAGGAGCACGAGCACGATGCCGAGGATGCCGTAGATCGTCGAGCCGCCGAGTGCGACCGCGAGCGTGAACCCGGCGGGCGCGAGGAACGAGACCGCGCGACCCGTCGTTGCGTAGAGGCCGAAGATCTCGCCCTCCCTGCCAGGCGGGATCAGGCGCGCGAGGAAGGAGCGGCTGGCCGACTGCACCGGGCCGACGAAGATGCACAGCAGCAGCCCGAACACCCAGAACACCCAGCCGCCGAGGGGGTTCAGGATGAACACGAGGAGCCCGCAGACCACCATGAGCAGGATCGACCAGACCATGACCGTCTTCGCCCCGACCCGATCCTCGAAGAAGCCGACCAGGATCGTGGCCAGGCCGGCGACGATGTTGGCGGCGATCGCGAAGACGATGACGGTCGTGCTGTCGAAGCCGAAGCTCAGCGCGGCGATGACCCCTCCGAAGGTGAACACCCCTGCCAGGCCGTCGCGGAAGACGGCGCTCGCGACGAGGAAGGTGAGGGTCGTGCGGGCCGTGCGCCAGAGGTCGAGGACGCTGCGGAAGAGGTCGCGGTAGGCGGTCAGGACGCCGCGCCCCGTGCCGCGGAAGTCGGACGCGACGTCGATCTCGGGCACCGCGAAGAAGACCGGGATCGCGAAGACCGCGAACCAGAGCGCCGAGATGACCATGGCGACGCGGATGTTCCAACCGTCATCGCCCGTGACGCCGAACCACCCGACGTCGGGGAAGATGAAGCCCACGAGGAGCAGGGCGAGCAGGACGATGCCGCCCAGGTAGCCCATGCCCCAGCCGAACCCGGAGATCTTGCCGACGTTGCGGTCGTTCGCGATCTGCCCGAGCATCGCGTTGTAGCTGACGCTCGCGAACTCGAAGGCGACGTTGCCGATCGCGAGCAGCACGAGCCCGAGCATGAGGTACTGCTCGGCGGGGGCGACGAGCACCATGAGCGCGGTGCAGGCGACGACGATCGCGGTGTTGATCCCGAGCCAGGTCTTGCGGCGCCCGGCCGCGTCGGTGAGCCTGCCGATAACGGGTGCGAAGAGGGCGACGACGACGCCAGCGACGAGCAGAGCGGTGCCGAGCTTCGCCGAGACCACGTGCTCCTCGCCGAACGAGGCGCTCGTGAGGTAGACGCTGAACACGAACGTGGTCACCACGGCGTTGAACGACGCCGAACCCCAGTCCCAGAGCGACCAGGCGAACACCGTGCGCTTCTTCGCGGAGTCCGCGTGAACCGGCGTCGGTTCGCCCGCGGTCATCGGGGTGGCTTCGCTCATGGTGCCCAGAGTAGCGGGTGCGTCCCACATGGGGGAGCGGCGGGTCGGTGGAGCGCTCGGACCGCCGCCGCACCGCGAATCGGGGCGGTGCGGTTCGGATCGGAGTGATCCTGAGAGTTGAGTGTGATCGACTCAGGTTTGTTGCCGCGGGCTTGACGTGCATCGTGGCGACGGTAAACTTGAGTGCATCAGGCTCAAGGTGCCGGGCCGGCCGCGCAGGTCGGCACGGCACCGGAGCGAGATTCCGGCCCGGCAACCGCGCGGCGCCGGCCCCCAACCACACTCGATAGGAGTACACATGTCACGTGCAGTCGGCATCGACCTCGGCACCACCAACTCGGTCGTCTCGGTTCTCGAGGGCGGCGAGCCCACGGTCATCGCGAACGCCGAGGGCTTCCGCACGACCCCCTCGATCGTCGCGTTCACGAAGGACGGCGAGGTGCTCGTCGGCGAGACCGCCAAGCGCCAGGCCGTCACGAACGTCGATCGCACCATCGCCTCGGTCAAGCGCCACATGGGCACCGACTGGAAGACCGACGAGGTCGACGGCAAGCGCTACACCGCGCAGGAGATCAGCGCACGCACGCTCATGAAGCTGAAGCGCGACGCCGAGACCTACCTCGGCGACAAGGTCACCGATGCGGTCATCACCGTCCCCGCGTACTTCAACGACGCCGAGCGCCAGGCCACCAAGGAGGCCGGCGAGATCGCGGGCCTCAACGTGCTCCGCATCATCAACGAGCCCACCGCCGCGGCGCTCGCCTACGGACTCGACAAGGGTAAGGAGGACGAGCTCATCCTCGTCTTCGACCTCGGCGGCGGCACCTTCGACGTCTCGCTCCTCGAGGTGGGCAAGGACGACGACTTCTCGACGATCCAGGTCCGCGCGACCTCGGGCGACAACCGCCTCGGCGGCGACGACTGGGATCAGCGCATCGTCGACTGGCTCGCGACGCAGTTCAAGGCGTCGACGGGCGTCGACGTCGCGAACGACAAGATCGCGCTGCAGCGCCTCAAGGAGGCCGCGGAGCAGGCCAAGAAGGAGCTCTCGAACTCGATGAGCACCCAGATCCAGCTGCCCTACCTCTCGCTCACCGAGAACGGCCCGGCGAACCTCGACGAGACGCTCACCCGCGCGAAGTTCGAGGAGCTGACCAAGGATCTGCTCGAGCGCACCCGCAAGCCGTTCCAGGACGTCATCGCGGAGGCCGGAGTCAAGGTGTCCGACATCGCGCACGTCGTGCTGGTCGGCGGCTCGACCCGCATGCCGGCCGTGACCGAGCTCGTGAAGTCGCTCACCGGCGGCAAGGAGCCCAACAAGGGCGTCAACCCCGATGAGGTCGTCGCCGTGGGCGCTGCGCTCCAGGCCGGTGTGCTGAAGGGCGAGCGCAAGGACGTCCTCCTCATCGATGTGACCCCGCTCTCCCTCGGCATCGAGACCAAGGGCGGCATCATGACGAAGCTCATCGAGCGCAACACGGCGATCCCGACCAAGCGCTCCGAGACCTTCACCACCGCCGAGGACAACCAGCCCTCGGTCGCGATCCAGGTCTTCCAGGGCGAGCGCGAGTTCACCCGCGACAACAAGAACCTGGGCACGTTCGAGCTCACCGGCATCGCGCCGGCCCCCCGCGGCGTCCCGCAGGTCGAGGTGACCTTCGACATCGACGCCAACGGCATCGTGCAGGTCTCCGCGAAGGACAAGGGCACCGGCAAGGAGCAGACGATCACGATCTCGGGCGGCTCGACGCTCTCGAAGGAAGACATCGAGCGCATGGTGCGCGAGGCCGAGGAGCACGCGGCCGAGGACAAGAAGCGTCGCGAGTCCGCGGAGCAGCGCAACAACGCCGAGCAGCTCGCCTACTCGGTCGAGAAGCTGATCTCGGAGAACGAGGACAAGCTGCCCGAGGACGTCAAGACCGAGGTGCAGGGCGATCTCGACGCGCTGAAGCAGGCGCTCGCCGGCGATGACGACGACGCCGTGAAGACGGCCGCCGACAAGCTGGGCGAGAGCCAGGGCAAGCTCGGCGAGGCCATCTACGCCGCCGCCCAGGCCGAGGCGCCCGCAGACGGCGCGACCGAGGAGTCGTCGAACGACGACGACGTGGTCGATGCCGAGGTCGTGGAGGACGACGAGTCCGAGGAGAAGAAGTAAGCATGGCGAACGAGGAGCAGCGCACGCCGGGTGAAGACCCGAATGCCGGCGAGGTTCCCGCGGGCTCGGGGCCGGAGGCGAACGCCTCCGGCCCCGAGCCGCAGGGGGCGGAGTCGGAGGACCTGACCGTCGAGGACATCCTCGGCGCGGAGCAGAGCGCGGACGCGGCGGGGGATCCCTCGGCAGCGGCCGGGTCCGACGAGGCCGAGAACCCGTACCTCGAGGATCTGCGGCGCCTCACGGCGGAGTACGCGAACTACCGCAAGCGCACCGAGGCCAACGCCGAGATCGAGAAGCAGCGCGCGATCGCGTCGGCCGTCACGCCGATGCTGTCGGTGCTCGACGACCTCGATCGCGCCGAGCAGCACGGAGACCTCGTCGAGGGGTCCGCGTTCGCGACGATCGCGCAGAAGCTCCGGGGCACGCTCGAGCGCTTCGGCGTCGTGAGCTTCGGCGAGAAGGGCGAGCCCTTCGACCCGCAGCTGCACGAGGCGATCGCCCAGGTCCCGGTCCCTGGAACCGAGCAGCACACGGTCCTCGACGTGATCGAGCGGGGATATCGTCTCGGCGATGTCGAGCTGCGCCCCGCCAAGGTAGCGGTGGCGGTGGGGGCAGATGGCTAGTCAGGACTGGCTCGAGAAGGACTTCTACCAGATCCTCGGCGTCTCGAAGGACATCGGCGATGCCGAGCTGAAGAAGACCTATCGCAAGCTCGCGCGCAAGTACCACCCCGATTCGAACCCGGGCAATGCCGCGAACGAGGCGAAGTTCAAGGAGATCAGCGAGGCGTACTCGGTGCTGTCCGATAAGGAGCAGCGCGCCGAGTACGACCAGATCCGCGCCATGGGATCGGGCGGTGCCCGGTTCACGTCGGGCGGTGGCGGCGGCCAGGGGTTCGAGGACGTCTTCGGCGGCATGTTCGGCGGAGGCGCCCGGGGCGGCCAGTACGGCTACCAGCAGGGCGGCCAGAGCTTCGAGGACATCTTCGGCATGTTCGGAGGCGGCTCCCGCGGGCCGCAGCCCGGACGCGACATCCAGGCCACCACGACGCTCGATTTCGAGACGGCCGTCCAGGGCAAGACCGTCACGCTGCAGGCCTCGACGGGCTCCGTCAAGGTCAAGATCCCCGCGGGGGTCTCGGACGGGCAGAAGATCAAGGTGCGCGGCAAGGGCGAGCCGAGCCCGAACGGCGGGCCGGCGGGAGACATCATCCTGACGGTGAGCGTGCGCAAGCACCCGGTCTTCGAGCGCGATGGGCAGAACCTGCGGCTCAAGCTGCCGGTGACGTTCTCCGAGGCCGCCCTCGGCGCCACGGTTGAGGTGCCGACGCTCGGCGGCGATCCGGTGCGCCTCAAGGTGCAGCCGGGCACGCCCAGCGGCCGCGTGCTGCGCGTCAAGGGTCGCGGCGTGAAGAGCTCGAAGGGCACCGGCGACCTCCTCGCGGAGGTGCAGGTGGTCGTGCCCGCGCGCCTGTCGGACGAGGCCCGCGCCGCGCTCGAGGCGTTCCGCGAGGTCGAGTCGCACGAGAACCCGCGCGAGGATCTCCTCGCGCGGTCCCGGGGCTAGGCCGCCCGGGCGGCTCGACCCGGACCCGGACCCCGCGGCCCGATCCCTGGGCCCGAATCTTGCGGCTCGCTCCCTCCCGTCATCCTGCGGGAGCGAGCGAGTCGCAGGATCCATCCCACCCACCCCACCGAGGCAGAGGAAGCATCATGGCGAATCCCCAGATGGATCGATTCACGCCGGTCTTCGCGATCGCGGCCGCATCCGAGCTCGCCGAGATGCATCCGCAGACGCTCCGCCAGTACGACCGGATCGGCCTCGTGTCCCCCCAGCGCACGCGGGGGAACACCCGCCGTTACTCGCTGCACGACGTCGCGAAGCTGCGCGAGGTCGCGCGGCTCTCGGCCGAGGGGTTGAGCCTCGAGGGCATCCGTCGGGTGCTGCAGCTCGAGGATCGGGTGCGGGAGCTGGAGGGCCGCGTGCGCGACCTCGAGCGCGCGCTCGCCGAGGAGCGGCTCCAGCGCCCCGAGCGGCGCGTCTTCGCGGCGGGATCCGCCGGAGGAGAGGTCATCACGCTGCGCCGCGGTACTCGCGCGCGCCGCAACGCCGAGGTCGTGGTCTGGAAGCCGTAGGGCCCGACCCGGCGCACCGAAACCCCGCGCGACCGACGGCTCAGCCGGGAGGCGCACCTGTAGCGTGGAGTGATGGGCGCTGCTGAGGAATTCCGCTTCGACGACCTCTTCGCGGGGTTGTCGCGCGAGCCCGACTTCGACGCCCCCGAACTGCAGGCGTACGATGCGGCAGACGGGCTGATCCTCGAGACGGCCGCCGACGCCGTCCGCGAGGCGGAACCCGGCACCGTCGTCGTCGTCGGCGATCGCCACGGCGCGCTCACCCTCGGCGCCGCCGGCGTGCTCGGTGCGGCAGGCATCCGCACCCATCAGGATCCGCTGCTCGGCGAACGCGCGCTCGCGCGGAACGCGGAGCGGCTGGGCCTCGCGGAGTCGTACGCATCGCTGCCGCTCGGGCCGGAACTGCTCTCCGGAGCCCGGGTCGTGCTGCTGCAGCTGCCGCGCGGGCTCGACGCGCTCGACGAGATCGCGTGGGAGATCGCCCGCTGGTCGGACCCCTCGGTCCGTGTGTTCGCCGGCGGCCGCGTCAAGCACATGACGCTCGCGATGAACCACGTCTTCGCGCGCGCCTTCGCGCGGGTCTCCGCGGGTCTCGGCAAGCGGAAGTCGCGCGTGCTGACCGTCTCGGATCCGGTGCCGTCTCCGGGCGCGCCCCCGTTCCCGAAGTGGGGGAACGACGCAGCCCTGCCGTTCCGAGTGGCCGCGTTCGGGGCGACCTTCGGCGGGCCGACGCTCGACCACGGCAGTCGGCTGCTGCTCGCCGGTCTGATCCCGTCCGAGGACGTCGGCGGAGGCGCCGGGTCGGTGCGGGTCTCGCCGCGGCCGGAACCGGAGGGGCCCGCGGCCGCGCCCAGGCGGATCGTGGATCTCGGATGCGGCAACGGCGTGCTCGCGGTGTCGGCCGCGATCGCGTTCCCCGAAGCGGCGGTCATCGCGACCGATCAGTCCGCGGCCGCAGTCGCCGCGACCCGGCTCACCGCCGAGGCCGCCGGGGTCCCGGATCGCGTGGCGGTGCACCGCGCCGATGCACTCGAGGCCGTGCCCGACGGGTGGGCGGATCTGATCCTGCTCAACCCGCCGTTCCATACCGGGGCGACGGTGCACGCCGGGGTCGCCCACCGGCTGATCCGGGCCTGCGGCCGCGCCCTCGCGCCCGGAGGCGAGCTGCGCATCGTCTTCAACTCGCACCTCGCGTACCGTCCGCTCGTGGAGCAGGTCGTGGGCGAAACCCGCCAGGTGGCCCGCGACCGCACGTTCACGGTGCTGTCCGCGATCCGGGGGTAGCGGCTCGGAGCGCCCCGGAACGAGGCGTCAGGACGCATCAGCCGGATATCTGCGATCGGCAGACCATCTGTCGTTTCAGCCGGCGGCCGAGCATATGTCCGGCCGATCGCAGACATCCTGCAGAGTGGACGGACGACACCCGTGCGCGGGAGGCCGGGGAGCGCCTCGGGCGGCGCTCAGGACTGCTCGGAGCGCGCCCGGATCAGGTCGCGCGCCGTGAGCTGGTGCATGCGCCTGCCGTAGTCGTCCGCGGTGACGCCGCTCAGGAAGCTGCCGGGATCGACCTCGAGCGCGGTCGCGATGCGCACGAGCGTCTCGGCGGTCGGGCTCGACACGCCGCGCTCGATCTTGCCGATGCTCGTCCAGCTGATCTCGGAGAGCTCGCCGAGATCCTCGAGCGAGATGCCCAGCCGGTGCCTCGCCTCGCGCACGCGGCTGCCGATCTTCAGCGCGGCGTCGGAATGGATCTTGGGCACCCATCCAGCCTGGATGTCGCATGTCTCGACCACCAGGCATCGAACGCACTGGACGCGAACGCATCATCTGGTCGCGCCGCTGGCCGCCGAGGGCCCGGAGGCGCGCGACCGCGGGGGCGCTACGGTGGAACCGACATGACCGACACCACGCGAGACTTGCTGCGGCGCATGGCCCCGAGCATCTACGGGCCGTCGATCCTCTTCGCCCTCGGCGAGAGCGCGATCGTCCCGATGATCCCGGTCGTCGCGGTCGGCATGGGCGCCGGGCTGCCCCTCTCGGGCGCGATCGCTTCGGCGCTCGTGGTGGGCAGGCTCTCGGGCAACCTCCCCGCGAGCCGCGCGGTGTCGCTCTGGGGCGAGCGAGCGGCGATGCTCATCGCCGCGGCGATGGCCTGCGCGGCGATCCTGGGCATCGTGTTCGCGCCGAACCTCGCGGTGCTCGGCGTCTCGGTGTTCCTCGCCGGGTTCGCGGCGGCCGCCTTCGGCCTCGCCAGGCACGCGTTCATGACGACGCGCGTGCCCGTCGCGTTCCGGGCGCGCGCCCTGTCCCTGCTCGGCGGATCGAACCGGCTCGGGCGCTTCGCGGGCCCGTTCCTCGCCGCCGCCCTCCTCGCCGCCACGGGGGACCGGCGCGCGCCGATGTGGGCGTTCCTCGTGTGCCTGGTGCTCGCGGCGCTGCTGCTGGCGTTCGCCCCCGATCCCGAGCGGGCGATCCCGATCCCCGCAGCGGCCCGCGGTCCTGGATCGGCCTCGGAACCGGTGCCCCAGGGGCCTCCGCGACCCGGGATCCTGGCCGTCGCGCGGGAGCGCCGGGCCCCGCTGGCCCGCGTCGGCGGTGCGGCGGCGATCCTGTCGGGCCTGCGCTCGGTGAAGGACGTGCTGCTGCCGCTCTGGGGCGTCTCGATCGGCATGGACGCGCCGGGCATCGCGCTCGTCGTCGGCCTCTCGGGCACCCTCGACTTCGCCCTGTTCTACACGAGCGGTCAGGTCATGGACCGCTTCGGCCGGCTCTGGGCCGCGCTGCCGTCGACGGTCGCGATGGCGCTCAGCTTCCTCGGGCTCGCCCTCACGCACGACCTGCCCGGCGCCGGGGCCTGGTTCGCGGTGTGCGCGGCGGCGATCGGGCTCGGCAACGGCCTCTCGAGCGGCATCAACATGACGCTCGGCGCCGACCTCGCCCCCGGCGGGGATCCCGCGGCGTTCCTCGCGGTCTGGCGCACCCTCGTCGACTTCGGCGGCGCGGCCGCTCCGCTCGCCGTCAGCGGGCTCGCGGCGCTTTCGCTGCCGCTCGCGAGCGCGTCCGCCGGAGTCCTCGCCGTGGTCGGCGCGGCGGCGTTCGCCCGGTGGATCCCGCGCTACATCCCGCGCGCGGGGTGAGCCGGGCCCGCGCGGGCGCGGTGGTGCGAGCCGCGCGAGCGTGCGATCGCGATGGGCCGGGTGCCGCGGCGGACCCTGCCGTCAGGCCCGGCCGTTCCACTCCGGCAGCACCCGCACGGTGAGGCCGCCTGCCTCCACGCGGCCGCTCGCCGCGAGCGCGAGGCCGAAGTCGTCGCCGTCGAGCTGGATCGGCTCGGGCCGCGTCACCGAGAGCGCGTAGGTCGAGGCGCGCAGCGTGAGCACGTTGCGGGTGTCGTTCGTGAGGTCGATGATGCGGCGTCCCGCCTTCGTCTTGCGCAGCACGCCGTTCTCCCAGCCGATCTTGTTCCAGATGCGCAGCCAGGAGAAGGCGCCGAGCGGGCGCAGCGCGACGACGTCGAGCCGCCCGTCGTCGAGCTTGGCGTCGGGGATCAGCATCACCCCTCCGGGCATCAGCCCGCAGTTGCCGATCATCACGGTGTAGACCGAGAGCGGCTTCACCTCGGAGCCGTCGACCGAGTAGTGGATCTGCAGCGGGCGGTCCTTGATCATGGTCCGCACGCCGGCGTCGACGTAGGCGAGCCAGCCCAATCGCTTCTTGAGCGTCGCGCGCGTCGCCTGGATCGCGCGTGCATCGAGCCCCATTCCGGCGAGCACCAGGAACGCGTGCTCGCTCTCGGATTCGTCCTCGCGCACGATGGTCAGGATCCCGAGGTCGACCGGACGGTTGCGCCCGTGGAAGGCGGCGCGCACGACGGCGTCGACATCGGTGAGCGGCAGGCCGAGGTTGCGGGCCAGCAGGTTGCCCGTGCCCTGGGGGACGATCGCGAGGGGGACGCCGCTGCCGCGCAGGCCTTCCGCGACGGCGCGGACCGTCCCATCGCCGCCGCTCGCCAGCACGACGCCAGCGCCGTCGGCGACGGCTCGCCTGGCTGCCGCGACGCCGGCGTCCCCGGCCTCGGTCTCGTACCAGCGCGTCTGCGACCAGCCGGCCTGGCGCTCCTGGTAGGCGACCGCCGCGCGGAGCGCCCGAAGATCCGTCTTGAACGGCTGGTACACGACGGCGGCGCTCGGCTGCACGCGTGCCGCGGGGCTGGAAGACATGCCTTCCAGCGTAGTCGGCGGGGGCGCACCGGTAAGCTGGGCGTGTGATCGATCCAGTCCTGCTCCGCAACGATCCCGATGCCGTCAAGCGCTCGCAGCGCGCCCGTGGAAACGACGAGGCGGTGGTCGATGCAGCCCTCGCCGCGGACGT
Organism: Leucobacter zeae; assembly: GCF_016758175.1. Taxonomy (GTDB): domain Bacteria; phylum Actinomycetota; class Actinomycetes; order Actinomycetales; family Microbacteriaceae; genus Leucobacter; species Leucobacter zeae. The sequence goes on from NZ_QYAB01000001.1 coordinate 368,408, forward strand.
CGCGAAGCGCGCGGCGTTGACCGAGTTCGAGCGACTGCGCGCTGAGCAGAAGGAGTTCGGCTCGCGCGTGAAGTCGGCCTCGAAGGACGAGAAGCCCGCGCTCATCGCCCAGGCCCAGGAGCTCGCCGCAGGCGTGAAGGCCGCGGACGCCGCGGCCAAGGCCCAGGACGCCGAGTTCGCCGCGCTCGCGGCCCGCATCGAGAACATCGTGCTCGACGGCGTCCCGACCGGCGGCGAGGAGAACTTCGTGACGCTGCGCGAGGTCGGCGAGAAGCCCGCCTTCGACTTCCCCGCGCGCGACCACCTCGAGCTCGGCGAGATGCTCGGCGCGATCGATATGGAGCGCGGCGCTAAGGTCTCCGGTGCGCGCTTCTACTTCCTCCGCGGCGTCGGCGCCCGGCTCGAGCTCGCGCTCATGAACATGGCCCTCGACCTGGCGCTCGAGAACGGTTTCACCCCGCTCATCACTCCGACGCTCGTGAAGCCCGAGATCATGCAGGGCACCGGCTTCCTCGGCGAGCACGCCGACGAGGTCTACCACCTGCCCGCCCAGGATCTGTTCCTCACCGGCACGAGCGAGGTCGCGCTGGCCGGGTACCACGCCGACGAGATCCTCGATCTCGCGGGCGGCCCGGTGCGCTACGCCGGCTGGTCCACCTGCTACCGCAGCGAAGCGGGATCGCACGGCAAGGACACCCGCGGCATCCTGCGCGTGCACCAGTTCAACAAGCTCGAGATGTTCGTCTACGCATCGCCGGACGACGCCGAGGCCGAGCACGACCGGTTGGTGGGCTGGCAGGAGCAGATGCTGCAGGCGCTCGGGCTCCACTACCGCGTGATCGACGTCGCCGCGGGCGACCTGGGCTCGAGCGCGGCGCGCAAGTTCGACATCGAGGCATGGGTGCCGACGCAGGACGCGTACCGCGAGCTCACGTCGACCTCGAACTGCACCACGTACCAGGCCCGTCGCCTCTCGACCCGCTTCCGCACGGAGACGGGCAAGACCGCGCCCGTCGCGACGCTGAACGGCACCCTGGCCACCACGCGCTGGATCGTCGCGATCCTCGAGACCCACCAGAACGCCGACGGCAGCGTGACCGTGCCCGAGGCGCTGCGGCCCTATCTCGGCGGTCTCGGTGTGCTGACCCCCGTCGCGGGCGCCGGAGCCTAGGAAGGACCGCATGAGCATCGCCGAGCCCCACCTCATCGCCCTCGATCTCGACGGCACCGTGCTCGACCACGGCAGTTTCGGGGCCGGCGACGAGCCGTTCTCGGGCTATGTCGATGCCGAGCTCGCCGAGGCGATCCGCGCACTCCACGAGTACGGCCACCAGGTCGTCATCGCGACGGGACGGTCTGTCGACGCGACGCTGCCGATCGTGGAGAAGCTGCGGATCAGGCCCGAGTGGGTCGTCGCCGCCAACGGCGCGGTCACGCTGCGCCGGGACCCCCTGGGGCCGCGCGGCTACCGCAAGGAGGTCGTCGAGGCCTTCGATCCGAGCGACGCCCTGGTCAAGATCCGAACGAAGCTGCTCACCGCCCGCTACGCGGTCGAGCTCGCGGACGGCGGCTTCCTCTACACCGACGACATCCCGAGCGGGACGCTGCCGTCGCAGCAGCGCAAGGTGGAGTTCGAGGAGCTGCTCGGCGTGCAGGCCTCGCGCGTCGTCGTGGTCTCGCCGGACTACGAGCTCGAGCAGTTCCTCTCGGCGGTCGAGTCGCTCGGTCTCACGCACGTCTCGTACTCGGTCGGCAGCGCGTCGTGGCTCGATATCGCGCCCGACGGCGTGACGAAGGCGAGCGCGCTCGAGGTCGTCGCCGAGCGGCTCGGGATCGACCGCTCGCGCGTCTTCGCCGCGGGCGACGGCCGCAACGACATCGAGATGCTGCGCTGGGCCGCGAAGCGCGGGGACTCGGTCGCCATGGGTCAGGCTCCGCCCGAGGTGCAGGCCGTCGCCGGGCGCCTCACGGGCACGGTCGAGCAGGTGGGCCTGCTCGCCGCCCTGCGCGACCGCTTCACCGGGATCGGCCTGTAGGCGGCCCACCGGCGCAGCGGGGCGGATCTCCGCAGTGCCGGCTTTGCTAAGCTCGTCGGCGGAGGGTTGTCCGAGCGGCCGAAGGAACTTGTCTTGAAAACAAGCGTGCAGTAACCCTGTACCAGGGGTTCAAATCCCCTACCCTCCGCCACGAGGAACGGCCCCGGCCGGGAGCCCGCGCTCCTGAACCGGGGCCGTTCCGTATCCCGGGGACGACCGGCCCCGGGTCACTCGCGCGATGTCGGTGGTCGACCCTACGATCGAATGCATGTTCGATGCGGTGATAGGGCCACGGTTCCCGGTGACGGAGAGCACCGTGGTGGTGTGGATGGAGGGCGACCGGCCCGCCAGGGTCATGTACCGACGCGCGCGGTGGCGGGTCGAGGGCGCCCCGCGTCCGCTCATCGAGGTGCCGGACGCGCTACTCCACCCGCTGATCACGCATGCCGAGCCCCGGCAGACGGGGTGGTCGTGCACGGTGCGGCAGGTCGACGGCGGGGCGACGATCGGGCTCGAGCTGCGGCGCAGCGAGCACGGCTGGGAGGCTCAGGAGGTCCAGGGGCCGTGAGCCGGGCGCTCCGTCGGATGCCCCGTCCGCCGTGATGTCAGGGGAGTCGCGTATGGTCGGTCCTGCTATGGGAATTCGGGAGACGACGGAGATCGGCGCGGCGTCGCGCTTCGACGCGGCCGCGGCGGAGGAGACGCTGCGCGAGCTCGACGAGCAGTTCGCTGCCGGGGTCATCGAGCGGCACGCGTACCTCGAGAAGAAGCGCTCGCTCGTGCGCCTCTTCGTGAAGTCGACCACGAATCCGGTACGCGGGCGCGCGTAGGCGTCTGCGAGGCCGAGCTCCGCCGGCCGGCGGCGGCGCGACGTCCATCCCGGTCCGCCGCCGCGAGCGCAACCCCCTCGCGCGGGGTGCGCAGCCGTCGGAGGCTGGAAGCCCGCACCGCGCGGGACCGGCCTGCGCTCTCGCGGCCGGGAAACCGAGGGGAGAACGACATGAGCATGATCGACGATGCGGCCGACGACGCGAAGGACGCGACGAAGGACGAACAGCGGCGCAAGCAGCACGTGACGCAGAACGGCGAGCAGCCCGACGTGAACGGCACGGGAACCGAGGCGGTCCCGGCGGATCGCATTCGGGAGGATCCCGAACCGGTCGACAACCTGGAGTGATGGTGCGTCAGTCGCCCGGCGCGCGCTCTACAGCCACTTCTTCTTCTTGAAGATGCCGTAGAGCACGGCCCCTGTGCCGAACATGAGCGCGACGGCGAACGGGTACCCGAAGCTCCAGTGGAGCTCGGGCATGCGGTCGAAGTTCATGCCGTACACCGAGCCGACGAGGGTGGGGGTGAAGAGGATCGCCGCCCACGACGAGATCTTCTTCGTCTCCTCGCCCTGCCGCAGGCTGACCTCGGTCATCCGCCGCATCTCGTCGTTCTGCCGCTGCGCCACGAGGGTCGCGTGCACCTGCAGCGCGTTCTCGAGCACCGAGCGGAAGGCTCCCGCGCGCTCGACGATGCGCAGGGTGTGGTCGAGCACGTCGCGCAGCAGGCGCTGCAGTTCGAGATCCACCGCGTGCTGCTCCGAGCCGCGCAGCATCGTCTCGAGCATGCCCACGAGCGGCTGCGTGGCGCGCTGGAAGTCGATGACCTCGCGCGAGAGGTCGTAGATGCGCCGCGAGACGCCCGAGTCCTCGGTTTCGAAGAGCTGATCCTCGATCTCGTCGATGTCGTTCTCGAGCCCCGCGATCACGGGGCCGTACTCGTCGACGACCTCGTCGAGGATCGCGTAGAGCACCGCGTCCGGGCCCATCGCGAGCAGCTCGGGATCGGCCTCGAGGCGCCGGCGCACCTGCGCGAGGTTCGGCGATTCCGCGTGCCGGATCGCCACTACGAAGTCGGGTCCGACGAACAGGTGCACCTCGCCGAACTCGACCTCCTCGACGTCGTCGAGGTATCTCGCCGGCCGGAGCACGGCGAACAGGGTCTCGCCGTAGCGCTCGAGCTTCGACCGCTGGTGCCCGGTCAGGGCGTCCTCGACGGCGAGCGGGTGCAGGTCGAGCTCGTCGGCGATCGACCTGATCTCGGCGTCGCTCGGGCGGTAGAGCCCGATCCATGCCATGCCGTCGCGCTCGCGCATGGCCTCGTACGTCTCGGCGAGGCTCGCGGGGTCGGGCGTGCGCCGGCCCGCGACGTAGACGGCGTTGTCGACGACGGCCATGGTGTGCTCCTCAGATGCGTTCGGGATCCCGCTGCCCGGCAATCCTATGCGAGCGGGTGCTGCTGCATCCGCCCTTCGCCCTCGTACTCCTCGACCTCGGGCTTCGGATCGCGCGCGTCGACGTAGGCGAAGGCGAGCGCGAAGATCGCGAGGGTGAACGCGACGATGCCGAGCGGGTTGCAGAGCGCGATCGCCATCTCGTCGCCGAACGCCGAGCCGGCGAGGTGGCCGATGATCGAGACCAGGCCGTCGCCCGAGCGATCCGGCACGGTGAAGCCGAAGCCGATCGCGCAGATCCACGAGAGCACGAGCGAGACGACGGTGCTGCGGCGCGTGCGCCGCCCGCGCTCGCGGGTGATGCGCACCCGGGCGGCGATCCAGAGGCTGAGCCCCGCGTAGATCACCCCGATGGTCGGCACGTACCACCAGGTGAGCGATCCCCCGATCCCGAAGGCCCACCGCCCCGCCGACATCCAGAGGGCCAGCAGTCCGCCGATGATCGCGATGGCGCGGCTGTTCACAGGTGCTCCTTCTCCGTCCCAGACGGCGTCCTCGGCCCCGCGAAACGCCAGGGCGACAGGACTAGCCAACCAGATTTCGCATCCGGGAGCGAATGGTGTTATTCTCTAACGGTTGTCATCGCAAGGTGGCCGCGCCCCGATAGCTCAGTGGTAGAGCACTTCCATGGTAAGGAAGGGGTCGCCAGTTCAATCCTGGCTCGGGGCTCTGACTCTGCTTGGTTTGCCAAGAGTTTGGCTGAGTAGCTCAGCTGGTTAGAGCGCACGACTCATAATCGTGAGGTCGCGGGATCGAGCCCCGCCTCAGCTACAGGAGAGTCAGACCGGGGAGTAATGAACCCCACCGAAACCCCCGTCGCGGAAGCGGCGGGGGTTTTCTGGTTTGCCGGGGAAGCGGATTCCAGGGGCTCCCTGCCGATCAAATATTCGATGCTGACGCCAAAATAGTCGCTGAGTCGAATGAGGTCTTCGGCAGCCCAGCGGGTGCCACCGAGCTTGTTGTTGAAGGACGTGTGTGAAATTCCGATTGCAAGCGCAATCGCCCGTCCGGAGACTCTTCCGTTGATGAACATGAGGTGGTTCACGCGGTAGGAGATCTGCTGATCAATCGATACTTCATCGAGTTTCGGTTCGCCCATGTTCTCAGGATACCTATGCCATCGACACGAAACTAGCTCAATGGTGCTTATGTGTTGATAGTGGGCCATTGGAACGATCCCGTTCCAACTGTGTTACTGTTTGGGCATGCCCCTCTCAAATGATGAAGCTCGCCGCGAGCTTCAGGCTTTGCTTGATGCAGAGGAGCGCGACCACGCCTGGGTCGCTCGTCGCATCGGCAAGTCGTACCAGTGGGTTTGGCGGCGATTTGCCGGCAAGACACCCATGCAGTTGGACGACTATCGCCTGATCTATTCGGCGTTCGAGCGAGTGAAGACCCCGTAAACAGAACGAACCCCTAGAGCGGCAACTCCAGGGGTTCGGCGATATCCCGAAAGGAACATCTACGTGTCTCACCATAATGACACGGTCTCGCGCGCAGTGACAACGCCTGGAGGCCAAACCACTGCGAACGAGCACCACAATTCTCCCACGCCCACCCGCGCGCAGGCCGAGAGCTTCGACCTCTTGCACGCCCTCGTGAACTTGATGCGCGTTGCTGAGCATGCGCGCGACTCGGAACGCTTCGCGATACTGGGAGCGACGCTGCTGCAGGAAGCGCATCTTCTCCTCATCGGGCATCCCGGCGCGAACAAGTTCGCCCCGTTGCTCACGAGGTTCATTGGTCAGATTCACCCGGGCGACGCCGACCTTCAGGCCGAACTCCGCCGCACGGTTGCTGCGGAGACGCAGAGATGATCCGCGCTACTGGAGCCGGACTGATGGCCCTCGGCATTGTTGCGACCGTCGTCGGCCTGGTCGGCATCGGAGTCACTGTGAACGAGATGCTCATTGGGAACCAGGCACTAGATGCTCTGCTCTCGATCATCTTGCTCTTCCTGATGCAGCTGCTCGTCGGGTACTTCGCCTGGCTCGCTGGTCGAGAGATGGTGGACAGTCATGAATGACCAGATGATCGTCGTCACCGATATCGGCCTCGATCGGGAGGTCATGTCGATCCGCACCTGGTGGGCCCTCGACGAGCGACTCACGGCAAACCCGTTGTCGGTGTATCTCTATTTCCGGGCACTGGGGTCCGGCGCGAAGCGCACACAGCAGGAGGCTGCTCGGGAACTCGGCCTCGGCGAGCATGCGTTCCGCACCGCGAAGGAACGACTCCGCCGCGCCGGCTTCCTGCAGGAGATCCGCGACCGGTATCCCGACGGCTACCGCGACCCCCGCACCGGTGAACCGAAGGGCGGACAGAACCGCTACCGGCTCGTCTTCCAGGACCCTGCCCAGGGGGTCGAGGTGCCCGATTCAGAGTCGCTGATCTCGTCAGATTCCTCGATCGAACTTGCCACTGAAATCCCCGATCAGAACCGGTCGTGGAAATCAAGAGCGGCCACGTCATCCGCTCTTGATAATCAAGAACGGATTGGAAAACCCCAGGTCAGCCGGGCACGTGATTTTCAAGAGCGGGCTGAACCCGTTCTTGAAAATCACGACCCCTTAGAGGAAGACACAGGTTTGGTTGGTTGGTTGGTTAATTCTTCTTCTCAACCAACCAACCAGACCGGTCGCACGCGCGAAGCGACCGACGCTGAGCTCGAATCGCTCGCTCCGGGCTGCGGCCTGACGCTCTCCGCGATCGAGTCCGAAGTCGCCGGACGCGTGGACCTTTCACGCGTCGATGTCGTGCAGGCAACACGTGAAACGCTCCTCCGCGCCACGACGACCGTCGCGAAGCCGGCCGGCTATGTGGCCGCGGTGATCGTACGCAAGCCGGACGCCTGGCCAGTCGGACGCGAGGCGCCGACCCCGTTCGTTCCGACGAGGCAGGAACGGGCGGGAGACCGCCCATCCTCGTTCTGGCCGAACCCGTCGGAAGCGTCTTGTGCCCGTGGAGTCCACGATTGGGGAGCCGAGTATCTGCCTGAGATCGAGCGAGCTCATTGCATCCACTGCGGCGAAGCTCGCCGGCGGCACGATGCTAGGTTCGCGGCGCTCGAGGCCGATTTCGAGATGAGCGGGGGTGGGCTCTGATGGGTCGAGTCGTGAAGCGCGAAGTCGTCGCGATCCGCTGCGAGCTCGCCGCCCCCAGGCGTGGTGCACCGAGCTGTGACGCGGTCATGCCCGTCGTCCCGTTGCCTGCCGGTTGCGTCTGGGAAGACCAGGTGCTCGACCTTGGCCGCCTGGTCGCGTCCGGCTGGGCGTTCGTGATCACTCCGAGCTTGCGGAGCTACTGCCCCCAGCACGCGGATCGGGTCTGGGACTGCACCTGCAGGACTCACCGCGACCGGGCTCATCTGTGCACGTCCCACGGTGACGCCTCTGAGCTCGTATGGGCGCAAGACCTGGTTCCCGCCGAAGCCACGGCGGAACTCGCAAGGATCGGAGAAGCAGCATGACCGGATTGATCAGCGGAGACATTCACCAGTCCTGGACCTCGGTCCCGGTCGGCGACGTGATCGTGCGCGAACGCCAGCGCAAGGTCAATGAGGCACACGTTAAGGATGTTCGGAAGTCGTTCGAGTCCCTCGGCGGGCAGCTCCAACTGCAGCCCATCGTCCTCGACCAGAACATGATCCTCATCGATGGCGCGCATCGCCTCGCGGCTGCCAAAGCCGAGGGATGGACACACATCTCGGCGCTCGTTCTTGATGGCGCAACCGACGAGGACCGCGCGCTGCTGGAAGCAGAAGCTAACCGGGTTCGCCTCCAGCTGTCGCCGGTCGAGCTCGAAGAGGTGTGGTCGAAGATCTACGAGCCCGCTTTCCGGGCACGCGCTCGTCAGAATCAGGTCTCCCAGTTGAAACGAGGAGCTGAGGTGCCAGCTCCCGTTACTGGAAATTCCAGTAACGGGGACGAGCGCCGTGTTGTCCAGTCGGTTTCCATGCCGAGTGCAGCGAAGCAGGCGACCGGATACTCGCTTGAGACGCTGAACAAGGTCACGGATATCAGGAACTTCGCCCAGTCGGCTACGGCGTCCGAGGAGTTGCGGTCCGCCGCGCAGAAGGGGCTCACGAAGCTGCAGCGTCCCGGCGCTTCGGTCGACGCCGTGCACAAGTCGCTGATGAAGATGAAGGAGCGCGAGCAGACGCTCTCGATGGACCCGTCTGAAGCGCAGCGTCGCCTGCTGGAGAAGCGGCTCGATCAGACCCTTACGGAGACGACTTTGCTCGCGGAAAAGCTCACCGGTGCCCTCGGAGAGGATCTCCTCGCCGCGGCTCGACAGGAGCAGGTCGCTCAGGAGTCGCTGCGGGGCATTCGGGTTGCTCTCACACACGCACTCGCGGCGGTCGTGTCCACGGAGTGCGAGCTCGCAGGCAATCCTTCGGAACGGCTCTACCAGCTGGGCGCCGAGGTGACCCGGATGTTGTCGGAGCAGTCGATCAAGCAACTCGGATTGGAGAAGGACGATGACTAGCAGCGTCCCGAAGTTCACGGTCTGGGAGCAGCGCGTCGCGCTGACGGACCTCGCGGACCAGCGCAGCGAATTCCTCGCTACCGCAGCTGGAGCCGCGTTCCTCGAGCAGCTCGACCTGCACATCGCGCCGAAGCTCGTCGGGATCGCGCGCGACCCGGGCGGAGAGTGGGGCTATCACCTCGAACGCGACGACGTGGTGCACATGATCATCGTGCACCTGCTGACCTCGCTCGAGGAGAACCCCGACAAGGCACCCGTGCGGTACGCGGCCGAGGCTGAGGATCCGTGGGGGTATCTCTGGACCTGTGGTCGACGGTGGATCTTGGCCGAGCGGGGCGTCCGGGGGAGGAGCCTTGAGTTCGCCGAGCTGCTGCCGGCGCCGGATGTGGATGACGCTGACCATGGCCTCACACCACTCGATGAGGTCGTCCGGCTCACTTACGAGCAACTCGTGCCGCGGATCCCGAAGCAATATCAGGCGGAGGTGCTGAGCCTCTTGGGGTGGATCGCCGCGAACCCACCGCAGCGGCTTTCCTACGAGGGTGCCGAGCAGGCGGATGCCCATCGGTACTGCCCGGGCCTCACGCTGGGTCAGGTGGTCGCCGTGTTCAACATCGCTCGGGGCGGGAGGCCCCGGAACGCGGAGACGTCGCTGATGGGCCAGTACCTCCTCGACGCGGGCTTCCAGCCGTCGAGCTCGCCCTCACATATGCGGGCACTCATCTTCTTCAAGAACGCATTCCGTGCAGCCGAGAAGGGCTCCCGAATGCTCACCGATTGGAACTGACCATGAACTTCTTCGACACCCTGGTTTCGTACTCCGAATCGCTCATCATCATGCTCACTGCGATCGCCGGAATGCTCATCGTCAATCCGGTGACGCTGCTCATGGTCATCGGAATCGTCGGATTTTGGATCGCGTACGGACTGCCCAACTTCATCGTCGCTGCTGCGGCTCGGCGGCGCCGGACCGACTCTGGAAACCGAGGGGAGGTCATCTGATGGCGAAGAAGCCGAGCCGCACATGGGCAATGGTCGCATCGCTCGGCAGCACGCTCGCGATCGTCGGCGTTTCTGCGATGGCGATCTCGTACGCGACGCTGATCGATGTCGCCCGCGTCAACGGGCTCCCGCTGCCCGAGCTGTTCCCCGTGCTCGTGGACGTCGGGACAGTTGCCACGATGATCGCCGCTGCACAGTTTCGGATGCGCGGCGTCCCGGGCCGCTGGCTCGCCTACACGACCTTCATCCTGCTCTCCGGGGTTTCGATCGTGGCAAACGCTACGCATGCGGGGCGTGCGGCAGACCTGACCGTCACGAGTCCCTGGGCTGCGGCGATTCTCGCGTCGACGCCGCCGGCCGTGCTGCTCGCGATCACGCACCTCGTGATGATGATGATCCCTGACGAGAAGGAACGAGCGAAGCTCCAGTCGCTCCGTGAGCGGGCGGAACGGGTCGAGGCGATGCCTATGAAGCGGAATGAGCCTCTGGCCAGGCCCGAGTCTGCCCGGGCCGTTGAGCCGTCCGTCCGGCGCTCCGCGCCCGCGGTGGAAAGCCGGCCTGCCGTGGTACCTGCATCTGCCGAGCCGGTGGAGGGCGACACGGAGCCCGTTCCGGTCCAGGGGCGCCTGCGCCTCGTCGACGGGGTGACCGAACCGAGCGATGCCGAGGTCAAGGCTCGCGTCCTCGAGTTCCTCGACTCCGAGGGGAAGCGGCCCACTGGGGCTGTAGTCGGGGAATGGCTCGGCGGGAAGACTCCGAAAACGGGGCAGAGGTTCCTGAAGAAGATGGACGACGACGGTCTCCTGGAACTCGCCACGGCAGAGGAGCGAATGAAGGCCTAAACCTGCGGTGCGCGGCCTTCTCCTTCGACTGAGTGCCGGTTCTGCAACGTTCCCCGGTTGCAGAACCGGCCAATCGATTGAGAAAGGTCAACCATGACACAGAATCCACAGTCCGCCGGGACTGCTCTGACGGGCCGGAAGCGGCGCGGCAGAGCAGCTCCGGCGAAACACTTCTCGCTGACGGGCTTGCTCCGCTCCGGCGGGACCTCGACCCTGAAGCGCGGCGGCGCACTCGCTCTCAGCGGGCTCGTCGCGTTCAGCGGCATCGCCACCTCCCAGGTGCTCGCACCAGCACCCGCCCATGCAGAGCAGCTCAAGCCAAGCGGGCACCTGATCGGTGCAGCAGCCCGGCCCTTCTACGCCTACGTGCAGGCCGGCGAGTTCCTCTACGTCGACGCGGACATGGGGCCTACGAAGATCGTCGACCCCACGAGCAAGGAACACCCCTTGCAGAACGCCACCGGTGGAACGTACAAGGCTGCCGTCGACGGCGTCTGGCAGGTCTTCGTGCCCGGGTCCAGCGCCACGACGAACGCCGACCTGGGTGGTTGGCAGATCGAGGCTCGCCGCTCCGCCACCGGCGAGGTGGTCGACGGCCGCGTCTGGACCGAGTGGTACCTGCTCGGTCAGCTGGGCGCCGGAGCAGACGGGGAGCGTATCCCGGAGCTCATCGACCTGAAGTACTGGATGGTCAACGACACCGGCTACCAGTACGAGGTCGATCTGAAGAAGTACAACGGAGTGAACTCGTCCATCCGCGCGAATAGCGTGGGCAACACGGTCGATGCGACCACGTGTGTGTCCGCCGGCCGTTCGATCCAGCTGGATGAGCCCAACAACGTGTCGTGCGGTGAGGAGTACCGCATCTTCTTCTCGAAGCCTGCCCCGGATCTCCCCGCGTCGGTCAAGATCGCCGGCGAGGACTACCCGGTGATGCCGACGCCGCTGACGCGCCAGATGCTCGAGGAGAGCACGAAGCTCAGCTACGCGGCGGCTGACCCTGCCACGGGATCAGCGAAGGGCACGTTCACGGTCACCACCACGAAGCGGTTCTCGGGTAACTTCACCCTGGAAATCGACGTGGAAGGCGACGACAAGTTCACCGGCGCGCGCGATGTGAAGGTGAAACTCGCATCCGACGGGAGCGGGAAGGTGACCTACCAGTGGAATGGCCTCGACAAGGCCGGAAACCCGGTCAAGCTGGCCGGCAAGAAGCTGAATGCCCGTGTGCATTTCGACAAGGTCGGCGAGATGCACATCGTGCAGAACGACGTCGAAGGTCGCGCCGGCGGCATCCAGGTCAACCGCGAAGTCGATGGACTGCACCGCAACCTACTCGGTGCTGCAGGAAGACCTCGAGCGCGGCGAGATCACCAACGCTGCATCGGCGACGGGCACCCCCGAGGGGGAGGACAAGCCTGTCACCACGCCGGAGGACGAGGTCGAGATCCCCGCGGTCGACGCGCCGAAGCTGTCGCTCCTGAAGCAGGTCCGCAACCCCGGCGCCGGTGACGAGTCCTGGGGCCCGGGCACGGACTTCAAGGTCGGCGACACCGTCGAGTACCTCTTCACGGTGAAGAACACCGGCAACCTCGCGATGACGAAGGTCAAAGTCGACGAGACCGCATGGACGGGTGCGGGCAAGCTCTCGGCTATCGAGTGCGCCGAAACCTCGCTGGCCGTCGGCCAGGAGACGACCTGCACCGCCTCGTACGGACCCACGACTCAGGCCGACGTCGACGCGGCACGCATCGACAACACGGCCGTCGCGACCGGTGACGCAGTTCGTCACCCGGGCGTGAAGAGCGATCCGTCGTCGGCGCAGGCCGTCGCCCCGCAGGCCCCGGGCCTCCACATGGTGAAGACCTCGGAGACCCAGGAGTACACGAAGGCCGGCGAGAAGATCGGCTACGACTTCACCGTCACCAACACGGGCAACGTCACCATGAGCAATCTCAAGATCAACGAGACCGAGTTCTCGGGATCCGGGAAGCTCTCGGCGGTCGAGTGCCCGGTCACCGTGCTGGCGCCGGGCGCGAGCACCGTATGCTCCGCGACCTACACCACCACGCAGGCGGACGTCGATCGCGGCGAGATCACCAACGCGGCGACCGCGACCGCGAAGCCCCCGACCGAGCCCGAGATCGAGACCCCGGAAACCGAGGTCGAGATCCCGGCGAAGCAGGATCCCCAGCTCGAGCTCGTGAAGGACTCCGAGATCAGCGATCTCAAGAGTGGCGAGACCACGGAGCCGGAGAACCCGACCGGTACCCCGTCGACGGACCTCCCGCGTGAGCAGGCTGTGACCGTCGATGCCCCCGAGATGGACGAGAAGAAGTACGTCGTCGGCGACAAGATCGACTACACCTTCACCGTGACCAACACGGGCAACGTGACCGTGAAGAACGTCAAGGTGGAGGAGCTCGAGTTCACCGGGTCCGGCAAGCTCAGCGAGCTCGTCTGCCCGGAGGACCTCACGCTCGATCCGGGCGAGAGCCTGACCTGCACCGCGCAGTACACGGTCACGCAGGCAGACCTCGACCGCGGCACCGTCCTGAACACCGCGATCGCGAAGGGCACCGACCCGACCGACAAGCCGGTGGAGTCCAACCCGGACGACGCCAAGGAGGAGGGCAAGCAGGATCCGAAGCTCGCGATCGAGAAGTCGGTCGACAAGCCTCGCTTCAAGCAGGGCGACAAGCTCGTCTACACCTTCGAGGTCACCAACACGGGCAACGTCACGATGACCGACGTCAAGGTCAACGAGACGTCGTTCTCCGGCACCGGGAAGCTCGGCAAGGTGAACTGCCCGGCTGACGCCGTGAAGTCGCTCGCGCCCGGCGCGAAGGTGACCTGCACCGCCGAGTACACGGCGACCGCCGACGACCAGGCCGCGCAGCGCCCCCTGTCGAACTCGGCCGAGGCCGAGGGCAAGGACCCGAAGGGCAAGCCGGTCGTGTCGCCCAAGGACGACGCGTCGACCACGCCTGATCCGCTGCCCGAGCCGCGCACCCCGCAGGCGCAGACCGGCAACCCGCTGGCCGACACGGGCGACGCCGGAGCTCCGCTCCTGCTCCTGGGTGCGGGCGGTCTCCTCGCCGCATCGGTGGCTCTGCTGGTCCACCGCCGCATGAAGAAGCGTGGCCTCGCCGCCGCGGCTTCGGAGCCGGCCGACCAGTAACCCTACGGTCTGTCCCGATTCCCACGGACAGACAGTGACCAGGAACAGCCCCCTCCGGACCATCTGGAGGGGGCTGTCCCGATTCCCAGCACCGACGAGCGATTGGAACCCCGAATGACCAAGGAGACACCCCCCACGAAGCGCAGGAGGAAGGTCTGGACCATCCTGATCGGGGGGCATCGTGCTCGCGAGCCTGGCACTGCTCGGGTACGGCGCATATCAGTGGATCGGAGCACAGGATGACCGAGATCAGGTGCAGGCGCTCGAGCACCCCAGTACGTTCTCCGGAGCCACGAAGCCGAAGGGGAAGGCCGTCTCAAGGCTCGGGCCCGACATGCTGGCCGCCCCCGAGGTCGACCTCAGCATTCCGCTCACGCGGCTCGGGCTTGATGCCGCGGGCGACTTCCAGGTTCCTGATTCGGCAGAGGCGTCCATCTACTCGGATGGAGCTCAGCTCGGCCCTGACCAGCGCAAGGGGTCCGTGTTCGCGCTGGGGCACGTCAACTTCCCGGATGGCTCGTTCGCGCCGATGGCGTCGATCGCGAAACTCACTCCAGGATCTCGCATCACCACGACCGATAGCGACGGGGACCGGGAAGAGTGGATGGCGACGAGCATGAAGGTCGTGCCGCGCGACGGCCTCACGCCCGACATGTGGTCGCTCGGCGGCGACCGCCGGCTCGTGCTCGTGACTTGCGCGGGCGAGATCAATGCGAGCGTCGGCGTCGTGACGGAGTTCACCGAGAATCTCGTCGTGATCGCTGAGCCCGTGCCCGACGACGCGACACCGTGAGGTAGTGGAGACGTCGAGCGGACGAAGAGGCCCCGTGCACAGCGATGCTGTGCACGGGGCCTCTTCGGATTGGTGGGCCGACTACGGACGGGCCTCGAAGATCTGCACGGCGGTGGTGCACCAGATCGTCTGCTCGTAGGATCCACCCCACGGGTACTCCTTGACGACCTGGTGAGAGCCGGTCACAACGGCGAGCCCGGTCGAGTTCCAGCTGTTCAGTTCGATGTTCTTCCGATGGTCGTCGCTATCGAGCCAGGCGCGAGTGGCCCAGTCGGCGAAGCTCGTCGCTGAATGCGGCGATGCGGACCCGCACGACTGGATGATGTTCTCACCGGTCGGCAAGGTGTAGGGCGTCCACTGTGCCCGCCATTCGACCGTGGAGTGGCGGAAACGTTGCGTATCGGTGATGTCCTGCGCCCATGCGTCTGCGCCCTGCGAGAGCCCGAGCTGAGGGGTGAGTGCCGCGATGCCCTTCGACTGCCGGTGCGCGTTGATCTTCTGCAGGAGGAGTGTAGCGGCCTTGGCATCGTCCGTGGGCAGTACCGTCACTGGATCGCTCACGAATCGTGTGGAGCCGGCTTCGGCTACGGCATACACGATCTGGCCGGGGTAGACACCGGTCATGAGGTAGCTACTTCCAGTGCCGATCTCATAGGCGTAGATCGTCTCGATCTTGTCGGCGCTACTTGCTTCGTACCAGGTGACTTTCGGCGGCACAGACCAGCCCGTGGTGCTCACGGAGAGCGTGTTTCCTTCGCGGGGATTCCCGACGATCTTCGGCTTCACTCCGGTCACAGGGATCTCCTGCACTTGGGAGCTGCTGCTCGTGAGAGTCTTCGTTTCGTAGCCGGCCGCGGACGCAGTTGCTCGCACGGCGAGCTTCTTGCCGGCGGCGTCCGCGGGGATCTTGAAGCTCGAGCCTGTGCCCATCGCGGAGCCGTTGAGCAGCCAGGTGAACGTCGGAGCGATAGTCCATCCGTTCGCCTGCACCGATACCGTCTTCGTCACAACGGCCTCACCCTGGATTGTGGGCGCCGAGCCCTGGATCTGACGCAGCGTGACGGCGATGGGCGTCGTGGTCATCGACTTCGGCCGGTACCCGGCCGCCTCGGCGTCCGCCCGCACGGCGAGCTTCTTCCCGGCTGCGTTCGCAGGGATCGTGTAGCTCGAGCCCGTTCCGACCGCTGCACCGTTGAGGAGCCAGGTGAACGTCGGCTTCACCTTCCAGTCGTCAGCGCGGACGGTGAGCTTTGTCCCGGTCTCGTACTTCCCGGACACCACCGGCAAGGAACCATCAATACCGGGCAGTGGAGCATCGGTCGGGGTGAACACCGGCGACGCGACGGCGACGCGTGTGCGGTCCGTCCGGCTGCCGGTGACGACCACGCTGATCTTGTGTCCGCGGTCCTCCGCCTTGAGTGTGTAGGAGTTCGCGTCTGCGTTCTTGATGAACACCCCGTCACGCTTCCACCGGTAGTCGAAGCTGAGGTTCGCCGTATTCCATCCGGTCGGGGCCGCGGTCACCTTCTCGCCGACGTGCGCCTCTCCGGTGATGCGAACCTTGCCCGACTCGACCATCGGCTTTCCGTCCTCCTTGCGGTAGATGAACGCCGCCATGGCGCCGCGCGTCGTGCTCGAGCTCGGCAGGTACTTCAGACCACTGGGTGACTCCACACCGGCGCTCAAGCCCGTCTGGCGCATCCACGTGATGGGCTTCGCGAAGGTGTGAGTACGGGGCACGTCAACGAACCCGCTGCTCGAGGAGACCTTCGGGGTGCCGGCGTCGCGGTAGAGGAACGCGGCCATCGCACCACGCGTCAGCGATGATTCAGGCGCGAACTTTACCCCGGCGCGCGTCGTGATCCCGACGCTCAGGCCGATGGCCTTCATCCACATGATCGGCTTGTGGAACCGGTGCGATCGGGGCACGTCGACGAACCCGCGCTTGGGGGTTGTGAACGCTGGCGCGCCGGCGAGGCGGTACATGAACGCTGCCATGGCGCCGCGGTTCAGCTTGCGGTTCGGTTCGTAGTAGGTCTTGCCGCCTCGTGTTTCTCCCATGCTGAGGCCGGTGTTCAGCATCCAGGTGCTCGGGTCGACGAACTGGGTCGTGCTCGGGGTCACGTCGACGAAGTGCTTTGTGCCGCCGATCGCGCCCTCGACGATAACGGTGTTGCTGGCCGCGACTCCTGGTGCCGCGTCGACGGTGCGCTCCACTGCGTTTGCGGGGAGCGATGTCCCTGTCAGGAGCGCGACGGTGACGGCGATGACACCGGGGCGCACGAAATCTGTGAGTTTCATATCTCAATCTTTTCTCATTTGTGGCAAGAGTTGGAATGTGACCCCCAATCGGGAAAGAGAGTCACTGATCGAGGAATCGGGTGAGCTCGGAGACGCTCTGGCTCGTCGACGCGAGCACGGTTCTCACTGGGCCACTGAGATCGATGCCGATCAGGCGGGCATGCTCGACCAATGTGACGCCTGCGAGTATCAGGCTGGGGTGAACAGTCACCACGGTCTGCGCGATCGCTGAGTATGCGATGAAGGCGATGACCCAGAGGAAGCCGAGTCGGAGTATGACTCCGGTCAGTGACCTGGGGATCAGGAGTGCGGCGAGAACTCTCATGGGGTGCTCCGTTGCAGTCGAGGGGGTGTGGGGAGGGTATCTGCGACGTCCAACATTTCGGGCTGGATGCCGATCGGGAGGAGCCCGTCGGTGGCGTCAGCGACCGCGCCGCTTCCGTGGAAGAGGTCGACGACGGTGTCTGAGCCGGGATGGTGTCAGAGGCCGGCGAGCACCCATCGAGTCCAGGCCGGGGCTTCGCGCCGGCGAAGCCCCGTTGCGCCTGAATGCCGGCGTGGAGCACGTCGTCGACGGCGAGGCCGGTTCCGTGAGCTCGGCGGGATTCGGGTATCTGGATGAGAACGATTTCGTAGGTGGAGCGGAGTCTCGCTCCGGAGGAGAACGCGTTGCCGCGGTGCCAGATCATGCGGCGCACTGTCGGTGGGAGGGCGGGGCGCAGCTGGTCCTCGTAGTTGGGGGCCGCAGCGTACGCCCAGCCGTCGTACTCGGCTTCGAGGGTGCGGAGCAGCTCGAGGTGGGCGTCGACCTGGTCCCAACGCGCGGCGTCGAGGTGCTGGTCGGCTCGGCCACGCCCGCCGCGGTGGCCTCGGCCGGTGCCGTACCAGCGGTTGGCGCGGCCGAGGTAGGGCGGGTCGGCGATCGCGAGTTTCATGAGAGCCTCCTTCGTTCATGTTGGTGATGCGGTGGGCGGCGCATGCGCCGCCCACCGTGAGGACTAGAGCACGTCTCGGAGGGCGTCTCCGATCCAGTGGGAGACGTTCACCGGAACAGCGTTGCCAGCTCCCTTGGTGGTCTCGGTTCTGTTCGCGGCCGAGGTGTCGTAGTCGTCTGGGAACCGCTGAGCGCGAAGGTGCTCGGAGGGGCCGAGCATCCGGAACCGGGTTTCGTCGAGGTCGAACGGGAGATCCGCCAGTCGCAGGGTTCGCAGATGCCCTGGTAGCGGATCTCTCCGGGTAGGGGGTGCTCGCTGTGATCGTGGTCGGGCCGGCTGTCGCAGAACGCGTCGGCGGTGAAGAGCGCGATCCGGTGCTCGTGGATGCCGTGGACCTGCTCGTGCCCGTACTGCAGCCGATGCCACATGTGGCTGTCCGGGATGCACCCGTGCCGTCCGTGCTCGAAGATCCACCGGTCGAACGCGTCGTCGAGCTCGGCTGGCGTACGATGCTCTTCGTGGTACCGGAGCGGGGCGCCCTGCCAGGCAGGTGCTGCTTCACGCTCGGCGGCGAGGATCATCGCATCGATGTCGAAGACTGCCTGGCTCACTTCTTCGCTCCGCCCTTGACCCACACCCGGTAGAACGCGATCCCCCAGAGAATCGGGATCATGAGCGCCGCGGCGACCGCGGGGATGTTGTCGTTCATGGTTTGCTCCTCACCTCCCTCACGTTTTTTGCCGTGAAGGCACGTAGTGCCTGTCGGAGCGGATCTGCGTGGAGCGCCGTCGGAGCGGGAGACCTGCATGGCTGACCGGAGGGAGGACGGGCGAGGATCCTGCGGTCTGGGAACCCCGAGGGGAGCGAAGCGGCGGGGTTGCCGGACCGGTGGCGTGGAGCGCTGGCCGCCGTAGACTGCCGCAGGCTTCACGGCAAGAAAACGGGGCGTAGCCCCGAACAAGGAGCGGGCCGGCCTCTGTGCCGGCTCGTCCCGGCGCGCGGAGCGCGCACCCTGCGCAGCAGCCCGCTTCGAGGGGCATGAGCAGTTCAGCGTTCAATCAGCGGGCGAAACGAGCCGAAGAAGCGCGCACCGAGCGCAGCCAGGAACAGGACCAGGCCGAGCGGATCGCTCGGCAGGAGATCCGTTTCCACGAGGAGCGAGGCTTCCTGAGGCGTGTCGGCGTGACGCGCCTGATCCTCGTCAACGCCGGCGTCGGACGTCCGGGGAATGGCAGGGTGTTCCTCGAGGCGCGCTCCACGCGGGTGTCAGGCGAGATCCTGATCACCTTCGGCGGCTTTGCCGGGATCTGCGCTGGCATCCTGTTCGGAAGGATCTTCGGATCGTTCGCTGCCGGGGTCTGGTGTGCGCTTACCGGCTTCCTCGTCACTGCGGGAATCTTGGCGCTCGTGTCCCGTCCCCGGATCCTTCGGCTCGAGACCACGCTGCAGGAGTGGATGGACCCACGGTCGGCGGTGTCCCCGGTGCGAGAACACGTGTACTCGGATCGGCTGCTGTCGGGTGGGCAGGATCGGACCGCGCTCTCGATTCGAAATGCGATGCGGCGTCTCGACCGGACGGTGGAGCTCAAGGGGCGGTCAACTCTGATGGAGCTGAAGATCGACTCTCCGGAGCTCTCGCAGGCGCGCGACGGCCGCTTCGACGTGTCCCAGGCGCGGGAGCTCGTGTACCTGTTCGACCCGATGATCAACGGGAACTTGAGCGGGATGTTCGAGGACGAGGGGTCGATCCGGTTCAACCCGACGAGCCCGTACACGGTGTTCGACACGTATGCGATGGAGAAGCGCGGGGACCTCGCGCTCGCGATCACGCAAACAATCACGAACTCATGGGTGCAGAACACCGTGTCGAACAAGTCGGCCGGCCGGCGCTACATGGTGATCCGCGAGGAAGGCTGGCGAGATATGAAGACGCTCCAGGCGCTCGAAGCACACGAGCTGCAGTTGAAGCTCTCCGGCGAGTTCGGCATCACCATGGTGATGATCGTGCACGAGGACGGTGACTTCGACACCGGAGGCGAACAGGAAAGGCAACTCGCTCAGAAGCTCCTCCGCGGTTACGCGAACACGATCACGTTCTACCAGAACCAGAACACCTTGAAGCGGGCGGTCGCGACGGGGACGATGACGCAGGGCGAGGCCGATGTGGTGCGCGGGTTCGACCGGGGCGAGTTCCTCTTGAAGGCCGGCGAGCGGTCGTATGTGATCAACTCGCGCCCGACGTCTACGGAGTGGGAACGGTCCCTGTTCGACACCGACAACGCGATGAGACATCGCGACGAAGAACACCAGAACGCAATTCAAAAGGAGGCCGCATAGTGGCAGCGGATACCGGCGTCGGGCAGCTCACGAAGGAACTCAGGCAGTCCCTAGCGGAGCTGTCGCCCGCTCCCGAGGATCCTCTGTTCCGGGAGGCGTGGGACGGGATGGTGAGCCTCACGAATCTCGCCGGCGCGCGGCTGCTCGAGTCCCGTTTCGGGCGCGACACCGCGGCCGCGGCCGAGGTGCAGGCGTACCTGTTCCACCTGGAGAAGGTCGCCGTTGTCGGCCGCGAAGCACCGTTGCAGATCCCTCTGCTGACCATGCGGACGTGGAAGGCGCTCGGGCGATACATCGACGCGACGCACGACAGCGACGAGCTGTTCGGGTATCTGATCGCGGTGCCGTCAATCGGCGCCGCGGTGTCGGAGTACGCGTCACGATCGCTCGGCCGGCACGCGGCACCGCTGGTGTCCGTGCTCACCCTCATGGTTCGCGCTGGCTCGGTGTACCAGGACGCTCTGCAGCGCACCCCAACCGCGCTGCGGGGCATGTAGAACGAAGGAGATATCCGAATGTCGGAATATGCACGGAGGCAGGCGCCGGCGACGAAGCTGGGGCGGTTCCTACGCCTCATGGGACCGTACGAACGGGCGATGCTCCTCATCGGGGTCCCGGTGCTAGTGCTGGTCGGTCTGCAATTCATCACGCAGATGGCGGTAGTCGCGATCAACCGGTCCGACTTCGGGTTCTTCAACCCGATCCTCTATCTGGGGCTCTGGGGTGCGGCAGATCCCGCGGCCCGCTACGGTGTTGCGGGCGGCGGGGTGCTGCACTGGATCATCCTGGGGCTGCTGATTGCGGGGATCATCACTGGACTGGCGTTCTGGAACCGGGCGCATGCTCGGAAACGGCGCGACCCGCAGTTGCGGCGAGGGCTGGCGGAGATGAAGTCCGTGGTGGAACAGCTCGGCGTGAAGCAGCTCGTGCTCGAGCGAGGACCGAAGCTCGCGCCCTCGCTGCAACCGGATCAGATCGTCCCGCAGCGGGTCGGGTATCGAGTCGGGTCGTACCGGGGCGTCGACGTGTGGACGCGTGCCGAGGATCCCACGATCGTGATCGGGCCGTCGAGGTCGGGCAAGGGGTTCCGGCTCTTGCTCGGCTGGATCATGGACGCACCGGGTGCGGTGATCACGACGTCGGTAAAGATGGACAACGCGAAACTCACGATGCGCGCGCGTCAGCGCTTGGGATCCCCGGTGCTGGTGTGGGCGCCTGGAATCGAAGGTGGGCGGGAACTCGGGCATACGCTCTCCTGGGACATCACCGAGGGATGCGTTGACGAGGGCGTACTGATCCGCCGGATCAACGCGCTCATCCCCTCGGATGCGTTCTCCGGGTCGACGTCGAACGGCGGGCACTGGGACACCCTGGGCCGGCAGTTGGCTTCCGCCCTGTTCCATGCGGCCGCGTGCGGGGGCCTCGACGTCGACGCGATCTGGACCTGGGTGGCGAACCCGAAGAAGGCTCTTGCCGCTGTTGACCTGATCCGAGAGCATCCCGCGGGGATCCGGGAACGCGCTGATCAGTTGGAGTACGTGCTGGGATTGCCCCCGGAGCAGCTCGCGACGAGCTGGGGGGTGCTGCCCACGGTGCTCGCGTTCATGGATTCGCGTGCTGCCCGCGAGTGGCTGAAGCCCACGACGGAGGAGCGCGTCGACCTGGTGCGATTCCTGCTCGACCGCGGCACGCTGTACATCGTGGGCGACAAGAACTCGGCGCCGGCGTACGTCCGTCTGGTGGATGCGCTGCTCGCCGAGATCGACTACATCACGAAGGGCCTCGCGGCCGCGTCGCCGGGATCGCGCATGGACCCCGCGGTCACCTACGTGCTCGACGAGCTCGGCAACCTCGCCTACCAGGGCTTCTACGAGCTGATTACCGCCGGCGGTGGATACGGAAGGGTCGGAGTCGGCGTCTTCCAGTCCCGCAACCAGCTCGATGAGTTCGGTGACGGGAAGACCGGGAAGACGCTCTGGGACGCTGCGGTCGCGAAGATCGTGCTCCCGGGCGGCGGCGATGCCCAGTCGCTCGGCGAGATCGCTGAGCTCGTCGGGAAGACGTGGGTGGAACGCGAGTCTCACACGATCGGTTCCGGACAGCCCTCGAAGCAGCTTTCAGCGGAGCGTGAGGAGATCTTCTCGAAGGACGACATTCGCACCCTCGACCAGAAGTACGCGCTGATGTTCTATCGGAACCTCCGAGCTGTGGTCCCGGAAACCACGCCGTTCAGTGAGCACCCCCGGTTCGCGGAGTGCATGTCCGACGCCGAGCAGGTCGACGATTCGTTCCGCGCGAACTCGATCTACGCGGAAGAACTCACATCGCGTAGGTAGTCGGATGCGTGAGCTGAGCCCGTGGGCGATTCGGTCGCGCGGCCGCGAGGATCACCGGGCACGGTATGCCCGGTACATCGCGTCGCGCGCCTGGTTCGCGCGACGGGAGCAGTGGGTGTCCGACGAGCGCGCTCGCACGTGCTCGCAGATGGTTCGCTGCTGGGGCGGGTGCGGGAACGATTGGCGGCTCGAGCGGGACGATATGCACCATGTCTCGTATGTGAGGCTCGGCGACGAGGCGCACGAGGATCTCTGGCCGCTGTGCCGTGGCTGCCATGACGCGCTGCACCAGCTGATGGACTCGACGAGGTCGTGGCGGAAGCTCCACCGGGAGCTCGCGAATGAGCAAGCGATCGCGATCGTCCGTGCGCGGTTCTCGGCCGCGCCGCGGGTCAGACTCCGCGACTATCTCTGACGTCGACGAAAGCGCCGCCCGTACTGCGCGGGCGGCGTTTTCGTGTGTTGAGGCGGACGAAGCGGTCGGCCGCTCGATGAGGAAGTAGGCAGTGATGGCTGAGATGATTCGAGTACGGCTGGGCTCCAAGCCGCCCCGATACCTGGATGCGACCGACGGCAAGCGGCAGACGCTCTACGTCGACGTCGCCGAGAGTGGCTTTGCCGAGTTCCATGCTCGGATGCGGTACGCAGGGCCTCGGATGGTGGGGGCGACGGAGCACCGGTATCTGCTGTCCGCGATCGAGACGCCCGAGGGGCGTCGGCCCGAAACGTGGGCCGAGCCCTCTGCGTATGTCCGGGCCTACGGAGTGGACCGATATGAAGGCGCACGCGAGATGCAGCGCATGGAGCGAGACCGCGAGTTGTCATCCCCCGGACTCGGACTTCGGCCATGACGTCCGGACATACGAGTTCTCACAATCACCACGAAGAGCGCCACCTTGGCGGGAATGGAGTACACAAGTCATGACGAGATTGAACTGGGACCGGATGAAGGAGCTCACCGCGATGATGCGGCAGCGCGCAGCGCTCCACAACATCCCCGAGAATGCCGGGCGCGACGCGTTCCTCGCGCACCACGACGCGCTGGTAGCTGAGGGCGTCACGACGTCGAGGATGCGCGAGCGCATGGCAGAGGTCGAACCGACCGGAGTGGACGCGATGGACTTCGCCGTCCCGGCCTACTTCGATTCGGTCTATGTCGAGTCGGGTTACGCCGATGTACCCGAGCTCACAGAGGCAAGAGAGGCGTGGGTTGAAGCCAGACAGGCGGGCGAACATGACGCCGCACAGTTCCGGAATACGATCAGCCAGCTTGGCCCGCACGCTCCCGAACTTGCCGGTCAGCTTTCCAATGCCGTCGTCGACGTCGACGGATTGCGCCGTGTTGACGAGCACCGAGCACTGGTTCTCACACGAGCAGAGGAACTCGTGACGGCGGGACGCGTGCCTCGCGACACGGTGTTCGAGTTGCAGGACCGCAGCGCAGGGCTCACGGTCGATGAGCTCGTGTTGAAGGTCAATGGCTATGTCGAGCACGCCGGCATCTCCGGTGCTGAGCGGGTCTATCTGCAAGCCGCCTCGATCGACGGTCCGGACGCAATCAGGTGGGATGACGCTGTTCGAACGGCAGAGCTAAAGCAGAACGTTGGCCCGTCCCTCGAGCAGGCACAGGACCAATGGCCTGGTCTCGGTGCGACCGCGTCGATTGCCCAGGAGGCGCAGCGAGGGCCGGGTATGTAGGCAATCCTCGAGGCTCTGTGACGGCGGCAGTTTGATCCACCGTTCATGGTGGGTTGAACTACCGTCTTCGCTATTGAGGCGGTCCGAGTGACCTGAAGTGCTGGATGGAGTTGTGTCGCTCCAGATGGACGGGCGCGGCATTAGTCCGCCCCCGTCGTCGATACTGCCGAATTCGTTCGCCCCTCGTAACGTCGTTCTTGATGCACGAACAGACACGAGTGGGGCCCCTCTGTCCATGACAGAGGGGCCCCACTCGTTCACCGGTTCAGGTCATCTCATGCGGAAACGCCTAAGCCATGCGGCGGCGTGCGAGTACGAGTGCTCCACCACCCAGGCCGAGTGCGAGGGTAGCACCCACGGCCCAAAGGGCAATGTTCTGACCACCGGTCACGGGGAGCGGCGCCTGTGTTGCAGGAGGTGCCACCGTGTCGAGCTCGGCAGCCGACGTGTTGCTCTCCACGGCGTCCCCATAGAGCGTGGTGCCCTGTGCGGTGGCCGTGTTGGTCAAAGCCTTGCCAGTCAGATCACCGGCGACCGCCGAGTACTCGGCAGTGCATGTGACGGACTCGCCCGGTTCGAGATCATCGTCGGTCGGGCACACAGGCTTGCCCAGCTTGCCCTTGCCGCTGAACTCACCCTCGTTGACCGTGATGTCTTCCACAGGCACGTTGCCCGTGTTCGTGACCTCGAAAGTGTAGGTCACCTTCTGGCCCACCTTGGTGACCGTCTGAACATCAGCCGTCTTTACGAGTTCCAGCTTGGGTGCCGGAACGGTTTCCAGCTCCGCTGCAGACTCTTCGCTTACGACGGGCTTGCCCATCGGGGTCTCACCAGTCGCAGTAGCGGAGTTCGTCAGATTGTCGCCGGTGATGTCGGCTGCCACAGCCGTGTACACAGAGGTGCAGGTCACAGAGGCGCCGGGCTCGAGGGCCCCGGTCGGGCACTCAGGGTCCGCGAACTCGCCCTTGCCGCTGAACTCACCTTCGTCGATTGCGACGTTGTCGATCGCGATATTGCCGGTGTTGGTCACCTCAAACGAGTAGGTGATCTCCTGGCCGATCTTGGTGACCTTCTCGACGTCCGCGGTCTTCACGAGCGCGAGCGACGGAGCGGCAGGGGCGACCTCTGCCGAGGCCGTATTGTTCTCCTCGGAACCACGATCACTGATGGTCACGGTGTTCGTAACGGGCTCGGTGCCGGTGAGCTCGACTTCGTACACGAACGTGACGCTCTTTCCGACGGCGAGTCCCTGCGGCCTGACATTCGGGTTCTCCGGATCGTCGCTGAGATCGACCTCGTCGTAGGCCTCGATTCCGCTCGCAGGAATCTCTTCTCCTGCCGCGGGGACAGACGTGCTCAGGCCATCGACCGAGATCAGCTTTCCACCGGTCGCAAGGTCGTCGACCAGGCTGACAGTGTCACCTACTGCCATGTCGTCATCGCCATCGTTCGTCACGGTGACGGAGTAGCGCACGGTCTGACCGTCTTCGAAGACCGGCGTGCCAACGACGCTCTTTGTTACCGACAGGTCGTACGAGCACATTACCCATTCAAGGGAGATGCGCGGCTCGGCGGCCGAGCCATCGGCGGTCACGTTCTGCGCAACGTTCGGATCGGCAACGAGCGCGGAGTTCGAGACGAACGTCGATCCGCCGCCACCACCACCGCCGACGAAATCTACACTGGTGCTGTCGCCGTTCTGGCCCCAGCTGGATGCTCCGCCACCGCCGCCGAAGAAGCCGCCACCGCCACCGCCACCGGTGTCGGTGCTGTTGTCGTTTCCACCTGCACCGCCCTGAAGGCTGGCGCCGGCAGCGCCGTTCCAGTCGAAGTTCTGACCCGCGCTCTGCGGGTTCAACCCACCGGCACCGCCGATGTCGCTGCCACCGGCTCCGCCGCTAGGACGAGTGGAAGGGTTCTGGACTTGGCCGAGATCGTTACCGTCTCCTCCGGCAGCTCCCGGGTACACGGTGCCGCCTGAAACCGGAATCGAGTTACCCATGTCCGATCCACCGACGCCGCCTTGTCCAGCTTCAGTGGTATGGCCT
Organism: Leucobacter zeae; assembly: GCF_016758175.1. GTDB lineage: Bacteria > Actinomycetota > Actinomycetes > Actinomycetales > Microbacteriaceae > Leucobacter > Leucobacter zeae. The sequence goes on from NZ_QYAB01000001.1 coordinate 394,686, forward strand.
CCGCCAGTACCGCCACCGCCGGCGGCAAGCAGCAAGAGATCACCGCCGATCGAGATCGAGGAGTGTCCGCCACCCCCGCCGCCAGAATGCAGCGAAGGTGAACTGCTGCCTCCACTGGGCTGACCACCGGTACCGGCATCAGTACCGTTCGCGCCTACCGTGTACTCGATCGACTCGCCGGCATGCACGTCGATCGTTGCGCTTGCGAGCGCGCCGGCAGCATGCACTCCGCCATTAACTGCCACGCCACCAAAACCACCGGCGACGACTGCGTTCACCGAACAAACCCCGTCAGGAACGACAACGTTCTGCGCGATTCCGCTCGTGAAGCTCACCGCTTCAGCGTTTGGAGCCGGGGCAGCTTGGGCCGCAGACGTGCCGACGATGAACGACATCCCGACCACTGACGCAGTGACCAGCCATCCACTGGTTTTGCGCATGCGAGTACTTGGACTTTTGTGTCCCATGAATCCCCCCGTTGAAATTCTTCACTTTTGGGGCATAACAGATGTTGAAACCCCCATCAAATCTTGGTTTTTGTGGGAGGTATTTTCTAGTTCACCTTGCTGATGTTGGTGAAAAGACCCCCAAAACGGGGTCGACATCTAGGATCCCTCTATGCAGGGTGGCGGGACCGGCATACGCATACTACGCGCGCTCCAGGAAGCTGCCAATTCGCGATGCTTGAAGCAATGGGGTCGAGCGCCCCTGATGGGGGCGGGGCGCTCGACCTGCCCTTACCGAGAAGGTCCGTGTGTTAGAGATACTCGGGGCAAAGGCAATAGCGCTGACCATCACTTCGGGGGAGTGGGATCTTGCGCGTCATAATGCTATTCGGGAGCACAACGTACCCCCAGTGTTTCGCGAGAATGACCCCAGAAGAGGGGGCTTGGTCACATTGAACTCACACCGAAGTGATCTGTGGCTTTAGGTCCTCAAGTGAAGATCGCCTCAGGTTCGAGATTGGCTGCGGACCGCGGCTAAGACGAACGGGTAGTGCTGAACTGACGGCCATAACCGATGTTCACATTCTGCCGGTCACGGTCTGTGGATCACAGTTCTGGCGTGTGGTTTCAACCCACATATCGCTCGTTTGAGCGATGTGCAGCTGACTGGGTTCATTCGATGATGGAGCTTGGTCTGTTCCGGTGCGGATGGAGTTAAGGGTGATGGGGTCAAGGTTGCGTGGTGCTGCGATGTGCGCTGGTGACACAGGTCGGTGCACAACGACGATGAGCTACGAGTCGGAGCTCGTGCTGCAGAACTCGCTCGACAGAATCGAAGAGATCCTCGCCGGCGGCTCGCAGCACCCGGTGACTGTGGAGCTGCTCGAGCAGGTGCGTGCGCGGCACATGGACTCGCCCAGGCTTGCGGCTGTGTTGGCTCAGGCGTTGCGGGCCCCGTTCCCTGATGAGAGTCGAGTTGAGTGGTTGGCAGAATTCGCCGTCAGTGCCGGCGATCAGGAGCTGTGGCTGCTTGCTGTGACGCACCCTATGGCGAGGTTTGAGCGAATGCTCGCGGCGCCGGTCGGGCACCTGTCTCCGATGGCCGTTCACGCGTTCATCTGGAAGCATGCACAAGCATCTGGACATGCGTGGTCAGGCGATGAGGTCAGTCGGTTCCGGGACCTGTGCGCAGCGCGGGCTCACGATGTTCCTGAAAGGTGGATGTCGGTGGCCGAGGCCGTGCGTCGGAGTCTCGAGGTGCCAATCAGGGCCCGCTCGGCCTAATCGTCGAGCAGACCGTCGCTGATTGCCGCGGCGCGGAGCTCGAGCTTGGTGCTCACCGGGTGCCCGGCGGCATGATACTTCTCCTTCACCCGCTTGATGTACTGGGCGGCCGTGTCACGCTTGATCCCGATGCGGTGAGCCACTTCTTCCATCGTGAGGCCGGACGCGTAGAGCTTGAGCGTGCGCTCTTCTTGCTCGCTCAGTTGCGGCCGTTTCGCACCCTGGGCAAGGATCGCGGCTGTCTTCGGCGACACCCATGTCCCGCCGTGCAGCATCTCCATCACGGCGTGAACGATGTCCTCAACAGTGTCCTGCTTGCTGATCACCCCGCTGGCGCCGGCGCGCAGAACTCGACGCACCCGCGACGGAGACGTGAGCTCTGAGAAGATCCCTACATGGAGCCCTTCGGCGACGAGGCGCTTCACCATTGCCGGGTCCGCCGGCTCACCGTGGTCGACCATGAGGTCCAGCAGGAGAAGCTGCGGTTTGGTGGTGGACGGTGCATGGTTCCACCAAGTGACGAACTCCGGCAAGGTTTCGCTGGAGAACACCACACCCATGTCTGGAGTGGTGTTGATGAGGTGTCTGGTGAGGGCGCGCTGAAGGAGATGATCCTCAACGATCGCAATCTTCCACAAAGGGGCAGCCGTTCCCGCGGCTGCCCCCAACGTGCTCTCTGGCACATTCCCCCCAGGGCTCCAATGTGTGATTTTCAACAGGGAGCTAGCCCCAATTCACCATTATGGAGAGATTGGGGCGAATGAGTGTCACCCATTGGGGGGTCATTGTGAGATGACTATTCGTTGCTTAGAAGCGCCGCTGTCACGTCGACGGGGATAGCCGACCGGATCGGCCTTATCGAGAGCTGAAGGTAGGAACAGCTGGGTGCACCAACACCGACTCTGTCATGAAACGAGGGGGTCGCACCGGTAGTGCCGCCCCCTCGTTTCATGAATGCCCGCGGCACGCACTCGCCAGGTCGGGACGTGGGCCTCGTGCTCCGTCCTGCGGTCTATGGAAATACGCCGACTTCCAGTCCACCGCGGACTCTTGGCCGGGCCGTGGAGCAGTCGTGTCGATTACGAAGGAGGCTCGGGGGCACGGGCTAAGTGTATGAGGCCATGACGTTGCTGACTCGTGTCGGTGTCGCAGAGGCGGGCGGGTGCCCGTCGTGAGCGCCGTGGGGACGGTGATAGTTGTAGTGCCGGTTCCACACTTCGAGCGCGGCAGCGCGTTCGTCCTCTGAGTGCCAGGTGCGAGCGTAGAGAAACTCTTCGGCGAGGATCCGGTTGTAGCGCTCGACTTTGCCGTTGTGTCGGGGCGTGTATGGGGTCATGCGCTGGTGTCGACTGTTCCCGACTGCGTCGCGGAAAGTTGCGGATCGGTAGCAGGAGCCGTTGTCGGTCACGACACGCTCGATCCCGGCGATGCCGTGCTCGGCGAACCAAGCTCTTGCACGCCCGAGGAACGCGACGGCTGTGACGGCTTTCTCGTCCGGCAACGCTTCGGTGTACGCGAGTCGGGTGTGCCCGTCGATGGCCGAATGCAAGTAGACGTACCCTGTCTTCGTGCCTCGGGTCTTCTTACGTGCGACAGCTTTGGCCTTCTCGCTACCTTTGCCGTGCACACGCCACCCGCCGCCATCAGGGATGCGACCGACCTTCTTCACGTCCAGGTGCACCATGTGGCCGGGACGTTTGGTGGTGATGCGTTGCGGTTCCCGGTTCATCTCGCCGTTGGGGTCAATAAACTTGCGCTGGTTCAGGCCCAGCTGCGCGAGGAGCCGGGTGATGGTGCGACGACTGACCGGTGTTCCTGCTTGCTCGAGCTCGAATGCGATACGGGACGCTGGCCATTTATGTTCTCGTCGCATTGACTCGATCTGCTTCACGAGGCGGCCAGGCGTTGCAGATGGCTGCCGGATCGGCGACGACGAGCGGTCCAGTAAGCCGAACTTCCCGAATCGTTTGCATCTGTTGACCCATTTCGAGGCGGTCGCGCGGGAGATCCCCATCTCTGCGGCAACATGAGAAATAGGTCGAGTCCGACAGCGCGCGACGAGTCGACGACGACCTTCGACCGTCAGTGGCGAATTTGCGTGCGTCACTTGACCACCTCGCTCTCGACGGATGCAAGCAGCCGAATAAGCGGAACTGCGAGCAGCAGTGCCGTGGTGGTCGCGAGCACGGCTACCCAAACGGGTCCGAGCGCGCCCGGCATTACGCTGAGTGCGGCAGAGGCGAGCACGGGACCGGCGGCCGCGCCAACGTTGAGTGCCGCTGTCGCGTATGACCCCGCCATGGTGGGTGCACCCGCCGCGGCATAGAGCACTCGTGTGATCAGCGTGCTCCCGACGGCGAACCCCACCACACCCTGAGTGAATACGAGCCCGAGCAGGGCAACAGGGTTCGTTGCAAAGAGCACCAGCGCAACCCACCCGAGCACCAGAACGCTGCCACCGCCCACGATTACGATCCCGGGTCGGGCATCCGAGAGTCTTCCCGCAACGGTGACGCCGATGAAGGAGCCGACGCCGAAGAGCACAAGGGCCGCCGGTACCCACCACTGGCTCAGACCGGCGGTGTCCGTAACGATCGGCGCGAGAAAGGTGAGCGTGGCGAAGGTGCCGGCATTCACCAGGGCGGCGAGCAGCATAGTTAGAACGAGGCGCGGGGAGGACAGCTGCGCCAGTTCCACGCGCAGCGAGGTCGAGGACGACTCCTCCTTTGGCGAGTCGTCGGCGTCAGCGGTGAAGCCCACAGCGATGCCGAGCGCAGCGGGGATGCAGAGAAGTGCGATCGCCCAGAACGTCGACTGCCAGCCGAGTGCCGTCCCAAGCAGTGCACCCGCGGGGACTCCGGCGACGGTGGCGACGGTGGTACCCGCCAGCAGAACCGCCACTGCCCGACCTTTGGCATCGGGTGCAACGAGTCTCGTCGCCGCACCCAATGCGACCGCCAGGAAGCCTGCATTCACGATCGCCGCGATCACGCGCGTGATGAACAGAACAGTGAAATCCGGCGTGAGTGCCCCGACGACGTGGGATAGCGCGAATACGATCACGCAACCCCGGAGTGTCGCCTTCACGGGGAGGCGACGGGTGAGCGCGGCCATCGCCGGTGCACCGATCACCATCCCTGCGGCGAACGCCGATGTCAGGAGACCAGCGGTCCCCACGGAAACACTGAAGTATGTGGAAATATCGGGCACGAGGCCGGCGAGCATGAATTCGGAAGTACCCATGGCGAAGACCACCAGGGCAAGAAGATAGAGAGCGAAAGGCATCGAGATAGTTCCGAAGCGAGAGTACGAACAAGAGAACGTCTCGTCACCGCGGTCAGCGCCCAAGGGACACCCGAATGACATGCTGCGCGTAGTGGGCAGCGAGGAATTAGGGGGTCAGCGGAGGTGAGGGGCTAACGGAGTGACCGAAAGCCCCTGAGTGTCCGATTCAGGGCTCGACATACGACTCATCGTAGCCGCCTGCGTCGCCACCCCAAAACACGTCAACAACCTCATGGCCAGCAACAGCTAAGTGGTTATTCCTCGAGGCCCCGTGACCGTGACCGTTCGACTTGCCGTTCGTGGGAGGTCGAACGGCCGCCTTCGCCGTTTCGGCACTGCGCGCAGTCGGATTTCGTAGGGCATTGGCGCTATGGATGTCGGAGGGGTGAGCCAGAATGGCACGGAGGAAGCAGCGGCTCGAGGATCTGGGCCAGGGGACGTTCGACCTATGGGGCGAATTCGAGAGCACGACGACGGAGGCAACCGATGTACGATCAGCAGATTCTTCGCGAGCTGCAGGGCTCTTGGCCGGAGACGACGGACTATTTGGTGCGGGTTGGTCAGGTGACGAACGACCTGATGGTGCTTCGGGAGCTGGCAGCGGCGGAGAACGCGTCGCCGACGTGGCTGACGGAACTCGCGGTCGACGAGGAGGACCTGCTGCAGACGCCGACGGCGGTGTCGGTGCTCAGGTTCCTGCACGGCCGTGGGATCGAGGTGAAGTCGACGCAGCAGGTGCTGGAGTATCAGGAGCTTCGGGACGAGCAGGAGCAGGCGTTCGAGGAGGGGACGGAGTCGACGCCGGAGATCCTCGAGGATCTGAGGTTCTCGGTGCCGATGGCGATCGACGCGAAGCTGTGGGAGCTGCCGGAGCTGCAGAAGAAGCTCATGGCGTGGGCGGCGGAGACGGCGACGAAGCACGGGCACCCCACGTCCCCGCCGTCGCTGACGCAGGCGATCGTGCTGATGCAGACCGTCCGGTTCATGGAGCAGGAACCGGAGCAGTCTCCCGACTGGGCAGCGGAGTTGCTGCGGTCAGCACTCTCCAGCGAGTTCTACGAGAGGGCCGCGAGCCCTCAGCAGTAGAGCTCGACGAGCTGCGACGGTTCCCGGGGTGGGGAGCGTCGCCGGAGCTGTTCGACCCGACGTCGACGAAGCACCAGTCGGAACGCGAGGCGCTGCAGGATCTCTGGGGAGACGCGGAGTGGGCGGCCGCGAGGCGCACGGTCCTGAACGCGCACTACACGCACCCCGACTACGTTGCGGCGATGTGGCGCGCCGTCGACGGGCTCGGAGTGCCCGCGGGGGCGCGCGTCCTGGAGCCCGGGTGCGGCACGGGCAACTTCATCGGCCAGGCGCGCGCCGGGCACCAGGTGACCGGTGTTGAGCTCGACCCGACGACCGCGGCGATCGCCAAGCTCCTGCACCCGGGGGCCGAGGTGCGGAACGAGTCGTTCGCCGAGACGGTCCTCGAGCACGACGGCTACGACCTGACGATCGGGAACGTGCCGTTTGGATCGACGAAGCTCTACGACCCGGCCTACAACGAGGCGCGCCTGTCGTTGCACAACCACTTCATCGTGAAGGCGCTCCGGCAGACGAAACCGGGCGGCATCGTGGCGGTGATGACGTCCCGTTGGACGATGGACGGCAAGGCGGAGCGTTCGCGGCGCGAGATCGCGAAGCATGGTGAGCTTCTTGGCGCGGTCCGTATGCCGGCAGGATCGCATGACGAGACCGCCGGTACCGAGGCGATCATCGACGTCCTCGTGCTCCGACGCCACCTTGGCGATGCGCCGGCGGCGGATCCCGCGTGGCTGCGCACCGTCGACGTCGACGGGGAGGCCGGCCGCGCGGCGATGAACTCCTACTTTGCCGATCACCCGGAGTTGGTGCTCGGCGAGACGAGTGTGAAGAAGGGCCAGTTCGGTCCCGCGATTCACGTCGCTGCGGATGAGGTGTCGGCCGCGGCGATCGCGCCCCGCCTCGACCGGGCGCTCATGAGCATCGTGCGGGATGCGCTCGAGCAGGGTCGGGGGTGGGCGGCCGCGGGCCAGATGGTCACGGACCGTCCCGTCGCCCGCGTGCTCCAGGACCCCGACCGGGTGATCGGGCACATCAGTGTTGACGAGTTCGGCGAGCTGCAGCAGATCGGGTTGGATGGGCCGGAGCCTGTGCAGGTGCCGAAGAACGCGGTGCGGGAGCTCGTGCACCTGGTGCAGCTGCGCGATGCCGCGGTCGACTTGCTCGAGGCGGAAGCCTCGACGCGGGAGAACACGTCCGCGATCGCGGCCAAGCGCGGGCACCTGAACGTCATCTACGACCGCTACGTCGAGCTGTTCGGACCGCTGGGCAGGTCGACGACGACGGTCCGCGAGCGGTCGGGGAAGGACGCGATTGTCACGCGCCGCTACCCTGCGGCGCTGCGCGCGCTCCGGCAGGACCCGCACTACGCGACTGTCGCCGCGCTCGAGCACTACAACGAGGACCTCGACCAGGCCCGCAAGGCGACGATCTTCCGCGAACGTGTCGTCGGAGTCGCGGCCGACGTCGACCGCGTCGACACCCCCGAGGACGCGATCCGAGTGTCGCTCGACCGCACCGGCCACGTGGACGTGGCCCTCGTCGCGGACCTGCTGGACGTCGACGAGCGTAGCGTGCCTGAGCTGCTCGGCGACCAGGTGTTCCTGAACCCCGCCGATCAGGCCACGTACCTGCCGGCGGCGGAGTACCTGTCGGGGAACGTGAGGCAGAAGCGGAAGGAGGCCCAGCGGCTCGCTGCTGAGGACGCCGTGTTCCAGAAGCACGTCGACGCGCTCGAGCAGGTGATCCCTGAGGAGGTCGGGCCGGCGGAGATCGACGTGAAGTTCGGCGCCGGCTGGGTGCCGGTCGGGGACGTCGAGACGTTCATCCATCACGAGCTCCGGAAGGAGCTGAAGGCGATCGAACGCATCGACGGCGAGTGGCGGTTCCGGCTGATCGGGAAGCCTGCCGAGTCGGCTGAGGCGAAGTGGAGCGTGAAGGGCGACCACGTCACCGAGTCTGCTGAGGCCGTGTTCAAGCGCGCGCTCAACGGCGACCGGCTGGAGCTGCGCTACCGGACAGAGAAGGATGGCCCCACTTTCGTCGACCAGGTCGGAACGGAGGCGCTGCAGGAGAAGGCTCAGGAGCTGCATGACGCGTTCCAGGACTGGCTGTGGTCGGACGCGGAGCGGGTCACTCGCCTGCAGGAGCGGTACAACGACCTCTACAACGGGATCGTGCTGCGCTCGTACGACGGCGTGGAGCTGTCGTTCCCGGGGAAGGCTGCGACGTTCACGCCGAGGCCGCACCAGCACGCCGCGGTGGCGCGCATGCTCGCAGAACCCTCCGTGGGCCTGTTCCACGAGGTCGGGGCGGGCAAGACCGCGGAGATGGTGCTCGGCGTGATGGAGCTCGGCCGGCTCGGCATGGTGTCGAAGCCCGCGATCGTCGTCCCGAACCAGATGCTCGACCAGTTCACGCGCGAGTTCAAGCAGATCTACCCTCGGGCCCGGGTGCTGTCCGCAGGCAGTGAGGACATCTCGACCGCGGGCGGGAAGGACGGCCGGAAGCTGTTCGTCGCGCGGGCGCGCACGGGCGACTGGGATGCGGTCATCATGACGCATTCCGCGTTCGGGAAGATCGGGCTCGGGGAATCGCAGGAGGCGTTCGCGTCCGAGCGTCTGGCCGAGATGCGGGAGATCCACGAGCAGAAGCTGAACTCCGAGCTGTCGGAGAAATCCGTGAAGCGGCTCGAGAAGCAGATCGCCGATCAGGAGGAAAAGCTGAAGCGGATGATCGACCTCCCCCACGACACCGGCGTGACGTGGGAGGAGACCGGGATCGACTACCTCTGCATCGACGAGGCGCACCTGTTCAAGAACCTGACCGTGCTGTCGAAGGTCGACGACCTCGCGAAGCCGGTCGGGTCGGGCCGTGCGACGGACCTCGACATGAAGCTCTGGTACTACCGTGAGCACCTGGCGCAGTCGCGCGTGTGCACGCTCGCCACGGCGACCCCGCTGCCGAACTCGATCATCGAGATGTACGTCATGATGCGCTACCTGCGCCCGGACCTCCTCCGAGAGGCGCAAGTGTACTCGCCGGACGACTGGGCGCGCCAGTTCACTGAGCAGGTCACCGCGGTCGAGGCGAAGCCGGACGGCGGTGGCTACCAGGTGAAGACGCGGACGGTGAAGTTCCGCAATATGCCGGAGCTGCTCCGCATGTGGCACGTCCCCGGAGACGTGAAGACCCAGGCGGATCTGGGGTTGCCCGTCCCGAAGCTCGTTGTGAACTCGGACGGGGTGCGGGCTCCGGAGATGGTCGTGGTGCCGGCGACCGCGCAACAGTCGGCGGGCATGGCGGATCTCGTGGAGCGAGGCGACGCTGTTCGCCGCGGCCTGGTCGAGCCGACCGAGGACAACATGCTGAAGATCACCGCGAACGGTCGCGCGCTCGCGCTCGACGCGCGCCTTCTGGACGGCGACCCGCCGGAGGAAGGCGAGGTGACGAAGCTCGACGTCGTCGCGCACCACGTGCACCGCGTCTGGGCGGAGTACCGGGACCAGGAGTACCTCGACGAGTGGGGCGAGATCTCCGAGCAACGCGGGGCGTTCCAGATCGTGTTCTCCGACCTCGGAACCCCTGCGACCGACGGCCGGTGGGATGCGTACACGCATCTGCGTGAGACGCTCGTCGGGCTGGGAGTGCCGGCTGAGCAGATCCGGTTCATCCATGAGGCGACGAACGACAAGGCGAAGGCCGAGCTGTTCCAGCAGTGCCGCGACGGCCGCGTCCAGGTGCTGATCGGCTCGACGGAGAAGATGGGCGTCGGGACGAACGTGCAGGCCCGCGCGATCGCGCTGCACCACGTCGACGCGCCCTGGCGTCCCGCGGACGTCACCCAGCGTGAAGGCCGCGAGATCCGACAGGGCAACCAGAACTCGGAGGTGCACCTGTTCAGGTACGCGACCGAGGGGTCGTTCGACTCGTACATGTGGGGAACGCTCGCCAGGAAGGCGACGTTCATCGAGCAGGTGCTCACGGGCCGGCTGGACGTGCGCGAGGTCGACAACAGCACGGAGATGGCGCTGCAGTTCGCCGAGATGCAGGCGATCACCGCGGGCGACATGCGGATCCTGGAGGTCGCGAACCTGCGACAGGAGACGCAGAAGCTCAGCCGTCAGCAGCGCGCGCACCAGCGCAAGATCGGGTCGATCGAGGCGCGCAAGATGCAGCTCGAGAGCGCGATCAACGTCGTCGACCACGACCTCACCATCCTGAAGTCGCTCGCCCCGAAGATCGTGGAGACCCGCGGCGATCAGTTCGCGGGACGCGTGAAGCCGGAGTCGTGGGCGGAGGCCCCGACATACCGGGAGCGCAAGGACTTCGGCCAGGCGCTCCGCACCGCGCTCGTCCGTACCCGTGACGGGTGGGGTGCACACGGATTCGGATCGCACAACTCGCACTACGCCCGGCCGATGATGATGACGGTGCAGGTCGCCGGCCTCGACTGGGAGCCGCGGCTCCGATGGAATCCGTGGGCGAAGGATGATCCGACGATCGAGTTCCATGCCGGCAGGACGCACAAGGCGATGCAGGTGACGATGAGCTGGTCGCGCGCGCTCTCGGGAGACCTCAGCAGTCTCTCGCTCGGGCTCGAGGGCCGGGCGCGGGATGTGCCCCGGCTGATCGAGGAGCACCAGGCGCAGATCGAGCAGGCGCAGCAGGATGTCGCGGAGCTGCAGCGCCTCGGTGAAGAGCCTTGGCCGAAGAAGGACGAACTCCACGAGAAGCAGGCCAGACTGGCCGGCCTGATTGGGGAGCTCGAGCAAGAGGCGCTTGGAGTCGAGGCACAGCCTGAGAGCGGACCCACGCAGACTCCGGCCACGATCGTCGGTGCTCCACAGCAATCGATGTGATGACAGTCATCTTGGCGTGGACATGTTGCCTCGCGTGTGGACATTTTGTGAACCGACGCCGAGCCCGGGTGGTACTCGGCGGAGTGTTGCGGTCGTTATGTCGAACTAAGTCGGGAACCAGTCGCATGCGCCCAAGAATCCCTAGATGGTGCTAGAGCTTGCGCTCGTAGTAATACGCCGTTTCGCCTGCTTTGAGTTTGCCTACTGTCTGGCAGAATCTGCTACGTGACCAAGTTGCAAGACGCTGAGCACGTGAGAAATCGTGTCTCCATTTCGCGCGCCATTCTTTGGGCTGCTGTCGCAAGCATTGTGGCGGCGACCCTAACTGCAACTGTGGTGCTAGCACTTGATCGTGACCAGCGGGCGCCGATTAGCGAGTGGATTCCTCACTTCCTCACGAGTCCTGGCGTTGGCGGTATCGGTGCGCTCGTCGCTGCCGGCATTGCCTACTTCGGGATCAGCAAGCAAGTGCGGGCTGCCAGTAGGAGTCTGGAGCATCAACGGGCGGCTGAGGAGAATCGTTCCTGGTGGGAGCGTTTTGAGTGGGCATCTGCGCGAGCGGTGCCCTCGAAGAGCGATGAGAAGCCTCTGCCGTACAACGCCATACTGAGCACACTCTCTGAGCTCGCGGACAGCTCAAGGGACGACGTACAAAAACTGGCGGTGCGCGCAATCATGGACACCGCGCAGGACGATTCTCCGCAAGAGGCCGACGATGCGACAGCTTCGAAGGGCAGGCCCGAGGACGACAGTGCGCGGCTACGTGCATTGCAGCTGTATTCGAACGCAACACGCAACACTGCCGCGCATTCGCCCGTTGTTGAAGGCCAGATCTATGAGCTCGAGGTACTCCAAGCCCTTCGTGAGATTCCATCTATCCAGTTCATTGAGCCAAGCCGCTCATTGAGTGGGAGTACTCCAGACGCAGTGATCGTATATCGAGAGCATGCAGTCATCGTCGAAATCAAGAGCTATGGAGGAAAGACGTCTCTCAGCAACTCAGACATCGACGAGCTCAAATCGTTCACAGAGACAAACGAGGCTTCCCATGCGCTCGTGATCTCCCCGGAACGATTGAAGAATTCCTTCAACCAGCGGGGCTACCTGGAAATAGAAACAGTGAGTTGGAAGTCGCCTGAAGACACTGAGCTCGTCATTTCCGCACTCAACTTGCTTGTACCTCCACCTCGCCGAGCGCGTTTGGCTTGATAATGCTTCCAGCCAATAGCCAGACACAATGGTTCACGTAAACTGGCCCCATGGACGGCCACAAGCTCACCCGAACTGCGGCACTCAGTCTTGAGCTGCACCGCGCAACGCTGCCCTATCTCAGCACCGATTGGCCGGCAGTGCAGCGGATCGTGCGTGCAAACCTGGATCTGATGCTGCGACGTCCCCGCGCCGAGATCGCGCGCGGTTGGATTCGTGAATGGGAAGAAGCTCTCGAGCGAGGGCCGGAGGCCCTGGCCGCGGTAGCGATGACTCCCGGTGAGCGAGGCGACGACCTCCGCCAGATGACGCCCCTCGCGGGAGTCCTCCCCCAGGACGTGCGCCTGGACGTAATCCAGCGGGTCCGAGGTCATGCAGCGGCGTGACCTCGAACATGTGATCCTGGCCGCGTGCAAGATCGCGCAACAGGATCAGGTCCTCGTCATCGGCTCGCAGTCGATACTCGGCACCTACAGCGAATTCGAGTTGCCCGAGGAATCGACGCACTCAACCGAAGCCGATGTGTTCCCCCTGTTCGATGATGATGGGTCGCGCTCGACCTTGATCGACGGCACGATCGGCGAACTGAGTCCGTTCCATCAGCAGTTCGGTTACTACGCGCAGGGGGTCGACCGGCGGACTGCAACGCTCCCGACGGGTTGGCCGTCGAGGCTGGTGCCGGTCCGAAATGAGAACACCGAGTATCGGACGGGCTGGTGTCTCGACGTGCATGATCTGTGCGTCGCGAAGTTGGTCGCGAATCGCGACAAGGACCGCTCGTTCTTGAAGGCGCTCATCGAGAACGATCTGGTGTCCGTCGCGACGATTATCGATCGGCTGGAATCGACCGAACTCGATGAGGCTCGCAAGGATGTCGCCCGGACGTGGATCGGGATGTGGGAGGTCGATCAGCCGCGGTATCGGCCCCCTGAGCTCCCCTTCGTCCCGGTCAGTCTGACCGAACACCCGGCAACGGTGCTCGACCCGACTGGTTGGGAGCAGCGCACTGGAGGGTACGAGCTGCCGACTGATGGTTCCTGGCCTCGCGCGCAGGGAGGCCAGGAACCAGGGTCGACGTCATTCGGGATGCACCCGGGGCTGTAACCGCTTCGGCTAGTAGCTGAGCGAGGTTGTTCCCAAGGCAGGTGATTGGCCGTGCTGATGCGGGAACTCCTGATGGTTCGCCGCCAGTGCTTGTGCTTGGGCAGGAAGCACGGCAGCCGCGATCTGGCGATCGCGCTCGCGGTTGCGCGCCTGAGAATGCTCGCGGCCGAGCGCCGTGTCCGCGTCGACGCCGTAGAGGTCGCGGTAGCACGCCACGGTGACCGCGCGCCGGCGCCACCCTTCGATGGCGCCTGGGGAAGGCTCTCCGAGTTCCTGGAGCCAGGGCGCTTCGTCGCGTTGCGCCTGATCGACGAGCATCTCGGCGCGGAGCTGGATCGCGAGTTCGCGATCGTGGAGCGCGCGCGTGAAGTCCGGGTCTCCGAAATCGGGGGCGCGTTCGATGATGCCGGCGACGAGGTCGCCGCGGAGTTCCTCGCGGACCACGGCCGGGGTCTCCTGCAGGCGCTGCAGCGGGATCTCGTAGGCGTCCGAGAAGTGGCGCACGAGCCGCGCGGGGAGATCTCGGGTCGTGGCGCGGTCGATTCTGGCGAGGGCTTCCTGGAGTTCGGTGCGGACGTCGAAGCCGCGCTGGTCCATGTCTGAGATCGCCCGGTACAGGCGGAGCGTGGTGCGCTTCCCGCCGGGCCCTGCGGGGTCGACGCCGTGCTCGTCGAGCATGAACGAGTACGGCACGTAGTGCGCGATCTCGGCGCGCTCCTCGAGGTGCGCGGCGAGCCGGTAGTGCAGTACGGCGAGTTTGTCGCGGGCGTCGCCGAGGTCTCGCTCGGCGAGTAGACGACTGATCGTGGTGGGCACATCCTCCCGAGTCGATTCGAGGCGTCGGAGGTTCGCGAGCACGGGCCCCAGGTACGGGGACTCCGGGCTTTGCGGGTCGATGAGTCCGAGGTCGCCGAGCACGGGGAGGTATTCGCGCTCGAGCTGGTCTGCGATGAGGGTCTGGTGCTCGGCGGCGAGCTGACGGATCGACCCGATTCGGTCGGCTTCGGCTTCGAGGGTGTCGTGGGCGGCGATGTCGCCGCCTCGGTTGAGGACGACGTGCTCGAGCGTTTCGCGCCAGGTGCGCGACATGCCTGTCGCGGACTGGTCGCCGAGCTGCCCGTCCTCGTCGACGACGACATAGGCGCGGTTCGAGTGCTTGCCGCGCGTCATCGCGACATAGAACGTCTCTCGCGACGCGGACGAGTCCACGATCGTGTGGGCGGTGTCGACGGTGCGGCCTTGCGACCGGTGCGCCGTTGTCGCGTAGGCGAGCTGCACGTGATCGGCGCAGTACGTTGCGGGAAGGACCAGGAGCTCGTCGCCTGCGGCGGCGACAATGTCGCCGGTCTCGGTGATGTCGCGGACGATCCACTCGTCGTTGTTCTTCACCCACCGGTCGTGGTCGGTGCGGAGCGTGCGCGCGTTCTGTCGCGTCACGATCCTGTCGCCGGGTGACGCGACACCGGACGCGATGGCGGCTTCACGCGTCGCGTCGACGTGCCCTTGCTCGATGCGCCAGTCGCGCGCGATGTCGTTGAGGCGTTCGACCATGTCGTTCGTGGGGGCGATCAGCAGCGACACGAACGTCGTGTCGCTGTCACCGGCCTGTGTCGCTTCGTCTTGCTTCCAGGCTTCGACGGCGGTCGCGACGATGGTCTCGTCGAGGCCCCAGGCGACACGACCGTGCTCGATGTAGGGGTCGAGTCCGGCCGTCTTCCCGAGGCGGAGCAGCTTCGATGCGTCGCCTTCCCAGTCGGCCTTGAATCGGTGAAGGTTCACGAGCTCGGCGACGTCGTCGCGTGCGGAGGCGAGGAGCCCGAACGCGCCGCCGGCGTCGACGGCGGCGAGCTGCGCCCAGTCTCCGACGAGCAGCAGTTTCGCGCCGGCGGTTTCGGCCTGCGCGCGGAGCTGGTCGAGGGCCATGGTGCCCGCGATGGATGCTTCGTCGACGATCATCAGGTCGCCAGCGCGGAGCTGGTAGTCGAAGCCGTCCTTCCAGTCGGTCCCGGTGCCGGTCTCGTAGAGCCATTTCGCGGTGTTCTCGGTTTGGATGCCGAGCGACTCGGCGAGGACCTCGGCCGCGCGCGCCGTGGGCGCGAGGCCGCGCACACTGCCCGCACCGTGCTGGGTCTCCCAGATCTCGCGCAGCTTCTCCAGGGACGTGGTCTTGCCGGCGCCGGCGGGGCCGACGAGCACGTCGACGGCGCGGCCGCTGCGGAGCAGGTTCTCGACGGCCGCGGCCTGGTCTTCGGAGAGGATCCGTTGCTCTGTGCCGGTCGGGGTGCCGATGAGCTGGTCGACGAGCTCGGCGTCGACCAGGGCTCCGTCTGTGCGCGCGCCTGCGGCGAGGAGCCGTTCCTCGGCGTCCCAGACGTCCGTGGTGGTGAAGAGATCGCGGGCTTCGGGGTGGAACATGTTCTCGCCGTCGACGGTATGGAAGCGGCGGGGCGTGTGCAGCGCGTTCTTCGGGGTCAGAGGGACGGCTTGCTCGAGGACGCGGGCGACGACGCGTTGCACGGCCTGATCGCGGTCTTCGGGCGAACGGAATCGCCAGCCGGCGATCGCACGGAGAGCAGCGGTCTCGGCGTTGCGTTTCCCCCAGGTGGCGCGGGCGGTCGAGAGGGTGCTGAGCACGAAGCCGGCCGCGTCACGGACGGCGTCCTGGTCGACGTCGTCCTGCCGGAATGACCACAGCGGGAGATCGTTGCGGCGCTGCTTTCCGGCGTCGCGGAGCCGGTCGGCGAACAGGAAGCTGTCGCCGACATGCGCCAACGCGCGCTCCCGCCACGACTGGGTGAGGTCTCGGAGCGAGCGGTGCTTCTTCGCCTGCCTCGTGTACAGCGTCGCGCGCTGACGGATCTTGATGACCTCCCGCGAGGACGGCTGCTTCCCGTACAGGCGCACGTACTCCTGGATGAGGCGATCCTTCTCGCGCTGGATCGCGCGCGACCTGGTCGAATACTCCTGGTTCAGCCCGTTCGGGACTCCGTCGATCTGCCACTTCACCGACCCCGGCCCCGTCCCGGAGTCGATCGCGAACTGCTGGCGCGCGGCAGGCGTATCGGGGCGCGAGTTGCGGGCGAGCCACGACTGGTACTGGGCGGGATCCTGGAGGACCTCGTCGACGGTCCACTCGACGCCGAAGCGCGCGCTGAGCTCGTCCATGAGCACACCGTCGTAGAACTCGGACGCGGTCGACGCGCCGGGGAAGAGCGCACCGCGGGAGTCGATCGTGCGCCAGCGCCCGTCCTCGCCCTGGACACGGTTCGAGACGAGCATGTGTGTGTGGAGCTGTGGGTCGCCGTCGCGGCTGTCCCAGTGGTCTAAGAGCGCGGCCGAGATCCCGAGCACGTGGGTCTGCGCGACACCGTCGGCGCCGGTGCGGGTGCGGATGATGTCGGTCTCGAGCTTCTCGATCGTTGCCTGGATCGCTGCATGGTGTGCCTGGCGGATCTCGTCCTTCAGCTCAGGGTCGGCAAGGGCCCACCAGGAGCTCACCGACTTCGGGGGCGAGAACACAAACTCGAAGCCTGCGACGCTCTGCTTCTCCGGCGTCTCGAGGACCTCCTGCCTGATCTGATCGCTCAGCGCCGCGAACTCCTCGGTCGTGAGATCTCGGTTCGCTGGGTCCGCCGCGGCCTCGGCGATCTTCGCGACCACGCGCTCCTCGACCGATCGGGGTGTTGAGAACTTCCTCCCGATCGATGCGCCGGTGAAAGGGTGCACGCCCTCCCCGAAGAGCGCCTTCAGGTGATGCTCCTCGACCTCTGTGCGCGCGTCGAGCCCGAGCGCCGCGACGCCGGAGCCCGCCCACACTCCAGGCGGAGTGCCGTTCGCCATGTAGTAGGCGGCTTTGCCCTGCGCGCGGTCGAGGGTGTGCTCGGTGGAGACGGTTCCCATGAGGTAGCCCCAGGCGTTCCTGGTGGCGCCGATCAAGGTGACGGTAAGCAATCAGTTCCTTCTTTCGTGATGAGCGTCCCGCTTTGCACCGAACCGCTCATAGCTCCAGACAAGGGCCTGTAGCTCACAGCACACTTCGGAAGATGCCGCATTGTGAGCGGTTTCGGCAGGCGCCGCCTATATCTCCAGGCGAGGGCCAACAACGGTGCTCCTGAGCAGATTGGTGTAACCATGGACTTTGGCAGTTGGATTGAGTGTGCAGGTCTGGTGTTCGCAGTGGCGAGGGCGGTGCTCTCCGTTTCGCGCAAGCTGTGCATGCGCGCCCGCGCTCGACGAGGGAAGCACCGAAGGGATTAAGCCCGTGGTGTGGAACGGTGGGCAGCCTTCCGGCACCCGGCGCCGCAGTATTTGCGGCGCCGGGTCTTGCCTGACGGCAGCTCGCGCTTACACCACGCGCAGCGCGCCGACGAGAGGTCGGAGCTGGCTCGATGCGCGCGCTTTCTGCAACGCGCGCTACAGAAACGATGCTCGGCCGAAGCCGGCAGGAACACCTCGCGACACCGCGGAGCCGCGCAGGTGTAGAGCAGCAGACCTTCGACGTGCTCGCGCCGGGCAGCCCGGGCTTGTTCGACGAGCCGCTGGCAGCGGTCGCTGCAGTAGCGCCGCTGCCGCGACGGAGTCAGGAACCGAACCCCGCACTTGAGTCTCTCGCATTCGACTTCCCAGCCTTGCTCGTTGTCGGCTGGTGAGGCGGGGTGAGCTAGGCCGCGATTTCGTCGCACTGAAGCTTCGTAGGTTCGTTGAGATGCCGTTTTCATGAGGACCGCCCTACGTTTTGAGCAGCGATCAGCTTCGCATCCACTCGGATCCCCGACCTGCGAGGCTCGTGGAGCTTGGAGTCATCGATCGCGCTCATGCGTCGCTGGGCTCCTGCGTCGACTTGCTCTCTCGGGAATCATCCTCGAGCACCGCTTTTCGTGCCCTTCCGCTGCCGTTGTTGCGACAGTCGGGACATAGGTGCATTGCGAACCACACGCACATGTTGCTTCTGGGAGTCTCTCGGGGCCACTTGGACATGTCGTGCGCGACGAGGTGCCCGCAGCGGTGATGGATGGCTGCGAGCTGTTCTTCAACCGATTCGGTGACGTCGTCTGCCTGGTCGTCAGTCATTGATGAGCTCCATTTCGCATCGGACTCCGTGCCCGATCACTATCGAGATGCTCGGGCGCGCGCAGCTGAGGACACGGAACGCGGGACGCGGAAATCCTCGAATGCCAATCGTGTAAGGAGAAAGTCCAGCGAAACGGAGTGGAGCTGGACACGCAGCGGCGGAGCCGGTGCTGGGTGACTGAATGCGGCAAGCAACGAAGCAGCGGTGTTGGTTGAGGCGCATGGCGATGATGAATGCGAATGGCGTGAGTGACGGCCGAGCATTGGTGCTGAGGGTGAAGACTTGGGGGTGAACCTCTCCCCTCCGGTGCGCCCGGAGCTGCTTCGAGGGATGTGACCGATACAGCTCAGATTCAGTGCACGTTCTGCCTCCTCGTCAACGTGGTGACGTCCGACGATTCCCTCTGCAACAACTGTGGGCTTGACCTCTCCCGGATCCGCGACGCAGGTGACCGTCCGCCGGTGCATCCGCGACCGGAGATCCAGGCCGCTCCCGCAGAGCCCCGGATGAAGCCGAAACGGAAGCGTAAGCCGCTCTCCAAGTCCAAACCGTCGAAGGAACCCGATGCCATGGACGCCGCGGTGGATCGGCCCGTGTCACCGAACACGATCGGCGACACGGATCTGGGGCGGCGCATGGCCGACGACTTGCTCGGCATCGGCGCGACAGAGACGTCGCAGCCGGTCGACGAACGCTTCGAGGCGACAGTCTTCATGGGAGTAGCGACATCCGAGCCGACGCCGGAACCTGGCGCGACGTCGTGGCTTCTGGAGTTCGAGGGCGACACGAGCATCGTCCTGCCCAGCGACGACGTCGTACTCGGGCGACACCCCGAGGACACAGACGACGCCATGCTGATCGATGTCCCCGACCCCATGCGTCGCCTGTCGCGGACGCACGCGCGACTTCGACGCGACGCGACAAACGACATCTGGACGATCGAGGACATGGGTTCCAGCAACGGCGTCAGCCTCTACGACAGCGACACCCGTACCTGGCGTCGCGTGTCGCCGCGACAGCCGATCATCGCGACCGAGTATGTCGCGCTCGGTCCCCTGCGGGCGCGACTCGCGCGTCGCGACACGAAGTCGCCCTCGGCTACGACGACGTAGCGTCCCGTTATCACCGAGGACGCTCGCGAGTCGCGACTCACCTCCCTCTCCCTGTCCCCTCCCCGCGACAGTTCGCGAGATACGACGACAAGTGCCACCGCCCTCACACACCGATCTTGTCGCCGCGTCGATCACCTACAGGCGACACCCGACCATCACCCCCTAGAGAACTGGAGCAACCATGTCTGTCCCCGATATGTTCGAGATCGCTCACAAGTGCGGTCACACCGGGACCCGCGACCTCTCCGATGTCGCCGCCGGCCAGCGGGCTGGCAAGGCCGCCTGGTGGTCCGAGCGACCGTGCTTCGACTGCTTCAAGAAGTCGTCGAACCGCAAGATTTCCAAGGAGCTCCAGTCGGAACGCGATGCCCTGCACCAGGAGGCGATCGCGGATCAGGAGCGGTCAGGTCTCCCGCTCCTCCGGGGTAGCGACAAGCAGGTCTCGTGGGCGATCGATGAGCGCTTCAAGCTGCTCCGGGCCGCGTACGAGGACCTCGTGCAGGCTGGCGACATGCACGAGGACGACTTCGAGAGCGACATCTTGTCGCTCGCGCGCCGCGTCGACGTCGCCAAGTGGTGGATCGACAACCGCGAAGCGACGTCCGAGATGATGATCGAACTGCTCGCCGACCCCGGCATCGAGGCAGGCGTGAACGAGAACCCCCTACTAACCTGTCGGCCACATAAGCGAAGACCTCGCCCGAACGTGATGTGCTCACATTCCTTCTGGGATGTGAGCACATCACGTTTCTGCAGTCGCGACATGCCGCGGTATGCCGGTACTCACCTACCGAAGCACTTCATTCCACTCTCGGAGCATGGGGCATCTCATCTACGCCAACACCAGCTACGAGTTCGACGATCGCGTGCTCGCTCACGTGCAGGCCGCGGTGATGCGCAAGTTCCGCAAGCAGGAGTGCTTCCTGCTGAGCTGGGCCAAGGGCGAAGAACACGGCGGCGGTCGGGTGTCGATCTGGATGTCACCGAGCATCCAGGTCGTATTTCAGTTCGCGGGCGGCCGGAAGCCGAAGCTGAACAAGGAGTGGGTCGCGGCACTCGAGCAGCTCTCGCACTCGCCCAGGGGCATGGTCATCATCGCCGAGAAGGATCTTCCCAATCTGCGCGAGCATCACGCGCAGTAGCGCCTGCGCCGTCGAGAGCGAGCATTACACCATAGCGACGAGTCCCATGTAGCGGAACGCGCGTGTTACCTCGCGAGCCGAGTCGCGTCCGGCCTCGACTGTCAGCGGAAGAACGAGGCCGCGAAGCTGAACGTTGTACTGAGCGGAGCGAACATCGCGATTCCGATGGCAATGCCCGCGCGGGCCCTCCCAGACCGCTGTCTCAATGCGACGAGGCCGAGGATGAGCGCGGTGATCGACGTGAGTCCGATCACGAAGAGCATCGAAGCTCGTACCACCATCGATCCGCTGAGATCTTCCGTCGTGTCTGTCGTTGGCGCTAGGAAGGGTTCGGCCATGATCCAGAGCAGGCTGACAACGAAGGTGATCAGCCCCAGCACAAAGGCTGCAGTTGCTATCCCATAGCGCTCCTGCGGTGGGGTGTTTGGATAGTATGACCCGTTCATGAAGTAGCTCCTACGCGGTCGTGAGTGCTCGCGAGATCTCGTCCGACGCGTGCTGCACTTCGGCGACGAGCTTGGCATCGCCGGGGCGCGCGGGGTTGAGCCACTCGTCGTGCATATCGCGCGGGAGTACGAGCGGCATCCTGCCCCAGTATTCCTCGGCTTCGCTGCCGGCGGGGGCGTCGCGGGTCACCATCGAGTAGGTGACGAGCTCGGTGCCGTCGTCGCGGGTCACGGTCGACGTGAGTGCCGCGACACCGAATATCTCGTGCTCGGGCAGGTGGAAGCGGCCCTTCTTCTCGACATACCAGGTCGCCGGGAGGAGCGCTCGGTGCTGGAACGGCTTCTTCCAGGAGCGCATGAGGCGGTCGTCGCGCGAGTTGAATGCGCTGAACTTCACCGGTCCCGTGCCGTCGAGCCAGAGCCACCACCAGGCGAGCTGCATGTCGCGCGCACCTGCCGGATCGGCTCGAATGATCGGGTTCAGGTTGAGGGCGTTCTTCCCGGTGATCGTCGCCCCACCACCGCGCTCGTTCATCCACTGGTCGATGAGCGCGCGCGGTCCTGGCTCGCTCATCGGCTCGAGTCCGTCTGCGAGCTCGATGGTCTGTCCATTGCCGCCAAGTCCGTACGATGCGCACATGCGGCCAGACTATGACCTTGGGTCACGTCAAACCAAGGGGATGCGGATCGTGTATATAACAAACGTGTGTCTATGTCGCGCATTCCTCTGGCCCCAGAGTTTTCAGTCGGTCAGGAGAGCGGGTAGCGCGATTTCCTTCTCGCCCGGGGTACACTCACCGCGATAGATCTCCCCAGGACAAAGCGAAATGCAGAGTCCAGTCGCAGGCTCCAGCTGCCAAGTTTGTGCCCGTCAATTCGTGACTTACGGGCAGTACCCCCACTTCAAGGCGAACTCTGAGGATCAATCGACTCAGGGTTAGGCAGCTACGTCGATTAGCCTAGCGAGACCCTCTGACATGGAGTCCCAATCCAGCGTTTTGCGGGTTCGGGTGTTGATCTCATCGGCCACTCGCGCCAGCTCACCTGGTATCAGGCAGCGAGATGGGGCGTCACCAAGCATTCTCCGTCGTAACCGGCGTGCCAGTGTTCCTCTGCGACCCGGCCTCGCCTTGGCAGCGCGGTTCGAACGAGAACACGAACGGGCTGCTGAGGCAGTATTTCCCCAAGGGAACCGACCTGTCCATTCACTCCGCGGAAGAGCTCGCCCGCGTGACGGACGAGCTCAATACGCGTCCGAGGAAGACGCTCGGCTGGCAGACACCCGCACAGAAGCTCCTCGATGCCCTACTCCAGCGGGACTTCTAAGGGAAAGGCGAATGTCGGTGCTGGCCTCTAGGCTGTCGACATGGACGCTGGAACAGCATTGCGCGGGCTGATGACCGCGATTGACGAACGCCGTTGGTCGGACCTGAGCGATTATCTTCACCCGGATCTCGTCTGCCGGCTTGTGCACACCGGCGAGACGTTTTCGCGGGATCAGTGGATCGCGCTCAACGCCGAATACCCCGGGTTTGACCGCTTGCGGGTCGAGGAGTTCGTCGGGGGTGCCAGCGCGGCTGCGTGTCGATCGCATGTCACGTCAAGAACCTCGGACGGTATTCAGCATTTCGAATGCGCAAGTTTTGCCCAGGTGCAAGACGGCCTTATCTCAAGGCTTACGGAGGTTTGGACAGACACTGATCAGAAACCGCCAGAGGGCGCTCGCCCTGAAAATGATGGGGAAACACGGGCCTAGTCGTTCTCGACTATACGCACCACCGGAAGGCCGACCGGTAGTCCATGCCTGGCCACGCTTCGAGTCGTTGCGCGTCCGCGCATGAACGAGTTGAACGGCCCGACCTGCCCCAACAGCAAGGGGTGGATCGGGCCGTTCTTGCATGGTTCGGGAGCCCCTGTATTGCGGCGACCCCTAGAATCCGCCCCTGGCTCGCGGTGGCCACCAGGAACTCGATGTTGTCGTGCACGTCACCGATGAGCCCGATCTTCGGGCCGAGTTCGATTCGTATAGACAGATTGCTCCCGTCGTCCACCTGGAGGTATGCGACGCACTCCTGCAAACGGCACTGTCTTGGCTGTTTTAGCGGGAAAGGCCGCCGTAGTAGCCTGGGTCCAGTCGATGTCGATTGGAGGAGGCGCCCATGTCCCTCGAAGAGCAGGCCAAGCAAGCGAACGCGGCAGCCGCAGCGCCGCCCCAGGAACCGGTTGCAGAGTACGCGACTCCCGACGACTACCCCGGTGCTCGAGAGCTCCTTGATATCTTCGAGAAATATCGGCTCCCGCGCGTTGGCCTGTACCGTGAACAGCGCCGTTCAAGGTCGTTGTTCGGATCCGAAGTCGTGCACTACGCACTTGAGACACACGGCTGGGTTCTTGTCGCGAATGAGGGATACGGAATTGAAGTCGCGGACCTCATCCTCACCGAAGACGGTCGCCTATATAGCCGCCCAGATCATGCCAGCTGGAATCACGGACCGAGAGTGTCTGGAGTACGAAAGCGGGATTTCTATGTCCGAAAGCAGCACAAATTCGATGACCAGTACATCTGGCCGCTCGATGAGGCTCATCGAATAACGCGGGAGCAGGCCCTCGCAACACCTGACGGCGCGCTCGTGGATTGGGCGCAGTACGCCATCGCACACGGACGAGACGGTCAAGCAATAGCGCCGATACGCACTCGATATTCTGACTGACAGCCCAGCACGTGAGACTATCTGTTGCATAGCTCCACGCTAGGCGGTGGCAATCGCCGCTTGGAGAGGATGGGGTTGATCATCTGGGGGCTCACGTCATCGAACATCGACTGCATTCGATGAGCTTCCCGGGCACCGCTCCGCGGGGTCTCACCCATGGCGCGCAGGCGCTACAACGCGCACTAACGCGCATGAAGCCCCGCCCAACAGAGCCAGAGCAGGGGTTCGGAGTCGCGCGAGCGACGAATTACGTGAATGACGCTTCGTATCTAATCTGGTCGTTGTGGAAGATCTTGATCTCAGCTTCAATGTTGTGCTGGAGAGCGGCTTCGTGAAGCCTCCGTGCGTTGGTCTCGGATGAGGTCATGCCGGTGTTTGGGTGAACTCGGCATGCGTTCTCAAGTTGCTTGGGGTGGATGAACCGCCCACCCAGATCATGCATCTGCTGATCGTTGGCCCACCGACCGCGTGCGCGGGTGTTTACCGTAGCTGTTTCGGCTTCGACGTCGATGATGGTGAGCGCGGTGTATTCGACACCGTCGTAGCGCAGCTCTCGAAGCGTCCAATCCACGATGCCGCTCCACCCCAGGGTGCCTTCCTGGACGAAGTTCTCTCCGCGGCCGATGCACTGTTTCCGAAGGTTGTCGGCGAGCTGCGTGGCCTGGTGCTGAATGATCCCTGACACTTCGCGCGGCGAAAGCGTCCCGCCAGGGGCGTCGGGGCGAGGCTCAAGATAGTCCTGTGCGATCAGCTCCCGGAGCAGGACGTCTCGTGCATGATCAGGGTCAATACGACGAAAATCTTCAAGATCTAGCACTGCGTTGAGAATCGTCGACTTGCCGGCTCCGGGCGGCCCTGCTGTGTACACCGCGCTGCGCTGTTGCTTGCCGGCCCTCATCTGGGCGGAGAACACAGGAAGAGCGGCTTTCATAATCCGCTGGAAGGTGGTGGTATCCGGGAGTCGGATGAAGTCGAGCGGGGCTGGCGCGGAATGGTCTGGGTCCAGGGCTTGCAGCAAGTAGGAGTAGCGGGCTTCTTGTTCTTCGGAAAGCTGTGCGGCGCTAGTCATGCTGTTGAGCGTGTGGGGTCCGTGCGAGGGCGGCTTGCAGCTGTGCGTGCTGTCCCTCGGTGAGGAAACCCTGGACAAAGGCATCTTGAAGTTGGCCGACTGTACCTGGAATGCGTGCGCCGTCATAGGGGAAGCCAGCCTCGTCGACCGGATAACGATCCGTGGTACGTGGTAGTTGCCTGACGATCTGAGTCAGATCGGAGAACGGCTTATGCGAGACGATGGCCTCAGCCACCCGCTGAAAGAGACTGGGCTGGAAGTCGAGAGTGTCGGCTGCCTGGCGACGCATACCGTTGACGATGGACTGAGCGTGCGCCAAGACTTCGGGGTTCGAAGTGATTGCGGCGCTCGGACGTTCGTCTCGCTGGATTCGCACGACTTGAGTGTTCAGCCGCCCTGAAGCATCGACGGTCTGAAACAGAACGACCGTCCCCGGCTGAGGCTTCTGGCTCTTGAGGCGGCGGATGCCGGTTTTTGGCGCAGACGCGCGAAGAGTCTTTCGATATGGCGTGGAGAAATCGCTCATACCCCTGACCTCCTCTGGTTCCGGGTGTACCACAAGTGTACTACCGGCTGAAATACGAGTTCTCGGCTTGGGCTGGGAGTGGCTATACGTTCGGGTGCAACAGTGAGAGCCGGCACGGTTGGCCGTGCCGGCACTCACTGCGGACTGCGTTCATAACGCAGCTGCTACTGCGGGTGATGCTCCCTGCTCGTTCGACTAACTTGATGTTTCCTCGGGCTCATCCCATCTGCCCCCAAGCGTTGACGAAGCAGCCGTCGTCGAGTTGATGCACTTCGAAAGACCCAAGCAGGCTGCCTGTCTCGGAATACACTCTGTAGATATGAATAGTTGAGAGCTGGTCCACCGAAGTCAGCTTGAGAGTCTCTACGTCCTCGTCTTTCAAGGCTTCGTGCAGCTTCTCAAACTGTTCTGGGTCGACAACGAACCCGGGCTTCAACGTCTTGCCGGCCGCAGCAGGCTCGTTCTCATGGCCAGCCGAGAGCAATGAGACCAGTGCTTCTTCAGGGTTCGACTCACTGCGACTGCACGAGGGTGTCCCGGCGAAGCCGGCAAGCATCAGGACGGGTAGTAGCGCCAGCCACATAATGTCCTTGACGCGCATACTTGTCCCTGCCCAGGAGCTAACGTGGATCCGCAGCCGGTCCGCGAACGAGGTTCCACCGAACCTCCCTACTATGCGTTCCGGCGATACTGAGAAGGTCGGCAGCTGCTTGTAGCTCTTGTACGGATTCTTCAACAACGTGCGATGCTTCATAGCTTGAAGATGTTGCGCCACGGAGTTCCACGCCTGGGGTTACGTCAGCGAGCCATTGTTGCAGCAACGTGCATGCCTCGGCGATCGAACCGACGTGCGCTGCTAGCGCCTCCAGCAGCACAGGGACATCAGACGGGTGCGCAGGGCTACGCAATGCGCGCTGGAGATGCGCCCCTAGTAGGTCCAGGCATTCAAGCAAATCCTTGGTGGTGTACTTGTCTGTTCCGATTGGAAGGTTCATCAGTGCTTTCCCTGATCGTGGGTGAGTCCAACAGCTATCAATGGAGCTTGATTCCGAACACCCATCCAGCCGTGTTTGTAGGACCGCTTTCAGTGCCCCATTCGGAATCTTTGTAGTACTCGACATAGACCGAAGCCACTGAATCCGCTGGAAGGCCAGAAAGTGGCATGACTATGCCGAGCTCGTCCTCGGATCGCGTCAAGACGCAATCTCCATTGGCCGCAAGGCAGTCGACTTCCTTCACCGGATCACTGGTCGGATCGACACTTTCGACGTCACCTTCGAAGAACATTGCTCGGAGCATGAGCGGGGTTTCCGGTGCTGAAAGCGAGAACGAAAGTTGGCTCCCAGTGACCTCGACTTCGCTTTGGGGCATTGTCCCGTCACCGACCACGACCTGATGATTCGCCCCCGAACTCCAATCCAGCGTGAACACGGGAATCTGAGTCGAAGTAATGGTGAGATCTGGTGGATCGACGGGCACTTCGCCTATCTCGGATAGCGGCTGCTGGTCCACTATCTCCCCCTGTCTATCGTGAGTCGTAGCGCTTGCGCAGCCCGTGGCGAATGTGACACCCATTGCGATTGCGGCCGCCGCGACTATGCCCCGTGCGCGTTGCAACCGAACCTTGTTTCTTTGTCGCTGCTCGTACGAGCTACGTAGCTCTTCGTGCCAATCTCAACTCGATGGTAGCCGTTTCCCCGGTAGGTCTGGAAGCCGTTGTCAGAGCAATACCGCTTCGCGTTGACGTCCAACGTCTTCGCCTTCTTTTCCTTCTGCATGTAGACGATACGGTGCCACTGACCGAACCAACCCTTCTTCATAATTTCGGTCCCAACGACGCTCAACTTCGGCGTCTTGGTGCAGTTGTAGTTTCTTGAATGCAGTGACGCAAGCGAGTTACTCTTGTGCACACGTTCCGTGTGTGCCCAGCAGTTATAGGGATTCACGGTGATCGCGACGCTACCCGCCACTGCGCCCCACTGGGGGTGTTTCTTTGCCCCCGTAGAGCCAGTTTGCATCCCAAGCCGCGAGCTTGGCCCACTAACAAAGACCTCGGCAGCGCTGCCGCTATTATTCACATCGCGAGCGGCGGCCCGAGGGTCAGCAGGACTCAGATTGGAACTCGTAGCAGCCGTCGGCGCAGTGAGCACACCACCAATAATCAATGCAGCTGCTGCACCAGAAATCAACAATGACCAGGGTCGCTTCAATCGGACGGACACTTCTTCTCCTTTGAAATATGATCCCCAGCTTGATCATATACCTATGAAGATCGTGAGTTGCGAGTTGCTGCGCGATAGGCGATGACCATTCACATAGCCTGCTGCGGGATCTCGCCTGGGCTTCGGACACGAGAATTGCGCACTGCAGAAGGGCTCGCTTTCTTCGATGTCGTCCGACATCTTCATGTATTGGGCCCGCGTGGGCAGACAGAAACGGAGGGCACCGCGTCGCGGTGCCCTCCGTTGTCGTGTTGCCTATCGGCCCTGAGTGAGCCTGTAGCCTGCGCCCCGGACCGTTGCGAGCGCGACATCGGAGTCCGGCAACTTCTTGCGGAGGTACGAGGCGTAGAGCTCAACGACCGTGCTGCGGACGCTCGGGACACGGATCGGCCACACGCGATCGAGGATGTTCGCCTTTGAGTGCACGCGGTTCGGGAAGCGGGCCAGGTATCTGAGGAACTCGAACTCGGTCCCAGTGAGCTGAAGATGCGCTCCGTCGACTTCGGCGCCGAGAGCGTCCTCGTCGATCACGAGCGAGCCGTATCGGATCGTAGTCGCGGGCCGTCGCACGTCCTCGATGGTCGGTGTAGTTCGCGCTAGGGCTCGGAGTGCTGCTGCGAGCTGCTCGAGGCTGTAGGGGCGCGCGAGGAATGCGTCCCCGATGCCGGTGACTCCGGAGACGTGTTCCTGGTCGGTGAGGTAGAGCACGGGGCCGGCGTAGCCGGCCTCCTGGAGGCCGCTGCGGAGCTCCGCGCTTGCCGCCGACCCGGGTTCGAGGTCCAGGATGACGAGATCGATGGGGTCTGTGGTGCCGTGTGCGAGGTTCGCGAGGGCGGTGCTTGGGACGTCATGGACGGTGCCCCATCCGTCGTGGCGGAGGGACATCGATTCGAGGACGAGGTCTTCGCCGATGAGGAGAACGGTGAGCGGGTTCATTTCTGGGGTCCTAGAGTCCGGGGGCGGGGTGTTGTGCTGGCGTCTGTTGCGCGTGTCCGGCGGGCCAGGGAGAAGGTTCTGGGAGCCCGTTCACCCATTCTCGCGCAGTATCGGCGAGCTGGTCGATCTCGTCGGGCCCGTACTCGCGGGTCCAGATGCTCGCCCACGCCTTGTCGTACTGGTAGATGTCGGCGGTCCAGGAGTTCGGGACGCGGTCCGGGTCGCTGGTGTCCGTTCCGACGAACTCCTCAGTGACGATGAAACGAAGGTCGTTTCGTTCCTCGGGCGTGAGGATGAAGTTGCCCAGGCCGAATGCGTCCGGGTCGCCGTGGTCGTAAGTGACTCGCTTCGGGTTCTGGGCTGCGACCGCGCGGAGGCCGGCGTCGACCTGCATCATCGCCTGCTCGCGCACGTGGCGTTGGGTACTGGTCTCGAAACCGAGCCCGACGTCCTGGTGCTCGTCGACGCGGAGGATGTACCCGGTCTCGGTCTGCTGTATCCACGCAGTGAACACCGTCTCGCCGAATTCATCGGTGAAGTCGACCTTTCCGTAGTCGTCGGGTCCAACGGCATTCGGGGTACGGTCGCTAACCGTGGAGTTGCCTCGGATCCAGACGAGGGGTTCGAGGCGGTAGCCGGTGTCGTAGGGGGTGAGGTTCTCGGGAATGGTCATTCTCCTTCGGTTTCGACGGCGCCGGCGAGCTCGAGGAACATCTGTGCGCGTTGCACGTCCCCCGATTTCATGGCTTCTTCGGGTTGCTGCGTTGCGGATCGGACGGCCTCGGCGCGGTTTCGCCGGAGGAGTTCGAGCGTGTACGCGGGGTGGAGCTCGCGGATCGTGTTGAGGTCGCGCAGCTCGGCCGCGGCGGGCTTAGACAACGCGGACACCTCTCGGCTTGTCGGTCGCCTCGAGCTCTTCGAGCACGAGCGCGAGCTGGGTGATTCCGAGGCTGAGCCAGTTCGTCGACCAGGTGACCGGGTCGGGCTTTGCTTCGGGGAGATTGCCGGCGAGACCATGGGCGGTGTTCTTGAGATTCGTTGCGGCGGTGGAGAGCCGCTCAATCCAGGCGGTTCGGTCTTGTTCGTTGAGCTGGTCGAGAGCGGTGCTGATCTCCGAGGGAGTGGGCGGGTCATCGATGTTGATCGACATGGCGGATTCCTTTCAGGCCTGGAGGCCATGGATCTTGTCGGGTCGGAAGCCTGACCAGTGGCGGTCGGTGTCGACCACGACGACGGGTGCCTGGAGGTAGCCGAGGTCCTTCACGTGCTGCAGCGCGGTTTCGTCGATGCTGATGTCGACCTCGCTGTAGCTGACGCCGCGCTTGGAGAGTTCGCGCTTGGTCATGTCGCACTGGCCGCAGTTGGGCTTCGTGTAGACGGTGATGCTGCTCTGGCTCATCGGGTCCTCCTAGCGAATAGATGCGCCTTGCTGCGCTTCTCTCGAATCCCTCCCTCACGTTTTTTGCCGTGAAGGCACGTAGTGCCTGTCGGAGCGGATCTGCGTGGAGCGCCGTCGGAGCGGGAGACCTGCACGGCTGACTGGAGGGAGGACGGGCGAGGATCCTGCGGTCTGGGAACCCCGAGGGGAGCGAAGCGGCGGGGTTTCCGGGCCGGTGGCGTGGAGCGCTGGCCGCCGTAGACTGCCGAAGGCTTCACGGCAAGAAAACGGGGCGTAGCCCCGGATGGGTGCGGGCCGGCCTCCGTGCCGGCGCCGAAGGAGCGCGAGCTCCACTGGTGCGGAGAGCACTGACGGCCCGACTGCACAGATCAGGCGAACACACATCGCTCGTTCGTGCGATTGTTGCTGGTTCAGCTTGAACGTAGCTTGAGAACAAAGTCGAACACTTAGTTAACTCACAGCTCACGCTATCGCCATTCAATTAAGAGAAATGAGGAAACGTGAAAACCAAACTCCTCGGCGCCCTCACCGGTGTCCTTGTTGGGCTGAGCTTGGTGTTGATTGTCCCAGCTGGCGCTCAGGCAGCCTCTTGGAGCAACTACGTCACCGGCAACTATGCCCCGGGCATCAAACAAAGTGGAACCGGCAAGGTCCTACAGAATCGCGGCAGAATATTTGCCCCTGGGGGCGGTGTTGGTTACTCGGTGAAATACTCCGTGAAAGTCGCTTCCCGCACTGGCGCGGTGACGGCATCTGGAGCAACTCAGCCCGGTGTCTGGTTTTACCAGACAGCAACGAGCCCCCAAACGAACACGATTGCCCGCTGCGAGCTTTACGGCCCGTATGCCACTCCCGGCGGCGACTATCTCTGTGACGTGCAGAAATAGAAACGACTTCAGGAACGAGAGGAAATGAAATGAACATGTCCACAACGAAGCGGACCTTTCTCACATCGGCGGCTGTGGCTCTTGCTGCCGTACTCGTGGGCGCCGGAGCCCTCGGTATCTGGGCAAACCAGAACACGCCATCGGCGTCGGCCGCGGACAAGCTGCCTGCTGAACTGAACTCGCAGGAACTCGGTGAGGGCGGATTGGAGTCGTCATCCATCCACCTCCTTTCGGAGACAAAGAACTTCGCGGTATGGGAGGCCCGAGATCGAGCCAAGAATCTCTGCGTCGTAACCTTCGCGACGCCAGAAGGCAATTCCTCCACTGCATGCGTGAGCGAGGAACAGTTCCAGAAGGTCGGCCTAGGACAGTCCATGCAGGTTGGAGAGGCAGAGCAAGGAGACAAGGGAATTCCAATGCTGCAGACTTACTTGCTCCCTGCAGGAGCGGACGCGAAGTCGGCGGCCGCACAGATACCTGGCTCGGAAGCGATCGACCAGCTCGTTGTTCGGTACGGACCTCTCGAGCTTGAGACGACAAGAACCGTCAGCGTGCCAGCCAAGAATGGGAAACTCGAACTCACCGTCTTTGGACGTGATTCGATATGAGAGCAAGACTCCTCGGAGCTCTCACAGGCGTTGCTCTTGGATTGGGGCTCATCGTTGTGGTGCCGGCAACTGCCAACGCTGCAGCATGGAGTTTCTACGCGAACAGCAACAAGAGCAGCGGCACCCAGCCGTCAAGTTCCAACGGAAAGATCCTTCGAAACAAGATCAGGATCGCTCCACCGGGTGGACTGACGGAGCTATGGAATCAGAACGCCACAGTTGTCGTAGCTGTCACGAAAGGCAAGATCCTGGCTAACACGACAACGGGGCCCGGGGTCTTGCAGGAGCAAGTGGTGACCTCACCGCAAACCAACACGGTCGCTCGATGCAAGTTGGTGGCGCTGCCCGGCGCAGTATCTGGAACCAGTCTCCACGAATGCTCCTCCTACAGGTAGGCCCATTCAACAGGATGTGGGTGTCCTTGGCTTAGCCTCCTGGCCGAGTCAAGGACACCCTGCATTGTGCCCTACCGCGAATGGGGCGTAGCCTCGAATGGGTCGGACCAGCCTCTGTGCCGGCTCGTCCCGGCGCGCGGAGCGCGCACCCTGTGCTGCAGCTGATCAGGCCGCTTGGTGCGCCTTGAGGTAGCGACTTAGGGCCTCCGCAACCAGCGGCACATGCGCCGTCGCGAGGCTGGCAAGGTCGATCGTGAGCGTGGTCGATGCGTCGTCGGATTCTCCGAGCTGCATGGGCCACGCAGTGGAGCTTGTGATCGCTGCGAGGTCATCGAGAGATACCTCGGTATAGATCTGCGTGGTTGAAAGGCTCGCGTGCCCCAGCAGTTCCTGGACCCCTCGAATGTTCGCACCGCGCCTCAGCCCAACCGTGGCTGCCCTGTGCCGGAGTGAATGGAGGCACCAGGACCCGATGTGGCGCTTCGCCTTCTTGTAGATGGTGGAGGGGTGTAGGTGGTTCTGCGTTCGCTCATTCCGGAAGTAGTAGCCAGGCCCTTGGTATCGCTCGAGTTCAACCAGAAGTTTGTAGCAGAGGTCGTTCAACGGGACGTGCCGGACCTTCTGGCCCTTTCCGTGGATTGTGAGGACTCGACCTGAGCGGCCGCGTGTATGAAGCAGCGCGATCTCGGTTCGACGGAGGCCAAGCGAAGCGGCCAAGGCGATGACGGTCTGCGCATCCAACGGGGCTCCGTAGTAGCCGGAGAGTAGGTCTTCGTCCTTGATCGGTGCGCGCGGCGATTTACCCGGGCGCACGCTGGCGAGATCGAGAGTTGGGTCAGCATCGATTCGCCCTGTCGAAGTCGCCCATCGGTAGAAGGCCACGAAGGACGCTCGGATCTTGCGGCGGTACTCAGCACTCCACTCCAGGCGGTGAGAATGCAGATAGTCGCCAAGCGATTGAGCAGTGGCCTGCAGAGGGTCGGAATCGCCCGCGAATCGGCGCATGTCACCGATTCGCTGCATGATGGTGTCTTCGGATCGATGAAGCGAGCGGAGATGCGACGCGAAGTCGACATAGACCGGCGGCAGTGCTGTCTGAGGGCGGGTGGAGGAATAGTCGATTGCGCGTCCGAGACCCGTCATCGGGTTGTCGGAAATGTGACGGTGCTTCACAGCCCAATCGAAGAAGGAGGACATAGCGCCGGGGACCTTGCGGAAGTATGAGAGGGACCATCTGCGTGCGGAGATACGGAAGAAGCGTTCGAGTGCTTCGGCTGAGCTCTCAGCCATGTAATCCTGCATCAGGTAACGGCGAAGCAACGTGACTCGTTGGTCACGATAGACACGTGAGAGGGAGGGATCTACGGCATGGAACTGGGTGATCAGGGAGCTGATCTCCACCTGAACCTCCATGCCTAACTCAATGAATGCCCCCACTCAGCAACTTGGCAGGAACCGTAATGAAGAGCAAATGCGTGAGCAGAAGTGACGGAACCGTTATCCGGTCGCGCGCTGTTCTACCCATAGCGAGAGTGAAGTGATGATTGCTTCAGAGTCAACTTCGGGGCGGAACTGCGCTTGCGTCGCTTGAACTGCCCGGAATCGTGAGGTCGCGGGATCGAGCCCCGCCTCAGCTACAGAGAGTCACGAGAAAACCCCCGGTTCGCCGGGGGTTTTCTCGTTTCGAGAAGTCGGTGCGCTGGCCGATCCGGGCTCCCGATCCCGATCATGATCCGGGTACGGATCCGGCGCCCGAGCGAGAGGAGGGGTGCCCGCGGCCCCGCGACCCGTGGCGCTTCTGCGCGCGTGGGCTACGATTCAGAACGCCCCGGGCAACGGCTCGTGTGCGCACCAGGCATCGAGAACGGTGAGGCCGAACATGGACGAGGTACCCGACAGCCCGCTGGTGCGAGCCGCGTTCGACTACGTGTCGGCGCGTCTCACCGAGGCGATCTTCAACCACTCGATCCGAGTGGCGGAATTGGCGACGGCCATCGGGGAATCCGAGCAGCTCGGGCTCGAACCGGAGTCGGTCTGGGTCGCCGCGCTGTTCCACGACTTCGGTACGGTCTCGGGCGCCGCCTCGCCCGACCGGTTCGAGGTCGTCGGGGGCGATGCAGCGGCGGACTTCCTGACGCGACAGGCGATATCCGATTGATCTGCGGCCCAGGAGGTCTGGGACGCGATCGCCCTGCACACCTCCCCGCACATCGCGGAGTCCCGCGGCGGGCTGACGCGCGCCATCAGACTCGGCGTGCTCATGGACTTCGGGGAGGACGTGCTCGCGAACTCCGCGGCGCTGCGAGCCCGCCTCGAAGCGCTGCGACCGCGACTCGATATCGAGATCGAGCTCGCCGATCTGGTGGTGTCCCAGGTGCTCGCTCGTCCCGAGAAGGCGCCGCGGCCGAGCTGGCCGCGCGATCTGTACGACGGCTACATACAGGATCCCCACTCCCGCGGCGTGAACCGAGGGTTCTAGGCGCCGGCCGCGGTTCCGACGGGCCCGGCGAGCGTCAACCGCTCGCCGGAACCCGGCGGGTCCTCCCGATCAGAGTGCCCGGGGCGCGGTCGTTCGGGCGAGCCGTACGGCCTCGTAGGCGACCAGGGCCTCGCGGCCCGCGGCCGCCTGCTCCCGGGAGGTGGCCGCGTGCGCTTCGGTCGGGGCGACGGCGACGGCGATGGCGGGCGCCGACGCCACCGGCGTGCGCTCGAGCAGCCAGATCGCCGCGCGCAGTCGGATCCGGCTCGACAGGGGGAGTCGCCTGAGGGCGTCGCCCGCCGGGAGCTCGACGGACAGGTGGTCGTGCCCCGAGCGGGGCGTGTGGAGGTGCTGCGAGGCGGAAGCCTGCGCGGCGGAGAGCGTGGTATTCACGATGTTCTCGTTTCAGAGGCGATGGGCCGGTCTGCGGCGGATTCCGCTGCGACCGGTCGCGAGAAGAATGGTGCGCGGACGGCTGGTGCCGGTGCGCGGGTGACCCGTTGCGGATCGGTGCGGGCAGAGCCCGTGCGGGATCCTCGGCGCGGCGGAGGCGTGCATCGTACGTGCGATGCCACGCCACGCTCGGAGAGACGTGCGGCGACGGTGGGCCCGGGAAGAGCGAGCGGGGTCGGCCTACGCGGACGACCCGTCGGGGAAGCCGCCGCGGAATGCGCCGATGAGCGTCGCCGAGCGGATCGCACCGCATGAGAATGGCTCAGTTGCGATTGGCGTCATCATGATTCGGCACCCCCTCTCGACCGTAGTGATTCCACGCTAGCGAGGCCGTGGGCACGGCGTCAAGCATTTTCTCAGGATCAGGCGAGGTGCGTTCGGTCCCGCCCGAATCCGACCCCGCTACGCCCCGTTGCGCCCGGCTACGCTTCGTCGGACGCCTGGTCGCGCAGACGGACCAAGCGCTCGTGGCCGGTCTCCTCGAGCTCGGCGACGTCGGAGCGCGACTTGAGGAAGTCCGAGAACGACCGGAATCCCAGCGCCTTCTCGTTGAACGACGGATCCATGCGGCGCATCTGCTGCTTCACCGCGGAGCTGTAGAGCCAGCCGGAGTCGTCCTTGTCCTGGCTGAGCCAGAGCGCGCGGATGAGCAGCCCGGTCACGGCGATCTCGAGGTCCTCGGGCGACTCCACCTCGTCATCCGCGTCCACGATCGCGTCGATGTGCGCCGCGGATCGGGCGTCTGCGATCGGGTCGGTATCCCGACCCGCCGCGCGCTCCGTCGCCTGGCGAGCGGGCTCGGGATCGGTCGCGCCCTGCGCCGCGGCGCCCCGGCCGCCACGGCGGGACGGGCGCGACTTGCGCTCGGATCCTGAGGGCTCGCCGTCCGTCTCGCCCGCGGTGCTCGACGCGGAAGCCGGGTCGGCGCCGGCCGCCGCTTCGCGGGGCTTCTCGGCGCGCGGGCGCTTCGGCTCGAGCGGCTCGATGCCGGGCAGGCCGTCGTACGAGGCGAACTCGTCGCACGCCGACTTCAGCGATTTCGCGGTGGATCCCGCCACGCCGATCCCCACCACATAGCGGCCCAGGCGCTTGCAGCGCTGCGCGAGGGGCACGTAGTCGGAGTCGCCCGCGACGATCACGACGTGCGTGAGGTCGTCGAGGCGGAACATGTCCTCCACCGCGTCGACGGCCAGGCGGATGTCCGCGCCGTTCTTCGCGTAGGCCGCCGCGGGGAAGAGCTGCACCAGGTCGACCGCGCGGCCCACGAGCTGCGAGCGGTACTCGGCGTTCACGGGCGCCGACCAGTCGGCGTAGGCGCGGGTCAGCACGAGCGTGCCGAACGAGGAGGCGTAGTCGATGATCGCCCCGACGTCGACGAGCGCGGCCTGCAGGCGGGCGGCGACCTCGGGGGCGGTCGGGTCCTCCGCGATGCGCTGGCGATCGCGCGCGAACGAGTTGCGCCCGTGCACCCGGTCGTACCAGGAGAGCACGATGTTGTCGAAGTCGAGGTAGACCGCTACGCGGCCGTTCTGAGAGTGCGGCACCCCTCCAGTGTGTCAGGGATCCGCCCGGCTGTCTGCGGGGCCGCGCGATCGTTCAGGCGGCCGGGGCGCGCCGGATCACGCCTCCGGCGCCGCGAGCCGCACCGACGCGAGCTGCTCGGCGCGCGTGGGGGCGGGGTGCACCGTGACGAGTTCGTCCACGTCGGCGAAGGCCGCGAACGCCTCGAGCTCCGCGCGTACGCGGGCGGGTCCCCCGATCGCGGTGTGCTGCAGCATTCCGCGGATCTCGGCACCGGCGGGCGTGTCGACGAGCTGCGACGCCTCCTCGAAGGTGAGCTCCTGCTCCCGGCCGCGCGAGAGGAACCGGCGCACTCGGTCGACCTCGGTGCGGGCGAAGAGCGCCTCGGCCTCGGCGTCCGTTTCGGCCGCCACGACGTTCACGCCGGCGCTCACGTAGGGCGTCGGGTGCTGCTCGCTGGGCACGTAGTGGGCGCGGTAGTGCTGCACCGCCGCCGTGAGGTGCTGGGGGGCGAAGTGCGAGGCGAACGAGTAGGGCAGCCCGAGCTGCGCGGCGAGGCTCGCGCCGAATAGGCTCGACCCGAGGATCGTGAGCGGCACGCGGGTGCCGCGCCCGGGGTAGGCGTTGACCGCGGCGCGCGGGAGGTCGTCCGAAAGGTAGCGCTGCAGCTCGACCACGTCCTGCGGGAACGCGTCCGCCGCCTGCAGCGTGCGCCGCAGCGCGCGGAAGGTCGCGCCGTCCGTTCCGGGCGCGCGGCCGAGCCCAAGGTGGATCCTGCCCGGGTGCAGCTCGGCGAGCGTGCCGAACTGCTCGGCGATCACGAGCGGGGAGTGATTCGGGAGCATGACGCCGCCCGCGCCGAGCCCGATGCGCTCGGTCTGCGACGCGATGTGCGCGATGAGCACGGCCGTCGCGCTCGACGCGATCGACGGCATGTTGTGGTGCTCGGCGTACCAGATGCGCCGGTACCCGCTCCGTTCGGCCAGCCGCGCCACGTCGACGGAATGGGCGAACGCGTCGGCGATGCTGCCGTCCGCTTCGACGGTTGCAAGGTCCAGGATCGAGAGCGGGGTAGCGGCCATGGCAGGTGCAACTGGGTGCGCCCGCGAGGTATTCCGTTCGCGCTTCGTGCGTCCGGTCGCCCGCGCCCGCTCGCTCGCGCTCGTTCGTGTGCGCCCGCTCGCTCGCGCTCGTTCGTGTGCGCCCGCTCGACTGTGCTCGCTTGTGTGCGCTCGCTCTTCCAGGATCCGGGTCACTTTGGGGGCGTGTTTCGCGAAAACACACCCCCAAAGTGACCCGGATCCTGGCTGGCCGGGCGACAAGCGCGCGCCGGGAGCCGCGAGGCGCGAGGCGCGCGACGGCTGTCGAGCCGAGCAGTTCTGTGGGATGCTGAGGGCCGGACCCGTCGCCGAGCCGCCGCTCCGCGCCACGAGAGGAGCCCGCCCATGGCCGAGAAGCAGCCCGCGATGTCCCCCTCCGACCTGCCCGTCGCAGGCGTGCTCGATCGCGCGACCGGTCCACGCAGGGCCGAGGCTGACGAGCTGCTCGCGCTCCACGCCGAGGTCAGCGGGGAGACCCCCGTCGTCTGGGCCGGGCGGATCATCGGCTTCGGCGAGGTCGTGTACCGCACCGACGCCGGTCGCGAGGTCAGGGTGCCGCGTCTCGCCTTCGCGCCGGGCGCCGCCAGGCACACGCTGTACCTCTCCGAGGACTTCGCCGAGCGCTGGCCCGAGCTGCTTGAGCGCCTCGGGAAGTACCGCTCGAGCAAGGTCTGCCTGTATCTGACGCGACTGGCAGGCGTGGATCGCGCGGCGCTGCGCGAGCTCCTCGAGCGCACGCTCGCCGACACCCGCGAGCGGCTCGGCTGAGCGCTGACGGCTGAGCACTGACCGCTGACGGCTGAGCACTGACCGCTGACCCCCGAAGGCCGCCCCCTGAAGGCCGACCCGCTGAATCCGGGTCACTTTGGGGGTGTGTTTTCGCGAAACACACCCCCAAAGTGACCCGGATTCGTGAGGGCAGCGAAGGAAGAAGGGAGCGCGAGCAAGCGCAGGAGCAAGAGCAGGAGCAAGCGCACGCGAGCGCGCACGCGAGGCGTCCGGGATACTGGATCCATGACGCTTCCCGACGGCACCCGCTTGACCGCGCTCGACGACGACTCGCGCCTCGCAGACGTGCTGGAGCTCGACACGTGGGCCTTCCCGACCGAGCACGCGGTGCCCGACCTGCTCGGGCTCGCAAACCCGATCCCGTGGGGGCGCGCCTGGGGCATCGAGCACGAGGGCGCTTCCGGCCTCGTCGGGATGTACGGCGCCTACTCGCTCGAAGCGTTCCCGGTTCCCGGGGCCGAGACGCGGTGCGCCTGGCTGACGTGGGTGGGCGTGCATCCCGGCCACCGGCGCCGCGGGCTCCTCCGCAACATGATCGCGCACCACTTCGCCGAAGTCCGAGCGCGCGGCGAGGCGCTGTCCGTGCTGAACGCCGCCGAGGCCGGTATCTACGGCCGCTTCGGATACGGGCACGCCGCCCCCGCGATGGCGCTCACGGTCCCGCGCGGCGCCGCGCTGCGCGAGGTTCTGGGATCCGCGGAGCTCGCGGCGGAGTTCGCGTCGTGGGATCCGGAGGCGCACGGCGAGCTCATCGCCGCGGTGCACCGCGATGCCGGGCGCGAGCCGCGCGGCATCGGCCGGCCCGGTTGGGCCACCTGGGAGACGCCGGAGCTGCGCGCGGTGCAGGAGGAGGACCCGGCTGCGATGCGCGGCGGGCGGGAGCCGCTCCGGATCCTCGTCGTGCGCGACGCCGAGGGGCGCGCCCAGGGGTACGCCCGGTTCCGCCGTTCGCCCGACCGCAGCGGCGGGATCTCCGACGGCGCGGTCGAGATCCGCGACCTCGTGGGACTGTCACCCGCGGCCGTGCACCGCATGTGGAGCCTGCTGCTCGACCTCGACCTCACGAGCCGCGCGACGATCGAGAAGATCCCCGTCGACGACCCGATCCTGCACCTGCTCGTCGACCCGCGCGCCGCCCGCCCCGTGGTGCGCGACCTGGTGTGGGTCCGGATCCTCGATCTGCCCGCCGCGCTCGCCGAGCGGCGCTACGCCGCGCCGGTCGATCTCGTGCTCGAGGTGACCGACGCGCTCGTGGCCGAGAACGCGGGGCGCTGGCGGGTGGTCGTCGACGAGGCATTCGGCGCGGCCCGCGTGACCCGCGCCGACGCCGCCGCCGCTCCCGACCTCTCGCTCGACATCGAGGCGCTCGGCGCCGCCCACCTCGGCGCCGTCTCGCTCGCCGCGCTCGCAGCGGCCGGGCGGGTGGAGGCGCGGGATCCCCGGGCGCTCGCCGCTGCCGCCGTCGCGTGGTCGTGGCCCGTCATGGCCGGAGCGAACTGGGAGTTCTGACCGGCGCGAGCGCGGCGGAGCCCGGCCGGGGCTCTGGCTCCCGGCCGGGCTCCGTCGCGCTCGCGGACCCTAGGCAGGGTCGACGATGCTGAGCAGCACGTGGCCGTTCGAGACCGTCTGCCCCACGGGGGCGTCGATCCCGGACACCACGCCGCTGCGGTGCGCGTAGATGGACTGCTCCATCTTCATTGCCTCGAGCACGACGACGAGGTCGCCCTCCTCGACCGCGGCGCCGTCCTCGACGGCGACCTTGACGACCGTTGCCTGCATGGGGGCCGAGACGGCGTCGCCGGTCGCTCCCGAGACCCCGGCGCCCTTGGCGCGCTTGGGCGCGGGCCCTCGGGTGACGTCCTGGTCGGCGAGCGGCAGCAGCGTCGCGGGCATCGTGACCTCGACGCGGCGCCCCTCGACCTCGACGACGACCGTGCGGCGCTTCGCGTCCTGCACGACGGGCGCCGTCTCGCCCTCCCACGGCTCGATGTCGTTGTCGAACTCGCTCTCGATCCACAGCGTGTAGACGCCGAAGCGACCCTCGGGCGCCGTGAACGCCGGATCGCGGACGATCTTGCGGTGGAACGGCAGCACGGTCGGCATGCCCTGGATCTCGAACTCGTCGAGGGCGCGGCGCGAGCGCTCGAGCGCCTCCTCGCGGGTGGCGCCCGTGACGATCAGCTTGCCGAGCATCGAGTCGAAGGCGCCCGAGATGACATCGCCGGTCTGCACGCCGGTGTCGATGCGCACGCCGGGGCCGAAGGGCGGCTTGAACAGCGTGACCGATCCGGGCGCGGGGAGGAAGCCGTTGCCGGGATCCTCGCCGTTCAGGCGGAACTCGAACGAGTGGCCGTGGGCGATCGGGTCGTCGTACTCGATGACGCCGCCCTCGGCGATGCGGAACTGCTCGCGCACGAGGTCGATGCCCGTGACCTCCTCGGACACGCAGTGCTCGACCTGGAGGCGGGTGTTCACCTCGAGGAACGACACGGTGCCGTCCTTCGCGACGAGGAACTCGCAGGTGCCGGCGCCGACGTAGCCGACCTCCTTGAGGATGGCCTTCGAGGAGGAGTACAGGCGCTCGATCTGGTCGTCGGTGAGGAAGGGCGCGGGCGCCTCCTCGACGAGCTTCTGGTGGCGGCGCTGCAGCGAGCAGTCGC
The DNA here is from genome assembly GCF_016758175.1 of Leucobacter zeae. Classification (GTDB taxonomy): domain Bacteria; phylum Actinomycetota; class Actinomycetes; order Actinomycetales; family Microbacteriaceae; genus Leucobacter; species Leucobacter zeae. The sequence continues at coordinate 435,485 of NZ_QYAB01000001.1, forward strand.
GCGTCGAGACGACGACGACGTTGCCGTGCGCATCGGCGAGGCACTGGGTCTCGACGTGGCGCGGCTTCTCGAGGTACTTCTCGACGAAGCACTCTCCTCGCCCGAAGGCGGCGACGGCCTCGCGCGTGGCGGAGTCGAAGAGCTCGGCGACCTCGTCGCGCTCGTACGCGACCTTGAGGCCGCGGCCGCCGCCGCCGAACGCCGCCTTGATCGCGATGGGCAGGCCGACCTCGTCGGCGAACGCGAGCACCTCGTCGGCGTTCTCGACCGGGTCGCTCGTGCCGGCGGCCAGGGGCGCGCCGACCTTCTCGGCGACGTGGCGGGCCGAGACCTTGTCGCCCAGGCGCTCGATGGCCTCGGGGCTCGGGCCGATCCAGGTCAGCCCGGCGTCGATGACGGCGCGGGCGAAGTCGGCGTTCTCGGCGAGGAAGCCGTAGCCAGGGTGCACCGCGTCGGCGCCCGAGCGGCGAGCGACGGCGAGGATCTTGTCGATGACGAGATAGGTCTCGGCGCTCGTCGAACCGTTCAGCGCGTAGGCCTCGTCGGCGAGCTGGGCGTGGAGCGCGTCCCGATCCTGATCCGCGTAGACCGCGACGGATGCGATGCCGCTGTCAGCTGCGGCTCGGATGATGCGGACTGCGATCTCACCGCGGTTGGCGATGAGTACTTTACGAATGCGCGACATGGCTTACAGCCTATTCCAGCCCAGGGGGCGCGCCTTGGATATATCGCACAAACCTTTCCGGGAATCGTTACCGGAGCCCACAGGCCTCGGGCGATCGCCCCGGGCGCGCTACGCTGAGCACGGCGCCACGTCGGCGTGGCCCCGGGCCTCCGCCCGTCGGCGATCGCGGCGCATCCGCCGCGGCAATGCAGAGGAGCACGATTCATGGCGAGCACCACCGACCTCGACGACCTGCTGCGGCAGGTGCCCATCGGCGAACTGGCGCAGCGGTTCGGCGTCGACGAAGACACGGTCGCCTCGGCCGTCAGGCAGGCGCTTCCCGGCCTCGTGGGCGGCATGGCCGTCAACGCGAGCGATCAGGAGGGCGCCGGACGGCTCGAGCAGGCGGTGCAGCAGCACCGGCCGGCCGCGGGAACGCTCTCGCTCGACGCGATCGACGCCGAGGACGGCAAGAAGATCGTCAAGCACGTGCTCGGCGACAAGGAGCGGGACGTCGCGGTCGCGCTCGGCGACAACGCGGGCGACTCCGGCATCGCCGACCTGATCCCGAAGCTCCTCCCGATCCTCGCGCCGCTCGTGATGCAGTTCCTCGCGGGTCGCCTCGGCGGCGGCACCTCGACCGTCGCGACCGACTCGGGGTCGTCCGCAGGCGGGCTCGGCGACGTGCTGGGCGGCCTGCTCGGCGGTCTGCTGGGCGGAGGCGGCGCGCAGCAGTCGGCTCCCGCGCCGTCGGGCGGCGGGGGCGGTCTGGGCGACCTCCTCGGCGGATTGCTCGGCGGCGGATCCGGATCCGGTTCGGGATCGGCGGGCGGACTGGGAGGCATCCTCGGCGGCCTGCTCGGCAAGTAGGCGGGCGCGCAGCAGGAGGGGGCGGACGGCGGCCTCTGTAGACTGGCCCCGTGGTGAATCCAGAGATCCAAGGCAGGGTATATCCGCCGACCGCCCCGTACCTCGTGGGGCGCGAGAAGGTGCGCGAGTTCGCGCGCGCCGTGCTGAGCGCATCGCCGCTCCACCTCGATCCAGAGGCCGCCCGCGACGCCGGCTACGCCGATGTCGTCGCGCCCCCGACCTTCGCGGTCGTCGTGCAGGAGGCCACGCTGGCCCAGCTGCTCGCCGACGAGGAGGCCGGAGTTGATTTCTCCCGCGTCGTCCACGGCGACCAGCGGTTCAGCTACTCCCGGCCCATCGTCGCGGGCGACGAGCTCACCGCGACGCTCACGATCGCCGCGGTGAAGCAGCTCGGCGGCCACTCGATGGTCACGGCGTCGAGCGATGTCGTCGACGCCGCGGGCGAGCACGTGGTGACGGCGATCTCGACCCTGGTCGTGAGAGGTGAAGAGGCATGAGCGCATCGGCATTCGAGGCACTGAACGTCGGCGACGTCGTCGCCGAGCGCGAGCTCGAGCTCACGCGCGACCGACTGGTGCGCTACGCGGGCGCCTCTGGCGACTTCAACCCGATCCACTACCGCGACGACGTCGCGCAGTCGGTCGGCCTGCCCGGTGTGCTCGCCCACGGCATGCTGACGATGGGCGCAGCCGGCTCGGTGGCGACCGACTGGCTGAGCGGCATCGCCGGCGCACGGGTGCGGGACTACCAGTCGCGCTTCACGCGTCCGGTGCCGGTGGACGCCGCCGAGGGCGCCGCGCTCACCGTCACGGCGACGGTGGGGGCGCTCGACGCCGAGGCGCGCACGGCCCGCATCGACCTGAAGGTCGTCTTCGACGGGGCGACCGTGCTGGGCAAGGCCCAACTGCTGGCCGCGTTCGCATGATCGACACGTACCCCGACATCACCCCCGAGCCCGCGGGCGACGGGACGCCGCTCGCGCAGCTGACGACGATGCGGGTCGGCGGGCCGGCGGAGCGGATCCTCGTCGCCCACAGCGCGCAGGAGCTCGCGGAGCTGGCGACGGAGTTGTGGGACGAGTACGAGCCGTGGCTGCTGCTGGGCGGCGGGTCGAACACGGTCGTCTCCGACGAGGGCTATCCGGGCACCGTGCTGCTCGTGCGCAACACGGGGATCGCGCCGGTCGAGGACGCGTCGCTGCCCGCGGGCACGATCCGCCTGCGGGTGCAGGCGGGGCACGACTGGGATCAGCTCGTGTCGGCGTGCGTGGATCGCGGCTGGGCCGGCATCGAGGCGCTCTCGGGCATCCCGGGCCTCGCGGGCGCGGCGCCCGTGCAGAACATCGGCGCCTACGGGCAGGAGCTCTCTGACGTGCTCCACTCGGTCGAGTTCCTCGACCGCGAGGCGGGAGCGGCGACCCGGCTCTCGGCGGAAGAGCTCGAACTCGGCTACCGCGACTCGGCGATCAAGCGCGGGCGCGAGGGCGTGGTGCTCTCCATCGACCTGCTGCTGCGCGACACGCTGGCGGGCGCTCCCGAGGGGGCCGCCCCGTCGGACGGGTCCGTCGCGACGTCGCCGATCGCCTACGGGCAGCTCGCGAAGGCCCTGGGCCGAGAGATCGGGGACCGCGCGCCGATCCGCGAGGTGCGCGACGCCGTGCTCGGCCTGCGCGCCTCGAAGGGCATGGTGCTCGACGCCGACGACCACGACACGTGGAGCTCGGGTTCCTTCTTCACCAATCCGATCGTCTCCGAGCGCTTCGCGCGCTCCCTGCCCGAGGACGCCCCGCGCTTCCCGATGCAGGAGGACGAGCCGGCGCCGGCCATCACGACGTTCGAGGAGCTCGCGGCCGGCGTGCCGCTCCGCGTGCCCGAGCGCGCCCCCGAGCGCAGGGTGAAGCTCTCGGCCGCCTGGCTGATCGAGCACTCGGGCGTGCCCAAGGGATTCCGCCTGCCGGGTTCGGGGGCCGCCATCTCGTCGAAGCACACGCTCGCGATCACGAACCGCGGAGCGGCGACCGCCGAGGACGTCGCCGAGCTCGCCCGCCTCGTGGTGCAGCGCGTGCAGCAGGAGTTCGGCGTGATCCTCGCGCCGGAGCCGAACCTGTACGGGCTCGAGCTGTAGCGGACCCGTGCGCATCCAGGTCATCGGGCGCGGACGCATGGGGGCCGCGCTCGAGCGGTCGCTCGCCGAGGCAGGCGCCGAGCTGCTGCCGGCACTCGGGCGGCGCGACGTCGAAGCGTCCGCAGCGACGGGGCGCCTCGCGGGGGAGGCGGATCTCGTGCTGCTCGCGGTGCCCGACGCGGCGATCGCCGACGTCGCGCGCCGGATCGCCCCGGGGCGGCTCGTCGGGCACCTCTCCGGAATCACCGGGATCGCGGCGCTCGCACCGCACGAGGCGTTCGGCCTGCACCCGCTCATGACGGTCGCGGGGCCGGACGCGCGCTTCGCCGGGGCCTACGCCGCCGTCGACGGCGGGACGCCGCGCGCGCTCGCCGCGGCCGAGCGGCTCGCGGAGCGTCTCGGGATGCGGACGTTCCGGGTGGCCGACGCGGATCGCGCGGCGTACCATGCGTCGGCCTCGATCGCCTCGAACTTCCTCGTCGTCCTCGAGGGGGTCGCGGAGCGCCTCGCCGCGACCGCCGGCGTGCCGCGCGAGGCCCTGGTGCCGCTCGCCGAGGCGGCGCTGCGCAACTGGGGCGCCGCAGGGGCCGAGTCGGCCCTCACCGGACCGATCGCCCGGGGCGACACCGAGACGGCCGAGCGGCAGCGCGCCGCAGTGGCCGATCGTCTGCCCGATTCCCTCCGCCTGTTCGACGCCCTGGCCGACGCGACGCGTTCGCTCGCCGGCCGTCGGACGGCATCCGATCCCGAACCAGAGGAGACCGCGTGAAGATCCTGCGCACCGTCCGCGAGCTCCGGGAGGCGCTCGCCGAGCCCCGCGCCGCGGGCGCGGCCGTCGGCATGGTGCCGACCATGGGCGCGCTCCACGAGGGCCACCTGTCGCTCGTGCGCGCCGCTCGGGCCGAGAACGCCGTGGTCGTGCTCTCCATCTTCGTGAACCCCACCCAGTTCACCGAGGCTGCCGATCTCGCCGCGTACCCCCGCACCGAGGAGACGGACGCCGCGCTCGCGGCCTCCGCCGGCGTCGACATCGTCTTCGCGCCCGACGCGGCCGAGATGTACCCCGCGGGCTACGCGACGACGGTGAGCGTGCGCGGCCCGATCACCGAGACGCTCGAGGGGGCCGGGCGCGGTTCCGCGCACTTCGACGGCGTCGCGACGGTCGTCTCGAAGCTCCTGCTCGCGGCGCTGCCCGACGCCGCCTACTTCGGCCGGAAGGACGCGCAGCAGCTGCTCGTCGTGCAGCGCATGGTCGCGGACCTCGGGATCCCGACCCGCATCGTGCCCTGCCCCACGCTGCGCGACGCCGACGGGCTCGCGCTGTCGAGCCGGAACGCCCGGCTGAGCGGCGAGGATCGCGCGCGGGCGCTCGCGATCCCGCGCGCCCTCGAAGCGGTCTCGGCAGCCGTGCTGTCGGGGGAGACCGGGGTCGCAGCACTGCGCGCCCGGGCTGGCGAGGTGCTGATCGCCTCCGACCTCGAGGTCGAGTATCTGGCGTTCGTCGACCCGGATACGCTGGAGGAGGTCGCGACGGCCGAGCGGCCCGTGCTGTGCGCGATCGCCGCGAGGGCGGGCGCCGTGCGCCTCATCGACAACGTGCTGCTGGGCCGCGACCCCGAGCGGCGTGAGGAGGACTGACATGCCGAAGATCTCGATCCCGCAGCTGCAGGAGCGCAAGCGGACGGGCGAGCCCATCGTGATGGTCACGGCCTACGACTACGCGACCGCGCGCGCCATCGAGCGCGCGGGCGTCGACATGGTGCTCGTGGGCGACTCCGGCGCCCAGGTGCATCTCGGGCACCCGACGACCGCCGAGGTCACGACCGAGGAGCTGCTCGTGCTCGCCGCCGCCGTCTCGCGCGGCACCGACACGGCCTTCCTGGTCTGCGACGTCGCCTTCGGCACGACTGAGGAGTCGGACGCGCAGGCGGTCGCCACGGCCGTGCGCTTCGTGAAGGAGGCGCGCGCCGACGCGGTCAAGCTCGAGGGCGGCAACGCGGCCAAGCTGAGTCGCATCCGGGCGATCGTCGCGGCGGGGATCCCCGTGGTCGGTCACGTCGGGCTCACGCCGCAGACGGCGACCGCGCTCGGCGGCCTGCGCGCCCAGGGGCGCACGGGGGCGTCGGCGGCCCGCGTGGTCGAGGAGGCGCTCGGCGTGCAGGAGGCCGGCGCCTTCTGCGTGGTCGTCGAGGCCGTGCCGACCGAGGTCACGGCGGTGCTGCGCGAGGTGCTCGACATTCCGGTCATCGGCATCGGTGCCGGGCCCGCCGAGGGGCAGGTGCTCGTGGTCGACGACCTGCTCGGCATCACCGAGGGGCGCACCGCGAAGTTCGTGCGCGCGTTCGGCTCGATCGGCGACGACACCGTCGCCGCGATCTCGGCGTACGCGGCCGACGTGCGGTCGGGAGCCTTCCCCGGTGCGGAGCACCAGTACGCGGCCGGCGAGGGCGCGGTCGCGGCGGCGCGCGCCGCCGCGACGCGGGTGCTGGGCGCCTGATCCGCCCCCGCTCGGCTAGAGTGCGGCGACGCGGTCGAGCGCGCCGCGCAGATCCCGGATGAGGTCGTCGGCGGACTCGAGCCCGACCGAGAGGCGCAGCAGACCAGGCGTGATCCCGAGCCGGTCGTTGACCTCTGGCGCGAAGGTCGCGTGCGTCGAGGTGTGCGGGTGCAGCACCATCGATCGGGTGTCGCCGATCCCGGTCATGCGAGAGAACACGCGCAGCCCGTTCACGAACGCCCGGGCGCCCTCGATCCCGCCGCGCACGGTGACGCCGAACACCGAACCCGTGCGGCCGTTGCCGTCGGCGTCGAGGCCGTAGTCGCGCGCCGCGAGCGCGTGGAAGCTCGACGAGGGCAGGCCGGCGTAGTCGACCGACACCACCTCGGGCTGCTGCTCGAGCCATGTCGCGATCCGGATCGACGACGCGACGTGCCGCTCCATGCGCAGCGACAGCGTCTCCATGCCCTGGTGCAGCAGGAAGCCGTGCAGCGGCGACAGCGTCGGTCCGATGTCGTTCACCACCGACTCGCGGGCGGCGCGGGCGAATGCGCCCGTGCCGAAGCGATCGAGCATCGACGCCACGCCGGGCCGCGACGACCGGGTGATGAGCGGATACGACCGCCCGGCGCGCTCCGCAGCATCCCAGTCGAAGGTGCCGCCGTCGACGATCGCGCCGCCGACCGCCGCGCCGTGACCGGTGAGGAACTTGGTGGCCGAGTGCACGACGATGTTCGCACCGTGCTCGAACGGGCGGATGAGGGCGGGGGTGCCGACCGTGTTGTCGACCACGACCGGCAGGTGGTAGCGCGCCGCGACCTCGGCGATGCGCCGCAGGTCGGTGATGTCGTTGCAGGGGTTCGGCACGGTCTCGGTGTAGATCGCCTTCGTGTTCGGGCGGATCGCGCGCTCCCACTCGGCGTCGTCCTCGGCGTCCCACACGTAGTCGAACTCGATGCCGAATCGCGCGAAGCTGCGGCCGAACAGGATCCGCGTGCCGCCGTAGACGGAGGCCGTCGACACGATGTGATCGCCCTGCTGGGCGAGCGCGAACAGCGCCGACGAGATCGCGGCCTGCCCGCTCGCGACGGCGACCGAGACGGTGCCGCCCTCGAGCGAGGCCAGCCGCTCCTCCGCGACCCAGTTCGACGGGTTGCCCTGACGGGAGTAGATGGGCGCGTGCTCACTGGGCGAGAAAGCGTCGCCCTCGCCGCGCGGCCCGTCGTCCTGCGCCCGCCAGTGGATGCTGCCGTTGAAGCGGTTGACCTGGTCGTCGAAGTCGTCGAACAGGTAGCCGGCGGACAGCGCGATCGGCGGCACGCGCAGGCCGTGGTTCTTGTCGGGGTACTCGCCGGCGTGCACCTGGCGCGTCTCGAAGCCGAAGCCGTCCCAGTCGTACACGGGCTGTGCGGTCTCGGTCATGCGGGCTCCTTCGTGGACAGCAGGCGTGCGATGCGGGCGACGGCCTCGCGCAGGGTGTCGGGGGCGCACGCGAGGTTGAGGCGCACGTGCCCCTCGCCGCCGCGGCCGAAGGCCCGCCCGTCGCCCAGGGCGACCCGGGCGTCGTGCAGGATCGCGCGGTGCGGGTCGTCGCCGAGCCCCGCCTCGCGGGCGTCGAGCCAGGCGAGATAGCCCGCGAGGGGCCGCGTGTAGCGCACCCCGGGCAGGTGCTCGGCGATCAGGGCGGCGAGCAGCCGGTCGTTGGACTCGATCTGCGCGATCGCGCGATCCAGCCAGCCGCGGCCCTCGCGGAACGCCGCGACGCCAGCGTGCAGGCCGAGGATGCTCGCACGGCACGCGACCTCGGGCGGCAGGGTGCCGAGCCGCTCGTTCGCCCGGGCGTCCGCCGCGACGACGACCGAGCACTTGAGGCCCGCGATGTTCCACCCCTTGCTCGCCGAGGTCGCGGTGACCGAGAGGGCGCCTGCGGCCGCTGCGAGCGGCGCGAACGGCGTGAAGACGGCGCCGGAGTGCGTGAGCGGGGCGTGGATCTCGTCGGAGACGACGAACACGTCGTGCGCGGCCGCCAGACGCGCGAGCTCCGCGAGGTCCTCCGCCGAGTGGGCGAGTCCGTGCGGGTTGTGCGGGTTGCAGAGGAGGAACGCGTCGATCCCCGGCTCGGAGGCGAACTCGCGCGCGATCGCCGCGAGATCGAGGCGCACCGCTGGCGACGCCCCGGACGCGCCCGCGGTTTCTGCGAGCGGTACCTCGACGACCTCGAAGGGCACCTCGTCGAGCATCTCGAAGAAGCTCGGATACGCGGGGGTCGGCACCACGATGCGGCCGCCGGCGGGCAGGAAGACCCTGAGCGACTCGACGATCCCGGTCGCCACGTCGGTCGCGAGATGCACCGCGTCGCTCGGCACCTCCCAGCCCCAGCGATCCCGCGCGAACTCCGCGAACGCCGGTGCCAGCTCGCCCGGACCGTCGAGGTAACCGGTGTCGGAGGCGCGCACGCGGGCGACGACGGCCTCCTGCACCTCGGGGGCCACCGCGAAGTCCATCTCGGCGACGAAGAGCGGCAGCACGTCCTCCGCGTACCGCGTCCACTTGATGCTCGTGCGCTCGCCGCGGAGGACGTCGGGCGCGAGCGCCGCGAACGGCACCCCGCCCGGATCGACGGTCGTGTCGCTGCGGAGGGCGCCGGGGCCCGAGCGGTCGGGGCCGGGGTCGCCGCCGGGCGCGCCCGAGCCGGGGTTCCGGGGACAGTCGGCTTCGGTCATGCGCCCATGCTCTCGCGCCCCGGTGCACCGGCGCGAACGCGGAGGTAACGCGGCGTCACGGCGCGGGTAACACGGCGTCATACGGTCCGGCACCGGTCCGGCACCGGAACGCGTTCTATCCGCGAACGGCGAGGCGCACGATGCCCGAGGTCGCGGCCTCGAGCGGCCCGCGACGGCCCGTCGCGGAGAGGATCGCGCCGATCACCAGCGCGCCGCCGAGCTGCAGCGCGAACGCCGAGGTCCCCGCAGCCCACCAGGGCATCCCGGATTCGAGCAGGCTCGGGTCCTCGAAGAGCGGCGTGAGCACGAGCCCCGTGACGACGATGTGCAGCGCGTACACCGTGAGCGGGGCCGCGCCGGCGGAGCGCACGACGTCGAGTGCACGCGCGCCGAACCCGGTTCCGGTCGGCCGCGGCGCTCCCGGCCGCGCCCCGCGGTCGCAGAGCAGCACCAGCAGCCCGATCACGGCGCACGCGATGGCGACGGTGCGGAGCAGGTCCATGGGGGAGCCCGAGTGGGGTGTGGCGACGAGCTGCGCCCAGAGCTCGGTCGAGAAGGGTGCGCCGTAGGTCGGCGAGACCAGCAGCGTGCGGAACATCTCGGGATCGATCCCGTCGATCGGTGCGAACCCGAAGACCGCGAGGTTGCCGAGCACCCACGTCGATGCGAGGTGGGCCGCGACCGCGACGGCCGCACCGGCGCCGGCGAGGATCGCCGAGACCCGCGCAAGGGTCCCGCGCTCCGACCCCGAGACGAGCAGCCTGCCGACGAGGATCCCGGCCAGCAGGTAGACGACCCACGTGGTCGCGGGGTACTCGCCGGTGAGCGCGAGGGCCCGCAGCGCGCCCAGCGGATCTGCGCCGAAGAGCTCGAACGAGACGGATCCGCCCTCGTTCACGACGCCCAGGCCGCCGCGCACGGCCGCGTTCAGCGGGCCGCCGGCGAGCCCCAGGATCGCGGCGATCGCCACGAGGACGGGGCCGCGGACCGCGATGAGCGGGGCGACCAGGATCATCGCGACGCCGTAGTACGCGAGGACGACGACCACGGGGCTCACGACGAATGCGAGGAGCAGCCCGACGAGGATGAGGATCGCGCCGCGCAGAGCGACGGTGCCGATGGCGGCGCCCGTGCGACCGTCGCGGAGCAGGCGCCGGGTCGCGAAGACCGAGCTGAGCCCGCCGAGCACGGCGAAGAGGGGAGCTGCGATCCCCGAGGTGAGCGTCTGCGCCCACTGCGCGGCGCCCTGCTCGAACGGGCTCGCCGCCGGGTTCATCGCGTTGATGGCGATGAGATGCGTGGCCATCATGCCCGCGATCGCGAGGAACCTCGCGATGTCGACGCCGACGAAGCGCGCGCGGCTCGGGGCGCCGGGGCGGGGCGAGCCGCCGTCGGGAGCGGGCGCCGGGGTGGCATGGCGGGGGATCGTTGCTGAGGCAGGACTGGACATGCTCTCAAGCCTGCCGGGAGGCGCGCCGGGGCGGATCCTCCTGCGGTGCCGCGCGCGGGCACCCCGGTACCGCGCTCGGCCGGCGAGGATCCGCCGCAGGCGTCACCCCTACGGGTTGTCGCGGTAGACGATGCGTCCCTGAGTGGTCACGTGGGCGCTCGGGTCGCGCAGCAGCAGCTCCTCGACCTCGTCAGGGGTCTTGCCGGCCAGCTTCGCCACGTAGTCGATCTCGTCGCCGAGGGCGTCGATCGCCTCCTGGCCGCTGAGCTCCGTGTCGAGCACCTTCTTGCCGCCAGGCGACGCGGTGCCGCCCTTCGTCGTCGCGGTTCCCATCGCGTCCTCCGTTCCGGTCGTGTCCTGCGTGGCGTCCGCGCCGTCCGCGCCGCCCGTCGAGTTCGCGCCGTCCGCGTCGGCATCGGCGGACGGGGCGGTCGTTCCGCTCGGATCCTGGCCGGTCGGAGCGCAGGCGACACCGACGACGGCGATCGAGGCGACGGCGGCCGTGGCGAGTGCAGCACGGAATCGGCGTCGCAGCAGGTGGGTGTGGTCGGACATGGTGTGCTCCCCCTTCACGGTGATGCGGTCGTTCCGCAGCCGGATGCAGGTGGGCCCAGCGTAGGCTGCGGAGGTGTGAAACAGCAGAGGGGCGGGATCCGCTCTCGCGGATCCCGCCCCTGAGGTTCCCGGCCCCTGCGGGCTCGGAGACCGGTGCTAGCCGATCAGCTCCTGCTGCTGCTTGCGCTGACGAGCCGCGAGAGCCGCGATGGCCCCGCCGGAGACGAGCAGTGCGAGCGTCAGGAACACGAGCGTCGAGGTGAAGCCCGAGGCGCTACCGGTGTCGGCGAGGGTGCCGTCGCCGCTGCCGTCCGCGGTGCCCTTCGCGCCCGCTCCGGCGCCGGTGGTGCCGTTCGCATCGCTGCCGTCGGCGCCGGTGGTGCCGTTGGCGTCCGCGTCGGTGCCGTCGGCGCCGGTGGTGCCGTTGGCGTCCGCGTCGGTGCCGTCAGCACCCGTGGTGCCGTTCGCATCCGCGTCGGTGCCGTCGGCACCCGTGGTGCCGTTGGCATCGGCGGCATCCGTCGCCTCGACCGTGAACGCGACCGAGGCCGAGTTCGGCGAGGTCTCGCCGTCGAGGGCCTGCTTGGCGACGACGGTGTACTCGCCGGCCTTGAGGGCGTCGCCCAGCTTGACCGACCACTTGCCGTCCTCGCCGACCGTGGCGGTCGCGGTGACCGCGGTGCCCGATGCGTCGGTCACGGTGATGGTGACCTCGGCGCCAGGCTCACCCGAACCCGAGAAGGTGGGATCCTCCGCGGTGGTGTCGCCGTTGCCCGGCGTCGTCACGACGGGGGCCTCGAGCGGGGCCTTGACCGGGGCGGCAGCTGCGCCCGAGAGCGAGTAGTTGCCCAGGCTGCCGTAGTTGCTGTAGCCGTTGGCGCCTGCCTGGGTGGCCGTGGCGGGGTCGCCCTGTCCCACACCGGTGACGGTGAGGTAGTAGGTGCCCTCGGGCACGTCGGCGGCGGTGACGGTGGCGTCGAGGCCGGTCAGCGTGTTGCCGGTGAGCGTGGTCTCGGGGGAGTCCGAGGCGATCTCGGTGCCGGCGGCGTCGGTCAGCGTCAGCTTCGCGTCGAGGTCGGGGCTGACCTCGGCGACGGCGACGGTGGCGGTGAGGGGGCCGCCGGCCGTGCTGAGCTTGAAGACGTCGGCATCGCCGGTGCGGCCGATGACGCCGGTGGCCTCGAAGGTGCCGTCCGCGTTGTCGAGCGCCGTGGCGTCGCCCGCCTCGTTGCCGTGGTCGTCCGCGGCGAAGGCCGCGCGGCCGGTGTACTCGAAGGTCGCCGTGAGCTCCTCGCCGATCTGCGAGCAGTCGTCCGACAGATCCTCGTAGACCACGTCGCCCGGCTTCGGGTTGTTCGGGTCGGTCTCATTCGGGTCGTAGCAGTACTGGCCGGCGTAGAGCTCGCCGTTCGCGCGCGCCCAGCCGACGAAGTACGAGGTGGCCCCGCTCGCGTCGGTCATGACCGCGAGGTCGTCCTGCTGGTTGGTCGCCTGGGCGTAATCGCCGTTCGACCACTGCGTCAGCGGCGAGTTGTAGGGAGCGCCCATGACGGGTCCCCAGATGCCGCCGTCCGGGTTGTAGTACTCCTCGGAGCCGAAGCCGTCGTGCTCGAGACCGAGCGTGTGGCCGACCTCGTGCGCTGCGGCCATGCCGACGACCGTGGGGGCTGCTGCGGCCGAGCCGCCCTCGCCGCCCACGCCCTGCGTGAAGACGAACGCGGGTGCGAAGGTCTTCGAGCCGGCGCTGTTGAGGAAGGCGATGCCGCCCGAGCCGGCGCCGAAGTCGGGGACCTCGGAGTCGGTGATCACGACGTGCGTGCCGTAGTTCTTGTCGTCCTCGGACGTCTTGAGGAGTGCATCCGCGCCCGGGTCGGACGTCGTCACGTTGACGTTGAACCCGGCGTAGTCCTCGGCGACGGTCGCCCAGACGGTGGCCTGATCCGCGGCCGAGCCCGAGAAGGTGTAGCTCTCCTGCCAGCCCTCTTCGGGGTTGTTCCAGCCCGAGTTCTCGACGGTCGCGCCGTCGAAGTCGAGGTAGATGGTCACGGGAGCGCCGGGGCGCGAGCCCTCGGCGGGGCTGCCGGGGATCGCCGCGATCTCGCCCTTGGTCAGGACGGTCTCCGAGACGGCGCCGTGCAGGCCCGTGTCGATGAACGCGATCTGGCCGCTGGCGGAGACGTGGATCTCGCCGGCCTTGAGCTGCTGCTTGATCTCGGCGGCGGGGATGCCGTTGAGCTCAGCAGCGGCCGCGATCTTCGCGTCCTCGGGGGCCGAGAAGGCCGAGGCCTGCGCATCGGCGGCCTTCAGAGTGTTGGTGTCGGCGTTCGCGCCCGGATCCTCTGCCATCGCCGGAGCGGCGATGAAGAGAGAACCGAGCCCGAGGGCCGCTGCCGCGCCGAGCGCGAGCGGACGACGTTTCGTCACTGGTTGTCCCCCAATTGGTGGTGATTCGTGCAGTACCTGGCACTGGAGGATCGACGGTGCGACGATCCGCTGCCGCGCCCGAGGGCATGGCGGTGCGGATACCAGTAGCCGGGCTAAAACTAACCCGAAAATCCGCATATCGCAAGACTGAACGTCGTATTGTCCAGTAACATTTTATCGAAAAGCCCTGGTCGGGGGTCGACTTCGCGGAATCTCGGCGATCCTTCTGAGTCATGATCGCCGACTGACCGATGCTGAGGGGCTGACCTCCGCGATGAGGCGGCAGCCTGTGCCGCATCGGTGCGGCCCGACCGACTCCCTGCGCGGGCCACGGCCGGAGTCTCCACGCATCGGCGCGCGCGTACTCGACCCACTACGGGTCCGCCGAGCTGGCATCGGCGCCGATGCCAACTCGGCGGACCCGGAGTGGGTCGACGAAGCCGACCGTCGCCCGAGGAGCGGCGAGGAGCGGCGGGGTGGAGAAGGGCGGGGTGGAGAAGGGCGGCTCGGAAGGGCTTCGCCTCCCCGGCCCGCGGAGGCACCCGCCTCGTACGCCCGGACCCGCCTTGCGCGGCCGCGGAGGAACCGTCGTGAGTCTCCCGCTGAATGGAGGGCGGGGGATCCGCGGGTCCACTTCATCCGCGGGGTATCCGTCATCTGCCGGATATCTGCTTTCTGCCGGATATCTGCTTTCTGCCGGATATCTGTCGTTTCGCCGCGGGAGGAGCAGATATCCCGCCGATCGCAGTCATCCGGCTGAGCGCGTGCACCATACGCTCGGCGACGAAGCGACGAAGCGACGAAGCGAAGCTTCCCCGAAGCGCCGGGCAAGCGGTCACCGGTCCGATCGCCCCAGCGACCACCCCACGGATCAGTCCCGCGTCGCGACCAGCTGGAACTCGACGGATCCCGAGTCCTCGACGGAGACGAAGCCGAGGCTCGGCGCCTCGACGCCGAAGTCCGCGAACGAGATGGGGATCGCCCCCGCGATCTCGGCGCTCGTCGCGGTGCCGGGGTCGCCGCTGCCGTCGGAGGTGCCGCGGACCTCCACCGAAGCGGTCACGCTGCGCGTCACTCCGGCGATCGTGAGGTCCCCCGTCGCCTCCGTCTTCACGACCTCGCCGAGCGCGGGGGCCGCGTCGAACGCGACCGGCTCGGTGAGCGCGAACGTCGCGGTCGGGAACTCGTCGGTGCGCAGAGCGGTGCTGCGGAAGTAGCCGTCGCGCTGGGCGCTGTCGGTGGTGATCGAGGCGACGTCGACGGTGATCTCGGCGGCCTCGAGCGAAAGCCCGTCGTCGGCGACGGTGAGAGTCCCCTGCACATCGGGGGTGCGCCCGGTCACGGTCACGTCGGTTCCGTTGAGCACCTCGTCGACCCGGTACCCCGCCTCGGATCCGTCCGTCACGGTCCACGAGCCCGCGAGCGTCGCGGCATCGATCGGGCCCACGGCCGACTCGTCGCCCGTCGCAGGCGCGCTCTCGCCCGGTTCGAGGGCCTTCGCGTCGGCGTTCAACGACGGGACGTCGTCGGGGGCGGCCGAGAGCGCGCGATAGAGCAGGGGACCTCCGATCGCCGCGGCGACCCCGATCACGAGCACGCCCGCGCCGACTCCGAGGAGGATCTTCTGGCTCTTCTTCACGGTGCTCCTGTCGCGGGTTCTCGGTGCTGCACTGCACCCAGCATCGCCGAGCTTTCCATGAGGAAGCTCGGAATGGCGCCGGAGAAGACTGGGAGGCCGGAGCACCTGGCGTGCTCAGCGCACGCTGAGCGCGCCAGGGAACACCCTGGCCTCGAACGCGGAGACCGCGCCGACCTCGTCGCCGTCGATCTCGAACTCGAGCGGGACGCTGAGCGAGACCCGCACCGTGCGGGCGCGCAGGCGGCCCGTCGAGGCCGAGCTCTCCGCGGCGTCCGCGCCGGTGACCAGGCGCTTCAGACCGTTGTCCCAGGCCATGTTGCGCATGGCGTCGAGCCAGCCGACGGCGTCGGCGGCGCGCAGGACGAGCAGGTCGAGCTCGCCGTCGTCGGGGCGGGCGTCGGGCATGAGCGTCACCCCGCCCTGGAGAGCGCCGCAGTTCGCGATGAGCAGAGTGTGCGCCTGTTCGAGCCGGGCCTCGCCCCCGTCCACCGCGAGGTCGAAATCGACGACCTCGGTCCCGGCGGCCGCTCGGCCGAGCGACTCGACGTAGGCGAGCCAGCCGGCCTTCGCCTTGAGCTCGTCGTCGGTCTCCGCGATCATCTGGGCGTCGATCCCGAACCCGGCCATGACCACGAACCCCTGCGTGGACTCGTCGCCCGCCTCGGAGACGAAGGTCACCTCGCCGAGGTCGAGCGGGGACGCCTCCTCGGTGAGCGCCCGGACGAACGCCGCGCGCGCGTCGCCGAGCGGGACGCCGAGGTTGCGCGCGAGCAGGTTGCCGGTGCCGAGCGGCACGATCCCGAGCTCCGCATCGGATCCGGCGGCGCCGTCGGGGCCGGGGGCGCCGAGCCGTTCGGCGACCGCCCGGACGGTGCCGTCGCCGCCCGCGGCGATCACGAGCCCGCATCCTGCGGCGAGCGCCGCGCCGGCGGCCTCCCCGCCGGGATCGGACTCTGTGGTCTCGAACCAGTGGACATCCGAGTCGTGCAGCGCCGTCTCGTCGACCGCTCGGGCGAACGCGTCGCGAATCTCGTCTCCGTCGACCTTCGACGGATTCCAGACGATCCCGATCCTCGTGCTCATGCGTGCCTTCCCTTCTGCGTGGTCCGTCTCCTGCTGGTCGTCGGCGGGGGATCCTCCGGCTCAGATCCCGTCGAGCAGCGCCTTCCAGTGTGCGCGCCACTCCTCGATGCGCCCGCCGTCGGGCAGCCCCGTCTGGCTCACCGCGAGGACGACTCGATCCTCGCCCTTCGGCGTCGCGGACACCTCGACCCGTCCCGCCCCCTCGAGTCCGAAGCGCCAGAAGCTGCGCTTCTCGGTGCGCGACGGTCGGGGTTCCCCGGCGCGGTGGCCGAGATGCTCTGCGACCGTCCCGTGCGCGGCGACCCACGCCTCGATCGCGGCGTCGCGGTCGAGGCCGACCGTACGGCTCGCGCTCACCCTGAACGTCCCGGTCGACGATTGGCCCGGCACGCGGAGCCCCGCCTACTGCTCGTAGGCGATCGATGCCGCCTGCGCCCACCACTCGGGGTTGTCGATCCCCTGCGGCATCTCCGCGAGCGCGAGCCGCGCGATGGCGGCGTGATCCAGATCGCGCGCGCCGGCGGCGTCGAGCGCGCGCACCCAGTCGTCCCAGGGGCGGCCGGTCGCGCGAGCGAGCGCCGCCGCGTTGCCCGGCTTCGTGTCGTTGCCCGCGCTTCCGGCCGCTGCGTCCATGCCGCCATTCTACGCGCGACCGGGCGCCGAACGGCTGGAGCTCGCAGGCGGACCGCGGGGCCGTCCGCGCGGCGCGGATGCTGCTTGAATGGGGACATGACAGAGACGCGGGATCGGGAGTCGCGCCGGTACGTGGAGCACGTCTCCTCGCAGCATCGGGCCGAGGTCGAGGAGAGCGGGGAGCGCGCGGGCGGGTCCCGGGATCCGCTCGAGTACCGGATCGACCTCGAGCGGATCCGCTTCTCCTCCTACTTCGCCCGGCTCTCCGACGTGACCCAGGTCGTGCCGCAGTCGGGCGTCGGCCCCGTCATGCACAATCGGCTGACGCACTCGCTCAAGGTCAGTGCAGTGGCGCGCGTGATCGCCTCGCGGTTGGCCGGCGCAGAGGCACGGCACCGCGAGTTCTTGCGGGGCGAGGCCGCCGAGGACGATGCGGACGGGGCGATCATCGCCCGGCTGGGCGGATGCGACACGATCGTCGCGCAGGCCGCCGCGCACGCGCACGACCTCGGGCACCCGCCGTTCGGGCATCTGGGCGAGCGCGTGCTCGACCGGGTCGCGCGCGAGCGCCTCGGGCTCGCGGAGGGGTTCGAGGGCAACGCCCAGAGCTTCCGGATCCTGACCCAGCTCGACACGCTCGGACGCGACTTCCCCGGACTCAATCTCACCGCGGCCACCCGTGCGGCGACGCTGAAGTATCCGTGGACGCGCGCGGAGTGGATCGGGGTGACGGCCGAGGACCGGCCGGTCGCCGACCGGCCGCGCGGCGTGGGCGTCGACGTCGACGCCGGCGCCGAGAAGTTCTCGGCGTACGCGCTCGACGCGCTCGAGATGGAGCAGGCGCTCGCCGCGTTCCCGCAGATCGCGGGCGGGCTGCAGACGCTCGAGTGCGCGGTGATGGACCTCGCGGACGACATCGCCTACGCCGTCCACGACCTCGACGACTTCACCCGGGCCGGGGTGCTGCAGCAGGCCGCCGTCTCCGGGGAGTTCCGGGGATGGCTCGAGCACGCGTCGACGCTCGGGGGGACCGAGACGGCCGTGCTCGAATCCTCGTGGCGACGGCCCGGGCACTCGCTCGAGCTGCTGTGGCGTCGGTTGCTGCTCAAGGACGCGTGGATCGCGGATCGCGACGCGTTCGCCGACGCCGTGCGGCGCGTCAGCGACGAGCTCGGGGAGACCCTGCTCGCGACGCCGTACGACGGCGGCATCGAGAGCGAGCGGGCGGTCTCGGGCTTCACGCGGCGCTGGATCGAGCACCTGCGCACCTCGATCGTGGTCGAGGAGCGCCCGCACGTGCGCAGCGGACACGTGCGATTGAACGGCCGCGCCTGGCACGAGGTCATGGTGCTCAAGTTCGTGCACGCGCACTTCGTGCTCGAACGCCCCGAGCTCGGGCAGCCGCAGCGCGGGCATGCGCGCGTCGTGACGCAGCTGGCGCTGGGCTTCGACGAGTGGCTGGCGGATCCGGACGACGCCGGCCGGGCGCCGCGGCGTCTGCTCGAGTGGGTCGACGAGGCGACCGCGGGGTGCTTCGCCGTGCGGCGCGATCGCCCCGAGGTGCTCATGGGGGACACGAGCGACGCCGGCCTGCGTCGGCAGGGGCGCGCGCGTGCCATTCTGGACTACGTGGCGTCGCTGAGCGATCAGCAGGCGCTCACGACGCATCGGGCGCTGACGAGGGGAACGGGAATTGACTGATCAGGGAGCGGGCCTCCAGCAGACCGCGCGGGACCGGGACGCCCTCGTGCAGCAGCTCATCGACGTGGGCCGCGACGCGGTCGATCGCGGGCTCGTGCTCGCGAGCGCGGGCAATCTCTCCGTGCGCGTCTCGGAGACCGAGTTCGCGGTCTCGGCGAGCGGCACCTGGCTGGACCGGCTGACCCACGACGACTTCGCCGTGCTCACGATCGCGGACGACGAGAGCGGGGCGGTGCGCGACGGCGGCCCGAAGCCCTCGAGCGAGTGGAAGCTGCACCACCGCGCCTACCGCGCGCGTCCGGATGCCGAGTGCGTGCTCCACCTGCACCCGCGCACGGCCGTCGTGCTCGCGAGCATCGGCCGCGAGATCCGGTTGCTGACGCTCGACCACGCCTATTACCTGGGGTCGATCGGTGTCACCCCGTTCTTCCACAACGGCACTGACGAGCTCGCCGACACCGCCGCTGAGGCGCTGCGCGCGCACGACGCCGTCATCATGCAGCACCACGGCTGCTCGGTCGTCGCCGACACCGTCGACATGGCGTACCGGCGGGCGCTGAACCTCGAGGATGCGGCCCAGGCGACCGCGCTCGCGCTGCAGCTCGGCGATACGACGACGACCTTCCCGGACGACGACGCGGTCCACGCCTAGAGCGCCGCGCCGCCGTGCTGCGCGCCGGCCTGCCCCTGCACGAATCCGGGTCACTTGCGGGGAGTGTTTTCGCGAAACACCCCCCGCAAGTGACCCGGATTCGGGAATGGGGCGGGAACGGGGGCTGTGGCGGGCGGCGAGCGACGGCGTCGAGCGGCGAGCGACGAGCGGCGAGCGACGAGTCGAACAGCGCGCTACGGGTCGACCGCGAACTCCTGCATCGGGTCCCATGGGCGTGACCAGCCGAGCTGGTCGAAGAGCGTCGCGAGCAGGATCCCGGTGAACCCCCAGACGATCCTGCCGCCGAAGCGGGGGCCGAGCTCGAACGCGGCACCGCGGTGCACGAGACCGCCGCGGCGCAGCACCGAGGTGCCCCGCGCACGCGGATCCAGCAGCTCGGCCACGGGCACGCGGAAGACCTCGACCGACTCCGAGCGGTCGGCCGCGACCTCGCTCGGTCGGCACCACCAGCCGACCACGGGCGTCACGAGGTTGTTGCTCACCGGGATGTGCGCCTCGGGCAGGCAGCCGATGATCTCGACGCCCGTGGGGTCGAGACCCGTTTCCTCGGCGGCCTCGCGGAGCGCCGTGGCGGCGCGACCGTCGTCCTCCGGCTCGACGCCGCCGCCGGGGAAGGCGATCTGCCCGGCGTGGTGCCGCATGCGGTCCGCCCGGAGCGTCAGCAGCACGTCGAGGTCGGGCGGCGCCGATTCCGGTGCCGATCCAGGTGTCGGTGCCACCCCGGCGCTCATGGCGCGAGGCGTCGAAGCCGGGGCCGCGGTCCGAGCTGGCACGTCGTCGAGCGCCCCGAAGAGGATCAGCACGGCCGAACGCCGCAGCGGTCGGTCGATCAGGTCGCCCTGGGGGCGGAAGTCGAGCTCGACGCCCCGCGCGAGCAGATCGCGGAGGTCGCGTTGCGCGTCGGCGACGGAGGTGCTCATGCGCGCCAGCCTAGCGGCTGCGCTCCGGGGGAACGCGCCGCCGACCCCGCCGCGCCGCCTACCCCTCGGCGATGAGGTCGCTGATGCCCTCGGGTACGCGGTTCGAGCGGGCCCAGGGCTCGCGGTCGCGGCGCGCGACGCGCTTGACCCGCTGCGATTCCTCTGAGCGCACCTGCGTGAGCACCGAGACGACCGCGGCGCGCTCGCCCGCGCTCACGTTCCGCGTCACGAAGACGATGTCCTCGCCGTGGACCGCGTCATCGGGCTCGCCCAGCTCCTCGCGCTTGGCGGCGTCGCGCGCAGCGGCATCGGGCGGCAGGAGCGCGTCGGTCTCCTCGGCGCGATGGCGGCCGCGCGGCTTCTCGGCGTTCACGTCGTCCTCCTGTGCTGTGCTGGTCCGTGACCTGATGGCCGGTGCTCGGCTGATCCCGTTCGGCGGGACGCCCCGCTCAGAGCGGGATGTTGCCGTGCTTCTTGGCGGGCTGCTCGGTGCGCTTGCCGCGCAGGCCGCGCAGGGCCTTGATGACGGCGAGGCGGGTGCCCGCAGGCTCGAGCACGTTGTCGAGCTCGCCGCGCTCGGCCGCGAGGAACGGCGACGTGACGTCGGCGGTGTACTTCGCGGTGAGCTCCGCGCGCAGCGCCTCGACGTCCTCGCCTCGCTCCGCGGCTGCCGCGAGCTCCTTGCGGTAGAGGATGTTCACGGCGCCCGAGCCGCCCATCACGGCGATCTCGGCGGTGGGCCAGGCGATGTTGAAGTCCGCACCCATCTGCTTGGAACCCATCACGATGTAGGCCCCGCCGTACGCCTTTCGGGTGATGATGGTCACGAGCGGTACGGTCGCCTCGGCGTAGGCGTACAGCAGCTTCGCGCCGCGACGGATGACGCCCTGCAGCTCCTGGTCGGTTCCGGGCAGGTAGCCGGGCACGTCGACGAGCGTGAGGATCGGGATCGAGAACGCGTCGCAGAAGCGCACGAAGCGAGCGGCCTTCTCGCTCGCGTCGATGTTCAGGGTGCCCGCCATCTGCGCGGGCTGGTTCGCGACGATGCCCACGGTGCGGCCCTCGACACGGCCGAAGCCGATCAGCATGTTCGGCGCGAACAGCGGCTGCACCTCGAGGAAGTCGCCGCCGTCGAGGATGGCCTCGATGACCGTCTTCATGTCGTACGGCTGGTTGGGGCTGTCGGGGATGACCGCGTTGAGCTTGCGATCCGCAGCCGTGATCTCGAGCGCCGTGTCGCTGTCGTAGACCGGGGTCTCCGCGAGGTTGTTGTCGGGGAGGTAGCTGATCAGCGCCCGCGCGTAGTCGAGCGCGTCGAGCTCGTCGCTCGCGAGGTAGTGGGAGACGCCGCTCGTCTTGTTGTGCGTGAGCGCGCCGCCGAGCTCCTCGAATCCGACCTCCTCGCCCGTGACGGTCTTGATCACGTCGGGGCCGGTCACGAACATGTGGCTGGTCTGGTCGACCATGATCACGAAGTCGGTGAGGGCGGGGGAGTACACCGCGCCGCCTGCCGAGGGGCCCATGACGATCGAGATCTGCGGGATGACCCCCGAGCACATCGTGTTGAGGCGGAAGATGTTCGCGTACTTCGAGAGCGAGACGACGCCCTCCTGGATGCGCGCCCCGCCGGAGTCGAGGATGCCGAGCACCGGCGCGCCGGTCTTCAGCGCGAATTCCATGGCCTTCACGATCTTCTCGCCGGCGACCTCGCCGAGGGAGCCGCCGAACGTGGTGAAGTCCTGCGAGTAGACGACGACCTGGCGGCCGTGGATCTCGCCCGCGCCCGTGACGACCGAATCGCCGAACGGGTGCGACTTCTCCATGCCGAAGCCGTGGCTGCGGTGCTTCACGTACTTGTCGAACTCGACGAAGCTGCCGGGATCGAGCAGCGCGGCGATGCGCTCGCGAGCCGTCATCTTGCCGCGGGCGTGCTGCTTCGCTGCCGCCGCAGCGTCACGATCCCCGACGGCCTCCTGGTACTTGCGGCGGTGGTCGGCGATCTTGCCCGCCGTCGTCGCGAGCGACGGCTCGGCGGGCGCTGCTGCGTTGTCTCCAGTCACGGAAGCCAGCCTAGCGCGGGGTGTATGCCTTCCGCCTCCGAACCTCTCCAACGGAATCGAAAAACCTTGGTGGGAGTCCTACGAAGCGATCGGGATGCTCAATCGAAGATGTTGCCGAGGACTCCGCCCAGGATCACGCCGCCGATGACCGGGCCGAGCACCTCCATCCCGGTGCCGCCCCGGCCGTATCCCGACGGCCCGGGGCCCCGGCCCCAGTCGTCGTTGTCGGGGCGCGCCGTGTCGATGTCGCGCTGCGCCAGCCGGAGGGCGTCGTCCCCGAGCGCCGAGGCCCGGCGGGCGAGCTGCTGCGCGTGCGCGCGCGTGTCCTCGTCCGTGCGGAGGCCCGAGATCTCGGCGCGGATGCGTCGTGCCTCCGCGAGGCGTGTCCGCGCGTCCGCGCCGATCCACCCGCGGTGCCCGTCGATGAGCGATGCGGCGATCCCGATCGCGTGATCCGCGGTCGCGATGTCGTGACGCACATGCTCGATCGGGATCACGGGCCTCGCGGCCCGCTGCCGCGCCGCGTCGAGCGCCGAGTTCGCCGCCGAGAGCCGGGCGAGGTCGGCGAAGGGATCCCGCAGCGCGGACGCCTCGGCACGGTCCGCGTGGTCGCCCCCTGAGGTCGAGCCGTGCCCGGCCGGCGACCGGAGCTCGGCGAGAAGCGCCTCGAGCTGCGCAACGGCGGCGTCGACGGCCGGGGTGCGCCGCTCGCCGCGGGCCGCAGCGATGTCTGAGACCGAATCCTCGACCACCTCCGCGAGCGTGCTCTCGGAGCGGAACGCGCGGACCTCGAAGCCGTCGAGTCCGTCGAGGATCGATGCCGCGCGCCGCACGGTCTCCGTGGCCGTCTCGAGCGCCAGGTTCGCATCCTCGGGGCTGCCCGCGGCGCGGCGGCGCTCGGAGAGGTCCGCCGAGCGGAGCGCGAAGTCGAGCAGCTGCTCGGCGTCGTCGGCGGTCATGCGGACGCGCTGCAGCGCCTCGGTGCTGTACCGGGTGGCGAGCCGCTCGAGGGTGCTCCTGGCCTCGGGCAGCCGGCTGCGCAGACGCGCCGCGTCGTCGCGCACGCGCTGCAGGATCTCGGGGGCCTCGCGCACGCGCGCGACCTGGGGCTGGAGCGCCCGGGTGCGCTCGTCGAGCACCTGCTCCGCCCACTCGCAGAGCTGGATGATGCGCGCGTTGCGGGTGCGCAGCTCCTCGGCGGTGTCGGGGATCGAGTCGTGGTTCAGCTGGTGCAGGCGGAAGGCCTCCGTCAGGTGCTCGCGCACGGACTCGAGACCGACCCTGAGCGCTTCGGTCGCGGCCTCTCCGAGCTCGGCGGTCGCGAAGCCGAGCTCGTCGCTCGTCACCCGGATCCGCTCGTCCGCCGTCACGATCGCGGTGCGGGCCCGACGCGACAACTCGGTGTCATGCGCGTCGCCGCCGGGGTGATGGCCGTGCTCTCGATCGCCGCGCTCTCGATCTCCCCAGAGACCCATCTCGCTCCTTCGGTTCAGGTGGTGTTCGTGTTCGTGCGGTGGATCCTGCGACTCGTGCCTCGCGCAGGATGACAGAGAAGCCGCCTCGCGCAGGATGACGGGCAATTCGCCTCGCGCGGGATGACGGGGATGCCGCCTCGCGCGGGATGACGGGGAGCGCCCTCGCGAGCCCGCTCCCCGTCATTCTGCGTGAGCGGAGCGACTCGCAGAACCCACGCGCGAGCGTCCGGACCCTCCGCACGCGGCGCCGAGGGCCCGGACGCTCGCGGCTACTGCTCGATCGCCTGCGGGCGGGCTCCGGACTTCAGCGCGGCGAGACGCGCCTCGACCTCGGTGACGGCCTCGAAGTTCTCGAGCTCGTTGAACTGCGAGTCGAGGGTCGATGCGGCGATCTCCTGCTTGCCGCGGGCCAGCGCCTCCTGCCGACGGATCTTCTCCTCGAAGCGGCCGAGGTCGCTCGTCGGGTCGAGCACGTCGATCGACTTGACGGCGTCTGCGACGCGGTTCTGCGCCTCGGCCGTCTTCGCGCGGGCGACGAGCTCGGCGCGCTTCGACTGCAGCTGCTGCAGCTTGTCCTTCATCCCGTTCAGCCCGCTCTTGAGCTTGTCGGTGACCTCGCGCTGCGAGGCGATGGTCGGCTCGGCCGTGCGCGCCTCGTTCTCGGCGGTGATCTGGCGCTGCAGGGCGACCTTGGCGAGGTTGTCGAACTTGTCGGCGTCGGCGGAGTTGCCCGCCGTGCGCAGCTCGTCGGCCTTCGAGCTCGCTGCGAGGGCCTTCCGGCCCCACTCGCCCGCGGTCTGCACGTCCTCGTCGTAGTCCTGCTCGAGCAGGCGGAGGTTGCCGATGGTCTCGGCGATCGCCGACTCGGCGTCCGCGATGTTGTTCGTGTAGTCGCGGATGAGCTGGTCGATCATCTTCTCCGGGTCCTCCGCGGAGTCGATGATGGAGTTGATGTTGGCGCGGATCAGGGTGGTAATGCGGCCGAAGATGGACTGCTTCGTCATGCCGGGTTTCCTTTCGCAGGAGCGGGGGTGGGGTCGAGTGTAGGGACGGTGGCTATGGGGGTGCTGGGATCGGGGACGGTCAGAATCGGCCACCGCCGCTCCGTCGGCGCGATCCGCCCGAGCTGCGGCTCCTGCGGCCGGATGACCCGCTCGAACGGCTGCGCGATCGGCTCGACGAGCCGCCCCAGGATCCGGAACGGGAGCGCGAGCCCCCGTACCCGCCAGAGAAGCCGCCGTTCATCGCGCCGCCGATGATGCCGCCGAGGATCGCCGAGAGGTCCGAGCCGCCCGACGCGGGAGATCCGCCGTATCCGCCGTACCCGCCCGAACGGCTCTGCGACACGTTCCATTCGGCGCTGCGCTGCGCCTCTGCCGCGAGCTCGGAGGCTCGTCGCGCGTCTCGGAGCGCGCTCTGCGGGTCGGCCTGCTGCGCTGCTTCGGCGCGGGCGTAGGCGGCCCTGGCCTCGGCGATGCGCGTGCGGGAAGACGCGTCGACGACGCCGCGTGCCGCCTCGATGTACGCCTCGGCCTGCCGGATCTGCTCGCTCGCCTGCGCCAGGTTCGCGGCGACCAGCTGACGCGTGCGCGCGGTCTCGCGGCCGGCCTGGATCGCGGAGTCGATCGCCGCGTTGGCCGCTTCGAGGGCCTGCAGCGCCCGGTCGGGTCGGCGCTCCGAGCCCGTGAGGTCGGCCCGGGCGAGCGCGACCTGCTGCTCGGTGGCGGCCGCAGCGGCCGAGACGGGTCCGTCCGAGCCCTCCAGGGAGCGGGCTGTGGCGACGTCGTGCTCGAGCTCCGCGATCAGTGCCGCGCACGCCGCCTCGACCGCGGCGAGGTCGGCGCCGCGCGTCATGATCGCCCGCAGCGCGCCGTCGGCCTGCGCGACGGCGGCCTCGGCCTCGCGGATCGCGAGCGCCGCCCGTCCCGAGGCCGTGAGCGCCCCCTCTGGCGCTGCGGTCGCGCTGTCGGCCGGGGCGGCGGGCGTCGCGCCAGCGCCGATGGCCGCCCCGGCGAGCGCCTCCCGCTCCTGGGCGAAGGCGAGCAGCGACGACGCCTGGCGGGGCGCCTCGGTGAGCGCGTTCAGCGCATCCGCCGCGTAGATCGTGCCGAGACGCCCGAGTTCGGCCGTCGCCGCGGCGACCGCGGCCTCCGCGGCACGGCGGCGCTCCGTCAGCGCGGCGAGGGCCTGCGGCGCATTGCGCTCGATATCGCGTAGCCGCTGGAAGGCGTCGGCCTGCGCGTCGAGTCCCGCGTCGACCGCGGCGCAGAGCTCGATGATGCGCTCGAGCCAGGCGCGCTGCTGCTCGGGGCTGTCGGGCACCGCGTCGTCGAGCTGCTGCCGCAGCCCGAACGCCTCCATCAGCTGCGCGCGCCCCGCGTCGACCGCGGCCGAGAACTCGGTGATCGCGCCGTTGCCGAACTGCGCTCGAGCGAACTCGATCTCCTGGGCGCTCGACTTCACCGCATCGTCAGCGGCGACGAGCGCGGCTCCCGACTCGCGCTCGAGCCGCTCGATCGCTTCGCGTTCCGCGCGCTGGTCCCGGCGTTTGCGCCTGGACCGCGCGATCCCGAACGCCGCGCCGCCCGTGCCGAGGACGGCGGCGCCGGCGACGACCGCGATGGTCGCCGTGCGGCCGGGTGCCGCGCGCTCGGCCTCGATGCCCTCCGCCGCCGCCGTGATCGCGCCAGACCAGTCGCTGTCGCGCAGCTCGGGCAGCACGCGCTCCTCGACCGCAGAGAGGTCGGCCTCGCTCAGCGGGCCGGTGTCGAGCGAGGAGATGAAGTACTGGCGGCCCTCGGTCGAGACCGCGAGCAGGTACTGGGAATCGCCCAGGCCGTTCGCGTCGGCGGTCGTGTTCGCCCAGTCGACGCGGTCGGACGGGTCCGTGAAGTCGTCGACGAACACGACGTAGAGGTCGATGCCCGTCTCGTCGAACGTGCGGCCGAGTCGGGCGTTCGCCTGCTCCTCCTCGGCATCGGTGAGCACGTCGTCCGCGTCGGTCACGTAGGCCGATCCGAGGTCGACCGGGGGCGTTGCGCTCGCCGCGGCGATGCCGAACTGCAGTGCGACGATCGGAATCGCGAGGCAGGCGAGCGCCCCCGCCAGCACCGGGCCGCGCACGCGCCCGAACGCCGTTCGCGCGGCGACGATCCGGCGCGCTCCGCGACCTCGGGGTTCGTTCCTCGTGGCATCCACAACTCGGATTCTAGGCCGAGCCGCTGACACCGGTCTACGCGCCGCCGCGCGATAGCCTCGGAGCATGGATCTCACGCGCACCCGCGAACTGCTGCCGGACGTGATGCTGCGCGAGGAATCGCCGTCGACGAACGCCGAACTGCGCGCGCTGGCGGTCGCGCGCGCCGAGTCGGGGGACCCGCTGCCGCACGGCGCCCTCCTGCTCACGACGCACCAGACCGCGGGGCGGGGCCGTCTGGATCGCGGCTGGGTCACGCCGCCTGGCACGGCCGTGGCCGCGTCGCTGCTGGTCCGGGGCTTCGGGGCCGGGGCCGGGGAAAGAGACGCCCCGCTGGGGCCGGGGTGGCTGCCGCTGCTCGCGGGGTCGGCGATCACCGCGGCGCTGCAGCCGTTCTTCACCGATGGCAGGCGCGTGGGCGTGAAGTGGCCGAACGACGTGCACCTGCGCGACGAGGACGACGCGATCGCCGGGCGGCCCGGCCGGAAGCTCTGCGGGATCCTCTGCGAGATGCTCCCGACGGGCGACATCGTCGTCGGCACCGGCATCAACCTCCTGCTCCCCGAATGGGAGCTCCCGACCGAGCGCGCGACCTCGCTCCTCGCCGCCGGCGCCGACGTCGGGGGCGCCGAGTCCCTCGCCGATGACGCGGGGCAGGACCTCGCCGACCGGGTGGTCGCCGCCTACGCCGCCGAGCTGCTGCGGCTGGCGGCGTGGGCCGCCGAGGACCCGGATCGCGCCCGCTCGCGGGTCCTGCGGCACTCGTTGACGCTCGGCACCGAGGTGCGCGTGCACCTGCCGGGCGGCGAGATCGTCGACGGGCGGGCTCGTGGGCTCGCGGAGGACGGGTCGCTCGTGGTCGATCTGCCGACCGGGGGCGAGCTCGTGGTCTCGGCGGGCGACGTCGAGCACCTCCGCTGACGGGCGGGCGGCCGCCGATCGGCGCGACGTCGCCTCGCGCGGTCCTGCGGAGCGCTGCGCGCAGCACCGCTTCCGGCGCCGCGTGCAACGATTCGACACGGCTCGCTCGGCGGGCCCGTCCGCGCGGTACGATGATCGCGCGAGCGCACCGACGCGCTCGGATTCTCCTGGACGACAGTTCGAAGGACGACGCCGATGTCTGATTCCGCATCTCCGCTCCCCCCGGCCACCCAGATGACCGCGCAGGTCACCGACGGCCGCTTCAAACGCGTGCTCGGCACGCCGTCGCTCGCGCTCTTCGGCCTCGTCTACATGGTGCCGCTCACGGTGTTCACGACCTACGGGATCGTGACCCAGCTCACCGGCGGCCGCGTCGCCGACGCCTACATCATCACGCTCGTGGTGATGATCTTCACGGCGCGCTCGTACGCCCGCATGGCCACGGCGCTCCCGTACTCCGGCTCCGCGTACATCTACACGCAGCAGAGCATGGGCGGCGCGCTCGGCTTCCTGGTCGGCTGGGCCCTGCTGCTCGACTACCTGTTCCTGCCGATGATCAACTATCTGGTGCTCGGCCTCTACCTCAACGAGTACTTCCCCGCGGTGCCGCAGTGGGTGTGGATCGTGCTCGCGATCGCGCTCGTCACGGTGCTCAACATCATCGGCATCGTGTCGGTCGCCCGCGCGAACTTCGTGATCATCGCCGTGCAGATGATCTTCGTCGTCGTCTTCGTCGCGCTCGGGCTCGCGACCGCCGTGGGCGGCAGCGCCGACCTGCTGGCACCGTTCACGGGAGACGGGAGCGAGGCCGCATCCCAGACGGGCACGCTCTTCAACGGCGCGGCGATCCTCGCTCTCTCGTTCCTCGGCTTCGACTCGGTGTCGACGCTGTCGGAGGAGGCGAAGGACGCGGAGCGCACGGTGCCGCGCGCGATCATGATCGTGACGATCGGAGCCGGGCTCCTGTTCATCCTGCTCGCGTACGTCGCAACGGTCGTGCACCCGTCGAGCGCGTTCGACAACCCGGATACGGCCGGCGTCGAGGTGATCTCGGTGCTCGCCGACTGGCTGGCGGTCTTCTTCATCGCCGGGTACATCGCCGGCGCGACGGGATCGGCGC
Source organism: Leucobacter zeae (assembly GCF_016758175.1). Classification (GTDB taxonomy): domain Bacteria; phylum Actinomycetota; class Actinomycetes; order Actinomycetales; family Microbacteriaceae; genus Leucobacter; species Leucobacter zeae. The sequence continues at coordinate 464,213 of NZ_QYAB01000001.1, forward strand.
TGACCTCGCAGGCCTCGGTCGCCCGCATCCTCTTCGCGATGGGACGCGACGGCGTGCTCCCTCGAGCGATCTTCGGGCGGCTCAGCCAGCGCTTCGGCACGCCGGTCTCGGCGATCTGCATCGTGTCGGCCGTCTCGCTGCTCGCGATCGTCATCGACCTGACGACGCTGTCGAACATGATCAGCTTCGGAGCGCTCTTCGCGTTCTCGTTCGTGAACCTGTCGGTGTTCGTGCACTTCTACGTGCGGGGCAAGCAGCGCAGCGGATGGGGGCTGCTCAACAACCTCGTGCTGCCGCTCATCGGCGTCGGGCTGACGATCTGGCTCTGGACGAGCCTCTCCTCGGAGACCTTCGTCATCGGCCTGTCGTGGCTGGCGGTCGGCTTCGTGCTGCTGCTGATCGTCACGCGCTTCTTCACCCGGCCCACTCCGACGCTGGACCTGGAGGAGACGGTCTGAGGCTCCGGGCCCGGGCCGGTGCCGGGCCCGGCATCGCTCAGTCGGTGCCGAACACCCGGGACCCGGCGATCCAGGTCCCGCGGACCTCGATGGTCGGGATCAGGTCGGGATCGATCGTCAGCGGGTTCGCCGTGAGGCGAACCGCGTCGGCGACCCGGCCGATCGCCAGCGTTCCGCGGCTCTCCGCCGCGAGCGCCTGGCGCGCGATGCCCGTCGTGTAGGCCGCGAGAGCCGCGCCCGGATCGACGCGCTCGTCGGGCAGCCACGCCGCCGACTGCGGTTCGGTGTGGCTGTGCCGCGTGATCGCGGTCGCGAGCGCCGGCCGCCAATCCTCCGTCGTGACGGGCCAGTCGCTGCCGAACGTGATCGTCGCGCCGCTGCGGTGCAGGGACCCGATGAGGTACTGCCACTCGTCGCGCGGGTGGCCGAGATGGGGGATCGTGAGGTCGCGCATCACGGCGTCGCACTGCGCCCAGTAGGGCTCGAAGTTGGCGATGACGTCGAGTTCGGCGAAGCGGGCGACGTCGGCGGGGTCGAGCAGGGCGACGTGCGCGATCACGTGGTCGCGCCGGCGCTCCGGGTCCGACTCGCGGACGGCCGCGAGCGCGTCGAGCGCGCTGTGGTTCGCGGCGTCCCCGATGGCGTGGAGGTGCAGCTGGAAGCCCTCGGCGTCGAACGCCGCGGCGGCGGCCGCGAGCTCGGCGTCGCTCCAGTTCGGCAGGCCGCGGTCGTCGGGCCGGTCGGCGTAGGGCTCGATGAGCGCCGCGGTGTGGCTCTCGATGACGCCGTCGACGAAGAACTTGATCGTCTCGGCGCTCAGGCGGTCGTCGTCGAGCGCTCGCACCCGGGCTCGGCCCGCGACGTAGTCGTCGAGCTGCTCGCGCCAGCGCGCGGGGTCCGCGCAGAACGCCAGGTTCACGCGGGTGTGCAGCAGCCCGCGGCCGGCCGCATCGAGGTAGACCTCGAGGTCGTCGAGGTCCGCCCACGCGTCCTGCACCCAGGTGGTGCCCTGCGCCGCGTAGCGTCGCGTGGCGCGCTCGATCGCGCCGACCCGCTGCTCGCGGTCGAACGCGGGCACGACGTCGGCGATGAAGCCGTTGGCCGCGGCTTCCTGCAGCGTGCCGAGCGGCGTGCCGTCGGCGCGGCGCACGATGCGCCCGAGGGGCGGATCCGGTGTCGACGCGTCGATCCCGCCCGCGGCGAGGGCCGCCGTGTTGACCCACGCCGTGTGGTGATCCCACGCGCGCAGCAGCGCGGGGGTGTCGCCCGTCACCCGGTCGAGCCACTCCGCGTCGAACAGCCCGTTCTCGGCGAACGTGGCGTCGTAGCTGCCGCCGACGATCCACGCGGCGTCGGGGTGCTCGGCCTTCCACGCGGCGACGGCGTCGAGGATGCCCTGGAGATCGGATGCGGCTCGGATCGCGGGGCCGAGCGACTCCGATCCGCCGATGAGCGGGTGGGCGTGGCCGTCGCCGAGCCCGGGCACGAGCGTGTCGCCCGCGAGGTCGACGACCTCGACGGGATCGGGTCCCGATCCTGCCCGCGCAGCGAGCGCTTCGGCCTCGGCGCCGTGGGCGACGACCCGGTCGCCGCGGAACGCGATCGCGGTCGTGAGCGCGGCGGCGCCGCCGAGCTCGGGGGTGGACGGGTCGATGACGACGGTGCCTCCGACGAATACCTGGGTGCGCATACTCGATCCTCTCAGACGTCGTGCTACTTGAACGGGGTCGCTTCGCCCATGGCGTCGATGTGCTCGGTCGCCGGGCCCTCCGAGAGATCCAGCTTCGGCACCGGACGACGGAAGAAGCCGGTCTTGAGCGCGAGGATGAGGAATCCGACGGCGAACCAGATCCCGCCGACGACCCAGGTGCCGGGCTGCAGCGAGGTCCAGAGCCACACCGAGAGCGCGAAGCCGATGAGGGGGAGCAGCCCGTGCAGGATCACGTTGGCGGGCGAGAGGTCGGCGCGCTCGCCCTTCGGGAACAGATAGACGCGGATCACGGCGAGGTTGACGACCGAGAACGCGGCGAGTGCTCCGAAGCTGATCATGAACGCGGCCTGCTCGAGGGTGAGGAAGAGGCAGGCGAGCGCGAAGGTCGAGACGACCGCGGCGGCGACGACGGGAGTGCCGTAGCGCGACCACAGGAACCCGAGCGGCTTCGGCAGCGTGCCGTCGCGGCCCATCGAGTAGAGGATGCGAGCCACGGAGACCTGGCCCGCGAGGCCGGATCCGAAGCAGCCGGCGACGCTGACGATCACGAAGAGCACGGCGAGCCAGGATCCGGCCACGTGCTCGGAGAGCACGACCGCGGCGGCGTCGATGAGCTCGCGGGGGATCTCCTGCCAGTTCTCGGGCTGGTAGGCGAGCGCGCCGACCCACGAGACGAAGATGAAGATCGCGCCGCCGATGAGCGTGGTGAGCATGATCGCGCGGGGGATGTCGCGGCGCGGGTGCTTCGCCTCCTCCGAGAGCGTGGAGACCGCGTCGAAGCCGAGGAAGGAGAGCGCGAGGACCGCGGCGCCGCCGAAGAGCGGGCTGAACCCGGCCTGACCGGGGATGAAGGGATCGAGGAGCCCCGGGGCATTCGGATCGCCGATCGCCGCCTTGAGCGCGAGCACCGCGAACACGACGAGCGAGGCCATGGAGACCGCGATGATGGCGACGTTGAGCTTGCTCACCAGGTTGATGCCGAGCACGTTGAAGACGAACACGGCGAGCAGCGCGGCGAGCGAGAAGACCTGCGCGGGGACGCCGGGGAACTGCGTCGACATGTAGAGCCCGAGGATCATGAAGTTGATCATGGGGATGAACAGGTAGTCGAGCAGCAGCACCCAGCCGGTGAGGAATCCGGCGCCGCCTCCGAACGCCTGCTGGGCGTACGTGTACGCGGACCCCGCGACGGGGTACTGCTTCACCATCGATGCGTAGCTGTAGGCGGTGAAGAGCATCACGAGCAGCGCGATGACGTACGACGCGGGCAGACGCCCCTCGGTCATCTGATTGACGATCCCGTATGTCGTGAAGACCGTGCCGAGGGCCATGTAGGCGAGGCCGAAGAGGATCAGGCCGACGAGGCCGAGCTCTCGCCTCAGGTGCTGCCGGGTATCGCTCACGGGGGATCTCCTTCGATGCGGTGATGGGATACGGTCGTAAATGAACACGGTTCTTTTACTGCGCCGAGACGAGGATAGTACGGATCGCGGCGTCGCGCGAGCGCCGCCGGGCGAGCGGGTCCGCCCGATCGGGGTCGGGGGCGGCGGGCTGCCATCATGGAGGAAACCGATGCGTGAGGAGCGCCGAGTGCCGAAGGATCCGGAGTCGAGGCCGACGGCCGCGCGCGCTCGCCGCAGGGTGGGCCGCCCCACGAGCCGGGTGCTCTCGCGCCGGCTGATCACCGAGACCGGACTGCGACTGCTCGACGAGCGCGGGGCCGAGGGCGCAGGGATGCGGGCGATCGCCAAGGAACTCGGCGTGCAGCCGTCGGCGCTCTACAACCACGTCGGCGGTCACGCCGAGCTGCTCGCAGGCGTGCGCGAACTGCTCGGCGAGCGGATCCCGGTCGACATGTTCGCCGAGCTGCCCTGGGACGCGGCGCTCGCGGACTGGGCGAGGCGCTACCGCAGCGCCTTCGCCGCGCATCCGGCGACGATCGCGCTGCTCGCCGTGCTCCCGCTGGCCGAGGACTCGGCGCTGACGGGCATGTACGACACCGTCGCCGGGGCGCTCGTGCGCGCCGGGTGCCCCGAGGACCGCGCCGTCTCGGTCATCGTCGCGCTCGAATCGTTCATCCTCGGATCGGCGCTCGACCTCATCGCGGCCGACGACATGCTCGACCCCGGCCCCCGCGCCGACGTGCCCGCGTTCTCGGCCGCCTACCGCGCCCGAGCCGAGCGGCTCGCCGAGACGGGGCGGCGCTCGGTCGACGATGCGTTCGAGGTCGGTCTGCGAGCCATGATCGCGGGCTTCGGGGCCGGCTTCGCGCCGGATGCGGGGCGCAGCGCCTAGAAGATGATCGTGCGGGCGCCGTCCGCGAGCACGCGGTTCTCGGCGAAGGACCGCACGGCCTGGCGCAGCACGCGGGCCTCGACGTCCTGTCCGAGCTGCGTGAGCTCGCGCACCGAAGAACCGTGGTCGACCCGCATCACGTCCTGCTCGATGATCGGACCCTCGTCGAGATCGGTGGTGACGAAGTGCGCCGTCGCGCCGATCAGCTTGACGCCGCGCTCGTGCGCCTGCTTGTAGGGGTTCGCGCCCTTGAAGCCGGGCAGGAACGAGTGGTGGATGTTGATCGCGCGACCCTCGAGCGCCTCGCACAGCCCTGGCGACAGGATCTGCATGTAGCGCGCGAGCACGACGAGCTCGATGTCGAGCTCGTCGACGGCCGCGATCACGCGCGCCTCGAACGCCGCCTTGTCGTCGGCGCCGGCGATCGGGCGGTGCTCGAACGGGACGCCGTAGAACTCGGCGATATCGCGCACGGTCTCGTGGTTCGAGAGGATCAGCGGCACCTCGACGGGCAGCTGCCCGTTGCGGCGACGGTAGAGCAGGTCGTTCACGCAGTGGGTCGCCGTCGACGCCAGCAGCAGGGTGCGCACCGGGCGGCCGACGACGTCGAGGCGCCAGGTCATGCGGTAGCGCTCGGTGACCGCCGCGAGGGCGCCAGCGAAACGGGCCTCGAAGGTCTCGGGGCGCGCGATCGGGCTCACCTGCAGGCGCATGAAGAATCGGCCGGTATCGGCGCTCGCGAACTGCTGGCTCTCCTCGATGTTGCCGCCGGCCTCGACCACGGCCCCGCTGATGGCGTGGACGATGCCGGGGCCGTCGATGCAGGAGAGCGTCAGCACCCACTGGGTGCCGGGGGAGTCGTTCGCGATCGTGTTCACGGGGTACAAGGGTAGTGGATCCCGTCGGTGACGGCCCGCCCCGCGATCGGCGCGCACCGGCTATCATGGTGAGCGTCGTGACTGGCGTACAGATGGTCACCATCGGGGAACGACGACTCTTCACTGGAATGGCCGCTCGCCTGGGCCGAGAAGTTCCGAAACCGACTTCCGCGCGCGGAAATCCGCGGGAGCTGAGCAGCACGAGGAGCACCATGTCCACCCAGTCGTCCTTCTTCAACGAGCCGCTCGAGGTCGTCGACCCCGAGATCGCCGAGGTCCTCGCGAACGAGCTCGGCCGCCAGCGCGGCACCCTCGAGATGATCGCGAGCGAGAACTTCGTGCCCCGCGCGGTGCTCGAGTCCCAGGGCTCCGTGCTCACCAACAAGTACGCCGAGGGCTACCCCGGGCGCCGCTACTACGGCGGCTGCGAGTACGTCGACGTCGCCGAGGAGCTCGCCCGCGAGCGCGCCAAGAGCCTGTTCGGCGCGAAGTACGCGAACGTGCAGCCCCACTCGGGCGCCTCGGCGAACGCGGCCGTGCTCTCGGCGATCGCCGAGCCGGGCGACACGATCCTCGGCCTCGAGCTCGCCCACGGCGGCCACCTCACCCACGGCATGAAGCTGAACTTCTCGGGCAAGCTCTACAACGTCGTGCACTACGGCGTCGACCCCGAGACCATGCTCATCGACATGGACGTCGTGCGCGCGCAGGCGCTCGAGCACCGGCCCAAGGTCATCATCGCGGGCTGGTCGGCCTACCCCCGGACGCTCGACTTCGCCGCGTTCCGCGCCATCGCCGACGAGGTCGGGGCGACGCTCTGGGTCGATATGGCGCACTTCGCCGGCCTCGTGGCGGCCGGCCTGTACCCGAGCCCGGTCCCGCACGCGCACGTGGTGTCCTCGACCGTGCACAAGACCATCGGCGGCCCCCGCTCCGGCTTCATCCTCACGAACGATCTCGAGCTCTTCAAGAAGCTCAACTCGAACGTGTTCCCCGGCCAGCAGGGCGGCCCGCTCATGCACGTGATCGCCGCGAAGGCGACCGCGTTCAAGCTCGCGGCGACCGACGAGTTCAAGGACCGCCAGACCCGCACGCTCTCGGGCGCGAAGCTCGTCGCCGGTGCGCTCACGAGCGAGTCGGCGAAGGCCGCCGGCGTCGACGTGCTGACCGGCGGAACCGACGTGCACCTCGTGCTCGCCGACCTCCGCGATTCCGAGCTCGACGGTCATCAGGCCGAGGACGCGCTCCATGCCGTCGGCATCACCGTGAACCGCAACGCGGTGCCGTTCGATCCGCGCCCGCCGATGGTCACGAGCGGCCTGCGCATCGGTACCCCGGCGCTCGCCACCCGCGGGTTCGGCGACGCCGAGTTCGCCGAGGTGGCGGACATCATCGCCGCGACGCTCACCCGTGCGGGCGAGGTCGAGGCGCTCCGCGCCCGCGTGACCGCGCTCGCCGAGGCGTTCCCGCTCTACCCCGGCCTCGAGACCTGGTGAGCCGGATGACCGCGCAGAAGCTCGACGGCCGCGCAGCCGCGGCCGAGATCCGGCAGGAACTGACCGAGCGCGTCGCCGCGCTGCGCGAGCGGGGCGTCGTGCCCGGCATCGCGACCGTGCTCGTGGGCGCCGATCCCGCGTCGCAGCTGTACGTCGGCATGAAGCACCGCCAGTCGCAGGCCATCGGCATGAACTCGATGCAGCGCGAGCTCCCGGCCGACGCCACCCAGGCCGAGGTCGAGGCGCTGATCGACGAGCTGAACGCCGACCCCGCCTGCCACGGGTACATCGTGCAGCTGCCGCTGCCGAAGCACCTCGACACCGATCGGGTGCTCGAGCGGATCGATCCGGTCAAGGACGCCGATGGGCTGCACCCCACGAACCTGGGGCGCCTCGTGCTCAATGTCAACGGCCCGATCGATACGCCGCTGCCGTGCACGCCGCGCGGGGTGATCGAGCTGCTGCTCCGCAACGACTACGACCTGCGCGGCAAGCACGTCGTGGTCGTCGGCCGCGGGGTGACGATCGGCCGCTCGATGGGGCTGCTGCTCACGCGCCGCGAGATCAACGCGACCGTGACGCTCACCCACACCGGGACCGTCGACATGTCCTCCTATCTGCGTCAGGCCGACGTGATCGTCGCGGCCGCGGGTGTGAAGCACATGATCCGCCCCGAGGACGTGAAGCCGGGCGCCGCGGTGCTCGACGTGGGCGTGAGCCGCGAGGCGGGCGTCGACGGCGGCAAGGACCGCGTGTACGGCGATGTCGATCCGGCCGTCGCCGAGGTCGCGGGCTGGATCTCGCCGAACCCCGGCGGCGTCGGCCCCATGACCGTGGCGCTGCTCATGACGAACGTCGTCGAGATGGCCGAGCGCGCGGCCTGATCCCGAGCGGCCCGGCCCGGGATGGAGCCGGGCCGGGGTCCTGTCCCGGCACCGGACCGGTGCGGGATCGCGTAGACCGTCGAACGATATGGAATCTACCGGTCGTATGCCCGATCCCTCGTCGCGCGCCATACGATCGGCAGATCCCATACGACCTGATGCGCGGCTACGCTGGGCTGAATGAGTGTCAGTGAATCCGGCCCCGGATCCCCCGGGGAGCCGGCCCGAAGCGGTCCGGAGCGCCCTGCGCTCGACACCCGCGCCTTCGCGGACCCGGTCGATCGCGAGGCGCTGCGCCGCTACCGGACGGAGCGCGCGGCCCGGAGATCCGCCGCGGGAAACGGGGCGCTCACGGCGGTGATGCGGGTGATCGGCTCTTCGGTCGTCATCGTGCTGATCGTCGGGGGCGGATCGCTGATCGTGCGGGTCGTCGGAGCCTTCCTCCGGGCCGCGGGCGCCGGCGCCATCACTGTGGCGGTGGTGCCTTTCGTGCTGCTGGGCGCGCTGCTGGTGCTGATCGCCTGGGTGCTCTTCGCGCGCTGGCGCCGCGAGCTCGTCGCCGAGTACCGGCTCGATGCCTTCGCCCGGGCGAACGGACTCGCGTTCGGTGCGGGCGAAGAGGCTCCGCAGCGCCCCGGGCTGATCTTCTCGGAGGGCAAGGACCGCACCCTGGATCGGGTGCTCCGCGCGGCATCGCCGCGCTTCCTCGAGCTGGCGAACTACCGCTACACCACGGGATCGGGGAAGAATCGCACGACGCACTACTGGGGATACGCCGCGATCCGGATCGGCACCCCGCTCCCGCACATCGTGCTCGACGCGGTGGGCAACGACGGCCTGTTCGGGGGGTCCAATCTCCCCGCGGCATTCGGCAGGGACCAGCGGCTGCGGCTCGAGGGCGACTTCGATCGCCACTTCGCGCTCTACTGCCCGGCGGGGTACGAGCGCGACGCGCTCTACCTGTTCACGCCCGACATCATGGCGCGGTTCATCGACCATGCCGGCCGCTACGACGTCGAGATCGTCGACGACTGGCTCTTCCTCTACGCGCAGCGGAGGAAGCTCGTGGTGGCCGACCCGGCGGCGCTCGCGGCGCACCTGGCGGTCGTGGATGCGGTGGCCGAGAAGCTCGGACAGTGGGAGCGCTGGCGCGACGAGCGGCTGGAGCCGCCCTCGAACGGAGGCGTCGGTTCCGAGGCGACCGGGGTCGTCGCGGCGGATGCGCCCGGGACCGCGCCGGGGACGCATGCCGCTGCGGCGGCTCCCGCCGCGTTCGCCGATCGGCCGGTCGGCGTCGCCGCCCCGGGGCTCCGCCTCAGGCGGCGGTTCCCGTGGGGCGGCTTCATCGTCTTCGTGGCAGCCGCAGGCTTCATGATCTGGACCTGGATGCGCTGAACCGCCGTCGTAGCCGCGGCAACCGACTCGGAACTCGACGCGTCACTCGGTGCGTCACTCGGTGCGTCACTCGGGCCGGAACTCGATTCGGCCCTGTTCGTCGGTCTGAAGGGGGCCGAATCGAGTTCCGCGTGAGGGATCCGGTGCGGGCGGGCGCGGAGTGCGCCCGTGCGAGGGCGTGCTGGAATCGGGGCGCGTGCGCACCCCCGTGCTCCTCGAGGGCCGTGCTGGGGTGTTCGCCGTGCGCGCACTGCTTCCCAGAGAGCGGTGCCGCGTGCTAATGTAAGCATTGCTTACATTGACGGGAGGCGCGATGGGCGAGACCAGGAGCGGATACCACCACGGGGACCTGCGCGAGGCGCTGATCCTCGCCGCGCTCGAGATGCTCGAGGCCGGCGAATCGTTCTCGCTGCGTGCGGTCGCCCGGAGCGCAGGGGTCTCGACGGCCGCGCCCTACCGGCACTTCGCGGATCGCGACGAGCTCGAGTCGGCGCTCGCGGTGCACGGCCTGCGCGAGCTGCGTCGCGAGGTTTCGGGCGCCGTCGGGGCGGGAACGGCGTGGGCGGTGTCGGACCCGGCCGGAGGCGGGCCGACCGGGATCCGCGCGGGATCCGCGGAGCGCGGCGCGGGATCCGCGGCCGATATCCCCGGTCCGGACCTGACCGCCGTCGCGGTCGCCTACGTCCGCTTCGCGCTGCGGCGCCCGGAGCTGTTCCGTCTCATGTTCGGTCGCCCCTGCGACGATCGGGATGACGAGCGGGTGCGCGCCGCCGCTGCGCTGCACGAGTTCATCGAGGCGATCGTGCGCGAAGCCGTCCCGCACGCCGATCCCGCAGCACTCGCGACGGCGGGCTGGTCCATTGCGCACGGGCTCGCGATGCTCCACCTCGACGGCAAGCTCGAGAACACCGATCCCGAGACGATCGACGCGCGCGTGCGCGCTGCCGTCTCCGCAGTGTTCCCCGCCACGGACGTCGCGCGGGGTGCGGAATCGAGCGCAGCGGCGCCCGTGCCGCCCGCGCCGGATGCAACCGCAGCGAATGCATCGGAGGTTCGGGCATGAGCAAGCGCATTCTGACCGTCGTCACGAACGTCGACCGCTACGAGGCCGACCCGTCGCACGCGACGGGGCTGTGGCTCTCGGAGCTGACCCATGCGGCTGATGTCTTCGCCGATCGAGGGTTCGACACGACGCTCGTGAGCCCCGCGGGCGGCAGGGTCCCGATCGAGCCGCGATCCCTGAAGTTCCCCTACTTCGACCGCTCGGCGCGTTCCTGGCGCGACGACCCTGCCCGCATGGCCCTGCTCGAACAGACCGTGTCGCCTGCCGAAGTCGACTCCGCCGACTACGACGCGATCTACTTCACGGGCGGCCACGCCGTCATGTTCGACTTCCCCGCGAACGCCGATCTGCAGCGGATCACCCGCGAGATCTTCGAGCGCGGCGGGATCGTCGGCGCCGTCTGCCACGGCTACTGCGGCCTGCTGGATACCCGGCTCTCCGATGGCAGCTTCCTCGTGGAGGGGCGGAGGCTCACGGGCTTCTCCTGGCGCGAGGAGGTGCTCGCGCGAGTCGACGGACTCGTGCCGTACAACGTGGAGGAGCGGATGCGCGAGCGCGGCGCGCGGTACTCGAGGGCGCTCCTGCCCTTCGCCTCCTACACCGTGGCCGACGGGAACCTGATCACCGGCCAGAACCCCGGCTCGGCGCGCGCGACGGCTCGCCGGCTCGCCGAACTGCTGTGAGGGCGGGTGGGCGGCGGCGGTCGCCGGGTGCCTCGCCGGAGCGCCTCGCCGGGTGCCTCGCCGGGACGCCGTGTGTCGCTGCAGCGCCCTGTTGCGCCGCCAGCCGTATGGGAACGGCGACCCGTATGGCGTTTCGGTGTCGACGCGGCATACGACTCGCGGATCGCATATCGTTCGCCGGTCGGATCCGTCCCGCCGCCTCAACGGGTTCGGCCCGATCCAGCTCGAACTGACCCGATCCGGCCCGAACTGACCCGATCATGCCCGACCGGCCTCCTTCGGCCCGCATCCGTCGCAGCCCCCTGAACCTCATTCCCATTGAAAGGATCCACCATGCAGACCATCCTCGGATCCGGCGGTCAGATCGCCGACGAGCTCGCCCGTGAGCTGCGACGCGGCTTCACCGACGACCTCCGGCTCGTGAGCCGCACGCCCCGTGCGGTCAACGCGGACGACCAGCTCGTCAGCGCCGATCTCATGGACGCGGAGGCGACGGACGCCGCTGTCGCGGGCAGCGACACCGTGTATCTGACGGTGGGGCTGCCGATGAACTCCGAGCTCTGGGAAAAGCGGTTCCCGGCGATGATGGAGCACACGATCGATGCCTGCAAGCGACACGGCAGCCGTCTCGTCTTCTTCGACAACACCTACATGTACCCGCGCACCGCGACCCCGCAGACCGAGCAGACGGCGTTCGCGCCGATCGGTCGCAAGAGCGCGGTGCGCGCCCGCATCGCGACGCGGCTGCTCGACGAGATGCGGTCGGGCGGGCTCGACGCCGTGATCTGCCGCGCACCCGAGTTCTACGGCCCGGGGAAGACGCAGAGCTTCACGAACACGGCGGTCTTCGACCGCATCGCTCGGGGCGAGCGCGCTTGGGTGCCGCTCAACGCCGATGCCCGCCGAACGCTGATCTGGACCCCGGATGCCAGTCGGGCGATGGCCCGGATCGGCAACACCGACGACGCCTACGGGCAGACCTGGCACCTGCCGGTCGACCACGATCGCCTGACCTACCGGCAGATGGTCGAGGTCGCATCGGAGGTCACCGGCAGGCGGGCGGCGTTCACCACGGTGCCGCGATGGGTGTTCGGGATCGGCGGGCTGCTCAAGCCGGCCGTCAAGGAATCGGAGGAGCTGCTGCCCCGGTACCGGCAGGACAACGTCTTCGATTCGTCGAAGTTCCGCGCGCGCTTCCCGGACTTCCGGATCACCGGATACCGCGAGGGCATCTCGGAATTGCTGGGGCGGTAGGGTCCGTGCTGCGCCGGCGGCGGTGCAGTTGCGGCGAACCGGGCTGATCGCTTCTCGGCCGCGCGCGGGTCGGTACTCGACCCGGTATCCGACCCGAAACTCGACCCGGAACTCGACCCGAAACTCGACCCGTATCTCGACCCGGAACTCGATTCGGCCCCCTTCGTCGGCCTGAAGGGGGCCGAATCGAGTTCCGCGTGAGGGGGCAGTGGACGCGGCATGCGCAGAACGCCGTCGGCGGAGTCCGAAGCGCTGTGGACGGAGTCCGGGTGGCGGGGATCCCTCAGGCGGGCGCGGCATACTGGTACGGATGCGGCTGAGCCGCGATCCCGATCCCTCGCCGCCTCGAGCCGCGATCCGACCCGACGAAAGCCGAGCCAGCCCGTGACACCGATCTCCCTCGCGCTGACCGCGCCCGCGCTGCTCGGCATCGACTGGCTCGACCCCGAGACCCTGCTCGAGGCGGGTGGATGGGTCGCCCTGGTGCTCGCGTGCGCCTTCGTGTTCCTCGAGACCGGCGTCGTCGTGCTGGCGTTCCTCCCGGGCGACTCGCTGCTCTTCACGGTCGGGCTCTTCAGCGCGACCGGGCCAGGCGGCACCCCGATCATCGACATCCCGATCTGGATCACCTGCCTCGTCCTCTTCGTCTGCGCGTTCGCCGGCGACCAGGTGGGCTTCATGATCGGCCGAAAGGTCGGCCCGGCGATCTTCAACCGCCCGAAGAGCCGCCTCTTCAACCCGCAGAACGTCGAGCGCACGCACGCGTTCTTCGAGAAGCACGGGCCCAAGGCGATCATCATCGCCCGATTCCTGCCGATCATCCGCGGGTTCGTCCCCGCGGCGGCGGGGGTCGGCAACATGACCTACCGGCGATTCGTGGCGTACAACGCGATCGGTGCGCTGCTGTGGGCGGTCGGCGTGACGCTCCTCGGCTACTTCCTGGGGCAGATCCCGTTCGTGCAGCAGTACAGCGAGGTGTTCATCATCGTGCTCGTGCTGATCCCCGGTATCCCGATCCTCGTCGAGATGTGGCGTGCGTTCGCGTCGTGGCGCGCCAATCGCCGCGCCGGAGCGACTCCCGAGGGCACCGACGGCGAAATCTGATCCCGAGCGGGGTTGACGGCCGGTTCATCGCGGCGTAATCTACAACCAAATGGTTGTACAAGAACTCTCAGATGCTCAGATCGACCGGATCTTCCGGGCCCTGGCCGACGCGACGCGGCGCGACATCGTGCGCCGCACGATGACGGTCGAGGCTTCGGTGTCCGAGCTCGCCCGTGACTACGACATGTCGTTCGCCGCGGTGCAGAAGCACGTCGCGGTGCTCGAAGCCGCGGATCTGGTCGCCAAGATCCCGAGAGGAAGGGAACGCATCATCACCGGCAACCCAGACACCATCCGCCGGGCCCAGGAGCTCCTGGGTCGCTACGAGCAGCTCTGGCGGGGCCGTATCGACCGGCTCGACGCGCTGCTCGCAGAGGATCCGCCGACCGGTTGATCCCGCCCGCAGCGGCGCGACGGCTCGTCCGCTTCGCCACCGCACCCGCGCAGCACCACCGCGCCGAACACCGAATACCGAACGCCCGCGACGCGCACGCGCCGCGGGACCGATCAACCGAAAGGCAGCGATCATGCCCGTCACCGCAGTCACCACCGACACCGATGCGCTCACGCTGAGCGTCGTCGCCGACTTCACCGCCCCCGTGCGCCGGCTCTGGGACGCGTACCTCGACCCGCGCCAGCTCGAGCGGTTCTGGGGCCCGCCCGAGTACCCGGCGACCTTCACCCGCCACGACGGCTGCGTCGGCGGGCTCAGCACCTATTTCATGACCGGGCCCGAAGGCGATACCCACGGCGGCTATTGGAAGTGGGTCGCAGTCGATGAGGGACGATCATTCGAAGTGCGCGACGGATTCGCACGCCCGGACGGCACCCCCGATCCCGAGCTGCCCGAGGGCAGGATGGTCGTCGACTTCGCCGAGACCGCGCTGGGCTCGCGGGTCACGGTGACCAGCGTCTTCGGATCGCTCGAAGAGATGGAGCAGCTCGTCGCCATGGGCCAGGTCGAGGGGATGCGCGCCGCGATGGGGCAGATGGACGCCGTGCTCGAGGACCTCGCCTCCTTCGCCGCAGACCTGCCCACGCAGCTGCAGCTCGTGGGCGATCGCCAGGCGCGCACGAGCCGCGTCGTGCGCGGCGGACTCGAACAGGTGTGGCGCGCCCACCACGAGGCCGAACTGCTGCGCCGCTGGATGCTCGGCCCCGACGGTTGGGAGATGCCGGTCTGCGAGGTGGCGAGCGCTCCCGGGGAGCGGTTCCGCTACGAGTGGCAGCACGTCGAGAGCGGGGAGCGCTTCGGGTTCGTCGGGGAGTTCCTCGAGGGTGCGGCACCCGTGCGGGCGGTCACGACCGAGGCCATGGTGTCGCCCGCGGACCCGGACGGTGCGAACAGCCCCATCACCCGCAACGAGCTCACGCTCACCCCGGTCGCGGGCGGCACGCTCGTCACGCTGCTCATCACCTACCCCGACGCCGCGACGCGCGAGATGATCCTCTCGACCGGCATGGTCGACGGCATGGAGACGGGTTACGCGCGGCTCGAGAACGAGGTGCTCGCGGCCGCGTGAGCCCGGTCGGGCGGTCCCGGGTTGGGCGGGCCCGGGCGCCCGGTCGGTCGATCGTTCGGGATCGGCCGATCGGGCACCTGAGGCGCTCGCCGCGCCGGGTGCGGTGTCGTGCCGGTGCCGGGCCGCTCGATCCGTCGGGGATCCGGCTTCGGTGAGACCGCTGGCTGCGAAAGGCCTGACCAACGCAGGATCTCTGACCGAAGGTGAACGCCGACCGCAGCCGACCGCCGACAGCAGGCCACAGCCGCAGACGCAGATGCAGCCGCGTCACGAACCCGGATCCGGCCGAGATGCCGGGGGCGAGCTCTCAGGGCGGGCGGGTACTCTGGAGAACTGTGCTGAGCCAGCTGGAAACCTACTCGACGATCGCGTTGTACTCGGCGATGATCGTGTATTCGATCGCATTCGTGTTCTACGCCGTCGACCTCGCCAACCGCAGCGGCGACGCCGCCGCCCAGAAGGGCGCCACGGGCGCAGGCGGAGCGGCCTCCGTCGCCGCGGGCACCGCCGCCGCGAGCGCTACCGCCGCCGCGAGCGCTACCGCCGCTGCGGGCTCCGTCTACGGCACCACGACACTCGCGCGTCCCGCCGCGACCGCGACCCGCTCCGGCGGGGCGGATCGCGACGGCAAACCGCGCCGGTCCAAGGCCCTGCGGATCGGCTTCTCGCTCACGGTGCTGGGCTTCCTGCTGCATCTCGCCGCGACGATCATGCGCGGCATCGGCGCCGAGCGCGTGCCCTGGGCCAACATGTACGAGTTCGCCCTCACCGCGACGTGCGCCATCGTGCTCATCTTCCTGCTCGTGCAGCTCGTCGTCGACCTCCGCTTCCTCGGCACGCTCGTGACGGGCATGGCCGTGCTCTTCCTCGGGGTCACGAAGCTCAATTTCTACGTCTCGATCGTCCCGCTGCAGCCGGCGCTCGACTCGTACTGGCTCGTGATCCACATCCTGGTCGCGGTGCTCGCGGTCGGCTTCCTCACCCTGTCGTTCGGCCTCTCGGTGCTGCAGCTCGTGCAGACCAAGCGCGAGGCGCGCATCGCGGCGGGCGAGCCGGGCGGGCTCGCCTTCGCGGCGAGCCTGCCGAACGCAGTGCGGCTCGAGGATCTGGCCTACCGCATGGCCATCATCGGATTCGTCTTCTGGACCTTCACGCTGATCGCCGGCTCGATCTGGGCCGAGGCCGCATGGAGCCGCTACTGGGGCTGGGACACCAAGGAGGTCTGGACCTTCGTCATCTGGGTGCTCTACGCCGGCTTCATCCACGCGCGCGCGACGCGCGGTTGGCGCGGCACCCGCTCGGCCTGGTTGTCGATCATCGCCTACTCGGCGGTCATCTTCAACTTCACGATCGTCAACGTGTTCTTCAAGGGCCTGCACGCCTACTCGGGCCTGTAACCGGCGGCCGGCGACGTGACGGCGCCCGGCTCGGAAGCGCCGGATTCGCGGCCCACCGGGCCGACGGCTCCGCAGCGCCCCGGCGCGGAACGGCGTCGGCGATCCGGGGTCGGGATCCTGGCCGCAGCGGGCGCCGCACTGCTCGTCGCCGTGCTCGGGATCACGCTCTGGCCGACGCCCGTCGACCGGGGCCTGCGCGGGACGCTCGAATCGTGGCTCGCGGCCCTGCACGGACTCGGGCTGCCCGAGCAGTTCGGCTATCCCGAGCTCGAGTTCGTCGCGAACATCGTGATGTTCGTGCCCGTCGGCTGCCTGGCGGCGGTGCTGCTCCGCCGACGCAGGTGGTGGATCGCGGCGGCGGTGCCGCCCGTCTTCTCCGTCGCGATCGAGTGCGCGCAGCTCCTCTTCCTGCCCGGCCGCTTCGCGACGGTCTCGGACGTGGTCGCGAACTCGCTCGGCGGCTGGCTCGGGATCGCGCTCGTCGCAGCGATCCGCAGCGGCGGCGCGCGCCGTCGCCGTACCCGAGATGGCGGCGCGCGCCGCGACCGGGCCGAGAAGCGTGCGTCCTCCGCCGAGGAGTAACGACGCGAGGAACGACCCGAGGAGCAATCCGCCGCCCGCGCGTCGTCACGCGCTGTTCACCCCGCAGACATCTTGCGGTGGGGTCTCGGCCAACCCGGCCTGGTGATATGGAGCCGAATCGGTGTTCGAACCATGTCACGAGGAGCTCACTTGTCGAGAAAACAACAGGCGCTCGCCGCGCTCGCCGCCGGCGCCATCGGGGCGACCGCGCTCGGGCTGGCCCCGACGCTCGCCGCGGCGGCGCCGGAAGACGCCGCCGAAGCCGCCATCCAGACGGGGGTCCGGATCACCGAGGTCGAGTCCTCGGGCGGCACTCCGGGAGACTGGATCGAGCTCTTCAACGGCAGCGACGCACCGGCCGATCTCTCGGGCTTCGCGGTACGGGATGCGGAGGACGACCACGTGCACGTGCTGCCCGAGGGCACGGTCGTGGCGCCCGGCGCATACCTCGTGCTCGACGAACTCTCGGGCGGAGCGGGCGACTTCGACTTCGGCCTCGGAAAGGCCGATTCGGTGCGGCTGTTCGACCCGTCCGGGGCGCTCGTCGACAGCGTCTCGTGGACGGAGCACGCCGTCACGACGCTGGGCCTGCACCCCGACGGCGGCTGGCTCCCGACCGCCGAGCCCACGAAGGGCGCGGCCAACGTGTTCGCGGAGTCCGGGACCCCCGGGGACGGAGTGCGCCTGAACGAGATCGACTCGTCGCCCGCCGACTGGGTCGAGCTCGTCAACACGGGGGAGACCGCGGTCGACCTCGCCGGTTTCGAGCTGCGCGACAACTCCGACGACCACCGCTGGCAGTTCCCGGCCGGTGCGTCCATCGCCGCGGGCGCCATGCTCGTCGTCGACGAGCGGAGCGCGGGCGTCGCGAACGGCGTCGCCGGCACCTTCGGCGAGGCGATCGGTATCGGCAGCGCCGACCGGATCCGCCTGTTCGATCCGGCCGGAGCGCAGATCGACGACTCGGGCGCGTGGGAGGGGCACGCCGAGATCGACGGCGACGCCGCCCTCGCGACGCTCGCCCGCTGCCCGGACGGGGTGGGGGACTTCGGCCTCGCGAAGCCCACGCCGGCGGCTGCGAACGTGTGCGTCGACGACGACGGCGGGGATGGCGAGACCCCGACCATCGAGACGCAGCCCTGGGCCGGTCCCGCTGAGACGCGCGTGCTCGATGCGTCCGCGATGTTCCTCGAGGACAGCTCGGGGCTCGACGCCCAGCAGACCGCCGACGGCGTCGTGCTCTGGGCCGTCGACAACGGCGAGGGTCGCTTCTGGAAGCTGCGCGCGCAGTCCGACGGATCCGTCGCCTTCGCCGACGGATGGGAGCAGGGCAAGCGCGCCCGCTTCGCCAAGGACGCGGAGAACCCCGCGGCGAAGGGGCCGGATACCGAGGGCATCACGGTCGCCGGAGACGGGCTGATCTACCTGGCCTCGGAGCGCGATAACAGCGCCAAGGGCGTCAACTTCAACTCGGTGCTGCAGATCGATCCCGAGGCTCCCGGCCCCGATGTCGTCGCATCCCGCGAATGGGATCTGACGGCGCAGCTGCCCCAGGTCAGCGCCAACCTCGGCATCGAGGCCGTCGAGTGGGTCGCGGACGCCGATCTCGCGGGATCGTTGCGCGACGAGCGCACGGGAACCGCCTACGATCCGGCCGACTACCCGCTCCACGGCGACGGACTCTTCTTCGTGGCGGTCGAGGACGGCGGCCAGGTGTTCGCGTTCGCGCTGAACAGCGACGGCACCGCGCAGCGCATCGCCCAGCTGGATCCGGGAATGCCCGCGGTGATGGCGCTCGACTACGACCGGACGCTCGGCGGGCTCTGGGCGGTCTGCGACGACGGGTGCCACGGCACCGCCGCGTTCCTCGAGCTCGGGCCGCTGGACGACGGCGAGGCAGCCGCAGCCGCAGACGGCGCCGCGGCCCTCTCGCCCGCGACCGTGACGCACTACGCGAGGCCGGCCGGCCTGCCCGATACGAACAACGAGGGCTTCGCGACGGCTCCCGGCTCGCTCGTGGCCGACGGCACGCGCCCGGCCTGGTGGTTCACCGACGGCGTGCGTCCCGCGGCGCTGCGCGCAGGAGCGCTCTTCGCCGACACGGAGCAGCCGGGCGGCACCCCCGAGGGGGCGGCCGACGGCGCCGAGGGTGCGGCGGACGGCGCGGCGGACGGCGCCGGCGCTGCCGCGGACGCGGATGGCGGCGCCGGGGCCTCGAACGGATCGAGCGCAGCTGGCGATGCATCTGGTGCGGCGCGCGGCGCCGGATCCGGGTCAAACGCGGGCGCCGCGACGGGCGCGCCGGGGGCGGAGCCGCTCGCCCGTACCGGCGGGGACGACGATCCGATGGTGCTGTTCGTGGTGTCGGTGCTCGTCGTCGCCGGCGCCGCGATGATGGTGTTCAGCCGCCGCAGGCGCGCGGACTGATCCCGCGGGCCGCGGGCAGACCGGCGGGCCCGGGTGCGCACAGCGCTCCCGGGCCCGCCCGTCTGCTTCCGCTTCTTCGGCGGCTCCGCTACTGCAGGACCTCGACGATCTCGACCGGCTCGATCAGGCGGCCGGTGTAGAACGGGACCTCGACGCTGACGTAGCGGCGGGCGTCGGAGCCGCGCAGGTCGCGCATCATGTCGACGAGCTCGGCGAGGTCGTCGGACTCCATCGGCAGCAGCCACTCGTAGTCGCCGAGCGCGAACGCCGAGACGGTGTTCGCGACGACGCCCGTATGGGCGGCACCCGTGCGGCCGTGCTGGGCGAGCATGCGGCCCCGCTCGGCCGGCTCGAGCAGGTACCACTCGGGCGAGCGCACGAACGGGTAGACCGCGAGCCACTGCTTCGCGGACACGCCGCGGATGAACCCGGGCACGTGCGAGCGGTTGAACTCGGCGTCGCGGTGCACGCCGAGTGCGCTCCAGGTGCGGATGAGGGGGCGCAGCAGTGCGGTGCGCCGCAGCTCGCGGAGCGCCCACTGGAGATCCTCCGCGGAGGATCCGTGCAGCCAGACCATGAGGTCGGCGTCGGAACGCAGGCCGCTCACGTCGTACCAGCCGCGGACGCTCACGCCCTCGCCGCCGATGACCTCGACCACGTCCTCCAGCTCCTGGACGATGCCGGGCACGTCGCGGCCGTCGAGCACCACGGGGTGCGACGAGCTGAGGCGGAAGACGGCGAACAGTGTGTACGCGTTCGCCGCGATGTCGGCCGCGGCGACCTCTCCTGCCGCGTGCGCATCGCTCGCCGCCGCGCGCTCCTCCCCGGCTCCGCTCGGTGCGTCAGTGGCGGTGGGGTCGATGATTCCGTGGGCTCCGTGCGGTGCGGTTTCGCTCATGCGTCCATCGTCTCGCGTCCGCACGGCGCGGCGCAACATCACATCAGATGTTTGGGCGGACCCTCAGCGTGCGGGGACGTCGGAGTTCCCGCCGGTGCGGATCCCTCGGCCGGGGCCTACTGGGGGAGTTCGGATCCCGGCTTCCGGGTCGTCGCATACTCGTCGACCGTGCCCGCCTGGAACGCCGCGCGCACCTTCTCGAGCTCGGCCTGGTCGGGCACGACGATCGACTGGCCGTCGGCCGACGTGCCGGTGCCGAGCGTGGGGCTCGTGAAGAACGAGATGTCGCCCGAACGGATCCCGCGCATCTCGTATCCGAGCGAGACGGAGGTGCCGAGATCGAGGCCCTCATCGAGGATCAGGTAGGGCTTCAGCGCCTCGAAGGACCCGGTCACCTTGCTCGCGTCGGTGAGCGTGTCCTTGCTGAGCAGCTTGCTCATGAGGCCCTTGAGGTACGCCTGCTGGTTGCGCGCGCGCTGGTAGTCGCCGTCCGTGAAGGCGTAGCGCTCGCGGACGAAGCCGAGCGCCTGCTCGCCGTCGAGGGTGACTTCGCCCGCGGGGATGTCGAAGTCGCCGTGCTTGGTGGTGAAGGCCTGCGGGTTGTTCACGGTGACGCCGCCGACCGCGTCGGTGAGCCCCTTGAACGACTCGAAATCGATGAGCGCGACGTGGTCGATCCGCGCCCCGATGAAGTTCTCGACCGTGTTGACGGCGAGCGGGAGGCCGCCGAAGGCGACGGCCGCGTTGATCTTCGCCTCGCCGTGCCCCTGGATCTCGACCCAGTTGTCACGCATGATCGACATGACCGTCAGATTCTTGCGGTCGGGGGAGACCTGCGCGACCATGATCGCGTCGCTGCGGAACCCGTTGAGATCCTCGGCGGTCGCGGTGGGGTCCGTGGTCTCTCGCGAGTCGGATCCGAGCAGCAGAATGTTGAGCGGCTTGTTCTTGCCGGGTTCGGCTTTCGTCTCGGCGGGGCGCGTCAGCTCGGGATCCTGCTCGATGCTGACCCGCTTGACCTCGTTGAAGGCGCTCGACGCCATCGCGTACGCGATGCCCGCGGCGATGCCGAGCAGCACGACGATCGAGCCGAGCACGATGAGCGTGTTGCGCAGCCCGCGCCGTTTGCGCTTGGGCTGAGCCGCCGCGGGGGCCGCGTCGGCCTCGGCGAGCAGCCGCTCCAGGTTCGAGTGGTTCTCGCTCATGATCCGGCTCCTCGGGGTACTCGGCGTGCTCGACGTTCTCGGTGACGATGTTCTGGCGCGATCCACGACGGCGCGAGTAATCCAGGGTACCCCAGGGTTCCAGCACGGCTTCTCAGGTTGGCGACGGCCGGTCCGGAGACGTTCACTCGGCCGTCACGCTCGCGCCACTTCGATCTGGCTCAATGGAGGCATGAAGCGATTGAGGGAGTTCTTCGCGGGGTCGGGGGGCCGGGGCGCCGCCTACAGCACGCTCGACTGCCGCAGCGGTCTGCACGAGGCGTGCGACGTCTGCCACTGCGGCTGCCACGGAGGGCACTGATCCGGAGCGCGCGACCGGCGAGCGGGCGGGAGGAGCGCGCTGCTCTTCCGCCCGCTCGGGGCGCGTGCGGTCGGGCCCGCTATCCGTTCATGCGGTAGAGGAACGTCGCCATCGCGCCGCGCGTCGTCGAGTTCGTCGGGTGGTACTTCGACGCCTTCGCCGCGTAGCCCTTCTGATACATCCACGCGATGCCCTTGTAGTGCACATTGCGCGTTGAGATGTCGGTGTACGGCAGCTTCAGCGTCGACTTGGGCGTGTAGCTCGGAGCCTCCATGCGCTGCATGAAGGTCGCGAGGGCGCCGCGGGTCACCGGGTTCGCCGCGTTGAACTTCGACGCCTTCGCCGCGTAGCCGCGCTGGTACATCCACGCGATTCCCTTGTAGTGCGCATCCGACTTCGTGACATCGGTGAACGGCAGCTTGAGCTTCGACGGCGGGGTGTAGCCGGGCTCGTTCATGCGCATGAGCATAGTCGCGAACGCACCGCGGGTCGTCGCGTTCGAGGGGTAGTACCTCGGTGCGGACGGCCCGCTCTTCGCGTAGCCCTGCTTCGCCATCCATTCGACGCCGGCGAAGTGGACGTTGCTGCGGAGCACATCGATGTAGGTCGCCGGTGCGAGCTTCTTCGCGGATG
Organism: Leucobacter zeae; assembly: GCF_016758175.1. Taxonomy (GTDB): domain Bacteria; phylum Actinomycetota; class Actinomycetes; order Actinomycetales; family Microbacteriaceae; genus Leucobacter; species Leucobacter zeae. The sequence goes on from NZ_QYAB01000001.1 coordinate 486,418, forward strand.
TGCGCGTTTGGGAGGTGAAGCCCGACTTCGAGCCGGTCACGGCGACGGAGAGGTACGTGCCCCGGTCGGACTGGGTGACCGCGTACGTGGACTTCGTCGCGCGTGAGATCGGCTTGCCGTCGCGCAGCCACTGGTACGCGAACGTCACCGGAGCGGGGCCCCACGCGCCCGGCTTCGCGGTCAGGGTCGATCCGGCCTTCGCCGTGCCGCTGATCATCGGGGTCGCCGGGGTGAGCTTCTGACCGAACGAGAAGGAGTAGGCCTTGCCGACCACCGCTTCGTTATAGTTTGGGCTGACCTTGATGAAGAACTGGCCGGCGGGGAAGCGGATCCCGTGTCGGCTGAGGCTGGTGCCGTCGGCCTGGGAGCCCTCGAGTTCGAACTTCTGGATGGTGGAGCCGCTGACGTCGAGGACCGCGACCGAATAGGCCGGCCCGGAAACGCTCTTGGGGAAGACGAAGTTCAGGTAGCCCGTGCCCGTCCGCGATGCCGTCATCACGTAGAGGTCGTCGTCCCATCGGTCGGCGGACGCTCCGAGGATCGTCGCGCCGAATGCAAGCGGATCCGCGGTGGACCGGTCGTCGTTGAACTCGGTCTCGACGGTGCCTGCGGTGTGGTCGGCCCTGAGTGTGTACTGCTTGCCGACCACCGCCTCGTTGTAGCCGGCGTGGACCTTGATGAACGATGGCCCTGCGGGGAGGAAGATCGCGAAGTTCGCGAGTCGCGAGCCGTTGGCGTCGGAGCCGGTGAGTTCGAAGCTGTTGTAGGCGTTGCCGTTGGAGTTCTCGACCCGGATGTCGTAGGCGTCGCCCGAGACGCTGGTCGGGAACG
>NZ_QYAB01000001.1:487255-951065 GCF_016758175.1 Leucobacter zeae
TTCGAAGCTGTTGTAGGCGTTGCCGTTGGAGTTCTCGACCCGGATGTCGTAGGCGTCGCCCGAGACGCTGGTCGGGAACGTGAACTGCAGCTTCACGCGACCAGCCTTGGGGAGGTCGATGCGGTAGTAGTCGGGGTCCCACCGGTCGGTGGACGCTCCGAGGATCGCCGTGCCGAGCTTGAGCGGGTCCGCGGTGGAGCGGTCGTCGTTGAACTCGGTTTCGACGGTGCCTGCGGTGTGGTCGGCCCTGAGGGTGTACTGCTTGCCGACCACCGCCTCGTTGTAGCCGGCGTGGACCTTGATGAACGATGGCCCTGCGGGGAGGAAGATCGCGAAGTTCGCGAGTCGCGAGCCGTTGGCGTCGGAGCCGGTGAGTTCGAAGCTGTTGTAGGCGTTGCCGTTGGAGTTCTCGACCCGGATGTCGTAGGCGTCGCCCGAGACGCTGGTCGGGAAGGTGAACTGCAGCTTCACGCGACCGGCCTTGGGGAGGTCGATGCGGTAGTAGTCGGTATCCCACCTGTCGGCCGCTGCGCCGCGCATGTCGGTGGCGAGGGGGAGCGTATCGGCCTTGCTGCGATCGTTGTTCGGCTCGGATTCGTAGCGGATCGCCCCGGCGCCGCCTACATCCGGATCCTTGTCGAGCGGGGTCGTGCCCGTTTCGGGAGCCTGGACCGGTGCGCGTTCGCCCTGCCCGGTCGGCCCGTTCGGGGGCGCCGGGGGCTGGACGGCCTGAGCTGCGTCGGGCAGGTCCGGCTCCGGCGGCGTCGTCACCGGCGGCGCCGTCTCGGGAGCCGACCGAACCGGTCCGGTCTCTCCGGATTCCGGCGGCTCCGGGACTGCCGGACCCGTGGTCGGATCCGCCGGAGCGGTGCCGGTCGCGTCCTCGGCGAAGGCCGCGGTGCCGGTGGCGAAGGAGGAGGCGGTCACCGCGAGCGCTGCCGCGAGCGCGAGTGCGGGCAGCCTCAGGAGGAACGGCCTCGGTCGATCGTGCATCGTCATTGATACCCCTGTATGCGTATGGGCGCGCCCAGTGCGTTGCCTAAGAGAACTTTAACCCGGGCTGGGAACGATCACGTAGTTTCTCGTGAATCACCGTGTGCCCCGGATGAGAATGCGCGGATCTGCGGGGTTGCGCATGAACTCCGCGTATTCCTGCGTCGGGGCCGCGGGACGAATGCGATTAGTATCTCGGTGAGGGCTCCGAAACAGTTGGACTTCGGGCTCCTGCAGTCGAGGAGATCCGAACGGTGAGTGCGAAGAATCCGGGTGAGAGCGGCGTCCCGCTCGTGAGCGTCATCATCCCCGTATACAACGCCGAGGGCTTCTTGCGACGCTGCATCGACTCGGTGCTCGGCCAGAGCATGCCCGACCTCGAACTCATCGCGGTGAACGACGGGTCGACGGATACGAGCCTCGCGATCCTCCGCGAGTACGAGGCGCGCGATCCCCGAGTGCGCGTCTTCGATCAGGAGAACGCCGGCCAGGGGGCCGCGAGGAATCGGGCGCTCGAGCTCGCGCGTGGCGAGTACGTGCTGTTCGTCGATGCCGACGACTTCATCGAGCGCGTCACGCTGCAGGTGACGACGGAGCGGGCGGAGGAGGATCGGTCCGATCTCGTGCACTTCGATTGGAAGCTGCTGTCCGAGAAGCCCGAGGTCACCGGGCGGTACCACTACTACAACGCCGACCCGTTCTGGCATAAGCGCACGCTCGAGGGCTTCGAGTGCGATGAGCTCCTGCGTGTGGAGAACTTCTACAGCGTGAGTAACCTCTACCGCCGCGAGTACCTGAACCGCCACGGGATCCGGTTCGAGGAGGGGCGCATCTACGAGGACAACCCGTTCGTGCTGCAGGTCGTGAACCGCGCCGAGAAGGTGTCGATGGTGCACTCGCCGCTGTACATCATCAATCCGCACCCCGAATCGAGCACCCGCTCGCACACGAACTCCGATCGGCATTACCGGGATCATATTTACGCGATCCGGCGCTCGTTCGAGTTGCTCGATCGCCGCAATCCTCGTGCCGCGGCGTACCTCGCCGCCTACCACATCAAGAAGATCGGGCCCTATTACGAGCGGCGGATCCCGCGCAGGTTCCGGCGTGCGTACATCAGGGACTTCGTCGATGTTCTGCATGAGGCCCGGATCGAGATACCCGAGGGAACTGCGACGAACCGGCCCACGCGTGCGGCGGTGCGGTTGGGCATGTTCGAGCGTCGTCGGTATGCGATGTTCCAAGCGCTCGTGGTCGGCAAGAACCACCTCATGCCTCGCTACAAGCGGGCGAAGTGGAAGCTGCGCCAGTTCAAGCGGCGCAACGATCGCGGTGGTGCCTGGGCCGCCGAGCTCGAGGCGGCGCTGCAGCAGCCGATCCTCGAGCGGACCATCAGCTTCCTCGGTCTCGACTTCAAGTACGCGGGCAATTCCCGCTACCTGTTCGACGAGGTGATCGCCGATCCGCGGTTCGAGGGGTGGCGCATCAGTTTCGTCACGAACGATCAGCGGGTGCCCGAGCAGTATCGGGTGAAGCCGGGCCTGGTCGAGACGAATCAGCTGCTCGCGCGCTCGCAGCTCGTGATCGCGGAATCGTGGATCCCGCCCCGCGTGCGCAAGCATCGGGATTCGACTTGGGTGCAGCTCTGGCACGGCACTCCGCTCAAGCGCATGCTCTTCGATTCGCACGAGCCGCGGATCATCTGGAACCGACGACACCACAAGACCGCGAAGTACCGGGACATTCAGAACTGGGACTACCTCGTCGTCGACTCACCGGTTGCGGCCGAGAAGTTCGAGACGGCGTTCCTGTTCGACCCCGAGCGGATGGTCCACAGCGGGTACCCGCGCGTGAAGTATCTGCTCGAGCATCGGGATGATGTCGCCCTCCGGGAGGATATTGCGGAGCGGGTCGGTCTGGGGGGTGGGTCGTCTCGGAAGGTCGTGCTCTATGCGCCGACCTGGCGGGACTACAACTATGCCCGTTCGGCGGAGGAGTCTGAATTCGATTACGTGCTCGATGTCGAGCGTTTGGCCGACGAACTCGGTGACGAGTGGGTCGTGGTGTTTCACGACCATGGGTATCTCTCGAGCAGGGTATCTACCGAGAACGCGCGTTGTATCGATGCGAGTTCCATCGATATTCAGGAGCTGCTGCTGATCAGCGATGTGGTGATGTCGGATTACTCGTCTGTGATCTTTGACGCGATGGCGATCGAGGTGCCGTTCGTGCTCTACACCCCCGACCTCGAGCAGTTCGAGGAGCACCGCGGGGTGTACGGGGATATGTGGAACGAGCTGCGGTCGTCCGTTGAACTCGACCCCGACAAACTCGGCGAGCGAGTTGTCTCCTGCTCCGTCGCGAACGATGACAGCATGAATCGACGCAACTATAGCTATCGTTCCGCAGCTGATCTGATCGCGTTCTTGGACAGCTCAGTTGACGCTGGTGTTGAACTCGATCAATCTGTCCCGGAGTGAGAAGGAACACAATGTCAAAGCTGATTGAACTGCAGGCGTATTCCGACGAGAAGGGGAACACGATCGAGTATCGTGGTGCGCCTCTTACGAAGGGAATCAGCATTGTGTTCCGCGGTTCCAACAATCGCCTCATCGTTGAATCGCCAGCGCGGATCGACCGCCTTACGGTGCTCTTCGACTGCAACAACGGAACCGTCCGGATCGGGGCAAACGATCGTCAGAAGGGTTCCCATCTCCGATTGAATGCGCGTGTCGGTGAAGACAGCGAGATCAACATCGGGAGGTATGTGACGATGACGAACTCCTGCTTCATGACTGTTGCGGAAGGGCAATCGATCACCGTGGGTGACGATTGCATGATCGCATCGGGAAATGCGCTCAGGACTCATGACGGCCACCCGATCTTTGACCTCGAGACGGGTAAGCGGACGAATGTCTCGCGTTCGATCGCGATTGGGAATCATGTATGGCTCGGCGCGGAAGCCGTTGTGATGGGAGGAGCGAACATCGGAGACGGCAGTGTTATCGGTTTCCGCTCGGTGGTCACGAAGAAGGTCCCCAATAACAGCATCGCTGCGGGGATCCCCGCACGCGTGGTCAAGCGAAACATCGCCTGGGAGCGACCGAACCTGACGCTCACTGAGCCGTACTATAAGCCGGACTCCAGCACTGTCGAGACGACTCCCTACTGGAGACCCACGGTTGAAGACGAACCGAGCGCTCCTGTCCAGCGAATCGGCTACTGGCGCCGGATCGGTCTGGCGTTGATCGGCCGATAGCTCGATCCGACGCCGCGCATGGAGCTGAGCACGTGCGCGGCGGGGGCCATTCTCAGTCGGGATGGACCGCCTGGTCGTAGATGTTGACAGCACGTTGGATCGTCTTACGGTATCCGCCATCGGCCTGCGCATATGTAGGAATATCTCGGAGCGTAGTCAATGACGTCAATCTGCGAATGAGTGCATAGACGACTCGGGCCGAGTTGTTGCGGTCGGTGTGCATGAAGGCGAGCTCAAGCAACTCCTCGGCCTCCTGACGAATGCTCTCCGGGTGACCGGTGATCAGATCCTCGATATGCGCGATCATCTCAGAGGACGTGTAAGCCGTGCGCAGACTGGACTTCACTTTGTTGAGTTGGGCGTTGGAGAACGCTCCCACCTCGGAGTCGTATCTCTCCTTGTCGAACTCGAATAGCGCAACCGGCTTCGTCGCACGCATGAAATCCCAGACGATACTCGAGTAGTCGGTGATGAGTGCATCGGTGGTCTCGATCAGCTTGGAGAATTCGATCTCGTGCTGGCTCACGAGCCTCACATTCTTAGGGAGCCCGGTCACAGCCTCCAGCAGATCCATCGCCTTCGGATGCGGGATGAAGAGGAGCTCGGCCCCGTGCTGTTCGAGCAGGCTATCGAGCTCCGGTGAAGTCAGAAACTCCAGCGTCGTGCGCAGATAGTCGCTCTGCTGGAGTTCCTCTGCATTCTGGCCTTCGAGCCAGTTGCGCCAGGTCGGCATGTACAGGATCTTTTTGACCGGCTGCGGAGTCACTGGAGGAAGTGCAAGACGATCCCAGCGAGCGAACCCGGTGATATCCACATTCGCCGGTTTCATACCGGCTTGGACCAGGACACGCTTCTCCCAGCGAGATGTCGCCACTGAGTAGTCCGGGAAGATCGCACTTCCCGGGGTGAACACGCTCACTCGCTTCAGTCCGGTGACTCCGTGTTGGAGGAAGTAGTGCTTCTTGCGGAAGAGGTAACGGTTCGCTCGGTCCGGTCGCGAATACAGATGGGCAAGGTGGAATCGGGACTCGGACGAGACGAGGAACGAGTCCGACCGGGCGAGCAGGTACCAGTACTCCAAGGAGAACTTCGCGACGACATTCTTCTGATCCTTGACGCGCTCCCATTGCGCACTGTCCCGGTCGATGATGAATGCGTGGTCGAAGGGAGGGACGTCCCGTGCGGTCAGGAGGTGGAGATGCAGCGCAAAGGAATTGTCCTGTGCGGTTTGCGCCTCCTTCTCGTAGATCAGAGCGATCGGCTTGCGCGAACGATTGAACAGCGAGTCGAACAGTGTTCCGAAGCGAGCCAGACGCTCGAACATCCACTGCCTGAAGATTTGACGGTCGTATCGAGACTGATTGTGGATGAGGAATCCCATCCGGGTCGTGCGCGGATTGGTCGCGAGAGTGAACACCCGCTCCCCGGGGAGCGTGATAGAAGAAGCTCTGAACCGGCGGTGGATACGTTGGTACAGCAGTCGAGACAGATGGTTGATACGGAGGTCGATGAAGTTGCCAGTCGCATCGTCCTTCAACCGAACGTACAGGTGGTATCGGAGCGGGATGAGGTCGGCATCCGACAGTCCGTCGAACTCTACATTCGCTCGCAGAGCGCCGTTCTCGGCCGGATCGAATCGTGTCGCATCGAATTCGAGGAGTTGATCATCGGACTCGAGTCGCAGGAAGCAACGGGTCATCGAGAATTCGCCGGGCTCCACCGTATGGATCCGGAATGATGCCATGAGCGCATCACCGCGCATATCGACCGAGGTGATTTCGTGGGAGTGGACGAATCGACGTTCGTTCTGATCGATAGCAATCGAGTTCCGCACGACGAGTGAGAAGAACCCGCGTCTATTGACATACACCTGAAGCGGATCCGTGCGAAAGGCCTCGTCGGGTCGGGAGTACCGTTGCCAGAGCGGGAGCCCGCGAGTGGTGCGGAGGCGGAGAAACTCTCCGAGCAGCATCGTCGGATCACGGTACGCCACTAGATCGTACCTGGCATGCTCGTCGGGGAGCGCCGCCTGGAGGGCGCAATGGCTGATGAAGATGCGACCATCTCGCGCGGTGAATGGGAGGTCCCGCTCCTGCCACGACTTCTGATCTCGTGCACGCAGCTTGCTGATGGCGTGTGTGAGCCGGAAACTCACTGTCCCGTCCTTGGAAAGGTAGTCGTCTACGAGCAAAGTGGTGGCGCCAATCTCGGGAAACTGCTTCTAGCTTCTATGTAGTCTAATATTCTGGATTCACCAGGCAGAATGATGGTGCGTGACGCGCGGACCCGCATGGAGGCTTCATGCATTGCCCGTAGTGCGGTGACGAGGAGGAAACTTATGTGGGGTTCGATTAGCGGGGCGTCGCTCACCTTCTTGGAGCTTCACGTCCAGCTCGCTGATGAACTGACCCATCTCGCGTGGGCTCGCACCCAGGTGTGGGATAACAGCGTGAGCGTTCACGCCTGGTCCCCAGCTCCGGGAACGACAGTAAAGGTCGACGTCGTCCCGCGAAAGGATGTCACTTCTATTTCCGTGATCGTGACGCCGCAGGAACTGCTGCCCGAGCTTCGTGCAGTACTCCTGAACGCGGGCATGCGTGCAGAGTCCGTCGAGGGGTATCCGCGAGTCACGCGAATCGCCGATGTCCCTCGTGAGGGGACCGGGATTCCCAGCGGGCATGCGAAGACGGTCGCCGGACTGATCTTGCAGGCACGGGAAGCAATCGATCAGGGCTGGGCGGGACGCGGTTCTGAGTGATCCGGAATGCTGTCTGCGAATAGACGGCACGTAGTCGCGTCCGGATGCACCGTCGTGAACAGCGGCTCCCGGAACCCCCGGTAGCTTGCGGCGAACTCGTCGAGATCCGGGCACCAGAGCGCGTAGGGGAGGTCGAGTTCGGCTCGCTCCGTGAACACGCTCGAGTAGTCGGTGATGAGCAGGTCGGCGGCCCCGAAGAGCTCGTACGCGGTGACCCCGCAGCGGCGCAGGTCCTCGTTCGTGAAGACCGGGAGGCCGAGGCCGCGCAGGTCGTCGGCATCGCGGGGGTGCGGCTTGGCGATGCAGATGGCGCCGTCGGCTTCGACGGCGGTGCGGAGGTCATCGATGGTGGTAGATCCTGCGTACTGCGACTCCCTTCGGTCGCGCAGCACGACCGACTTCTCTCGCGCAGAAGGAGGGGCGGGAGCGGCGGCGAAGCGCGTACCGCTCACGCGCACCTCGCCCCCGGCGCGCGCGATGGCGCGGTAGGTGGGCGCCCAGACGACGACCCGGCGATCCGGGTCGAGGCCCATGCGCGCGAAGACCGTGCGGTCGCCCGCGGCGCGGCGCATGACCTCGAGCCGCGGCATCTCGCGCACCACCGGCGTGGTCGGGGGGAGCCGGTACTCGCGCAGCTGCGCCGGGACCCATGCGTCGGTGATCGACGCCAGCACGTTCGTCGGCCCGCGGAAGGTCGAGTCGGGCTTCGGCCCGCTGCCGTGCGTGAGATGGGTGTGCACTCGTCGGCCGCTGCGATCCGTGCCGGGAAGCATCACGTGCGTCGTGAAGGTGCGCGTGCTGGCCGCGAAGGCGCGCAGCAGCGTGCCGTAGCGGTCCCGCACGTACGAGACCCGGGACGGCACGGCGGCATCGAGGCAGCGCGCCGCTTCGGCGACCGCGCGCCGGGCGAGATCGGGATCGGGCGAGACGAATGCGATCGAGAGGCCGGGGTCGCGCTGGGCGAGCCGTACCGCCGTGACCGTCGCGTTCTCCTCGTCGGCGTTGAGGGTGGCGACGGTCGCGCGGTCGGCTCGTGGACGGGCCAGAATGAGCACGAGCGTGGTGAGCGCCCCGCGGGCCTCGCGGAGCGCTCGCCCAGCCAGGCGACGGGCGATCCGGCCGCGGGCCAGGCGCGCGCGCATGCGACCGAACCCGGCGCGGACGCCCCCGGATCGTACCCCGGCCACGGCGGCTACCGCTTCTTCTGCTGCATCGCCGCGATGGCGTCGTCAATGGGGCCGTCGAAGGCGACGCGCCCGTGATCGAGCACGATGCCGCGCTGGCAGAGCTTGCGCACCTGGTCGGCGCTGTGGCTCACGATGAACATCGTGTTGCCTGCGGCCTGCAGCTCGCGCATCTTCTGATGGCACTTCTCACGGAACTCCGCGTCGCCCACCGAGAGCACCTCGTCGACGAGCAGGATGTCGTGCTCGGCGTGCACGGCCACCGAGAACCCGAGCCGCGCGTACATGCCCGACGAGTACCGCTTCACCTCGGTATCGATGAAGTTGCCGATCTCCGAGAACTCGAGGATGTCGTCGAAGCGCGCCTCGGTCTCGGCCTTCGTCATGCCGAGAATCGCGGCGTTGAGGTAGACGTTCTCGCGGCCCGTGAGGTCGGGGTGGAATCCGGCTCCGACCTCGAGCAGACCGGCGATGCGGCCCATCGTGTAGATGTTGCCCGACGTCGGCCTGAGCACGCCCGACAGCAGCTTCAGCGTCGTCGACTTGCCCGAGCCGTTGCGCCCGAGCACCGCGACGGACTCGCCGGGGTTCACCGAGAACGAGACGTGGTCGAGCGCGTTGAACGCTTCGAAGCGGTCGGTCCGCCGCACCATCGACAGCACCGTCTGCTTCAGCGAGCGCGCGTGCCGCAGATTGAAGGTCTTCTGCACGTTGTCGAAGATGATGACCGGATCGACGACGGACTCAAAGGTCTTGCGCAAAGTCGCCCTCCAATCGGCGGAAGACGACCTGCCCGATCAGCAGGGTGCCGAGCGCGATGCCGAGGCCGCCGAGCGTGTTCGTGAGCATGTAGTCGGGCAGGTTCGGATCGGAGACGAGCGGCACCCAGAAGGCGCGGTGGAAGAGCTCGACGCTCACCGTCATCGGATTCACCAGGTACAGGTTGTAGAGCCACGCCGGCACGAGAACGCGGATCATGTCGTGCGAGTACATGACGGGCGACATCCAGATCGAGAACATGAGCGCGACGTCGATGATGTTCTTCGCGTCGCGGTACGCCACGTTGATGGCGCCGAAGAACAGGCCGAGGCCCAGCGTGAAGAGGAACACGATCACGATCGCGACGGCGAAGCACAGGATCCCCACCCAGCTGAACTGCCACCCGGAGAGCAGGCAGACGATGAAGAGCAGCACGACCTGCGGCACGAAGTGGATGAACGCCGACCCCACGGCCGCGACCGGGAAGAGCTCGCGCGGCAGATAGATCTTCTTGACGAGCGCCGCGTTGCCCGTGATCGAGTTCGTCGCGGCGCGCGTCGCCTCGCCGAAGAAGTTGAGCAGCACGATGCCCGAGAAGAGGTAGATCGGGTAGAGCTCCATGCCCCGCGAGACCCCGAGCACCTTGCCGATCATGACGTAGTACATAAAGAACTGCGCCGCGGGCTTCACGTACGACCAGGCCCAGCCGAGCACCGAGCCGTAGTAGCGGGTCGTGGTGCCCTTCTTGAGCAGCAGGCTGAGCAGATGGCGGTAGCCGAACACGTCGAGCAGCCACCGGCTCGCGCCGGGCACGACGTACTTGCCCGGCGGCTGCTGGCGCTGCGTCGGGTAGGCGGAGGCTTCGGAGTGCAAGGTCATGCCGTGCCGTCTCTCCCTGCATCGCTCGAGCGCCGACCGATGCCGACGTAGGTCCATCCCGCAGCCCGCCACGCCGGGGCGTCGAGGCAATTGCGCCCATCCAGCATAAGGCAGCGCGACACGAGGCCTCCGGCCCGGCCGGGGTCGAGGGCGCGGTACTCCGCCCACTCGGTGGCGACGAGCACGAGGTCGGCTCCGCGCAGCGCGGAGTCGAGGTCCGACTCGAAGACGAGCTCGGGAGCCTTCGCTGCGGCGTGCGCGACGGCGGCGGGATCGGTGACGACCACGTCGAGCCCGCGCGCGTGCAGCAGCTCGGCGATCCGCAGCGCCGGAGACTCGCGCACGTCGTCAGAGTCGGGCTTGAACGCGGCGCCGAGCACCGCGACGCGGCCGGCCGGCAGCTCGCCCGCGCCGACCCCGGCCGCCGCGAGCATCGCCACCGCGCGGTCCGCGATCTCGGCGGGCCGGCGTTCGTTCAGCGCGTCGACCTCGCGCAGCAGCCCCGCCTGCGTCCCGAGCCCCAGCTCATCGGCCCGTGTGACGAACGCCTGCAGGTCCTTCGGCAGGCAGCCGCCGCCGTAGCCGATCCCCGCGTTCAGGTAGCGGCTCCCGATCCGGGGGTCGAGGCCCATGATCCCGGCGAGCTCGGTGACGTCCGCCCCCGAGGCCGCTGCGACGTCGGCCAGCAGGTTCATGAACGAGACCTTCGTCGCGAGAAAGGCGTTCGCGGCCCCCTTGGCGAGCTCCGCCGTGGCGAGGTCGGTGACGACGAACGGCGCACCGGCGTCGATCACGGGGGCGTAGACGGCGCGGAGCGCGGCGACCGCAGCGTCGGATCCCCGGGCCGCGGGATCCACGCCCACCACGATGCGGTCCGGCCGCAGCGTATCGGCGATCGCGTGGCCCTCGCGCAGGAACTCGGGGTTCCAGGCGAGCACGGCGCCGGCATCGGCGCAGCGCTCGGCGAGACCCGCGGCGGTGCCGACGGGCACGGTGGACTTGCCGGCGATGACGGCGCCCGGAGCGACGTGCGGCAGCAGTTCGGCGAAGGCTCCGTGCAGCGCGGAGAGGTCGGCGGTGCCGTCGGCTCCGGTGGGCGTGCCCACGCAGACGAAGACGACTTCGGCGCTCGCCGCATCCCGTATGCGCGAGGAGAACGACAGGCGGCCCGGCCGCTCGAGCGACTCGGCGAGCAGCGCTTCGAGCCCCGGTTCGAAGAAGGGGGCCCGGCCCGCGGCGAGTTCGCCGACACGGTGTTCGTCGACCTCGATGCCCACGACGTCGTGCCCGACGCTCGCGAGCGCCGCAGCGTGCACGGCCCCGAGGTAGCCGCATCCGATCACTGCCACGCGCATGTCAGTCGTCTCCGTTCCGGTGGGCCGGCTGGCCCGGTTCGATCCCGAGCGCGGCGCGCACCCGATCGAGGGCCGCGCGCTGCTCGGCGGCGCGTTCCGCGCGGAGCTCGACGATGCGCGCGACGAGCGCCTCGCGTTCGGCGAGCAGCGACCGCACTCCGGCGGCGATGGGTGCGGCGGCCGGGGCGGCGTAGCGCGCCGAGTCGCCGTAGAACTCGCGCAGTTCGGGGAAGTCCGAGGTGAGCTGCGGCACCGCGGCGTGGAACGCTTCGTAGCCCGCGCGCTGCATCGTGTGCGGTCGGGTCGTGAGCGCCGCGACGGCACCGGCCGTGTCGAGCAGGCGCGCGTACTCGGCGTCGTCCACGAACCCGGTGAAGCGCACGTTCCCGGGTGCCGGGGCACGCACGTCGGCGGGCGCGCGCCCCGTGAGCACCCAGTCGACCTCGGGGGCGATGCGCGCGGCCTCGAGGATCGCCTCGACGGGCTCGTCGTTCGCGTAGCTGAGCGGGCAGAGCACGTGCCCGCTGCTCGGCTCCGGGCCCCGCTCGAGGATCGGGTCGTGCAGGATCACGGCGTCCACCCCGGCCCGCGCGCACCGCGCGCGCAGGGTCGCATTCGTGACGATCGCGGTCGCGCCGATGCGACGGATCAGGTGCAGCGACGGACCCGTCGCCCACCGCCACTTCGGGTCGAGGAAGAACCCGGTGTGCAGGTCGACGACGACCCGGACCCCCGGTGCGCTGCGCCGGATCAGCGCGAGAAGCGCCGGAGCGGGCGGCAGCATCAGCGCGATGCGCTGCGGGCGGCGCGCGCGCAGCACCCTCAGGGTCTGCCGGAGCTGGCGCGCGTATCGGCCGAGCAGCCCGAACCGGCCGGCGGAGAACACGTGCACGGCCTCGAGCCCCAGCGCGCCGGCGAGATCCCGCGTCCGCCCGTTCTCGCGGGTCCAGCTGATGAAGACGTCGCTCATGCGGGCTCCCCGCCGGGACGCCGCGTCGCGGCGGCCTCGAGCAGCCTGCCGCGCGTCAGATCCTCGACCTCCGTGGGGAACGCGATGCCGGAGTCGCGCAGCAGCCGCCAGATCTGCTGCTGGTGGTCGTCGACGTGCTCGCCATGCGCGCGCGACCGGGGCACCACGACGGGGGAGATCCCCGCGTCGAGCAGCTGGAGGATGGTGCCGACGCCCGAGTGGGTGATCACGACGTCTGCAGCCGAAGCGCGGGCCAGCAGCTCGTCGGCGCCCATGAGGTCGTGCGTTTCGCCGCGGACGTCCTCGCGGCGGGTCTCGCCGAGCTGCCACACGAGCTCGTCGCCGGGAAGCGTGATCTCGGCGACCCGGTCGACGAGGCGGTCGAAGCGGTACGGGCGGATCGTCCCGAGGGTCACGAGGATGCTGAGACGCTGGCCGGGGCTCCGGCGGAAGTGCTGCCGCGGGGGCGCGAAGTCCTGCAGCACCGACGCGGTCGGGCGCCAGGCGCGCGACGACCAGGTCCGGTGCTGCGTGTACGTCTCCGCGATGCGGAGCCTCCGCACGATCCGCCCCGTGAGCGAGGGGCCGTCGGTGCGCGAGACGCTCTCGACATAGACCCCGGGGAGGCCGTGCCTGCGTCCCCAGGCGAGCCCGGCGAGCCCGACCGCGGCCCCCGTGGAGAGCACCCCGTCGAACTCGCCCGGGTCGAGCTCGCGCTCGAGCCGACGGTGCGCCGCGACGGTGCCGCGCAGATCCCTGGGGGCCACGTAGTCCACCAGGGTCGTGCGGCGCCCGGCGAGCATCGATCGGCTCTGCGGGGAGTCGAAGGTCACCCACATCGAGTCGTCGGCCGCGCCCTCGCGCCCGGCGAGGCGCACGAGCTGCGAGAGATGGCCCCCGGTGGAGGCGACGAGCAGCAGCCGCTTGCGCGCGCTCGCGAAGAACGGCGCGCCGTCGGCGCGGTCGGCGGCGCTCATCAATAGGCTCCCTGCGGGCGGAGGACGGTGCGGATCGTGCGCCAGAGGATCAGCAGGTCGCCCGTGATCGACCAGTTCTCGACGTAGAACAGGTCGAGGCGCACGCTCTCGTCCCAGCTCAGGTCGCTGCGTCCGCTGACCTGCCAGAGCCCGCTGATGCCGGGCCGCACGAGCATGCGCCGGGTCGTCCAGCCGGTGTAGCGCTCCACCTCGGTCGGCAGGGGCGGGCGCGGGCCGACGAGCGACATGTCGCCGCGCAGCACGTTGATGAGCTGCGGAAGCTCGTCGAGGCTGTGCCGCCTGATGAACGCGCCCACGCGCGTGACCCGCGGATCCTGACGCATCTTGAAGAGCACGTCGTTGCCGTCGGACTGGTCGAGCAGCGTGGGCAGGCGCTCGGCCGCGTCGACGTGCATCGACCGCAGCTTGTACATCGTGAAGGGCTCGCCGTCGAGGCCGAGGCGGATCTGCCGGTAGAGCACCGGCCCTCGGCTGTCGCAGCGGATGATCACCGCGAGCACGGCGATGATGAGGGCGGCGGGCACGAGTGCGATGAGCGAGAGCGCGAGGTCGAAGCAGCGCTTCGCGTAGTAGCGCCACCCCGTGAACTCGGGGGACTCGACATGGATCAGCGGGAGCCCCGAGACCGGGCGGACATGGATGCGGGGGCCGGCGATGTCGGTGAGCGACGATGCGACGATGAGGTCGACGTTGCGCCCCTCGAGCTCCCAGCCGATGCTCCGCACCCGCGCCGGCGTGAGCCGGGTCGAGCCCGTGACGATGAGGGTGTCGATGCGGTGCCGGTCGATCGCGACGAGCAGGTCGTCGTAGCCGGCGACGACGGGCAGGCCCGGCATGAGCTCGTCGCCGACGACGCCGTCGGTGACCGCGCCCGCCAGCTCGAAGCCCGCGAGCGGGTTCGAGCGGAGCTGCCTGGCCATGTGGATCGAGTGCTCGGCGGCCCCGACGATGAGCGTGCGGTACGTGTTCCTCTGCCGCCGTCGCTGGGCGTGCAGGCGCTTGCGCCAGGCCCAGCGCCCGAGCAACAGCATGAAGAGCCCGAGCGGGAGTGCGACGATGAGCGAGTCGCGGCGGTGCGGGTCGGGTGCGAAGACGAGCGTGACGATCGCCACGACGCCGAACGCCAGGACGGTCGAGTCGATGACCCCCTTGTATTCGCCGGGGCCCGTGCCGAAGACGGCGGGGTTGCGGGTGTCGTTGACCGCGAGCGTCACGAGCCAGACCATCACGAGGAAGCAGGCGAAGATGAGGCGGCTGCGCATCGGCGGCGAATCGTGGTGCGCGTGCGCGAAGAGGGTGATGCTGATGAGCTGTGAGAGGGCGACGACGAGGATCACGACGGCGATGTCGGTCCAGAGCAGCTTGAGCGCGTAGCGTCGTTCCCAGGCCGGGGGTCGAGCGGCCATGAAACCTCCGCTCGTTTCGTGGATTGAGATGAGTTCCCGAACTCACTTACTGTTGATGAACTGTTTCCCCTGGGAGCATTGTAATCGTATAGCCGCACCTGGTATGCCCGCTGCGTCGGGCGCTGCGTCCTGCGCTGCGGACTTCGCGGGTCACAGCGAGGGATTATCCTGGGTCGGGGGACCCAGTCAGCAGGAAACGTGTCGGAGTCATGAATCGTAATCTTCAGAGGGATCTCGCCGCGTCGGAGGTGTCGCACGCCGACGAGTACGCGCAGCTCGTGATGCCCCGCCGCCTGCGGCGCAAGAATGCGAGCTCCTCGCCGCGCTGGCTCATGTGGCTGCTCGCCTTCGTCGCCGCGGTGCTCATGGCCATCGGCATCGCTGCCCCGCAGGTCACCTACGCCCTCGATGCCGGCCGCTACGACGAGTACGTGGCCGAACTCACGGGCCTGCGGAGCGACCTGGTCGATGCCGAAGTGCAGGTGCAGGCCGCCGAGATCCTGCGCGCTGAGCAGGCCGCCGAGATCCGCGCCCTCGCACCGCGGCTGCGCCAGCTCGGCGAGGCGGATCCCGCGGTCCTGCCCGAGGCGGACGCGCAGGCCCTCGCAGAGGCGGCGAAGCGCCTCGAAGCCCTCATCCCCGACGACCTCGGCGATGCGACCCCGCCCGAGCAGAAGCGGCTGGAGAAGGCGATCTCGGACGGGCGCGCGCGTGCACCGATCTCGTGGCTCGGCGCTTCGGGCGCCGAGCTCATCACGCTCGCGGGGCTGGTGCCCGAGGATCCGAGGCCGGTGACCTCGGAGGACACGGTGAGCCTCGATGCGCTCGAGGACGTGCGCCGCGGCGTCAAGGAGGATCGGAAGTCGCTCGACGACCTTCAGCGGCGCGCGGCCTCGCTGCAGAGCGATTCCGACGCCATGCTCGCCGGAGCCGAGGAGATCCTCGCAGTCGTCGGCGCGACCGCCGGGAAGCTCCCCGCGGCGGCCGAGGGCCTGCTCGTGGAGCTCCCCAACATCGAACCGGAACAGCTCGACGAGATGCTCGCCGCCGCCCGGGACGCCGCGGACGCCGCGCGGGCGGAATCGTACGTCTGGTTCGCCGACGGCAAGGCGCTCCCGGCGGGGAAGGCGCCGGCGCCGATCCCCGACACCGCGACGGAGGTGCGGCCGACCGCGGCGGTGCGCTCGAAGCTCGCGCTGAGCTGGGTCGAGCGATACCTGAAGCTGGCGGGCGAGGCGCTGCAGGAGCAGCGGGACTACGACGAGGCCGTCGCGGCGGAGGACGCCGCTGAACCCGAGGAGCCGACGACGCAGGAGCCGCCGACCGGGGAGCCGCCGACACAGGATCCGCCGGTACCCCCGACGCAGGAACCGCCGGCTCCGCCGACGCAGGAGCCCCCGGCCCCGCCGACCGACGGTCCGACGGAGGAGGGCAACACCGAGGACGGCCCCTCGCTCTGACCCTGACCTGCGAGGTCGTGCGACCGCGGCGTCGGCGGTGGGTCTGTGGCGGCGCGTCCCGTCGAAGCGCTACGGGTTCGCGACCGGGCCGCGCGTCGTCCGCCGAGCCACTACGCTCCCCGCGGCGGGTTGTGTCGAGCCGCTACCTTCCCGTCGAGATGGCATCGGCGCCGATGCCATCTCGACGGGTGGATAGTGGGTCGGGCCGGCGTAGTGGGTCGGCGCAGTGGCGCGGCTTAGTTGACCTGGCACCGGCGCCGACACGGTACCCGTGCGATCTGCCGGATATATGCGATCTGCCGAATATATGCCGTTTCGATGGCGTGGCGAGCATATGTCCGGCTGATCGCGTTGCTGTTGCAGATCGTGCCCGCCGCGCACGCCGTGCCCGCCGCGCACGCCGCACCCGCCGCACGTGATCCAGGCCCGCGCGCAGATCGCGCCCGCCCGTGCCCAGAAGGACGCCGTCCCCTCGACTCCTCAGCGCACGAGGCGAGCGATCGCGGCCGAAGCCTCCTGCAGCTTCGCGGTCGCGACCTCGCCGCCCTCCGACGCGGCCGAGGCGACGCAGTGCCGCAGGTGGTCGTCCAGCAGCTCGAGCGCGACGCGCTCGAGCGCCTTCGTGGCGGCAGACACCTGGGTGAGGATGTCGATGCAGTACGCGTCCTCCGAGACCATGCGCTGCACGCCCCGCACCTGACCCTCGGCCCGACGGAGCCGCTTCAGCAGCTCGTCCTTGTGGTCGATGTAGCCGTGGGCGTGATCGGCGCCGGTTTCGGTGCCCATGCCGCAGACGTCGGTGGTGTCGCTCATGTCAGCACTGTAGCGCCAGTTCACACCGGCCGGGGACGCCCTCGGCGAACGAGCTGCGCGATCCCGCCCCCGACGATGACGAGCACCGCGATCCACACCGCTCCGTAGAGGACCAGCTCGTTGCGAGCGATGGTCTCGCCGATCAGCAGGGCCGACACCATGAGCAGCGCCGGCTCCAGGTAGCTCAGCAGGCCGAACAGGCTGAGCGTCAGCATGCGCGACGCGGCGATGTAGAGCACGAGCGCCACTCCGGTCCATCCGGCGAAGACGGGGGCGGCCCACCAGAGGGCCGGGTTCGCGGCGAACGCGTCGCCGCGTGCGACCTCGAGCACGATGAGCACGAGCGCGACGGGGGCGAGCATGCCGAACTCCCACAGCATGCCTCCGAGGTGGGCGGTGCCGATCGTGCGGCGCAGCACGAAGTAGACCGGGTACCCGAGGGCGACGAGCAGCGTCTCCCACGACAGGCCGCCGACGCGCACGATCTCGAAGACGACGCCGACCGCCGCGATGCCCGCGGCCAGCCACTGCCACCATACGAGCCGATCGCGGTACAGGAATCGGCCGATCACGACGAGCACGAGCGGGAGCAGGAAGTAGCCGAGCGCGACCTGCAATCCCCTGCCGTGCAGCGGGGCCCAGGTGAACACCCACAGCTGCGCGGCGACGAGCAGCCCGCACGCGAGGATCGGGAGCAGGAGGAGCGGGCGCCTGCGGATCCGCGTGCCGATCTCGGTCGCGATCGGCAGCTGCCGGGTCGCGAGCAGGGCGAGCACGATGATCGGGATCGTGATGAGGTTGCGCACCGACCAGATCGACTCGGCAGGCATCGGGGCGAGCATCGGGGTCACGAAGTAGACCCCGGCGAAGGACACCGAGGAGCCGACGGAGGCGAGCGTGCCGCGCGATCCCTGACCGAGGGATCCTGCGCCGAATGAGCGGCGCAATCCTTAGACGTCGATCGCGCCGATGACCTCGCCGTACGGGGTCTCCCCGACCGGCGAGAACCCGATGCGCAGGAAGAACGCCTCGGGTCCGTCCTCACCGCGCTCCCAGAGCACGGTGAGTCGCGAGACGCCGCGGCGCCTGGCCTCCTCGATCAGTTCGGCGACGGCGAAGGTGCCGACGCCCGAGCCCTGCGCATCCGCATCGACGTTGATGCGCCAGAGCGCCGCGCGGAACTCCTCCTGAGTCGCCTCGGGATCGAAGTTGCCGTGGATGAACCCGACGACGCGATCGCCGTCGAGCACGACCCGCTGCCATGCGGTGTGCGCCGGGGTCACCGCGGCCGCCGCCGCATAGGACACGGGGGTGATGAACTGCTCCTGGCCGGGCTTCAGGCTCAGCTGGTTCACGTGGACGATCGTGGCGGCCGACAGTTCTTCCAGTCTCAGAGCGCTCATGCTCCCAGGCTAGCGCGTGCGCCGCCCGATGCAAGCCGTTGACCCGTGATATCGGTGTGCAGTACGGGTTTCCCGGCGTGGATGCGTCCCGTTCAGGCGAGTGCGGCGCCGACCGCGGCGGCGGGCGAGTCGTCGGGGAGCACCTGCACCCGAGCGGCGAGATCGAGCGACGCGAGGAAGGGCGACTGGGCCGACCACCCGTCGAGCGTGCCTCGGATCCCCTCGATGAGCCGGGTCCCCAGCAGTCGCAGCCCGCCGCCGATGACCACGGTGTGCGGATCGACGCTGAGCGCGATCAGGCGCACGCACGCGGCGGCGCCGTCGACGAGACGGTCGAAGGCGTGCGCCGCAGCCGCGTCGCCCGCGTCGACCGCTGCGAGGAGCGACCTGCCGGGGTGATCCCCGCCTGCGGGCCAGTAGGCGCGCAGCGCCGACCCGCTCGCGACCGTCTCGAGGCAGCCGCGCTGCCCGCAGGGGCACGGGCGCTGCAGGGGATCGAGCGGGAGGTGCCCGATCTCGCCGGTGACGCCGCGGCCGCCGCGGAGGGGAGCGCCGTCGACGACGAAGCCCGCCGCCAGCCCGGTGCCGAGGTTGAGGTAGGCGACGATGCCGTCGAGCCGCATGAGGTGCGCGGCACCGATCGTCGCTGCGGTCACGTCGTTGTCGAGCGAGACGGGGAGACCGGTCGACGCGGAGAGCCGGTCGGCGAGCGGGAGCCGCTCGATGCCGAGGTTGTACGCGCTGCGGACCTCCCCGCGCTCCCGGTCGATGAGGCCGGGGATCCCGATCCCGACGGAGGCGAAGCCGCGCGCCTCCGTCCCGGTGAGCGCTGCGAGCTCGGCCACGACGCGCTCGGCTCCGTCCACGACGCCGTCCGCGCCCGGGGAGGTGCGGATCCGCGCGGTCGCGATGACGGCGCCGTCAGCGTCGAGCGCGACCGCCTCGGTCTTCGTGCCGCCGATGTCCATCCCGATGCGGAGCGGTGCGGTGCGACCGCGGCTCCTGCTGCCCGCTGGCGCCGCGGGCTCCGAACCGATGCGCGGACGTTCCGGCCGGAGGAGCGGGACGCCGCTCACGACGCGGCTCCGGCGGGCTCTGGCGTCTCGAGGAGTGCGAGCAGCGCCGCGCCGGCGAGCGCGGACGAGCCGAACGTCGCGACGTCGGCGTACGGGCGCGAGCCCTCCACCGGGGTCTCCGGCCAGCCCATCTCGATGATGAGCGCGGGGACGCCGGCATCGCGGAGCGCGTCGACGCCGTCGCGCGCGAACTCGTGGCGGTGCAGCTCGCGTCCGATCACGATGACGCCGCGATCCGCTCCCTCGGGCAGCGGCCAGGGCATCGGCGAGGTGCAGCCGACGATGATCTGCGGACGTTCCGAGAACCGCGCGGCGGTGTCGTCCCAGGCCGGCAGCGGGTGCGCCGCTGCGGCGAACGGGCCCCAGGGGGCGAATCCCACGGCCATGTTCGCCTCGGAATCGACCCGCACGACCGCAGCGCCGGGGTGCGCGCCGAGCCAGGCGCGGGCGCGATCCGCGCCGTCGAAGGAGGCGACGATGCGCGCGAGCTCGGCGGCCGCGTCGCGGTGCGGGGCCAGGTGGTCGTGTCGTCGGGGGGATCCTGCGACTCGTTCCTCGCCCAGGATGACGGAGGCGTGGGGTTGCTCGCGCGGGGTGACGGGGGAGCGGGGGTCCTCGCGCAGGGCGACGGGAGCGGGCTCCTCGCGCGGGTCGGCCGGGGTCGGGGGCGCCGCGCGGGCGGTCAGCGCGCGCACCCGTGCGGCGGCCTCGCGCACGCGGGCCTCGGGCAGGCGCCCGTCGGCGACGGCGGCGAGGACCCGGTCCTCGATCTCGCGCAGCTGCTCCGCCGTCGTGTCGGTGCCGACGCAGAGCAGATCGCAACCGGCGGCGAGTGCGCGGGCCGCGGCCTCGGGAATCCCGATCCCGCCGCTGGCGCCCTGCATGTCGAGCGCGTCCGAGACGATCGTCCCCGCGAACCCGAGTCGGTCGCGCAGGATTCCCTGCAGGATCGCCCGGCTGAACGTGGCGGGGCGGTCGGGGTCGACTGCGGGGAGGAGGATGTGCGAGGTCATCACCGTCTCGGCTCCTGCTGCGATCGCGGCGGCGAACGGCGGCAGGTCACGCTCGATCAGCACCTCGAGCGGAGCGTCGACGACGGGCAGCGCGAGGTGGGAGTCCTGCGCCGTGTCGCCGTGACCCGGGAAGTGCTTGGGGCACGCCAGCGCTCCCGTGCTGCGGAGGCCGTCGATCCACGCGGCGACGTGGGCGGACGCGCGCTCCGGGTCGGCGCCGAAGCTCCGAGTGCCGATCACGGGGTTCTTCGGATTGCTGTTCACATCGGCGTCGGGCGCGAGCGCGAGATCGAAGCCCGACGCGAGGATGTCGCGGCCGACCCGGCGCCCGATCTCCTCGGTGTACCCGAGGTCGTCGATCCGGCCCAGGATCGCTGCCCCGGGGTACGGGGCGCCCTCGAGGTAGTGGAGGCGCGTGACCTCGCCGCCCTCCTCGTCGATCGCGATGAGGGCGTCGGGGGCCGCTGCGCGCAGCTGTGCGCCGAGCTCGGCGAGCTGGGCGCGGTCCCGAACGTTGCCACCGTAGACGCACGTGGCGAGCAGCCCGTCGCGGAGTGCGGCGAGGAGCCACTCGGGGGCAGAGAAGCCGGTGAATCCCGGCATCAGCGTCGCGCGGACCTCGCGGCGGAGATCGGCGGGGGCGGACCCTGCGACTCGTTCCTCGCGCAGGATGTCCGAGGGGTGCTCGCCCTGGGGGACGGAGGGGTGTGCGCCCTGGGGGACGGAGGGGTGCTCGCCCTGGGGGACGGAGGGGTGCTCGCTCATCCCTTCACCGCCCCGCTGACCAGGCCGCTCGTCATGCGGCCCTGGACGAACATGAAGAAGATGATGACGGGCACGGCGACGAGCGTCGACGCCGCCATGACGTCGCCCCAGTCGATCGCGCGGGAGGCCGACTGCTGGATGAACCCGCGCAGCCAGAGAGGGAGAGTCTGCGTGCCTGAATCCTGCAGGATCACGAGCGCGACCGTGAACTCGTTCCACGCCTGGAGGAACGCGTACACGCCGCTCGCGATGAGGCCGGGCGCGAGCAGCGGGAAGGTGATGCGCAGGAACGCCTGCGTGCGACTCAGCCCGTCGACCATCGCCGCCTCCTCGAGGTCGGCCGGGACGCCCGCGACGAACCCGCGGAGCATCCAGATGGTGAACGGCACGACGGCCGCGATGTAGATGATGCTGACGCCGATGACGGAGTTCAGCAGGCCGATCGAGCCCATCAGCTTGTACTGCGCGATGAACATGCCCTCGGCGGGCAGCATCTGGATGAAGAGCACGGCGAGCACGAAGCTGCGCCGGCCCTTGAACCGGAAGCGGCTGATGGCGAGCGCCGCGAGGAACGCGAAGAGCAGGCAGCAGGTCACGGCGATCGCCGCGACGGCGACGCTGATCCCGAGCGCGCTGAAGAACGAGCCGTCGGCGAAGACCGACCGGAAGTTCTTGAGCGAGCCCCCGAACGGGAGGAGCGTGGGCGTCGTCTGCTCGAGCACCGCGTTCGGCAGCAGCGAGGAGTTCAGCATCCAGTAGACGGGGAACGCCCAGACGATCGCGAGCACGATGGCGAGCGCCCCGAAGACGGCACGGGCCGTGCGGCCGGTGCGACCCCGGCGGCGCGCCGATCCTGCCGGCATCGCGATCGCGGCGGTTTCGGTGCGGGTCATCGTTCCTCGTCCTCCTTGAGCAGGTTGCGCACGTAGGCCCAGCTCAGCGCGATCGTGAGCAGCAGCACGAAGATGGACATCGCGCTCGCCATGGCGAAGTCGCTCGACCCGACGCCGAGCTGGTAGATGTACGTGCCGAGCACGTCGGTCTGGCTGGCGATGGATCCACGATCCTGCAGCAGCTTGATCTGGGCGAAGACCCGCAGATCCCAGATGATCTGCAGCAGCATCACGATGCCGAGCACCGGCTTGATGATGGGGGCGATGATGAAGCGGAGGCGCTGCCACCGGTTCGCGCCGTCCATCTGCGCCGCCTCGAGCACCTCGCCCGACACCTGCGTGAGGCCGGCGTAGACGGAGAACGCGACGAACGGCACGCTCATCCAGACGACGATGATGAGGGCGACGACGAAGAAGCTCAGCGGATGCTGCAGCCAGTTGTGGCCCTGGGCGGGGATGCCGACGCTCGTGAGCGCCCAGTTGAAGAGGCCGCGGCGCCAGTCGAAGATCCAGTTCCAGATGGTCATGGCCGCGACCACCGGAGTGGCCCACGCGAGCAGCATGGAGATCTGGAGGGTGATGCGGATGGGGGTCGACACCGCCTGCATGAGCAGCGCCATCCCGATTCCGACGACCATGGTGACGCCCGCGGTCGCGAGGCAGAACGCGACGGAGCGCGCGACGACGAGCCAGGTCGTCGATGTCGAGAAGAGGTCGACGTAGTTGTCGAACCACACCCACTCGGGCGGCTGCCCGAACTGCTGCGAGAGCCCGAATCGCTGCATCGAGGTGATGAGCTGCCAGACGATCGGGTAGCCGAGCGCGAGCAGCACGATCAGGGTGGCGGGCAGCAGCAGCGCATACGGGGTGAGACGGAACTTGCGCCGCCTCGGGGCGGGCGCCGTGGGGCGCGTTTCGGCTGGTGCCGCGGC
Source organism: Leucobacter zeae (assembly GCF_016758175.1). GTDB lineage: Bacteria > Actinomycetota > Actinomycetes > Actinomycetales > Microbacteriaceae > Leucobacter > Leucobacter zeae. The sequence continues at coordinate 510,172 of NZ_QYAB01000001.1, forward strand.
TCGCGCTTCGGCTCGCGCAGTGCTGGTGCTCATCGCCGGCCTTTCTGGGGGAGGGGTGGTGCGGGCGCAGGACCCCCGCTGCTGCGGAGGCCCTGCGCCCTCGGGATCCTGCGTACTGCGACTTCCTACGGTCGCGCAGCATGACGAGCTGTGCTCGCGCAGGATGACACTGAGGGCCGCGCCCTCGGTGTCACTTCAGGTTGAGGAGCGGATCGAGCTTCGCGTTGGTGTCCTTGGCGAGCTGCTCGAGATCCTTCGCATCGCGGATCTGCGCGAAGAACTCCTCCATGATGTTCTTCGACTCGATCGCCGCCCAGCCCGGTGCCGCGGGGGTGAGCTTCGAGTTCGACGCCGACTCGATGAGGGCCTTCGCGAACTGGTCCTCTCCCAGCGCGGAGGTGTACTCCTGATTGGCGGGCCCGAGACCGTTCTTGCCGAGCATGGTCTGGTACTCCTCGGAGAAGATGATCTTCAGCAGCTCCTTGGCGAGTTCGGGGTTCTTCGACTTCGCCGAGACCGCGATGTTCGATCCGCCCGCGAAGACCGGTGCTGGCTTGCCGTCGTTGCCCGGCAGCACGAAGGTGCCGAAGGTGTCGTCGTTCCACTCGCGGACGGGCTCACCGTCCTCGCCCTCGACGAGGTCGCCGATCGACCAGTGGGCCCAACCCGGTGCCATGATCGTCGCGGCGGCGAGCGACAGGTCGTCGGTCACGTTGCCGTCCTCGTCCTTGACCTGGTCGGAGTCGTTGAGGAACTGGTACTGGTTCGCGTCCTTCGCGTCGTTCGGGGCGTTCGACGCATCGCGGTAGATCGCCTGCAGCTGCTCGAGGCCCTTGACCGACTCGGGGGAATCGAGGGTGGCCTTCCACTCGCCGCCCTCGAACTCGGCGATCTCGCCGCCGTTCGCGAAGATCCATGAGATGCCGTCGCGCCAGTCCTGGCCGCCCAGGTAGAAGCCCGAGAAGTTGTCGATCTTCTTCGGGTTCTTCTCGGTGATGGTCTTGACCGCGGCGTTGAACTCGTCGAGGGTCGTCGGCGTCTCGACGCCGGCGGCCTCCCACACGTCCTTGCGGGTGAACATGTAGCGCGAGCCGAAGTAGTAGGGCAGCGCGTAGTGCTTGTCCTCGACCGTGCCTGCGTCGACGAACGACTGCAGCAGGTGCTCGCCGCCGAGCTCCTCGTACATGTCGGTGAGGTCGAGGAACGCGCCGACGTTCGTGAACGTGGGCGACTGGGTGTTGCCGATCTCGGTGACGTCGGGGGTGTTGTTCTCGTCGGGCAGCGCCGTCGTGAGCTTCGTGACGAGGTCGCCCCAGCCCTGCTCCTCGATCTTCAGGGTCGCGCCGGTCTCGTCCGCGAACTCCTTCTTGAGGTAGTCCCGGAGCTCGTCGGGGGTGTCGCCGCCCGCGAGCCAGAGCGTGATGGTCTTGCCCTCGCCGTCGACCTCGCCGCCTGCGGTGCCGCCGCCCTGGCTGCATCCGGTGAACAGCAGCGCCGAAGCCACGGCCGCCGCCATGAGGCCGGTGAGCTTTCTCTTCATGGTGTCTTCCTTTCGATGCGCCGCGTCGCCCGATGAGGCGGTGCGGCTCGTGATGCGCGATCCGGCCGATGCCGGTTCGCGGTCGATGTTGAGTTGTGGGGGTCTGTGCTGCCGATCCCGGCTGCCGCGCGGGCCGCCGGTTCCGGGTGCCGGGGGAGCGGGGTGTCCGGGTTCCCGATCCGGACCCGCCCCGCGCGGTCAGCTCACGCCGAGTCGCTCCTTCAGCACGGTCGCGGTGGCGCCGCGCAGGATCAGGTCCTCGCCCTGCGTGCTCGTGCGCAGCACCAGATCGTCATGGGTGTCGGGCATCGTGCGGCGCTGCAGGATCTCGAGCGCGGCCTCGGCGAGCGTGCCGCCGATGAGTTCGGTCGGCCCGGCGAGCACGACCTCGGCGAGGTTCAGCACGCCGACCACCGGCGCGAGCGCCACGCCGAGCCGCTGGCCCGCCTCGCGCAGCACCTGATCGCGGGCATCGGGGCCGGCTTCGGCGAGCGAGCGCGTGAGCGGCGGAACCGAGAGCCAGTGCTCGAGCACCTGCTCGCGCGAATAGGGCGCCTCGAGGCCCAGATCGGTGCCGACCATGACCTGGCCGATCTCGCCCGAGGCGAAACGGCTGCCCGCGACCGGACGGCCCCCGATGATGAGGCCGGAGCCCACACCGTGGCCGATCGTGACGAGGATGAAGTTGTCGCTCGAGTCGCCGAAGCTGTATTCGGCGAGCGCCGCCACATTGGCGTCGTTCGCGACGACGGTGGGGAGCCCGGTGCGCTGCTCGAGGATGCGCTGCAGCGGGAAGTTCGTCCAGCCCAGGTTGGGCGCCGTGCGCACGGTGCCGGTGTCGTCGACGACGCCGGGGGTGCCGACGCCCAGGCCGAGCACGGGCACGGCCGCCTGCCCGCGCAGCTCCTGCGCCAGCCCGACCGCGAGTTCGCATGCGGCCTCGCCCGTCGCGTCGCCGCGTTCGACCTGCGCGCGGGCGATGATGTCGCCGTCGACGCTCATGAGGGCGCCCCGGAGCACGAGGTGGTCGCTGAGGTCGAGCGCCACGACCACGAACGCGTCGCGGGCCAGGTCGACGAGGATCGCGGGCTTGCCCGGGCGCTGGGACTCCTGCGGTCCGAGCTCGTGGATGAGGCCCTCGGCCATGAGCTCGGCGACGATGACCGAGATCGTGACCTTCGTGAGGCCGGTCGTGCGTGCGATCTCGGCGCGGCTGCGCGGGCCGGAGACGTACAGGGTCTGGAGCACGAGCGTGCGGTTGTGGAGCTTCGCGTCGCCCGGCGTCGCCTTCAGGACGGTGCGGAGCGATCGCGCGCCGAACGACGCCGGCGTGTATCCGGCGGCGGGGGCTTCGGGGGTGCCTGGATGCGCCGGGGCGCCGGTGTGCGCCGGGGGTCCGGGGTGCGCCGGGGTGCGCTTCGATGCGTCCGTCATGAGAGTTAGTAAAGCTAACGAACTAAATATTCGCAACCCCGTCGTGCAGCGTTCCCCGCGTCGTAACCGAACTGTGACTTACGCGCTCGCGCTGCGCCCGCCTGCGCTGCGCTCGCATTTGCGCGGCGCTCGCGACCCCGCCTCGGCGCCACGATACGAATCCGGGTCACTTGGGTGGGGTGTTTGCGTCAAACACCCCACCCAAGTGACCCGGATTCGTATCGGTCGAGTGATCGCGAGTCGCCGCGGGTGGTGCCGGCAGCGGCCGGCATTGGCCGACAGCGGCGGGCGCAGCACGGCGCAGCGCAGCGCCGTGCGCCGCCGTGCGTCAGCTCAGGCGGTCGCCGGTCGCCGCGTCGAACACGTGGAGGCGCGACGCGTTCGGCACGAGCGTCACGGTGTCCCCTCCGGCGGGGTGCACGCGTCCGTCGACGCGGGCGACCACCTCGGCGCGCTCGCTCTCGCCGACCGTGTGGCCGTAGAGGTATCCGTCGGCGCCGAGCTCCTCGACCAGGTCCACGACCACGGTCAGGCCGGGCTCGCCAGCGGTCGCCAGCTCCAGATCCTCGGGGCGGATCCCGACCGTCACCGAGGTGCCCGTCGCCGCAGTGCGGATCGACGCGTCGACCGGCACGGTCGCGGTGCCGACGCGCGCGCCTTCGCCCGTCAGCTCGGCGGGCAGCAGGTTCATCGCGGGGGAGCCGATGAAGCCGGCGACGAAGACGTTCTTCGGGGTCTCGTAGAGATCGCGGGGCGTGCCGACCTGCTGCAGCAGGCCGTCCTTGAGCACCGCGATCCGGTCGCCCATCGTGAGCGCCTCGGTCTGGTCATGGGTGACGTAGACGGTCGTGACGCCGAGGCGGCGCTGCAGCGATGCGATCTGGGTGCGGGTCTGCACGCGCAGCTTCGCGTCGAGGTTCGAGAGCGGCTCGTCCATGAGGAACACCTGGGGCTGGCGCACGATGGCGCGGCCCATCGCTACGCGCTGGCGCTGGCCGCCCGAGAGCGCCTTCGGCTTGCGGTCGAGGTACTCCTCGAGGTCGAGCATCTTCGCGGCCTCGAGCACGCGTGCGGCGCGCTCGTCCTTCGAGACCCCGGCGATCTTGAGCGCGAAGCCCATGTTCTCGGCGACGGTCATGTGCGGGTAGAGCGCGTAGTTCTGGAAGACCATCGCGATGTCGCGATCCTTCGGAGGGGTGTCGGTGACGTCGCGGTCGCCGATGAGGATGCGGCCCGAGTGCACCTCCTCGAGGCCCGCGAGCATGCGCAGGGTGGTCGACTTGCCGCAGCCCGACGGGCCGACCAGGACGAGGAACTCCCCGTCCGCGATATCGAGTTCGAGCTGGTCCACCGAGGGGCGCTCCGCCCCGGGATAGACGCAGGAGACGGTGTCGAACGTGACTGATGCCATGATTTCCTCCACCGGCAGGTACGTGCCGGACGATCCGTAGTAGAAGCCGAAGGCCGCGAGGCCGCCGGTGCCCATCGTTGGGCGGGATCAGGCTAGCATCATCGCCTCCGCGACGGGAGCCCGGGACGGATCGGGATCGCGCGCGGCGGGCCGGACCGGCGCGGTGCGCCGAGCCGCCGTGCCGCGCGTCTCAGTCCGTACTGGCGCTCGCGCGGAACCGGAAGCGGTCGCCGCGGAACGCCGACCGCGTGTACTCGACGGGGGCGCCGTCCGCCGCTCGGGCGACCCGTCGTACGACGAGCAGGGGGAGTCCGATCTCGATCCCGAGCAGTGCCGCCTCCTCGGGGCCGGCGAGTTCGGTGGCGACCTCGTCGTCGACCGAGGCGAGCGTGATCCCGTACGCCTCGCGCAGCGTGCGGTAGAGCGAGCCGCGCGCCGCGAGTTCCTCCGCGATGCGGGCGTACGAGCCGGGAAGGTGGGCCGTCTCGTGAGCGAGCGGGGCGCCGCCCCGGCGGCGCACGCGGTCCACCCGGGTCACGGCGCTGCCCGCCGCGATCCCGAGGCCCGACGCGACCTCCGGCGACGCCGGCTCCTCGGAGATCCCGAGCACATCGCTGTCGAGGCGCGCGCCGTCGAGGTCCTCGCTAAACGAGGTGAGCTGGCGCACCGCGATGATCGGGGGCTCGGCGACGAACGTACCGCGCCCCTGCGTGCGCTCGATGCGCCCCTCCATCGCGAGCTCGGTGAGCGCCTGCCGGATGGTCGTGCGCGATGTGTCGAACCGTTCCGCGAGCTCGCGCTCGGTCGGCAGCGGATCGCCGGGCGCCGCATCGGCGATGAGATCGATGATGCGGAGCTTCTGCCTGTAGTACTTCGGTGTGCCGGCCATTTCGACTCCTTCCGGCGCCGCCGCGCCGCGCTGCCCGTCCCCTGATCCCGTGGTGAACCGCGCCGGTCCGCTCCCGCCCGTCGGTGCGCGCTGCCGGCGCGCGATGTCGGTGGTCCGGAGGATACTGCAGGTGGATCCGACGACCGGATCGCTTGACACCAGGATTGGTCTATGCCTATCTTAGGCACATCAAATTGGTCTAGTCCTTTTGATCGGGCGGCGGGCCCGGAAGATCCGCAGACGACGAAAGGTGCCGACGTGGGCATTCTGCAGGACCTCAGGAACTCCTCGAGAGGCGCGATTCTCGTAGCGATCGCCGCAGCGGCCGTCGGCATCATCTACGGATACGACTCCTCGAACATCGGCGGGGCGCTCGACTTCATCTCCGCCGACTTCGGCATCACGTCCGAGGCCGAGAAGGGGCTCCTCACCTCGTACGTCATCTTCGGCGAGATCCTCGGAGCCATCTTCGGCGGGTCGCTCGCCAACCACTACGGCCGCAAGCGCATGATGGTGCTGGTCGCCGGGACCTTCACGCTCTTCTCCCTCTTCTCGGGGCTCTCCTGGGACGTGCCGTCGCTCGCCGTCGCCCGAGTGCTGCTCGGCGTCTCGATCGGCATCTCGATCGTGGTCGTGCCGATGTACGTCGCCGAGTCGGCCCCGACGAAGATCCGCGGCGCGCTGCTCGTGATGTACCAGGTCGCGACGGTGTTCGGGATCATCCTCGGCTATCTGCTGGCGTGGGCGCTGGCCCCCTCGGGCAACTGGCGCGTCATGCTCGGCGCCGCCGCGGTCCCCGGGATCATCATCACGCTCATGCTGCTGCGCTCGCCCGACACGCCCCGCTGGTACATGATGCAGGGGCGCCGGGACGACGCCGTGCGCGTGCTCGCGCAGATCGACCCGCAGGCCGACGCGCACCGCGAACTCGCGACCCTCGAGACCGAGCTCGCGGAGGGGCGCGGGCGCCCGTCGACGCTGCAGGGGCTCAAGGAGATGGTGCGGCTGCCGTACCTGCGCGCCACCTTCTTCGTCGTGCTGCTCGGCTTCTTCGTGCAGATCACCGGCATCAACGCGATCGTCTACTACAGCCCGCAGATCATCAAGGCGATGGGCTTCGCCGAGACCGACCACATGGCGATCTTCGGCCTGCCCGCGCTCGTGCAGGTCATCGGGCTCATCGCCGTCTTCGTGTCGATGGGGCTCGTGGACCGGATGGGTCGGCGCCCCGTGCTGCTCACCGGCATCGCGATCATGGTCACGGCCGGCGTCATCATGGTGATCACCTTCATGTTCGGGGCGAGCGGTCAGGATCCGACCGACGTGCGCCTGAACGGCGGATTCGTCGCGCTCGGCTTCCTCGGGCTCGTGCTCTTCAACGTCGGCTTCACGTTCGGCTTCGGCGCCCTCGTCTGGGTCTACGCGGGAGAGACCTTCCCGTCGCATCTGCGCGGCCTCGGCTCGAGCACCATGCTCACGAGCGACCTCGTCGCGAACTTCATCGTCGGTGTCGCGTTCCTCCCCCTGCTCAAGGCGACGGGCGGCGCCGGAGTGTTCGCGATCCTCGGCGGCTTCGCGATCCTCGCGTTCCTCTTCGTGCTGAAGTTCGCCCCCGAGACCAAGGGGCGCCCGCTCGACGACATCTCGCAGTTCTGGGAGAACGGCGGCAAGTGGCCGGCCGCTCCCGCAGCGGGTGCCGCCGACGCCGTGGGCGAGCGCGCATGACCGCACCGGTGCTCGGCCTCGACGTCGGCGGATCGAAGACCCACGCGATCCTGGCCGACGACCGGGGCGTGCGCGCCGAGGTGCTGGCGGGCAGCGCGAACCCCGCGTCGGTGGGGCTGGAGGAGGCCGCGCGCCAGCTGCGCGGCGTCTTCGAGCGGATCGGCGATGCGCCGCTGGGCGCGATCGTCGCCGGGGTCGCGGGTGCCGACACCCGGGCGGCGACCGCGAAGTTCCGCGAGCTGCTCGTCATCAACCGGCCCGGCGTGCCGGTCGACGTCGTGCACGACGCCGAACTGCTGCTGGCGACGGCCGGCACGGGGCACGGGATCGCCGTGATCTCGGGCACCGGGTCGGTCGGCTGGGCGCGCGATACCGAAGGGCGCACCGCCCGTGCCGGCGGCTGGGGCTATCTGCTCGGCGACGAGGGCAGCGGCTACTGGGTGACGCGCATGGCGATGCGCCACGCGCTCGAGCGCATCGACCAGGGGGAGCCCGCCGACCTGCTCTCGCAGCAGCTCGCCTCGGACTGCGGACTGCAGGGGCCGGAGGACCTGCTCGATCACTTCACCTCCAACCCCGAGCGACGGTTCTGGGCCTCGCGTGCGCGCGTGGTCTTCGAGCTCGCCCATGACGGCGACCCGACGGCGCTCGCGATCGTGTCGGGCGCCGCCGAGCACCTGGCGTTCTTCGCGGCGAGCTCGGGCGGTAGGCTCGGCCTGACCGGCCCGGTCGTGCTCGCCGGCGGCCAGCTCGTGCACCAGCCGCTGCTGCAGCGCGCCGTATGCGAGCGGTTGGCGGCGCGGGGATTCCACGATTTCCGCGTCCTCGACCGCGACCCCGTGCACGGCGCCGTCGAGCTCGCCCGGGCGCTCGCCGCAGCGCCCGCCCACTGACCCGTACCCGCAACGCATCGACCCCGAAGGAGTCCCTGTGGATATCACCATCGTTCCCGACGCCCAGGCGGTGGCGCACGTCGCCGCAGAGCGGATCGCGGAGGTGATCCGCTCGGCGCCGGCCGCGGGGGCCGTCATCGGCGTCGCCACGGGGTCCTCGCCGCTCGGCACCTACGGCGCGCTCGCCGAGCGGGTCGCCTCGGGGGCGCTCGACACCGCGAACGTGACCGCGTTCGCGCTCGACGAGTACGTCGGGCTCGATCCCGCCCACCCCGAGAGCTATCACTCGGTCATCCGCCGCACGGTGACCGAGCCGCTCGGCCTCGACCCGGCCCGCGTGCACGTGCCCGACGGCGCGGCCGCCGACATCGACGCGGCGTGCGAGGACTACGAGCGCAGGATCGCGGAGGCCGGGGGCGTCGACCTCCAGCTGCTCGGAATCGGGGCCAACGGGCACATCGGGTTCAACGAGCCGACCTCGTCCTTCGCGTCGCGCACGAGGATGAAGACGCTCGCGCCGCAGACCCGCGCCGACAACGCCCGATTCTTCGACTCGGCCGACGACGTGCCGATGCACTGCGTCACCCAGGGGCTCGGCACGATCCTCGACGCCCGCCGTCTGCTGCTGGTCGCCCAGGGAGAGAGCAAGGCCGACGCCGTGGCTGCGATGATCGAGGGCCCAGTCGCCAGCCTGTGCCCCGCGAGCGCACTGCAGATGCACCGCAGGGCGACGGTCGTGATCGACCGGGCCGCCGCATCGAAGCTGCGGCTGACCGAGTACTACGAGTTCGTGCAGGCGCACCGACCGGGCGGTGCGGGGTGACCCTCGCCGTGCCGGACGCGGTGACGCTCGCCCCGCCGGACGGGGTGGTCACCGCGGCGCGCGTGGTGACCGGATCAGCCGTGCTCGAGCCGGGCTGGATCTCGGTCTCCCGGGGAACCATCACCGGCATCGGGGAGGGTGGTCCTGCCGCCGGGCCGGTCGCCGGGTCTTCGCTCGACCTGGGCGATGCGACGCTCGTGCCGGGGTTCGTCGATATCCATGTGCACGGCGGCGGAGGAGCCGGGTACACCGAGGCCTCGGAGGAGCTGGCGCTCCGAGCCCGCGACGCCCACCTCGCGCGCGGCACGACGACGAGCATGGCGAGCCTCGTCACCGACGGCCCCGAGCGGCTGCTCGCGGGAGTGCGGATGCTGCGCGGCCTCGTGGCGTCGGGCGCGATCCGGGGGATCCACCTGGAAGGGCCGTGGTTGAGCCCGGCCCGTGCCGGTGCGCACGATCGCGCGCTGCTGCGAGCGCCGGATCCGGGCGAGCTCGACGCGCTGCTCGCTGCCGGCGAGCTGCCGACCCTGCAGAACGCCATCTCGATGGTGACGATCGCGCCGGAGCTGCCGGGTGCGATCGCCGCCATCGAGCGCCTCGTCGCGGCAGGCGTTTCCGTGGCGGTCGGACACACGGACGCCGACTACGCCCGCGTCCGACGCGCGATCGACGCCGGCGCCACCGTGGCGACGCACCTCTTCAACGCCATGCGGCCGCTCCATCACCGCGAGCCGGGGCCGATCCTCGCGCTGCTCGAGGACGACCGGGTGTCGGTCGAGCTCATCGCGGACGGCACGCACCTGCACCCCGACCTCGCCGCCTGGGCGGCGGGCCTGGCCGGCGCGGATCGGGCGATGCTCGTCACCGATGCGATGGGCGCCGCGGCCTGCGGCGACGGGGAGTACCGGCTCGGCGCGCTCGACGTCGAGGTCTCCGACGGCGTCGCGCGCGTCGCGGGCACCGAGACCATCGCGGGGAGCACCGCCACGATGGACGCGCTCTTCCGCGGGTGGGTCGAGCACGCGGTCGGCGCCGGCGTTCACCGCGGAGTACGTCATGGTGATCGAGGCCGCGGTCGTGGTGGGGGAGCAGCTGTCGGCGCGGCCCTGCGCGCCGCCGTGCGGATGGCGTCGGTCAACCCGGCGCGCGCGATGGGGTGGGGCGACGTCGGAGACCTCGCCGTCGGCAAACGCATGGATGCGGTCGTGCTCGACGCCGATCTGGGGGTGACGGGCGTCATCCGCGCCGCTCGCTGACAGCCCGCCGTCGGGAGGATCCTGTGCCGGTTGGGTTGCGAGTGAGTTCGTGCGGGATCCGGGTGGGCCGTGCTGCTCCAACTCACTCGCGAGTGACTCGTGGGTTCCTGCGCCGGTTGGGTTGCGAGTGAGTTCGTGCGGGATCCGGGTGGGCCGTGCTGCTCCAACTCACTCGCGAGTGAGTCGGTGCAAGGAGTGCTGCGCGAATCGGGCGGAGCCTGTCCGCCGAACCCCGGAGCCCGTCCGCCGAACCCGGAGCCGTGCCGCGCGACTGACCGAGGAGCCCCGCCTCCTGCTCCCCTGATTTATCTCGATGTCGAGAGATTCAGGCCGCTCGGGTAGGATGGTCGGCGGCCCTCACAGGGCCGATATCCGAGTCGGTGGCGCATGAGCCCCGAAGCGTATTCTCGCGCGGTGCGCAGCCCGCCCGCGCGTCCCGAACGCACACATCACGACACTGGGAGAAGCGTTGGCGAAGATCAAGGTAGAAGGCACGGTCGTCGAGCTCGACGGCGACGAGATGACCCGCATCATCTGGCAGTTCATCAAGGACCGTCTGATCCACCCCTACATCGACGTCACGCTCGAGTACTACGACCTCGGCATCCAGCACCGCGACGAGACCGACGACCAGGTCACGATCGATGCGGCGCACGCCATTCAGAAGCACGGCGTCGGCGTCAAGTGCGCCACGATCACCCCCGACGAGGCCCGCGTCGAAGAATTCGGCCTCAAGAAGATGTGGCGCAGCCCCAACGGCACGATCCGCAACATCCTCGGCGGTGTGATCTTCCGCGAGCCGATCATCATCTCCAACATCCCGCGCCTGGTGCCCGGCTGGAACAAGCCGATCATCATCGGCCGCCACGCGTTCGGCGACCAGTACCGCGCCACCGACTTCCGCTTCGCCGGCGAGGGCACCCTCACCGTCGAGTTCACCCCGAAGGACGGCTCCGAGCCGCAGAAGTTCGAGGTCTACCAGTCCCCGAGCGACGGCGTCGCGCAGGTGCAGTACAACCTCGACGCATCGATCCGCGACTTCGCCCGCGCCTCGCTGAACTACGGCCTGTCGCGCAACTACCCGGTGTACCTCTCGACGAAGAACACGATCCTGAAGGCGTACGACGGCCGCTTCAAGGACATCTTCCAGGACATCTACGACACCGAGTTCAAGGATCAGTTCGAGGCTGCCGGCCTCACCTACGAGCACCGCCTCATCGACGACATGGTCGCCTCGGCCATGAAGTGGGAGGGCGGCTACGTCTGGGCCTGCAAGAACTACGACGGCGATGTGCAGTCCGACACCGTCGCGCAGGGCTTCGGATCGCTGGGCCTCATGACCTCCGTGCTCGCGACGCCCGACGGGAAGGTCGTCGAGGCCGAGGCCGCGCACGGCACCGTGACGCGCCACTACCGCCAGCACCAGCAGGGCAAGCCCACCTCGACCAACCCGATCGCCTCGATCTTCGCCTGGACGCGCGGCCTCGCGCACCGCGGCAAGCTCGATGACAACCAGGCGCTCATCGAGTTCGCGCACACTCTCGAGGATGTCGTCATCAAGACCGTCGAGTCGGGCAAGATGACCAAGGACCTCGCGCTGCTCGTCGGCCCCGAGCAGGGCTTCCTCACGACCGAGGAGTTCCTCGCAGCCATCGACGAGAACCTGCAGCAGCGTTTGGCATAGGCCTTCCGCTCCGGACACGGGGGTCGGCGCTTCGGCGCCGGCCCCCGTTGCCGTCTCGCGGGCGGTGAAACGGGTGCCCGGGCACGCGTGCGTCAGGGGTCCGCGTTCGGTGAGATGTGCCGGAGGCCGGCGGGCTCACGGAGGCCGGATCTCCGACCGACGACGGGAGCCCGCCGTCGAACCGCCGCACCGCGGCGCCGCCGCACACCCGGGCGGCTCGAACTGCCCGTACCCTAGACGATCCCGCCCACCGCGAGGAACGCGCCGGTCTGCCCGACGCCCTCGCGCGACGCCAGCACCGTGACGAGGGAGCCGTAGGGATCCCGCCACTCGCTGTGCACGTGCCGGTGCTCGTCGGGGTCGAGCGGGATCCTGCCCACCCAGTCCGATCCGTCGCGTTCGAGCGGCACGATCGCGCCGTGCACGCCGACCTCCACGGAGTCGGCGTCGGCGCGCACGCGCACCTCGATCTCGGGTCCGCGCTCGCCATCGGTCACCGCTGCGGCGACGTCGAGCGGGATGCCCTCGAGCGGGATGCCCTCGAGCGGGATGCCCTCGAGCGGGATGCCGTCGAGCGGCGACGCAGGATCGGCGAGTCCGGTCGGGATCGCCGCCCCCGCGCCCGGGCCGGCCAGTGCCGGCGTGCGCTCGGGGCGCTCGCGCATCCGCGTCGCCGACTCGTACGCCGCGGCGAGGGAGACGAGCCGCCAGTCGTCGTGCGACCGCCCGGCGAAGGTGAGGCCCACGGGCATCGCGGTGCTCGGCATCCGTCCCATCGGCACGGTCACTGTCGGGATCCCGTAGTGCCGGGGCACGAGCCCGCCGTTGGAGACGCCGACGCCCTTGCGCGTCCAGGCCCGCCGGTTCTCCTCGGCGTCCCGCTCCGTGTCCTCCCGGCTGACGTCGGCGGCGGCCGGGAACACCAGCGCGTCGAGCCCGAGCCGATCCATCCACTCCTCGAGGTCGACGCGGCGGGCGGTCTCGAGCCCGCGCACGCCGGCTTCGAGATGTTCGAAGTCCTCGAGCCGCTCGGGCAGGCCGCGCCGTGCCATCGCGACGTACTCCGCCATGTCGATGTCGTACACGTCGTCGTAGACTTCGAGCGCGTCGGGCACGGTGCCGGCGGGAACCGGGTAGATCCGCGCACCGTCGGCGTCGGCGAGCCGGTCCAGCTCGGGGTCGCCGTTCGCGCGCAGGAAGTCATCGAAGCCCCAGGCCTGCAGGTCATGGACCTCTTCGCGCAGGTACCCCTCGGGCCAGAGTCCACGTTCGACGAGGCCGAGCGCGCCGGGCCGATCCCGCTCGTAGTTCGACACCGCGGGGAAGTCGACCTCGACGACCTCGGCTCCCCGCGCCTCGAGCGCGCGCCGCGCGGCCTCCCACAGCGCGACGATGTCCGGATGCGTCTCGACCGGTCGGTCGGCGTCGGAGTCGGCGCCGATGAACATCCGCGGCACCCCCAGGCGCGTGCCGCGGAGGCCGGCGGCACTGCCGTCACCGGATCCGGCATCAGACCCGGACCCGGCATCGGCCCCGAGCAGCTCCGCGAACGACCGCGGACGGATCTCCGACGGCCGCGGGATCGGGATCCACGGCTGGCGGCGCCAGAAGTCCCCGCGCGTCTCGGGGTCGTCGACGACCAGCGCATCGAGCAGCTCGACGAGGTCGGCGACCGTACGGGTGTGCGGCACGACGACGTCCATCGTCGGGGTGAGGGGCCAGTTGCCGCGCGTCGAGATCACGCCGCGGGAGGGGGTGTACGCGACGAGCGCGTTGTTCGAGGCCGGCGCCCGCCCCGACGACCAGGTCTCCTCGCCGAGCCCGAAGGTCGCCAGGCTGGCGGCGGTCGACACCCCCGACCCGTTCGACGATCCCGAGACGTAGCCGGCCGCCAGGTAGTCCGGGTTGTAGGGGCTCTCGGCCCGCCCGTAGACCCCGCGCTGCATGCCCCCGTTCGCCATCGGCGGCATGTTCGTGAGCCCGAGCAGCACGGCCCCTCCCGCGCGCAGCCGTTCGACGGCGAATGCGTCGCGCTGCGCGATCAGGCGGGCGAAGGCGGGGGATCCTGCCGCGACCGGCAGGCCGCGCGCGAGGTAGCTGTCCTTGGCGGTGTAGGGGATCCCGTCGAGCGGCCCGAGCGTGCGTCCGAGCGCGCGGCGCTCGTCGGAGGCGCGCGCCGCGTCGAACGCGTCCGCCGCGAGGACGGGGATCGCGTTCAGGCGGATCCCGTGCCGGTCGTAGGCGCCGACGCGCCTGAGGTACTCGTGGACCAGCCCCACGCTCGTGACGGCGCCCGTCTCGAGCGCGCGACGCAGGTCGGCGATGCTGGCCTCGACGACGTCGAATCGGTGCAAGACGACTCCCTCCGCTGCGAGCGATGCGTGACACCGGGACCCTAGCAGATGCCGTGGGTCCCGCTGCTCCGTCGGAGATTCGCCGTCGGTGGGACGATCCGGGTCGGTTCGGTCTCGCGGAGCTCGGATCTCGGACCGACGGCAGGAGACCCACCCGGGGGCCGACCTCCCGGACGATCCGTCGGGATCGCGGGACGCGCGGTCGGGTGGCGATCGCCGCGCTCCGCTTCGCTGGAAGCATGACCACGACCGCACCCGTTCCCATCGTCCCGTCCGGAGCCGACTTCGATCCCGAGCACGGGCGCGCTCCACGGCGCGCACCCGGCGCCCGATTGGACTACGGCGCGCTGATCACGATGATGCTCATGAGCTTCTTCCTGGTCACGGCCGAGTTCCTGCCGAGCGGCATGCTCACCCGTATCGCCGACGGGCTCGGGGTCAGCACCGGTCAGGCCGGGCAGATGGTCACGGCGACCGCGCTCGCCGGGCTCATCGCCGCCCCGACCGTCGGGCTGCTGTTCCCGCGCCTCGATCGGCGCACGCTGCTCGTCTGGCTCTCCGTCGCCGCGGCGGTCTCGAATCTCGTGGTCGCGCTCGCGCCCGGCCTTCCCGTCGTGCTCGTCTCCCGCTTCCTGCTGGGCGCCGCGATCTCGGGCTTCTGGGCCATGTCGATCACGGTCGCCGCGGCGATCGCGGGCCCCGAACGGCTCGGGAGGGCCGTCATGTTCAACGCTGCAGGCGTCTCGCTCGCGACGGTGGCCGGGGTGCCGCTCGGCGTGCTGCTCGGCGACCAGCTCGGCTGGCGAGGCGTCTTCGCCGCCGCCGCCGTCCTCAGCGCCGCGCTCGCGTTCGTGCTCGGTCGCGTCCTCCCGCGCGTGCCTGCGGAGCGCGCCGCCTCGCTCGGCACGCTGCTCGTCGCGCTGCGCCGTCCGGGGATCGGTCTCGGCGTCGTCGCCAACGTCTTCGTCGTGACCGGGCACTTCCTCGCCTACACGTACGTGCGCGTCGCTCTCGAGCGGGTCGAGGCGGGGGGAGACCCGATCGGCGCGGACACCATCGTCGTGCTCCTCGCGCTCTTCGGCGTCGGCGGGCTCATCGGCAACGCGCTCTTCGGGCTCGTCGTCGACCGCCGGTACCGACTGCTCGCCGTGTTCACCCCGCTCGTGATCGCGTCGCTGCTGCTCGTCGTGGCCGCATCGTCGGGGTCGCTGTGGGTGACCGGCGCCGCCGTGTTCGTCTGGGGATTCTTCTTCGCCTCGTGGCTGCTGGTCGCGAACACCTGGGCCGGGCACCGGATGCCCGACCTGCTCGAGGCGGGTGGCAGCCTGATCGTGGTCGGGTTCCAGGCGGGGATCATGCTCGCCGCGGCGCTCGGCGGCGCCCTCGTCGACCTGATCGGCATCACGCCCGTCTTCGCCGTCGGGGCCGCGCTCCTGCTGGTCGGGGCGCTGCTGTTCGGCGTCTCGGGCCGGATCTCGGACCGCGGCTCTGCTGCGCTGAGCTGAGGGGGCCGCGCCGGCGCGGCGGGCTGAGGGACTCGCTCGGCTCAGGCCCGCTGCGCCGCCGGCGCGGTTGCGTCGGCACGCCAGGCCGACGGACTGATCCCGACCCGCCTGCGGAAGGCGCGGCTGAAGCCGTCGTCAGAGCCGTAGCCGATCGCGCGCGACACCTCGGACACCCCGAGCCCCCGGGCGAGCAGATCCTGCGCCGACCGGATACGCACGTCGGCGAGGTACTCGGCGGGCGACGTGCCGGTCGCCTCGCGGAACCGCTCGGCGAACACCGTGCGCGACATCGCGCCGGTCCGTGCGAGCTCCTCGACCGTCCAGTCGCGAGCGGGATCGGCGTGGATCGCCTCGACCACCCGGTCGAGGTAGGGGTCGTTGGTGCGTGACGGCCAGCCGTCGGGCGCGCAGCCGCGCACCACCCACGCCCGGATCACCGACACGAGCACCGTTTTCGCCATCAGCTGGCAGATGAGGGAGTTCCCCGGCACGGCCGCGCAGGCATCCGCGGGCATCGCGGTGCCCGCGTTGCGCTTGCTGCCCGCGCCGCCGGTGCCCGCTGCGCGCGCGCCGACCGCGGTGCCGAGCTCTGCGGCGAGGGCTGCGACCGCCGGCTCGCTGCGCGCCAGGCCGAGCACGGTCACGGTGCCGGGGAGCAGGCCGACGACGTCGGCGTCGGCCCCGGCGGGGTCGAACTCCGAGACGAGCACGAACGCCTCATCGGCGAACAGCGAGTAGGCGCTCTCCCCGGTGTACAGCCTCGCGTCGCCAGCCGAGAGCACGGGGGACTCGGTGGCCGGACGGACCGGGCGGGCGCCGGGGCCCGGCCGCTCGGTCAGCGCGCCGGAGATCACGTACACGAGCACGAGGCCGCCGCGCGGGACGGCGATCGCGTCGCCCGGCCCCACCGCGATCCGGTGCTGTCGGAGCACCGGGGCGTCGATGCCCGAGAGCGCGCGGTCGATCGCGGAGGTCGGTGCTGCGAGCGTGGCCATGCAGACCGGAACGCGCGGGCGGGCGGAGGTATTCCTGCGCGAGGCGGGGGAGCGGGCCGCGCCCCGTGAGCGGGCCGCACCCCGTGCGGTGCGCGGCCCCGCCTCGCGGATCACGCCCGGGTCGTCGACTCGCGGACGATCAGGCTCGGCACCACGGTGCGGTCGATGTCAGGCACCGGGCGGTGCTCGGCGAGCGCGACCGCGACGTCGACCGCGTGCTTCGCCAGCTCCTCGGGGTGGAGGTCGAGCACGGTCACGGACGGGCGGGAGGTCATGTTCTGCAGGGCGCCGGACGCGCCGGCGATGAGCAGCTGCTCCGGCACCCGGATCCCGCGCCGCGCCGCCTCGGCGTTCACGCCGGCGGCGTGCCGCCCGGTGAGGCAGTAGATCGCGTCGGGCGCCGGCCCTCCGGACGCCGGGCCCGATCCTCCTTCCGGCCCGAAGAAGAAGTCGAGGGCGCCGGGCCCGACCTGTTCGCCGAGTGACTCGGGCGCGGTGTAGAGGAGCGGGTCCTGGTCGTGCTCGACGCACCACGCCGCGTAGCACTCGTACGAGTCGGCGGTCCACGAGTTGCGGTCGGTGCCGATCACGAAGCCGATGCGCCCGGCGCCCGCCTCGACGAGGTGGTCGAGCACGAGCGCGGTCTGATCCTGCGAGTCGGCGTCGATCGCGGGGAACGCGTCGCGTCGGGCGGGATCGGTGCCGACGGTCACGAAGGGGACGCGTTCTTCGGCGAGGTACGTCAGCACGGGGTCGTTCTCGAACGGCTCCGTCACGATGTAGGCGTCGGCCACTCGTGCGCTGAGGGGCGTACCCGGCTTGGTCGGATCGTCGACGAGCATCAGGCTGTAGCCGTGCTCCATAGCCGCGAGCGATGCCGCTCCCGCCATCCGGAGGAAGTAGTCGACACCGGTCGGCAGGTAGGTGTCCAGGGTGTTGAACGGCCGGATCACGAGGGCCAGCAGGCCGAGGCGGGACTTCTGGAGGCCCCGGGCGATGGCGCTCGGGCGGTAGCCGACATCGGCGGCGATGCGCTCGATGCGCTCGACGGTCTCGCGCCGCACGACCCCCTTGCCGTTGAGGGCGTGCGACACGGTCGTCGGGGAGACACCCGCGGCCTTGGCCACGTCCTTGATGGTCGGTCTCCCACTCGCCTGCATTTCGTCAGGATAGCCGCTCCCGCCCCGTGCGCGGAATCGCGTTCCGCAAGAATCCCGCCGCTCGGGGCCGCTTTCCCAAAACGATTTGCACAAACCGTTTTGGGTGCTACGATCCTGTCTTGGGTCTTCGCCCTTGGGTTCCAGGGCTGAGGAGATTCAATGACGAAACTTCGAATGGAGAACACATCGTGAAATTCGCGAAGACGCGGGCATCGATCGCCCTGCTGGCCATCGCAGGTCTCGCGCTCACGGGCTGCTCGCGCGGCACCGACGGCGCCGAAGGCGGGGAGGGTGCGGCTGCGGAGTCCGAGCTGCTGCAGACCACCCCGGCCGCGAAGGGCGAGATCGACAAGGTCACCTGGAACTCGACGTACGGCGAGCTCGCGACGCTCGATCCCGCCAAGGCGTTCAACTACCCCGAGAACACGATCGTCTCGAACCTCTGCGAGCCGCTCTTCCAGATGCAGCCCGACTTCTCGGTCCAGCCGAACCTCGCCACCGAGGCCGAGACCGAGGACGGCCTCACCTGGAAGATCGGGATCCGCGACGACGTCACGTTCTGGGACGGCAGCCCGATGACGATCGACGACGTCGTCTACTCGCTGAGCCGCCACAACGATCCCGCCGAGGGCAGCTACTGGACCGGCGGCGTGACCGCGAACATCGAGAAGGTCGCCAAGAGCGGTGACTCCGAGGTCACCGTCACCCTGAAGTCGCCGGACCGCCTGCTCCCCTCCTCGCTGTCGACCGTGCTCGGCGTGGTCGTGCAGGAGAAGCAGCGCAAGGCCGCGGGCGAGAACTACGGCAACCCCGACACCGGCGTGATGTGCACCGGCCCCCTGCAGTACACCCCCGGCGACTGGAAGCAGGGTCAGTCGATCACGCTGAAGCGCTACGCCGATTACTGGAACGCAGACAAGACGGCGAAGGCCGCCGAGGTCGAGATCGGCTTCGTCGTCGACCCCACCGCCATCGCGACCGGCCTCTCGACCGGCGAGATCGACGGCAGCTACGACGTGCCGCTCCCGGCGCTCGGCGAGCTCTCGAAGAGCGAGAACGGCTCGCTCGTCTACGGCCAGGGCATGCAGAACATGGCGATCATCTCGACCGGCACGGGCGTCTTCGGCGACCCGGCCGTGCGCCGCGCGCTGACCCGCGCCACCGATCGCCAGGCGATCGCCGACACCGTCTACGAAGGGACGGGGACGCCCTCCCGCTCCGTCGTGCCGCAGTCGCCGTGGGATGCGATCCCCGGCGCCGCGGAGCTCCGCGACGAGCAGCTGCCCGACCTGAGCTACGACGTCGAGGCCGCCAAGGCCGAGCTGGAGGACGCGAAGGCCGACCTCTCCGAGCCCATCAAGATCGCCTACCCGAGTGAGCGCGGCTTCTACGCCGACATCCTCAACGAGATGGCGAACGGCGCGAAGGAGCTCGGCATCACGCTCGAGCCGACCGGGGTGCCGAGCGCGCAGTTCGGCGCGTTCTTCTCGGACCCGAAGGCGCGCGAGGGCTTCGACGGCTTCGTGACGACCAACTACATGAGCGCTCCCGACCCGCTGCTGCACCTCATCAGCGTCGCGAAGACCGGCAGCGACCAGAACTACTCGGGCTTCTCCGACGCGGAGGTCGACCGGACCCTCGACGCAGCGCTCGCCGAGAGCGACGAGCAGAAGCGGGTCGAGCTCACGGTCGCGGCTGAGGCGCTCATCATGGAGCAGCAGCCCTGGGTGCCGATCAACGACCTCGCCGTGCGCATGTACATGGACGACAAGATCACCGGCGCACCCGCCTCGTTCATCTACCTCTACTACCCCTGGGCCGCGGATCTCGGCTCCGCCGAATAGGCGCTGACCCCAGCGGAAGGGATCGTCCATGATCTACGTCTTGCAACGGCTCGGCGCGCTCGTCGCCGTGCTCGTCGTGTCCAGCTTCATCGTGTTCTCCGGAATGTACCTGGCTCCGGGCAGCCCCGAGCAGTTCCTGGTGCAGGGGCGCACGGTGAGCCCCGAGGTGCTCGCGGCGATCCGTGCGCAGTACGGTCTGGACGATCCCTTCCTCATCCGCTATTGGCACTGGCTGCTCGACGTGCTGCAGGGCGACCTCGGCCGCTCGCTGATCAGCCAGCAGGACGTGACGACCCTCGTGATGTCGCGCCTGCCGACGACGCTGTACCTCGCGGCGTACGCGGCGATCCTCATCGCGATCCTCGGCGTCGGGCTCGGCGTGCTCGCCGCGACCCGCTCCGGCGTCTTCGAGAAGCTCGTCGTCTTCGGATCGAACCTGGGCTTCGCGGTGCCGACCTTCTTCGCGGCGCTGATCCTCATGTTCCTCTTCGGATCGAACCTCGGCTGGTTCCCGGTCTCGGGATCGGGCAGCGGGTTCGCGGATCGGCTCTGGCACCTGACGCTCCCCGCGTTCGCGCTCGCCTTCCCCGGCATCGCGGTCGTCTCGCGCATCACCCGCACGGCGGTGCGCGAGGAGCAGGGGTCCGAGCACGTGATCATGGCGATCGCGCGCGGGGTGCCGAAGCAGCTCGTGCTCTGGCGCCACACCATCCGCAACTCGATGCTCCCCGTCACGACCGTGATCGGCACCCAGATCGCGGGTCTGCTCGCGAGCGCGTTCGTCATCGAGTACGCCTTCACCCTCGACGGGATCGGCTCGCTCCTCGTGAACTCCGTGCAGAAGAAGGACTTCGCGGTCGTGCAGGCGATCGCGCTCATCATGGTGCTGGCCTTCGGTCTCATCAACCTCATCGTCGATCTGCTCTACTCGGTGATCGACCCCCGCGTCCGGCTGAGCAAGGGAGTTGCAGCGCGATGACTCGGCAGAAGACCACCCGGGATCCCGGGACCAACACGACCGCGCAGGACACCGTCTCGGTGCAGCTCCTGCGCAAGCACCGCACGGACGCCTCGATCTCCGGCTGGCCGCTGCTGCGCAAGCGGCTCGGACCCGTCGGGCTCGTGAGCCTCGCGATCATCGTCGTCGTCGTGCTCATGGCGGTCCTCGCCCCGGTCATCGCCCCGTTCGACCCGTACGAGGGCGCCGTGACCGGTCGGCACGAGATGTCGAGCCTCACGCACCTGTTCGGCACCGATCAGTCGGGCCGAGACATCCTCTCGCGCATCATCTGGGGCGCGCGCACGAGCCTCGTGGGGCCGCTCATCGTGATCGTCGTCACCGCGGTGCTCGCCACGACGCTCGCCCTGACCGCGGTCTGGTTCGGCGGGAAGGTTGACGCCATCATCAGCCGCGTGCTCGACGTGCTGTTCGCCTTCCCCAACATGCTGCTCGCGATCCTCGCGGTCGCGATCTTCGGGCCGTCGCTCATCACGGCGTCGATCGCGCTCGCGATCGGATTCACCCCCTACTCGGCCCGCGTGATCCGCTCCGTCGCGCTGCGCGAGCGCAACCTGCCCTACGTCGCCTCTGCGCAGCTGCAGGGCATCTCGGGCTTCCTCATCACGGTGCGGCACATCCTGCCGAACGTGCGCACCCAGATCCTGACGGGGATGACGATCAACTTCGGCTACGCCATGATCGAGCTCGCCGCGCTGTCGTTCCTCGGCCTCGGCGTGCAGCCCCCGACCCCCGACTGGGGCCTCATGGTCTCGAACGGGCAGGCCTCGCTGCAGCAGGGCTACTGGGAGCAGAGCGTGTTCGCCGGCCTCGCCATCGTGATCACCGTCGCGGCCTTCGGGTACGTCGGCGAACAGCTCGGCGGCCGCCGCGCCGCAGGAAGGACGCGCTGATGCCCGCCACCGATCCGACGCCCACGCCCGCCGAGGTGCACTCGCCCCTGCCCAGTGCCGATCACTCGCCCCTGCTCGCCGTCGAGAACCTCGTGCTCACGGTCGTCGACCCGGATTCCGGCGCCGAGACCGAGATCCTGCACGGCAACACCTTCGCGCTCGCCCCGGGCGAGGCGCTCGGACTCGTCGGCGAGTCGGGCTCGGGCAAGTCGATGACCATCAAGTGCATCCTCGGCATCGAGCCGGGAGGCGCGCGCGTCGAGGGGCGCATCGCGCTTGACGGCACCGATCTGCTGAGCGCCACGGGGGAGGAGCTGCGCCGGATCCGCGCGAACGATCTCGCGATCATCGCGCAGAATCCGCACGGCGCCCTCAACCCGGTGCTGCCGGTCGGCCGGTTCCTCATCGAGGGGATGAGCGACG
Organism: Leucobacter zeae; assembly: GCF_016758175.1. Lineage (GTDB taxonomy): Bacteria > Actinomycetota > Actinomycetes > Actinomycetales > Microbacteriaceae > Leucobacter > Leucobacter zeae. The sequence continues at coordinate 532,019 of NZ_QYAB01000001.1, forward strand.
CCCGCTCGCTGAGCCGCGCCGATGCCGAGCGGCGCGCCCTCGAGCTGCTGCGAGAGGTCGGGATCGCCGACGCCGAGCGCGTCATGCGGTCGTATCCGCACCAGCTCTCGGGCGGCATGCTGCAGCGCGTCGTGATCGCGGGAGCGATCTCGGGGCGGCCGAAGCTGCTGTTCGCCGATGAGCCGACGACGGCGCTCGACGTCACCACGCAAGCCGAGGTCGTCGCGATCCTCGACGAGATGCGGCGCGAGCACGGGCTCTCCATGATCTTCGTCACCCACGACCTCGACCTCGCGGCCGCCGTCTGCGATCGCCTCGCGGTCATGAAGGACGGCGAGATCCTCGAGATCGGCACGCCGGAGGAGATCCGGGATCGTCCGGAGACCGAGTACACCCGGGCGCTCATGGCGGCCCGGCCGATGCTGTACCCCGAGGGCCATCCCGGGCCCGACGCGATCGAGACGGAGGGACGGGCATGAGCGACGCACCCATCATCCAGGCGCAGCACCTCAAGCGCACGTTCCACCTCGGCCGCGGGGCGAGCGTCGCCGCGCTCGACGACGTCTCGTGCGAGCTGCGCGAGGGCACCTGCCTCGCAGTCGTGGGGGAATCGGGATCGGGCAAGTCCACCCTCGCTCGGGTGATCGTGGGGCTCGAGTCCGCCGATTCGGGCACCGTGCGCATCGCGGGCACCGACGTGAAACCGACTACGGCACGACGTCAGCTGCGCGAACGGGCGAAGCTCGTGCAGATGGTGTTCCAGGATCCCCAGGGATCGCTGAACCGGTCGCTCCCGGTCGCCGCCACGATCGACGAGATGCTGCAGGCGCACCGCCCCGACCTCGACCGGGCGGGCAGACGGGCGCGCACCCTCGAGCTCTTCCACGAGGTCGGGCTGACCGAGCGCCACGCCGACGCGAAGCCCGCCGCGCTCTCCGGCGGGCAGAAGCAGCGCGTCGCGATCGCGCGCGCCCTCGCCGCCGAACCGAAGATCATCGTGCTCGACGAGGCCGTCTCGGCGCTCGACGTGTCGGTGCAGGCCCAGGTGCTCGCGCTGCTGAAGCAGCTGCGCGCAGAACACGGTCTGTCGTACCTCTTCATCACGCACGACCTCTCGGTCGTCCGCGACATCGCCGATGACGTGGTCGTGATGCGGAAAGGCCGCATCATCGAGCGCGGCACGGTCGGCGAGGTGCTCGACGCGCCCGTCGATCCCTACACCAAACTGCTCATCGCCTCGGCGCCGCGGCCCGGTTGGAAGCCCCGCAGGGGCCTCCGGGACGCCCTGCTCGGCGAGGCGCAGGCGACCGACGCCTGACCCGTTCACCGCGCCCGTCCCGTCGCCCGTTCGCGGGCGTCCGGGACGGGCGCGCCGCTCCACCCGCACTCCTACAGAAAGCCGCACATGATCGAGAACACCTCACGCCTCCACCTCGAGATCTCGGGGGCGACGCCGCGCGAGCTCGGCCGCGCCCGAGGCGCCGCCCTCCGGGGCACGCTCGCGGACGCGTACGCGAAGTACGCCGAGCTCTTTCGGGTGCTCGGGGTCGACGAGGCCGCCGAGCGTGCGGGGACCGCGTCGGTGCTCGAGGCGCTCGCCGGCTGGCGCCCGGGTCTCGTCGAGGAGCTCGAGGGCATCGCCGAGGGGTCGGGCCTCGAGGTCGCGCAGGTCGTGGCGCTCAACGCGCGCACCGAGATCATCGCGCTGGGCGGCGCGGCGTCGAGCGAGTGCTCGACCCTCACCGCCGACATCGACGGGCGGCGTCTCGGCGTGCAGACCTGGGACTGGCACGTCGAGCTCGACGAATTCTGGCACACGCACGACGTCGCTGGCCCAGGACTGCGCTACGCCGGCCTGACGGAGCAGGGCATCCTCTCGAAGATCGGCGTCAACGAGGCCGGCCTCGCGCTGCACTTCAACATCCTCGGCCACCGCGCGGACGGCCCGACGGGGGTGCCCATGCACGTCCTGTCGAGCGTCGTGCTGTCGGAGTGCCGCTCGGTAGAGGAGGCGATCGCGCTCATCCGCGAGGCCCCGATCGCCTCGTCCTCGGCGTTCACGATGCTCGACGCGACCCGAGCGGTCTCCGTCGAGATGAGCCCGGCAGGGGTGTACGTGATCGAGGAGGTCGAGGGATCGGTGCAGCGCACGAACCACTTCCAGCACGGCACCCCGCTCGCCGAGCAGAAGTCCGAGGTCTACGAGCCCGACTCCACGGCCCGCCTCGAGCTCGTGCGCGAGCGGCTCGCCGGCGGCCTGCCGGCCGACGCCGCGGCGATGGTCGAGGTGCTCGTCTCGGGCGAGGGGCAGCCGCCGCTCACCTGCCACGCCGACATGTCGAAGGGGTACGGCGAGCGGTGGGCGACGCTCGCCACGATCGTCACGGAGCCCGAGGCCCGCACGATCCGGATCCTCGACGGCATGCCGACCGACGCGGCGACCGGCGAGTGGCGCGTGCTGACCGTCTGACCCATCCCGGCGCGGCGCGCACTCGATCCCGTGCCCGTGTCGACGGAGACCCTACGCGGATGCGGCGACGCCGGTCCCGTCGTGGGCGTAGGCCTTCCCGAGATACACGAACTGGACCTGGTGCACGTCGAACCTCTTCCCTTGGGTGAGGAAGGTCACCGGCTCCTCGGACGTCTGGAGGGCTCGTGCGAACTGCCACGCTCCGTATTCGCCCTGGCGGGACTCGACGAAGAGCTTCGTCCTGGCCGGGATGGAGGGGATCCGGATCCGGTTGTCCGTCGAGTAGTTGTTCCCCGGGCAGATGAGTTCGACCGTATGCACAGGGGACGGCAGCGAGTTCTCGACGAGCACGCCCCACTTCGCGTCCCCATCGGCCTCAGAGGTCTTCATCCAGCGGGCCTGGACTCCGATCCGCACCTCGCTGTCGGCGAGCTGCTGCCGTTCGCGCCGGTCCGTCCGCCTCACGATGAACGTGCCGAGCGCAGCCGCTGCGGAGGCCGCCATCAGCCAGTTCGGGATCGTCTCGCTCCAGACGTACAGTGCGGTTTCGGGGGTCATGCGGAGTTCCTATCGATCGAATCGGGTCCCCACCCTCGCAGCCTCAGCCTCGCTGAACTCGGACCGGGAGCTGATTCGTGCGGTCGGGGATCCGGCTTCGGTGAGACGGTTGCCGACTCTTTCTTCTCACCGACGCCGGATCTCTCACCGACGGCGAATCCTCACCGGTGCCGGACCCCGGCACCGAAGCCAGACGCCTGACCCTCGTACCGGCGCCGGAACGCCGAAGACCTACCCCAGCAGCGCGCGCACGCGCGGGATCACCTCGGTCGCGTAGAGCCCGATCGAGTCCATCAGCTGCGCATGCGGCATCGTGCCGCTCGCGTACTTGAGGTCGAAGCGATCCGCGCCGAGCGTGCGGACCGTCCGCGCGATCCGCTCGGCGACGGTGTCGGGCGATCCGGCGTAGAGCGATCCCGCGTCGGCCTCGCGCTCGAACTCGTCGCGGGTCGCCTCGGCCCAGCCGCGCTCGCGGCCGATCCGATTGCGGTTGACCGACCAGTGCGGCCAGAGCTGGTCGCGCGCCTCTGCATCGGTCGCGGCGACATGGCCGGGGGAGTGCACGCCGAGCGGCATGGCGTCCCTGCCGAGCTCCTCCTGCGTCTGCCGGTAGAGGTTCGCGAACGGCAGGAACCTGGCGGGGTCGCCGCCGATGATCGCGAGCATCATCGGGATCCCGACCTGCACCGTGCGCAGCACGGAGTGCGGGCTGCCGCCGACGCCGATCCATGCCCGTACGCCCTCCGGCTGCTCGGTCTTGGGGAAGACCTCCTGCTCGACGAGCGGGGTGCGGTGCCGCCCGGACCACGTCACGGGTCCCTCGGCGCGCAGCCGGGCGAACAGGTCGAGCTTCTCGGAGAAGAGGGTGTCGTAGTCGGAGAGATCGTAGCCGAAGAGCGGGAAGGACTCGGTGAAGGAGCCCCGGCCGAGGATCGCCTCGGCGCGGCCCGAGCTGACGGCGTCGAGGGTCGCGAAGCGCTCGTACACGCGCACCGGATCGTCGCTCGAGAGCACGGTCACGCCGGTGCCGAGCAGGATCCGCTCCGTCTTGCCCGCGATCGCCGCGAGCGCGATCTCGGGCGAGCTCAGCGCGAAGTCGTCGCGGTGGTGCTCGCCCAGCGTGATGGCGTCCACGCCGAGGCGGTCGGCGAGCGCGGCCTGCTCCACGACGTCGCGGATGACCTGCGCGTGCGAGAGGCGCCGGCCCTCGGCGTCGCGCGTCACGTCGCCGAAGGTGTCGAGTCCGAGGATGAGCTGGTCTGCGGTCGCGCCCGCGACCGTCCGGGGTGCGTTCATGGCCGGGTCAACGCTCGGGCCGTCCCGCCTATTCCGCGCGCCGGTGCGAGCGGTTCACCGGGTGCGCGCGGACGCGATGTAGCCGACGATCGCGGCCCCGACCCCGTAGACGGCGGGGATCACCCAGAACACGCCCATGAAGAGGAGTGCGGCGACCGCGGCTGCGATCAGCAGCAGCTCGAAGAGCGCCTCGGCGAAGCGGTCGACGTTCAGCACCGGCCTCGGCGACAGGAAGAGCGCCCAGAGCAGCACCGAGAGGACGAGGAAGCCGATCCCGGTGAGCACACCGGGGAAGGGCAGCGGCCACGCGACGAAGCCCCACACCGTGACCGTCACGATGGCGACGAGCTGCAGCACGCTCCGGGCGATCTGCAGAGCGGGGGCGGGCGATGCGGGGGAATCGGTGGCGCTGGTCACCGACCCATTCTACCGGAGCCGCCGGGGCGCCGGCCGCGCGAGATCCGGATCCGGTTCCCAGAACGTCGGCGGCGCTTGGTACGCTCGCTGTACCGGCCGAACGGAAAGGACCGCGCATGGACGGCGTCATGAACTGGATCGAGCGGCTGCTCGACGGCTCGATGTTCGCCGGAGGCATCTTCCTGGTCATCGGCATCGTGGGCGGCGTGCTGCTGCTCGTCTCCCTGCTGCTCGACGGCATCTTCGACGCGTTCGATTTCGGCGACGGCCCGCTCAGCCTCACGACCATCGCGGCGTTCACCGCGATCTTCGGGTTCACCGCGTTCGCGAGCGTCGGGGCCGGCATGTCGACCCCGGTCGCCGCGGTCGTCGGGGCACTCGCCGGCCTGCTCGGCGGCATCGCGGCCTGGTGGCTGTCCCGGTTCATCCGCAGCGCGGAGTCGACGACGGCGGTGAGCGGCAGCGATCTCGTGGGCGCCGAAGGGGCCGTCGTCCTCGCCATCCCCGCCGGGGGCTTGGGCGAAGTGGCGGTCATCCGCAACGGCGAGCGCATCTCCCTATCGGCGACAGCGGAGGAGCCGATCGCCCGCGGGGCGGCGGTGCGCGTCGTCCGCACCATCACCTCGACCTCGGTCGGCGTCGAACCGATCGCCGCCGCGCCCGCGACGGCTCCGGAGCCGGCACCGGGCACGAACTGATCACCTCGACCACCTGAACACCCCCGAACGGAGACGGAATGTTCCTCGCAAGCCCGGCGATCGTCGGCATCTTCGGCGCGGTCATCGCGCTGGTGCTGATCGCGCTCGTCATCATCAAGCGCTACCGCATCGCGAAACCCGATGAGGCGATCATCGTCACCGGAGGCAAGGGCAAGGAGGTGCGGTCGGCCGACGGCACGGTCTCTCGCGATCTCTCGGGCCAGAAGGTCGTCACCGGAGGCGGCGTCTTCGTCGTCCCCTTCGTGCAGAAGTCGTACACGATCTCGCTGCGGTCGCGCCGACTCTCGATCACCACGGAGGCGCAGACCACCGACGGCATCACCATGCAGGCCCAGGCCGTCGCGGTGGTCAAGGTCGGCGGCACCCAGGAGATGATCCGAGCCGCGGCGCAGCGCTTCCTCTCGAACTCCGACGAGATCGACGAGTCGACGCAGGAGGTGCTGTCGGGCTCGCTCCGCTCGATCATCGGCGGCCTGACCGTGCTCCAGATCATCCGCGACCGGGCGGTCGTCGCGCAGAGCGTGCTCGAGGCGGCCGAGGAAGCGCTGACCAAGCAGGGTCTCGTGGTCGACACGCTGCAGATCCAGGAGATCCGCGACGGCGCCGACTACATCGCCAACATCGGTCGCCCCGAGGCCGCGAAGGTGCGCCAGGCGGCGGATATCGCCGAGACGAACGCCTACCAGGCGTCGCAGGAGGCCAAGATCGCCGCCGAGCAGGTGCTCGTCGACCGCAACCGCGAGCTCAAGCTGCGGCAGGCCGCCGTACAGGTCGAGACCGACAAGGCGACGGCCCAGGCGTCGGCCGCCGAGCCGCTCGAGCAGGCGATCCAGCAGCAGGCGATCGTCGAGCAGCAGCAGATCACGGCGCAGAAGGAGGTCGCGCTCCGCACCGAGAAGCTGAACGCCGACGTGCGCGCCGTCGCCGAGGCCGAGGCGTACCGCGTCGAGGCGCTCGCCAAGGCCGACGCGGCAGCAGCGGTCTCGGCAGCCGAGGGGCGCGCGAAGGCGATCGAGCGCGAGGGCGTCGCGAACCGGGTTGCCCGTATCGCCGCTTCGGAGGCGGTCGAGGCCGAGGGTCGTGCCGAGGCCGCGGCGCTCGAGGCCAAGGGCATCGCCGAGGCCGCGGCGATCGATGCGCGCGCGCGTGCGCTCGAGACCCAGTCGCAGGCCGTGCTCGCGCAGGAGCTCATCCAGCTGCTGCCGTCGATCGCGGGCGAGTACGCCAACGCGATCGCCGCGATCGACAACATGACCGTGGTCTCCGCCGACGGCACCTCGAAGGTCGCAGGCGAGGCCATGGGCAACATCAAGGGCCTGCTCGAGATGGCGCGCGAGACCGTCGGCGTCGACCTCGTCGGCATGCTGAACGGCGTCGTCACCGGAGGAGCGGCCGGAGCCGCCGCCGGCCGCGCGAGTGCGAACGCTTCGAGCGGGCCGCGCGTCGCCGGTGCGATCGCCGGCTCGGCGGAGCGCGTCGCGGAGTCGGCGGCGCACGCGGCCGATGCCGCTGCGGAAGCGGCGGCCGGCGCCGCCGACGCGGCCGATGCCGCCGCCTCGGCAGCGACGGATGCCGCCGCCGGTGCCGACCCGGGCGGAGCGGCGGCGGCCGGCGGCGATCACGCCCAGGTGAACCGGGCAGAATAGGGGCATGCCCCACCGGAGCCCGCACTCGCTCACGGCCGAGGTCGAGTCAGTGCTCGGCCCGGTCCCGGCGAGCCATGCGCAACCCGAGGTGGTCGTGCTCCGGTTCCGCAGGCACGGCAGGCGGCTCGCGTTCCCCGCGATCGTGATGATCGCGGTCGCGGGGGCGGCCGGCTACTGGGTCGGTGCGCTGCCGCATGCCTGGATGAACCTGGTCGCGGCCGCCGCCGCCGCGGCAGTCGGGCTGCTGCTCGGCATCGTCCCGGTCCTCGCCTGGACCGCCAGGCGCACCACCGTGACCACGCGCCGGGTGATCGTGCGCCGCGGCATCCTGGTGCACCAGCGGAACGAGGTGCCGCTCTCGCGGGTGCGCGAGGTCCGCGCACGGCGCGGACCGATCCAACGGCTCTGGGGGTCCGGCGACATCGAGCTGCTCCACGGCTCGGAGAGTCTGCGCATCGAGGATGCACCGGGAGCGGTCCGGATCGCCGATGCGCTGAACGACCTCATGGAGCGCAACTATGCTCACGAGGCGCGTCAGCTGCGCGAGCAGCGCGCGCAGCAGACGCCCTTCGCCGACCTGATCTGAACCGGCTCGATCCGCGGGCGATCGCCCCGTCCGCGTCGCCGGAACGGAGGACACGGTTTCCGCCGCACGGCGCCGGCGACGTATGCTCGAGCGAAGCCGGCCGCTCCCGCGGATCGGCGTCGGGTCCCGGAACTCCGGATCGGCACGATTGCCGGCAATCGGCGTTCCGGTGGCATAGTGGAGACGTGCGATGCGGGGAGGTATCGGTCAACGGCTCTTCGGAGCGCAGGCTTCCCGGCATCCGGGGAGGCAGCTCACACATGGGGACGACGGACACACCCGAAGGGTCGGGCGCTGCGGCGCCGACCGATTCCGAGCTCTGCGATGCCGTGCGGGCGGACGCGAGCGGGGCGTCGGGGCGCGCGGCGTTCGCCGAGCTGTTCCGGCGGCACCGCGATACGGCGATGGCGCAGGCCTACCGGTTCACCGGGGATCGGGACCGCGCCGAGGATCTGGTCTCGGAGACCTTCGCCCGAGTGCTCCGTGCGCTCTCCGGCGGAAACGGGCCGACCGATTCGGTGCTCGGGTACGTGCTGATCTCGCTGCGGAGCGAGGCCGTGCGCGCCGCCGGGATCGCGGCGAACGTCGTCGCCGCGGAACCGGACGCGTTCTCGGAGATCGTCGACGACGCGGCGCCCCACTTCGCAGACCGTATCGCGGATCGGGATCTCATTCTCCGTTCCTACGATCGGCTTCCCCCGCGGGACCGCGAACTCCTCTGGCTCCTGGACGTCGAGGAGGCGCCTGCCTCTGTCGTCGGCGAGCGGCTCGGGCTGGCCTCAGGGGCGCTGCGGGTGGCGGTGCACCGGGCGCGCAAGCGCCTCGGAACCCTCTACCTGCAGCAGCACGTCGAGTTCGTCGATCCCGACTGCCGGCCGTTCGCCGAGCAGCTCGCGGACTATGTCAGACGGCGTCTGGGCCGCCGGGACGCACGCGCGCTGGAAGCGCACCTCGCACACTGCCGGAGCTGCGCCGAGCAGGCGGCGATGCTCTCGGATGTGGGATCCCGCCTGCGCGTGTGGCTCGCACCGCTGTTCCTCGGAGCCGCTGCCGGCGGCGCGCTCACGGCTTCCGGCCGCGATGCGTCGGCCGCGACGGTGGGTGCAGGCGGGGAGGGGCGGGACTCGAGTGCGAACGCGGCGGCCGCCGCGCCGCGCAGCGCCGCCGCCTGGTTCGGACTCGCCGCAGGCACCGTGCTGCTGATCTCGGGCATGCTCGCGCTGGGTGCGGGGTCTGCGGTGGCTCCGCGATCCGACTCGGCGTCCCAGGAGGAGCCGGGCGAGGACACCGCGGGCGGGGAGGCCCCGTCGGCCCCGCTTCCCACAGCGTCCTCCGAGCCACCGCGCGACGACGCGACCCCGCACTGGCGACTGCGGGAGTGACCTCGAACCGGGACGGAGCCGCATCGCGGCTCATCTCGGACGAAATTCCGACACTTCCCTGTAACGGATGCGCGAGCCCGCGGTCTTTAGGGGTGCAGGGCGCGATTCCGATGCAGTCGTCGGGGGATCGTCCGCGCGTCACGACAGGTATCTAGGGGAAGTCAAGAGAACGCAATGACACGGAGACATACACGGCGATCGCGCCTGTGGCGCTGGGCCGCCGCGCCGCTGGTCGCGCTGCTCGCGCTGGGAAGCGGCACCGCTGCGGTAGCCGCACCGCCGTACGCCACGGAAGCGGACATCACATCGATCGAGTTCGTCGAGCAGGAGGTGCCGAGCGGCTCGGACGCGGAGCTGAGCGGCACCTGGGCGCTGCCCGACAACCCGACGGCGCCCGCAGGGTTCGTGGTGGATCTGCCGCCGGAACTCCAGGGGCTCAGCGACGCCTTCCCGCTGCTCGATCCGAGCGGCGTCGCCATGGGGCAGTGCGTGGTCGAGGCGACGCAGATCGTCTGCGACTTCGACGCAGCGTATCTCGAATCGCACCCGAGGAACCTGTCGGGCGATTTCACCTTCTGGGCCAACATCCGGGACGTCGTGACCGAGGACTCGGAGAAGACCTACGTGATCGACGGCCAGGACGTCACCGTGGTCGTGACGCCGCCGGTGGGCACCTGCACGCCGCAATGCGACTTCGAAGGGCGGGAGAGCAACAAGACCGGCACCTACGACCGCGAGACGGACACCGTCCTCTGGGTCGTGCGCGTCGAGAGCGATGCCGACGGCGCCACGGGCGGCGAGTCGATGTCGGTGACCGACAACCTGGGACCGAACCAGGAGATGCTCACCGAGTTCCAGGGCAAGACCTACCCGATCCTGCAGCACACGAACGAGCTCATCGTGACGAGCGGGAACGTGCAGCAGCCGGGCAACTGGCAGCCCGTGCCGGTGGACCAGTACGACGTGCAGGGCGGCACCGTCTCCTGGACGGCCGAAGCCGGGTACTACTACAGCATCCGCTACGTCTCGAAGGTCACCGACGGCGGCGCAGCAGGCACGTACACCAACTCGGCGACGGTGACGGTCGATGACCACCAGAAGACCGTGCAGAGCCAGGTCGTCCGCCAGGGCGGCGGCGGCACGGGGAACGGCGACAGGGTCGGCCGCTTCTCGATCGAGAAGCAGGTCCTCTGGGAGGACGCGCCCGTCGCGGATCTCGAGTTCGCCGGCACGTTCACCGTGACGTCGCCTTCGGGCGCCGAGAGCGCAGGCGAGTTCACGGTGCGCGAGGGCGAGACCTGGACCAGCGACGAGTACGAGACCGGATCCGTCGTCCACATCGAGGAGATCCTGCCCACCGACCCCGAGAACATCGATTGGGCGGCTCCTGAACTGAGCAGCAACGATTTCGAGGTCGCCGGAGCCACCACCACCGCGGTCACGCTGACCAACCGGGCCGCCGTCGCGAAGGGGACGTTCTCTGCCGCGAAGCATCTCGAGGGCGATGCCGCTGGTGCGGTTCCCGCGGGCACGGTGTTCTTCCTCGAGTACGAGTACCCGGCCGGTCCGGGGTTCGAGGCGGGTTCGGGCACGCTCGAGCTGCCCGCCGACGGGACGGTCGTGACGTCGCCGGAGCTGCCGGTGGGTGCGGTGCTGACGCTCAGCGAGCGTGCGCCGGATCCCGTCGGCGGTGCCACGTGGACCGGCGCGGAGCTGTCGACGGATACCGTGACGATCGGCAGGGACGAGGTGGTCGAGGTCTCCGTCACCAACACGCTCACCCGTGTGACCGGCGGCCTCGTGATCAACAAGCGCCTCGAAGGCGCCGGGGTCGACGGGATCGCCGCGCAGGACGAACTCGTCTTCGGCGTCGTGTGCGTGCTCGACGGCGGAACCGTGTTCGAACGCGACGTGACCCTCGCGGTGGACGGACGCACGGTCGTGTCCTCGGACGAGCTCGGGCCGATCCCCGCCGGCGCGGAGTGCACCGTCACCGAGACGTCGCCGGGAAGCGCGGATCGCGACGCGCTGCCCGAGCCCGTGACCGTGACGATTCCCTGGGACCCGGAGACCGGGACCTCTGGCGTCGTGACCGCCGCGCTCACGAACTACTACAGCGCGGGATCCGTCGAGGTCGCGAAGACGGTCGACGGAGACGACGAGGCGGTCGCGGCTGCGCAGGATCGAGTGTTCGAGATCCTGGTCACCTGCCAGATCGAGGAGACCGACGCGAACGGCGCGACCGTGCGGTCGGACGTCTACTCGGGCACGGTGCTGATCACGGGCGGCCAGACGAAGTACCTCGTGGACGACGCCGGTGAGACTCGGATGCTCCCGCTGGGCACGAAGTGCTTCGGCGTCGAGACCGACACCGGCGGCGCATCCTCCTCCACGATCGATCACGACTCCTACGAGACGGGTGTCGAGGTCGTCTCGGGGACCCCCGACCGGCTCCAGGTGCTGACGATCTCGGCCGTGAACACGTTCACGAACGCCGAGCTGCGCGTCTCCAAGCGCGTCGTGGGAACGGGCACGGGAGCGGCGTACGACTTCGAGCTCGTCTGCACGATCCCGAGCGAGAACGCCGATGGCGACCCGACCGACGTCGCTTACGAACTGTCGGCCGACGACGCGAAGTTCAGCCTGAAGGACGGCGAGACCCGGGTCATCGCGGTGCCGGAAGGGGTGACCTGCCGGGTCGCCGAGACGAACGTGCCCAAGGGGGCGACCGTGTCCATCGAGGACAGCGATGGAACGACGCGCGAGTCCCGCGCCGACGGGATCCTCACGGACATCCGCGGTACGGACAACTCCGTGCGGGTGACCAACACCTTCGACGGCGGGTCCACCCCGCCGCCCGCTCCGCGCAACCCGCTCGCGACCACGGGGTCGCAGGGGCTCGGCGGATTCGGGCTGCTCGCGGCCGGCCTCGTGCTGGTCGGAGGATCGCTGGTGCTGCTCCGCAGGCGCCGCGATGCTCGCGAGGGAGACGGGTTCACCCGGACGTCCCGCTAGGCGGAGCGGGATCCAGACGGTCATCCCGCTTCCGGACTCGTCGCGGTGCAGCGGTATCGCTGCACCGCGACGGGGAGCCGGGCCGGATGACGCCGGCGTCGCGTGACTCCCCCCCCATCCCCATGCGCGCGATGCCGAAGGACGTGCGAGGGGCGCGGTGAACGCGCCCCTCGCACGTCCTGCTTGTGCGGCGGGGGAACGGGCCGGTCAGCTGGTACGTTCGATGAGCACGTCGATCAGACGGCTCGCGAGAGTGACGAGCCGCTCGATCTCGTTCTCGTCACGATCGATCCAGCGCACCTCGGGGTCGCCCACCGGAACGAAGTCCTCGTGCCGCTCCCACACCATGAGCGTGCGTTCGGCGCCGAGGACGTACTGCTGCCACCAGACCTGACGCAGGTAGTTGCGCGGTATCGAACGCCAGACCTTGTTCGTGGTCTTGATCTCGGCGAGCTCGATCCCCCCGTGGCTTCGCAGCGCGAGCCCGTCGGGCGTCGCGAGGTGGCGGAGGTCGGTCTCCGCGTGGAAGAGCGCCTGGCTCGGCTCGATGGCGTATTCGCGGAGCACCCAGGAGGCGATGGCCGGCTCGCGCGCCTTCCCGTGGTCGGTGTAGGCGTTTCCCGTGAAACGGCTGCCGTGGAGCTTCTCGTGCGCCGCCGCCTCGATCGATCGAGGCGTCGACAGCTTGGCGACATCGGTCGCGGTGATGCCGCGGGCCCGCGCGCGCATCCACGCCATCCGGTCGGTGCCGTCGGTGACGATGCGGCTGAGATGGCGGGGTTCGGGATCGGGCACGATACCCAGTTTCTCATGTCGCGGGAGCGCCCGTGCGCGGGCGCGAGCGCGCCGCGGATTCCGGGTCGAAGATCGTCGGACGTGAGTAAGAACTCCTGCACAGATATGAAATCTGGATCGTGTCCGATAAAATTGCACACGTTTTCCAGGGTGCGGACGGGGGTGTTCGGAATTTTTTGCCGAGAAGTTTCCGGGGGGCGCGATCGGCCGAGATCCGCACGACCGCGCGCATCTCGGGGGAGTGGCCGTCCCGCTGCTCGGCGGAGCGGTGCGCAATCCGTGTTCGGGGCGGCCTCATCTGGTATGGAAAGTCAGATGTACGGGCTAGGCTTTCCACGAAAGAACAAGTTCTCCAATCGTTACTGAAGAACTCAATGGGAGTGGCGGGCCGATGCAGCCCGAGAGGTGGGACTTCTCGAGGGTGCGGCCGCGGTCCAGAGGAATGAGGAGCCAGCGAAGGTCTATGGATTCACAGAGCCTGACACGCGCCGACGGGGGGAAAGTGCGTGCACTTGTCGTCGACGACGAGGAATCGATCACTCAGCTGATCGCGATGGCGCTGCGCTACGAGGGCTGGGAGGTCGAGACCGCCGCGAACGGCGCCGATGCCCTCGAGAAGATCCGCACTTCGGCTCCGGACGTCGCCGTCCTCGACATCATGCTGCCCGACTTCGACGGCATGCAGCTGCTCTCGCGCATCCGGTCCTCGGGGGAGATGTTCCCCGTGCTGTTCCTGACCGCGCTCGATTCCGTCGAGGATCGCGTCAACGGGCTGACCGCGGGCGGTGACGATTACGTCGTCAAGCCGTTCAGCCTCGAGGAGCTCATCGCCCGACTCCGCGGCCTGGTCCGCCGTTCGCAGCTCGTCCTCGCGCAGCAGCCCGACCCGGTGCTGCGCGTCGGCGACCTGACGCTCAATGAGGACAGCTACGAGGTGGAGCGCGGCGGCGAGGCGATCACCGTCACGAACACCGAGTTCGAGCTGCTCCGCTACCTCATGCGCAACCCGAACCGCGTCCTTTCGAAGGCGCAGATCCTCGATCGCGTCTGGGCCTACGACTTCACGGGCAAGTCCACCGTCGTGGAGCTGTACATCTCGTACCTGCGGAAGAAGATCGACACGGGGCGCGACTCGATGCTCCACACCGTCCGCGGCGCGGGGTACATGCTCAAGCCGGTCAACTGACCCGGTAACCGGAACGGCGGCCGCCCTGCACGCGCAGGGCGGCCGCCGCTCCGTTTCGGCGTCCCCAGGGAACCCGCTATCGGGTGCGGAAGGCGGCTCGCGGGTGATGCGGTCCCCGCCGTTGGTCGGGCCTGGCACGATGCGAGCGAAGCGAGTATCGCGGAGGCGGCGGGGACCGCATCACCCGCGAGTTGCCGACCCTGCAGCACCCGTGATAGTGTTATCGACGGCCAAAGACCGCCGGTAGGGTTCGCAAGGATCCCGGAACGTCCGCAGGCAGCTCGACTGAGCTGCGGTGGAGACCAGCGCAGGTGCAGAACTCCTTGAGTGAGGGACCCGATCCCGAACGACTTGAAGCTCCGTGCGTGCGCGCCGGAGCTTTTTTCGTTGCGGGACTCCCGTACGAGAGCTTCGAGCGGCGCGGCCGTCCGCGGGGCAACCGTCCCGCGGGTACGACGACATAGGGAGCGCCATGGCTACGAAGGATGCTACGGTCGCCGATCTTCAGCAGAAGTTTGAAGAGTCGAGCGCCGTTCTGCTGACTGAGTACCGCGGTCTCACGGTTGCCGAGCTGCGGGAACTCCGCAACAGCATCCGTGAGCACGCGACGTACGCTGTGGCGAAGAACACGCTGACCAAGATTGCGGCCAACAACGCCGGGATCACCGCATTCGATGACGAGCTCGCCGGTCCTTCGGCTCTCGCCTTCGTGCACGGTGACACCGTCGCGGTCGCCAAGGCTCTGCGTGACTTCGCCAAGGCACACCCTCTTCTGGTGGTGAAGGCGGGCTACTTCGATGGCAACGCCCTGACCGCTGCAGAGGTAGGCAAGCTTGCCGATCTCGAGAGCCGCGAGGTGCTGCTGGCCAAGGCCGCAGGCGCAATGCAGGCTGCTCTGGTCGGTGCTGCACAGCTGTTCGCCGCCCTGCCCGCCAAGGCCGCTCGCGGCTTCGGTGCGCTGCAGGAGAAGCAGGACGCTTAAGACTCGGCTTTCGCCGGATCGGTTTACACACACCCGTCCGTCGCGCGTGAGCGCGTGGACACACATCAAGGAGAAACACTATGGCTAAGCTTTCCACCGAAGAGCTGCTCGAGCAGTTCAAGGAGCTCACCCTCATCGAGCTCTCGGAGTTCGTCAAGGCGTTCGAGGAGACCTTCGACGTGTCGGCTGCCGCTCCGGTCGCCGTTGCTGCTGCTCCGGCCGCCGGTGGCGCCGCCGAGGCTGCTGAGGAGAAGGACGAGTTCGACGTCGTCCTCGAGTCGGCCGGCGACAAGAAGATCCAGGTCATCAAGGTCGTGCGCGAGCTGACCGGCCTGGGCCTGGGCGAGGCGAAGGCTCTCGTCGAGGAGGCTCCCAAGAACGTGCTCGAGGGCGCGAAGAAGGAGGACGCCGAGGCGGCCAAGGCCAAGCTCGAGGAGGCAGGCGCCGGCGTCAAGCTCGCGTAAGTCTCTTCGCACACTCGTGCGAAGCCGTTCGCACCCGTTCGGGTGATGCGCGGCAGGTCAGGGGGATCGCTCTTCGGAGCGGTCCCCCTGCTCCGTTTCCGCGGCCTCTCGGTCGGCTGCGGATAGCATGGTCGCATGGCGGGAGCGCAGGACGATTGGGAACGGCGCGCCGCAGGAGACCCGCGCACGCCGCCGCAGCAGCTCTCGGAGCTGGCGAACCGCCGGTGGGATCTCCACGCCGTCATCGCGGCGAACCCGAACGCCTTCCCGGAACTGCGGCGGTGGATCGCGCAGGTGCATCCCGCCGCGCTGCCGCCGGTACCGCCGCGACCGCCGCAGCCGATGCCTGTTCCGGCATCGGGTCGCCAGGGCCCGATCCCGCCGCAGGCCGCGCGGCCGGTCCCGGCCCCGCCGCAGATCCCCGGGTATCCGCGTCCCGTCGTCTCGGGCGTGCGCGAGCGTCGCGGGAGCGCCGGCTGGTGGTTCGCGGGGTGCGGGTGCCTGCTCGTGCTCGCGCTCGGGGTGCTGGGCGTCGTGCTCTTCTGGGCAGCGCTCGCGGGGCAGGTCGGCGCGACGAACGCAGCCGGGGAGATCGCCGCGCAGAACGGCGGGGCCGCCGCCGGCGGCGAGGCGGGCGACGAGCCGGAGGTTGCGGAGCACTTGGCGAATTTCGAGGCCGAGCGGGCGACGTACGATGCGCTCAGGACCCGGCTCGACGGCAATCCCGTGGCCCCGCTCGTCGCGGTGTACGACGAGCAGATGGACGTGCTCGAGGAGCGCGCGCAGGACCCGGAGATCGACGAGTTCGGGGCGAGATCGCTGGCGTACCAGGCGGCCCAGTACCGCGAGGAGCTCGAGGCGGCCTTCGCCGCTGCCGATGCGCGCAAGGCCCGGCAGGACGGCACGCTCACCGAGCGGCTCGTCATGCGCGAGACCGATGGATTCGTGGATGTGGTCCGGGATGCGGAGACCGAGTGCGGTGCATCGGAGGCCGGGTCGATCACGACCGGTTGCGTCTTCGGCGGCGATCCGCTGACGATCCATCTGCTGCCCGAAAGCGGCATCGACAGCGACTGGGAGCGCGAGATGCTGGTCATCCACGAACTCGCGCACGTCTACCAGAACGCCGACGAGGAGGGGCTCGCCGACGACCTCGTCGCCCGAGGGCTGTTCCAGAAGAGCCGCGAGAAGATGGCGGACTGCTACGCGCTGACCTATTTCGACCGGTGGGAGCTCGCATACGGCGGACAGTCCATCGGGTACGACTACGTCTGCACCGAGTCGGAGCGCCAGGCGATCCGGGAATGGGCGGCGGCCATCGACGCGCCGATGCCGAACTGACGCCGACGCGGTCCCGTCCCGGAGACGAGCCGCCGCGGCTCAGCCGGAACGGGGGAGCCCGCGGAGCCGGTCGATCGCCGTGCGGATCGTCGCCTCGTCCTTGACGAACGTGAATCGCACCCAGTTCGCGAGCGCCTCGGCGGTCGGCGAGCCCGAGCGGCAGAATGCGGAGACCGGGATGCAGGCGACGCCGATCGCAGCGGGGAGCGCGCGCGCGAATGCCGCTCCGTCCGGAGTCTCGTGGCCGAGGAACGGGGTCGCGTCGGCGCACACGAAGTAGGTGCCTCCGGGCACGATCGCGTCGAAGCCGACCTCCCGAAGGCCGCTCACGAGGACATCGCGGCGAGCGGCGAGAGATCCTCGGAGCTCGGCGATGTCGCCCGCGCCGTCGGTGAGAGCGCGGGCGATCGCCGGCTGGAACGGCGCCCCGCCCGAGTAGGTGAGGAACTGCTTGACGGCCATCACCGCATCGACCAGCTCGGCCGGCCCCGAGACCCAGCCGATCTTCCAGCCGGTCAGCGAGAACGACTTCCCCGCGGACGAGATGGTGAGGGTGCGCTCGAACATGCCGGGAAGCGCCGCGATCGGTGTGTGGACGTTGCCGTCGAAGACGAGGTGCTCGTAGACCTCATCGGTGACCACGAGCGCGCCGACGCGGCGCGCGGCGGCGGCCACGGCCGCGAGTTCGGCATCCGTCAGCACGGTGCCGGTCGGGTTGTGCGGGGTGTTCAGCAGGATCACTCGGGTGCGCTCGCCGACCGCGGCGTCGAGCGCCTCCGCATCGAGTGCGAATCCGCCGTCGTTCGGCGCGAGCGGCACCGTCACGTGCGCGGCGCCCGACATCGCGATCGACGCGGCGTGCGAGTCGTAGAACGGTTCGAGCGTGACCACTTCGTCGCCCGGGCCGACCAGCGCCAGCAGTGTCGCGGCGATCGCCTCGGTGGCGCCCGCCGTCACGAGGACCTCGCGCTCGGGATCCAGCTCGATCCCGTAGTGCCGTCGCTGGTGGTCGGCGATCGCGCCGCGCAGCGCGCGGGATCCGCGCCCCGCCGGGTACTGGTTGATCCCGTCGCGGATCGCCTGGACCGCGAGCTCGCGGACCCACTCGGGCCCGTCGGCGTCCGGGAAGCCCTGCCCGAGGTTCGCCGCGCCGGTCGCAAGCGCCAGCGCGGAGATCTCCGCGAAGACGGTCGGCCGCGCCTCACCTCCGGGAACGGCGAGTCCGCTCGCCTCTGCCACGGTCCGCCATCGGGGTGCTGCGCTGCCGGTCTGCTCCACACGACCAGTCTAGGTCCGCCGTCGGCGGGTCGCGGGTTCGGGGCGCCTTGCCAGTTGCAGACCGTATTCTCGATGTATGACGGACCCCTACGCCGACGAGGCCGAGCGCGCGCACCGCCTCAGCCGGCGTTTCGGGCGGTGGATGGAGCGCTGGCGCGCGATGATCCGCAGGCGGCCCTGGCTGAACACCCTCTACAAGGTGCTCGTCACCGTGCTCGGCGTGGTCGTGGTGGTCGTCGGCCTGATCCTCGTGCCGCTTCCGGGGCCGGGGTGGCTGATCGTGTTCATCGGGCTCACGATCCTCGGCACCGAGTACCACTGGGCGCGCCGGCTGCTCGGCTGGCTGCGCCGCACGCTCGCGCGCTTCTGGGAGCGCTGGAATCTGTGGCGGGCGGCGCGCCGCGAGCGGAAGGCCGCGCAGCGGCGGAACGACGACAGCGGGCCCCGGCCGAAGCCGGGACCCGCCGTCCGTGCCGAGCGGTCTACTTGACGAAGGGCACGTTGAGGATGAAGCCGGGCTGCTGACCGTTCCGGAAGTTCTCGGGGGCCTTCGCCGCGGCGATGATGTGGAACACGAACGCGACGATCTGAGCGATCCAGATGATCGGGACCAGGATCAGGTTCGCGTAGGGGATCATGCTCGCGATGATGATCACGATGTAGAGACCCGTGCGCAGCAGCGAGAAGTTGAGGTTGTCGCGGTGGAAGACGTACGCCTGGCGGTTGCCCTTGTCCTTCTCAATGAAGAAGAAGATGAGCGCGGGTACCCACACGAAGAACACCGACAGCCAGTAGTTCAGCGTGATGTTGCTCACGGGATCGGCGACCGGCTGCGCGTAGCCCTGCTGCGGAGGCTGGTAGCCGCCGCCGGCGGGCGGCTGCTGGTAGCCCTGCTGCGGCTGCTGGTACTGCGGCGCCTGCGGGGGCGCCTGCGTGTACTCGGGCGCAGGCGGTGCCGTGGGCGCCTGGGGTGCCGAGTACTGGGGAGCGGGGGCCTGCTCTGACGGCGCGGCTGGCGCGTCGAAGGCGGGTGCATCGGGGGCCGGAGCGGACGGCGCGGGGGTCTGGGGAGCCGGGGCGTTCGCGGCCTGGTCGTCCTGGCCTTCCGGGGGCAGCGTGGTCATGTCGGTCTCCTTCGGGATGAGCGATGTGCCTAAGACGTTACCGCAGCACGCGGGCCTGCGATAGGCGCGGGATCGGTGCGGCGCATGCGCGCGGGCCGGGCCGCGCGCGCGACGATGCGGGAGCTGGGCGAAGCCTACGAATCGCCTCTGCGGCGGTGCGGGCTCTGCGCCGCCTAGAAGACGTCGGGGCTGGGCGCCGAGGTGTGCAGGATGGACACGTCAGCGTGGCGGTCGAAACGGTAGCCCGTGCCGCGCACGGTGCGCACGATGTCCTGGTACTGGGCCAGCTTCACGCGGAGGCGCCGGATGTGCACGTCGATGGTGCGCTCGCTCGGCACCTCCTCGTCGACCGCGTCGGCCCACAGCGCCGTGATGAGCTCTTCGCGACTGATGGTGCGGCCCTCGCGCAGCACGAGGTACTGCAGCAGTTCGAACTCGCGGAAGGTGAGCGCCGCGGCGACGTTGTCGAGCAGCACCCGCTTGCGCGAGAGGTCGAGGATCACGCCGCTCGCGACCCGGTCCTCGGAGTCCGCTTCCTGCTGGCGCTGACGGGCATGGGCCGCCGGATCGCCGAGCGCGAGGCGCACGACGTCGACGTCGCGGCCCCCCGTGTGCTGCGGAGCCAGTGCGACCGCCGCGTAGGTCTCGGCCGCCGGAGCGAGCTGCGCGACGAGCTGCTTGATCTGGGTCACGATCTGCCCGAGCTTCGGGTCGCCGTCGGCGATCTTCTCGTCAGCGAGGCCCACGTAGAGGGCGAAGCCGCGGACCTCGGTGCCCTCGGGCACGTTCCGCTCGGGAGCCGGAGCCGACGGGAGCGCGGTTGCGAGGTCGGGCCGAGCGGAACGGAGGGTCTGGGCGGTCTGCGAGAGCTGGGCGGTGGCGTTCATGATGATGTCCTTCGGCTGTCGATGCGCGCACGGCGGCGTCGCCGTGGCGGGTCGGCCCGCGATGCCGGGCCTGCGGTGTAGTGCGGTGCGAGCGGCGCGGGATCGGCCCGGTGCTCACGGGAGCGGTCCGCAGAGCGCGGATCGCCGAGATGCCGGCCCCGATCTGCGGGGTGCGGCTGAAGCGAACGAGATTCAGAAGTCGTTCACATGCACATTCGACAGCGCATGTCACCTCGACCGGCCATCATCATGCCGGTCTGCCCAATGTTCACCTCGAAGGCGGACTGGGGACGAATGGTGTCATGCATAAGTGACAGTTAAGCAAAGCATTGCTCGGCGTGTCAAGGCCGGATCCTGCGACTCGCTCCGCTCGCGCAGGAAGACGGGGGCTCCGCTCGCGCAGCATGACGGGGGCTCCGCTCGCGCAGAGCCGCTGCGGGCTACTCTCCGACGGTGCCGTAGAGCCGGTCGCCGGCGTCCCCGAGACCCGGCACGATGAACGCGTGCTCGTCGAGTCCGTGGTCGAGCGCGCCCAGGACGAGGGTGACGTTGCGGTCGCCGACGGCCTCGCGGATCGCCTTGACGCCCTCGGGGGTACCGAGCACGCAGATGGCGGTCACGTCGTCGGCGCCGCGTGCGAACAGGAACTCGATGGCGGCGGCGAGCGATCCGCCCGTCGCGAGCATGGGGTCGAGCACGAAGCACTGCCGGCCCTCGAGGCGGTCGGGCAGCCGCTCGGCGTAGGTCGTCGGCTGGAGGGTCTCCTCGTCGCGAGCCATGCCGAGGAACCCGACCTCGGCGGTCGGGACGAGCTTGACCATGCCGTCGAGCATGCCGAGGCCGGCGCGGAGGATCGGCACGATGAGCGGGAGCGGCTCGCTGAGGCGCACGCCCGTGGTCGTGGCGACGGGCGTCTCGATCTCGTGCGGCTCGACCCGGACCTCGCGGGTCGCCTCGTAGGCGAGCAGCGTCATGAGCTCCTCGATGAGGAGGCGGAACGTCGGCTGCGGCGTCTTCGCGTTGCGGAGCACGGTCAGCTTGTGGGTGATGAGCGGATGGTCCGCGACGAAGACTCGCATGCGAACTATTCTATTGCCGTGCCCACGATCATTCCGCCATCATCCGAGGAGCTCTCGGCGATGCGGAGCGCGCTGGATCTCGCGCGCCGCGCCGCGGACGCAGGCGAGATCCCCGTGGGCGCGATCCTGCTCGACGCCGACGGCGCGGTCCTGGGGTCGGGGAGCAACGCCCGCGAGGCGGATCCGGATCCGACCGCGCACGCCGAGGTGCTCGCGATCCGCGAGGCGGCGCGCGCGCGGGGCGATCGGATCCTGGCGGGGTGCACGCTCGTCGTGACCCTCGAACCGTGCGTCATGTGCGCGGGGACGATCCTCGCCGCCCGGATCCCGCGCGTGGTCTTCGGCGCGTGGGACGAGAAGGCCGGGGCCGTCGGCAGCGCGTACGACCTGCTCCGCGACGGGCGCCTTCCGCACCCCGTTCCCGCCGTCGTCTCCGGCGTGCTCGCGGACGAGTGCGCGGCGGTGCTGCGCGAGTTCTTCGCGGAACGGCGCTGAGCACCCGAGCGGAGTCTCGGCGCCGCGCGAGCAGAGCAGCGGCGCGACGGCGACCGCCGCGCCGCCGAGGTCAGGAGCGGGCCGCGACCGTGACCGGTTCCTGCGCGAAGGACACGCGGACGGCGTCGCCCGGAGCGTAGGACTCCTCGGCGACGTGCTGCGCCGCGACGGTGCTGCCGTCGCCGAACTGCACGACCGTGCGGCGGATCGACCCGAGGAAGCCGCTCGAGACGACCGTCGCGGCGATCCCGGCCGCGGAACCCGCCTCCGGCTCGATTCGCACGTGCTCCGGGCGGAGGTACGCGGTGACCGCGGAGGTTCCGGGCGCGGGAGCGTCGAGCACCGGCACGGCGGCGCCGTGGATCACCACAGTGGCGCCCTCCAGAACCCCGTCCACGCGGTTCGACAGCCCGACGAAGTCGGCCACGAACGGCGACGCCGGGCGCCGGTACAGTTCCTCGGGGGAACCGAGCTGCGCGATCCGGCCGCCCTCCATGACGGCGACGCGGTCCGAGATCGCGAGCGCCTCCTCCTGGTCGTGCGTGACGAAGACCGTCGTGATGCCGAGCTCGGTCTGGATCGCGCGGATCTGCTCGCGCAGGCGCACCCGCACCTTCGCGTCGAGCGCCGAGAGCGGCTCGTCGAGCAGCAGCGCGCGCGGCCGGGTGACGAGCGCCCGGGCGAGGGCGACGCGCTGCTGCTGGCCGCCCGAGAGCTCGTGCGGGTAGCGCTCCGCCAGATGCTCCAGCCCGACGATCTCGAGCATCTCGTCGATGCGCCGCTTCCGCTCGCCCCGCGCGATGCGGCGCATCTCCAGACCGAACTCGACGTTGCGGTGCACGGTCAGGTGAGGGAAGAGCGAGTACTGCTGGAAGACCATCCCGATGTCGCGCCGGTTCACGGGCACGTCGGTCACGTCCTCGCCGCCGATCACGATGCGCCCGCCCGAGACGGACTCGAGCCCGGCGATGCAGCGCAGCGCGGTCGTCTTGCCGCACCCCGACGGGCCGAGCAGGCAGATGAGCTCGCCCGGGGCGAGCTCGAGGTCGACGCCGTGCAGCACCGTCGTGGAGCCGTAGGCCTTGGTCACCCCCTCGAGACGGACCGGGGAGCCGAGCGTCTGCGGCGCGTCAGTGGTCATACGGGGAGTTCCTTCCGGGACGGGGCCTGCGCGGCGGCGCGTGCGCCGCGGCGGGTGCGGCGACGGGGAGCGGCGCCGGTCAGGCTGACGAGGAGCAGGACGACGAATGCGCCGACGAGCGAGAGCAGCGACACGATGACCGCGACGAAGGGGTCCGACTTCGACAGCTGCAGCAGCGCGGTCTGCAGCGTGGTCCGGTTGAGGAGCGACGAGACGGTGAACTCGCCGAGCACGATCGCGATCGTGAGCAGCGACGCGGCGAGCAGCCCGCGACGCACACCGGGGGCGATCACGCGCACGAGCACCGTGCCCCAGCCCGCCCCGAGGGAGCGGGCGGCCTCGGCGCGCACGCGGGCGTCCATGCCGTGCAGGTCGGCGACGATGGCCCGGTAGGCGAACGGCAGCACGAGCACGCCGTAGGCGAACGCGAGCGTCCAGACGCCCGAGCCGACGGCCTGTCCGATCCCGCGATAGATGGGCGCGAAGCCGACGACGAGCACGATGGCGGGGATCGCGATCGGCAGCACGGTCAGCAGGTCGAGCGCGCGCTGGAGCTTCGGGAAGCGCAGGTGCACGAGCACGATCGTCGGGAAGAACAGCGCGAGCACGATCGCGAGCGTCACGGCGGCGAGGATCGCGGAGTTCGTGAGACCCTGGAACAGCACCCGGTAGCCGCGAGCCTGCTCGGGATCGACGAGCGCGGTCCAGTGCGACAGTCCGTATCCGCCGCTCGACTCGCGCAGCGTGAACTCCAGCATCGCGGCGAGCGGGATGAGGAAGATCAGGCCGATGACGGTGATGATCGCGTACGCGGCCGGGCGGGACGCGCGGCCAGGGACCCGGGCGCTCATCGCTGCCACCGCGCGGCGCGCGCCATGAGGCGGCCGTAGACGAGCATCACGAGAGTCATGACGACGATCATGCCGAGCGCGAGCACGCCGGCCGAGGAGGCGTTCGACCCGCCGGTCTCGCCGATGAGCGCGGCTCGGATCTCGAGCGGCACGATCTGGGACCCCTGGCTGATGAGCGCCGCGGCGGTCGCGTACGAGGAGAACGCGTTCGCGAACAGCAGCAGCAGGGACCCGAGGAAGGCGGGGGCGAGCACCGGCAGCCCGACCCGGAACCAGTAGGCCGCGTTCGAGCCGCCGAGCGTCGCGACGGCCTCGGCCCATCCGGGCTTGAGCGCCGTGACGGCCGGGAGGAACGTGATGACCATGAGCGGCACCTGGAAGTAGAGGTAGGGCAGCACGAGTCCCGGAAGCTCGTAGAGCCACACGCCCGATGCGAAGATGTCGACGTCGAAGCGGTCGCGGAGCACGACGGTGATGACGCCCTGGATGCCGATTGTCGCGATGAAGGCGAACGCGAGCATGACTCCGCCGAACTGCGCGAGCACCGAGCTCGCGGCGTCGACGACACGGCGGATCGGGGCGCGTTCGGGCAGCGAGGCGAGCGCCCAGCAGAGGATCGCGCCGACGAGCGCACCGACCACGGCGGTGAGCGCGCTCACCCAGACGCTCGCGCCGAAGGCCTGCACCGTGTCGGGAGCGGTGAGCACGGACAGGTTCGCGAGCGTGAACCCGCCGTCGCCGGTGAAGCCGCTCGCGACCGCGAGCACCGTCGGCACCGCGAGGAACACGAGGACGTAGAGGGCGAAGGGCGTGAGGCCGAGCGCGGGAAGAATGCGTTTCATGAGATGCGCCTGCGGGTGTGCGGGATCCGGGGATCCCGCACACCCCGGGGTGCTAGCTGACGGTCTTCGCCCAGCGCTCGGCGAGGAGCGCGTTGGCGGCCTCGGTCTGCTGCTCGTCGGGCGAGATCCAGTCGGCGCTGTCGGTGCCGAAGGTCGCCTGCTCGATCGCGGCCTCGTCGGCGGCGCCGCTCTCCTTGAGCGCGTCGACGCGCACGGGCACGGCGTTGGCCTCGAGGTAGAGCGCCTGCGCCTCGTCGGAGAAGATCCACTCCTGCCAGAGGCGGGCGGCGGCCGGGTTCGGGGCGTCCTTGCTGATGGCCTCGTTGTAGAAGGATACGTAGGCCGGCCCGGGGAGCACGGTCGTCTTCCAGCTCGGCTTGTCCGCCGCCGCCGCGACGTTGTTGAAGGACCAGTCGAAGACGGCCGGGGTCTCGCCCGAGGCGATCGTCGCGGGGGTCGGATCCAGCGTCAGCAGATTCCCGGCCTTGCGCAGGTCCCCCGCGAAGTCGACGCCGGGGCCGAAGTCGTCGACCGAGCCGCCGTTGAGCGCCGAGAGCCAGCCGACCGCGGCGAACGCGGCGCCCGCCTGCGTCGGGTCTCCGTTGATCACGACCGAACCCTTGTAGTCGGAACCGAGCAGATCCTTCAGCTCCTTCGGCTCTGGCAGCTTGTCGGAGTCGTAACCGAGCGACATGATGCCCGAGTAGTTGTTGACCCAGAGCCCGGTCTTCTCCTTGTTCGCCTCCGGGATGTCGTCCCAGGTCTCGACCTGGTAGGGCGCGAACTTGTCGGTGTTCTCGAGTGCGACGGCGGTGCCGAGGTCGAACACGTCGGGAGCGGTGTCCTGCCCCTTCAGATTCTCGGCGGCCTGGATCTCCTCGGCGCTCGAGGCGTCGGGGGACGCCGAGTTGACGGTGATGCCGTACTTGTCCTCGAATCCGGCGATGATCTTGCCGTAGTTCGCCCAGTCCTCGGGGAGCGCGATGACGTTGAGCTGGCCCTCGTCCTGGGCCGCCTTGACGAGCGCATCCATGCCGCCGAAGTCCTCGGCGCTGGTCGCGGTCGATGCGTCGGCGCCGGAGTCGGTGCCGCCGCCGGAACCTCCGTCGGAGGCGCACGCGGCGAGGGTGCCGCCGAGAACGAGGGCGGTGGTGATGAGCGCAGCGGAGCGCAGGAGCGTGCGTGATGACACAGGGAACCCTTTCGACGTAGACATCGGATCGCCGTGACGGCGTGCAGGGGTCGCACGAGGCGACGCTGCTGATCCGACACTACAGGCTAGGGAAACCCTGTGACGAGCAGGCGGTGCGCGGGTGGCCGACGAGTGAACGGACGATGGCCGCCGTTCCGCCGCGACCGGTGCGGATCAGTCGTACGAGAGCGTGACGATCGTGCTCGTCGACGGGGTCGCGGCGTTCGGGTCGAGGTAGACGTCGGGTTCGAGGTAGATCGTCTCGGCCTCGGGGACGGCCTCGCGCACGCGTCGTTTCGCCTGATGCAGCAGGAACGAGATCTCGCGGGTGGTGAGTTCGGGATCGAGGTCGATCTTGCCCGCGATGAGGAGCTCGCCGTCGGTGTCGACGACGTGGAGGGAGATGACTCTCGAGATCCGCTCGCTCTGCAGCAGTGCCTCTTCGATGCGCGTACGGTGCTCGCTGGTCGCGGTCATCTCGTTCCCCTTCGTCTGCGTCGTCGATCGTTCACCAGTCTACGCGTGACGTATTCGCTCGGGGCGATGCGCGGGGTGCGTCCGCCGGGTGCGCGCGGTGGGAGGCGGTCCCTAGACTGTGGATCATGAACGACTCGACACCCTCAGCAGCACTGCCCCGCACCGCCATGATCGGCGTGGGATCGATGGGCGGGGCGATCCTCGCGGGGTTGCGCGACCCCGGGGTCGGGATCGAGCGGCCGATCGCCGTCACGACCCGATCCGAGGACAGCGCGCGGCGGTTCGCCGGGGCGGACGATGTCGTGGCCTTCGCCACCGAGAGCGACCCCGAGGCCAATCGCAACGCCGTGCGCGGGGCCGGGGTCGTGATCCTGGGGGTCAAGCCGTGGATGATCCACGACGCCGCGGCCGACATCGCCGAGGCGCTCGAACCGGGAGCGATCGTCGTGAGCGTGGCCGCCGGCGTCACGAGCGCCTCGATCGAAGCCGTGCTCCCCGACGGGGTACCAGTCGTGCGCGCGATGCCGAACACGCCGTCCCACATCGGCCGCGGAGTCACGGGGATCGCACCTGGCGCATCGGCCGACGCGGCCGCGTTGGCGACCGTGCGAGGCCTCTTCGAGACCGTCGGGGCCGTGCTCGAAGTGCGAGAGGACCAGATCAACGACGTCGCGGCGGTCTCGGGCTCGGGGCCGGCGTACCTCTTCCTCTACGCCGAGGAGATGACGGCTGCGGCGATCCGTCGCGGGTTCGATGAGGATCAGGCGCGGCTGCTCGTGCAGCAGACGATCGTCGGCGCCGCCGAACTCATGGTGCGCAGCGGCGAGGAGCCGGAGCAGCTGCGGCGCAACGTCACGAGCCCCAAGGGGACCACCGAGCGCGCGATCGAGGTGCTGCAGGGTGCGGGATGGGGCGATCTGTTCGACCGTGCGCTCGCCGCGAATGTGCTCCGCTCGGAGGAGCTCGAGGGGGAGTGAACGGTCGCGCGGACGGGCGACGGTCGTACTGAGGACGCTACGCTCCTGGAAGAGGCACTGCAGCCGGCGGATAGAGAAGAAGTGGGTTCTTCTCGTAATCGTCTGTGCATGATGCGCGAGTCGTTGACGTCCTCGAGCCGGTCGAGGTTCTCGGTCATGTGCTGCAGGGACGATCGCAGCTATGACTGCACATGCTCCCGCGGCGGCGAGCTCGCCGCCTGATCGGGGAACGCCGCGAGTGCCCGGCGCGCACGCATGTGGGCGCCTGGCGCGTTGATCGTCTCGACGGCCGATACGCGACCATCGCGCACCCGCTCGACCACGAGTTTGCCGCCGTCGCCGCGCTCGACCACTCGCGCGGCATCTCCCGGCATTGCGATTCCCGCGATCTGCAGCCGCCGCTCCCCCTGCGTGCTCCAGAACCAGGGCACCGCACGGTATCCGCTCTCCGGCCCGCCCGTCAGCAGACCGGCGACGTAGCGCGCCTGGTCTGTGGCGTTCTGCACCGATTCCACGCGCATTTCGCACTCCGCGAAAGGGCTGGGATAGCGTGCGCAGTCGCCGATCGCGAAGATTCGGGGATCGCTGGATCGCAGGTGCATATCGACCTCGATCCCGCCCGCGGTCATGATCCCCGCCTCCCGCGCGAGTTCGTCGCGCGGTTCTGCGCCGATCGATACGACGACTCGTGAAGCAGGGATGGCGGTCCCGTCCTGCAGCTCGACCGCGCTGACGCGGCCTCGGTCGCCCGTGATTCCGGCGATCTCGACTCCGCAGCGGATCTCGATGCCGAGGCCCGAGTGAAAGTCGGCGAGGGCCTCAGCGCTCTCCCGGCTCAGTACACGACCAAGGATCTGGGGTGCGACCTCGAGTATCGTCACTCGGCCGTGCTTGGAGGCTTCTGCGGCTATCTCGAGGTTCAGGAAGCCTCCGCCGATGAATACGGTATCCCCGCCGCGCTCGAGGTCCTTGCGCAGGGTGTCGGAGTCTTGCACGGTGCGGACCGAGTGGATGCCGGAGAGCTCGCTCCCGGCCAGCGAAAGCCGCCTGGGGGCGGATCCCGTCGCGAAGATCAGAGCGTTGTAGGCGAGTTCCGTCCCATTGCTCAGCACGACTCGCTGCCGCACGGTGTCGAGCGCCGACGCCGCGACACCCAGGTGCGTCGCAATCTGATCGCGTTCCAGCGATTCAAGGCTTCTGAGCAGCAGATCATGCTCGGATTCGACACCTGAGAGGTATCCCTTCGACAGCGGTGGGCGCTGATACGGCGCGCGGTTCTCCTCTCCGACGAGGTGGATCGCGCCGACCCAGCCGCGCTCTCGCAGCGTCACTGCCGCTGTGAGGCCTCCCTGGCCAGCCCCCAGGATCACGGCGTCGCCGTTCACGTCACACCTGCCTCTCGGGGAGGCGCACCACGAGCTCGTCGAAGTGATCACCGGCGCGCAGCTGGCATCCGAGGCGGCTGTTCTCGAGGCGCTCGTCGGCGGTGCACTCCAGCATCTCCTCCTCGTCGTCGCCGACCTCGGGCAACTCGCCATCGGTGCGCTCAACGAAGACGTGGCAGGTGGCGCACATCGCCTGCCCGCCGCACTCTCCGATGATGCCGTCGACGCCGTTCAGGATCGCGGCGCGCATCACCGAGACCCTCGGTTCGACCTCGACGTCCCGGGAGTCCCCGGCCGGCTCCACGTAGCTGATCCTCGGCATCCTTGCCTCCTCCGATCGTCCTGTCACGACCCGCACTGCGGGCGTCCCCACCGATGATGACGGATCGCCTACCCCTAGGGAAGCGGAAAAAGTCGTAGTGCTTCCACGGCTAGACCGGGATAATGCCGTCATGGATACTCGTGAAGCGCTCGACCTCTCTCGCCGTCTTCCGTCGCTGCCCTTCACTCTGCGTCAGATCGAGTGCTTCCTCGCCGTCGCCGACTCCGGTTCGATCTCGGGTGCCGCTGCCGCCCTGCACGCCTCCGACTCGGCGGTTTCCGACGCGCTCACGGCAATGGAGCGCGCGCTCGGCGCCTCGCTCTTCAAGCGGCAGAGATCACGCGGCGCCACCCTCACCTCGGACGGGCTGACGATCCTTCCGCTGGCCCGAAGAATCGTTACGGATGGTGCAGAACTCACCGCTTCGGTCGGGCGCGAGCAGTCCTCGATCGTCGGCCCGGTGCGTATCGGCCTCATCAATACGCTCGCGAGCCTCATCCTCCCGCGCCTGCTCATCGCGACCCGCCAGAACTACCCCGGTGTCCACATCGAGTACCGAACAGGCGACCTGGGCACGATGCTCTCTGCGGCCGAGGGCGCTGAACTCGATCTGGTCGTCACCTTCGACATCGAGGTCCCGCCGGAGTACGAGCGCGTCGCGCTCACCACCACCGAGGCGATGCTCGTCGTATCGGAGGAGCATCCGCTCGCATCCCGCGACAGCGTCGATCTCTCGGAGGTCGCGGAGGAGCCGATGATCATGCTCGATATCGCGGCCAGCCGCACTCACACGCTCGAGATCATGTCGAGCCGGGGCATCACTCCTCGCATCGCTCACCGGACCGCCGACTACGAGCTGTGCCGAGCGCTCGTGGGGCGCGGGCTGGGGTACACACTGCTGATGCGGCGCAATGTCTCGCCCGAGACGTGGGACGGACGCCGTGTCGTCTCCCTGCCCATCGTGCCGGCTCCCAGACCCGTCGAGGTGCTCGTCGCCTGGCCGCAGAACCCTCTGCCCCCCAGGGTCGCCGCGGTGGTCGACTGCGCGAAGCAACTGCGAGGAGAGATGATGACGAGCTTGGGCGACCGTCCGGAGTGAGGATGCCGGCTGACGGCCTCGACGACGCAATCCACGGATTATCCGTGATCAAAGACCGGAAAGCACCGTTTGAGGCGAGGTTTGGTTCGTATGCAGGATGATCCGTGAGCAACGAACACGGATCTGCAAAGTAGCAGCCATGCCCGGCACTGCACTCGCCGCCGTCGAAGTCCCGGTGGCCGACTGGTTCGATCCGCGGGAGGCGATGCGCGATCCCTACCCCGACTACGACCGGCTGCGCGAGACAGGACCCGTGGTGTTCGTACCCGCCGTCCAGCGCTACTTTCTCACCACATACGCGGCGGTGAGCGGCGCCGAGCAGCATCCGGAGCGCTTCAGCTCCTATTCGGAGCAGAACCTCACCATGATGCGCGCGCTCGGCGGGCGTCCGATGCTGAGGAAGGACGATCCGGCTCACGCGGCAGAGCGCTCCGCCATCAACCCCACTCTGCGACCCAGGGCCATCACGGAGGCGTGGTCGCCCAGTTTCGAGAAGAACGTCGACCGCTGGATCGCTCGACTGCTGGAGAACGGCCCGGCGCACGCCGATCTGAACCGCGACTTCGCGGCGCCGGTTGCGAGTCAGAACCTCATCGACCTGCTGGGCTTCCCATCGGACGTGCACGTCGACGACATGCGCCGCTGGTCCACCGACTACATCGCCGGAATCGGCAACCTGCTCGGCGACGCCGATATCTGGCGACGCTGCGATCGGAGCCAGGCCGAGGTGAACGCCATCCTCGATTCGCTGCTGCCGGTACTGCGCCGCACCCCCGACGGGTCGATCACCTCGCACCTGCTCCAAGTCGGTCTCCCGGAGGAGACCGTGCGCGCGAACGTCCACCTGACGATCTCGGGCGGGATGAACGAGCCGCAGCACATGATCACGAACATCGTCTGGGCGCTCTCCACGCACCCGGACCAGCGGGCCGAGGTGCTGGCGGGCGAGGTCGCCTGGGGCGACGTCTTCGAGGAGACCGTGCGCTGGCAGTCGCCGATCGGAATGATTCCGCGTGAGCTCGTCGACGATACCGAGGTAGAAGGATTCTCGCTGCCCGCCGGCGCGAACATAGGCCTCCTGCTCGCGAGCGCCAACCGTGATGAAGCGGTGTTCCCAGACGCAGCGCACTACGACGTGCACCGGCGTGCGCGCGGACACCTCGGCTTCGGAGCGGGGGTGCACATGTGCGCCGGCCGCTGGGCCGCCAAGACCGCGGTGGGAGAGTACGCCTTGCCGCGCCTCTACGAGCGGATCCCCGGTCTCGAACTCGCGACCGACCGCGACACCCGCTGGGACGGCTGGGTGTTCCGCGGGATTACCGCCTTGCCCGTGACTTGGTGACGGATCCCGAACTCATCCGCCACGTCTTCCCACCCCGCACAACCATCAGACAAGGACGTCACATCATGACCAGCACCGCCCCAGGCGACCTCGGAATCGAGAGTACCGGCCGCGAACGCCGCAAGGTCGTCGCGGCCTCGATGATCGGCACCACGATCGAATGGTACGACTTCTTCATCTACGCCTTCGCCGCGAACCTCGTGCTGGCGAAGCTCTTCTTCGAGCCGGCAGGCCCGGGCATGATGCAGATCCTCTCGCTCGTGACCATCGGGCTCTCGTTCCTCTTCCGCCCGCTCGGCGCGTTCCTCGCCGGCCACTTCGGCGACAAGCTCGGGCGTCGGCCGATGCTGGTCATCACACTGCTGCTGATGGGCGTCGCCACGGTCGGTATCGGCCTGCTGCCCACCTACCAGTCGATCGGTATGGCCGCTCCCGCGATCCTGATCTTCCTGCGCATTCTGCAGGGAATCTCCGCGGGTGGGGAGTGGGGCGGAGCCGTGCTGATGTCGGTGGAGCACGCGCCCACGGGCAAGCGCGGTCTGTACGGGATCTTCCCGCAGCTGGGTGTGCCGTTCGGCATGCTGCTCGCCTCCGCCATGCTCGCGCTCATGGGGGCGATCGCTCCGGGAGAGGCGTTCGAGACGTGGGGTTGGCGCGTGCCGTTCCTGTTCTCGGTCGTGCTGATCGTGGTGGGCTTCGTCATCCGCCGCACCGTCGACGAATCGCCGGTGTTCAACGAGATCAAGGAGACCCGCCAGCAGGAATCGGCGCCGATCGTGCAGGTGCTGAAGCAGCACCTGCCGCTCGTGATCGTGTGTGCGCTGTTCTTCGCGGGCAACAACGCCGTGGGCTACATGCTCACCGGAGGCTACGTGCAGGGCCTCGCCTCGCGCCCCGAGGATCAGGGCGGACTGGGCTACAATCCCGTGCACGTTCAGCTCGCGGTGCTCACCGCCGCCGTCGTCTGGGCGGCCTCCACTCTCGCGGCGGGTGCTCTGACCGACAGGTTCGGTCGTAAGCCCGTCGTGACGGTCGGGTGGTTCGTGCAGGCCGCGGGCATCATCCCGCTGTTCCAGTTCGTCTTCAACGGCGGCGTGGGCGGTGTGCTCGTCGGGACGTGCCTGCTCGCAGTGGGTCTCGGGCTCACCTATGGGCCGCAGGCGGTGTGGTACTCCGAAACGTTCCCCGCCTCTGTGCGGTATTCGGGCATCTCGATCAGCTACGCCCTCGGCGGTGTGCTCGGTGGCGCGTTCGCTCCGACCATCGCGCAGATCCTGCTGCAGTCCTTCGGTACGACGTGGGCCATCGTGATCTATCTGCTCATCATGACGGCAACCGGACTGCTCGCCACCTCGCTGCTGCGGGATCGCACCGGTATCCCGCTCGATCATGACTTCGAGCGCAGCGGGGCGTGGAAGACCTGGAGGCCGGCGAAGCGCTAGGAGCAGCCGCTCCTGGATGTGGGAGTCGCGAGACGTCGTATGCTCCGGCGACGGCGTGTCGCGACTCCCAACCGAGTGTGCGGGCGCGGGAGCCGGTCACGGCGCCGTGGATCAGCCGATCGTGGCGAAGCGCTCCACGTCGGCCGCGGTGCCGCTCACGATGATGAGGTCGTGCGGCGAGACCACCGTGTCCTGGGTTGCGTGCGTGAACGGCTGTCCGGGCGTCTTCACGCCCACGACCGTGACGCGGTAGCGCGTGCGCACGCCGCTCTCGGTGAGCGATCGGCCGCGGATCGAGCGCGGCGGGTACATCTTCGCGATGACGTAGTTGTCGTCGAACTGGATGAAGTCGAGCATGCTGCCGCTCAGCAGGTGGGCGACGCGCTCGCCGGCCTCGCGCTCCGGGTAGATGACGTGGTTCACGCCGATGCGCTCGAGGATCTTGCCGTGCGAGAGCGAGATCGCCTTCGCCCAGATCTGAGGCACGCCGAGGTCGACGAGGTTCGCGGCGATGAGCACGCTCGACTCGATCGATGCGCCGGTCGCGACGACCGCGATCTGGAACTCATCGGCCCCGATCTGCTTGAGCGCCTCGATCGAGCGGGCGTCCGCCTGCACGGCGTGGGTGACGCGGTCGGCCCACTTCTGCACGAGCTGCGGATCGGTGTCGACGACGAGGACCTCGCGATCCTGACGGTCCAACTGCCCTGCGGTGGAGGCGCCGAATCGGCCGAGGCCGATGACGATCACCGGGGCGTCACTGCGAATATCAACCAACGATCGGCCTTTCTTCGGGGAGTCTGAACATGCGCGAGCGGCTCGTCGCCGCGACGGCGGCAGCGAGCGTGACGGTGCCGACGCGGCCCGCCCACATGGTCGCGGAGAGGATGTACTTGCCCGGATCGTCGATCGAGGCGGAGAGGCCGGTCGAGAGGCCGCAGGTGCCGAAGGCCGAGATCACCTCGAAGAGCGCGACGTCGAGCGACTCGCCCGTCAGGTGCATGATCGCGGTCGTCGAGATGAGCACGATCGTCGCTCCCCAGATGAGGATCGACACCGACACGCGCAGCACCTCGTTCGGGATCCTGCGGTCGAAGGCCTGCATGTCGTGATAGCCGCGGGCCTCGGCGTATGCGGCCAGGAAGAGCACCGCGATCGTCGTGACCTTGATGCCGCCGGCGGTCGACGCGGATCCGCCGCCGACGAACATCAGCATGTCCATGACGAGCAGGGTCGAGCCGTTCATGTCGAGCGGGTCGACGATGCCGAGGCCGCCGGAGCGCGTCATGACCGACATGTACCCGGCGCTGAAGAGGTTCTGCCAGAAGCCGTGGCCGCCGAAGGTCGCCGGGTTGTTGAGCTCGAGCCCCGCGATCGCGAGCCAGCCGAAGACGACGAAGATGAGCGTCGTGGTGAGCGTCAGCTTGGTGTGCAGGCCGAGGCGCTTGTGCGCGCGCCAGCCGCCGCCCGTCACGTAGCGGTAGAGGGCGAAGATGACCGGGAACCCGATCGCGCCGAGGAACACGCCGAGCGCGAGCACGCTCAGCAGGTAGTAGTCATTGGCGAACGGCTCGAGGCCGCCGGGCAGGGGTACGAAGCCGGTGTTGGTGAAGGCCGACGCCGAGAGGTAGAAGCCGTTCCAGAGGGCGTGCCAGAAGTCGTAGCCCTCCATCATGAGGCGCGGGGTGATGAGCGCCGTCAGGGCGAGCTCGATCACGACGAGGCTCGTCGCGACCGCGCCGAGCAGGCCCCCGATCTCGCCGAGGCCGACCGCCTGGCTCTCGGAGGCGCCCTTCGCCATACGCATCGGGTTGGTGTCGCCCGCCGCGAGCAGGCGGGTGCGGAGCCCGAGCCTGCGGGTCACCGTCATGCCGAGGATGCTCGCCAGGGTCAGCACGCCGATGCCGCCGATCTGCAGGCCGCCGAGGATGACGAGCTCGCCGAAGAGCGACCAGTGCGTCGACATGTCGAGGGTCGAGAGGCCCGTGACGCAGATCGCCGAGACCGCGGTGAAGAGGGCATCGGCGAGCGGGGTGATCGTCCGGTCGGCGCTCGAGATCGGAAGGGAGAGGATCGCGGTCCAGAGTAGGATCAGCGCGGTGAAGACGAGCAGCGCGAACCGGGCGGGCGACGAGTGGATCATCGCTCCGATCCAGGACTTCCGGGAAGAGATCCGGGGGCTCACGGACGTGTCCTCACGGGGTCTTCTTTCTGCTGTCGTTTCGGTGAGCGATGCGGCGCGGGGCTTCCCGGTCGATCCTGTCATGCTACACACCCGGCGGCGGGCGCCGCACCCGCTACCCTGGAGGCATGCCAGATATTTTCGGAGTCATCGCCGACGCCACGCGCCGCGACATCCTCCAGGTGCTGCTGGAGCGCCACCAGCAGGACGCCGAGATCAGCGTGTCGGAGATCGTCGGGCAGCTCGAGATCAGCCAGCCGACGGTCTCGAAGCATCTGAAGGTACTGCGCGAGGCAGAGCTCGTGAGCGTGCGCGAGGAGGGGCAGCACCGCTTCTACTCCCTCGATCCCGAGCCGTTGGAGATGATCGAGGATTTCGTGATCCCGTTCCTCTCGGCCGACTTCAACACCGAGGTGACGGTGGAGTACCTCTCCGAGGAGGGGGAGCGGATCCCCGGTCCGCGCACCGCGGACCCCTTCGGCGAGGCCGGAGACGAGGCGGAGGTGCTGCCCGAGGAGGCCGCGGCCGCGGCGGAGCGGATCGGCCGAGCCGCCGCGCGGGCGGAGCACCGGGTGAAGGAGCTCGTCGCGCGCTTCCGTCTGCGGGAGTGAGCGCCGGCGAGGCGAACCGCGGCGAGTCGGAAGCCGCCGCGATTTCCGCAATCGGCGCGAAGCGAGTAGAATAAGGGCTTTGTGGGCCTCGATACCTCGCGGCCCTAAAGACGTTAAGAGGTGACCGTGGGTTCAGTGATCAAGAAGCGCCGTAAGCGCATGTCGAAGAAGAAGCATCGCAAGCTGCTGCGCAAGACGCGTCACCAGCGTCGCAACAAGAAGTAGTCGGCCCGCCCGAAGGGCGGAGATCGACGAGGCGTCGGGCCCCTGGCCCGGCGCCTTTTGCGTGCCCGGAGGGCTCCCGGCGTCTGGTCGGGATGGAGGTGCCCCGGTCGGGGATCCGGCTTCGGTGAGGCGCCGGCGCCGGATTCGGGCTGACCGAAGCCGGATCACTGACCGAACGACGGCGCCGGCAACGGAGTCAGTGCAGGTGCTGGCGCCGGTGCCTGGCGCCGGTGCCTGGCGCCGGCCGAGTAGACTGGACGACCGTGACGAACGTGCAGCTGACCCTCATCGGGAAGCCGGGCTGCCACCTCTGCGACGACGCCCGCGAGGTGGTCGCCCGCGTGCGCGGCGAGCTCGCGGAGCGCGGAATCGATACCGACCTCGAGGAGCTCGACATCCTGGCAGACGCCGCGCTCGCGCGGAAGCACGCCGAGAGCATCCCGGTCGTGCAGATCAACGGCCGACGTCACTCGATCTGGCGCGTCGACCCCGACCGCCTCGCCGCCGCCGTCGAGAAGGCGGCGCGCCCCCGTATCGCTCCATGGAGGAAGCACGCATGACCCTGCGCCACATCGTCAGCTGGAAGCTCAACGGCGGGACGCTCGCCGATCGCGACGCCCAGGCCGCGGAGGCGACGGCCGCGATCCTCCCGCTGCGCGAGTCGGTGCCGTCGGTGCGCGAACTCTCGCTGCACCGCAACGAACTCTTCGACGGCGCGAACTACGACCTCACGCTCATCGCGGACTTCGACGACGCCGACGGACTGGCCGCGTACGCGTCGCACCCCGAGCACCTGCCCGTGATCGACCTCATGAAGCGCATCACCGCGGGCCGCACCGCCACCGACTTCACGCTGTAGGCGGAGACGCAGCAGCGCCCCCGATCCTCCAGCCTGTCGCAGGGGACCGGGGGGCGCTGCCGCGCGCGGGTCTACGCCGCGGCCGCCGGCTGCAGGTCTGCGGGCAGCGCATTGCCCGAGTACGCCAGGTAGCTGCGCTGGATGCCGATCTGGTCCGCGATGTACTGCGCGTCGTGCCAGACCCCCCAGATGAAGCTC
The DNA here is from genome assembly GCF_016758175.1 of Leucobacter zeae. Classification (GTDB taxonomy): domain Bacteria; phylum Actinomycetota; class Actinomycetes; order Actinomycetales; family Microbacteriaceae; genus Leucobacter; species Leucobacter zeae. The sequence goes on from NZ_QYAB01000001.1 coordinate 568,884, forward strand.
GAGCCGCGGCGCGACTGCCAGGGGAGGCCGAGGAAGTAGACGCCTGGCTCGGCCGACACCCCGCGCTCGTGCACCGGTCGTCCGAGCGCGTCGGTGGCGCCCGCGGGGAGCCACGAGAAGTTCTGGCGGAAGCCGGTCGCCCAGATGATCGAGGTCACTCCGGCCTCGGCGAGGTCGAGCGAGCGGATGGGATCGGTCACCGACGCGGGCAGCGGGCCGAGCTCGCGCGCGGAGGGCTCCTCGGGCAGGTCGATCCCGGTGCGCGCGATGTAGGCGTCGGCCTGGTCGAGCACGGACAGGTAGTTCTCGTCGCCGCGGCGCACGTCGCGCTCGAGATCGCCGCCGAACGAGAGCGCGCCGTCGGCATAGGACTCGGCGCGGCCCACGAGTGTGATGCCGTCGTTCGCGAGGTTGCGGAAGTCGATCGTGCGACCCCCGTTGGCCCCGCTCACCGCGATCGTCGTGTGCTCCGCGCCCTCGGGCGGGGTCGACTTCTCCCACAGGCCGAGGGTGCCGAGCCACCAGACGAAACTGCGGCCCCGATAGCGCTGCGGGGGACGGTCGTGCGCGCCCACCGCGAGATAGACCTCGCGGCCCGACTGGCGGAGCTCGTCGGCGATCTGCACGCCTGACGACCCCGCACCGACGACCAGCACGGCTCCCTCGGGGAGCTGTCCGGGGTTCTTGTAGCCGGTGGAGTGGAGCTGCTCGATGCCGGCCGACTCGGGGACGAGCGCGGGGTAGGAGGGCACCTGGAACGCTCCCGTCGCCGCAACGACGTAGCGCGCGGCGATGGGGCCGGCCGTCGTCTCCGCCAGGAAGCCGCCCGCGGCGCTGCGGCGCACCGACGTCACCTCGACCCCGGTGCGGATCGGCAGGTCGAATGTGCGCGCGTACTCCTCGAAGTACTCCGCCACGCGCTCCTTGGGGGCGAAGGCGTCGGGATCGATGTCGTCGAACTCGAGACCGGGGAAGCGGTCGTGCCATGCGGGGCCGTTCGCGACCAGCGAGTCCCAGCGCTCGCTGCGCCACCGCTCGGCGATCCGGTTGCGCTCGAGCACGATGTGCGGGATCCCGCGCTTCGTCAGGTGCTCGCTGATCGCCACGCCGGCCTGGCCCGCGCCGACGACGAGGACTTCGGTGGCCTCGGTGTCCGTGTCCGTGGGGAACGCGTTGCTCGACATAGGTTCTCTCCGCTTCGGGTCGTGCGTTGCTGGATCCGGATCCGCGCCGGTCGGGTCGTCGACCGGTGTGCGGCGGATCCGCCTGAACCCCAGCAAACCCCACGAGGCGCGGGAAGGGCCAATACATGTTGCCGGTGGATTGCATCACTTCAAGTGATGCAATTACGATCATCGATCGCATTTCCCGGATAATCGGGGCATCTGGTGCCCGCGGGGGTCAGGCTGCTGCGCGCCGCGCGGCGAGCTCCCGCATCGCGGTCTCGACGGCCTGCGCCCGGGCCGTGCGGCGCACCTGAGCGAGCGAGGAGACCGCGATCCGGAGGCTCGGGACCGGGTCGGTGATCCGGAGAGCGACGGCGTGCGCGCCCATGTAGGTGTCCTCCGTCTGCGGGCGCTGGTTGAGCAGGGAGTACCCGAGCCCGGTCGCCACCATCGAGCGGACGGTCTCGTAGCTCGAGCTGCGGTACTTCAGCACGGGCTCGATGCCGCGACCGCGCAGGATCCCGAGGAAGTAGTCTCGGCTGCTCGGCAGGTCGAGCAGCACGAAGGGATCGTCGGCGAGCTCGGAGAGGGCGACGCTGTCGCGACCGGCGAGAGGATGCCCGGCATGGACGAGCGCGTGCGGCGGGAACTCCCCGACGACGCGCCGGTCGATGCCCTCGTCCTCGGTGAGCACGTAGTTGATCGAGATCTCGGCGCGGCCGTCGCGCAGCGCGGCCATCGTCTCGTCGTGATCCCCCTCGATCGTCGAGACCTCGAGATCGGGGTGCGCCTGGTGGAGGTCGCCGAGCAGCTGGGGCAGCACGAACGGGGCGAGGGTGTTGAAGCAGGCGACCGTGATGCTCCCGCGCACGTCGTGCTGCTCGGCTCGGATGGACTCGATGGTCTCGGCGAGGGAGCCGAAGATGCGGTGCGAATCGCGCAGCAGGGTCTCTCCCGCGGCGGTCAGGATCAGGCCCTTCGACCGCTGCCTGATGAAGAGCGCCGCGCCGAGCGCTCGCTCGAGGTGGGTGATGGCGGTCGAGACGGCCGACTGCGCGACATGGAGCTCCTGGCTCGCTGCGGTCATGTTCAGCGTCTTCGCGCACTCGACGAAGTAGGTCAGCTGGGTCAGCGTGACCGGAAAGCGCTGCACCATGGCCGCCTCCTCGGGGTCGAGGCGCAAACGATCTGAATTTCAGATGAGCGCACTAACTTTTGACTATTTTACAGATTTTTCGCGGCTGCGGACAATGGGTCGGAGACACTTCGCGTGAGTATCGCGACTCGAAGAGGAGGACCCCGTGAGCGAGACGACCCACGTCCGGTTGAGGAAGTTCAACACGAAGGACACCTACCCGGAGCAGAACCTCGACAACGACCTCTGCCAGGCCGTGGTCGCGAACGGCGTCGTATACCTGCGCGGTCAGATCGGTCAGGATCTCGAGACCCGCGAGTCGGTCGGGATCGGCGACGTGGTCGCGCAGACCGAGCAAGCCATGCAGAACATCGAGATGCTGCTCGGAGAGGCCGGCAGCAAGCTCGCCGACATCGTCAAGGTCACCATCTACATCATCGACCCCCGCTACCGCGAGGACGTCTACCGCACGATGGGCAGGTATCTGAAGGGCGTCTACCCCGTCTCGACCGGCATCGTCGTGCAGGCGCTCGCACGCCCCGAGTGGCTCGTCGAGATCGACGCCACCGCGGTGATCTCGGACTCCGCTCCGGCCGGCGAGTCGAGCGCGGCATGACGTTCTCGCTGATCCTCCGCGACCCCGAGACCGGCGAGTTCGGGTCGGCGATCTCCTCGTCGTCTCCCGCAGTCGCCGCACGCTGCCTGAACCTCGCGGACGGCATCGGTGCGGCGCACTCGCAGAACGTCACCGATCCGCGGCTCGGGCCCGCGCTGATCGAGCGCCTCCGCGCCGGAGACACCGCCCAGCAGGCGATCGACGCGATCGTCGCCGCGGCCGATCCCGAGACGATCGACTACCGGCAGCTCCTCGTGCTCGACGCCGAGGGGCGCGGCGCCGTGCACTCCGGCGGCAAGGCGCTCGGCGTCTTCGGCGCAGCGGTCAGGGAGAACGCGGTCGCCGGCGGCAACATGCTCGCGAGCCTCGAGGTGCTCGACGCGCTCGTCGACACCGCACTCTCGACCTCGGGGCGGATCGAGGAGCGCCTCTACGCCGCCATGCAAGCGGCCATCGCCGCAGGCGGCGAAGCGGGCCCGGTGCACTCGGCAGGCATCTCGGTCGTCGGGAGCGCCGGGTGGCGCATCACCGATCTGCGCGTCGACTGGGTGGACGAGGACCCCATCGGAGAGCTCGGTCGGGTGCTCGAGCAGTGGATGCCGCAGCGGGACGACTACGTGAGCCGCGGGCTCAACCCCGCCGTCGCGCCGTCGTACGGCGTTCCCGGCGACGAGTGACGGACGGCGGCTGACGATGTCGGTGCAGGGGGCGAGGGGGAGCGCATGAACGAGGAACTGAAGCGGCGGATCGGGGAGCGCCGCGCCGCGGTCGACGGCGAGCTGATCGCCCTGTCGAATGCGCTGCACGCCGATCCCGAGCTCGGGTGGCAGGAGCACCGCTCCTCCGCAGCCGTCGCGGACCTGCTCGCAGCGCACGGCTTCGCGATCGAGCAGCCCTACCTCGGCCTCGAGACCGCATTCCGCGCGGTGTGCAACCCGGGCGCCGGGTTCACCGTCGGGTTCCTCGCGGAGTACGACGCCCTGCCGGGGCTCGGGCACGCCTGCGGCCACAACCTCATCTCGGCGATGTCGGCCGGAGGCGCGATCGGCCTCTCCGAGGTCGCGCGCGAGGCCGGGATCACGGTCGAGGTCATCGGCACCCCGGCCGAAGAGGGGTACGGCGGCAAGATCGAGCTGCTCGAGCGCGGTGCATTCACCGAGCTCGACTTCGCGCTCATGGCGCACCCGGCGCCCGTCGACGTCGCCGAGGCCGAGCCCTTCGCGGTGGCGCACTGGCACATCCAGTACGACGGCAGGGCGGCGCACGCCGCCGCCTACCCCGAGCGCGGGGTCAACGCGAACGACGCGTTCATCATCGCGCAGACCGCGATCGCGCTGCTCCGCCAGCAGCTGCCGAAGAGCGTGCGCGTGCACGGCGTGCAGACGCGCGGCGGCGAGGCTCCCAACGCGATCCCCGAGCGGACCGAGGGGCGCTGGTACGTGCGCGCGGAGACCACCGAGCAACTGCTCGAACTCGAGCAGCGCGTGCTGAAGTGCTTCGAGGCGGGCGCGCTCGCCACCGGCGCGAAGCTGACGGTGACCCCCGAGGGCGGGCGCTACTCCGAGATGCGCACCGACCTCGAGGCGCAGGAGCTCTACCGGGCGAACGCGATCCGGCTCGGGCGCGACTTCGACGTCGACCCCGTCGCGGCCACCATGAACCGTGCCTCGACCGACATGGGCAACGTCTCGCTGATCGTGAACGCGATCCACCCATACATCGGCGTCGGGGGCGACGCCAGCAACCACCAGCCCGCATTCGCCGACGCCTGCGTCGGCGCGGTCGCGGAGCAGACGCTCCGCGACGGAGCCACCGCGCTCGCATGGACCGCGCTCGACGTAGCGCTCGGCCGCTCCTAACCCGTACGAACGAAGGAACCCGTCAATGTCGACACCCGCACCCGAGCACGAGATCGCCGATCTCGTCGATAAGAAGAGCCTCCGCAAGAGCGTCGTCGCCGGATCGATCGGCGTGCTCGTGCACTGGTTCGACTGGGCGGTCTACGCCTACCTCGCCGGCACGCTCGCGGCGGTGTTCTTCCCCGAGGAGAGCAGCACGGCCGGCCTGCTCGCGACGTTCGCGGTGTTCGCGGTGTCGTTCCTCGTGCGGCCCCTCGGCGCCATCATCTTCGGGCGGCTGGGCGACCGGCTCGGCCGGAAGCAGACGCTCTCGATCGTGATCCTGTCCATGGCGATCGCGACACTCGTGCTCGGCGTCCTGCCCGGCTACGACACCATCGGCATCCTCGCGCCGATCCTGCTCATCGTCACGCGCGTCGTGCAGGGGCTCGCCGCGGGCGGCGAGTTCGGCAGCGCGGCCGCGTTCCTCGGCGAGTTCTCGCCCGCGAAGCGCCGCGGTTTCGGCGTCAGCTGGCTCGAGTTCGGCAGCCTGCTCGGCTTCCTGCTCGCCTCGTTCGTCGTCTACCTGCTGAACGTCGTGTTCGATCCGCAGCAGATCGTCGACTGGGCGTGGCGCATCCCGTTCCTCATCACGGTGCCGCTCGGCTTCATCGGCCTCTACATCCGCCGCAAGATCGAGGACACCCCCGAGTTCGAGAAGCTGCAGGAGCTCGAGACGGTCTCGCACGCGCCGGTCAAGGAGGTGTTCCAGCGCAACTTCAAGGAGTTCATCCAGACCTGCGGCATGGAGATCTTCATGAACGTGACCTTCTACGTCGTGCTGGTCTACCTGCTGACCTACCAGGAGGTCTACATCGGGATGGACGCCGGTCGAGCGGCGCTGCTGTCGACCCTCGCCTCGGCGCTCGGCCTCATCATCGTGCCGCTCGCGGGCATCGCCTCCGACCGCTTCGGCCGCAAGCCCGTGCTGATGACCGCGGCGATCGCGCAGACGGTGCTCTCCGTGCCGCTGTTCATGCTCATGAGCAGGGGCGACGCGACCTCCGCGTTCATCTCGACGCTGGGGCTCGCGCTGATCCTCGCCATCGTGCTCGGCACCCACGCCGTCACCGTCGTCGAGCTGTTCCCCACGCGCACCCGCCAGACCGGGCTCTCGATCGCCTACGCCGTCACGGCAGCCCTCTTCGCCGGCACCGCGCCGTACGTGCTGACCTGGCTGCTCGATGCGACCGGCAACATGCTCGTGCCGGGCTGGTTCCTGCTCGCCGTCGGCGTCGTGGGGATCATCACGGTCGTGAGCATCCCCGAGACCCGCGGCACGTCGCTCATCAAGCCGCAGGACCTCGAGACCGCGACCGTCGAGCTTCCCGACGCGCTGCGCGACCGCTGACACCGCGCGGCTCCGCGCCCGACCGACCGACTGGAGAAGACCATGCCCCGCAGCCACGAAGACTGGCGAGCCGCCGCAGCGGCGCTCGTGTTCGACGGACGACCGGTGATCGGCGGCGCGCGCGTCGCCGCCGCATCCGGACGCACGATCGAGAAGACCAACCCGGCGACGGGCGAGGTGCTCTCGCAGATCCACGACTGCGACGAGACCGACGTCGACGCCGCCGTCGCGGCCGCTCGGGCGGCCTTCGAGGCGGGGGAGTGGTCGCGGGCGGGGGCCGGTTTCCGTCGTGAGCGGCTGCTCGAGTTCGCGCGCTTGATGGAGGCGCGGGCCGACGAGTTCGCCCTCTACGACACGCTCGACATGGGCAAGCCGGTGCGGGAGTCGCGGGCGATCGACGCCCCGGGGTCGGCCGCCCTCTACCGCTTCTACGGCGAGGCGATCGAGAAGGCGGAGGATCTGATCCCCGTCACCCCGCCCGGATCCACCGCGCTCGTGACCCGCGAGCCGCTCGGTGTCATCGGTGTCATCGTCGCCTGGAACTACCCGCTCGAGATCGCCACCTGGAAGCTCGCGCCTGCGCTCGCCGCGGGCAACACGGTCGTCGTGAAGCCGCCGGTCGAGGCGTCGCACTCGACCCTGCTGCTCGCCGAGGTCGCGCTCGAGGCGGGCATCCCGGCGGGCGTGCTCAACGTCGTCACAGGCCGAGGGTCGGTCGCGGGCAAGGCGCTCGCGCTGCACGAGGACGTCGACATGCTCGCCTTCACCGGCTCGACCGAGGTGGCCAAGCAGCTGCAGCAGTACGCCGGCCAGTCGAACATGAAGCGGCTCGCGCTCGAAGCCGGCGGCAAGAGTGCGAACCTGATCTTCGCCGATTGCGACGACCTGAAGCTCGCGGCCGAGAAGGCGGCGTTCGGCAGCTTCTACAACCAGGGCGAGGTCTGCTCGGCGAACTCGCGCATCTTCGTGGAGCGCTCGGTCTACGCGGAGTTCCTCGGACTGTACGCCGAGGCCGCGGCGGCCTACGCGCCGGGCGACCCGCTGGATCCCGCGACCGGCACGGGCTCGCTCGTCTCCGAGAAGCACGCCGACTCGGTGTGGGCGACCATCGAGAACGCGCGGCGCGACGGCACGATCGTCGCGGGCGGCACGCGGCCCGAGATCAACGGGTCGCGGGCGTTCATCGCGCCGACGATCGTGACCGACGTCGCGCCCGATCACGAGGTGCACACGCGCGAGATCTTCGGTCCCGTCGCCGTCGTCACGCCGTTCGACACCGAGGAGGAGGCGATCGCGCGCGCCAACGAGACGCCGTACGGGCTCGCGGCCTCGCTGTGGACGGGGTCGCTCGCCCGCGCGCATCGCGTCTCGTCTCGGCTCGTGGCCGGCACCGTGTCGGTGAACACGGTCGACGCGCTCGGCTTCACGACGCCCTTCGGCGGCTTCAAGCAGTCGGGCTTCGGCCGCGACCTCTCGGTGCACGCCCTCGAGAACTACACGGACTACAAGACGACCTGGATGCAGTGGGGCTGACCGCGCGTCTCGCCCGCACCGCGCTCGCGTCTCGCCCGCACCTGAGGAATCCGGGTCACTTCGGGGGCGTGTTGACACCCGACACACCCCCAAAGTGACCCGGATCCCGGATCCCGGATCCCGGATCCCGGACCTTGGATCGCGGATCGCGGATCCCGGATCGCGGATCGCGGATCGCGGATCCCGCCCCGCACCACCCTCGCACGATCGATGACGATTGGACCGATATGCCGGAGTACCCGAACCTGACGACCTCGACGACCAAGATCGTCACCTTCGAACGCCGGCACATCAGGCCGATCCCGGACGACGAACGCCACGGCACCAGGCGGGGGCTCTTCTTCGTCTGGTTGGGCATCAACATGCTGCCGCTGACCGTCGTCACCGGCGCCCTCGGCCCGTCGCTCTTCGGGCTGTCGCTCGGCTGGACGATCCTCGCCGTCGTGATCGGCAACGTGGTGGGCGGACTCGGCGCGGCGCTGCACGCCTCGCAGGGGCCGCAGCTCGGGATCCCCCAGATGCTGCAGGCACGCGGGCAGTTCGGGTACTACGGGGGCAGTCTGCTCGCGCTCATCGCCCTCGTCATGTTCCTGGGCTTCTTCGCCTCGAACCTCGTCGTGGCCGCGCAGAGCTTCGCCGCAGTGTTCGGCGGAGAGGACCTGAACGGCGCGATCGTCGTCTGCGCCCTCGTGGCGCTCGCCGTCGCGATCTTCGGCTACGACCTCGTGCGCAAGCTCATGGCGGTGTTCTCGGTGGTGATCGGCGCGCTCGTGCTGATCTCGATCGTGATCGCGGTCGCGAACCCCGTCACGTTCGTGCCGCACGCCGACCTCGGCTACAACACGGCCGGCTTCTTCGGCATGCTCGCGATCGGCGTCACCTGGCAGCTCGCGTACGCGCCGTACGTCTCCGACTACTCCCGCTACCTGCCTCGCGAGGGCGGCGCGAAGCAGGCGTTCTGGGCGACCTATTCCGGTCTCGTGCTCGGCACGGTGCTCGTGATGATCCTCGGTGCGCTCGTGGGGCTCACGACGCAGGACGGCGACGCGATGGCGGCGCTGGGCGCACTCCTCGGCGGCTTCGGCCCGGTCGTGCTGTTCGCGTTCGGCGTGGCCTCGGCCATCATGAACTCCTCGAACATCTACTCGGGCGTCATGTGCTCGCTGACGGTGCTCGAGACGATCTCGTCGCGCATCAGCATCAACACGTCCAAGCGCGTCGTCATGACCGTCGTCTACGCGCTGCTCGCGATGGCGGGCGCCCTGCTCGGCAAGGACGACTTCCTGGTCATCTTCGGCGACTTCGTGACGATCCTGCTCTACGTGCTCATCCCCTGGTCGGCGATCAACCTGGTCGACTACTTCATCCTGCGCAAGGGGCACTACGCCGTCGACGACATGTTCCGCCGCGACGGGGGCGTCTACGGGCGCTGGGACGGGATCGGCCTCGTGGCCTACCTCATCGGCATGCTCGTGCAGATCCCGTTCATGGTCACGAACATGTACACCGGGCCGCTCGCCGCGCCGCTCGGGTTCGTCGACGTCGCGTGGATCGTCGGCTTCATCGTCCCCGCCGTCGTCTACGGCCTCTGGAAGCGCGCGGCGATCGCCCGGGGAGCGGCGCAGTGAGTCGCGCGGCGACGGCCCCTGAGCTCGTCGTCACGGGGGCCCAGCTCTGGTCGCCTGCGCGCAGCGCCGCGACGGCCGTCGCGATCTCGGGCGGCAGGATCTCGGCCGTGGGCGGCGACGCCGAGGTGCTCGCCCTCGCGGGGCCCGAGACCGAGCGGATCGATGCCGGCGGAGGCGCCCTGCTGCCCGGGTTCCACGACGGTCACATCCACGCCCAGGCCGGCGGCCTCGGGCTGCTCGGCTGCGACCTCGACGCCGCGCACTCGCTCGAGGGGTACGCCGAGCTGATCGGGGCCTACGCCGCCCGGCACGACGGCGAGTGGGTCGTCGGATCCGGGTGGTTCGGCGACGTCTTCCCCGGAGGCTTCCCGACCCGCGACCTGCTCGACCGCATCGTCCCCGATCGCCCCGCCGTATTCACGAGCCACGACGCGCACGGCGTGTGGGTGAACTCGGCGGCTCTCGGGCTCGCCGGGATCGACGCGGGCACGCCCGACCCGCCTGCCGGCCGCATCGTGCGCGACTCCGCGGGCGCGGCCACCGGGATGCTCCTCGATTCGGCCGGGGAGCTCGTGACCTCGCTGATCCCGCCGCACCGCCCGGAGGACCTGCGCGCGGCGCTGCTCACGGCCCAGCAGCACCTCTTCGGACTCGGAGTGACGGCCTGGCACGATGCGATCCTCGGCGCGTACCTGACGCTCCCGGACTGCCTGCCCGCCTACCGGGCGCTGCTCGGCTCCGGTGAGCTGCGGGCGCGGGTGACGGGATCGCTCTGGTGGCCGCCGGCGGCGGGCCCCGAACGGCTCCCCGAGATCCTGGATCGGATCACCGCGGCCCGCGACGCCGGGTTCGCCGTGCGCAGCGTCAAGATCATGCAGGACGGCATCTGCGAGAACTGCACCGCGGCGCTCATCGAGCCGTACACGGGCGTGCACCCCGCCGTGCGCGGCGACTCGGTGATCGGCTCGGAGGATCTGCGCGCGATCGTCGCCGGCCTCGATGCCGCCGGGATCGCCGTGCACTTCCACGGCGTGGGGGACCGGGCCGTGCGGGAGTGCCTCGACGCCGTCGAGCACGCGCGTGCGGTGAACGGCGCCGTCTCCTGGGCCGGCGGGTGCTCCGGGGGCGCCGACGCCGGACCGGGCCCGAGGCACCAGATCGCCCACCTCGACGTGGTCGACCCCGCGGACTTCGCGCGGTTCGCCGAGCTCGGCGTCTCGGCGAACCTCCAGCCGCTCTGGGCGCGCGACGATCAGGAGATCCTCGAGCGGAAGTTCCCGCTCATCGGCCCGGAGCGGGCGCGCTTCCACTTCCCGTTCGGCTCTCTGCGCGCCGCGGGAGCGCACCTCGCGATGGGGAGCGATTGGCCCGTGACGAGTCCCGACCCGCTCTGGGGCCTGCACACGGCGTGCACCCGCACGGCGCCCGCGGCCGACCCCCACGCGCTGAATCCCGAATCCGCGGTGCCCGCTCAGCCCGAGCAGCGGCTCGGCGTCGAGGACGCGATCCGGGCCTACACGCTGGGATCGGCCGAGACCTCGGGGCTCGCCGCCGATATTGGCTCGATCGAGGTCGGGAAGCTCGCCGACCTCGTGCTGCTGACCGGCCCGATCGGCGCCGCAGACGACTTCGATCGGGTGCGCGTGGCCCGCACCCTGCTCGGCGGCGAGACGGTGTACGCCGCCTGACGCTGCGTGCGTGCGCTTGTGCTTGCGCGTGCACCCGTCCCAGCTGAATCGGGGTCACTTTGGGGGTGTGTTTGGCGTCAACACACCCCCAAAGTGACCCCGATCGCGACGGCGAAGCGCCTCGTGACCCTCCGCGGTACTTCGCTCACAGTGGGGCTGACGCGGCGGTCACGGGCGACGTGTCCACAGACGGGTCGATGGCGCTCCCGGAGCATCGATGCGTGCGTCACGCTGGATCCATGTCCCGCCGAAAACCCCTTCCGCTGCCGCCAGGCGCATACAGCGTCGCGGCCATGCGCGCCGCCGGCGCGTCGAAGGACCGGCTGGGGGCGAAGGACATCCGCCGCGCGGGGCGAGGGATCGTGCTGCACCCCGACTACCGCCAGGATCAGGATGCCTACGCGGCGAAGTGCCTCGCGGTGGCTGCGGCTCTGCCGTCGCAGCGCTTCGTGTCGCGGAGATCGGCCGCGATCCTGCACGGGATCCCGTGCCCGCAGCCGCCCGGCGGCCGCGTCGAGGTCGGCTCGATCTGGCCGCTGCGGGCCCCTCGACGGGGTGACGTTCTCGGGCACCGGGTCCGCGACGGCGTCCTCGAGTGGGTCGACGTGCGCGGACTCCGCCTGCCGTCGGTCGAGGACGTCTGGTGCCAGCTCTCCGCGGTGCTCTCGCCGGTCGCACTCGTGGCCGCGGGGGACGCGCTGATCACCGGGAAGCTGATCGTCAGCAGTGGAGGCCGAAGACGGGCGCCCCAGACGACCGGGGACGCGCTCGCAGCCGCGGTGCGGCGCCATCGCGGAGCGGTGGGGGCGACGCGGAGGTCCGAAGCGCTCGAGCTGCTGCGGTCGCCCGTGGATTCACCGCCGGAGACCGAGCTCCGGATGCTGATTCGCAGTTCGGGGTTCGCCGAGCCCGAGGTCGCATGCGCTGTACGGGTGGCAGGCAGAGTACTGCACCCCGACCTGGGATACCCGGAGTTGAGGATCGCCATCGAGTACCTGGGGAGCTACCACTTCGACGATCGAGTTCGGCAGGGGCGTCACGATGTGCGCCGGGGCGAACTACTGAAGGACGCCGGGTGGAACGTGCTCTGGGCGACTGCATACGACCTGCGCGCTCCGGGCGAGTTCCTGCGACGCCTCGCGCGCGCCATCGCGGCGGCGACGCGCGCCGCCTGAGCGACCAGCCGCGCGGGGCCCGTGCGCGCTCACCGGTCGGACTGCGCCAGGTGCGCATCCGCTGTTGGCCGTGCTGCGCAGCCCGCAGCTCGCAGTCCGCAGCCCGCAGCCCGCAGCTGCGCAGCCCGCAGCCCGCAGCCCGCGGCCCGCAGCTGCGCAGCCCGCGGCCCGCAGCGCTGCGCAGCTGCACGCGCACAACGAATCCGGGTCACTTTGGGGGTGTGTTTGACGGAAACACGCCCCCAAAGTGACCCGGATTCGGATCAGAGCGCCGACGGACTAGTCGTCGTGGCAGCAGGCGTCGCCGGCCGCGCCGCCGGCCGCACCGCCGCCCTGCGTCGCGCAGTGCGCGGACTTCGGGCGGGGGACGTCGAGGGTCGGATTCTGGTCGAAGAAGCCGTAGGGCTTCATCGAGAAGCCGAGGCGGTCGACCGGCATGATCGGCCAGTCCTCGGGGCGTGGGAAGTGCGTCATCGCGAACGCGCACCAGACGACGATGTCGTCGCCGTCGACGGGGCGATCCTGCTCCACCCAGTGCGCGATCGTGCCCTGCTTGCCCGGGTGCTGGTTCGGGTAGGTGCCCGACGGGAAGCGCTCGGCGGCGTCGAAGTGCGTGAGCCAGAAGTGGTTCTTGGCGTACGCGGCGCGGCGCGAGATCGAGGATCCCTCGGCCGCCATCAGCGTCGGCTGAGCCGCGGCGCGCAGCTCGTAGCCGACCGGGAACCCGTGCTTGTTCAGCTTCGACGGGTTGACGATGTGCCAGACCCGGCCGACTTCGCCGTCGACGACGCGGCCGCCCTCCGCGGTGAGGCGGGTCACCTTGCGGGTGAAGCCGTTGCCCCAGGGGTTGTCGTAGCCGAACGGCACGCGCACCGCATCGTGCTCGTCGACGGCGTTCTCGACGCCGTCGACCTGCATGTCGAGGCGGGCGCAGAAGAGGTGCTGGTGGAACGGCATACCGAGTCCCTCGTCGCCGAGCGGGGAGGACCAGCGCTGGCGCTGCGCCTCGTCGCCGTACGCTGCGGTGTAGACGATGCCGGTCGCCTTGCACTCGAGCTCGATCGTGCCGTCGAGGTAGAGGTACCAGTAGAAGCCGTAGTCGTAGTTGCCGACCGTGATGAAGAACGAGATGACGATGCGGCGGTTGCGGCGCACGTCGGCCGCCCCGGTGAACTCGTCGGTGTGCTTCCAGAGGATCCCGGCGTCCTCCTCGTGGATGCAGATCGCGTTCTTGATGGTGCGTGCGTGGCCCTGGTCGTCGGCGAGCACGGCGTCGGAGTAGTAGATCTCGCCCAGGCAGTCGCAGCCGAGCTCGAGCGAATTCGCGCTCTTGCCCATCGAGTACTCGCCGGCGTCGAAGTAGTTCTGCCAGTAGCGCACGGGGCTCGGGTCGCCGTAGGGCACCACCATCTCGGCCACCGAGGCGCGATAGACAATGGGGCGCAGCGCGCCGTTGTCGTCGAAGCCGATCTGGTGCAGCACGAGGCCCTCGACCGGATCGAAGCCCAGGCGCACCTGCCACTTCTCCCAGGTCAGCACGTCGCCGTCGATCGAGAAGCTCGCGCCCTCGGGCTGCGTGATCTCGATCGGCTTCTGGGTCGTGCGCGGCTCGGGCAGCCACGAGTCGAGGTGGTAGTTGAAGTTCTCCTTCGGCACGGGCACGACATCGGTGTCGATGATGTCGACGACCTCGCCCGTGTTGAGATCGAGGTATGCGACGAGCCCCTCGAGCGGGTGCGCCCACGCGTTGTCCTCGGGGGTCGGCTGGATGAAGCAGGATCCGCGCACGAGGCGTCGACCGGCCTCGCCAGGGATGTCGAAGATGCCGGCCGAGAGCGCGCAGACGCGCACCTGCTCGAGGTCGGTGATGCCGCGCTTCTCGACCGCGGCGCGGAAGCGCGGATCCCTGCGGATCATCGCCTCCGACTCCTCGTACTCGGTCATCGTGATGGGGGCCTGGCCCTCGTTCTCGATGTCGAGCACACGGGCCATGAGCACGGAGCCCGAGGTGAGCGAGACGAGGATCTCGGTCTGCTCGCCGGTGCTGCGCTCGATGAGGGTCGAGCGCACGCGGCGGTCGATGCCTGCCGCGCCCGCGATGACGTCGCGCTTGTCGGGCTCGACGAGGCCGACGAGCGTGAACAGCGTCGTCTCGGTGACGTGGCCCGCGTTCACGATGATGACGCGGTTCTGCTCGATCTCCTCGGCGGTCAGCCGGTCGAGGGGGTGCCGCACGGCGGTCGCCTGGTCGGGTGAGGTGGTCATGGGTGATCATTCCCCTTTCAGAGTGTCGATGTTCTCTTCGAGTCCCACCATCAGGGCCTCGGTGTGGAGTACGGGGCTGGCCTCGCGGATCCTGCGGCCCCTGGCGTAGCCGACGAGCGCGAGCGCCGCGAGCACCGCGAGGGTGCCGAGCGTGAGCGCGGTGAACGCGCCCTGATCCACGCCCCAGATCTCGAGGAAGTCGTAGTCGAGGCCGACCGCGCGTTCGAGGACTCCCGGGAACACGGCGGACCAGGAGCCGAGCAGGATCCAGAGGAACGCGAGGGCGCCGAGCACGGTGAAGCCGGTGTTGCCGACGGGGGCGCGGAACGGTCGCTCGACGTTCGGGTACTTCCACCGCAGCTTGATCGCCGCCGGGATGATGAGCAGGTAGCTCAGCAGGAAGGTCGAGATGGAGATCGAGAGCACGACGCCGAAGACCGCCCCGGCGCTGCCGCTGAGCTGCATCGCGGCGATCATGAAGACGGTCGACACCACGCCCGACAGCAGGTTCACATTGACCGGAGTGCCCAGACCGGCGTGGAACTTGCCGAAGAAGCCGCCGAAGAAGGAACCGTCCGCCGCGGTGAGCGCCTGCATGCGGTCGCTCAGGATCATCCACGCCGCGCCCTGCGACGCGATGATGACCACGAAGAGGAGCGCCGCGATGACGACCATCGCGTCGGCCGCGGGTCCGTACACGCTGAACACGGTCTGCACGGCGTCGAGCAGCCCGCCGATGCCGGTGATGGTCTGCGCCGGGAGCACGAGCAGCATGGCGAGGATCGGGAAGAGGTAGCAGAGGGCGGCGATGACGCCGGACCGGGCGATCGACACCGGGATGTCGCGCTTCGGATCCTTCATCTCGCCCGAGGCGCTGTTGCTGGCCTCGAAGCCGAGGTAGGCGAAGAGCAGCAGCGGTACGAGGCCGAGGAACCCGCCGAGCGTCGGCTTGAAGTCGGCGAGGCTGAGCGGCTGCACGCCGTGCTGCGCCGCGTAGAGCACGGTGGTGAACAGGAAGAAGCCGAGGAAGATGATCTTCAGCACGCCGCCCATCGTCGGCAGCCACTTCGCCTTCGCGAGCGACAGGATCGCCGCGAGCACCGTGATCCAGATGAAGACGGTCTTGAACGCGTAGTCGGCGAAGGATCCCGCGGGGATGGGGCTGATGAACTGATCCCAGGTCGCGACCGCGAGGAACGACATCGAGCCGCCGACCCACACGGGCTGGGTGACCCAGCTCAGGATCGAGGCGATCGCGCCTGCGGGCCGGCCGAACGCCTGGCGGACCCAGAGGTACGCGCCGCCCTCGCCGATGAAGGTACTGCCGGTCTCGGCGAAGATGAGCGCGTACGGCACGAGGAAGCAGACGGCGAGGACCAGGGTCCAGGTGAACGTCTCGGCGCCGAAGCCGGCGGTCTCGGCGAGGACCTCGATGCCGAGCACGGCGGACATCACGATCAGGACGATGTCGAATCGGCCGAGCGTCTTCTTCAGGTGCTTCGTCTGCTCGTCCGCGAATGCGGTCGACTGCTCCAGGGATGACACCATCCACCTCCTTGTGGGTCGGGAACCCTGTAGTTCTTTGCGGTTCACCCTAAAGAATTGCACGGATCCCCGGCGAGCGGGAGGCGAATCCGCATCCGCGCCATACGCATCGGCGGTCTTCCCCATCTGTTCACGAGATAATGCGTGCATGGCTCGACCGAAGAACCAGGCGGCCCGCAGGCAGGAACTCGTGCGCGCGGCGAAGGGCGCGATCGCCGAGCTGGGACTCACCGGGCTGCGCGCCGTGGACGTCGCCGCGCGCACCGACCTCAGCCCGGCGTCGGTCGCCTACTACTACCCGGATCTCGACGAGCTGATCCGCGAGGTGCATCGCGACGAGGTCGAGCGCTTCTACTGGAGCCGGAAGCGCGAGACCGCGGAGTCGGACGACCCGCGCGAGCAGCTGCGGCGCATGGTCCGCAGCGGCATCCCCGGATCGCGCGAGGACATCGATTTCCAGGTGCTCAACGAACTGCACACGCACGCCTACCGCGAGCCGTACCACGCGGGGCTCATGGCCGAGCTCTACGAGCGCGAGGTCTCGCTCTACGCCGAGGTGCTCGAGCGGGGGAGTGCGACGGGGGTGTTCGCCATGCGGGCGCCCGTCGCGCTCGCCGCGAGCAACCTCGTCGCGCTCGAGGATGCGTACGGGCTGCACCTGATGGGCGGCAGCCCGCTCGACGCGGCAGGGGTCTACGAGCTGATCATCGCGAACGCGGCGGTGCTCACGGGCTGCGCGCTCTGAGGCGGCGGGGCCCGTCCTCGCCATCCTGCGGGGCCGCACCCCCGTCCTCCTGCGGGACCATACTTCCGTCATCCTGCGCGAGGGACGAGTCGCAGGATCTCACCCGGGTGGATCCTGCGACTCGCTTCGCTCGCGCAGGATGACGGAACCGTGGCGGCGGCGAGGAGTCCGAGCGGGGCTCCGCTCGCCGAGGGTCAGATCCGCGCGATCTCCTGCCGGGGGCGCACGGCGATGTCGGTGATCTGCACGTCGGCCGGAGCGTCCACGACGAAGCGCAGCGCGGCGGCGACCGACTCCGGTCGGATGTAGCGCTCGGGATCGTAGGACTCCGGCGGGACGAGGCCGCGCAGCATCTCGGTGTCGGTCTGGCCCGGCGCGATGGTGACGACCCGGATGCGATGCGGCTCCTCGTCGATCCGCAGCACATCCGCGACGGCGCGGAGCGCGTGCTTCGACGCCGCGTAGACGGCGCTGCCAGGCACCGGCCGGGTGCTGGCTCCCGACCCGATGAACACCGCGGTGCCCTGCGAGGCGCGCAGCAGCGGGAGCGTGCGGCGCGTGAGCACCGCAGGGGCCGTGACGTTGACGGCGAAGTGCTCGGCCCAGTCGGCGGCCTCCGCGGCGTCGACGCCGTAGGTGCGCGCGATCGCGGCCGCGTGCACGAGCACGTCGAGGCGATCGAGACCGGCGACGCGGTCGGCGATCGCGGCCTCGTCGGTCACGTCGAGCACCCACGCCTCGTGGCCGCCGTGCCCGGAGCCGGCGGACGCCCCGCCGGAAGCCCCGTCGAGGGAGACGAGCAGCGCCTCGAGGCGCGCCCGGTTCCGGCCGACGGCGATCACCCGGTGGGTCGCGGACAGCTCGCGAGCGATCTCGCCGCCCATGCCGCCCGAGGCGCCCGTGACCAGGGCGACCGGGGGATCTTGGGGCCGATCGTTCGCGGTCGATCCGGGGTCAGTCATGCTGGGCTCCTTCGATTCGTGCGGCGGCGAGGGCTGTGCGGATCGCGCTGCCTGCGACCCGGTCGGTCTCGCGGAGCATCGGCGGATCCGTGCCGGGCATCGGACTGATGATCGTATCGTGCAGCGCGTCGTCGACCGGGATCCCCGCGATGTGCACGGCCGGATCGGGCGTGCCGTCGGCCCGGACGATGCGGCCGTCCTCGGCGCGGACGTCGAACGCCGCGGTCGCGACCTCGCGGCCGTCGCGCGCCCGCACTGCGAACGGCCGGGCGCGACCCGCGTCGAGCAGCGAGCGGGCGAGCGGGTCGGCCGTCGCGGAGACGTCGTGGAAGTGCATCCAGGCGTCGACGAGGACCGGGGCGCTCACCTCGGCGTCGGCCACGGCGGGCGACATCGTCGTGAACCCGCGGTCGTCGAGCACGAGCCTCGCACCCGGGCCGATGAAGCGCACGATGCCCGCCTCGGCGAGGGCGAGCAGCTGGCGGTTGCGGAAGGCGGGCGGCCCGGATCCGGCGAGGGCTCCGACCGCCATGACCGTGCGGTAGCCGTTGCCGCGGGACTCGGCGTCGAACCCGCCCATCGTGCCGATCCTGCTCACCGCGCCGCGGGCCGTGCTCACCGACCACAGCCCGGCCTTCACCGCGCTGTCGCGGCCGAGCTCGGCTTCGCGCAGGTCGTCGGCGACGCGCGAGCGCACCCACGCGTCGAACGCCGCCGCGTTCGGGAACGGTCCGCGCGCGGGGTGCATCTCCGCGAGCAAGTCGAAGCGGTCGGCGGGATTCGGGATGAGCGGCTCGAGCGCCGCGTTCATCCGCGCGGGAGCGAGGTTCAGGTCTGCGAGCGCCGCGTCGCTCCGCGACCCCGGCGCCCCGGTTGCCGACGCGCTCAGGACGTCTTCGAGCCCGTGCTCGATCGCGGCGAGCGCGTCGGGGAGGCCGCCGGGGACCGCCTCGGGGCGCACGCGGTGCAGCGTCGTGACGAAGTCGGTGTAGGCGTCGGCGACGACGCGGGGCCAGACCGCCCGGTCGAAGTCGATGGGCCGGGGCGCCGCGCTCCAGTCGACGGAGCGGAGGAACCGCTGCTCGGTGCGCGGCGGGAGCGACCCGTAGAGCGTCTTCGCGCGGAAGGGCACCCCGCGGCGCGAGGTGACGTGGAGCCGGGGCTCGCGCCCCGATGCTTCGTACCGGAGCCCGCCGGGCGCGGTCGGATCGGCCGCGAACCGCCCGCCGCGGCCGATCGTGAGGAGCGCGGCGGCGTCGAAGAATCCCATGCCGAGCCCGCGCACGATCGCCCGCGCGCCGTCGGGTACGAAGTCGAGCCGCTGCTCGGCGGGGCTCCCCGGGCGTACCCAGACGAACGACGGGTGCGCCGCGAGGTGCTGCTCGATCCCGCGCTCGGCCTCGGTCGGGGTGCGGGGCATCCACCCGGTCGCGATGATCACGGCGTCGGCGAGCACGGCGCTCCCGTCTGCGAGCGACACGGTCTCCGACGGCACCGTCTCCGACGCTGCGCCCTCGTCGTGCGC
The DNA here is from genome assembly GCF_016758175.1 of Leucobacter zeae. Classification (GTDB taxonomy): domain Bacteria; phylum Actinomycetota; class Actinomycetes; order Actinomycetales; family Microbacteriaceae; genus Leucobacter; species Leucobacter zeae. The sequence continues at coordinate 588,116 of NZ_QYAB01000001.1, forward strand.
GACGCCCACAGCGCGACCGCGGTGCTGGATCGCGCGGACGCCCTTGGGCAGCAGCGCGACGGCGCGGTCGAAGCACCAGGCGAGGTACTCGCCGTAGAGCGCCCGGCTCGGATGGGATTCGGGGCGGAGCGCCGCGAGTTCGACCCCGTAGTCGACGGCGAGGCCGGGGCGCGGCGGGAACGCGTCGAACGCGGCCCGGTGCGACCGGGGGATCGCCGCGAGCCGTGCCGGGCGGTCGGGATCCGGGCCGACGACGAGCGCTGCGGTGCCCGGCGGGGTCGTGCCCGAATCCGCCGCACCGGGGATTCCGGCCTCCGGGTCCGCCGCGAAGGCGAGCAGGCACCACTCGTACAGCGTCGGTCCCTCGCGCACGGGGCCTGTCACGCTCGCGCCCGGCTCGGTGAAGAGGGTCACCGCGTCGGCGAGCGTGTTCATGCAGAGCTCGCGGTCCTGGTCGGTGCGCCAGATGCGCCCTGAGCCGGGCGGGGCGTCGTCGATGATGTGCAGGTCCAGGGAGACGCCCTGCGGCAGCAGTGCGCCGATCCGCTCGATCAGCGAGGTGCCCCGGGGCCCGGCCCCGATGATGGCGATGGAGGCGCGGCGGGGCTGGGACGACATGCCTCCGTTATACGCGCCCCTGGCGTCGGGCGTCGAAGCAGATGACCGAATGTAACGGGGCGCTGCGTTGCGATCGATCATGAACTTCTGTTACACCTTGACTTTCGCGGACATTATGTCTCGCATAACAATAGCTTGTCCGCACACCCTCAGAAGGAGTCCCCATGAACAAGCGCCGTCTCGCCTGGATCGGAGCGCTCGCCGTCGCGGCGGTCGCGCTGATGGGCTGCTCCGCGTCAGGCAGCGGAGGCGACGCCGGCGGCGATTCCGCCGGGGGCACGCTCACCTACCTCGAACCGCAGACCTGGATCACGCTGTACCCGCCGGCCGGCGGCTTCTACCCCAACGGCGGCGTCATCAACCAGATCACCGACCGCCTGCTGTACCAGAATCCCGAGACGCTCGAGCTCGAGCCCTGGATCGCCGAGGATCTGCCCGAGGTCAACGCGGATGCGACCGAGTACACCTTCACGCTGCGCGAGGGCGTCACGTACTCCGACGGCAGCCCGCTCGATGCCGAGAACGTGGTCAAGAACTTCGACCTCTTCGGGAAGGGCGATCCGGATCGCGCGCTCAACGTCTCGGAGGCGATCAACAACTACGACCACGGCGAGGTCGTCGACGAGCGCACGGTGAAGTTCTTCTTCTCCGCGCCAGCTCCCGGATTCGCGCAGGCCGTCTCGACCATCAACTCGGGCCTGCTCTCGAACGACACGCTCGATCGCACGGGCGAGGAGTTCGGGCCGGGCAACGCCAAGGAGATCGTCGGCAGCGGCCCGTTCGTGGTCGCCGACGAGAAGATCGGCAGCGAGCTCGATCTCGAGGCGCGCGACGACTACGACTGGGCGCCGCCCTCGCTGCAGCACCAGGGAGCCGCGGCCATCGACGGCGTGCACATCGTCGTGGCGGCCGAGGACAGCGTGCGCATCGGCACGGTCGTCTCCGGCCAGGCCGACATCGCCCGTACGATCCCGGCTCCCGACGAGCAGCAGTTCGCCGCCGACGGCCTCGAACTCGTCGCGGCGGCCACCAACGGCGTCAACAACGGGCTGAACCTGCGTTTCGGCCACCCGCTGCTGCAGGACATCAAGGTGCGTCAGGCGATCATCGCGGGCGTCGACCGCGAGGCGATCGTGCAGACCCTCTTCACCGACAGCTACCCGCTCGCGACCGGGGTGCTGGCGAAGAGCGCCCTCGGCTACACCGATACGTCGAAGTTCTACGACTACGATCCCGAGCGGGCGGCCGAGCTGCTCGACGAGGCCGGATGGAAGCCCGGCGCCGACGGGATCCGCGAGAAGGACGGCCAGAAGCTCGAGCTGACCTTCAACGAGGCGCTGCCGCAGCCGCGCTCGAAGGAGGTCGTGACCCTCATCCAGGAGCAGCTCGCGAAGATCGGCATCGGCGTCGAGATCTTCCCGGGCGATCAGGTCGCCCAGGACGAGGCGCAGCGGGATCTCGACACGATCCAGGTCTTCCACTCGATGGTCGGCCGCGCCGACTTCGACGTGCTGAAGTCGCAGTACTTCTCGGGCAACCGCAACGCCCTCGTGAACCTCGACCCGAAGACGCAGAAGCCCTTCGACGCCGAGCTCGACGGGCTGCTCTCGAAGATCGCCTCCGTGCCGACGACCGAGGAGCGCGAGGCCGCGTCTGCGGCGGCGCAGCAGCGGATCGCGGAGCAGGCCTACGTGCTGCCGCTCTTCGAGGAGCCCCAGGTGTTCGGTCTGCGTTCGGGCGTCTCGGGCTTCAAGACCGAGTCGGTCGGCCGCCCGTCGTTCTACGAAGTGACCGTCGAGAAGTGAGTCCAGGGGCACTGCTGCGGCGCGTGGGCCAGGCCTTCCTGGTCCTCGCGCTCGCCTACACGGGGGCCTACGTGCTGCTGTCCGCCCTCCCGGGCGACGCGGTGATGGCGCGCTACAGCAGCCCCGAACTCGGTCTCACCGACGCGCAGATCGCCGAGATCCGCGAGTCCTACGGCATCGACCGGCCCTTCCTCGTGCGGTACTTCGAATCGATCGGAGCGCTGCTGCGCGGGGACTTCGGGTACTCGGTGCAGAGCGGTGCCAAGGTCTCCGACCTGATCGCCGAGGCGCTGCCGTCGTCGCTCGTGCTCGCGAGCATCGCGCTCGTCGGCGCGGTGTTCTTGGCCGTCGTCATCGCCTTCACCGCGAGCTACGGCGCCGGATCCTGGTTGCGGGGGCTCTTCCGCAACCTCCCGCCGCTCTTCGTCTCGCTGCCGGTGTTCTGGATCGGCATCGTGCTCATCCAGGTGTTCTCGTTCAAGCTCGGGCTCATCCCCGTGATCGGCGCGAGCGACGCGCAGGCGCTCGTGCTGCCGGTGATCACGCTCATGATCCCCATCGCCGCCCCGCTCGCACAGGTGTTCCTGCGCAGCATCGACGAGGTGCGCGAGCAGCCCTTCGTGGCGGTGGTGCGGGCGCGCGGGGCCAGTACGTCGTGGCTGCTCTGGCGGAACGTCGCGCCGAACGCGCTCCTGCCGGCGCTCACGATGGCCGGCCTCCTCTTCGGCGAGCTCGTCGGCGGCGCCATCGTGACCGAGGCCGTCTTCGGGCGGCTCGGCATCGGCAGCCTCACGGCGCAGGCCGTGGCCAACCGCGACACCCCCGTGCTGCTGGCCGTCGTCGTCATCGCGACCGTCGTGTTCGTGACGATCAACCTGGTCGTCGACCTGCTCTACCCCGTGCTCGACGCGCGCCTGCGCCGGAAGGGAGACGCGCGATGACCGCGATCACCGAGATCCCGAGACCGGCAGGGGGCGCGCGCCGGCGCGGCGATGGGACGCAGGCGTCCGCCTGGCGCTCCGTCCTGAGGCCGGGCGTGCTCATCCCCGCGGTCGTGCTGCTCGTCGCGCTCGCCTGGGCCGTCGCGCCGGGGCTGTTCACCTCCGTGAGCCCCACTGCGCAGGTCGGCGAGGCGCTGCAGGGCCCGGGCGCGCAGCACTGGTTCGGCACGGATTCGACCGGCCGAGACCTGTACTCGCGCGTCGTCCACGGCGCTTCGCAGTCGATCAGCGCCGCGCTCATCGCCGTGCTCGTCGGGCTGGTCTTCGGATCGCTCATCGGCATCTCCGCAGGCGCCGTCGGCGGGCGGCTCGACGACGCGCTCATGCGGCTCGTCGACGTGCTGCTCGCGATCCCCGCGCTGCTGCTCTCGCTGAGCGTCGTCATCCTGCTCGGGTTCGGCACCACGAACGCGGCCATCGCGGTCGGCGTGACCTCGGTCGCCGTGTTCGCCCGGCTGGCCCGCGCCCAGGTCGTGAGCGTGCGCGCGAGCGAGTTCGTCGAGGCCGCCTACGGCTCGGGAGGCACGTTCTGGACCGTGCTCGCTCGCCACGTGCTGCCGAACTCCCTCACCCCGGTGATCGCGCTCGCCGCGCTGCAGCTCGGGTCTGCGATCCTGCAGATCTCGACCCTCGGGTTCCTCGGCTACGGGGCTCCGCCGCCCACGCCGGAGTGGGGGCTCCTCATCGCCGAAGGACGCGACTACGTGGCGACCGCGTGGTGGCTCACCACGCTTCCAGGACTCGTCGTCGTGGCGGTCGTGGTCGCGACGAACCGCCTGAGCCAGTCCATCAGCCGGGGCTCCGACGGCCGGGGCGCCGCGAGTGCAAGGAGGGCCCGATGAGCGGCCAGAAGCTGTTGAGCATCCGCGACCTCGCCGTGCAGTACCGCACGGGCCGCGGCCTCGTCGACGCGGTGCGCGGCGTGAGCTTCGACGTCGAGCCCGGCCGGGTGACGGCCGTCGTCGGCGAGTCGGGATCGGGCAAGACCACGGTCGCGCAGTCGGTGATCGGGCTCCTCGCGTCGAACGGACGGATCGCCCGGGGCGAGATCGAGCTCGACGAGCGCCGGCTCGGCCGTACCTCGCTCGTGGGGCTCCCCGAGCGCCGCTGGCAGGATCTCCGCGGCCGCTGCATCGGGCTCATCCCGCAGGACCCGGGCAACTCCCTGAACCCGGTGAAGACCATCGGGCGCAGCATCAGCGAGTCCCTGCGCATCCACGGCAGGCCGAGCCGAGAGGAGGTGCGCGAGCGCGTGCTCGCGCTGCTCGAACAGGTCGGGATCGATGATCCGGAGCGCCGCGCGAAGCAGTATCCGCACGAGTTCTCAGGCGGGATGCGGCAGCGCGTGCTCATCGCGGCGGCGATCGCGAACGACCCCGAGCTGATCATCGCCGACGAGCCGACGAGCGCGCTCGACGTGACGGTGCAGCGTACGGTCCTCGACCTCATCGACCGCCTGCGCCGCGAGCGCGGGACCGGCGTGCTCTTCATCACGCACGATCTGGCGGTCGCCGCCGAGCGCGCCGACCACGTCGTGGTGATGCGCGGCGGCGAGGTGCAGGAGCAGGGCCCGAGCGAGCGCGTGCTCGCCCATCCCGAGGCCGAGTACACCCGCCAGCTCATCGCAGACGCCCCCGCGTTCGGCGACCTCGTCGTGCGGGACCGGGACCGAGCGGTCGCGTCGGGCGGTCACGCCGCCGCGCCGGTCGGTCCCGAGGCGACTCCGGCGCCCCTGCTCCGCGTCGACGGGCTGCGCCAGGTCTTCGGACGCGGCGATGACGCGTTCGTCGCCGTCGACGACGTCTCGTTCGACGTGCCGCGGGGCACGACCCACGCGATCGTCGGCGAGTCGGGATCGGGCAAGACCACGACGGGCCGGGTGATCGCCGGGTTCGCGAAGCCGACCGCCGGCAGCGTGACCGTCAGCGGGATCGATGTGCCCGGCCTGCGCGGCCGGGAACTGCGCGAGTTCCGACGCGGCACGCAGCTCGTCTACCAGAACCCCTACGGTTCGCTCGATCCCCGGCTGAGCATCGGGCAGACCCTCGCGGAGCCGCTGCGCAACTTCTCGATCGGCGCTCGCGGGGAGCGCGACGACCGCGTGGCTCAGGCGCTCGAGCTCGTCGCGCTCCCCGCCGACTTCGCCCACCGCCGGCCGCGCGAGCTCTCGGGAGGGCAGCGCCAGCGCGTCGCGATCGCCCGTGCGCTGATCGTCGAGCCCGAGCTGGTGGTGCTCGACGAGGCCGTCTCGGCGCTCGACGTCACGGTGCAGGCCCAGATCCTCCGCCTCCTCGCCCGGCTGCAGTCGGAGCTCGGGCTGACCTACGTGTTCATCTCGCACGACCTCTCGGTGGTGCGCCAGATCTCCGACACGGTGTCGGTGCTGCAGCGGGGTGCGCAGGTCGAGTACGGCGACAGCGCCCGAGTGTTCGCCGACGCGCAGCACCCCTACACGCGGCGCCTCATCGAGGCGATCCCCGGGCGCCGCGCCCCCACCTGGATCATCTGAGCCCGGCCCGCGCTGCCGCGTTCCCGCCCGCATCACCGACGTAAGGATCTCGTATGACCCCGACCACCGCATCTCCGGACTCCGCTGCCGCGACGAGCGCGAGCGGCTCGTTCGCCGACGTCGTCGCGACGCTCGCGGGCATCGCCCCGGGCGACGGGCTCGCCGAGGCCCGCTCGCGCCGCCCCGACGCCCGTGAGCACGCCCAGGGCAGCTTCGCCGCGCTCTTCGTGCCCGCCGACGCATCCGAGGTGTCGCTGCCCGAACGCGCCGCGGTCGCCCTGTTCGTCGCGCGCCTGCACGAGCAGCCCGCCGCCGTGGCGTTCTACGGCGCCCTGCTGCGCGAAACCGGGGGAGGCGCCGGCCTCGAGCCGCTCATCGTGGCCGAGGCGGAGCGCGCCGCCGGGTCCGGGCCGTACGGCGCGTTCCGCGCCGAGAACGCCCCCGAGAGCGTGGACGGCCCGGGGTACTCCGTCGCATCGGTCGAGGCCGCATACGCGCTCGGCGACCGGCTCTCCGCAGCGCTCGAGCACGCCCACATGCTCGTGCTGCACCCGCGCGACGCCTCCCGCGAGCACCTGCAGCGGCTGCTCGACGCGGGGTGGAGCACGACCGCGGTCGTCACGCTCTCGCAGCTCGTGTCGTTCCTCGCCTTCCAGCTCCGTGTCGTCCAGGGGCTGACCGCGGTCGGCGCCGGATCCGACGCCGACGCGGACGGGCCAGCCGCCCTCGCCGCGGCCGTGGCCCGGGCCGCGGAGGAGCGGGCGGCGGGCACGATCGCTGCGCCGCCCGTGCCCGCCGCGGAGACTCTGCCGCCAGCACCCCGCGTCACGGAGCCGGCGCGGTTCACGCAGGAGGTGCTCGGTTGGAAGCCATGGCTCGAACCGCTGCCCGTCGCGGACTTCACCGAGGCGCACTACGAGGCGCTGGTCGAGCGCGAGCGCGTGCACATGCCCTACTTCCGGCTGCTGGCCCGCGATCCCGAGGCGCTGCGCGAGCGCACCCTCACCGACATCGACATCTTCTTCAACCCCGACGCCGGCCTGCCGCGGGCCGAACGCGAGATCGCGGCCGCAGCGGCGTCGCGGTTCAACGGCTGCGTGTTCTGCGCCTCGGTGCACTCCCGGTTCGCGACGGAGCAGGGCGCCGACCGCGCCGAGGTGCAGCGGCTGCTCGACGAGGGGGTCTCGGCACGGGTGGACCCGCGCCGGGACGCCCTCGTCGACGCCACCGTCGCCCTCACCGCGACCCCGCCGCGCTTCGGCAGCGCCGAGGTCGAGTCGTTGCGCGGCGCGGGCCTCGGGGAACTCGACCTGCTCGACGCGATCCAGGCCGGAGCCTTCTTCAACTGGGCGAACCGGCTCATGCTCTCGCTGGGCGAGCCGACCGTCGCCTGACCCGAGGGCCGACGCCGCCCCGCCTACGCGCCCGAGCGCGCCCGGTACTCGCTCGGCGTCACTCCGAGCAGCGCCCGGAAGTCCGTCGTGAAGTGGGCGTGGTCGGCGTAGCCGAGCTCTCCCGCCAGGGCGGCGAGGCCCAGCCCGGGATCCTCGCGGATCCGTTCGGCGGCCTCCTGCAGGCGGCGCCTGCGGATCATCGCGTGCAGCGACAGGCCGAAGCAGCGCTCGGCGGTCCGCTGCAGGGTGCGGAGCGACACGTGCAGCCGAGGCGGGAGCTGATCCGTCCGCGTGACCGCCGGATCCGCGAGCGCCTCCTCGAGCGCGTTCGCGAGCGCGCCCTCTCCGCCCGGCTCTGGCGCGGGAACGCGCTCGAGCAGCCAGGCCGAGCACGACGCGACCGCCCGTGCGCGTCGCACCTCGTCGCCCGCGTCGCCATCGGACATCGCGGCCACGACCTCGGCCAGGAGCTCCGGCGCCGCGAGCGCGGCCGCGGCGTCGCGCAGCTCGGCGAGCGGCCGGGACGGGACGAGCCGGGCGAGTGCCGCTGCGGCCGCGGGGCGGAGCAGGGCGCCGACCGCCCATCCGCGCCCCTCGAGCGAGCGCATGGAGGGTCGGGTCGGCGGCCCGATCAGGCTGACTCCCTTCGGCTCGACGACGAGGTTGCACGCGGGGAATGGGAGGATCTCCTGCCGGGAGACGACGCCTGCGGGGAGATCCCATTCCGGGATCCAGAACCAGCGCGCGGCGTGCGCGAGACCCCGGGACGGCGGAGCCCGGTGGAATCGGGGGAGCCGATCGGGGTAGAGGATGCCGCGCCGATCCAGCCGCATCGTGCGCCTCCGTCCTCTTCCACCGTCGGGGACCGGCCATCCGGTCGCTTCGGATCGAGCCGACTCGGATCCTGGCGCGAATCTGCAAGCCGTGCCGCCGGGCACGATCCTACGCTGGGGGCATGAGCAACGACGAGAGCACCGCACCCCGGCGCGCCGCGACCGGCGCCCACACGACCGACGGCATGCCCCACGGGGCGACCAGCCTCACGCCATTCATCGCCGTAGCCGGCGCCGCCCGGGCGATCGAGTTCTACCGGGAGGTGTTCGAGGCCAGGGTCATCGATGTCACCGAGATGGGCGGGGTCGTCGTGCACGCCGACCTCGACTTCGGGTCGGGGCATCTGCAGCTCGGCGAGCCGATGCCCGATTACCACCTCGTCGCGGCGCCGGAGGGCGAGGACGACTGCTACTCGCTCGGCATCTACGTGCCCGATGTCGATGCGACCGTCGAGCGTGCGGTCGCGGCCGGATCGAAGGTGCGCGAGGCCCCCGCGGACTTCGTGTCGGGGGATCGATTCGCGAGCATCCGCGACCCGTTCGGCGTGCGGTGGTCGGTCATGACCCGCGTCGAGGATCTCTCCGAGGAGGAGAGCGCCGAGCGCGTGCGCGAGTGGGCGCGCACGTTCTCGGGCTGAGACCGCGCGGCTGCCCCGGCCCCCCGCCCGGGCGGGCGCGGGGCGCCGGGCTCAGTCCTCCGATTCGGCGATCGCGTGCAGGTGCAGGCGCTCGCCGACGGCGCTGAAGATGCTGACGACCTCGGCAGGGCGCTCGCCGTCCGCGCGCATGCGATGCGGAGTCGTCGTGTCGAACTCCGCGGCCTCGCCGCGTCCGAGCACGAGCTCCTGATCGCCGAGCGAGAGCTGGAGGCTGCCGGAGAGCACGTAGAGCCACTCGCGTCCGTCGTGCACCTGCATGCCGCGATCCGGGGCACCCGGGTGGTAGGTGATCTTGTAGGCGCGCACGTCGGACTGCTCGTGCGTGAGCGGCGCGATCGTCATGCCGTCTCGGCGCACGGCGCTGCGGCGCACGCGCGGATCGCGATCCTGCGACTCGAGCAGGTCGTCGACGCGGATCCCGAGCTGGCGCGTGAGCGGGAGCAGCAGCTCGAGGCTGGCCTGCCGCTTGCCCGATTCGAGGCGCGAGAGCGTGCTGGGGGACATGCCGGCCCGACTCGCGAGCTCGTCGAGCGTCCATCCCCGATGCTGGCGCGCGCTGCGCAGCCGGGGGCCGAGGTGCTGCAGTTCGTCCATGGCGTTCCCTTCTTGCTGATATTGCAAGGTGCATTGCAAGTATGGCATGCCGCGTGCATGCTGGACGCATGACGAATGAGATCTGGGACACCATCGTGATCGGCGCGGGGGCGGCCGGGCTGAGCGCGGCGCAGGCCCTCGGGCGCTCGCTCCGCAGGACGCTCGTGCTCGACACCGGGCTCCCTCGCAACCGCTTCGCCGATCGCATGCACAATGCGCTGGGGAACGACGGCACCCCGCCCGCGGAGCTCGTCGCGATCGGCCGCCGGGAGGCGGAGCGCTACGGCGTGGAATTCCGCGCGGCCGCGGTGCGCGCGGTGCGCGAGGCGACGGGCTCGGGCGTGCCCGGGGGCGGGGCGCGGCTCGAGGTCGAGGCCCTCGGGGCCGGCGACGAGGGGAGCGGGGGTGAGGATGAGCCGTCCGTGTTCGGCGCGCGCGCGATCATCGTCGCGTCCGGGGCGACCGATGTGCTCCCCGACATCCCCGGGGTCGCCGAGCACTGGGGAGGCTCCGTGCTCCATTGCCCCTACTGCCACGGGTGGGAGGCGCGCGGCGGCCGCATCGGCGTCGTCACCACGTCGCCGCTCGGCATGCATCAGGCGCGTCTCGTGCGGCAGTGGAGCGACGACGTCACGGTCTTCAGCGCGGGCCTCGGAGAGCTCGACGCGCACGCGGCCGCGGCGTTCGCCGCCCGCGGGGTGCGGATCGTGACCGAGCCGGTCGTCGAGATCGTCGGCGGGCCCGCCGGTGGACCCGGTTCGGGCGCCGGGGTGCTCGCGGTGCGCACCGCAGACGGCTCGGAGCACCCGGTCGACACCGTGTTCACCGCGAGCACGCCCGTGCCGAACGACGGCTTCCTCGCCGGGCTCGGGCTGCGGCGCGTCGAGCAGCCCATGGGCGGGGACGCGATCGCTGTCGATGCCATGCATCGGACGAGCCACCCGCGCGTGTGGGCGGTCGGCAACGTCGTCGCGCCGATGGCGACGGTGCCCATGGCCGGTGCCGCAGGCACCTTCGCGGGCATGGCGGTCAACGCCGAACTCGTCGAGGAGGACTACGCGCGTGCCGTCGAGTCGGCCCGGGGGTCAGGGGGTGCGTCGTGACCGCGCATGCGCACGGCGCGCACGGGGGTGGCGCGCACGGCGGCACGGCGCATGGTGCGCACGGGGGAGCCCCGGACCGGGAACCGGCTCCGGGCGAGACGCCTGCCGAGTTCTGGGAGCGCCGCTACGGGGGCGAACGGGTCTGGTCAGGCCGCGTGAACGACTCCCTGGCCGCGGTCGTCGAAGTGCTCGATGCGGATGCGGCGGATCCGCGCCTCCCGCGACCGCGCTCGCTCGATCTGGGGTGCGGCGAGGGCGGCGACGTCCTCTGGCTCGCCGAACGCGGGTGGGAGGCGACCGGCATCGAACTGTCGCCCAGCGCGGTCGAGCGCGGTCGAGCGGCTGCGGCCGAGCGCGGCCAGCGGCGTGCGCGGTTCATCGTGGCGGATCTCGCGGAGTGGGTCCGCGACCCCGTCGGCATCGACGGATCCCGTGCCGGCTTCGACCTCGTCACCGCGAGCTTCCTGCAGTCCCCCGTCGAGCTGCCGCGCGCCGAGATCCTCCGGGCCGCAGCGGCGCGAGTCGCGGACGGCGGGCACCTGGTCGTCGTCTCGCACGCGGCGCCGCCTCCATGGGCGGCCGACCACCCGGGCGATTTCCCCTCGCCGGAGGGCGAGCTCGAGATGCTCGATCTCGACCCCGAGGAGTGGGGGATCGTCGTCGCCGAGGTGCGGTCCCGGGTCGTGCCGTCGCCGGACGGAGGCGGCGCCGAGCTCGAGGACACCGTCGTCGTGCTGCGACGCGGAGCGTAGACGATCCGCGGAACTCCGGGACCCCCGAACCGTCGGGAGCAGCTGTCGGTGCGGTCACTGGCGGGGTGGCACGGCCGACCGAGGAGTTCGCGGCGCTGCCCTCGCGGGCGGCGCGCAGCCGTGGGCGTTCGCCGCTCGATTCAGTAGTTCGCGCAGGGGTTGCCGGGTTGCGCCCCCTGCGCGACCGTGCAGCCCGGCCCGACCGAGGCCCGACCCAGATAGAGCCGCACGCCGTTCTGGCCGAGTCCGTCGAGGATCCCGATGCGGATCGCGGCGACCTCGTACTGCCCCTCGGGCGGGGCCGACGGCTGCCCGGGGCGCCAGTCGGGCGGCACCGGGCCGCCGGACGCCGGGTGGTTCTGCGCGTTGATCGTGATCGAGAGGATCTTCGACAGGAACAGCCCGTTGTAGAGTCGCGAGACGACCGTGATGATCGGGGCCACGAGCGCCGTGACCGCGGCGGGGAGGGTTCTGAGGCCGGTCATCAGCGGGTTGAGGATATCGCCGACCGTCTTGCCGAGGCCGTTGACGAGCGCGTTCAGCAGGGGGTTCAGGAGTCCGAGGTCGAGCGCCCCCAGCAGCTTGACGCTCGTGGTCGCCTTCACCGTCCCGGCGAGCAGATCCCCGAGCGACCCGTCGACCGACGCCGTGATCTCGGCGACGGGGAGCAGAAGCTTCACCTGGATGCTCATGTCGGCGGTGACCCTGATCGCATCGATCTGCGCCGTCAGGGCGCTCTGGACCCTCCCGATCCAGTCCGCCAGCGCGTCGGTGAGCGACGCCGTGAGCGCGTTGAGCACGACGGGGTCCGCGAGGATGTCGGTGTTCGGGGGCAGGCCGTTCAGGGTCCTGCCGTCGACCGGTGACCCGGCCTTCGCGAGCAGCGCCGCAGTGTCGATGCGGATGGTGCCCTGGGACGGGTCGATCGTGAGCACGCCCTTCGCGTCGCCGAACGACGTCGAGAGCAGCTGGCGGACCGGGGCGGTGTCGATCGTCGCCGTGAGCTTCTTGACCTGGATGGCTCCGAGGCCCAGCAGCCCGAGCACGCCGTTCAGCAGCGTCGCGACGGCGTTCACGAGACTCGTCGTCACGCTCTGCTGGCCGATGAGCGCGTTGATCTGACCCTGCAGCCCGTTCAGCGTGGTGTCGATCCCGCCGACCAGCGAGCCGACCGCTGCGGACCGGAAGGTGAGATCCGCGGCGGCGGCGAGGTGGTGCCGCTCGAGACCGGCGACGACATCGGTCGCGGCGTCCGCCGCCATCGTCCGCGCTCCGGCGAACTCGTCCGTCGCCCCGCCCGACCATTTCTCGGCGCAGGTGTCGAGGCTCGCCTGACCGGCGACGGCGCCGACCTCGAGCTCGAGATCGGAGACGCCCGAGAGGGTGTCGCCGAGGCCGATGTCGCCGAGCAGCGGGGAGTTGAGCAGGTTCGACAGCTTGAGCGTCGCGAGGTCCGGATAGTCGCCGGTCTGGTCGTCCGCGAGGTCGATGCCGCCCGAATCGGTCACGTAGCCGCTCGCGCCGAGCGCCTGGCCGGTGTTGCGCGACTGGCCGAACTGCCCGACGACGCCGGTGCCGTTGTTCGTGGGCAGTTCGAGCAGGCCGGTCAGGGGCAGCTGGAGCGCCGACAGGGCGTTGACCGTCAGCGGATCGCGGAACGCCGACTCGAGGCCGTTCACGGGCTGTCCGGCTGAGGCGACCGCGACCTCGCCGTCGTTCGTGACCTGGACGCCCTCGGCCTCCGCGATCGAGTCGAGGTTCGCTCCGAGCAGGTTGCCGCTGAGCGCGCGCCCCTCGCTGCGCGTCATGAACCCCTCGGCGTCCGGTCCGCACGCGGTCGCCGCCATCGCGGGGGACGCGACCCACTCGGCATCGTTCCAGGTCGCATCGGTCAGTGCGCCCGACTGGGCGACGAGCGCCGTCGAGACGAGGATCGCCGCGAGCAGCGTCCCGACGCCCCTGCGGCGCGGTGCGGCGTTCGAAGCGCGCGCGAGTCGCAGCCGCATGCGCTCGACCCGGCGGCTCATCGCGCCGCCCCCGCCCGGATCGCGCGGCGCCTCAGGATCAGGCTCGCCCCCAGGCCGAGCAGCCCGGCCGCGAGCACGGCGAGCGCCTCGAGATCGCCGCCCGTGATCGGCAGCCGCGGATCCGCCGGCGCCGGCGGCGTCGGCCGCGAGGGCGCATCGCCCGCGGCGTGGACGCCGAGCCCGACGTTCGCGGATGTTCCCGCCAGCGCGCGCGCGTCGGCGGAGGCGGGGACGGTCAGCGTCACGAGCAACTGCCGAGGCGCGTCGCGCAGCAGCGGTGCGAGCGCGAAGCGCCTGCCTTCCAGCTCGGACCCCGCGATCGGCGTTGGCGCCAGTACGACCGCGGCCTCCCCGTCGCATGCGGGCTCCGGGCCGCCGAGATCGAAGGACGTCGGGCACGCCTCGATCCCGGCCGTCAGCCCGGACGTGAGGAGGAGCGCGCCGTTCGCCCGCAGCTCGAGCGCGAGGTCCCCGCGCTCCGCGTCGCGCAGCGAGGCCTCCACCAGCCAGCGGGAGCTGTCGCCCGGCCCCAGTTCGGCCCAGAGCGGCGTCGCCGAATCGACCGAGAGCACGAGCACGCCCGGGGTGCCCGTCTCGGTGAGCTCGCGGAACACCGCCGAGGCGCGCGCCGCCGTCATGCCGAGGCCGACGCAGACCAGCAGGGCGCACGCCGCCGCGAGCAGCGTGAACGTCCGCGCGGGCGGGTACGGCGTCGTCGCGCGGCGGTTCATCGCGATGCCTCCTGGTGCTGGTGCGTGTACTGGTCCTGGTGCGTGTCGGGTGTCGCCGACCCCTCGTCGTCCTCGGTCGCGCGCGAGGGCCAGAAGGCCCAGACCACGAGCGCGCCGACGAGCAGCGTCAGCGCCCCGAGGCCGACCGGGGACTGGAGCGTCATGAGCGCCGCGCCGACGCCCGGTATCGCGAAGACCACGCGACGCGCATCGGTGAGGGCGTACGGCAGCAGATCCGGTGCGTCGTTGTCGTCGCCCCGGAGCACGATCTGCCTGGCGTCAGGGCTCGCGAGATCCGGCGGACCGGATCCCGGAGCCGCGGCCCTGATGTCCGCCTCGTGCGCTCCCGGCGGCCGGACCTCGCCGATCTCGACGACGCGGTGCGTCACCGGCATCGATGCTCCCGCCCGCTGCACGGTGACGACGTCGCCGACCGCGAGGTCGGATGCGCGCACCGGGACGGTCACGGCGACGGCGCCCTGGGGCATCGTCGGGCTCATGGAGCCGGTGCGGAACGTGAGCAGTGTTGCGCCGGAGATGGCCGAGAACACGAACCAGCAGGCAAGCCCGAGCGCCGCCACCACGAGGATCGTGGTGGCGGCGGCTCCGGGCAGCCTGCGGATCATGTGCCGACCGCGGCGCGGGATGTCGTGCGCTCCGGCGTCTAGGGCGCGACCGACTCGGACTCGAACCGCCAGACCGGCGCGATCGAGGCGCCCTGGAGCGCATCGGATGCGCCCTCGGGGAGCGTGATCGCGAAGCAGTAGTGCTGCGGAGCGCCCTCGGTGGTCTCATCGGCGCCCGCGGCGAGACGCTGCGCCTGCGTCGCCGAGGTGCCGAGCGCGACGTTCTCGACGCCCTGGACCGCGGTCCATCCGGTGAGCGAGCCGGTGCACGCCGGAGCCGAGGCCGCGCTCGACGTGTAGGCCGTGACCCGGACCGCGTTCCACAGATCGTCGCTCGTCCCGGCCACCGCCGTGTTCTTCACCGCGGCCTGGAGCGTGGTGTCGGCGGCGACCGAGCCGGCCTGGGTCCTGAGCGAAACCGGCGCGTAGGTCGTGTCGCCCGGGCTCAGCAGCAGCGCGTTCGGCGTGAACGAGAGGCTTCCGCCGGGGCTCGCGACGTCGTTGGTCCACGTCGTCCCGTTGTCGACGCTCTGCTCGACCTCGAACTCGCTCGTGCCGACGCCGGGTGCGCCGTCGGCGCCGCCCCAGACCCACTCCGAGTCGTTCCACGACGCGAGCGTGTAGGCCGCGCCGAGACCCACCACGAGCGCGCCAGCCGCGATCGCGGCGACCTTGCGCGTCTTCCGGGATTGCTGAGTAGCCATGATTCCGTCTTCCCCCTTGATATCGCGGGGAGACGCGCGTCGGCCCTATCCGACTCGCAGTGCTTGCTCCCCCGTACATATCGGCATGGGAAAGTCTGTGGTTTCCCCATGTGCCCCGATGCGTGAACTGTAGCACCCGCTGCGCCCATGCACAATGCGGCCGCGACGGGGGGCGTTCGGCCCCGCAGACGTCGACGGCGCCCCGTCCGCTGGTGCGGGCGGGGCGCCGTCGACGTGACCGGATCGTTACGGCAGCAGGCGGTTCGGCCCGCGGAAGAGGTAGGTGACCTCGCGGATCGAGGACTGCTGCAGCATGAGCATCAGCACGCGGTTGAGGCCCATGCCGAAGCCGCCGTGCGGCGGCACGCCGTAGCGGAAGAAGTCGAGGTAGAAGCCGAGCTCGGTCGGGTCCATCCCCTTCTCGACGGCCTGCGCCTCGAGCACGTCGATGCGGTGCTCGCGCTGCGCGCCCGTCGAGATCTCGGTGCCGCGGTAGATGAGGTCGTAGCTGTTGGTGAGCTGCGGGTTCTCGGGGTGGCGCATGTGGTAGAACGGGCGGATCGAGGCGTCGTAGTCCGTGAGGAACACGAAGTCGCTGCCGTACTTCTGCTTCGCGTGGGCCGCGATGCGGCGCTCGCCCTCCGGATCCATGTCGGCGTCGGCGCGCGGCACCTCGTAGCCCTCGGCCTTCACGATCTCCTTCGCCTCGGCGAGCGGGATGCGCGGGAACGGACGGGCCGGGACCTCGAGCTCGATGCCGAAGAGCTTCTGGATCTCCTCGCCGTGCTGCTCCTTGACCGCTGTGAGGCCAGCGACGATGAGCTCCTCGTGCAGCTCCATGACGTCCTCGTGCGAGTCGATCCAGCTCAGCTCGGTGTCGACCGAGGTGAACTCCGTCGCGTGGCGCGAGGTGAACGAGGGGTCGGCGCGGAACGCCGGGCCGACCTCGAAGATGCCGCCGAAGCCCGCGGCCTGGGCCATCTGCTTGAAGAACTGGGGACTCTGCGCGAGGAAGGCCTTGCCCTCGAAGTACTCGACCTCGAACAGCTCTGCGCGCGACTCGGAGGCCGACGCCATGAGCTTGGGCGTCTGGATCTCGATGAATCCGCGGTCGACCCACACGGTGCGCAGCGCGTGCAGGAACGTGGTCTGGATGCGGAACACGAGGTTCTGCTCGGGGCGGCGCAGGTCGAGGAATCGCCAGTCGAGGCGCACGTCGATGCCGCTGTCGGCCGCGATCGGGTTGTCGGGCAGCGAGGCGGCGACGACCTCGATGGTCTCGATCTGGATCTCGACCCCGCCGAGCTTCACGCGCTCGTTGTGCTGCAGCTCGCCCTCGACGGTGACGAAGGTGCCCTGCGTGAGGTCGCTGATGGTCTGCGTGCGCGGCACGAGGATGTCGGAGCGCGGATTCTCGGGGTCGGCTTCGCGGAGGACCCCGCCGTTGACGAGCTGCACGGCGCCGGACTCGTCGCGCAGGACGACGAACTGCACGTACCGCTGGTCGCGCACCTTCTCGACCCAGCCGGAAACTCGTACGGGGCCGTCTTCGCGGGCGGCCAGGTCCTTGATCAATACACGCTCAGTCACCCGATCAAGTCTAGTGGGACTCCGCGGCGCTGCTACCCGAAGCGGTAGCCGACGCCGCGCACCGTCGAGATGAGCTTCGGCTTCGAGGGCTCCTCCTCGATCCGCGCCCGGATCCGCTTGATGTGCACGTCGAGGGTCTTGGTGTCGCCGTAGTAGTTGCTGCCCCACACCCGGTCGATCAGCTGGCCGCGGGTGAGCACGCGCCCGGTGTGGCGCATGAGCATCTCGAGCAGCTCGAACTCGCGCAGGGGCATCGCGATCTCCTCGCCGCGCACCGAGACCGAGTGGCGCTCGGCGTCGACCCGGATCCCGAACTCCTCGAGCACCAGGTCGTCCTCGAGGCTCTCCTCGCGCTCGGTCTCGCCGCTCGTGCCCCGGCGGAGCGCCGCCCGGACGCGGGCGAGCAGCTCGCGGGTGGAGTACGGCTTCGTGATGTAGTCGTCGGCGCCGAGCTCCAGGCCCACGACGACGTCGATCTCGCTGTCCTTCGCGGTGAGCATGATGATGGGCACCTGCGAGGTCTGCCTGATGGTGCGGCAGACCTCCGTGCCCGGCATCCCGGGGAGCATGAGGTCGAGCAGCACCAGGTCGGGCTTGGCCGCGGAGAACGCGCCGACGGCGTGCGCGCCGTCGCCCGAGACCGTGACGCGGTAGCCCTCGCGCTCGAGCAGGAAGGAGAGGGGGCCGGAGATCGACTCCTCGTCCTCGACGAGCAAGATGTGCTGTGTCACTGCTGCGGTCCCTTCTGGAGGTCCTCGGTGCGCGCGGCGGGCGCCGCGAGCGGGCTGGTGGGGCGGTCGAGCCGCTTCTTGGCCGAGCGCCGCATCTTGCGCAGGCGCTTGGAGTGCTTCTCGTCGTCGGCGTCCTCGTGCAGGGGGAAGACGAGCGTGAAGCTCGAGCCGACGCCCGGCTGCGACCACACCTCGATCTCGCCGCCGTGAGCGCGCATGGTGTGGCGGGCGATGCTCAGGCCGAGCCCCGTCCCGCCCATGCCGTTGCTGCGGGTACGGGATCCGTCGACGCGGTAGAAGCGCTCGAAGATGCGGTTCAGGTGCTCGGGCGCGATGCCCTCACCCTGATCGGTCACCGTGACCGAGAAGCTGTTCTTGCCGTGCTGCATCCCGACGCCGACCCTGCCGCCCTCGGGCGAGTAGCGGATCGCATTGCTCAGCAGGTTCGCCACGGCCGAGCCGAGCGAGGTCGGCCGGCCCATGATGACGGCGCGGCGATCCGGGTCGGCGTCCTCCGTGACCACGATCTCCACGCCGTGCTGCGCGGCGAACTCGTGGTGCGACTGGACCTCCCCGCGCACGAGATCGCGCAGCGGCACGGCCTCGCGGTCCTCGGGGCGCAGCGTCGACTGCGCCTCCGAGAGCTGGATGATGTCGCGCGACAGCTCGCCGAGCCGCTTCGACTCCTTGACGAGGCTCTTCGCGAACCCGCGCACCACCTCGGGTTCGTCCGCGGCCTCCTGCACGGCCTCCGAGAGCAGGCCGATCGCCGCGATCGGGGTCTTCAGCTCGTGGCTGACGTTGGCGATGAAGTCGCGGCGCATGGCGTTCACGCGCTGCTCCTCGCCGAGGTCCTCGGCGAGGACGACGGCGAAGCGGCGCTGGATGCGCACGATGTGCACGCGCACGGTGTCCGAGGGATCCGCGGGGTCGGGATCGTGGATGTCGGGAACGCCCGTGTTCATGACGCGTCGCACGCGCGAGAGGAACTCGGGCGAGGCGATCTCGTCGCCGCTGATGTGGCGCTGCTGGCGGGCGGCCGGGTTCGCATAGACGGGTGCGAGGGCGACGTCGAGAATCACGGCGAAGGTGTCGACCTCGTCGAGGATCGCGATGGCGATCTCGGGGAGCTCGGGCCGCATCTCGGCGGCGCGCTTGACGCCGAGGCGCCGCGCCGCGACGATCGAGAGCGCGACCGAGGCACCGATGAGGATGCCGAGGGCCACCGATGCGAGCACGAGGAGGGCCGGGTCCATGCCTCCCATCGTAGGACCGAGGTCACCGCGTATCGTGGAGTTCAACTGCTGTTCACCTTCCGGTTCGGCAGGGTTCATCGGGCGCGATCAGACTTGACCCGACGCGCGGAAGCGCGACCTCCGACCGTGCCCGGCGCCGGCGGAGCGGACGGGATCGGGCGCGCCGCGCCGCGATCCAGTGCAGGAACCAGAGAGGAAACCGCATGCGTGAGGTCTTTCAGCAGTCGCTGCGCGAGGTGCAGGACCGCCTCGTCGAGATCGCAGAACTCGTCGAGGAGGCCATCGACAAGGCGACCGATGCGTTCGGCACGTCGAACGTGGCGCTCGCCGAGGAGGTGATCGACGGGGCCGACCGGATCGAGGAGCTGACCGGAGCCCTCGACCAGCTGACCATCGACATCCTCGCCAGGCAGCAGCCCGTCGCCTCCGACCTGCGCCTCGTCGTCGGCGCACTGCGCATGGGCGCCTCCCTCGAGCGGATGGCGGACCTCGCGCAGCACATCGCGCAGCTCGCGCGCTACCGCTATCCCGAGAGCGCGATCCCGAAGGGCCTGAAGAAGATCTTCGTGCGCATGGGCGCGCTCGACGTCGAGATGGCGTCGAAGACCGCCGAGCTGCTGCGCACGCAGGATCCCGCCGTGATCGACGAGATCCGCGACCTCGACGACGACCTCGACGAGCTGCACGCCAAGGTGTTCGAGAAGGTGCTCAGCGAGCGCCTCGCCGAGAATCCGACCGGGGTCGTCGACGCGACGCTCGCGAGCCGCTATCACGAGCGCTTCGGCGATCACGCCGTGAGCGTCGCGAAGCAGATGCAGTTCTTCCTGAGCGGATCGCTCGACTGATCGTTCGTTCCGCCTCGACCTGCGAACCGTACGGGATCCGCGGGAGATATGCCGGCAGGCGCCGCGCGCACCATATCTCCCGCGGATCCCGTTTCGTTCTCGCGTCGTCGGTCTCGGCGACGGTCGCGCCGCCGAGCGGCCCGAAATCCCGCACGGGTAGGCTATGAGGGTGAAACAACGCATCTACGACTCGCGCGTGCAGGACGTCGTCGATTTCGAGCCCCGCGAACCGGGCCGGGTCGGGATGTACGTCTGCGGACCCACCGTGCAGTCGGCGCCCCACATCGGGCACTTGCGCAGCGCGCTCGTGTACGACCAGATGCGGCGCTGGTTCGACGCCTGCGGGCTCGAGACGACGCTGATCCGCAACGTCACCGACATCGACGACAAGATCCTCGCGAACGCCTCAGCAGCGCAGCGCGACGAGGGCGCGTCCGAGCAGTGGTGGGCGCTCGCCTACCGGGTGGAGCGCGAGTTCACCGCGGCCTACGACGCGCTCGGCGTGCTGGCGCCGACCTACGAGCCGCGCGCGACCGCGAACATCCGCGAGATGGTCGAGCTGATCGAGCGGCTCATCGAGCGCGGGCACGCCTACCGGGCGGCCGACGGCTCGGCGAACGTGTACTTCGATACCGCGAGCTGGCCGGAATACGGCGCGCTCACCCGCCAGCGCCGCGACCAGATGGAGGAGGCCGCCGACGCGGCGGAGGGCCAGGCCGGCGTCAAGCGGGATCCGCGCGACTTCGCGCTGTGGAAGGCCTACCGCGAATCCGAGCCCGAGACGGCCTCGTGGCCGTCGCCCTGGGGCCGGGGGCGGCCGGGCTGGCACATCGAGTGCTCCGCCATGGCGACGCGCTATCTCGGCGAGGAGTTCGACATCCACGGCGGCGGCCTCGACCTGCGGTTCCCGCACCACGAGAACGAGCTCGCCCAGTCGCAGGCCGCCGGTCAGCCATTCGCCAGGCACTGGATCCACAACGGGCTGGTGAACACGGGCGGCCAGAAGATGTCGAAGTCGCTCGGCAACTCGCTCTTCGCCGCCGATCTGCTCGCGGCCGCGAGGCCCATCGTGCTGCGCTACTTCCTCGGCTCGGCCCACTACCGCTCGGTGCTCGAGTTCTCCGAGGGATCGCTCGCCGAGGCGGAGGCCGCGTTCTCGCGGATCGAAGGGTTCCTCGAGCGCGCACTCGAGACGGTGCCGGCGGAGACCGCGATCGCGGATGCGACACGGCTCCCCGAGGCCTTCGCCGCCGCGATGCGCGACGACTTCGCCGTGCCACAGGCCCTCGCCGTACTGCACGGCGCCGTGCGCGCCGGGAACGCCGCGCTCGAGGCCGGGCGGCAGGACGAGCTGATCCGGTGCACGAGCGAGGTCGTCGCGATGCTCGACGTGCTCGGCGTCAACCCGCTCGACCCCCGATGGGCGACGGGGACGCGGCAGGACGACGCCTCGGAGGCCGCCCTCGGCGCCCTCGTCGAGGCGCTCATCGCGCAGCGCGCCCAGGCGCGAGCCGACAAAGATTTCGCACAGAGCGACGCGATCCGCGATCGCCTGCAGGCCGCAGGCGTCGCGCTCGAAGACACCCCGAACGGAACCCGCTGGAGCCTGACATGAGCAATAAGAAGAGCCGCACCGGAGCCGTGCGCAAGAAGGGTCTCGGCAAGGCCGTCGGATCCGGAGGACAGGGCCGCCAGGCCCTCGAGGGCCGCGGTCCCACGCCCAAGGCCGAGGACCGCGAGTACCACGCGAAGTACAAGGAGAAGAAGGCGCGCGAGCGCTACGAGGCCGCCAAGAAGCGCCACTCGGAGCGCACGGGCCGCGGCCCCGATTCCGGGGGCGCCTCGCGCGGAGGGCGCGCGCCGAAGAAGGACGACACCGAGCTCGTCACCGGACGCAACGCGGTGCTCGAGGCGCTGCGGACGAAGATCCCGGCGACCGCGCTGTACATCGCGGCGCGCATCGAGATGGACGACCGCGTCCGCGAGATCCTGCGCCTGGCGACCAACCGGGGCGTCTCGGTGCTCGAGATCATGCGGCCCGAGATGGACCGCATGACGGAGCGCGACACCGTGCACCAGGGCGTCGTGCTCAAGGTGCCCCCGATGGAGTACGCGCACCCGATGGAGATGCTCGACGGCGTGCTGGATCGCGACGAGAACCCGCTGATCGTGGCGCTCGACGGCGTGACCGACCCGCGCAACCTCGGCGCCATCATCCGCTCGGTGGCCGCGTTCGGCGGCCAGGGAGTCATCGTGCCGCAGCGCCGATCGGCGAGCCTCAATTCCGCCGCCTGGAAGACCTCGGCCGGAGCGGCCGCGCGGATCCCGGTCGCGATGGCGTCGAACCTGACTCAGACGCTCAAGGAGTACAAGAAGCAGGGCGTCTTCATCATCGGCCTCGACGGCGATGGCGACGTGAGCCTCCCCGGCCTGGAGCTCGCCGACCGGCCCCTCGTCGTCGTGACGGGCAGCGAGGGCAAGGGCCTCTCGCGACTGGTCACGGAGCACTGCGACGCGGTCGTGTCGATCCCCATCTCCTCGGCCACCGAGTCGCTCAACGCCGGAATCGCCACGAGCGTCGCGCTCTACGAGATCGCGAAGCTCCGCGCCGACGGCCTCGCGACCGAGGGCGAGTAGGCGCGCGCGACCGCGTCACAGCACGGTCAGCTCGGTGACCCTCCAGCGTCCGCGCAGATGCTCGAACCTGAGGGCCACCGGGGTGGATCGGGGCGCCGCGTGGAGCACGACTGCCGCCTCGGCCACGTCGGGCGCGGGGCGGTCGAGGTGCACGGGGCCTGGCACCGCGTTGATGCGGCGCGTGTCGCGGCAGAGGGTGCGCTGCTCCACGCGCTTCGACCGTCGCTCCACGAGCTGGGCGAGCGCCCCCGGCAGCAGCCACTGGCCGAGCTGCGAGGCGGATCGCGCCCCCTCCTGCACCTCGAAGGCGTACAGGGCGAGCTTCTGGATCGTGGCGGCCTCGGGCGGCGGCAGGTCCTCCGGGTCCGTCGAGTCGAACGCGACCCGGTCGGCGCGGCGCCTGGGCTCGAGCGGCGTGACCCGCGCGAGCGGCCGCGGATCCGGTCCCGAGGGCTCCACGAGACGGAGCGGTCCGGGAGCGTTCGGTACCGCTCGCAGCTCGGCCTCGGCGGTCAGCCGGCCTCCGGAAGTCTCTTCCGCCGTGTGCGATCGATACCGCGGCGGGCGCGCTGAAGGGGACATGACGGGTCCTTTCGTGCAGATGTCGTACCGGGTTCCCGCCCCCACCCCTGACGTTCGCGGACGCCAGGGGATCAGTAGGTTTTCACCCTAGGAAGTGCGTGCTCTGGCCTGTCAATGGCCCTCCGTGATCAATGCGTCCTGGCACAGGCGATCCGCGGCTCATCGCACGCGGCGCGAGAGCGGTGCGCGCGTGCTCTAGGGTGGGAACGTGGCAACTCTGCGGAACTTCGCGACCAAGTACTCGACCCTCGATGAAGAGGAGATCGAGTGGCTCGAACAGCTCGCGCGCGACTGGCAGCTCCTCGCCGATCTGGCGCTGAGCGATGTCGTGCTCTGGGTGCCGACGCGCGAGGGGGACTACCTCGCCGTTGCGCACAGCCGGCCGGCGGGCTCGGTCACCCTCTTCTACCGCGACGTCATCGGCGATTATCTGCGCTCGGACTGGAAGGGCCTGGTCGACGAGGCCATGCAGACCGGTCGGTGCGTGGTGTCGACCTCCCCCGCCTGGTACGAGGAGAATCCCATGGGGCTCACCGCGTACTCGGTGAGCCGTCTCAACGGTGCCGGGGAGCGCGTCGGACCGTTCGCGGTCGCGACCGTGCACACGAGCGTCGCCGACACGCAGACGGCGTCGCGGATCGGCGCCGCGTTCCGCGAGGTGGCCGACGATCTCTTCGACATGATCCAGATGGGCCTCTTCCCCGCGCCGGGCAGCTCGCGCGGAGGGGAGCAGGGCAACCCGCGCGCGTCCGACGGCCTCGTGCGCATTGCGCTCGACGGCGTCGCGACCTTCGCGAGCCCGAACACCCAGACGACCTTCAACCGCATCGGGTACCGCGATGAGATCGAGGGCGAGAACTTCAGCGAGGTCATCGCCGAGATCGTCAAGGGGCAGTTCGACACCAACGAGTCGCTGCCGCTCATCGCGCAGGGCAAGGTGGCGAAGCGCACCGAGTTCGACGCAGGCGGGCGCACGATCGCACTGCGGTCGATTCCCGTGGTCCGCGACGGCGCCCGCGTGGGCGGCGTCGTGCTGACCCGGGACGTGACCGAGCTCCGGCAGCAGGCGCAGGAGCTCATCACCAAGGACGCGACGATCCGCGAGATCCACCATCGGGTGAAGAACAACCTGCAGACGGTCGCGTCGCTGCTGCGCGTGCAGGCGCGTCGGGCTCGCAGCGAGGAGGCGAAGCAGGTGCTCGGCCAGGCGATGCGCCGCGTCGCCGCGATCGCCGTGGTGCACGACACGCTGTCGACCGGGCTGAGCCAGATCGTCGATTTCGACAAGGTCTTCGACCGCGTCGTCGGGCTCGCCGCCGAGGTCGCGAGCCTGCACAACACGACCGTGCACCCGCATAAGCAGGGCAAGTTCGGCGAGCTCCCCTCGGAGTACGCCACGCCGCTCGCGCTGGCGCTCACCGAGATCGTGACGAACGCGGTCGAGCACGGCCTCGCCGGTCGTGAGGGCGAGGTGTTCATCAACGCGGATCGCACCGACCAGCTGCTCGCCGTCGAGGTGATCGACACGGGCACCGGTCTCCCGGGAGGCACCGTCGGCGACGGCCTCGGCACGCAGATCGTGCGCACGCTGATCGAGGGCGAGCTCGGCGGCTCCATCGTCTGGGGGCCGGACGAGCGCGGGGGGACCCGGGTCGCGATCCAGGTGCCGCTGCACTGGATCTCGGCGCAGACACGGGAGATCCCGCGGATCCAGGTTTGACGCGGGGAATCCAGCGGGTCCAGATCCGACGCGGGAAGCCGGGAACGCGTGCGGGGGCGGCCCTCCCACTGGAGGGCCGCCCCCGCACGCGTTCCCGGTCGGCGCCGCGCTACCGCCGCCCGCTGCGATTGCGGAGGATCACCGCGAATCCGACGCCGAGCAGCAGCACGCCGAGTCCGAGCACGGTCACGATGACCCACGCGGTCGTGTCGAGCGGCCCGGAGCCGAAGGTGCGCTGGGCCACGTAGGCGCAGAACGCGAGGATGAGCGCCCCCCACACGATGGGCCCGGTCCGGGGTCCGGAGCGGCGCGCGGGCGCGTCGGCGCGGGCGGACGACGCGGGACCGCCGCCGCTCGTGTCGGAGCCGGCGCCCGCGAACGGTTCGGATGCGGCGGTCGGTTCGGGCGCGACGACCGGGCTCCCCGACTCGGGAGCGGGGGGAGGCGGAGTGAGCGGCGTGGTCGCTCCCGTCGCCAGGCCGGCAGCGGGATCGATCGGGCCGGCAGCGGATTCGATCGGGCCTGCGGCGGGATCGACCGGGCCGGGGCGCGTCGGTTCGCCGGACATCGCTTCGGAGTGCATCTCTGTGCCCTTCCTCGGTTCGGGGCGCGTCGGTTCGGGAGTCGACGGTTCGGTGTTCATCGGTTCGCCCCCGCTCCGATCCCGTGGGCTCCCGCGAACTCGAGCGCGGAACCCGTGGATCCGGTTCCGCGAGGCGCGGCCGCCGAGGAGAACCCCGATGGGCGCCCGTCGGAGCGTCGCACCTCGACTCCGCCGGCCAGCAGCGTGACGGTGACGGTCGCGACCTCGTCCGACTCGCGTGCGGCGGCGGCGGTCATGCCTGCCGGGAGATTCGCGGTGATCGTTCGCGCGAGCAGGGGCCCGGCGGCGTAGCCGCCCGGATCGCCGGAGTCGGCCCCGGTCTCGCCGATGCGGCCGGCGAGCACGCGGACCTCGACGAGGACGGGATGGGACTCGGGCAGGTGCACGACCGTGTTGCCGAATCCGTGCCAGACCTCCGCAGGCTGCTCCTGCAGCACGAGGTCCCGGGAGCGCCCGGACTCGCCGAGGTGCCGGTCGAGGTCGGTGAGGTCGACGTCGATGTTGCCGGCGATGAGCGCGGCGCCCGGCTGCTCGCCGTCGACGTGCACGTTGCCGAACGCCTGATAGCGGATCCCCCAGGGCAGCACCGCCGAGATGAGCAGCGCCACGACTCCGCTGAACGCCAGGAACCCGACCCACCCCGTATGGCGGCCGCGGATCCCGGCGACGATCAGCGAGACGGCGAGAACCGCGACGGCCGCGACGAGCCCGGCGATGAGGGCCGGCGCGATGACCGAGTCGGTCCCCGAGACCTCCCCTGCCGCCCGCGCCCAGAGCACGGCTCCGCCGCCGGCGAGCAGCGCGAGGGCGAGCGTGATGATGACCTGCGCGGCACCGATCCGATGCGCCTCGTGCTGCTCCGCGTATCGGGCGCTCCAGGCGTCCGCGCGGCGTCCGACGTCCTCGCCCCAGGCACCTGCGCGGCGGCTCACGTCCTCGCTCCAGGCCTCGGCGCGACGGCCGGCCTGTTCGCCCCAGGCCTCGGCGCGATCCGCCAGGCGCTGCGCGCGGGCGTCGAACGTTCCCCCCGATTGCGCGCCGGAGCTGCCTTCGCGCGTCCCGGTGCCGTCGGAGGGCGATCCCGCCTGCGGCGCGTCGACGAACGCGGCCGGACCGGATGCCGGTGTCGGGCCCGAAGCGGATCCGGGACCCTGCTCTCCTGCGGCGCGACCGCGCCGCAGGAGGTAGCGCCGCATCCAGACGAACCCGAGGACGATGATCGCGATCCAGAACAGCCAGGCCGCCGTCGCGGTCAGCCAGCCGGGAACGCCGATGGCCGACCAGAGGTCCCAGTGCCAGAACCCGAGCATCGGGACGAATGCCGCGGACGGGATGACGATGGAGAGGGCAGCCGGGATGACGACCACTGCCGCGAAGACGATCGCGGCGATCAGCACCCCGGTCTCGGCTCGCCCCCGGAAGATGTCCTCCACATGGATGCGGCCGGAGCGGTCGGGGAGGAGCAGCCAGCCGAGCGCGTAGAGCAGGATGCCAGGCCCGCCGAGGACGGCGAGGACCACGAAGACGCCGCGCACGATGATCGGGTCGATGCCCGCCTTCTCGGCGATGCCGCCCGCGACGCCGGCGAACCAGCGGTCGGAGCCGCGAGTGATGCCGAGGCCGCGCAGCCAGTCGAAGAACCCCTGGCCCGGGGGCGGCCCGGCGGGGCGTTCCGGTTCGAATGATGAATCGCTCATGCTTCGAGTCTCCCGCCGGGGACCGTCCGCCGCCATGGGGGATCCCCCTGACGCGACCCTGAAGATCCGACCCCGAGTGCGCCGGCGTCGGCGGTGCGTGCTTGGATGGAGCCATGACCAGGCCCCCGCTGCAGCGCCTCGCGGACGACCGCTTCCTCGCGGGCGTCTGCGCGGGACTCGCGGCGCACCTCGACGTTCCCGTGCGCGCGGTGCGAGTGGCGATGCTCGTGCTCGCGGCGCTCGGGGGCGCCGGGGCGCTGCTGTACCTCTGGCTCTGGGGGACGGTGCCGCGCGCGGGGGAGACCGAGGGGATCGTCCCGCTGCGACGCGCGCTCACGCGTCCGGGCGCCGGAGGCGGGGCGCCGGAGCGGGGGCCGGAAGCACCCGCGTTCGCGGGAGCGGCGGCCGGCGCGGAGCATGCGCAGCGCCCCGCAGCTTCCGCGCCCGCCGCGAGCCCAGCCCGGACGGGACGACCCGCCCGGACGGAACGATCCGGCCCCGATGCGCTGACGGTCGCGGCTGCGGAGGAAGCAGCCGTTCCGGCGCCGTCGCAGCGGGCGCGGTGGCCGATCGCGGAGCTGCTCCTCGGCACCGGGCTGCTCGTCGCCGGGAGCGGCCTGGTGCTCGAGCGCCTCGGGGTCTCGCTCGAACTCGACCGGATCCTCCCCGCCCTCGCCGTGCTGGTCGGCGTCGGCCTCACCTGGTGGCAGGTGGCCGACCGTGATCGCCCCGATCGGAACCAGGTGCCGCGCGTGCTCGGAGCGCTGGCGCTCGTGGCCGTCGGGGTGCTCATGTTCTTCATCACGGCGCGCGAACCGAGCGCCTGGACGGTCATCGCGGCGGCGTTCGCTGTGCTCGCGGGCGTCGCGCTCGCCGTCGCCCCGTGGCTGCTGCGCCTGAACCGAGAGCTGATCGCCGAGCGGGCCGCGCGCGAGCGCGAGGCGGAGCGCTCGGAGATCGCGGCGCACCTGCACGATTCCGTGCTCCAGACGCTCGCGCTCATCCAGCAGCGCTCGAACCCCGGCGGCGAGGTCGCGCGGCTCGCGCGCGGCCAGGAGCGCGAGCTGCGGGAGTGGCTCTTCCGGTCCGCTGACGGCGCCGAGCCGCCGCCGCGCGAAGCGGTCGACGCCGAACTGCGCGCGCACGCCGCGGCGCTCGAGGAGGGCCACGCCGTGCGATTCGAGGTGGTCGGAGTGGGGCTCGGTGCCGGGACCCTCGCACCGGAACCCCTGGTCGCGGCAGCCCGCGAAGCCATGCTCAACGCCGCCAGGCACGCCGGCGGCGACGCGACCGTCTACATCGAGGCGACCCGCGACCGCATCTCGATCGATGTCACCGACCGCGGGCCAGGCCTCGACCTCGACCGGCTGCCCGACGGGCGCATGGGCGTGCGGGAGTCGATCCTGGGACGCATGGAGCGCGCGGGCGGCACCGCAAGGATCGTCCCGGGGCCGGGCGGAGGCACGTCCGTGCGCCTGTCGATCCCGCGGAAGGAGCGGGCGACGGCCGGACCGGGCGACGGTGCGGAGCCGGAGAGCGCGGATGAGCATGGAGAGCGCGGATGAGCACGGGAGCGCGGATGAGCGCGGATGAACACGGGAGCGCGGATGTGCGGCGATGGACGGCGTTGAGCGCGATCGGATCGGGCGGCTGGAGCGAACGGGGTACGGGAATGCATGGGGTGCGCGGATGAACGGGCAGCAGACGTCTGGCGGACAGCCGGGGCCGGCTGATCGGGCGCGGGGCGGGCCGATCCGCATCGTGATCGTCGACGACCACCAGATCTTCCGCACCGGCCTGCGCGCGGAGCTCGGGGCCGAGGTCGAGACCGTGGGGGAGGCGGCGTCGGTGGACGAGGCGGTGGAGGCCATCGCGGCGCTCGGGCCGGACGTCGTCCTGCTCGATGTGCACCTGCCCGGCGGGAACGGCGGCGGCGGAGCCGAGGTCGTGCGTCGGCTCGCGACGGTGCCCGAGGCTCGGGGCACGCGGTTCCTTGCGCTCAGCGTGTCCGATGCCGCGGACGACGTGGTGAGCGTGATCCGCGCCGGCGCGCGGGGCTACCTGACGAAGGCGGCCTCGGGCGCTGAGGTCACCGCGGCGGTGACGCGGGTGCACGGCGGCGACGCCGTGTTCTCACCGCGCCTCGCGGGCTTCGTGCTCGACGCCTTCGGCGCCGGCGGCGGGGAGACCGCAGCGGCAGACGACGAGCTGGACCGGCTCTCCGCGCGGGAGCAGGAGGTCATGCGGATGATCGCGCGCGGCTACGCCTACAAGGAGGTCGCCGCCGAGCTGTTCCTCTCGGTCAAGACGGTCGAATCGCACGTCTCGAGCGTGCTCCGCAAGCTGCAGCTGTCGAATCGGCACGAGCTCACGGCGTGGGCCCTGCAGCGCCGCCTGCTCTGAACCGGTCGAGCGCCGGGTTCAGTCCCAGCCCGGGAGCCAGAGGTGCGAGCGCCAGAACCATTCGGCGACCGGTGTTCCCGACCACAGGGGGAAGAACCAGACGGCCAGCGCGAGCGAGAGCCCGAGGTACAGTACGACGGCGAGGCGTCTGCCGCGCAGCGCGTCGGGGTCGAAGGGCATGCCGCTCGCAGCGGCGGCCGTGGTCTGCGCCGGGGTGCCGGCGGCCGTGTCCGGGATCCCGCCCGCCGCGGGAGCCGTCGTGCGCACGGCGCCCCACGCCGCACCGATGACGAGCGCGGTGGCGATCGCCGAGAACGGCGTCAGCACGACCGCGTAGAACTGGAAGACCGCGGGCCTCGAGACGGTGAGCACCCACGGCAGCCAGCCCGAGAGATACCCGGTGAGCGCGAACGCCCCTGCCGTGACGAACCGAGCCGGCGCGCGCACGGCGGCCCGGCGCAGGCCGTGCACCACGATCCCGGCGAGTACGAGCAGCGCCGCGACCCCGCCCCAGGTGACCAGCGGGTTCGGCAGCGGCGAGATCGCCGACACGCACTCCGGCCAGGGGCAGCCGTCGCTCGGCCCCCAGCGGCTCTCGTACATGCCGGTGGGGCGGAGCGCGAGCGGCCACGACAGCGGGGACGATTGGTACGGGTGAGGGGCGCTGAGCGTCGCGTGCCACGCGAGCATGTCGACGTGGTAGCGCAGCAGGGACGCGGGCCAGGCCGTGTCGGGGAGCCGGCTCCATCCCCCGGGGTTCAGGATCCAGCCGCCCCAGCTCGCCAGGTAGACCACGACGGCGGCGGGCAGCGCGAGCACCGCGGTCGCACAGGCGCGGCCGGCGGCAGCGAGCACGGCCCCGCCGGATCCGGATCCCGCGCTTCGAGCCTCGCGGAGCCGTCGCAGCAGGTCCCGGATCGTCACGAGGACGAGGAAGCACGCGAGCGGGTAGAGCCCCGACCACTTGACCGCGGCCGCGGCCCCGAAGGCGGCGCCTGCCGCGACGAGCCACGGGCGGTTCCAGACGGCGGGGGAACGGTCCGTCCACTCGATGTCCTTCCACACGAGCAGCGCGCCGAGCGCGATGCAGGTCGTGAGGATCCCGTCGAGCAGCCCGACCCGCGTGAGTACGACGTGGACGCCGTCGAGCGCGAGGAGCAGGCCGGCCGTGCACGCCACGACGAGGCTGCGCGACATCGACCACGCCAGCCGCATCGTGATGCCGACCGCGAGCACGCCGCAGAGGGCGACCGCGCTCCGCCACCCCCACCCCGTGCCGGGGCCGAAGACCAGCACGCCGAGACCGATCACCCACTTGCCGAGCGGCGGGTGCACCGCGTTCGCGGGATCGTCGGTGAACGCCGTCGAACGGTCGCCGCTCATGTCGGGGCTGTCGTCGGGCCAGGTCGTCGGGAAGCCGTGCGCGAGCTGACTGATCGCGTCGCGGACGTAGTAGATCTCGTCGAAGACGAGCGTTCCGGGCCGCCCGAGCGCCCAGAAGCGGAGCACCGCCGCGATCCCGAGCACCAGCGCGGGGGCGATCCACCGCAGGTCCCGTCGAAGCCGCATGGACCCAGCCTACGGCGGGATACGATGGTCGGGTGATGACACGGCTCAGCAACTACTTCCTGAAGACCCTCCGTGAGGATCCCGCCGATGCCGAGGTGGCGAGCCACAAGCTGCTCGTGCGCGCGGGCTACATCCGCCGCCAGTCGCCCGGCGTGTTCGGGTGGATGCCGCTCGGCCTGCGCGTGAAGGCGAAGATCGAGCAGATCGTGCGCGAGGAGATGTGGGCCGCAGGCGCCCACGAGGTGCACTTCCCGGCGATGCTGCCGCGCGAGCCGTACGAGGCGACGAACCGCTGGACCGAGTACGGCGAGAACATGTTCCGCCTCCAGGACCGGCACGGCGCCGATCACCTCCTCGCGCCCACGCACGAGGAGGCCTTCACCCTGATGGTGAAGGACATCGTGTCGTCGTACAAGGACCTTCCGCTCGCGCTGTTCCAGATCCAGGACAAGTACCGGGACGAGGCCAGGCCCCGGGCCGGGCTGCTCCGCGGGCGCGAGTTCACGATGAAGGACGCGTACTCGTTCGACGTCTCGGACGAGGGCCTCGAGGAGTCGTACCAGCGGCAGCGCGACGCCTATGAGCGCATCTTCACGCGCCTCGGCCTCGAGTACGTCATCGTCTCGGCCGACGCCGGCGCCATGGGCGGTTCGCGCAGCGAGGAATTCCTGCTGCCGATCGCCATCGGCGAGGACACCTTCGTCCGCTCGGCAGGGGGCTACAACGCCAACGTGGAGGCGTACGCGACGCCCGTGCCGGAGGCGCTGCCGATCGCCGGGCAGCCCGAGGCGGTCGTCTTCGACTCCCCGGACACCCCGACCATCGACACGCTGGTCGCGCACGTGAACCGGGAGCTGCCGCGCGAGGACGGCCGCCCCTGGGAGGCCGCGGACACGCTGAAGAACGTCGTGCTGGCGCTGACGTCGCCCGAGGGCGAGCGCGAGCTCGTCGTCGTCGGCATCCCGGGGGACCGCGAAGCCGACCTCAAACGCGCCGAGGTCGCGTTCGGCGGATACGAGGTCGAGGCGGCGACAGCGGCCGACTTCGAGCGGCACCCCGGGTTCGTGAAGGGCTACATTGGCCCCGTGCGCGGGGACGAGGTCGTGCTCGGCCTCGAGGGCTCGACGGGCGTGCGCTACCTGCTCGATCCCCGCGTCGTCGAGGGGACGTCGTGGGTGACCGGAGCGAACATCGATCAGCAGCACGTCGCCTACCTCGTCGCCGGCCGCGACTTCACCGCGGACGGCGTCGCCGACATCGCCAACGTGCGCGACGGCGACCCCGCCCCCGACGGGTCGGGCCCGATCGAGACGGCCCGCGGCATGGAGATCGGCCACGTCTTCCAGCTCGGACGCAAGTATGCGGAGGCGCTGGGGCTCAAGGTGCTCGACGAGAACGGCAAGCTCGTCACCGTCACGATGGGGTCGTACGGCATCGGCGTGACCCGGATCATGGCGATTCTCGCCGAGCTGCACCACGACGACCGCGGACTGATCTGGCCGCGGGCGATCGCGCCGTTCGACGCGCACGTCGTCGCGACCGGCAAGGACGCGGCGATCCACGAGATCGCGGAGGGGCTCGTCTCGCAGCTCGATTCCGCAGGAGTCGAGGTGCTGTTCGACGACCGCCCGAAGGTGTCCCCCGGCGTGAAGTTCGGAGACGCCGAGCTGATCGGCGTGCCGCGCGTCGTGGTCGTCGGTCGCGACGCCGCCGACGGGTTCGCCGAGGTCTGGGACCGGGCCGCAGGGACCAAGGAGAAGGTCGCGCTCGCGGACGTGCCCGGGCTCTTCGGCGCGTAGGCGCGCAGTCGCGCAGGCGCGCTGTCTCGCAGGCGCGCTGTCTCGCAGTGCGACGGGCCGGCACCGGGGAGACCCGGTGCCGGCCCGTTCGCGTGCGGGGCGCGTGTGCGTGCGTGTGGGTGTGCGTGTGCTTTCTGGTCGGGGCGCTGCGGCGCGTGTCTGCAGGATCAATGCGATCTGCCGGATATCTGCCCCTCTGGCCGCGGAACGGCATATATCCGGCAGATCCCAGATATCCGGCTGGCGCGGCATCGCCGCCGGCTTCGTCGCTGCACTCGGCGTCAGGCATCGCCGACCCACTACTCGCCCGCCGAGATGGCATCGGCTCCCATGCCATCTCGGCGGGCGAGTAGTGGGTCGCGCATGCCAGCACCGATGGCGGGAGGGTCCGGAGGCGGAGTTCCGGATCCGCGAGTCGGCCTGCGGAGGCCGTCCACAGACCGCGTCATGGTGCTTCGCCGTCGAGTTATCCACAGACTTCCCATCGGGCCTCGACCGGCCGATTTTCGCGATTATCGTCGAAGACACCCGCAGCGGTTGCGGGGAGAAATACAGTACGGCGCATTCGCGGGGGCTCTGCGCTGAGAACGAAGGAGGAGCCCCGATGGCGAACATCACTGTGTCCTATGCCGAGATCGAACGGGCCGCCGCGCGCCTGGGATCGGGACGCGACGAGATCACCCAACTGCTGCAGGCGCTGCAGGCGCAGATCGCCGAGCTCGTCTCGACCGGTTTCGTGACGGATCAGGCATCCGGCCGGTTCCATGCGGCCTATCAGGAGTACACGGCCAGCGCGAACACGGTCGTCGCGAAGCTCTCCGAGATCCAGGCGTTCCTCACACAGACCGCGAGCGCGATCCGCGACATGGATGCGCAGATCGCAGCCAAGATCAACTGACGCGCTCGGCGCGGCGGGTGCCGTCCGGGTGAGCGGATCCCGATGTGACCCGTCCACGCGCGGACCGCTCGCTCGATTCGCGCGTGGTCACGGCGGCCGAGCGATAGCCGTGCGACGGGTGCGCGATGGCAGCGGTGCGGATTCCGCGCTGCGCCCACCGCTTCCCGGTGCGACCCGAAATCGTTCTTCGAAAGGAGCGCCTCATGGGCGAACGACTGAACCTGCTGGACGGCGAGCTGTCGGCGGCCGGCGTGTCCCTGGGGTGCGCAGCGGGTGGCATGGCGGGCGGCAGTTCCGGAAGGCCGTCCGGACGGCTGCAGAGCCTGAACGGCATCGGCGGTGAGATCGACGACTACCTGCGCGGCTTGCAGACGGCCAGAGAAGCCCTGGCAGACGCTGCGAAGACGGCGTCACGAACCGTCGGCGACCTGATGGCGAACAGCGCCGAGCTCGACGCCCACCTCGCTCGCACGGTCTACGCGGGATACGCCCTCGGGACGGAGGAGAGATGACCTGGGTGCCCACCGGGGCGATCGGTTTCGGAATCCTCTCCGAGCCGTCCCCGATTGCCGGCGGCGTCGAGGAGATCTCGCGGATCGGAGACTACCTGCAGCAGGCCGTCGACGCCTCGTTCGACTACCGGAACGCCATCCAGAGCGCTGAGCGGACTCTCGCGAACGGGCAGGGGGACGCGCTGAACCGACTGCGGGACAAGCTCGCCCAGCGGCTCCTCCCCGGCCTGGAGCTTCTGGATGCGAGCGCGGTCGCGGCGAAGGCGGGAGTCGACGGCTATGCGCAGGAGGTCGACCGCATCCACACCGACGCGCGTGCGTTGATCCGCGATGTCGAGGATGACCTGTCGACGATCAGGACCCAGGCCGGCGAGATCTCCGAGATCGCCGACCTGATCGGGGCGGATGCGCCGGTGAGCTGGGACGCGGCGCCGCCTGGGGTGATGCCGGAGCCGCAGGCGGGAGCCGGAGCCGCCGGTCTCGACGCCGGCGAGCAGGAGATCCGGCGCGAGCAGTTGCAGCAGTTGTACGCGATGCAGTGGCTTTCGACCGCGGTGCTGTGGAAGCGCGCCTGCGACGACATCGAATCGGCCAAGGCCAAGTGGGCGAGCCTGGTGGCGGATCGGAAGGAAGCGGAGGGGCGCCTGGTCGGAGCGCTCCGCGCCACCGACCTCGGACGGCTCATCGACGCCGGAACCTCCGGGAGTTACTCCCGGAGAGCGATGATCGCATTCGGGCTGTCCGGTGAGATCCGAGGGGCGGCATTCGTCGATGAACGATCGACTGACCCGGCCGTCGATGCGTTCCTGGAGGACGAGGACCTGTCGGGAACCCAGCTGGCGGAAGCCTGGAGCGCACTCGGGCTGGGCCGCGAAGAGATCGTCGCGCTGCCGATGGAGTCCCTCGCTCGGCTCGCGAAGCACCCCGGACTGCCGGCCTGGGTGCAAGACATCGCGGCGAGAGAACTGTTGCACTCCTCACTCGTCGCGCCGAACGAGGCCTACGGCGCCTTCGGATTCGGTGCCAGCGGCCCGG
Source organism: Leucobacter zeae (assembly GCF_016758175.1). GTDB lineage: Bacteria > Actinomycetota > Actinomycetes > Actinomycetales > Microbacteriaceae > Leucobacter > Leucobacter zeae. The sequence goes on from NZ_QYAB01000001.1 coordinate 623,350, forward strand.
GGGTCGAGGAATTCCGTCGTCGGATGCTGAGGCTGCACGAGGCCTGGCGGACCGCGCAGCAGGAGGCCGACCGAATGGGTGGGAAACCGACGGTGCAGCTGCTGGCGCTCGGCAGCCACGACGGAGCGCTGACGGCGGCCATTTCCCACGGCGACCTCGATACGGCGTCCCACGTCGGCGTCAACGTCTCGGGGATGCTGTCGAACGTCGCGGAGATCGGGAGGGACGCCACAGGCGCTCGTTCGCTGTTCAACGAGGCGTATCAGGAGGACCCCACTCAGACGTATGCTGCGGTCACCTGGATCGGATACCGGTCGCCGAGTTTCGCCGACGTGAACCTCATGGGTCGCGCGAACGCCGGCGGCCCGGAGCTCGCCGCGTTCATCGACGGGATCTTCGACAGTCGGAACGCGAACGGGGCGCCCGCCGAGAACTTCACGGTCTTCGCCCACTCCTACGGGTCGACGACCGCGGCCGTCGCGCTCGAGCAGACCCGACACCGGGTGACCTCCTTCGTGACGTACGGGTCGGCGGGGTTCGCGCAGACGACGATCGAGGACATGCGGGTCGACGGCGTCTTCGCGACGCATGCGTCGGGAGACCAGACCGCTCCTTTCGGAACCTTGCTGGAGCACCCGTTCGATCCGCGGATGCTTCCCGGGGTGACGTCGTTCTCCGCGGAGGGCGGAGACGGATACACGCGGGTGACCGCGCACGACATGTTCACCGAGGACGACTCGGCGAGCCCGCTGAACTGGGGCGGCAAGGTCGGATACCTGACCACGGGCACGCGGTCGGCCGAAGACATGGGCAAGATCTGGGCGAATGGGAGGCTGTAATGCACGCACACCCGAAGAGAGGAAGGGTCGGACGTGCGGTCGCAGCTCTCTGTGCAGGAGTGGCACTGGCGCTCGGGATCACCGGGTGCACTGGAGACGGAGGAGGACGTATGGGAACGGACCGCGCAGTAGATGGTGGGGGCCTGTCGCAGAGCGCGGCCGCGGGGCTCTCCGTGGAGCAGCAGTTCGATCTCGTGCGGGAGCGCGATGCGCGGATGCAGGAGCTGCTCACCGGGGCGCAGCTGCAGATCAGTTCGGGGGTCTGGGGCTGGGGGCAGAAGGGCGGCGCCCCGATCACGGGGCCGAACGCCTGGTCGCTTCCCGGGATGACCACCGACAACAGCTACTACCTCGACATGTGGCGTTGGATCCGTCCAGAAGGGGCGGCCGGGGCGAGAGTCGACCTGGAACCGATGATCGAGTACTTCGAATCCCAGGGCTGGGAGTTCGAGGTGACCGAGAACCGGGGAGACCACCGGGCGCGCGCCGACACCGGCGATGGGTACTGGGTGACGTGGAATGTCCAGGAGAACGGCATGTACAACATGGGCGTCATGAGCCGGTCCTACTGGGGGTCGGGCCCGGAGCTGCTGAGTGCGATCGCGGACCGGACGCCCCCTGAGAAGCTCGAGATCGAGGAGTCCGAGCCCGGTGTCTACATCCCGTTCCCCGACTGGAACGATCCGCGCGACTACGCACCGAACCTGCTGGATCACAGCGGACCCGCGGAGTAATCGGGCGACCCGCAACGGCAGCGGCCCGGCTCGTCGCCGGCGACCGAGACCACCTGCTCCAGCAACCAGCCGTAAGAGGACTCCGCCGTGAAAGTTCTGGTCACCCTGGCCCTGCCGGACGGGGCGACGCATGACGTCGCGCTGTCGTGCGACGTCACCGCGACCGTCGCCGATGCCGCGCGCGCCCTGGTCCGCGCCGGTGTGAGCGGCGACCCCGGGGTCGAGGAGGCTGCGCGCTCGCGGTCCGAACCGCTCACCCTGCTCGGGCAGCCCGTCGCCGGAGCGCCGCCGGTGCTGCTGGACCCGGCCGCTCCGATCGGCGCGTCTGGCCTCCAATCCGGATGGATCGTCGAACCCGTGCTCGAGTTCGGCACGCATGGGGTCGCCCGGCGGATGATCGGTGTCATCGGGTACGTCGAGGTCCTGACCGGCCACCACGCCGGCGCGTTCTACAGCCTGGTACCGGGGGAGAACCTCATCGGGAGGGACCCCGCCTGCCGCGTCTCCCTGCACGACGGCAGCGTATCGCGGCGTCACGCGGTCCTCCGGGCCGGCTCCGGCCTGGAGCTCAGGGACCTGGCCTCCGCGAACGGCGTGCTGGTCGACGGGGAGCCCGTCGCCGCGCTCCGGATCGGGTCCCCCGTGACGGTCGTGCTCGGGGAGGTGCGCCTGCGCATCATCCCAGGACCTCCTGCCGGCGCCGCCCACGACCTCTCCCACCGCATCATGCACACCCGGGCGCCGCGGGTCTCCCCGCGTTTCGCGGCATCGGAGCGGGAGCTGCCGATGCCCCCGACCCCGGCGAAGCCGAGCCGGATCCCGGTGCTCGCCTTGCTCGCGCCGATGGTGATGGGCGGGGCGCTGTACGCGGTGACGCAGTCGCCGATGACTCTCATGATGGTCGTGTTCTCGCCGCTCATGATGGTCGGTGCTTGGGCGGACGGCACGATCGGCGGCAGGCGGAAGCTCCGCGGGGAGCTCGAGCGGTTCGCCGCGGACGTCCGGATCGAGCGCGCCGAACTGCTCGACCTGCGGGAGCGCGAGATCGAGGTCCGTTCGTCGGAGACGCCGACCCTCGCCGAGGTCACCCGCGCGATCGCGGAGCGGGACAGCTTGCTCTGGGCGCGCAGACCGGAGCACCGATCGTTCCTCGAGGTGCGCTTCGGCGTGGGCGCCCTCCCGAGCCGCACCGCCGTCATGCTGCCGCATCGGGGCGACACGGTGCGCGAGCAGTGGGACGTGCTGCGCGGCATCGCGGCCGAGTTCAAGGAGGTCGATCCGGTTCCCGTGCTCGAGAGATTCGACCGGTGCGGATCGATCGGGGTCGCGGGTCCGCGGATGTGGGCCGGAGGCATGGCGAGATCGCTCGTGCTGCAGCTCGTCGGGCTCCACTCGCCGGCGGAACTCGCGCTCGCGTGCTTCGCGAGCCCGGACCATGCCGAGGAGTGGAGCTGGCTGAAGTGGCTGCCGCACGTCGACGCGGTGACCAGCCCGCTCCCCGTCTGGCAGCTTGCCGAGGACGAACCCGGCTCGCTGCGCCTGCTCATCGCGCTCGAGGGGCTGGTGGAGGCGCGCCGCGCGTCGGCTGGATCCCGCTCATCCGTGCGGTCGCACCTCGACATGGACACTCGCAACGACGATGCGCAGGGCGAGGCGGTGCGGGATCTCCCGGTGATCCCGACCGTGCTCATCCTCGTGCTCGACGACGCCTGCATGGAACGATCGAGGCTCATCGCGATCGCCGAGGCCGGTCCGGACCTCGGGATCCACTTCATCTGGGTCGGCGGCGCGCGGGCGGAACTGCCCGCGGCCTGCCGCACGTTCGTCGAGCTCGGCGAGGGCGACGGACGCGTGGGATTCGTGCGCACGGCGACGAGCGTGCCCCTGCAGCGCTGGGAGTTCGTCGGAGCCCCCGAGGCACTCGGGCTGGCGCGCCGACTATCGGCTGTCGAGGACTCCGGTGCGCGGGTGCTCGACGAGAGCGACCTCCCGCGGGCCGTGCACCTCCGAGACCTGCACTCCACCGACCTGCTGGGCGCCGCACCGCCAGTGGCTCGATCCTGGGCGGACTCCGGATCGCTCGTGTCGCACTGGTCCAGGGGTGAGGAACGCGACCCGCTCGCGCTCGCCGCAGTCGTGGGGCAGGGGACCGAGGGACCGATGGTGGTCGACCTGCGCACCCACGGACCGCACGCGCTCGTCGGCGGGACGTCGGGGGCGGGGAAGTCCGAGTTCCTCCAGACGTGGATCATGAGCCTCGCGACCCGGATCAGCCCGGACCGGCTGACATTCCTGCTGGTCGACTACAAGGGCGGCGCCGCGTTCGCCGAGTGCACCGGTCTCCCGCACACCGTGGGTCTGGTCACGGACCTCAGCCCGCACCTGGTGCGGCGCGCCCTGACCTCCCTGCGCGCCGAGCTCCGCTACCGGGAGGAACTGCTCGCGGCCCACGGGGCGAAGGATCTCATCACGATGGAGCGCCGATCCGACCCCGCGGCGCCGCCGGTGCTCGTGATCGTGATCGACGAGTTCGCCGCGCTCGCGAACGAGGTCCCCGAGTTCGTCGACGGCGTGATCGATATCGCGCAGCGCGGGCGATCCCTGGGCCTGCACCTCATCATGGCGACCCAGCGTCCCGCGGGCGTCATCACGGACAACCTCCGCGCCAACACCAACCTGCGCGTGGCGCTGCGGATGGCCGACGAATCGGACAGCGCCGACGTCATCGGGGTGACTGACGCGGCCTTCTTCGACGCCGAGACCCCGGGGCGAGGGGCGATCAAGGCGGGTCCGGGGCGGATCGAGCACTTCCAGTCCGGATACCTCGGCGGCCGGGCGGGGAACGCCGACGTCGAGTCGCGCATCGAGGTGCGCTCCCTGGGCTTCGCCGAGGGCGAGCCCTGGAACATCCTGCCCGAGCAGACGGGCTCGGCCAGGAGGCGGGCGAAGCCCCCGCGCGACATCGAGCGGCTGCGCGACGGCATCGTCGCGGCGGCGAGGCTGTCCGGAATACGTGAGCCGCGGAGGCCTTGGCTGGACGAGCTCCCGAGGGTCCTCGACCTGCGCGACCTCACAGAGATCGAGGCGTGCTCGGGGGTGCGAGCCGGAACGGGCGACGCCGTCACGATCGGCCTGCGCGACGACCCGGCCGCGCAGGCCCAGCTCCCCGTCGCGATCGACTTCGAGGCGGCGGGCAACGTCTCGTTCATCGGGGCCGGCGGGACGGGGAAGACCAGCGCGCTGATCACGTTGGCCGCGTCCCTGTGCCTCGGGGCCGACGCGCGGCCGGTGCAGCTGTACGCGATCGATGCGGCCGGAGGCGCGCTCGACGCCATCTCGGCGCTGCCGACCGTCGGTGCGGTCGCGTCGCTATCCGACCTGGAGCTCGTCAGGCGGATCCTCCGACACCTGCTCGATGTCATTGCGGAGCGGGGTCCGCGGTTCGCCTCCGCTCGGGCCGGCGGGCTCTCCGCCTACCGGGCGACCCCCGAGCATCACCGGGAGCCCCGCATCGTGCTGCTGCTCGACGGCTTCGGCGCGTTCCGGCAGGCCACCGAAGCGCTCGGCAGCACGGAGTCCCCGTTCCGGATGCTGCACGAGGTCATGACGGCGGGGCGCGCGGTCGGCGTGCACGTCGCGCTGACGAGCGATCGCGCCTCGGCGTTCCCCGCGGCGTTGGCCGCGAGCCTGCAGCGGCAGGTCGTGCTGCGCCTCGCGGCCCCGCACGATTACGGGTACCTGGGAGTGAAGAGCGACGCGCTCGCGGACGCGGGTCCCGGCCGCGCGGTGCTCGCCGGCGAGCTCGACGAGATCCAGATCGCTCTGCTCGGCGGCCGGCCGGATCTCGCCGGTCAGGCTGCCGCCATCGAAGAACTGGCGCTCGCGCTCCGGCAGCGGGGCGTCGCAGCTGCGGTCGAGGTGCGGAACGCCCCCGATCGGATCCCGCTCGCGGGGATCGCCGTCGAGGTCGACGGCCGGGCGGCGTTCGGCATCGACACCCGAACCCTCGCCCCCGCGGGCCTACCGGCTTCCGGCCTCGCCGTCGTCTCGGGGCCGCCCGGGTCGGGGCAGTCCACCGCGGTCCGCGCCTGCGTCGCGGCCATGCGGCGCTGGGCGGCTGCGCGCGGGGAAGCCGTCGAGGCGGCCCTGCTCACGCTGAGCCCCGATGGGCTCCGGTCGGCGAGCGATTGGGACCGTACGGCCCTCGGTGAGGACGAAGTGCGAGGTCTCGGTGCGGCGTTCGTGCGGGCCATCGGCGGTCCGCCCGTCGAGCCGGCCCGTGGGGTGCCTGGCGGGGTCGGCGGCCCGATCGGCGGCCCGCCCGGCATCGCGACGCCCGGCACCGCGACGCCGCCGCCGGAACCGATCGTCTTCCCGAGCCCCGGAGCGCGCGGGATCATCGTGGTCGAGCGTCCCGCCGACGCCGAGGGGACGGCGGCGCTCCCCGTGCTCATCGCGCTCGCGAAGGCGGCCAGACGCTCCGACGTGCTCGTGATCTTCGAGTTCGAGCAGGGCGCGGCCGGGGGGATCTGGGATCTCTTCAATGCCCTCAAACAACCGCGGTGGGGGCTCGCCCTGCAGCCCGACGACTCGGAGAGCCAGACGCCCTTCCGGGAATCGTTCGGCCGGGTGAAGCGCGCCGATTTCCCGCGTGGACGGGGCTTCGCGGTCGAGAGCGGACGGGTCGCCCCCGTGCACGTCGCGCTTCCCGACGAACCGGAGCGCGATCGCGCCTGTGCGCGGATCGATCGGGGTGGGGTACTCTGGACGACCGGTCCGCAGTGCGGCCCGCATATCTGAATAGACATCTCAATATCAAGGAGGCCATCGTGAAGATCGATCTTGCCATGCTCAGGGGACTCGAGCGCGAGAAGGAGATCCCCTTCGAGGAGCTCGCAGAGATCATCGAGCAGGCGATCCACTCGGCGTACCTGCGTCACGCCGAGAACCAGAACCTGCCCGTGCCCGCGGAGAACCAGGTGCGCGTCGAGCTCGACCGCAAGACCGGCGCGATCTCCGTGCTCGTGCCCGAGGTCGACGAGTCCGGTGCCGTGATCGGCGAGGCGTTCGTGACGACCGACGAGTTCGGACGCGTCGCATCGACCGCCGCCAAGCAGGTCATCAACCAGCGTCTGCGCGACCTCACCGACGATGCCGTGCTCGGCACCTTCAAGGACAAGGAGGGCCAGATCGTCTCCGGCATCGTGCAGCAGGGCCCGAACCCGCGCATGGTGCACGTCGATCTCGGCGAGCTCGAGGCGATCCTGCCCCCTGAGGAGCAGGTGCCCGGCGAGAACTACGCGCACGGGACCCGGCTGCGCGTCTACGTCACGAGCGTGTCGAAGGGCCTGAAGGGGCCGCAGGTCATCGTGTCGCGCACCCACCCGGGGCTCGTGCGCAAGCTTTTCGAGCGCGAGGTCCCTGAGCTCGTCGACGGCCTGGTCGAGATCGTCTCCCTCGCCCGCGAGGCCGGGCACCGCACGAAGGTCGCGGTCCGCGCGAAGCAGTCCGGCATCAACGCCAAGGGCACCTGCATCGGCGAGATGGGCAGCCGCGTGCGCGCCGTCATGAGCGAGCTGGGCGAGGAGAAGATCGACATCGTCGACTACGCGTCGGAGCTGCCCCGCTTCGTCGCCAACGCGCTCTCGCCGGCGAAGGTGACCGACGTCTTCATGCTCAACGAGTCGCTGAAGCAGGTCCGGGCGCTCGTGCCCGACTTCCAGCTCTCGCTCGCGATCGGCAAGGAGGGCCAGAACGCCCGCCTCGCCGCGAAGCTGACGGGCGCGAAGATCGACATCCAGCCGGATTCGATCATGAACGACTGAGGCGTCGCCCCCGCGGTCGTCCTGCGCGGGGCTCGCGCGCGAGATGATCCGGGGGAGCCCCGCTCGCGCAGCACGACGGACCGCCCCGCTCGGCGCAGTCCGTCGTGCTATCCGAGGGCGGCGGCGACGCCCGGAATGCGTTCCCGATAGCCGTCGAGCAGCCGCTTCGCGACGGCGACCGAATCGACGAGCGGGTGCGCTGCGAACCCCCGCCAGGCCAGGTCGGCATCGCGGCCGAGCGAAGCCCGCAGCATGATCTGCTCCGCGCTCTTCACCTGCTGCATGAGGCCCAGCATGTCGCCAGCGACGGGTGCGACGCGGGTCGGGTGCACGCCGGCGGCGTCCACGCGGCAGGGCACCTCGATGACCGCGTCCTCCGGAAGCCCGGGGACGATCGACCCGTTCCCGACGTTCAGGATCATCATCGCAGCCGCGCCCCCCGAGAGCGCCGTCATGAGCTCGATGGCCACGCGCTGGTATCCGCCGTCCTCGACGTCCTCGTCGAGACGCGCGTCCCGATCCTCCTCGGCGCGGCTCTCGGCCATGTAGCTGTACTCGCGCTCGCGCAGCGTGGCCTCCCACAGCCCCAGGGTCTCGGCCGGCCCGGCTCCCCGCGCATCCGCGTAGAAGCGATCCTGCTGGCGCTTGAGGAACTCGCCGCGGGTCTCCGCCCCCGAGCGGATGCGCTCGGTCGCCTCGCGCGTGAAGTAGTAGTAGTACAGGTACTCGTTGGGCAGCGCGCCGATCGTGCGGATCCAGTCGAACCCCATGAGGCGCGCCTCCTCGATCCCGACGAGCGCGTCGTCGGAACCGAGGATTCCCGGGAGCCGGTCCACCCCGTCGACGCTCAGGCGTCGCAGCCAGCCCAGGTGGTTCAGACCGACATAGTCGAAATCGACCCGGTCGAAGTCGACCCGGTCGGGATCCATGCCGGCGGCTGCCACGGCGCGGGTGGCGCGTCGCATGAGGCCGATCGGGGTATCGCAGATGCCGATGACGCGGTCCCCGAGCACGCGCCGCATGGCCTCGGTGACGAGGCCCGCGGGGTTGGTGAAGTTGATGAGCCAGGCGTCGGGAGCGAGGTCGCGCACCCGCTCGGCGAGGGCGGTGACCACGGGGATCGTGCGGAGCGCGTAGGCGAGCCCGCCCGGGCCGACCGTCTCCTGGCCGAGCACCCCGAGGTCGAGCGCGGTGCGCTCGTCGGCGATGCGTCCGTCGATCCCGCCGATCCGCATCGCCGAGAAGATGAAGTCGGCGCCCGCGATGGCCGCGTCGAGATCCGTTCCCGCGGTCACCCGCGGTGCGCTGGGGAGCGCCGGTGCGAGGTGGTCGATGATCTTGCGGATCGTCTCGAGGCGCTCGGGGAGGACGTCGTGCAGATGCAGCTCGTCGACGCGGATCGGTGCGTCCTCGCGCCCGAGCGCGCTGAAGAGCTGGGGGATGCGGAACCCGCCGCCGCCGATGACCGTCAGTTTCATGGGTGGATGACCTCGATTCCGAGTTCGGTGAGCGTGCGGAGCGTCACGGGGTCGGACGCCTGCGTCGCGATGAGCGTGTCGATGGCCTCTGGCCCGCACACGGACAGGAGGCCGGTTCCCGGGAACTTCGTCTCGTCGGCCACGAGCACGATGCGCGCTGCGGAGTCGATGATCGCGCGTTTCACGGGGACCTCGACGATGGTCGTGTCGAGCACGGTTCCGTCGCGGCTGATGCCCGAGGTGCCGATGAAGGCGATCGAGGCCCGCAGGCGATGGAGGCCCGCCTCGGTGATCGGTCCGACGAGCGAGTGGTAGGAGCGCCGGAGCGTGCCCCCGAGCAGCACGAGCTCGACGGCGGGGTCGTCGCGGAGCTCGTCGAGCACGGCGAGGCTCGCGGTGACGACCGTGACGCGGCGGCCGCGCAGGTGCCGCGCGATGAGCGCGGTCGTGGTGCCGATGTCGAGCACGACGATGTCTCCGTCCGAGACGAGCTCGGCGGCTCGGCGGGCGACGAGGACCTTGGACGGGTGGGAGGCGCGGGCCACCTCCTGGAACGGGCGCTCGTCAGGCTCCTCGTCCGCGCTCCGCTCCGCTCCCGCCGCAGCGGCCACGGCGCGGCCCCCGCCCCGCACCCGGCTGATGCGCCCAGCCTCGCCGAGCGCGTTGAGGTCGCGGCGGATGGTCGCCTGGCTGACGCCGAGCCACTCCGAGAGATCCTGCACCGACGCCTCGCCGAGTTCGCCGACCCTGGTCAGGATCCTGGCGTGCCGGGTGTCTGCGAGCATGGCCACAGCCTAACGCGCAATATCGATCACGATCAAGCAGAAATGCTTGAAACTGATTGAAGATGCGTGTTATTGTCCAGACATGTCTGGATCCGACGACGCCCGAGCGCCCGAGCGCCTCGACCTGTTCCTCGCCGGTTCCCTCTTCTTCGATATCGTCTTCACCGACCTTCGCGGGGTCCCTCGGCCCGGAACCGAGGTGATGGCGAACGGGATGGGGTCGCTGCCTGGCGGGGTCGCCAATCTCGCGGTCGCCGCGGCGCGGCTCGGGCTCGTCACCGGCCTGGCCGCAGGCTTCGGCGACGACGCCTACGGCCACTGGAACTGGGCCATGCTCGGCGACCAGGAGGGGATCGACCTCGCCCGGTCGCGCATCGTCGAGGGGTGGCACTCGTCGGTGACGGTCTCCCTCAACCAGGCCGGCGACCGCAGCATGATCACGCACGCCGACCCGATGCCGCTCGGGGTCGCCGACCTCATCGGGGCCGAACTGCCGGATTCCCGCGCCTTCTTCGTCGACCTCGGCGAAGCGGGGCACCGGGCTGCGGATGCGGGATCCGGTGCGGCGCCGTGGTGGCGCCCGGCGCTCTCGGGCGACACTCTGGTCTTCGCGGACCTCGGCTGGGACGATTCGGGGACCTGGGACGAGGGGACGCTCGCGCTGCTCGACGGCTGCCACGCGTTCCTTCCGAACCACGTCGAGGCCATGGCCTACACCCGCACCGACACCCCCGAGGCCGCGGTGCGCCGCCTGGCCGACCGGGTGCCCCTCGCCGTCGTCACGATGGGCGGGGCGGGCGCGATCGCGATCGATCAGTCGACCGGGGAGGAGGCGCGCGTGCCGAGCCTCCCCGTCCCGGTGCTCGACGCGACGGGGGCCGGCGACGTCTTCGCCGCGGCGATGATCGCGGGGACGCTGCGCGAGTGGCCGCTGGTCGATCGGCTGAACTTCGCGACGCTGTGCTCGGGGCTCGCCGTGCAGCACTTCGGGGGCTCCCTCGGGTCGCCGGGGTGGGGGGAGCTCGCGGACTGGCGCGCCGCCGCGCTGGCTCGGGCCGAGCACGACGAGGCCGCGCACGAGATCGCCGCGCGCTTCGACTTCATCGACCGGGCGCTGCAGCGCGGCGCCCCCGCCGCTCGGCGGGCCCGCGCGACGCTCGAGTACGACCGCCGGCGCTGAGGCGCACCCCGCATTCACTACGATCGAGTCGGATTCCCCGACCGCACACCGAAGGAGCGAAAGCAATGAAGCGCACACGCAGGTTCATGGTCGCAGGCGTCGCCGTCGCCGCTGCGACCGCGATGGCACTCACCGGGTGCACGCCGGGCTCTGACGCCCAGGCGCCCGACATGACCGACCACGAAGTGCAGACGGACGTCTCGAAGCTCGGCGACGTCACCCTCACCGTGTGGGATCAGGAGGTCAGGGGCGGCCAGAACGAGCAGATGGAGCAGCTCAACGAGGCCTTCCAGAAGCAGTATCCGAACATCACCATCGAGCGGAACTCGCAGTCCTTCGAGGACCTCGGCAAGACGCTCCGGCTCGCGCTGACGGGCAACGAGGCCCCCGATGTCGTGCAGGCCAACAACGCCCGCAACTCGATGGGCCAGTTCATCGAGGCAGGGCAGCTGGTGCCGTTGGATCCCTGGGCCGAGGCCTACGGGTGGGAGGACCGCTTCCCCGACAGCGTGCTCCAGTACACGCGCTACAGCGACGACGCCGTGACGTTCGGCTCGGGTTCCATCTACGGTCTGCCTCAGGTCGGCGAGGTGGTCGGCGTCTTCTACTCGAAGCCCAAGCTCGAGAAGCTCGGGATCGACGTGCCGCAGGACTGGGCCGCCTTCGAGGCGGCGCTCGATCAGGCGAAGCAGGCCGGCGAGACGCCGCTGCTGCTGGGCAACATCGAGAAGTGGCCGGCGATCCACGTGTTCGGCCCGGTGCAGGGCGCGAAGGCGGACGCCGGGGAGATCCAGAGCCTCGGCTTCGGCAATGCCGGGGCGTCATGGGAGACCCCGGAGAACGAGGCCGCCGCGCAGACGCTCGCGGACTGGGGCGCCGACGGCTACTTCAACGACGGCGTCAACGGCACGGAGTACGACGACGCGTGGCAGAAGCTCGCCAAGGGCGACGGCGTCTTCCTCATCGGAGGCTCCTGGCTCGCGGCCGACCTCGAGGACGCGATGGGTGAGGACGTGGGCTTCTTCGCCCCGCCCGTCACCGCGGGCGAGGGTGCGCACACGACCGGCGGCACCGGCCTGCCGTTCGCGATGACCTCCGCGTCCCAGAACCCCGACGCGGCCGCGGCCTACATCGACTTCATCACGAACGAGGACGCGATGCAGGTGCTCGCCGACACCGGCAACCTCCCCGTCGTGAACACGCAGGACTACGCTCCGGAGTCCGGGGTGCAGAGCGACGTGTACACCACCTTCGGCGACGTCACGCAGAACGGCGCGATCCTCCCGTACCTCGACTACGCGACGCCGACCTTCTCGGACACGCTCGGCGAGGCGCTGCAGCGGCTGATCGACGGCAAGACCACTCCGAAGGAGTTCACCGCGGCGCTCGAGGCCGACTATGCGGACTTCGTCGGCGAGTAGTGCGCCGCGCACGGAGACGGAGGCGCTCGCCGTCTCCGTCTCCGCGCGCCCGGGCCGGGCCCGTGGGAGACTCTCGGGACCCGGTTGGCTGCCGTACCTCTACCTGCTGCCGGCGCTGCTCGTCTACGGCGCGTTCATGCTCTTCCCGCTCGCGCGCTCGGTGCAGCTGTCGCTCTACGACTGGGACGGCCTCTCGCTCGCGACCTTCGTCGGGTTCGGCAACTACCTCGACGTCTTCGCGGACGAGCGCCTGCGGGCGGCGTTCGGGCACGCGCTCGTGCTCATCTTCTTCTTCTCGATCCTGCCGGTCTGCATCGGCCTCGTGCTCGCCGCGGTGCTCAGCCGCGCGAAGGTGCGGGGGATCGGGATATTCCGCACGCTCGTCTTCCTCCCGCAGGTCATCGCGATGGTCGTGGTCGCGGTGGCGTGGCGCCAGATCTACGCCCCGGATGGGACCATCAACACCGTGCTCCGGGCCGTCGGCCTCGGCGACGCCGCACGGGCCTGGCTGGGCGACTACGCGCTCGCGCTGCCGGCGGTCGGCCTCGTCGGAACGTGGGTGTCGACCGGTCTCGTGACGGTGCTGCTGCTCGCGGGCGTCGCCCGGATCCCCAAGGAGCAGTTCGAAGCGGCGCGCCTCGACGGGGCCGGCCCGGTCCGCGAGTTCTTCGCGCTGATCGTCCCGTCGGTGCGGCCGGAGCTCACCGTGGCCCTCACGCTCACGATCATCGCCTCGCTCAAGACCTTCGACCTCGTCTACGTCACCACGGGCGGCGGGCCCGGATCGAGCACGACGGTGCCGAGCTACGAGGTGTTCCGTCGCGCGTTCGAACAGGGGCAGGTCGGATCCGCAGCCGCGGTCGGGGTGACCCTGACGCTGCTGATCTTCGCCATCAACGTGGTCGTCAACCGGATCGGGGAGCGCGAACGATGAACGTGTCCACCTCCGAGCGGGCGATGAACTACGCGATCCTCGCCGTCTTCTCGCTCATCGTGCTCTGGCCGCTCGGCACCGTGCTCGCGAAGGCCTTCGGGCCCGCGAGCGTCGCTGCCGGCCGCGAGGGCGCGTTCCATCCCGAGAACTTCGCCGCGGCGTGGGTCGAGGGGCGGTTCAGCCAGTACATGCTGACCTCGGCGATCGTCGCGGTGGTCGTGGTGTGCACGGCGACGATCGTGTCGATCCTCGCGGGCTACGCCTTCGGCACCATGCGATTCCGCGGCAGCACGGTGCTCTTCTACGTGTTCCTGCTCGGCATCATGGTGCCGACGGAGGCGATCATCATCCCGCTGTTCTTCGACCTGCGCGCCGCGGGGCTCACGGACACGGTCTGGGGCGTCGCCCTGCCCCAGATCGCGCAGTCGACGGCGTTCGGCACGTACTGGATGCGCGCCTACTTCCGCGGGGCCAACGTCTCCATGATCGAGGCGGCCCGCATCGACGGGGCGACGCCGCGCCGGATCCTGTGGCAGGTGCTCGTGCCCACGGCCCGCCCCGCGATCCTGACCATGGTGATCCTCTTCTTCATGTGGACCTGGAACGAGTTCCTCATCCCGCTCGTGATGTCGCCGAGCGGGTCGTTCCGCACGGCACCGCTCGGACTCGCCTTCTTCCAGGGCCAGTACACGCAGGGAACCGCGCTCCTCGCGGCGGGCGCCGTGCTCGTCGCGCTCCCGATCGTGGTGCTCTACTTCTTCCTCCAGCGCCACTTCATCCGCGGCATGCTGGAGGGCGCCGTCAAGGAATGACGGGGACGGCGCGCCGTTCGAGCCGCCTCGCCGGGGTGCGATGGAGGCCGACGCGTGCGAAGCGTGGGAAACTGGTAGGATGGATGCCGTTCGAACCTGTGTTGCGTGTCGCCAGCGCGCCCCGCGCACAGATCTGCTGCGAGTGGTGCTGCGAGACGGGCGGCTGATTGCCGACGATCGAGCGGTGCTCCCGGGGCGGGGGGCGTGGGTGCATCCCACGGCTTCCTGTTTGAACCGAGCAGTGGCGCGAGGCGCGTTTTCGCGTGCACTGAAGGCGTCGGGGAAACCCGACGCGAGCCCTTTAGAGAACAGGCTGAAATCACTCATGGACAACTAATGAGCGGCTCACGATGAGACCCGTCCGGTAATTACTGGTTCTCGCCTGTCTGGCGTGAACCCAGACAGGAGAAAAGTGGCTAACCCACGCGTCAGCGAGATCGCCAAGAAGCTCGGTATCGAGAGCAAGAAGGCGGTCGAAATTCTGAACGACGAACTCAAGGAGTTCGTGAAGGGACCGTCGTCGGCGATCATGCCGCCGACCGTCCGCAAGCTCACGGCATACGTCGGCGAGCACCCCGAGCTCGTGAAGAGCGCCGGTGACGAGGCGGCTCCGGCCGCTCCGAAGCCCGGTACCCCGGCCAAGCCCGGTGCCGCGAAGCCCGGCGCTCCCGCGCCCAAGGGCCCGCGCCCCGGCCCCAAGCCCGCAGCGAAGCCCGAGGCCCCGGCCGCCGCGGCTCCGGCCGCTCCCGAGGCCCCTGCAGCCCCGGCCGCGAAGCCCGCAGCCGGCGCTCCGAAGCCCGGCGGCCCGGCCCCGAAGGCCGACGCCGCGAAGCCCGGATCCCCCGCGAAGCCCGGTGCGGCGAAGCCGGGTGCTCCGAAGCCCGCCGGCCCGCGTCCGGGGAACAACCCGTTCGCGTCGAGCCAGGGCATGGGCATCCCGCGTCCCCCGCGCCCGGGGAACAACCCGTTCGCCCCGAACCAGGGCATGAACCGCGGCGGCGGCGCAGGTCGCCCCAATCCCGGCAACATCCCCCGCCCCGCCCCGCGTCCCCAGGGCGCAGGCGGACCGGGGCGTCCCGGCGGCCCCGGTCGTCCGGGCGGCGCAGGCCGTCCCGGCGGCGGCGGATTCAACCGTCCCGGCGGCGGCACCGGCGCTCCCGGTGCGGGCGGCGGCTTCGGCCCGCGTCCGGGCGGCGGCTTCGCCGGCCGTGGCCGCGGTGGCCGCGGCGCCGGCACCGCGGGTGCGTTCGGCCGCGGCGGCTCCAAGAGCAAGGCGCGCAAGTCGAAGCGGGCGAAGCGGGCAGAATTCGAGATGCGCCAGGCGCCGTCGATCGGCGGCGTGCAGGTTCCCCGCGGTGACGGATCGACCCCGATCCGCCTGCGCCGCGGCGCGTCGCTCTCGGACTTCGCCGACAAGATCAACACGAGCGCCTCGAACCTCGTGACGATCCTCTTCCACCTCGGCGAGATGGCGACCGCGACGGAGTCGCTCGACGAGGCGACGTTCGAGATCCTCGGCGACGAGCTGGGCTACAAGATCCAGGTCGTCTCGCCCGAGGACGAGGACCGCGAGCTGCTCGAGGGCTTCGACATCGACATCGAGTCGGAGCTCGAGGAGGAGGGCGACGACGTCCTGCAGGCGCGACCCCCCGTGGTCACCGTCATGGGCCACGTCGACCACGGCAAGACCCGCCTGCTCGACGCGATCCGCAAGGCGAACGTCGGCGGCGGCGAGGCCGGCGGAATCACGCAGCACATCGGCGCCTACCAGGTGCACACCGAGCACGACGGCGCCGACCGCGCGCTGACCTTCATCGACACCCCGGGTCACGAGGCGTTCACCGCCATGCGCGCCCGTGGTGCGCAGGTCACGGACATCGCGATCCTCGTGGTCGCCGCGGACGACGGCATCATGCCCCAGACGATCGAGGCGCTGAACCACGCGCAGTCGGCCGGCGTGCCGATCGTGGTCGCGGTCAACAAGATCGACAAGGAGGGTGCGAACCCCGAGAAGGTGCGCCAGCAGCTCACCGAGTTCGGTCTCGTGCCCGAGGAGTGGGGCGGCGACGCGATGTTCGTCGACGTGTCGGCGCGCAACGACGTCGGCATCACCGAACTGCTCGACGCGGTGCTGCTCACCGCCGACGCGGGTCTCGACCTGCGCGCGAACCCCGACAAGGATGCGCGCGGCGTCGCCATCGAGGCGAAGCTCGACAAGGGCCGCGGCTCGGTCGCGACCGTGCTCATCCAGTCGGGCACGCTGCGCGTGGGCGACGCGATCGTCGCGGGCACGGCCTACGGCCGCGTCCGTGCGATGCACGACGAGAACGGCGAGTCGGTGACCGAGGCGCTGCCCTCGCGTCCCGTCCAGGTGCAGGGCCTGTCGTCGGTGCCCCGCGCCGGTGACAACTTCATCGTCACGCCCGAGGACCGCACGGCCCGCCAGATCGCCGAGAAGCGCGAAGCGGCCGAGCGCAACGCCCAGCTGGCGAAGGCCCGCAAGCGCATCAGCCTCGAGGACTTCACGAAGGCGCTCGAGGACGGCAAGGTCGAGTCGCTCAACCTCATCATCAAGGGCGACGTGTCGGGTGCCGTCGAGGCGCTCGAGGAGTCGCTCATGAAGATCGAGGTGGACGATTCGGTCCAGCTCCGGATCCTGCACCGCGGCGTCGGCGCGATCACCGAGTCGGACGTGGATCTCGCCACGATCGACAACGCGATCGTCATCGGCTTCAACGTGCGGCCCGACGTCAAGGCGCGCGAGCGCGCCGCGCGCGAGGGCATCGACATCCGGTTCTACAACGTCATCTACAACGCGCTGGACGACATCGAGGGCTCGCTCAAGGGCATGCTCAAGCCGGAGTACGAAGAGGTCCAGTCGGGCGTCGCCGAGATCCGCGAGGTGTTCCGCTCCTCGAAGTTCGGCAACATCGCCGGTGTCATCGTCCGCAGCGGTACGATCACGCGCAACGCCAAGGCGCGCGTCATCCGCGAGGGCGTCGTCATCGCCGATGGCCTGGCCATCGACTCGCTGCGCCGCTTCAAGGATGACGTCACCGAGGTCAAGACCGACTTCGAGTGCGGCATCGGGCTCGGCAAGTACAACGACATCCAGATCGGCGACGAGATCGAGACGACCGAGATGGTGGAGAAGGCGCGCGACTAGCGCGCGACTCGCACCGCGACCCGGACGGGCGCCCTTCGCTTCGGCGGAGGGCGCCCGTCCGCGTTTCTGCGGCGCCCGCTCGTCCGGCATGCGGAGCCGGGCCTGGCCGGGCCGGGTCGGGCCGAGTGGTCCACTGCTTCCGGCGAAAAGCGGTCCATTCGGTGGACAGGTGGCACGATGGGGGAATGCAGTCCTCAGTCGTGCGACGCGCACCGGCGGCCGCCCTCGTCGCGGCGGCGCTGTGCGCCGTCGCCGGGTCCGCGCTGGCGGGGTGCTCGGCCGCCGACCAGCTGAACGGCGCCGACACCGGCGCGATCGCCCAACTGGCGCGGGTGGCTCCGGCCGGCGCCGAGCTCGACGCGGGCGCATCCGCCGCGACGGAGTGCTGGGCCCCGTCGCGGAACCTGATCGCCGCGAGCGACGGGGGCGACGGCGACCGTTTCCGCGTGATCTGCCGTGTCCACTACGAGGAGCGCGGATCCGAGCGCTATCGCGACGTGATCTGCATCGGAGACCTGGCCGCCGACCCGGTGGCCGAACGCTGCACCCGCTGGGCCTACTACACCGGGACGCCGAAGTTCGAGGACCGGCCGGGGTACGCGGCAGCGTGACGCTCCGCCGGCCGTAGGAGCGCCGGGGCGCACGCGCAGGGTATCGGCCGGGAACCACCGCACGAGAGAAGAGAATGACGATGTTCGGGAAGAGAACGAGGGGCGCGGCTCGCACCGCGCTCGCGGCCGCGACGATCGCGGGGCTGCTGCTGACCGCGGGGTGCTCGGGGCGCGACGCGTCCGGATCAGATGGTGCCGACCCGGGTGCGGCGCAGGGGCGCGAGGTGCACCGCTTCGCCATCGTCACACCGGAGAAGGAGTCGGACTACGGCTGGAACCAGCGCGGGATCCGCGCGGCGCGCGAGGCGGCGGAGGAGCTCGGGATCGAGCTCGACGACCATTCGAACGCGGGGTACGACAACACCGAGGCGATCCTCACCCAGGTCGCCGAGTCCGACAACGACCTCGTCATCGCCCACGCCAGCGGGTTCACCACGATCGGCAAGCGGGTCGGCGAGCAGACGGGCGTGCCGACCCTCGTCGTCGACTTCGAGAGCAACGTTCCCGGGAAGGTCGCGACGGTCATCCCGGCACCCGAGGAGGGGGCCTACCTGGCGGGGGTCGCGGCGGCCGAGAAGTCCGAGACCGGCACGGTCGGCGTCGTCGCCTCCGCCGAGAACCTCAACTGGTTCCTCATGGCGGGAGGGTTCGTGCAGGGCGCTCGGAGTGCGGATCCCGACGTCGAGATCGTCATCGCCTACATCGGTCCAGACGGCTACGGCGACTCCGCCGGAGGCGCCTCGGTGACCCAGCAGGTCATCGCGGCGGGAGCCGACGTGATCATGGGGATGGGCGACGGCGCGACGATGGGATACCTGCAGGCCATCGAGAACGCCCGGACCGAGCATCCGATCTCGTACGTCGCGACGATCGGCGACGTCTCGGAGATCGTCGACGACCCCGCGACCGTGCTCACCTCGGTGCTGTGGAACTACACGGACACCTATCTCGAAGCGATCGCCGATGTCGAGAGCGGTGCGTTCGGCACGAAGACCTACCCGCTCACGGTCGAGAACGGCGGGATCTCGCTGCAGGAGACCGAGAACATGCGCGGCGGGGTCGCGGAAGCGGTCGATGCGGCGAAGGCCGCGATCATCGACGGCAGCGTGACCGTCGAACGCGCGACCGAGAAGGAGCAGGTCCAGGCGCTCATCGACGCGCCGGCCTGACCCGGCCCGCATGGTCATCAGGCTCAGCGGCATCACGAAGCGCTTCCCCGGAGCGGTGCCGGGCGACGACGTCCTGGCGAACGACGCCGTCTCGCTCGCGATCGAATCGGGGGAGGTCCACTGCCTGCTCGGGGAGAACGGGGCGGGCAAGTCGACGCTGATCGCGGTCCTATCGGGGCTGCAGCAGCCGGACGCGGGGGAGATCGAGATCGACGGCGCACGCGTCGTGCTGTCGTCGCCTGCGGCGGCGATCGGGTTCGGGATCGGCGTCGTGCAGCAGCACTCGACGCTGATCCCGGCGTTCACCGTGCTCGAGAACCTCATGCTGGGCGACCGCGGGCGCGCGACGTCCGTGCGGACACGTCCCGGACTGCCGAGGATCCGGATGGACCGTCGAGCCGCGCGGCGTCGCCTCGCGGAGCTCGAGGCATCGGTCGGCACCGGGATCGACCCCGACCGCCGCGTGGCGGACCTGGGCCTCGGCGAACGTCAACGGGTCGAGATCGTCAAGGCGATGTGGTCGGGCGCGCGAGTGCTCGTGCTCGACGAACCGACCTCGATGCTCGTGCCGCAGGCCGTCGACGCGCTGCTGCGGAGCATCGAGCGCGTGCGCGCAGCCGGCGTCGCCGTCGTCCTCGTCACGCACAAGCTGCGCGAGGCGGTCGCGGTCGGCGATCGCGTCACCGTGCTCCGCGGCGGCCGGGTGGTCGGCAGGATCGCGCCGCACGAGCTGCGTGCGATGAGCGCGGGGCGGGCGGAGGAGGCGATCCTCGATGCCATGTTCGGAGCGGATCGCCTCGAGGTGCCCGGAACCCCTGATCCGTCTCCGTCGTCTCCGTCTCCGTCGTCGCCGCCGTCTCCACCGCTCAGCGCCCCGCCGCTCGTCCTCAGCGTCGAGTCGCTCAGCACGACCGCGGACGCGGGGGAGACCCCGGTCTCGGGCATCGGCTTCGACCTCGCGTCGGGAGAGGTGCTCGGGGTCGCCGGCATGGACGGGGAGGGGCAGCGCCACCTCGCCGAGGCGATCGCCGGTCAGCGGAGGCCGGCAGCCGGGCGCATCCTGCTCCGCCGCGACGCCGGCCCGCAGGCCGAGGCGCCCATCGACATCACCCGGCTCGGCGTGCGCGCGAGGCGGAGCCTCGGAGTGCGCTACGTGACCGATGACCGCCTGCACGAGGGCATCGTGGGGAGCATGAGCGTCGCGCTGAACCTGCTGCTCGGCAGGATCAGGGAGGCGCCGTTCTGGCGGCGCGGGCGCATGGACCGCCGGGCGGTCGACGCGGAGGCGGACCGGAGGATCGCGGCCTTCGACATCCGCACCCCCTCGCGGAGCGCGCGGGCGGGGTCGCTCTCGGGCGGCAACGTCCAGAAGATCCTGCTCGCCCGGGAACTCGCGGAGGATCCGCGCGTCGTCGTCTTCCACAAGCCGACCGCCGGGCTCGACCTGCGGACCGTCGAGCACGTGCGCGCGGAGGTGCGCGCGTTCGCGTCGGCCGGAGGGGCGGCGCTCCTCATCTCGACCGACCTCGACGAGCTCGTGCGACTCTCGGACCGCATCATCGTGCTCTCGGGCGGGTCCGCGGTCGGCGAGGTCGTCAACGACGGTCGGCGCGTGGCGGAGCGCGTGGGGGCGCTCATGGCAGGGGCGGCGGGATGAGCGGGAACGCGCGTCTGGGTGCGCTGATCCGCACGATCCTGCCGATCCTGCTCGCCCTCGTCGTCAGCGGGTGCGTCATCCTCGCGATGGGCGTCGACCCGATCGCCTTCTACGGCGACGTGATCGCGCTCGGGCTGCTGGGCGACGGATGGCAGCGGACGCTCACCGCGATGGCCCCGTTGCTCCTCGTCGCACTCGGGCTCATCATCGCGTTCCGGGCGCAGCTCTGGAACCTCGGGTACGCCGGAGCCTATCTGCTCGCGGCGGCCGTCTCGGCCGGCATCGCCCCGGACGTCTTCGCGGCGCTCCCGTTCCCCCTGGCGGTGCTCGCGGTGTGCGCCGTCGCGGTCGCCGTCGGCCTGGCGCTCGGTGCCCTGCCCGCCTGGCTCAAGTCCCGGCACGGGGTCAACGAGATCGTCACGACGCTCATGATGTCGTTCATCGGGATCGGTGCCGCGAACCTGCTGGTGCGCGGGCCGTTCGGCGACCCGGCGGTGCAGGTCCCGCAGACGCGCGCACTCGATGTCGGCCTGATGCTGCCCTACATCCCCGGCACGCAGGTGCACGTCGGGTTCCTGGTCGCGCTCGGGCTCGTGGCGGCGTCCCACCTCGTGCTCACCCGCTCGGCGTTCGGACTCGCGGTCGACGTGGTGGGCGCCAGTCCGCGGGCGGCCGCGCACGCCGGGATCAACGTCCCGCGCCTCACGGTCGTGGTGCTCCTGCTCTCGACGGGCATGATCGCGCTCGCGGGAGCGCTCGACATGCTCGGGCTCTGGGGCTACATGCGCACGAACTGGAACCCCGGCTACGGGGACAAGATCCTGCCCTTCGTGTTCCTCGCGCGGCTGAATCCGCTCGGGTCGGTGCCGCTCGTGGCGTGCTACGCCGTGCTCGCGACCGGGGGGACGATCGCAGCGCAGCGCGCCGGCCTCTCCGTCGACTTCCTGCTCGTCTTCGTCGCGCTCATCCTGTTCTTCATGACGGTCATCGAGCTGCTCGGACGACGCCGCGACCTCGGGGCGAGCTACCTGCCGCGACGCGCCGGACGGGGGATGCGCCGATGACGGGGCTGCTCACCGAACCGGTGCTCACGGCCTTCGTGCTCGCCGTCGTCGCGGCCGCGATCCCGCTCATGCTCGCCGCCGCGGGGGAAGCCGTGGGCGAGCAGGCCGGGGTGCTGAACATCGGCATCGAGGGCCTCATGCTCGTGGGAGGGTACTGCGGCTTCGCCGTCGCGCTCGCGACGGGCAGCTTCTGGCTGGGGGCGGTCTGCGGCGTGCTCGCGGGCGTCGCGCTCTCCTGCATCACGATGGTCCTCTGCGTCTGGCTCGGGCTGAACCAGATCGTGGTCGGCATCGGCGTCGGCCTCGCGGGGACGGGCATCAGCAGCCTGCTCTACGACGCGCGGTTCGCCGAAGCGAAGCCGCGGCTCGGCGCGCCCGATCCCTGGGAGATCCCGATCCTGTCGGACCTGCCGGTGATCGGCCCGGGGCTCTTCGCGCAGCCGGGCCTCTTCACCGTGTCGCTCGCGGCCGTCGGGCTCACCGCGTTCTGGGTGCACCGCACGCTGCCGGGTCTGCGGCTGCGAGCGGCCGGGCAGGGGCCGGCCGCCCTCGACGCGTCGGGCGGCAGCGTCGTGCGCACTCGCTCGACGGCCGTGCTGTTCGGCGGCGCCATGTCGGGCTTCGGCGGGGCCTTCCTCGCCATCGTCTCGGCGGGGACGTTCACGCCGGGCATGACGCACGGGGTCGGCTACCTCGCGATCGTCGTCGCGATGCTCGCTCGCGGGCGCATGCGCTGGGTGGTGCTGATCGCGTTCGGCTACGGGCTGTGCATCGCGGCGGGGACGGCGCTCCAGCTGGCCGCGGTGAGCCTCCCGACCGACGCGATCCGGATGGTGCCGTTCATCGCCGTGCTCGTCGTGCTCGTGTGCTTCCCTCGGAGCTCGGCGCTGCCGCCCGCCCTCGCGACCGCGTACGTCCGCGGGCGGGGCTGAGCGCGCCGGCGGACGTACGCGGTCGGACTACTGCAGCTGCTGCACGCGGACGGTGTTGCCCGCGGGGTCGCGGAAGGCGAAGTCGCGGGTGCCCCAGTCCTGGGCCATGGGCTCCTGAATGACCTCGGCGGACGACGCCTCGACCTTCTCGAACAGCGCATCGAGCTCGTCCGTCGCGAAGATGATGGAGGCGTACGCGCCCTTCGCGATGAGCTCTTCGATGACGCGGCGCTCGTCGTCGGTGAGCCCGGGGTCGACGGCGGGCGGCGTGAGCACGATGGAGGTCTCCGGCTGGTTCGCGGGGCCGACGGTGATCCATCGCATGGCCTCGTAGCCGACATCGTTGCGGACCTCGAATCCGAGGACGTCGCGGTAGAAGGCGAGCGAGGCCTCGGGGTCGGTGTGGGGCAGGAACGTGACGTGGATGTTGATCTTCATGGCTGCCACGCTACTCGCGGCCGTCGCCCGGAACTTCTCGATTCCTGATCGGTTTCGTCGCCCGCATCGTGACGATCCCCGGCACTCCCACGAGCGGGCCGGGGCCCGATCGGCGATAGCGGCCCGGGGAGACGCCCACGAGCTCGGTGAACCGGGTCGTGAAGGTGCCGAGGGATCCGTAGCCCA
This sequence comes from Leucobacter zeae, assembly GCF_016758175.1. Classification (GTDB taxonomy): domain Bacteria; phylum Actinomycetota; class Actinomycetes; order Actinomycetales; family Microbacteriaceae; genus Leucobacter; species Leucobacter zeae. Next base: position 646,581 of record NZ_QYAB01000001.1, read on the forward strand.
CCGCGAAGCAGACCTCGGTGACGCTCAGATCGCCCCGCCTGAGGAGCGTCATCGCGCGCTCGATGCGCCGGGTCATGAGATAGCTGTAGGGGGACTCGCCGTAAGCCGCTCGGAACTCCCGGCTCAGATGCCCGGCGGAGAGCCCGACACCGCGCGCGAGCGACTCCACGTCGAGCGGCTGCGCGTAGTCGCGGTCGATGCGATCCCGGACGCGTCGGAGCAGCACGAGGTCGCGCAGCCGCGACTCGCGCTGCGCCGAACGGGCACCGCCCCCGCCTCGCGGTGCGGAGGCGGGGGCGGTGGACGCGGCGGTGCCTGAGGAGGTGTCGCCGTGCATGCGCGGATCAGGCGACGGCGTCGAACCTGCGGCCCTCGGGCTTCGACGGGAGGCAGTAGAAGACGATCATGATCAGCCCGCCCACATAGGGGATCAGGCCGAGGAAGAACATCGGCCCGGCGAAGTTGCCGTCGTGGAGGCGGCGCCAGGCGATGGCCAGGCTCGGGACGATCATGCCGAGCGCGATCAGGAGCATCAGCCCGCCGCCGAGGATCATGAAGATGACGCCGAGCCCCATCCCCGTCTCGGTGGCCGCCGACATGCTGCTGTCGTAGCCGCTGTACGAGTCGTAGGAGCTGCTCGCCGCGGCGCTGGTGCCCGCGAGGATGACGATTCCGACGATGTAGAAGATCAGCGGGATGAGCTCGACGAGGAACGCGAAGAGGGCGACGAACCAGTACTCGCTGCGCGATGCGCGGCCGGTGAAGTTCGCATAGTTCTTGAAGAAGCGCTTGACGGCCTGGCCGAACGTCGCGCCGTAGAGCGGGCGGCTGAGGTCGTCGGGGTGCGCGGCGCCGTTGAAGGGCTCTCCCGGCCCCGGCTCCCCGTACGAACCGGCGTACACGGGAGCGCCGTACTGCGGGGCGCTCGCGTACGACGGCGCCTGGGGCGCCTGGGGACCGCCGAAGGACGGGGCCTGCGGAGCGCCGTACTGCGGAGCGCCGTACTGCGGAGCCTGGGGCGGCTGCGGCGCGCCGTACGACGGGACCTGTGGGGCCTGCGGGGCGCCGTACGAGGGTGCGGGAGGCGCCGGGGGAGCGGTGAAGGCGGGTCCGCCGTAGGTGTCGGGGGCCTCGGGAGCGGGCTGCGCGGGCTCGGCGGGGCGCTCGGCGCCGTCGGACTGCGCGTCGTTCTCGGGCCGCTCCTGGCCCTCCGGCTGCTCGGGTGCGGGCGGGTACGTCATGGGACGGCTCCTGTTTCGTGTCGTGTCTGGTCCGGCGTTCTTACCTTCCTCCATCGTACGGGCAAGCGCGGTGCAGCGGTCGGCCGCGACGCGCGGGTAGTCTTGAGGTATGAGCAATCCAAGGGCCGGAAAGGTCGCCGAGCGCATCCAGCAGATCATCGCGAGGCGCCTGGAGAAGGGGCTGCGCGACCCGCGCCTCGGCTTCGTCACGATCACCGATGTCCGTGTCACGGGCGACCTGCAGCAGGCCAGCATCTTCTACACCGTCTACGGCGACGAGCAGGAGCAGGCCGACTCCGCTGCGGCGCTGAAAGCGGCGACCGGCATGCTGCGCACGGAGGTGGGCCGCCAGCTCGGCACGCGCCTCACGCCGACGCTCGAGTTCATCCACGACGAGCTTCCCGAGAGCGCCCAGCACCTCAACGACCTGCTCGCCGAGGCCCGCAAGCGCGATGAGGAGGCGCAGGCGCTCGCCGCGAACGCCCAGTACGCGGGGGAGGCCGATCCCTATTCGAAGCCGGCCGCCGCGCAGGAGGTCGACCCGGCCGCGACCGATGAGGACGGCCTCGACGACGACGACCTGCTCGACGACGAGGACCGCGACTAGCTGCGCCGCCCCGTACGGCGGGCGCCGTCAGGGGAGCGCTGAGCGCCCCTCGTGCTCCACGACCAGTCCGTCGGCGAGCAGGGACTCGTAGGCCCTGCGGGGTTGCGCGGGATCGCGCACGCCGCCTTCTGCGGCCGCCGCGAGCGCGCGCTCCGGCGTCACCGGCTCCGCGGAGCCGCGCAGCAGCGCCATGATCCGCCCCCGCACCTGGCGGTCGCTGCCAGCGAACTTCGCCTGCCTGGGCCGCTTCTCCGGGGCGTTGTCGGGGTAGCCCGCCCCGCGCCACTCGCAGAGGTCGGCGATCGGGCACTCCCCGCAGCGCGGGGCGCGCGCGGTGCAGACGATCGCGCCGAGCTCCATCGCGGCCGCGTTGAACCGGGCGGCCGCTGCGCGGTCATCGGGCAGCAGCGCCTCCATGTCGTCGAGGTCCGCCGGGCTCGGCATGCCGGCCGCCGCGACCCCGTGGACGGCGCGGGCCAGCACGCGGCGCGTGTTCGTATCGACGACGGGATGGCGCCCGCCGTAGGCGAAGGCGGCGACGGCGCGCGCCGTGTACGGCCCGATGCCGGTGAGCTCGAGCAGCCGCTCGACGTCCGACGGCACGACGTCGTCGTGGCGCTCGGCGATCTCGACGGCGGCCCGGTGCAGCCAGAGCGCGCGGCGCGGATAGCCGAGGCGGTCCCAAGCGCGCACGGCCTCGCCAGGCTCCTCCCGAGCGAGGGCCGAGGGCGTCGGCCAGCGGCGCATCCACTCCTCCCAGCGCGGCAGCACCCGGTCGACCTGGGTCTGCTGCAGCATGAACTCCGAGACGAGCACGGCCCACGCCGAGGTCTCCGGCTCCCGCCAGGGCAGCGCGCGCGCCTCGCGCTCGAACCACGGGATCAGCGCGTTCGCGAAATCGGGCGTGCTCACGGGTCGAGTGTAGCGGGGTCGCGGCGGCGGGCTCCGGGTGCCGGCACTGCACGAAGTAGGGTGGTGGGGTGATGAATGAGGGCGGGATACTGCTGATCGACAAGGCCGAGGGGTGGACCAGCCACGACGCGGTCGCGAAGTCGCGCAGAGCTCTCGGCACGCGCAAGGTCGGGCACGCCGGCACCCTCGATCCGATGGCCACGGGGCTCCTCGTGCTCGGCTCGGGGCCGGCGACCAGACTGCTCACCCACCTCGTCGGCCTCGACAAGACGTACACCACGACGATCAGGCTCGGGGCGAGCACCGTCACCGATGACCGCGAGGGCGACCGGATCGCCGCGGCGGATCCCGCGGCGATCGCGGAGCTCCTGGCTGACGCCGCCGCCGGCGGCGAGCGGATCGCCGCAGCCGTGGCGGCGCTCACGGGCGACATCGAGCAGGCTCCGAGCGCGGTCAGCGCCATCAAGGTCGACGGGCGCCGCGCCTACGACCGGGTGCGCGCGGGCGAGACGGTCGAGCTCAAGCGCCGACCGGTCACGATCCGCGCCTTCGAGATCGGCGCACCCCGGCCGGCGGTCGAGCCGGACGGCACCCGCGTCATCGACCTCGACGCGACCGTGCGCTGCTCGACCGGCACCTACATCCGTGCGCTCGCCCGCGACCTCGGCGAGGCGCTCGGCGTCGGCGGGCACCTCGTCGCGCTGCGCCGCACCGAGGTCGGGCCCTTCTCGGTCGCCGACGCGATCAGCACGGAGGCGCTCTCGGCCGGGCGCACGGGGCCGCTGCTCGCTCCGGCGGCGGTCGCGCGCGCGCTGTTCCCCGAGCTGCGCCTCACCGCGCAGGAGGCCGTCGACCTCGGCCACGGCAAGCGGTTCGAGGTCGCGCCGGAGCGCGCGGCAGATGCGCCGCTCGTCGCCGCGATCGCGCCGGACGGCTCGCTCGTGGGGCTCATCGAGATCGCGCGCGGCCGCACGCGCGTCGTCACGAACTTCCCGACGCCCGACGGGGGGCTCGCGTGATCCTCTGGTTCGCCGTCGCGCTCATCGCCGTCGCCCTCGCCGCGGCCGTCCTCGGCCTGGTCTGGGCGCTGCGCCGGGTCGGGCCGGACGACTTCACCATGGGCGCGACCGTCGTCGTCGCGGTCCTGCTCGTCGTGCAGATCGTGATCGCGATCGTCGCCCCGTTCGTCGGGAACGAGCCGGCCGGTGACCCGCTGGAGTTCTGGATGTACCTGATCGTGGCGCTCATGCTCCCCCTCGGCGCGGGATTCTGGGCGCTCGTGGATCGCACGCGGTGGGCGAATCTCGTGCTCGCGGTCGTGCACCTCTCGGTCGCCGTGATGACCTATCGGATGCTCGTCATCTGGGGCTGAGGCCCGGCGGCGGGCACGTTTCCGACACGCCTGCGTGTCACGCATCCTCAACGCGTGGTCGAGGGTTTACAATCATCAGCTTGACTTGAGCGAATCACACCGGTGTAATTAGTGGGTATCGTCGCGCGGCCATCGAAGTGGATCGATCGGCCCGCGAGTCCAGCAGGAGGAAGGGAAGGAAACGCACGTGGATCAGCCGTCACCCTCCTCCGTACCGGGGAACTGGTTCGTCGACCCGGTGTTCCTCGGCGTCCCGGGGGTCCGCAAGGACGACGAGGCGCTCGGCTGGCAGGCGGATGCGCTCTGCGCGCAGACCGACCCCGAGGCGTTCTTCCCCGAGAAGGGCGGCTCGACGCGCGAGGCCAAGCGGATCTGCGAGGGCTGCGACGTGCGCTCCGAGTGCCTGGACTACGCGCTCGAGAACGACGAGCGCTTCGGCATCTGGGGCGGCCTCTCGGAACGCGAGCGGCGCAAGCTCCGCCGGGAGGCGATGTAGCGGAGGTAATTCCGCCTCGCCCAGCATGGCACCAGGGTGTCCGCCGCTCCGGCACCTAGACTGATGCGCGTTATGCGCACGAGAGTAACCGCCATCCTGGTCGCCCATCGCGGGGGCGAATGGCTCGACCAGACCGTCGCCGGGCTGCGGGCGCAGACGCTGGCGCCCGACGCCATCGTCGCCGTGAACAACGGCGGCTCCGAGAAGGTGGGGGCGCAACTGCTCGAGAGCGGCGCCGCGCGCGTCGTCGGCCTCTCCGGCCGCATGTCCTTCGGCCAGTCCGTCGCCCGGGGCGTGCAGGCGATCGAGGGCGGCCGGGATCCCGCCGAGGAGTGGATCTGGCTCCTCAGCGAGGACTCGTGTCCCGAGCCGGAGGCGCTCGCCCGCATCGTGAGCAGCGTGCAGCGCGCGCCCTCCGTCGCGGTGGCCGGACCCAAGCTCGTGGACTGGGACCGGCCCGAGCGCATCATCGAGCTCGGCCAGAGCCTCACCCGCTACGGCAGCCGTTGGCTGCTGCGCCGTCAAGAGCTCGACCAGCAGCAGTACGACCACATGCAGGACGTGCTCGGTGTCGGCCCGGTCGGCATGCTGGTGCGCCGCGACGTGTGGGAGCAGCTCGGCGGGTTCGACCCGGCGCTCCCCGTCTACGACGACGGTCTCGACTTCTGCGTCCGCGCGCGGCTCGCCGGGCATCGCGTCGAAGTGTCGCCGGCCTCCCGCGTGCGGTTCGCGCAGAGCGGCGTCGCGGGTCCCCGCATCGATCGTGCCCGGTCCGTCATGCGCACGGCCCACCGCCAGGCGCGGACGTCGCAGATCCACCGGCGCATCGCCTACGCCCCCGCGATCGTCGCATTCTTCGAGTGGCTCGGGCTGCCGGTCTACGGTGTGCTCCGCGTACTGTGGGCTCTCGTCCGCGAGCAGCCGGGATACATGATCGGCGAGTTCGTCGCCGCGATGACCGTGTTCTTCCGTCCGCACCTGATCGTCGCGTCGCGTCGGCGGATCCGCAGGCAATCGTCGGTCGGGTGGGGATCCATCAGGCAGCTCAGGGTCGATCCGAAGAGCGTCCGGACCGCGCGCATGATCGACCGCGAGGCGATCCTCGCCTCAGAGGGGCGCAACCGCCGGGAGCTCCACTTCATCTCATCCGGCGGGCTGGCGGTGCTCGCCTTCGCGGTGGTCGCCGGCATCGCCCTCACCTGGTGGGCGCTGCCGCACACGAGCCTCGCGGGCGGCGGCCTGGCGCCGCTCAGCCCCATCGACCGCCTGTGGTGGAACACCCGGCCGCTCGACGGGGTGCCCGCCGATCCCTTCGCCTGGGTGCTCGCGCTGCTCGGCACCCTCACCTTCTGGAACCCCTCGCACGCGATCGTCCTGCTGATGGTCGCCGCGATCCCGTTGACGGCGCTCGGCGGCTGGATCTGGGCCGCGCAGCTCACCGAGTCGAAGGCCGGGCGCGCACTGGTCGGCGTCGGATTCGCGCTCAGCCCCGTGCTGCTCGGTTCGCTCGACACGGGGCGCCTGCCGACGCTCGTGCTCACGATCGTGCTGCCCTGGCTCCTGCTCGCCGCGACGCGCTGCCGCGAATCCTGGAGCTGGGCGGGCACGGCCTCGCTGCTCGCCGCCGTCGCGCTCGCATCGGCGCCGATCCTCATCCCCGCCGCGGCGATCCTGCTCGTCGTGGGCCTCTTCACGACCCTGCGCGGACTCGCACGCGTGCTCACGACCGCGATCGTGCCGGTCGCTCTGTTCGCGCCCAAGATCGTGACGAGCCTCGTCAACGGGCGGCCGTTCGATCTGCTCCTCGACCCGGGGGTCACCGGGCCCTCCGACCCCGGGACGACGTGGCACCTGCTGCTCGGCTTCCCCGAGTTCGGACTGCAGGGATGGGGCGGGATCTTCGCGGGGATCGGCCTCGGCGACGTCCCGGTGACGCTCCTCGTCGGCGTGCTCCTGCTCCCGATCGCCCTGCTGGCCCTGCTCGGCCTCTTCACCGGGCGCGTGCCGGTGACGCTGCTCAACTCGCTCCTCGGCGGACTCGGGATGCTCACCGCGGTCCTGGCGGGCCAGCTGCACCTCACGACGATGGGCGGCGACACCGTTCCGCTCTGGACCGGGTCGGGCCTCGCGGTCTACTGGGTCGCCGTGCTGTCGCTCGCGGCGGTCGGTGCAGGCACCCTGCGCCGCGGCGCCGCCCCGGTGGTCGCAGTGGCGCTCGTCGCCGCGATCGTCGCAGTGCTCCCCGTGGCCTCGCAGCTCCTGCTGGGCCGCGTGCCGTTCGCCCCTGGCACGTCGCAGATGCCCGCGATCGTGCAGGCGGCGGGCGAGAGCGACCCCGCGATCCGCACCCTCGTCGTCACGCCGCTCGCCCCGCACTCCGTGCGCATCCAGCTCGTGCCGGGCACGGGGCAGCGGCTCGACGAGATCCGCACGGGGGCCTCGTCGCCCGACGTGACGGCGGAGGATCGCGCGCTGGCCGAGCTCGTGGGTGATCTCGCGAGCATCGGCGGGCCGGACACGAGTGCAGCGCTCAAGGAGGCCGGCATCGGTTTCGTGCTGCTCCCCGATGACGGCGACGACCTGGAGCGGGCGGAACTGCAGCGGGTCTTCGATCAGCACAGCTCGCTCTCCGGCGCCGGGCAGACCGACCAGGGCCTCCTGTGGCGCGTGGTCGATCCCGAATCGGACGAGGCGGCGGAGGGCGACGCGACGGAGCGGCTCGGCGGAACCACGTTCACGGGAACGACGATCTGGACGGCGCAACTCGTCCTGCTGCTCGGCGTGCTGCTGCTGGCCCTGCCCACGGGCGAGGTGACCTATCGACCGGATCGGCGCAAGCGTCCGTCGCGCCGCCGCCGCGCGGCCGAGGCCGCCGCCGTGCAGGCCGGCGCGGTGCAGGCCGACGCCGCGACCGCCGCCCGGACGGATGCGGAGCCGGAGGCCGGCCCTGCGGCAGAGGCCGAGTCCGCGCCGGAGGCAGGCGCCGCGGCGGACGCGACCACCGCTGCGGAACCAGGCTCCGCGGGAGCGGACCCGCAGGGGATCGACATCGACGGCCCGTCGGACGGCGAACCGGCGGAAGCGGAGACCTCGCAGGCCGACGTTCCGTCGGGAACGGCGACGCCGGAGGGCGAGACGACCGAGGGTGATCAGCCGGACTCGGACGCGGCGAAGAGACGACCGGACGAGTCCGATCCCCGATCGTCGTCCGAGCCGGAAGGGGGAGCGCGTTGAGCCAGAATTCCCGGATCCTCCGCGGGAGCGCGCGGGCCGCGACCGGACTCGTCGTCGTGGGCGTCTGCGCGGCGTCCGTATTCGCGCTGAGCACCGTCGAGCTGCCCTCGGTCGAGCGGACCCCGATCGCGCTGACCGCGGACACCGAGCAGAACACCGATCGCGCACTCGTGTGCGCCGGTGCGTTCGCCGAGCTCGGCGCCGATCCCGAGCAGCCGGGCGCCGCGGTGCCGACGGGGACCCCCGGAGTGCGCGCCGCCGGCGAGGCCGCCGAGAAGCGCGCGCTCTCGCGCCCCGCCGGAGGCGACGGCGCACCGACCGTGTTCGCCGTGCCGAGCTCCGTGCCGTTCGCCGCAGCCCAGGTCCAGCGGGTCGAGACCGAGTCCCTGAGCGGCGTCACCGCGAGCGCCTGCGCCGTCCCGCTCAACGAGCAGTGGCTCATCGGCGGGGGCACGACGGTCGGCGTCTCGACGACGCTGAGCCTCGGCAACCCGGGCTCGGTACCGGCCACGGTCGCGATCACGGTGTTCGACGAGGACGGGCAGGTCGACTCAGTCCGCACGGCCGGCGTGCTGGTGGCGCCCGGCGCCGAGCAGACGATCTCGCTGAACGGCTACGCGCCCGACCGGGAGCGGCTGGCGGTGCGCGTCGAGAGCACGGGCGCCCCGGTGACCGCGAGCCTGGGGGTCGGCCAGACGACCGGCATCCAGCCGTTCGCGGTCTCGTCGGTGGACCGGCAGGTCGAGGCCGGCACCGACCTCGTGATCCCCGGGGTCGCGAACGCGAGCAGCGACGACCACGGCCCCAGCGATTCCGCCGAGCGCGAGGGCGACGACACCCCCGTGCTCGTGCGCGCGATGGCGCCGGGCGGCGAGGCCGGCACCGCGCGGGCCTTCGCGCTCGACGCGAACGGCAAGCGCACGGAACTCGGCGAGATCGCACTGGCGGGCCGCGCCGTCGGCGAGCTGCAGGTCGGGGAGTGGCCGACGAAGGCGAGCGCCGTGGTCGTCGAGTCCGACGTGCCGGTCATCGCGGGCGCGCTCGGATCGTCGACCACCTCGGGCGGCCACGACAACGAGTGGTTCGTGCCGGCGCCCGAAGCTCCCGCGGATGCACCGTTCGCGGCGCCCGTCGTCGACAACGGCGCGCTCGTGGTGACGAACACCGGGGCCGCGGACGCCGAGCTCGAGATCGCGTCGGCGAGCGGGAAGGGCAAGACGCGGTCGGTGACGGTCGAGGCGGGTGCCTCCGCCGTCGTGCGGGCGCCGTCCGACGCGCTGATCACGAGTTCCGCGCCGGTCCACGCCGCCGTCCGCTACCTGAAGGGCGCGGACATCGCCGGTTATCCGATCCTCCCGGCGGAGGGTCGCGACGGCGAGCTGACGGTCTATCCCCGCTGACGACCGGGCGTTCCCGGCTGACGACCGGGCGTTCCTCGCAGGCGGAGTGACGGACGCGCCGATCCCGGAGTCGGAGGCCGCAGTGGCCGTAGACTGGAGGCATGTTCGGTCGAGAGCGAGGGAGGCGGTCCCGCGGGGCGACGAGCGGCCCGGGAGCGTCCGCCGCGCCGTCGGGCAGGCTGCCGTCGGCGGGCGGGACGCCGAAGCGGCATGACCGTCGGCCGATCCGATCCTCGATCACGGGCCCCGGGCTGCCCGATCCCGCCGGCCGCGCGTTCCGGTTCGAGGCCGACGCGCGCGGAGCGGTCGAGCTGCTGCAATCGCATTTCCCGGAAGAGCTGCGCGGGGTGCGCATCGGGTTCCAGACGGCTCCGAGCGGGTCGGGGGAGAGCCGGTTCCCGCTGCTCTACTCGGTCGACCGCGCCGCCCGGTCGATCCTGCTCTACCGCATGCCGATCCAGCGCGCGCGGGTGCTGCACGTGAACGACGACGAGCACCGCAGGTACTTCGTGGAGCACTGCGTCTACCAGGCGGTGTGCGAGTACCTCGGACGCGAGCCGTGGGACCTCATGCCGGGACGCTTCGACCACTTCTAGCCGGCCGCACGGGCGGGGGCGTCGCGCGGCGCAGCAGGGCGACGTGCGGGGACTCGCACGGGATCCAGCCCGGTCGCCGTCGGTTTTGTGTCCATAATGGGGGTATGAGCGCGCGCATCTTGGTGGTTGACGACGACAGGGCACTGGCGGAGATGCTCGCGATGGTGCTCCAGGGAGAGGGGTTCGCGACCGAGTCCTCTGCCGATGGGGCGGAGGCCGTCGAGAAGTTCCGCGAGATGCGGCCCGACCTGGTACTCCTCGACGTGATGCTCCCCGGGCTCGACGGCATCGAGGTGTGCGAGCGCATCCGCGCGGAATCCGGGGTGCCGATCATCATGCTCACGGCGAGGACCGACACCCGCGACGTCGTGCGCGGCCTCGAAGCGGGGGCCGACGACTACGTCGTCAAGCCGTTCAACCCCGCAGAGCTGATCGCGCGGATCCGTACGCGCCTGCGCGAGCCGCAGCAGGACGCCTCGGAGTCGCTGCGCATCGGCGACCTGACCATCGACGTCGCGGCGCACGAGGTGCGGCGCGGGGCGACGCCGATCCCGCTCACGCCGCTGGAGTTCGACCTCCTCGCGATCCTCGCCAGGAAGCCGCAGCAGGTGTTCACGCGGGAGGTGCTGCTCGAGAAGGTGTGGGGCTACCAGTACAAGGCCGACACGCGTCTCGTGAACGTGCACGTGCAGCGCCTGCGGGCCAAGATCGAGCAGGATCCGGACCACCCGACCATCGTGACGACCGTGCGCGGAGTCGGCTACCGCGCCGGCGCCCCCACCGAATAGGTGACGGCCGTGCGCGGGCGCCGCACGCGTCTCGGGATCGCGCTCCGCCGGGCGCAGCTGAAGTGGTACCGCGTCTCCCACCCGCTCCTCGGGCCGTTCCGGGCGCGGTGGCGGCGCTCGCTGATGCTGCGCACGATGACGATCACGGGGCTCGTCACAGGCCTCATCATCCTCGTCGCCGGGGTGTTCATCCTCACGAGCATCAGCAACGACCTGTACTCCTCCCGGCGCGACTCGGCGCTGGAGGATTCGGCCCGCGCCACGCTGGCCGCGCAGCGCCTCATCGACGCGTCGGACACGGCTGATTCCGGCGGTCTCGCCTCCCTCGCGTCCAATGTCCAGCGCACCGTGCAGGACACGTCGGCGAGCCAGATGGTCCACCTGCGACGGCAGCCGGGGCAGACGCCGTTCAGCGATGCGCCGCCGTCCACGACCACGAGCAGCAGCCTGCGCGAGTCCGTGAGCGCCGAACTCACCCAGGCCGTCGCGGAGGGCGACGCGCCGCAGCACTGGCAGCCCGTCTCGTTCGTCGGCGAGGACGGGCCGCCCGCCCCGGGGATCGTGGTGGGCTCGAGCCTCAGCTTTCCGTCCGGTGCGGGTACGTACGACCTCTTCATCGGGTACGACCTGAGCGACACCCGGGCGACCCTGAGCTTCGTCGAGCGGACGCTCTTCATCACCGCTGCGGCGATGATGGCGTTCATCGGGATCCTGGTCTGGACGATCTCGCGCATCGTCTTCCGGCCGATCCGGGTGGCGGCCGACACCAGTCGTCGCCTGGCCGCGGGCGAGAACGACGCGCGCATGCCCAAGCAGAACGACGACGACTTCGACGTGCTGTCAGAGGGGTTCAACGATATGGCCGATACGCTGCAGGCCCGGATCCAGGAGCTCGACCATCTGTCCGAGATGCAGCAGCGATTCGTGTCGGACGTCTCCCACGAGCTCCGCACGCCGCTCACCACGATCCGCCTCGCGAGCGAGGTGCTGCAGGGGCAGGCCGAGGAACGGCCGCCCGTGCAGCAGCGCGCGATCGAGGTGCTCGGCGCGCAGGTGGAGCGATTCGAGACGCTGCTCGGCGACCTGCTGGAGATCTCGCGCTACGACGCCGGCCGCGTGACGCTCGAGACGGAGCCGACGAACCTCGTCGCGCTCGCGACCGAGGTCGTCGAGGGGTTGCAGCCGCTGTCGAAGGGCCTCATCGAGGTCAGGCCGCTCGGCGGATACAGCCCCGTCGAGGTCGATGCCAGGCGGATCAGGCGCATCGTCTCGAACCTCGTCGGCAATGCGATCGAGCACGGCGAGGGCAGGCCGATCGTCGTCTCGCTCGACTCGAACGCCGGCGCCGTATCGATCGCGGTGCGCGACTGGGGCATCGGCATGACGCAGGAGAGCGTCGATCACGTGTTCGACCGCTTCTGGCGGGCGGACCCCTCGCGCAAGCGCACGCTGGGCGGCACCGGCCTCGGCCTCGCGATCGCGCGCGAGGACGCCGCCGTGCACGGAGGCGTGATCGAGGCCTGGTCGCGCCCGGGCGAGGGCTCGAACTTCCGGCTCACGCTGCCGCGCGGGGAGGGGATCTCGAGCTACATGTCGCCGCTCCCGCTGGTGCCGGACGACGTGGAGGTCGTCGAGGGAGACCCGCAGGCGACCGGCGGCTGGCTCAGGCGGCCGGGCCGCTGGACCAGGAGGGGAGGACGATCGTGACGCGCTCGATGATCGGGATCCCGGGCGGCTCCGGCAGGCGGCGCGCGACCGCGGTCGTCGCCGTCCTGGCCGGCGCGCTCGCGCTCGCCGGGTGCACCGCGATCCCCGATTCAGGACCGGTGCAGGTGGGGTTCCAGGACCTCTCGCGGGTCGAGGACACGGGGCAGATCCAGTACAACCCGCAGAGCCCGGTCGCCGGCTCGTCCCAGGAGCAGCTCGTGCGCGACTTCGTGCAGGCCGCGACGTCGAGCAACGACGACTACGGGGTCGCCCGCCAGTTCCTCACCCCCGATTACGCCGGGCAGTGGAACCCCTACGACAGCGTGCTCATCGACAGCGTGGGCAGCCGCGAGTTCGCGGCCGAGGGCGACGCCGCAGGCGTGCTCTCGATCTCGGCGACGGCGAAGGTCGATGAGCACGGGCTCATGCTGCCGGTGGAGCCGGGGCCCGCGACCGACCTGCGCTTCGAGTTCGAGCTGGTCGGCGACGAGTGGCGGATCGCCTCGGCGCCGAACGGGATCGTGCTCGACACGAGCCTCTTCACGACGATCTGGTCGTCGCGGCAGGTCTACTTCGTCGGGCCGGGAGAGTACCTCGTGCCCGAGACCCGGTGGTTCCTCTCGCGCGCGACGCTCACGACGGAGATCGTCGGCGCGCTGCTCGAGGGGCCGGGCGAGCGGATGCGCGATGCGGTGCGCACGGCGTTCCCCTCTGGCACGACCCTCGTCTCGAACTCGGTCCCCGTGGTCGACGGGCGCGCGCGCATCGACCTCACGTCGACCATCCTCGAGGCGGACGCCGACACCCTCGCGGGCATCAGGCAGCAGCTCAATGCGAGCCTGCAGTCGGTGTCGGGCGTCAGCGGGTTCGAGCTCTTCGCCGACGGATCCCCCATCAGCACCGGTGCCGCCGACGGCAGCGCGGGGCCCCGCCCGGTGAACGGCGCGACCCCGCCCGTCGTCATCCAGGACCAGCGGCTCGGCACCGTGATCTCCGGGGAGTTCGACGAGTGGTCGGACCTCGGCGAGCGCATCGTCGACCTGCGGCCCCAGGCCGTGTCGGTGTCGTCGGACGACTCGGTCATCGCCGTGCAGAACGCGCAGGGCGTGAGCCGGGTCGACGCCGAGGGAGTGGCGCTCATCGATGCGCGTCCCGGCCAGATCGCTCCGTCGGTCGACGCGTTCGGCTATGTGTGGACCGCGCAGAAGTCGTCGGCGGACGTGCTGACCGCGACGGGCGCCGACGGCGAGGCCCATCGCGTCGAAGCGCCGTGGCTGCACGGCCGGGCGCCCGTGGCCGTGCGGATCTCTCCGGACGGGAGCCGGATCGCCGCGCTCGTGCGGGACGACGACGAGAGCGTGGTGCTGGTCGCCGGGGTCGTGCGCGGGTCCGGCGGGGAGCCGGACCGCACGACGGAGGAGGCGGCGGCCGAGCTCTGGGCCTCGGGAGCCCCCGTCGACCTCGACTGGGTCGGCCAGGCGCAGTTCGCCGTGCTCTCGCGCACCGGCGCGGCGACGAAAGTCGTGCTCGGCGGGCAGGGCGCGCTGTCGACCGAGCTCGGGTCGGTTCCGGGCGGATCGCGGATCTCAGGCAACGGCAGCCGCACGCAGCTGCGCGTGCTGGGCGACGGCGGCTCGCTCTTCTCGTCGCAGGGCGGGGGCTGGCAGCGCACGGCCGACGAGGTGGAGCTGCTCGCCAAGCGCGGCTGACGCCCGCGGGCGCACCGCAGCTCGCGCGTGGTCGTGCTCACGGCTCGCCGACCCGCTATCGTCCCTCCGACCCACTACCCTCCCTCCGACCCACTACCGTCCCGCCGAGATGGCATCGGCTCCGATGCCATCTCGGCGGGACGGTAGTGGGTGAGTGCGCGTGAGCCTGTGGAGGGGTGGGGGCGGACCGCTTGCTCGCTCCCGAACGAGCCCGGCCTCATCTGTTCGACCGATGTCGCCGATACGGCAGTTCGCGCCGGTTCCATGCCGTCAGCTCCGATGCGCTGGGCCGAGCCCGAGCCCGAGCCCGAGCCCGGGTCCGAGCCCGAGGTCGAACTCGAGCCGAAGCCGAAGTCGAGCCCGGGATCCGAACCCGGAACGGGTCCGTACTCCGCTCCCACCCATGGATTCTCCACCGATTCGCCGGATGCCGCCGACCCCAGAGGTGTTGCGGCAAGAATCGGTGCATGGCGATGGAGAACGGGACGAGCGCGAAGGGTCGACGGCGGTGCGCGGGCGAGGCGCTCCAAGACCTCGCCGCACTCGTGTGGCCGGTCGAATGCGCGGGCTGCGGCGCTCCCGACCGGGAGTGCTGCCGGCGCTGCCTCGCCGCGCTGCGGGCGCCCCCTGCGGTGCGGGAGCACGATCTCGGCACGCCCTGCTTCGTGGCCGGCCCGTACTCCGGAGTGCTCGCCGCACTGCTCGTCGCCTTCAAGCACGGCGACCGCGTGCGCTTCGCGAAGCCGCTCGGCGACCGACTGCGGGCTCCCCTGCTCGCGGGGATCGCGGCGGGTACGGGCGAGCAGCCCGCGATCGTGGTCGCGATGCCGTCTCGGCCGGCCCGGGTGCGCGAACGCGGGTACCGTCATGTCGAGCTGCTCGTCGCCCGTGCGCTGAGCGGTCGGTCGGCTCACTCTTCCGCGGTGCGGCCTCGGGCCCGACCCGACGACCGCGCCCGACCGGATGACCCCGGCCGGCGCGAAGGCTGGACGCGACCTGAGGATCGCGACCGACCTGAGGACCGCGCCCGACCTGAGGGTCTCGCCCGACCTGAGGATCGCGCCCGACCTGAGGATCGCGACCGACCTGAGAGTCGCGCCCGACCCGAGGGCCGCGCTCGACTCGGAGAGCGCGTCGCCGCGCTCCGCCTCCCCGCGCTGCGCACGCTCAGGGGGCGGCGTGGTCAGGTCGGCCTGGGCCCCTCGGAACGGGCCAGGAACGCCGCGCTCATCGCGGTGCGCGGACGCGCGAGACCCGTCCTCCGCGGGCGCGAGGTCGTGCTCGTCGACGACGTGATCACGACGGGCGCGAGCGCGCTGGCGGCCCGCGAGGCGCTCGAGAGCGCCGGCGCGCACGTCGTCGCCATCGTCGCGCTGGCGATGGCCGAGCGCCGTGACACGCGCGGCCCGACAGGGGTGGAAACGCCGTCGCCGGGTGGAGTAGAGTTCCGGAAAGGCGTAACGGTGCGCCGTACCGGCCCACCCGCCTGAGTCACCTGGGAGGTCACCATGGATGTGAACATCCGCGGCAAGAACGTCGGGATCACCGATCGCTTCGAGAGCTACGTCGAGACGAAGTCCGAAAAGGTGGAGGGCCTCCTGCCCAGGGCGCAGGCCTTCGAAGTCAAGGTGTCTCGGCAGACCGATCGCAGCCCGAAGAACGGCGACCTCGTCGAGATCACGCTCGTCGGCCCCGGCCCCGTGATCCGTGCGGAATCCGCGGGTGCAGACAAGTACACGGCCTTCGACATGGCCTACGGGCGCATCCTCGAGCGCATCAGGCGCATGAAGGATCGCCGCCACGATCGCCGCGGCCGCGGCCGCACCTCGCTCGCCGATGCGGCCTCGAACGATTTCGCATCGGTCGACATCACCCCGGCCCCGCTCGAGGTGCTCGAGTCGGTGGCCACCGGCTCCATCCCCGTATCCGGTCAGGAGTCGACCGAGGAGCAGTACTCGCCGGTCGTCATCCGCACGAAGGAGTTCCCGGCCGAGCGGCTCGCCGTGGAGGACGCCGTCGACCAGATGGAGCTCGTCGGGCACGACTTCTTCCTGTTCGTCGAGCACGAGACGGGCAAGCCCAGCGTGGTCTACCGCCGCAAGGGCTGGAACTACGGCGTCATCTCTCTCGTCGAGGAGTAGACGGGGCGGACCGAGCGGGGCCCGGCGAAGCCGCCGGGCCCCGCTCTTCCCTGTCGGCGCGTCCGAGGGCGCTGACCCGCGCACGAACCGGTGGGGCGACGCCGGCGGGGGGTCACCGTCCGAAGCGGATCCTCCAGCCCCAGCGCACGACGTTGCGGAACGCCTCGAGGGCGATGCCGAGCGACATCTTCGAGCGGCCGTCGACCCGCTCGACGAACGTGATCGGCACCTCGGCGACCGGGCAGCCCGCACGCTCGAGCATCCACGCGGTCTCGACCTGGAAACCGTAGCCCTGCGAGTCGACCGAGTCGAGATCGATGCGCCGCAGCCACGCGTCGTCGATCACGCGGAAGCCGCTCGTCAGATCGCGGAGCCGCGAGCGGAGCGCGAGGCGCGCGAACCCGGTGCCGCAGCGGGAGATCCAGCGCCGATGCCTGGGCCAGTTGACGATCCCGCCACCGGCGATCCACCGGGTTCCGATCGCGAGACCGGCGCCGGACCGGGCCGCAGCGACGAGGCGGGGCAGGTCGGAGGCGAGGTGCGACCCGTCGGCGTCCATCTCGGCGATGAAGCCGTAGCCCGCCGACCGTGCGAGGCCGAACGCGTGCACGTACGCCGTGCCCAGGCCGCGCGGTCCCGTGCGGTGCTCGACGAAGACCCCTTCGAAGTCGCGCGCCAGAGCGTCGGCGATCCCGCCCGTGCCGTCCGGGCTCCCGTCGTCCACGATGAGCAGGTCGGCGTCGGGCACGTGCTCCCGCACCGCAGCCACGGTTCGCGCGAGGCTCTCGCGCTCGTTGTAGGTGGGCAGGACGACCAGCAGGTCACCGCCTCGCTCGCGCATCGCACTCCCTTCGCGCACGCTCCCATCCTGGCATCTCCACAGCACGATAAGAGGATCGCCTTGCTAGGCTGGGGCGTTGTCACAATTCGGCAACGCCGGTGGCCGCGCTGCGCAGCGCGGGTCCGACAGAACGTTACAGGAGACACAACGTGGCGACAGTTCTCGAAAAGCTTCTTCGCGTCGGCGAAGGACGCACGCTGAAGAAGCTCACGCGGTTGGCGAAGACGGTCGCCGACCTCGAAAGCTCCTTCTCCGAGCTGACCGACGAGGAGCTGCGCGGAGAGACCGTCGAATTCCGCGAGCGTCTCGCGAAGGGCGAGACGCTCGACGATCTGCTCCCCGAGGCGTTCGCCGCGGTGCGCGAGGCCGCGCGCCGCACGATCGGTCTCCACCCGTTCCCGGTGCAGATCATGGGCGGTGCGAACCTCCACATGGGCAACATCTCCGAGATGAAGACCGGTGAGGGCAAGACCCTCGTCGCCACGATGCCCGCATACCTCAACGCCCTCGCGGGGAAGGGCGTGCACATCATCACGGTCAACGACTACCTCGCGAGCTACCAGAGCGAGCTCATGGGCCGCGTCTACCGCGCCCTCGGCATGACGACCGGCTGCATCGTCGCGGGCCAGGACCCGACGGTGCGCCGCGAGCAGTACAACGCCGACATCACCTACGGCACGAACAACGAGTTCGGCTTCGACTACCTCCGCGACAACATGGCTTCCTCCGCCGAGGAGCGCGTGCAGCGCGAGCACTTCTTCGCCATCATCGACGAGGTCGACTCGATCCTCATCGACGAGGCGCGCACCCCGCTCATCATCTCGGGCCCGTCCTCGGGCGACGCCAACCGCTGGTTCGGCGAGTTCGCGCGGATCGCCCGTAAGCTCAAGCCCGGCGTCGACTACGAGGTCGACGAGAAGAAGCGGACCATCGGCGTCCTCGAACCCGGGATCGAGAAGGTCGAGGACCAGCTCGGCATCACGAACCTCTACGAGTCGGTCAACACGCCCCTCATCTCGTTCCTCAACAACTCGCTCAAGGCGAACGCCCTGTTCACGCGCGACAAGGATTACGTCGTGCTGAACGGCGAGGTGCTCATCGTCGACGAGCACACGGGCCGCATCCTCGCCGGCCGCCGCTACAACGAGGGCATGCACCAGGCGATCGAGGCGAAGGAGGGCGTGCAGGTCAAGGCCGAGAACCAGATGCTCGCGACCGTCACGCTCCAGAACTACTTCCGCCTCTACGAGAAGCTCTCGGGCATGACCGGTACCGCCGAGACCGAGGCGAGCGAGTTCATGTCGACGTACAAGCTCGGCGTGGTCCCGATCCCGACCAATAAGCCGCTGCTGCGCAAGGACCAGCCCGACCTCGTCTACAAGAACGAGGAGGCCAAGTTCGCCCAGGTCGTCGAGGACATCGCCGAGCGCCACGAGAAGGGGCAGCCCGTGCTCGTGGGCACCACGAGCGTCGAGAAGAGCGAGTACCTCTCTCGTCTGCTCGCGAAGAAGGGCGTGCGCCACGAGGTGCTGAACGCGAAGAACCACGCGCGCGAGGCCGCGATCATCGCGCAGGCCGGTCGCTACGGCGCCGTGACGGTCGCGACGAACATGGCCGGCCGCGGCACCGACATCATGCTCGGCGGCAACGCCGAGTTCCTCGCGGTGCAGGAGATGGCCGCACGCGGTCTCTCGACCGAGGAGGATCCCGAGGGCTACGAGGAGGCCTGGGACGACGTGTTCGCCGCAGTCAAGGACGCGGTGGGCGAGGAGGCCGCGAAGGTGCAGGAGGTCGGCGGGCTCTACGTGCTCGGCACCGAGCGCCACGAATCGCGGCGTATCGACAACCAGCTGCGCGGGCGTTCCGGCCGTCAGGGGGACCCCGGCGAGAGCCGCTTCTACCTGTCGCTCGCCGACGATCTGATGCGCCTCTTCAACTCGGGCGCCGCCGCCGCGCTGATGAACCGCGACGGCTTCCCTGACGACGTCGCGATCGAATCGAAGATGGTCTCCCGCGCAATCCAGAGCGCGCAGAGCCAGGTCGAGGCCCGCAACGCCGAGATCCGCAAGAACGTGCTCAAGTACGACGACGTGCTCGATCGTCAGCGCAAGGCCATCTACGGCGACCGTCAGCAGATCCTGGACGGCGAGGAGATCGAGCCGCGCATCGACGCGTTCCGCGAGCAGACGATCGACGCGATCCTGGACTCCCACGGTCACGACGGCGAGTGGGACTTCGACGCCCTGTGGAACGACCTCCGTCAGGTCTACCCGATCGGGATCACGGTCGACGAGCTGCTGGCCGAGGCCGGCACGAACCGCGTCGACAAGGCGTTCCTGCGTCGCGAGATCCTCTCGGACGCCGAGGTCGTCTACCGCAAGCGCGAGGAGACGCTCGGCGAGGAGGCGATGCGCGAGCTCGAGCGCCGCGTCGTGCTCACGACGATCGACCGCCGCTGGCGCGACCACCTCTACGAGATGGAGTACCTCAAGGAGGGCATCGGCCTCCGCGCGATGGCGCAGCGCGATCCGCTCGTCGAGTACCAGCGCGAGGGCTTCACGATGTTCGAGGGCATGATGGGGCAGATCAAGGAGGAGTCCATGGGGCTGCTCTACAACCTCGAGGTCAAGGTGCGTCCCGCCGAAGGACCCCAGGATCACGTCCACCTCGAGGGCGGCGGACTCGAGGAGCAGCAGGCTCCGGATCAGTCCAAGCTCAGCTACAGCGCTCCCGATGAGGACGGCGCGCCGGCCACGAGCGGAGCCGCCCCGAAGGGCGGGAAGCAGCCTGCGGCGCAGCGCGGAGCGTTCGGACAGCAGGCCGCGGACGAGGACGATGCCTCCGCGCCCACGAATCGCGCCGAGCGCCGGGCGAACAAGAAGAAGTAGGGGCCCGGCGCCCCCACCATCCACGTGCTCCGCACCGCGGACCGACCGGGAGACGAAACACCCATGAACTCAGAGAGTGGTCGCCTGACCAAGAATCAGCGCCGCGAGCAGGCGCGCGAGCAGGCGCGCATCGCCCGCGAGCAGGAGAAGAAGCGCGAGAAGCGCGGTCGCCTCTTCCTGCAGGGCGGTATCGTGCTCGGCGTCATCGCGATCCTCGCGGTCGTCGGTCTCGTGCTGATGCAGAGCCTCAAGCCCGCGGGCCCCGGCCCTCAGAACATGGCAACGGGCGGCGCGATCTTCACGAAGGACCTCAAGGTCGTCGAGGGCCCCGCGCTCAAGTCGGACCAGGAGCGCCAGGCCCCCGAGGTCGACCGCAAGCAGCTGCCGCTCGACGTGACGATCTACGTCGACTACATGTGCCCCGCCTGCGGTGCGTTCGAGCAGGAGAACGGCACCATGCTCGAGAACTACGTCGGCTCGGGAGACGTGAACCTGCGGGTCTACCCGCTGAACTTCCTCGACAGCGCCTCGCAGGGCACGAAGTACTCGACCCGCGCGGCCAACCTCTTCGGCTGCGTCGTCGAGCAGCAGCCGGACGCCGCGTTCAAGCTGCACAACACGCTGCTGAGCGCCGAGGTGCAGCCGGAGGAGGGCAGCACGGGACTGACCGATGACGAGCTGCTCGATGTCGCGAAGTCCGCCGGTGTCGATGTGACGGACGAGCTGCGGCAGTGCGTGAAGGACGTGCCGTTCGGCGCCTTCGTCGCGGCGAACTACAAGTCCGTCGCCGAGGACGGCATCCTCGGTCTCGCCAAGGGCGCGCAGCTCGTCGGCAACCCGCAGACCGGTGAGCTGCAGGAGGCCTCCGGGCCCCAGCGCCTGGTCAGCACGCCGACCGTCATCGTGAACGGCAAGCAGTGGGTCGCGGGTCGCGACGGATCGCTCGAGGAGTACCTGCTGAAGACCAAGAGCGAGGTCGAGCAGAAGAACGCGGACTCGGACGAGTCGGCGAAGGATGATTCGAAGGACGAGAGCAAGTCCGAGTAAACTGCTCGCGGGCGGCCGAACGGTCGCCCGCTTCGCCGCCTTAGCTCATCTGGTAGAGCAGCGCCCTTGTAAAGCGCAGGTGGTCGGTTCGAGTCCGACAGGCGGCTCCACTCGTTTCGGTCGCTGCGCCGTCTCTCGGCCAGCGAACCGGCTAGGCTGGTCGGGTGCCACGGAATGCGAGGATCCCCGTCTGGGCCGCGCTCATCGGTTCCGGCATCGCCGGAGTCCTCGTCGCCCTGCAGTCCCGCATCAACGGCGGTCTGAGCCAGGCGCTCGGCAGCGGCTACGTCGCCGCCGCGTTCTCGTTCGGGTCCGGACTCGTGGTGCTGACCCTGCTCGTGCTGCTGTCCCCGCGCGGCCGCCGCGGCCTGGGCATGGTGCGTGCGGACGTGTCGAGCGGCAGGCTCCCGGTGTGGACGCTGCTCGGCGGAGCCGGCGGCGCGTTCTTCGTGCTCGGCCAGGGGCTCGTCGCTTCCGTGATCGGGGTCGCGCTCTTCACCGTGGGCATCGTCGCCGGTCAGGTGCTCGGCGGACTCGTCTTCGACCGGGTCGGTCTCGGCCCGAGCGGGCGCATCGATCCGACGCTCACGCGGCTCGTCGGCACGGCGCTCGCGGTCGTCGCGGTCGCACTCTCCGTCGGCGCAGGGGGCGGGGCGGGGCACTCGGCGCTGCTCGTCGTGTTCCCCGTGCTGATCGGCGTCTGCGTGGCGGCGCAGTCGATGGTGAACGGGCTCGTCCGCGCGTCGGCGCAGAGCGCCCTCACCTCGACCTTCGTGAACTTCGTCACGGGCACCGTGCTGCTCGTGCTGTTCGCCATCGTCTCGGTGGCGATCGACGGCTGGCCGGAATCGTGGCCGGCGTCGCCCGTCCTCTACACGGGCGGGCTGCTCGGCATGATCTTCATCGCGATCGCCGCGGCGCTGGTCCGCACGGCAGGCGTGCTGCTGCTCAGCATGTCGAACGTCGCCGGCCAGCTCATCGCGGCGGTCGCGTTCGAGGCGGGGATCCCGCTCGCCGGCGGGCTGACCCAGGGCATGATCCTGGGGTCCGCGGTCGCGCTGCTCGCCGTCGCCATCGCGGCGCTGCCCTCCCGGAAGCGGCGCCCCGACCCCTCCGCGGAGTAGATGGGGAATAGGCGGAGCGAAACCGGGGACGAACGGCGCGATCCTGCAGTATCCGCGCAGGCTACTCCCGGACCGGCTCTGGGCCGAGCTCGACGAGGTGCCGCGCGGGATCGAGCGGTTTCCGCGGCTTGTCGCGCCGCTCCCGCTCGGGGATGCCGCCGACGTAGAGCCATCCGAGGAGGTACTCGGGCTTCCGCACGCCGAGCGCCTTCCGCACGGCCTTCGCGCGCGTCAGCGATCCGGTGCGCCAGATCGATCCCCACCCGGCCTCGTGCAGCAGCAGCCCGAGGGTGTGCGCCACACCGCTCGCGACCGCCTCCTGCTCCCAGACGGGGACCTTGCCGCTCGGCTGCGGACTCACGACGATGGTGAGGATCAGCGGAGCACGACGCGCCTTGCCGAGGAACTTCTCGATGTCCTTCCCCTCGGCGGCGGCGAACCCCGCCGCGAGACGATCCCGCCCGGCTCCGCGGAGCGCGATGATGCGCCACGGACGAAGACCCGAATGGTCGGCGATGCCCGCCATCGCCGCGACGAGTTCGGCGAGCTCCTCGGGGCCGGGGGCCGCATCGGTGACCTTCGAGTGGGAGCGGCGGGCGAGTACGGCGGCGTGGGCAGGTCGCGGCTCGCTCATGGCGTCGCGTCGGAGTCGGAGCCGTCGACCGGGCGGCCCTCGCTCGGAGCGGCCCCTGGCTCGAAGTTCAGGGACAGCGAATTCATGCAGTAGCGGTTGCCCGTCGGCGTGCCGAATCCGTCGGGGAACACGTGGCCCAAATGCGAGCCGCACGCGGCGCAGCGCACCTCCGTGCGGACCATGCCGAGCGAGACGTCCTCGAGCAGTTCCACGGCCTCGGGGCGCACGCTCTCGTAGAAGCTCGGCCAACCGCAGCCGGAGTCGAACTTGGTGCCGGCGACGAACAGCTCGTTGCCGCAGGCGCGGCAGGTGTAGAGCCCGGCGCGCTCCTCGTCGAGCAGCGCGCCGGTGCCGGCGCGCTCGGTCGCCGCCTGGCGAAGGATCGCGTACTCCTCGGGGGAGAGGCGCTCGCGCCACTCGGAGTCGCTCAACTGGTAGGGGTAGTCGGTGGAGTCGATCGGCTTGCTCATGATGGCCTCAGTGTACGCCCGGATCCCGGGATCGGGCGGGGGAGATCCGGGATTCTCATAGCGATTCGAGGGCTCCGACTTGCATCATCTGATGATATTCGTCAGACTTGTCTGCGGGCTGAGGTTAGGGTGACCTCAGTTGCATCCGATGAGGGAGCGTATCGCGGGTGTACCGCGGATGCTCCGACTCCGACAGAGACAAGGAATGCATTCGCACATGACTGCTCAGAAGCGCCGCTCGAGGGTGTCCTCGCTGCTGGCCATCACTACCACGGCGCTCGTCGCCGTCACGGGCGCGCTCGCCGTTCCCGCCGTCGCGCAGGCCGCGGAGACGCCGGCCCTGACCGTTTCGAAGAGCGTGAATCTCGACTCGGCCGGAGAAAAGGTGACAGTGCAGGGGTCGGGCTACAACCCCGACCAGTCGATCTATCTGACCTTCTGCGGCGACGTGCCGCTCGAGGATGTGAGCTTCAACTTCATCGCCGCCGGCTGCACCGGTGGTGCGGTCCTGGTCACGAAGACGCCGAAGTCCCCGACCCAGGTGCAGTTCCAGGAGGACGGCTCGTTCGAGGCCGAGATCACCGTCTCGCCCCGCCCGGGTGCGACCGCGGGCACCGCGCTCTACACGATCGCGGATCACACCGGCATGTCGAACCGCACGCAGGACGCGAAGGCCGGTCTGAAGTTCGGCGCCCCCGTCGCGCTGACCGCCCCGCAGGTCCAGGCCTCCGAGGGTGCGCTCAAGGTCTCGGTGGGCGCCTCGAATGTGCAGACGCTCGACGCGGACGCCGGCGTCTACGCCGCCCTGATCGTGAAGGGGACCGAAGCCGAGCTGGGCATGGGTTCCCAGGGCGCGGCGGCCGACTTCGTGGTCAAGAGCCGCATCGTCGACGGTGCCTTCTCGTCGACGCTGACCGCCCCGGCGAGCAAGCTGGATCGCACGAAGCAGTACGAGGTGCTCGTCTGGCGCGCCCACGGCAACGCGACGCCCGATCGCATCGTGGCACGGGTCGACGTCCCGGTGACCGCTGAGCAGTGGAAGACGGTCTTCCCGACCGCATTCCCCTACACCGACGTGAAGCCCACGGACACCCACTACAAGGGCATCAACTGGATGTTCCAGAAGGGGTACGCGGCCCCCGCGCCGAAGTACTACCCCGCGAACGCGATGACGCGCGGCGCGATGTCGACCATGTTGCAGCGCATCCACGAGCCGAACTACACGCCGAGCGCGAACCTCAAGCTCCCCTTCGGCGACGTGAAGCCCGGTGATACCCACTACAAGGGCATCGCCTGGATGTGGGAGAACGGCTACGCCGCCAAAGCTGCGAAGTTCAACCCCGCGAATTCGGTGACCCGCGGCGCGATGGCGACCTTCATGCAGCGCCTCGAGGCGCCGAAGTACCAGCCGTCCCAGGGGCTGACGCTGCCGTACTCCGACGTGAAGAAGGGCGACACCCACTACCGCGGCATCGCCTGGATGAGGGAGAGCGGGAACGCCGCGCCCGCGGCGAAGTACTACGCCGCCAATGCCACCACGCGCGGCGCGATGGCGACGTTCCTCATGCGCATCTACAGCTAGCGATGCGTGCGGGGCGTCCCAGGCTCGTTCCCGAGGCGCCCCGCACCGCCGCAGGTCCACTGCAGAACTTGCATCGTCAGATGAAGTTCAGCAGACTGGAACCACCAGATCTCATCGCGGTCCACCGCCTCACCGGGCGTGTGCGGACCGCCGCAGCGCGTATCGCGCAAAACGACCGCCGGGGAGTGACCGACTCATGCATGCACGGAGCAGGACCCGTGGAATCGCCGCAGTACTGCTCTCGGCGATGCTCACCGTCGGAGGAACGCTCGCCTTCGGTCCTGCGGCCTTCGCCGAGACGGAAGCACCGGCCGCCCAGAGCCAGCAGGCGGCGCAGAGCCCGGCGACGGACGCTTCCGGGACGTCCGGCGGCGACTCGGTCGGCTCGGCCGACCCTGCGGCTCCCGAGGGAGTCCCGGAGGCCGATACCGACGTTGGGACCGGCGATCCCGCGATCGAAGCTCCCGCGGATCCGGCGCCGCCCGCCCAAGACCCCGCGGTGCAGGACCCTCAGGCTCCCGCAGCGCCGGAGCCCGCCGCTGAGACCGGCACCGAATCGACAGCGACCGAGCCCGCCGCCGCGATGCTGACCGCGAAGGTCGCATCCGTTTCCGCCCGGGAGGGCCTCGCCGTGTCCGTCGATGTCTCCGGGCTCCCGGCCGACGCCCGTGCCGTGCACGGCGCGCTCATCGTCACGGGGAGCGAGGGCGAGCTCACGGACCCGAGCAGCGCTCCTGCCTCCGTCGAGGCCGCGACGGTGGCGCAGGACGGAACGACCTCCTTCGAACTCCAGGCGCCGAAGACCAACCTGGATCGCACGCAGCGCTACGAGGTGCTCGTCTGGAAGCAGCACTCGCCCGCGACGCCCGAGACCATCTACGCCCGGGCCGACGTCGCGATCAGCGGTGCGCACTGGGACACGCTGTTCGGCACGGAGCACGCCGAGATGGAGGTCGGCGCGCTCGATTGGGGCGTGCTCGATCGTTTCCGCGCGTACGTCGAGGGCCCGATCGCGCACGGCAAGGTGGCCGTGCAGAAGCCCGCCGTCGGAGCAGGGAAGGCGTTCCGCTTCCCTCAGGTCTCCGGAGGGACCTGGAAGCCCGGCGCCGCGACGGGATCGGTCGCATTCGGCGGTGCGGTCGTGTTCACCGGGCACGACGGAGCGCTCGACCTCACGCTCTCGAACCCCACAGTGAAGATCACGAGCGCCCAGCGCGCGGTGCTCGCGGTGACCTACTCCTCGACCGATATGGCGACCGGGAAGTGGACCAGGGGCACCGCCGAAATCGCGACGATCGACCTCTCGCAGGCGAAGCGCGTCGCGAAGCCGGGCGGCGCGGTCCAGTGGCGGGGGGCGACCGCAGCGCTGACGCGGGAGGGCGTCGCCGTCTTCCAGGACTTCTACGAGGTCGGCCAGGTCCTCGATCCGCTCACGTTCACCGCCGGAGCCGCGAGCGATGCGAAGCCCGTCGACCCGCCGAAGCCGCCCACCACGAAGCCCGGCGTCACGAAGCCGAAGCCCCGTCCGAAGCCGGTCGCGCCCGCCGAGGGCGGGTCGGGCAAGGCGGCCGGCTCGCTGAGCTGGGGCGTCTCGAGCGCGTTCGCCGAATACGTCACCGGGCCGATCGCAAAGGGAGCGGTCTCGACGAGCGGTGTCGGCGCATCGGGCGGCGCCTACCTCTTCCCGCAGGCCGCAGGCGGCAGCTGGAACGCGAAGACGCGCACCGGCAGCGTGCAGTACTCGGGCGTCGTGACGTTCACCGGGCACAAGGGGCTGCTCTCCGAAACGTTCAGCAACCCCGTGATCACGGTCGCGAACGCGACCTCCGGCACGATCAGCGCCGGCGGCCGCAGCTTCGGCCTCGACCTCGGATCCGCCGCGCGTTCGGTCGGCGCGAACGGCGAGGTCACCTGGTCGGGGGTGCCCGTCTCCGGCGGCATCACGGGCGGCGCGAGCGGCGGGAGCAGCCATTCCCTGCCGGTCGACGGGTTGAGCTTCACGGTCGGATCGGCGAGCAGCGCGTCCTACGGCTCCACCTCCGTCAGCAACGCCTCGAAGAAGCGGGTCGCTGCCGACGCCCCGCCGAGCACCACGGGCATCACCGTGCTGACCGAGGCCGAGAAGATCGTGCCGGGCGCCGAGATCGAGTTCGAGGCCGCAGGGTTCGACGCGAAGGAGCGCGAGATCCTCGTCGTCCTCTACGCAGGCGGCGGCCCGCTGACTCTCGACGACGCCGCGGGTGCCGACGCGAACGGGACCGTGCGCTGGATCGGCACGCTCCCCGAGGATGTGCCGCTCGGAGAGCACACGATCACGCTGCAGGGCGGCACCGACGCCGGTGCCGTCATCGACGTCGTGAAGCCGAAGCAGTCGTCGAAGCCCCAGGAGCCCGAGAGCTCGGCGCTCGCCCCGCTCGCCGCCGACACCGGTGCGGCAGCCGCGGCCGGCGTCATCGCTCCGACCGGAGGCATGGCGCTCTGGGAGTGGTGGGCGAGCGCAGGCGGCCTCGTCGTCATCGCCGGGTGCATGACCGCGCTCGTCGTCCGCCAGCGCCGCGCCGCCTCCTGACCGCAGGGTCCGCCCCAGCATTCCGCCCGAGATCACGACCGCCAGAGAGGCCCCCAGTGAACGCTTCCACTTTCCGCCGCCCCCGTTCCGTCCGCCTCGGCGCGATCATCGCCGGAGCCGTGACGATCGGGGGTCTGGTGCTCGCGCCTTCGGCCGCGTTCGCGCAGCAGCCGGCGCAGGCGGCACCGGTGCGCGCCGTGGATGCCGCGGCCTGCAGCGTGGACGCCGCGACGCTCACCTGGGGCGTGAAGGAGAGCTTCCGCTCGTACATCAGCGGCAGCATCGCGAACGGCGAGTGGACCGTGAGCGACGACATGCGCTACGAGACCCCGTCGTTCATCTGGGACCGCGCTTCGGGCGACGTTGCGCCCGGGCTCGACTCGGGATCGATCGCGTTCACCGGCGCGGTCCACTTCACCGGCCACGACGGTGCGATGCAGCTCGACATCTCCGATCCGGCCATCGAGTTCGGCGACGACGGCACCGCCGCTCTCGTGCTGACCGTCGGATCGACCGACACCGCCGACTCCGGTGGGAAGGCCGTCGGCGCCCCCGTGCGCGTCGCGAAGATCGAGCTCGACGGAGCGGTCGATGCCGACGGCACGTCGCTGCGGATCGCCGAAGCGACCGCGCGCCTGACCTCGGAGGGCGCGGCGGCCTTCAACGGCGAGTACGGCAGCTACGTCGCGGGCGAGGAGCTCGACCCGATCACGCTCGAGGCCACGGTCGCGGGCTGCGCGCTCGGTGCGCAGGAGGCTGCTCCCCGGCAGCCGGAGAGCGGCGGAACCGCGACCGAGGGCGCGCAGGCCGAGGTTCCGGCCGCTCCCGGCCAGGCGGCGGAGACCCGGATCCCGTGGGTGCCGATCGGGATCGGCGCCGTCGCGCTGCTCGTCATCGGTGTGACCGCAGGCATGCTCCTCTCCGGGCGCGGCAAGCGCACCGCGGAGCGGCCGGCGTCGGAGACGGCGCCCGGCGCACCCGAGGATCCCGCCGCCGGCTGAGCGGGATCCCTCGACGTCGCCGACCCTCCACCGTCCCGTCGAGCCGGCATCCGCGCCGATGCCGTGTCGACGGGTCGGTAGTGAGCCGATCAGGCCGGAGCCGCTCAGCCGCGGAGCGGGAGCACGATGCCCTTGCCCGTCACCGGGTGCGGGATCACCTCGACCGGGGAGCGGTACACCTCGCTGATGGTCTCGGCGGTGAGCACCCGATCCGGCGCGTCGCACGCGGCGATCGCGCCGTCGCGCAGCAGCGCGATGCGATCGGCGTAGGCGGCGGCGAGGTTCAGGTCGTGCAGCACGACGAGCACCGCGTCGCCCGCGAGCGCGCGCTGGCGCGCGAGGCCGAGCACGGCCTCCTGGTGGCCGAGGTCGAGCGCCGCGGTCGGCTCGTCGAGCATGAGCACGCCGGTGCGTCCCGCCATCACGCGCGCGAACGCGGTGCGCGCTCGCTCGCCGCCCGAGAGCGACGGGACGCGCCGATTGCCGAGGTGCGCGATGTCCGCGGCCTCGATCGACTCCGAGATGGCCTCGTTGTCCTCGTCCTCGAGCGGCGTGCGCCGCCACGGGGCTCGGCCCATCTCGACGACCTGGTGCAC
The DNA here is from genome assembly GCF_016758175.1 of Leucobacter zeae. Taxonomy (GTDB): domain Bacteria; phylum Actinomycetota; class Actinomycetes; order Actinomycetales; family Microbacteriaceae; genus Leucobacter; species Leucobacter zeae. The sequence goes on from NZ_QYAB01000001.1 coordinate 675,536, forward strand.
GGTGAACGGGAAGAGCAGCTGGTTGTCCTGCAGCAGCACGCTGCGGCGCCGGGACAGCTCCGTGAGCGACCAGTCGGCGAGCGGGCGTCCGCCGAACACCACATCGCCCCGGTCGGGCGCGGTATCGCCGGAGAGCACGCCGAGCAGAGTCGACTTGCCTGCGCCGTTGGGGCCGAGCAGGGCGAGCACCTCTCCGGCGCGCACCTCGAGCGAGACGTCGTCGAGCAGGGCGCGGCCGCCGCGTTCGAGCGTGACGCCGGACACCCGTGCGACGGTCTCGCCCGGCTGCGCCCGCTCGGGAAGCACGATGTGCCGCGCGTTCATGCCCAGCCCCCCGCCCGCTTGCGCGTGCGCCGCAGCAGCCAGAAGAAGAAGGGGCCGCCGACGAGTGCCGTGAGCATGCCGATCGGCATGTCGGTCATCGGCACGACGGTGCGCGCCGCGAGGTCCGCGAGGGTGAGCAGCAGCGCGCCGCCCAGCGCGGACGCAGTGACGAGCGGCAGGTGGGCCGGGCCGAGGATCATGCGCATGAGGTGCGGGATCACGAGGCCGACGAACGAGATGATGCCGGCGAACGCGACCGCCGCGCCGACGAGCAGGGCCACGACCACGATCATCGTGATGCGGAGGGCCTCGACGTTGACGCCGAGGTGGCGCGCGTTGCGCTCGCCGAGCGAGAGGAGGTCGAGCTTGTGCGCGGCGACGTATGCGGCGATGAGCCCGACGGCGATGACGGGCGCGATCACGAGCACCTGCGACCAGCGGCTCCCCGCGAGGCTCCCGAGCTGCCAGAAGACGATCTGCTCGCGCGACTGGGTGTCGCCCAGGAAGGTGAGCAGCGCGATGCCTGCGCCGCCGATCGCGTTCACCGCGATGCCCGTGAGGACGAGCGTGACCACCTCGGTCTTGCCGTCGGCGCGGCTCATCGCATAGACCACGAAGGTGGCCGCGAGGCCGGCCAGGAACGCGAGGACCGCGGTCGTCCACTCGCCGAAGAGGGTCAGGCCGAACACGATCGCGAGGCCGGCGCCCACCGCGGCGCCCGACGAGATGCCGATGATGCCCGGCTCGGCGAGCGGGTTGCCGAAGACGGCCTGCATGAGGAGGCCGGACACCGCGAGGCCGGCGCCGACGAGCGCGGCCATCGCGACGCGGGGGAAGCGGATCGCCCAGAGGGTGTCGTCGCCCGCCGGGTGCGCGGGCATCGGCGGCCCCGAGACGCCGAAGAACTGGAGCAGCGCGTCGAGGCCGACGCGGTGGAAGAGCGAACCGAGGACTTCCTGCGGAGGGATGCCGAGCTGACCGGCACCCGCGGAGACGAGGATCGACACGGCGAGGGCGACTGCGAGCGCGACGAACAGGATCGTCGACTTCACCGCGTGGCCCTGGGCGGTGGATCTGGCGTGAGGCTTCATTCTCACTTCATCATATCTTTCTTCGGATAGGCTAACCTGCGGCCGTTTTCGAGAGGGGAAGCCATGCCTGTACTCCGTAAGCCGCGTGGCAACCCGCGTGCGCGCCGACTGCTGCCGCTGGCGCTCGTCCTCGTCGCGGGCCTCGGGCTGAGCGCGTGCCAGGCGGGAGGCGGGCCAGCCGCCGAGGGCGCCGCGGCCCGGACGGTCGAACTGCCCCCGCTCGATTCGCTGACGCCGGTGGAGGATCCGAGCGCCGTCGACGGACCGACCACTGCGATCGTCGGCGGCCCGAGCATCGCACCGCTCGCCGACGCCCCTGACGCCGATCTCCCTGTCACGGTCGCCTCGCACGACCGCGGCGGCGACGTGGACATCGAAGTCACCGATACCTCGCGGGTGCTCGCGCTCTCGCTCAGCGGTTCGCTCGCCGAGCTCGTCTACGCGTTCGGCAAGGCGGACTCGCTCGTCGGCCGCGACGTCTCGACCAACTTCGCGGGCGCCGAGGACCTTCCGGTCGTGACCCGCGACGGCCACTCGATCGACGCGGAGAGCGTGCTGGCCCTCAACCCCACCCTCATCATCACCGACGGCAGCATCGGCCCGGTGGACGTCGTCCTCCAGCTGCGCGACGCGGGGATCCCGGTCGTGACGGTCGAGCGCGCGGTCGATCCCGAGACGAGCTACGCGACGGCTCAGCAGGTCGCCGATGCGCTTGGCATCGGGAGCGCCGCCCCGCAGCTTATCGAGACGCTGCGCGATGCGATCGCCGCGAAGGAGGAGGAGGTGAGCGCACTGCTGCCGGCCGACACCGACAAGCTGCCGCGCGTCGCCTTCCTCTACGTGCGCGGGACCGCCGGGATCTTCTACCTCTTCGGGGAGGGCAGCGGCGTCGACAGCCTCATCCGATCGGTCGGGGCCGTCGACGTCGCGGAAGAGGCGGGATGGGTCGGCGAGAAGCCCATGACCGCCGAGGCGCTCATCGCCATGGATCCCGACGTCATCCTCGTGATGTCCCAGGGGCTCGAGAGCGCAGGCGGCGTCGACGGCCTGCTCGCGGCGCAGCCGAGCATCGCCCTGACCACGGCGGGCAAGAACCGCCGCATCGTCGATGTGGACGACTCGGTGCTCTTCGCAGGCGGCATCCGGATCCCCGACGTCATCGACGGCCTCGCCCGCGCGCTGTATGCACCCGACTCGCTGGAGTGACGCCCCAGCGTCGCGCGGTCGGGTGCTGGCCCACAGGCCAGCCGACGTGCGCAGCACGGAGGACGACTCGCTGGAGTGACGCGCCAGCGTCGCGCGATCGGGCGCCGGTCGCGCCCCCGCGGCCGGTGTGGGCACATCGTTCTGGCAGGACCGAGATGTAATCTAGTGGGGGATCGCCGCGAGGCGGATGGCAGTACGAGGGGATGCAGGTGGCTCAGAAGACCGACGGAGGCTCAGCGCCCCACCGCGGCTCGCAGGAGTACCCGCAGGATCGCTTCGACCGCGTCGAGCGCACGGGCCGCGTCGGTGCACATCGCGTGACCCCCCGGCCCCGCTACGTGTGGCAGTACCTGATCGCCGCCCTGCTCGGTTTCGCGCTGCTCACCGCGATCGGCATCGTGGTCGTGCAGAGCGAGGGCGGCAGCGGCAAGCTCTCGCAGCTCACCCAGTCGAAGTCGAGCACCTCCGCGAAGCGCGCTGCGGCCGCCGAGGTCGACCCCGATGCGACGCTCGCGATCCTGAACGGCACCGAGATCCCGAATCTCGCGGCGACCCTCGAGGGCATCGTGACGCAGGAGAAGTGGGGTCAGATCCTCTTCTCGGGGAGCGCGAGCACGGCGGACGTCAAGATCTCGGCGGTCTTCTACCGGGATCCGGCCGATGCCGGTGCCGCCGCCGCTCTCGCCGCGAAGCTCGGCGGCCTCTCGACCTACACGACCGAGGAGTACACCGAGTACGACGTGCAGCTGATCGTGCTGCTCGGCTCCGACTACCGCGGCCCCGGCCTCGAGGAGGCGAAGGCCGCACCCCAGACGACGCCTCCGGTCGAGGGGGAGGACGGCGCGATCTCCGGGGAGTCCGCCGCCGGCGCGGACGGCGCCGTCGAGGACGCTCCCGTCGAGTGACGACCCCCGGGTGTTCGCTGTGCGCGCACGGCGGCGCCTCCCAGCGTCCGCTGCTTGCACTCCCAGGGTGAGAGTGCCAAGATTGTGTTAGCAGTCGAATCGACTGAGTGCTAACCATCCGTGTTGCGGCGCTGCGCGTCAGTCCGGTGCTCATCACATCGAAACGTCCGGGAGGGGCGAACTACATGGCAAAGATCATTGCGTTCGACGAAGAAGCGCGTCGTGGACTCGAGCGGGGTCTGAACATCCTCGCTGACACCGTCAAGGTGACCCTCGGCCCGCGTGGCCGCAACGTCGTGCTCGAGAAGAAGTGGGGCGCTCCCACGATCACCAACGACGGCGTCTCCATCGCCAAGGAGATCGAGCTCGACGACCCGTACGAGAAGATCGGCGCCGAGCTCGTCAAGGAGGTCGCGAAGAAGACCGACGACGTCGCGGGCGACGGCACCACCACCGCGACCGTGCTCGCTCAGGCGCTCGTGCGCGAGGGCCTCCGCAACGTGACCGCCGGAGCCGACCCCATCGCGATCAAGAAGGGCATCGAGAAGGCCGTCGCCGCCGTCTCCGAGCAGCTCCTCGCGAATGCCAAGGAGATCGAGACCACCGACGAGATCGCTGCGACCGCGTCGATCTCGGCCGCCGACGAGCAGATCGGCAAGCTCATCGCCGAGGCCATCGACAAGGTCGGCAAGGAGGGCGTCGTCACCGTCGAGGAGTCGAACACCTTCACCACCGAGCTCGAGCTCACCGAGGGCATGCGCTTCGACAAGGGCTACCTGTCGGCGTACTTCGTCACCGATGCTGATCGCCAGGAGGCGGTCTTCGAGGATCCCTACATCCTCATCGTCAACAGCAAGGTCTCGAACATCAAGGACCTGCTCCCCGTCGTCGATCCCGTGATCCAGTCGGGCAAGCAGCTCCTCATCATCGCCGAGGACGTGGAGGGCGAGGCCCTCGCGACGCTCGTGCTCAACAAGATCCGCGGCATCTTCAAGTCGGCAGCCGTCAAGGCTCCGGGCTTCGGCGACCGCCGCAAGGCCATGCTGCAGGACATCGCGATCCTCACCGGCGGCCAGGTCATCTCCGAGGAGGTCGGCCTCAAGCTCGAGAACGCGACCCTCGACATGCTCGGCACCGCGCGCAAGGTCATCATCACCAAGGACGAGACCACCATCGTCCAGGGCGGCGGCGAGGAGGAAGCGATCCAGGGCCGCGTGACCCAGATCCGCCGCGAGATCGACAGCACCGACAGCGACTACGACCGCGAGAAGCTGCAGGAGCGCCTCGCGAAGCTCGCGGGCGGCGTCGCCGTCATCAAGTCGGGCGCTGCGACCGAGGTCGAGCTCAAGGAGCGCAAGCACCGCATCGAGGACGCCGTGCGCAACGCGAAGGCGGCCGTCGAGGAGGGCGTGCTGCCCGGCGGCGGCGTCGCGCTGATCCAGGCGGGCAAGACCGTCTTCGAGACCCTCGAGCTCGCGGGCGACGAGGCCGTCGGCGCCAAGATCGTGCAGGCCGCGATCGAGGCCCCGCTGCGCCAGATCGCCGTGAACGCCGGCCTCGAGGCCGGTGTCGTCGCCGACCGCGTCGCCAACCTGCCCGTCGGACACGGCCTCAACGCCGCGACCGGTGAGTACGGCGACCTCGTCGCGCAGGGCATCCTCGACCCGGCCAAGGTGACCCGCTCGGCGCTGCAGAACGCCGCGTCGATCGCCGGCCTGTTCCTCACGACCGAGGCCGTCGTCGCCGACAAGCCCGAGCCCGCTGCGGCTCCGGCCGGCGACCCGACCGGCGGCATGGACTTCTAAGTCCCACCGCACCTGCGCTCCGCCGTAGGAACCCAGCAGGGGTCGCGCCTTCAGGCGCGGCCCCTGCTCGCGTTTTCGGGGTCAGCCCCTGTTCGCGTGTTCGGGGTCAGCCCCCTGTTCGCGTTGTCGGGGGGTCACGGTGAGGGGCCGCGGCGTGGGATCGCCGCGTGGCTTCGCGGCGTGTGGGGCCGCAATTTCGCTCCTGTTTCCGCCCCGTTCTTTCTGACGGAACTCGATTCGGCCCCGTTCGCGCGGTTGAACGGGGCCGAATTGAGTTCCATGCGCCATTCCGAGCGTGTTCCGAGTGCGTCCCGAGTTGCATTCCTGCGGATTGGGTTCGCACAGATGTGGGCGGGACCGCCCGTGGAGTGGGGCGGGAGGGCAGGGCTTCTGAACGGGAAGGATTCGCATCGCGGCCCCGCTCTTTCTGACGGAACTCGATTCGGCCCCGTTCCCGCTGCTGAACGGGGCCGAATCGAGTTCCGCGCGCCATTCTGGGGGTTCGTGGGAGGCTCCGCGTGCGAGGCTCCAGGGAGCGACCAGCGCCGAAGCCGATCGACCCGAACGCGCTCGGCGTCGACGCGCCCGGCCATGCTCCCCGCCCTCGGGATCTTCAATCCGTCATCGGGGGAGCTGTCGGAACGTGCGACCGCGCGGGCGGATCAGTGGCGTACGGCGGTTCAACGGGGTGCGCTGATTCAGCGGGACGCAGTGACTCAGCGGGATGCGGTGATTCAGTGGGGTGCAGTGATTCAGCGGCGTGCGAGGACTCAGTAGGGTTCGGCGAAGCGCCTGGCGAGCGGCCGAGAGATCCGGGTCGGCTCGAGGCGGAGGAACTCCCGCAGTTCGCGTCGCGTGCGGGCGAGCGCTGCGGGTGCGAAGTCCTCGGCGTGGGTGCGTTTCACCGTGTACCCGCTGTCTCGAGCAGCGTCGAGGCGCGTCACGTCTGCAAGGTACTGAGCCCGGTCCGTGCGGTGCTGCTCGCCGTCGAACTCGAGGACGCGCATCCGCTCGCGGTCAACCGCATCGAAGCGACCGATGCGGTTGCCGGCCGAATCGGTGAGTACCGCCTGCAGCTCGAGGCGGTCGATGCCCATGCGGGCGAGCTCGAAGTGCTGCAGCGTCTCGTAGCGGGACTCCGCTCCGACGCGGGCGACCTGGAGCGCGTTTCGGAACCGGGGCATTCCCGCCCACGTCGATCGACCGGCGGATCGCCGCAGCTCGTCGAGCGTCGAAAGCCCGGGAACCCGATGTCCGTCGGGACCGACGAGCTTGACCAGGTGGTCCGCCGCGACGACCTGCTCGCGGAACGTCAGCAGCGGCGCCGCCTGCAGCAGCGCGACGACCGGCGGCACGCAGGGAAAGACACGGGTGTACCCGGGAAATGCGACCTGCCTGATGTCATCGAGCGACTGCGTTCGGTGCCCGATGACGTCCTTCAGTCGGACGACCGCGTGCGGTTCCGAGATCGTGACGTGGAGCTCGATCGCGGCGCGGATCGGCGCACCGTAGAGGTGCAGCGCCGTCGTGTGGCTGAAGCACTCGCCCCGATCCGTGCGCAGCCGGGGCAGATACGCGGCAGCCTGGGCGACTGCGCGCTGATTGTCGAACACTCGTGACGCTCCGGGCTCGGCGGGACGCAGGAGCCGCACTCCCGGGTAGGGGCGCGCGAACCGCGGGTGCTGCAGGGACCTCCGGCCCACACCGGCGGCACGGCCCTGCGCGACCGAGAACTCGAGCGTTCGCAGATGCTGGGGGATTCGGGCACGGGGCGCTGGCATGCATCCATGTTGCGGGAGGCGCCGGCACCGGACTGAGGTTTCCACAGGATGCAGGTGCATTCCGTCTGATCCGCCCATCACTGCCCGTTGTGAGCGGAGTGCAGGGTGGGATCTGACGCCTTCGCCCTGCAGAGCTCCAGTTCTCCGCATCGTCAGACGGAACTCGATTCCGCCCGCTTCGGAGCCGTGAACGGGGCCGAATCGAGTTCCGTGACGGCAGTTGGGCGCGACGCAGACGGACCGGGTGGGCCGGACCGGCAGACGACGGGACCGATCTGCGCGGCGGACCCGGTGCTCGGCCCCTCCGCTCAGGCGGGGAGGCGGGGCACCGGGACCGTGTCGTCGGAGGGCGGCGCGCTCGGCAGGTCGACGCGGAACGTCGCGCCGCCGCCCGGGGTCTCGTGCGCGCTCACGGTGCCGCCGTGCGCGTCGACGATCGACTTCACGATCGCGAGGCCGAGGCCCGACCCGCCGGTCTCGCGGTTGCGCGAGGTGTCCGCGCGCCAGAAGCGGCCGAAGATCTTGTCGCGCACCTGCTCGGGGATGCCCTCGCCGTGATCGACGATCTCGAACCGCGCGAGCGGACGCGACCCCTCGACCGGGGGCGGGGACGACACGACGATCTCGATCGGGCTGCCCTCCGGGGTGTGTCGCATCGCGTTGCCGATGAGGTTCGTCATGATCTGGCGGACCTTGTGCTCGTCTCCGGTCACCGCGGGCGCTGCGGGATCCTCGACTACGGTCACCTCGCGGTCCGGTGCTTGCGCTCGGGCGTCGAGCGCCGCGTCCTCGGCGAGCTGGTTGAGCGGCAGCTCGGCGAGCTCGAGCGGGCGCCGCTCGTCGAGCCGGGCGAGCGCGAGCAGATCCTCGACGAGCGAGGTCATGCGGATCGACTCCTTCTCGATCCGGCCCATCGCCTGCGCCACCTGCTCCTCGTCCTGCAGCGCACCCATCCGGTAGAGCTCGGCGTAGCCGCGCACCGAGACGAGCGGTGTGCGCAGCTCATGGCTGGCGTCGCCGATGAACCGGCGCATGCGCTCGATGGTGCGGGCGCGATCCTCGAGGGAGCCGTCGAGCCGATCCAGCATCACGTTCAGCGACTGGCCCAGGTGGCCCACCTCGGTGTGCGGGCTCGCGATCATGATGCGCTTGGAATAGTCGCCGCGCGCGATCTCGAGAGCGGTCCGCTCCACCTGCGCGAGCGGCAGGAACGTGGTGGTGACGAGCAGGCGGGTGAGCGCCGCTCCGAGCAGGATCACGGCGATTCCGAATCCGGTGAAGATGATCACGTAGCTCGCGACGGCCTTCGTCACCTCGGCCGTCGACGTCGCGATGATCAGGCTGCCGCTCGGCTGCCCGTCGACGTTCACCGGCAGCGCGACCGTGCGCCATTCCACGCCGTCCGAGCTGTGCAGCGCGAAGATGCCGCCGTTCTGCTGCTTCACCCAGTCGACGGAGAGATGGGGGACCGAGGGGATCGGGCTGCTGTCGCGGACGACGGAGTTGTCGTGGATCAGGGTGCCCTCGGAATCGAGGACCGCGACGTAGTACAGCGGCACTGCGAGGCGCACGTCCTCGCGCGTGAGCTGCTCCGGATCCGCACCCTGGCGGAGCACGTCCGCCGGATTGCGCAGCAGCTGCTGCACACGCGAGTCCACGTTCGAGATCATCATCGGGCGCAGCACGGAGAGCGTGCCGACGCCGGCGACGATGAGGCCGAGGAACAGGATGAATACGGTGACGCCGGTGATCTTCGCCGAGAGCGAGACCTCCGACCACCGCGCGTTCCACCGCTCGGCGAAGCGCCCGAGCGCCACGCTACTTCGTTTCGGTCTTCAGCATGTAGCCGAACCCGCGCTTGGTCTGGATCAGCGACTCCTCGGTCAGGGGGTCCAGCTTGCGGCGCAGGTACGAGATGTACGACTCGACGATGCCGGCGTCGCCGTTGAAGTCGTACTCCCAGACATGGTCGAGGATCTGCGCCTTCGAGAGCACGCGGTTCACGTTCTGCATGAGGTAGCGCAGCAGCTTGAACTCGGTCGGCGAGAGCTCGACCGAGGTGCCGTCGACGGTCACCTCGTGCGTGTCCTGATCCATCGTGATCGGGCCGACCGACAGCACCGAGTCCTCGTCCTCCTGGATCGTGCGGCGCAGCACGGCCTTGATGCGCGCGATGATCTCGTCGAGGCTGAACGGCTTGGTGACGTAGTCGTCGCCGCCGACGGTGAGGCCCTCGACCTTGTCCTCGGTGTCGTCCTTCGCGGTGAGGAAGATGATGGGGGCCGTGTAGCCCGCCGAGCGCAGGCGCTTCGTGACGCTGAAGCCGTTCATGTCGGGCAGCATCACGTCGAGGATGATGAGGTCGGGCTCCTCCTCGAGCACGGCCGAGATGGTCTGCGCGCCGTTGCCGACGGCGCGCACGCCGAAGCCCGCGAACCGCAGGCTGGTGCTGAGCAGCTCGCGGATGTTCGGCTCGTCGTCGACGATGAGGATCCGGGGTCCCTTGTGCTGAGTAGTCATGCCCCCAGTCTCTGATTGTTTGCTATGAAGCTGCTGACAATGCTGCCCCACGATGTGCGGCGACGTGAGCCCGCACGCGGCGCGCACGCAGCCGGCACGCAACGCGCACGCCGCCGGTCGGCGACGTGCGCGCCGACCCCTACGCTCCCGTGACCCAGCCGGCCCAGGCGGCGGCCATCTCGTCGTAGTGCTCGACCCAGAAGTCGATGTTCGACTGCGTGCCGGTCTCGAAGTGCGGGCTTGCGAGCCAGGCGTCGAGCACCTCGTCGACCTCGGGCTTCGCGTCGACGTTGACCGGCGACATCGCGTTCAGCTCCGACATCCCGGCCTGCTGGTCGGCGCCCAGGAAGTAGTTGATCGCGGCGTGCGAGGCCTCGGGGTCTTTCGCCCCCTTCGGGATCGCCGAGGAGTCGATCGCGACGAGCCACTCGTCCCAGACCGGGGCGATCGGAGCGCCGGCTTCGGCGGCGCCGTATCCCCGGCCCGACCAGACGTAGCCCATCACGGCCTCGCCCGATTCGAGCTGCTGCTGCGCCTGAGCGCCCGTGGTCCACTGGATGCCGTCGTCGCCGAGGCTCCGGTACTTCTCGATCGCCTGCTCGATGTGCCCGGGTTCGAGGTCCTCGGGGGCGATGCCGTCAGCCATGAGCGGGAACTCGAGGTTCTGCGGGTCCACGTAGGTCGTCGCGGGAACGGTGCGCTTGCCGGGGAACTGCTTCGTGTCGAAGAAGTCGGCGGCGCTCGTCGGGGGGTTGTCGCCGAAGGCCTCCGTGTTGTACGCGATGACGAAGCCGTACATCACGTTGGGCACCATGCAGTCGTCGGTCAGGGTGCCCTCCGGCAGCTGCGAGGTGTCGATCTTCGACCGGTCGATCTTCTCGTAGAGGGTGCCGCAGTTGCGCGCCGTGTCGACCTGGGAGGTGTCGACGAGGTCCCACGCGACGTTGCCGCTGTCGACCATCGCCTTGAGCTTGCCCGAGTCGAACGCGTCCATCTGCATCGTGGCGCCCGAGGCCTGCGCGAATGGCTGCCAGATGGCCTCGTCCTGGCCCTCCTGGAAGATGCCGCCCGGGCCGGCATAGGTGAGGGTGGTGCCGTCGAGCACGCCCTCCGCGACCTCGCCGGCGACCGGGGTGCCGAAATCGCGATCCGTCGGGGGAGCCTCCTGCGCGCCGCCGGAGCACGCGGTCATGAGCAGTGCGGCCGCCCCGAGGAGGGCGAGCGCGGAGGTGGTGCGGGAGAGGGTCTGCATCGATACTTCCGTTTCGTGAGTGCGGGCCGCCGCGTCGCGGCCCGGTGGGATCGGGATGAGGGTCGGGATCGGGGCCTAGCGGCCCCAGAGGGAGAGGAACTCGTAGGCGAGGTGGGCGGCCGCGAGCGACGTGATGTCGGCGTGGTCGTAGGCGGGGGAGACCTCGACGACGTCGGCTCCGACGACGTGGAGGCCCGCGAGGCCGCGGACGAGGTACAGGAGCTCCCTGCTCGAGAGGCCGCCGGGCTCCGGGGTGCCGGTGCCCGGCGCGAACGAGGGATCGAGCACGTCGATGTCGACCGAGACGTAGACGGGCCGGTCGCCGAGCCGCGCGCGGGTGCGCTCGAGGATCCCCGCGAGCCCCGTGGTGGAGAACTCGCTCGCGTGCACGGTCTCGAACCCGTAGCCCCGATCGTCGGCGAGGTCGTGAGGGCCGTACAGCGGCCCGCGGATCCCGATGTGCATGCAGCCCTCGGGATCGAGCAGGCCCTCCTCCGCGGCGCGGCGGAACGGCGTGCCGTGGTGGGTCTCGGCGCCGAAGTACGGCCCGAAGGTGTCGATGTGCGCGTCGAAGTGGAGCACCGAGATCGGGCCGTGCCGGCGGGCCAGGCTCCGGATCGACGGGTAGGCGATCGTGTGGTCCCCGCCGAGCACGACGAGGCGGCCGGCGCGCTCGCGCGCCTCGTCGAGCCCCGCGAGCATCGCCGCGATCGCGCGGTCGATGCCGAAGGGCGTGACCGCGAGGTTGCCCACGTCGGCGACCTGGTGCCTGGCGAACGGGAACGCGTCGAGCTCGACGTGGTACGGCCGCAGCAGGCGGCTCGCCGCGCGGATCTGGTCGGGACCGAATCGCGCTCCCGGCCGGAAGGTGACCCCCGAGTCGAACGGGATCCCGATCACCCCGGCCTGGGCCTCGCCGACGTCGGAGAGGCGGGGGAGTCCGGCGAACGTCGACGGGCCCGCGAAGCGCGGCACCTGCGAGAAGTCGACCTGGCCGGTGATCTCGGAGCCGTCGGGGCCCGGGGTGCGGGTGAACGGGACCGTCGTGTGCCGGAAGGGCTCCTCCGGCAGCGCCTGCGGCGCGTCGGCGGTGCTCATCGCGCGGTCTCCTCGGTCTCCGCCGACGACGCGGCGTCGGGAGCGGCCCGCAGCGCGTCCGCCTCGACGCGATGCTCCCGCGGCGCCTGCACGACGAGGACGTCGAGACCCGGCCGGCTCGTCGACGTACGCAGCGCCGCCTCGAGCTCATCCGGCGAGGCCGGGCGCGAGACCTTCGCGCCGAACCCCGCGGCGATCGCCCCGAGGTCGTGCGCGGTGGTGCGGACGCCGGCCGGCGCGATGTCGGTGCGCTCGAACGACACCTCGATCTCGCGGTATCCGCCGTTGTCCCAGACGACGAACGAGAGGTTCGCTCCGAGGTCGTGCGCGGTCGCCAGCTCGGTCAGCGTGAAGAGCGCGCTGCCGTCGCCGGCGAGCGCCACCACGGGGCGCTCGGGTGCGGCGATCGCCGCCCCGATGGCCATCGGGAGCGCGGGCCCGAGCGTGCCGTAGCCGTAGGGGGCGAGCCAGCGCCCCGGCGACTCGAGTTCGAGGAAGTGGTGCGCCTGGTAGGCGACCTGGGCGGAGTCGGCGGTCACGATCGCGTCGCCAGGCAGCGCGCGGCCGATCGCGTCGATCCAGGGCGTGTGCGGATCCGAGGCGCGCGCCGCTGCGAGGCCATCCCGGGCGCGCTTCGCCCGGGCGGCGCCCGCGGCGGCCGCATCGGGCTCCGGATCGGGCAGCGCGTCGAGCGCCCGCTCCGCGAACTCGGCGACTCGCATGCGCAGCGTCGGCCGGGTCTGATCGGGGTGCGTGACCGCCGGATCGATGTCGACGCGCACGATGTCCGCCATGCGCGGCTCGGCGGAGCCGGTGAACAGCACCTCGAAATCCGAGAGCTCGGTGCCGAGCGCCAGCACGAGATCCGCGTCTGCGACCAGCTCCTGCGTGCGCGGGAACGGCATGCTGATCCCGGTGTTCAGCGGATGCGCGGTCGGCAGCAGTCCCTTCGCGTTGCCGGTGAGCACGACCGGGGCGGCCAAGCGCTCCGCGAGCGCCGCGACGCCGGGGCCGTCGTGCCGGCTGCCCCCGCCCGCGATGATCACCGGTCGCTCGGCGGAGCCGACCGCCGCGATCGCCTCGTCGACCTTCGACGCGTCCGGGGAGCCGCCGGACTCGGGAGCCGCGGGGCCGGCAGCGCTCGCCGCCGGGCGGTGCAGCTCGCCCACCTCCTGCTCGAGCAGATCGCGGGGGATCCCGAGGTACACGGGCCGCGGACGCTCCGTCCGCCAGCGCCGGAACGCCTCGTCGATGAGCAGCGGGATGCGCGCGGGGTCGGTCACCGTCTCGCTGATCAGCGTGAACGGCGCGAGCACGGGCGCGAGGTCGGGAGTGTCGTGCAGGGTGCCGCGGTGCGCGCCGAGCTCGGGCACGGTGACGGTCGATCCGATGACGAGCATCGGGATGGAGTCGTGCCAGGCCTGGGCGATGGGGGTGATCGCGTTGAGCACGCCGGGGCCGGTGATGAGGTAGCAGACGCCCGGCCTGCCCGTCACGCGCGCGTAGGCGTCCGCCATGTAGCCGGCGCCCTGCTCGTGGCGGGGGATTGTCGCGCTGAGTCCGCTCGATCCGATCTCCCGGAAGAGCTCGAGCGTGTGCACGCCCGGGATCCCGAATATCTGCTCCACCCCGTATTCGGTGAGCAGGGCGCTGATCGCCTGACCGAGTCGCATGTTCGAGGCCTCCTCGTCCGGGGGCTCCGTCGCCCGCCGTGGTTTGTTCACACCTAACAATGTTTGTTCACGTCATACGCTTAGGTGGCATGCTAGGGGAAGCGGGCGGGTTCGTCAACGCTCGTTCGCCGGGGCCGGTAGGCTCCGAGACGGCCCAGGGGATCGGGGCGGTGCGACATCGATACGGAGGAACGAATGGCGGCGCGCGGAACAGAACGCACGGCCTCGGCCGAGCACCGGCACGCCGGTGCGACCGAGCAGCTCGCCCAGATCGGATTCCGGCTGCGCGTCGCCCGCGAGGAGCGCGGCATGACGATCAGCAGCGTCGCCGAGTTCACGGGGCTCACGAAGGGGTTCATCTCGCAGGTCGAGCGCGGCCTCGCCTCGGCCTCGATCACGTCGCTGGCCGCGATCTGCGACGCGCTCACCCTGCCGATGGGGCGTCTCTTCGACCCGCCGACGGTCTACGTCAACCGCAGCTCGGAGCGGCTGCCCGCGAAGCTCATGGGGGAGGGGGTGACGGACGTCATCCTCACGCCCCCCGGTCAGAGCGATGTGCAGGTGATCGAGACCGAGATCGCTCCCGGCGGCAGGTTCGAGGACGAACCGTACCGGTTGCCGGTCGACCGGGAGTTCCTCACGGTGCTCGCCGGCGAGCTCGAGCTGCGGCTCGAAGCCGAGACGTACCTGCTCGGAGTCGGGGACTCGATGAGCTTCGACGGGCGCCACGCGCACATCTGGCGCAATCCCTCGGACACGGTCACGACTCGGGTGATGTGGGTGCTCAGCTCGCGACCCTAGGGGCCCGTGCGCCGCGCGCCCGCTACACCTGGTCGGCGTCGAGGATCGTGTACGAGTACCCCTGCTCGGCGAGGAACCGCTGCCGGTTCTGCGCGAAGTCCTGATCGACCGTGTCGCGCGCGATGAGCGTGTAGAACGAGGCGGTGAGCCCGTCCGACTTCGGGCGCAGCAGGCGGCCGAGGCGCTGCGCCTCCTCCTGGCGCGACCCGAAGGATCCCGAGATCTGGATCGCGACGGACGCGTCGGGGAGGTCGACCGAGAAGTTCGCGACCTTCGAGACGACGAGGATCTTCACCTCGCCCGAGCGGAAGGCGTTGAAGAGCTCCTCCCGCTCGTCGACGGGGGTCTGGCCGGTGATGAGCGGCGCGTGCAGTGCCTCGGACATCGACTCGAGCTGGTCGATGTACTGGCCGATCACGAGGACGCTCTCGCCCGGGTGCCGGTCGATGATGCGCTGCGCGACGGCCTCCTTCTGAGCCGAGGACGAGGCGATGCGGTAGCGGTCCTGGTCCTCGGAGACCGCGTAGTCCATGCGCTCGGACTCGGCGAGGTCGACGCGCACCTCGAAGCACGCGGCCGGGGCGATGAAGCCCTGCGCCTCGATGTCCTTCCACGCGGCGTCGTAGCGCTTCGGGCCGATGAGGCTGAAGACGTCGCCCTCGCGACCGTCCTCGCGCACGAGCGTCGCGGTGAGGCCGAGTCGGCGGCGGGCCTGCAGCTCGGCCGTCAGCTTGAACACGGGGGCGGGTAGCAGGTGCACCTCGTCGTAGACGATCACGCCCCAGTCCTCGGCGTCGAGTAGCGAGAGATGCTGGTACTCGCCCTTCCTGCGGCTCGTGAGGATCTGGTACGTCGCGATCGTGACGGGCTTGACCTCTTTCACCTGCCCCGAGTACTCGCCGATCTCGTCCTCGGTGAGCGTCGTACGGCGCAGCAGCTCGTCCCGCCACTGGCGGGCGGACACCGCGTTCGTGACGAGGATCAGCGTCTTCGCCCCGACGGCGGCCATGGAGGCCGCCCCCACGATCGTCTTGCCCGCCCCGCACGGCAGGACGACGACGCCCGACCCGCCGCGCTGGAACGCTTCGACGGCCCTGGCCTGGTAGTCGCGCAGCTCCCAGTCGGGGCGGCCCTCCTGGCTGAAGTCGAGCTCGATGTCGTACGGATCGCCCGGGGTGTACCCCGCGAGATCCTCGGCCGGCCAGCCGCGCGCCACGAGCTGCTGCTTGAGCTCGCCGCGGGCCCACGCCTCGACCGGGTAGGTGCGGTCGTCGAGCCGGTTGCCGAGCAGCGGTGCGATCTTCTTCGCGCTCGAGACCTCGCGCAGCACCGCCGGTTCGTCGGAGCGGAGGATCAGCTCGCCGGCGCGATCCTCGCCGTACTCCGCGGCGTCGGCCCGCTCGATCGTGAGGCGCCCGTAGCGGCGCATCGTGTCCTCGATCTCGCTCGCGACGCCGCTCGGCACCGGGAACTTCGCGTGGCGGTTCAGGGTGCCGAGGATCTCCTCGGCGGTGTGCCCCGCGGCGCGCGCGTTCCACAGGCCGAGGCGCGTGATGCGGTAGGTGTGGATGTGCTCCGGGGCCCGCTCGAGCTCCGCGAAGACCGCGAGCTCGTGCCGGGCGTCCTCGGCATCGGGGTGCGCGACCTCGAGGAGGACGGTCTGGTCGCTCTGCACGATGAGTGGGCCGAGAGTCATAGCGATCGATTCTACTCCGGATCGCTGTGCGCATCTCCCGGCGGGCAGGGGCCGCGGGGCCGCGGGAGTCAGACCGGATCGACGGCGACGATGAGGTTGACCGGCAGCGTGCGCTCGACGCCGGCGGCCTGATCCGTCGCGCGCAGGCGCCCACCGCTCAGGGAGACCGGGAGCAGCTGGAACGTGCGTCGCTGGCCCGAGGCCTCGGCTGTGACGCTCACGGCCGAACGGTCGCGGATCGCGAGTTCGAGGCGGCGAGTGAAGTCCCCGGCGCCGGGATCGGCGCGCGCCGCGCGATGCACGCGCTCGATGAGGTCGGACAGCTCGGTCGGCAGACCGTCGGGACCGGTGGCGGCGTCCGGCGTGCCGGAAGCGGCCGGAGCGACCGTGCCCTGCGGTTCGGGTGCAGGCACGGGAACCGCGGCGGTCTCGGGACGCCCTTCCGCCGCTTCGGCCGGATCCCGGCGGGACGCGTCGCCGCGCACCGCGGGGTACCGGGCGTCCCCGAGCGCCGCGAGGACGTGCTCGGCGCGGAGCCGCGACACGAGCATCACGGGCGACGGCGCACCGGGATCGGACGTCCGACCGAGCTGCAGATGCTGCAGCCCGCGATCGACGAGCAGCATCTCGGCCAGGTCCGGCCGGGAGACGGCGACGATCGTGCGCCCCGCGTCGCCGTGGTGGTCGGAGACGACGATATCGCCCATGCGCGCCCCGAGCGACGAGAGGAGGTAGTCGAGCGGCTGCGGGATGCCGGTGAGGGAGAGCCGCTCGAAGAGCGCGCGCGCCGAATCGGCGGTCCATCCCCGATCGAAGGCCTCGACGAGCGATGCCTCGGAGATGCGCCGGGTCGATGCGACTCCGATGTGCTCGGGGCGCGCGAGCCGCGCGAGCGCGAGCTCGTCGGCCGGATCGAGCGGTCCGGGGAGCACGACGCTCAGGTCCGGCTGCACGTACACTCCGGGAGCGGGGGCGGGCAGCTGGTCCCGCAGCAGCGCGGTCGCACGGTCGCGCTCGCCTGCGAGGAGCGCGAGCGCGGGAGGGCTGAACCAGCCGTCGACCGCGAGGCCGAGGTGCTCCGCGAGGTCCGAGAAGGCGTCTGCTGCGGCGAGGTCGGCGGCCGGGAGCAAGGGGAAGCGGTACGGCAGTTCGGCGATCGCGGCACCGAGGTCCACGCCGTGCGTCGCTGAGCCGATGCGGCGATCGATCGACGTGCGCAGTGCGCGCCCGGCGGAGCCGAGCACCCCGTCGGCGATCGCGATCCACCGCGCGGCGTGCGGCAGCGCGGCCCACGGCTCCGCCTCGGCGGAGACCACGAGCGCCTGCTCGGCGGCGACCGCAGCGGTCAGCCCGGCGAGACGCAGCTCCTCGAGCGCGCGACGCGCGTCCTCGGCCGAGATGCCCGTGGCGTCCGCGATCCCCCGGATCGTCGCGACCGAGGTGGTGCCGTTGCGGTTGATGCGGCCGGGCCGGTCGCGCAGCGCCCGGAGGATCTCGAACCCCTGCCCGACCGCCGTGAGCGCGGGCGAATACCACGACCCGGTGTCGGCGGGCTCGCCGGACGCGCGCGGGGGACCCGCCGCACCGGCGTTCGCGGCCGAGACGGCGTCGTTCGTGCCGGCACGGTCCTCGCGCCGGTCCGGATCCCCTCCGCCGTGCTCCGCAGAGCCGAGGGCCTCGTGCAGCGCCTCGGTCACCTCGGCGAGCGCAGCGGGTGCGGATCCCTCGCGGCCGAGCAGCCCGAGCGAGGTGAGCGACGCCACATCGGCCGGGGACGGTGCGGCATCGGACGCGCTCGCCGCGAGGAGCAGCGCGTCGATCGCGGGGCGCTCGAGCGGGGCGAGCGCGCGCGCGATCGAATCGGGACGGAGCAGTTCTGCGGCGAGCCCGATGGGGTCGACGACACCGGAGGGCGCCTGCGGGCGGCGCGCGCGAACGAGCGCCGCGAGCGCATCGCGGTCCATCTCCGCGATGGCGGAGGCGAGGGCCAGCGTGCTGCTCATGGGCGGGCTAGCGGCCGGAGTCCCGCCGGAACTCGGCGCGGCGGCGTCGGCCGCTGAGGATGAGGAGCGCGATCAGCAGCACGAATCCGACGGGCAGCGCGTAGAGCGATACGCCGAAGATGATGGACCACGGCTCCTCGGCGACCGCCTCCCGGTCGTTCAGGCCGATGATGAGCGTGGAGAAGAACGAGAGCAGCGCCGCGCCGATGATGGTGAGCGACGCGTACGCGAGGAGGCGCTCGAGGAGCGACGGGGAGCTGGTTTCTTCGGGCATCCTGGCCATTTTACCGTGTCGGCGCAGTCCGGGGGAGCACGGTGGGCGCGGCGGGACCGGAACTGCGCGGGCTACACTTGTCGGGATATGCGGGCGCGCACTGCTGCGCCCATTCGACATGCGCGCGATGCGGGAGCGAATCGCCGCGGCGCATCGGAGACGGAGAGGAACGAGGCATGCCGAACGGCAAGGTCAGGTTCTACGACGAGGACAAGGGCTTCGGGTTCATCCAGGGCGACGACGGCGAGCAGGTCTACCTGCACGCCTCGGTGCTGCCGGCGGACGCCGACGTGCAGGCGGGGACGAGGCTCGAGTACAGCGTCGCCGACGGGCGCAAGGGGCCGCAGGCCCTCTCGGTGCGGATCCTCGAGACCCCGCGCCTGCCGAAGCGCAACCGCAAGTCGGCGGACGAGATGGCGATCATCATCGAGGACCTCGTGAAACTGCTCGACGGTCTCGGCGGCCGTTTGAAGCACGGCCAGTACCCCGAACGGTCGCAGTCGCGCAAGGTTGCGACGATGCTGCGCCGGGTTGCGGACGACTTCGATGTCTGAGACGGAGCTCGCATCGGCGGAGGAGCCGACGGTGGGCACGGCCGCTGCGGCGCCGGTGGCCGACCCCGTGCTGCTCGCCTCCCGCGACCTCGCGCGCGAGGCGCTGGCCGAGATCACGGACCCGGGTTCGATCGGCTCAGATGCCGGGCACGAGGTGCACGAGGATCGGGTGCTGACGCTGCTCTTCGAGTGCCGTCTCCCGGGCTACCCCGGCTGGCACTGGGCGGCGACGCTCGCGCGAGTCGATGAGCAGGCCCCGGTCACGGTGCTCGAGGTCGAGCTGCTCGCCGGTCCCGGCTCGGTGGTCGCGCCCGAGTGGGTGCCGTGGTCGGTCAGGCTCGCCCAGTTCCGCGAGGCGCAGGCGCGTCAGGCGGCGGAGGAGGCCTCGGCGGCCGAGGCCGCCGCGGCCGAGCTGGACGATGAGGCCTCCGCGGACATCGACGACGACGAGATCGACGGCGACATTCTCGACAACGACTTCAGCGATTTCGACGACGAGATCGACGGGGTCGATCTCGAGGACGATCACGACGTCGATGCGGACGACGAAGACGATGACGACACCGACGAGGAGTCGGACGACGATTTCGAAGGGTTCTCAGCCGAGCGCTGACCCGGACTCGAGATGCCCCGTCGGGCGCGCGTCCGCGCGCCCGACGGGGCATCTCGCGGTTCTGCAGGGGTGACGGCGGTGACGGTCGGGCTTGCGGGAGGGGTCGCACCCGCGGGAGCCGAGCGGCTCGCGGGATCCGCGCCCGCTCGCTGACGCGGAGCCGGCTCCGGGCGCCTCCGGATGTCGACAATCTGGGCGACCCTCCAACCGAACTGCATGGAGTTTGGCGATCGTCGACGGCGGCGGCGAAAGATACGTAATCTCTACGGATCCCCCGGCCGGAGCGCTTCCCTAGCGTCCTAATTGCATGTGGGGAGCAAGCGACCGAACGGTCGACGGAGAAGCCCCGTGCACGTTTGGGAACGAGGGGCACAATGGGGCTGCCAGAAGTTCCGCGTCGGGGGACGCGGACGTATGCACGGTCGAGGCGGACGGAACAGCCGTCGAATCGTCGGTGGACGATCATCGCGAGCGCCGCGGTCTGCGCGCTCGCGCTCGTGGGCGTTTCGCCTGCGTGGGCGGAGGAGCCGGCTCCGCCGTCTCCGCACCTGCGCTGGGAGGTGACCGACGCGTCGGGATCACGGCTGCCGGGAACCTCGTTCGCGGTCGCCGGTCCCGGGGCAGGAGCCGCCGATGACGCCGCCGCCTGGAGCGGAGCCGCCGAGAGCACCGTGCCCGACAACACCGGGCAACCGGGATACTCCGGCGCCGATCTCGACCCGGCGCCTGGCGCGTTCCTCGTGGAGCGATTGGACGCCGGTGGTGCCGCGGTCCACGCGGTGACGGACGACGACCGGTTCCGGATCCGCGCGACCGAGGTGCCGGAGGGACTCGAAGCCGGGACGGCCTGGACCGCGCTGCGCGCCACGACCGGCGACGCCGGGGAAGCGCAGCGCGTGACGCTCGCGGAAGCCTCGGAGTCTCCGGCCGCGTCCGAGACCGCCGAACCGACAGAGACCGCCGAACCGACAGAGACCGAGGAGCCGGCTGCGACCGAGACGCCGACGGAGACCGAGGAGCCGGCTGCGACCGAGACGCCGACGGAGACCGAGGAGCCGACCGCGACTGAGGAGCCGACGGAGACCGGGCCTGAGGGACCGACCGAGACCGAAGCGCCGACCGAGGCGAACGAGCCCGAGGGGGCTGCAGGCGCCCCGACCGCGACGCAGCGCGGCAGCACGACGAAGAACGGTCTCTCCGCCCCGACCGCGGCGGCTCCGACCAACTGCGGCACGGCGTGGCCGGCAGGCACGCCGGGCGGATTCGAGATCGATGGGAACATCTGCCAGAACGACACGACCACGAGCGACTGGGGCTCAGTCGGCGGACAGCCCATCGCGGACGACCTGTACGCGGCGAGCGACCTGACGCAGTTCAGCAGCGGTGAGAAGGAGACCACCTGGCCGTGGACGAGCTACTCGAGCGCGGGCTCCCCGAACGACAAGGTCGACGTGGGCAAGGTCTACGGACTCACGCGCACGGTCGGGAGCCGCGTCTACACCTACCTCGGGTTCGAGCGCGCGACGACGACGGGCTCGGTGTCGTACCACGTCGAGCTCAACCAGAAGCAGAACTCGCCCGCGAACAGCCCGGTGACGGTGCGCACGGTCGGGGATCTCCGGCTCACGCTCGAGCAGACGGGGAGCAGCGGGATCGCGCTCCTCGCCGCGGAGAAATGGACCGGATCGGCCTGGGCGGCACTGGGATCGCTCAACGGATTCGTCGGCAAGGTGAACCAGGGGAACATCACCAACCTCGCCGGTCAGACGCTCGCCGCAGGGCAGTTCGCCGAGGTCTCGATCGATCTGACCGCGCTCTTCGGGCAAGCCGGGTGCAGCGGCACCTACGGCGTGCTCAACGTCCGCTCGAGTTCGTCGCCTGAGGACACGTCGACGCTGAAGGACTGGGTGCAGCCCATCCAGCTGAGCGTCCCGAGCACCTGCGCGCTCGTCTGCGGCACCGGCTCGCTCTACTCGGTCGCCAGCGGCGGAGCCGTCAGGCAGATCTCCGACGGAGCCGTGTCCTCGTTCGGCAGTTGGTCGGGCGTCGGCGTCAGCGACGTCAACGCGCTCGCGATCGGGGCGAACGGCGACGTGGCGTACGCGATCGACCGCAGCGGGTTCACCGCGGGCAATGTGTCGAAGGTCCTGCGCTACGACCCGGTGACGGGTGCGTGGTCGGCGATCCCGAGCTCCTCCTACTCCACCGGCCTCGGCGGTTCCCTGGTCGCGGGGGCCGTGAATCTGAGCAACGGCATGTACCTCTTCGGCGGCTTCAACGGCGACGCCAGCAGGTTCTACCTGTACCAGTACAACCCGACGACCAACACGTTCTCGCAGAAGGGCTGGATCAGCACCCCGTTCAACGCGGGCAACGGCGATATGGCGTTCGACGCGAACGGCAACCTCTACGTCGTCGCGAGCGCGACGAGCACGACGATCTACACGATCACCGCGGCGAACCTCGCCGCGGCCTCGGGCAGCTCCGAGATCTCGCGTTCCCGCACCGAGCCGAAGACGATCTCGGGTCTGAGCGGCGTCAACGGCATCGCGTTCGACACCGACGGAACGATCTTCCTCGGCAACTCCACGACGGTGAAGCGGTTCAATCCGACCACCTTCGCGGATCTCGGAACGATCACCACGGGTCTCTCGGACAGCACCGACCTCGCGAGCTGCAACTCCCCGGCGAACCTGACCGTGCGGAAGAACGTGATCGATCGCGTGAACGCCGGCGATCAGTTCAAGCTCGAACTGAAGTCGGGCAGCACGGTCGTCTCGACGGCGACCACGACCGGCAGCGCGAAGGGCGTGCAGTCGCAGCAGATCGGGCCTGTGCCCGTGATCGCGGGCCAGCAGTACACGATCTCCGAGAGCATGGCATCCGGCACGGCGGCGGACTACGCCAGCTCGTGGAGCTGCACCAACGGCGCATCGGGCTCCGGCACGTCCGGCACGGTCACGGTCCCGAACGCCAGCGGCGCGAGCGTGGTCTGCACGTTCACGAACACGCCCCTCGTCGCCCAGGTGACGGTCTCGAAGACCGTGCGCGACGTTGACGGTGCGAATCCGCAGCCGGGGGTCGGCTGGCAGCTCGGCGACACGGCGACCCCCACCACGGGCACGGTCACCGCGACCCCGGCCGCGGTGCAGCAGACCACCTCGGCCTCGGGCGCCGTGAACTGGACGCTGAAGTTCGGCACGCCGGGCAGCCGCGCGACGCTCCATCCGTCGGAGACGCAGCAGGCCGGATACCAGTTCGTGAGCGGATCCTGCACGGTGACCGCGGTCGACGGTACGACGCGGGTGGTGGTGCAGACCGGAGCCGCGGGAACCGACGTGCCGAACGTCGCCCCGGGCGAGAAGGTGGCGTGCTCCTTCGTGAACCAGCTCAAGCCGACCGAGCTGACGCTCGTCAAGCGCGTCGTCAACGACTTCGCCGGCACGAGCGTCGTCTCGGACTGGACGCTCCAGGCGGCCGGGCCGACCCCGATCTCGGGGAAGACCGACGCCGCCGCGGTGACCGACGCACGCGTGGAACCGGGAACCTACACGCTGAGCGAGTCCGGGGGTCCCGCGGGATACACGGCGAGCGCCTGGGTATGCACCAACGGCGGCCAGCCGCTGGCGTTGAACGGCGATCAGGTCTCGCTGCAGCGCGGGGACGACGTCGTCTGCACCATCACCAACTCCGACAAGCCCGGTGCGGTCGCCTGGTCGAAGGTCGAGCAGGGCACGCACGAGCGACTCGCCGGTTCCGAGTGGAAGGTCGAGGGACCGACGCCCATCGCGAACCTCGTGGACTGCACGAGCGCACCGTGCCCCGCCGGCACGGGCACGGACCAGGACCCGGATCCCGGGGAGTTCGCACTCGAGGGACTGAAGTGGGGCGACTACACCGTCACCGAGACCCTGGCGCCTCCGGGCTACACGGGAGGCGCGAGCTTCACTTTCACGGTCTCCGGCTCGAACGCGGGAACGGTCATCGCGAAGGGCGAGATCGAGAACACTCCGGTGATTCCTCCCGAGCTGCCGCTGACCGGCGGCCTGGGGCGCGACTTCTACCTCATCGCGGGAGCGGGCGTCCTCGTGGCTGCGGCCGCAGCGTACGCGGCTCTGCGGATCCGGATGCGCCGTCGGGCGGCCTGATGCGGAGCGCCGAGACCGTGGAGCGTCGATCGCACGCTCGAGCAGACCGAGCGCAGACCATGCGCGCACACACCACTCTGGGACCGCTCAGCCGGTTCGGGGGAGAACAGAAAGAGGGAAACCGATGAACAGGAAGACGACGCCGCTCCGGCGTCTCGCCGCGGGAGCAGGGGTGCTCGCGCTCGCGCTCGCAGGCGTGTTCGGAGTGTCGAGCGCGGCGAGCGCCGCGCAGGGCACCGACGGCACGGCCCCGGGCAATGCGCCTGCTGGCACCACGGGCACGCTCGTCGTGCACAAGTACGCCGGTTCGCCGAGCGGCGACACGAACAACGGCACCGAGCAGACGATCGCGCGTCCGCCGCTGGGCGGCGTCGAGTTCACGGTCTGCCGGGTGGACGGCATCGACCTCACCACGAGCGCCGGATGGACCGCGGCGGCCGCGGTGACCCCGGGGACCGCGGACTGCGGCGCGAACGCGCCCGTCGCGCTGACCACGGATGCCGCGGGCGTGGCGACCTTCAGCGGGCTGGACATCGGCCTGTATCTCGTCACCGAGACGGACACCCCCGCCGGCGTGACCCCGGCGGCACCGTTCCTCGTGACCGTGCCGTACCCGAGCAAGTCGGGCACGGGCCAGGACACCACGACGAACTGGCTGTGGACGGTGCACACCTACCCGAAGAACACGCTGGAGCCCACGGCGGGCAAGACCGTCGCCGACCCGGACGCCCACGGCCTGGGAGAGGTCGTGACCTGGACGATCACGACCCGACCGATCGGCTCGTTCGACGGCGGCGCCCCGCTCACCGAGTACCGCATCGTCGACCGGTTGGTCGCCAACCTGCAGTACGACGCCACCCAGTCGCTACAGCTCGTCTCGCCTTCGGGAACGAAGACGGCGGTCGACGCGAGCTGGTACACCGTCAACGTCGCGGGAGACACCGTGTCGGTCGACTTCACGCCGACCGGGATCACCGAGATCAACAAGCTCCCCGCGGGCAGCCACTTCGAGTGGGTGCTCGACACGACCGTGGTCGGCGTCGGCGTCCTCGACAACAAGTCGTTCGAGAACACGGGCGACGAGGACGTGCAGACCGGCGAGGCCGACACCGACTGGGGCGACGCGAAGCTGCTCAAGCACAAGACCGGCGACGAGTCTGCCGTGCTGCAGGGCGCCGAGTTCCAGGTGCACGACGTGAACGCGGACGGCACCTGCACCGCCCCGCTCGAGGGCGGGCCGCTCACCGTCAGCGGCCAGACCACCTTCGTCTCGGGCGCCGACGGCGTGGTGACGATCGCCGGCCTCTACGTCGGCAAGAACGGAGAGACGACGAGCCGCGGCTACTGCGTGGTCGAGACGCAGGCGCCGGCCGGCTACGTGGTCGACTCCACCCCGCACCTGATCACCGTGACGCCCGGGTCGGTCGCCGAGGGCGTCTACAACCTGAAGGTGCCGAACCCCGAGGTGGACGGGCCGGACCTGCCCCTCACCGGGTCGACCGGAACCGCGATGTTCATCGCCGGAGGAGTGGCGCTCATCCTGGTCGCCGGAGGTGCGGCGCTCATCATGGCGCGACGCCGGGCGAACACCCTGAAGTAGCACCGCGGTCGAGCGGCCGGGCGATCACAGCCCGCTCGGCCGCTCGACCACCCGTTCCCGTCCCGCGGGCGCCGCTCGGCGGCGTCGGCGGGACGGGCCAGTGGAGGGGGAGGACATGACGACGATCATCGAGGAACGCGCGAGCGACGTCCCGCGCGCAGCGGCGAGTCCGCATGCGCGGCGCCGCTGGCGTTTCCCCCGCGCCGCATTCCTCGTCTCGGCGCTCGCGCTCGTCGGCCTCCTGGTGGTGCTCTACCCGAGCGTCGCCGCCTGGTTCAGCCAGTACCGGCAGTCGCAGCTCATCGTCTCGGTCACCGGAGGGGAACACGCGGTCGATGCTCCGGAGCTGGCGGCGGAAGTGGAGCGCGCCAGGGAGTACAACAGCCGACTCGTCGGCGGCGCCCTGCTCGAGGCGAACGCGAACAAGCCGTCCGCGGACTCCTCGGCGGCTGCCGGAGCGGAGTACGACGGTCTCCTCAGAGCGTCGAACTCCGGCGTCATGGGGCGCCTGCGGATCCCCGCGATCGACGTCGACCTGCCGATCTACCACGGCACGTCCGACGCCACCCTGGCCAAGGGCGTCGGCCATCTCGAAGGCACCTCGCTGCCCGTCGGGGGCGAATCGCAGAGATCGGTGCTGACCGCCCACCGCGGGCTCCCCGAGGCGACGCTCTTCGACCACCTCGACCGGGTCGAGCGGGACGACACCTTCACGATCGAGGTCTTCGGCGAGGTCCTGACCTACCGTGTGACCGAGACGCGGGTCATCGACCCCGAGGACACGGACACGCTCCGGGTCGCGGCGGGCGAGGACCTGGTCACCCTCGTCACGTGCACGCCGCTCGGCATCAACACCCACCGCATCCTGGTGACGGGTGAGCGCATCACCCCGACCCCTGCCGCCGATCTCGACCGGGCCGGCCGAGCGCCCGAGATCCCCGGGTTCCCCTGGTGGGCGGTCGGAATCGGCGGATCGCTGCTCCTCCT
Source organism: Leucobacter zeae (assembly GCF_016758175.1). Classification (GTDB taxonomy): domain Bacteria; phylum Actinomycetota; class Actinomycetes; order Actinomycetales; family Microbacteriaceae; genus Leucobacter; species Leucobacter zeae. The sequence continues at coordinate 701,867 of NZ_QYAB01000001.1, forward strand.
CGGCGGCTACGTCTGGAGAGCCGGCAGGCCTGCGCCGCTCCGGGAGCCGGAGCGCGGCGGGAGCGGCGGCGGCGACCCGCAGCCCGATCCCGAGACGGATCCCTGAAGCCACCGGGCGAGGATCGACGACTCACCCCCCTCCGTCTCCTCAGCCCGGTGAGATGCGAATCCCTCGTCCCGCAGCGGGCTGTGCCGCCGGGGCACCGGAGGGGTTCGCGAACAGCCGGACCCGGTCGTCTTCCCTAACGGGCGACCGGGTCCGGTCCTGCGCGCGCCCGGTCCAGCGTGCGCGCGACGGAGGCGCGCCGGATGCGGTGCCGTCGAACCCCCGCGCCCCGTTCCCGGGAGCGCGAGCGTCAGGCCAGTCGCTCGAGCACGTAGTCGATGCAGCCGGTGAGCGCGCGGACGTCGTCCGGGTCGATGGCGGTGAACGTCGCGACGCGCAGCTGATTGCGTCCGAGCTTGCGGTAGGGCTCGGTGTCGACGATGCCGTTCGCGCGCAGGGCGCCCGAGATGGCGGCGGCGTCGACGCTGTCGTCGAAGTCGATGGTGACGACGACCTGCGAGCGGTGGTCGGGATCCGCGACGAACGGGGTCGCGACGGCCGTGCGCTCGGCCCATTCGTACAGGACGCCGGAGGACTCGGCCGTGCGCGCAGCGGCCCACGAGAGCCCGCCCTGCGCGTTCATCCAGCGCACCTGCTCGTCCATCAGTCCGAGCGTCGCGAGCGCGGGGGTGTTCAGCGTCTGGTTCTTGCGGGAGTTGTCGACGGCGCCGGCGAGGTTGAGCGTCTCGGGGATGTACCGTCCGGAACCGGTCACGCGCTCGATGCGCTCGATCGCCGCGGGGGAGACGAGGGCGAACCAGAGACCGCCGTCCGACGCGAAGTTCTTCTGCGGCGAGAAGTAGTAGACGTCCACCTCGTTCGCGTCGAAGTCGATCCCGCCCGCGCCGCTCGTGGCGTCGACGACCGTCAGCGCGCCCGCGTCGCCGGAGGCGCGGACGACGCGCGTCATCACCCCGGTCGAGGTCTCGTTGTGCGGATACGCGTAGACGTCGACCCCCTCGACCGCTTCGAGCTCGGAGCGTGAACCGGCGTCGGCCGTGCGCACGTCGGGGCGCTCGAGGAACGGCGCGGCCGCGGCCGCCTTCCCGAACTTCGCGCCGAACTCGCCGAACGCCAGGTGCTGGCTGCGGCGCTCGATGAGCGAGTGGACGGCCGAGTCCCAGAAGGTGGTCGCCCCGCCGTTGGCGAGGAGGATCTCGTACCCCTCCGGTGCGCGGAAGAGCTCCGAGAGGCCCGTGCGCACGCTGCCGACCAGATCCTTCACGGGGGCCTGACGGTGCGAGGTCCCGAGCACCCGGGGCTGGAGCGTCGCCAGGAATCCGAGCTGCTCGTTCCTGACCTTCGACGGGCCGCACCCGAAGCGTCCGTCGGCGGGCAGGAGATCTGAAGGAATGGTGATTTCGGCCATGACTGCGATTCTACCGGCGGGTGCCGCCGACGCCCGGACGGTTGCGCACCACGACGCCCGGACGTCGGCCCGACCGAACATGCCCTAAGCTGAAAGCCTTGCGCGGAGAGGACGGCGATGACGGATCTGATCGATACGACGGAAATGTATCTGCGTACGATCCTGGAGCTCGAAGAGGAGGGGATCGTCCCGCTGCGGGCCCGCATCTCCGAGCGGCTCGGGCACTCGGGACCGACGGTCTCGCAGACCGTCGGTCGCATGGAGCGCGACGGTCTGGTCGTCGTCACCGACGATCGCCGGCTCGAGCTCACGGTACCCGGCCGGACCAAGGCCGTGCACGTGATGCGCAAGCACCGGCTCGCGGAGCGTCTGCTCGCCGACGTGATCGGTCTCGAGTGGGCGTACGTGCACGAGGAGGCGTGCCGCTGGGAGCACGTCATGAGCGAGCGCGTCGAGCGCAAGCTGCTCGGCATCCTCGGCCACCCGACGGAGTCGCCCTACGGCAACCCGATCCCGGGGCTCGAGGAGCTCGGGTCGACCATGGCGGGTTCGTTCCAATCGGGCGTCACGGGACTCGGCGAGCTGCTGGTCGAGTCGGGCCAGCGCATCGAGGCTCGGATCAAGCGTCTCGCAGAGCCCGCGCAGACCGATCCCGAGCTGCTCGCCCAGCTGTCGGCGGCCGGGGTCCTCCCCGGGAATCAGGCCACCTTCATCCGCACCGGCACGAGCGTGCACGTCGAGGCTGAGGGTGCGAGCGAGGCGATCGACCTCCCCATCGAGGTCGCGTCGCACATCTTCGTCTCGCAGCAGTAGCCCGTCGCCCGGCCGGGCGACGGGAGGAATCAGAGGGCGCGCCGCGCAGTCGGCCCCCCGCACTGGAGTTGATAGACCGAGGAGTCACCCCTTGTCATTGCCGACACCCGCAGTACACCTGAAATCCGTCGCAGAGGTCGTCGAGCGCAGGAGCGTGGGCGAACCCGAGTTCATGCAGGCCGTCACGGAGGTGCTCGAGTCGCTCGAGCCCGTGCTCGCGGAGCACCCCGAGTTCATCGAGGCCGGCATTCTCGACCGCCTCGTCGAGCCGGAGCGGCAGATCGTGTTCCGCGTGCCGTGGACCGATGACAGCAATCGGGTGCAGGTCAACCGCGGCATGCGGGTGCAGTTCAACTCGGCGCTCGGCCCGTTCAAGGGCGGCCTGCGCTTCCACCCCTCGGTGAACCTGTCGGTCATCAAGTTCCTCGGGTTCGAGCAGATCTTCAAGAACGCCCTGACCTCGCAGCGCATCGGCGCGGGCAAGGGCGGGTCGGACTTCGACCCGCGCGGCAGGAGCGATGCCGAGGTCATGCGCTTCTGCCAGAGCTTCATGACGGAGCTCGTGCACCACATCGGCGACGACGTCGACATCCCCGCAGGCGACATCGGCGTGGGCGCGCGCGAGATCGGCTACCTCTTCGGGCAGTACCGACGGATCACCAAGCGCTACGAGGCCGGCGTACTCACGGGCAAGGGCGTCGGGTGGGGCGGCGCCGAGGTGCGGACGGAGGCCACGGGCTACGGCGCCGTGTTCTTCGCCGAGGAGATGCTGGTGCGCGGCGGCGAGGGGATCGAGGGGCGTCGCGCCGTCGTCTCGGGATCCGGCAACGTCGCGACGTACGCCATCGAGAAGATCCAGCAGCTCGGCGGCAAGGCGCTCACGGCCTCCGATTCGAGCGGCTACGTCATCGACGAGGCCGGCATCGACCTCGACCTCCTCAAGCAGGTCAAGGGCGTCGAGCGCGGCCGCATCTCGGAGTACGCGGCGCGCCGCCCGGGCGCTCGTTTCGTCTCCGAGGGATCGGTGTGGGACGTCCCCGCCGAACTCGCGTTCCCGTGCGCGACGCAGAACGAGCTCGGGGAGCACCACGCGCGTCGCCTGATCGAGAACGGCGTCCGCGCCGTCGCCGAGGGGGCGAACATGCCGACGACGCCTGGCGCCGTCGAGCTGTTCCAGGACGCCGGCGTGCTCTTCGCGCCCGGCAAGGCCGCGAACGCCGGCGGCGTCGCGACCTCCGCGCTCGAGATGAGCCAGAACGCCGCGCGCTCGCGCTGGGACCGCGACAAGAGCGAGTCGCGCCTGCACGAGATCATGCGCGACGTGCACGAGTCCGCCTACGCGGCCTCCGAGCGCTACGGCCGGCCGGGCGACTACGTGCTGGGGGCCAATTCGGCGGCGTTCGTGACCGTGGCGCAGGCGATGCTCGAGCAGGGCGTGATCTAAACGTGACATTCTCGTGACCATCGGTTACTCTTGAACGGTCCTGACCGAAGCGGCCGCCTGTTCGTGGATTTGGTCGTAGTAGAACGCAGACGTAAGGCAGACATTTCGTGACTCAGAACCCCAGCAAAGCCATCGTGCTTTCCGGCAACGCCGCGAAGCCGACCTCTGCAAAGGCCAAGCGAATCGTGCAGATGGCGGGAGCCGCTGTCATCAGCATCGGCATGGTGAGCGTCTCCGCGCTCCCGTCCTACGCCTCGACGCCTCTGGATTGGGCGAAGGAAGCCGAGACGAACCCCGCGCTCCAGCAGACGCTGATCACGGTCGACTCCGAGGAGACCGTGCTCCCGCTGGACGCGCCCGACGCCGAGGTGAGCTCCGAAGTGCTCGAGCAGGAGCGCAAGGCCAAGGCGGAGAAGGAAGCCGCTGCGCGTGCCGCTGCTCAGCAGCAGTCACAGCAGAAGCCGCAGTCCGACAGCGGGACGAAGACCTCGGCCCCCCGCACGAACGTTCCGGTCGGCAAGGGTGCGGAGGGTCTCGTCGCGGCTGCGCGCGCGCAGATCGGCACGGCCCAGGACTGCACCGACCTTGTGCAGAACGCGCTCGCGGCGATCGGCATGACGACGCGTCGCGATGAGGGCGGCTACGACCTCGGCCCGATGGACTTCGGCCGGTTCGGCACCGAGGTGGCTGCGAGCGACGTGCAGTTCGGCGACATCATGATGCGCGGCGGCCACGTCTCGATCTACACGGGCGACGGCACCAGCCACAGCGCCGTGCACGGCGGATTCGGCGGCAGCACCGTCGAGTCGATCTACGATGCGGATCCGAGCGGTTACTCGGTGATCATCCGCATTCCGTAAGCACGCGGTTCTTTCCGGGAGCGGGCGGGGTTTCGACCCCGCCCGCTCCCGTGCGTTCGAGGGGGCATTGGCCGGCGCAGTCCCGTCCCGGCGCTCGTGGTCCCGGTGCTCGTGCACCGGCCCACTACTCACCCGTCGAGATGGCATCAGCCCCGATGCCATCTCGACGAGTGAGGAGTGGCTCGGTGAAGTCGCAGGGCGACGGGGACGGGGCCCGCACAGGTGTGATCCCGGCGCGGATGCGAGCAGACGTGGGCAAGACCCGATCTGCGGTGATTGCCGATGCGGCGACTCCCCGGGGAATCCTCGGGAATCGGGCGGTGAAGTCGAAGTGCCCTGGAGAGGAATCGAACCTCCGACACCCGCTTTAGGAGAGCGGTGCTCTATCCACTGAGCTACCAAGGCCGGTCGGTGCCCGCAGTCGCCCGCGGGTCGCGCCGAGAGACGAGTCTAGCAGCCGCAGGGGGCGGTGTTCAGTTCGCCCCTGCCGGCGGATCGGCGAGGAGCTCGACCCGGTCCGCAAGGAAGTCCGCGAGCGTCGGTGCGCCGGCGAGCGGTGCACCCGCGCGCCACCGCACGCGCAGTTCGCCCGAGGCGAAGCCCACCGGGCCGTCCGGGTCGAGCGCTCCGATGCCCTCCGCGGTCAGCTCGATCGGCGTCGCGTCGTAGTTCACGGGCGTGCCGACCGGGTAGCCGCCGCGCAGCGCGGCCGCAGCGATCTCCCGGCGCTCCTCGCGCGAGTTCGACTGGTAGCCGGGCCTGCCGCGCTCGGCCGCCCGCGTCGCGCGCCCGGCGGCGAAGAGGCGCGGGCCCGACGGCGCAGCACCGGCAGCGTCGGGCGCCGCCAGCAGGAGGGGCCCGATCCGCCAGACCTCGCCGGCCGGCCGCATCGTCGCGGGTCGCGTCCGCAGGAACGCCCGCCTCGGGGGGACGTACTCCGCGAGGGTCTCGGGGGCGACGCCCGCGTCCGCGAGCCGCTCGGCGGCAGCGGCGCAGGCCCGGATCGCGCGATCCAGCGCCGCGTCACGCTCGTCTTCCGCCTCCACCCGGCCAGTGTACCGAGCCCCGTCCGTCGCGCCGTCGGCCGATGCCATGACGCCGTAGGCTGGTGCCATGACGCAGCAGCAGGGAGTCGAGGCCCTCGAGATCGAGCGCAAGTACGAGGTGCCTGCGGGTGGGGAGCTGCCCGGCGGCGCGGCGTTCGCGCGGGTCGGGCTCGCGGCCGACGAGCCGGTCGTGCACCGCCTCGAGGCCGAGTACTTCGATACGGCGGACGGATCCCTCGCCCGCGCGGGCCTCGCGATGCGCGTGCGGCGCGGGGGAAAGGATGCGGGCTGGCACCTCAAGCACCGGCGCACCGAGGGCGTCCGCGAACTCATGTGGCCTGCTGGCGAGCGAATCCCCGACGAGCTCGTCGCGGCGGCAGCCGCGGGAGCGGGAATCGCGATCGGGGCCGCCGACCTCCGGGTGATCGCCCGGATGCGGACGGAGCGCACCGTCGTGATGCTCCGCGCCGGTGATGGTGCCGCGGTCGTCGAGCTGGCCGACGACCGCGTGCGCGCCGAGGATCGCAGTACCGACCCCGAGGTGCGGCGCGCCTGGCGGGAGTGGGAGGCCGAGCTCATGCCGGAAGCGGGGGTCGAGCTGCTCGACGTCGTGGAGCCGATCCTGCTGGCCGCGGGAGCCGTGCCGTCGCTCAGCCCGGCGAAGATCGCGCGCGCGACCGGCCGGCTCGTCGGGCTGGCGCGGAGCCGGGGCGCGAGCGACGCGGAGCTCGCCGCGCTCGAGGCGCTCGACGCGTCCGATCAGGAGGCTGCGCGTAGGCTGGAGGCATGAGCGCGAAGCGGAACGGGCAGGGCCAGGGCGGTGCGGGCGGCCGGGGGAAGAAGCCGAACGAGCCCACGCCCGAGGCGCGGCGCAAGCAGATCTTCGTGGGCCTCGCCATGGGCGCGGTGATGGGCATCGTGCTCGGTGCGCTCACTCAGTTCTGGCTGTGGCTCCCGGCGGGCCTCGCCTTCGGTCTCGCGGTCGGCGCCATCATGAAGCCGCCGGCCGAGTAGGTGCCCGTGGCGCCGGTCGCGCGCACTTCCCGGGTTGAGTCATCGTCATTGTCATTCCCGTTTACATTCCTCAGCGAGTGTGCGAGGATCGAGGCGGACATCGAAGACGAGGACCCCATGCACCCCACCATTTTTGAAACCCACCGCCCGGCCGCGAAGATCGTCGACGACTCGCTCGCGGACACGAAGCTCGAGTGCTTCTGGATCGACGACGTCGCCGGAACGGCCGCGCGCTACCCGGCGCTTCCGGGCGATCTCCGTGTGGACGACGCCGTCGTCGGAGGCGGCTTCGCCGGGCTCTGGACCGCGATCAAGCTGAAGACCGAGCACCCCGAGCGCCGCGTCGCGCTGGTGGAGGCGAAGCGGGTGGGCTGGGCGGCCTCCGGCCGCAACGGCGGATTCTGCGAGGCGAGCATCACCCACGGCGAGCCCAACGCGGAGTCCCGCTGGCCCGACGAGGTGGGCACGCTCCGTCGACTCGGTTACGAGAACCTCGACGCCATCGAGCGCTTCATCGAGGCGCACGGCCTCGACGTCGAGTTCGAGCGCACCGGCCAGCTCTCCGTCGCGAACAACGCCCACCAGGTCGAGTGGCTCGGCGAGAGCGACGACCCCGACGTCGTCACCCTCGACGCCGAGCAGGTGCAGGCGCGGATCAAGTCCCCCACGTTCCTCGGGGGCGACTTCTCGCCGCGCGAGAACGCGAACGTGCACCCCGCGAAGCTCGCCGCGGAGCTCGCGCGGCACGCATCCGAGATCGGCGTCGAGATCTTCGAGGAGACGCCGGTCGCCGACCTCAACGGCTCGGGGGATGCCCCGATCCGACTCACGACCGGTCGCGGGGTCGTAACGGCCGAGCGCGTGGCGCTCTGCACCAACGTGTTCCCGTCGCTGCTCAAGCGCTACCGCCTGCACACGATCCCGGTGTACGACTACGTGCTCATGACGGAGCCGCTGACCGACGAGCAGCTGGCGTCGATCGGGTGGGAGGGCCGCGAGGGCCTCGCCGACATGGCGAACCAGTTCCACTACTCGCGCCTCACGAAGGACAACCGCATCCTCTGGGGCGGCTACGACGCCGTGTACCACGCGGGGGGCCGGATCAAGGCCGAGTACGAGGATCGTATGGAGAGCCACCGCAAGCTCGCGAGCCACTTCTTCACCACCTTCCCGCAGCTCGCCGGCGTGAAGTTCACCCACCGCTGGGCCGGGGTCATCGACTCGAGCACCCGCTTCTGCGCCTTCTTCGGTCAGGCCCACGGCGGCCGCGTGCAGTACGTCGCGGGGTTCACCGGCCTCGGCGTCGGGGCGACGCACTTCGCCGCCGACGTGATGGTCGACCGTTTCGAGGGCCGCACGACCGAGCGCACGGAGCTCGAGATGGTGAAGCAGATGCCGCTGCCCTTCCCGCCCGAACCCGCTGCGGCGATCGGCGTGAACCTGTTCCGCTGGTCGTTCGACCGCGCCGACCACAACGGCGGCAAGCGGAACCTGTTCCTCAAGGTGATGGACGCCGTCGGCTTCGGGTTCGACTCCTGACCATGGCGACGAGCGAGAACGGGAAGAGAAGCGCATGAGCGAGTACCTGCTGCCGGAAGGCGCGAACGCCGCAGTGCGCGGCCGCGAGACCGCGGTCGCGTTGGAGGCCGTCGCCGAGGACGACGTCGTGTCGGGCGATCCCGCCCAGGGCATCGTCGAGCTCGGCGCGATCGGGGGAGCCGAGGCCGGGATCTGGGAGCTGCGCGGCGGCGTGGTGACCGACACCGAGGTCGACGAGCTCTTCATCGTGCTGTCGGGCGGCGCATCGATCGAGCTGCTGGACGGGCCGGAAGCGGGGACGACGGTCGTCGTCGGCCCGGGCGACGTGATGCGGCTCGTCGGCGGCACCCGCACCCGGTGGACCGTCGAGGATCACATCCGCAAGGTCTACATCGCCGCGGAGTAGGGCCGGGTGGATCCTGCGACTCCTTCGTCGCGCAGGATGACGGGGGACCGCTGTCGCGCAGGATGACGGGAAGTGCCGTCGCGCAGGATGACGGGAAGCGCCGTTCTCCCGTCATCCTGCGCGAGCGGAGCGAGTCGCAGGATCCCCGCCCGCTCACTATGATGTTCCCCGGTGCGGATGAGCCGGGCCATGATCGAAGGAGCCCCGATGGCGCTGCCCTGGAAGCTGCACGGCGACGGCAAGCATGTCGCCCAGACCGCGATCGTGCTTCCCGAGCAGCGCATGACCTGGCCGCGCACGATCGGCTTCGGCGCGCAGCACGTGGTCGCGATGTTCGGCGCGACCTTCCTGGTGCCGCTGCTGACGGGCTTCCCGCCGACGGCGACCCTCTTCTTCTCGGGTCTCGGCACGCTCCTCTTCCTCGTGCTGACGGGCAACCGCCTGCCGAGCTACCTCGGATCCTCGTTCGCGTTCCTCGCGCCGATCTGGGTCGCGACGGGCGTCGGGCCCGGCGCCGCTCCGACGGCCGACGGGCTCGCGCGGGCGTCGTTCGGAATCCTCGCGATGGGCGTGCTCATGGCCATCGTGGGCCTCGTCGTGCACCGCTTCGGGATCGGCTGGATCAACGCGCTCATGCCGCCCGTGGTGATGGGCGGCGTCGTCGCGCTCATCGGCTTCAACCTGGCGCCCGCGGTGAAGAACAACTGGCTCGGCAACCCGGCGGCGAACCCGGAGGTGAACCAGGGCCTGCACTCGACCGCGGCGCTCATCACGATCGCCTCGATCCTGCTCATCACGGTGCTCTTCCGCGGGCTCATCGGCCGGCTCTCGATCGTGCTCGGCATGGTCGTCGGCTACGTCGCCGCGGCGCTCATGGGCATCGTCGACTTCTCCGGCGTCGCATCCGCGGCGTGGATCGGCCTGCCCGACTTCCACCTCCCGGGCAACCCGATCGCCGACCCCTCGCTGTGGGGCCTGCTGCCGTCGTTCCTCCCCGTCGTCCTGGTGCTCATCGCCGAGAACGTCGGGCACGTGAAGTCGGTCGGCCTGATGATCGATCGCGATCTCGACCCGGTGACGGGCCGCGCGCTGCTCGCGGACGGCGTCGCCACGGTGCTCGCCGGGTTCGGCGGCGGATCCGCGACGACGACCTACGGCGAGAACATCGGCGTCATGGCCGCGACGCGCGTCTACTCCACCGCCGCGTACTGGGTCGCGGGATCCCTGGCCCTGCTGCTCGGCTTCTCGCCCAAGGTCGGCGCGCTCATCTTCTCGGTGCCCGCCGGGGTGCTCGGCGGCGTGACCGTCGCGCTCTACGGCCTCATCGGCCTCATCGGCGTGAAGATCTGGATCGACAACAAGGTCGATTTCTCGAAGCCCATCAACCAGTTCACCGCGGCGGTGCCGCTCATCGTGGGCATCGCCGATTTCGGCCTCCAGCTCGGCTCGCCCGAGCACCCGATCGTGTTCAACGGCATCGCGCTCGGCACGATCGCGGCCGTCGTGGTGTTCCACGCGATGAACGGGATCGCGAAGGCGCGCGGCGGCGAGATGCAGGTCGCCGATCCGGTCGTGACGGCCGGGGAGCGCTCCGCCGACTAGCTCCAGCGGATCCCGCAGGCCGCGGCCAAGAAACACCGGCGCGATTGCGTCGATTCTCACCCGAACCGCTTAGGGTGGCCGTGTGTGGAGTGTAGATCGACGACGGCGACCGGAGCCTGAGGATCGCGGCGGGGACGACGCCGCGAAGCCGGGCGCGCCAGCGGCCCGGCTCGAGAACGACGGCGCGCTCGCCAAGGCGCCCGGTCCCGCTCCGATCGAGGATCAGCCGACCGAGGATCTCGCGTCGCAGCTGAGCGGGCCGGTCTCGCTGGTCGACACCTATGCCGACGAGCACGCCGATTGGCGGCGGGAGCTCGCCCAGATCGGCGGGCGCAACCCGCTGCTCCACTTCGACGACACCCCTCTCAACAGCATCGAGCTGTCGACGACGCACCCCGGCGGCCTGCCCCAGTTCATCACGGGCAACAAGATCCTCCTCTCAGCCCTCATCCGCGACGACCTCGCGCTGCGCCAGGCGAAGAAGGCCGCCGGCCGGGTGACCGACAAGGCGATCGAGATGCGCACGGTGCGCGGGCTCGAGACCGTCGGCCTGGGCGTCGGCGTCGCCAAGTGGAGCTTCGAGGGCGAGGACTTCTGCGCCCCGGTGCTGCTGCGGCCCCTCGCGATCCGCCGGTACGGCCGAGACTTCGAGCTCAAGCTCAAGCAGTTCCCCGTCGTCAACTCCGAGTTGATTCGGGCCCTGCGCGAGCAGTTCGGCATCGTCGTTGACGCTCGCTCGCTCATCGAGCTCTCGCAGTCCGAAGGCGTCTTCAAGCCGCAGCCCGTGATCGACCGGTTGCGGCAGATGGTCGCGGGCGTCTCGGGCTTCGTGGTGCAGCCGCGTCTCGTCGTCTCGTCGTTCCACAACGTGTCCACCGGTCTGGTCGCCGACGCGCGCGATCTCGACTCGCCGATCCTCGCAGCGGTCTGCGGCAACGAGCCGGCCAAGCGCCGGCTTGCTGAGTCCTACCGGCCCGTCAGCGCGATCCGCCCGGACGAGCGCTCGCCCGAGACCGACCGCTACCTCTACGACGCCGACGCGGAGCAGGACGACGTGCTCGCGCAGATCGACGCCGGGCACTCGCTCGTCGTGCACACGCTGCCGGGCACCGGCGGCACGCAGACCGTGGTGAACGCGATCGGCAGCCTCGTCCGATCGGGGAAGCGCGTGCTCGTCGTGTCGCCGCGCCGCGCCACGCTCGACGGCATCACGCACCGCCTCGCGCGCGCCGGACTGAGCGGCCTCTCGGTCAGCCCGCGCCGCCTCCGCCGCAACCTGGTCGAATCGATCAGCCGCAACGAGAACGCGCGCGGCGAGCAGCTCCGCGACGTCGACGAGGCGCTCGTCCGGCTGCGCGGCGTGCTGCTCGACTACCAGACGGCCCTCGCCGAGCCGGACGAGCGCTTCGGCGTCTCGCCGCTCGAAGCCCTGCGCCGACTCACGGTGCTCTCGCTCGACGAGAACCCGCCGCGCACGACCGTGCGCCTCGACGACCAGGCCCTCAGCCAGCTGACGCTCGATCGCACCTCGGTGGCCGAGGCCCTCACCGAGGTCGCCCGGCTCGGGCAGTTCCAGTTCGGTCCCGAGGACTCGCCCTGGTACGGCGTGAGCTTCAGCACGACCGAGGAGGCCCGCACGGCCTACCGGCTCGCCGTCGACCTCGCCGAGTCGCAGCTGCCGCGGCTCATCTCCATGTCGAACGAGGTCGTCAGCCAGACCTCGATGCGGCCGTACGAGACCATCGCCGAGCTGGGGGTCTACCTCCGGCTGCTCATGGGCATCCGGGAGACGCTCGACCGGTTCACGCCGCAGGTCTACGATCGCTCGCTCACCGAGGTGATCGCGGCGCACGCCCCGCGCGGGGCCGACGAGATGTCCGCGTCGAACAAGCGCCGCCTGCGCAAGCTCGCCCGCGAGTACGTGCGCCCCGGGGTGCACATCACCGACATGTACTCCCGCCTCGTGCAGATCCAGCAGCAGCGCGTGCTGTGGCAGCGGTACACGACCGTGGTCGGCACGCGTCCCGAGGTGCCGCTCGGCATCTCCGACGTCGTCACGGCGTTCCAAGCGGCGTATCAGGATCTCGATGAGCTCGACCGCGTGCTCGGGACCGCCTCCGACGCCGACCGCATGAAGAACCTGTCGCTCGCATCGCTCGCGACCCGCATCGCCGACCTCGCCCGCGAGTCCGAGGTGCTGCAGAACATCCAGGAGCGCACGGCGATCGTCGAGCGCATGCGCGCGGCGCACCTCGAGCCGCTGCTCGCCGACCTCTCGGCGCGTCATGTGCCCGCGGATCAGGTCGGCGCCGAGCTCGAGCTCGCGTGGTGGCAGTCGGCGCTCGAGCGCATGCTGCAGACCAACCAGGCGCTGCTGAGCGCCAACACCGGTGTGCTCGAACGGCTCGAGGCCGACTTCCGCCTCGTCGACGATGCGCACGCCGGTGCGAACGGCACCGTGCTCGCCGCGTCGCTCGCCGACGCCTGGCGCGTGGCCGTGCTCGACCACAAGCAGGAGGCGCTCGCGATGCGCGACGCACTGCGCAGCGGATACGTGTCGGCCGGTGCCCTCCAGCAGCGGTCACCGAACCTGCTCGAGGCGCTCGCGCCGGTCTGGACGATGTCTCCGTACGAGGTGTCGCACCTCCCTGCGACCATGCGCTTCGACACCGCCCTCATCGTCGACGCCGGCGCGACGACGCTCGTCGAGAACATCGGCGCGATCCGCCGCGCCGACCAGGTCGTCGCCTTCGGCGACACGATGACGCAGACCCCGTCCCCCTTCGAGATCGGCGTCGGGCGGGCGGCGGAGGACGTCGAGGACGTCGAGGAGCTGCACCGCAGGTCGGCCTTCGCCCAGCTGAACGACGTGCTTCCGAAGCTGACGCTGACGCGCAGCTACCGCGCGGGCGGCGAGGACCTCACGAACCTCGTGAACACCCGTTTCTACGGCGGATCGATCCAGTCGCTGCCCTGGGCGGGCAGCTTCCTCGGGCATTCGAGCCTCACCTACGAGTTCGTGCCGGGCGGCCAGGGCCTGCCCGATCCGCAGACGGGGGCGGTCGAGAGCACCGACGCCGAGGTGGAGCGCGTCGTGCAGCTCGTGCTCGAGCATGCGAGCGAGCGCTCGCGCGAGTCGCTCATGGTCATCACCGCGAGCGCGCACCACGCCGTCCGCGTCTACCAGGCCGTGCTGCAGGCCTTCTCGAAGTTCCCGCAGTACCGTGAGTTCCTGCTGGGCGAGCGCGCCGAGCCGTTCGCCGTGCTGACGCTCGAGCAGGCGACCGCGCAGAGCCGCGACCGCGTGATCTTCTCGATCGGCTACGGCCGCACGCCCCACGGCAGGGTGCTGTCGAACTTCGGCGGCCTCGGCCGCCCGGGCGGCGAGCGCCTGCTCGCGGTCGCGATGACCCGCGCCCGCCGCGCGATGACGATCGTCAGCTGCTTCAAGCCAGGAGACCTCGACACGGCGCGCATCAAGCACGGCGTCGTGGAGCTCGCCGAACTGCTCGCGTTCGAGCACCCCGAGCCCGAAGCGCCGTCGCTGCCCGCCGAACGCGACCCGATGATCGGCGAGCTCGCCGATCGCCTCGAGGGCATGGGTCTCACGGTGGCGCTCGACTACCGCGGCGCGATCCCGCTCGCCGCATCGCTCGGGGACCGGGCGATCGCGATCGACGTCGACCTGGGCTCGACCGACTCCGGCGACAGCCTGCGCGACACGCTCAGGCTCCGCCCCGCGGTGCTGCGCCGCCTGGGCTGGCACTACCACCGCGTCCAGAGCTTCGACCTCTTCGCGGACCCGGACGAGGCCGCGCTGCGCATCGCGCGCATCGTGGGGTACGAGACCGAAGAGGCTGCGGGGCGTCCCGAGCCGTCGAGCGCGTGAGCGACTCTCGGCCCGCTCCGAAGCGGACGCCCCGGCGCGCGAGCCGTCCGGCTCCGGAGGGCACCGATCCCGAGCCCTACGATCCGCCGACGGAACCGCGGCCCGAGACGGAGAACGACGCGCGCCTCACCCAGGATCGCCCGCCCCACTGGGGCTGAGCGCTCGGGGTGGATTCCGCAGCGCGAGCGGAGCGAGTCGCAGGATCCACCGTAGCGCGGATGCCGCGACTGCTGCGTCGCGCAGCATGACGGCGATGCGTCGGATCCGTCAGCTCCCGGAAGTCCCCGAACCGCTGGACGATGACCCGCTGGACGATGCCCCGCTGGAACCCGATCCGCTCGATCCCGAGCCCCCGCCCGACGAGGCGCCCGTCCCCGACCCCGATCCGCCCGACGTCGATCCGCCGGCGCGCGAGTCGGTGCGGTAGAAGCCCGAACCGTTGAACGTGACGCCGAGCGACCCGAAGACCTTGCGCAGCGTGCCGCCGCACTCGGGGCAGACGGACAGTGCGTCGTCCGAGAAGCTCTGGTAGATGTCGAAGGCGTGGCCGCAGTCGGCGCAGCGATAAGCGTAGGTAGGCACGATCACCGATCGTACCCGGTGCATCAGGCACCCGCGGCGTCGAAGCGCAGCAGGCCGCCGGGGGTGGCGGCGCCCGTGACCGGCACGTCGTGGGGGTCGCGGGGGAGCGCGGGCAGGACGTCCTCGTCGAACACGACCGCGTAGACGGGCGGGCGCTCGGGCAGCGCGGCCAGGCAGCGGTCGTAGTAGCCGAGGCCCCACCCGAGGCGGGTGCCGCGCCGGTCGACCGCGCAGGCTGGGACCAGCATGAGGTCGACGCCGGCCGCAGCATCGGCGGGCAGGCGCTCGCCGGGCGGCTCGGGGATCCCGTGGAGGCCGGGCACGGCGGGCGCGTCGCCGCGGACCGCCCAGCGCAGCGTGCGATCCCGCTGCGAGACCGGGAGCAGCACCTCGATGCCGCGGCGCGAGGCCCACTCCAGGAACGGGCCGGTATCGGGTTCGTCGGCGGTGGAGATGAAGCAGGTGACGGAGCGGACCGCCAACCGTTCCGAGGCCTCCACGAGTACGGCGGTCAGCGCCTCCGCGGCCGATGCGCGCCGCTCCGCCGGCATCGCCGCGCGCCGCGCCCGCACCGCGGCGCGGACCGACCGCTTGACCTCCTGGGCTGCTGCGGCATCGCTCATCGCACCAGAGTACGCGAGGGGGCGTCCGAGCGGGGCCGCCGACTTTGCCCGCCGCGGCACGCGGGCTAGGCTGGCGACCATGACGGCGAAACAGCGCACCCGAGGATCCGTGACGAAGGCGGTCGTTCCCGCGGCGGGACTGGGCACCCGATTCCTCCCCGCGACGAAGGCCATGCCCAAGGAGATGCTGCCGATCGTCGACAAGCCGGCGATCCAGTACGTAGTCGAGGAGGCCGCTGCGGCGGGTCTCGACGACGTGCTCATCATCACGGGCCGCAACAAGACCAACATCTCGAACCACTTCGACAGCGTGCCCGAGCTCGAGCTCGCGCTCGAGCGCAAGGGCGACGAGGGCAAGCTCGGCAAGGTCCACGAGGCCAGCGAGATCGCCGAGGTGCACCTGCTGCGCCAGGGGCAGCCACTCGGGCTCGGCCACGCGGTGGGCTGCGCGCGCAGGCACGTCGGCGACGAGTCGTTCGCCGTGCTGCTCGGCGACGACCTCATCGACGCGCGGGATCCGCTGCTCGAGCGCATGGTCGCCGAGCACGACGCGCGCGACGCGACCGTGATCGCACTCATGGAGGTGCCGCCCGAGTCGATCCACCTCTACGGCTGCGCCGCGGTCGAGCCGACCGACGATCCCGACGTCGTGAAGATCACGGGCCTCGTCGAGAAGCCGGAGGCCTCCGAGGCGCCCTCGAACCTCGCCGTGATCGGCCGCTACGTGCTGCGCCCCGAGATCTTCGACATCATCGACGAGCTCGAGCCGGGCCGCGGCGGCGAGATCCAGCTCACCGACGCGCTCAACCACCTCGCCGAGGGCAAGGGCGACGGCCCGGTGTACGGAGTCGTCTTCCGCGGTCGTCGCTACGACACCGGCGATCGCGCCGACTGGATCAAGGCGAACGTGCTGCTGGGCGTCGACCACCCCGAGCTGGGCGCCGAGATCACCGACTGGCTGCTCGGCTTCGCCGACCGCCTGCGGGCCGGCCGCGCGGACGACTGACCAGTGTCCCCGCTCGGGCGATCCATCGCCGACCCGGGGAGACTGACTTCGGGGCGCGTGGGCCTGCGCGTCGTGCGCCCCTCGGACGCCGCGCAGCTCCAGGCGCTGCTGCAGCGCAATCGGGAATGGCTGCAGCGGTGGGAGGCGACGCACCCCTCCGGCCGGAGCATCGTCCCGGGCTCGGTGCCGATGCGCCCCACGGTCAAGCTGCTGCGCCGCCAGCTCAAGTCGGGCAGCGGGATCCCGTTCGTCGTGCTGCTCGACGGCGTGGTCGTGGGGCAGCTCAGCGTCTCCGAGGTGAGCGGCGGGGCCCTGCAGTCGGCGCAGATCGGCTACTGGGTCTCCGAGCACGTCGCCGGGCACGGGGTCACCCCGACGGCGGTCGCGCTCGTGATCGACTACCTGTTCGGGGGGCTCGGTCTGCACCGGGTCGAGATCTGCATCCGCCCCGAGAACCGTGCATCGCTGCGCGTCGTCGAGAAGCTGGGGCTGCGGTACGAGGGGCTGCGTGAGTCGTACATCCACATCGACGGCGCGTGGCGGGATCACGAGAGCTACGCCGTGACGCGCGAAGAGGCGGGCGCCGGTATGCTGGCGCGCCTGCTCGGCGAGGCCTGACGATCGCCGTTCGCGCGTTCTCGGTTTCGCGGAGCGGAAGCGGCGCGGCGGGGAGCGCGATCCCGGCCGACCACGTAAGGTGAAACGCATGACTGGCGGCGGACTGGGTGGTGGAGTGATCTTCGTGGTTGCGGCCCTGCTCTGGGCCGCCGTGCTCGTGCCCGCCTGGATGCGGCGCCGCGAGTTCCGCGCGGCCGAGCGCAACGCGCTCCGGCTGCAGCGCACGCTCCGCGTGCTCGCCGAGACCGCCGAGGTGCCGCAGGAGGTGCGGCTCGAAGCGACCGCGAAGCAGGCCCTCGCGCACGAGAAGCTGCTCCGCACCGCTCAGCGCCGGCAGGAGGCCGAACGCGAAGCCGAACTCGCCGAGGCCCGCGCCGAGCAGGTTCGCGCCGAGATCCGGGCGCAGGAGATGCGTCGCAAGCAGGCGGCCGCGCAGCGCTCCGCACGGTTGCGCCGACCCGTCGTGCGGCGTCTGCGCGCGCTCGCCGCGCTCGTCGCCCTCGGGGGCGTCGTGGGCGTGCTCGTCGGTGCGGGTTTCGCCGTCGGCGGGAACGGCCCGGGGGTGCTCGGCTGGTCGGCCGCGCTCGCCGCCGTCGGCACCGGCGCGCTCGTGCTGCTGGCTCCGGGGCGCACCCGTGTGCAGTCGATCCCCGCCGAGCGTCTGACCGTCCCTGAGCCGGCGCGCGAGCCCGCGGCACCCGCCGTCGCCGAAGCGGACACGGCAGCGGATCCGAGCGTCGCAGCCGCGGCGCACGCCGAAGCGCAGCAGGCCGCTGCGGCGCGCATCGAGCGTGCGCGCGCCCTCGCCAGGGCTCGAGCGGTCCGTCCCGCGGCGCGCGAGAACCAGACCGACTCGATCCTGCTGAAGGAGGCGCGCGAGCAGGTGGCGCGCGCCCGTGCGGCGGAGGACGGCGTGGATGCCGCCGCCGCTCCGATGCGCCCCGCCCAGGCCCAGGCGCGCCCCGATCAGGCTCCCGCCGGTGCTCGGGCGACGGCCGCTTCGACGCCTGCTGCTTCGGCTCCCGCCGAGGCTCGGAACGCTGAGGCGCCGCGCCGCTCGCCGTCGGCCGCCGAGCGCGCGCGTCAGCAGGCCGCACGGGATCGGCTGAGCCGCATGGGCGTGATCGGCGACACGAGCGAGGGCATGCCCGACCTCGACGCGGCGCTGCGCCGCAGGCGCAACGTCGGCTGAACCGGCCGATTTCGCATCGCGCGCACCGCGCTGCTATGCTGGACGGGTTCACGGGTCCTTAGCTCAGTTGGTAGAGCGCGTCGTTCGCAATGACGAGGTCAGGGGTTCAATTCCCCTAGGATCCACCACGAGAAGCGCCCGCTCCCGATGGGAGCGGGCGCTTCGCCGTTCCCGCGGCGCCCTGCGCGGTTCCGGGCAGCGCGCGCCGGCTCAGGCGACGCGCGCGAAGCGCGGCCCCGAGTAGCCGTCGCGGTCGACGTGCTCGACGAACATCTCGGCGGGACGCACCCAGAAGCTGTAGTCGTCGTAGAGCTTCCGGTAGAAGACCATCGGCTCCTCGGTCTCGGAGTGCCTGCCGCAGCCGATCACCTCGTACCGGCTGCCCTTGAAGTGCTCGTAGATGCCGGGCTCCACGGGGGAGTCCTCGTGCTCGATGGGTGCGCTCATGCCTCGCAGTGTACCGGCGCGGCGCGGAACCGGTGCGGCGCAGCGGCCTCCGCTCCGGGGCTCCATCCGGAGTCCCAGACGGGAATGCTAGGTTGACGGGGATCGCAGCAGGGAGGTGGGCATGCATCGAACCGGAGCACCGGAAGCGCGCGGCGCGCGTCGATCAGCCCTGCCCTGGCTGCTGATCGCTGTGGCATCGATCCTGCTCGGGCTCCTGGGGGCGCACGCCTTCACGAGCGCCGAGCCCGCGGGGCATCCCTCCGCCGCGCTCTCGGCGGCGACCGCGACCGTGCACGCCGCTCACGGCGTCGAGGCGTCGGCGGATTCCGCGGCAGACGACGTCGCTCGCGGTGAGGCATCCGTCCACGCGACGCAGCCGGGACCGTCCGGGGAGACGCTCTCGGGGGCCGGCCACCTCGACATCGCCGCCGTCTGCATGCTCGCCCTGCTGTTCACGGTCGCGGTGCTGCTGCGCGCGCTGCCCGTGCGCGGCGCACGCACGTTCGCGCGCATCCCGCTCGTGCTGCGACCCGCACCCGGGGGCCTCGTGGATCCGGCGCCCCCCTCGCTGCTGAGGCTCGGCATCTCCCGCACCTGAGATCACGGGCGCGGCTCCGGGACGCCCCGCGGCTCCCGTTCGATCACCCGCGCCCTGCCGCAGCGCCGTTCCGCCCGGAGCGGCGCGCACGCGTGCGTGCCTCGCGCGACCCGTCGTCGCGCCCCGTCGCGATGCATGCCGTGCACCAGACATCGACTCCAGGAGGAACACCACCATGGATCCCGAGCAGATCTTCGAAGCCGAAACCGACCAGCACGCCGTCGGCCGCGCGGGCAGGCGCCCGCTCCGCCGCCCTGTCGTCTTCACCGCGGTGCTGGTGCCGGCGGCCGTGGGCGTCGGCGCGCTGAGCTACCCGATCATCACGGGGATGTTCGCGTGAGCGACCCGCACGGGCCGCGCGAGACGCCGACCGTCGGCGGGGTGCAGCCCGGCGGGGGAGCCGCGCCGGGGCCTGAGGTGCGAACCCGGAATCCGATCCATCTCTTCACGCAGCGCGCTGCTTCCGGGGGGCCGCAGGCGGTCGCGCCCGCCGCGGCGTCCGGCGTCGCGTCCGATGCCGCGCCCGCCGCGCAGACCGGGGTGCGGTCCGGCCGCGGATCCCGCATCCGCAGGGCGGTCGTCGGAGCGACCGCCGGCCTCGGAGCCGCGGGGCTGCTCATCGGGATCGCCGGCCCGCTGCCGGTGATCGCCGCGGACGCCGCACCTGCGGCCGTCGCTCCGCGCCAGGCGCTGGCGGGGACGGCAGGTGCGGATGCGCTGCAGATGGTGGACGTTGTCGCCCCGGTCCCCGTGGCGCCGGAGTTCCGGCCCTCCTCGCCGTCGCTCGCCGGGATCGACGAGTCGGCGGTGCGGTATCCGTTCGACGGCGACGTGCCGCTCACCGACCCGTTCGGGTACCGCACGGCTCCGGTCGAGCAGTTCCACGACGCGCAGGACTTCGCGGCGCCGGACGGCACTCCGATCAGGATCATCGCGAGCGGCGTCGTGCTCGAAGCGGGGTTCGCGACCGACGGATGCGGCTTCGGGCTCAAGGTGCAGCACAACATCGCCGGCAGCGACGTGACCAGCCGCTACTGCCATATGCGCGACAACTCGAGCTCGTGGCAGGTCGGTGACCGCGTGAAGATCGGTGACGAGGCGGGCCTCGTGGGGGCGACCGGCATGGCGTTCGGCGCGCACCTGCACCTGGCGCTGCGACGGGACGACCAGCCGATCGACCCGATGCCGTTCCTGCGCAAGCACATCGGGAAGGCGGAACCGCGATGACCGCACCCCAGGACCCTCAGCAGCAGGCTCGTCCCGGAGCGGCGCCGAGGGGCGTCGCGCCGCCGCATCCGGGCAGGCAGCGCGGTCTCTCGGCCTCGGCGAAGGCCATGCTGATCACCATCCCCGCGGTGATCCTGCTCGCCGTGCTCGCCATCGTGCTCGTCAATCTGAGCCGTCCGCAGCTGCCCGAGCCCGCGGCGGACGCATCGGGACGCGTCGCCATGGTCGAGAGCGACTCGCACGTGCTCGACGAGGCCGGTGAGGACGCGCCGACGCTCGTCGAGTTCCTCGATTTCGAGTGCGAGGCGTGCGGGGCCTTCTATCCGTACATCGAGGAGATCCGGGAGCGGTACGACGGCAGGATCAACTACGTCGTCCGCTACTACCCGCTCGCGGGCCATTTCAACTCGATGCACGCGGCCGTCGCGGTCGAGGCCGCGGCTGCTCAGGGCGAGTTCGAGGCGATGTTCCGTATGATGTTCGAGACCCAGGCCGAATGGGGCGAGCAGCAGGTCTCGGAGGCGGACCGCTTCCGCGACTACGCCGAGCGGCTCGACCTCGACATGGACGCGTACGACGCCGCGGTCGCCGACCCTGCGACGCGCGCCCGGGTGGAGAAGGACCTGGCGGCGGGGCAGGCGCTCGGCGTGAACAGCACGCCGACCTTCTTCCTCGACGGCGAGCAGCTCGTGCTCGACAGCGAGGACGACCTGCCGCGGGCTCTGGACGAGGCGATCGCCGGGCGCGGGTAGGACGCAGGGTGGTCCGGTCGGCGGCGGCCCGCTCGGGCTCGTCGGCCGGGGCGGCGGACTACACTGTGCTGGTGGCACCCGCGCTCTGGATCTCCCTGCTCACCGCATCCGCGGTCATCAGCCTCACCCCGGGTGCGGGCGCGATCAACACGATGTCGAACGCCCTCGCGCTCGGATGGCGCCGCTCGTTCTGGGGCGTGATCGGGCAGCAGCTCGCGCTGCTGCTGCACATCGCGATCGTCGCAGCGGGGGTCGGGGTGCTCGTGGCGAGCACCCCCGTCGTGTTCAACGCCGTGCGCTATCTGGGTGCCGCGTACCTCGCGTACCTCGGCGTGCGACTGCTGCTGGCGAAGCCCTCCGCCCCGGCCGAGGACGCCACCGCCTCGGCGGAGGCGGAGGGGCGCTGGAGCATCATGCGCCGAGGGTTCTGGGTGAACCTGCTGAATCCCAAGGCCATCGTCTTCTTCCTCGCGTTCATCCCGCAGTTCATCCGGGCGGATCAGCCGCTCGTGCCGCAGTACCTGGTGCTCGCGGCGACCGTCGTGGGCGTCGACATGCTCGTCATGTGGGGGTTCTTCGCCGCAGCGGCGAAGCCGTTCCGGCGCTACACGGAGTCGGCGCGCGGGCAGCGCGTGCTGAACTCGGTATTCGGCGCGCTGTTCATCGGTGTCGCGTTGCTGCTGCTGTTCGTGCACTGAAGCCGGTCGGGCCGGACGCTTCTGTCGATTCCGCACAATGGAAGGAAAGAGACCGACGACGCCGTTGTCGGCGGTCCACATGCCACCCTAGCCGCATCGCCGCGATCCCGCGACCCCTGCGCGCAGGCGCGCGCGGACACGCCGGTTCACCGGACCGGTGGCGCCGTCGAAGAGGAGTAGGCCCCGCCGGGCTCGAACCGGCGACCCGCGGATTAAAAGTCCGATGCTCTACCAACTGAGCTAGAGGCCCTCGCCCGTCTAATCTATCGTGTTTCGTCGGGCGTCTTGCGCGCGGCTGCGCCGGTCGGGAGAAGCGGGGTATTCAGACCCGGACCTCCCGCGTCGGGCCGTCGCCGACGACCAGCCGCTGTCGCTGACGGTTCGGAGTATCGCGGCCCCCCCGGGGCGCCGGCGAGATGATCGCTGCGCTCGGTCCAGTCGAGTCACAGGAGACCTGCGTCCGACGCGTACGCGGCCAGGTGCCTGGTGCCATGCCGAGGCGCGAGCGTGCCCAGACGCGCAACCGCGAGCACGGCCTGCAGTTGGCAGCCGAAATGCAGATGGATCCGATCTCCTCACCGCGCACGGTCGATCATTCTCGCGTGCTCCCGGGGGCCTCACTCCGGGCGCGCAACACCCCGGATACACGGCGATGACCAGCCGACTCTTGCATGCTGCTCCACAAGCAAACATGGTCTGCGCACGGAGACCGTGAACCGATGGACCCCCATTGTGGGGTCATTCGGACCTGCAGAGATCGCTGTCGGGTATGGGCCACATACGCTGATCCCGCACGAGAGACGTCGGTCAGCCGTCGTCACGCCCCCATCTCGTGCACGCTCGAGTTTCGCAGGCCCCCGCCAGGAGAAACCCGAAACCGTGCTTCCAGCTCGAGCGCTCCCTTTCCCCTGGGTTCGGGCGAAGAAGTACATGCCGGGTACCTCGACGAAAGCAGTCGGGGTACCCGGCCTTCTTCATCGTGGTGGGCACGAGACATCTCATACGCGGGATCAAGATCGAGGGGCGCGTTCACTCCGCTTCGCGACTGCCGCCACGGCGAAAGTGGGCAAATCGTGACGCGCCTTTCGAGCGCGACACCAGCGAAGGGGTCATTTTCCCGTGAAGGTCGTCAGCGAGTCCACCCGTGATGCACACTGTGAGCGATCAAGCAGAGAGCTAGCTGCTTCCCTGCACCATCGTGAGGCATCGGCGAGCGACGGATCGGTCTTCTGGATGGCGGTGAGCGTGGCTTCTCGCTCAGCACGGAGTCCGATTCGGAACTGCTTGGCGGCCGAAGACATCGTTTCTGGGACGCGTGATTGAGCGCCGGACCTCGGAACCGTAGTTCGCAACAACTTTGAGGGCGAGGGACCAGTACGTGAGGTTGAAACAAGCTGGCCAGGTGCTCTGCATTGCAGTTTCGATGTTGGCCATGGTCCTCGCCGGCGGGATGGCGGCACAAGCCGCGCCGATCACACGCGATGACTCGCCAGCGGCTTCTCAGGAACAGGCGTCGCAGGAGAATTCAAGCGACGACGCTGCAGCGACCGGCTCTCCGGCAGAGGAACCTCCCGCTCATACAGAACGCGAGGTTGACGAGGGGGCCGAGCCGACGCCGGAGCCGGCCGATGAGGATCCGCAAGCTACGACTCCGGAAACGACTGCGCCGGAGGAGCCAGTGGAGGATTCAACCCCTGAGCAGCCGGAAAAGGCCCACATGTCGGACGACATGATAACGCACATCGCGCCGCTGGCGGCCTCCACTTGCGATAACACCAAGGTGTACGGCCTCAACTTCACCAACCCGCGTCAGATCTGGTCGATCAATACGTCCACCGGGGCTGTGACTACTGTCGCCACGGTGCCGGCAACGGGCGAGTTCGCGAACGCTGCGACCAGATCAAACGCACTCGCGACGGGGTACTCGCTCAACGAGTTCTGGCTCGCATCGCAGTACGCGAACCAAACGTCGACAACGGTGTACCACGTGGTCAACGGCGTGACGACTGCTGTCGGAACGATCACCGGCTTGCAGCAGAACGCGGGCGTCGTGATGGGAGCGTTCAACGCTGCTACCGGCATCTACTATGTCGGCTACGCCTTGGGCGAGGAACTCTGGATCCACGGATTCGACACGAACACGATGACGCCCATTAGCGGCGCCGTCGCGAAGGTCAAGATTCCCGGGAGCACGATCGGGACCTTCAACGGGGACTTCGCGTTCGATGCGAGTGGACGGTTGTTCATCGCGACGGACGGGGCACTGATCGCGGTTGAAGACGTGATCCCGACCAGCGGCTCGTCCACGCCGCCGACACTGAACCGACGCATCATTGCGAACCTGCCAGCCAATCTCACGCCGACATCTGCGGCCTTCAAGCCTGACGGCGATCTCTATCTTGGGCGCAGTGGTACGGGGGGCGTGAGGCAAGCCGCGACCGTCAACCCGTCGACGGGCGCTGTCGGCACGTGGCAGAATCTCGGAACCACCACCGGGTTGACGACGAACAACAACGCGGACTTCGCTTCATGCGCCTATCCCTTTGTCGTTCGAGCCCAGAAGAATCTGCCCGATGGCCGAGTCCTCCCCACCGACCAGTTCGAGCTCTCCGTCACAGGCGGTGGCCTGAGTGTCGGCAACGAAGGCACCACCACGGGCACTGAGATCGGCATCCAGGATCAGGAGTCCACTGAGATCGCCGGCCCAGTGATCGGCCGTCTCGGACAGGCCTACACGATCTCTGAGGCGGCAATCGGCACAACTGACCTCAATGCCTACACCAGCACTTGGGGCTGCATCAACGAGCTCACTGGCGTCACGCTGAATACCGGTACCGGTATCAACGGACAGTTCACGATGCCGTCCACGCTCGGCGCCGGCGCGAACGTGCTGTGCACGTTCGCGAACAAGCCCATCGTCTCGGAAATCAAACTCCTCAAGGTAGATGCAAGCGACCCGAGCATTGTTCTGCCCGGCGCGAAGTTCCAGCTGTGGAAAGACGTGAACGCCAACGGGACCCTCGAGCCCGCAACCGACACCGCCTTCGGTTCGATCGAAACCTCTTCCTCCACCGGTTCGATCACATGGACTACCGGCATCACGCCAGGAAAGTACCTGATTCAGGAAACGGCGGCACCTGCCGGCTATGAACTCGGTACGACGACCGTTCACGCCGTAACCGTGACCTCCGGCACCCAGACCATCACAGTTGAGAACGCTCGGATCAAGGGGTCGGTCAGTTGGGGCAAAGTCGATCCGGACGGTGAAGCCTTGAAGGGCTCCGAATGGACGCTGACCGGACCCGCAGGTGCGGGCTCGACCACCATCACCGTGACCGACTGCATCGGCGCAACCGCCGCGGCCTGTGCAAGCGCCACCGACACGGACCAACGCGCTGGGTTCCTGAAAGTAGTCGGACTCGCATGGGGAGACTACACGCTCGTCGAAACGAAGGCGCCAGCAGGGTACGTGCTCGACGCAACTCCGCATCCCTTCTCCATCGGGCAATCGAGCACCGCCGTACTCAGCATGGATCTGGGCGAGATCGAGAATGAGCAACAGCCTCCCCTCGCGATCCCGCTCACGGGCGGCACCGGTGAGGATCTGTTCCTGATCGGTGGCGGCGCAGCACTCCTGGCATTGCTCGTGCTCGCTCTTCTCCGCAGCCGCCGCGCCCGTCGACTGAGTCTCGCGGCTGCGGCCCTCTAAGACCTCCATGTCCCTCATCGTCAACTGCTGTTGATCATCGAAAGGAAACACATGTCCACCTCCACCTCACGTCGGCCCGGCCGCTTCGTGGCTGGCCTCGTCGGCACGCTCGCGATCGCGTCCGCCGGCCTGCTCGGCGCTACCGCCGCACAGGCCGCGCCGGGCAACATCGACTCATCGACCGACGGTTCGATCACGGTGCACAAGCACCTCGAGACCGGCGCTACCACGGGGGCGAACCCGGACGGATCGGGCAGCGTCGCCGGAAAGGCCGTCGAGGGCGTCGAGTTCACGATCTACCAGCTGAACTACAACGGTGCTCCGATCGATCTCACCCAGTTCAACGACTGGAACGCGCTCTCACAGGTCACCCTCGACGCCGACTGCAACGTGACCGCCCCCACCGGCTACAGTCGCGGCGCGACGGTGACGACGAGCACGACCGACGCCAATGGCGAGATCACCTATCCGACGGGCGCCACCCGCACCGCGTTCGCGGTCTGCGAGACCGACGCCAGTGGCGCCCAGGTCGACGGCGCTCCCACGAGCATCGTGCAGGCTGCAAGCCCGTTCGTGATCTCGGTTCCGATGCCGTACAACGACGAGTGGATCTACAACGTCCACGCATACCCGAAGAACAGCAACGCCGGCATCGTCAAGGACGTCACGAGCCAGCCCGCCGGCCAGCTCGGCATCGGGTCGACGGTGAAGTTCCCCGTCACGACTGACATCCCCACGGTGGCACAGGGGGATGACATCACCTCGTACATCGTGCGCGATGTGCTCGACGACCGTCTCTCACCGGTCGCCGTCGATTCCGTCACCGTCGACGGCACCGCCGTCGATCCGTCGTACTACACCGTCAAGGTGAACCCGAACGACGCGCAGGACCTCCGTGTGGTGTTCACCCAGGCGGGTCTCGACTGGCTCGAGACCCAGGGCGGCAAGAAGGTCGTCACGACCTTCAGCGGTGTCGTCGCGACCCTCGGCGACGGCGTGATCCCCAATACCGCGACGCTCTTCGTCAACGATCCCACCGGTGACAGCGACACCAACCCTGGCCCGGGCGTCCCCTCCAACGAGGTGAAGACGAACTGGGGCGACCTCCTCATCCAGAAGAGCGATGCCGACAATGACAAGCTGCTCTCGGGCGCGACCTTCGAGGTTTACGCCGCGGATCCGGCCTACGTCGCCGCAGGCCAGACCTGCACCTCGACCACCACGACCGGTGGCCCGATCAGCGTGGGCGTCGCTCCGAACGCGCAGACCACGTTCACGACCGACGCGAACGGCGTCGTCACGATCGCGGGCCTGTTCGTGTCGGACTCGACGAACGCTCCGGTCAACGCGACGCAGCGCTGCTACGTCATCAAGGAGACCGCGGCCCCGGCGGGCTACACGCTGCCCGCCGACCCGTTCACCGCGGTCACCGTGAAGACCGGCGTCTCCTCGACGTTCGACATCGACGTCGAGAACACCAAGCAGTCGGTGCCCGAGCTCCCGCTCACCGGTGCCGCGGGCCAGTCGATCATGCTGATCGGTGGCGGCGCGATCCTCGCCATCGGCATCGCGCTCGTCGTGATGCGCCGTCGCCGCCTCGCTGCCGAGCAGTAAGGTACACGGCAGACATGCTGGTCCGAGACCGGGAAGCTACCGCTGAAACGCGGCTTTCCCGGTCTCGGCGTGCGAGCCAGGGAGGAAACCGAGTCGTCGGTAAGCGCCAGTGGCGCGCCGGCCTACTCACGTGGACCATCGCCGTCCTCCTCCTTGCCGGGAGCGGGATTTTCCTCTACCCGGCCACCGCGCAGTGGGTGACCTCCTTCAACCAGTCGCGCATCCTCGAGTCCTCACAGTCGCTCCTCGACACCGTAGAACCTCGTGCGCGCGAGCAGCTGCGCCAGGCTCACGAGTACAACGCTGCGCTCACCGCTGGAGTGGAGCTCAAAGCCAACGCGAACGTCCCTTCCGGAGACGGAAGACTGAGCGACTCGGAGCTCGAGTACGACAAGATCCTCTCCATGAACGCCGAGGGTCTCATGGCTCGTCTCAAGATTCCCGGAATCAAGGTGGACCTGCCGATCTATCACGGCACCAGCGATGCCACTCTGCTGAAGGGGTCGGGGCATCTCGAAGGTTCGAGCCTCCCGGTGGGAGGCCCCGGCACCCATGCGGTACTCACCGCGCACCGCGGCCTCGCGGACGCCAAGATGTTCACGAACCTCGACCAAGTGGCGCGGGGCGACACGTTCACGATCGAGGTATTCGGTGAGGTGCTGACGTACCGGGTCCGTGAGACCAAGGTCGTCGCGCCCGAGGACACCGACTCGCTCCGGGCTCAACCTGGCGAGGACCTCGTCACGCTGATCACCTGCACCCCGCTCGGCATCAACACGCACCGCATTCTGGTCACCGGAGAGCGGGTCACTCCGACACCCGCAAAGGATCTCGCGTCAGCAGGGGCGGCGCCGGATGTTCCAGGCTTTCCCTGGTGGGTGGCCGGAGTGCTCGCCGCGCTGACGCTCGCGGGAGGGTACGTCTGGCGGATGGGGTACTCCGACGCGCGGATGCGCGCCCGGCGGCGGAGCCAGAACGAACAACCGACTGCTGCGGCAATTCCATGAGCACGCATGCCTGCACGCGACCGCAAGTCCACTCAGCGGTGTACCTCGTGCAACTCGAGGAACGCCGTCTTCGGTTAAGCGCGGCGTGCGTCGAACATCGCGGACAGGAGTAGATTCTCAGTCGTGCAGCTCTCTGACACCACCCCGCCGCGTCGACGTCGCCGACATGGCGGTCCGCTGGCGCCGGCCCGAATGATCGCGGCAGGGTTCAGCGGGGTCATCCTCATCGGTACCTTGCTGCTCATGCTGCCGATCTCGTCGGCGAGTGGCCGGTGGACTGGTTTCGTCGACGCGCTTTTCACCTCGACGTCGGCAGTCTGCGTCACCGGCCTGATCGTGGTTGACACGGCCACATACTGGAGCGGGTTCGGTACGGTGGTGATCCTCGTGCTGATCCAGTTGGGCGGGCTCGGGATCATGCTGTTCGCCGCGCTGGTGGGTCTTGCGATCATCCGCAAGATTTCGGTGCGGTCGCGCATCACCGTCGGTGCGGAAGTGAAAGCCGGCAGCGGCGGTGGCGACGTGAAGCGCATCGTAGGCGGCATCGTCACGACCTCCGTCGTTATCGAGGCGACAATCATGATCCTGCTCACTGGACGCTTTCTGACGGGGTACGGATACGACTGGCCGTCGGCCCTCTGGAACGGACTGTTTCATGCAGTCTCAGCGTTCAACAACGCCGGGTTCGCCTTGTACAGCGACAATCTCATGCCTTTCGTCTCGGATCCATGGATCTGCCTCCCGATCAGCGTCGCGATCATCCTCGGGGGTCTCGGCTTCCCGGTGCTGCGCCAGCTCAGGCGAGAGTGGCGTGCCCCGCTTCACTGGTCCATGAACACGCGGATCGTGCTCGCCGCAACCGGGGTGCTGCTCATCGCGGGCACGGTCTTCGTCACCGTGATCGAGTGGGCGAACCCCGCGACGCTCGGCAGGCTCGACCCGGCCTCCCGTCTCCTCGCCGGGTTCTTCCACTCGGTACAGGCGCGCACCGCGGGATTCAACTCGATCGACGTGTCGCAGATGCACGACGAGACGTGGCTCGGAACCGATGTGCTCATGTTCATCGGCGGAAGCCCTGCAGGCACCGCCGGTGGCATCAAAGTCACCACCTTCGCGGTCCTGCTCTTCATCATGTGGACCGAACTCCGCGGAGGCGCCGCGGTGAACATCTTCGGCAAACGCCTGTCGCGCGGCATCCACCGTGAGGCCATCGCGGTCGTCGTGATCGCAATCGGCGCGATCATGGGCGTCGTGATCGCCGTGCTCGCGACGACCGACTTCGACCTCGACCAGGTTCTGTTCGAGGCAGTCTCTGCGTTCGGCACAGTCGGTCTTTCAACCGGTATCACCGCGGACCTGCCCGAGTTTGCCCAGGTGCTCCTCATCCTGCTGATGTTCCTCGGCAGAGTCGGCCCGCTGACACTCGGATCCGCACTCGCGCTCAGAGAGCGCCGTATCGCTTACGAACTTCCCAAGGAACGCCCCGTCGTCGGCTAATCGGCGACGCGCACGCAAAGGAGCACATCCACATGGCACCCCAGAGAATGAACTTCCTGTCGTTCAAGGACAGCACCCGGAAGCTTGCGGCCGCCGATTCAGTCGCCGTCATCGGACTCGGCCGCTTCGGCACCTCGCTCGCCCTTGAACTCATGGAAACCGGGACCGAGGTGCTCGGCGTCGACATCAACGAAGACATCGTGCAAGCACTCAACGGGCGACTCACGCAAGTTGTCCGCGCCGACTCGACGAAGCCGGAGACGCTGGAACAGCTCACGATCGGCGAGTTCGACCGTGTCGTGGTCGCGGTCGGATCCGATATCAAAGTGTCGATCCTGACGGCGTCGCTGCTCCTGCAACTCGGGGTCCCAGTGGTCTGGGCCAAAGCCGACGATGAGCAGCACGCGATCATTCTCGATCAGCTCGGTGTGCATCGGGTGCTCTCCCCGGAGCGGGATATGGGGCGCCGCGTCGCCCATCTCGTGCGTGGGGCTGCTGCCGACTATCTCGAAATCGACCCCGGATACGCGATGGTGAAAACCGCAGCTCCTCGGGAAGTTCAGGGCATGACGCTGCGCGAGGCCGGTGTGCGAGCCAGGCACCAGATCACCGTAGCCGCCTACCGCGCGGACAGCGGCCAATGGCGAAACGCCGAAGCTGATACCGTGCTGCAGGCGGGCGACACGGTGCTCGTCGTCGGTCCGACAGCTCGCGTCGAGGCATTCGCGCAGCTGCGCTAGGCGCCAACGGCCCGGGAACCGGGCGCCGTCAGAATTGCACAGCGACCGCACCGGGCGTGTGCGAGAATCGGGTCAGCGAACTGCACCACGGCGCTGAGGAGCTCTCATGCGAACGCGTTCCACCACCCCCGGCATCCTGCCGATCGGAATCCTGCTGATGCTCGGGCTCGCGGGCTGCGGCACGGCCGCTGCGGATCCTCAGGTGGGCCCGCCGGAGACCGCGACGACATCGCCCTCGCGCACCGCGCCCGCGGAGACGGCCGAGCCGGGGATCGCTCCGGCGGCAGGCGAGGAGCTCGAGATCCGGGCCCTGACCCTGCGCCTCACCGAGGACCTGCGCTGGCTTCGGCCGGAATCCGGGGAACTGACGGTGTCGGCTACCGCGCTCATGGAGGACGGCTACCCGGTGATGGTGACCATCAGCGATCTGCAGGCCGTGCAGAGCGACCTCGACCTCAACGCCCAGTCCTTCCTCGACGTCTCCGCGCACGACCCGAAGCCGACGCGGGGCGACAACCGGACGGTCGACGGAGTGGAGGCCTGGACCGCCGAGGCCGCGGACGACCTGATGCATTCCACCTGGCTGGGCGGGATCCACGAGGATCGGCAGTGGTCCGTGGAGATCCAGACCCCGGTCAGCATGTCCGAGGAGGACGCGCACCGGTTCCGAGAGCGGATCATCGCGAGCATCGCGTTCGCGTAGGCGCGACGCGGCGGTGCCGCATCGAGTATCCCGCTCAGTGCGGCGGATGCGCGGTGCTTGCGTTCCCGGACGGCGGCTCTCCTGCGTCCTCGCGGATGGAGTCGTCGATCGACCGCCCAGGCGCGGCCGCCTCCGCGAGGCGCAGCACGAGGTCGCGCACGGAATCGTCGGCGTCCGCGCACTCGACCCGGGCCGCCGCGATCCGCTCGGGGTCGAGGCGCGGGGCGCAGGCCGAGACGAGGTCCTCGAAGGCGCGGTACACCCGCAACCCCCCGGTCGGCGCAGCGAGCGACCATCCGTCGCCGAACGCCTCGATCCGCAGGCGCTCTCCCGTGAGCCGGGCGAGGAACCGCCCGGCCCGGTCGGCAGCGCGTGCGAGACCGATGCGCGTCGTGGCCTCGCTCAGCCGCGCCCCGCCGGGGCACGCTCCGCACATGCCGCGCGCCTCCTGTCCCTCGTCCTGTTCGTCTCCGCTCGGGTCATGGCATCACGTCGCCGCTGTTCGGCCCCAGCGTCTGCCCCGTGTAGAGGTCGCCGCTCGGGGACGCGGCGAGCAGCAGCGCCGTCGGCGCGACCTCCTCGGGACTCCCGAACCGGCCGATGGGCAGTTCCGCGCGCTTGTCGGCCTTCCACTCCTCCGACAGCCCGCCGATGAGCGGCGTTTCGATGGGCCCCGGGGCGATCGTGTTCACGAGGATCCCGTGCGGCGCGAGCTCGAGCGCCAGCGCCTTGCCGAGTCCGATGACCCCGGCCTTCGCCGAGACGTAGTGCGCGAGCCCCGTACCGCCCTTGATCCCGAGCTGCGAGCCGACGTTGATGATGCGCCCGCCGCCCCGCGCGATGAGGTGCGGGACGGCGTAGCGCGCGGTGAGGAACGCCCCGGTGAGGTCCACGGCGACGGTGCGGTCCCACACCTCGGGCGACATCTCGAGCACGGGCGTCTCGTCGAGGATCCCCGCACTGTTGACGACGATGTCGATGCCGTCGTGCCCCTCGGCGATCTCGTCCGTGACGCGTTCGACCGCGACGGGATCGGAGACATCGGCGGCATGGATGCTCACCGGGGCGGGGCCCCGGCACTCGGCCAGCGTGCCCGCGAGGGCCGCCTCGGTCAGGTCGACGAGCGCGACGGTCGCGCCTTCGGCGTGGAACAGTCGGGCGATGGCGGCGCCGATGCCGCCGGCTGCGCCGTAGACGACGGCGACTCGGTTCTCCAGTTGCTGCATGGTGGTTCCTTTCGGAGCGGCCCGGTCCGGGCGCGGGTGTCTCGAGTGTCTGCGCCGCTCAGCTGGGCCAGCGCACGGTCAGCCCGCCGTCGACGATGAGCTGCTGGCCCGTGACGTACGCCGAGTCATCGGAGGTGAGGAAGCGGATCGCCCGAGCGGCCTCGTCGACGTTGCCGACGCGACCCCACGGGATGATGCGGCCTGCGGCGTCGAGCCCGTCCTTGCCCAGCGAGTTCGTGCCGTCGAGCGACTGCGGGCTCTCGATCAGGCCGGGGATCACGGTGTTGACGCGGATCCGCCGGGGTGCGAGTTCGACCGCCAGGGAGCGGCAGAGGCCGAGCAGGCCCGATTTCGCTGCCGCGTAGTGGCTGTGCTCCTCCCAGCCGTAGACGCCCCCGGCGATCGACGAGGTCGCCACCATGGCGCCGGGCCCCGACATGCGCGCGGCGCAGGCGCGGAAGGTGCGCAGCACTCCCGCGAGATCGACCTGCAGCATGTCGTCCCATGCGTCATCCGTCATCTCGGAGAGCGGCTGCCGCCTGAGGATGCCCGCGGCGGCCACCGAGATGTCGAGCCGGCCGAAGGCATCGAGCGCCGTCTGGGCGAGCGCGTCGTTGCCCGCCGTGGTGCGCACGTCCATCTCGACCGCGGCGCAGCGCCCGCCGGCGGCCTCGACCATGCCGATCGTCTCGTCCGCGCCGTAGGGGTCGCCGGGGAAGACGCCGATCACGCTGTCGGCTCCTGCGCGGGCGTAGGCGACGGCGAGAGCCTGCCCGATCCCGCTCGCGCCGCCGGTGATCACCGCGACCTTGCCCGCGAGTCCGTCATCGCGCACCGTCATGATCACGCCTCCTCCGCGTCGGGCACCCGGCGGGTGAAGATCATCGCGACGCCCGAGAGCACCATGAACAGCGAGCCGGTGAGCGCGGCGGCGACGCCGACGGTCACCCCCGCGCTCAGCAGGACCGCGAGCAGCGCCGAGCCGGTGATGCCGCCGACCGGTGCCATCACGTGCGCGACGTTCGTCCCCATGCCGCGCACGTGCGCGGGGAAGGACTCGCCCATGTAGTAGAGGAGGGCGGCGTACGGGCCGGTCAGGAAGAACAGCGTGAGCGCGTACATCGGGTAGATGAACCAGACCTCGCTCGGGCCGACCAGCATCAGCAGGCTGATGACGCCGCCGATTCCCCAGCCGAGGATGACCGTCAGCCGCCTCCCGATCTTGTCGCCGATCCAGCCGTGGAACACGTAGCCGACGAAGCCGACGCCGTTCGCGAGCACGAGCACGAGGAGCGCGTTGTCGAAGGAGATGCCCTTCGCCTGAACGAGCACGGTCGTGCCGAGCACGGAGAAGATCTGGATGCCGACCCAGTTCGCGAACCACGCGAGGGCGAGGGCGATGGTGTGCCTGCGCAGGCCGGGACGGAAGACTTCGCGGAGACCGCCCCGATGCCCGGCGGCCTCCTCGAGGTCGTGTTCCGCGGCGAGCGCCTGCGCACCCTCGAGATCGCCTGCCTCTCGCCGCCGACGGACCTCCTTGATCGCCGCGAATGTCGGCGACTCGGGCAGGCGGGTGGCCATGACCACGACGACGAGCGACAGCACGCCGGCCACGACGAAGCTCCAGCGCCAGCCGATGACGGGCAGCAGCAGGGCGGACAGGCCGGCCGAGACGAGCGCGCCGACGGGCCAACCGCCCTGCACGAGGGCGTACATCAGGCCGCGGTTCTTCACCTTGCGGTAGATCTCGTTGAGGTAGACGGCGTTGACGACCTCCTCCGACATCGAGAAGCCGGAGAACGAGCGGATGATCACGAGGCTCGCGACGCCCATCGCGAGGCCCGTGAGCCCCGACGCCACGGCGCCGCCGATCATGAGCACGATGAGCGCGCGCTTGCGGCCCAGACGATCGAGGATCGCCCCGATGCACAGCGAGACGAGGAACACGCCGATCGTCGCATACGTGTTGACGGCGGCGAGCTCGGCCGTGGACCAGCCGAAGTCCTCGGCGATCACGGGAAGCAGGGTGCCGAAGAGCGTGTAGTCGTAGACGGAGGCGACCCACGCGATGAAGCAGACGACCGAGACCTTCGTGATCGTCGCCTTCGTGATGGGGACGTTCCAGGGTTCGACCGGTTCGGAGCCCTGCGGCGCGGTGGCGGTGGTGGTGGATGGAGACGACATCATTGTCCTTTCTGGGGAGCCGGAGCGCGATGCGCCGTCAGGCGCGCGGGAAGCGTGCCGCGAAGTCCTTCGCGACGTCCTCCATGAACATGAACTCGACGCCGTCGTGCTGCGACATGTGGTCGATCAGGCGCTCGAGCATGAGGAGGTTCTGCGGGCGGCCGCTCACGTCGGGGTGGATCGTGATGGGGAAGACGGCGTAGTCCATCTCGCGATGCACCCAGTCGAACTGATCCCGCCACAGCGTCTCGACGTCGCGCGGGCTCACGAACCCATGGCTGTTGGCGCTGCCCTTGATGAACATCATGGGCGGGAGGTCGTCGAGGTACCAGCTGGCCGGGATCTCGATGAGGTCGGTCTCCTCGCCGCGGACGAGCGGCTTCATCCACTCCTGCGCGGAGGCCGCGTCGTAGTCGATCTTGGTCCAGGTGTCGCCGACGCGCACGTAGTAGGGCGTGTGGTCGTTGTGCATGAGCGAGTGGTCGTAGAGGAACCCGCGCTCGAGCAGGATCTCGTTGGTCACCTTCGAGAACTCCCACCACGGCGCCACGTAGCCGACGGGGAGCTTTCCCGTGCGGGATTCGAAGAGCGAGATGCAGTGGTCGAGCACCTCGGTCTCCTGCTCGCGGGTCATCGCGATCGGGTTCTCATGGCTGTACCCGTGGACGCCGACCTCGTGCCCAGCGGCGACGGTGGCCTCGAACTGCTCGGGGAAGGTTTCGATCGAGTGGCCCGGCCAGAACCAGGTGACGGGGATATCGCGATCCTGCGCCAGCTTCAACAGTCGGGGCACCCCGACCTCGCCGGCGAAGAGCCCGCGCGAGATGTCCCCGGGCGAGTCCTGCCCGCCGTACGAGCCGAGCCAACCGCCGACGGCATCGACGTCGATCCCGATGGACACCATGATCT
Organism: Leucobacter zeae; assembly: GCF_016758175.1. GTDB lineage: Bacteria > Actinomycetota > Actinomycetes > Actinomycetales > Microbacteriaceae > Leucobacter > Leucobacter zeae. The sequence continues at coordinate 737,287 of NZ_QYAB01000001.1, forward strand.
TCTTCGACATTGCATTGCTCCTTCAGTGCGTGGTGGGAAAGGTGGATGTGGGGGACGAGGGCGCGGCGTGCGCTAGGCGGCGTGCGCGGCGAACCGCGCGGAGAACGCCGGCCCGGCCGCGTCTCCCGCGATGAGCGCCGCCGCGAGGATCCGGGCCTGCGGCGGGCTCAGCTGGCCTGCGGCCACCGCCCCGGCCCGGACGAGGTCGACGCCGCCGCCGTTGCCGTAGACCGGGGTGACCGGGCCGTCGAAGACGCGGCTGGCCAGGACGACCGGGACGCCGCGACGCGATGCGCGTGCGACGCTCTCGACGAATCCGGGAGCCGCATTGCCGACGCCAGTGCCGACGAGCACGACACCCTGGGCGCGATCGACCGCTGCGTCGAACAGGGCCGTGTCGGCTCCCGGGTAGCTCATCACCATGTCGACGATCGTCCGATCGAATCGTCCGTCGAGGGGGAGCGTCTCGGGCTCGGGTCGCGCCGTGGCGAGCACCGAGACGTCGGCTCCGACCCTGCGGGCCAGGAGCACGCCGCCGCGGAAGGGGCTCGGATCGGTGCTGTGCGCCTTGCGCGCGCCGCGCGCCGACCGCAGGGCGCCGCCGAAGGCGATCCCGACTCCGGCGCCCCGGAGTTCCGGGCTCGCAGCGAAGCAGATCGCGTCGCTCAGATTGCGCTCGCCGTCGGGGGCCACCTGGTCCGCTGCGAACTGCGCGCCGGTGAACACGACGGGGGCCGCGGAGCGGACGCCGAGGGCAGCGAGGTAGGCCGTCTCCTCCACCGTGTCGGTGCCGTGCGTCACGACGACTCCCGCGACCCCCGGTTCCTCCGCCGCGAGCGCTGCGGTCTCGACGATGCGGCGCATGTCCCCGAGGGTGAGCCGGTAGCTGCCGACGGTCATGACGTCGTGGGTCTCGACCTCGTGCTCGACGGGCAGGCCGGCGATGAGGTCGGCGGCCGAACGCTCGGCGACCGCGCCGGTTCCGGCTCCGCCGCTGGACGCGATGGTGCCGCCCGTTCCGAGCACGATGATCCTGGCCACGAATGACGCCCCTTCGAGTGATTCTGTACTGCCTCGTCCCCATTGTGCACGACACAATCGATTGTGGCAAACGATTGGGGCATTCGATTGGGGTATTCGAGAGCTGCAGTGCTCCCCGGGTCCTCCGGTCGGCGGGCGGGGCCGGCGCCCCGTCCGCCCGTGCGACGGCGGATCGCGCGGCATGCGCCGCAGCGGCTTCGCGGGCGCCGGAGCCAGAACTCGCTATCATTCAGAGAAACGCCCGCGCCGCGAGCCCGACCCGAGAGTGAGGCACCCGCTCCGTGTCACCCCACCGTCCGATCACGCTGAAGGCCCTCGCCCTCGAACTGGGCCTGAGCACCTCAACGGTCTCCCGCGTGCTCAAGGATCCGGAGGGGAGCGAGAGCCGTTGGGCGTCCCCGGACACGGTGGCGCGCATCATCTCACTGGCCGACCGCCTCGGGTATACGCGAAACCCGCACGCCGCCTCTCTCCGCACGGCCCAGTCGAACATGATCGGGGTCATCGTGCCCCGTCTGCAGGACTACGTGCTCGCCACGATCTACGAGGGCATCGATCATGCCGCGAGCGCACGCGGGTTCTTCACCATGGTGTCGAACTCGCTCGACGACGAGGCGGCCAGGCGCGCGAAGACCGAGCGTCTGCTCGAGCAGCGCGTCGACGGGCTCATCTTCGGTGACGCCCGGTTCGACCAGCGCGCCCTCTTCGACGAACTGGGCGAGCGCGATTTCCCCCATGTGCTCGTCAGTCGCCGTCTGCCCGGACACGTCTCCGTGACCTGCGATGACCGCGCAGGCGGCCGGCTCATGGCCGAGCACCTCCTGGACGCGGGGCGGCGCACCTTCGGCGTGATCGCAGGGCGGCAGGGCACATCGACCTCGCTGGATCGCACCGAGGGCTTCATCGCGTCGCTGCGGGAGCGAGGCGTCGCCGAGGAGTCCATCACCGTCGTCCACGGCGGGTTCGACACCGCGGCGGGTCGCGCAGCCGCCGAGGATCTCCTGAGCGGCGGCAGTGTTCCCGAGGCCGTGTTCGCCACGAACGACTTCGCGGCGATCGGCGCCATGGGGGCCATGCAGGAGCGCGGCATCCGCGTTCCCGAGGACGTGGCTCTCTGCGGCTACAACGACACGCCGCTCGCTGCCGGAGTGAACCTCTCGAGCGTGCGCTCGCCGATGTTCGAAATGGGTCGGCAGGGGTTCGAACTCCTCTCCGAGCAGCTCGGGGGCGGGGCACCGGAGAGCCGGCTGCTCGCGCCCGAGCTCATCGTGCGGGCGAGCACCGCTCGAACCGCGCGTCGTGAGCCGGACGGCTGAGCGGCACCCCGCGGCCGCCGTTCCGGGCGAGCCCGACACGAGCGCGGGCTGGTCGGCGAGCTGCGCGGGAATGCGGAAGGGGGCCGCCGCCTCACCGTCCCCGAAGGAACGAAGCAGCAGCCCCCAGCCCGGTGAGCGAGGTGGCCCGACGATCGAGTGCGGAGGAGGCGCCTCCCGTCAGGGGTGCTGGGAGTTTTCTACTCGACCGTCGTGCGGCGACGAGCGATCACGAGCGTGACACCAGCGGCGAGGAGGATCGCGGCGATTGCTGCCAGGCCCGTCATGCTCGTGCCGGTGCGGGCGAGCCCGCTCTGCGAGGAGTCCTCCGGCTGTCCTGGTGCGCTCGGCTCGCTCGGCTCGTCCGGTTCCGTCGGGGGCGCCGGTGCCGTCGGCGTGTTCTCGACGTCACCGAACGATGCGGCCGCGTTCTCGGCGTCGACGGTCACCGTCAACGACGCGTCGAGGAGGTCGTACCCCTGGGGGGCTTTCGTCTCGGTGAGGGTGTACTCCCCGTAGGGCAGATCCTGCACCAGGAGCGCACCTTCGGCCGGATTCGCATCGCTCGCCCCGTTATCGGTGACCGTGATCACGACACCATTCGGGCCGACGAGTTCCCATTCGGAACCGGTGAGGAGATCGCCGTCGGGGTTGACCTTCTTCCACGCGATGGTGCCGACCGGGGCGTGGGCGGCCCGCGCCTCGTTGGTGAGCGTGAGGCTCACGCCAGCAGCCGTGCCCGGGGTGACGCTGTAGGTGCCATCCTCGTTCCGGGACACCCCATCGCCTGCGAGGGTCCAATCGCCCCAGCTGACGCCCTCGATCTCGGGGAAGTCGAGCTCCTCGACGAGGAACGTCGAGCCGAGGGGGGCTCGGTCCGAGCGCACTTCCTGACCGACCGGAACGGTCATCCGCTTCGGATCCGCGTCCGAACCGACGACGGAGTACTGAACGGTGAACTCGGCCTGGGAAGCGAGCGCTGCGGCGTCACCGGTCAGTGCTTTCGTGATCGTGAACCGGGTGTACTGATCTCCGGTGCCGGTTCCGCCACCGTGCGACTCCACTCGGTGCTGTGAGGAAGTGGTGGTGTTGCCCACCGTCGCGCGGTTGCCGAACACGTCGCCCTCCACGACGACGCCGTCGGCCTGGGTGTAGTACATCACCCGGTAGTGGTACGTGCCCGCATCGAGCCCGGACGCCGTGAAGTCGAACGACTTCATATCGTCGGCCCAGGTGACGGTGTACTTGCTCGGATCGACCGTCGTCCAGTCGCCCACCATCTGCCCGTCCTCGACAGAGGTGCGGATGACCTGCAGCTCACCGGTGTAGGAGTGGTATTCCTGATTCGGGTCGAGCTGGTCCGAGATGTCGAAGCCTCCGTTGCGGACGTAGCCGGAAGGGACACCGATCGTCCACAGGAACCTGCCGTCGGTCGAGGTCTCGCCGCTGTACTTGTAGGGGTTCTCGGCCTCGGTCAGGTCCTCGGGAACGACCCCGCCTTCGCCGGGCAGATCTACGATGATGAGCTCGTCGCCGACCTCGAACTCGACGGTCTCCTCGGTGGTGGACTGCGACACTTGTGCGCTCATCCAGAACGATCCGCCGATGTTCTCCTTGCCGGTCACGGCGTCGGTGAGTGTGCAGACGACTTCGGGGCCGCCGCCCTGGCTGACGGTGCAGGTGGCCATCACTTCACCGGAGTCCGGATCGGTGATGTCGAAGTTCCCACTGCCCCAACGGGTGAACTCCTGAGGGAGCGACATGCCGAAAGTCTCACCGGCCTGTGCGCCGTCGGGGACTGACCAGTCCGCGGTGATCCTGACGGACTCCCACTGATGGAGGGGGCCATCGCTCCCGTCCTCCTTCGTCAACTGAATGTGTGAGATGGCGTCGGGGTAGGTGACGTCAGGGGCAGCGGAGGCGGCAGTGGCGAAGCCGAACATGCCGCAGACGGCGAGCAGCGTCGCAAGCACCGCGCTCGTGATGCGTCGCAACGGCGAAGCCTGGTTCTCCTGGGTCATGCAGAAGTCCTTCACAGGTAGGGGGATATATGACAGCACGAAACAGGCCCGTCCAGTCGCGCCCGAAGCCGAACCGAATCACGCCGTGAATCGAATATCCCCCCAATCTGACGAATGCTAGATCACGGCAAAGGGCGACGCAAATCTCGCGCCGATGGCACGCGTTGACGGCTGGCATCTATTTACTTCATTACAGCTGCCATACTCTCCTTGTTCTGCGTATTGCAAACGTTGTAACTGGCATCCTATAGTTCTTCCTGCTGATCCTGCACGGCTGGAACGAAGGGGGCGGAGTGGTGTCACGAGTCGCGCCCGCGTCCGCCGTCGCGCGCGCCGACGGCGCCGACGCGATGTCGAGCCCGTGGGCGCCGACGGGGCGCCTGCCGCTTCCGCACGTCCCGCTCCGCGTGCGCGGAAGCGACACCTGGAACCGGTTGTGCGCGAGAGCCTACGTGCCCCTGTCCACGGTCGCCGACGTGCGATTCCGCGGGGAGATGGTCTCGAGAGATCTCGGCGCGGCGAATGTGAGCCACGTGGGGTCGACGGCGGCCGTCGTCTCGCGCGACCGGAGTCTCGTCCGTTCGGATCCCCGCGAATCGGTGATCTTCTCGATCTTCCTGAGCGCCGGCGGCAGCCTCGCGCACGGCACCGCGCGCACGCGGCTGGGCGCGGGCGACGGCTACTTCCTGGATACCGACACGCCCTACAGCGTCCGATTCCACGAGCCGTACGACATGCTCGCCGTCCGATTGCCGATCTCGTCCGTGAGCATCGGGCGTCGGACGATCGCCTCGATCTCCGGAGGCGCCATCGCCTCGGGCCTTCGCGAACTGGGCGTGCTGCGCAGGCATCTGGCGCTGCTCATCGCAGATCTCGATGTCGGCGCCGAGTCGGAGGAAGCGTCCTCGGAACTGCTTTCCGAGCTCTTCTCACTCCTCGCGCGCCGACTCGACGACCCCGAGGCGAGCCGAGTGCCGATGAGCAACGGGGCGCTGCTCACCAGTGCGCAGCACTTCATGCTCCGGCACTTCGACCGACCGGCGTTCGGGGTGGAGGACGTCGCGCGCGAGTACGCGATCACTCGACGCCATCTCGAGCATCTGTTCGCCCGGCTGGGATCCAGCCCGGCGGCGCATCTCCGGGAACTGCGACTGAGGCGGGGGAGTCAGCTGCTCGCCGCGACTGGCGGGGCATCAGTGGAGCAGGCGTCCGCTCGGGCCGGCTTCGGCGATGTGAACACGTTCATCAGGTCGTTCCGTCGTCGTTGGGGAATGACTCCGCTGCGTTGGAGGAGCACTCTTCGGGCATCCCTCGACGCAGCGCGTTCGGAGGGGGCGAAGCCGCGGCGGGAGCGCGACCTGCTCACCGACCTCAGTCGCGTGACCTGGAGCGCGGTGCGGCCCTCGGAGACGCGCGCCTCCGCGCGGGCGACGGGTGCGCCCGCAACACCCGGGACCGGCCGGAATCGACGGTTTGCGAATGATGTGCGCACCGCTGATCCGGGCGGCGCAACGGGGACATAGGTTCGTACTGGCCTTCCGTGTACCCGCTTCGTCGGTGCGCCCAGGGGATCCCCGAACGGTAAGGCCCGGATCCCCGGGCGCGCTCCATCAAGGACGTCCCTCAATGACCCTCTCGCGTCGTTCCAGAGTGCTCGCGCTCGTGGCCGCAGTGCTCATGATCGCATCCGGAGCCGGGCTGCTCGCACCCGCGCCCAGTTTCGCCTACCAGGTCCCCACGACGGACTTCTCCGGCGGCGTCACCACCACGCCCGGCGGACTGCAGATCTCGATCGCCGGCTCCGGAAGCACCAGCAGCGGGGCCAACAGCGACATGTCCGACCGCGGATACGGCGCCTCGCACTACGCGCCGAGCATCGCCTCGTCGACGCCGGCGGTACTGGTGACGATCAACGCCAGCGGCCTCGTCGCGACGAATCCCGGCACCGTGTACAACGGTCGGGGCACGGTGACCGTCACCTACGAGCACCCCGTGCGCAACCCGGTCATCCACCTGGCGGGTCTGGGCGGCGCGGCGCAGAGCGGGAACAATCTCGCGACGATCACCGGGCGACTGACCCTCACCACGCCCGGGGTGAGCATCTCGAAGGCCAGCGGCCCGAACCTGACGGTGGACGGGAACCTGATCCGTGCGACCAACGAGGACTCCTCGGCCAGCTGCATTGCGGACAACGGCAGCCCGTTCCAGGGTCGTTCGGCCTACGCCGGGTGCGGTTCGGTGCAGGTGGACGGCACGGTGAAGTCGCTGTCGTTCGACACCTCGCTGATGATCACGCGGTACTCGGGCAGCAACTTTACGCTCGCCTCGGGGAACGGGGACGCCTTCAATCTGACCTCGACCCAGGCCGAGGACTTCGGGGACGCACCGTCCTCCTACGACGCGGGGGACGCCGCTCGCCATGTCATCACCGACTTCGTGCTCGGCGACGATGCGACTCCCGACAATGCGAACGTCGCGAACGGCGCGACCAGCCCCAACGCCGGCGCCGGTGCCACCGGCGACAGCGACGACGCGCTGGGCGAGGTCCCGCCGCTCGTCGCAGGCGTCGCCGGTCGTCCCTACACGCTGACCGTCCCCTACAGCGGTGCCAGCGCGGACGGCGAGGTCTGCGGCTGGATCGACTTCACCGGGAACGGCGCCTTCGACGCAGCCGAGCGGGCGTGCGCCCCTGCCCCGTCCGGTGGTGGCACGGTCGACCTGACCTGGACGACTCCCGCGAACCTGACCGCGGGGACGACCTACCTGCGCCTGCGCGCGGGATACACCCGCGCCCAGGTCGAATCACCGGTCGGCCCGTCCGACTCCGGCGAGGTCGAGGACTATGCGGTCCGGATCGAGGACCCGAAGGGCGCCATCGCGGGCCGGGCGTGGTCCGATACGAACCGTGACGGCATTCAGAACTCGGGTGAGGGCGCGCTCGAAGGAATCACGGTCGAGCTCCGCGACGCCGACGGAAATGTGGTGGCCACCGCGACCACCGATGCCTCAGGCGGTTACCGGTTCGACGACCTTCCGATGGGCGACTACACGGTGCGGTTCACCGCGCCCGACGGTCGACCGTTCTCGCCGCAGAACGCGGGCGACGACGAGACGACCGACTCCGACGTCGATCCGGAGACCGGTGAGACCGGCACGATCACCCTGACCGGAGACGAGCCTGAGGCCGAGCACGTCGATGCCGGCGTGCTCCTGCCCTCCCCGACGGCGGATCCGGACGAGACCTCCGGGCCGCAGGGGCAGCGGCAGTCGGTCGATCCGCTGGCCAACGACACCGCCGGCGATGAATCAGCACCCCTCGATCCCGACTCGCTGACGCTGCTCGACGCCGATGGCGATCCCGTCGAGACGGTGACGATCCCCGGCGAGGGCGTCTACACGATCGAGGACGGCAGGATCGTGTTCACCCCGGAACCGCAGTTCACCGGGGAAGCGACACCGGTCGGCTACCGGATCTCCGACGTCAACGGTGCGACCGCGGAGTCGACCTACACTCCGACGATCGAACCCGTCACGCCGTCCGCGAACCCCGATCGGTCCTCGGGCAGGCAGGGGGCGAAGCAGTCGGTCGACCCGCTGGCCAACGACGCGGCCGGTGACGACGCGGTCCCGCTCGATCCGTCGACCCTGACCCTGCTGGACGCCGATGGCAACCCGGTCGATACGGTCTCGATCCCCGGTCAGGGGACCTACGCGGTCGAGGACGGCCGGATCGTCTTCACGCCCGAGCCGGGCTTCGTCGGCACGGCGGAACCGGTCGACTACCGGGTGAGCGACAGCAACGGCACGCCCACGCAGTCGACGTACACCCCGACGGTGACGCCGGTCGCGCAGCCCGACGAGACCTCCGGCCCCCAGGGCGTGCCGCAGTCGGTCGATCCGTTGGCGAACGACGCGTCGGACGGCGTCGAGCTCGATCCGAGCACGTTGACACTGGTCGACGCGGATGGCGCCCCGACCGACACGGTCGCGGTGCCCGGCCAGGGCGTCTACTCGGTCGTGGACGGCGAGATCGTCTTCACGCCCGAACCCGATTTCATCGGCACCGCCGATCCGGTCGGCTACCGGGTCGACGATACCGACGGGAACACCGTCGAGTCGACCTACACGCCGACCCTGACTCCCGTGACGCCGACGGCTCACCCGGACCAGACCTCCGGCCCGCAGGGCGTGCCGCAGTCGGTCGACCCATTCGCCAACGACGAGGCCGGTGACGAGCAGGTGCCGTTGGACCCGGATTCGTTGACGCTGCTCGATGCCGATGGCACCCCCGTGGCAGCGGTGACCGTCGCTGGCCAAGGCACCTACACGGTCCAGGACGGGAGGATCGTCTTCACTCCGGAGCCGCAGTTCACCGGCACCGCGGACCCCGTCTCGTACCGGATCGCGGATGCCAACGGAACCACCGCCGAGTCGACGTACACCCCGACGGTCAATCCGGTGGCGCCAACGGCGACCCCGGACGTCTCCTCGGGGACGCAGGGCAAGCCGCAGTCGGTCGACCCGCTGGCCAACGACGAGGCCGGCGACCCCGATGTGCCGCTGGATCCCGACTCGCTGACGCTGCTCGACGCCGACGGCACTCCGACCGACACTGTGGTGATCCCTGGCGAGGGGACCTACACGGTCGAGGACGGCACGGTGGTCTTCACACCCGAGCCGGGCTTCTCGGGAACCGCGACGCCGGTCGACTACCGGGTCGAGGACGTGAACGGCACGCCCACCCAGTCGACCTACACCCCGACCGTCGGCACCGTCGCCAATCCCGATGTCACCTCCGGCCCGCAGGGAGTGCCGCAGTCGGTGGATCCGCTCGTCAACGACGGTGCGGACGGCGTCGAGCTCGATCCCTCGACGCTGACGCTGATCGATGCCGAAGGCACCCCCGCCGATACCGTCACCGTGCCGGGCGAGGGGACCTACACGGTCGAGGACGGCCGGATCGTCTTCACGCCCGAGCCCGACTTCATCGGCACCGCGACGCCGGTCGGCTACCGGGTGCATGACACCGAGGGGAACGCGGTCGAATCGACGTACACCCCGACGCTGACGCCGGTGGCTCCGGTGGCGAACCCCGACGAGACCTCGGGGCCGCAGGGCGTGCCGCAGTCGGTCGACCCGATGGCCAACGACGCCGCCGGCGATGAGCGGGTGCCGCTCGACCCGGATTCGTTGACGCTGCTCGACGCGGACGGGAATCCGGTCGATGCGGTGACCATCGACGGGCAGGGCACGTACACGGTGCAGGACGGCAGGCTGGTCTTCACGCCGGAGCCGCAGTTCACGGGAACCGCCGATCCGGTCGACTACCGGATCGCCGACGCCAACGGCACGACTGCGACCTCGACCTACACCCCGACCGTCGACCCGGTGCACCCGACCGCGCGGCCCGACGAGAGCTCGGGCCAGCAGGGCCGACCGCAGTCCGTCGATCCGCTCGCCAACGATGCGGCCGGTGATCCCGATGTTCCGTTGGATCCGGATTCGCTGACGCTGCTCGACGGGGACGGGAACCCGGTCGACAGCGTCACGATCCCGGGCGAGGGCACGTACTCCATCGAAGACGGCCGGATCGTGTTCACGCCCGAGCCCGACTTCACCGGAACCGCGACGCCGGTGCGCTACCGCGTGCTCGACGTCAACGGTACGGCGACCGAGTCGACGTACACGCCGACTGTGACGCCTGACGTCCCCGAGGATCCGACCGATCCCGCCGGGCCGAACGATCCGACGGATCCGAAGGATCCGGCAGGCCCGAAGGATCCGGGCGATCCCGACGGCGCGGCGAATCCCGCCGAGCCGGGAACCGGGGAGGCGCACCTGCCGATCACCGGTACCGGGCTCTCGACCGCGGTGATCGGGCTCGGCCTGATCGGGGCGGTCGCGGGGGCGGTGCTCCTCGGGAGCGCGCGTCGTCGCCGGGGCCGTGCGTGATGCGTCGCGCATCCGGAGGCGGCGGTGCGGTGCGCCTGCTGTCGCTGCTGATCGCAGCGCTGGCGGTCGCGACGCCGGCGTGGACCGCGGGACTCGACGCTCCCGCGGCCCGCGCCGACGCGGACTCGTTCGCGCTGACCGTGAACGAGGGATCGATCGAGGCCGGCGATCGTCCCTCGTTCACCGTCCGCGGCGAGGGGACCCGGGCCGGTGAGGTCCGGCTCGTCATCCTCCGGACCTTCGGCTCGGTGGCGGGCGCCCCTGAGGACACGGCCGAGTGGGAAGCCGTGTCGTCCTACGACGGGGACTCCCTGCACCTTGATGGCCCGGTGCTCCGCGTGGGCGAGTATCGGGTCGAAGCGTGGTTCGCTCCGTCCGGCGGCGGCCCCGAAGGCGACGCCCCTGACGCCTCCGCGGAGTTCGCCGTCCACCGCGTCGCGGGGACCTCGGCGGCCGGCGGCGGCAGGCCGGAGGACATCGGGACCCGGCCGTCGGCCGCGGTGCTCATTAGCGCCTCAGCCGGAATCGTCGTTCTCGGAGGTTTCGCCCTGGCGCTCGTGGTGCGCCGCCGGTCGCACCTGGGCGCCCGGGAGCCGCGTGCGTGAGGGTCGGGGACGCCGGCCGATCACGGTCGAGCGCCAGGCCCCTCGTCCGATCGCCGGCTCGGCGAGGTGCCGAGGACGTTGTCGACGACCTCGGGTCGCGTGAAGATGCTGCGGTACACCGACTCCGAGAACTCGGTGTCGCGGTGAACGATCGCGGCATAGAGGTACTCGTGCCCGTGGATGAGCGTCGCGTCGAGCGGTGCGAGCGAGACCAGCATCCGCATGCGGCTCTCGATCACCCGGTCGACGGCGATCAGGCACTGGTTCGCGGACATCCGCAGCACCTGTCGCCGGAAGTCGAACATGCGGTCGAGGCGCTCGTGCTTCTCCGTGATGGGGTCAGCCGACTGCTCGGCGACGAGCAGTCGGCTGAGCTCGCGTATTTCTGCTCGGGTCGGCCGCTGTGCGGCGAGCTTCACGGCGAGGAGGTCCAGAGTGACGCAGACGTCGTAGAGGTCATCCGCCTCACCGGGCTCCAGACCCCTGACCCGGGTCGACACCCGCGAGCCGCCGAGGGTGACGAGCCCCTCGTGCGCGAGCCACTCGATGGCCTGGCGAGCTGGCGTCCGGCTGATTCCGAACTCCGGGACGAGCGTGCGCTCCGAGATCGTGTCCCCCGGCTTGCGCTCGCCTCGGATGATCTGCATCCGGACCGTTTCGAACGCATCGAGGAACTCAGGGGCGGGAGCGGGCGACGCGGAGTCCTGCTCGATCTCCTCGACCGCCGGGAGCCGAACCTCCTCATCGGGCAGCTGGGACTCGATCCTGCGCAGAATCGCCTCTTCCCGCGTGCGTCTGAGGTGGGCGACCAACTCCCGGAGGGAGCCCTCGGCGGCCTCGGGGTCCGCATCCCGGAACGCGACTCCGAGTCGTTCGTAGAGCGCGACGGGGGTGACGAGGTCCCGCGAGCTCATCAGGAACATCCTCCGGGTTCGGCTGCGCAGCATGTCGTAGATGTCGAGGAGCGGCTTGTTGCGCGTCGCCTGATACGCGTGCTCGCGGAAGGCGATGCCGGCCTCCAAGAGCTCCGATGTGTCGCCGCGAGCCGCGGCGGTGCGCGCTCGCTCGATGTCCTCGTCGAACGCGCGAAGGTCATCGTCCGTGCGCCGGAGTGCGGCCTGGCGCACGGCGAACCGGTCCAGAACCGCGTGGAGCTCCGAGATGTCGATGATGTCCGACTGGGTCATGGTGTGGACGACCGCGCGGAAGTTCAGGCGGTTGTCGATGAGGCCCTCGAGAGCGAGGCGTCGAATCGCGCTCCGAACCGGGAGGCGGCTGACGCCGAACTCCTCCGAGAGCTCGCGCTCGTTGACGACCGACCCGCCGGGGCGGGAACCCGAGACGATCTGGGTCCGAAGCTCGTGGAGTATCCGGTCCGCAGCGAGCTGACGTTCCTCTGATGCGGATTCGAGGCCTGCCTCCTGCACGAACTCTCCAGACCTTCCTACGGCGTGTTTCGCCGGAGGGCGAATGCGTGCGAGCCGGCGCGCACTTGCGAACATCATACTCGCGCGGAACCGTGGGCGGTCGTTCCGCGGGCGTCGTCGACCCGGTCGCGCGTCACCCTGAAAGACCCCGGCCGTCGGCTGCTGGGGTGGCAGCCGGGCCGGGGCCTCAGGCGGTGCACTGAAGCGTCCGCTCTCCGTGCAGGGAGCGAACGCCGCAGGAGCCGCCTAACCACTCGCGATAAGAACAGGGGAAGGTGCGATGTGGCTACCAGAAGCATACCCCAATTCTCACGGTGTTTGCTGGTTTCAGGGCTCATGTTTTGCGAGACCTGAGACATCGGTGGACAGTTGGGATGCCAGATCATCGCCCGGTGCCCCGGACCGGCCGACGTCGGGCGACGGCCAGGACGCCCCGGCGCCGACCGCGCGGTCGGTCGCCTCGCGCCCCCGCATCCGCCGCTTGGCGACGACGTCGATGCCGAAGCCGATGAGCAGCATGACGCCGATACCGAGCAGCGAGGACCACAGGGGATCGCCGAGCCACGCGGCCGACAGGGCTGCGACGGCGGCGCACATGCCGGCCCACGCCGTTCCCGCGATGGCGGAGAGCACGAGGAATCTGCGGTACCGCAGCCCCGACGCGCCCGCGATCACGTTCACGGCGACCCGACCCGCCGGGATGTACCGCCCGCCGAGGATGAGCGTCGCCGCCGACGAGCGCATGCGGGCCGAGATCCAGTCGGTGACGCGCTGCACCGCCGGCCTGCGGAACCACCGCAGGCGGGCGATGTCGAGCCGTCGCCCGAGCGCGAAGGCGATGCTGTCGCCCGCGATCGCGCCGAGCGCAGCTGCGAGCGCGATGGCCACGGCCCAGATCGGCGTCCCGCCGGAGGCGAGGGTCGCGGCGAGGACCGCGACGACCGTCATCTCGCTCGGGATCGGCGGGAAGAAGCCGTCGATCACGCAGACCGCCGCGACGACGACGAGCAGCCACGGCGATGCGATGAGCACCGGGATGAGGTCCTGGACGAGGTTCATACCGAGAACGGTAGGAGGGCGGTGCCGCCCCGCGCGTCCTCCCGGAGTATCGTCCCCGTGGTTCTCAGGGGTGACGGAGGGCCCGCCTCGGCGAACACCCAGCCTGCGGATCAGGCGAGCGGCAGGCTCGCGCGCACGCGGAATCCACCGCCGTCGACCGGCCCGGCCGCGACGGTGCCGCCGAGCGCCTGCGTGCGCTCGCGCACGCCCGACAGGCCGAGGCCCGCGCCGGGCGCGGCCTCGCGGCGCCCCGACGGATCGGCCGGGCCGTTGCGCACCTCGACATCGAGCCGGTCGTCGCGGGCGTGCACGCCGACCGCGATGTCCGAACCCGGTGCATGGCGCACCGCGTTGCTCAGCGCCTCCTGCACCACGCGGTAGGCGGTGAGCCCGACCGCGGGCGGGATCGCGGCGGCGCCGTGTCGCTCCGCGTCCGATCCGATGCCCGACACGCCGAGGGAGATGGCCGCGCCCGATCGCCGCGTCGCATCGACGAGCGCCGGGATGTCGTCGAGAGTCGGCTGCGGCGCGAGCGCGGCCTCGCGCTCGTCATCGGTCGAACGGAGCAGCACGAGCAGGCTCCGCATCTCCGAGAGCGCCTGGCGCGAGGACTGCGCGATCGACGCGAACTCCTCGCGCACGTCGGGGGCGAGGCCGGGCAACCGGTACTCGGCCGTCGTCGCCTGAACGCTGATCACCGACATGCTGTGCGCCACGACGTCGTGCAGTTCCTGCGCGATCCGGGTGCGTTCATCGAGCTCGCGGCGCTGCGCGCTGAGGTCGGCGTTGGCACGGCGCTCCGCGCGCAGCGCCCCGCGGCTGGACGCGAGTGCGCGGAGCGCCGCGGCGACCGCCGCGACGCCGAGCGTGACGCTCGCCGAGACGATGAGGCCGGCGACGGCCGCCTCGGGGGCGCCGCCGACGACCCGCGGCAGTACGGCGAGCAGCACGGCGGCCTGCGGCGCGAGCCATGCGATCAGCGCCTGCGGCCACGGGTGCCTGAGCGCCACGAGCAGCACGATGACCGACTGGATCACGATCCCCGCGGCGGGCCACGGCCAGGGCCACTCCGTGGAGCTCGAGGCGAGCAGTGCCGTGGCCACCGCGGCTGCGGTCTGCACGGCGGTGCCGACCGCCGGTCGCCGTACGACGAGGAGCACGGCCGCGGCCTGCGCCGCCGAAACGAGCATCGCCGCGACCGAGGGCATCCCGTAGAGCACCGCGAGCACGGGCCAGCCGACGGCGATCGTGGCCACGGCCGCGACTCCCGCGCAGATCCACGACCAGCCCGCGGCGGAGATCCGCGCTGGGGTTCCGAGGCCCGCTCCGCGCGGCGCGGCGCGGTCGGGCCGCGCGGGCACATCGGCGCTCGCGGGATCCTCGAGCTCCGCGCCGAGCGCCGCGGCGGTCGTCGCCGCCTCGAGCCAGGCGAGCCCGCGCATCACGAACGGCAGCGTCAGGAGCAGGATGACGCCGGCGACGAGCTGGAACCCGGCATCGAGCGCGAAGGAGTGCGCCAGCGCGTCAGGCGTGGCGCCGGCGGTGATCCCCTCGAGGATCAGACCGGCCAGCGTCACATCGTCGGGCGGGAGGAAGCCGCCCCAGAACCAGTAGGTCAGGCCGGCGAGCGCGCCGAGCGTCCACGCGGCGGCGATCGAGAAGGTGAGTGCGCGCAGCGGGAACGCGACGAGGCCCTCGAAGGCCAGATCGAGCCAGCGTCGCGGATCCGTCACGCGCCTGATCCACCCCGAGAACCCCGGGGCGCTGGGCGCGTACTCGACAGTCGGCAGGGCGAGCCCCCAAGCGCGCACGCGGGCGCGCGACAGCTGGGCGAACCCCGAGGCGATCGTGAGCGCGACGGGCAGCAGCAGCGCGCCGATCCACACGATCAGCGTGCCGACCGCCAGCGAGAAGAGCGGGACGAGCACCGCGAACGCGCACAGCGACAGGAAGAACCCTGGCAGCACGAGCGCGTAGTCCCGGGCGAGGCCGGCGATGCCGAAGCGGTGCGTGCGCCTGGCGGCGGGGAGCGGGGTCGTCACCATGTCAGCTTCTCCTATTCGCCGCCGCGGCGCCATCCAGCGTCCGTTCCAGCGGTGCGGCACCAGCGGTGACGGGTGCACGGGCCGCACCGGGCCCATCGGGATGGTTCTTGATGATGCCCGCGACGCCGCAGCAGGCGACGAGTCCGCTCGCGATGAGGAGCAGCAGGGCGACCGGGGGCATCGGGGCGTACTCTCCGAGGAGCGCCGCGCCCACCGCCACCGCGATGACGGGGTCGATCACGGTCAGCCCGGCGAGCACCGTCTCGGGCGGCCCGCTCGCGTAGGCCGTTTGCACGAGCCACGCGCCCAGAGCAGACGCCGCGGCGAGGAGCAGCAGGAGCAGGCCGAGGAGGGGGAGCGGGATCGCGGTCTGCGCGGCGGCGGAGCCGATCCCCTCCGGCGCGCGCAGGATCCCGAGCGCCGCGGCGGAGACGACGTGCGCGGTCGCTGCGACGGCCCCGAAGAGCACGCCGGCGCCGACGACTCGCGCGAGGTGCCCGGCGCGCCTCCGTGCCGCGACGGCGCCGAGCGCGATGAGCGCGACCAGCGCCCATACCAGCCGCAGCGCCTCGGGCTCCGCCGCGGTCGTATCGCGCACGAATGCCGACGAGATGCCGACGAACGCGACGACGGAGAGGCCCGACAGGCCGATCCCGCGCACGAGCCCCCGGTTCATGCGCACACCGAGCGCGCGGGCGCTGATGACGGCCGCGCAGATCAGCGCGAGCACGCCGACCGGCTGCACGAGCGCGATCGGGGCGAGGCCGAGCGCGAGGATGTTGAGCGCCGTCGCGAGCACGATGACGCCGGTGCCCAGCAGCCACGCCGGGTCGCCGAAGGCGCGCAGCACGGCTGCGCGGCCGCGTTCGCGCGGCTCGGACGGACCCGCCGTCCGTGCCCGGACGGCGCGGTGCTGCAGGTGCGTGCCGAGCGCGAGGCCGACCGCGCCGACGGCCGCGATGAGGACGGGAATGAGGATCATGGCGTTCACCGTACGCGCGGATCCGCCCGGGGGCGTCACCCCGGAGTGCCGTCCGCGTGATACCCGAGAGGGATCCTGGCCGATCGTCGCGGTCACTATCATCGAGATCATGGTGCAACCCGGTGCGGAGGATCCCGCGATCAGAGTCGCGATCATCGACGACCAGGCCATGGTGCGCGAGGGGTTCGGGGCGCTGCTCGGCGCGCAGGAGGACATCGACGTCGTCGGCAGCGCGGCCGACGGCGACGAGGCGGTGCAGCTCGTCAAGCGGACGCGGCCCGACGTCGTGCTGATGGACATCCGCATGCCGCGGATGAACGGGCTCGACGCCACGCGGGAGGTCCTCGCGATGCCCGGTCTCTCCCACCCCCGCGTGATCATCCTCACCACGTTCGACGCGGACGAGTACGTGTTCTCGGCGCTGCGGGCCGGCGCGAGCGGATTCCTGCTCAAGGACGCGACCGCCGACGCCCTCGTCTCGGCGGTGCGCGTCGTTGCCGCGGGAGACGCGCTGCTCGCCCCGTCCATCACGAGCAAGCTGATCGCCGACTACGCGGCGCGCCCGGCGCCGCGCGACCGCTCGGCGGTGCTCGCGCACCTCACCGCGCGCGAGCTCGAGGTCATGGAGCTCATCGCCACCGGACGCTCCAACGGTGAGATCGCCGGCGAGCTCTTCCTCTCCGAGCAGACGATCAAGACGCACGTCTCGCGCGTGCTCGCCAAGCTCGAGCTGCGGGACCGCGCCCAGATCGTGGTCGCGGCGTACGAGACGGGCCTCGTCAACGCGGGCGGCTGAGCCGCGGATCACTCCGCCGTCGCGGGAGGTTCACTCCGAAGGGTGACGCGCTGAGCGCTGGCATCCCCGTAGCGTCACTGCTCGACCCCGACGCTAGGAGCCGAGATGACCCTCACCCGACCGCCCATCGCCGCCGCCGCGGCGGCATCCGCACCCGCCCCTGGTGCCCCCGCAAGGGATACGACCATCGACGCCGTGCGGGCGGGGTCGCTGCTCGTCGTGGTGGTGCTGCACGCGCTGATGGTCGGGGTATGGGTCGATGCGGGAGGCGGGCTGAGCACCGCCGTCGCGCTCGCGGGCCGGCCCTGGTTCGTCCCCGCGACGTGGGCCATGCAGGTCATGCCGCTCTTCTTCATCGCGGGCGGCTTCGTCTCGCTCATGCAGTGGCGACGCATGCGAGCGCGCGGGGCGACGCCGCGCGAGTACATCGCGGCGCGGGTGCGCCGTCTCGCCGTTCCCGCAGCGATCCTGGCCGCAGCGGTCGGGGCGGCGCTCCTCGCGGCGCGCGCGCTGGGCGCCGACCCCGATCTGCTCGCCGAGGCCGGTCTGCGCATCGGGCAGCCGCTGTGGTTCCTCGCGGTCTACCTGGGCGTCACCGCGCTCGTGCCGTCGATGGCCGCGTTGCACGAGCGGCGTCCGCTGCTCACGATCGCGGGGCTCGGGGCAGCCGTGCTCGCGGTCGACGTGCTCGGCACGCGCGCCGGGTCCCCGCTCGGGTACCTCAACCTCGCCCTGGTCTGGCCGCTCATGCAGCAGATCGGTTTCGCGATGCTCGACGGCGCGTGCGCGACGTGGTCTCGGCGGCGCCTGACCGCCGGAATGCTCGCGGCGGTCGCGGCGGTCTTCGTGCTCATCGCGCTCGGGTGGTCCCCGGACATGCTCGTCAACCTGAACCCGCCGACCGCCGCCATCGCTCTGCTCGGCACCGCGCAGTTCTTCGGACTGATGCTCCTGCGCCCCCGGCTCGGCGCGCTCACGAGCGCGCCGGCGGTCGCCCGAGCAGCGGAGCGCGCCTCCGCCTGGGCGATGGGCGTCTACCTCTGGCACATGCCGCTCATCCTCGCGCTCGCCGCAGCGCTCTGGGCGGCGGGATTCCCGCTTCCCGAGCCGCACAGCGCCGCCTGGTGGGCGACGCGCCTGCCGTGGGTCGTCGTGATCCTCGCCATCGTCGTCCCGTTCGCCGCGCGCATCGTCCGCGTCGA
Organism: Leucobacter zeae; assembly: GCF_016758175.1. Lineage (GTDB taxonomy): Bacteria > Actinomycetota > Actinomycetes > Actinomycetales > Microbacteriaceae > Leucobacter > Leucobacter zeae. The sequence goes on from NZ_QYAB01000001.1 coordinate 755,730, forward strand.
CGAGCCGGCGCTGCGGCTGGCGGACCGCATCGTCCGCAGGCTCGGAGCGGCAGCGACGGGGCCGGGCGCTGGCGTTCTCCGGGGGCGGGCGGTCTCGGCCATCGCGCATCCGGCGGTGTTCGTGCCCGCAGCGATCGCGGGAACGTCGTCGGCGCTGCTCGTCGGGCTCGACGAGCCGGTCGCGGCACTCGCCGCCACCGGGCTCCTGGGGGCGGCGGCCGTCGGGGCATCGATCCGGTCGCTGCCGGCAGCGGCGACGCTCAGCGTCGCGGCCTCCCCGTTCCTCCCGATTCTACTCCGCGCGGCCGAACGGGGGATGGGAGCGCGGCGGACGGCGCGGGCGTAGACTCGCGGGGTCCGCCGCAGGGCGGGCCCCGCTCCGACGCGAACAGGAGACATGTGACCCGCGAGTACCAGCGACCCGTGCTGCAACCGACCGCCGACTTCGACTGGATCATCGGATCCGACGAGCCGGGGGCTGCGCACCGTCTCGCCCAGGAGACCTCCTGGGCGCTGCTCGACCGCGTCCGCCGGGGCGCCGACGCCGCGGTCGTCGAGCGGGTGGTCGGCCTCGCCTCGGGAACCGGTCTCGACGACATCGCCGAGCTCTGGGCGCATCAGGGCACGCACTCGCTGGCCGGGGTGCTGTGGCGGCTGTACCTGCTGCGCCGAGTCGTCGCCTCCGACCCCGAGGGCTCCGCCGACCTGTTCCGCCGCGGGGTCGGCGCCGCGGCCACGATCGACCCGATCGTGGCCGGCGCGGCCGAGCCGGTCACCCCCGACTCGATCGCCGGACTCTGCGATACGATCCTGCGCGGTGCGTTCGTCGGCGATCTCGGCGCCGCCCTCGACCGTTCGGCGAGCTACTGCCGCATCATGGCCCTCGGGGCGGCGGACCTCGCCGATACTCGGGACGCGCTCGACGACGCGCACGCCGAGCAGCTCACGACCCGCGCGCTGCGCTACTCGACGATCGCGCAGGAACTGCACGCCGGTTCCCGGCGCTGGCGCGACGGCACCCTCGCCTGACCCGCGCACGGCACCGTGGCGCTCCCGGACGCGGGCCCTCTGGGAGGATCCCGCGCCCTGCGTTACACTGGTGGCGCCGGGCCGCAGTAACCCCGGGCTCCAATTTTCGCCGCTTCGAGCGGCCTTCCGCCGAGAGGCGTTCTGCGGCTCGGTTCTTCTGCTCCCGCCGCACGTCGCAGCGACGCTCGGGGCCTCGGCTCACGCCACGTGCACCCAGGGGCGCCTCGTGATCTCGGGCTCGGCCGCTCGCAGCACCTCCCGCGTCATCGGTGCGATCTCGCCGACGCCGAACAGCAGGAACTTCAGGAGGTTCCGGATCGGGCTGCCCTCGGTCCACCGGAAGTAGACGTGCGGCGTGCAGCCGATGTGCTGCCGAAGGTGCAGCGATACCGCGGCGATCGCGTTCGGCACCGAGCTGCTGCGCACGGTGAGCACGCGGAAGCCGTGGTGCGAGACGCCCCTCACGACGAGCTCGCCCTCGAAGTCGGAGCTGTCCGAGACCTCGATCTCGATGAAGAGCGCGCGGTCATCCGGCAGCCGGTGCGCGAGGCGGGCGTGCCGCAGCTTCAGCGCGTACCGTTCGGGGGAGCGGTCGTCGGGTTCGTGCGCGATGAGCCGCAGGGCCCCGTTCGGCGCCTCAGCCGTGGCATCGACCACGTACTGGGCCGCGACCGGGTCGAGGCGGACCGCCGTGGCGCGCAACTCGGTCGCACGCGCGACGCGGGACACGAAGCTCACCGCGATGATGCCCACGATGAAGCAGGCGGCGATCTTGATGCCGTCGGGCCGCTCGATGACGTTCGCGACCGTCGTGTAGACGAAGACGGCGCTCACGATCCCGAACCCGATCGTCGCGCCCCGCTGGCCGGCGCTGCGCGCCGCGAGCGTCACCGCGATCGACGCCGAGGTGATGAGCACGAGCACGCCGGTCGCGTATGCCCCGCCCTGCGCGTCGACGCTGGCCTGGAAGACGATCGTCACGAAGAACGCGATCGCGGTGAAGACCAGCACCAGAGGGCGGGTGGCGCGCGCCCACGCCGGCGCCATGCCGTAGTGCGGCAGGTACCGCGGCACGAGGTTCAGCAGCCCCGCCATCGCCGAGGCGCCGGCGAACCACAGGATCGCGATCGTGATGAGGTCGTAGGCCGTGCCGAAGCCGTCGCCCAGGAAATGGTGGGCGAGGTACGCGAGCGCCCTGCCGTTCGCCTCGCCGCCCTCCTCGAACTCCGCAGCGGGGATGAGCGCCACGGTCGTGATCGACGAGGTGATGAGGAAGCCGCTCATGATGAGGGCCGAGGTGGTGAGCAGGCGCTTCGCGCCGCGGATCCGGCCCGCGGGGTCCGCCTCGGTGTCGCCGCGGTCACCGCGGATCTGCGGCATGACGGCGACGCCCGTCTCGAACCCCGAGAGCCCGAGCGCGAGCTTCGGGAAGACGACGAGCGCGATCGCGACGACGAAGATCGGGTTGCCGTGCTGCGTGGTGAGGACGGTCCACCAGTCGCCCAGCACGATCGGGTTCTCGAAGAGATGGACGACCGACACGACCACCACGACGAGGTTGACGAGCAGGAACGCGCCCACGAGCACCGTCGCGAGCCGGATCGCCTCGCGGAAGCCGCGCAGGAAGACCACGCCGAGGCCGGCGAGCAGCGCCAGCGTGATCACGACCTCCTCGCCGTGCAGCGCCTTCGGGGCGAACGGGTTCTCGACGAGGTGGGCGGTGGCGTCGGCTGCCGAGAGCGTCATGGTGATCATGAAGTCGGTCGCCGCGAAACCGAGCAGGCCGAGGATCGCGAGCTTGCCGCTCCACCGGGGGAGGTGCCTGGCGAGCATCGAGATGGACCCCGTGCCGTGCGGACTCTCCTGCGCCACCCTGCGGTAGACGGGGAGCGCGCCTGCGAGCGTCACGATCACCAGTACGATCGTCGCGATCGGGGCGACGGCGCCCGCCGCGAGCGCGGCGATGGCGGGCTGGTAGCCGAGCGTCGAGAAGTAGTCGACGCCCGTGAGGCACATGACGCGCAGCCAGTGCTGGCGGCGGTGCCCATCGGGGCGGCCGTGGGGGCCGGTCTGCTGGCCCGGGGCCTCAGCGGTCTCGGCGAGGAGCCAGTAGCGGAAAGCGGCTCCTCGCCCGGGTTCAGAAGGTTCTTCCGGGGCGGTCTCGAGCGACGAGCTCGATCCTGCGATGCGGTGGTTCACGGCGCAACAGTACGCCCGAAGGAATCGCGCGAAGCTGGGAATCGGTTGTGAGTGGGCTCCGCGCGCCTACCCGAAGCGGCCGGAGACGTAGTCCTCGGTCGCCTGGACCGACGGCGTGGAGAAGATCTTCGAGGTGTCGTCGTACTCGATGAGCTTGCCGGGCTTGCCGGTTCCCGCGATGTTGAAGAACGCCGTGCGGTCGGAGACGCGCGACGCCTGCTGCATGTTGTGGGTCACGATGACGATCGTGTACTCCTGCTTGAGCTGATCGATGAGGTCCTCGATCGCGAGCGTCGAGATCGGATCGAGCGCGGAGCACGGCTCGTCCATGAGGAGGACCTCGGGGGAGACCGCGATCGCGCGGGCGATGCAGAGTCGCTGCTGCTGGCCGCCCGACAGGCCGGAGCCCGGCTTGTCGAGGCGGTCCTTGACCTCGTTCCAGAGGTTCGCGCCGGTGAGGGACTTCTCGACGAGGTCGTCGGCGTCGCCCTTCGAGATCTTGCGGCTGTTCAGGCGGACTCCGGCGAGGACGTTCTCCCGGATCGACATCGTGGGGAACGGGTTCGGGCGCTGGAACACCATGCCCACCTGGCGGCGGACGAGCACCGGGTCGACGCCGGGGCCGTAGAGATCCTCGCCGTCGAGCAGCACGCTGCCCTCGACCCGGGCCCCGGGGATCGCCTCGTGCATGCGGTTGAGCGTGCGGAGGAAGGTCGACTTGCCGCAGCCGGACGGGCCGATGAAGGCCGTGACGCTGCGGGGCTCGATGTCGATCGAGACGCCCTCGACGGCCAGGAACTTCGAGTAGTAGACGTTGAGGTCGGAGACCTCGATGCGCTTGGACATGGTTTCCTTACGTGGGGTGGGAGATCAGCGGCCGGTCTTCGGTGAGAACCACCGGGCGACGAGGCGGGCGAGCAGGTTCAGCGCCATGACGATGAGGATGAGGACGAGGGCCGCGGCCCAGGCGCGGTCGATGAACGCGAACGCGGGGTTGCCCTGGTTCATGAACTGAGTGTAGACGTACACGGGCAGGGACTGCATGCGGTCCTGGAAGAGGTTGTAGTTCATGGACGCGGTGAAGCCGGCGGTGATGAGCAGCGGCGCGGTCTCGCCGATCACACGGGCGACGGCGAGCATGACGCCCGTCGTGATGCCGGCGATCGAGGTGGGGAGGACGACCTTGAGGATCGTGCGCCACTTCGGCACGCCGAGGGCGTACGCCGCCTCGCGCAGCTCGTTGGGCACGAGGCGCAGCATCTCCTCGCTCGAACGGACTACGACGGGAATCATGAGCACCGACAGCGCCACGGCGCCGACGATGCCCATGCGGACGCCCGGGCCGAAGAAGAGGGCGAAGAGCGCGTAGGCGAAGAGGCCGGCGACGATCGACGGGATGCCGGTCATGACGTCGACGAGGAACGTGATCGTCTTCGCGAGGCGGCCGCGGCCGTACTCGACGAGGTAGATCGAGGTCATGAGGCCGAGGGGCACCGAGATGACCGTCGCGGCGAGCGTGATGAGCAGTGTGCCCACCATCGCGTGCAGCGCGCCGCCGCCCTCGCCGGTGACGTTGCGCATCGACGAGTTGAAGAACTCGCCGTCGAAGCGCGCGAGGCCGTTGCTGATGACCGTGATGCCGACCGAGACGAGGGGCACGACCGCGAGCAGGAAGGCGCCCGAGACGAGCGCGGTGACGAAGCGATCCATCGCCTGCCTGCGGCCCTCGACGGACGCCGACAGGATCGTGATGACCACGATGTACGCGATCGCGCCGACGACGACGGCACCGGGGATCGAGAACGCCGACCCCGAGGCCGCCGCGAGCAGGCCGAAGAGCGCGAATGCCGCGAGCAGGCTGCCGCCCAGCACGACCCAGGGAGTGCGGCGCGAGAGGCGGTTGCCGGCGAGGGCGGAGCCCGCGAGGCCGGGGCGGACGGTGATAGCCACGGGAGCGATCCTCTTTTCTTTCCTGGTGGACTGCTGGAGCATCAGTTGGCCGCGGAGAACTCGGCGCGCCGGCTCACGATCCAGCGGGCGATCGCGTTGACGAGGAAGGTGACGATGAACAGGATGAGGCCGGTCGCGATGAGCACGTTGATGTTCTCGCCGTAGGCCTCGGGGAAGGAGAGCGCGATGTTCGCCGCGATGGTCGACGGGTTCTGCGAGGTGAGCAGATGGAAGCTCACGACGCCCGTCGCCGACAGCACCATGGCGACGGCCATGGTCTCGCCGAGCGCGCGGCCGAGGCCGAGCATAGCGGCCGAGACGATGCCGGGGCGGCCGAAGGGGAGGACCGCGAGGCGGATCATCTCCCAGCGGGTCGCGCCGAGCGCGAGCGCCGCCTCTTCATGGAGGGTGGGCGCCTGGAGGAAGACCTCGCGGCAGATCGCGGTCATGATCGGCAGGATCATGACCGCGAGCACGAGCGCGGCGGTGAGGATCGTGCGGCCCGTGCCGGTCACGACGCCCCCGAAGAGCGGGAACCAGCCGAGATTCTCGTTCAGCCAGGTGTAGACCGGCTGCACGGCGGGGGCGAGCACTCCGATGCCCCAGAGGCCGTAGACCACGCTGGGCACCGCGGCGAGCAGGTCGATGACGTAGCCGAGGACCTGCGCGAGCTGGCGGGGCGCGTAGTGCGAGATGAAGAGCGCGATGCCGATGGCCAGCGGCAGCGCGATGAGCAGCGCGATCGCGGCGACCCAGACGGTGCCGAACACCAGCGGGCCGACGTACGACCAGAAGTTGGTCGTGAGGAGCGACGCGCTCTCGCCCGTCGCGACGAACGCGGGCAGGCTGCGGACGATCAGGAAGAGCGCGACGGCGGCGAGCGTGACGAGGATCATGCTGCCCGCGAACACCGCCGATCGCGAGAAGACGCGATCGCCGAGGCTCAGGACCGGCTTCGCGGCGGTCGTGGGTGAAGTCACGGGGTGTGGCCCTTCTGGTTGTTCAGTCGTTCTGCGCGAGCGACGGGTGTCGTCCTGTCATTCTGCGCGGGGAAGCGAGTCGTCCTGTTCATTCTGCGCGAGCGTGCGAGTCGCAGAATCCCGATCGATGTGCCGGGCGGCACGAGTGGATCCTGCGACCCCTCCGTCGTGCGGGATGACGAGGATTTCTCCGTCATCCGATGGACGAGGATTTCTCCGTCATCCTGCGCGAGGTACGAGTCGCAGGATCCCGTGCGCTACTTGATCGCGTCGATCGCGACCTGCACCTTGGAGCGCAGATCGTTCGAGATCGGCGCGCTGCCGGCGGACTCGGCCGAGACCTTCTGGCCCTCTTCGCTCACGATGTAGCTGAAGTATGCCTTGACGAGCTCGGCGTTCGCGGCGTCCTGGTACTCGGCGCAGCCGACGAGGTAGCTCACGAGCACGATCGGGTAGACGCCGGCCTCGGAGGACTTGCGGTCGACCGCGATGGCGAGGTCGTGGTCGGTGCGACCCTCCTCGAGCGGCGATGCATCGACGACCGCTGCGGCCGCCTCGGGCGTGTATGCGACGTACTCGTCGCCGACCTTGATCTCGACGGTGCCGAGCTCGCCGGCCTGAGACGCATCGGCGTAGCCGATGGTGTTGGACCCGTTGGTCACAGCGCTGACGACGCCCGAGGTGCCCTGAGCGCCCTCGCCGCCGAACTCGGCCGGCCACGACTCGATCGCGCCGACGGTCCAGTCCGACTCCGCTGCGGCCGCGAGGTAGTCGGTGAAGTTCTCGGTCGTGCCCGACTCGTCGGAGCGGTGCACAGCGTTGATGTTCGCGTCGGGGAGCTTCGCATCGGGGTTCTGGTCGGCGATCGCCTGATCGTTCCACTTGGTGACCTTGCCCGAGAAGATCTTCGCGACGGTCGGGGCGTCGAGCTTGAGCGAGTCCACGCCCTCGACGTTGAAGATGATCGCGATCGGCGAGATGTACGCGGGGAACTCGACGATGTCGCCCGTGGCGCAGCCCTCGAACGGGCCGGCCTCGATCTCCTCGGCCTTGAACGCGCGGTCCGAGCCGGCGAAGGCGCTCGCGCCCTGCTGGAAGGTCTCGCGCCCTGCGCCCGATCCGGAGGGCTCGTAGTTCACGGTGACGTCGCTGTTCGCGGTCTGGAATCCGGCGGTCCAGGCCTCCTGGGCCGAACCCTGCGACGAGGCGCCCGCGCCGACGAGCTCGCCGGAGAGGCTGGAGGAAGCAGCGTCGCCGCCCGAGGCCTGGCCGGAGCCGGACTCGTTGGCAGCGCAAGAGGTGAGCGCGAGTGCGGCGATCCCGCCGATGGCTGCGACCTTGGTGAGTGCTGAGAGCTTCACTTGGAGTGGATCCAATCTGAGAACGGAAAGTTGTGGAGTGTCCGCGAGGGGCACGTGTTCCACGCTAGGTCCGTCGCGTGACGTGCGGTCTGCCGGGAAGTGAACAGCGGGTGAACTCGCGGAGGCCGCGGGGTTCGCCGTCCCGTACCGGCCGTTCCGTCATCCTGCGCGATGGCCATCCCGTCATCCTGCGCGATGGACATCCCGTCATCCTGCGCGATGGCCATCCCGTCATCCTGCGCGAGCGAAGCGAGTCGCAGGATCCACCGCCCGCGGGCACCGGATCAGTGCTTCAGCGGATAGGTCTCCACGCCGATGATGCCCGCGCCCGGGTGATTGCGGGAGAAGTGGAACACCGAGAACCCCGCAGGCGGCAGCGACACGGACTCGTCGAGGTAGCTGCCGGGCACGCTGCCGGTCGCGAGCATCAGACTGCGGGCGAGGTCGGGCAGCACCGGGCGATGGCTGCAGATGATCGCGTTCTTCGTGCGCGTGGTGATCTTGCCGACGAGGCGGCCCATCTTCGACAGATCCCCCTCGTCCCAGTTGTCCTGGCTGAGCGAGTTCTTGAGCCGCACGCGTTTGCCGAGGCGTTCGGCGAGCGGCGCGACCGTCGCGACGCAGCGCTCGGCGGTCGAGGAGTAGATCCGCTTCGGTCCGAAGGCGGTGAGGATGGCGGAGAGCGTCTCGGCCTGGTCCTCGCCCGTGCTCGAGAGCGGCCGCAGATGATCTTCGGGGAACACCGCGCTGCGCGGCTCGGCCTTCGCGTGGCGCAGGAGCGTGACGGAGAACGTCTCGTGCAGCCCGTGCTCGACGAGACTCAGGAACACGTCGTAGAGCTCGCGATCCGCCTTGTACGTCAGGCGCTTGCGGGCCTGGGCGACCGGCACCCACTCGAGGGCCTGGACTTCGCCGTTCGGGACGAACGTCGACGAGAGCGCCGCCTTGCGCGTGACCTCCGCGGCCCAGTACTGCACGGTCTTCGTGCGGTCCCCTCCGAGCGAGTAGTGGATCGTGCCGAGGTTGACGCCGAGCGAGACCTTGAGCCCGGTCTCCTCCTCGGTCTCGCGGACCGCGGCCTGCGGCATCGTCTCGCCCGGATCGAGCTTGCCCTTGGGGAACGACACGTCGCGCTGCTTCGTGCGGTGGATGAGCAGCACGAGGATGCGCGGGTCTCCGTGCTCGTCGTAGACGCGCCTCCAGCACACGGTTCCCGCGGCAAGGACTTCGGTGCTCTTGCCGGATCCGCCCTTGCCCGATCCCGTGCCGCCGCTCGTCGTGCTGCGCGAGGCCGACTTCACCTGGCCCTCCGGGAGCGGGCCTCGGTGCGGTCGATCATCACGAGGTCCTGCAGATCAGGCAGCGGCTCGCCGTTCGCTCCGACGACCCGGCGCTCCCAGGTGCCGTCGGGCAGCATGCGCCACGAGGAGACGTCGTCGCTGAACGCGAACTCGAAGAACCGGTCGACCCGCGCGAGGTGCGCGCGATCGGTCAGCTGGACGAGCACCTCGATGCGGCGATCCAGGTTGCGGTGCATGAGGTCGGCGCTGCCGATGAAGATCTCCCGCTCGCCGCCGTCGTTCTCGAAGGCGTAGATGCGCGAGTGCTCCAGGTACCGGCCGAGGATCGAGCGCACGCGGATGTTCTCCGAGAGCCCCGGAACGCCCGCGCGGATCGAGCAGATGCCTCGCACCCAGATCTCGATCGGCACGCCTGCCTGGCTCGCGCGGTAGAGCGCGTCGATGATCTTCTCGTCGACCATCGAGTTCGCCTTGAGGCGGATGCCGCTCGGGCGCCCGGCGCGGGCGTGCTCCGCCTCGCGCTCGATGCGCTCGAGCAGCCCGCTGCGCAGCTGCAACGGTGCCACGAGCAGCCGGTCGTAGTCGGTCTCGATGGCGTAGCCCGAGAGCACGTTGAAGAGCTTCGTGACGTCGCGGCCGACCTCGGGCGACGACGTGAACAGGCCGAAGTCCTCGTAGATGCGGCTGGTCTTGGGGTTGTAGTTGCCGGTGCCGATGTGGCAGTAGTGGGCGAGTCGCCCGCCCTCCTCGCGGATCACCTGCACGAGCTTGCAGTGGGTCTTGAGCCCGACGAGTCCGTAGACGACGTGCACGCCGGCCTGCTCGAGCTTGCGGGCCCAGGTGATGTTCGCCTCCTCGTCGAAGCGCGCCTTGACCTCGACGAGCGCGAGCACCTGCTTGCCGGCCTCGGCCGCCTTGATGAGCGCGGCGACGATCGGGCTGTCGCCCGACGTGCGGTACAGCGTCTGCTTGATGGCGAGTACATCGGGGTCGGTCGCCGCCTGCTCCACGAACGCCTGCACACTGGTCGAGAACGACTCGTACGGGTGGTGCACGAGCACCTCGTGGCGGGCGATGGCGGAGAAGGTGTCGGGCTTCTCGCTCGGCGAGCTCGTGCGGAACTGGGGGTGCGTGACCGGGATGTGCGGCTGGAACTTCAGGTCGGGCCGCGCGACGCGGGTGAGCGCGAAGAGCCCGCTGAGATCGAGCGGGCCGGCGAGCGTGTAGACCTGCTGCTCGTCGATGTCGAACTCGCGCACGAGCAGCTCGAGTGTCGCCTCGTCCATGTCGTCGGAGATCTCGAGGCGGATCGGCGGCCCGAAGCGTCGGCGCAGCAGCTCCTTCTCGAGGGCCTGGATCAGGTTCTCGGTCTCGTCTTCCTCGATCTCCATGTCCTCGTTACGGGTCACGCGGAAGACGTGGTGGTCCATCACCTCCATGCCGGGGAAGAGCCCGTCGAGCTGGTTGGCGATGAGCGCCTCGAGCGGGATGTAGCGCACGTCGTCGACGCTCTCCCTGCGATCGACGCGGACGTACCGCGGGATCATCTGCGGCACCTTGAGGCGGGCGAACTCCACCTTCTCGGTGCGCGGATTGCGCACGCGGATCGAGAGGTTCAACGCGCGCCCGGAGATGTAGGGGAACGGGTGCGCGGGGTCGACCGCGAGCGGCATGAGCACGGGGTAGATGTGCTGCTCGTAGTACTCGGTGAGCACCTCGCGGTCGGCGGCGTCGAGCTGGTCCCAGTCGACGATGCGCACGCCCGCCTCGGCCAGCCCGGGTTTCACCTGCTCGCGGAAGCAGCGGGCGTGCCGCTGCTGGAGCTCGTAGGCGGTGCGGTTGATGTCGGCGAGCACGTCCGTCGGCGCGCGGCCGACGTTCGTGGGCACGGCGAGGCCGGTGATGATGCGGCGGCGCAGCCCGGCGACGCGCACCATGAAGAACTCGTCGAGGTTCGACGCGAAGATGGCGAGGAAGTTCGCCCGCTCGAGCAGCGGGATCGCGGGATCCTCGGCGAGTTCGAGCACTCGCTGGTTGAACGCGAGCCAGCTGAGCTCGCGATCGATGTACCGGTCGGCGGGAAGCTCGTCTACGGCGACCCCGTTCGGGCCGGCGGCGGTCAGCTCGGCGTCGCGCGCATCATCACTCATGCGTCTATTCTGGCACCCGCCGCGGGCGCGGGCGGGCGCTCCCACTGTCTGCTGCGTGAACCCACGGTGAACTCCGCGCGGCGGTACAGCTCGACCGCGCGCTCGTTCTCGCCGTCGACGTAGAGCGAGACCCGGTCGGGGGAGTGCCGGGCCATGCGGCGCAGCGTCGCGTCGAGCAGCAGTCGGCCGAGCCCCTGGCCCGCGCGCTCGGGGCGCACGCCCACCGCGTAGAGCTCGGCGACGACGGTCTCCTGGGCGCCGTCCTCGCCGGCTTCGCGCACGGTCTTCACCCACGTCGATCCCGCGAGGCGCGGCGCTGCGGGGTCGGAGCCGACCTCCTCGAGCAGGATCAGGTCGTCGGCGTCGAACCACGGCTCGGCCCGCATGAGGGCGAAGTCGGACTCCGTGATCCTGCCCTGCTCGGGATGCGACGCGAACGCCGCGGCGTTCGCGTCGACCCAGGCGGGAGCATCGCCCGGGCGTCGAGGATCGAACGCGCGGAGCCGGAGCCCGTCGGGGGCTGCGAGGGACAGCGGATCCGCTTCGCCGTCAGGGAGCAGCGCCGGGTCGAGGTCCATCCGGAAGAGCGTGCGGACCGGCGCGAACCCCGCGGCGCCGAGGAGCGCCTCGGCCGCCGGGTTCTCGCCGTGCGCCCACGCGCGCAGCGGGCCGGGATCCGTCCGGGCGCCGCCCGCCCGCCCGTGCGCGAGCAGGGCGCCGAGCGCGGCGGTGCCGATCCCGCGCCCCCGCAGGCCGGGCCGCACGACGAGGTCGACCTCCCCCTGTCCGACGATGCCGACCGCATCCGGTGCGGTCGGATCGTGGGCGGGCGCGTCGCCGTCGTGGCGCTCGTCCCGGCGCCGGAAGAGCAGTAGCGCCCGCTGACCCTGCGCTGCCGCGAGCATCGCCTGGTCCGACACGGGGGAGGCCCCGTCGGCGGCCTCGGCCTCGGCGATGACGGCACGCGCGGCGTCGAAGTCCTCCGGGTGCGCGGCGACGGCTCCTGCGAGATCGGGGTGCCGATCGGCGTCGGTCATGCGGTCTCCTCCTGGTCGAGCCGCGAGCGCGCGAAGCCGTAGCCGACGCCCCGGACGGTGCTGATGAGTCCCTCGTGGTCCTCGAGCTTCGCGCGCAGCCGCCTGACGTGCACGTCGACCGTGCGCGTGCCGCCGAAGTAGTCCGTGCCCCAGACCTCGCCGAGCAGCTGCTCGCGCGTGAAAACGCGGCCCGGGTTCGCGGCGAGGAAGTGGAGGAGCTCGAACTCCTTGTAGGTGAGGTCGAGCGTGCGGCCGAAGAGGCGCGCGGTGAAACTGGACTCGTCGATGACCACGCCCGCGCTCTGCACCGCAGGCGTCGAGGCCGTCTCGGCCGGCGGTCCCTCGAGCAGCCGCAGCCGCAGTTCGACCTCGGCAGGGCTGGCAGTCGGCAGCAGTACGTCCCCGGCTCCCCATTCCCGGGTGAACGCGGTGAGCGCGGCCTCCGAGAGCACTACGATCCGCGGCGTCTCCGAAGCATCCCGCAGGGCGAGGCACGCGGTGCGGGCCCGGCGCGCGTCGAGCGAGCCGTCGACGATGATGGCGTCGAAGCGGGCGGCGAACGAGTCGGGCAGGTCGACCGAGAGCGGGGAGGTGCGGACCTCGTGGGGCAGGAGATCGAGCGCGGGCAGCGAATCGGCCGGGTCCCGGTCGGTGAGGCAGAGCAGTTCCATGGCCCGGCCTCCTTCCTGCGCTGTCCCACATATTACTGTGCGCCCGGCGCTGGACGGAGCGTTCGGTGCCCGGCTTCTGGCGCTGTGCGAGAATGGCCGGGTGAACGAAACGGCGGCGCAGAGCGACCGCGAGATGCCCGATGCGCACTCGTGGCACATCCCGCGGCTCATCATCGCCTGGGCCGTCGCGGCCGTCATCGGCGTGCTGGTGACCGTGCTCGCCCCGGTCGAGGACCGCTTCTCGTGGCTGGTCTTCGCGATCGGCGCGTCGACCCTCGTCACCTTCGCGCTCCAGCTCGGCACCGCCGCGAAGGTCGGATTCATTACCAGGGTCGCGTTCAGCGTCGCGGGATCGGTGCTCGTGATCGCGGTGATCGACGTCGTCGGTCTCTTCTTCGGATAGACTGGCGTCATGCTTGTCGCGCTCGAACTCTTCTTCCTCGGTCTGCTCGGTCTGGCCTCTCTGGCGATCGCCTGGGTCTCGGGCACGGTCATCTACAAGCTCTTCAAGGGCCAGCGCTGACTCTGCCGGGCCGCTGACCCGTCATGATCCCTGATCGGACCCTCGCGAACCCGTTCCTCGCCCTGCCTGGAGCCGTCGCCGACCCCGGACTCGGCGTCGCAGCGCACTACGGCAGGCCGCTGCCCGAGCAGCGCGCGCTGGAGGCCGGCGAGGCGGTCGTCGACCTCTCGCACCGCGGCGTCGTGATCGTCGGGGGTCCCGACCGGCTGAGCTGGCTGCACTCGATGACGAGCCAGCAGCTCGTGGGCCTGCGCCCGGGGGAGAGCACCGAGACGCTCCTCCTCGACCCGAACGGGCGCATCGAACGGGCGATCCGCGTCGTCGACGACGGGGAGCGGACCTGGCTGCTGGTCGACGAGGGATCCGCGGAGCCGCTGGCCGCGTTCCTCACGCGCATGCGGTTCGCGCTGCGGGTCGAGGTGCGCGACGCCTCCGAGGAGTTCGCGGCGGTGCTCGCCTTCGACGGCGCCGCCGCCGATGCGCTCGATGCGCTCGACCCGGTCGTGCGCTGGCGCGACCCGTGGGCCGGTGTGCTCCCCGGCGGCGTGCAGTACGCGAAATCCGACGCGCACGCGGGAGCGGACTGGTCGGCGACGCAGTTCGTCTTCCCCCGCGCCCGGCTCGCGGAGGTCGTCGCGCGCGTCTCGTCGGGGGTGCTCGCCGCCGCCGGCCTGCTCGCGCTGGACGCGCTCGAGGTGCGGGCCTGGCGCCCGACGCAGCACGGCGATGTCGATGAGCGGTCGATCCCGCACGAGCTCGACTGGCTGCGCACCGCGGTCCATCTGACCAAGGGGTGCTACCGCGGGCAGGAGACGATCGCGAAGGTGCACAACCTCGGTCATCCGCCGCGCCGCGTGGCGATGCTGCATCTCGACGGGTCCGGCGGAGAGCTGCCGGGTGCCGGCGCGCTCGTCTACCGGGCCGGCGAGGCCGTAGGCCCCGAGGCGCGCCCGGTCGGCCGCGTCACGCGCTCGGCGCTGCATCACGAGTGGGGCGGGATCGCCCTCGCGCTGCTGAAGCGCTCGGTGCCCGAGGACGCCGCGCTCGAGGTGCGGGTCGGGGAGGGGGCCGCGGACGCGCAGGCGCCCGCCGCCGAAGTCGTGGCTGCGGCGCAGGAGCCCATCGTGCCCGCCGACGCCGGTGCGACCGCGAACATCCCGAGGCTCAAGCGGTTGTAGGGCTCCGCCCGATCCTCCTGCTGCCCTCACCGACGATGCGCCGCTCCGGCGCCGACCTCCGGCTGGAGCCGACGAACATGGACCGCAAGACGATCACCGCGCAGCTGCGCGCGCAGTTCTTCCCCGTGCTCGTGAACGAGGGGTTCACCCGCACGGGCGACGTCCTGAGGCGGGAGCTGGAGGGCGGGGTCGTGCACGTCGTCGAGATCCAGCACCGGCCGCGCAGCGGCGTGTTCCAAGTCGGGCTCGGCGCGCACCTCGCCGCCCTGGGCGACGTGGCTGGGGGAGCTCCGGTGCCCGTCGAGAAGATGCGGGATCACGACTGCGCCTGGCGCTCGTCGGTGCTCTCGGGCTTCCGCCGCGCCTCGGACGCCGAGTTCGCGTACGGCGCCACTGCAGCCGAAGCCTCCGAATCCGTCGCCTTCGCGGTCTCGGAGTGGCCGCGGCAGTCCGCAGCGTTCTTCGGAGGCTGTCGGACTTCCCAGAGGGGTTCCTCCGCGGTGCGCAGGCGAGCCTCTCCGCCGATCTCCACCCCGGTCACCTGCTCACCTGGGCGCGGGTCGCCGATGTCCTCGGCGAGACCGAGCTGCGCGGCCGGATCGTCGCGGCCGCCCTCCCGAAGGTCTCCGAACGGGCGACCTCGCTGCGCGAGCACCTGCTGGCGCTGAGCTGACCCTCGCGGTGCTGTCGACGGGCGCGCTCGTCGCACCGCACGACGCCTGAGGGCGCCGGATAGACTGGTCCGCATGACGAACACGCTGATCCTGCTCCGTCACGGGCAGAGCGAATGGAACCAGAAGAACCTCTTCACGGGCTGGGTCGACGTACGACTCACCGAGCAGGGTCGTGGCGAGGCCGCGCGCGCCGGCGAGCAGCTCGCCGCAGCCGGGGTGCTGCCCGACGTCCTCCACACCTCGGTTCTGAGCCGCGCGATCCAGACCGCGAACCTGGCGCTCGACAGCGCCGATCGGCTCTGGATCCCGGTCAAGCGGTCCTGGCGTCTGAACGAGCGTCACTACGGCGCACTGCAGGGGCTCGACAAGGCCGAGACCCTGCAGCAGTACGGCGAAGAGCAGTTCATGGAGTGGCGCCGATCGTTCGACACCCCGCCCCCCGCGCTCGACGATGCCAGCGAGTGGTCGCAGGTGAACGATCCGCGCTACGCCGACATCGACGGCGAGCGTCCGCGCACCGAGTGCCTGAAGGACGTCATCGAGCGCATGATCCCGTACTGGGAGGGATCGATCCTGCCCGACCTCAACGCGGGCAAGACCGTGCTCGTCACGGCGCACGGCAACTCGCTCCGGGCGCTGGTGAAGCACCTCGAAGGCATCTCCGACGCCGACATCGCAGGACTCAACATCCCGACCGGCATGCCGCTCGTGTACGAGATCGAGTCGGACGGAACGCCGACCGGGCCCAGCCGCTACCTCGACCCCGAGGCCGCCGCCGCCGGCGCCGCCGCGGTCGCTGCGCAGGGCCGTTGATCCGACGGATCGACGACGACCGCGACGCCCCCGGGTTCGGAGAGATCCGACCCGGGGGCGTCGCCGTTCGTGCTGAGGCGGAAGCGTGCCCGCGATGCGGTGAGCAGAGCGGGGAAGGCTAGTCCTCGTCCTCGTCGTCGGTGTTGTACTTGTCCGCGTACTCGGCCCACGGGTCTTCGCCGGCGGACGCTTTCGCGGCCTCCGCGGCGGCGAGCTCGCGCTCGAGCGCCGAGTAATTGGTGTCGGGGCTGAAGTACTTCAGCTCCCGTGCGACCTTGGTGTGCTTTGCCTTCTGACGGCCGCGCCCCATGCGTGACCCCCTTACACATTCGGGCCTCGCGAAGATGCTCCGCGAGGCAAGTACCAATTCATAGACGTATGGTGCAGATTCTAGCATGATCGCCGGTGCCGTCGGACGGGGCATTACGATGTGCGCATGGCTTCTTCGCGGCTCTCACGGCGCCCGATCAGGATCGCGCTGATCGCGCTGCTGACGATCGCCGTGCTCGCGCTGATCGGCGCGATCGCGGTGATCGTGCCGATCCTCACGCACCAGAGCGCCGGTGGATCGGGGCAGACGCTGCCCGCGGACACCGTCTCGGAGACGCGCGCCGAGGGTGCCGACGGCCGCACGCGGGAGCTGCGGGCGGAATCCGCCTCGGGCGAGCCCGCGGACCTCGGGTCGCTGCGCCCGGGCGAGGAGATCGTGGTGCGCGGCGAGGGCTTCGATGCCTCGATCGGCATATACGTCGCGATCTGCGCGATCCCGGAGACCGCGGAGCAGAAGCCCGGCCCCTGCCTCGGGGGCATCCCCGAGGGAGCGGAGTCGGGTGACGCCGCCGGGGAGGAGGCGCTCTCGAGCGTCTGGATCACCGATGACTGGGCCTGGCGGGCGTTCGCCACGCACGGCTACGACGACGCAGCGGCCGGATCCTTCACGGCGCGGATCCGGGTTCCGGACCCCGCGATCGAGGGCCTGGACTGCCGCAGCAGCGCCTGCGCGATCGCCACGCGCGCGGACCACACCGCAGGCGCCGACCGGGTGCAGGATCTGCTGCTGCCCGTGCGGTTCGCCGAGCGCTGAGCCCGCTCTTCCTCCCCGTCGCCCCGGGGCCTTCGTCTCCCTGTCACACTGCGGCGTTCGTCCCCGTCGTCCTGCGGTCTTCCTGTCCGTCATCCTGGGGCCTTCGTCCCTGTCATCCTGCGGTCCTCTTGTCCGTCATCCTCCGGGAGCGCAGCGACTCGCAGGATCCCCGCCCCGCTCCATCCCGCACCTCCTCCGCCGGCCCACTACGGATCCGTCGAGATGGCATCGGCGCCGATGCCGTCTCGACGGGCCAGTAGTGGGTCGGCGGACATACTCCGGTTTCAGTGCCAGTACCAGTGCCGATCTCGGGGACGATGGGCGAGCGGGTACTGCCCGTGTCCCGATCCTCGGCCTCAGGGAACTCGATTCGGCCCGTTTCGGGCGCTCGAACGGGGCCGAATCGAGTTCCGTGAGGACTGGCACGTGCGGACCGACACGCGTGAACCGACGCCTGCGAACCGACGCCTACGAACTGGCACGTGCGAAGGCACGCGCGAGCCAGACCCCGCCCCGCCCGCCCCGCCCCGGAGTTCTGCCGCCGGCCCACTACGGATCCGTCGAGACGGCATCGGCGCCGATGCCGTCTCGACGGGCCAGTAGTGGGTCGGCGCACCTGGGTCGGCGCACGCGGGTCGGCGCACGTACGTCGCCGCGACCAGGGTCGGCCCGCACCCGCCGGGCCTCAGGCCGCGAGCGGCGACAGGGCGAGCGTGGCGATCGTGTAGATCGCGAGGCCGGCGAGCGCACCGATGACGGTGCCGTTGATGCGGATGAACTGCAGGTCCTTGCCGATCTGCAGCTCGATCTTCTCCGCGGCCTCCTGGGCGTCCCAGCGCTGCACCGTCTCGGAGACCACGTTGGCGAGGTCGTGGCGGTAGTTGCGGACGAGGTGCTCGACGACCTCCATCACCCAGACGTCGATCTTGTACTGCAGCGTCGGGTCGTCCTGCAGCTTGTGCCCGAAGTCCTGCAGCGCGCTCACGATGCGCGTGCGCAGGTCGCTCCCGGGATCCTCGAGCATCTCGACGAGCGCGGCCCTGGCGGTCGTCCAGGTGCTCTCCGCGAGCGCCCGGATGCGCGGGCTGTCGAACACCTCGTGCTTGAACGCCTCGAGCTGGCCGCGCAGCTTCTCCTGCTCGCGCAGGTCCCGCGCCAGGTCGCCGAGGAACCGGCCGACCGCGATGCGGAAGGGGTGCTGCCGATCCTCTGCGACGTTGCGGGCGAACCGCACGGCCTCGGAGTGCAGGCGGCTGTCGACGAAGCGGTCGACGACGCTCGGCACCCACGCCGGCAGCCGGGAGGAGACCACGGTGTCGAACGCGCCGGGATGCGCCACGAGCCACTCCTCGAGCCGCGACGCGGCGATGTCGAGGAGCGCTTCGTGATGCCCGCCCTCGACGAACGACTCCGCGGCGCCGCCGAGCACCGGCCCCCACTCCGGATCGACGACGTGCTTGCGCACGAGGGCCTCGATGAGCTCGCGCACGTCGTCGTCGTCGAGCACGGTCAGCGCGCCGAGCCCGGCGCTCGCGATCATGCCGCCGACGCGCTCGGCGTGCCCGCGGTCCGCGATCCACTCGCCGGCCCGGCGCGCGCCGCTGATCTCGGCCAGCTTGTCGTGCACCACGTCGTCGGCCAGGAAGTTCTCCTCGATGAACGAGCCGAGACCCGTGCCGATCTCGTCCTTCTTCGCCGAGATGAGGTTGGTGTGCGGGATCCGCAGGCCGAGCGGATGGCGGAACAGCGCGGTGACCGCGAACCAGTCTGCGAGGGCGCCGACCATGCCGCCCTCGCTCGCCGCACGGACGTACCCGAACCAGGGGATGCGCTCCTGGAGCAGGAACGAGACGACGAACAGCACGGCCATGCCGAGCAGCAGGCCCACCGCGATGGCCTGCATGCGGCGGAGGCCGGCGAGGCGGGCGAAGTCGTCTGGCGTGACGGCGCCGAGCGAGCGGCGGGAGCGGGGCAGCGGCATTCACTCATTATCGCGCGAACCGGTCGCATCGGGCGCGCATGGAATAATCGGGCGCATGCACCTGCTCACGGCGTTCAGCCTGAAGAACCGGGCCCTGATCGCACTCGTCACCATCGTGGCCGCCGTCTTCGGACTCCTCGGAGTGGGGTCGCTCAAGCAGGAGCTGATGCCGTCGGTGCAGTTCCCGGCGATCGCGGTCGTGACGACCTACCCCGGCGCCTCGCCCGAGGTCGTGAACACCGATGTCTCGGGGCCGATCGAGACCGCGCTGCGCGGGGTGCCGCAGCTCGAGAGCTCGACCGCGACCTCTCGGACCGGGTCGTCGACGGTGCTCGCCCAGTTCACCTACGGCGTCGACATCGCCGCGACCGAGCAGAAGGTCGAGCGCGCCGTGGCGCGCCTGTCCCAGGTGCTGCCAGAATCGGCGGACACGCAGGTCGTCTCGGGCAGCATCGACGACCTCCCGGTGATCCAGATCGCCGTCACTCCGGCGGCCGGCGACTCCCCCGAGGACGCTGCGAACGTCATCGAAAGGGTCGCGATCCCCGACCTCTCCGACCTCGAGGGGGTGCGCGACGCGCAGCTCACCGGCGCGCGCGAGGAGCGGGTCTCGATCACCCCTGATGCCGACGCGCTCGCCGAGCACGGGCTGACGCCGCAGGCCATCACCGACGCGCTGCAGCAGAGCGGCGTGCTCATCGCGGCCGGAACCGTCACCGACGGAGACCGCACCCTCGCCGTGCAGGCGGGCGGCGCGCTGAGCACTGCCGAGGACATCGAGGCGCTGCCGGTCCCAGTGAGCGCCGAGGCGCTCGCGGCCTACCAGCAGGCCCGAGCCGCCCAGGCGCAGGCGGCGCAGCAGCAGGAGCTCGCCGAGCAGCAGCTCGGCGAAGCGGTTCCGGATCCCGGGGCCGTTCCGGATGCTGAGGCTCAGGCGCCGGTCGCCCCGACCCCGGTGACCATCGGGGAGGTCGCCGACGTGGTGACGGAGCTCGCTCCCGTCACGAGCATCTCCCGCGTCGACGGTGCAGCGGCGCTGACCATCGCCGTGACCAAGACCTCGGCCGCGAACACGGTCGAGGTGTCGCACGCCGTGCAGCAGGCGCTCGACGGCCTCGAGGACGAGCTCGGGGGAGCGGAGCTCAGCGTCATCTTCGACCAGGCGCCGTACATCGAGCAGTCGATCCACACGCTCACGACCGAGGGACTGCTCGGCCTGCTCTTCGCGGTGCTGGTGATCCTGGTCTTCCTCATGTCGGTCCGGGCGACCCTCGTGACCGCGATCTCCATCCCGACCTCGGTGCTGCTCACCTTCGTCGGCCTGAACTTCGCCGAGTACACGCTCAACATGCTCACCCTCGGCGCGCTCACCATCTCGATCGGCCGCGTCGTCGACGACTCCATCGTGGTGATCGAGAACATCAAGCGCCACCTCGCCTCGGGCGGGGACCGGGTCGCGACGATCGTCGAGGCCGTGCGCGAGGTCGCCGGCGCGATCACCGCGTCGACCATCACGACGGTTGCGGTCTTCCTCCCGATGGCGTTCGTGGACGGCATGGTCGGCGAGCTCTTCCGGCCGTTCGCGTTCACCGTCACCATCGCGCTGCTCGCGTCGCTGTTCGTCTCGCTCACCATCGTGCCGGTGCTCGCCTTCTGGTTCCTGCGGCACCGCCGCGCGAAGGGAGCGCCCGCGAGCGGGGGTGCGGCGGAGCCCGCGCACCGGGACGCGGACCCCGCCCGGCACGGCGCCGAACCCGCCCGTCACGGAGCCGATCACGCCGAGCCCGCCGAACGGACAGAACCCGCGACGCGGATGCAGCGCTGGTACCGGCCCGTCATCGAGTGGACGCTGATGCGGCCGGTGATCACGCTCGGAATCGCCGTCGCCGTCTTCGGCGGCACCGTCGCGGCGGCTCCGCTCATGGACACGACCTACCTCGGCTCCGACGAGCAGAATTCGGTCGGCCTCGTGCAGACCCTCGCACCGGGCACGAGCCTCGACGCTCAGCTCGCACAGGTCGAGCGGGTCGAGCAGGCGCTCGACGGCGTCTCGGGCATCGAGTCGGTGCAGGTGACGATCGGGAGCGCCGGCGGCGGGATGTCGGCGATGTTCGGCGGGGGAGGCGACGGCACCGTGAACTATTCGATCACGACGGACCCCGACGCCGACCAGGCGAAGCTGCAGGACCGGATCCGCTCCGCGGCAGAGGGCGTCGACGGCGCGGGCGAGTTCGCGATCGGGCAGTCGGGCGGCGGCGTCACCGCATCGAGCGCCATCGAGGTCAACGTCTCGGCGCCGGATCAGCAAACGCTGCAGGAGGCGAGCGAGGCCATGCTCGCGGCGCTGCAGCGACAGGACGGGCTCAAGCAGATCGAGAGCGACCTCGCGCAGTCCCGGCCGTTCCTGCGGGTGTCGGTGGATCGCGAGGCCGCGGCGAAGGCCGGGCTCAGCGAGTCGGCGGTCGGCGGCCAGGTGGCGCAGCAGATGCAGCCGACGCAGATCGGCCGCCTGCAGCTCGACGCCGACACGATGGACATCTACCTGGTCTCGGGCACTGCGCCCGAGGACGAGGCCGGGGTGCGCGCCTTGAAGATCCGTACCGCGACGGGCGAGCAGGCGCTCGGCGACCTCGCCGACGTCGAGGTCGCCGACGGCCCGGTGTCCGTCAGCACCGAGAACGGCGCGCGCATGGTCACGGTGTCCGCGCTGCCGGAGGGCGACGACCTGACCTCGGCGGGAGCGGCCGTGAACGCGGCCATCGCCGAGGCCGATCTGCCCGCAGGCGCGTCGGCGGCAGTGGGCGGAGTGATGTCGCAGCAGTCGGAGGCGTTCGAGCAGCTCGGGATCGCCCTGCTCGCGGCCATCCTCATCGTCTACGTGGTCATGGTGGCGACGTTCCGCAGCCTGCTGCAGCCGCTCCTGCTGCTCGTCTCGGTGCCGTTCGCGGCGACGGGCGCGATCCTGCTGCAGATCGCGACGGGGATCCCGCTCGGGGTCGCGTCCCTGATCGGCGTCCTGATGCTCGTCGGCATCGTCGTGACCAATGCGATCGTCCTCATCGACCTCGTCAACCAATACCGGGAGCGCGGCGATGCGCTGCGCGACGCGGTGGTGCACGGGTCGCTCCAGCGACTCCGCCCGATCGTGATGACCGCGCTCGCCACGATCCTCGCGCTCACCCCGATGGGGCTCGGGATCACCGGGCAGGGCGGGTTCATCTCCCAGCCGCTCGCGGTCGTGGTGATCGGCGGTCTACTCTCGTCGACCGTGCTGACCCTGGTGGTGCTGCCGACGCTGTACTATCTGGTCGAGCGCCTGCGCGAACGGCGCCGCGCCCGGAGGGCCGGCGCGGTCGTGCGAGCAACGCCGGAGTCCGACGACCAGGCAGGAGGGCGATAGCCATGGCGCAGAAGCGACGGGGCGGTTTCAAGGCGCCCGCGAACTACGAACCCGGTCGGAAGCCGAAGGGCGGCGGATGGACGCCGCGCGGTGCCGCCGCCGCGCGCGCGGCCGGGCGCAGCGGCGCGGCCGGTTCCGAGGACGAGCGCCGTCGGGGCGCCGGCGAGGAGCGGAGGAGGCCCGATGCGCTCGACCGACGGGACGGCGCGGGGCTGAAGGCGGAAGCGTCCGGACGCCGCGGAGCGGACGGCGCCCGCGTGTTCGCGTTCGACGGCGACGGGCGACCCAGGGTCGTGGAGCGGCCCGGATCCGGGCGGGGCCCGACCGCGGGAGGGTTCGATCGGCTGGAGGCGCGCAAGACGACGGCCGCCGACGTGGCCGGCATGACCTTCGCCGACCTCGGGCTCGGCGGCAACATCGTCCGCACGCTGGGCGAACTCGGCGCCGAGCGCCCGTTCCCCATCCAGGCCGCGACCATCCCCGACACGATCGCGGGTCGCGACGTGCTCGGCCGGGCGCGCACCGGGTCGGGCAAGACCATCGCGTTCGGGGCGGCGCTCGTCGAGCGCCTGCTCAAGCTGAAGGCGGAGGGCGCGTTCGCGGCCGACGCCGCGGCCGCGAAGAGCGGTGCGCGGGCCCAGCGCGGCGTGCGCGCCCCGAAGCGTCCGCAGCGCAAGCCGAAGGCGCTGATCCTCGCCCCCACCCGGGAACTCGCCCTGCAGATCGATCGCACGGTGCAGCCGATCGCGCGGTCGGTCGGGTTCTACACGGCGCAGCTCGTCGGCGGCGTGCCCATCGACCCGCAGGTCCACGCGCTCGAGCGCGGCATCGACATCGTGATCGGCACCCCCGGCCGCATCCAGGACCTGGTGAACCGGCGCAAGCTCGACCTGCGCGAGGTCGTCGTCTCGGTCATCGACGAGGCCGACCACATGTGCGACCTCGGGTTCCTCGACCCGGTGCAGCGCGTGCTGCGTCAGACCGTGCGCGGCGGCCAGCGGCTGCTCTTCTCGGCGACCCTCGACGCCTCGGTGGGCGAGCTGATCTCCGAGTTCCTGCGCGATCCCGCCGCGCACGAGGTCGAGGAGCGCGTCGCGACCGTCGATCACCGCGTGCTCGTCGTGCTTCGGGAGGACAAGGACCTGGTGCTCGCCGAGCTCGCAGCGGGGCCGGGTCGGAAGATGATCTTCTGCCGCACGCGCGCCTATGCGGAGCGCGTCGGCGAGATGCTGGCCGACGCGGGGGTGCGCGTCGCGACCCTCCACGGCGATCTCAGCCAGGCGAGGCGCGAGCGCAACCTGGCGCGCTTCACCGAGGGCAAGGCGGCGGTGCTCGTCGCCACCGACGTCGCGGCCCGCGGCATCCACATCGACGACGTCGATGTGGTGCTGCAGGCGGATCCGCCCGACGACCCCAAGACCTACCTCCACCGCGCAGGGCGCACCGGGCGGGCCGGGCGCGACGGCAGGGTGCTCACGATGATCCCGCGCACCCGGCAGCAGCGCACCCGGGAGATGCTCGAGCAGGCCGAGATCGTGCCGAGCTCGTTCGGCGACTTCGGACCGGGGGATCGACTCCCGCGCTGATTGATGGAATGTCCATCTCAGCGGGTCTGATATTGGAGGTGTTCGACAATATCGGTGCCGACCGTCGCGGTCCGTGATTGTGGGGACCCCGTGGACCGGTTGCCCGTGTCGGAGGTCGCTCGTACGCTGACACCAGAACAGCGGTTCGCGGGCTGCGCCGTGCGCGGTCACGCCCCACATCGAAGGAGCACCGATGAGCGACACCACCCCCACGCCCGACGCCCGCATCGACGTCTCGGTCGTCGGAGACGCCCTGCTCGGCACCTGGAAGCACGAGCGGCTCGAATCGCGCAGGCTCGCCTCCGACCCGCGCCTGCACACCATCCACGGGCAGTCGATGGCGGAGCACCGCGAGCGGGCGCTCGGTCAGCTGGGGATCCTCGTCGAGGAGGGGGCGATCCAGCGCGCGTTCCCGAAGCGCCTCGGCGGCGGTGACAACCACGGCGGCAACATCGCCGCGTTCCAGGAGCTGGTGCTCGCCGATCCCTCGCTGCAGATCAAGAGCGGCGTGCAGTGGGGCCTCTTCGGGGCGGCGATCCTGCACCTCGGCACCCAGCAGCACCACGAGCGCTGGCTGCCCGACGTGATGAGCCTGAAGCTGCCCGGCGCGTTCGCGATGACCGAGATCGGCCACGGATCGGACGTCGCCTCGATCGGCACGACGGCGACGTACGACCCCGAGGCCCAGGAGTTCGAGATCCACACGCCGTTCGCCGGCGCGTGGAAGGAGTTCCTCGGCAACGCGGCGCTGCACGGGCAGGCCGCAGTGGTGTTCGCGCAGCTCATCACCCAGGGCGTCAACCACGGCGTGCACGCGTTCTTCGTACCGATCCGCACCCCGGACGGCGAGATGCTGCCCGGCGTCGGCAGCGAGGACGACGGGGTGAAGGGCGGGCTCAACGGCATCGACAACGGTCGCCTGCACTTCACCCGCGTGCGGATCCCGCGCGAGAACCTGCTGAACCGCTACGGCGACGTCGCGGCGGACGGCGCCTACTCCTCGCAGATCGAGAGCCCGGGTCGCCGCTTCTTCACGATGATCGGCACGCTCGTGCAGGGGCGCGTGTCGCTCGACGGCTCGGCCGTTCGCGCCATGCAGGCCGCGCTCGCGATCGCGATCACGTACGGCACGCAGCGCCGGCAGTTCCCCGGTGCGTCGGGTCGCGAGACCGTGCTGCTCGACTACGGCCAGCATCAGCGCCGGCTCATCCCGCGGCTCGCACAGACGTACGCCATGGCGTTCGCCGACGAGCGCCTGCTGACGGTCTTCGACGAGGTGTTCTCGGGCGCGCGCGACACCGACGAGAACCGCGAGGACCTGGAGACGCTCGCCGCGGCCCTCAAGCCGCTCTCGACGTGGGCTGCGCTCGACACGCTGCAGGAGGCCCGCGAGGCCTGCGGCGGGGCCGGGTTCATGGCGAAGAACCGATTCGTCGGTCTGCGCGCCGACCTCGACATCTACGCGACCTTCGAGGGCGACAACAACGTGCTGCTGCAGCTCGTCGGCAAGCGCCTGCTCACCGACTACGCAGCGCAGTTCAAGGCGGGCGATCGCGCGGCGATCGCGAAGGCCGCGGCGAGCCAGCTCGGCGACCGGGTGAGCCGCTTCGGGCTCCGTCAGCTGGGGCAGAGCATCGCCGACCTCGGGCAGATGGCACGGTCGGTCGAGAGCCTGCGCAGCCCCGAGGCGCAGCGCGCGCTGCTCGCCGACCGCGTCGAGACCATGGTGTCGGAGATCGCGCTCGCGATGCGGGACGCGACGAAGAACGTCCCGAAGGGCAACAAGCGCGCCAAGGCGATCGCGAGCGAGGAGGCGTTCAACGCCCAGCAGCACAAGCTCATCGAAGCGGCACGCGCCCACGCCGAGCTGCTGCAGTGGGAGGCCTTCACGGAGGCGATCGACCGGCTGCAGGACGGCGGCTCGCGCCAGGTGCTGACCTGGCTGCGCGACCTCTTCGGATTCGGGCTCATCGAGAGCAATGCCGCGTGGTACCTCGTGCAGGGCCGCATCTCGGGCCAGCGCGCCGAAGCCGTGACCGCATACATCGATCGGCTCATCGGCCGTCTGCGTCCGCACGCGCTCGACCTGGTCGAGGCCTTCGGCCTGACGCCCGAGCTGCTGCGCGCCGAGATCGCCACCGGCATCGAGGCGGAGCGGCAGGCGGAAGCCCAGGCCTACGTCGAGGAGCAGCGCGCTGCGGGCACCTGGCCGGTGCACGAGAAGGAGCTGCGCGCGCGGGCGAAGGCGGCGGCGCGCGCCTGAGCGCGGGCATCGCGAGGTCCGGGCGAGCGACTGCCGGGCATATGGTGGTGGGATGACCGAACCGCGCACGCTCTACCCGCCCATCGAACCGTACACCCACGGCATGCTCGACGTCGGCGACGGCCACGAGATCTACTGGGAGGTCTGCGGCAACCCGGAGGGCAAGCCCGCGGTCTTCCTCCACGGCGGCCCCGGGGGCGGGTGCGGCCCCGACCAGCGCCGCTTCTTCGACCCCGAGCGGTACCGCATCGTGCTGCTCGACCAGCGCGGGTGCGGCAGGAGCACGCCGCACGCGAGCGCTCCCGACGCCGATCTGTCGACGAACACGACGTGGCACCTGGTCGCCGACATCGAACGGCTCCGCGAGCACCTCGGCATCGATCGCTGGCTCGTCTTCGGAGGCTCGTGGGGGTCGACGCTCTCGCTCGCATACGCGCAGACGCACGCCGAGCGCGTGACCGAGCTGGTGCTGCGCGGCATCTTCACGCTGCGCAGCAGCGAGATCCGCTGGTTCTACCAGGAGGGCGCCTCGCAGGTCTTCCCCGACGTCTGGGAGGAGTACCTCTCGGTGATCCCGGAGGAGGAGCGGGGCGACCTCGTCGCCGCGTACCACCGGCGTCTGTTCGACGAGGATCCGGCGGTGCACGTTCCCGCTGGGGTCGCGTGGACCGTCTGGGAGAACTCGACCATCCGGCTCATCCCCGACGAGGCGGGCATCGCCGAGGCGCGTGCGGACGAAGCGGCCGCGGTGGCGTTCGCCCGGATCGAGAACCACTACTTCTCGCACGGCGGCTGGATGGAGGACGGCCAGCTGATCCGCGATGCGGCCGAGAAGCTCGCGGGCATCCCCGGCGTGATCGTGCAGGGCCGCTACGACGCGTGCACCCCCGCGACGACCGCATGGGACCTGCATCGCGCCTGGCCGGAGGCGGACTTCGAGATGATCCCGGACGCGGGCCACGCGGCGACCGAGCCCGGCATCGTCGACGCTCTCGTGCGCGCGACGGATCGCTTCGCCGCGGCGCGGTCCTGACAGCCGCGGCGCGGTCCTGACGGCTCCGACGCCGGACGCCGCGCCGCCGCCGTCCGCCGAGCGCGAGCGGCCCCGCGTCTGCGGATGACGCCGTGCTACGGTGCCGGTATGCCGCGCATCGACACCGCCGTCCGCGAGATCCCCGCATCGCCCGACCGCGTCTACGCCGCGTTCGTGGACCCCGAGGCGCTGTGCGCCTGGTTGCCGCCCGAGGGCATGCGCGGTGAGCTCAGCCGTTTCGACGCGCGCGCCGGAGGCGGGTATCGGATGGTGCTGCACTACGCGGATCCCGAGGCCGCCCCGGGAAAGCACGGCGACGGCAGCGACGTGCTGGAGGCGCGCTTCGCCGAGCTGGCACCGGGAGAGCGCGTCGTGCTCGAGATCGACTTCGACTCGGATGACCCGGACTTCCAGGGCACCATGCGAATGACCTGGAGCGTCGCACCCGCTGCGGCGGGGAGTCGGGTCGAGATCCGTGCCGAGGATGTCCCAGCCGGGGTGACTGCCGCCGAGCACGCGGTCGGGCTCGCCTCCTCGCTCGCGCAGCTCGCAGCCTGGCTCGCCCGCTGACGCGACCGCGCCCCGCGCTGAATCGAGTTCCGCGACCGCGCGGGGTCGGCACTCCTCGTTCCGGAGCGCCGGGAACGCAGTACACTCGACTGCATCGGTCGTGACCGGGATCCGCATGAGTTCACCGCGGAGAGCAGCAGCCAGGAGTAGACGGGACCCCCTGTGACCTTCAACGACAACGTGCGGATCGATCCGGGCAAGGTGTCGAAGCGCGGCGGCCGCGGCCGCCGCGGCGGCATGATCGCGGGAGGCGGCATCGGCATCGCGCTGCTCCTCGCACTCGGCTCCCAGCTGCTCGGGATCAACCTGATGCCGTTCCAATCGACCGCGGAGCAGATGCTCGGCGGCGGGGCGGTCTCCGAGGAGCAGGCGGCCGAGCTCGAGGGCTGCGCCACCGGGGCCGACGCGAACCGCGACGTCGAGTGCGCGATGAACGGCGCGGCGGACTCGTTGGACCGCTACTGGGCGGAGCAGGTCGGCAACTACCGGGGGCCGGCGCCGCTCGCGCTCTACGACGGCCAGACGCAGTCGGCGTGCGGGGCGGCATCGGCCGCGACCGGACCCTTCTACTGCCCTGCGGACGAGACGATCTACCTCGACGTGGCGTTCTTCGATACGCTGAGCCGCGACTACGGCGCCTCGGACGGCTCGTTGGCGCAGATGTACGTGCTCGCCCACGAGTGGGGGCACCACATCTCGAACCTCATCGGGTCGCTGCAGGGCGTCGGCCGCGAGACGGGACCGGCGTCGGGTTCGGTGCGGCTCGAACTCCAGGCGGACTGCTTCGCGGGCGCGTGGGTGCAGAACGCGTCGACCGTCGCCGACGACCAGGGCGTTCCGTTCCTGAAGCCCGTGACGCGAGAGCAGATCGCCGACGCCATGAGCGCGGCAGCAGCCGTCGGCGACGACCGCATCATGGAGTCCGCAGGAGTGGGGGTCAACCCGGAACGCTTCACGCACGGCAGTTCGGAGCAGCGCCAGCGCTGGTTCCAGACCGGATACGAGCAGGGTCCGACGGCGTGCGGCACGTTCGACGTGGCGGCCGCCGACCTCTGAGCCGGACGGCTCAGCGGGCGTCGGCGATGAGCCGCGCCATAGCGGTCCGCAGCGCGCCGACCACCGTCTGCACCGAACGTCGGTGCAGCGCCTCAGGCCGTGCGAGCAGATCGATGCTGCGCGTCGCGCTGACGCCGCTGAGCGGCCGGAGCACGAGGCCGCGCCGCGCCGCGCCCACCGTGTAGCGCGGCACCATGCCGATCGAGTCGCCGGTCGCGACGACCGCGGCCACCGAGGCGAAATCGTTCACCCGGTGGACCACGTGCACGGGTCTGCCCGCGACGCCGGCGATGGCCCCGACGAGGTCGTCCGGGGAGAACCCTGCGCGGCTCGTCACCCAGCGTTCGCCCGCGACGTCGGCGGGGGAGAGGGCGTCCCGCTCGGCCAGGGCATGGTCCTCGGGGAGCGCGATGTCGAGCGGTTCGCGCGCGAGCACGAGCGCGCGGATCCCGTCCATCGGCCACGGCGAGCTGTGCTCGAGCCGATGCGCGATGACGAGGTCGTGGTGCGCGGTGAGCGGGGGGAACTCCTCCTGGGCCACATCCTCGTCGGAGAGGCGCAGCTCGGGGCGGTCCTCGAGCGCGGCGACCTCGGCGATGAGGCGGCCGAAGAGCGCCTGCGCGGCGCTGTGGAAGCCGCAGAGCGAGACCTCGCCTGCCGGCGATCGCTCGAACGCCTCCACCGCGCCGCGCGCCGCCGCCATCGCCTCGATCACGCCGGTCCCGGCTACGGCGAGCGCACGGCCGGCCTCGGTGAGCGCGAGCGTGCGGCCGTCGCGCCGCGTCAACGGCGCCCGGAACTCGCGCTGCAGCGCCGTGAGCTGCTGCGATACCGCGGAGGGCGTGACGCGGAGCGAGGCGGCCACGGCCGTGACGCTGCCGTGCGTGCCGAGCTCGCGCAGCAGGTGGAGCTGGTGCAGGTCCATGGAGGCCTCCTTGTAGCGATTGCTGAAACGATTATGAAGATAGTCGCCCTTGTTCTCAATCCGGGGGGTGTGGCGGAATGGGCGTATGAGAGCACTCGTGAAGGCGTCACCGGCCCCAGGGCTGGAACTGGCCGAGGTCCCCGATCCCGTGTGCGGAGCCGACGAGGTCGTCATCCGCGTCCTGCGCACGGGCATCTGCGGCACCGACCTGCACATCCTCAACTGGGACAACTGGGCCGCTGGCGCGGTCTCCGTGCCGCAGCAGGGCGGCCCGCAGAACGGCGGCCCGCTGATCCCCGGCCACGAGTTCTACGGCGAGGTCGTCGAGATCGGCGAGCAGGTGCGCGACGTCGCGGTCGGCGACCGCGTCTCGGGTGAGGGGCACATCGTGTGCGGCACCTGCCGCAACTGCCGCGCCGGCCGCCGCCAGATGTGCATCCGCACGGTCGGCCTCGGGCTCCATCGCAACGGCGCGTTCGCCGAACTGCTCGCGCTCCCCGCGAGCAACGTATGGGTCCACTCCCGCGAGATCGCCCCCGAGCTCGGCGCCATCTTCGACCCGCTCGGCAACGCCGTGCACACGGCGCTCGCCTTCCCGCTCGTGGGCGAGGACGTGCTCGTGAGCGGCTGCGGGCCGATCGGGCTCATGTCGATCGCCGTCGCCAGGCATGTCGGCGCGCGCTTCGTGGTCGCGACCGACATCAGCCCCGAGCGGCTCGCGCTCGCCGGCGCGCTCGGGGCCGATGCGACCGTGAACGTCGGGGAGCAGCGGATCCACGAGGCGCAGACCCGGCTCTGCATGCGCGAGGGCTTCGACATCGGCTTCGAGATGAGCGGAGCGCCGACCGCGCTGCCCGAGATGATCGAGAACATGAACCACGGCGGCCGGATCGCGATGCTGGGGCTGCCCGCGGACGGCTTCGGAGTCGACTGGGGCAAGGTGGTCACCCACATGCTGACGCTGAAGGGCATCTACGGTCGCGAGATGTTCGAGACCTGGAACGCGATGGCCGCGATGCTGCAGACCAGTGCCGAGCTGCGCGCGCGGATCTCGTCGGTCATCGCCGGAACGATCCCGGCCAGGGACTGGGAGGCCGGCTTCGCCGCCGCCCGATCGGCGAGCACGGGCAAGATCATCCTCGACTGGACGGAGCTGTGATGTACGGAACGATCAAGGAGCACCTGCGGGCCGAGCTCGACGGCATCGCCGCTGCCGGACTGCAGAAGCGCGAGCGCGGGATCCTCGGGCCGCAGGGGCCCGAGATCTCGGTCGGCGGCACCGAGGTGCTGAACTTCTGCGCCAACAACTACCTCGGGCTCGCCGACGACCCCGCCATCGTCGAAGCGGCGCACCGCGCCCTCGACGACTGGGGCTACGGGCTCGCGAGCGTGCGCTTCATCTGCGGCACGCAGCAGCAGCACCTCGACCTCGAGCGCCGGCTGTCGTCCTTCCTCGGAACCGACGACACGATCCTGTTCTCGTCGTGCTTCGACGCGAACGGCGGGGTCTTCGAGACGCTGTTCGGCGCCGAGGACGCGATCATCTCGGACGCTCTGAACCACGCCTCCCTCATCGACGGCATCCGGCTCTCGAAAGCCAGACGGCTGCGCTATGCGAACCGCGACCTCGGCGAGCTCGAAGCCCGGCTCGCGGAGGCGGCCGACGCCCGGTTCCGCGTCATCGTCACCGACGGGGTGTTCTCGATGGACGGCTACGTCGCCCCACTGGCCGAGATCTGCGACCTCGCCGACCGCTACGACGCGCTCGTGCTCGTCGACGACTCGCACGCGGTCGGGTTCCTCGGCGCGGGCGGCCGCGGCACCCCCGAGCTCTGCGGCGTGGCCGATCGCGTCGACATCCTCACCGGCACCTTCGGCAAGGCGCTGGGCGGCGCTTCGGGAGGCTACGTCTCGGGGCGCCGCGAGATCGTCGAGCTGCTGCGTCAGCGGTCGCGGCCCTATCTGTTCTCGAACACGCTCGCCCCCGCCATCGTCGCGGGCACGCTCGCGGCGCTCGACCTCGTGGAATCGGCGGGCGACGCACGGGACCGTCTGCGGAGCAATGCCGAGCTCTTCCGAGGGCTCATGGGAGCGGCCGGCTTCGCAGTGCTGCCGGGCGAGCATCCGATCGTGCCGGTGATGTTCGGCGATGCCGCGCTCACCGAGCGGATCGCCGCCGAGATGCAGCGTCGGGGCGTCTTCGTCACGGCGTTCAGTTTCCCCGTCGTGCCGCGGGGCGAGGCCAGGATCCGCGTGCAGCTGTCCGCCGCGCACTCCGAGGACCAGGTGCGCGCCTGCGTCTCGGCCTTCATCGCGGCGCGGGACGCGGTCGCCGAGTAGGACGCCCGGCCGCGCGGGACCGTTCTCGTCGACCTGCTCGGCGGCGCGGATCAGCGGCGCTTCGCGCGGCGGCGGGCGGCCTTCTCGCGCTCCGCCTTCTCACGGGCGGCGGCGAGCTGGGCGCCGCGCGAGTTGGGCTTGAGCTGCGGCTTCTTGGCGGCGGGCTGCTGGGCTCGGGCCGGCTTCGCCTGCGCGGGGGCCGCGGCGGGAGCCTCCGCAGCCGGCCGCGAGCTGCGCGCGGTGCGACCGCGGAGGATGCCCGCGAGCTGCTGCACGTCCGGGGCGTCGCGGTCGACCGCCCAGCTCGCCCACACGGTGGTGCCCGGCAGCGGCTCGCCGAGCAGCGGGATCACCGCATGCTCCCGCTTGCGCGCCAGGTGCCGGGCGAGCGGACGGGGGAGCAGGATCCCGCCGGCCCCGGTCGCCACGAGGTCGAGGGCGGCGTACGCGTCCGCGGGCCGCCACGACGGGTCGTCCCAGGGAGCGGCGGCGGGCCAGTCCGGTGCGTGATCGGGGTGGTCGAGCAGGCGGACGAGCGCGAGGTCGGAGATCTCGACCCCATCGGACTCGGCGAGCTCGTGGTCGATCGGCACGACGAGGGCGATCGCCTCGGTGTAGAGACGGATCGCGTGCCGGGACTTCGCGTCGCCGGAACTGCCGTCCGGGCGCTCCCCGGGGTGCGCGCGCTCGAGCATGACGTCGACTTCGGAGCGCGCCCCCGACCCGCGCCGCCCCGCCGCCGGGCCGCGGCCGAAGGCGACCTCGATCGGGTGCAGCTCGAGCGGTCGGCCGACGGCCTCGAGCCAGCGCCGCTCCCATTTGCTCGGGGCGATGCCGCGCGCGAAGCCGAGACGCATCGGCGGCGCGACGGACGTCTCCTCCGAGCCGGCGACCGCGCTCGCCGCGGGCGCAGCGCTGCTGTCGACGGGTGACTCGGCGCCAGATTCGTGCGTCACAGGGCGACCTCCGCGTAGATCTCGTGGGTGTAGGGCAGGCGGGCGGACGACAGTGCGATGCGGTACTCGTGCGGGCGGAGCTCCGGTGCGGCGGCGCTCGCAGGGTCGCGCTGCGCGTGCTGGTCGGCGCGGTCGCGCTGCGCGCGCCCGTCCGCGGGCATCGCGCGCAGCGGCGTGCCCTCGTCGAGGTAGTGGGGGAGCGCCTCGCGCGAGTGGCCCTGCGGCGGCAGCCCGCTCGACGGGACGACCCGCCACCACGGCACGGAATGGCCGAAGAGGGCGAGCACCCGGCCCACGGCGCGCGGGGCGGAGGAGCCGAGCGCGGTCGCGATGTCGCCGTAGGTCATGACCCGTCCCGCCGGAATGCGGCGGACGACCGCGAGCACCTGCTCAGCGAACTCGTCCGACACCATGCATCCAGCATATGCCCGCGGGTCGTTTCGGTCTTCGCTACGAGAAGCGCGCGATCCGGTCGTCGCGATGGACGAAGCCGGGTCGGCGCGCCGTCCCTATACTCGTGCGAGTCGGCGCCGCGCCGGTCCGCCCGCTCGCGCGGTGCAGGGTCGGCGTGCGCAGCCCGGACCCCGCGCGTCGCGGGCGGCAGATCGCACGAGGAGGAATGGATGTCGTCGGAGGAGCGGACCGGATCCGTCGAGGGAGTGCGCGGCTGGCTCGCCGAGCGCCTCCCGTCGCTGCTCGAGGAGCACGGCGTGCCGGGCGCCTCCGTCGCGATCCTGGCCGGGGATCGGGTGGTCGAGGCGGCCGCCGGCGTCCTGAACCTCGACACGGGGGTCGAGGCCACCACCGACGCCGTGTTCCAGATCGGCTCGGTGACCAAGGTCTTCACGGCCACGCTGATCATGCAACTCGTCGACGAGGGGCGGCTCTCGCTCGACGATCCCGTGCGGCGGGTGCTCCCGGGATTCCGCCTGGCCGACGGCGCCGCCGCCGAGCGGATCACGATCCGGCAGCTGCTGAGCCACACCTCGGGCTTCGAGGGCGACATCTTCACCGATACGGGCGACGGCGCGGAGTGCCTCGAGCGCTACGTCGAGCGGCTCGCGGACGCGCCGCAGCTGTTCCCGCCCGGCGAGCTCTTCAGCTACAACAACGCCGGATTCTGCGTGCTCGGCAGGATCGTGGAGGTGCTGCGGGGCGAGCCGTTCGACGTCTCGATGCGCCGCAGGCTGCTCGACCCCCTCGGCCTGACGCGCGCGTCGCAGACCGCCGCCGAGGCGGTCCTCCAGCGCGCAGCCGTCGGACATGTCCCGGCGCCGCGCCCGGAGGCGGGTGCCCCTCCGCGGGAGTCCACGGGCGGCCCGTCGCCGGCGCTCGCGGTGACGCCGGTCTGGGCCATGGCCCGATCCAATGCCCCGGCCGGGTCGATGCTCGCGATGCGCGCGGTCGACCTCGTGGCCTTCGCGCGGATGCACCTCGCCGGCGGGCGGTCGGGCGACGGCTCGGTCGTGCTCTCGGAGGCCGCCGTCGACGAGATGCGGCGCCCCCAGATCGGGCTGCCGGACATCGGATGGGGCACGGCGTGGGGCCTCGGGTGGGAGCTGACGCGCGCGCCGCGCGGTGCTGAGGCCGGGCCGGACGGGGCGGAGCCCCCCGCCGTCCCCGACCTCATCGGCCACGACGGGAACACCATCGGGCAGTCGGCCATCCTGCGGGTCGTGCCGGAGCGCGGCCTCGCCCTCGCGGTGCTCACCAACGCCGGTGCCGCCGGTCCCCTGTGCGCGGAGGTCGCCGGGCGGATCCTGTCGGAGTTCGCCGGGATCGTGCCGGCGGAGGCGCCGCGCCCCGGGACGGAGCCGGAGGTGGATCGCCCCGAGCGGTACGCGGGCCGGTACGGGTCGAGCACCGTCGAGTTCGACGTGCGGGTCGCGGGAGACGGATCGCTGCACCTGCGGCGCTCGCCCCTCGGCGAGCTCGCGGACCTCGGCGAGCCGGTGTTCGAGAGCCGGCTGGTCCCGTGGCGCGGCGAGGCGCTGATCCCGGTGGAACCCGAGGACGGCGCGCATCGACCGCTCGCGTTCGTCGGAGTCGACGGTGCCGGTGCGTTCCGGTACCTGCACTCGGGCCGGGCGGATCGACGGGTCGGCGCATGAGCGCCGCCGACGCGCTGCACGAGCGGGCGCTCGACGGCCGTGTTCTGCACGAGCGGGCGCTCGACTCCCGCCTGCTGCACGAGCGGGCGCTCGTCGGCCGTGTTCTGCACGAGCGGGCGCTCGTCGCCGACGCCCACAACGACCTGCTCTGCTCCGTCGCATCGCGCGAACCGGCGCAGTGGGGCGCGTACTTCCGCGAGCGGTGGCTGCCCCAGCTGCGCGCGGGCGGCGTGGATCTGCAGGTGCTGCCGGTGTTCATCGACGACCCCTATCGGCCGGAGGGGGCGCTCCGGCGCACGCTGCGGATGATCGAGGCCGCGCACCGCATCGCGCGCGAGAATGCGGAGGCCGTGCGACTGTGCCTCGACGGCGCCGACGTCGACCGGACCGTCGGCGATGGCCGCATCGCCCTCGTGCTGGCGCTGGAGGGCATGCCGGGGATCGGCTCCGAGCTCGAGCTGCTCGAGACCCTGCATCGCCTCGGAGTGCGGGTCGCCTCGATGACGCACGTCGGCCGCGGCGCGCTCGCCGACGGCAGCGGCGAGGACGCGGCCGGCAGCCGCCTGACGCGCGCCGGGGTCGCCGCCGTGGCCGAGATGGAGCGGATGGGCATGCTGCTGGACGTCAGCCATCTCGGACGAGGCGGCGTCGATCAGGTGCTCGAACTCGCCGCGCGCCCCGTGATCGCGACCCATTCGTCGGCACGGGCGCTCCTCGACCATCACCGCAACCTCTCGGACGCGCAGCTCGCGGGCGTGGCCGCGACCGGCGGAGTCGTCTGCGTGAACTTCTACGCGCCCTTCCTCGACCCGGGCGAGCCCTCGCTCGACCGGCTGGTCGATCACATCGAGCACATCGCCGGGGTGGTGGGCGTCGAGCGCGTGGGCCTCGGCCCCGACTTCGTGCGCGAGGTGCTCGAGGACACGACGCCGCCCTGCTGCGACCGGCAGGCGCCCGCCGACTTCGTCGCGGGGGAGTACCTCCCCGGGCTCGAGGGCCCGGAGGGCCTGCCGCTCGTCACCTCGGCGCTGCTGCGGCGCGGATGGGCGGAGCGGGACGTGCTCGGCGTGCTGGGCGGGAACGTCGCCCGGCTGTTCCGCGCCGAGCTCGGGCGTCCCGGGACGGCGACGTGCTGACGACCGTCCCGGGGTTGGTCGGCGCCGATTCGTGCCGCCTGACGAACATCGGTGACCCGGTTCGAACGTTCCGACGAACCGCGGGGCTCATCGCTCGCCGAAACTCGATGCACAGGAACCACCACCGAGCCGCAGGGCTCACGACGGCGCAAGGGAGCGCGGCATGCTGACCATTCAGGATCTCTCGATCGAGATCCGTCGCGGCGACCGGACCGTGCGGCCCGTCACGGGCGTGAGCCTCGAGGTCGCCCGCGGGGAGACCCTCGGCATCGTCGGAGAGACCGGATCCGGGAAGTCCATGACGGGACTCGCGGTGATGGGCATGCTCCCCGCGGGCGGGCGCATCGTCGGCGGTTCGATCCGTTTCGACGGACGCGAACTCACGGAGCTCGGCTCCGCCGAGTACCGCGCGCTGCGGGGCAACGACATCTCGATGGTGTTCCAGGACTCGATGACGGCGCTCAACCCGACGCGCCGCATCGGCGAGCAGGTCGCCGAGCCCCTGCAACTGCACCGAGGGGCCTCGAAACGGCAGGCGCTCGCGGCGGCGCAGGAGATGCTGGCCCTCGTGGGCATTCCCCGACCGGGGGAGCGCATGCGCGACTATCCGCACCAGCTCTCCGGGGGCATGCGGCAGCGCGTCATGATCGCCATGGCGCTCATGTGCGAGCCCCGGGTGGTGATCGCCGACGAGCCGACGACGGCCCTCGACGTCACGATCCAGGCCGAGATCCTTGAACTGCTCGACGGGCTCAAGACCGAGCTCGGCATGTCGATGATCCTCGTCACCCACGACATGGGCGTCGTCGCGCGCTACGCGGACCGCGTCGGGGTCATGTACGCGGGCCGCCTCGTCGAGACCGGCCCGACCGCGACCCTCTTCGGCGATACCCGCCACCAGTACACGCGCGCGCTGCTCTCCTCGATCCCCTCGCTCGAGCAGGATCGCGCGGAGGAACTCTTCAGCATCCCCGGTTCGCCGCCCGACCCCGCCGAGCAGCAGCCGGGCTGCCGCTTCGCACCGCGCTGCGCCGCCGCGACGGCGGCCTGCGCCGCCGAGTTCCCGCCCGTGGCGCCTGCGGCGGATCCGGGGCACTCCTTCGCGTGCTGGAACCCGGTGGCCGGCCCGGCCCTCGCGGTGCGGTCGCAGCGCTTCGCAGCGCCTGCTGCGCCTCCGGCTGACGCGGCGCCGAGGCTGCGGGTCACGGACCTGGTGCGCGAGCATCCGGTCTCGGGATGGGCCGGCCGCGGGAGAACGGTCAAGGCGGTATCGGGGGTGAGCTTCGAGGTCGCCGCGGGGGAGACCTTCGGCCTCGTCGGCGAATCGGGGTGCGGCAAGTCGTCGCTGGGACGCATGCTCGTCGCGCTCGACACCCCGACCTCCGGCACGGTCGCCCTCGACGGCGAGACCGTCTCGGGGCTGCGGCCGCGCGACCTCGCCGCGAAGCGCACGCAGCTGCAGATGATGTTCCAGGACTCGAACGCGTCGCTCGATCCGAAGATGAAGATCGGGGCGATCCTGCGCGAACCGTTCGCGATCCAGGGCATCGGCACGCAGGCCGAGCGCACGGGCCGGGCGACCGCCCTGCTCGACGACGTTGGCCTCGGGCCCGCGATCCTCGAGCGCTACCCCTACGAGCTCTCGGGCGGACAGCGTCAGCGCATCGGCCTCGCCCGCGCCCTCGCTCTGGAACCCCGAATGCTGGTCGCGGACGAGCCCGTGAGCGCGCTCGACGTGTCGATCCGATCGCAGGTGCTGAACCTGATGCGGCGGCTCCAGGCGGAGCGCGGGCTGTCGAGCGTCGTCATCTCGCACGACCTCTCGGTCGTCAGGTACCTCTCCGATCGCGTCGGGGTGATGTACCTCGGCAAGCTCGTGGAGGTCGGCACGACCGAGGAGGTGTACCGCGCACCGGCGCACCCGTACACCGCCGGGTTGCTGGCGGCCGTGCCCGTCGCCGACCCCGATGCCGCGAGCCTGCCTGCTCCCGAGCGGGTGCGCGGCGAACTGCCGAGCCCGCTCGATCCGCCGAGCGGCTGCCGGTTCCGCACCCGCTGCCCCCTCGCCACGGAGCGCTGCGCGACCGAGGAGCCCGCGCTCGACCCGGTCGCCGCGACGTCGGGCGCGGACGGCGGTGCCCACCGCGTCGCCTGCCACTACCCGCTGCAGCGCACCGAGTACATCAGGACGCGGGCCGCGGCCCGCACGGAGGTGAGCGGCGCATGACCGTGTACGTGCTCAAACGACTGGGCGTCTCCCTGCTCGTGCTGCTCGGGCTCTCGTTCATCGTGTTCATGATGCTGCACCTCATCTCGGAGAGCCCGGCGAGGGCCGTGCTCGGGCACCAGGCGTCGCCCGAGGCGATCGAGGCGTTCAACGCCGAGAACGGGTACGACCGCCCGGTGATCGTGCAGTACTTCGGCTACCTGGGCGACCTGATCGTGGGAGACCTCGGCCGCTCGTACAAGCTCAACGAGGACGTGTCGACGCTGCTGTGGCAGAACGCCGGGCGCAGCGCCGTGCTCTCGCTCGCGGGCCTCGTGCTCGCCGTGGTCATCGCGATCCCGCTCGGCATCGCGCAGGCCGTCCGCAAGAACTCGATCTTCGACCGGACCGTCTCGACGATCTCCTACATCCTGTACGCGATGCCGTCCTTCCTCATCGCGCTGCTGCTCATCGCGGCCTTCAGTCAGGCGATCCCGCTCTTCCCGGCCGAGGCCTCGCAGTCGGCGTCGCCGTGGGCGATCTTCACCGACCCCCGCGCCATGGCGCTCCCGCTCATCACGCTCGCCGTCGCGAACGTCGTCGTGTTCTCGCAGTACCAGCGGTCATCAGCGCTGGAGCAGCTCGGCCAGGACTACATCAAGGTCGCCAGGGCGAAGGGAATGAGCGAGCGCATGGTGCTCACCAGGCATCTGGTGCGCAACGCCTGCCTGCCGCTCATCACGCTCGTCGGGCTGCAGATCCCGATCCTGCTGGCGGGCAACCTGATCGTCGAGTCCGTCTTCAACTACCCCGGACTCGGGCTCCTCTTCCTCAACAGCCTGCACCGCGAGGACTACCCGGTGCTGCTGGCGTACACCCTCCTCGGCGGCGCCCTCACGGTCGCCGGGAACTTCTTCGCCGACCTCGTGGTCGCGCGAGCCGACCGACGGATCGAGCTGAAGAAATGACCGCATCGCAGCCGTACGCCTCGCAGCAGGCCGAGCCCCAGCCGCCGGTCTCGGCGCCCGAGCCCGACCCGACGAGCCTCATCGCCGTCACCCGGCAGCCGCGCTCCTTCCGCGCCGTGCTCCGCACGCTCGCGCACAACAGGCTCGGGCTCACGGGCGGCATCATGCTCGCCGCGCTCTTCCTCTTCTGCTTCATCGGACCGCTCGTCTACCCGACGAACCAGACCGAGGTGGACGTGCTCAACGCCGCGCTGCCGCCGGGGGAGGGGTACCCGCTCGGCACCGACTCCAACGGCTTCGACGTGCTCGGGCGCATCATGCTCGGCGGCCAGGTCTCGCTGCAGATCGGGCTGCTCGCCGCCGTGATCGCGACCGTGTTCGGCACGATCTACGGAGCGGTCGCCGGGCTCATCGGCGGGGCCGTCGACGGCTTCATGATGCGCATCGTCGACGTGCTGCTCGCCATCCCGTTCATGTTCTTCGTGCTGATCCTGTCGGCCAAGTTCACGGCCACCCCGGTCTCGCTGGCGCTCGTGATCGGCGGCTTCTCGTGGCTCGTCGTCGCCCGGTTGATCCGCAGCGAGGTCCTCTCCCTCCGCGTCCGCGAGTTCGTGCTCGCGGCTCGGCTGATGGGGGCCGGGAACCGCCGCATCGTCCTCACGCACCTGATCCCGAACACCATCGGGGTGATCATCGTGAACATCACGCTCCAGGTCGCCGACGCCATCGTCGTCATGGCGGCGCTCGGGTTCCTCGGCTTCGGCCTGAGCTACCCCGTGACCGACTGGGGCAGCCAGCTGTCGGCAGGCGTGAGCTTCATCGCGTCCGACTACTGGTGGCTGATCTACCCGGTCGGCGGGTGCATCGTGCTCACGATCCTCTCGCTCAACCTGCTCGGCGACGCCCTCCGCGACGCCATCGACCGCCGCTCGGAGTAGCGGCGTCCGGCGCCGGACACGACGGCGATCCCGATCCTCGTTTCCCGACACCCATCGACACCACTCGAACCCAAGGAGTTCCCATGTCGACACCTCCCAGGCGCACCGGGCGCCTCCTCCTGACGCTCGCTGCGGCCGGCGCTCTGCTCCTCTCCGGCTGCTCAGGGTCGAGCGGCGGCGGCGCGAACGTCGACTACACGGTGCTGCCCGACGAGTCCGGAACGCCGGTGCCTGGCGGCGTCGCGACCATCGCGCTGACCCCGGGACTCGCGCCGAACTACATCTTCCCCTACCCGCCGGCAGAGGTGAGCGGCACCGTGATCGCACGCGGCATGCTGTGGCGCGCGCTCTACCGTCCGAGCGGCACGGGCGACTCGCTCGCCGACGAGGCGACGAGCCTCGCCGAGCTGCCCGAGACGAGCGAGGACGGCAAGACGACCACCATCACGATGAAGGACTTCTCGTGGTCGAACGGCAAGCCCATCACCGCGGACGACGTGGTCTTCTCGTTCGACGTGCTGAAGGCCGCGATCGCGAAGAGCCCGGCCAACTGGAGCTTCTACACGCCCGGTCAGTTCCCCGACGGCGTCACGGCCTCTGCGCCGGACCCCCAGACGCTGGTGCTGCAGTTCGAGAAGGCCTACAACCCGTCGTACGTGATGTCGATGCTGCAACTGCTCTACGTGCTCCCCTCCGACGACTGGGCGATCGCCGAGGACGGGGGCGAGCTGCTCGACTACACGAAGCCCGAGAACGCGGCGGCGATCTACGACTACCTGACGAGCCAGTCGGAGGACCAGTCGACGTTCGCCGACAACCCGCTGTGGAAGATCGTCAGCGGTCCCTACACGCTGAAGGCGTTCGAGCCGTCGACGGGTTCGTACTCCCTCGAGCCCAACCCCGAGTACAGCGGGCCGGGCGAGCACACGCTCGAGGAGGTCGATTTCAAGGCGTTCACCTCGGCCTCGGCGGTGCTCAACCAGTTCAAGGCGGGCGAACTGACGGTCGGCACGCTCGACTCGGGCTACGCGTCGCAGATCCCCGAGCTGCAGAAGCAGGGATACCACGTCTACGGCGCGGCGGCCCCGGCGCGCTTCGACGCCCTCTTCATCAACTTCAAGAACACGGTCGACGGATTCGACAGGGTCATCGCCCAGCGCTATGTGCGGCAGGCGCTCCAGCACCTCATCGATCAGCCCGGCTACATCAAGAGCCGCGGCGTCTACAACGGGGCGGGAGCCGAGAACTACAGCCCGGACGGCGCCGATTCGCCGTTCCCCGTCGAGTTCGGCGAGAATCCGCCGTACCCCTACGACCCCGAGGCGGCGAAGCAGCTGCTCACCGACCACGGATGGACCGTCGACGAGTCGGGGACGACGTGCACGGACCCCGGCACCGCCGAGCACCAGTGCGGAGAGGGCATCGAGCAGGGGCAGAAGATCGCCTTCTCGATCGCGTCGGCGAACACGCCCGCATATGTCGGGGCCCGCGACCTCGCATTCGTCTCGGAGGCCAAGAAGCTCGGTATCGAGATCGACGTGGTCACGAAGTCGCTGAACTACATGTACGCCAACTACGGCAACACCTTCTCGCCCGACAAGGCGAACGAGTGGGCGATGCAGGACTTCGGTCCGCTCTACAACGCGGCGGGGTACCCGACGAGCAACACCGTGTTCAACACCGACGGCACCTTCAACCTCGGCAGCTACGCGAATCCCGCGGCCGACGAGGCCATCAACGCCTCCACCTTCGGCCTGCAGCCCGAGGCGCTGCGCGACGAGGCGACCCTGCTCGCCGAGGACCTCCCCGCGCTCTTCTTCCCGACGCCCCACACGCTGGTGGTGTGGAAGGATTCGCTGAGCGGGCCCCCCGCGACCTTCCACGCGCTGCTCAGCTTCATCTACTCGCCCGAGCAGTGGTACTTCACCGAGGAGCAGCAGTCCTAGTGTTGCGCACCGTCCTGCCGTTCGCCGCCCCGTCGGCCGACCCCGCGTCGGCCGCGCGGGGCGGTGCGGGCGTGGCCGAGGCGCTGCGCGCGATCGTCGGCGAAGCCCTCGTGGTCGGCATCGGCGAGGCGGCGCACAGCGTGGCCGAGGTCCAGGCCGTGCAGGAGCTCGTCGTCCGCGCGCTGCTCGACGGCGACGAGCGACCCCCGGTCGAGAGGGGCGGGCGACCCCCGCGCGCGGGCGGCGGTGGCGCGGAGGCCGAGAACCCGGCGCCCGCCGGGGGGATCGCCGTGGTGGCGCTGGAATCCGGGTTCGCCGAGGCGCTCGAGCTCGACGACTGGGTCGGCGGAGCGGGGAGCGATGCCGACCTCGCAGCGGTGGCCGGGCGCGGCATGACCTACGGCTTCGGAGCGTCGCCGATCGTGCAGCGGCTGCTCGCAGGGATCCGAGAGCTGAACCGGCGCGCGGACGGGCATCGCGTGCGCGTCGTCGGCCTCGATCTGCCGGGCTCCGCGATGTCCCCGGGGCCCGCGGTGCGGGTGTGCCTCTCGGCCGTGCCGGCGCAGCCCGGCGATGCCGAGCTGCTGCGCCGAACGGATCTCGGCGGGCGAACCGAGGCGGCGGTCGCCGTCGCAGCGCTCTCGGAGGGCGGGCGTCGCGCCCTGGAGACCGATCTGCGAGGGGTCGTCGCCCGGGTGCTGGCGTGCGCCGGTGCGGGCGGGAACGACCCCGAGCGGGCCGGCGATCCCGACCGGATCGGGCTCGCGGAGCGGGCCGCGGCATCGATCGAGGCGTTCCTCGAGGAGCTCGCCTGCGGAACCGACGGACCGCCGTCGGGCGCGCCGTACCCGCGCGAGCGCTTCATGGCGGAGACGGCGCTCTGGGCCGCCGAACGCTACGGGCGCACGGTCGTGCTCGCCCACAACGCGCATGTGCGCCGCGAGGCGCTGCACGGCAGGCCGACGCTCGGCGGCATGCTCGCCGAACGGCTCGGGGACGGCTACCGCGCGGTCGCCACGACCTACGGTCGCGGCCCCGCGGTGCGCTTCGTCGCGCGCTCCGATCGTCCCTTCGACTGCGACGTGCATCTCGCCCACCGCGGCTCAGCGCCGGGCAGCGTCGACGCGGCCCTCGAACGCACCCTGCCCGACCCGGCGACGTCCGCGCTGCTCGTGGACCTCCGTGCCTGCGGGGCGCCTGGACGACCGGAGTCGACGGGCGAGACCGATTCCGCGGCTGCAGTGATCGAGCGCGCGCTCGCCGCCGCGACCGGCATCCATGCCGGCGCAGAGCTCGATCCCGTAGAAGATGTCGCGACGGCGTTCGACGCGATCGTGCACCTGCGGGAGGCGCACCGCGTGCCCGGCGCGTTCGAGCGGCTGCGCGCGGAGTTCGCTGCGGGACGCCGGGGGCCGGAGCCGGCGATCGATCCGGCGGCGGAACCCGTGCCGGATCCTGCGCCGAGCGCCGCCCCGGAACGCCCCGACCCACTCGACCAGGAGCCGCGATGAGCATCGACTACCCGATCACCCGCACCGGGGACGACGCGTCGGCGCCGGCCGGCGTGCGGATCGCCGACCCCTACCGCTGGCTCGAGGCCGACACCGCGGAGGTGCGCGAGTGGCA
This sequence comes from Leucobacter zeae, assembly GCF_016758175.1. GTDB lineage: Bacteria > Actinomycetota > Actinomycetes > Actinomycetales > Microbacteriaceae > Leucobacter > Leucobacter zeae. Next base: position 799,721 of record NZ_QYAB01000001.1, read on the forward strand.
GTTGCGGCAGGGCGAGCTCGCGAGCCGGATCATCGGGGCCGGCGGCAGGCTCGCCGAGGCCCGGGCCTTCGTCGCGGCGTACGACGACGGGGCGCGGCCCGACCTGCCGCTGCCGGCCGCAGGGCTGTGGTTCTGGGCGGAACCCGATGCGCGCGGCGTGGCGATCCGCGTCGCCGACGAGCCCTACGGGCCGGGGCGGGAGCTCGTGCACCTCGCGGAGTTCGCCGACGCCGACCCCGGCGCCCCGACGCCGACGCTCTCGTGGCTCGCACCGGCACCGGACGGCACACTGCTGGCGCTCGGCGTCTGCACCGACGGGAGCGAGCACCATCGCATCCGCCTCCTCGACGTGCGGACCGGCGAGGTGCGGTCGGATGCGCCGTCGCAGACGCTCCACAGCGCGTGGGCCGGCGGCGTGAGCTGGTGGCCCGACAGCCGCGGCTTCTCGTTCTTCGCGCTGACCGGGCGCCCCGAGGACTTCGTCCAGGCCGTGTTCGCGCACCGGATCGGCGGTGGGACCAGCGTCGAAGCCGTGCCGATCCCCGAGGGATCGCGGGAGTACACCCGGCTGCAGTACGGCGTCGACGGACGCTGGGCTGTCGCGAGCCATCGGCTCGGCAGCCCGTCGCCGGTCGCGGTGCGCGACGCGGACGGGGGCCGCGGCTGGCGGCCCTTTGTCACGGGCCTGCCGCTCGGGCCGGGCGGAACGGTCGCCGGGCACATCGTGGGCGACGCGTACGTGGCCGTCACCGACGTGGGGGCCCCGCGCGGCCGGATCGTGTCGATCCCGCTGGCGGCCGAACGCCCCGAGGACCCCGCCACCTGGACCGAGCTCGTGCCCGAGTCGGACGTCGTGCTGCGCGCCGTCACTCCGGTCGGCGATCGGCTCTACGTGCACGGCTTCGACCGGACCGTGGCCTTCGTGCGGATCCTCGACGCCACGGGCCGGGCGGTACCGGGCGAGCCCGACCGGGTGCCGTTGCCCGGGAAAGGCGCGATCGGTGCCCCGTTCTTCGCGCTCACCGCGCTGGCGGCGAGCCCGCCTGCCGACGCGCGCGACGGATTCGTGTTCGCCTTCTCGACGCTCACGACCTCGTGGGGCGTCTACCGGCATCGGCCGGGGGCGGCGGAGCTCGAGACGCTCCGGGCGCCAGGGATCGAGCTCGACGCGCGGGTCGAGCTGCATTCGGCCCGAGCGGCAGACGGCACCGCGATCCCGTTCCACGTGGTGCGCCCTGCCGGGGCGGATCCGGCCACCCCGGCGCCCGTGCTCATCTCGGCCTACGGCGCCGCGAACGTCCCGCTCCTGCCCCAGTACCAGGGCGACCTCGCGGCCTGCGTCGCGGCTGGCGGCACCATCGTGCAGGCCTACCTGCGCGGCGGAGGCGAGCTCGGCAGCGGCTGGTTCCGCGGCGCGCATCGCGAGCGGCGCCACGTGCGCGACGGCGACCTCGTCGCGGTCGCGGAGCACCTCGTCGCGTCCGGCATCGCCGACGCCGACCGGCTGGCGCTCACGGGCGGATCCGACGGCGGCCTCATGTGCGGCGTCGCCGTCACGACGCGGCCCGACCTGTGGCGCGCGGTGCTGCCGCGCGCGCCGCTGCTCGACCTGATCGGCGGCATCCGGGACCCCTACCTCGAGTTCGTGATCCGCAAGGCGTGGGGCGATCCCGACATCGCCGAGGACGTGCGCAGGCTCGCGGCGAACTCGCCGTACGAACTGATCCGGCCGGGGCGGTACCCGGCGGTGTACGTGCAGGCAGGGGACACCGACCCCCGCTGCCCGCCATGGCAGGCGCGCAAGTTCGCCGCCAGGCTGCAGGCCGCGCAGCGGGGCGATGCGCCGATCCTGCTGCACGTGTTCGAGAACGCGGGGCACGGCGCGGCGACGAGCCCCGAGGTGCTCGCGCAGCAGGACGCCGAGTGGCTCGCCGTGCTGCTGGGCGAGCTGGGCCTCGGGTCCGCGGAGGGTCGGGATCCGCGGCGGTGATCCGCGCTGCCCGTGCAGCTGCGCGACTGCGCAGCTCGCGTGACTGAGTATCTCGCGCAGCTCGCGTGTCTGAGTATCTCGCGCAGCTCGCGTGTCTGCGAGATATCTGGCATCTGCAGGACGTATGACGGTTCGCCGCGGGATGAACAGATATCCGGCGGATCGCAGATATCCTGCAGGACCCAGTGATCCGGCGGATCGCAGTGATCCGGCGGATCGCTGTGATCGGGCGGATCGCGCGCGTCTGCTCCCGGATCGCGCGCCGCCGCACGCGTCTCGATCCCGGAGCGCTCGTTCGGACCCTGCGGACTACGTCTCGACCGACAGCGCGAGCAACCGCAGCTGCAGCATCGCCGCGAAGCGCGCGTCGGGATCGCCGAGGTCGATGCCGCCGACCTCGGCGACGCGCCGCAGGCGGTAGCGGAAGGTGTTCGTATGCACGAACATCGCCGCCGACGCGATCGCGACGTCGCCGAACGCGTCGAGCCAGGCGCGGAGCGTGTCGACGAGCGCGCCCTGGTGCTCGCGGTCGTATGCAGCGAGGCGCGCGATCGCACCGGAGGGGAAGTCCGTCGCGGGCACCGGGAGCTCGAGCAGCAGCGCTTCGGCATGCACCTCGTCGAAGCGCGCGACGGTGCTCCCCGACATACGCGAGCGCAGCACGCGCAGCGCGCGGTCGGCCCCCGATCGCGAGTAGGCGAGGTCGCCGACGCCCGGTGCGATGCGGCCGATGCCGACGAGCGGTTGCAGCGGCGACCGCACGCGCGAGAGGAACTCCTCGGCCAGGCGCACGGCGCCTTCGGACGCCTCCGCCGCAGCGGACGGCAGCGGGAGCACGCCGTAGGCGACGTCGTCGATGAGCCCGGAGAGCGCACGGGGATGCGCGAACGAAAGGTGCACCGCGAACGCGTCGGCCACACGTTTGCGCTCCGCGGCGATGTGGGCGTGCGCCAGACGCTCGCTCGTCGGGTCGACGAGCGACAGCGCCAGCACGATGGCCGGTTCGTCGCGCATCTCGAGGCGCCTGACGGCCTCCTGCGCCCCGGCGCCGCCCTCGAGCGCCCTGCCGAGCAGATCGGCGCGCAGGCGGCGCTCGACGTCGGCGTCGGTGCGCTGCCAGACCATGTGCATGGCCACGAGCCGCGACGCCTCGACCAGCGCCTGGCCGTGCTCGGGGCTCAGCGGATCCGGCGAGGCCACCCAGATGGTGCCGAGGATCTCGTCGCCCGCGCGCACCGCGATGGCGGTGCGCGCCTGCTCCTGCGGCTCGGCGCCGGCGGACACGGGCAGCGGTGCGACGAGCACCGGACCATCGGTGCGGGTGATCTCCTGGAACACCCCCTGCTCCTCGAGGAACCGCGTGTACTGCGGGGGCACCTGCCTGCCGAGGATGGTCTGCACGCGCGAGGCGTCGGTGCCCTCCTGCCGACTCGAGAACGCGAGCAGGCGCGAGTGCCGATCCTCGATCGTCACGGGAGCCTCGAGCAGCGCCGCGATCGCGTTCGCGACCGCGAACAGGTCGCCGGCGAGGATGCCGCCGAAGGTCACCGGCCGGGGATCGTCGGGATCTCCCGGAGTCATGAGCGCCCGCAGCATGCCGGCGAGGTGCGCCCAGGCGGTCCCGGGCGAGACGGCGAGCAGCACGACCCCGGCCGCCTCGGTCGCCGCGACGAGCTCGGGATCCGGGGCGAAGGGCGCCCGCACCACGAGCCCCACGGTGCGGCTCTCGCCGAGCTGGTCGACCACGCGGCGCACCTCGGCGGCGCCGCGCAGCCCGACGCCGAGCACGAGCGCGCTGCTCGGGGCCTCCGGCTCGTCGTGCGGATCGTGGATGACGATCGCCTCGATGCTGCGCTCCGCATGCACCGGGCCGCAGACGACCTGCAGCAGGGTCGTGCCGAGCTCTTCGAGGACGCGGCCGAGGCTGGTCTGCGGTCGATGCGTCATAGCGGGTGGCACGGGCACGAGGCTAGCACGCGGGCATCAGGCCGCCGCGACCGGGATCCACTCGCGCTCGACCGTCACCTCCTCGAGCACCTCGGGGAGAGGGACGACGCCGATGCCCGGCCCGGTCGGCACGGCGAGGTGACCGTCCTCGAGGCGGAACGGTTCGGTGAGATCGGTCGAGAAGTAGCGGTCCGATGCCGAGGTGTCTCCCGGCATGGTGCACCCGGGCAGCGCGGCGAGCGCGAGGTTCGCGGCACGCCCGATCCCGGTTTCGAGCATGCCGCCGCACCACACGGGCACGTCGTGCGCGGAGCAGACGTCGTGGATGCGCCTGGCCTCGAGGTAGCCGCCGACGCGGCCGGGCTTGATGTTCACGATGCTGCAGGATCCGAGCTCGATGGCGGCCGCGGCGTGGTGGGCCGAGAGGATCGACTCGTCGAGGCAGATCGGCGTCTCGACGGCGCGCGCGAGCCGCGCGTGACCGAGCAGGTCGTCCGCGGCGAGCGGCTGCTCGAGCAGGGTGAGGTCGAACGCGTCGAGCCGCGCGAGGTGGCGCGCGTCGGCGGGCCGGTAGCTCGCGTTCGCGTCGACCTGCAGGTCGATGTCTCCGAAGCGCTCGCGCACGGCGCGCACGGGTTCGAGGTCCCAGCCGGGCTCGATCTTGAGCTTGATCCGCACGTAGCCGGCGTCGAGGTAGCCGGCGACGGCGTCGAGCAGCGCGGGGATCGTGTCGGTGATGCCGACCGAGACCCCGCACGCGACGCGGGATCGGGTGGCACCGAGCGCGTGCGAGAGCGGGACGCCGCGGCCCCTGAGGTCGGCGTCGAGCACCGCCGTCTCGAGTGCGGACTTCGCGAGCCGGTGCCCCTTGAACCGGCCGAGCGCCGGCGCGAGCGCGTGCGCGTCGCGCAACTCGACCCCGGAGAGCGCCGGAACGAGGTGGCGCCGCAGCACCTCCGCGGCTCCGTGCGTGTACTCGGACGAGTAGAGCGGCTCCTCGCTCGCGCCGCACTCGCCCCAGCCCTCGGCCGCGTCGGTCACGGCGCGCACGAGGAGCGTCTCGCGCACGGTCTCGACGCCGAACGAGGTGCGGAAGGGGGCGACGAGCGGCATTCGGATCGTGCGGATCTCGATTCCCTGCAGACGCATGGGCTCTCCTGTTCTCAACGGGGGTCCTTCCGGTCGACGATGTACCAGCCCGCGCGGTCGAACCCGCGCACGCGCGCGCCCTCGGCCATGAGCGCGCCCAGCGACTCGCGCAGGGCGATCCGCCAGTCGGCCGCGGCGCGGGGATCCTCGAGGCGCATGGCCTCGATGTCGGCGGGCACGCCGACGAGCACCGTGCCGCCGCTGGCGGTGCGGGCGACCGGCCGGCCGGCCGGCGAGGGTTCGAGTACCGGCCGGGCTCCCGAGATCCCCCCGGAGGGCACCCCGGCGCACGCCGACACGACGTCGAACGATGAGAGGCGCCAGCGGATCAGCACCCGGTCGGTGTCGTCCGCGCGGTTGATGTCGTCGTCCATCGGACCGTAGAAGCTCGGCAGGTACTCGTCCGCGGTGGCGGCGAGCTTATGCAGGTTGAAGTACGCGTTGCGCCGGATCAGAGGGTCGAAGGTCCACGTGATGTCCTCGGCCCCGCACTGCAACGCCCATGCGCGCTGGTGCAGCTTCATGGCGAAGCCGACGCTGCGCCCGCGCATCCGGTCGTCGACGCCGGCGATGTGGCTGTGCAGCACCCGGCGCGCCGGCGGGCCGAAGAATCCGAAGCACGCTCCGACGAGGTCGTCGCCGGCGAACGCGCCGCTGACGTAGCTGCCCGCCTTCGCCATCGCGCGCAGCATGTCGGCGGTGACCGGAGTCCCGGCGGGGCCGGTGCGCCAGACGCGTTCGTAGAGGCGCTGGACGCCGTGGAGCACCTCGATGTCGTCGACCGTGCGGATCTCGACGCTCGACGCCCTGGACGCGGCGTCGGCAGCGGCCCAGGCGGCCTCGAGCGGGTGGCGCGGGCGGGGTGCGGTGCTCATGCGGGCGCCGGACTCTCCAGCAGATCCGCGACGAGGGCCGCGAGCAGCCGGGTGCGGCCGGCGAGCTCCGACACGATCACGTGCTCGTCGTCTGCGTGCGCGCCCCCGCCGACGGCTCCGAGGCCGTCGAGCGTCGGGGTGCCGACGCCGGCGGTGAAGTTGCCGTCGGACGCACCTCCGACGGCGATGCCACGCAGCGCGGGAAGCCCGAGCTCGACCGCGATGCGGCTCGCCCTGGCGAAGAGTTCGCGCGAGGAATCGGTCGCGAGCGGGGGCCGGTTGACGCCGCCGACGATCGTGACCGCGGCATCGGGGGCTCCGGGACTCAGCCCGAGCATCGCGGCGTGCACGCGATCCTGCTCAGCGGCGTCTCGTGCCCTGACGTCGACGGCGAAACCGCCGGCCGCCGGCACGGTGTTCGAGGTGGTGCCCGCCTCCGCCCGGGTGGGGGTCACGGTCGTGCCGTGCACCGGGCTGCCGAGGCCGGCGACCCACTGCACCTGATGCGCGAGCTCGATCGTGGCGTTGACGCCGAGCTCGGGATCGAGTCCGGCGTGCGCGGCCCGTCCGCGCACGAGCACCTCGTAGCGCGAGACCCCCTTCCGCTCGGTCTTGAGCGCGCCCCCCGGCCCTGCGGCCTCGAGCACGAGCGCCGCGGCGCATCCCGAGGCCTCGGCCTCGATGAGCTCGCGAGAGGTGGTCGACCCCGGCTCCTCGTCGCCGGTGATCAGCAGGGTGACGCCGTCGAGCGACTCGAGCGCGCCGAGCGCGTGGAACGCCATGACGATGCCGGCCTTCATGTCGAAGCAGCCTGGACCGCGCAGGATCCCGTCCTCCACCGTCGCGGGGTGGGTGAGCAGCGTGCCGATCGGCCAGACGGTGTCGTGGTGGCCGACGATGAGCACGCGCCTGTGCTCGCCGAAGTGCCAGCGCAGGTGCGTGACGCCGTCGATGACGATGCGCTCGGGGGGCGCACCGAGGTGCGCAGCGCCGAGCGCCGCGACGGCGTCGGCGCTGCGCGACACGGCGGCCAGGTCGTCGGAGGGGGACTCGCAGGCGACGAGTTCGAGGATCTCGCGGACCATCGCGCCGGTCGGGTCGGCCCCGGAGACCCGGGCGGGCCCGGCGGCTCCGGGAGTCGAGTGATGTTCCGGCATGGCGATTCCTCCAGTGGTGACGCGATGTCACCATCCTGTTGAATGCGCGGTGGCACGAAGCTGTCGGCTTCACCGAAAAAGCAGCCCGCACTTGGGTGGCCAGGATGAATGCCGGAGACAGTGCTGCCGCCGCCCGCGCCGCCGCGCGGCGGGGCAGGGGCGACCCGTTTGCGAGTGAGTCCGTGCGGGCTTCGGCCGCTTGCACCCGCACCAACTCACTCGCGAAGCACCGCGTGCCGGGCCTCCCGGGCGATCGGCACCCGAGCCCGGTCGGAAGCGGAAACATGCCGAGGACGCTGCGGGCGTTCCTTCCCGAGCCGCCGAAGCCGGCTCGCCGGCAGACATGTCCGAGGTCTGCCCGAGCTCCTTCGATCGGTCGCAGCCGGAACGATGCCGCCCCGGCTCGGCTATCCGAGCGACGACACCCCGAGCAGCATGCCGATCGAGTACGTCGCGACCACGGCGACCCCGCCGAAGACGAGCTGGCGCAGCGATCCGGCGAACCAGTTGCGGTTCGTGACCCGCGCTGCGAGCCCGCCGGCGAGCAGCAGCCCGGCGCCGCCGAAGGCGAGACCCGACCAGAGCGTTCCGAAGCCGAGGATGAAGGGGAGGATCGGGATCAGCGCGCCGACCGAGAACGAGAGGAACGAGGAGACCGCGGCGACCCACGGCGACGGCTTCTCCTCGGGGCTCAGCCCGAGCTCCTGCATCAGGTGCAGGCGCACGGCGTGATCCGTGTTCCGGTGCACCTGACCCGCAGCCGTCGCGGCGACCTCCGGGTCCATCCCGAGGCGCTCGAAGCGGCGCGTCAGCTCCGCCTCCTCGCCCTTCGGGTTGCGGGTGTGGGCCTCGATCTCGGTGCGCACCTCCTTGTCGAGCTGCTCGTTCGCCGTGCGCACCGAGGTGAACTCGCCGAGCGCCATGGAGATCGCGCCCGCGATGAGGCCCGAGACACCGGTGATCGCGACGATGCCCGCCGGTGCGCCCGCCGCGGCGATGCCGGCGATGAGGCCGAGGTTCGACACCAGGCCGTCCATCGCGCCGAAGACGGTGGCGCGCAACCAGCCCGATGAGACGTCGGCGTGACTGTGGTCGTACTCGTGCGGGTGTGAGATGTTGATCTCGGTCATGCTGCTCCAGGGTTCCGGCGCCGTGCGGCGCACGGAGTGCCACAGTAGCCGCTCCGGGAGGCGAGGGAGAAGCCGATCGGGGGGTTCGCGGGGGAGCCGCCAGGTGTTCGCCGCGACGAACTTCCGAAGCGGCCCCCGCGGAGCGGCGCGATCAGGGCGCCGGGGGCGCGATCGGCACGGTCTCCCCGTTCCAGAGCGACCGCAGCCAGCGGTCGTGGGTCGCGATCACGAGCGCGCCCGCGTACGCGCGCAGGGCCTCCTCGAGTTCCTCGACGAGCGTGAGCGACAGATGATTCGTCGGCTCGTCGAGCAGCAGGATCGGGGGAGGGTCGGCGACGAGCGCCGCGAGTGCGAGGCGCCGCCGCTGCCCGACGCTCAGCGTCCCCACCGGCCGGTCGAGGTCCCGCGCGGCGATGAGGCCGGTGAGCTCGAGCGGGAGCGCCTCGGCGACGTCGGCGCCGACGGCCTCCCGGTAGTGCGCAGCCGCGGTGCGCTCGGGCCGCGCGAACTCGACCTCCTGCGGCAGATACCCGATGCGCGCGCGCCCGTCGGCGGTGCCGACCGCGAACGAGCCGCCGTCGGCCTCCAGCTCGCCCGCGAGGATCGCGAGGAGCGTGGATTTCCCCGCGCCGTTGGGCCCCGCCAGCATGACCCGGCCCCGCGGCGCGAGCTCGAACGATGTCGGTGCGAGCCGGCCGTCGAGCGCGAGTTCGTCCGCGGCGAGCACCGGGGCGTCGGCGAGGCGCGGCGCCGCGTTTCCGGAGTGCTCCTGCGGTGTCCCGGGTCCCGACTCGTCCACGGCCGCGAAACCGGCGAAGCGCAGCGGCTCCGGCGGTCTGCGGACGCGCTCGCGCTCGAGGGATTCCAACCGTACCCGGGCGTTGCGCGCCCGGCGCGCCGTCACCCTGGCGTCCTTATCGGCGTAGAACTTGCGGGTGATCTTGGCCTCGGACTTCGACTCGTGCTTGCGGTTCACCTCCCGCGAGCCGACCTCGATCTCGTGCACGAGCGCCTCGCGCTCCTCGGTCTCGGAGGCATAGCGATCCCGCCAGCGCCGCATCTCGGCCCGTCGCTCGGCCCGCGCCGCGGAGTAGCCGACGCCCCAGAGCCGGGCGCCGAGACCGGATCCCGAATCGTCCGTCACCGGTGCCGAGAGCAGCTCGGAACCGACGCCGGCTTCGGGCCCCGTTCCCTCGCCGTGCTCCTCCGCGTCCGCGAGCACGGCCGCCGCGATCGGCAGCGGATCGAGGTCCAGGATGCGCGTGGTCACGGCGTCGAGCAGCGCCCGGTCGTGGCTCGCGACGATCACGATTCCCGGCCAGTCGTGCAGCACGCGCTCGAGGTACGCGGCCGAGGCGTCATCGAGATGGTTGGACGGCTCGTCGAGCAGCAGCGTATGCGGCGCGCGCAGCAGGAGGGCTGCGAGACCGAGGCGCAGGCGCTGGCCGCCCGAGAGCCGTCCGATCGGTCGGGTCTCGGGGATCCCGCCCAGGCCGAGCCCGGTCAGCGTCTCCCCGCGCCTGGCCTCGGCCGACCACGCGTCGCCGCGCTCGGCCTCCTCGAGCGCTTCGGCATAGGCGCGCGCGGTCGCGGCGTCGTCCGGCGCCTCCGCGTAGCCTGCGGCCAGCTCCTCGAGGCGCTCGAGCGCGTCGAGCACCTGTCGCTGCGCGTCGTCGAGCACCCGGGAGACCGGGTCCTCCGCGGCGTAGGGCAGCTCCTGGACGAGCAGCCCCACGCTCCCGGGCAGCGCGACGGCGCCGGCGTCGGGCTCGAGATCGCCCGCGATGATGCGCAGCAGCGTGGATTTGCCCGTGCCGTTCTCGCCGATCAGGCCGATCCGATCGCCGGGTGCGGCCGAGAAGGAGATGCCGCTGAGCACGCGGCGATCGCCGAAGTCGTGCGAGACGTCCTCGACGGAGAGGTGGGTGCGGTTCGTGGCGCCGGTGTCGCCCGATGCCGCGCGCGCTGCTGCGGCGAGGTCGGGGGCGGTGCGAGCGGGGGCTGTCTGCGGGTGGGGTGCGGGCATGGTGGCCGCCTTTCGGAACGGATGATGGGGTTCCGCCGGGCACTGCCTGGACGCGTCGTGCGCGATGCGTCATGATCGGTCGGGCTGCGAGCGCGAGCCGTCGCGATCGTTCCGGTCGCCGGCGCCGTCGTGCGTGACGGCGGCCGATGCTGCGCTTGGGATCATCAGAACCGGGAGGTCTGCGGTCGCGGGGCTCATGTCTCTGACGGGAGCCTCGCGCGATCGGAGCGAGCGGGATCGGGGGACGCGGCATTCCAGGCGCCTCGGGCGCGGAACTGGGCTGCGTCTCAGATCTTCACGACGACGAGTCTGCCACGGTCGTTGCGAGCACGCAAGCATCTCGTGCGGCGCGCGGCGTCGAAATCTCGGCACGGGACCCCGGGGCCGCGTACTCTGGAGAGCAGGGGGCACATCGACGAAAGGGCTGGTGGGACATGGAAGCGAGCGGACGCGTCATCGCGACGCCCCGGGGACGCGACCTGGTGCTGGTGAGGTCGCTCGCGCTGCCTCAGGAGGAGGCTTGGGCGTACCTCACCGACTCGGAGCTCACCGAACGCTGGTTCGGACCGTGGGAGGGCGACGACCGCGCCGGGGGCAGCGTGCGCGTGCGCATGCGCTTCGAGGCGAACGAGCCCGCGATCCGGGTGAGGATCGTGGCGTGCGAGGCGCCCGACCGCCTCGCGCTGCATACGGTCGACGAGTACGGGAACTGGGAGCTCGAGCTGCGGCTCGAGTCCGACGGCGCCGACGACTCGCTGCTCACCTTCACGCACCACCTCGACTCCGACGCGGACGTCGGAGACATCGGCCCGGGCTGGGAGTACTACCTCGACCTGCTCGTCGCCGCGACCGAGGGTACGGAGCAGCCGAATTTCGACGTCTACTATCCGGCGCTGCGCGAGCCGTACCTGGCGAAGCTGGCGGAGGCCCCGACCGCATGACGGCGACGGCGACGCGGCTCGACGACTTCTGGAGCCGGTGCCGCGACGCGGTCCCCGGCATGCCCGACGCGCGCCCGGAGGCGTGGCCGTTCGGCGCGACACGCGAGCACGCCGAGGAACTGCTCGCCCTCGTGCTGGCCGGGACGAAGACGGGCACGGCGTCCTCGCTGTGGGACTACGAGCACACCGGCGACCCGCTCCCCGAGGCTGGCGAGCTCAGCATCATCCTCGACGGCGACGGAGCGCCACGGGCGGTCATCGAGACCACCGACGTGCGCGTGATCCCGTTCGACGAGGTGTCCGTCGAGCACGCCTGCGCCGAGGGCGAGGGGGACCGCACGCTCGAGCACTGGCGCGAGGTGCACGAGTGGTACTGGCGCACCTACTCCGAGAGCCCGCGGGGGTTCGCGCCGGACATGCCGGTGGTCTGCGAGCGGTTCCGGCTGGTCTGGTGCGACTGAGCCGGGGCGGTCTGGCCGACCCGTCCGTTCGCCTCGATCAGGCGAGATCCTCCGCGAGCCCGATCAGCACCCCTTCGGGCCCCCTGACGTAGCAGAGCCGGGCGACGCCGGCGTAGGAGACGACCTCGCGGCTCACGAGCTCGGCGCCGAGGGCGTACAGGCGATCCAGCGTCGCGTCGAGGTCGTCGACCGCGAACATCGCCCGCAGATAGCCCAGCGCGTTGACCGGGGCTCGGCGGTGATCCTCGATGACCTCGGGGGCGAGGAATCGCGAGAGCTCCAGTTTCCCGTGCCCATCGGGCATGCGCATCATCGCGATCTCGACGCGCTGGTCGCCGAGGCCCGTCACCCGCCCCGCCCACTCGCCCTCGATCATGGCCCGCCCCTCGAGCTCGAGGCCGAGGGCCTCGAAGAACGCGACCGCGTCGTCGAGGTCTTCGACCGCGATCCCCATGTTGTCGAATCTGAACGCCATACCGCGACCCTAGACCCCGCGGGTGCCCGGCGGAAGGGCCGCGGCGCAGGCGAGGCCGCGCCCGGAGCGGCGGATAGACTCGAGGGCGTGACCACGCCAGACGCGCTCCCGCACGCCGTCTTCACCGGCGCCTACGGCGACACCGCGACGAACGGCTGGTATCCGGCTCAGGCCGCGCTCGAGCAGGGGTACGTCACGCTCTGGATCGCCAGGCCGAGCGGGTGGGCGCAGCAGTTCAGTCTGCCCGCGCACCAGGTCGTGGTGAAGTCCGCAGCGCAGCGCATCACGCTCGTGGCCGCCGGTCGGAGCTATCCGATCCTCGCGGATCCGGCAGCCGTGTCGCGCGCGCTCGGTCTCGGCGCCGCGCAGGTCGTCGGGGGCATGATGGGCAATCCGGCCGCTGCGTCCGCCGGAACCGCCGGGCGGGCGATGAACCAGTTGGGAGCAGCCCGCTCCTTCGCGGCGGGAGGCGGCTACGAGTTCCTCGCGGCGATGCGGGCGTCGGGCGGTCGGGTCTCGCGGCTCGGGTACGGCGGCATCGCGGCGATCGGGTGCGGCGTGGCGCTGCTCACGGGAGTCGCCGTGCTCGTCGTCACGGCGTGGGCGCTCAACCTCTGACCGCCCGCGCGGGAAGCTCGAGGTGCAGGATCGGGTAGGGGCGCCCGTCCCCGTCGAGCGCGCTGCGGCCGACCTGCGCGAAGCCCCGGGAACGGTAGAAGCCGTGCGCTCCAGGGTTCTGCTCGTTCACATCGACCCGGGTCACGCCCTGGCGTTCGACGACCTCGGCGAGGAGCGCCGATCCGACCCCGGTGCCGCGCGCGGCATTCGCCACGAAGAGCATCTCGAGCCCGGCTCCCGAGCCGGCTTCAGGCGCTGAGACGCCCGCGAAGCCGACGGGTTCGCCCGCGCGCTCGGCGACGGTGAGCGTCACGTTCGGGAAGTACGCAGGGGCGAGCAGCGACTCGATCCGCACGAAGTCCTCCTCCGCGAGGAAGCCGTGCGTCGCGCGCACCGCGCTGCGCCAGATGCCGACGAGCCGCGGATACTCCTCCGGGCCGAGGCACGGGCGGATGGCGAGGCGCGGATCACTGGCAGGCATGAGTCCATTGTGGTGGAATCGCTCCGCCTGCGGTCGAACGGCAGCGGTAGGCTGGCCGCGTGATCATGAGTTTCGTCGTGGGAGTCCAGGAGCAGCACGCCGTGGTCTTCTCGTTCGACAAGTTCTGGGGTCGCCTGACGATCACGGTCGACGGGCAGAGCGTGGTCGACACCGTGCGGCTCGGTTCGCTGAGCACGGTGCAGTTCTGGGAGTTCGAGGTCGGAGCGCACGAGCGCCACACGGTGCGGATCGAGAAGCACCGCGAGGTGCTGTTCGCCGGGCTCAGGCCGCAGCCCGTCTACGGATTCGTCGACGGAGCGCTCGTCGCGCAGCACAGCGGATAGTCGGCGATCGGCGCCGGTCGCAGGCGCCCGCTCAGCCGGAATTCGCAGGGAGGGGGTCACCGCATGTCCGATCGAAACGCGCTGCGCATCGCAGACGGCGCGCTGATCGTCTCCCCGCGAGGGATGGATCGGGTGTGGGGATTCCGGAGCCGGATCGTCGTGCCGCTGCCGTCGATCGCCGGAGTGAGGGTCGAGCGGCATCCGAGCCGGCTGCCGACGGGGTGGCGCGGGCCCGGACTGGATGCGTTCGGCAAGCTGAGCGGCACGTTCCATCCGCGGGGCGAACGGCACTACTGGAACTACTCGGGGCGGGGCGACGCGCTCGTGGTCGACGTGAGCGGGGGCGACCCGTTCGACCGGCTGCTGCTCTCGGTCGCCGACGCGGAGGCGTCGTGCGCCTGGCTTGCGGAGGCGGTGGGCCGTGCGCGGTAGGCGCTGATCGACCTCGCATGCCGCCCGGGACACGCCCGGGCCCGCACGGCCCCGCCTAGACCGCGTCCCCGACCACGGGACCCTCGGTGTTCGGCTTCCACCCGAGAGCCGGGGCCACGTGCTCCGCGAACGACTGCAGCACGTGCAAGTTGTACTCGGGGCCGAGCTGGTTCGGGATCGTCAGCATGAGGGTGTCCGCCGACATCACGGCCTCGTCGGCGCGCAGCTGCTCGATCAGGCGATCGGGGGAGTCGGCGTAGGTCTTGCCGAACGTGGATCGCAGACCGTCGATGATGCCGACCTGATCCATGTTCTCGCGCGAGCGCAGGCCGAAGTACATCTCGTCCTGCTCGGTCACGATGGGGAAGACGCTGCGGCTCACCGAGACGCGCGGCGCACCGCTGTGCCCGGCCTGGCGATAGGCCTCGCGGAACCGGTCGATCTGCTCGCGCTGCAGCACGTGGAAGGGCTGCCCCGTCGCCTCGGTCAGCAGCGTCGAGCTCATGAGGTTGAGGCCCTGCCTGCCCACCTGCTCGGCGGATTCTCGGGATCCGGCGCCCCACCAGATGCGATCGCGCAGTCCGTGCGATCGGGGTTCGATCGCCAGCCGGCCGGGAGGCGCCATCTGCGGATCCGCGTCGACGAGCGCCTCTCCGTCGATACCGCGCAGGAACAGATCGAACTTGTCGCGGGCGAGGTCGGCGCCGCGGGGGTCAGCGGATCCGGTGTAGCCGAAGGCCTCGTAGCCGCGCACGGCGGTCTCGGGGGATCCCCGGCTGATGCCGATCGCGATCCGCTGGTCCGCGATGAGGTCGAGCGCCGCGAGTTCCTCGGCGAGGTACAGCGGGTTCTCGTAGCGCATGTCGACGACGCCGGTGCCGACCTCGATGCGCTTCGTGCGCGCGGCCATCGCGGTGAGCAGCGGGATCGGCGATGCCGCCTGCCTGGCGAAGTGGTGCACGCGCGTGTAGGCGCCGTTGACGCCGATCTCGTCGGCGCCCTCGGCGAGCTCGATGGTCTGCCGCAGCATGTCGCCAGCGGTGCGGACGCGCGAGCCGGGGACGGGACCGTAGTGCCCGAAGGACAGGAATCCGAATGCTCTCATGCCGAGTGCAACAACGCCGGCCGAATTGCATTCCCGCGCATGTATTTCGGGCCGGGTGCTTCGGGCTCCGCTGCCGCAGCGCCCGCCGCGGATCTGAGGCGCTCCGCGTCGCGAAGTCGGGCATTCGCCCGATGCCGGGCGGGGTCCTTAGGGCGGAACCTGGAAGCACCAGCACATCTCTTCCTGGGATCGAACGCAGAGGAGCCATCATGGACGCGAACGTCAACGCCTACGCCACGCACCGCCTGCTCGCCGCGCAGGCCGACCGCCTCGCCGAGGACGCCGAGCGCGCCCGGCTCGCGCGGGATCGCGCCGCGTCGGACGGCGGGTACCCTGCGGCGGCGCTCGCTGCGGAGACGGGGCCGGAGACCGCAGGGGCGCTCGGGCGTCTGCGCTTCCCGAGGCGGGTCGGCATGCGGGCCGGGTCGGGCCTCCGGCACGCGCACCGGTGATCCCTCGGGAGGCCCCCGCGGCGCATCTCCGCGTGCACGATGTCGGCGGCGGGTGGCACGATGAGTGCATGACCCCGAACCTCCGCGCCGAGATGGTCGGCCGAGACGCCGAGCTCGGCCGGCTGCTCGAGCGGTTCTCCGCGGCGGAGCACGGGGAACCCGCGGCGGTGCTGCTGGCGGGCGAAGCGGGGATCGGGAAATCCCGGTTGCTCGCCGAGTTCGTGCAGCGCGTCGGCGACCGGGCCGACGTGCTCCTCGGGCGCTGCGTCGACCTCGGCGCCTCCGCGCTGCCGTACGGGCCGATCGTCGGGATCCTGCGCGCGCTCGTCGCGGAGAAGGGGGCGGATCGCGTCCGCGAGCTCGCGGGCCCGGGCGGCCGCGCGCTCGCGCTGCTGCTGCCCGAGCTGGCCGAGGCGACCCATCGGGTCGAGCGGGACGGGGTCGGTCCCGACCTGCTGCGGGAGGCCATCGTGTCGGTCTTCGAGGCGGCTGCCGCGGAGCGCCCGCTCGTGATCGCCGTCGAGGACCTGCACTGGGCGGACGGTGCGACGCTCGCGGTGCTCGCGCTGCTCCTGCGGATGATCGACTCGGGGCGGCTGATGTTCCTGCTCACGCTCCGCACGGAGCACGGCAGGCGCGGCGACCCGGTCAGGGTGTTCGTCGGGGAGGCCGAGCGCGCCCGCGTGCTCGAGCACGTTCCGCTCGCACGGCTCGGGGAGGACGAGGTGCGGCGGATGGCCACGGCGATCCTCGGCGAGGCTCCGGATCCGCCGGCGCTCGCCCGGCTCAGAGAGCGGTCGGAGGGCGTGCCGTTCTTCGTCGAGGAGCTCGCCGGTTGCGGTACCGCTCCGATCGACGGCACGCTGCGCGACCTGCTGCTCGTGCGCTTCGACGCGCTCGGCGAGGACTCCGCCGACGTCGTTCGGATCGCCTCCGCCTCCGAGTCCCCGATCGCCCACGATCTGCTCGCCGAGCTCGCGCCGCTCTCGGACCCAGCGCTCGACGGGGCCCTGCGCGAAGCGGTGCAGTCCGGGATCCTGGTGGTCGACGGCGACGACCGCTACGCGTTCCGGCATGCGCTGCTGCGGGAGGCGGTGCACGACGACCAGCTCCCGGGAGAACGCGCGCGACTCCACCGGGCCTACGCCGAGGCGCTGCAGCGGCGCTCGGACGCTGCGCCCGAGCACGGTCAGCACGCCGCGCTCGCCTCGCACTGGCGGCAGGCCCATGACCGGGAACGGGCGCTGGCGGCCGCACGGGTCGCGATGATGCAGGCGAGGGCGAGCTACGCCTACTCCGTCGCGGCGAGGTTCGGCGAACAGGTGCTCGAGCTGTGGGACCAGGTGGACGAGCCGGAAGAGATCGCGGGTATCGGAAGGCTCGACCTGCTCGGTCGTGTCGCTTCGATCATGCGCAATGCCGGCGAGGGCGAGCGAGCGCTCGCCGTCATCGATCAGGCGCTGCGCGAGGTCGACGACGCGAGCGACCCGGTCGCCCACGCGCGGCTGCTGCGCGACCGCGCCACCTATGTCACGAGCCTCGGTCGCCTCGGCGCGCACGAGGCGCTCGAGTCGGCGCTCAGGGTACTGGGCGAGGGGGACGGGCACCTGCGCCTCCGAGCGAGCATCCTGAACACGCTCGCGAGCCGGCAGATGACTGCGGGGCGCCTCGACGAGGCCATCGCCACCGCCGAACGCGCGCTGGCGTGCGCCGAGCGGGCGGGCGACCTCGGCCAGCAGTCGCTCGCGCACAATTTCCGAGGCGCATCGAGCGCGCACCTGGGCCGGATCGAGGCGGCGTTCGCGGACTACGAGGCGGCCCACCGTCTCGCGAACGACAGCAACTCGGCGCTCCGCTACCGTGTGAACTACTCCGATCTGCTCGTCGTGATCGGGCGGTTCGGCGAGGCCGTCGCAGTGGCCGAGCGGGGGCTCGCCCAGGCGCGGTCGTTGGGAGTGGAGCGCACCACCGGGGCCATCATGATCCAGAACATGATCGAGGCGCTCATCGAGCTGGGAGAGATCGAGCGCGTCGAAGCGCTGCTCGCACGCTCCATCGACGCGCACACGCTGCGCGTCTTCCGCATCTACACCGCGATGTCGCGCGTGCGCGTGCACTCGTGGCGCGGTCGGGTCGACGAGGCGTCCGCGCTGGTGGCCGACTGGAGCGATGCGCTCGTCGAGACCGGGGGCGTCGAGCGACAGGTCTGGTACTACGCCAGGCACATGGACGTCGCCCTCGCGCTCGCGCATGATGATTTCGACGGCGCCTGGGAGTCCATCGAGCTCATGCTCGCGGACCCGGGGCCCCGCCTCGGCTACGAGCGGCGGCTGCTGCTCGAAGGGGCCTGGGTGCTCGCCGAGCGCCGAGCTCGCGGGCGCGAGACCGCCGCCGCGGCTGAGCGCCTGCTGGGCGCATGGGAATCGCAACCCGCCGGGCTGCAGGACGCCGCGTGGACCCGCACGCTGGCGGCACTGCTCGAGCCGGAAGCGGAACCGCTCGAGCTGGCGACCCGGCTGGCGGATCGGGACGAGACCCCCGCGGTGTTCCGTGCGATCTCCCGGATCGAGCTCGCCCGCCTGCAGATCGCCCGGTCGGATCGGCAGGGCGCGGGCGACGCGGCACGGGCGGCCCTGGATGCCGCGACGACGCTCGGGCACGCTCCGCTCCTGCGCATCGCCGAGCGCTTCGCGGAGGCCGCGGGCCTCATCGAGGCCCGCGGCGGTTCCGGTGCCCGCACGGCGCTCGCGGAGCTGACCGACCGCGAGCGGCAGGTGCTCGAGCTGGTCGGCGAAGGGCTGAGCAACCGCGGCATCGGCGAGCGGCTCTTCATCAGTCCGAAGACCGTGAGCGTGCACGTCTCCGGCGTGCTGCGCAAGCTCGGCGTCGCGACGCGCACCGAGGCCGCCGTGCTGGCCGCCGGGGCGGGCCAGCGCGCTGCGGGCGAGCGCGCGGACGCGGAGGGGGCGGATCCGACGGGAGCGCACGGGCCGTACCCGGCCGGGACGGGGGTGGCGCGCTAGACGCGCAGCGCTCCGGGATCCTCCCGATACTCCTCGCGGTAGATGTTCGCGAAGCGCGCGGCATTCGTGAAGTTCCAGCGCGCGGCGATCCGCTCGACGGCCTCTGCGGAGAGCGGTGCCGCCTCCGAGGCCCGGAGCAGATCCTCGCGCGCGCCCGAGAGCCGCGCGCGGCGCAGGTAGTCGCTCGGCGAGAACTCGACCGACCGGCGGAACGCGTACTGCAGCCCGCGGGTCGAGATGTGCGCGGCGCGGGCGACGTCGTCGACGGTGATCGGCTCGTGCGCGTGCTCATCGATGTATGCGAGCGCCCTGCGGACGGTCTGCGGTGCCGCCCGCGTCTGCACCGGGCGCCGCACGGAATCCGAGAAGGTCGTCGAGAACGTCGAGAGGACCGTCCACAGTGCGAGCCGCTCCAGGCTCGTCGCGACGAGGGAACGGGCCTCCTCCTGCTCCGGGAGTGCGGAGAGCGATGCCGCGAGATAGCGGAACGTGCGCGCCCAGTGCTGCGCGGCTTCCGCACTGATCGCTTCGGCGCCCCGGACGCGCACGCGCAGGCTGTCGTCGCCCGAGATCTGCCTGGCCAGATGCTGCGCGCGGCAGCGATCGAAGGCGAGCGCCTCGACGAGCGCCGTGTCGCGCCACTGCGCTCTGATCGGGGCGCCGTCCGACACCCAGGGCCGGTCTCCCGCGAGCGCCCCGCCGTCATTCTCGGAACCGCCCGTCGTCGTCGTGACGCGGCAGCTGAACAGCTGGTCCTCGGGCTCCACCGACGAGCGCACGTCGGCGCGCATCTCGTAGCGGACGAGCGAGAAGCCGGGCAGTGACGACGAGAACCAGTCGAGACCGCAGCGCTGGGGGTCGACGTGCAGGAGCTGCGATGACGGAACGAACAGCTGCCAGAGGCGCTCGACCTCGGCGGCGTCGTTCGTGCGCAGTCGCAGCGCGGGGTCGAGGGTATGCACGTGCCTCTGCTCTCGTTTCGTCGGTGCCGTCGATTCGTCGGGCGGTGGTTGCAAGCGAGCATAGTCAGCACTCCCCGGACCCGGCTGAGTGCGCGGCACGCACTGCTGCCGGGGCGAGACTGCCAGCGATTCGCGGTCCGGGCAAGCGGCGCGAAACGAATCTTCGCGACGCGTTCCGCACGAAAGCAGGAATACCCCCTAGGGGTATATGGTTGTGCTGGGGGCAGGCGTCGGAGCGGGCGCCGGGAGAGGACGCGGGAACCATGGAACACGAGCACCACGAATCGCACGCCCGGCACACGGCGCACGGCGGCCCCGAAGCAGATGCGTATCCCGTTGAGGACGCGCATCACGGCGGTCACGGCGGTCACAGCGACCATGTCGGGCAGTTCAGGCGCCTGTTCTGGATCATGCTGGCCCTCGCGATCCCGACCGTGGCGCTCTCGCCGATGTTCGCGATGATCCTCGGCTACGCCCTGCCCGAGCACCCGGTGCTCGGGTGGGTCCCGCCGGTGCTCGGCACCGTCATGTTCGTGTGGGGCGGCAGGCCGTTCCTGGCGGGGGCCGTCGCCGAGCTCCGCGAGCGCCGGCCGGGCATGATGCTGCTCATCGGCCTGGCGATCACGGTCGCGGTCCTCGCATCGTGGGGCGCGACCCTCGGTCTGCTGCATCATCAGCTCGACTTCTGGTGGGAGCTCGCGCTCCTCATCGTGATCATGCTGCTCGGGCACTGGATCGAGATGCGCTCGCTCGCGCAGACGACCTCGGCGCTCGATTCGCTCGCGGCGCTGCTGCCGGATGAAGCCGAACGCGTGGACGGGGCCGACGTGGTCCGAGTCGCGCCGGCCGAGCTCCGCGTCGGCGACGTGGTCCTCGTGCGACCCGGTGGGAGCGTGCCTGCGGACGGCCGCATCGTGGCGGGCGGCGCCGCGATGGACGAGTCGATGGTGACGGGGGAATCCCGCACCGTGACCAGGACGGTCGGCGATGCCGTGACCGCGGGAACGGTGGCGACCGACTCGGGGATGCGGGTCGAGGTGACGGCCACCGGCGACGACACCGCGCTCGCCGGCATCGGCCGCCTCGTCGCCGACGCACAGAGCTCCTCGTCGCGTGCACAGCGGCTCGCCGACACCGCGGCGGGGTGGCTCTTCTGGTTCGCGCTCGCCGCGGCGGTCGTCACCGCCGTCGCATGGTCCGTGCTCGGGCTGCCCGACGAGGCCGTCATCCGCACGATCACCGTGCTCGTGATCGCCTGCCCCCACGCGCTCGGCCTCGCGATCCCGCTGGTCGTGTCGATCGCGACGGAGCGCGCCGCGCGAGCCGGGGTACTCGTGAAGGATCGCCTCGCGCTCGAGAGCATGCGCACGGTCGACGCCGTGCTGTTCGACAAGACCGGCACGCTGACGCGGGGCGAGCCCGCGGTCGCCGACGTCGCGGTCGCGCCCGCCGCAGCGGGTGTATCGGAGCGGGATGTGCTCGCGCTCGCCGCGGCCGCCGAGGCCGACAGCGAGCACCCGCTCGCCCGCGCCATCGTGCGCGCCGCGGCCGAGCGCGGTCTGGCGGTGCCGTCCGCGGCCGAATTCAGATCGGCTCCGGCGGTGGGCGTCGCGGCCACCGTGTCCGGCCGCGTCATCCGGGTCGGGGGGCCGCACCTTCTCGCTGAGGCCGGGGCATCCGAGCTGCCCGAAGCCGAGACCTGGCGGGATGACGGGGCGATCATCCTGCACGTGCTCCGCGACGACGCGGTGATCGGGGCGCTCGCGCTCAGCGACGAGATCCGCCCGGAGAGCCGCGAGGCCGTGCTCGGGCTCCAGCGGAGCGGGATCGAGGTCGTCATGATCACGGGGGACGCCGAGGCGGTGGCGCGCACGGTGGCGGCGGAGCTCGGCATCGATCGGGTGTTCGCCGGGGTGCGCCCCGAGCACAAGGCCGCGACGGTGCAGGGGCTGCAGGCCGAAGGGCGGCGCGTGGCGATGGTCGGCGACGGGGTGAACGACGCCCCTGCGCTGGCGCAGGCCGACGTGGGGCTCGCGATCGGGGCGGGCACCGACGTGGCCATCGCCTCCGCCGGGGTGATCCTCGCGGGGGACGACCCGAGGGCGGTGCTGTCGGTGATCGAGCTGTCGCGCGCGGCGTACCGCAAGATGCGTCAGAACCTCTGGTGGGCGGCCGGCTACAACCTCCTCGCGGTCCCGCTCGCCGCGGGAGTGCTCGCCCCGGTCGGGTTCGTGCTGCCGATGTCGGTGGGGGCCATGCTCATGTCGGTGTCCACGATCGTGGTCGCACTCAACGCGCAGCTGCTGCGGCGGCTCGACCTCCGTCCGGCCGCCGCAGCCGAGCGGGCCAGGCTCCGCTGAGGCGGATGCCGCCGATCACCAGGGATCTCGGAGGAGGAGTCGGCAGAATACCCCGTATGGGTATCCGTGCCGTCGTCTCCGCCACCGTCCTCGCCGCATCCATCGGGCTCGTGGGGGTCGTCGTGCTCAGCGGCTGCTCGACCGATCCGGCCGGCTCGAACGCGGCGGCGGACCCCGCCGATCCGGTCGCGCTGCTCGAGTCGTTCGGGATTGCGGCGCCGGTCGCAGCGGGACCGGATCCCGCGGGCTCCGGGCCGGCCGACGCGGCCGCGATCGTCGAGGTCCTCGACGCGCTGCCCGTCGCCGAGCGCCCCGCGGACCTCAGTACGTCGATCACCGCGACCGAGCTGCGCCTCCAGCCCGATACACCCGACGAGGCGAGCATCGCGCTGACGGGCGATCGGTTCTACCTGTCCGTCGCGCCCTATCGCGAGCAGACCCACCCCTGCACGTTCCACAGCCCGACGAGCTGCCTGGGCGAGCTGCGGGGCGCACCCGTCGAGATCCGGGTGACGGACGCCGCCAGCGGAGAAGTCGTGCTCGAACGCTCCACCGAGACCGCGGACAACGGCTTCGTCGGCCTGTGGCTGCCCCGCGACGGGGAGTACTCGGTCGAGGTCGTCGCCGACGGCGATCGCGGGGTGCAGACCGTGCGGACGGGCGACGGAGACCCGACCTGCATCACCACGCTGCGACTGACGTCGGCATAGGCGTCCCCGCGTCCCCGCGCCGGGCGGCCCGCGCACCGCGCGTGCGGCAGAATGGGCCCATGGATGCGCGCGTCGAGGAGAACGGATCCGGCTCCGTGTCGTCGCGGGCCGCCGCGAAGGTCGGGATCGGCGTCGGCGTGTCTGCCGGGCTCGCCACGATGTTCCTGCTGCTCCGCCTGCTCGCGGTGGCCCGCTGGGACTGGACCGACGCTGCGGCGATCGCCGACTCCTTCGACTTCTCCGACGCGATCCCCATCGTGTTCGGAACGCTGCTCGCCGAACCCGAAACGACCGGACTGCTCATCGCGATCCTGCTGCCCATCGCGGTGCTGCACCTGCTCTGGCCCGCGGATCGTTCCGGCCCGCGCTGGACGCCGGGATCGGTCGTACTGGTGGCCGCGCTCGTGGCGTGCACGGTCGCGTGGAGCGTCACGTTCCGCTCGTGGTGGGTGCTCATCGGAGCGGTGACCGTCGCCGGTGCGCTCGTCGCGATCCGGATTCTCTGGCGGCACGGGGTCGCCCATCGCGCCGCGCTCCGGATCATCCGATCGGCGGGTGCGCTCGTGGCGGCGGGGGCGCTGCTGCTCGCAGTGCTCGTGGACACGCCGTGGATGTCGCGCGAGCGGGTGACGCTGCCCGAGGGATCCGTCGAGGGCTATGTGCTCGAGGTCGAACCGGGGTTCGTGAAGCTGCTGACCGACGAGCGCGAGGTGCGGATCATTCCCGTCGGGGACGTCGCATCGCGCGAGCTCATCGACGAATAGTCGGCGGCGTCAGTCCGCGAGCGCCGCGGCGATCGCGGACTCCGGGGTCGGATGCGCGAACGCGAACCCGGTGTCGACGAGCGCGCTCGGCTCGACTCTCGCGTCGGCGAGCAGCAGCGAGTCCGCCGCGTCGCGGCCGAGCCCGAGCCGGAGCGCCCACGCCGGCGCGGGGACGAGGAACGGTCGGCGCATCGCGCGCGCGAGGGCGCGACCGGTCTCGTTCGCGGTGGCGGGCCGGGGGCCCACCAGATTGACGGGCCCCGCGAAGTCGGAATCGATGAGGTGCCGGATGGCTCGCACCTCGTCCTCGAGCGAGATCCACGGCCAGAACTGCCGACCGGATCCGAGCGGGCCCGAGAGCCCGAAGCGCGTGAGCGCGACGAGCGGCTTCAGCACGCCCCGACGGTGCAGCAGCGGCGCCGTGCGCAGCAGCACGACCCGCGCGCCCGGCCCGGCTGCGAGCGCCTCCCGCTCCCACTCCTCGCAGAGCTCGCCGAGGAACGTGCGCTCGGCGCCGCGCGCGCCGCGGCTCGACTCCGTGAGCCGCTCGCCCGGTCGGTCGCCGTAGACCCCCACTGCCGATGCCGCGAGCAACGCCGGTGCTGCGGGGCCCAGCTCGCGGAGGGCTGCAGCGATCGTGCGGGTCGGGGCGATGCGGGAACGCCGCAGTTCGCTGCGGTACGACCGCGTCCAGGGGAGCCTGCCGATACTCGCTCCATTGAGGCACACGACCGCATCGGCCCCTGCGAGCGCGTCGGGATCGAGCGGTGCCTCGCCCGGCGCCCAGGAGAACTCGTCGGACGCGCGGGCCGGGCGGCGCACGAGCCTCACGACGTCGATCCCGTCCGCGCGCAGCGAATCCACGAGCGCGCTCCCGATGAGGCCGGAGGCGCCCGAGACCACGACCCTGGCCGCACCCCGGCGGCTCGCGTCCGTCCGTCGGCCCTCTTGCGCGTCGCTCACGTCCGCTCCCAACTCTCGATGTCGCCCGGTACGACCCGGAACAGCGGATGGGGCGTCGGGCTCCCATCCTCCCAGAGCGCCGCGTACTCGGGCGAGCGCGCGAGCAGCTTCCTCCCGAGGTGCTCCCACTCGTACGCGATCTGGCCCTCGGTGACCGCGATCTCCGGAGTCACGGATGCCTGACCCCCGACGGGCGGCAGCAGGATCCGGGAGGCGTCGAAGCGGTAGCCCCGATCCCGAGCCGCCTCGGAGACCACCGAGAGGTAGGCGCCGACGGTGGCGAGCGGGTCCGCCTGCGCGCGGAACCGCTCGAGCTGCGGATGGTTGCGATACCCCGCGGTGCGGCCCGCGAGCACGGCCTGCGCGAGCAGCGTCTCGCGCCAGCACGCGAGCAGGCCCATCCGATCGAGGTGGGCGGGGTGCAGCGACCAGACCCTCATCGCCCGCTCCCGTCCGCGGCCCGCGCGGGCTCGGGCCGAGGTGCGTCGATGCCGGTGCCGCGCGCCAGCTTTGAGGGCCACCAGATCGCCGGCCCGATGTCGGTCGCGAGCGCGGGGACGAGCAGCGACCGCACGACGAACGTATCGAGCAGCACGCCGAACGCGACGATGAACGCGATCTGAACGAGGAACAGGATCGGGATCACCGAGAGCGCGGCGAAGGTGGCGGCCAGCACGAGCCCGGCGGAGGTGATCACCCCGCCCGTCACCGAGAGCCCGCGCAGGACGCCCTCGCGCGTGCCGTGCAGCCGGGATTCCTCGCGCACCCGGGTCATGAGGAAGATGTTGTAGTCGATGCCGAGCGCGACCAGGAACACGAACCCGTAGAGGGGCACCGCCGGGTCGGCGCCAGGGAAGCGGAACACGCCGTCGAAGACGATCGCGGAGACGCCGAGCGCCGTGCCGAAGGAGAGCACCGTCGTGAGGATCAGGAGCACCGGCGCGAGGATCGAGCGCAGCAGGAGCATGAGGATGAGCAGGATCACGACGAGCACCACCGGGATGATGAGCCCGCGGTCGTGGATGGACGCCTGGTTCGTGTCGACCGCCGTCGCGGTGACCCCGCCGACGAGCGCGCCCGATCCCGCGAGCTCGTCGCGCAGGCTCGTGATCGTTCCGGCCGCGGCCTCGGAGTCGGCGGCGTCGGAGAGCGTCGCCTGCAGCAGGACCTTGCCGTCGCGGACCGTCGGCTCGGGAGCCGGAGCGCCCGGAGGCCCGAACGCCGTGATCCCCTCGTCGGTGATCGGGGCCGAACCGCTCGGCGAATCCGCGCTCGTGACGGAGACCGCGTCGACCCCAGCATGGTCCAGGAGCACGTCGACGGCGTCCTGCAGCCCCGACTCGTCGACGAGCACGTAGGCCGGGCTGCCCGAGCCGCCGGGGAAGTGCTCGCCGAGTACGGCCTGCCCGTCGCGCGCCTCCGACTGGCCGATCACGAGGTCCGACTGCGGCACGCCGGAGGCGTCGAGCTGGGTGACCCCCATCGCCCCGACGGCGAGCACGAGCGTCGTGATGATCCAGATGCTGCGCGGGCGGCGGCGGATGAGGCCCGACAGACGGCGCCAGAGGCCGCGGTCCGGGATCCCTCCCTCCTCGCGGACGCGCTCGGGCTCGTAGGCCGGACGCACGGGCCAGTACGCGGCTCTGCCGAACACGAAGAGGAGCGCGGGCAGCAGCGTCAGCGCCGAGAGCATGGCGAAGACGATGCCGATCGAGGCGACGGGACCGAGCGTGCTGTTGGACTTGAGGTCGCTGAGCAGCAGGCACAGGAGCCCGGCGATGACCGTGCCGCCCGAGGCGAGGATAGGTTCGGCCGACCCCTTGATCGCCGCGACGATCGCGGTGCCGCGGTCGCGCGTGACCCGCAGCTCTTCGCGGAAGCGCGCCACGAGCAGCAGCGAGTAGTCGGTCGCCGCGCCGATCACCAGGATGAAGAGGATCCCCTGGGTCTGGCCGCTGAGCAGGAGCACCCCGGCATCGGCGAGGTGCCACACGACGAACAGCGCCACGCAGAGCGCGAACAGGCTCGTGGAGAGCACGACCACGGGCAGCAGGATCGAGCGATAGACCACTACGAGGATCACGAGTACGGCGAGCAGGGCGACGAGCAGCAGGATGCCGTCGATCCCCGCGAACCCGGCGACGAGGTCCGACGTGAATCCCGCAGGCCCCGTCACGTGCACGACGATTCCGTCGGGGGCGTCGGCACGCAGGGTCTCGCCGATCTCTCCGACCGCCTCGGCGACGTCGGCCGAGGCGTCGATGGGCAGGAACGCCTGGGCGGCGAGCCCGTCCTCCGACGCGATGACGGGGGACGGATCGCCCGAGACGGCGGGGATCTCCGCGGCGTCCGCGACGGCCGCCGAGATCCGGTCGAGCTGGACGTCGGTGAGTTCGGTGCCCGGCTCCGATCCCTCGCCCGTCGAGAACACGACGATCGCGGGGATGGTGTCGTCGCCGAGGAAGCCGCCGAGCTCCTCGCGGACTTCGGTGGCCTCGGCGGATGACGGGAGGTATGCGGTCTGATCGTTGGAGGAGACCTCGTCGATCTTGCCGAAGAGCGGACCGCCCAGCCCGGCACCCGTGAGCCAGATGAGGATGAGCACCGCGGGGAGCAGCGCGCGCACCCACCTGAGGGCGGGCCTGGGGCGGGTGCCGTGTGCGGCGTCAGAGCTCATGCGTTCCTCCATTTAGCTAGAAAAGCTAGTGAAATCCTACCTCTGCTGCGTGCGCGTGTCGAGCCGGTGATGCGGATGGGGGCGATGGTCCACAATGGATCGCATGGACCAGCGCACGTCCCCCGACGCATCGGCGGCGTCCGCCGAAGCGCGCGAGGCGCTCATCTTGAGCGCCCTGCGCGGCGTGCGCGGTTTCGGCGACGCGCACGATCGCATGGCCGGCAGCTTCAAGCACGGGATGCGCATGAACCCGTCGGACATCGCCGCGCTGCGACTGCTCATCATCCGCGAGGAGCAGGGGCGCCCCGTGAGTCCGCACGAGATCGCCGGGCACCTGCGCATCTCGACGGCGTCGACGACCAAGCTGCTCGACCGGCTCTCGGAGTCGGGTCACGTGCGGCGCGAACCGCATCCCAGCGACCGCCGCGCACGCGTCGTCACGCTGACCGATGCCTCGCGCGTCGAGTTCTTCCGCCTCTACGGGCCGCGGCTCGCCGCGATCCGGCAGGCGCTCGCGCCGTTCGCCGACGCCGAGATCGATGCGGCCGTGCGGGTCATGGCCGCGGTGGCGGATGCCCTCGATCCCGCCCTCGACGCTTCGGCCCGCTCCGATCCCGATCCCGGCGCAGAGGCGTAGGGTCGGCCGCATGGACGGGATGTCGGGTGGAGCGCGAGAGCTGGGCCCTGCGCCCGGCCGTGCGTCGACCTTCGACGGAGCGGTGCTCACGAGCGCGTTCGCCGATGCGCTTCCGGAGCTCTCCGTTCCCTGGGAGTCGGCGCGACCCGAAGCGCCGGAGCTCGTCGCGCTGAACGAGGGGCTGGCTCGCGAGCTCGGCCTCGACCCCGCCGGGCTGCGGTCCGAGCGCGGGATCCGCTTCCTGCTCGGCAATGCGCTCGCCGCGGGCAGCGCCCCCGTCGCGCAGGCCTACGCGGGCCATCAGTTCGGCGGCTACTCCGGGCGGCTCGGCGACGGCCGGGCGCTGCTGCTGGGGGAGATCCCGGCCCGCGACGGCGTTCCGAGGGATCTGCATCTCAAGGGATCGGGCCGCACCCCGTTCGCGCGCGCCGATGGATTCGCGGCTCTCGGCCCGATGCTGCGCGAGTACGTCATGGGCGAGGCGATGCACGCGCTCGGGATTCCCACCACCCGAGCGCTCGCCGTCGTCGCCACGGGTCGCCGGCTGCCGCGCGACGGCGAGCTCAAGCCCGGCGCCGTGCTGGCGCGGGTCGCGGCGAGCCACCTGCGGGTCGGCAGCTTCCAGTACGCCCGCTCGACGGGCGACATCGGCCTCCTGCGCCGGCTCGTGGATTTCGCGCTCGAGCGGCACGTCCCCGATGCCGCGCCGTCCCGTCCCGATCCGGCATCGGACCCGGGAACGGGGCGGTCGGAGGCGACGGGGGGCCGGGAGTCGGCTCTGCGGCTCCTCGACGCGGTCGTCGCGGCGCAGGCGGAGCTCGTCGCCGCGTGGATGCTCGTGGGCTTCGTGCACGGCGTGATGAACACCGACAACATGACGATCTCGGGCGAGACGATCGACTACGGGCCGTGCGCGTTCATCGACGCGTACGACCCGGCCGCCGTCTTCAGCTCGATCGACCACGGGGGCAGATACGCCTACGGCAACCAGCCGGGCATCGCGCTCTGGAATCTCACCCGCTTCGCCGAGTCGCTGCTCCCGCTGCTCGGCCAGGGGGGTGATGCGGCCGGCGGATCGGGCGACGCGGCGGAGGCCGAGCGGCTCGCGATCGCCGCGCTCGAACGCTTCGACCCCGCCTACCGCGCGGCGTGGCTGACGGGGATGCGCGGGAAGCTCGGGCTGAGGCGGTTCGCGGACGGCGGCCCCGAGGATGCGACGGTCTCCGACCTCGCCGCGGGGCTGCTCGACGACCTCCGCGCGCATCGGATCGATTACACGCGCGCCTTCCGGGCCCTCGCGGGGGCGGCGGGCGGCGGGGATCCTCGCCGAGGTGCGGCCCCCGTCTCCGACGGCGCGGACGCGGCGACGGGGCTCTCGCGCGTGTTCCCCGACGGCGTTGCGCCGGGGGACTGGTTCGCGCGGTGGCGGGACCTGGGCCCGAGCGCCGAGCTGATCCGGCGCTCGTCGCCCGCCGTGATCCCCAGGAATCACCTGGTGGACGCGGCGCTGCAGGCGGCGGAGGCGGGGGACCTCGTGCCGTTCGTCGAACTGCTCGATGCGGTGTCCCGCCCGTTCGAGGAGCGCCCCGGCTTCGAGCGATACGCGCAACCGCCCCCTCCGGGAACGTGGCCCTTCGTCTCGCACTGCGGCACGTGAGCTCGCGTCGCGGATGCGCATCTGCTTCGGAATCAGTTGTGAATCTCTATATTCACGACTGAAAGAGTTGTGATACTCTCGATTCGCCGGTGTTTTCGCAGAAGTATACGTGATCGTCCGATCGCTCGAATGCGCCGGCCTCGATCTGGAGTGATACCCGTGACCGTCTCAGGCCACACCTCGGGCATGCAGGTGCCCGCCGCAATCCACCCGTCCGCGAGCGACCAGCGCTTCTTCCAGCGGCGCCCGGTGCTCCGCCGCGTCGTGTTCGTCGCCGGCTACGAGGGGCTCAGCGTGATCTTCACGATGTTCGTGCTGAGCGCGCTCCTCGGCCACGGGGGCGGCGAGTCCTCGGTGCTCGCGATCCTGCTCTCCACCGTCGCCACCGTCTGGAACTACCTCTGGAACACGCTCTTCGAGGCGATCGAGCGGCGCACCGGCGCGACGGGCCGCGGCGTGGCCGCGCGCGCCGCGCACGCGCTCGGCTACGAGGGCGGAGTGTTGCTCGTCACGATCCCGCTCGTATCGCTGATGCTCGGGGTGAGCCTGCTCGAGGCGCTCGTGATCGAGGGCGGGCTGCTCGTGTTCTTCCTCGCCTTCACCGTGCTCTACACGTGGGCGTTCGACCGGGCGTTCGGGCTCCCGGCGTCGGCTCGTTGAGCCCGGCGCGTCGCCCGCACGTCTGCCGGATATCCGGGATCGGCCGGGTATCTGCCCATCCGGTGTCGGAACGGCATATGACTCGCCGATCCCAGATATCCGGCAGATCCGCGTTCCTCGGGGATCGCACCCGCGACGAAGACCCGCGACGAAGGCCAGGATTCTCTTCCTCCGTGCGACCTCCCGGGCCGGTGCGCCGACCCGGCGTCAGTCGTCGTAGTCCCAGCGGATCGCGAGGACACCCGGACCGAAATCCTTGCGGGTCACGAGCGCCGATGCGCCGCCCGGGTCGCGCTGCAGCGGGATCGGACGGGGGTTCGCGACTTCGCCGCTCGCCCCCTCGATCCACTGGGGCTCAGCCCCCGGTGCGAATCGCGCAGAGACGAGCACCTCGCGCAGCGCCGTATGCGCGTAGTATGCCGCGAGGCGGTGGGTCATCGGCGTGCGGATGCTGTACTCGACCAGCGCGGTGTCGCCCGCATGCAACGGGCGGTCGTATTCGAGGAGGTAGCCGAACGCCTCACCCCCGGGGTGGGCGACGGACTGCGCCAGCGAGAGGCCGAACAGGTCGCCGACCTCGGGCACCCGACCGACGTTGCCCGGGATGATGTGCACGATGGGGATCGCCCGCACGTCGTCGCGCACGGCCTGCCGCAGCTCGCGCAGCGCGAGCGTGCCGTCGACGCGATTCGCCGCGACCGAGGCGATGAGGTGCGCGGTGAGCGAGCGGTCGTCGCCGATCGAGGTCACGCCCATGAGGGCGAGGGTCTCCATCGTCATCCGCTCGTAGCGGGGATCGGAGGCGTCGATCCGGGGAGCCGCGACCTTGCCGATGCGCGGGCGCGGTTCCACCGCGTCGGCCAGCGCCCCCTCGGGAAGGCCGAGGATCTGCTCGATCGACCGTACGATCATCGCCGAGCGCGGCCCCTCGGGCCGGCGTCCCCCCGACCGCCAGTAGCTGAGCGTGGCGAGCGACACCGTCTCGCCCCGCTCGAGCAGGCGGCCCTGCAGGTCCGCGAGCGCCATGCCGCTGGCCTCGAGCTCGGAGGACAGCCTGGCGGCGAACGCCTCAGAAGGGTCGCTTCCGGAATCCCGTCGATCACCCACGTGCGTCCCCCTCCCGCGCAGAGATGACCCTCATCCTAATCCGGGCCCTGGGGCGTCGGGCCCGCTCCCTAGAATGGATACGGCCCGAGACGGGACCGATGACCGGCGAGCCGACGCATCGCGCGGCGGCGAGCCCCGAGCGACGGGAGGCGGCCGTGCCGTTCACCGCGACGAT
Source organism: Leucobacter zeae (assembly GCF_016758175.1). GTDB lineage: Bacteria > Actinomycetota > Actinomycetes > Actinomycetales > Microbacteriaceae > Leucobacter > Leucobacter zeae. Next base: position 830,999 of record NZ_QYAB01000001.1, read on the forward strand.
CCTCGCCACCGCGGCGAGCGACCCCGATCGCCCCGCCATCGTCGGCGCCGAAGGGGCACTGGGCTACGCCGCCCTCGTCGAGGACTCGCGCCGGCTGTTCGCGGCGATCACCGCGCTCCATGCTCGCGCGACCGAGCTGGGATCCACGGGCTCGGCGCCCGAGCCCGCCGCGGAGACCGCAGGGATACCCATCACCGCGGTGAGCGTCGAATCGGCCTTCCACACCGCCCGCGTGATCGCCGGGCTGGGCGGCTACCGCGCGGTCTCCGCGACGATCGACCCGCGGTGGCCGCTCGCGCACCGGGTGCGGGTGATCCTCGCCACGGGCATCGGCGTCGTCGTCTCCGACTCCGCGGACCTGGCGGAGGCCCTCGCGGCGAAGGGCTGGCGCGGCACGGTCGTCGGGCTCGACGAGCTGATCGACCTCGAGCGCGCGGCCGATCCTGCCCCGCCACCCGCGGTTCGGCCGGCCGACGAGGCCTTCCTGCTGCTGTTCTCCTCGGGAACGACCAGCGATCCGAAGGCCTTCCTCAAGACCCGCGGGCAGTACCGCGCGAACGTCGCGGTCTCGAGCGCGCACCTCGAACCGTTCCCCGGCCGGGCGACCCTCGCGCCGGGACCCGTGTCCTACAGCCTCACCCTCTACGCCGTGATCGAGTGCCTCGCGACGGGAGGCACCGTGCACGTCGCCGACGCCTTCGACCCGTTCGCGATGGCGCAGCCGATCGCCGCGCACGGCATCTCCCGCATCGTCGCGGTGCCCGCCGTCGTGCAGGCGCTCGTCGGCGCCGCGCGCCGCGACCCGGGCCCCTTCGGCGGGCTCGAGCTCGTCGTCACGGGCGGTGCGAACCTCCCGGCGTCCATCCGAGGGGGGCTCGAGGGGGCGCTGCCCGGCGTCCGCCTCATCAGCTACTACGGCGCGGCCGAGATCGGGTTCATCGGCGACAGCCGCGGAGGCGACGGAACCCGGATCGCGATCTACCCGGGCATCGGGGCGAGCATCCGCGATGCCGACGGAGTGGAAGCGCCAGAGGGGGAGCTCGGGACGCTCTGGATCGACGCGGCCGCCTGCTCGGACGGATACCTTGCCGGCACGACCGACGAGCGGCTCCGCGGGCCTGACGGGTGGGCGACCGTGCACGACCAGGGCCGCATCGCGGGCGGGGCGCTGGAACTCGTCGGCCGCGCGGGCGACATCGCGATCACGGGCGGGCACAAGGTCGCGCTCACCGAGGTCGAACGCGCCTTCGACGGGTTGCCCGGCGTCGCGGCGGTCTGCGCGGTCGCGCTGCCCCACGATCGGCTCGGCAGCGTGGTCGCCCTCGCGATCGAACCGGCCGGACCCGGCTCGACGTCGGACACGGCCCCGGCGGGCGATTCCGTCCGTGCGGGCGACCGGGGCGGCGCGGAGGTCCCGGACCGCGCGGCGCTCGTCGAGTATGCGACCGAGCGGCTCGCGCCCCAGTTCGTGCCGCGCCGCTGGTACCGCGTCGGGCGGCTGCCGCGGACGGTCGGCGGGAAGGTCAGGCGTGGCGCGGTCGCGGAGATGCTCGTCGCGCCGGGGGCTGCAGAGCATCCCGAGGACGGGATCGTTCGGCTGTGAACGGTCGGCGGAGGGTCGTGATCTCGGGGCTCGGGGCGGTGACCCCGAGCGGGCTCGGCGCGCCAGCGCTCTGGGAGTCGGTGCGAGGGGGGCGCAGCGCGATCGAACGGCTGGACCGGGGGGACGACGGAGACCGCTTCGCCGACGGCCCGATCCGGATCGGCGGGCGGGTGACGGGCTTCGATGCGGGAGCCGTGCTCGAACCCGCGCTCGCGCGCCGGTTGAGCCCGGTGCAGCACTGGGCGGTCGCGGCGGCGGACGAGGCGCTGGCTCAGGCCGGCGCGCCCGTCGGCCGCCAGCTGCCCTGGGACGACACCCGCGTCTCCGTCATCGCGGCGTCGGGATCGGGCCCCGTCGACGCCGTGCAGCACGCGACGCTGGCGCTCGAGGCGCGCGGCTCCCGCGGTGTCCCGTTGACGCTCTCCGTCTACGGGTCGCACGATTCGGCCGCGGCGGTGCTCAGTCAGCGACACGGGTTCCGGGGGCAGTCGCAGGGCGTCTCCGCCGCCTGTGCGAGCTCCGCGGTCGCGCTCGGCGAGGGGGTGCGCCGCATCCGGCACGGCTACGCGGACGCCGTGCTCGTGGTCGGCATGGAGGACTGCCTGAACCCCGTGCACCTCGCGTCGAACGCGAATCTCAGGGCGTTGGCGATCGGATACGAGGCGTCTCCCGCGGAAGCGTCGCGCCCGTTCGATCGATCCCGCTCGGGGTTCGTGATGTCGCAGGGGGCCGCCGCGATCCTGCTGGAGTCGGCGGAGTCGGCCCGTGCCAGGGGGGCGACCGCGCTGGCCGAGCTCGCGGGTTTCGGCTCCGCGAGCGACGCCCACCACGCGACCGCGCCGCACCCCGAGGGCCGCGGCGGGGCGGCCGCCGTGCGCGACTGCCTCGCCGACGCGGGCGTCGGGCCGGACGCCGTCGATCACATCAACGCGCACGGCACGGGGACGCCCGCCGGCGACGCCGCCGAGCTCGCGGCCCTCGCCTCGGCGCTCGGCGAACCGGCCAGGGAGATCCCGATCTCGGCGACGAAGTCGAGTACCGGTCACCTGCTCGGCGCCGCGGGAGCGGTGGAAGCCGTGGTCTCCGTGATGTCGCTGCGCGATGGGCTGCTCCCGCCCACGATCAACCTCGTCGACCCCGAGTTCCCGGAGTGGGACATCGTCTCGGGTCGGGCGCGCGTCGCGCGGATCTCGACCGTGCTCTCCACCTCGTTCGGCTTCGGCGGCCACAACGGCGCGCTGCTGCTGCGGAGCGTCGCATGAGTTCCGTCGCCCTGCGCGGCGGTGCTGCTTCCGTCGCCCTGCGCGGCGGTGCTGCTTCCGTCATCCTGCGCGACGGAGGAGTCGCAGGATCCAACCCGGCCCCCACCACCCGAAGGAGCGGACATGACCGATCGTGAGACCAGGCACGCCGAGCTGGCGGAGCGCTACCTCCCCGACGACCGCCTCGACCGCTTCAGGCGGCGGGCCGGCGCCGTCGACCGTGAGAACCGCTTCTTCGACGAGGACCTCGTGGAGCTGAGCGAGGCGGGGTACCTCGAGCTGTTCGTACCCGAGGAGTTCGGTGGACCCGGCCTCACGCTGCACGAGGTGTCGCGGTTGCAGCAGCGTCTCGCGACGGCGGCCCCGGCGACGGCTCTCGCGATCAACATGCACCTCATGTGCGTCGGGGTGGTGCGGGCGATGTGCGCGCGGGGGGACCGCTCCCTCGAGTACGTCTTCGCCGAGGTCATGGAGGGCGAGATCTTCGCGTTCGGCATCAGCGAGCCCGCGAACGACTGGGTGCTGCAGGGATCGAAGACGTCGGCCGTCCCGCAGCCCGATGGCGGCTACCTGCTCTCGGGGACCAAGATCTTCACGTCGCTCTCGCCCGTCTGGACCCGCCTCATCGTGCACGGGCTCGACGCGTCCGACCCGGAGGCGCCGCAGCTGGTCTACGGCTTCATCGAGCGGGACGAGCCGGGAGCCGATGGCGCCGACGGGTCCGGGATCGACGCATGCGAGCGCATCGTCGTCTCCGATCGCTGGGACGTGCTGGGCATGCGGGGCTCGCAGAGCCGGGCCACGATCCTGCGCGAGGCCAGGATCCGGCCGGAGCGGGTCGCGAGGCGGCTGCCGCCCGGTCGCCACCCGGACCTGCTGACCTTCGCGATCACGAGCCATTTCCAGCTGCTCATCGCCTCGGTGTACGCCGGCGTCGCCCGCCGCGCGCTCGATGTCGCCGCGGCGGGGTTGCGCGGACGCACCTCGGCGAAGGCCGGCGTGCCGCTCGCTGAGGTGCCGGAGCACCGCGTGCGCCTCGCCGACGCGCACCTCGAGTTCCTCGCGGTGCCGGCCCAGATCGACGCCTATGCGCGCGACTTCGACGAGCTCGTCGACCACGGGCAGGGCTGGCCCCTGCGCCTCGTCGGCGCGCGCATCGCCGCGGCGACGGCTGCGAGGCGCTGCGCCGAGACCGCGCTCATGTGCACCGGCGGAGCCGGGTTCGACTCGGACCACGAGGCGAGCCGGCTGTACCGCGAGGCGGCAGCCGGGCTCTTCCACCCGCCGAGCGCCGACGCCGCCAGGCCGATGCTCGCCGCGGCGCTCCTCGACACCGACGAGTGAACACCCCGGGAATCTGAGCGCCCGGTTTCGGGCGGGTGCTACCGTGGACGGCGGACCGGTTTCGTCTCGAAGGAATGATCGTGGGGGTCGACATGCGGAAACAGAGCGCCAGCGGATGGCGGCGCGCCGTCGGCGGCTTGGTGATCGGCGCGCTCGCGTTCGGCCTGCTGACCGGGGTGCAGTCCACCGCGTTCGCCGTGGGAGTGGATCAGGACCTGCCCACGTGGGACGACGTGCAGGCCGCCAAGAACAATCAGGCGAAGACCGACGCCGCGATCTCGAAGATCGAGAACCTCATCAAGGAGGGCGAGAAGGAGCTCGATCGCCTGCGCAACCTGCACGCTGCCACGATCGAGGACCTGAAGGCGGCCGAGGAGGCGCTGGCGAAGGCGTCGGACAAGGCTGCGACGCTCGAGCGGCAGGCCAAGGAGAGCCGCAAGGAGGCCGATGAGGCCGCTGATCGCGCCGGTGTGATCGTCGCGCAGATGTACCGCTCGGGCGGCGTCGACCGCAGCATGGAGCTCTTCCTCGACTCCGACAAGGATACGGCGGACGCGCTGCTCGAGCGCATGGCGTCGATGTCGAAGGCGACGGAGCGCAACACGCAGATCTCCGAGGAGGCCAAGGAATCGGCGAACACCGCTGCCTCGCTCGGCGAGCAGGCCGAGGCCGCGAAGCAGGAGCGCGAGGCGCTTCGCGCCGACAAGGCCGAGAAGGAGGCCGCCGCCGCGGTCGCCGTGACCGACCAGGGCGAGCTCGTGCGCAAGCAGGAATCGCAGCAGCGCGACCTCGCGGTGAAGCTCGAGGCGCTCAAGGACAAGACGGCCAAGACGGTGGACGGGTACGAGGAGCGTCTCCGTCAGGAGGAGGCGGAGCGCGAGCGGATCCGCAAGGAGCAGGAGGAGGCGGCGCGCCGCGAGCGCGAGCGCCAGGAGCGCGAGGGCAACACGAATCAGCCGCCGCCGCCGCCCACGTCCCCGCCGACCGGCAATCCGAACCCGCCCACCTCGGGAGGGTGGACGATCCCGACCACGGGGTACTACGTGTCCGAGGGCTTCCGCCCGCCGGGGCGCCCCGACCACACCGGCATCGACCTCGCGACCGGCATGGGGACCCCGATCCTCGCCGCGCAGTCGGGCGAGGTCGCGATGACCTACTGGGACGGCTGCGGCGGCAACATGGTCTCGATCAACCACCCGAACGGCTGGCAGACGCGCTACGCGCACATGAACTCGTGGGCGATCGTCTCGCCCGGCCAGTACGTGTCGGCCGGGCAGACCGTCGGATACGTCGGCAGCACCGGCTGCAGTTCGGGGCCGCACCTCCACTTCGAGATGCGTCCCAACCAGGACAACGGCTGGTACGACTTCGTGAACCCGGCGTTCTACATCAGCTTCTAGGGCCGAGGATCCTGCGACTCCTTCGTCGCGCAGGATGACGGGAGCAGGCGAGCGGAGTACCGCTCCCCGTCATCCTGCGCGAGCGCGGTGGCCTCTTCCGTCATCCTGCGCGAGCGCAGGTAGTCGCAGGATCCACCGTCGCGGAACGCGAAGCGGGGGCGAGGATCCGATGATCCTCGCCCCCGCTTCGCGTTCTTGCTGCGCCTCAGCGCTGGTCGGCGAGACGCTGCTGCGCCTCGACGATGAGCTGCTCGGCGTCGGCAGCCGAGCCCCAGGCGTCGACCTTGACCCACTTGTTCGGCTCGAGATCCTTGTAGTGCTCGAAGAAGTGCTCGATCTCCTTGCGGGTGTACTCCGGGATGTCGGCGACGTCCTGGATGTGCGCCCAGCGCGGATCCTTGTGCTGCACGGCGATGACCTTGTCGTCGCCGCCGGCCTCGTCGCTCATCTTGAGCACGCCGACGGGGCGCACCTTCACACCGACGCCGGGGAAGACCGGGTAGTCGAGCAGCACGAGCACGTCGAGCGGATCGCCGTCCTCGCCGAGGGTCTCCTCGAAGAAGCCGTAGTCGGTGGGGTAGACGAAGCCCGTGTAGAGCACGCGGTCGAGGTAGACCCGGCCCGTCTCGTGGTCGACCTCGTACTTGTTGCGGCTGCCCTTGGGGATCTCGATGACGGCGTCGAATGCGGCGGTCATGCACGCTCCTTCTCGATGCGGTCGGGGACGGCCCCCGGCCTCGGTTTGCGGTTCCGGCTCAAGGGTACCGGAGGAATCCGCGCCGATCTGCGGGTAGCGTGGGGGAATGGTTCAGCGCGCCCTCCTCGCCACCCGCAGCGCGGTGCGGGAGGCGCTCCGCGACGTCGCGCACGGGGCGGGGGTGCCGCGCGGAGCGCTGATCCTCGTCGCGCTCTCGGGCGGGGCGGATTCCCTCGCCCTCGCCGCAGCAGCGGCGTACGAGGCGCCGCGGGCGGGGTTCCGGGCCGGCGCGGTCGTCGTCGACCACTCGCTCCAGCGCGGGTCTGCCGGGGTCGCGGCTCGGGCCGCCGCACAGGCGCGCGAGGTCGGGCTCGACCCCGTGCTCAGCGTCCGGATCACGGTCGCCGACGCGGGGGAGGGGCCGGAGGCCGCGGCGCGCGCGGCGCGCTATGCGGCCTTCGACGATGCCTCCGTGTGGAGCGGGGCCGAGCTGATCCTCACCGCGCACACCGCGGACGATCAGGCCGAGCAGGTGCTGCTCGGCCTCGCCCGCGGGTCCGGGGCGCGCAGCCTCGCCGGGATCCCGCGCCGTCGGGGCAGGATCCTGCGTCCGTTCCTCGGCATCACCCGAGCGCAGACGGAGGCCGCGTGCGCCGACGCGGGGCTCGAGTTCTGGCGCGACCCGCACAACGCCGACCCGGCCTACGCGCGCGTGCGGGTGCGCGAACGGATCCTGCCCCTGATGGAGCGGGAGCTCGGGCCGGGGATCGTCGCCGCCCTCGGCCGCACGGCCGCGCTCGCGCGGGAGGACGCGGAGGCGCTCGACGGGATCGCCGGCGATCTGGTCGCGGCGCTCGTGCGGCGCACCGATGCGGGGGTCGCACTCGAAGCCGGCGCGCTCGCGGCGCAGCCGGCCGCGCTGCGGAACCGGGTGATCCGCAGGGTCGCCGCCGCGGAGTTCGGCAGCGCTCTCAGCCGCGAGCACACGGAGGCCATCGCGGCGCTCGCGGTCGACTGGCGCGGCCGGGGTCCCGTGTTCGCGCCCGGCATGCGGGCGGAGCGGTCGCGGGGGGCCGTCGTGCTCTCCGCGCACCGCGGATCGCCCCGCGCGCCGAGGACCTGAGCGACTCCCGGCGCGGCTCCGGGGACCCCGTCGTCGGGACTACACTTGCCCCATGGATTCGAAGCATCTGGGTGATGACCTCTCCGTCGTTCTGCACACCGAAGCCGAGTTGCACGCTCGCCTGGCCGAGATGGCCCGCGAGATCGAGGCCGACTACGCCGACGGGCCGCCGCTGCTGGTCGGCGTGCTGAAGGGCGCCGTGATGGTGATGGCCGACCTCGCCCGCGAGCTCAACTTCCACGCGCAGATGGACTGGATGGCCGTGTCGTCGTACGGCGCCGGCACGAAGTCGAGCGGCGTCGTGAAGATCCTGAAGGATCTCGACGCCGACATCACGGGGCGCGACGTGCTGATCGTCGAGGACATCATCGACTCGGGGCTCACGCTCGCGTGGCTGAAGGAGAACCTCGAGACCCGCGGCGCCAAGTCGGTGCGCATCTGCACGATGCTGCGCAAGCCCGAGGCGCTCAAGGTGCAGGTCGACGTCGCCTACGTCGGCTTCGACATCCCCGTGGAGTTCGTCGTGGGCTACGGCCTCGACTACGCCGAGGACTACCGCAACCTCCGCGACGTGGCGGTGCTCGCGCCGCACGTCTACGCGCAGGAGGACTGAGACCCGGTTCCACGGCGGCGCGGGGCTCGTCCCCGCGCCGCCGAGCCGTATCCGTCGCCGTACGTGCGTTGTGCGCCATCAGCGGACAAGCGCCGCTCGCCCAGTGCGGTGTCAGAGGTATTGGCTACGCTTGCAGATGCCGGCCCTCGCCGGCATGCATCTCCCGAAAGGCCCGGACTTGGCAGAGAACTCCACGAAGAGCACGTCGAAGACCCGCAGACTGCTGCGCGGGCCGCTGCTCTATCTGATCCTCGCACCGCTCATCGTGCTGCTCGGATGGTCGCTGCTGTCGGGCAACGACACCCGCGAGGTGCCGACCGAGCGGGGTATCGAGCTCATCTCGGAGGGCCAGGTCAAGAAGGCCGAGATCGTCGACGGCGATCAGCGGGTCAACCTCGAACTCGCGAAGGCCGACAAGAAGACCGGCACCGACAAGGTCTACTTCTACTACGTCGCCCCGCGCGGCGAGGCGATCGTGCAGGCCATCGACGAGGCTGCGCCCAAGGACGGCTTCACCGACAAGGTGCCCCAGGTCAACCCGATCTGGTCGCTGCTCAGCTTCCTGCTGCCGCTGCTCCTCATCGGCCTGCTGATCTGGTGGATGCTCTCGTCCATGCAGGGCGGCGGACGCGGCGTGATGCAGTTCGGCAAGAACCGGGCCAAGCTCGTCTCGAAGGACATGCCGCAGGTGACGTTCGCAGATGTCGCCGGCGCAGACGAGGCCGTGGAGGAGCTCCACGAGATCAAGGACTTCCTCGAGGACGCGACGCGCTTCCAGGCCGTCGGCGCGCGGATCCCCAAGGGCGTGCTGCTCTACGGCCCTCCCGGCACCGGCAAGACGCTGCTCGCGCGCGCCGTGGCGGGCGAGGCCGGTGTGCCGTTCTATTCGATCTCGGGCTCCGACTTCGTCGAGATGTTCGTCGGCGTCGGCGCGAGCCGCGTGCGCGACCTCTTCAAGGAGGCGAAGGAGAACGCCCCCGCGATCATCTTCGTCGATGAGATCGACGCGGTCGGCCAGCGCCGCGGGCAGGGCATGGGCGGCGGCCACGACGAGCGCGAGCAGACGCTCAACCAGATGCTCGTCGAGATGGACGGCTTCGACGCGAAGACCAACGTCATCATGATCGCCGCGACGAACCGCCCCGACATGCTCGACCCCGCCCTGCTCCGCCCCGGCCGGTTCGACCGGCAGATCGGCGTCGACGCCCCGGACATGCCGGGCCGCCTCAAGATCCTGCAGGTGCACTCGAAGGGGAAGCCGCTCTCGCAGAACGTCGACCTCGAGGTCGTCGCGCGCAAGACCCCCGGCTTCTCGGGAGCCGATCTCGCGAACGTGCTCAACGAGGCCGCGCTGCTCACCGCGCGCTCGAACGCGCAGCTCATCGACAACCGGGCGCTCGACGAGGCGATCGACCGCGTGATCGCCGGCCCGCAGCGGCGCACGCGCGTCATGAAGGATCAGGAGAAGCTGATCACGGCGTACCACGAGGGCGGCCACGCGCTCGTGGCGGCCGGCCTGAACCACACGGATCCCGTGACCAAGATCACGATTCTGCCGCGCGGCCGCGCCCTCGGCTACACGATGGTGATCCCGCTCGAGGACAAGTACTCCGTCACCCGCAACGAGCTGCAGGACCAGCTCGCGTACGCGCTCGGCGGCCGCGTGGCCGAGGAGCTCGTGTTCCACGACCCGACGACCGGTGCCGGCAACGACATCGAGAAGGCGACGGCGACCGCGCGCAAGATGGTCACCGAGTACGGCATGTCGGCCACCGTCGGACCGGTGAAGCTCGGTCAGGCGCAGCCGGGGGCGTTCATGGGCGAGTTCGGCCAGAGCCGCGACTACTCCGAGGGCGTCGCGGTCACGATCGACGCCGAGGTGCGCGAGCTGCTCGAGCAGGCGCACAACGAGGCCTACGAGGTGCTCGTGCAGAACCGGGACATCCTCGACGCGCTGGCCCGGGAGCTCCTCGAGAAGGAGACGCTCGACCACATCCAGATCGCCGAGATCTTCAAGGACGTGCAGAAGCTCCCCGCGCGCTCGACCTGGCTGTCCCACGACGACCGACCGGTGTCGACGCGCCCGCCCATCGAGGTGCCCGCCGCGGTGCGCACCGACGACGCGCGCGCGTCCGCCGGCTCGGCCGCGCCCGACGGGGGCGATCGCCGGCCGCCGGCCGGCGGCGAGCCCGCGGCAGACGGGCCGGTCGACGCGGGAACCGGTGCGGAAGCCCCGGCGGCTCCCGCTGCGCCGGAAGCCCCGGCGGCTCCCGCTCCGGGCGAGACGAGCCTGCCCCCGCGCAACCTCGGAGTGACGCCGCCCGACGGCGCGGACGAATCGCGGTAGCCCGATGGCCTCAGCCGTCGATCGCTCGCGCATCGCATCGGCGGTGCGCGAGCTGCTGCATGCCATCGGTTCGGATCCCGACAGCGCCGAGCTCGCGAGCACGCCGTCCCGTGTCGCCGACGCCTACGCCGAGTTCTTCTCGGGGGTGGGGCAGGATCCCGTCGCGCTGCTCGCCGACGCCGTGCCGGTCGGCGATGACACCGGCGAGCTCGTGGTCGTCCGCGACATCGCGCTGCGCTCCGTCTGCGAGCACCACCTGCTGCCCTTCCGCGGGCGCGCGCACGTCGCCTACCGTCCCGGAAGACGCGTCGTGGGCCTCAGCGCGGTTCCGCGGGTGGTCGACGTGCTCGCCGCCCGCCCGCAGGTGCAGGAGCGGCTCGGCGAGCAGATCGCAGACGCCCTGGTCGCCGGGCTCGATCCGCGCGGCGTGCTCGTGGTCCTCGAGGCGAGCCACGGCTGCGTCGCCGACCGCGGCGTGCGCCAGGCCTCGGCGCTCGCCCTGACCGTGGCCTCCCGCGGCGCGCTCTCCGACCCCGCCGAGCAGGCGGCGGTCTTCGCCCTGCTGGGCACCGACCCGATCGGGGAGGGCCCGGCATGAATGCGGAGCGCACGCTCATCATGGGCGTTCTGAACGTCACTCCTGACTCGTTCAGCGACGGCGGACGGTACGCGACCGCCGCGACGGCGATCGGCCGGGGGCGCGCACTCGTGGCGCAGGGCGCCGACATCGTCGACATCGGCGGCGAGTCGACCCGGCCGGGCGCCGCCCCGGTGGCGGTCGACGAGGAGCTCAGGCGGATCCTCCCCGTGGTGCGCGCCCTCGCGGCCGAGGACATCGCGGTGTCCGTCGACACGATCCACGCCGAGACCGCCGCGGAGGCGATCGCCTCGGGGGCCCGCTACATCAACGACGTCTCCGGCGGCACCCACGATCCCGAGATGCTCGCCGTCGTGGCGCGGGCGAGCCGGGAGCACGGGACGCGCTTCATCGTCGGGCACTGGCGGGGCATCCCCGATCCGGCCCAGCAGCGCTCCGATTACGACGACGTCGTCGCGGAGGTGCGGGACTCGCTCGCACGACAGGCGGACGCCGCGATCTCGGCAGGGGTCGATCCGTCCCACGTCGTGGTCGACCCGGGCCTCGGCTTCGACAAGACCTCCGAGCAGGGCTGGCGGCTGCTCGCGAGTCTCGAGGCGATCCGTGCTCTGGGATATCCCGTGCTCATCGGCGCTTCCCGCAAGCGCATGCTCGCCGAAGCGCTCGACCGCGTGCCCGCCGCCGCCCAGACGGAGGGTCCCGCGCGCTCCGACCGCGACGCGCACGCGCGCGACCTCGCGACCGCCGTCGTCAGCGCGCTGTCGGCGCGCGCCGGAGCCTGGGGCGTGCGCGTGCACGACGTCGCGGGGTCGGCGCAGGCGCTCGAGATCGAGCGGCTCTGGGCGGCAGCGCGCCCGGAAGCCGTGCCCGCGGTGCGGCCGCCGGTGCAGGCGGAGACCCGGGACCGTATCGCGCTCACCGGCCTCGAGGTCTTCGCGCACCACGGCGTCTTCGCATTCGAGCGGGAGCGCGGCCAGCGCTTCCTCATCGACGCCGAGGTCGCCGTCGACCTCAGCCGGGCCGCCGCGGGCGACGAGCTCGCCAGCACGGTGCACTACGGCGAGCTCGCCGAGGCGCTGCGCGACGCCGTCGAGCGCGACCCGGTCGACCTCATCGAGACCGTGGCCGAACGGCTGGCGTCCGTCGCGCTCGGGTTCCCCGCAGTGCGATCGGCCAGGATCACGGTGCACAAGCCCGATGCCCCGATCGACGCGACGTTCGCCGACGTCTCCGTGACGGTCGTCCGGACGCGCCGGGACTCCGGGAGCGTCCGATGATCGCGCAGCTCGTGCCGGTGCTGCTCGCGTTCGGAGCCAACCTCGGCGACCGCGGCGAGACGATCCGTGCGGCGCAGCGGGAGCTGGCCGCCGCACCGGGCATCCGCTCGTTCACGGCGTCCCGGCTGCACGAGACCATCGCGTTCACGGCCGAGGGACCCGATCCGGATGCCCCCAGGTACCTGAACGGCGTCGCGACGGCTGAGACGACGCTCGCCCCGCACGAGCTCCTCGACCTCATGCAGGCGATCGAGTCGCGGCACGGCCGGGTGCGCGACGTGCGCTGGGGCGATCGGACCCTCGACATCGACCTCATCCTCTTCGGCGGGCGTGTGATCCGCGACGAGCGTCTCGCGGTGCCGCATCCGCGCGCCCACGAACGCGATTTCGTGCTCGCGCCCTGGCTCGACCTCGACCCCGACGCGGTGCTCATGGGGCACGGCCGGGTGGCGGAACTGCTCGAGCGCGTGGGGGACACCACGACTCCGCTCGTCGAGTCCGCGGGAGACGGCACCGGCGACGGATCCGGAGCCGACGATGCCTAGGCTCGAGCGCAGCAATCCGCTCGGGACCGCGGCTGCGGCGGCCATCGGAGTGGCGGTCGGCCTGATCCTGCAGTTCGGGCTCTCGTCGCGCGGCATGCCGACGCTCGTCCCCCCGCTCACGCTGCCGACCTCGCTCGTCCTGATCGCGGGCGCCCTGCTCGTACTCGGCCTGCGGCTGCGTCGCCTCGTGCGCACGCGTCCGGGAGCGGTGAACCCGTTCCAGGCCGTCCGCCTGCTCGCCGCGGCCCGCGCGGCGCAGATCGTCGGCGCGCTGCTCGGCGGATTCGGCGGAGGACTCGCGCTCAGCCTCGTCGGGCGCAGCGTCCCCGCCCCCTCGAGCACCTGGCTGCCGATGCTGCTCGCGGTCGCCGGCGGCGCGATCCTGGTCGCCTGCGCGGCCGTCACCGAGCACCTCTGCCGGGTGCCGCCGGGCGACGACCCCGAGACGGGAGCGGACGAGACGGAACCCGGTCCGGCCGATCAGGCGGCCTACCGGAAGCCCTGACCCCCGAACCGGGCATCGTTATGCTGGGGGCGTGACCATGGAGCAACCCGGCCCGGAAGCGGCCGCCCAGAACCCCGCCCTCCCGCGCACGAGCGAGCCGGCGGCGGTTCCGCCGCGGGCGGACTGGCCGAACGGATCGACCGAGTGGCACCGGGTCTCGTCGAAGTACGCCTGGGCCGACCTCGTGCTCAACCTGATCATGGTGCTCGTCGCGGCGGCGGCGCTCGTCGTGCTGCTCGTCGTGGCCCCCGACGACGTGCCGCTGCTCCCCAAGGCAGCGGTCGCCGTCGTCGGAGCCGCGCTGCTCGTGAACGCGCTGCTGGCCTTCCGGCGGGTCCGCGCGATCGGGTACGTCCTGCGCGAGGACGACCTGCTGTTCCGGCGGGGGATCATGTTCGAGCGCGTCATCGCCGTGCCCTACGGCCGCCTGCAGCTCGTCGACGTGTCGCGCGGGCCCCTGCTGCGCGCGCTGGGCCTCTCGACCCTGAAATTCGTCACGGCTTCGGCGGCGACCGGCGTCAACCTCCCCGGTCTGCCCGAGGCGGAGGCGGAGGCGCTGCGCGATCGGCTCGTCGAGCTGGCGGAGACCCGGAGGTCGGGCCTGTGACCGACCCGGTCGCGCCGTCCGGGCCCGTCCCCGGCGCTCCCGCGGGCGACTCCGCGCTCCCGGGCACCCCCGACGCCGAGGGGTGGCGCCGGCTCCACCCGCTGTCGCCGCTCCTGCGCGGCGGGCTGTTCCTCCTCGTGATCACCGGCATCGTCATCGCGAACTTCCGCGACCGGCTCGTGGAGCTCGTCGTCGCCGACCAGTTCGACGGTGCGGACGTCGACGTCTCGACGGACGGCGGGATCACCGACCTCATCGACTACCTGGTCGCGGAGGGGCTGCTGCTCATCGCGATCGGTGCGCTCCTCGCCATCATCGTGCTCGTCGTCGTGATCTCCTGGATCTCGTGGCGGTTCGCCACCTACCGCATCTCGGACGAGGCGGTCGAGGTCCGTCGCGGCGTGCTCTTCCGCAATCACCGGCGTGCGCCGCTCGAGCGCATCCAGGGCGTCAACCTGCAGCGTTCGCTGTTCGCCCGCGTGCTCGGACTCACGAAGATCGAGGTGCTCACCGCCGGACAGGGCGGCAAGCTCGAGCTCTCCTATCTCGGGTACCGGGATGCGAAGACCGTGCGCGAGCAGATCCTGCGCACGGCCTCTCGGAAGCAGCGGGGCGGGAGCGTGCAGGATCAGCCGCTCGTCGCGGGCGGCGCGCTCCCGGGCGGGGTCGACGTCGCGGCCGGAGCGGAGCGGCCGCCCGCGCCCGTCGGGTACGACGGGTACGTGCACCCGGCCTCGAGCGATCCGCTCACCGACCGCGTGCTCGACTTCGCGGACGCCGACGTCGACGCGCAGGCCCTGCAGGAGCGCACGCTCGTGAAGGTCCCGGTCGGTCGGCTCGTCCTCTCGATCGCGCTCAGCTGGGAGTCGATCATCCCGATCCTCCTGATCGCGGCCGCGATCGTCAGCAGCATCGTCTGGGAGGCGTCGATCGCGTTCGCGATCGTGCCGCTCGTGCTCGCCTTCGGCGGCATCGTCTTCTCCCGGTTCAACAAGGGCTTCCAGTTCACGCTCTCGCGCGGGCGGGACGCCGTGCGGATCGGGGCCGGCCTCACCGCGACGCTGACCGAATCGATCCCGTTCGGCCGCATCCACGCGGTCGAGGCGACGCAGCCGCTGCTCTGGCGGCCGCTCGGCTGGTGGCGCGTCCGGGTGACGACCGCGGGGCACTCGCTCGCGCAGGGCGGGCAGAACGCGATGCAGAACATCGTGCTTCCGGTCGGACTGGAGTCCGACGTGCTGCGGGTGATCGATACGCTCCTGCCGGGGACGAGCGAGACCGAGGCTGAGATGGAGGAGCTGCGAGACGCGCTCGCGGGTCCGGGGGCCGGGTTCGTCGGTGCGGGACGGGGCGCGGCCTGGGTCCTGTGGTGGGGCCGTCGTCGGGCCGGAGTCCGGATCGCGGATGCGGATGCGCCGGAGGCGACGCTCCGCATCCGCCGCGGCGCGCTCGTCCGGTCGCTCGCGATCATGCCCATCGTGCGCTCCCAGTCGATCCAGCTCAGGCGCCCGCTGGTCCACCGCATGCTCGGGCTCGCCTCCGTGCAGGCCCACACCGTGCTCGGGCCGATCCGGGTCGAGATGCGCGGGATCGACCTCGACCGCGCCCGCGCGGTGTTCGACGAGCTCGCCGAGACGGCCCTGCGCGTGCAGGCGAACGACGGCGCGTCCCCCGGAGCCGAGCGGTGACCGTCGGCGCCGGGGAGTCCCGGCTCGGCGTCGGAGTGGTCGGCGCCGGTCGCGTCGGCCCCGTCCTCGCGCGGGCGCTCGCGGGCGCCGGGCACGCGATCACCGGCATCTCGGCGATCAGCGAGGCGAGCCGCGAGCGCGCCGAGAGCATGCTGCCGGGCGTCCCCGTCCTCGACGTCGCCGAGGTGGTGCGCCGGTCGGAGCTCGTGCTCTTCGCGATCCCCGGCTCCGAGCTTCCCGCGCTCGTCGCGGGCCTCGCGCAGACCGGAGCCTGGCAGCCGGGGCAGCTCGCGATCCACACGGCGCCCGAGCACGGCATCGCGGTCTTCGCCCCGGCGCTCGCCCAGGGCGTCATCCCGCTCGCGCTGCACCCGGCGATGGTCTTCACCGGGACGAGCCTCGACCTGCACCGGCTCGTCGGGGCCACCGTCGCGGTCACGGCCCCGGCCCCCGTGCTCCCGATCGGTCAGGCGCTGGCCGTCGAGATGGGCGCCGAGCCCGTCATCGTGCGCGAGCAGGATCGGCCGGGCTACGCGGACGCCGTCGCCGCTGCGGACGAGCTCTCCCGCGCCGTGGTGCGTCAGGCGGTCGGCTCCCTCCGCGAGTTGGGGATCGCGCGCGCCGACCGCATCGTGGGCGGGATCGTACGGGCGGCGATCGACGAGGAGCTGGTCTCCTCGGAGGGGGCGGAGCCGGACGGCCCGTATCCCGACGACGCTGCCGAGGGCGAGGCGACCGGCGGGTAGGATGGAACGATGCGCCCGAGCTCACCTCGGCGCGCGCCGGCAGAAGACCTGGAGGACCACGCCCCGATGAGCGAGCAGACCGCACCCGAGACCGCAGCCGCTGCGAACGCCGAGGAGATCTTCGAGCAGAAGCGGGTGCGGCTCGAGAAGCGCGAGAAGCTCAACGCCCAGGGCGACCTCGGCGGCGGCGCCTACCCCGTGGCCGTCCCCGTCACGTCGACCATCCCGCAGATCCGCGCGCAGTGGGGCCACCTCGAGGAGACGCCCGACACGGCTTCGGGCGAGACCGCGGGGATCGCCGGCCGCGTCGTGTTCCAGCGCAACACCGGCAAGCTCTGCTTCGCATCGCTGCAGTCGGGCGACGGCACCCGGATCCAGGCCATGATCAGCCTCGCCGGCGTCGGCGAGGAGTCGCTCGCGGCCTACAAGGAGCTCGTCGATCTCGGCGATCACCTCTTCGTGAGCGGCGAGGTCATCTCGAGCCGCCGCGGCGAGCTCTCGATCATGGTGCAGGAGTGGCAGATCGCCGCGAAGGCGCTCGCCCCGCTGCCGAACATGTACGCCGAGCTGAACGAGGAGACGCGCGTGCGTCAGCGCTACCTCGACCTCATCCAGCGCGAGCAGGCCAGGCGCAACGTGCTGACCCGCGCCCGCACGATGGCCAGCCTGCGCCAGACGTTCGCCGACCGCGGGTTCGTCGAGGTGGAGACTCCGATGCTCCAGACGATGCACGGCGGCGCGTCGGCCCGGCCCTTCGTCACGCACTCGAACGCGTTCGACACCGAGCTGTTCCTGCGCATCGCGCCTGAGCTCTACCTCAAGCGCGCTGCGGTGGGCGGCATGGAGCGCGTCTTCGAGATCAACCGCAACTTCCGCAACGAGGGCGCCGACTCGACGCACAGCCCCGAGTTCGCGATGCTCGAGTCGTACCAGGCGTACACGGACTACCACGGCATCGCCGACCTGACCCAGGCGCTCGTGCAGAACGCCGCGCTCGCCGCGAACGTCGGCACCGACCGCGAGGGCACGCACGTCGTGGAGTGGGCCGACGGCACGCTCTTCGACCTCGGCGGCGAGTGGGACCGGATCTCGATGTACGGCTCGCTCTCCGAGGCGTCCGGCCGCGAGATCACCCCCGAGACCTCCGTGGACGAGCTGCAGGCGCTCGCGGACGCCGGGGGCGTCGAGGTGCACCTGCCCAACCACGGCAAGCTCGTCGAGGAGCTCTGGGAGCACTTCGTCATCGACTCGCTGTCCCGTCCGACCTTCGTCATGGACTTCCCCGTCGAGACGAGCCCGCTCACGCGCCACCACCGCTCGATCCCCGGTGTCGTCGAGAAGTGGGACCTCTACATCCGCGGCTTCGAGCTCGCGACCGGCTACTCCGAGCTCGTCGACCCCGTCGTGCAGCGCGAGCGCTTCGTGCAGCAGGCCGCCGAGGGGGCCCGCGGCGACGACGAGGCGATGCCCGTCGATGAGGAGTTCCTGCGGGCGCTCGAGCACGGCATGCCCCCGTCGGGCGGCATGGGCATGGGCATGGACCGGCTCCTCATGGCGCTGACGGGCCTCGGGATCCGCGAGACGATTCTCTTCCCGCTCGTGAAGTGACGACCGCGAGCGCGGCGAGCGGTCGTCATCCTGCGCGAGCGGAGCGAGTCGCAGGATCCTCCCGTCCCCGCGATCCCAGGATTCCCGCGGGGACGGGAGGTAGACTCGGATCACTATGGACAACTGGTGGATGAACGCGGTGTGGTCGCTGACCCCGACCGTGCTGATCGGGCTCTTCTTCTGGCTCGTGCTGCGGCTGATCCTCCGCGCGGACCGCACGGAGCGCCGGATCTACCAGGAGATCGAGCAGGAGGAGCGCGCGAAGGCCGGACTGCCGGCACGCGACGACTCCTGAGCCCCGCTTCCCGGTACAGTGAATCGAACCGCACAGCCGTGCGGCGCGGATTCCGAACGGGGGAACTGTGGACCTGAGCTGGTTCCAGAGCAACTGGCCGATCTCGTGGACCCTGGTCTTCCTCATCATCGACTGGGTCGTCCGGGTCATCGCGCTCTTCGTCGTGCCGCGCAACCGCCGCCCGACGTCGGGAATGGCGTGGTTGATGGCCATCTTCCTCCTGCCCGTTCCGGGCCTGCTGCTCTTCCTGATCATCGGCAGCAACCGCCTGCCGAAGTCGCGGGTGCAGAAGCAGGAGGCGATCAACCAGATCGTCTCGAAGATCTCCGACCGCGAGCAGAACTTCGTGACTCCGGGTGCCGAGCTGTCCACCGGCCTCCGCAATGCGGTCAACCTGGGGCGCTCGCTCGGGGCCCAGCCCATGCTCCGGGGCAACACCGCGACCATCTGCATCGACTACGAGGCGTCCTTCGCCCAGATGGCGCAGGCGATCCGCGCGGCCCGTGAGTACGTGCACGTCGAGTTCTACATCCTCGTGCACGACGAGACGACGGACGGCGTCTTCCAAGCGATGCGCGAGGCCGTGCAGCGCGGCGTCGACGTGCGCGTGCTGCTCGACCACGTCTCGGCCGTGCGCAACCCCGGCACGAAGCGCACCGCGCGCTTCCTCACCGAGCACGGCATCGACTGGGACTACATGCTGCCGGTGCGCCCGTGGCGCGGCGAGTACCAGCGCCCCGACCTCCGCAACCATCGCAAACTGCTCGTGGTCGACGGGAACGTGGGCTTCATGGGCTCGCAGAACCTCGTCGATTCCAGCTACAACAAGCCGGCGAACCGCCGCCGCGGGCTGCACTGGAAGGACCTCATGGTGCGGGTCGAGGGGCCGATCGTGCTCGGCCTCGACGCCGTGTTCATGGGCGACTGGTACCTCGAGACCGGCGAGTACCTCGGCGACGGGTCCGAGGGGCAGTACGCGGTGGAGCAGCCGGGCGACCTGGACTGCCAGATCGTGCCGAGCGGCCCGGGATACGCCGGCGAGAACAACCTGCAGGTGTTCGTCGCGCTCATGTACACCGCGCAGCGGCGCATCAGCATCACGAGCCCCTACTTCGTGCCGGACGGCTCGATCATGAACGCCATCCGCGCCGCGACCGGCCGCGGGGTCGACGTCGAGCTCTTCGTCTCGGAGACGGGGGATCAGGCGGTCGTCTACCACGCCCAGCGCTCCTATTACGAGGAGCTGCTGCGCGCCGGCGTGCGCATCTGGATGTTCCGCCCGCCCTACATCCTGCACTCGAAGCACTTCTCGATCGATGACCAGGTCGCCGTGGTCGGCTCCTCGAACATGGATCAGCGCTCGTTCGGCCTGAACATGGAGATCTCCATGGTGGTGCACGGCGGCGACTTCGTCGCAGAGCTCGACGAGGTGAACGACTACTACCGCGAGAACTCGCGCGAGCTGACGCTCGAGGAGTGGCTGAAGCAGCCCCTCCGATCGCAGCTGCTCGACGGCCTCGCCCGCCTCACCTCAGCCCTGCAGTAACCGGGGCGGATCGGCCGGGGAATCCGCGGGTCGGGGCTGGATCCGCCGAAGAAACGTGCACCGCCCCCCTGGGGTGCTGCGTCGTTTTGTGTTTCGCGGATGATCATGCGACGATTCCTGCATACCGTACTCGACGGAAGGAAACGCAATGGCGCGTCAGACATCCACTCCCTCGTCGCAGGGGTCAGCCACCCAGGAGAACGAGGGGGCTGCGGGCGCGGTTCCCGCGGTCGCCGAGGCCGAGCGGGCGACCTCGTCGCCCGCCTCCGCAGGCGCTTCGAGCGCTCCGTCGGCGTCCGGTCGCGCCGCTGCGAAGCCGGCGGCGAAATCCGCGGCGCGGAAGTCGTCGGCCGCGAAGCCGGCCTCGGGCACCCGGACGCGCGCGGCCGCGAAATCCGCCGTATCGGCGGTCGCGAAGTCGGCCGCGAAGGCGGCGCCCAAGAAGTCGGCGAAGCCTGCGGCGAAGGCCGAGCCCGCGAAGACCGAGGCACCGCAGGCCGCTGCGCCCGCCGCGGCAGCGGACGTCGCTCCGGTGAAGAAGAAGCCGATCGGCGCGCGGAAGCGTTCGTCGCGGAAGGAACCGAAGACGGGCCCCGTGACGATCGGCCGCAGCGGATTCACGAAGCTCAAGAACATCTCCGAGATCCGCCACTACCTGCGCACGAGCGACACCCCGGTGTTCTTCGTCGGCGCGACGGCGTTCAACCTGCTCGGCCTCGACCGCTGGGTGCGCGGATTCTCGTACATCTCCTACTACGACAGCTGGGACGGCACGCACCCGCGGGTCTTCACGCCGAGCGAGAAGCCCTACGTCGAGTTCGAGAGCGGCGAGGACATCAACAACTGGCTGCTGCGCAACCACGAGGTGCGGGCGCACATCGAGCGCAAGACCCCTGCGGGCCGTCGCCCCCAGATCGTCATGGTCTTCTTCGACGAGGAGACCGAGCGGATCTGCGAGGAGCTCGACTACGAGCTCATCCTGCCGAAGCACGCGCTGCGCGAGCGGCTCGACTCCAAGATTGTGACGACCCAGATCGCGGACTCCGTTGGCGTGCCGAGCGTGCCCAACATCCTGACCACGGTGGACGGCTGGGACGACCTCGTGCGGGCGACCAACCAGGCGAAGCTCGGCCAGGACCTCGTGATCCAGACCGCCTACGGCGATTCGGGGAAGACCACCTACTTCGTGACGAGCGAGGCGGAGTTCGCCGCGATCGCCGACGAGGTCACGGGCGTCGAGATCAAGGTCATGAAGCGGATCAACAACCGCCCCATCGCGATCGAGGCCGTGCTCACGCGCCACGGCACCGTCGTCGGCCCGTGCATGACCGAGATCACGGGCCACGCCGACCTCACGCCGTATCGCGGCGGCTGGGCGGGCAACGAGATGTTCCCGAACGTGCTCGACGACGACAGCCGCCACGAGGCCGTGAAGCTCGTGCGCAAGCTCGGCGATCGGCTCGGCAAAGAGGGATACCGCGGCTTCTTCGAGGTCGATGTGCTGCTCGACACCGACACGGGCGACGTCTACCTGGGCGAGCTGAATCCGCGCGTCAGCGGGGCCTCCGCGATCACGAACGTGACCGCGGGAGCGTACGCCGATGTGCCGCTCTTCGCGTTCCACCTGCTCGAGTACTCGGGCATCGACTTCGAGATCGACGTCGACGAGATCAACCGGCGCTGGGAGGAGCTCGCCTCGGAAGACGAGTGGAGCCACATGGTCATCAAGCACACCGTCGACAACGTGGAGCACATCGACACCGCTCCGCGCACGGGGCGCTACGTGCTCGACCACTACGGCAACCTCGTCTACGCGCAGGGCGACAACGACTGGCACCTGCTCTCCTCCGAGACCGAGGCGTTCTACCTCCGCATCTACAAGGAGGGCGACTACCGCTGGAAGGGCGCGGACCTGGGCATCCTGGTCACGAAGGCGCACCTCGAGGCGAGCCACGGCGGACTGACGCTCCACGCGAAGTACCTCATCGACGCGATCCGCAGCATGTACCGGGTCACGCAGATCGGTGCGGAGGAGCCCTCGCCGAAGCCGGCCCCGGCCAAGGGGAAGTAACGCGGTGTCATAATGAACGGATGGATTCTGGTACTGGATACGGCATGAGCACCGCTGAGGGATTCGGGGTCGAAGTCCCGTCCCTGGAGCAGTGGCAGTTCGCCCCCTACCTGCAGTGGGCCATGCAGAACATCCAGTCCTTCCTGCCCGTGCACCAGATCAGCCGTGGCGATCGCGTGACCGAGTTCGCGCGACGCCCGGCGGACCTGGGCGGCCTCACCGCTGCGCATCCCTGGGACGAGCGCACGGCGACCCTCACCGAGGTGATGGCCGCGACCCACACCGACGGCTGGATGATCACGCATCGCGGCGAGATCGTCGGCGAGCAGTATCTGGGCACGCTGCAACCCGCGGGAATGCATCTGCTCATGTCGGTCTCGAAATCGTTGACGGCGACCACCGCCGGCTTGCTCGCGGCCAGCGGCGAGCTCGATCTCGATCGGCCGGTCACCGACTACGTGCCGGGACTCGTGGGCTCGGGCTACGACGGGGCGCTCGTCAGACATCTCGTCGACATGCGCACGGGCGTGAAGTTCTCCGAGGAGTACCTGGACGAGGACGCCGAGGTGCGGCTGCTCGAGGAGGCCATCGGCTGGGCGCCGAAGAAGCACCCAGAGGTGCCCGATTCGCTCCTCGGGTTCCTCGCGACGCTCGAGCGGGACACGCCGCACGGGGGCGACTTCGACTACAAGTCCTGCGAGACCGACGCGCTGGGGTTCGTGATCGAGGGGGCCGCCGGGCGTCACGCGGCCGACGTCATGTCCGAGCGGCTGTGGGCGCCGATGGGCGCAGAGTTCGACGCCCACGTCGGTATCGACGCCGTCGGTTCCGGCATGTTCGACGGCGGGGTATCGGCCGCGATGCGCGATCTCGCGCGATTCGGGAACCTGTTCGTGAATCGGGGTCGGGCCCTCGACGGCGTCGCGGTGCTGCCCGAGTGGTGGGTCGACGACTGCTTCGCCGGGGGCCCCGACTCCCGCCAGGCCTTCGAGGCGACCTCCGACTACAACCTCATGCCGGGCGGCATGTACCGCAACGGGTTCTGGTTCCCGACCGCGAGCGACGACGTGATGCTCGCCCTCGGCATCCACGGCCAGATGATCTACATGAACCGCGCGACGGGCGTGGTCGGCGTGAAGGTGTCGAGCTGGCCGACGCCTCAGGACGCCGAGAAGCTCTTCTGGACCGTCCGGGCGTTCGAGGTCGCCTCCTGGGCCCTGAATCGCGGCGAGGCCTGAGCGGGGAGCCGATCCACGCGGGGCGCACCCGATGGCGCGTCACGACGCAGGAGCCAGACCGCACCGTTCTCCACCCGGGCGATCGGAGCTTCGCTGAACGATCCGAGCCCGGCCCGGATCATCGCGCCGTGAGCGACCACGATCGTCCCGGGGGCCGTGTCGAGGATGCGCGCGAACGCCGCGCTCGTGCGCGCGGTCATGGCCTCGATCGTCTCGGCACCGGGGATATCGAGCCCCGGCCACCGCTCGTGCACGTCGTCCACCAGCAATCCCTCCGCCTGCCCGAAGTCCCGTTCCCAGAGTTCGGGATCGACGTGCGGTCCGCTCGCGCCGAGGCCGTCGGCGATGATCCGCGCGGTCTCGATCGCCCGCCCGAGCGGCGAGGAGACGACTCGGCGCCAGTGCGCGCCGGTGGCTCCGGCCATCTCGGCGAGCAGGGCCGCCGTCGCCGCGGCCTGCTCCCGCCCGGTCGAGTTGAGGGGCACCTCGGTGCGCCCCTGGATGCGCCGCGCGAGGTTCCAGTCGGTCTCGCCGTGGCGCACGACCGCGATGGCGTTCGGGATCGAGTGGGTCATGCCTCAACCGTACGGTCCCGCCCTGCGACGGGGCTCCGAGTGCACCGCGCGTCGCGCGCGGAGGAACCGGACCTCGGTGCGAGGATCGAGACATGTTTGCAGTGACGACCAACGACGTTCCCGGATACCGTGTGACCCAGGTGCTCGGGGAGGTGATGGGGCTCACCGTGCGCTCGGCGAACTTCGGCCAGAACTTCACCGCCGGTTTCCGGGCGCTCGGCGGCGGCGAGATGCCCGAGTACACGAAGGTGATCTACGAGTCGCGCTGGGAGGTCATGAACCGGATGTGGGCTGAGGCCCAGTCGCGCGGCGCGAACGCCGTCATCGCCATGCGCTTCGACTCGGGCGCGATCGGCCAGTTCACCGAGTTCTGCGCCTACGGCACTGCCGTCGTCATCGAGCCGATCGCGGGCGCCCCCGCTGCGCCGGCGCAGGGCGGTCAGCCGGCCTGAGGCTGGATCGACGCCGGACCCGGGTCGGGGTCTGCCCCGCGCCTCGCCGCCGCGTCCGCGTCGGCGTCCGCGCGGGGCGCCCCGCGCCCTGCGCCCTGTTCGCTCAGGCACCGATTCGGCGAAACGCGTACAGTTCCCCGCGGATTCTGTATGCGATTGGCCGAATCGGTGCGTGGGACGAAGAGATCCGGGATCGGAATCGCAGGGATCCGGGACCGGAATCGCAGGGATCCGGGACCGGAATCGCGGAGTTCCGGGGTCGGACGCCGAGCTCCGGCTCAGGGCTCGACGACGAGCAGATCCCCGACTCCGCAGTCGAGCGCGCGGCAGATCGCGGTCAGCGTCGAGAACCGGATCGCCCGCGCGCGGTCGTTCTTGAGCACCGACAGGTTCACGAGGCTGACCCCGACGGCCTCGCTGAGCTGGGTCAGCGTCATCCCGCGCTCGGCCAGCAGCTCGTCGAGGCGGCAGCGGATCGCGTGCGCCTCCTCAGGCGGCATCAGACGAGCCCTTCGGTGTCGCGCTGGAGGCGCACGGCCCGGGTGAGCAGAGCGGTGATCAATCCGAGCACGATTCCGATCAGGAGCATCGGCCAATCGAGGTCCTGGAGCACGCTGAAGCTCGGCGGAACCACCCAGGACTGCGAGGAGACGTCCGAGACGGCGTCGCCGCTGGTGGGCAGGCCCAGTTCGGCGACCGCCAGCTCGCCCGCCAGCATGCGGAACCAGGGCGCACCCACGGCGCTGACGAGCGTGAGCAGGCTGAGACCTCCGAGCGTCCAGAGCAGCGGTCCGGTGAAGGGACGCTGCTTCGCGAGCTTCGCGGCGAGCACGATGACCCCGAGGCACCCGAGCATCACGATGGTGAAGGGCAGTGCTGTGGCGATGCCGAGGAGTACACGGGAAGCCAATACGGGATGCAGCGTGCGCAGTCCCGCCTCGCCCGGCGTGACCGAAATCAGCTCATCGGTGAACTGGGTGTCGATGGGATCCTGGGGGAGCTCGCCGTTCCGCTCCGGCAGCACCACCGGCACGTCGAACGAGACTCCTCCGTCCATCGGACCGCTCACGGTCCAGGAAGTGACGAGCAGGCAGTAGAGGGCGGCGATCAGGCCGACCGCGGCGGCGACGGCGGTGAGGATCCCGAGCGCGGCCCTCCCGGCCAGGGGTGCGGAACGGGCGTGGTCGTCGAGTGACGTCGGCAGTGGGGGTGAGGAGGTCATCGTCCGATCCTTATCGAATATCGTTATTATCGCTTTTCGATAAGATAGGTGCGCGGGCGGCGCCCTGTCAAGGAGCGGACGCGCGCTCGGGATCGTATGGGCCCGTCCATCATCGGACGGGTCACGCCGACGGCGAACAGCGCCCCGCGATCCCGGTGCACCCCGTAGCCTTGATGCATCAGCGGTATCCCACCGTGCAAGGGAACCGCAAGGAGGTTACAGATGTTCGAGAGATTCACCGATCGTGCTCGCCGGGTTGTCGTGCTCGCCCAGGAAGAGGCGAAGATGCTCAACCACAACTACATCGGCACCGAGCACATCCTGCTCGGTCTGATCCACGAGGGCGAGGGCGTCGCCGCGAAGGCGCTCGAGCAGCTCGAGATCTCGCTCGACGCGGTGCGCGCCCAGGTGACCGACATCATCGGGACGGGCCAGCAGCCGCCGGCCGGTCACATCCCGTTCACCCCGCGTGCGAAGAAGGTGCTCGAGCTCAGCCTCCGCGAGGCCCTGCAGCTCGGCCACAATTACATCGGCACGGAGCACATCCTGCTCGGTCTCATCCGCGAGGGGGAGGGCGTCGCCGCCCAGGTGCTGGTGAAGCTCGGCGCCGATCTGAACCGTGTGCGCCAGACCGTGATCCAGCTCCTCTCCGGCTACCAGGCCGGCAAGGAGAGCGCGACCGTCGGCGCTCCCGAGCAGCAGGGCGAGGCCAAGGGATCGCAGGTGCTCGACCAGTTCGGCCGCAATCTCACGCAGGCCGCGCGCGAGGGCAAGCTCGACCCGGTGATCGGGCGCGAGAAGGAGGTCGAGCGGGTCATGCAGATCCTCTCGCGCCGCTCGAAGAACAACCCGGTGCTGATCGGCGAGCCCGGCGTCGGCAAGACCGCCGTCGTCGAGGGCCTCGCACAGGCCATCGTCAAGGGCGAGGTGCCCGAGACGCTGAAGGACAAGCAGCTCTACGTGCTCGACCTCGGATCGATGATCGCGGGCAGCCGCTACCGCGGCGACTTCGAGGAGCGCCTGAAGAAGGTCACCAAGGAGATCCGCAACCGCGGCGACATCATCATCTTCATCGACGAGATCCACACGCTCGTCGGCGCGGGCGCTGCCGAGGGTGCGATCGACGCCGCGAACATCCTGAAGCCGATGCTCTCGCGCGGCGAGCTGCAGACGATCGGCGCCACGACGCTCGACGAGTTCCGCAAGCACTTCGAGAAGGATGCTGCCCTCGAGCGCCGCTTCCAGTCGATCATGGTCAACGAGCCGTCGCTGCCGCACTCGATCAACATCCTCAAGGGGCTCCGCGACCGCTACGAGGCGCACCACAAGGTGTCCATCACCGACGGCGCGATCGTCGCCGCCGTGAACCTCGCCGATCGCTACGTGCAGGACCGGTTCCTGCCCGACAAGGCCATCGACCTGATCGATGAGGCCGGCGCCCGCCTGCGCCTGTCGATCCTGTCGAGCCCGCCCGAACTGCGCGAGTTCGACGAGAAGATCGCCGTCGTGCGCGCCGACAAGGAGAAGGCGATCGAGGAGCAGGACTTCGAAGCCGCCGCGAACAAGCGCGACGAGGAGAAGAAGCTCATCGCCGAGCGGCTGCGGCTCGAGAAGCAGTGGCGCTCGGGCGACGTGGCGACGCAGGCCGAGGTCGACGAGGGGCTGATCGCCGAGGTGCTCGCCCAGGCCACCGGCATCCCCGTGTTCAAGCTCACCGAGGAGGAGACCTCGCGTCTCCGCTTCATGGAGGAGGCCCTGCATCAGCGCGTCATCGGTCAGAACGAGGCCATCTCGGCGCTCGCGAAGACGATCCGCCGCCAGCGCGCCGGTCTCAAGGACCCGAAGCGCCCCTCGGGCTCGTTCATCTTCGCCGGCCCCACGGGCGTCGGCAAGACCGAGCTGGCGAAGGCGCTCGCCGAGTTCCTGTTCGACGACGAGGACGCGCTGATCTCGCTCGACATGTCCGAGTACGGCGAGAAGCACACCGTATCGCGCCTCTTCGGCGCCCCTCCCGGGTTCGTCGGCTTCGAGGAGGGCGGGCAGCTCACCGAGAAGGTGCGTCGCAAGCCGTTCTCGGTCGTGCTCTTCGACGAGATCGAGAAGGCCCACCCTGACATCTTCAACTCGCTGCTGCAGATCCTCGAGGAGGGCCGCCTCACCGACGGCCAGGGCCGCGTGATCGACTTCAAGAACACCGTCATCATCATGACGACCAACCTGGGATCCACCGCGATCGCCGGAGGCCCCGTGGGCTTCCAGCTCGAGGGGGACACGACGGTCGGCTACGACATGATGAAGGGCAAGGTCAACGAGGAGCTCAAGAAGCACTTCAAGCCCGAGTTCCTGAACCGCGTCGATGACACGATCGTGTTCCCGCAGCTCACGAAGCCGGAGCTGCTGCAGATCGTCGACCTCTTCGTGAAGCAGCTGAAGGATCGCCTGCTCGATCGCGACATGCGCATCGAGGTGTCGCAGGCGGCGCGCGAGCGTCTCTCCGAGATCGGCTACGATCCCACGCTGGGCGCGCGGCCGCTGCGCCGCGCGATGCAGCGGGAGATCGAGGACCGCCTCTCCGAGCGCATCCTCGGCGCCGAGCTGCTGGCGGGGGACCTCGTGCAGGTGGACTTCGTCGACGGCGAGTTCACGTTCGCGACGGCCCCGCGGGACGGCAAGGATCACGGCTCGACCTCGGCGTCCGCCGCGGCCGCAGTCGCCTCGACCGCTCCGACGAACGGCGCGACCGAGTAGTCTCCGGACGCTCGTCGTTCGAACGGGCCCGCTGCTCCGGCAGCGGGCCCGTTCCGCGTTCCCGCACCCCGTAAGCTGGAGCGATGAGCAGTGCTTCAGAGATCCGGATCCGCGGGGCCCGCACGCGCGACGTGCCCCAGATGGTCGCCCTCATGGAGCCGCTGGTCGCGAGGCGCATCCTGCTCGGCAAGGACCTCGTCGACCTCTACGCAGCGGTGCCCGAGTTCCTCGTGGCCACGGATGCCTCCGACGCGGTCATCGGCTACGGCGCCGTCCACGTGATGTGGGAGCAGCTGGGCGAGGTCCGCACGCTCGGCGTGTCCGACGAATGGCTCGGACGGGGCGTCGGTCACCTGCTGCTCGAGGCGCTCGAGCGGCGTGCCGTCGAGCTCGGGCTCGAGCAGCTCTTCTGCCTCACCTTCGAGACCCGGTTCTTCGAAGCCCACGGGTTCGCAGAGGTCGGGGAGAACGCCGAGCTCGTCGCGGCCGACGTCTACGCGGAGCTGCTGCGCTCGAACGACGAGGGCGTCGCGGAGTTCCTCGACCTGGCGCGGGTCAAACCGAACACCCTCGGCAACACGCGCATGCTGAAGCACCTCTGACCGGGTTTCCGGGATACGCTGGCGCCATGTCCACGCTGCGCGACCCGGTGGGGCGGAAGGACCGCAAGGTCTACGTCAGGCGACGCCTCGTCGTACTGCTCGTGCTGATCGCCGTGGTCGGCGCCGTCGCGCTGATCATCCTGAAGCCCGGCGGGCAGAGCGCCCCGAAGGATGCGGGGCAGGTCGAGGTTCCGAGCGACCTCGCGACCACTGACGGCGACGAGGACGAGGCGGAGGCCGCCGACGGGAAGCCCAAGGCGTGCGGCGCGGGCCAGCTCGAGGTGGTCCCCCTCACCGACCAGGACGACTACGCCGAGGGCGAGCTGCCGAAGGTCTCGCTCAGCGTCGAGAACACGGGCGAGCAGCCGTGCTCTGCCGACCTGGGCACCGCCTCCCTGATCTTCGAGATCTCGAGCGGATCCGACCAGGTCTGGAGCTCGCAGCACTGCCAGGAGGACGCCGATCACCGGGCGGTCTTGCTCGACCCGGGCAAGCCGGTCGAGACCGAGGGGCTCGAGTGGGATCGCACGCGGTCGAGTCCCGAGACCTGCGATATCTCCCGCGATCCGGTGTCCGCGGGCGGCGCCTCGTACCATCTGCGCGCGAAGGCCGCCGGGGTGCAGGGGTCGGGGACCGCGCAGTTCCTGCTGTTCTGACCGCGGGGAGCGCCCCGCGGCGGGATCCGAGCCCGCCCCCTCCGGCATCCTGCGCCGTTTCGCTACCCGATTCCCGGGTTGCGGGGTTATCGTGAGACATGGACAGGAAACGAGTTGAAGGTTCCGGTCTCAGGATGGAGATCATCCAGGGAACCGGAGAGGCTGTCGCGGTCGACGAGCTCGTCGACGATCTGCTCCACGGCAACATGCGAGGCGTGCTGCACGCCCTCCACGAACCGCACAAGGACGCCGACGGGGAAGAGGCCGTTCAGGCGACCTGACGCGCACGCGCGTGTGCGGAGCGGCCGGATCCGGTGGCCGGATCGGGCGCGCTCGGTCAGTCGCGGTCGAGGTTCTCGAGCCGCAGCGCGAGCCACAGCTCCGCGCGGTCGTCCGCGTCCGCCAGCGTTCTCCCGGTGACGCGCTCGATCCGGGCGATGCGGTCGCGCAGCGTGTTGCGGTGGATCCCCAGCGCGGCGGCGGCCGGCCCGCGTTGGCCGTCGGCGAGGAACACCGCGCGCAGCGTGCTGCGCAGGAGATCGCGATCCTGCGCGTCCACCTCGGGAGCCGAGCCGGCATGGCGCGACAGCGGCCCGAGGACGTCGGCGGTGAGCGCGCTGCGCCCGTCGCCGAAGCCGTAGAGCGCTTCGAGGAGCGGGGCGCTGCGATCCGCCCACACGACCTCGGGTACGCGCGGCGCCGTGTACAGCGGAGCGGTCGGCGAGAGCGCGTCCAACCGCGCGGCGGCCGAACGCCGACTGAGCGACGCCCGCGTCGCATCGGCGGGTCGCCCGACGACGGCGTCGAGCCCGTGGGCCGCGGCGATCTCGAGCGCGCGGTCGAGCGCGGGCGCGGAGTCGGCGCAGAGCTGCCACGCGGAGCTCAGTCCCTGCGCGCGCTCCGCCTCGGAGCCGGGGGCGATGAGCCGGTCCAGGCCGCTGCGCGGGCGTCGTCGCCAGGCCGCCACGTCCTCCGCGGCGCCCTGCACGGCGATGGCGCGCACGCGCTCGGGGAGCCGCAGCGTCGGGGCGAGGATCGCGAGCCCGCCGATGCCGCCCGTGCCGTCGAGCAGGCCGGTCGTGAGCCGCTCCCAGCGCTCGCGCTCGCGCGTCTCCTCGGCGCGGTCGCCCCGCAGTCCGAGCCCGAGCACCATGGACCCGGCGGTGATGATCGAGCGGCCCTCGGGGGAGAGGGGGGCGCTCCCGGCGACGGCGAGGCTGAGCGCGCCCTCCGCGTCGAGCGCGATGAGCTCAGCCCCCTCGGATTCCCGTGAGGCCGGGAATCCGGCCGTGCTCGCGAGAACGGTGGCGTCGGATCCGATGAGCGCGAGCTGGCGACCCGTCGCCTGGGCGATGCTCGCGAGCACCTCGGCCGGATCCTGGGACCCCCGGGCGCCCGCGAGCAGGCGTTGCTGGGCCTGCAGCGCTTCTCGGGCCGCGCGCAGCTCGTCGAAGCGCAGGAGCTCGGCCGCCGCCTTGCCAATCGCGATGAATGGGGTGGGGAGCGGAACCTCGAAGAGCGCGACCCGGTACATGCTCGCCGCACCGATGAGCGGAGCCGGGATCCGGTCGTGGTTGACGCCCACCCCGAAGCCGATCGCTGCGACGCGCGCCCGGCTGAGGCTCGCCACGAAGTCCCGCCAGCGCGGATCCTCGTCGCCGAGCGCGAGGCCCGTCGTCAGGATGATCTCGCCGCCTTCGAGGTACTCGCCGAGGTCGAGCAGCTCCGTCGTCGAGACCCAGCTGATCTCGGGATCGCCCGGCCCGGACTGGATGAGCGACAGCTGCAGATCGGGCAGCGACAGCAGCTGCGAGAGGGTGGCCATGCATGAATTCTTGCACAGGCGGGACTCCTGGCTCTATGCAACGCGGCGGTCACGGGTGCGACCCCGCTCCGTAGACTGGGGGCGGAGCGAGGCCGGTCGAGCGGCCGATCTCTCCGAGAACCAACGACAGGATCCGCGGCGGGAACCGACGCGGCGCACGACGAGGAGCAGCGTGGAGCGAGAGAACGTTCAGAATCAGCATCCGGGATCGGAGCGGGCAGGCGCCCTTGCCGGGATCCGGGTCGCGGACTTCTCCCGCGTGCTCGCCGGGCCGCACGCGACGATGATCCTCGCCGACCTCGGCGCCGACGTGATCAAGATCGAGAGTCCCGAGGGCGACGGGACGCGCCAGTGGTCGCCGCCGACCAACGCGATCGGGCAGAGCACGTACTTCGCCGGCGTCAATCGGGGGAAGCGGTCCGTGGTCTGCGACCTGCGGGACGCAGAGGGGCTCGCGCGCGCCCGTGAACTCGCCGCCTCCGCCGATGTCGTGATCGAGAACTTCAAGCCGGGCACGATGGAGAAGTTCGGCCTCGGCTACGCGGCCGTCGCCGCCGAGAACCCCGGCGTCGTGTACTGCTCGATCTCGGGCTTCGGCGACGACGCCGGCCGGGACCTGCCTGGCTACGACCTGCTCGTCCAGGCGGTCGGAGGGCTCATGAGCATCACGGGCCAGAGCGACGAGGCCGGCGGAGAGCCCACCAAGGTCGGTGTCGCGCTCGTCGACATCCTCACCGGACTCAACTCCGTCATCGGGATTCA
Source organism: Leucobacter zeae (assembly GCF_016758175.1). GTDB lineage: Bacteria > Actinomycetota > Actinomycetes > Actinomycetales > Microbacteriaceae > Leucobacter > Leucobacter zeae. Next base: position 862,954 of record NZ_QYAB01000001.1, read on the forward strand.
GGCGGCGCTGCGCGCGCGCGACTCCGCCGACTCGCCGACCGCTGGGCGGGGCCAGCACGTCAAGGTGACGCTGCTCGGATCGCTGCTCTCCGCGCTCGCGAACCAGGCCTCGTCCACCCTCGAGACCGGCCGGTCGCCCGGGCGCATGGGCAACGCCCACCCCTCGATCGCGCCCTACGAGACCTACGAGGCCGCTGATCAGGCGATCGCCCTGGCCGTCGGCACCGACGGGCAGTTCGGCCGCTTGTGCGAGGTGCTCGGCGTCCCCGAGCTCGCGACCGACGAGCGCTACGCGACCAACCCGCAGCGCGTCGCGAACCGGGTGACGCTCAAGGCCGCGCTCGAGGGGCCGCTGCGCACTCGGAACGCCGAGGAGTGGATCGAGCGGTTCACCGCGGCCAACATCCCGGCCGGACGGGTCAACACGATCGGTCAGGCCTTCGAGCTGGCCGAGACCCTCGGACTCGGCATGATCGCCGAGACCTCGGCGATCGCTCCGGACGGCAGCGCGCAGACGCTGCGATCCGCGGCCACCCCGATCTCGTTCTCCGAGACCCCCGCCCGCTACGAGGTGCCGCCGCCCGGCATCGGCGAGCACCAGTCCGCCGAGTGGCTGCCCCGCTAGCGGAACCCGCACGACCTCTTCCCCACCTTCCACCACCCGAGGAGCACCCATGACCACCACGATCGATCAGCTGTTCGACGTCGCCGACTACGTCACCGAGGAGGAGCGCGAGTGGCAGCTGAAGGCCCGTGAGTTCGCGCAGACCCGCATCCGCCCCATCATCGACCAGGCGTTCGAGGATCGCCGCCTGCCGGCGGAGCTGCTGCCCGAGGTGGGCGAGTTCGGCGCGTTCGGCATGTACATGAACGGCTACGGACTGAAAGGCGCCTCCTCGGTCGCCTACGGCCTCGTGGCCATGGAGTTCGAGGCGGTCGACTCCGGTTTCCGCACGGCGCTGTCGGTGCAGGGCTCGCTCGCCATGGGTGCGATCTACAAGTTCGGCTCCGAGGAGCAGAAGCAGCGCTGGCTGCCCCCGATGGGCCGCGGCGAGGCCATCGGCTTCTTCGGGCTCACCGAGCCCCAGGGCGGTTCGGATCCCAACACCATGCTGACCCGTGCCCGCCGCGAGGGAGACGAGTGGGTGCTCACCGGCAAGAAGCGCTGGATCGGGCTCGCGACCATCGCGCAGGTCGGCGTGATCTGGGCGAAGGACGAGGAGGGCATCGTGCGCGGCTTCGTCGTGCCGACTGACACCCCGGGCTTCACCGCGACCGCGATCGAGAACAAGCTCTCGATGCGCGCCTCGCTGCAGACCGAGATCGTGCTCGACGACGTGCGCCTGCCCGCCGATGCGATCCTGCCGGGGTCGAAGGGGCTGTCGTCGCCGTTCAAATGCCTCAACGAGGCGCGATACGGCATCGCCTGGGGTGTCATGGGTGCGGCGCGCTCGTGCCTCGAGGTCGCGGTCGAGCGCTCCCAGACGCGCGAGGTGTTCGGCACTCCGATCGGCGGCAAGCAGATCATCCAGGCCAAGCTCGCCGACATGTTCCTCGAGTACCAGAAGGGTCTGCTGCTCGCGCTGCACCTCGGCCGACTCAAGGACGCCGGCACTCTGTCGTACGGCCAGATCTCGGTCGGCAAGCTCAACAACGTGCGCGAGGCCATCAAGATCGCGGGGACCGCGCGCGCGATCCTGGGCGGCGACGGTATCACCTCCGACTTCCCGGTGATGCGCCACATGGCGAACCTCGAGTCGGTGCGCACCTACGAGGGCACCGACGAGGTCCACCAGCTCGTCATCGGCCGCGAGCTCACCGGCATCGCCGCCTTCTAGGCGCACGCCGCGTCGGCGAGTCGGCGTTCGCCGAAGCGGCACCAAGCTGAATCTGGGTTCGCCGAAGCGGCGCCAAGCTGAATCGGGGTCACTTCGGGGGTGTGTTCTCGCCGAACACGCCCCCGAAGTGACCCCGATTCGTTCTTGCGTGCGTGAAAGTTCTAGTTCAGCTAGAATTACGGCATGCTGATCAGGCTGGACGAGGCGAGCGATCGGCCGATCTACGCGCAGGTCGCAGACTCCGTGCGTGCGGGCATCGCCGACGGAAGCGTCGCCGCCGGCGCGTCGCTGCCCTCGGCCAAGCAGGTCGCCGCCGCTCTCGGCGTGAACCAGCACACGGTGCTCCACGCCTACCAGCAGCTGCGCGACGAGGGGATCGTCGACCTGCGGCGGGGCCGAGGCGCGGTCGTCACCCGGGCGGCTGCCGGGATCGCCGAGCTCTACGCTCGGGCGGCCGCCCTTGCGGCTCGCGCCGCCGAGATCGGCGTCTCTCCGGCGGCGCTGGCCGCGATCGTGGTGCACGCCGGACAGCGCAGCGCGCACTCCGGACAGCGCAGCGCGGGCGCCTCCCGTCCAGATCCGGGATCGGACCCGCGCACCGCCGCCGCAGCACTCGCTGCCCCCGGATCCTCGAGCGGGCAGGAGGCCGCCGGATGACGCCGCCGAGGACACCGGAGCTGACCGAGACCCAGCGCGTCGACCTCGCGCGGGCCAGACGGGCCGCGTTCGGCATCGGGCTGCTCATCCCGCTCGCGCTCCTCGGGGCGGCGGCCGCGCTGCTCGTCGCGTGGATGCCGCGCTTGCCCGATCCTGCGGCGACGCACTGGAGCGGAAGCGGCGGGCCCGACGGGTTCGGGTCTCCGTGGACGTACGTCTGGATCCTGATCGGAATCGGCGGTGGGCTGGTGCTGCTGATCTGGGCGCTCGCCGTCCTCGGCGGCCGGCTGCCGGGTGCCCGCGGCCTGGACGGAGAGCCCGCGCCCGCCTGGTCGGGGATCCAGCGCCTGCTCGTGGCGTTCGGCGCGGGCTTCTCGCTCCTGATGATCACGACCGCCGTCGGCTCGGCGGCCGTGCAGCTCGACCTCGCCGATGCCGCCGACGCCGGGAGCATCGGGTGGCTCGTCGCGCTCGGATTCGGGTGCTGGATCGCCGGCACCGCGCTCGCGTGGTTCGCGCAACCGAGCATCGTCGTGCGCCTCGGGCCCGCGGCTCCCGCCGCCCCGCTGCCGGTGCGGCCGACCGAGCGCGTCGTGTGGTTCGGCGATGTGCGGCCATCGCGTGTGTATCTCGGTGCCATGGGCATCGCGCTCCTGACGCTGGGCTGGAGCACGGTGTTCGTGTTCGCGAAGCCCGTCGATCCCTGGGCCCGCAGCGTCACCGTGTCGGCCCTGGTGCTCGTCGTCCTGCTCGGCACGATCAGCCTGTGGTTCCGAGTGCGGATCGACCGCGGCGGCCTGGAAGCGCGATCGATCGTGGGCTGGCCGGTGCTCCGCGTGCCCGCGGACGACGTGCGGAGCGTCGAAGCGGCCTCGATCAACCCCCTGGGCGACTTCGGCGGGTGGGGCCTGCGCTGGGCGCCGGGGCGGACCGGCCTCGTAATGCGCGAGGGCGAGGGACTCGTCGTGACGCGCAAGGACGGACGGATCTTCGCAGTCACGCTCGATGACGCCGAGACCGCGGCGTCGGTGCTCGCGGCCGTCGCGCTGCCGGGGAACGGACACGGACGGCCGGAGGGATCCGAGGATCCGGAATCGGGCGGAAGAGGAGAGGACCGATGACCGAGGAGACGACCGAAGGCGCAGCAGCGGCAGCGTCTGCGCGAGCGGCGCAGGCTGCCCCGACAGTGATGCCTGCCCCGACAGTGATGCCTGCCCCGGCGGTGATGCCTGCCCCGGCGGCCGGACCGGCCCAGCCGGCGCGCCCCGACCGATTCGCCCGGGTGCCGTGGGGCGCGGTGGCGACCTACGTCGCGACCGCTTTCGCGCTCGCGTGGGCGGTCGCGCTGCCGCTCTGGCTCATGGAACGCGGCTCCGCGACGTTCACGGCATGGTACGGGGTGATCGGAGCTGCGGTGATGTTCACCCCGGCGATCGCGACGCTCGTCGTCGTGCTGCTCATGCGGACCCCGCGCGCGGAGCGCATGCGCCTGCTCGGCATGTGGCCGCTGCGTCCGGCGAAGCGCGTGGTCTGGGCCGTCGTCGCGGCCTGGCTCGGCGCGCCCGCAGTCGTCGCGCTCTCCATCGCGGTGGCGGTCCTGTGCGGCTGGGTGCAGCTCGACCTCACGGGCTTCTCCGCGTTCCAGGCGACGATCGATGCCCAGCTGAGCGGCCTCGATCCCGAGACGCGCGAGCTCGCGGCGGCATCGATGCCGCCGGTCGGCGTCCTGGTCGCGCTCCAGCTCGTCGCGATCCCGTTCGGCGCGCTCTTCAACAGCATCTTCGCGTTCGGCGAGGAGGTGGGCTGGCGCGGGTGGCTGCTGCCCGCGCTCCGCCCCCTCGGCGTCTGGCCGGCGCTCGTGCTCAGCGGCGCGATCTGGGGCCTCTGGCACACCCCGCTGATCCTGCTCGGACACAACTTCGGCCTCTTCGACTGGCGCGGCGTCGCGCTCATGACGGGCGGCTGCATCGCCTGGGGCGTCCTGCTCGGGTGGGCGCGCCTGCGCAGCGGGTCCGTGTGGCCGGCCGTGGTCGGCCACGGGGCGCTCAACGCGTCGGCCGGGGTGGTCGGCGTGTTCGCGGCGGCAGACGGACCGTTCGACCCGGCGCTCGTGCTGCCGCTCGGCGTCGCCGGGTGGATCGCCGCGGCGCTGGTCGTCGCCGCGCTCGTGCTCGGGCGCCAGTTCGGCGAAGCGCACGAGCCCCGGCTCGCACCGAAACGCGCGCCGGTCGCGCCGCCGGTCAGCGCGTGAGCTCGGCGATCCGGTCGGAGGCCCCCGGGTAGCGCGCCTGGAGCGCCGCGCGCTCGCCGAGCGCGAAGCCCTGCCACTGGAACGGCGGTGCCATCGTCGTGCCGATGAGCGTCCACGCGCCCGCGGACGACGAGCCCTGCATCACGCCGGGGGCGACGACGGCCTGCGGCAGCTGGCCGGCCGCGTGGTCCGGACCGAGCAGCAGCTCCTCGTCCCGCCCGTCGGGGTGCAGCAGGAGCATGCGCAGGGGCGCTCCGGCGTACCAGTGGTACACCTCGACGGAGTCGAGCGCGTGCAGTGCCGAGAAGTCGGGTGCGGCGAGCAGGTAGTAGATCGCGCTCGAGTGCTCGTCGAGGTGCATGCGGCGGAACAGGCCGCCCTCGTGCTCGAGCGGTTCCAGGCCGAGACGCTCGACCCAGGCGGCGGCCTCGGCCGGGAGGGCGGTTCCGGCCGTCTCGGGGAGCCGACTCACGCCAGGGCCGCCTCACGCGTGCGACGGAATCGCTTGCTCATGAGGATCAGCACGATCAGCGTGACGACGTAGGGGCCGGCATCGGTGAGCTGCTGCGGCAGGCCGAGCGACTGCAGGCGGAACCCGAGCGCGTCGGCGAAGCCGAAGAGCAGCGCAGCGCCGAGCACGCCGATCGGGTGCGCACGCGCGAGCATCACGGCGACCACCGCGATCCAGCCGCGGCCAGCCGACATGTTCTCGGTGAACTGCACGACGTTGCCGAGCGCGAGCTGCGCGCCGCCGAGGCCCGCGAGCGCGCCGGAGGCCAGCACGGCGCCGAGCTGGTAGCGCTGGGGATCCACGCCCATGGTCGCCGCGGCGAGCGGGCGCTCTCCGACGCCGCGCAGGCGCAGGCCGAGGGGCGTGCGGAAGAGCACGACCCACAGCGTCGGCACGAGGAGCAGCGCGAGGTAGCCGAGCGGAGTGAGCGAGAAGAAGGCGCCGAGCCACGGGATATCCGCCAGCACCGGGATGCGCCAGACGGGGATGCCGACGATCCCCGGATCCTGGAACACGCCCTGCACGTCGAAGATGGCCACGAGCAGGAAGCTCGTCATGCCCACGGCGAGGATGTTCATGGCGATCGCGAGGACGATCGGGTCGCCCTTGCGGTACACCGCCCCGTATCCGAGGATGAGCGAGAACAGCGTGCCCGCGACCATCGCGACGATCACGCCGAGCACCCAGCTGCTCGTGAAGAACGAGGCGGCGACGCCGGAGAACGCGCCGACGAGGATCATGCCCTCGAGGCCGATGTTGAAGATGCCGACGCGTTCGGCGAGCATGCCGCCGAGCGCCGCGAGCAGGATCGGGATCAGGGCGCGCAGCACCGAGGAGAGCAGGTCCTCGTTGAGGAGGTCGAGGAAGTTCATCGTGCCGACTCCTTCGGCTCGGTCGGTGCAGCCGGGGCGGCCGCGGGCACGGCGGGCGCACCCGCGGGCACGGGGGCCGGGCCGGCGGCCGGCGTCGGATCGGGTTCGGGGGCGGCCGCATTCCCGCGCTTCCTGCGGAAGCGGGGGAGCGCGACGCGGAAGGCGAGGAGGATGATGACGAGGGCCTGGATCACCGAGGCGATCTGCGGGGAGAGCCCGAGCTCGCGGCCCATCGCGTCGCTGCCGACCATGATCGCGGCGAAGAAGACGCCCGCGACGACGATTCCGCTCGGCCGGTAGAGTGCGAGCAGCGTCACGAGGAGCGCAGTCCACGCGAAGTTGGTCTGCACGAAGTAGCCCTCGATGAGGCGAGTGTTCGGTGCGCCGATGATGAGCATCATGCCGAAGAGCCCGGCGAGGCCGCCCGAGAGCGCCATCGTCGTGGTGACGAGCCGGCCGGGCTTCACGCCGCCGTAGCGGACGAACTCGGCGTTCTGGCCGCTGAGGCCCGACTCGAAGCCGTAGCGCGTACGCCGGTTCATGAAGACGGCGCCGAGCACGACGAGGATCAGGATCACGATCGACCAGTTGACGCCCGTGAGCACCGCGGTGACGGGGTGGGTCGGCCCGAGGCCGCTCCGCAGGGACTCGGCGAACGCCGAATCGCGGGGCACGAGCATCGAGAGCTGCACCTCGGGGCGCATCTGGGGGCTCGCCACCTGGTCCGAGGTCGTGTCGTCGAGACGGTAGCGGATCAACCACGAGGAGAAGAAGCGGGCGGGGTAGTTGAGCAGCAGCGACGACAGCAGGATCGGCACGCCGAGGGTGTTCTCGAGCAGCGCGGTGATGAGGCCCCATGCGGCGCCCGCGGCGATCGCCGCGACGAACGCGAGCGGCACGACCAGGATCGCGGGGCCGGGCACGTAGACGGCGACGATACCGCCGGCGAGCGCACCGAGGCCGGCCTGACCCTCGGTGCCGAGGTTCAGCACGCCCGCGCGGAAGGCGATCGCGATCGCGATGCCGATACCGATGATCGGCACCGCGCGCTGCAGGGTGTTCGTGAGACCGATGCCGGTGCCGAACGATCCGTTCAGCATCGCGGTGTAGCCGCTCGCCGGGTCGACGCCCGCGACGAGCATGAGGCACGCGCCGATGACGAGCGCGAGGACGATGGAGACGGGCACGGGGCCCGCGAGCCAGCGGCCGAGACGGCGTACGGCGTTCACAGGACGCCCTCCTTTCCGGAGCGGTCCGAGGGATGAGGAGCCGAAGCGGGCGCGGCGGATGCGGCCGCGAGGGCCCCGGGTCGATGCCGCTCCTCGGGGTCGTGGCCGGCCATGTAGAGGCCGAGGAGCGCCTCGTCGGCCTCTGCCTTCGGCACCTCGGCGACGATGCGGCCCTCGAACATCACGAGGATGCGGGAGGAGAGCGACAGGATCTCGCTGAGCTCGGCCGAGATGAGCAGCAGCGCCCCGCCGCCGTCGCGGTACTCGCAGAGCTCGCGGTGGATCGACTCGATCGCGCCGATGTCGACGCCGCGGGTCGGCTGTTCGGCGATGAGGAGCGGCGATCCGTAGTCGAGCTCGCGCGCGACGACGACCTTCTGCAGGTTGCCGCCCGAGAGCGTGCCGACGGGAGTCTGCGGTCCGGCGATCTTCACGCCGAAGCGCGCGATCAGGCGCTTCGCGTGATCGAGCATGGCTCCGCGCGAGAGCAGCCCGCGCTGGAGGATGGGGGACCCCCGGTGGTGTCCGAGCGCGAGGTTGTCGATCGCGTCGGCGGTGCCGGCGCTGCCGACGCCGTGACGATCCTCGGGGATGTAGGCGATGCCGCCGTCGCGCCTGGCCGCGATCGTTGCGGAGCTGAGATCCCGGCCCGAGATCGCGACGGTTCCCGCGGTCGCGCGGCGCATCCCGATGATCGCCTCGGCGAGCTCGACCTGGCCGTTGCCGGCGACGCCCGCGATCCCGACGACCTCGCCGGCGCGCACCGAGAGGGTCGCCCGTGCGACGGCGTCGCGGCCCTCGCCGGGCACCGTGAGGTCGCGGACCTCGAGCACCGTGTCGCCCGGCGGATTCGCGGGCGGCGGGGTCGTGAGGTCGACGTCGCGACCCGTCATGTGCCGGGTGATCTCGGCGGGGGAGCTCTGCGCGGTGACGAGGCTCGCGACGTTGCGGCCGTCTCGCAGCACGGTCACGCGGTCGGAGATCGCCATGACCTCGTTCAGCTTGTGCGTGATGAGGATGATGGTGCGGCCGTCGGCCTTGAGGGCGCGGAGCACCTCGAAGAGCCGCTCGGTCTCCTGCGGCGTGAGCACGGCGGTGGGCTCGTCGAGGATCAGGACGCGCGCCTCGCGGTACAGGGCCTTCACGATCTCGACGCGCTGGAGGACGCCGACGGGCACGGAGTCGACCCGGGCCGAGGGATCGAGCGCGAGCCCGTACTTCTCGGCGATCTCGGCGACCTTGCGCTCGGCCGCCTTGCGGTCGATGAGACCGCGCTTCGTGGGCTCGCTGCGGAACACGACGTTCTCGGCGATCGTGAGCGAGGGGAAGAGCTTGAAGGACTGGAACACCATGCCGATGCCGGCGTCGATGGCGTCGAGCGGGGAGGCGAGCGTCCGCCGCTCGCCGCGGATCCAGATCTCGCCCTCGTCGGGCTGGTACACGCCGGCGAGCTGCGACATGAGGATCGACTTGCCCGCGCCGTTCTCGCCCATGAGGGCGTGGATCTCGCCGGCCTCGACCTCGAAATCGACCTGGTCGTCGGCGAGCACGCCGGGGAAACGCTTGGTGATGCCGCGCATGGAGACCTCGACGGCCATGCTCGCTCCTTCTGCTGGTGCGGTGGGGTGGGGCTCGCCGGTGGAGCGAGCGCGGCGAGTCGGTACCGGGGACTCCCGATGCCGACTCGCCGCGCGCTGCCGACGGTGCGGATCGACCGGCTTACGCCAGCGGGTCGGTGACCGTGATCTTGCCCGAGACGATGTCGTCGCGGGTCTGGGTGACCTGCTCGAGCACCTCGGGGTTCTCCATCACGGTGCACTGCGAGTCGGCGGCGCCGTCGGCGAGGCTGACGATGTTCATGCCGCCCTCCTTGAGGCCGAACGAGGCGGTCGCGTCGGCGCTGGACTTGCCGTCCATGATCTCGCCGACGACGGTCTCGACGACCTTGTCGACCGCCTTGATCGTGCCGTCGACGACCGCGCCCGGAGCGATGGGGCACTGGTTCGCGTCGACACCGTAGGTCGAGAAGCCCTTCTCGGAGGCCGCCTCGATGATGCCGCCGTTCGAGGCCGCGCCCACGGCGAATACCTGGTCGACGCCGGTGCCGGCGAACGCGATCGCCTGCTCCTTGCCACGAGCCGGATCGGCGAACGGGTTCTCGCCGCCGATGACCTGCGACTTCACGGCGTCCACCTTGTCGTTGACGCTCTTCGCACCCTCGGCGAAGCCCTCGGAGTACTTCGAGAGCAGCTCGTTGTCGACCGACACGACCGAACCGACCTTGTTCGACTGGGTGAGCAGGCCCGCCTCGACGCCGAGGAGGTAGGACGGCTCCTGCTCGCGGAACGTCGCCTGGTACAGGTTGTCGGGCGCACCGTCGACGAAGGTGTCGATGAGGAGGAACTTCTGCTGCGGGTTCTGCTCGGCGAGCTCCTTCGCCACGTCGCCGAACTGGAAGCCGAGCATCACGACGACCTCGGGGGCGGCGGCGACGGCCGACTCGAGGTTCGAACGACGGGTCGCGTCGTCCTTCGACTCGTAGGTCTTCGAGGTGCCCTCGAACTCGTCGGCGACCGACTCGATGCCGACCTTGCCCGACTTCAGGAACTCGTTCTGACCGATCGGGTCGCTCGTGATGTAGATGAAGTTCGGTCCCTCGGCCGAGTCCGAGCCGTTGTCGCCGCCCGTTCCGCCGCCGGAGCACGAGGTGAGGAGCAGTGCGGCAGCGGCCGCACCGGCGATCATCGCCGCACTGGCGCGACGCTTGGTGAAGAACATGGTGTTCCTTTCGAGATGGACAGAGTGTTGAGTGCGAGCTTAGGAGCGCAGATCGCCGAGCGGTACCCCGCCCAGCGTCTCGCCGCGCGAGGGCAGGACCACCCGGCGGTCGGTGACGATCGCCGTGATGAGTTCGTGCGGGGTCACGTCGAACGCGGGGTTCACGGCGTCGACGCCCTCGGGCGCGGTGCGCACCCCGCCGAAGCCCGCGACTTCGAGGGGACCGCGATCCTCGATCTCGATGTCGGCGCCGCTCGCGGTCGACATGTCGATCGTCGACTCGGGTGCGACGACGATGAAGGGCACTCCCGCGTGCTTCGCGGCGAGGGCGAGCGAGAACGAGCCGATCTTGTTGGCCGAGTCGCCGTTCGCGGCGATGCGGTCCGCGCCGATGAAGACGGCGTCGGCGATGCCGCGCGACAGCAGGAACGGCCCCGCGGAGTCGATGAGGAGGCGGAAGGGCGCCTCCATACGCTGGAGCTCCCAGGCGGTGAGGCGCGCGCCCTGCAGCAGCGGGCGGGTCTCGAGCGGGAAGGCCTCCTCGAGCGAGTCCTGCTCGAGGAGGGTCTGGATCACGCCGAGCGCCGTGCCGCGCTCGACCGTGGCGAGGCTGCCGGTGTTGCAGATCGTCATGACCCGCACGCGATCCTTGCCGGTCAGCTCGCGGGTCAGATCGGCGCCGCGGAGCCCCATCGAGATGCATGCGGCGATGTCCTCGTCCCGGATCGCGAGGGCCTCCTCGAGGATCGCAGCGGCGCCCTCGTCGAGCCTGGTCATGGCGCGATCCACGCCCCACGACAGGTTCACCGCGGTCGGCCGGGCCTCGCGCAGCAGGGCCGCCTGGCGGCGGACCTCGTCGCGATCCAGCTCCTCGTCGCCGTTCGCGGCGTCCACGCTCGCCGCGATCAGGGCGACGCCCATCGCGCCGGCGACGCCGAGCGCGGGCGCTCCGCGCACCGCGAGTCGCTGGATGTCGTCGATGAGCTCGGGCAGCTCGGTGACCCGGTGCAGCTCGAGACGGTGCGGCAGCAGGGTCTGGTCGATGAGTTCGATGGCTCCGTCGATCCAATCGATCGTGCGCAAGCGGTGCTCCTTCGGGAATCCACGTCGTGCCGCGCATCCCCGCGCGCGGTACACCGCCCACCAGGATACCGGAAGACGGCGCGCCCGAGTGCGCCCGGACCCCGCCGGCCCGCGCCGCCGAATGTTCCCGCCGTGTTCACCGGCCGGTTGCGTGTCGATGCGTCCGTCCGGTGCGACCGGGCGTAGCGTGTGGATCACCGGGCAGAGCGCCCGGGCGAGGTGAGAACGGTACGGTTTCACCCCCGCCACCTCGTCGATCCGGGGCGCGTGCCCCGGGGCAGAGGAGTCACCGTGGTCGAGATGCATCACCCCGCAACGCCCGCGCCGTCGATCGGCGAGACGCCCGCCCAGGAGCGCCTCGATGGGGCCGGGCAGCGATTGCGCAGCTTCGTGCTCGACACCTCGGTGCTGCTGAGCGATCCGACCGCGCTCTTCCGCTTCGCCGAGCACTCGGTCGTGCTGCCCGTCGTCGTCGTGATGGAGCTCGAGAAGAAGCGGCAGGATCCCGACCTCGGGTACTTCGCGCGCCGGGCGCTCAGGTTCCTCGACGAGCTGCGCGAGAAGCACCTGCGCCTCGATTTCCCCGTGCCCGTGGGCGACGCCGGCGGCACGCTGCGCGTGGAGCTCAACCACTCCAGCCCGGATGCGCTGCCGAGCGGAATGCGGCTCGGCGACAACGACACGCGGATTCTCGCGGTCGCGCAGAACCTGGCCTCTGAGGGGCTCGACGTGACGGTCGTCTCGAAGGACCTGCCGATGCGGCTCAAGGCCGCGGCGCTCGGACTCGGCTCGCAGGAGTACCGCGCCGAGCTCGCCCGCGACGACGCCTACACCGGGACCGCCCACCTCGAGCTCGGCGAGGAGGCGATGCAGGCGCTCTGGGAGGACGAGGCGCTCGAGGACTGCCCCGCCGTCGAAGGGATGCCGTACGGGACCGGGTTGATCATCACGTCGCCCCGCGGCTCGGCCCTCGGCCGAGTCGACGGGAAGCGATCGCTGCGGCTCGTGCGCGGCGATCGGGAGGTCTTCGGTGTGAACGGCCGCAGCGCCGAGCAGCGGCTCGCGATCGACCTGCTGCTCGATCCCCAGGTCGGGATCGTCTCGCTTGGCGGCAGCGCGGGCACCGGCAAGTCGGCGCTCGCGCTCGCCGCGGGGCTCGAGGCGGTGCTCGAACGCCGCCAGCATCGCAAGGTCATGGTCTTCCGCCCGCTCTACGCGGTCGGCGGGCAGGATCTGGGGTATCTGCCCGGAGACTCGCAGGAGAAGATGAACCCGTGGGCGCAGGCGGTGTTCGACACGCTCGGCTCGATCGTCTCCGAGAACGTCCTCGATGAGGTCGTGGCCCGGAATCTGGTCGAGGTGCTTCCGCTCACGCACATCCGCGGTCGGTCGCTGCACGACGCGTTCGTGATCGTCGACGAGGCGCAGTCGCTCGAGCGCGGGGTGCTGCTCACGATGCTCTCGCGGATCGGGCAGAACTCGCGAGTCGTGCTCACCCACGACGTCGCGCAGCGCGACAACCTGCGCGTCGGCCGCTACGACGGGATCGCCGCGGTGATCGAGCGCCTCAAGGGCCACCCGCTGTTCGGACATGTGACGCTCGCCCGCTCGGAGCGCAGCGAGATCGCCGCGCTCGTCACCGAACTGCTCGACTGAGTCGCGGCTCGCCCGCCCTCCCGCGCGCCCGCCCTCCTTCCGGATCGGGAGGCGGGCGGGCGCGCCGGTCGTCGTCGCGCTCGATCCTGGGGCGGCCGTGATGGGGGGCTGGTGGGCTGGCGTCTGGCGGTTGGGGTCTACTGGGCTGGGGCCTGCCGAGTTGCCGACCGGCACCGTCCTGCGACCCGCTCGTGTTCCGTTGACCTGCTCCTGTCCGTCGAGCTGCGCCCGGCCGTCGAGCTGCTCCTGTCCGTCGACCTGCTCCTGGCCGTCGACCTGCTCCTGGCCGTCGACCCAGTCGTGTCTCGTCGACCCACTCATGTCTCGTCGACCCACTCCTGGCATCGACCCACTACCGGCCCGCCGAGCTGGCATCGGGCCTGATGCCGACTCGACGGATCTGTAGTGGCCGGGTGCGTACTCGATGGGCCGGTAGTGGCCGGGTGCGCGATCTGCGGGACCGTAGCCGTCGGACGTCGAGGCGTCGAGTCGGTAGTGCTCGGCTCGGGGGGCCGCTGGGCGGAGCACGCGACGCAACGGGGCGGGTGACGGTCATCGTCGCGATCGATCCGGAACGAGGGGTGGAACCGGTACCCCGAAGGAGCGCAGCATCCGGGCGAACGCCTCCAACGTGCGGACGTCCTCGTACCCCCAGTGGATCAAACGCTTCCCCGTGATTCCCGAGATCCGATTGTCTCGCTTCTTCTCCCGAAGCACGGTCTCCGCCGCCGTGCGGCTGCCCATGAGACGCTGATCCGTGTACTTGGCGTCGCCGTCGGACTCCCCGAGGATCCCGAGCCCGCGCAGCTCGAAGTCCACGTACCAGCACCCTCCATCCGGGTTCGGCACTCGAACCTGCAGGTCGACGTCGATCCCGAGCCTCCGGAACTGCAACCGGCTCACGCTCTCCAACACGGAATCGGCGCGCGCGTCGGCGAACTCGATCGCACGACGCAGCGCTCGAACGCCCCGTCTCCCTCGGGCACCCGCGATGCGATCTCGCATCCGGTGCCGCCAGGAATCGCTTCGAACCTCGTCGAACGAGTGCGAGCCGCGGCCATCCTGCTCGACCGCCGAGCGCAGCACCGCATCTGCGACGCCTACGAGCGTCTCTTCGCAGGCCAGGCTCGCCAGGTCGATGAGCGTGCGGTCGGCCGAAGTGCAGCGGATCCCCGCGACGGACACGACGTCATCCACCGCGACCCGCTGCTGATGCCGGCTCATGCTCGGCCGGCTCGCACCGCTGGTCTCGGCGGACAGATGCACCCGCGAGTCCGGGAACTCCCAGACCGGGAGGCCGAGCAGTACCGCGGCGGAGGTGTGCGTGAAGAGCGGAGGCCTTGTCGCATCCCGGTGCGCGATGAGGACCCGAGCGAGTTGCCGGTCGCTCGGGTGCCACGCGTTCCAATCCGCCGCAGGCGCATACCAGCCCCGGGCGATTCTGACGAGTCGCTTCTCCCGGACCCGCCGTGCGATGCGGCGTTCGGTCCAGCCGGAGGCGAGCAGCTCGCCGGTGCGACGCAGGGCGTTGTCTACACGCTGGATGTGATCCGGAACTCTCATGGGTCCATGGTGAGCGGCTCTCGACTTCCGGATCAGCGAGTGGCGTCATGTTGTGGACAAGTGGGGCGTTGAGTTCGGTGTTCATTGAGGTGAGCGGAGTTTCGGCGGGCGACAGGGCCGTCGGCCTCGCAAGAAACGCACCGAGCCACTATCGGCCTGTCAGGAAGGTCGCCGATCCACTACTGAACCGTCGAGTTGGCATCGGAGCAGATGTCATCTCGGCGGCTCGGTAGTGGGCGATGGGGGTGCGGGAAGCGGGGTGCGGGGTGCGGGGTGCGGGAAGAGGGAGGCGGGAAGCGGGGTGCGGGGCCGGGAAGCGGGAGGCGGGGTCCGGGATTGCGGGGCGTCGCCGGGGTGCAGGTGCGGGCGCAGAGGTGGTGACTAGGCGGGGAATCCGGGAGCGAGCCGACTCGGCAAGAGCCGACTCGGGAAAAGAAGGCCAGGAAAGGACGACCAGGCGGTCAGAGAAGAGCCGACCTGAAGCGCACCGACCGAGCCGGAGGCGTCGAGTCAGGGGCGCCGAGCCGGAGGTACCGAGCCGGAGGTACCGAGCAGGAGGCGCCGAGCAGGGGTGCACCGACCGGACTCGCACCGACCGGAACCCATCCGACTCATGACGAGCCCTCGACCCGGCCGTCCGTCAGCCCGCGGCGCCCCCGCGCGAGGTCTCGGCCTCGGCCGCGTCCCAGCGCGCGGTCGCGACGAGGTTCTCCTGGGCGCTCGCCGCGGCGGCGACGGGATCCCGGCGGCGGATCGCCTCGAGCACCTCCTCGTGCCCGCGAGGCTCGTCGCGGCAGAAGCCCTCCCGCGTGATCGCGGACGCCATGGCCTCGTGGATCCGCGGCAGCAGCGCGGAGTACACCTCGAACAGGATGTGGTTGTGGGTCGCGCGGGCGATCGCCTCGTGCACGGCCACGTCGGTCGCCGCCCAGACCTCGTCGTCGGCGGCCGCGCGCAGGTCGAGGGCCGCCTGGATCCGCTCGATGTCGTCGGCGTCGGCCCGCTCCGCGGCGAGCCGCGCGAGCTGCGGTTCGAGCGCCGCGCGCGCCTCGAACACCTCGGCGAGACTCGCTCCCGAACGCGCGAGCGCGCCGGGCACTTCGCTGCGAGCGGTCACGAACGTGCCGTCGCCCCGCCTGATATCGAGCATCCCGGTGTACTGCAGGGCGCGCAACGCTTCGCGCAGCGTGCCGCGGGCGACCCCGAGCTCGGCCATCAGCTCGGTCTCGGGCGGGATCCGCTGCCCGACGGGCCAGCGGCCCTCGACGATCTCGGCGCGCAGGCGCTCGACGACGCGGTCGCTCAGGGAGGTCTGGTGCAGCGGCGCGAGGGGCATGTGTGCCATGATAGTCGGGAAGTAATGGTTAGACGTTTGACCTTTGGATGTATATGACACGCACCCTCCGACCCTCGACCGCGTTGCGCGGCCCCGTGCTCATGCTGACCGCGTTGATCCTCGTGGCGGTCAACCTGCGACTGGGCGTCACGAGCGCGAGCGCCCTGCTGACGGCGCTGACCCGGGCCGGAGCGCTCACTCCGCTCACGGTGGTCATCGTCCCCGCGCTCCCGACGGCGGTGTTCGCGCTCGCGGGCGTCGGCACGGCGCGCGCGGCCGCCCGCCTGGGGACCGAGCGGACCGTGCTGATCGGCATGATCGCGCTCACTGCGGGGCTCATGATCCGCGCCGTCGCCGATCCCTGGGTGGTCGTCACGGGCACGGTGATCGCGACGGGCGGCCTGGCCGTCGTGAACATCCTGCTGCCCGCGGTGGTGCGGGAGCACTTCGGCCGCAGCATCGGCCCCGTGACGACGGCGTACACGACCACCATGTCGCTCGGCGCCGCGATCGCGGCTGCGGTCGCCGTTCCGGTCGCGGGAGCCCTCGGATCGCCGACGCTCGGCCTCGCGGCCTGGGGGCTGCCGGCCCTCGTCGGGCTGGTCGCGTGGGCCGTCGTGATGCCTCGCCGTTCCGCGCGGTCCTCGGCCGGAGTCGCCGCCCGCGACGCCCGCACCGCCCGCGACGCTCGCGAAGCGGCTGCGGCTCCGGTCGGCCGCGCCCGGATCCCCGCGGGGACGGGCCTGCTGTCCGCCTACTTCGCCCTGCAGGCGCTGCTGAGCTACGTCGCGATGGGCTGGCTTCCCACGATCGCGCACGATGCCGGGATCCCGACTGCGCGATCGGGCATGCTGCTCGGCATCACCATGGCCGTGGGCGTGCCGGTGACCGCGATCATCGTGTCGCTCGCACGCGGCACGCGGCGCATGCGGGCCGGATTCCTCATCGTCGCCTGCTCCAGCGCGGTCGCACTCGGCGGTCTGCTCCTCGCCCCGGCGGCGCTGCCCGAGCTCTGGGCCGCGCTGCTCGGGGTCGGCATGTGCGCCTTCCCGCTGGTGCTCGCGCTGATCGCCGGCTTCGGAGACGATGCGGCCGAGTCCGCGCTCGTCTCGACGATCGTGCAGTCGACGGGATATTCGATCGCCACGGTCGGACCCCTCGGCGCGGGCGCGCTGCGGCAGCTCAGCGGGTCGTGGTCGGCGGTGCTCGTGCTCCTCATCGTCTGCGCTCTCGTGCAGGGCGCGATCGGGCTCGCGCTCACCCGGGTCGTCGCGGCCAAGCGGCGTCGGGCGATTCCCGCCGGCTACCCGGAGGCGGAATCCCCGGCGGTGGAATCTGCGGAGACGGTATCTCAGGCGGCGGAGTCCCCGGAGGCGGACGCCCCGGAGGGATCGCGCAGCTCGGCCGCGTAGCCGAGCAGCGAACGCTGATACCGGGGGAGTCCGGGGACGAGGGCCTCCAGCGCCACCGCGAGTGCCTCGTCCCGGCGCCCCGCCGAGTGCAGTGCGAGTGCGAGGAACGCCTCGGGTGCTGCGCCGAGCGCGGGATCGCGTCGGGATCCGCGCAGCATCGCGACCGCCTCCTCATGCCTGCCGAGATTCCTGAGCGTCGACGCGTACTGGATGTCGAGCTCGGCCCGCGCCTGGCCGGAGAGCCCGAGCGCGACTGCGCGCGCGTACTGCTCGGCCGCCTCGGCCTCGAAACCGGCGGAGTCATAGGCGCCTCCGAGCTCGAAGGGCCCGCGCGGATCGTCCGCGGGGAGTTCGGCCGCGAGCGCGGCCACCCGCTCGACGACCTCCGCCCCGTCCAGGGCGTCGTCGGCCCAGACCGCATCGATCCGGGACTGCCAATCCGAGGGAGACGTGCGCATGGGCACAGCCTAGCGATCCCGCCCGGCCTCGGCTGTTAGCGTGGTGGCATGGCCCCCGGTCCGGAGGATTCACGGCGATCGCCCTACGCACGCGCCCTCGGTGCGCGCGCGTCCGAGCTCGACCCGCTGCTCCGGGACTACTTCGCGTCGATCCCGCCGGGCCGCGTCGGCGTCGGCACGGGCGTGTTCGACCGGGTCGGGACGCCCAGGCGCTGGCTCTGGCCGCTGCTCGCGGTGCTGCAGCCGACCGGAGCCGTGCGCGCAGGGTGGGCGACGGACGTGCCGTTCCGGATCGAGAACCGCACCGTCGACGGGCGCGCCGAGAGCCTCCGTCGCTTCCGGTTCGCGAGCGGAGATTGGGTGATGCGCGACGCCGTCGCGCTGAGCCGATCGGGCCGACTCGTCGACACGATCGGCCCGCGGGGGCGCGTCATCGCGAGCTTCGACCTCGACGTGCGCGACGGCGGACTGCAGCTGATCAGCCGCACCGTGGGGTTCCGGATCGGGCGCCGCATCGCGCGGCTGCCGCGCGCACTCGCACCGGTCGTCCGCCTGAGCGAGCGGCAGGACGCCGAGTCGGGCCGCCAGCGGGTCGACGTGACGATCGACGTGCCGGTCATCGGGCGGGTCTACGCGTACGGCGGGTCGTTCCGCTATCGGATCGAGGAGGACGCGTGAGCGCAGGCAGTGTCGTCATCGGCGGGGCGTCGGGGTTCATGGGGCGGCACCTGATCCGGCGCTGGCGCGCCGCGGGGCGCGAGGTCGTCACGATCTCGCGATCCGGATCCGACCTCGACTGGTCGGATCACGGCGGGATCGCCGCGGCCGTGGACGGCGCCGGTCTCGTGGTCGGTCTCGCGGGCAAGAGCGTCAACTGCCGGTACACGCGGGCCAACCGCGACGAGATCTTCCGCTCGCGGCTCGAGACCACCGCGGCGCTCGGCCGGGCGATCGCCGAAGCGACCGCCCCGCCCCCGCTCTGGGTGAACTCGTCGACGGCGACGATCTACCGCCACGCCGAGGACCGCCCGATGACCGAGGCCGACGGCGAGCTCGGGTCCGGGTTCTCGGTCGCGGTCGCGCGGGCGTGGGAGCGCGAGCTGTTCGCGCGCGAGCTTCCCGGCACTCGGCGCGTCGCGCTCCGCAGCGCGATCGTGCTCGGCGGCGATCCCGATGGGGCGGGCCGGGGCGGCGGTGTGCTCGGACCGTTGGCGGGCCTCGCCCGGCTCGGGCTCGGCGGCGCGCAGCACGACGGCGCGTGGCCAGCGACCCCCGGGAGGCGCGCGGCGGGCACGGCCCATCTGCCCGGGGCGATGCGGGGACGGCAGCGCTTCAGCTGGGTCCACGTCGAGGACGTCGCGCGCATCATCGACTTCCTCGAACGCACGCCCGGGCTCGAGGGTGCGGTCAACGCCGCGTCCCCGAACCCCTCGGACAATGCGACGTTCATGCGCACCGTGCGCGACGTGCTCGGAGTGCGGTTCGGGCCGCCGATCCCGCGCTGGATGCTCGAGCTCGGGGCGATCGGGATCGGGACGGAGACGGAGCTGATTCTCAAGAGCCGTTGGGTGCTCCCCGGGCGCCTCCGGGACGCCGGCTTCGTGTTCGCCCACCCCGAGCTGCGGGGCGCGATCGAGGAGTCCTTCGGCCGGTCGGGCGTCCGGCTGCCGGGATAATGGATCCATGAGGATACTGATCGTCGGGGCGAGCACCGGCCTCGGCCGGGCGCTGGTGCGGGCCCTGAGCGCAGACGGGCACGAAGTGACGGGCGTCTCGCGCACGCGGCCCCCATCGTTCGGCGATCACTGGATCGAGGCGGACTTCACGCGGCCGGCGACCGCGGCGCAGCGGGTGGCCGATGCGAGCGCCGTTCCCTACGACGTCATCGTGTGGAACCTCGGCGTCTGGGAACCGACGGCTTTCAGCCCGGACTACCGCTTCGACGCGCAGCCGGACGACCTGACCGAGGACCTCATCGCGGCGAACCTGACGGGCCTCGTGCTCGCACTGCGCCGGCTCGTCCCCGACCTCGTCCGCACCGCCGCGCCTCGGATCATCCTCACGGGGTCGACCTCTGGGCTGCCGCGCAGCGGCCGGCCGGAGGTCGCGTTCGGAGCGACCAAGGCCGCGCTGAACGGCGTCGCCGACGCGCTCAGGGAGCACTACCGAGCCGAGCGGCTCTCGGTGACGACGCTGCAGCTCGGCGACCTCAACACCGAGGACGACCTCGACGTCCCGCGGGCCGCAGCGGCCGCCCGCGGCGACGGCGCGCTGATCCCGCTGCACGACGTCGTCGACATCGTGCGTACGATCCTCGGGCTGTCCGGGGCGTCCTTCGTGCGCGAGATCGTCATGCCGGCGATCCTCGACGAGCGCTTCTAGCCCGCACGGCCGACCGGCGCGGCCGCCCGGCACGGCCCGCCCGGCAACCCCGGGGACACGGCGGCTTCACCCGGGGGACACCCGGGGGAGACGTTGCCGCCATCGCGGGCTGGTGGAGTGGTCGAGGCTCCGCCCGACAGGCGCGAGCGCACCGGCTACGCGAAGGAAGACCATTGACCCCCCCTCCTCTTGACCGCCGCATGAGACGGGGCGCCGTGGCGCTCGCCGTCGCCGCGCTGCTCGGCTCGGCGATCGCGCCGACCGCTGCGCTCGCCGCCCCGGAGGCGGCCGCGAACGCCGTCGACGTGCCGAAGTCCTCGCTCGTCACCGCGGGCACGACCTGGCACTACCTCGACGACAACACCGACCCGGCGGGCGGAGCCGAAGAGCTGCGCGCGTGGACCGCGCCCGCGTTCGACGACGACGCCTGGAAGTCGGCGCCCGGCGGGTTCGGCGTGAAGAACAACAAGCTCGCGCCGGTGGGGTCGTTCACCCCCGCCACGAAGCTCGAGCACTACATCGACGGGCAGGCGGCTCCGACGATCCCCACCTACTTCTTCCGCACGAGCTTCGACCTCGAGGCCGGAGTCGCCGAGCGCGTCGCATCGCTCTCGAGCACGGTCTCGTACGACGACGCCCTGGTCGTGTGGATCAACGGCGAGCACGTCGCGAGCTACGAGGACGCGCGGATCACCGGCACCAAGAACCTCGAGTACGCGGGTTCGGGCAACGGCAGCCCGGTCACGAGCACGTTCTCCGCCGACGGCGACCTGCTCCGCGACGGTGAGAACACGATCGCGGTCGCGCTCTACCAGGACCGCGAGACCTCCTCCGACGCCTACTTCGAGATGTCCTCGCTGACGCTGACCGAGGCCGCGGCGCCCGGCGAGGTCGTCGTCGCGGCTCCGACCCGCGTGATCCTCACCCCGACCGAGGAGCCCGAGACCTCGCAGTCCTTCTCGTGGCTCGCGGGCGATGCATCGCACGACCGCGGACAGGTCGAGATCCGGCCGGCGGCCGGCGGCGAGACCGTCGCGGTCGACGCCGCCTCGACCGGCACCGTCAACGGCAATCCGAAGCAGCACTACTCGGCGACGGTGCGCGATCTGGCCCCCGCGACCGCATACCGGTACCGCGTGGGGCTGCCGGGCAGCTGGAGCGAGTGGTTCGAGTTCCGCACGGCCGACCCCGACGCGAAGGACTTCCAGTTCGTCTACTACGGCGATGCGCAGATCGGCCTCGACACCACCTGGCCGAAGGTCGTCGAGCAGGCCGAAGCGCGAGCGACCGAGTCGATCGGATCCGTGCACGCCGGCGACCTCATCAACACCGGCAGCAACGACACCGAGTGGACCAACTGGTTCACGGGCATGGAGCGTTCGGCGACGCGCACGAACGTCATGGCGGCCCCCGGCAACCACGAGTACTCCGGCGACAAGCTGCTGGCATCGTGGAAGGCGCACTTCGAGTACCCGCTCAACCAGCCGAGCACCGAGTCGATCGGCGATCTCGCCGGGCGGGCGCAGGGCGACAGCCCCGAGGCGAAGCAATACGCCGCGTACTTCGCCCACTGGGCGGACTTCGCGGCCGAGACCGTGTACTACGCCGACTATCAGGGCGTGCGCTTCATCACGCTGAACGCGACGCGCGACACGACCTTCCTCACTCCGGCGGGGCTGCCCGCGTGCTCGGGCGCCGAGTGCCCGAGCACGAAGGTGCAGGAACTGTGGACCGAGTACCAGGCGGCGTGGCTCGACTACGTGCTCGCGCAGAGCGCGTCGAAGTGGAACGTCGTCACGTTCCACCAGCCCGTCTACTCGACCTCGTCGGGGCGCGATGAGCCGGTGCTGCGCAAGTACTGGGTGCCGGTGTTCGAGAAGCACAACATCGACCTCGTGCTCATGGGGCACGACCACACCTATGCCCGCGGCACGAACAACGACGACACGACCGCGACCCCCGGTCTGACGACCGGTCCGGTCTACGCCGTCTCGAACTCCGGGGCGAAGCACTACGACCTCGCGAGCGAGGCCGACAACGTGTGGACCAACAACGGGGCGACGCAGATGCTCCGCGGCGAGAACGTCACGACCTACCAGGTGATCGACGTGAGCGAGGATCGGCTCGTCTATCGCTCGTATCTCGCGGAGAAGCCCTCGGGAGCGGTCAGCTACGAGCTCGTACCCGGCGCAGCGGGGGAGCGCCCCGCCTACCGCGAGCGCGCGGTGCCGAACGTCGGCGACCTCTTCGACGAGGTCACCGTGACGAAGTACGCCTCGGGCGAGAAGTGGGTCACCGAGCAGGGCGTCGAGGCGCCCGCGGCTCCGAAGCTCTCGCTCGACGCCGCTTCCGTCTCGCAGGGCGGCTCGGTGACGCTCACGGGGGCCGGGTTCGCGGCAGGGGCCGAGATCTCGCTCGAGCTGCGCTCGGAGCCGGTGCCGCTCGGCGAGGTCGTGGCCGACGAGCACGGCGCGTTCTCCCGCGACATCGGCATCCCGCGGGAGACCGAGCCGGGCGAGCATCGCGTCGTCGCCGTGCTGCCGAACGGCGGCGAGGTCTCGGCGGCGCTGACGGTGACCGCGGCGGCCGGGGCCGAGGCGGAGGCTGATGGCAACGCGGATGGCGCCGAGGGCGGCACCGATAGCGGTGCCGCCGCGGACGGCGGTGCGGACGCGGGGGCCTCGGGCGGTGCGGACGTCTCAGGCGGTGCCGACGCGGGTGGGCGCGCCGACGGAGCGACCGCGAACGGCGCGACGGACGGAGCGAATGCCACCGCCGCGACGGGTGGATCGGGATCGTCGGGATCGGGATCCGCGAAGGGCTCGCCCGCCGAAGGGCTCGCGACGACCGGCGGATCGGCCGTGCTGCCGATCGCGCTCGGCGGTGCGGCGCTGCTCGGGGCGGGTGCGCTGCTGTTGCTCGCGCGTCGCCGTCGCGCCGCCGCGCACCGCGCGGAGTAGCCGGAAGCACGCAGCAGGCCCGGGATCGGTGAATCCGATCCCGGGCCTGCTGCTGTGCCGGCTATCCTGCGCGAGCGGAGCGCTTCCGTCATCCTGCGCGAGCGCAGGAGAGCCCTGACGGCTCCGCGGTCGGGGCTACTTCGCGACGCCGGGGTGCGTCATCGAGAGCAGGTCGAGCGCCTGATCCAGGTCGGCCTCGCTCACCTCGCCGCGCTCCACATAGCCGAGGTCGACGACGGCCTCGCGCACGGTGATGCCCTTCTTGACCGAGTGCTTCGCGATCTTCGCGGCGGCCTCGTAGCCGATGAGGCGGTTGAGCGGGGTGACCGTCGACGGGCTCATGCCGGCGAGGGCAGCGGCGCGCTCGAGGTTGGCCTCGAGGCCCGCGACGGTCTTGTCGGCGAGCACGGTCGAGGCGTTCGCGAGCAGGCGGATCGACTCGAGCAGCGCGGTGCCCATGACGGGGATCTGCACGTTCAGCTCGAAGGAGCCTGAGGCGCCCGCCCACGCGATGGTCGCGTCGTTGCCGATGACCCGGGCGCACACCATGAGCACGGCCTCGGGCACGACCGGGTTGACCTTGCCCGGCATGATCGAGGAGCCCGGCTGCAGGTCGGGGATGTGGAGCTCGGCGAGACCCGTGTTGGGGCCGGAGCCCATCCAGCGGATGTCGTTGTTGATCTTGGTCAGCGAGACCGCGATCGTGCGCAGTGCGCCCGACGCCTCGACGAGGCCGTCGCGGTTCGCCTGGGCCTCGAAGTGGTTGCGTGCCTCGGTGATGGGCAGGCCGCTCGACTGGGCGATCTCGGCGATGACCTTCTCGGGGAAGCCGAGCGGGGTGTTGATGCCGGTGCCGACTGCGGTGCCGCCCTGGGGGACCTCGGCGACGCGCGGGAGGGCCGCGTCGATGCGCTCGATGCCGTAGCGGATCTGGGCGGCGAAGCCGCCGAACTCCTGGCCGAGGGTCACGGGCGTCGCGTCCATGAGGTGGGTGCGGCCCGACTTGACGGCGGTCTTCCACAGCTCGGCCTTGGCCTCGAACGCCTCGGCGAGGTGCGCGAGCGCGGGCTTCAGCTGCTCGATGAGCGCGCCGGTCACCGCGATATGCACCGAGGTGGGGAACACGTCGTTGGACGACTGCGAGGCGTTGACGTGGTCGTTCGGGTGCACGGGGGCGCCGAGGTGCTTTGTCGCGAGGGTCGAGAGGACCTCGTTCATGTTCATGTTCGACGAGGTGCCCGAGCCGGTCTGGTAGGTATCGACCGGGAACATGTCGTGGTGATCGCCCGCGATGATCTCGTCGGCGGCGGCCACGATCGCGTCGGCGATCGCGGCGTCCAGGATCCCGAGATCCTTGTTCGCGATCGCCGCGGCGCGCTTGATGCGCGCGAGCGCGACGATCTGAGCCGGTTCGAGGCCCTTGCCCGAGATCGGGAAGTTCTCGACGGCGCGCTGCGTCTGGGCGGCGTAGAGGGCGTTCTTCGGAACGCGGACCTCGCCCATGGTGTCGTGCTCGATGCGGTACTCGGTGTCAGTCACTGTCATCCTTACTGCTACTCGGCGCCCCGCCCGGTGTTGCGGGATCTGGGGCTGGTGGGGGATCGGGATCCTGCGACTCGCTTCGCTCGCGCAGGATGACGGTCGGGTGGCTCGGGCCTCGCAGCGCCTCGTCGGGAAGCGCCCCGGGGTCTGTTCTGGTCGGTCGGAGTCGGGTTCAGGCCGGGTCGGTCAGCTCGATGTCGAGGTGCCCGACGGCGATGTAGGGCACCGCGCGGCCCTCGGTCAGCCGGTACTGGCAGCCGACGATGCCGAGTTCGCCGCGGTCCACGGCCGCGCTGATCGCGGGGGAGTTGCGGATCAGCTCGTTGACCGTCGAGGCGAGGTGGATCCGGCCGACGAGGTTCGGATCGAGCTGTCCCGGCTCGACGTAGGGGGAATCCCGCTGCTCGCGGTGCCAGAGCTGCTGGACCGACGGGCGGATCGGCGCGAGCGTGTTGCCGACGGCCTCCGTGACCGTCGCGGGCTCGCGGCCCGACTGATCGATCGCGGCGGCGACGGCGCCGCAGGAGTCGTGGGCCAGCACGACGATCAGGGCCGAACCGAGCGCCGTGACCGCGTACTCCATCGAGGCCGTGATGGACTCGGCGACGACGTGCCCCATGTTGCGGGCGATGAAGAGGTCGCCGAGGCCGCAGTCGAAGATGATCTCGGCGGCGAGCCGCGAGTCGGCGCAGCCGAAGAGGGCGACGTCGGGCGTCTGCGAGTTGACCAGCTCGGAGCGGCGCTCGACGTCCTGGTTCGGATGCCGCGACGCGCCGTTCACGAAGCGTTCGTTGCCGGCGATGAAGGTCTCCCAGGCCTGCTGGGGAGAGACGCGGGGTGCGGTCATCTAGGACTCCTTCGAGGGTTCGGGTGAGGACTCGGCGGGCTCCTCCGCGGTCGGGAGGGGCTGCGCCGTTTCGAGGGACTTCGCGACGGACGCCGCGAGCACGCGCAGGTTCGCCGGGGTATCGGTGCCGTAGACGAGGATCGTGTCTCCCTGCCACTCGCCCTGCAGGGCGAACAGCACGTTCGACTGCTCGCGATCCCGGTCGCCGTGCTCGTAGACGATCCAGTGGATCCCCTCGATCTGCTCGTCGCCGGTGGGCACCTGCCCCTCGAGCTGCTGCGCGATCCAGGTCTCGTCCACCGGAGCGCCGTCGGCAGTGAACGCCTGGACGACGGCGGCGTAGGCCTCGGTCCCGGTCGCGGCGTCGACGGTCGTGTAGTTCACGTGCCACGACGAGACGCCGCCGCTGCCGCGGAGTTCCGCCTGCTTCGCCTTCCATTCCGCGGGGACCTGCGGCGCGGCGAGCGGTCGGGCCGCGCTCGGGGCCGCGCTCTCGGCGAGCTCGGCGACGTCGACCGAACGGTCCTTGAAGACGTCCTCGCCCGGCTGGGTCAGCAGGAAGATCACGAGGACCATGCCCATGCTCACGAGCAGTGAGAAGACCAGGTTGTTGACGGTCTTGCGCTGCTTGTAGAGGCGGCTGTTCTCTGCCTTGCGGAAGGCGGTCTCCCGGGGCGTCTCGGGGCGGCCGAGCTCGGCGACGATCGCCGGCGGCTTCTGCTGCTTCGCCATGGCCTACGCGTCGTCCCCGTTCTTCGCGGCGGCGGCCGCGTCCGTGCGCGCGGCCTCGAGTCGCTGTTTCGCGCCGATCAGCCACTCCTCGCAGCGCGCGGCGAGCGCCTCGCCCCGCTCCCAGAGCCGCAGCGACTCCTCGAGGGTGATGCCGCCCTGTTCGAGCTTGCCGACCACCTGCACGAGCTCGTCGCGCGCCTCCTCGTAGCTGAGGGCGGCGGGATCCGGGGTCTCGGGCGCAGACATGGCTCCCAGTCTACCGCCGCTCGCATGCGCGTCGGTCGGGCGTCGCGCGGCCGGCGTGCGCGCACGTATGCGCCGCAGGCGCGTGCGCCCGGACGCGCGGCATAGGAAAATGCGGGCGGCGGCCTCGGAGCGCCACAGTGCCGAGCGTCGTTAGAGTGGCCGTATGCTGCGACTCGTCTTCTTCTTGAGCGTCGGAATCGTCCTGGGCAGCATCGTGGCGCAGGTCGTCGGGCCGCCCGGCGCCGGCGTGTGGGGGATGCCGGTCGGCATCACGCTCGCGGCGCTGTCCGGCACGTTCATCATGATCGCGAAGTCGATGCGCGGCGTGCAGCTGCCGTCGTCGCGGCAGGTCGCCGCGGCCCGCGACGCCGGCCGGCTCGCGGTCTGCAGGATCGACGTGCTGCGGCAGACCGGCACGCGGATCAACGACCAGCCGCTCTGCGAGCTCGAGCTCACGGTGCAGCCTCGGGCCGGCGAGGCCTTCCGCACCATGACCCGGATCGTGGTTCCGGTCACCGCCGTGCCCGGAGTCCAGCCGGGTGCGCGCCGCGTCGTCGCACGGCTCACCGCGGACGGTCCCGAGGTCGCGCTGCTCGACGACGACGCATCGGCTTGGAGCGACGTCGAGATCCCGCCCGTCGCCGCGGCCGGTCAGCTGAAGACCCCCGAGCCGGGCGTGATCCGGGCCGACGGCACCCGCCGCGGGCCGATCGTTGGCGTGGGCGCCCGGGGACGCGTGCTGCGCTACATCGTCTTCGCGGTCGTGCTCGTCGCTGGCGCCGGGGTCGTCGTGATGCCCTACCGCGCCGGGCTGATGCAGACTGTCGCGGCGCTGCAGGACGGCCGGCTGCACGCGGACCTGCGCCAGCCGGGGCCGCTCGCGGAGGCGGTCTCGGCGCTCGAGCGCGAGATCGGCCACGGCACGGTGTCGAACGTCGTGGTCTTCGACGACATGATCACGGTCGAGGCCCCGCTCGTCCCGGGCGAGCGGGCGAGCGATGACTGGATCTACCGCGGCGGCGTCGTCGAGCACCGGGGTCCGTCGACGATCCAGCCAGACGACGTCGGCGAGCAGTTCGAGCTCTCGGACGTCGACTGGTCGGCGCTCATGCCCGCGGTGCGCGAGGCGAGCGGACTCACGGATGTCGCGAGCAACGACGAGACGGCGTTCTCGATCAGCCGGGGGTTCGATGGGCCGGAGGGGCCGACAGGAGTCGAGGTGCGCTTCTCGTTCGACGACCCGTACCACTCGGCGTGGTTCCGGATGCACGCCGACGGCAGCGGCCTGGAACTCACGAGCGAGGACTGAGCAGCGGTCGGGGCACCGCACCTTCCGGCGGTGCCAGCGGGTGCAGGGATCCGCGGGCGGGTGCGTGAGTGCGCGAGCTCCGCGGGTTTCGGGGTGTGCGGGTCTTCGGGGTGCGCGATGCTCGGGGTGTGCGGACTCTCGGTGTTCGCAGATGCGCGGGGTGCGCGGGTGCTCGGAGGTTCGCAGATGCTCGGGGGTTCGTCGGTTCGTGGGATCCCGGATCGCCCACCTCCCGCGACTGGAGTGCGCCGGCCCACCGCCCGCAACCGGAGTTCGCCGGCTCGCCTCCCGCAACCGGAGTTCGCCGGCTCGCCTCCCGCAACCGCAGTTCGCCGACCCACTACGTATCCGTCGAGATGGCATCGGCGCCGATGCCATCTCGACGGGCCGGTAGTGGCTCGTCGGGTCGAGAGGTCGGGTCGGTAGTGGGTCGTCGGCAAAGGACGGGCCGGTAGTGGGTCGGCGGGGTCGGGTGGCGGGCCGGTAGTGGGTCGTCGGGTCCAAGGGACGGGCCAGTGGGGCCGCAGACCGGAGGCCTGAGATATGGGGTCTGAGATCGGTGGCTGGGGCCGGGTTTGGCGCAGGGTGGCGGGCCGGCGTCGGTGCTGCGATCCGTCTCCGGTCTACGCGGCGGGGCCGCCCGAGGTCGCCGAGATGCGCCCGCCGGCGAGGGCGATGCTGATCCCCGCCCCGGCGGGGGCGTCGGAGGGATCGCGCAGCACCGCGCCAGCCGATCCGCCGCCGTCGACCAGTTGCGCGATCGCGTACCCGCGCTCGAGCGTCGCCTGGGGCGAGAGCGCCGACAGGCGGGCACGCACCTCCGCGAGGGACCGGGCCCGATCCTCGACCGCCCGGTCCGCCAGCTCCGCGCCGCGCGCCGCCCAGCGCACGAGCTCGTCGGCGCGCTCGTCGACGATACGCATCGGCTGTGCGAGCACAGGGCGTCCGCGCAGCTGCGCGATGCGGTCGGATTCGTGCGCGAGCAGGTGGCCGAGCCTGCCGCTCAGGCGGGCGCGGGCCTGATCCAGCCCCGCGAGCTCCTCGCCGACGTCGGGCACGACCCGCTTCGCGGCGTCGGTCGGGGTCGAGGCGCGCAGATCCGCCACCTCGTCGAGCAGCGGGCGATCCGCCTCGTGCCCGATCGCGCTCACGAGCGGCGTCGTCGCCGCGGCCGCGGCGCGCACCACGCGCTCGTCGCTGAAGGGCAGCAGGTTCTGGAAGTCGCCGCCGCCGCGGGCGACGATGATCACGTCGACATCGGGGTTCCGATCCAGAGCCTCGATCCCCGCGACGACCTCGGCCGCCGCCCGGTCGCCCTGCACGGCGGCGTAGTGGATCTCGAAGCGCACGCCCGGCCAGCGCAGCGTCGCGTTGCGCACGACGTCCTTCTCGGCGTCGGAGTCACGGCCGGTCACGAGTCCGATGCGGTGCGGCAGGAACGGCAGCCGGCGCTTGCGCTCGACCGCGAAGAGCCCCTCGGACTGCAGCTGGCGGCGCAGTCGTTCGAGCCGCTCGAGCAGTTCTCCGATGCCCACGTGCGAGAGCTCGAAGACCTGCACGGTCAGCGATCCGCCCTTGACCCAGAAGTTCGGCTTGACGAGGGCCACGACGCGGTCGCCCTGCGCGAACTCGCTCGTCAGCCTGCCCGCGACCGAGCGCCAGACGGTGAAGCTGACGGTGGCGTCCTGCGCCAGATCGCGGAGCTTGCCGTAGACGTGGCCGCCGCGCACCTGCCACTGCGTGATCTCGCCCTCGATCCAGACCTGTCCGAGCCGGTCGATCCACGCGGCGATCTTCTCGCTCATCAGGGCGACGGGCCACGGGGCCTCGCGGGTCGCCGGGGATCCGGATCCTGCCTCTGCCATGCGCACCACCCTACCCGCGGGGTCGCCGTGTGCGGGTCGCCTTCCGCGGGTCCGGGGCAGGGCGCCCCGCGGATCCGTAGCGGGCTCGCTGCCCAGCCTCGACGGTCCGCCGCCTCGTCGCGCGGCCGTACCTCCGCCTCGCCCATTCCCTGTCACACCGTAGGGGATCTGCCGGTCATGTGCCTTTCGGCGTCCGATGGCGGCATACGGATCGCCGATCCCAGACGGATTGAGCGCGGCCGCGTGCTCTGGACGCGGTCTGGCGCCCTCCGGCGCGCCCTGGCACCCTCTGGTGCCCTCTGGCGCCCTCCCGCGGGTGACGGCCCGCTGCGCCGCGAATCGTATGGGATCTGCCGGTCGTATGGTGCGAGGGGGCGCAGACGACATACGGATTGCCGATCCCAGACGAATTGCCGCGGCCTTCGGCCCTCCGCCCCAGGACCCGGCCCTCCGCCCGCCGCCCCCCTGCCCGCGCCCGACCGTGCCGGGTCGCCGGTCCGGATCCGCGCAGGAACGAACGGTAGAATCGGGCGCATGAGTGACACCGCCAGCCTGCCCGATCAGCGCACTATCGGGGCCCCCGTCGTGAGCCTCGCCATGCCGCGGCTGCGTCGCCAGGCGGGCCGACTGAAGGATCTGCCGGTCGACGGCGAGAAGCAGGTGCTGCTCGCCGCTCCGCGCGGCTACTGCGCCGGCGTGGATCGCGCGGTCGTCGCGGTGGAGAAGGCGCTCGACCGGTTCGGCGCCCCCGTCTACGTGCGCAAGCAGATCGTGCACAACGTGCATGTCGTGAACACGCTCGAGAAGATGGGCGCCATCTTCGTGGACGAGGTGGACGAGGTGCCCGAGGGGGCGAACGTGGTCTTCTCGGCGCACGGCGTTTCGCCCGCGGTCGTGCAGGGCGCCGCCGATCGCGGGTTGCACGCGATCGACGCCACGTGCCCGCTGGTCACGAAGGTGCACCGCGAGGCCGTGCGCTTCGCGAAGCAGGACCTCGAGATCCTGCTCATCGGCCACACCGGGCACGAGGAGGTCGAGGGGACGGCGGGGGAGGCTCCCGACCACATCACGATCGTGAACTCCCCTGAGGACGTCGACACCCTCGAGGTGAAGAACCCCGACAAGCTCGTCTGGCTCTCGCAGACCACGCTGTCGGTCGACGAGACCATGGAGACGGTGCGCCGGCTGCGCGAGAAGTTCCCGAACCTGCAGGATCCTCCGAGCGACGACATCTGCTACGCGACGCAGAACCGCCAGGTGGCCATCAAGCAGATCGCCCCGCAGGCCGATGTCGTGATCGTCGTCGGGTCCTCGAACTCGTCGAACTCCGTGCGCCTCAAGGAGGTCGCGCTCGAGTACGGGGCGAAGTCGGCCTACCGCGTCGACTTCGCGAGCGAGGTACGGCAGGAGTGGCTGGACGGTGCACGCACGATCGGCGTCACGAGCGGCGCCTCGGTGCCCGAGGTGCTCGTGCAGGAGCTGCTCGACGACCTCGCCGATGCCGGCTACTCCGATGTGCGGGCGACCGTCACCGCGGAGGAGGACCTCGTCTTCTCGCTGCCCAAGGAGCTGCGCCAGGACGCCGAGGGCAAGCGCGACGCCCGCGCGCTGGGCGGCCGCGTCCGGTGACGACGGATCGGTCCTGATCCCGCCTTCGCGTATCGCGAGCGTATGATCCGGCGCGTACGCCCCGGCAACACGGGCGCTGGTGGACTGGGATCATGTTCGCAACGCATCCCACCTGGAAGACCCCGCTCGTCATCGCCATCGCCGGAACCGCGCTCGCCGGAGGGCTCGTCCTCCTGGCATGCTCCGGTCTCTCCGCCGCGGCGTCGACCGACCCGAGCGGGCCGACCGGCGGCGTCGATGGGCTCGCGGGGGTCCTCGCCGGCGCGGCGGGGACCGACGCGCCCCTCGAGGCGCCGGGCCCGGGCGGCGACGGATCCATCGACGACGAGAACGGGATCGCGGTCGACGCCGACCACGCGGCGATCGCCGGCCTCGCCCCCGAGCTCCGCGCGGCCGTGCAGGCGGCCGCGGCCCGGGCCGCGGAAGAGGGGATCGAGCTCAGGGTCACCTCGGGCTGGCGCTCAGCCGAACTCCAGGAGACGCTGCTGAGCGACGCGATCGGCCAGTACGGCAGCGAGTCCGAGGCGCGCCGGTGGGTCGACACCCCCGAGCGCTCCCAGCACGTCGTCGGCGACGCGGTCGATATCGGCGGACTGGAGGCCGCCCTGTGGGTCGGCCAGCACGGATCCGAGTTCGGGCTCTGCCAGACGTACGCGAACGAGAACTGGCACTTCGAGCTGGCCGCAGACGCCGACGGCGTGTGCCCGATGCCCTACGCCGATGCCACGGACCGGCCGTAGGCCCGCCCGTGGCATCGGAATGGGCGGAGGCGCGGACTACTGCGGCGTCTGCGCGAACTCGAGCATCTTCTGCAGCGAGCCGTTGGGGTCGGACTGCAGCTGCTGCATGATCTCTGGCGCTCCGCTGAGCGCGACCGACTGCACGACGATGACCAGGAGCAGCGCGATCGCCCCGGCGGCGAGCGGGGCCCAGAACGCGAGTTTGCCCGCGCGCATGCGACGGATCGAGAAGATCAGCGTGAGCGCGAAGAGCAGCAGCACCGCGAGGCCCGACACGACACCGAGCACGCCCACCCAATCGGGAAGCGTGAGGGAATCGATCCCGAGCATCGTCGCGGTGAGCCGGAGCTGGCTGTCGATCGCGAACATCGAGCTCGCGAAGTTGAGCGCCCCGAACGCGCCGAACGCGAGCAGCGCGATGGTGATGATGCGGTCGGCGAGCCGCGGGCGGGGCTGCGCCTGCGGGGACTGCGGCTGGGCGACGGGCGCCTGCGCGGGCTGCGGAGCGGTCGCGCGATAGGGCGCCGGGCCGTCGCCGGTGCCGGATCCGGGCTGCTGCTGGGCCGGTGCGCCGGTGCTCGGGGGAGCGGAAGGCGCGGCAGGGGCTGCGGGTGGGGCGGCCGGGCGTCCGGCACCTCCGACGCCGAGATTGTGCGGGACGCCGGGGATGCGCCCCGACCCCGAGGAGGGGGCGGAACCGGCGGACGTCGCCGACCCGCCGTTCCCCGCCCCTGGAGCCGAGGAGGTCGGTGCGGCGTCGGCGGGCTTCCACTCCCAGCCCTCGGGCGCGTACTCGCCGTAGGCGGGCCGGGCGGGCCGTGATGGGCGATCCTGCCCGTCGTCCGGCCGCCCCGACCCCTCGCCCGGCTGCTCGCTGCGCGGATCCGTCACTACGCGCTCACCGACTTGCCGGCCGAGCCGAGCTGCTCGGCGGCCAGCGCGATGCGGGCGGCCATGCCGTTCTCGGCGGCCTTGCCCCAGGCGCGCGGGTCGTACTGCTTCTTGTTGCCCACCTCGCCGTCGAGCTTGAGCACGCCGTCGTAGTTCTTGAGGATGAAGTCGGCCACGGGACGGGTGAACGCGTACTGGGTGTCGGTGTCGATGTTCATCTTGATGACGCCGTTGCGCACCGCTTCGGCGATCTCCTCCGCGGTGGATCCGGATCCGCCGTGGAAGACGAGGTCGAGCGGCTTCTCGCCGGTGCCGTACCGCTGCTGCAGGCCCTGCTGGATCTCGGCGAGCAGCTCGGGGCGCAGCGTCACCCCGCCCGGCTTGTAGACGCCGTGCACGTTGCCGAAGGTGAGCGCCGTGAGGTAGCGGCCGCGCTCGCCGAGGCCGAGGGCCTCGACCGTGGCGACGGCGTCCTCGAGCGTCGTGTAGAGGTTGTCGTTGATCTCGTGGGTGATGCCGTCCTCCTCCCCGCCGACGACGCCGATCTCGACCTCGAGGATCACGCCGATCGCGGCGAGGCGGGGGAGCAGCTCCTTCGCGATGTCGAGGTTCTCCTCGAGGGGCACGGCCGAGCCGTCCCACATGTGCGACTGGAAGTAGGGCAGGCCGCCCTCCTTGACGCGCTCCTCGCTCGCGGCGACGAGGGGGAGGACGAAGGAATCGAGGTGCTGCTTCGGGCAGTGGTCGGTGTGGAGCGCGACGGTGACGTCGTACGCCTTGGCGACCTCCTCCGCGTACTTCGCGAACGCGATGGCGCCGCCCGCGCGGTTCTGCACCGTGTGCCCGGCGAAGTAGTCGGCCCCGCCGAAGCTGACCTGGAGGATGCCGTCGGAACCCGCCTCCGCGAAGCCCTGCAGCGCCGCGTTCAGCGTCGCCGAGCTGGAGACGTTGACCGCGGGGAAGGCGAAGGCGCCGTTCTTCGCGGCGTCGAGCATGGCGGCGTACTGTTCCGGGGTTGCGACGGGCATGTGTGCTCCTTGGCGTCATCGGAATCCGCCGCGCGCCTGATGCGCATCGCCGCGGACTCGCTCGGTACTGGTGCGGAGGGGCGATCGGACCGCACCGCATGGTCCTCCAGTCTACGCGGTAGGCTGGAGGCATGACTGAACCTGTTTCGCTCGGCGAATGGCAGCCCGACCGCAACCTCGCGATGGAGCTCGTCCGCGCGACCGAGGCGGCGGCGATGCGCGCCACCCCCTGGATCGGACGCGGCGACAAGAACGGAGCCGACGGCGCGGCGGTCGACGCCATGCGCAGGTTCCTCGCGACCGTGAACATGAACGGCACCGTCGTGATCGGCGAGGGCGAGAAGGACGACGCGCCCTGGCTGTACAACGGCGAGGTCGTGGGCAACGGCCAGGGCGCCGATTGCGATGTCGCGGTCGACCCGATCGACGGCACCCGCCTCACCGCGGAGGGCCGCCCCGGCGCGCTCTCGGTGATCGCCGTCGCCGACCGCGGCAGCATGTACGACCCCTCGGCCGTCTTCTACATGGACAAGCTGGTCTGCGGTCCCGACGGCGTCGGCGTCGTCGACATCCGCAAGCCCATCGGCGCGAACATCCGCGACCTCGCCAAGGCGAAGAAGTGCGACGTCTCGGACATCCGCGTCGCCGTGCTCGACCGCCCGCGGCACGAGCAGCTCATCGCCGAGATCCGCGAGGCGGGCGCCGGCACGCGCCTCCTCATGGACGGCGACGTGGCGGGCGGCGTCAACGCGGCACGCTGGGACTCGCGGATCGACATGTGCGTCGGCATCGGCGGCACCCCCGAGGGCATCATCACCGCCTGCGCGGTGAAGGCGCTGGGCGGCGTCATCCAGGGCCGCCTGTGGCCGAAGGACGACGACGAGCGCCAGAAGGCGATCGACGCTGGTCACGACCTGAGCCGGGTGCTCGAGGCGAACGACCTCGTCGCGAGCGACAACGCCTACTTCGTCGCCACCGGCATCACGTCGGCCGACTTCGTCGAGGGCGTGCAGCGCCGCGGCCCGTTCGTGCGCGCCGAGAGCATCGTGATGCGCTCGCACTCGGGCACGATCCGCCACGTCATCAGCGACATGGATCCCAAGCGCTGGAGCTGACCGCGCACCAGCGGCGGATGCGCGGCACCCGGGCCTCGGCCCGGGTGCCGCTTCCCGTTTCGGCGCGCGGAGGCGGATCGCGCCTGCGCCGGTGATCGCGACGGGCAGGTTACGCTCGGCACATGGATCTCGCACAGTTCTTCGCCGGTCGCACGGGGGCCGCCCGACTTCCCGACGGCCAGGCAGCGGTGCTCGAGTCGGTCGACCTGGGGATGCTGCGCGTCCGCTCGGGGCGGCTCGCGCTCTGCGACGCGATCTGGCTCGAGGCACCGCTCGTCGTGCCGGTGCCGCCGGGGGAGTATCGCGTCGGGCTGACACGCGCGGCGGTGCCGGAGACGTACGCGATCACCGGGCATCGCGACGCCTATCTGAGCATCGTGCTCTCGGACTCGCCGACGGTCCGGATCGAGCCCGCGCGGGTCGAGCCCGACTCCACGGATTGGCGCGACACTCCTGCCGGCGGGCTCGCGGGGGTGCCGGGGCTCGTCGGCGTGCCGACGACGATGTACAACATCGCGGTGGTGGATGCCGACGCGATCGCCCCGGGTATGCCCGAGGACCCGGACACCTGGTACGAGTCGGTCGTCTCGGGCTGGTTCGCGACGATGGACACCGACGCCCTGGGGCCGCACGGCACCGTGAACGCCGTGCTGCCGAGGTCGGCGACGGGGGACAACATCGTCGTGGCGCTCACGGGGGGCGGAGCCCTGCCCTTCCCGGTGATCGCGAGCTGCGACGCATCCGGCCGGATGACGGGCGTGCACGTCGACCTGCTCGCGATGGGCGACCTCGCGACGGCGCTGGGGGCGGAGATCGGGCCGGACCGCTTCCTCGTGGAGGAGCAGGAGGCCGAGCGCCAGGCCGAACAGCGTGCGGAACGCCGGGGCGGGATCCGCGGGTTCTGGGACCGCCTCACCGGCCGCGACTGAGGCGCGGTCGCTGGCCGGAGCTCAGTCGGTCTCCGATTCCCGGTCGGTCTCCGCTTCCCGGTCGTCCCAGAGCGCGGCGAGCCGTGCCGGCTCCGGTTCGGGCGTCGGGCGCAGCTCGGGCGCGACGAGCGGGCGCACGGCGGCCTCGAGCTGCTCGGGTTCGAAGCCGATCTTCTCGCCGTTCAGCGCCCCGATCTTGCGGGTGGTGGGGAGCACCTGGCGTTCGAGCGAGCCGACGAAGGCGTTGTAGTCCTGCACTCCGCGGGAGAGCGTGCGACCGAGCTTGTCGAGATGCGTGGCCGTACGGCCGATCCGCGTGTGGAACTCGCGGCTCAGGTCGAACAGGGTGCGGGCCTCGGCCGTGAGGGATTCCTGGCGCCAGCTGTGCGCGATCGACTTGAGGATGGCCCACAGGCTGACGGGCGACGCGAGCGCGACCTTCCGCTCGAACGCGTACTCGAGCAGCAGTGGGTCGGTGTCGAGCGCGCTCGACAGCAGCGACTCGCTCGGCACGAATGCGACGACGAGCTCGGGGGAGTCCGGCAGCGCGGACCAGTAGTCGCGATTGCCGAGGGCGACGATGTGCTCGCGCAGAGCCTTGGCGTGCTGCGCGAGCAGCGCGCTGCGTCGCGCTTCGACGGCCGCGTGCCGTGATCCCGCGTCGCCGTGCGTCTCCGCGCCGGGTTCGCCGAGGTGCTGCGCCTGCAGATAGGCGTCGAACGGGACCTTGGCGTCGATCGCGATGGACTTGCCGCCGGGGAGGCGCACGACGAGGTCGGGCCTGAGCGTGCCGCGCTCCGTCGTCAGGTTCGCCTGCACCTCGAAGTCGACGTGCTCGATCATTCCCGCGGCCTCGATGATGCGCCGCAGCTGCGTCTCGCCCCAGATGCCCCTGGTGTTGTTCGAGCGCAGCGCCGACGCGAGCGTCTCAGCGGTGCCCCTCAGCCGTTCCTCGGCCCGGGTGGCCTGCCGCAGCTGCTCGGCCAGCTCGCCGTGCTGCTCGGCGCGCTGCTGCTCCAGCGTCGTCACGGTGCTCTCGAGCTTCCCGAGGCTCTCCCGCAGCGGGGCGAGCTGCTGCAGCACCCGCTGCTCCTCGCGATCGAGGTCGGCGCGCTGCTGCGCTGCGCGGTGCGCGTCGCGCAGCCGGTCCTCGAGTCCCTGGGCGCGCGTCTCCGCCGCCGCGAGCTCCTCGCGCAAGAGGCGCGATCCGGCCTCCGCGTCGAGCCTGACGCGCTGCGCGAGCACGGCGCGCTCCTGCTCCGCGCGCGACTCGGACTCCGCGGCGCGCCGAGCGGCGCCGGTCGCGGCGAGGCGATGCCCGGCGAAGGCGCCGGCAGCCCCGAACACGAGGGCCGTGGCGAGGAGGAGCAATGCGGTGAGTGCGGTCATGCGTCCATGGTGCCAGCGACCACCGACATCGCGGCGGTGCCCGGCACCGGGGGCGTCACCGGTATCGCCTACTCGACGACTTCCTGGTCGAAGTCGGTCCACGGCGTGCGCAGCCGCACCTCGTCGAAGTCCCCGCTGCGCGCCACCTCCCGGAGCAGGCGCCCGGCATCGGCCGCGGCGTCGCGACTCACGGTGTCCTCCAGCACGACCGTCAGGTCCGTCGTGCCGCGCGTGACGTCCAGGATCACCCGATCCACCTCGGCGAGTTCGCGTTCGGCGGTCATCGCCGTCGTCAGCGCGTCCGAGAACGACTCCGGCGGTTCGGCCATCGGCCGCACGGCGACCCAGAACCGCTTCGGGTCGGGCCCGAGCACGCGGAAGGAGGCGCGGATCTCGCCGGCGCCGACGAGCACGTTCGCAGCGGCGGCGGTTCCCGCGAGGTCGCGCGTGCGGACCTCGAGCTCGCCGCCCGGCCGGTCTCCCGGGAAGACGAGCTCGGCCCCGCCGGGAACCGAGACCAGGTCCGAGATGAGCCCGGATTCGCGATCCGGGTCCGCGTTCGCATCGATCCGGGGGAGCGGAGTGTCGAGATCGATCTCCGCATCGGCTGCGGCCTCCCGCAGCGCAGCGACGGCATCGCTCCTATCCGCCGAGGTCGAGAGCAGCTCGACGGTGACCCCGTCCCGCGAGGCTCGAACCGCGCCGTGCGGCAGGTCGAGCGCGGCCCGCAGCACCGGGAGCATCGGTTCGAGCTCGTCGCCGGGCGACAGATGCGCCGTGACCCCCGGGCTCGTGGAGAGCGTGGAGCCCACGCTCGAGTCGAACGCCAGGGCGCGGTCTCCCAGATGCGCGTGCAGTTCGCGGAGCGCATCGAGCAGCATCGAGCTCTCGGGCGCTGTCGCCCGGATCCGGACCGAGCCGGCGGGCGGCTGCGGAACGGGCGGCGTCGCTCCCGAGGACGCGTCGCCGCCCGGGTCGTCACGGCCGGCCTCACCCTCGTCGGTGCTCGGGACGATCCCGAACAGAGTGAAGTCACCCGTGAACCCGGTGCCGAGCGCCCGTGCCGCGGCGGTGGTGCGGGCGAAGGCGTTCAACAGGTCAGGATCGATGCACGACTCGTCCTCGATCGTCATCTCGACGCGCACGGGCTCTGCGCCGTACGCGCCCGTGGCGACCCGCACGCTGTTCATCGTCGTCTCGGCGGAGCAGCTCGCCTCCGAGATGCTCGCGGCCTGGGCCTCGGTGAGCTCATCGGAGAGGAGGATCTCGCCGGTGTAGCGCGGCCCCGTCGTGAGGAAGCCGCTGTCGTAGCTCCAGTCCACGGCGTCGACCCCGTCGTTCCGCTCGATGGCGCCGGCCCAGCCGCGCTGGCTGAGGCCCCAGCTCGCGCAGCCCGTGAGCGCGACGGCGCTCGCCGCGACGAGGGCGACGGCTCCGACGGCGGTGCGGCTGCGGGTGCTGCGCATACCCCCATCGTAGGGGCGGCCGCGGTCAGAGCTTCAGGGGGATGGCCTTGAGCGGGTGGAGCCTGAGCCCAGTGGCCTTCGCGAGCGCCGTGACGTCCGCGGCGCCGTGGCGGGCCGCGGCGTCCACGATGATCGCCGCGCAGGCCTCGGCATCGGCGAGGGCGTCGTGGTGCGCGAACTCGCCGTAGCCCGCGGCGGCGGCGGCCAGCGGCAGCCGGTGCGACGGGATCTCGTAGGTCTTGCGCGAGACCTGCACGCTGCAGAGGTAGCGCAGCCGCGGGGTCGGGGTGATCGTCTCGGCGCAGGCCGCGCGGATGACGCCCATATCGAAGCTCGCGTTGTGCGCGACGACCACGTCGTCGCCGATGAAGTCGCGGAGGTCGGTGAGCTGGTCCGCCCAGTCGGAGGCATCGGCCACCATCGCGGCGGTGATCCCGTGGATCCTGATGTTGAACGGGAGGAACTCCGCGTGGCCCGCGGGCGGGCGGATCAACCAGGAGACCCGCTCGGCCACACGGCCATCGCGCACGCGCACCATGCCGACGGCGCAGGCCGATGACGGATGGCTGTTCGCGGTCTCGAAGTCGATGGCGGTGAAGTCGATGGGCACGCATCTAGGGTGGCACACGCCACTGACAGCGGTGCTGGGCGGACACCGGTCCCGCGCTCACGCGGCCGGCTTCGCTGGTGCGACAATGGGCGTATCGGTGCCGCGTTCATCGCGGCGAACGAGAAGGAGCGTCGGAATGATCCCCGCCATCAACTACTGGGCCGTGCTCGCGGCCACCGTCTCGACCATGGTCGTCGGCGCGATCTGGTACTCGAAGGGCGTGATGGGCGCTCGCTGGATGCGGTTGACCGGCGTGCAACCCGAGGGCAAGCCCGCCATCGCGATCGTCGTGCCGCTGCTGCTGACGCTGGTCGTCAGCTTCGTCACCTCCTGGGCGCTGGCCTGGGTCGTCGGGAAGATCGTGCTCGTGCCCGTCGGGCCCCTCGAGGATCGCGCCGAGCTCATCGACCGCTTCGCGTTCTTCGGTGTCTCGATCATCGCCGCGCTCATCCTGTGGGCCGGTTTCACCGCGGCGCGATTCGCGACCCACGACGCGTTCGAGGGGAGGCCCGCCGCGCTCACGCTGCTGAACATCGCGCACGAGCTCGTCACGATCCTCCTCGTCGCCGTCGTGATCGGGGTCTGGCCGCCCGCCATCGCCTGAGCATCGGTGGTCCCGCGCGCCGGATCGGCGGATCCCTCGCGTAGACTAGACCCTCGTGGCTTTGACTATCGGAATCGTGGGGCTGCCGAATGTCGGCAAGTCGACCCTCTTCAACGCGCTCACCCAGAACGACGCGCTCGCCGCGAACTACCCGTTCGCGACCATCGAGCCGAACATCGGAGTCGTGAACCTGCCCGACCCGCGTCTCGACAAGCTCGCGGAGATATTCGGCAGCGAGAAGATCCTGCCGGCCCCCGTCAGCTTCGTCGACATCGCGGGCATCGTGCGCGGCGCGAGCGAGGGCGAGGGCCTCGGCAACCAGTTCCTCGCGAACATCCGCGAGGCCGACGCGATCGCGCAGGTCGTGCGCGGCTTCTCCGACCCCGACGTGGTGCACGTCGACGGCGCGGTCAACCCGGCGGGCGACATGGAGACGATCAACACCGAGCTGATCATCGCCGACATGCAGACCATCGAGAAGGCGCTCGTGCGCTTCGAGAAGGAGCTGAAGAACAAGAAGATCGACCCCGCGGTCGTCGAGACGGCGAAGGCCGCGCAGGCGGCGCTGAACGACGGAACGGTGCTCTCGCAGTCCGGGATCGACCTCGAGCCGATCAGGGAACTCGGCCTGCTCACCGCGAAGCCGTTCCTCTACGTCTTCAACGTCGACGAGACGGTGCTGCAGGATCGCGCGAAGCTCGACGAGCTCTCGGCGCTCGTGGCGCCCGCGAAGGCCATCTTCCTCGACGCGAAGATCGAGAGCGAGCTCATCGAGCTCGACGCCGAGGACGCCGCCGAGCTGCTCGCCTCGATCGGCCAGGAGGAGAGCGGCCTCGACCAGCTCGCCCGCGTCGGCTTCGACACCCTCGGCCTGCAGACCTACCTCACCGCCGGCCCCAAGGAGGCGCGCGCCTGGACCATTCGCAAGGGATCGACGGCCCCTCAGGCGGCCGGCGCGATCCACACCGACTTCGAGAAGGGCTTCATCAAGGGCGAGATCATCTCGTTCGAGGACCTCGTCGAGGCCGGATCGGTCGCCGAGGCACGTGCCAAGGGCAAGGCCCGCATGGAGGGCAAGGACTACGTGATGCAGGACGGCGACGTCTGCGAGTGGCGGTTCAACGTCTGACCCCTGACGCCGCCGCGTTCGGCCGGAAGCCGAGCGGCGCGAGAACGCACTGCAGCCGGCGGGATCTCCCGCCGGCTGCAGTGCGTTCCGCGTCAGGCCTCCGGCGGTGTCGACGCGGGGAGGATCTCCCGGAGCAGGTCGGCCAGCGTCACGACCCCCAGCAGCCGACCATCGCTCACGACCGTCGCGAGCTGGACGCGACTCCTCCGCATGCGCGCGAGCGCGTCATGGGCCGGGGTGCTCGGGGAGACCGACAGCGCCTCACGGGAGAGCCCGAGCGCAGGGGTGCCCGGTGCGACCAGCAGGGTGTCGCGTACATGCGCGACGCGCGCCGAGGCGCCGGTTCCGACCAGAATGCGCAGATGGCCGGATGCCGATGCGGCAGCCTGGAGATCGGCAGCGGTCGCCTCGACGGCGACCGAGGTGGGGGCCCGATCCGCGCGGACGATGTCGCCGACGGTGATGCTGCTGAGCGCGATCGCCTGCGCGATCGGCTCCGAGTACTGCTCCTCGAGCGTTCCGGCCGAGCGCGAATGCGCGACGAGCTCTCGGATGGTGTCGGCGTCCTGCCCGCCTGCGGCGGCCTTCTCGACGGGCTCGACGCCCGATGCGCGCACGAGCCGGTTCGCGATGCGGTTGATCCACAGCAGGAAGGGCCGCAGGGGCCAGGTCATGGCGCGGGCGAGCACGCCGGTCGCCTTCGCAGCGGTCTCGGGGTGGGCGATCGCCCACGACTTCGGCGCCATCTCGCCGATGACCAGGTGCAGGAAGGTGACCACGACGAGCGCCAGCACGAACGCGACGACGTCGGCCGCGACCGCCGGCAGACCCCACTGCTCGAGCACGGGTGCGAGGGCGTAGTCGATCGCCGGTTTCGTCACGGCGCCGAGGAGGAACGTGCACGCCGTGATGCCCAGCTGGGCGAACGCGAGCATGACGGTGAGTTCGTTCATGCCGCGCAGCGCCGCTCGGGCCGAGGCGCTGCGGGAGGCCTCCTCCTCCAAGCGGTGCCGTCGTGCGGCGAGCAGCGCGAACTCGACGATCACGAAGAACGCGCTCGCGACGATCAGCGCGATCGTGATGACGGTGACCATCCACCAGCTCATCGGTGCGTCCCCTCGTCATCGGGATCCGCTCCGGTCGGCGGCTCGCCGCCGTCCGGCGGGCCGGGCTCGGAATCGGGATCGATCTCGTGCAG
Organism: Leucobacter zeae; assembly: GCF_016758175.1. Taxonomy (GTDB): domain Bacteria; phylum Actinomycetota; class Actinomycetes; order Actinomycetales; family Microbacteriaceae; genus Leucobacter; species Leucobacter zeae. The sequence continues at coordinate 905,209 of NZ_QYAB01000001.1, forward strand.
CCGGATCGAGACCCGCGACGGCACGAGGCGCGCCACCTCGTCGACCTCGACGTCCAGCGCACGCTGGATGCGCACCCCCAGCACAGCCTCCGATGCGCGCTCGGGAAGCGCGATGCGCACGCGCGCGCCAACGGGCATCAGGTCACCGTACTCGCTCACGACGAGCCCGGCGATCGTCTCGGAGTCGTCGTGGCCCAGCTCGTGCCCGATGAGGCGCTCGAGCTCGTCGAGATGCACGTCGCCCGGGAGCGACCAGTGCGCGGGCCCCCGGGTCACGACCTCGTGCACGACGAGGTCGTGCTCGTCCGAGATCTCGCCGACGACCTCCTCGGTGAGGTCCTCGATGGTGAGCACGCCGTCGAAGTTCCCGTACTCGTCCACGACGCACGCGAGCTCGTTGCGGGTCCGGCGCATCCGGTCCAGGGCGACGGGGAGCCGCATGGAGGTCGGGAGCACCACCGCCGCGCGCATCACGGTCGACACCGGAGCGTCGTCGCGCGGCCGCAGGCGGAGCAGGTCGATGAGCTCCACCACGCCGACGGGCGTGTCCTCGTCCCCGACCACCGGGTACCGCGTGTGCCCGGACGCCATCAGCGCGCGCGCCTCGCCGACCGTGGTCCCGGGGGAGACCGAGTCGGCGCGGGATCGCGGCACCATGGCGTGCTCGACGTCGCGCTGCGGGAAGTCGAGGATCCGGTCGATGACGCGCGACAGATCCTCGGGCAGGTCCCCGCTCGCCCGGGACTCCTCGACGATGGCCTCCAGGTCGCGGGCGGTGGCGCTCGCGTCGACGTCCTCGAGAGGTTCGATCCGCAGCAGTCGCAGCAGCGCGTTCGCGGCCACGTCGAAGACGGTGATCAGCCAGCCGAAGAGCAGCAGGTAGATGCGCGTCGGCACCGCCAGCGCCCGCGCCAGCGGCTCGGGGCTCGCGATGGCGAGGTTCTTCGGATACAGCTCGCCGATGATCATGGTGACGACGGTGGCGAGCAGCAGGGCGCCGACGGTGCCGATCAGCACGGAGACCGCGGGATCGAGCCCCGCCCCGCCCAGCAGGGTGCCGATCGATGCACCGATCAGCGGTTCGGCCACGTATCCGATCATCAGTCCGGTGACGGTGATGCCGAGCTGGGCGCCCGACAGCATGAACGAGGTGCGCTTCGTGATCGCGAGCACGCGCTTCGCCTGCGGGTCCCCCTGCTCGGCCTTCGCCGCCAACCGCGATCGGTCGACCGACATGTACGCGAACTCCTGGGCGACGAAGAATCCGCAGGCGACGATGATGGCGAGGGTCAGCTGCACCCCGAGGAGGAGGGTCAGGATCGCTTCCGCCACGCGATGTCACCCCCGCTCAATGTGCAGGGGCCGGGATATCGGCCCTCCTGGTCGTCGGAGGAACGGGGCTGGCTCACGGGTGGTCTTTCTCTCAGGGCACGGGTGGGCGGTTCCAGTCTAGGGATCCGGCCGAGCTTCAGGCTCGGAGTGCGCCGAGTGTTCGCCTCGCGTGCGAAAGCATATGATCGGTGCGGACGCGGTCCGCACGGGGCCGCAGACGGAGGGACGTCGTCATGAGCGAGCGGCAGCTGGTGTTTCGGGATGCGCAGGGGCATCAGCGCTCGTTCGCGATGGGGGATCGCGACCACCTCAAGTTCTCGAAGGCGTTCGGCGACTTCATCAAGAAGCACGTGAGCGAGGACAACACCACCTTCCGCCTCGAACGCACGCTGACCGACGAGACGCTGATCATCGAGACCGCGGTCGGCATCGTCGGGAGGGTGCGGGGCGGTGCGGAGCCCGAGGCCGACTACCGTCGCTACGAGCGCCGTACCGACGGCGCGGATCTGCAGCTGCGCTTCGCCTACCGCGGTTGCGAGGCGCTCGACGCGCACGGGCCGTGGACACGGGATCGCGAGAGCCTCCTGCCCGATGACACCTTCGAGAACGCGGAGCTCGCCTGGGTGGAGGACCTGCGGAGGCAGGAGGCGCGACGTCGGGAGAGCGCCGCGATGCCGAAGCTCGACCGGAAAGCGCTGCAGCGGTTCTGCAGGGCATGGGCCGATACCGGGTACACGGAGTACGTGAGCGAGCAGGAGGCATACTACGTGCTCTGCGACAGCCGCACGCTCGAGGAGGCCGGTGCGGCGCGCGACGAGCTGCTGCACGAGATCCGGACGCTGGGCCTGCAGGTGGTGGATACCCCGGCGGGCGCCGCCGGGGGAGAGGTCTGGGTGCGCACCGATCCGCGCGTCGACGTCGAGCTCGAGAAGTGGGGATAGGGAGGCGTTCGACGTGCGGCCGCCTGCGCCGGGATCCGACAGTATCGGACCGGGATGATCGGGCGCGCCCCGCAGGGGAGGCACGAGAGTAGTGCGTGAAGGGAGGCCGCCGTGATCGAGATCCTCAACCGCATCGTCGACGAGATCGAACGCCGCCTCGGCGATGAGATCGATATCGATGCGCTCGCCGCATCGATGGGGACGACCGGCTATCACGCCCGCCGGATGTTCTCCTCGCTCGCGGGCATGCCGGTGTCCGAGTACGTGCGCCGGCGCCGGATGACCCTTGCGGCGTCCGCGCTCGTCGGCGGAGAGGAGCTGCTGACGATCGCAGTGCGCTTCGGGTACGGCTCGATCGAGGCGTTCGGGCGCGCGTTCCGATCGGTGCACGGTGCGAGCCACGGCGACGTCCGACGCGACGGAGGTCCCCTTCGCACGCAACCAGCCATCAGGTTCCGCCTGACCGTCGAAGGGAGCTCCGCCATGGACGCCCGAATCATCGAACGACCCGCCTTCCGCCTCGTCGGCCGCGCCGCACGCGTGCCGCTGATCCATGCGGGCGTCAACCCGCACATCCAGCGGCACATCGCGTCGCTGCCGGTGGAGGAGCACGCGCGGTTGAAAGCGCTCAGCCAGGCCGAGCCGCGAGGCCTGCTGCAGGTCAGCGCGGATGTCGCACCCGATGCCCCTGAAGGGAGCGAGCTCACCTACTTGCACGGCGTCGCACGCGAGGCCGACGCGGACGTTCCCGGAGATCTCGACGCGATCGACGTCGATGCCGGCACCTGGGTCGTCTTCCGCACCTCAGGCGCGCACCCGGCCGCGCTCCAATCGGCGTACGCGGCATCCGCGGCGGAGTGGTTCCCGTCGAACCCGTGGCGCCTGCGCCCCGGCCCGTCCATCGTCGCCATCATCGAGCGCTCGGCCGACTTCAGCACGGCGAGCTGCGAGCTCTGGTTCCCGGTCGAGCGCGGATGACCGGGGATCGCCGACCGGGCGGATCACTGAGCTCCCCGCGATGGATAGAGTGAGGTCGGAGGGCAGGACATGGGCAGACGGAAGACTCCGGAGGAACGGGCCGACGAGGATCGCCGGTACACGCTTGCCTGCGCGGCGGCGTCCGACGCGGAGTTCGAGCGGTTCTTCACCGATCCGAACCAGTCGATCCGGAACGCCGCCGCGCTGAATCCCGACGCGAGCGCCGCCGTGCTCGATCGCTTCGCGGACGACCGCTTCTGGAGCGTGCGCGTCGCCGTCGCGGAGCACCCGAGCGCCTCGCGGGAGACGCTGCTCCGCATGGTCGCGGGAGAACCGCGCAAGCGCGGCGTCGTCTACCACGCTGCGCGGAATCGCCTCGAGACGGACGGCGTGCGATTCGACGAGGACGGACACCCGGTCGTATGAGCGCGGCGCGCGGCGGGGAGCCCCGGGGCGCATCCGGCGCCGCTGCGCCGCCGCGGCGTTCGGGCGGGTTCGACCTCGACCTGCACCGGGACGCGGCGCTCGCCTTCGGGCCAGCATCGCTCCGGGAGGGCGCGATCCTGCCGTACGAAGGGCGTTCGCTGATGACGCGGGCAGACGGGCTGCAAGCCGCCGTGTTCACGGCGGAGGCGGACGGGTGGTGGGCACCCTGCAATCCCGTTCTCGTGCGGGGGCGGGCGCGGATCCTCCCGCTCGCCTGGGGCGGCGATCCTCGGAGCGGGTACCACCCGTCGACGGGCCAGGGCGAGATGGCCGTGTTCGCGTCGCGAATGCAGTCCGCCGGAATGTACTGGGCGGGGAACTGGCGCGTGGTCGACGACTTCGGCGCGGCCGATGCCGGTGTCGGCGCCGACAGCGTCGCCTCCTACCGCGCCGCGCTCCGGGCGGCGGGGGCGACGCAGGCGGACGTCTGGCGATACTCCGGCACGATCGGGATCGCGCTGGTCTGGGCGGGCGAGGAAGCGGCCGGCACCCGATCGCTGGCGCTGCACGTCGTGCCGGCGAGCTGGGTGTCGGAGCCTCCGGAGTGGGCGTCCGATCGCCGCAAGCGGGACTGGCGTCCCGTGCGCGGGATCGATGTGCGCTGGTCATGGGCCGACGTGATCGAGCTGTACGCGGCGCGTGCGGACGGCGACCTCGCGCCATGATGCCCGGCCCGCTTCCCGATGACCTGCGGATCGCCGACGGCACGGCGATCCTCTCGGCACTCGAGAGCCTGCCGGAGTGGCGCGAGCCGAGCTGGGCGGACCTGGGGTTCCCGGTGATCGACCGGGGCAGGCATGCGATCTTCCCGCTTGCGGTGGCGGCTCTGACGGAGGGCGCCACTCCGGACGCGGCGCGGCGATTGCTCGGCGAGTGCGAGCGGCTGACCCTGCATGCCGTCCACTGCTACGGCGGCGACTTCTTCCATGCCGAATCGGCCCTCGACGTCGAGGCGGGGTACGGGCGGCGAGTGGTCGAGACGTGCACCGTGCTCCCGGACCCGGGCCGACTGATCTGGTGGGGGATCGGGAGGCTCGCGGCCATCCTCGTGCGCTCGGCCGACCCGTCGCGCTCGGTCGAGGCGCTCGCTCTGCACGTGGTGCCGAAGGAGTGGGTCTGGCGCTGGCCCCCGCACCCGACCACGAAGCGCGATGCGTCGCGCGCTCGGCGCATGGCTCGGGAGCAGGCCGCCGCCGACGCATCATGGTCCTGGCCGATTCCGGACACCGGAGCGTGAGCCCTTCCCGGTGGAGCCGGGATCCCCGCCGCCGTGCAGCGCTGCGGGCGCTCACCGGGGTCGGCGCTGCTCCGCGATCCAGGTGTGATTGCGGATCGCGGCGGAGACGGCGTCGCGGTACGCCTTCCCGTCGGCGCCGCGATACAGGTCCCGGGCACGGTACGGCGACTCGTCGGTCCAGGGAGAGGCGCCCGCGATGCGCTCGGCGAGCGCTGTCAGGGCGTCGTGCCCGTCGCGGCGGTACGCGGAGAGCTCCGCCTCGTCGAGACGCACGAGGACGGAGTCGTCGACGTACGGACCCGCGGAGTACCGCGCATCGAGATGCGGCTCGCCTCGCCGTTCGACCAGGAACCAGCGCCCCGGCTCGTGATCGACGTAGCGCATCCCGTCGCGCTCGGCAGCGATCCGCTCCGCGTCTCCCCAGAGTGCGACGGGCGGGATCGGCTCGAGCGGGCGCCGCATGGCGGCGTCGTAAGGGAGGTACTCGAGCGACGGCTGCGCATCGCGCGGCAGATGCAGGCAGAGCGCTCTGCCGCACGATCGGCAGACGGCCTGGCTCTCCGTCCACGCCATCAGGCCGGAGTCGTGCAGCCGGCGCAGGTCCGCGAGCGGCACCCAGGAGGTCTCCTCGCGCAGCAGCCCCGCAGAGACGGCCGATCTGAGCGCTTCGATCGAGGCGTCGACGTCGGGGCCGCCGTCGGGCGCGCGGACCGGAATCCCGCTGCATGCCTCGCAGTCCTCGTCCTCGGGAGCGCAGCCGAGCTTCGGGTCTTCGGCGGAGACGACCACGCTGACGAGACGCGACCGCCGCACCGTGAGGCGCACGTAGCCGCCGGGGACCGGGAAGCAGCGCATCCCGCCTCCGGCGAAATGCCATCGGGGGCCGAGCGCACGCTTGAACGCATCGAGGTCGGACTCGTCGTCGACTCCGGGGATCCACTCCGACAGGTCGATCGCGCCCGTGCAGAACGGCGTCGGCACGAGGTTGAGGATCACAGCGGAGACCCGTCCGTCGTGCACGAAGACCTCACCTCCTGAGGCGAAGCGCAACCGCTTCGACCGCACCGGCGGGGCGCCGATCAGGCGCTCCGAGACCGAGACCGGAGGCCCGCCGAGAACATCGATCAGCTCGCGGACGGCGCGGTCCTGCTCGGAACCGGCGAGCGCGTCGAGCACCGTCCGCAAGCGCGGGTGCCGGTGGGAGGAAGCCATCCTCTCATTATCGTCGCGCAGGCAGACCGGCAGCATTCGGAACCGGTCGACGCGTGCTACCGTGACGTATGGCAACGCCACCGGCTGAACGCGGCGGATCCGGGAAGCCGCGGTCGCGGCGGTTCGGGACGGCGCGGCCGTCCGGGGTCCGGCTGGACGTCTCCGCCGCCGACTACGCCTGGGCGCTCGCGCGGATCCGGGAGGGCGTCCTCCGCCCGGCGGTTCCGGCCGCCTACGAGACGGGGCCGCTCGCGCCGGTGCTGCTCGTGCCAGGAGTGCTCGAGCACTGGACGATGATGCGCGAGATCGCCGACCGCCTGAACCGCGTCGGCCATCCGATCCGCACGCTCCCCGAACTGCGGCGGAACACGATCCCGATCCCCGCTGCGGCCGGGCTCATCGCCCGATTCCTCCGCGAACGGGATCTACGGGGGGTCGTCGTCGTCGCGCACAGCAAGGGCGGCCTCATCGCGAAATCGTTGCTGCTCGGCGAGGAGTCAGACTGCATCGCGCGAGTCATCGCGATCGCGACCCCCTTCGCCGGATCCTCGCTCGCGACCTGGATGCCGTCCCGCACGCTGCGCGCCCTGCGTCCCGCCGACCCGACGATCGCCGCCCTCGTCGCGGAGCTCGCGGTGAACGCGCGGATCGTGTCGGTGTACCCGGCCTTCGACCCGCACATCCCCGGCGGATCGCGGCTCGAGGGCGCACGCAACGTGCCGGTCTCGGCTACCGGGCACTTCCGGGTGCTCGGATCGCCCGAGGTGATCGATGCGGTCGAGCGCCACGCCTCGCCTACAGTTGAGGGGTGACTGCAACGCTCGTGACCCACGACCTCGCCGGAGGGCACGCCCACCGCACGCTCTTCGACGGGCTCGACCTCACGGTCGCCCCCGGCGACGTGATCGGCGTCGTCGGCGTGAACGGAGCGGGCAAGTCGACCCTGCTGCGGATCCTGGCGGGGCGTCTCGACCCGCAACGGGGGACCGTTGCCCTCGCGCCGGCCGACGCCTTCGTCGGCTGGCTGCCCCAGGAGCACACGCCGGTCGAGGGGGAGACCATCGGCGGGTACGTCGCACGGCGCACCGGCGTCGCCGCGGTCTCCGAGCGGCTCGACGCTGCGACCGCGGCTTTCGCCGAGGCCGCGGAGGGGGCCGGCCGCGCCCCGGGCGCCCCCGATCCCGCGGACGAGTACTCCGCGGCCCTCGACCGCTGGCTCGCCGCGGGGGCCGCGGACCTCGACGAGCGGCTGCCCGGCGTGCTCGCCGACCTCGGCCTCGCGATCGAGGACGCTGGCAGCGGCCTCGCGCTGTCGGCTGAGACCCCGATGGCGGCGCTCTCGGGCGGCCAGCGGGCCCGTGTCGCCCTTGCCGCACTGCTCTGCTCCCGCTTCGACATCGTGCTGCTGGACGAGCCGACGAACGACCTCGACCTCGACGGCCTCGCGCGGCTCGAGGAGTTCGTGCGCGGGCTCCGCGGCGGTGTCGTGCTGGTGAGCCACGACCGGGAATTCCTGGCGAGGTCGGTGACGCGCGTGCTCGAACTCGACCTCGCCCAGCGCACGAACCGCGTCTACGGCGGCGGCTACGAGGCGTACCTCGAGGAACGCGCCACACTGCGTCGCCAGGCGCGCGAGGACTACGAGGAGTTCGCCGCGAAGAAGGCCGATCTCGTCGGCCGCGCCCGCACGCAGCGCGAGTGGTCGAGCAAGGGCGTGCGCAACGCCATGCGCAAGTCGCCCGATAACGACAAGATCAAGCGCAAGGCCTCTGCGGAGTCGAGCGAGAAGCAGGCCCAGAAGGTGCGCCAGATGGAGAGCCGCATCGCGCGGCTCGAGGAGGTCGAGGAGCCGCGCAAGGAGTGGCGGCTCGAGTTCACGATCGGCAGCGCACCCCGCTCGAGCTCCGTCGTGGCGACGCTCAACGCAGCCGAGGTGCGTCAGGGCGAGTTCGCGCTCGGACCGGTCTCGCTCCAGGTCGACGCGGGCGAGCGGATCGGGATCACGGGCCCCAACGGGGCGGGGAAGTCGACGCTGCTCCGGCTGCTGCTCGGCGAGCTCGCACCGGATTGCGGATCCGCGAGCCTCGGCAGCAGCGTGGCGATCGGCCGCATCGATCAGGCGCGCAGGGTCATCGCCGGTTCCGCCCCGCTCGCGGACGCCTTCGAAGCGCTCGCGCCCGAGTACTCCTCCGCCGAGGTGCGCACGCTGCTCGCGAAGTTCGGGCTCAGGGCGGATCACGTCGTCCGGCCCGTCGACGAGTTGTCGCCGGGGGAGCGCACGCGCGCGGGGCTCGCGCTGCTGCAGGCGCGGGGCGTCAATGTGCTCGTGCTCGACGAACCCACGAACCACCTCGACCTCGAGGCGATCGAGCAGTTGGAGCAGGCGCTCGAATCCTACGACGGCACCCTGCTGCTCGTCACGCACGATCGCAGGATGCTCGAGAACGTGCGCCTCGACCGGCGCTGGGCGGTCGCGGACGGACAGGTGTCGGACCTGCTCGTGTGAGCGGGGCCCTGGCGGACGCATGACCCTTCACACCTTCCATCTGGCAAGGCTGCCGCGGTTCGCCGCCGTCCGCTGGCTCCTGCGCGCGCCTCGGGCCCGCGGTCTGCGCCGTGTCGAGGTGCTCGCCGGGATGCGCCTCGGAGCGCCGGCGCTGTCGCTGCAGCGCATGCAGGTGCATCGGCTCGCCGTCTTCGCGGAGTGGGAGGACGAGGCTGCGCTCGAAAGGTTCCTGCGCGAGCACCCGTTCGGCAGGCGCCTCGCGGCCGGGTGGCACGTGCGACTGGAGTTTCTGCGCCGCTGGGGGTCGGTCGCAGAGTACTCCCACCTGCCCGAGCACGCCGGGCGTGCGGATCCCGACGCTCCGGTCGTCGCGGTCACACTCGCGCGGATGCGCCTGCCCGAACTCCCGCGGTTCATCCGCTGGGGGCGCCCGGTCGAACGCCAGGTGCGCGACCATCCGCAGACGACGCTCGCGCTCGCGGGCATGCGGCCGCCGCGCTCGGTTTCGACGTTCTCGGTCTGGACGAGCGCCCGTGCCATGACCGGCATGGTCTTCGGACACGGGGCCGGGAGCGGTGATGGGGCTGGGAGCGGAGACGCCCCCGAGCCGCGCGATGCCGCTGACCCGGAGGCGCGCCGCCACGTCGCGGCGATGGGCGAGCGGGACCGCCGGGACTTCCATCACGAGTTCACGACCCTGCGCTTCCGTCCGCTCTCGGAGCACGGGAGCTGGGACGGGCGGTCCGACTACGTGCGCGGCGGTGCGTGACGCCGGTGCGGGGCACCGTGCGGCGTCGGCGGTGGCCGCTACGCTGGCCGCATGCATCCCGAAGACGAGATCGAACTCCTGCTGACGTACCTGCAGCACGCGCGCGACGCGCTGCTCTGGAAGCTCGACGGACTGGGCGAGTACGACATCCGGCGCCCGCTCACTCCCACGGGAACGAACCTGCTGGGGCTGCTGAAGCACACGGCGAGCGTCGAGTACGGCTACCTGACCGAGTGCTTCGGTCGGAACGCGGGCATCGACACGCCCTGGCTCGACGAAGACGCACCCGAGAACGCCGACCTCTGGGCTGAGGCGCACGAGACGCGCGAGAGCATCGTGGAGCTCGCGCGCGCCGCCTGGGCCGCCGACGATGCGTCGGCCAGAGCGCTCGGCCCCGACGCGATCGGCGCGGTGCCCTGGTGGGGCGAACGCGGGAAGGCGGTGACGATGCGGCGGCTCCTCGTGCACGCGATCGCCGAGACGCATCGTCACGCCGGCCACGCCGACATCCTGCGCGAGACGATCGACGGAGCGGCAGGCATGCGCGCGACCGCTGCGAACCTCCCCGACCACGACGCGGAATGGTGGGCGCGGTACGTCGAGACGCTCGAGGACGCGGCGCGGGAGGCCGCGCGATCCGAAGACGCCCTGCAGGACGGCGCGGGCGGGGCCTCGCGTGCGTGAGGGGGTCGAGCTGATCCGCGGCGGCCTCGAGCTGGCTCCGCGGATCGAACCGCTGTGGACGGCGCTGTTCGACCATCACCTCGCGGTCGGCGCCGCTGGCCTGGCCACGATCCAGCGTTCAGAGACGTGGCCGCGCCGCCTCGCGCACTACCGCGGGCTGTTCGCAGCGCACCCGGAGGCCGAGTTCCTGCTGGCCGTGCGGGACGGGCGCGACGTCGGGTATGCGATGCGCTACGTCGAGCGCGAAGCCGGTGGCGAGCACGGCGACGGGACGATGCTGCTCGAGACGCTCAGCGTCCTCCCCGAGGCGCGCGGCAACGGGATCGGCTCTGGCCTCATGGACGCCGTCGATCGCGCTGCGCGGCGCTCGGGAATCACGCGATCGGCGGTCGAGGTGCTCGGGGGCAACTCGCGGGCGCGCGACGTGTACCTGGAGCGGGGCTACGCACCGAGCACCGAGCACTGGCTGCGCTCCGAGCCGCCGGGCACGGGGGCTCCTCCCGGGTCGGGGCCGCGCGCGCCTGAGGCGGTGCGCGCCGGGCTGCGGCGGGCGGCCGAGGAGCGCGGCATGGCATGGACGGTGCTCGAGGGCCCGGACGACACGTGGGTCACCGCGTCCGAGATGGTGGATCTCGGATGCGCGGTGCCCGGGAGCATCGAGGCCGCGGATCTCGAGCGGTCGGTCTCCGACATCATCGCGGCAGGGTTCTGGACGCTCTTCGTCGAGATCCCGGCGGCGCCCGCGGCGCCCGAACTGCGGGACGCGCTCCGTGGGCTCCGGTTCCGCATGTGCACCGAGCGTCTGGAGCGCGACGACTGATGCGGACCCCGCAGCTCGAGGCCGCTCAGCGCGCGGGCCGGGGGTCGCGATCCACCGCGAAGGCGAGGTGGGGCATGTCGACGCCGCGGTAGTGCTTCACGAACCGCGACCGCACCGTCATCCCCAGCCGGATCGCCACGTTCATCGAGGCGAGGTTCGTGTCGCGCACCTGCGCGTAGACCCGCTCGGCGCCGAACTCGGCGAACGCGAGGTCGCGGCACGCCGCCGCGGCCTCGGTCGCGTACCCGCGGTGCCAGTGCTCGCGGTCGAACAGGTAGCCGACCTCGAGCACACGCTCGCCGTCGATCTCCTGGGTCGTGATGCCGCACTGCCCGACGAATTCCCCGGTCCCGCGGAGCTCGACCGCCCAGAGCCCGAAACCGTCCGTCCGATATCGGTCCTGCATGCGTCGCAACCAGGCGACGACCCCGGCGTCGTCGAACGGTCCCTCGTACGCGGTCATGGTCTCCGGATCCTGCAGGATCGCGCGCAGCGCGGGGAGGTCGTCGTCGGTGAGCGGTCTGATCGCGAGGCGTTCGGTGGTGAGGAGCACGCGCCCTATTCTGGCCCAGCGGCCGCCGAGCCGCACGCCCGGGCGGCTCCGGCGGCGTCGAGCGGCCCGCTCACTCGGCGCAGAGGCAGAAGAGGTGCCCGGCCGGGTCGGCGTAGACGACGAACGACCCGGTCTCGCTCGGCTGCACCGGATGACGCTTCGCACCGGACGCCTCGGCGAGCCTCCCGGCCTCCTCGAGCGAGGGGACGTCGAAGTCGAGGTGCGCCTGCTGCGGGACGTCCCCCTCGGGCCACGTCGGCGCGACGTAGCCGTCGATCCGCTGGAAGGAGAGCGTGAACGCCGAGCCCTCAGGCGGCACGAGGTCGACCCAGCGATCGTCGGACTCGGGATCGATGCTCCAGCCGAGGAGCCCGGCGTAGAACCCCGCCAGCGCGGCGGGATCGGCGCAGTCGTAGACAAAGGTGTGTTTGCTGACGCGGATGTGCGAACTCATGCCCGCAGTGTATGCCGATGCGCCCCGCGAATCCATGCCCGTGACAGGGTCGTGCGGCGGCGCCTGGGAATGGAACGGGAACGGTGGTGCGTGTCGGTGGTCGCGTGCATACTGAGGGCGTGCGCACCCGCGGCCGACCCGGCCCGGGGCGAAACCGACGAAGGAGTCCGACATTATGGCACACAATCTGGCAACGTACATCTCGCTTCCCGGCACCACCGGCGAGGCGATGGAGCACTGGCACGAGGTCTTCGGCGGCGAGCTGCAGATCATGCGCTACGGCGATATGCCGGCGATGGAGGGCATGCCGTTCACGCCCGATCCGCAGGCGGTCGCGCACGCGACCCTCGATCTTCCGGGCGGCAGCATCGCCGGGGGAGATGCGATGGAGGACGGCAACGATTACAACGTCCGCGGCAGCGCCTACTCGTTGCTGTACACGACCGACACCCCCGACGAGGCCCGCGAGCTCATCGCGAAGCTGCTGGAGGGCGGCGGCGAGAGCGGCATGCCGTTCGAGCAGGCGCCGTGGGGCGGCTGGTACGGCCAGGCGTTCGATCGCTACGGCGTGATGTGGTCCTTCTCGTGCGAGTGAACCGCTGGGGGTAGCGTGGAGGGGTGACTGCAGCACACGACTCCTTCCCGATCCACTCCCAGGTCGTCGGCGACGCGGCCTCCGCCGAGCGGCGGGTGGTGTTCCTCCACGGTCTGTTCGGGCGCGGGAAGAACCTGCTGCGGATCGCCTCCGGGCTGCAACCCGAGGCGGCGAGCCTGCTTGTGGACCTGCCGAATCACGGCGCCTCCGGGTGGACCGAGAGCTTCGACTACGCGCAGCTCGCCGACCTCGTCGCCGCGCACGTGCGCGACGGCTTTGCCGCGCACGGCGCGGTCGACGTGGTCGGGCACTCGATGGGCGGCAAGGTCGCAATGCTGCTCGCGCTGCGGCACCCCGAGCTGGTGCGCCGGCTCGTGGTGATCGACATCTCGCCGGTCGGATCGTCGCGCGGCACGTTCCCCCACCTGCTCGACGCGCTCGCGAGCCTCGATCTCCGAGCGCTCGAGCGCCGGGCCGACGCCGGGGCGCTGCTGCGGGAGCGGATTCCCGACGACGCCGTACGGGGGTTCCTGCTGCAGAACCTGCGCCGCGAGGGAGACGGCTTCGCCTGGGAGCCGAATCTGGGCCTGCTGCATGCGGAACTCGATGCGGTCATGGGGTTCCCCGAGGTGCGGGGCGCGACCTTCGACGGGCCGGTGCTCTGGATGCGCGGCGAGCTCTCGGACTACATCACCGACGACGATGCGCCGGCCATGCGCGCGCTGTTCCCGCGCACGGTGCGCATGACGGTGCGCGGTGCCGGGCACTGGGTGCACGCCGAGAAGCCCGACGAGGTGGTCACCGCGCTGCGCCGGTTCCTCGTCGAGTCCGGCGACTGAGCGCCGCGCCGGTCCCGCAGAGGCGGATCAGCCGCGCCGGTCGAGCGTGTTCCCCGATCCGGCATCGACGGCAGCAGACTCCGCTCCGCCGACCCACGAGACCGAGTTCCCGTTGCCGTGGATCTCGAGCGAGCCGAGCGATCCGCTCAGCAGCACGGTCGCGCCGTCGCCGTTCAGCACCGCGCTCGTGGCCTCGACGCCGTTCAGCACGGCTCCCTGCCCGTCGATCCGCACGGATCCGACGCGCTGGTTGGTGAGCGTCGTGCCCGGGGCCGAGGTCGTGAACTCCTCGACCTCTGTGACGTTGAGCGAGACGCCCGGAGCCGTGACGGTCGCGGTTCCCCACGCGTCGCCGAGGATCGTCGCTCCCTCGCCGCCGACCTCGACGGTCTCGGCCGACTCGATGTTCGCCTGCACGCGCGCGCCGTCGACCCGCACCGTGCCGCACGGGCCGGTCAGCACGGCCGACGCCTCGTCCGCCGCGATCGAAACGGACTCCTCGTCCGCGCAGAGGTGGTCGCCCGCGACCTCGAGCCACCCGCTGCCGGCATCCGATCCGGCCCCCTCGGCGGCCGCGTTCGCGGCATCCGCCCCGCCGCCCGCCTGCGGCTCCGCGCCTGGCTCCGCCGCGCACCCCGCGAGGCCGGACAGGAGGAGTGCCGCGGACAGCGCCAGCGGGCCGAGAACTCGGGCGGGGCGACGAACGAACACGGAATCCGACGGGCGCTGCATACGCGGCAGTCTAGAGCGGTCGTCGGCATGTCGACAATACGAACGGCGGGTGTCGGGCGGGTACGGCGCGGCGCGGGCCGCGGCGGGCGGGGTGATAATGAGTCATGGACGCCAATCCGGCCGTGACCTATCGTCCGCTCAGGGGCGGCGAGAACTGGTTGCTGCTCGAGGCCTCGCTCGGCAATTTCAACTGGAAGGTGCCCTGGTTCTCGCGGGAGCAGGTGCTCGCCCGACCCGACCTCGCCCGGTACACGCTCCTCGAGCCCGACCGCGGCGACTTCGGGATCGTGGTGGAGCAGGACACCGAGCCGATCGGGGTCGCCTGGGCCCTCTACCTCCCGGCGTCGGCGCCGGGCTACGGCTGGGTCGATGAGTCCACTCCCGAGTTCTGCATCTGGGTGGACGAGCCGTACCGCGGGCTCGGGATCGGCCGGGCGCTGACGCAGCGGCTGCTCGCGGAGGCCAGGGACCGCGCGGTGCGACGGGTGAGCCTCTCGGTCGATCGCGCCAATCTGCGCGCCAAGTTGCTCTACATGGACCTCGGCTTCGCGCCGATCCCCGGAGGCGAGCTGTACGGGGTGCTGCTCTGGCAGGATCCCGCGGTCCGCGGTGCCTGAGGGGGCGCGACCTCGGCCGCTTCCGGCGGGGCGCGCGGCGCACGGCACCGGGACGCGCGACGATGAAGATCCACGACGAAGATTCACGACGAAGGAGACGAGCATGTCGGATCAGGTGCAGGGGCCGAAGTCGTACTTCCCCTCGATCGAGGCGAAGTACGGCAAGAGCATCGACGAGTGGATCGCGGAGCTGCGCCCCCACGCCGGCGAGAAGCACATGGAGCAGGTCGCCTTCCTCAAGGGGCAGGGGATGGGACACGGACACGCCAACGCGCTCGTGCACGTCTTCCGCGCCGAGCACGACGGGGCGTAGCGTGGCTCGCCGACGCGGAGCCGGGCCGTGGTGACGTTCCGCCTCGAGACCGTGATCGCGGCGCCGCCTGAGGAGTGCTTCGCCTTGAGTCTGTCGGTGGACGCGCACACCGCGTCCATGAGCGGCTCCGCCGAGCGCATCGTCGGCGGAGTGACCGCCGGAGAGATGCGCGCGGGGGAGACGGTCACCTGGCGCGCCACGCACTTCGGCATCCCCTGGCGGTTGACATCGCGCATCTCGGAGTACGCGGCGCCGCACCGGTTCGTGGACGAGCAGGTGTCCGGACCCTTCGCCGCATGGCGGCACGAGCACCGATTCGAAGCGATCGAGGGGACCGCCGCCGCTCGCCGACCCGAGGCAGGCCCGGCTCGCCTCGCCACCCGGATGATCGACCTCGTCGAGTTCGCCGCGCCCCTCGGACTGCTCGGCCGGCTCGCCGAGCGCCTCGTGCTCCGGCGCTATCTGGAGCGGTTGCTCGAGCGCCGCAACCGCTGGCTCGCCGAGCAGCTGGAGCGCGCGTGAGCGGGCTGCCGGGGGGCCTGGCCGACGACCCGTTCACGTTCCGGATCGCGAAGTCCGGGGAGATCCGAATCGACCGAGGGGGCCGGACGGTGACGGTGGTCCGGGGTCGGGCGGCCGATCGGCTCGCCGCCCGGCTCGGGCACGATCCGGTGCAGGATCAGCATCTGCTCGCGCGGGCGACGGGCAACTACCGGCGGGGCACCGAGCGGCGGGCGTAGCATCTCGGTATGAGCGGACTTCCGGTACGGGCGCAGGTGCGAGTGCGATGGGCCGTCGCGGCGGTATGCGGCACCGGCGTCGGAGCGCTCGCGGCTCCATGGCTCGGGGTCGCCGCCGGGCTGCTCGCGGGCTGGGCCGCGCTGGCGCTCGTCAGCCTCGCGTGGATGCTGCTGCAGGTCTGGCCGATGGACGCCGCCGCGACGCGCGCCCACGCGACGGCCGAGGATCCCGGCCGTCGGACGGCGCGCATCATCGCCATCGCGGGCAGCGTGGTGAGCCTCGCCGCGGTGGGGGTTGTCGTGGTGCAGGCGAAGCACGCTCCGCCGCTCGAGAGCGCCCTGCTCGCCGGCGTCGCGGTGCTCAGCGTCGTGGCGTCGTGGGCGCTCATCCAGGCCAACTACCTGCTGCACTACGCTCGGGTCTACTACGAGGACGACGGCACGGGCGGTGCCGTCGGAGGCATCGACTTCAACCAGAGCGAGGCGCCCTGCTACACCGACTTCGCGTACTTCTCAGTGGGGCTCGGCATGACCTATCAGGTCTCGGACACCGACATCACGAGCAACGCGGTCCGCCGCATCGTCATCGCTCAGACCCTGCTCGCGTACCTGTTCGGCGCGGGAATCATCGCGACGGTGATCAACCTGATCGCCGGACTGGGCTGAACCGGAGTCCGTCCGGCTCTCCGTCGGTCCGAGCGGTGCGCTTCCTCAGCGGTCGTCCCGCGCGACGAGGGAGTCGCGGGTGGATCCTGCGACTCGCTTCGCTCCCGCAGGATGACGGGACGGGTGAGGGGCTACTCCCGCAGGATGACGGGACGGGTGAGGGGGTGCTCACGCAGGATGACCGGACGAGAACGAGGCCGCTCCCGCGGAGGTCCGGGAACGGCTAGCGCACGCCCGTCATGAGGCGCAGGATCGGCTTCCGCGCGAGGAAGAGCGCGGCTCCCACCGCGATCGACGCGAGCCCGATCGTGAGGAAGTACGGCACCTCGGTCCGTGCGGAGTAGAAGCCCGACAGCGCACCCGCGGCCGACGAGCCGAGCGCGATCGAGAGGAAGAAGAGCGCCACCATCTGCGAGTGGAATGCGCGCGGAGCGAGCTTGGTCGCGAGGGACTGCCCGACCGGTGAGAGGCAGAGCTCCGCGATCGTGAAGAGGAAGAGGATCAGCACGATCGCGAGGAACGGCACCGATCCGGTCGCGCCTCCCGAGAACGGCAGGAAGCAGAGGAATGCGACGCCCATGATCGCCGTCCCGAGCGCGAACTTCACGGGAGCCGGGGGCTGGCGCTCGCCGAGCTTCGTCCACAGCGCCGCGAAGACGCCGGCGAAGACGATGATGAAGACCGGGTTGATCGCCGTGACGACGCTCGGCGGCATCTCCCACCCGAAGACGGTGCGGTTCAGCCGTTCGTCCGCGTAGATCGCGAGCACGGTGAACTGCTGCTGGAACAGGGTCCAGAACACGGCGGAGGCGATGAACAGCGGGATGAACGAGAAGACCCGCTTCCGCTCGTCGGTCGAGACGCTCCGGCTCGTGAGGATCACGGTGAAGAGCGACACGACCGCGATCACGGTGAGCACGACGACGACCGTGGCGAGGTTCTCGGCGGTGACCCATCCCATCGTCACCGCGAGCGCCACCAGCGCGAGCGCGCCGATGCCGATGCCGATCCACCGCGCGCGCTCGGCGCTCGCGAGCGGGTGGAGTGGTGCGGAACTGGCCTCCGAGACGGTGTGGCGACGCAGTGCGAGGTACTGGATCAGGCCGAGCGCCATGCCCACCGCGGCGAGCCCGAAGCCCCAGTGGAAGCCCTTCCAGCCCCAGAGCGCGCTCGTGGCGAGCGGGCCGACCAGCCCGCCGATGTTGACCCCCATGTAGTAGATGGAGAAGGCGGCGTCGCGCCGCGTGTCACCCGCCTCGTAGAGGTCGCCGAGCACCGTCGACGTGGTGGTCTTCAGCGAGCCGGATCCGGTCGCGACGCAGACGAGGCCGATCGCGAGGCCGATCCCGCCGGGAAGCACGGCGAGCGCGATGTGCCCCACCATGATGACCACCGCGGCGGAGAGCAGCGTCTTCTCGGCGCCGAGCACGCGGTCCGCGACCCAGCCGCCGAGCACGGCCGACAAGTAGACGAGCCCGCCGTAGGCGCCCACGATCGAGGTCGCGGCGGCCTGGGACATGCCGAGCCCGCCGTCCGTCGCCGAGTAGTAGATGTAGAAGGCGAGCAGACCCTGCATGCCGTAGAAGCTGAAGCGCTCCCACATCTCGACGCCCGCGAGGTTCGCGAGGCCCCATGGGTGGCCGAAGAACCCCCGCTCGCTCCGGGCGGACTGTGCGGGGGAGTTGGCGGACACCGGGTCTCCTGAGTGGATCGTTCGCCCGCACGCGGCTCGCGCGGGCCTGCCGTCCGAAACTATCACGGCGCCCGAGGGGTGGATCCTGCGACTCCTCCGTCGCGCAGGATGACGCTGGGCGGACCGTCATCCCGCGCGACGGTATGCATCGCGGGACCCCCCGATCAGTGCTCGACGGGCGGCTCCGCGCCGAACCCGGTGAACTGGCGCACCTCCATCTCGGCGGCGAGCCGCTTCGACTCGGTGCCGGGGTCGGTGATCGAGCCGATCCAGCCCAGGAGGAACCCGAGCGGGATCGAGACGATGCCGGGGTTGGTGAGCGGGAACCACGCGAAGTCGGCCCCGGGGATCATCGACGTCTCGGTGCCCGAGACCACGGGCGAGAAGACGATCAGCAGGATCGCCGAGGCGAGTCCGCCGATCATCGACCACACCGCGCCGCGGGTCGTGAACCGGCTCCAGAAGAGCGAGTAGAGGATCGTCGGGAGGTTCGCGCTCGCGGCGACCGCGAAGGCCAGGGCCACGAGGAAGGCGACGTTCTGATCCTTGGCGCCGATCCCGCCGAGGATCGCCGCGGCGCCGATCACGAGGGTCGTGATCTTCGCGACCTTCATCTCCTGCTGCTGCGAGGCCTTCCCCTTCTTGATCACGCTCGCGTACACGTCGTGGGCGAACGACGCCGAAGCCGTGATCGTGAGCCCGGCGACGACCGCGAGGATCGTGGCGAACGCGACGGCCGAGATGAGGCCGAGCAGGATCGGGCCGCCCAGGTGGAACGCCAGCAGCGGGGCCGCGGAATTGACGCCGCCCGGAGCGTTCGCGATCTCCTCGGGGCCGACCAGCGCGCCCGCGCCGAAGCCGAGCACGAGCGTGAAGAGGTAGAAGACCCCGATGAGCCAGATGGCCCACACGACGGATCGGCGCGCCTCCTTCGCCGTCGGCACCGTGTAGAAGCGCATGAGCACGTGGGGCAGGCCCGCGGTGCCGAGCACGAGGGCGAGGGCGAGGGAGATGAAGTCGAGCGGGTTCGCACCGTACTTGAGGCCGGGGGCGAGGATCGCCGCGCCCTCCGCCGCGTTGTCGACGGCCTGCTGCAGCAGCTGCGAGAAGTTGAAGCCCGTGAGGGCGAGCACCCACACGGTCATCACGGCGACACCCGTGATCAGCAGCACCGCCTTGATGATCTGCACCCACGTGGTGCCCTTCATGCCGCCGATGAGCACGTAGATGATCATCACCACGCCCACGACGACGATGACGAGGGACTGCCCGAGCGAGCTGTCGAGCCCGAGCAGCAGCGACACGAGCGCGCCCGCGCCGGCCATCTGGGCGAGCAGGTAGAAGAAGCTGACCGCGAGCGTCGTGGTCGCGGCCGCCATGCGCACCGGCTTCTGCTTGAGGCGGAAGGAGAGCACGTCGGCCATGGTGAACTTCGCCGTGTTGCGCATCAGCTCGGCGACGAGCAGCAGCGCCACGAGCCACGCGACGAGGAACCCGATCGAGTACAGGAACCCGTCGTACCCCGTGAGCGCGATCGCGCCGCAGATGCCGAGGAAGGACGCGGCCGAGAGGTAGTCGCCGGCGATGGCGAGTCCGTTCTGCCTGCCGGAGAACGAGCGGCCGCCGGCGTAGAAGTCGGCGGCGCTCTTGTTGTTGCGGCTCGCGCGGATCACGATGACCATCGTGACGGCGACGAACGCGAGGAAGATCGAGATGTTCAGGATCGGGTTGTTGCCCTGCATGTCAGACCTCTCCGTGCGCGGCTGCGGACCCCGGCCGGCCGGCGGCCTGCGCCTCCAGGTCGGCGCGGATCGAGACGCTCACCGGGTCGAGCCGCTTGTTGGCGAACCGCACGTACAGCATCGTGATGACGAAGGTCGAGACGAACTGCCCGAGTCCGAGCAGGATGCCGACGTTGACGTTGCCGAGCACGGGCGTCGCCATGAAGTCGTGGGCGTACGCCGAGAGCAGCACGTACGCGAGGAACCACACCATGAAGAGCGCGGATACCGGGAACACGAAGGTGCGGAAGCGTCGCTTGAGCTCTTGGAACTCGGGGGAGCGCTGGACCGCCTCGTAGTCGATGTCGGGCGGGGGCTCGCCCGGGAGCCCTGCGGATTCGGGTGTGCTGTTCATACGACCTCCTCGTCGATGATGCAGCGGCGCGCACGAGGTCCGTCCAGCGGAGATCGGAATCGGTTCCCCAGCGGTACCGCCCTTTCCTCGGTCAGTATTCCGACTGAATCCATCAATTGTCAACCGGTCGGCGCGCTGGTCAGCACCCCTGGCGGTCTCCGCGCGGCGGCCATGCGCGACGGCGGAGGCGTGCGGCGCGCCGCGAAAGTCACAGCCCGTTCTGAAATCCGCGGGCTAGCCTGGCGCCATGAGCAATCCGGTGACCGACGTGTTCGAACGGGATGTCGACGAGGAGCCCGCCGACGACGAGATCACGATCTCCGCAAGCGCGCTGCGATCCCTCGGCGATCGCATGCAGCGCTTCCTGCTCGAGTACCGCTTCGGGATGCAGGAGATCGAGACGAAGCTGTCGATCCTGCAGGAGGAGTTCCTCCATACGCACGAGTACAACCCGATCGAGCACGTGTCGAGCCGCGTGAAGACCGTCGACAGCCTCGTCGAGAAGATGGAGCGTCGCGGGATCGGCACCGACTTCGACGAGATCCGCGCGGGGATCCAGGACATCGCCGGAGTGCGCGTCACCTGCACCTTCATCCGCGACGTCTACCGGCTCTTCGACCTGCTGACCCAGCAGGACGACATCACCGTGCTCGAGGTCGAGGACTACATCGAGCACCCCAAGTCGAACGGCTACAAGAGCCTGCACACGATCATCGCCGTGCCGGTGTACCTCTCCACGGGACGCGTCGACGTGCCCGTAGAGGTGCAGTTCCGCACGATCGCGATGGACTTCTGGGCGAGCCTCGAGCACAAGATCTACTACAAGTACGCGCGGCAGGTGCCCGACACCCTGCTGCGCGAGCTGAAGAACGCCGCGGACACGGCGGCCGAGCTCGATACGCGCATGGAGCGCCTGCACGTGCAGGTGCACGGCGAGCCCGAGCCGGGGCGCGGCTCGCTCACGGGTACCGACCCGGCCCCGGGGCTGCGCCCGGTGACGGATCGGATCCACCTCGCCTGATCGGGCCTGCGGGACGGCGGGCGCCGTGCCCGATGGATTCTGCGACCCCTGCGTCGCGCGGAATGACGGAGCGGTCATCCTGCGGAGCCCTCATCCCGTCATCCTGCGGGAGCCTTCCCATCCCGTCATCCTGCGGGAGCGGAGCGACTCGCAGGATCCACCGCCCGCGGACCGGGCGCCCTGCGGTCCCCTGCGGTACGGTCGAGACGTGGAGAGCGAGCACCTGCCCGGAGGCTCAGGCGGAGTCTGGCGCATCCCCGTGCCCGGGGGCGGCTTCCGGGTGCACCGCCCGACCGGCGCGTGGACGCCGGCCGTGCACGGGCTGCTCGGCTTCCTGCGCGACTCGGGGCTTCCCGGTGTCCCGGAGGTGCACGGCTTCGACGACGAGGGCCGCGAGGTGCTCGACTATCTGCCTGGCGAGACGCTCGACCCCGAGACCGAGCAGCCCGAAGACCGTGCGCTGGAGGCGGCGGCGGCCTGGCTGCGTCGCTTCCACGACGCGGTGCGCGCCTACGATCCGGGCGCGGTCGAGTGGCGGCAGGGGCGGCGCGCGCTCGGGCCGGGCGAGGTGATCTGCCACAACGATCCCGGGCTGTACAACTGGGTCGTGATCGACGGCGACTTCGCCGGGATGATCGACTGGGATCGGGCCGGCCCGGGGCGCCCGGTCGACGACCTCGCGTTCCTCTGCTGGTCGGGAGTGCCGCTGCTCCGGGAGATCCCGGCAGCGGAGGCGGCCCGCAGGATCGCCATCGCGGCGCGCGCGTACGGCGGCGTCGATGCGACGGGCCTCCTCGACGCGGTCGACGCCCGCATGGCGCTCATCGCCGAGCGGTGGCGCGCGGGGATCGAGCGCGGGGACCCCGGCACGATCGCGCTGCGCGACGCCGGGATCATGGAGCGCCATGAGCGGAGGGTGCTGGCCTTCGGCGCGCGGCGCGCGATGATCGCCGCCGCCCTGCACACGGCCGAACCGGACGAACGGAGAGCATCATGAACCGCACGGAGACGAACGGCACGCCGACGAACAGCGCTTCGCAGCCGGGAGCGGCGGCGCACGGCTTCGCGCTCGCGGACGGGGGGATCGAGACCGCGCTGACCGATCGGCTCGGTCAGGAGCTTCCGGAGTTCGCCGCGTTCGTGCTGCTCGACACAGCCGACGGGAGGGAGGCGCTCCGCGAGTACTATCGGCCGTTCCTCGCGCTCGCCGCCCGGCTCGGCATGCCGCTCGTGCTCGATACCCCGACCTGGCGGGCGAACCCCGACTGGGGGTCCGTGCTCGGCCGGGACGCCGCCGCGCTCGAGCGCGCGAACGCCGACGCCGTCGCCCTGCTGCGCACGCTCGTCGAGCAGATCGCCCCTGATTCCGACGTCACGGTCAACGGCTGCGTCGGTCCGCGATTCGACGACTTCGTCGCTGCGGACCGGATGTCGGTGGAGAGCGCTCGCGACTACCACGCTCCCCAGATCGCGGCCCTCGCCGAGGCCGGAGCGGACCGGGTGACCTCCGTGACGACCCTCGATGTCGCCGAGGGCTCCGGCATCGTGCTCGCGGCGCGGGAGGCGCGGATCCCCGCAGCGGTGTCGTTCACGGTCGGTGCGGACGGCCGTCTCGCGGACGGCAGCACGCTCGCTTCGGCGATCGCCGCGGTCGACGCGGCCACCGGCGGCGCGGCCGTCGGGTTCCTGGTGAACTGCGCCCACCCGTCCGAGGTGCGGAGGGGTCTCGAAGCGGTCGGCGGGGGATCCGACCGGATCATCGGGTTCCGCCTGAACGCCGCCCGCCACGGCGAGGAGGGGCCGGGCGATGCTCCCGGGGAGTTCGCGGCCGGGATCGCCGGTCTGCTCGCGCTCGCGCCGAACGCCCGCGTGCTCGGCGGTTGCTGCGGCACGGATGCGCCCCATATCGCCGCGGTGGCGGATGCGGTGGCGGTCAGAGCGGCGTGACGGCCGGCCGCGGAGGTCGGGGCGGTGCCCGCGCGGGATCATCGCAGCCGATGCGGTTAGGCTGATCGGGTGAGCAAAGATCCATTCGAGGAGCTGTTCGGCCCCGCGGCCGACGAGCCGATGCCTCAGACCCGACCGATGCCCGCACGCCAGCGACTCGCCCAGGAGCAGGAGGTGCGCGTGCGCGCCTCCCAGCCCGCTGCGGCCGGTCCGGCGCGGGCGGAGCGTTCGGGCTCGGCGAAGCCGTGGATCGTGGTCGGCATCATCGCGGTCCTCGCGATCGTCGCGTCCATCGCGGTGGTCTCCATCGCGCGCGGCGGCGGGCAGGATCCCGACTCCTCGGCCACCGCGCCCGCGACGAGCGAGCCGACGCCGGAGACGACGCAGCCCGACACGACCCCCGACCCGGAGGAGACCCCGTCCGAGGAGCCGGAGGAGGATCAGGTTCCGAAGGTCGACGTGGGGCCGGATCTGCAGTCCCTCCCCATTCCGCAGTGGGGCGTCACGTCGCAGTTGAGCGGCAAGTTCGGAGTCACGCAGTACCGCATCGAGAACAACAACACCGAGCTGTGGCTCGACAGCGCGCTCATCCGGCAGCTCCCGTGCGAGGGCACGTGGGGGGCCGTGCGCACCGAGACGGGCGAGTTCGAGGTGCTGAAGCCCGCCGAGCGCTGCGCCGCGGCGCCCGAGCTCTACGACGAGCTGTGGGGCCTCACCGACGCCTGGGTGAAGACCTTCAAGTAGCCGGCGATCACGGGGCCGGCGCGCCGAAGAGCGCCGGCCAGAGCGCGACCGCGAGCGCGTAGCCGACGAAGCTCGCGATGTCGAGGATCCAGTGCGCCACGACGAGGGGGAGCGAGCGACCCCACCGGTGGTAGGCCCAGCCGAAGACGAGTCCCATGACGACATTGCCGATGAACCCGCCGAAGCCCTGGTACAGATGGTACGAGCCGCGCAGGAGCGCGCTCGAGACGACGGTCGCGACCGGTCCGACGCCGAGCCGCTTCAGGCGGTCGAACAGGTACGCGACCACGATGAGCTCCTCGGTGAGCGCCGCGCGCAGCGCCTGCAGCACGAGCACGGGTACGGTCCACCAGTACGTGTCGAGCGCGGTGGGCACGACGGTCGTGTTGATCCCGATCGCCTTCGCCGCGAGGTAGAAGGCGATGCCGGGGATCCCGATGAGCGCCGCGAGGCCGAGCCCGCCGGCCGCTTCGCGCCCCCACCTCCAGCGGGGGCGGGGAGCGCGGAGCAGCGGCGCGCCGAGCCCCAGTCGCGACAGATGCGGGCGACCGCCGCGCCACAGGAGGAAGACCACGAGCGCTACGGGGGCGAGCCCGAACGCGACGGCCAGCAGCTGGTAGACGAGGTCGAACGCGGGGCGCTCCGCGAGCGGTCGGTTGATCGTCGCCGTCTGCGAGGCGAGGGCGGTCTCGCGGGTCACCCGCTCGACGATGGAGACGATCGCATAGACCGCCGACGCCCCGAACGAGAGGGCGAGCACGATCCCGATCTCCCAGCGGAGGCGACTGCGGTAAGCGGCGTGTGTCACGGCCCCAGAGTATCGCTGCACTCCCCGAGAAATAGTGAATCCGCACAGTTCGTTCGCCGTGTTCTCGGTGAGAATTTGCGGGGTTCTACAGAGACGGGTCACGAAGGCGTCACGAGGCCCCGAATTGGTCATGCTCGCTGACTCGAAAAGCTAAGGTGGTGCCCGTATGTATTCAGCATCCGCCGGTGCCATCGCGGGACGAGGACCGTCCCCGGTACCGGGCGGAGATTTCAAGGAGGAAACCAAGTGAAGCGAACACGGAAGGGCCTGACGTTCATCGCTCTGGCCGCCGCGAGCGCGCTGGCGTTCACCGGCTGCGCGGGCGGATCGAACGGCGGCGGTGGCGAGTCGAGCGGCGGCGGTGGCGGGATCATCACCACCAACGGCTCGGAGCCCCAGAACCCGCTGATCGCGACCAACACCAACGAGGTGGGCGGCGGCAAGATCCTCGACGCGATCTTCGCCGGCCTGGTCTACTACGCGGCCGACGGCTCGGCGCATAACGACCTCGCGACCTCGATCGAGACCGAGGACGCGATCAACTACACCATCAAGATCCGCGACGACGCGAAGTTCTCCGATGGCACCCCGGTCAAGGCCGAGAACTTCGTCAAGGCCTGGAACTACGGCGCGCTCAGCGAGAACGCACAGCTCAGCGGCTACTTCTTCGAGGACATCGAGGGCTTCGAGAGCAACGAGGGCCCCGACGGCGAGGCCGGCACCGAGGACGACGTGTACGGCTCGACCAAGGACCTCTCGGGCCTCAAGGTCGTCGACGACACCACCTTCACCGTCAAGCTCAACAAGGCCGCTTCGGACTTCCCGCTGCGCCTGGGCTACTCGGCCTTCTACCCGCTCCCCGACGTCGCGTTCGAGGACATGGAGGCCCAGGGCGAGAACCCGGTCGGCAACGGCCCCTACAAGCTCGCGAGCGAGGGGGCCTGGCAGCACGACGAGCAGATCGAGCTCGTCACCAACGAGGAGTACAACGGGCCCCGCAAGCCGAAGAACGATGGCCTGACCATCAAGTTCTACGCGACGCAGGACGCCTCCTACTCCGACCTGCTCGGCGGCAATCTCGACGTCGTCGACCAGATCCCCGAGACGCAGCTCGCGAACTTCGAGAGCGATCTCGGCGACCGCGCGGTCAACCAGCCCTCGGCCGTCTTCCAGTCGTTCACGATCCCCGAGCGCCTCGAGCACTGGTCGGGCGAAGAGGGCGACCTGCGCCGCAAGGCCGTCTCGATGTCGATCAACCGCGAGCAGATCACGGACAAGATCTTCGAGGGCACCCGCACCGTGGCCAGCGACTTCACCTCGCCGGTCATCGACGGCTGGAGCGACAAGCTCAAGGGCGCCGAGGTGCTCGAGTACAACCCCGAAGAGGCGAAGAAGCTGTGGGCCGAGGCCGACAAGATCAAGCCCTGGTCGGGATCCCTCGAGATCGCCTACAACGCCGATGGCGGCCACCAGGCCTGGGCGGATGCCGTGACCAACAGCATCCACAACACGCTCGGCATCGACGCGGCCGGCAAGGCGTACCCGAAGTTCGACCTCATCCGCGAAGAGGTCACGAACCGCACCATCCAGACGGCCTTCCGCACCGGCTGGCAGGCCGACTACCCGGGTCTGTACAACTTCCTCGGACCGTTGTACGCGACCAACGCCTCCTCCAATGACGGCGACTACTCGAACCCCGAGTTCGACAAGCTGCTGAAGGAGGGCTCGGTCGAGACCGACCCCGCGAAGGCCAACGAGAAGTTCCAGCAGGCTCAGGAGATCCTGCTCGAGGACCTCCCCGCCTTCCCGCTCTGGTACTCGAACGTGACCGGCGGCTACGGCGAGAGCGTGGAGAACGTCGAGTTCGGCTGGAACTCGGTGCCGCTCTACCACGAGATCACCAAGAAGTAAGCACTCCACACGGGGCCCCGGGCGACCGCCCGGGGCCCCGTGCTGGGTTCGGCTCCATCCCCGCCGCTCCCGGCCCACGACCCGCGGCCCGGCGCACGACGACGTTCGCCGAGTTTGCATCGCACATCGACTGCGAGAGAATACGCCACATGAAAATCCATTCCAGTCGGAGAGGCAGCGAAACATGCTGAGATACCTCCTCTTCCGCATCCTCCAGGTGATCCCGGTTCTGCTGGGCACCACCTTCCTCATCTACTTCCTGGTGTTCGCCATGCCCGGCGACCCGATCCTCGCCATGTTCGGCGACCGCACGCCCGACCCGGCGATCGTGGCACGACTGAAGGCCGAGTACCACCTCGATCAGCCGTTCATCGTGCAGTACCTGCTGTATCTGAAGGGCGTGCTCGTCGGCGACTTCGGCACGAGCTTCTCGGGCGTCCCCGTCGCCGACACGCTCGCGCGCACCTTCCCCGTCACGATCACCCTCGCCGCCATGGCGATCGTGATCGAGCTGACGCTCGCCATCTCGATCGGCCTCGTCTCGGGCCTGCGCAAGGGCAAGCTGTTCGACAACGTGAACCTCATCATCGGCCTGCTCTTCATGAGCATCCCGATCTTCGTGATCGCGTTCATCGCCCAGTTCGGGCTCGGTTTCAAGCTCGGCTGGTTCCGCACAACGGTCGGCACCGGCGCGCCGATCCAGGACATGCTGCTGCCCGCGATCGTGCTCGGCTTCTCGCTCTACGCCACCAGCATGCGGCTGACGCGCGCCTCGGTGATCGACACGCTGAACCAGGACTTCGTGCGCACGGCGTACGCGAAGGGCCTGAGCCGTGGGCGGGTCATCCCCGTGCACGTGCTCCGCAACTCGCTCATCCCCACGATCACCAACTCGGCGACGAACTTCGGCGTCCTGATGGTCGGCGCGACCGTGACCGAGGGCATCTTCAACGTGCCGGGCGTCGGCAACGCGCTGTTCCAGGCGATCCTCAAGGGCGACAACTCGCTCGTCGTCTCGTTCGTCACCGTCATGGTGCTCGTCTACCTCGGCGTGAACCTCGTCGTCGACCTCCTCTACGCCGTACTCGATCCGAGGATCCGCTATGCCTGAGCCGAAGCACCCCATCCCCGAGCACTTCGTCGCACCGTTCGACGAGACGCCGGTCGCCGCCGTCGACGCGGTCAAGATCGACGACAAGAAGTCGAACCTCTGGCTCGACGCGTGGCGCGACATGCGCCGCCGCCCGATGTTCTGGATCTCGGCGCTGATCATCCTGGTCGTGCTGCTGGTCTCGCTGTTCCCGACGCTGTTCACGCAGGTGGACCCGCGCGCATCGAACCTGGACTTCGCGAAGGCCGGGCCCTCCGAGGGGCACCCCTTCGGGTTCAACAACCAGGGGCAGGACATCTACGCGCGCATCATCTACGGCACCTCGACCTCGGTGTCGGTGGGCCTCATCGTGATCCTGCTGACATTCGTCATCGGCCTCGTGATGGGCGCGCTCTCCGGCTTCTTCGGCGGGTTCGTCGACACCGTGATCTCGCGCATCGGCGACATCTTCTTCTCGATCCCCTACATCCTCGCCGCGGTCATCGTGATGACGGTGTTCTCGGAGCACCGCAACGTCTTCGTGATCTCGCTCGCGATCGGCGGGTTCTCGTGGCCGGTCTCGGCGCGCATCCTGCGCAGCGAGATCCTGCAGGTGCGCAACGCCGACTTCGTCATGGCGTCGCAGGCGCTCGGGCTCTCCCGGGTGAAGACGCTCGCCAAGCACGTGCTGCCGAACTCGCTGGCGCCGCTCATCGTTGCCACGACGCTGTCGCTCGCGGCGGCGATCGTCGCCGAGTCCGTGCTGTCGTTCCTGGGCGTCGGCCTCCCGCCGGCTGAATACATCAGCTGGGGCAACGACATCAGCTCGGCGCAGCGCGACCTGCGCAACGCCCCGATGACGCTCATCTACCCCTCACTCGCGCTCGCCATCACGGTGCTCGGCTTCGTCATGCTGGGCGAAGTGGTGCGCGACGCGCTCGACCCGAAGGCGAGGGCGCAGCGATGAGCGAGACGACCCAGCAGAACGAAGAGAACACCGTGCGATCAGACAGCGCCGTGCAACCCCTGCTCAGCGTCCGCGACCTGCGCGTCGCGTTCGGCAAGAAGAAGGCGCCGAACGAGGTGCTCCACGGCGTCGGCTTCGACGTCTACCCGGGCGAGACCGTCGCGATCGTCGGCGAGTCGGGATCGGGCAAGTCGACGACCATGCACGCCGTCATCAACCTCCTGCCCGGCACGGGCCGCATCACCGACGGCTCGGTGCTCTGGAAGGGGCGCGAGATCGCGAACCTGCCGCGGCGCGAGATGGAGCGGCTGCGCGGGCGCGACATCGGCCTCGTGCCGCAGGATCCGATGTCGAACCTCAACCCGGTGTGGTCCATCGGATTCCAGGTCGAGGAGGCGATCCGTGCGAACGGCGTCGCCAGCGGACGCAAGGAGGTGAAGCAGCGCGCCGTCGAGGTGCTCGAGCAGGCCGGCCTGCAGAACGCCGCCCAGCGGATGAAGCAGTACCCGCACCAGTTCTCCGGCGGCATGAAGCAGCGCGCCCTCATCGGCATCGGCCTCGCGGCGAACCCCGAGCTGCTCATCGCGGACGAGCCGACCTCGGCGCTCGATGTCACGGTGCAGCGCGTGGTGCTCGACCACCTCGAGAAGCTGACCAGCGAGACCGGCACGGCCGTCGTCTTCATCACGCACGACCTGGGCCTCGCCGCGGAGCGCGCCGAGAAGCTCATCGTCATGTACAAGGGCAACATCGTCGAGTCCGGCCCGAGCCGCGAGATCCTGCAGCACCCGCAGCATCCGTACACGAAGCGCCTGGTCTCGGCGGCGCCGAGCCTCGCGTCGCGGCGGATCGGGGAGGACCCGACCGTGCCGACGGCCCCCACGTCGACGTTCGATCTCGCCGCGCTCGCGGAGGAGGAGAAGCCGAAGGTCGGCAAGGGCGAGCCGATGATCGAGGTGACCGACCTCGGCAAGATCTACAAGCTGCGCAAGGGCAACTTCGGGTCCGAGGATTTCCACGCCGTCGCCGGCGCGACCTTCACGGTGAACCGCGGCGAGACGATGGCGCTCGTGGGCGAGTCGGGATCGGGCAAGTCGACCATCGCGAAGATGGTGCTGCAGCTCGAGAAGCCGTCCTCGGGGTCGATCAAGATCGCCGGCCAGGAGGTCGCCGGCCTGTCCGGCCGCAAGCTGTTCGACCTGCGGCGCACGCTCCAGCCCGTGTTCCAGGATCCGTACGGCTCGCTCGATCCGCTCCACAACATCGGCAACACCATCATGGAGCCGCTGCGGATCCACAACGTGGGCGATGCTGCCAGCCGCAAGGAGCGCGTGCTCGAGCTGCTCGATCAGGTGGCCCTGCCGCGCGAGCTCGCGAACCGCTACCCGAACGAGCTCTCCGGGGGCCAGCGCCAGCGCGTCGCCGTTGCGCGCGGGCTCGCGCTGAAGCCCGACATCCTCGTGCTCGACGAGGCCGTGTCGGCGCTCGACGTGCTCGTGCAGGCGCAGGTTCTCGACCTGCTCGCCGAGCTGCAGCGCGACCTCGGGCTGACCTACCTGTTCATCACGCACGACCTCGCGGTCGTGCGCCTGATCGCCGACCGGGTCTGCGTCATGCAGCAGGGTCGCATCGTCGAGCAGGCGACGACGGACGAGGTCTTCGAGAACCCGCAGCAGGAGTACACGAGGAATCTGCTCGCGGCGATCCCTGGCGGATCGATCGAGCTCGGCGTGAGCTGACCGGATCGAACCCGCGGTGCCCGGCACCGCAGCACTTCAGGGCTCCAGCCACCGGCTGGAGCCCTGAAGTGTTTTCGGGAACGCACAATTCTCGGCGGGCTGCGCGGCGGCGGTGAGCGCCGGCGCACAGTCTTCGGTCACGAAAAAGTCACGGCAGCGCTCATGCCCCGATCGCCCAGGCGCCGGTCACTATGCTCGATGTGTTCTGCGATATCTCTTGCGCGAACGGCGCCGACGCCGCTCGCCTTGCAACGAAGGAAGATAGAGAGTGAAGAAGACGAAGACGCTGATGACGGCCGCGGCTCTCGCGAGCGCCGCACTGCTGTTCACGGGCTGCGCGACGAGCAGCACCGGCGGATCCGGTGGCGATTCCGGGAAGAGCGGCGGCAGCGAGATCACGGTGGGCACGACCGACAAGGTCACCTCGATCGATCCCGCTGGTTCCTACGACAACGGCTCGTTCGCCGTGATGAACCAGGTCTACCCGTTCCTGCTGAACAGCGAGTACGGCACCGCCGAGGTCACGCCCGACATCGCCGAGTCGGCGGAGTTCACCTCGCCCACCGAGTACACGGTGAAGCTCAAGGAGGGGCTGAAGTTCGCCAACGGCAACGACCTCACCTCGAGCGATGTGAAGTTCTCGTTCGATCGCATGGTCAAGATCAACGACCCCGAGGGGCCGGCCTCGCTGCTCGGCAACCTCGACAAGGTCGACGCCCCCGACGACACGACCGTCGTCTTCACCCTGAAGAACGGCGACGATCAGATCTGGCCGCTCATCCTCTCGAGCCCGGCGGCTCCGATCGTCGACGAGGACGTGTTCTCGCCCGACGAGGTCACGAGCGACGATGACATCGTGCAGGGCAAGGCGTTCGCCGGCCAGTACGAGATCACCTCGTACAAGCTCAACGAGCTGGTCTCGTACAAGCCCTTCGACGGCTACCAGGGCAACCTCGGAGCTGCCGAGAACACGGGCGTCAACGTCAAGTACTACGCCGACGCGTCGAACCTGAAGCTCGACATCGCTGGCGGGACGATCGACGTCGCCTTCCGCTCGCTCTCGGCGACCGACAACGAGGAGCTCGCGAAGAACGACAAGGTCAAGATCGTCGAGGGCCCCGGCGGCGAGACCCGCTACATCGTCTTCAACTTCAACACGATGCCGTTCGGCGCCACGACCGATGACGCCGACGCGAAGAAGTCGCTCGCGGTGCGTCAGGCCGCGGCCTCGCTCGTCGACCGCGCCGCGATCGCCAAGGACGTCTACAAGGACACCTACGCGCCGCTCTACTCGCCCGTGGCCGACGGCATGGCCGGCGCGACGACGCCGCTCAAGGACATGTACGGCGACGGCGAGGGCGGCCCTGACGCCGCGGCCGCGGCGAAGCTGCTGAAGGACGCCGGCGTCTCGACGCCCGTCAAGCTCAGCCTGCAGTACAACGGCGACCACTACGGCCCCTCGTCGGGCGACGAGTACGCGATGATCAAGTCGCAGCTCGAGACCGACGGCCTGTTCGAGGTCGACCTGCAGCAGACCGAGTGGGTGCAGTACAGCGAGGACCGCACGAACGACGTCTACCCGGCCTACCAGCTCGGCTGGTTCCCCGACTACTCGGATGCGGACAACTACCTGTCGCCGTTCTTCCTCAAGGAGAACTTCCTGGGCAACCACTACGACAACCCCGAGGTCAACGACCTGATCGTGAAGTCGCAGACCGAGGTCGACGCCGACAAGCGCGAGGCCATGATCGGCGAGATCCAGGAGAAGGTGGCGCACGACCTGTCGACGCTGCCGCTGCTCCAGGGCAAGCAGGTCGCCTACACCGGCGCCTCCGTCGAGGGCACGACGCTCGACGCCTCGTTCAAGTTCCGGTACGCGCCGATCACGAAGTAGCGCGGACGACCGCCGGCGCTTCGGTCGCCCCGCGCATCGCGTGCGCGGGGCGACCGAAGCGCCGGCGGTATTCGCATGCACGAAAAGGTTTCCCACATGACCGTTCCCGCACCCGCCGCCACCGTGCGGCGCGCCCCCGCTGGGGGAGGGCTCTGGCGCTACATCCTGCTCCGGCTCCTGCTCATCATCCCCACGGTGCTCATCCTCGTCACCGTCGTCTTCTTCCTCATGCGGCTGACGGGCGATCCCATCACCGCCGCGCTCGGAGGCAGGCTCCCCGCCGACCAGCTCGCCGAGCGCATCCACGAGGCGGGGTACGACCGCCCGCTCATCATCCAGTACTTCGACTACATCGGCGCCGTCTTCCGCGGCGACTTCGGCACGACGCTCACCGACAACCGGCCGGTCACCGAGGTGATCCTGCGCTACGGTTCGGCGACGCTCGAGCTCGCGTTCTTCGCCCTCCTCGTCGCATTCGTCGTCAGCATCCCGCTCGGCCTCATCGCGGCGTACCGCCGCGACCGCTGGCAGGACGCGGTGCTGCGCATCTCCGCGATCCTCGCCTACGCGACCCCGATCTTCTTCGTCGGGCTGCTGCTGAAGCTCGTGTTCTCGGTCTGGCTCGGCTGGCTTCCGGTCGCCGGCCGCGCCGGCACGCAGACGGAGCTCGTGATGGGCGGGGTCGACTCGCCGACGGGGCTGTACCTGCTCGACGCGATCCGCCTCGGCGATCCCGCGCTCATCGGCGACGTGCTGCTCCACGCGATCCTCCCCGCCGTCGCGCTCGGCCTGCTCACGGCGGGCGTCTTCCTGCGCCTGATCCGCACGAACGTCATCGGTACGCTCGGGCAGCAGTACGTCACGAGCGGGCGCTCCCGCGGGGTCAGCGAGTACCGGCTCATCACCCAGCACGCCTTCCGGCCCGCCCTGATCCCGATCATCACCGTGATGGGCATGCAGATCGCGATGCTGCTCGCCGGCGCCGTGCTCACCGAGACGACGTTCGAGTGGAAAGGACTCGGCTTCATGCTCGCCGAGTACCTCAAGGCGCGCGACTTCGTCGCCGTGCAGGGCATCGTCGTGATGATCGCGGTGATCGTGGCCCTGACGAACTTCATCGTCGACCTCGTCGCCGCAGCCATCGACCCGAGAGTGAGGTACTAGCCATGAGCGGCATCGACCTCCCCGCGCCCTCGACCGCGACCATGGCGGTCGTGGTCCCGCGCAAACCGAGGTGGTACGACCACCTGCCCGTCCTGCCGCAGCTGCGGCAGAGCGTCGGGCTCCAGCGCGGCATGCTCGTCGCGGGTCTCGCGATCACGGCGCTCTTCGTGCTGCTCGCGATCCTCGCCCCCGTGATCGCGCCATACAGCTGGGCGCAGCAGGCGGCCGACGGGGTGTCGTTCGGTACCCAGCAGGCGCCCAACGCGACCAACCTGCTCGGCACGACCGTCTCGGGGTTCGACGTGCTCTCGCGGGTGATCTGGGGCGCGCAGACGGCGCTCTTCGTCATCGTCGCGGCGATCGTCTGCTCGATCTTCCTCGGCATCGCGCTCGGCCTGGTCTCCGGATACTTCGGCGGCTGGCTCGATCGCATCCTCGTCGTCGTGTGCGATGCGATCTACGCGTTCCCGTCGCTGCTGCTGGCGATCGTGATGTCGATCGTCATCAGCCGCGGCCAGTCGACGCTGTTCGGCGGCATCCTCGCGACGGCGCTGTCGATCACGGTGGTGTTCGTGCCGCAGTACTTCCGCGTGATCCGCGCCGAGGTCGTGCGGGTGCGCTCCGAACCGTTCGTCGAGGCCGCCCGCGTCATCGGCGTGCCGACCCGCCGGATCCTGCTCAAGCACGTGCTGCGCAACTCGATCCGCTCGCTGCCCGTCGTCGTGACCCTCAACGCCTCCGAGGCGCTGCTCACGCTCGCGGGCCTCGGCTTCCTGGGCTTCGGCATCGAGGCCACGGCCGCAGCGGAATGGGGCTACGACCTCAACCGCTCCGTCGCCGACGTGACGAGCGGCATCTGGTGGACCAGCGTGTTCCCCGGCGTCGCCATCGTGCTCGTGGTGCTCGGCATCACGCTCGTCGGCGAGAGCCTCAACGACCTCGCGGATCCGCGCCTGCGTCAGCGCAAGCGCTTGAAGGGGACGAAATGACACTCCACAATGCTGCACCGGCAGCCGCACCAGCCGAGATCACCGACCTCCGGGTGACGTTCGCCACCGACGGTGCCCCGGTCGAGGCCGTGAAGGGCATCTCGCTCACCGCGCACGCGGGCGAGGTGCTCGCGATCGTGGGCGAGTCGGGATCGGGCAAGACCGTCACCGCGAACGCCCTGCTCGGCCTGCTGCCCGAGACCGCGCTGATGTCCGGCGCGGTGGTCGTGCGGTCGCGATCCGGCGACGAGACCGACGTCGTGCACGCCGATCCGAGCGCCCTGCGCGGCATGCGGGGATCGGACGCCGCGATGGTGTTCCAGGAGCCGTCGACCGCCCTCAACCCGGTCTACACCGTGGGCTGGCAGATCATCGAGGGCCTGCGGGCCCACGGCAGGATCGGCAAGAAGGAGGCGCGCGAGCGCGCCGTCGATATGCTCCGACGCGTCGGGATCCCCGATCCCGAGCATCGCATCGACGACTACCCGCACCAGTTCTCCGGGGGGCAGAAGCAGCGCATCGTCATCGCGATGGCGCTCGTACTCAACGCCGGGCTGATCATCGCCGACGAGCCCACCACGGCGCTCGACGTGACCGTGCAGGCCGAGATCCTCGACCTGCTGCGCGTCTGCCGCGACGAGTTCGGCGCGACGATCGTGCTCATCACCCACAACATGGGCGTGGTCGCCGATCTCGCCGATCGCGTGATCGTGATGTACCGGGGCGACATCGTCGAGCAGGCGCCGGTGCGCGAGCTCTTCGCGTCGCCCCGCGAGCAGTACACGCGCGACCTCCTGGCCGCCGTGCCCCACGTCGGGCACGGCAAGTCGGGTCTCGTCGCCCCGGCGCTGCCCGCGGCGCCGGGGGAGGAACCCGCCGCCGAGCCCGTCGTCGCCGTCTCGTCATCCGGTGGAGCGGTCGTCGACGACCGCGCCGACCCGGCGGTCTCGATGCGGGACACGACGGGCCATCTCATCGTCGCCGAGCAGGCGCAGATCGGGTACCCCGGGCGCTTCGGGCGCGGGGCCGTCGTCGCCGTGCACGGCGTCGACTTCTCGGTCGCCCCCGGCGAGGTCGTGGGCCTGGTCGGCGAGTCGGGGTCGGGCAAGACCACGATCGGGCGAGCCGTCGTGGGCCTCACGAAGGTCGTCGAGGGGTCGCTACGCGTGCTCGGGCACGAGATGCGCGACGTGAAGCAGCGCTCGCTCGGGCCGCTGCGGCCCGAGATCGGGTTCGTGTTCCAGGATCCGGCGACGAGCTTCAACCCGCTGCTCACGATCGCGGAGTGCCTCGCCGAGCCGCTCATCGTGCACGGGCGGGCGGCATCCGCCTCCGCCGCCCGCACGCGCGTCGACGAGCTGCTCGACGCGGTCCAGCTGCCCGCATCGTTCGGCGACCGCTACCCGCACGAGCTGTCGGGCGGGCAGCGGCAGCGGGCCTCGCTCGCCCGTGCGCTCGCGCTCGACCCGAAGCTGCTGATCGCCGATGAGCCGACGAGCGCGCTCGACGTCTCGGTCCAGGCGACCGTGCTCGAGCTGTTCGTCGAGCTGCAGCGCGAGCTCGGCTTCGCGTCGCTCTTCATCAGTCACGACCTCGCGGTCATCGACGCGGTCTCCGACCGCATCATCGTGCTGCAGCAGGGGCGCATCAAGGAGCAGGGCACGACGGCCCAGGTGCTCGGCAACCCGACCAACCAGTACACCCAGGAGCTGCTCGCCGCGCTGCCGGTGCCCGACCCCGTCGAGCAGGCGGCGCGCCGGGAGCGGGCCAGGGAGCTGCGCGGCGCCTGAGGCCGGGCGGGGGCGGTCGGGCGGCCTCGCGGTCTGCCCGGTCTGCCGGTCTGCCGGGTCTGCCGGTCTGCCCGGTCTGCCGGTCGGGCTTCGACTGGCTCGGGCTCCGTCGAGCTCCGTCGGGCCGGCTGTGCTCCGTCGCTCGGTCAGGGATCCGGCTTCGGTGAGACGATGTTGCGGCATTCGTTCTCACCGAAGCCGGATCCTTGACGTTTCGGCGGTGCACCGGCGAGGCCGACTGCGCGCTGGCGCCGACTGCGCGCCGACGCCGGTGCAGGCTGCGCGCCGACGCCGGCTACACCCCGCGGCGCGCGAACCGCAGGGAGCCCGCGCAGGCGAGCACCGCCGCCGCGAGCACGAAGATCGCCATGGGCAGCGCGGTGTGCTCGCCCCAGGCCCCCACGATGGGCGAGGCGGCGCCGCCGACCGCGAACTGCGCTGCGCCGAGCAGCGCCGATGCCGATCCGCGGGACGCCGGAGCGAGCGCGAGCGCGAGCGCGCTGGCGTTCGACATCGAGAATCCGGTGCCCGCGGTGAGCGTGAAGGCGCAGACCACGAACGACCACGGCGCGAGCGCCCCGGAGACCACGAGAACGACGAGGGCGATGCCCGCCGTGAGCGAGAGCGCGCCTCCGAGCAGGAGCATGCGCGCTGCGGGCACCTTCCCGGCGACCCGCGCGTTGAGGGAGTTGGCGAGGATCAGCGCGGCGGCTCCCGCGGCGAACGCCGACGCGTAGGCGAACGGACTCATGCCGAGCACGGTCTGCCCGACGAAGGGCGACGCGGAGATGTACGACATCATCCCGCCGAAGGCCAGGCCGAAGACCGCCATGAGCAGCACGAAGCGACCATCGCCGAGCAGCGTTCCCATGCTGCGGATCGCCGACCGCGGCCCGGCGGAACTGCGGGCGGCGGGCGGCAGCGACTCGGGGACGCACAGGATCGCGAGCACCAGCATCGCCACCGCGAGCAGCGCCACGACCGCGAGTACCACCCGCCAGTCCGCGACGAGGAGGACCGCGCCGCCGATCGGGGGCGCGAGCAGCGGCCCGAGGCCGACGAACATCGCGATGAGGCTGATGGCCCGGATCGCGGCGGCACCCTCCGACAGGTCCACGGCGACCGCGCGCGACACCACGACGCCGGCCGATCCCGCGAAGCCCTGCACGAGCCTGAGGGCGATGAAGACGCCGATGCTCGGCGAGAAGACCATCGCGATCCCGGCGGCGGCGAACACCGCGAGCGCTGCGATGAGCACGGGGCGTCTGCCGAGCTGATCGGAGAGCGGGCCGAGCACGAGCTGGCCGGCACCCATGCCGACGAGGAACGCCGTGAGCGTCAGCTGCACGGCCGAGGGCTGCGTGCCGAGGTCGTCTGAGATCGACGTGAACGACGCCAGATACATGTCGGTCGCGAACGGTCCGACCGCCGCGAGGAACGAGAGCACGCCCAGCAGGCCGGGGGAGAGACGGGCTGGTCGCGGCATCCTTCAAATCATATACGATCTCCTGGGAAGCGAATCGCCCGCGATCCGTTAGAATTGTACGTCGGCTTCTTCTCGTGGCATGCGGGATCCGTTCCCCATCGTGCCCGGCATCCCGCCGTGCCGACGCTCCGCTCGTCTCGTTAGGACTCCACCTCTATGGCTCTCGCCACTCGCGAAGACCTCCGTAACGTCGCAATCGTCGCGCACGTCGACCACGGCAAGACCACGCTCGTCGACGCCATGCTGCGCCAGACCAACTCGTTCGATGCCCACGCGGACGTCGACGATCGCGTCATGGACTCCAACGACCTCGAGCGCGAGAAGGGCATCACCATTCTCGCGAAGAACACGGCGATCACCTACGAGGGTGCGCACGCGAAGAACGGCCCCATCGTCATCAACGTGATCGACACCCCGGGTCACGCCGACTTCGGCGGCGAGGTCGAGCGCGGCCTCTCCATGGTCGACGGCGTCGTGCTGCTCGTCGACGCGTCCGAGGGCCCGCTGCCCCAGACCCGCTTCGTGCTGCGCAAGGCGCTCGAGGCGCACCTCCCCGTGATCCTCGCGGTCAACAAGACCGACCGCCCCGACGCGCGCATCGAGGAGGTCGAGGGCGAGGCCCAGGACCTGCTGCTCGGCCTGGCGTCCGACCTCTCCGAGGATCACCCTGACATCGACGTCGACGCGGTGCTCGACGTGCCGATCGTCTACCTGTCGGGCCGCGCCGGCGCCGCGTCGCACACGCGCCCCGCCGACGGCACGCTGCCCGACAACCCCGACCTCGAGCCGCTCTTCGAGACGATCCTCGATCGCGTGCCCGCCCCGAGCTACGATGACGCGCACCCGCTGCAGGCGCACGTCACGAACCTCGACTCGTCGCCGTTCCTCGGCCGGATCGCCCTCCTGCGCGTGCACAACGGCTGGATCAAGAAGGGCGAGACGGTCGCCTGGGTGAAGCACGACGGCACCGTCCAGAACGTGCGCATCACCGAGCTCATGCTCACCAAGGCGCTCACGCGCTTCGCCGCCGAGCAGGCCGGCCCCGGCGACATCGTCGCCATCGCCGGCATCGAGGACATCACGATCGGCGAGACCATCGCCGACGCCGAGGACGTGCGCCCGCTGCCGACCATCACGGTCGACGAGCCCGCGATCTCGATGACCATCGGCGCCAACACGTCGCCCCTCGTCGGCAAGGTCAAGGGTCACAAGCTCACCGCGCGCATGATCAAGGATCGCCTCGATCGCGAGCTCATCGGCAACGTGTCGCTGCGCGTCGTCGACACCGGGCGCCCCGATGCCTGGGAGGTCCAGGGCCGCGGCGAGCTCGCGCTCGCGATCCTGGTCGAGAACATGCGCCGCGAGGGCTTCGAGCTCACCGTCGGCAAGCCCCAGGTGGTCACCCGCCAGGTGAACGGCAAGACGCACGAGCCCTACGAGCACCTGACCATCGATACGCCCGAGGAGCACCTCGGCGCGATCACGCAGCTGCTCGCCGCGCGCAAGGGCCGCATGGAGAACATGGTGAACAACGGCACCGGCTGGGTGCGCATGGAGTTCATCGTCCCGTCGCGCGGCCTCATCGGCTTCCGCTCGGAGTTCATGACCATCACCCGCGGCACCGGTATCGCCAACGCGATCTCGCACGGCTACCAGGAGTGGGCCGGCGTCATCACGACCCGCAACAACGGCTCGATCGTGGCCGACCGCGCCGGCGTCGTCACGCCGTTCGCGATCATCGCCCTCCAGGAGCGCATGTCGTTCTTCGTGCAGCCGACCCAGGAGGTCTACGGCGGCATGGTGATCGGCGAGAATTCGCGCAGCGAGGACATGGAGGTGAACATCACCAAGGAGAAGAAGCTCACGAACATGCGTTCGGCGACCGCCGATTCCTTCGAGTCGATGACGCCGCCGCGCACGCTGACCCTCGAGGAGTGCCTCGAGTTCGCCCGCGAGGACGAGTGCGTCGAGGTCACTCCCGAGGTCGTGCGCATCCGCAAGGTCGAGCTCGACGCGAACCTGCGCGCCCGCGCGGCCGCGCGCCTGAAGAACCAGTCCTAGGCGCTGCGCTCGAAGCCCGCCCCGTCCCGGTCGTCCCGGGGCGGGGCGGGCTTCGTCGTACGTGCCGGATCCGACCGCGGATCGGGGCGCGGGCGTTCCGGATCGGAGCAGGGGGAGCGATCCGGATCGGGATCCCGGGACACGGGCGTAGGATCGGCCCATGGCACTCATGCATCGCACCACCATGTCGCCCTCCAAGCTCGAGCTCCTCGCCGGCTGGCTGCCGTCGCAGCCGTGGTTCGGCGGGGACGCCTCCGCGCTCGCGTCGCTGGGGGCCTACCGCTTCGACGATCCCGAGGGCGAGGTCGGACTGGAGGGCCACCTGCTCGAGGCGGGCGACGGGAAGGTCTACCACGTTCCGCTCAGCTACCGCGGGGCACCCCTCGACGAGGGCGAGGAGTTCCTCGTCGGCACCTCCGAGCACGGCGTGCTCGGCACGCGCTGGATCAGCGACGGTGCGGGCGACCCCGTCTTCCGCGCCGTGCTGGCGTCGGCGATCGCGCTCGGCGGGCACGAGGCCGAGGAGCAGGTGCAGGATGCCGAGGGCGCCGTCGTGCCGCGCGAGATCGTGACCCGCGTGACCGGGTCGGGGGAGCCCGGTGCGCCCGTCCCCGAGCTCTGGGCCGCTTCCGTCGCCTCCGATGCGTCGCGCACCGACGTCACGACCGGGTTCGCGACGCTCGGGATCCTGCGCGCGCTCGACGTCTCCGCCGAGACCGCTGCCGCGCCCGTCGGCGCGCAGGTGCTCCGTGCGACCTGGCGCGGGCAGGATCGGCCCGTCGTGATCGCGACCCTGACGGTGTAACGGGGAGCGCTGCGCGAGCGCGGTGCGTGTGCTGCCGTCATTCTGCGCGAGCGCAGCGAGTCGCAGAATCCGTGCATGCGTCCCCGGCAGTCGGGCGACTCTCCCGCTGTCCGACGCGGGACACCCTACCCGCGCTCGACGCCGCCCACGACGACCAGCGAGGGCGCAGCGCCGCGCAGCACCTCGGGTCCGTCGCGGAACGGATCGACGTCGAGTACCACGAAGTCGGCCGCGAGGCCCGCACGCAGCTCGCCCCGTTCCCCGCCCCAGCCGCAGGCCGCCGCGGCGTCCCGGGTCGCGGCGACGATCGCGCGTTCGAGGGGGAGCCGCAGCTCCGGGTGGTTCGCGGGAAGCTCGGGATGCGCGGGAGAGCGCCTGGTCGTCGCGAGATAGAGGTTCTGCAGCGGCGCGTACGGCGCGGTCGGCGCGTCGGTGCCGAGCGCGATCGTGGCGCCCGCGGCAGCGAACTCGGCCCAGGGGTAGCCGCGATCCACCCGGTCGTCGCCGAGCTGCGCGCGCCAGGCGCCCTGCACCTCGGGGTCGGCGTGCACCGGCTGCACCGAGGCGATCACGTCGAGGGACGCGAGCCGCTCCGCGGTGCCGTGCGAGACGACCTCGAGATGCTCGATCCGGTGGCGGATCCCGCTGTCGCCGTTCGTGCGCCGCGCCTCGGCGACGGCATCGAGCGCGAGGGAGACCCCGGCGTCGCCGATCGCGTGCATCGCGACCTGCAGGCCCGCGCGGTCGGCTGCCGCAACGGCGGAGCAGAGCAGGTCCCGCCGCCAGAGGGCCGCGGGGTGCGCGCCGCCGGCGAACGGCGAGACCATCGCCGCGGTGCCGCTGTCGATGACCCCGTCGATCCAGAGCTTGATGCCGCGGACCACGAGCGCGGGTTCCGGCCCGGGCCGAGAGTCGGCGCGCTCGCGGAGCCGGTCCCGGGTCGCGATGGCGCGCTCGATCTGCTCGGCGATCGCGGCGGGGTCATCGGAGGTCTCCACGCGGAGGTACCCGGCCACCGGGAGCACGAGGTCGTCGGCCGCGCGCGCCCGTTCGAGCGCGGAGAGTTCCGCGGCGCGCAGGCCGAGGTCCGCGACGGCGGTGACGCCGGCGGCCAGGTAGGCCGCGAGCGCGGTGCGCACGGCGCGATCCCTCACCGCGTCCTCCTCGAGAGCCTCGATGCCGCCGCGCATGAGCACGAGCGCGGCGGTCTCGAGCAGCAGGCCGGTCGCGTCGCCGTTCGCGTCGCGCACGATCGTCCCGCCCTCGGGGTCGGGTGTGCCGCGGTCGATGCCGAGTTCGCGGAGCGCCGCCGTGTTCACCCAGCCGGAGTGCAGGTCGTTCGAGACGAGGTAGACGGGGCGGTCGGGCACCACGGCGTCGAGCATGTCGCGGTGCGGCTGCTCCCCGGCGAGCGGGGCCAGCAGCCAGGAGCGGCCGAGTACGCGCGCCGCATCGGGCCGGGCCGCAGCGGCTGCGGCGACGCGGCGCTGCATCTCGGCCAGATCCGGTGCGCTCAGCAGGTCCACCTGGTCGAGCGAGCGGCCCAGATTGACGAGGTGGCTGTGCGACTCGATCATGCCGGGCAGCACGACGCGTCCGTCGAGGTCGACCGTGCGGCAGACCTCCGCGGCGGCCGCGACCCGGGCCTCGGCGTCAGCCGTGGATCCCGCGAAGACGATCCGACCGTGCGCGACGAGCAGCGACTCGGCCCAGGGGGAGGCGGGAACCGCGGTGAACACCCTTCCGGCTCGGAAATGGGTGAGGGGGTGCTGCGGCATGTGGCGATCTCCGGGTCCGCGGTCGGCGCTGTGGACGTCCGTCCATCCTATGGTCGGGGTGCGGGACAGGCCGATGCGCGCCCCGTTTTCGTTTTTCGCGCCGGAACCGGTAAAGTATTCCTCGGCGCGAAAGCGTCAATCGGGATGTGGCGCAGCTTGGTAGCGCACGTCGTTCGGGACGACGGGGTCGCAGGTTCAAATCCTGTCATCCCGACTGCAAGGCCCGGAACTCCGTTGAGAAATCAACGGAGTTCCGGGCCTTTGTCGTTGCTCGAAGCCGGGGCGCGGACGGCGGGATGCGTCTCGGCGCCTCGCGCCGAGCCACTACCGGCCCGTCGGTGTCTTGCGCCGAGCCACTACCGGCCCGTCGAAATGGCATCGGCACCGATGCCATTTCGACGGACGCGTAGTGACTCGACGCCGGTGCAGCTGCCGATCCGGGGCCGGGTGCAGGATCCGGGTGCCGGTCCGGTTGCGGGTGCAGCCGCCTGTCCGGCATCCGGACCCGGCCCCAGCGGGGCACGCCCGGCCCCGCGCCCGCGGGTGCACGGACCTCCACCGAAGTGATGAATCGGGAGATCCGCCTCCCGGTGGATCCGCGCAACCGATCGGGCGGGTTGGATTGCAGGTATGAGCGAAGAATCGGAGGGCGCCGATCGGAAGCGACGGCCCAATGGTGCGGGTCTCGGCGCAGGCATGGCGCTGGGGATGGGCATCGGGGCCGCGATCGGTGCGGCGACGGACCAGCTCGCGGTCGGGCTCTGCGCCGGAATGGCGGTCGGCATCGCACTCGGTTTCGCCTGGGACCGGGCGTCGGGGCGCTCCGGCCGCTCGGAGGAGTAGGCGCGCCGAATCGGCATGTCCCGTCCGCTCCTCGCAGTCCCGGGGCACGTCTTGAGCGCGCTCGGCGCACTGACCCCGGTTCAGGGGTCAAATGCGACGTGCACCTAGAGAGTCGCCTGTGCGCTCCCCGAGAATCTCCATGGATATCCGTGGTTTTCTGCGCCTGCAACGTGCCGGCGGCCGCGGAACCGGATGGAGTGTGTTGCTCGATGCATCGCAAACAAATCAGTAAGGTCGGGGGCTGGCTGATCGCCGCTTCCGTCGTCGGGGGGTCGCTGGTGTTCGGTGCGTCTGCGGCGCAAGCCGCGGTCGATCAGATCACGGTCACGAACCTGAACCTCTCGGGGCCGGGGTCGCTCAAGCAGGCCGTGATCGACGCGAACGCGTCGTCGAACTCCGAGGGGGTGCGGATCACCTTCGCCGAGAGCCTCGCAGGGACGGGCGAGCTCGAACTCAGCAACATCGCCGAGCGCATGGGCACGACGACGCTCAACCCGGGGTCGGAGAACACCGCAACCGGCGCATGGTTCGTCGTCGACAACGCCGCGAACGCGCCCGTCTCGATCGACTTCACGAACCTCGACGGGATCAACGGCTACGACCACTGGTACGCCGGCTTCGACATCGAGTCGGACGGCGTCTCGCTGAGCAACCTCGCCAACCTGGAGGTCGGGGAGTCCGGCATCGCGGTCCGCGGCACGGGAACCTCGATCACGAACGTCGAGCTGAAGGATCCCGACAGCTGGAACCAGGAAGTCGGCGTGCTCCTCATGGACGGCGCGACGGACACCACGCTCACCGACGTCACGGTGTACAGCCCCTACTGGGGCAGCGTCGTCGTGGACAACGAGGCGACGGTCACCAATACCGTGATCACCGGTCTCACGAGCCGCGGCGTCGAGAACTACGGCCACGTGATGTTCGAGGACCGCGCCGTCGTCAATGGATTCTCCGTCAGCGACAGCGTACTCGGCGCTCCCGAGGAGATCGCGCCCGGCGAGGGCTTCTACGTCAATCCGGGCGTCGAGCTGACCGGTCTGAGCGTCACGGGCACCACGTTCCAGTCGCCGAACGAGGACGGGGTCTTCTTCCTCGGCGGCGCGCAGAAGCTCACGGACACCGTGTTCGACGGCAACACCTTCGGCGGCAACGCCGAGCACCGCATCGCCGACGTCGTGGCCGGCAACACCGCCGAGTGGAACAACCTGACGTTCACCGGCAACACCGTCTCCCACGCCGGAGGCACCCTCTTCGGGGGCGCGGTGAACACCGCCGAGTTCTCGGGCAACACCTTCCTCGACGTTGATCGTCCCTTCGCGGCGGCGCTGCAGTTCTCGGGCGCGATCGCCGACGTCGCGGTGTCGGAGAACTCCTTCACCGACACCTGGTCCGACAACGGCATCTTCGTCACGGGCGCCTCGGCCGACAACGTCGCGATCACGGGCAACACCCTGACCAACACCTACGCCGACGTCTCGCGCGCCGCGATCAACATCGCGTCCAAGGGTGCGGGCAACAC
Organism: Leucobacter zeae; assembly: GCF_016758175.1. Classification (GTDB taxonomy): domain Bacteria; phylum Actinomycetota; class Actinomycetes; order Actinomycetales; family Microbacteriaceae; genus Leucobacter; species Leucobacter zeae. The sequence continues at coordinate 950,068 of NZ_QYAB01000001.1, forward strand.
GGTCTCGGACAACACCCTGACGCAGGATCTGAGCGACACGACCCTGCCCGGGAACATCGACAACCACTGGGCGATCCACGTCAGCGCGAGCGCCCCTGCGGACGACCAGCAGGTCGGCTGGACGGTCACGAACAACACGATCGACGGGTTCGGCGGCAAGGATCGCTCCGAGGCTCCGATCACGTTCGCCGGCACCGGCAAGCTCCCCGTGACCGGCAACACGTTCGGCACGAACACCCGCGGAGGCACCGAGGCCGCCGATCTCGAGCACAGCGGCTACTGGTTCCTCTGGAACGTGTGGGACAGTCGCAGCAACCACACGGTGCAGACCTACCGCGCAGAGCAGGTGGCCTACACCGGGGCGAACGCCCGCTTCACGGCGGTCGATCCGGCCCCGCTCATCGGCAACAACGCCGCCACGGGACCCGTGACGCTCCACGTCTACTGGACCGCTGCCGACAACGCCGAGGAGTACCTCGGCGCGATCGAGGACGTCACCGCGGGCGAGCGGGTGTCGATCCCGACCACGCACACCGATGGCTTCATCCGCGTGCAGACGGTCGACGCGAACGGCTACACCTCGCAGTACTCGGGCATCGACCCGAAGGCTCCCGTGACCGTGACCGCTCCCGTCGTGACGGAGACCACCGATGACGGCGCGACCGGCACCGGTACTCCGGAGGCCACGGTCGTGGTGCGCGATGCGGACGGCACGGATGTCACCGACGCCGTCGTCGACGCCGAGGGCAACTGGTCGGTCTCGGACCTCGAGTGCGGGAAGACCTACACCGTCGTGCAGGTCGTCGACGGCGCCGAGAGCCAGCCGACCGAGTTCACGACGGCGGACTGCCCGGTCGTCGTCCCCGAGGCCCCCGTCGTGACGAAGACCACCGATGACGGCGCGACTGGCACCGGTACGCCGGAGGCCACGGTCGTGGTGCGCGATGCGGACGGCACGGACGTCACCGACGCCGTCGTCGACGCCGAGGGCAACTGGA
>NZ_QYAB01000001.1:951161-2226772 GCF_016758175.1 Leucobacter zeae
CGCCGGAGGCCACGGTCGTGGTGCGCGATGCGGACGGCACGGACGTCACCGACGCCGTCGTCGACGCCGAGGGCAACTGGAGCGTCGACGGCCTGGAGTGCGGCACGACCTACACGATCGTGCAGGTGCTCGCCGGCGCGGAGAGCGCGTCGACCGAGTTCACCACCGCGGCGTGCGACACCGATGCCAACGGCGGGAACGACGCCGCAGGCACCGCCGAGGGCGGCACTGACGCTGACGGCGGCAACGACGCCCAGGGCACGGCGCAGGCCGACGCCCAGGGGGGCGCCGACGCAGCTGGCACGGCGAACGGCGGATCGGACACCGGGGCGAAGGCGACCTCGGACACCGGCGCGAACACGCAGGCGGACGCTGACGGGAAGTCGGGTGCGAAGGGCAACCTCGCGCAGACCGGTTCGGACGCGTTCGACGGCATCGCGCTCGGCGCGATGGCGCTGCTCGGGCTGGGCGTCGGGGCGGTCCTGATCGCCCGCCGCCGCCACCGGGCCTGATCCATCGATCCCGAGCGGTGCGTGCGACGCTCGTCGCCGGCATCGCTCGGGGTCTCCCGCCGATCGCGACCTGCTCCGAGGCCCGGCGGCGACCCACGGCCCCTGGGCGAGGAACGCACGGTTCCCCGCCCAGGGGCCGTTCGCGCATCTCGGGCCCGGCCGGGCCGACGACCGATCCGGGGAGCCTGCCCCGGCGCGGGGTCTTAGCGGCGCTTGTTGCGGTGCTGCACCCAGAGCGCGATGCCGACGGTGACGCCGGCTGCGACGAAGATCGCCCAGCAGAGGATCGCGAGCTGCGCAGTGGTCATCCGGCTACGGTAGCAGAGCTCACGTGGCCGCCCCGGCCGGGCTCAGAGCCCGAGATCCCTCAGGGCCGCCGCGACTCGGGCCCGCTGAGCGGGCTCGAGGCCCCGGATCGGCAGCGGCAGGCAGCCCTCGGGCGCGAGCCCCAGCAGCTCGGCCACCGCCGCGGTCACGCGCAGGCTGCCTCCGAACTCGGCGAAGAGCGCCCACAACGGCGCGAGCCGGCCCGAGAGCTCCTCCGCCTCCGCGGCGCGGCCGCCGAGCGCGGCCCGCGCGATGGCGATGATCGGATCCGGCAGCGTGCCGCCGAGTGCCGAGTACCAGGCGTCGCAGCCCGCGGAGAGCGCCGTCGCGGCGTACGCGTCCCCGGAGATCCCGATCGTGACGTGCTCCGGGATCGCGCGTCGGATCGCGTCGACCCTGGCGCGCACCTCGTCGACGCCGCCGGGGATCCCGGGGATCTTGATCGACGCCACGCCGGGCAGCTCCGCGATGCGCGCGTACAGCTCGGGCGTGCAGGCGAACCGCGTCGTCGCGGGGTTGTCGTAGAGGATGATCGGCAGCTGGGTGCGCTCCGAGACGGTGCGGAAGAGGCCGAACACGTCGTCCTCGGTTAGCGGCTGATAGCTCATCGGCGCCAGCAGGACTCCGGACGCGCCGGCGGCCTCGGCGCTCGCCACGTGCGCGAGCACCTGCGAGGTGCGCAGCGCGCCGACGCCGATGTGCACGGGCACTCCGTGCGCGTGCCGAACGGCGAGGCGCGCGATGTCGGCGCGCTCCTCCGCCGACAGATAGGCGTACGAGCCCGTCGACCCGAGCGCCGTGATCGAGTCAGCGCCCGATGCGGCGAGCCGCTCGACGAGCCCGGCGAACGCCCGGGTGTCGACGGCGTCGTCGCGGAGCGGGGTGAGCGGGAACGCGCTCACCCCGGCGAAGGCTTCGACGGGCGCGCTCATCGTGCGTCCCCGTCGTCACCCGCAGCCGGCGCCGACCCGGGATCCACCGCCGAGGCGGGATCCGGATCCGGATCCGGCGCGTGCTCGATCCCGAGCCCCGCGTCGCCGTACACCGACAGCACCTCCGAGATCACGACCCGATAGTCGCCGAGCCACTCCTGGCTGCGCGACTTCGCGAGGCGGTGCGTGTCCATGCCGATGAGTTCTCGCAGCGCCTCCATGCTCGACCAGTAGTAGACCTCGGCGTGGAGCCCGGTCTCGGGATTGCCCCATGCCTCCTCGCCGAGGAATCCGGGGATCCGGCGGGCGCGCTCGGCGATCTCGCCGTCGATCCGCTCGAACTCGTCGTCGGGGTTGCGCATCTCGAAGATGAACGTCGAGCTGTATCGGGGCTGCGTGATCATGGGCGCTCCTCGGGATCGGCATCGGGTGCGGGAAGGGGATCGGCATCGGGTGCGGGTCCGGAATCCGCATCGGACGCGGGATCCGGTCGACGGCCGGGGGCGTGGTCCCGCCCCGTGCCATCGTTCGGGCCGGGACCGCGATCCGGCTCGGGGCCGGCGGCCGCCTCCGGCAGCGGGATCGGACCCGTTCCCGGGGCCGCGGCGAAGGACGGCTCGGCGTCGGACGGCGACGCGCGCGTCCCCCCGCGCTGCGCCATGGCCCCGGCGATGACGACGAGCGCGATCCCGACGAGCTGCAGGGCGGACGGCGCCTGGCTCAGGACCACGAGCCCGATGAGCGCGCCGAACGCCGGCTCGATCGCGAGCAGCGTCCCGAACGCCGTGTGCGTCATGCGCCGCAGGGCGATCATCTCGAGGGCGAACGACACGACCGGCGTGATGAGCGCGACGCCCACCGCGAGCGGCAGCACCCACCACACGAGGTTCCCGTCGATCACCTGCGGGAGCCCCACAGGCGCGGTGGCGATCGCGGCGATGGGGATCGTGAGCGAGAGCCCGGTGATTCCCGAGAACCGGTCGCCGACCACCTGCGTGAAGACGTTGTAGAGGCCCCAGCAGGCGCCCGCGAGGAGCGCGAAGCCGACGCCCACGAGATCGATCTCGCCGTGCCAGGGCTCCGTGAGCACGACGACACCGGCGAAGGCGAGCAGCGGCCAGATGAGGGTCTTCAGGCGCTTGCCCGCGATCCCGGCGACCGTGAGCGGGCCGAGGAACTCGATCGCGACCGCGGTGCCGAGCGGGATCCGCTCGATCGCGTGGAGGAAGAAGACGGTCATGAACCCGGTGACGGTGCCCAGCACCAGCAGTGCCGGCAGATCCCGCAGCGCGATCGCACGCAGCTTCGGCCGCACGATGAGGAGCAGGAGCAGCGCCCCGAACCCCATGCGGAGCCAGGCCGCGCCGCTCGGGCCGACGCGGTCGATGATGGGCATCGACAGGGCGCTCGAGAACTGGATGAGCAGCATCGCCGCGGTCGCGAAGGTCCATGCGGGGATGCGGGCGAGCGCGGAGCGGTTCATGATCCGGCCCCGAACGTGCGGGAGGCGACGGCGATGCCGGATCCGTCCGTCGTCGGAGCCGCCGCGCCGGTCGTCGTGCGGCCGGCTGTGCGATCCGTCGGATCCTTCGCCGAGCCGAGACCGGTGAGCGCGCGCAGCAGCGCCGCCTCGGCGGCGTCGAGGCCGGCGTCGTCCATCGGCTCGAGCGCGTCGAGGATGAAGAGGGCCGTGCGGGTCTCGCGGCGGAGCGCGGTGCGGCGTCCCTGCCGCCAGTTCCAGCGGCGGCAGGTGGCTCCGGCATCGTCGCGCCAGATGACCTCGCCGGCATCGGGGTGCTCGACGACGTCCTCCCCGCCCGAGACGGTGTCGAAGGACTCCGTCCCGGTCGCGCGCACGAGTCGTGCCGCCCCCGAGTAGCTCCGCAGATCCTCGCCGCCGATCGGCACCTGATGCAGCACGGAGATCGCGTTGTAGGCATCGGTGAGCGGGTTGACCCGGGGGAGCCCCTGCGCCGCGCGGCGGGTCAGCGCCTCGAGGCTGTTCCTGGTGCGCTGCGGCTTCGCGCCGAATCCGCGGTAGGCGTGGCGCCAGGCCGCGATGTGCGGCAGCTCCTCGACGGGGCCGGTCGCCAGGAGCTGGTGGGCCCGGTCCTCGGCGGCGCCGACGAGCGCGTCGATCGCTGCGTCGCCGGTGGGGGGCTCCGCCAGCCCGTCGACCGCGATGAGTCGCGCCCGGTAGTCCGGTCGCAGGGCGAGGACGGCGGGATCGACGCCGCAGCGGTCGAGGAAGGCGTCGAGGTCGATGCGCTCGGCCGTCTGGGTGCTCATCTGGGTGCTCCGTTCAGTTCGTGCGGTCGTCCGCGGTGTCGGTCCGATGCGACGTTCCGGCCCCCGGCTCGAAGACCGCGAGCGAGAACCGGGCGGGTCCATCGCCCGGGTTGGCGTAGGCGTGGGCGAGGTCCCCTGCGAACGCGAGCGCGTCGCCCGTGCCGAGCTCGTGCGCGACGCCGTCGACCTCCACCACGACGGAGCCGAGCTGCACCTGCAGCAGCTCGCGCGTGCCAGCCGCGTGCGCCTCGCTCGCATGGCGTTCGCCGGCCGCGAGCGTCCAATCCCAGAGCTCGAACGCGTCGGGGGAGTCGGTGCTCGCGACGAGCACGCCGGCACCGCCGAGATCCCCGGTCCAGAGCTGCGCGCCGGAGCCGTTGCGCGTGATCTTCCCGCCGCTCGGCGCGGGGGGCTCCACGAGCGCGGGCAGCGCGACCCCCAGCGCCCCGCTGAGCCGCAGCAGCGTGCCGATGCTCGGGTTCACCGAGCCCTGCTCGACGTTGACGACCATGCGGCGGCTCACGCCCGCGGCCTCGGCCAGCCCGTCGAGGGTGAGGCCCTTGACCCGGCGCTCCTGTTTCACTCGGGCGCCGATGGCGCGGGCGAGCAGTGCTGCGGAATCCGTCATGAGTGCAGCATAGTGCATTGTTCGTGCAGTGATAATCCGGAGCGCTGCTGGCGCGCGGCGCGGGCGATGTCGCGGGGCCGAGCATCGCTCTTGTGTGCGATCGACAATGATTCACGGGAATAACTTGTAGGTGATGGTTGTGCCCGAGAATTCCGGGCCCCATTTCTGTCAGACCTTCCACAATCGCCTCTGAATGCCCGAGGGGGCGCGTCCAATGGAGGGCGTGCGCGGGCCGACTGCATGGAGCGTTTGATGGCGAATGCTGGAACACACACTCATGGCGCGGGAATGCGCGTCGCCGCGATCGTCGTCGGGCTCCTGCTCGTCGCGATGACCGTGTTCTTCTTCCTGACCCACTACGGCGTATCGGGCGGTGCTGCGCAACTGGCGGAGGGCACCGAACAGGCGTCCTCCGGCGCGACGAAGCTCGCGGGCGGCGCGGGCACGGTCGGAGACGGGGCCGCGGACCTTTCGGAGGGCGCCGGTGCGCTCGATGCCGGCGTGACGAAGGCCGGCGACGGTGCGGATCGCCTCGCGGTCGGGGCCGCCGCCGCCTCGCTGGGCGCCGAGCGGCTTTCGGCGGGCGCCGGCACGCTCGCGGACGGGATCGCGACGGCGGCCGACGGCGCCTCGGCGCTCGCCGCAGGGGCAGGGACGCTCCGAGCGGGAACGGGCGAACTCGCTGCCGGCGCAGGCGAACTCGCGGGGAAGACCCCGGCGCTCGCGACGGGCGCCGGGAAGGTGGCCGCGGGCTCCGGAGCGCTCGACGCGGGGTCGGGGAGGCTCTCCTCGGGGGCCCGGGATCTCGCCTCGGGGGCGGACGCGCTGCGTGCGGGATCGGCCACGGCGGCGTCGGGTGCGACGCAGCTGAAGGACGGGATCACGGGAGCGCTCGCCGGGGGCAATACGATCGCGACCGGCCTGCAGCAGCAGGGGAGTGCTCCGCTCGCGGAGGGGGCTGCGAAGGTCTCCGCTGGCGCGGGGGAGCTTGCGACGGGAACCGAGGCTCTCGCGACCGGTGCGCAGGATCTGGTCGCGGGAACGGGGAGGCTCGCCGGAGGCGCGACCGGCCTGCAGCAGGGATCCGCCGGCCTGAAGGCGGGCGTGGACCAGCTCGGTGCGAGCGTGCAGGGACTCGAACAGGTCAACCAGCACTCCGCACCGAGGCTGCAGCAGCTCATCGGGGCGCTCGCGCAGACGGACGCGGCGGATCCTGCCGCGTCGTCGCGGACCGTCGCCGCGCTGCAGCAGCTGCTGTTCGCCGATGCCGGCGTGTCGGGCGACTGCGTCCCCGCGGAGCATCCGCTCGCCGGCGCCGCGAACGGCAAGGCCGCATGCGACCTGCTGACGGTCTCGGGCGGCCTGACGCGGGTGCACGCCGCCGTGAACGTCGGAGATCAGGCGAACGGCAAACCGTCGCTCGTGCAGGGCGCCGCCGGCGTCGCGGACGGCGCCGCGCAGGTCGCCTCCGGAACCGCCGGCGTGCAGGAGGGCGCGGCCCAGCTGCACGCGGGCGCCGACCGGCTGCGGGCGGGCGCGACCGGGCTGCAGGAGGGGGCGACGACTCTTGCCGGCGGGGCCGCGGGCCTCGACGCCCAACTGCAGCGGTACGTCTCCGGCGGGCAGTTCGGCGGGAGCACCTGGCCGGGCACCGCGGTGCTCGCGGACCCGAAGCGCTCGCCGCTCATCGGGGGAGCGGAGAAGCTCGCCGCGGGCAACGGCGCGCTCGCCGCGGGGACGAAGCGCCTGAATACGGGAGCGGACACGCTGAGCGCGGGTGCCGCCGAGCTCGCGGCGGGCATCGCCGATCTGCGAGCGGGGGCGCAGCAGCTCGATTCGGGAGCGCAGCGTGCGAACGCCGGCGCGCAGCGACTGAGCGGCGGGGCCGCGCGCCTCGACGCCGGGGCCCAGAACCTGGTCGCGGGTACCCAGCGCCTCGACGAGGGGACGCAGCGTCTCGACGCCGGCGTCGGCGGGCTGACGGAGGGTGCCTCCGCGCTCGCCGCGGGCACTGCCAAGCTGGATCGCGGTGCGGGCGACCTCACCGAGGGGCTCGAGGAGCTCGAGTCCGGCAGCGGCCGGCTGGTCGAGGGCGCCGGGGCGCTCGCCGCGGGCACCGCCGAGCTGGAAGCGGGGGCGGTGACGCTCGCGACGGGCAGCACGCGCATCGACGAGGGGGCCGATACCCTCGCGGGAGCGACGGCGAGCATCAACGCGGGCACCGCGCCCTGGGTGGCGTCGGTCGGCTTCGTCGGCCTGATCACGCTCCTGCTCTGGGGCGGGCATCGGGTCGCGCACCGCCGCCGTGTGGAGGCCGCGGGGTAGCCGAGGGGCTCGGGCTCCGGGGGTGCGGGATTCCGGGGGTCGTGTGCCGGGTGGTTGGCGCTGGGTGTCGGGCGCCGTGCGAGTAGTCTGGCGCCGAAGGGCGTATGAACGGAGCGAGGATGACGGATCAGGGCGCACCCGGGGCATCGGGTACGGGCGAGACGGGCGCGGGCGGGGCCGACGGGGCTCTGCCCTCTGAGGCTCTGCCGGCCGGGGCTCTGCCCGCCGGGCAGCGGTCGGCGATCGTCACCGGGGCCGCACGCGGGCTCGGACGCGCGATCGCGCGGGAGCTCGCGATCCGTGGAGAGGCGGTCGCGCTCTTCGACCTCGACCTCGCAGGGGCGGAGGAGACGGCGCGGCTCATCGCGTCGGCCGGCGGCAGGGCCGAGGCGTTCGCGGTGGACGTGAGCGACGAGTCGAGCGTGCGCGAGGGCGTGCGCGCCGCGTCCGAGCGGCTGGGGCCGCCGCTGATCCTCGTCAACAATGCCGGCGTGCTGCGCGACGACTTGCTCTTCAAGATGTCGGTCGACAGCTGGGACACCATCATGAACGTGCATCTGCGCGGCGCGTTCCTCGTGACCCGCGAGGCGCAGCGCGGCATGGTGGAGCACGGCTGGGGGCGCATCGTGAACATCTCGAGCACGTCGGCGCTCGGGAACGCGGGGCAGGCGAACTATGCGACCGCGAAGGCGGGGATCCAGGGATTCACGAAGACCCTGGCGCTCGAGCTCGGCCGCTTCGGGGTGACTGCGAACGCCGTGGCGCCGGGGTTCACGGTGACCGATATGACCCGCTCGGTCGCGGATCGCCTCCGCATCCCCTTCGACGAGCTCGTCGCGCGCGAGTCGGCGGCGACGCCGGTCCGGCGCGTCGGAGTTCCGGAGGATGTCGCGAACGCCGTCGCATTCTTCGCATCGGAGACGAGCGGGTTCGTGTCGGGCCAGGTGCTCTACGTCGCGGGCGGCCCCCGGGACTGACCATCTGATCGAAGGGAGCCGTTGCGGGCGGGACGTCGCCGAAGATCTCAGACGAAACTCGATTCGGCACCGTTCACGGGCACGAACGGTTCCGAATCGAGTTCCGTCCGGGGGATGCGGAAGCTCCGGGACGGGAGCCGGGGCCGGCAGGATCACCTGGGCCGTGCGGTCCCGAGCGGGCGGGCGTAGGGTGGGGGCCATGGCGCGCATCATCATCTTCGGCGGACACGGCAAGATCGCTCTCCTCGCGGAGCCGCTCCTCGCGGGGCGCGGCGACGCGGTCACGGCGGTGATCCGCAACCCGGATCACGAGGCGGAAGTGCGCGCGGCCGGAGCCGAGCCGCTGGTCGCCGATATCGAGCAGCTCGACGTGGCCGAACTCGCCGATCTCATCGCCGGGCACGACGCCGTCGTGTGGTCCGCGGGCGCGGGCGGAGGCGATCCGGAGCGCACGCACCGCGTCGACCGAGAGGCTGCGATCCGCTCGATGGAGGCCGCGGCGCGCGCCGGAGTGCAGCGCTACGTGATGGTCTCGTACTTCCGGTCCTCGCCCGATCACGGGGTCGATCCGGCGAACTCCTTCTACGCGTACGCCGAGGCGAAGGCGGCGGCCGACGAGCACCTGCGCGACAGCGCGCTCGACTGGACGGTGCTCGGGCCGAGCGCCCTGACGCTCGATCCGCCCACGGGCCGCATTTCGACGACGGACGAGGTCTCGCAGAGCGTCTCGCGCGCAGACGTCGCCGCCGTCATCGCGGCGACGCTCGCCGACGACGGCACGATCCGTCGCACGATCCGCTTCAACTCGGGCGACACCCCGATCGCCGAGGCGCTGCGGGCGTAGCGCGCCCCGAGACTCTTCGTAGCCGTCAGGCGACTCCCTTCTCGTCCTGGATCGCGTTGCCCCCGTCGACGACGAGCACCTGGCCCGTGACGTACGAGGCGCTGGGCGACGCCAGGAACTCGATCACGGCGGCGACCTCGTCGGGAGTGCCCGAGCGGCCCATCGGCGTCGCGTCGCCCATGCGGTTCTCGTGCACGGTGGCCGATCCCGTCCGGATCCAGCCGGGAGCGACCGCGTTCGCCGTGGTGCCCGAGGCGGCGAGATCGACGGCGAGGGATCGCGTCAGCCCGACGAGACCCGCCTTCGCCGCGTGATAGCCGACGTCGCCGCGGTAGGCGAGGATCGGGCCCGAGACCGACGACACGGTCACGATGCGACCGTGCTCGGCGGCGGCGAGATGGGGCAGCGCCGTGCGGGTGACGAGGTAGGCCGTCGTGAGGTTGCGGGTGATCGCGCGCTCCCACCCGGCGAGGTCGAGGTCCGACGCTGCGGCCGGGGCCTGCGGGTCGGAGAGCGACGTCATGCCCGCGTTGTTCACGACGACGTCCAGCCGGCCGAACTGCGCGATCGCGGCATCGATCAGGCGTGCGGCGCCGGCCTCTTCGGTGAGGTCCGCGACGATCGGGATCGCCCAGGGCGCGTTCGACGTGCCGGTGGCCGCGGCCGCTGCGGTCGTCGCGGTTGCAGTGCTCGAGGCCGTCCCCGTCGATGCACCCGCAGCCGGCATCGCCGCGCTCTGCGCCCCGATGCGCTCGAGCTCGGACGCCCGCTCGGCGATCCTGCCCGTCGTCGCACCGACCACGACCCGGTAGCCGGCGCGCACGAGGCGGACGGCGGTCGCGAAGCCGATGCCGTCGGGCGCCCCCGCGCCCGAGACGACCGCGACGCGCTCGGCGACTGAGCGGAGCGCGGGCGCGCCACTCGTGGCGGCGACGGCTTCGTCGGATGCGGCCGGTCGGGAGAGCTGCGTCGGTGTCATGCTTCGAGGCTAGCGGCACCCTCTGACACGGATGCGCTCGCCGCGGCCGCGCGCGGGCTGGAAGGTCGCCGGCTCGTGCCGCCGGGTCGCCTTCCGTGTCAGAGGCTCCCGATAGCGTGGTCGCACGGACGCAGGGCGCGTCGCGCGGCGATCGGAGGATGAGACAGCTGAAGAAGAAGTACTGGATGCCGGTGCTGGTCGTACTCGCGCTCGTCTGCTCGGGTGCGCTCGCAGCCGGGTACGTCGGGGAGCCCGGTGCGGACGGGTCGCCCGGTGCGGGCTCGTCGTCCGATGCGGCCTCCTCGTCGGGCGCATCGTCGCTTGGCGCGGAGCAGGGCTCGGCATCCGCGGGGTCTCCGAGCGCGGGAGCGAGCGCAGGAGCCGATGCGAGTGCCGGCGCCGACCCGGGCGGGGGAGCCGATGCGTCCCAGCCCGCCGTCGAGCCGGGCACGGCGCTGGAGGCTCTCGAGGGCCTGCCGGTGAAGGGCCGCGCTCCGAAGACGGGGTACGACCGGAAGGAGCAGTTCGGCAGCGGGTGGAAGGACCCGGATCGCAACGGCTGCGACGCGCGCAACGACGTGCTGCAGCGCGACCTCGCCGAGGCGGTGCTCGACGGGCCGTGCACGGTGCGATCCGGCGTGCTGGCCGACCCCTACACGGGGCAGCGCATCGATTTCGTGCGCGGACCGTCGACGTCGCAGGCGGTGCAGATCGATCACGTCGTCGCGCTCTCGGATGCCTGGCAGAAGGGCGCGCAGACGCTCACCCGCGAGCGGCGGGTCGAGTTCGCGAACGACCCGCTGAACCTGCTGGCGGTCGACGGCCCCACCAACAACCGCAAGGGCGACGGCGACGCCGCGACCTGGCTCCCGCCGAGCAAGTCATTCCGGTGCGACTACGTCGCGCGGCAGGTCTCGGTGAAGGCCGCGTACGGGCTCTGGGTGACGCAGCCCGAGAAGGATGCGATCGCCCGTGTGCTCGCACAGTGCCCGGATCAGCCGGCGCTCGCTCCGGGCGCCGCGATCGGCTGAGTCGGGCGGCCGTCCCGCCATTCGGACCGACCTCCCTGCTGCCCGGAGCTCCTTACGGCCAGGAGACCTCGCCGGGAAACTCCGGGTGCTTGCGCAGCCACGCCGCCACGAACGGGCAGTGCGGCACGATCGTCTTCCCGAGGCCGGTGGTCTCGGCGAGCGCACGTGACACGAGCGTGCCGCCGAGCCCGCGGCCGCCGAACGCGGGATCGACCTCGGTGTGCACGAAGTCGAACACCGAGCCGCCCTGGCGTTCGCGGTACTCGGTGAAGCCGGCGAGCGCGTCGTCGACGTAGACCGCGAAGCGGTGCGAATCGGGCTCGTGGCGTACGGTGATGGTCTCGGCCGGAGTATCGGTCACGGTGTCCTCCTGGGGGTGGGATGAGTGGTGGTCGGAGCCGGTTCGCCGCTCCCGGTCGGAATGCAGCGCGGCGCGATGCGGAGACGGATTCTCGCGGGGGACGAGCCGCGCGGTCGGCAGCGGAGGGGCGGGAAGCGGCGGCTCGGGTTCATCGGCCGGCAGCCCGAAGCGGTCGGTCTCCGCCGCGCGCGGCGAAGCGGGATCCGGATCCCGAATCTCTCCCGCTGCCGTGGCCTCGGCCTCGGCATCCGTTCCCGAGACATCCCCGACTCCCGCGCCTGCGATCTGCGCCTGCCAGTCGCGCCGTGCCCGCGCGACCTCGTCGTGGTCGCGCCCGATGAAGTTCCACCACATCACGATCCGCTCCGCGAACGGCTCGCCGCCGAGCAGCAGCAGCCGGGCGCCGTCGTTGTCGTGGGCGGTGAGCGTGAGCCGGTTCGCGCCCGGCGGCAGGTAGGCGAGCCGATCCTTGCCGACGCCTGATCGGCTCGGCTCGGACGCGCCGCTGTCGATCGCGGCGGTGAGCGAGGCGGATCCCGAATCGACCAGCACGCCGTGCTCGAACGCGGGATCGAGGTCGAGGTCGATCGAGGCGCCGGGTTCCAGGCGGATCTCGGCGCCGAGCAGCGGGGTGTGGGTGGTCACGGGGGAGCGGCTGCCGAGCAGGGAGCCGAGGAAGACCTGCGCGATCCAGCCCGCGCCGCGCAGCACCTCGGGTGCGTAGTGCTCGAAGCCCTTGGGCCCGCCGCGGGCGCGCTCGGGGAGCACGACCCAGAGCTGCGCGCCGTGGAGGGTCGTGGTCGCGGCGGACGAGCGCTCGGAGTGGCTGATGCCGTGGCCGGCGGTCATGAGGTTCAGCTCGCCAGGGCGCACGAACGCGTGGAAGCCGGCGCTGTCGCGGTGCTCGATCTCGCCCGAGAACAGCCAGCTGACCGTCTGCAGACCGATGTGCGGGTGGGCGGGCACGTTCATGCCGCCCGTCGCCGCGACGTCGTCGGGGCCGTAGTGGTCGAGGAAGCACCAGGCGCCGATGAGGGAACGCGAGCGCTGGGGGAGCGTGCGGCGCACGTTCATGGCGCGCAGACCGCCGAGGGGCACGTCGCGCGGTTCGAGGATCTCGATCGTGCGGGCCGCCGCGGGCAGGGCCTCGCAGACGGTCTCGGCCGGATGCGATTCGGCGTTGCTCATGGGCCCTCCCGGTCGTCGTCCGCGGCGGTCGCCCGGGGTCGACGTTCTCAGTCTGGCACCTCGCGCCGCATCGTGCGAGGCGGCGGGTGCTGCGGGCCGTTTCCGCCTCCTCCATCCCGAATGTCGGCGGCACGACCTACCCTTGCGCCATGGGACACATCATCTTCGACACCGCGACGACGCTCAACGGATGGATCGCCGACGAGCACCACTCCCTCGACTGGCTCTTCTCGGTCGAGAACGGCGAGGCGCCGGCCGACGGCCTGTACCCGGCCGAGGCCGCCGTGCTGGTCGAGGGATCGAGCACCTACGAGTGGGTGCTCGCGCACGAGCGGTTGCTCGAACAGCCCGAGCGCTGGAGCGAGCTCTACGGCGAGAAGCCCACGTTCGTCTTCACGACGCGCGAGCTCCCCGTGCCCGTCGGCGCTGACGTGCGCTTCGTCCGCGGCCCGGTGGCCGAGGCGCTCCCCGAGATCCGGTCGGCCGCGGACGACGGCGACATCTGGCTGGTCGGGGGAGGGGAGCTCGCCGGGCAGTTCCTCGACGCCGGTGCTCTGGATCGCATCGCGCTCTCGGTCGCCCCGGCAGCGCTGACCGGCGGTGCCCCGCTGCTCCCGCGGCGCCTCGGCCCGGACCGTCTGCGCCTGACCGATGCCCGCGCCGTCGGGCAGTTCGCGCGGCTCGAGTACGAGGTGGTGGGTGAGGGTTCAACTCGGTGAGGACGGCCGGGCCTTCCGCCGGTCGAGCGGCGCAGTCGACGGGCCGGCCGAGCCCCGTACAGCTCGAGCGGCGCCTCAGTCGACCGTGGTGTGAGTGTGCAGTCGCGCGGCCGGATCCGGCTCCGGCTGCGCCTCCGCGGCCGTCTGACCGCGGTGCTCGCCTTCGGCGACCTCCTCGACGAGCTTCGCAGTGAACGCCGGGAGATCCTGCGGAGTACGGCTCGTGACCAGACCCTGATCCACGACGACCTCCTCGTCGACCCATGTGGCGCCCGCATTCTCGAGATCGGTGCGCAGGCTCGGGTAGGACGTCACGCGACGGCCCCGCAGCACGTCGGCGTCGGCGAGGATCCAGCCGCCATGGCAGATCGCGGCCACGGGCTTGTGCTGCTCGAAGAAGTGCCGGGTGAAGGCCACGGCGTTCAGGTCCATCCGGATCCGATCGCCGTTCTCGACGCCGCCGGGGAGGATGAGGGCGTCGTACTCATCGGCCCGGACATCGGAGGAGGAACGGCTCACGACGGCCTCGTAGCCGTGCTTGCCGCGAATGGTCCCCGTTTCGGTTGAGACGAGCTCAACCTCTGCTCCGTGCTCGCGCACGGCGGTCAGGGGCTCAGTCAGCTCGGAATCCTCGAAGCCGTTGGTCGCCAGGATTGCGATGCGCTTGCCGTTCAGATGTGACATGGGTGATCTCCTCACTTCGTAGCGGACGGTCTCCAGCCAAACGCGCGGCCTCCGCGACCGGCACCCCGTTGCAGTATCGACGTGGAAGCGTTATTGAGCAGGCTCCCGGGGGCACTGGGTACGCGGTGGGCGGGTGAACAGGCTCGCAGGCGGCAGCGGACCCTGCCCAGACGGGGTCCGCCCTGTCGGGTTCCGGTCGGGACACGCCATGCGCTTCCGCGTGGTTTGTAGCGCTCACGGAATGTGGGTAAGATGGAGGGGTTGCCTCGGCGGCGGTTGCTCCTCGGGGCGGTGCCGAAGAGAAACAACGGGCTGTGGCGCAGCTTGGTAGCGCACTTGACTGGGGGTCAAGTGGGTTAGTGGGCTGTTTCGGTCTGAAAAGTGAACAACGGGATGTGGCGCAGCTTGGTAGCGCACCTGACTGGGGGTCAGGGGGTCGCAGGTTCAAATCCTGTCATCCCGACAGAAAAGCCCTGGTGAGATGGTAAATCTCACCAGGGCTTCGTCGTCTCGCTGGAGGGGTTTATGTAGACCTCTGCTCGCTCCGTGACGGTCGTCCAGCGGCCGGCCCGAGAACGCCGTCTACGACGAGCCGGGACCAAACCGGGACCAGAGGGCATGATCCCGTCCCCTTCTTCAGCTGATCGAGGGCGCACGGGAGTCCCGCACCGGATGTTGAACACCCGTGGAACCTTGGCTGCTGAGGAAGGCGTTGGCCTGTGCGGCGGCGTCCGCCAGGTGCCGGGTGTCCGGGTGTAGATACCCTCGCGTGGTTTCCAAAGACTTGTGCCCGAGGATCCCCTGCAGCACATGCAGAGGGATGCCCGCATCGGCGAGCCAGGTTGCTCCGGTGTGCCGCAGGCCGTGCCGAGTGAGGTTCGGCAAACCGAGTTCCGTGACCACCGCATCCCACTTCGTGGCGTCGCGAACGGTAGCGGTCGTGAGGACGCCCCCGCGCGGCCCGGTGAGGAGTCGCTCATCCGGCGCGCGACCAGCGGTAAGACGTCGGAGGACAGGCTCGAGGGGCTGCAGGATCGGGACGTGTCGAATCTCGCGCCCTTTGGTCTGCTTCGTGACCAGCCCACCGGAGCCGGGGAAAGTCTGGCGCCGGATCGTCACAATCCGCTGATCCCAGTCCACGTCGCCGACCTGTAGCCCTGCAACTTCGGATCCTCGGGAAGCAAGGAGAGCGCAGAGCATGACGAAGTCTGAGTAGCTTTGGTGAACCTTGCCGCAGGCATTCGCCAAGGTAGTGAGCGTCGCAAGATCTTTGAGGGCATGTACTCGCGGTGACGTGTCGTTCTCGACGACGGCGAGGGCGGTCTTGCCTAGGCTGCGACGCGAACGCTGGCGGGCGGGGTTGCTCTGGATGACATCGTCGCGGACTGCTTCATCGAGCACGCGCACGAGCGGTGCGATTGTGTTCTTGATCGTCGACGCGGAGCAGCGCGTTTCCCAGTCATCGATCGTGCGATCGATCATGCCTGCCGTAATCTGCGAGATCGGGAGATGGCCCAGGGACGGCAGGACGCGCAAGCGAAGGCCGACTTTGTATCCGTCCACGGTGGAGGTGGGATCCAAGCCCCGCATCCAACGGTCGCCGATAAAGGTGACGTACTCCGACAGCGAGATACGCCGGTCGATTCCGGTCTCTGCCGAGGCCTGCAAGCCTCGGAAGAACTCCTCGGCCGCTTCTTCGTCCGGAACGACGAGTGCACGAACCATCCGCTTCTTCGTCTCGGGGTCTGTCCATCTCGCCCGAGCGCGGATGCCTGATCGTCGGTACTCCAGGTCGGTGGCGACCTTCACCCCGATCGGTGGAATGGGCGGCAGGCCGTTATCAGGGCCGCTCATGGCTCAGCGACTCCAACCAGGCTTCGACGGCGTCGAGCCGATACCGGGTGATGCCTCCCAACTTGAGGAACGGCGGCCCCTTCTCATCTGCCCGCCACCGCGACAGCGTTGACTCCGATACCTTGAGGAGCACGGCCACCTCGTGACTATCGAGGAGCGGCGAGGTCAGGGCTGGCTCGTCGCTCATGGCTGCTCCCGCCACTCGAGGTTCGTGATCTCTCGGATCGTGGCGTTCTGCTCCGCCCGACGTGCAAGTACTTGCTCTTCCACGAACGCGAGGAAGTCCTCGGTGCGGTTGATGACCGTGCGCTCGGTCGTGTCGGGAGCTTCCCAGTCTTCGGCTTCACCGCCGGGCCATTCGGTGATGCGGGTGGCGCGGTCGCGGTCGAGGCGGGTGCCGGAGATCGTGACCCAGTCGCGGAGGCGCTCGCGTGCGATCGCGAAGTCGTGGTGCCAGGCGAGGGCCTGGTTGCCTTTGGCTTGCGGGTCGAAGCAGAACAGCCAGTGCTGCCTGAGCGCTGACAGCTCCCACAGGAGTTCGGGGTGCCGGTGCCACATCGGGGGCACGACCTGGGCGGGCAGCCCGTAGGTGTGGCGGAGCCAGTCGACCCAGGCGTTCAGCTCGAGCAGCTCGTGCTCGACATCGCCGGGCGGCAGCGTGCGCCAGTTGATCGGCCTGGGAACAGCGCCGAGCGTTTTCGCGATGTCGTTCGCGTACGCCTGCTTCGCGACCTCTCTGGCTGTCGCCGCGACATCCGGCGGCAGCCCCTCATCTGCACCATCAGCCGGGGCGTCGCTCCCAGCGGGCGGGGTG
The DNA here is from genome assembly GCF_016758175.1 of Leucobacter zeae. Taxonomy (GTDB): domain Bacteria; phylum Actinomycetota; class Actinomycetes; order Actinomycetales; family Microbacteriaceae; genus Leucobacter; species Leucobacter zeae. The sequence goes on from NZ_QYAB01000001.1 coordinate 967,626, forward strand.
GTGTCGGTGTTCATCAGGGGTACTCCAAACGCGTGAACGAGAAAGAGGGGCAGCGTGTGGCGCTGCAATGAGGGGCGGGTGCGGCAGCCGGCTGAGTCGCGGGGCGGGCTGCCGCACCCGGGTCAGCGGGCGACCGCTTCCCGCTGCGCGGCCGGCGTTGTGGTGGCCTGGGGCGTGTCGGGTTCGAGTTGTGCTTCGCGTTCGGCGAGCGCCTGCTGCATCTCCCGTGCGGGGGTGTCGTGCTGCGGGCTGTCGCGGTCGGGGCGGCGACGATCGACGGTGTAGTTCGTGGTGTTGTTGTCGTGCCCGATCCGGGACGCGACGTACTGCTCGCGCTCCTGGCCCTCACTGTTGGTGTATTCGCGCTTCTCGGCCACGGCGATGAAGTTGTCGCCTTTGCGGAACTTCTCGTACGCGCGTTCGGCGGACTTGCGGTACATCACCAGATCACCGAAGTCGGGCTCGAGCTCGGTGTACGAGCCGTCCTCCTCGCGTCGGGACTGCGGCTTACCGATCCGGGCATAGAACCGCGCATCGCCTTTGCTCGTGAACGTCAGCTCCGGGTCGGAAGCGATGAACCCCCACAGCGGCTTCTTCTGCCGCTGCTGCTCCTCGGCTTGTTCCTGCGGTTCGTCGGCCATCAGCTCACTCCTTGCCTCGCGCCCCGCAGCCGTGGTGTGGGGTCACCAGGCAGGTACGACCCCCACCAGCCCCCTACACCGCCTCGTCTCCGTCAGCACCGTCCGTGGCCTCCGGGCTGGGGGTGGCACCCTGCTGGAGGGTCTGCTCGATTTCGGCGCGGTCGGTGCGGAGCTGTTTCGCGTCGGGGCGGCCCGTCCAGGGGCGCAGCCGGGTGATGATGGGGCGTGCGGTGCGGAGCATCACGACCCCGGTGCCGAACGGGAGGGTGCGCAGGATGTCGGGTGGGAGGATCGGCACCCTGCGGATGGATCGCTGGTTGGAGTGCGCCCCGTAGGCGTCGGTCGTGATCGCGTCGGTGGTCTCGTCCCGTTCCCCGATCAACGTGGAGAGGTCTTGCAGGTCGCGGGAGTTGGAGGCGCCGCCGAGGATGATCTTCACGATCGCTGCATCCCAGATCGCCGACGCCTGGTTCTCGCCCCACTTCTCCCGCGCCTGCGCGAGCGACTGCAGCACCGGCACCGGGGTGATCCCGGTGCCCCCGCCTTCGGCCATCAGCGTCGGCAGCGACGGCAAGGGGCTCAAGTTTCCGATCTCGTCCAGCATGAGCAGCAGGGGCGGGTCGAGGCGTGCGCCGGGTGAGTGGGCGGCGATCTTCCTCGCGGTCTCGACGAGGTCTTCGATGAACGCGGCCACCAGCGCCGCCGACGCCCCCGCCCCCGCCCCGGTCGCAAGGAGGTAGAGGGTGCCGTTGCCGGTGAGGAACTCTTCGGGGTCGAATTCCTCCCCAGCCGCCGGGGTGACCGCGTCGAGCACGCGCGGGTCGGCGAGCGCTGCGAACGCGAGGGACACGCCCTGCCAGATCGAGTCGCGGGTGCGGGGGTCTGCTTGCACCATCGCGTCCAGTGAGTCGGCCCACCCGTCGGCCGCTGCGGGGTGGGAGGAGAGGATCCTGACCGCGTCGGCGGCGAGCGTGGGGTTCAGCGCCCACTGGTACAGGGTTCGCGCGTCGCGGCCGTCGAGGGCTGCGGCGTGGAGGAGGCACTGGATCGCGGCGGTCGTTTTCCCTTCCCAGAAGCCCGCGTCCTGCACGCCGCCGAACCCGGTCGCGGTGGCGAGGCCTTTCGCGCGGATCATCGCGGTGAGGGGATCCTGACAGCCGCGCACCGGCGACCACCGCATCCCCGCCGGAAGCCCCGGCGCGATCTGTTGCGGATCGAACACCGCGACCTTCCCTTTCCGGGCACGGGCCTGCATCGTCGCGGTGAGGTTGTCCGGCCGCGTCGACGTCGTGATCACCGCGCCGGGGGCGTCGAGGATCGCGTTCACGGCAACGAAGAACCCTTTACCCGCACGCGGCGGCCCGATGAGGAGGATCGAGTCCTCCACGGTCGCCCACACCTGCCCGCCCTTGCCGTGCCCGAGGAGATACCCGACCTGCTCCGGCGTCACCGTCCCGTTCAGTGACGGGCGCAGCGTCGACGCCTTCCGCAGCAGCGCTTTCCGGGAGGCGACCTTCACGACCTCGGCCGCGGTCGCCGTTCCCGCGAGCCGGTGCGGATCTACCGTCGACCTTGCGCGGAGGATCGCCCGCACCACGAGCAGGATCGCCCCGGCCAGGGTGAGGAGGAAGGCGGCGACGACCGCCCAGTACAGGATCGGGTTCAGCCCGTCCGCGCCGAGCGCCGCACCCGGGTCGAGCGGGGTGGCGAGCACGCCGAGTCCGGAGGTGAACCCGCCCGACGGCTCGGGGAGGCCGGTGAGGAACGCGGCCACGGTGCCTGCGAGGCGGAGCAGCCCGGTGAACGCGGCGGCAGCGACGAGGGCGCCGAGTGCGAGATTGATGAAGACGTCGTTGGCAGGCCTCGCCTGCACCGGCCCAGACATTCGGCACCTGCCTCCCGACCCCAGGGGTTGAACGGTGGGTGGGGTCAGGAGGCAGGTGCGGCGGCAGACAGCGGGGTCTGGTCGAAGCGGGTTGCTGGGTTAGTCGATGCGTTGCACGGAGGCGGTGCCGGAGATCCGGCCGAACAGCAGCACCTCCCCGGCAGGCTTCGGCGCCTCGCCCCGATCCAGGAGCGCCCGCACACCTCCGGTGTGGTCGGCGGAGGCGTGCCGCAGGATCACCGCGACCGCGACATCCTCCCCGGCGATGAACCCGTCCGCAGTGAACTCCACCAAGCTCGACAGTGGCATCCCCTGCGACGGACTCTCGGGTGGGGCGAACGGGGAAGGCGGTGCGGGCGGGGTGAGGACATCGGCCTGGATGCTGCCATCGAGCTCTCGCACCTCCACCCGCGTCGGGGACGCGAGCCTGGCGACGAGCTCGGTGACGGTCTGCGCGATCGCGTCCCGGCGGATCGGGGTCGCGGCGAGCTTGTCGCCGTTGACCGTCACGATCAGCGTGTCCGCGCTCACCGCCTCGAGCAGAATCTGCGGCAACACCGCAGGCACCACCACTGTCCGTGGCGTGTCGGCTGGGGTGGTCGGCTGGGGCTGCGTACGGCGGCGACGTGGAAGGCTCATGCCATGAAGGTGCGACCCGCGCCCGGCCGTCCCGGCTCTGGCCGCTCGGTCACTTCGACGATGAGGGTCGCTTCGCGTTCGGCGAGCTCGGAGATCGCGCCGGCCCAGCCTTCCGCGATCACGATCAGGCGCTCGTAGCCGGCCGACGCGATCTCGCCCTCGGCGAACGTCACCCACGGATACCGGCCGCGAGGGTCGGCAAGGCAAGCTTGGGACTCCCACGTCCAGGAGGTGGGGACGCGCTCATCATCAGACCAGTCGGTGCCGGTGTACTGCTCGGTGATCGCCAGCCGGGGCGAGGAGCCGGCCATCGGGGTGAACACGTAGTGCCCGGCCCCGAACGTGACCGGATCCGCATCCGCCAAGAACACGTGCTTCCCGAACCTGCGGCCGACCTCCCGCAGCCCGTCATCGAGGGCCATCATGTTCCGCACCAGCTCCTCCCGTGAGAGACTCATGACACCCCTCCCGCCTCCCCGCGACACGATGACCGTCAAAGGCCAGATGTACGGCATCCTCCCCGCGATCACTCGCTGGGTCGACGACGGGCGCACCAGCCTCGCAGGGATCAGCACCGAAGACATCCTCGCCGCCCTCCCTGACGACCCCTCGCGCCGTCACACCATGATGCTCGGTTTCCGCAGTCTGTTCACGATCCTGCGCGGCCGCAAGCAGGTCTTCACCGACCCGACGAATGCGATACCGCTGCGCGGCCCGCGGCGCAACACACCGCTGCCGATGGAGCCCACGGCGATCCGGGACGCCCTGGTCGACCCCGACCCCGCAGTGGCGTTGGCCGTCTCTCTCGTCGCCTTCCACGCCCTGACCACGCAGCAGGTCCAGCACATCCAACTCACCGACATCATCGACGGACGTCTGCGAATGCCCGACGTCCGCTTCATCCCGCTCGCGAAACCTGTCCGCGTCCGCCTGAGCGCGTGGCTCGGCCACCGTGCCCAGCGCTGGCCGGAAACGAAGAACCCCTACCTGCTCGTCACCGTCCAGACCGCGCCCCGTCTCTCGCCGCCCGGCCGGAACTTCCCCTGGAAGAAGGCCGGAGTGACAGCCCAGGCCCTGCGCACCGACCGGATTCTCTATGAAGTCGAGCAGGCCGGCGGCGACGTCAGGCGCATCTGCGACCTCTTCGGCATCGGCATCGAGACCGCGCTGCGCTACTCCCACACCGCCACGGGACCGCAGAACATCACGGCCGACAGTGCGTAGCCGCCTCGGAAGATGAACCTTCGGCAAACACCACCCAGATGCGCCTCGCCGACTTGCCGCGTGCTTCGAGAAGCGTCAATATAGATACATGTCGAATCAAGAGGTCGAGTTGGTCATCGTCGGGTCCGGTCCCGCCGGGTACACCGCGGCGGTCTACGCTGCTCGTGCGGGGCTTGCCCCGGTCGTGATCGCCGGCTCGGTGACCGCGGGCGGGGCGTTGATGACGACGACCGAGGTGGAGAACTTCCCCGGCTTCGTCGATGGTGTGCAGGGTCCGGAGTTGATGGAGTCGATGCGGGCGCAGGCTGAACGGTTCGGCGCTCAGATCGTCTACGACGACGCGACCCGCCTCGACCTCGAGGGCGACGTGAAGATCATCGAGACCGGTGCCGGGGCCACGTATCGGGCGCGGGCGGTGGTCCTGGCGATGGGCTCCGCGTACCGCAAGCTCGACCTCCCCGAGGAGGACCGCTTTTCCGGGCACGGAGTGTCCTGGTGCGCGACGTGCGACGGGTTCTTCTTCCGCGACCAGGAGATCGCCGTGGTCGGCGGCGGAGACTCCGCGATGGAGGAGGCCCTGTTTCTCACCCGGTTCGCGTCGAAAGTGACCGTCGTGCACCGCCGGGACGAGTTCCGGGCGTCGAAGATCATGGCGCAGCGCGTGCTGGACGACCCGAAGATCGAGGTCGCCTGGAACAGCGAGGTCGCCGCGATCCTCGGCGACGAGCAGGTCACCGGGCTCACGCTGCGCGATAGCGTCACTGGGACCGAGCGGAGACTCGACGCGACGGGGGTGTTCGTCGCGGTCGGGCACGACCCGCGTTCAGATCTCGTGACCGGCCAGGTCGACACCGACGCGGACGGGTACGTGCGGGTCGCGCACCCGTCGACGCGGACGAACCTGGCCGGGGTGTTCGCGGCCGGGGATCTCGTCGATCACACGTACCGGCAGGCGATCACCGCCGCGGGCACCGGCTGCGCGGCCGCGCAGGACGCCCAGCACTACCTGTCGAACCTTGCTCCCGCCACCGTTTCCGCACCTGTTCTGGAGGTTTCCGCATGAGCACCGTCACCCCCGTCACCGACGCCACGTTCCGGGCCGAGGTGCTCGACTCCGAGCTGCCCGTCGTGGTCGACATCTGGGCGGCCTGGTGCGGGCCATGCAAGGCGATCGCCCCGATCCTGGACCAGCTCGCCGGTGAGTACGCGGGCCGGGTGAAGATCGTGAAGGTCGATGCCGATCAGAACCCCGAGACCGTGACCGCCGCCGGCGTGACCTCGATCCCGGCCCTCGGGTTCTATCGGAACGGGGAACGGGTGGACGTGTTGATCGGCGCGCACCCGAAGCCCGTCTACGCGACGAAGATCGAGGAGCCGCTCGCATGACCGACACCGTGACCCGCACCGCACCGAAACGGCTCTCCACACTCGACAAGTGGCTGCCGCTGTGGATCGGCCTCGCCATGGTCGCCGGTCTCCTCCTCGGCCGGTTCGTGCCTGTGCTCTCCGACGTGCTGTCCGCGATGGAGGTCGGTGGGATCTCGGTCCCGATCGGGCTGGGCCTGCTGGTGATGATGTATCCGGTGCTCGCGAAGGTCCGCTACGACAAGGTCGCCGCCGTCACCGGAGACAAGAAGCTCCTGGTCTCTTCGCTCGTGCTGAACTGGCTCGTGGGGCCGGCGGTGATGTTCGCCCTGGCCTGGATCTTCCTGCCGGATCTGCCCGAGTACCGCACCGGGCTGATCATCGTCGGGCTCGCCCGCTGCATCGCGATGGTCGTGATCTGGAACGATCTGGCCTGCGGTGACCGGGAAGCGACCGCGGTGCTGGTGGCGATGAACTCGGTGTTCCAGGTCGTCGCGTTCTCCCTGCTGGGCTGGTTCTATCTCACCGTCCTGCCGGGCTGGCTGGGGCTGGACACGCAAGGACTGGAGATCTCAGTCTGGCAGATCGCGCTGAATGTGATCGTCTTCCTCGGCGTCCCCCTCGCCGCGGGGTTCGCCTCGCGGTGGATCGGCGAGAAGCGGAAGGGGCGCGACTGGTACGAGGAGACGTTCCTTCCGAGGGTCGGGCCGTGGGCGCTGTACGGCCTGCTGTTCACGATCGTGCTGCTGTTCGCCCTCCAGGGCGAACAGGTCACCTCCCGGCCGATGGACGTCGCCCGGATCGCACTTCCCTTGCTGGTGTACTTCGGGCTGATGTGGTTCGCGGGGCTGCTGCTCGGCAAGGGCATCGGCCTGAGCTACGCGCGATCGACGACGCTCGCGTTCACCGCGGCCGGGAACAACTTCGAACTGGCCATCGCGGTCGCCATCGGCACCTTCGGCGCGGCCTCCGGGCAGGCCTTGGCGGGGGTCGTCGGCCCGCTCATCGAGGTGCCCGTGTTGGTGGGGCTGGTCTACGTCTCGCTCTGGGCGGCGAAAGCCTGGTTCCGCACCGACCCCTACGCCACCGAATCCACGATCGAATCGAGGACGTCATGACCGACACCGCTGTCCTTCCCGACGCCGAGGCGTGCGCGCCCTCTGCGATGCACGCGATCGGCGCCGACGCAGCTGCGACTGTGGCCGGGGCGCTCAAGGCGCTGGCGGATCCGCTGCGGCTGCGGATGCTGTCCGCGATCGCGACCGACCCGCGCGGCGAGTCCTGCGTGTGCGATCTCGCGGAGCTCGCCGACGTGTCCCAGCCGACCGTCTCCCACCATCTGAAGGTGTTGAAGGAGACCGGGATGCTGCGGTCCGAGCGGCGCAGTACGTGGGTCTGGTACCGGATCGCGCCGGGCAAGCAGCGCGCCGTCGCGGCCCTCCTCGACGCGTTCGCACCAGCGGCAGTCGCCGACGAGCCGGAGGACGCTCAGGCGCGAGTTGAAGCGTTGCGGCAGATGGACGCCCGCGTGACCCGGCTCGCCGAGGAACTGGCCAACGAGCTGACCGGGCTGCACCGTGATGTCGTGATCGCGATCGTGCGCGAGTCCTACGCGGGCCTGGTGCGGTCGGCGAAGCTGACGCAGCACATGATCCCGCTGACCGAGCGCTTCGCCCGCCAGCGCCTCGCCGACCTCACCCGGGATCGGTCTTCGGGGGTGCCGCAGGTGCTGTTCGTGTGCGTGCAGAACGCGGGCCGTTCCCAGCTCGCCGCCGCCATCGTCAACCAGCTCGCCGACGGCCGAGTGATCGCCCGTTCCGCAGGCTCGACCCCGGCGTCGGACCTGCACCCGCACGTGCGCTCCCTGCTCGTCGAGATCGAAGGCGAGCAGGAGGCTCGGGATGCGTTCCCGAAGCCGCTGACCGACGACGCCGTCCGCGCCGCGGACGTTGTGGTGACGATGGGCTGCGGCGACGTGTGCCCGATCATCCCGGGTGTCCGCTACGAGGATTGGGCCGTCGGCGACCCCGCCCTCGCCTCCCCGCAAGGGGTCGACGCGATCCGACACGACATCGAGTCCCGCGTCCGCGCCCTCCTCGCGACCCTCACCGACTGAAAGAAGCCAAAGTTCATGACCGTTCAGCAGCCCTCTGTCCTGTTCGTCTGCGTCCACAACGCCGGCCGCTCCCAGATGGCCGCCGGCTACCTCCGCCACCTCGCCGCAGGCCGCATCGAGGTCCGCTCGGCCGGGTCCATGCCCGCCGAGCAGATCAACCCCGTGGCCGTCGAAGCCATGCGCGAGGAAGGGATTGACATCACCGCCGAGCAGCCGAAGGTGCTCACCACCGAGGCGGTGCAGGCCTCCGACGTGGTGATCACGATGGGCTGCGGCGACGCCTGCCCGTTCTTCCCGGGCAAGCGGTACGAGGACTGGAAGCTCGACGACCCCGCCGGACAGGGCATCGAGGCGGTGCGCCCGATCCGCGACGAGATCAAGGGGCGCATCGAAGCGCTCTTGGCAGAGCTGCTCGTCTGAGGGAGTGTGAGCGCCGGAGGGGCAAGCAACATCGGCGCTTGCCCCTCCCATGCTCTTGAGGGAGCTCGATCCATGCGGGGAACATCGTTGTGCCGCGGGTGTGGCCCGCTAATTGCGTCCCCAGTGGTTGTCGCTCTATCGAGAAGCGCCTCGCAGCGCTGCTTCGATCTGCTCCGGCGTGGGCGCTCCGGCGAATCCGCTTTCCGTCGAGTAGACGCGGCACGCGAGCGAGCGGACCGGTGCGGTCGGGAACAGGTCGACGCCGTCGACTAGGAGCGTGGGTGATCCTCCGAACGGAGAATTCGTCGCTTCGGCCTCGGTCCGGATGGCTACCAGTTCGACGGCCACGTCCACAAATCCGATTGCGTCCAGCGCAGCACGCGCGTTGGCTTCGGCGATGTCCGTGTTCGGGCAGTCGAGGATGTGCAACAGTTCGACCTTCATGCGATCCGCTCTTTTCGGGTCCGAGCCGCGCGGAGCCCGTTGAGGATGACGACGACCTCGGCGATCTCGTGCACCAGCACCACCGCGGCCAGCCCCAGCACGCCGAACAGGGCCAGCGGTAGCAGGGCGGCGATGATCAGCAGCGACAGGATGATGTTCTGGTTGATGATGCGCCTGCCGCGACGGGCGTGGTCGAACGCCCGCGGGAGGAGCCGCAGGTCGTGGCCGGTGAAGGCGACGTCGGCGGACTCGATCGCAGCGTCGGAGCCGGTCGCGCCCATCGCGATGCCGATGTCCGCGGCGGCCAAGGCGGGGGCGTCGTTGATGCCATCGCCGATCATCGCGACCGAGCCGTGCCCGCCCAGTTCGCTGATCGCGGTGGCCTTGTCCTCCGGGCGCAGCTCGGCGCGCACGTCCTCGATCCCGGCCTGCGCGGCCAGCGCCCGGGCGGTGCGGGCGTTGTCACCGGTGAGCATCGTCACCCCGACGCCCTGGGCGGCGAGGGTGCGGACCACCTCTGGGGCCTCGGGGCGCAGCTCGTCGCGGACACCGACCGCGGCGACCGGGGCGTCGTCGCGGTGCACGATCACGACGGTCATGCCCTGCTCCTCCAAGCCCGCGACCTGGTCCTTGAGCGTCCCCGCGTCCAGCCAGCGGGGGCTACCGACGGTGACCCTGGCCCCGTCGATGCTGCCTTCGATGCCGTGCCCGGCCTGCTCGGTCACGTCCAAGGCGGCGGGAGCTCCGGGGGCGGCGGCGGTGATCGCGGCGGCCAGCGGGTGGGTGCTGTGCTGCTCCAGCGACGCAGCCCACGCCAACGCCTGCGCCTCGGTCACGCCCTCGGTGGTGAGCACGGCGGTGACGGCGGGCTCGTTGCGGGTGAGGGTGCCGGTCTTGTCGACGGCGACGTGGCGGATCACGCCGAACCGCTCGAAGACCGCGCCGGACTTGATGATCACGCCGAATCTGCTCGCCGAGCCGATCGCGGCGACGACGGTCAGCGGGACCGAGATCGCCAGCGCGCACGGCGACGCGGCGACGAGCACCACGAGGGCGCGGGTGATCCACAGCTCCGGGTCGCCCAGCAGCGAGCCGATGATCGCGACGAGAGCGGCGAGGATCAGCACGCCAGGCACGAGCGGCCGGGCGATGCGGTCGGCCAGGCGGGCACGGTCGCCCTTCTCCGCCTGCGCCTGCTCCACCAGCTCCACGATCGTGGTCAGCGAATTGTCGGTACCCGCCGCGGTCGCCTCGACCTCCAGGGCACCGGCGGTGTTGATCGCCCCGGCCGACACCGCGTCGCCGGGCTCGACCTCCACCGGGATCGACTCCCCGGTGATCGCCGAGGTGTCAAGGCTCGACCGGCCCGTGCGGACGATCCCGTCGGTCGCGATCCGCTCACCCGGACGCACGAGCATCAGCTGACCAACGGCCAGATCCTTCGCGGCGACCTCCACGGACGCGCCATCCCGCCGGATGGTCGCGGTCTCCGGGACCAGCTTGAGCAGCGCCCGCAGCCCGCCGCGGGCGCGATCCATGGCCTTGTCCTCCAGCGCTTCGGCGATGGAGTACAGGAACGCCAACGCCGCGGCCTCCTCGACGTAGCCGAGGATCACCGCGCCGACCGCGCTGATCGTCATCAGCAGCCCGATGCCCAGCTTGCCCGTGAACAGCTTGCGGACCGCGCCGGGCGTGAACGTCGACGCACCCAGCAGCAGGCCGATCCAGAACGCCACCAGCGCCGGGATCTCCGCACCCGTCCATTCCAGGACCAGGCCCGTGCCGAAGGCGACGCCGGAGAACACCGGAACCATGATCCCGCGGTCACGCCACCACGGCCGCTCCTCCTCGGCCTCCTCGCCGACCCGGGTCTCCGGCTCGTCGCAGCCGCACGCCGCGCTCACGCGCCCGCTCCCGTCCCGCAGCAGCCCGGCACCGTGCACTCGGCATCCACGCACGGCGCGTGCTCGTCCACGGCCAGCGTCACGTCCACCAGCGCCGTGAGCGCCGCCGCGAGGTGCGGGTCGGCGATCTCGTAGCGCGTCTGCCGCCCCTCGGGCTCGGCGACCACGATCCCGCAGTCGCGCAGACAGGTCAGATGGTTCGACACGTTCGAGCGCGTCAGCTCCAGCTCGCGCGAGAGCACCGCCGGGTAGCTCGGGCCGTCCAGCAGGGTCATCAGGATCCGGGAGCGCGTCGGATCCGCCATGGCCCGGCCCAGCCGGTTCATGACGTCAAGACGCGAAGCAATAGTCAGCATACACTGAACTATACAGTGAACGCTGACCTATTGTCGGCTCCGATAACCTCAACTTCGACTATGAACGCCACGCGGCGGGAGGAGTGGCTGCTCCGCGCAGGCCCTCGTCCACGCGCTGGCGATCATCAGGGCCGTCCCGACTGCAGCCAGGGCGGTCAGGACGGCGAATGCCCTCGCGTAGCTCCCGGTCACCTCGGCGAGGACGGCCCCGGCGAACGGGGCGAGGGCAGCGGCCAGCAGGACCGGCAGGCCGAGGACGCCGGAGAGGTGGCCGTAGGCGCGCTCTCCCCAGCGGTCGGTGATCGCGGTCGCCTGCAGCAGCGTGGCGATCCCGCGGCCGACTCCGGCGAGCATTGACGCCGCAATCAGCAGGCCCACCGGGCCCGGCACCACGGCCAGGACCAGCGTGCTCGCAGTCACCAGGATGAACACGGCGGCGGTGCGCGCGGTCAGCGAGGCCCGGTGCGCCAGGCCGGTGTAGACGAGGCGTCCGGCGACCTGGCCGACGCCCCCGAGGCCGAGCACCCAGGCTGCGGCCCGGGCGTCGAGGCCGCGCTCGAGCATGAGCGGGACCAGGGCCAGCAGGCCCGTGTACATGGCCAGCGACGCCGCGGTCAAACCGCCCGTGAGCAGCCAGAACCGCGCGCTGCGCAGGACCGCGACGGCATGGGCGCTGTCGGCGGCGGGCGCGTCGCGATGCCCGCGCGCGGGCCAGGGGCGTCGCAGCAGGAGCCAGTGGGCCGGCACTGTGACGACGGCGAGGGTGGCTGCCGCCCACAGGTAGGTCGCCCGCCAGCCCAGCTGCTCGCCGGCGGTCGCCGTCAGCGGCGCGAAGACCGTGCTGGCCAGGCCCGCGACGAGCGTCAGGGTGGCCAGTGCCCCGAGGCGGCGTGCGTCGAACCAGCCGGTGATCGCGGCGAACGCCGGCGGGTAGAGCACCCCGGCCATCGCGGCCCCGGCCAGCACCCAGCCGGCGACGAAGACCGGCAGGCTCCATGCCGTGCCGATCACCACGAGAGCCAGGACCCCGAGGGCCGACCCGACCGTCATGACCAGCCGCGGTCCGCGCCGGTCGATGACGCGGCCGATCGGCACCCCGACCAGCGCCGAGACCACCAGCGCCGCCGCGAACGCCGAGGTGACGGCCACCGTGGACCAGCCGGTGTCGGCGCTGATCCGCGGCGCGAGCACCGGGAAGGCGTAGTAGAGCAGCCCCCAGGAGACGATCTCGGTTACGCACAGGGCCGCCAACACCGCGCCGAGCGACGGGCGGGGTCCGGGCTCAGGCAACGGCGGCACCCCGCGGCAGCCTGGTCAGGGCGTCGACGACGTGCTGGGCGTCGCGGTGGACCCCGCGCAGCGTGTTCGAGGAGAACGAGCGCTGAAACTCCAGGCCGAGGAAGCCCAGCCCCGGCAGCGCGGTCGAGACACCGCGGTCGTGCCTCGGCCTGCCGGCCCCGTCGAGGACGCCGAGCGAGGCCAGGTACGGCAGGTGCGGCCGGTAGCCGGTCGCGAAGACCACTGCGTCGACGTGCTCCCGGGAGCCGTCGGGCCATTCGACACCGTCCGTGTCGAACGCGGTGAACATGGGCCGCTGGTCGGGACGGCCCGCCTCCAGCGCCCGCTTGTACGTGCCGGTCCCAATCACCGGGGTGCCGGTGACAAGCCGTTCGAGGACCGACGGCGGGAGCAGGTCGGCACGGGTGAGGCGCAGCCACCAGTGCAGGTCGCGTCCGGCGATCACCTGCGGCGCGAACCGGACCCGGTCCCGCACCGCCAGAGACGTCTCCGCGTGCTCGGCGAGCTCGTGGGCCACCTGCACGGCGGAGTTGCCCGCGCCGACGACCACGACCCGCTGCCCGGCGAACTCCTCCGACGACCGATAGTCGGCCACATGCAGAACACGACCCTCGAATGCCTCCCGGCCGGGGATCGACGGCACGTGGGGATTGCCGAACGAACCGGAGGCAGCGACGAGCGCGTCGCCGACCAGGCTGCTCCCGTCAACCAGCTCCACCGTGAACGCCGGCCCGTCGGCGGCGACGTCGACGACGCGGGCATTGGTCCGCACCTCGACGCCGAGCTGGTCGGCGTATCCGCGGATGTACTCGACGACCTCGTCGCGCCCTGGGTAGCCGTCCGGGTCACCGGGGAACCGATACCCGGGGAAGGAACTGAACCGGCGCGGGGAGAACAGGCGCAGGCTGTCGTAGTAGCACGGCCACGACCCCACCGGCTCCGGGCCGGCCTCCAGCACGACCGGCTCCCAGCCCCGGTCGCGTCCGGTGCGGGCGGCAGCGAGGCCAGACTGCCCGCCACCGACGACCAGCAAGCGGCCCCGACTCATCCGTCCGCCCTCGCGCCGATCCGGACCAGCTGCGGACCAGGCGCGCAGCACGAACCCGAGGCCGCCTGATCGTCCGGGGCGTCGAACAGGCCAGACCCGCCACACACCCCAGTGTCCGGCAGGACGAGGTCGACGCGCGCGGCAGCCTCACGGTCGCCGGCGATCGCCGCGACGACGCTGCGGACCTGCTCGAACCCGGTCAGAGCCAGGAACGTCGGCGCCCGCCCGTACGACTTCGCCCCCACGATGTAGAACCCCGGCTCCGGATGCGCGAGGTCTGCAGCTCCCGTGGCACGGACGGAGCCGCACGAATGCAGGTTCGGGTCCACCTCGACAGCGACCTTCACCGGAGCCTGCAACCGCATGTCGAGACCGAGCCGGATCTCGGACAGGAACGACAGATCAGGCCGGAACCCGGTCGCGACGAACACGCGCGATGCCGGTTCCAAACGGCGGCCGTCCTCCGCGAGGAGCACAGCCTGCCCGTCCTCGACCGTCACCTCTTCGGTACGGAACCCGGTGACGAGATCCACGAGCCCGTCCTCGACCGCCTTCTTCGCCCGCTGACCCAGCGCACCGCGCTCGGGCAGCTCGTCCCCGCTCCCGCCGCCGAACGTGTTGCCGACCGTGCCGCGGCGCAGCACCCAGCTGATCCGCGTCCCCGGCACCCGCTTCGCTACCCGCGACAGTATCCCGATCGTCGTCGCAGCAGAATGACCGTTGCCGACCACCACCACATGCTGACCGGCCAAGCCCAGGGCATCGTCGATCGCGGGCATGCGATGCTCCACCAGCCCCGCATCGGCTGCAGCCTCCTCGCCGAGCGCGGGGAGACCGTCAGCGCCCGCGGGATTCGGGGTGCACCAGGTGCCCGACGCGTCGATCACCGCGTCGGTCTCGATCCGCTCCTGCCCACCATCCGTGCGGCGGACGTGCACGACGAACGGTTGCTCCGCTCGCCCGGCATCGACCGCGAGACCCCGTCCCTTGCGCGCCACGCCGACCACACGAGCCCCATACCGGACCCGGTCGCCCAGCGCGTCCGCAAGCGGAGCGAGATACCCCTCGATCCACTGCGCCCCGGTCGGATAGCCCTTCTCCGGCGCCACCCACCCCGTCGGCTCCAGCAGGCGACGAGATGCCGCATCGGTAAGCTCCGTCCACGGCGAGAACAGCCGCACATGCCCCCACTCCGCAACAGCTGCCCCCGGACCATCACCGGCCTCCAGCACGAGCGGGTTCAGGCCGCGTTCCAGTAGATGCGCGGCCGCTGCGAGCCCCTGCGGGCCCGCACCGATAACGACGACGGAAACCATACCCGACCTCCATGCATTGACGTTCTTCAATGTGAACGAGCCTGCCTAACGTATCGACAGATGTCAATGCGTAGGGCAGAATGGAGCCATGAACGCCCTTCCCGCGACCATCGAGAGCACCCCCGAAGCCTCGACCTGCTGCATCCCCGGGCAGCCGCTCGATGACGCGACCGCGCAGCAGCTCGCCCGGGTATTCAAAGCGCTCGGCGATCCCACCCGGGTCAAGCTCATGGCGATGATCGTCGGCAGCAGCGAGGGCGAGATGTGCGTGTGCGACCTCACCGAACCCGTCGGACTGTCGCAGCCGACCGTGTCACACCACATGAAACTCCTCGTCGAAGCCGGTCTCGTGACCCGCGAGCAACGCGGTAAGTGGGCCTACTACCAGCCCACAACCGACACGCTCGCCGGCGCCGCGCGGGCGTTCCTCTCCTGATGCCAGAGTTCCGGTTCCGGCCGATGGTCGAGTCCGACTGGCCCGAGGTCCTGAGCATCTACCAAGCCGGGATCGCCACCGGACACGCCACCTTTGAAGCTTTGCCGCCCGCGAACTGGGCCGCGTTCATCACCTGCAAACGCCCCGAGCTGAGCCTGGTAGCCCTCAACTCCGCAGATCGGGTCAACGGATGGGTCGCCGCGGCCCCCACCTCAACACGGACCGCCTATGCGGGCGTCGTCGAACACTCGATCTACATCCACCCCGATGCTGCAGGACAAAGCGCCGGCTCCAGGCTGCCGACCACGCGGGCATCTGGACGGTCCAATCCTCAATCTTCCCCGAAAACACCACAAGCCTGCGCCTCCACGAGCGCGCCGGATTCCGCACCGTCGGCAGACGAGAACGCATCGCCCGTATGGACTACGGCCCGCACGCCGGCCGCTGGCGCGACACCATCCTCGTCGAACGCCGCACCCCTGGTGATCCGGCAAGAAGCCAGGCTGAGGTTGCATCTTCCGCGAACACGCACACTCACACACGCTCCAGCGACCTCTCGACCCGCATATTCACGCCGAATCGACTTCAGGAATCCTGAACTTGCGGGGAATCTGACTCATGCGCTGGGTGGTGTCGAAGGCGCGCAGCTCGTCGGGGTGGAGCTGGTGCTGCACGACGTAGCTGGATTCCTTGATCCGCCACAGCCCCTGCCCGGTGCCCAGCGACGGGAGCAGCTTCTGCTCGGTGCCGGTGAGGCCGAGCGTTTTCGCGGTCGCCCCGATCTGGTCGGACTCCTGCCGGTAGATGATCCTGGACTCCGCATTCGCGAGCAGCGAGTTCGCCAGCGACCGCATCGCCGACCCCTGATCGCCGACATTGTCGAGATCGGTGAGCTTGTGGAAAATCAGCAGGTTCGCGATCCCATAGTGCCTCGCGAGCCGCCAGTGCGCATCCATCCGCTTCAGCAACGCCGGATGGGACATCAGCCGCCACGCCTCGTCATACACCGTCCACCGTTGCCCGCCGTTCGGATCCAGCAGCGCGGATTCCATCCACGCACTGGAGCAGGTCATCAGCACCGAGATCAGGGTCGAGTTCTCCACCACCCGCGATAGATCCAGGGTGATCATCGGCAGCGTCGGATCGAACGTCACCGTCGACGGCCCATCGAACAGGCCGGCCAGATCCCCGGAGACGAGGCGCCGGAGTGCGTGCCCGACCATCCGCCCGTCCTCCGCCAGCCGGTCATCCCCTCCCGGGTCAGGGGTGAGGATGTGGTCGACGACCATCGGGAGGATCGGCACCGACGCCTGTGACACGACCGCCTGCAGCGCGATATCGATCACCGTGTGCTCCAACGGTGACAGCGACCGTTCGAGCACGGTCTCGGCGAGCGCCCCGATCAGATCCCGCCTACGGGAGGCGACCATCGCCGCCCATTCGCCATCGGTCACCCCGCCCGGCCGGTACCCCTCGTCCAAGGGGTTGAGCCGGTTGCGGAGGCCGTGGCCGAGGACGATCGCTTTCCCACCGACGGCTTCGGCGACCGCGGTGTGTTCGCCTTTCGGATCACCCGGGACGTAGACGCGCCGCCCGAACGGGATCGACCTCGTGTAGAGCGATTTCGCGAGCGATGATTTGCCGCTGCCGACGATTCCCGCCAGCACCAGGTTCGGGGCGGTGATGATGCCCCGCTGGTAGAGCACCCACGGGTCGTACACGAACGAGCCGCCTGAGTACATGTCCTGCCCAATGAACACCCCGCGCGAGCCGAGCCCGCCCTCCGCGAGAAACGGGTACGCGCCCCTGAGCGCAGCGGACGTGTCCTGATGTGCAGGCACCCGGAACCCGCGGTACGACCGCAATGCCGCAGCCCCCGCCTCACCGCCCTTGGGGAGGTAGTTCGTCGAGCGGGCCTCGGCGCGCTCCGCCGCGAGTTTCTCTTTCACGGCCCGGCGTTGCTCGGCGTGGTCGCGGGCGACGACCTGCCGGGCTGCGCGTTCACGGGCCTTGCGCTGCCTGCGCCCGGTACCGTCTTCGACGAGCACGGTCGAGTACAGCTTCTTGGAACCGGGAGGCTTCGGAGTCATGAGCGCCTGCTTTCGTCAGAGGTCATCGACGAACAGGTACGGAGCACCGGGGTGCCGTCCACCGCGCTGGGAGAATAGGGTCGTGGCTTCTCTCGACTTCTACAGCGATCGCAACGGTTCAGCTCCGCCGCGAGATCAGGATGAGCTTCCCGACGCGACCCGACGGGGGCTGCTCAACCTCGTACAGAGCAAGATCGATGGGGACTGGTTCGCGCAGCGCTTCCCGGAGCAGTGTCTGGACGGGAACGGTGTCTGCGGTACCAACGTCGAGGCGCTGACGGTCGACTTGCAGGCGTTGATCCCCGAGCTTGGCTACCCGTTGCTCACCAGTGATGGCTCAGCGGACGAGGCTGTTTTCGATCTGCTTGAGTATGCGGCTCAGCGGCTTAGTCTTCCCGAGCAGGACGGTTGGCATTCGTTCTATCGGCATTACGAGCTGAAGTTCGATCAGAAGAAAGGGCGTCGCAGCTTCCGGGAGGAAGTCAACCAGATGCTCTCGCGCGGCCGAGCGACCTTCGAGATGGACGACGCACTGCAGATCCAGCGCTTTGGCACCCCGGAGGTGCGCGGGGTGCTCGCCGACCTGAACCCGGATACCGGCGACGCGGCACTCGACAAGCTCATCGTGGATTCGCGTGCCCTGTTCTTGTCCTACCGGGAAGACGACCGCAAGCTCGGCCTCGAGAAGCTCTGGGACGCCTTCGAGCGCCTCAAGACGATCGAACTCCCGGGTAACAAGAAGGCCAGCGCCCAGCAGCTCCTGGCGCACATCAACGATGAGCCGTTCCGCGAGCTGCTCGAAGCCGAGATGCGCGCCCTGACTAACATCGGCAACGGTTTCAACCTCCGCCATCACGAGACTGACAAGCATCAGGTACCGACAGAGGCCTACGACTATCTGTACTCACGCATGGGCGGCCTGATGATCACGCTGCTCCGTGAGAGTGGCCGCCTCGCCTAATCAGATCCCGCGGCACAGCGGCAGTGCGGCGGCGACGAACGCTTGGGCTTGTTGGCCGACGAGGCGGCGGGTTTCGCAGGAGGCTTGAATTGCGGCCTGTTCGATCGCGGAGACGGCGGCTTCGAGCTCGTCGGCGGTGGTCGCGGACACGGCAATGAGGCCGGTGTATCTGAGTACGCCGTGCCCGCTGGTGAGGTCGGATTCCTGCTGGAGCACGTCCTGGTATTCGGCGGTCTGTTGGGCGTCTTCGATCTGGCCGACTTTCTGCCGTTGGGCGGCGTCGCTGATGTACTCGGTCTTCTTCTTCCGGATGTCGCGGGCGGCCTGGTCGGAGCGCACCGGGTCGCACAGCAGCGTGAACGCGCGCCGGATTCCGCTGGACAGCAGCACCGGGGCGAGGAATCCCGGGTAGACGAGGGAGCGCGGCCACTCGCTGATCCACAACACGGCGTGGTGGGCGCTGTCGGAGCGGAGCCGATCCCAGGTCTCCTCGACCGCGACAGGGCCGGCGGCGGCGAGCTCGTGCCCGATATCGCCTGCCCGTTCCAGGGTCGCAGCGATCGCCGGATCGTACGCGCTGCGGAGCATGATGGCGAGTTGCCCGGTGGTGTACCAGTCGGAGGGGTGGAGGTCGGCGGTGCGCAGCGCGGTGGTGAGGGTGGCCATCTCCTGCCGCAGCACGGCGGCGGCACCTCGGAGGCCGCCGCCCGCGGTGCGGATCGGGCGGGCGGCAGCGCGCATGTCGAGGGCGAGGGAGATGGTGGAGATGTGGCGTTCCCCGGCCGGGCCTGCCCGGTCGATGAGCTCCCGGTACGTGCGGGCCACCCAGGAATCGTCGTCGTGGCCCTGCTCCGCCCACCACTGGGCGAGCCCGGTGCCGGAATCGGGGACGGTGCGCTCGAGCACCTGCAGGCGGGCGATCCGCGTCGATCGGCACGCGGTGGACAGCACCCGCCCCCAGGCGTGGACGCGGCGTTCCTGCTCGCCCGGGTCGAGCAGCACGAACGAGGGATGCGTCACCTCCAGCAGCACGGTGAGGGTCTGCCCGTGCGGGTCGTGCACCATCACCGCGTTTGTTTCCGGATCCTCGTATTGGCGCAGCGCGGCGGCGTCGCCGGGGAGCGCGAGCGTCCCCGCGGGGCGCGGCTTCACGATGCGCTTGCGGTACCGGGACTGCCCGAGCACCTGGCGCAGCAGCCAGTGCAGGGTGATCGGCACCCACTCGACGAGCTTCCTACCCCCGACCGGGATCGCGGCGAGGCCGAGCGCGGTGCCCCAGATCGGGGCCGTGTAGAGCGCTGCGGGGCCGCCCGCGTAGAGGGACGCGACGAACACGGCGACCGCGACACTCACGGCGATCACTTGCGGGAGGGACAGGCCGAGGATGATGCCGCGCTTGGTGAGGCGGGAGAACTTCACCGGGGACAGCTCGAACTCGGATGCGGAAGCGGGTGAGGCCATGACGGGCTCCTGAACGACGGGATACATTGCGGACGCCAGTCAGGTACGCCCCCGACAAGCGCCGAGGGCGGTGGTGCGCAGGGCTCCTGCACGCCACCGCCCGCATCGACGGACACCTTCACCTCCCTTCCAGTTCGGAACTCTCGGTCTATGGCTTCGGCCCGGCCGGTGGCGGTTTCGGCGCGTCCGGGGGTTTCGGCGGGTCGTTCTTCGGCGGCGCCGCAGGCTTCGGCACACCCGGCGGAGGCGGGGCCGACGCATTCGGGGGCGGGGGCGGGTTCTGCCCCTCGGCGGCGGATCCGGCGTGATTGTCGGCGGCGCGGCCGATCGCGTCGCCGAGCTTCGGGCCGGCCTCGGCCGCACCCTTGGCGATCTTCGCCGCCGCGACTGCGGCGATCCCGACCGGCCCCGCCGCAGCGCCCGCACCCGCGCCACCGGCCGCTGCACCACCGGCCGCGCCGCCGCTCCCGGCTGCCGCGCCACCGCCTCCGGCAGCCCCGGCACCACCAGTGGGCGGCGGGGGCGGCTTCGGCGGCCCACCCCCAGCACCGCCCGGAGGAGGCGGGTTCCCGCCGCCACCGCTGGAGCCGCCCGTGTCGCCCTTGCCTTCGAGCACGCGCGGCGGGGTCTTCCCGTCGGGCTTGCCGGGCATGGGGACGGGCCGGTTCATCGCCTGCTTCGATTCCTGTTCGGCGCTCATCGCGTGGTACATGTCGAAGCCGACGAAGCTGATGAACTTGTACACCATGTACGGGGCGAACGCGGCGATGAACATCAGCACGATGCCCGCGATCGGATCCGCAATCGAACTGAGGTCGAGGTCGATCGGGGCGTTGACCTGATTGATCGCGACGAGGAACACGATCACGATCACGAGCTTCGAGAAGATCAACGCGAGCACGAACGACGCCCACTTCCCGAACCACCCCTTCGTCACATCCCACGACGAGCCCGACAGCGCGATCGGCGCCATCACGACCGCGACCAGGATCAAGGCTTTCCTGATGAGGAGACTGAACCAGACGATCGCCGCCGCACAGATCGCCAGGAAGCTGAGGAAGATCGTGATGATCGCCCCAGCCCCGGGCGCGGTGAGGTTGATCGCGGTGAGGCCTGCGACCAGGACGCCGATCTTCCCGCCCATCTCCTCGAGCGTGGTGCCGGTGGCGTGGATGATGCCGATGCACAGCTGGTCGACGACTTCGAGCAGGGTCGCGGTGATCGTGATCACGAGGAACGATCCGAGCACGCTCTTGGCGAGCCCGAGCGCGGCCCTTGAGAGCGCGCCGGGGTCGCGGCGGATGAGCCCGGTGATCAGTTGCAGGCAGAAGAAGATCAGCATGAGGAAGATCGCGATTCCGAAGATCACGTTGTACACGCCGATGTAGTCGCCGCCGGTGATATCGACCAGGGTGGTCGCATCGAACAGCGCCCACACGCCCTGGAAGATCCAGGACGCGGCCTGCCCGATCGCTTGCGCGAGCCAGTCGAACGGGGCCGAGATCAGGGTCGCGGCGGTATCGCCGACGGTGTCGCAGACGTTCGAGATGATGGGGACATCGCAGATACTCACAACACCCCTCCCTCCAATGGGTCGAGGTGGTGGTCAGGAAACGGTCTGGCCCACGTTCCAGAAAAAGTTGATGAGCGTCACCGATGCGCCGGTGATGATCGCCGCCCCGCAGGAGATCAGCACCCCGACCTTCCCCCTCGACGCCAAGTGCGGGTTTGAGGAGTTCGACCCGAAGCCCCACACCACGGCGGAGACGATCAGGGCGAGGACGGAGAGGATCAGGCCGATCGTCATCACCGCGCCGACGACGGTGCGCAGCGCGCTGATGCCGGGAAGGCCCGAGTCGTTCGGGTTGATGTCGATGTTCGCGGGCATGACCGCGGAAAGGGTGGTGAGAGTGTCGAGGACGGCAAGCATGACGGGCTCCTTCAGGCGAACGCCCCACCCCGGGACTGGGATGGGGTCACCTGGACAGGTGCGACCCCGGAGACGCGTGTTCAGAGGCCGTCGCCGAGGCGCAGCAGGAAGTTCATCCACGTCACCGCGGCCCCGGCGAGCACCGCGGCGCCGAGCGCGACGAACACCCCGACTTTCCCTTTCTGCGCGGCCTGCGCGTTCCCCGTCGAGGACGACACCGCCCACACGATGCCGGAGATGATGAGCATCAGCACTGCGACGATCAGCACGAACGTGAGCAGCGCCCCGACGATCGACACCAGCGTGGATCTGCCGCCGACGCCGCTGAGATCGGGGTAGACGTTCTCCGCCCACACGACAACGAAACCGGGGACGCGGGCGAAGGGGTTCATGCGGGGCTCCTGACGGGTGCGGCGGCTCGGGCACCGATCAGGTGCGGCAGCCGGCCCCGCGCTCCGCATCCACCTTGTTCCGCTCAGGCCGCGCAGCCCGGGCCACCCCCAGTCGTCAGCGCATCGGCGCCCTCGACCTCGTGACCGGCGAGCCACGGCTCAGCATCGACCGCAGGCTGCGCGGCGCCGCCAGGGTGGACTTGGAAGTGCAGGTGGGGGCCGGTGGAGTGGCCGCTGCTGCCGACATCACCGATGTGCTGGCCGGCGGTGACGCGGTCGCCGGTGGTGACGTGGATGCCGTGCGCCCACATGTGGATGTACTTCGTGGCGACCTTCTCACCGCCGATGGTGTGCTCGATGGTGATCTGCCCGGAGAACCCGCCGAGCATGCCCGCATACGTGACCACGCCGTCGGCGAGTGCGACGATCGGGGTGCCGTCCGGGGCGGCCCAGTCGGTGCCGGAGTGGAAACTCGCGACTCCGGTGAACGGGTCGACGCGCGGCCCGAACTGCGAGGTGCGCGTATAGCTGCCCGTCGGCAGCGGGAACACCAGCCGCGTCGTCTCCGGAATCGTCTCATCCCCCGGCACCCCGCCCCCGCCGCCGCTTCGGCGGGTGAGGGCGTCGAGGATGGTGCGCGCGACCGGCTCATAGTTCTGATACCGGTCGGGGTAGGCGGAGACTTCGACGGCCTGTGCGGCTTCGCCTTTGTCCATCTGCTGCCAGCCGGGGATATCGAGCAGCCCGCGCGGGGACGGGTAGTTCGGGCCGTCGGGGCCGCCGTAGAACGCGCGCGCCTGATACTTCGGATCCATGAGCTCGGCGACCGTGCCCCACCCGGACTGGGGGCGCATCTGGAACAAGCCGAGACTGTCATGATCCGCCCCGTCCCCGTCGTTCGGGAAGTCCCCGGACTCCGGGTACGTGCCGGTGTTCGCGAGCTGCCGGAGTGTGGACTCGGTGAGCGCGGCCATCAGCGCGATCAGGATCCCGTCCCGTCCGACCCCTGGGGTGTTCGCGCCGGTGGTGATGATGGTGCCCGCGTGGGTGAGCTGCCGCTTGTTCAGCGTGAAGGTGGTGCCGTCTTTCATGGTCACCTCCAGCTCGTCCGGGATGGGGCCGAGGGTGAGGCCGGAGGCGAGGCAGTGGGCCTGGTGGAGGACGGCCGGGTTCATGAGCACCCCGACGCTGAGCAGCCCCAGCATCGGTGCGAGCAGCATCCCGAGGACAGCGAAGACGAGCACCTTCCGCATCACAACCACCGGCCCGTCAGCGGAGGGGGTTGTCGAGCTGGGACAGGCGCAGCAGCTGGCAGCGGTCGAACACCGGCTCGCAGGCGACGAACACGGTGAACGCGACCGGATGCGCACTCGAGACCGCATCGCCGTACCAGACGCCCTGCCGATGCCGCACCCCGTCGACCGTGTACGCGATCGTGCCGTCGGCGATCTCATCTCCTGCGGCGGCGACCGCTTCGTGCCACGGCTCGGGGACGAACACGTCCTCGATTTCGAGGTGCTGGCGGGTGCGGTACTCGGCCAGATCCCGCCATGTCTGCGCCGACGGGAAGTACCCGTCGAGATCCGCGATGAGCCCCGGGGTTTCGGTGCCGGTGGGGTCGGCGTCCTCGATCAGCACCGCCCGGTGATCGGCCGGGGTGAGGAGCGTGAACGTGTCCCACGCAAACAACGCTTCCGCGACCGCCCGCACATACTCCTCCGGGTCGTCCGTGCGCGGCAGCGACGGCAGCTCCCGTGCCCCGGGCTCCTCACCCGGCGCGCCGGGCGTCTCCGAGGCGCCCGGGTGCGACGGGCCGCCAGGGTCTTGCGGGGTGGGGCCGGTGATGAGGCCGTAGATGCCGATGCCGGTCAGGAGCAGCAGGATCAGGCCGGTAACGATGAGGGTGATGATCAGACGGCGACGGCTGCGCTGGCGCTGATCGGCGTGCGGTGACGACATAGGAACGGCCTTCCGACGTGGAGGAACAACGGTCAGCCGATAGGTGCGCCACCCATCGCGTGGTCAGCGGGTCATCGAGGGCGGGATAGCCGGCCCGTTGCCGCTGGGCGGAGGTTCGGGGTCGAGGGCGGCTTCGCGCTCGCGGAGCGCCTCCGCCATCCCCGGATCACGGTCAGGTGCCGGAGTCACCGGTTCTGGATGCCAGGCGATGCGCCCGTTCTCGGTCTGGGCGCGCATGACGAGGGAGACGACTTGGTCGAGGGAGGCGCCCGAGAGCCGCAACCACCCGCTCGCTTTCTCCGCGTGCTCCCACCCGGCCTGGCGGTTTCCGTCGTCGGTCGCCGCATGGGCACTGTGGCTGTGGTGCCAGGAGGCGAGCTGGTTCAGGGACTGCTGCACGCTCGTGAGCGCATAGTGCAGCGCGCCGAGCGTCTCGTAGGTGTCGGGCGGGTGGGTGATGTGCCGGGTCGCATGCGCCAGGCCGCGGGCGGCTTCGCCGAGCTCATCCGCGTCCTGCTTCGGATCCTCAAACGTCGGCATCAGCCACCTCCACGTCGTTCCGGGTTCCTCGGGAAGTACGCGCGATATCGAGGAAGCAGCCGGCCTGGACGATGCTGGTCTCCACCAGCTCCCACTGCTCGTCATCGGCGTAGGCGCCGAAGTCTTCGGGGCTGTAGCGTTCCCACCAGCCGTGCTCGCGGCGCAGCAGATCGACGAGCTTGCGGATCTGATGCTTCTGGCGCAGCAGCGGATCCGCATCCGACCACCCCTCCCGCACCGCCGCCGCAGCGTCTTTCCGCAGCGGGGTGAGACGGCCGATCGCGCGGGTCGCTTCTTTCAGCGCGTCTTTCGGATGCTCCTGCGCCCGCACGAGCTGGAGTTCAGCAGCTGCCGCCTCTCGGATGGCGTCGGGCTCATCGGGGTGCCCGGCCCACTGCTCCAGCAGCGTGACAGCCTGGAGGAGTTTCACGCGCAGGTAGCGGCCGTTCACTTTCCCATCCGTGTTGAGCTCGAGCAGCGCCTCGGCGGCGGCCTGCCGCACCTGCGGGTGCTCAGTGTCGGAGGCGGCGATCTGTTTGAGCTCGACGACCTGATCGAGCATCCCGTGCGAGTCCCGCCCGGTGACCGCTTTCGCCGCCCGCACCCGCGTCTTCGCCCCTTCACCGCGCACCGTCTGCGGTGGTGTCGAATCGACACCACCGCCATCCTCAGTAGGGGCCGCTGCCTCACTGTTGTCGGGGTGGGCGCCGAATTGGGTGGCTTCCTGCTTGCGGGCGTTCTCCTCGGCGTAGAGCTGTTTGAGTTCGCTGTAGAGCTCGGCCTGCTCGATCGGTTTCAGCGCTTTGCGGAGGGTCTCCTCGTCGCGGATCGCGAGCACGTGGGAGAGCTTGTCGGAGACGCCGTGCACGATCCAGATCGGGGTGACCCGGTAGCCGAGGCGTTGCTGCGCGGCCAGCACCCGCCGCCCGGAGATCAGCGCGTACTGCTCGGTGACCGTGGGCGGGTGGATCACCCCGAACCGTTCGATCGACGCGCACAGCTCGTCCAGATCCTCCTCCACGTCGCGGCGGAAGCTGTAGCCGACACTGATCTCGTCGATCGCGTGCTCCAGGACGAGATGCCCGCGACTCACGACCCACCCCGACTCTCCTGCATCCCGGACGCGGTACGGGAGGCGGTGACGAGTGACTCGTCGCGCAGCAGATCGGCGACGTCGTCGCCGAGGAGGACGCGAGCGAACAGGCCGTACTGGCCGCTGCGGCGGCGTTTCCCGGTCTGGGAGCCGACGACCAGGCGCACCAGCGCCGCCCACGCTTCCGGGGTGTAGCCGAGGCGGACGGCGATGTGGAGTTCTTTGGACACGATCTCCACCGCGGAGCTGCGGGAGGAGAGCCCGGTGACGCGGTGCGCGATGTAGTCCACGGCCTGCTCGACCGGGCGGGCCGGCCAGTCGGTGAGCACGAGGAACACGCACGTCGCCCGGATCACCCGATCGACGGAATGATCCTCCCCGCCGCCGTGCTGCACGAGGCTCGGGGCGTGCGGGTGGACGTCGTAGAAGAACTCCTCGTAGTGCCCGGCACGCATCGGCTCCTCCGCGGGCCGCTTCGACGGGCGGCGGGCCTTGTCCTGGCTGGTCATGTTCCGGTCGGCGTGCACCTCAGCGGCGATGCCGAGCGCCACCGCACGGGTGATCACCGCCCACGGATCATCCGCGGCGAGCGTCGTGGGGGTGCGCATCGCGAGGAACGCCTCATACGCGGCGTCGGCCGGGTCGCGATGCCAGGCTTTCGCGATCGGCGTGTACTTCTGGGTGGCGTAGAGCATGAGCTCGGCCGCGACCGGGCTCGTCGCCCACGCGTTGTGCTCGTTGAGCTCCGTCAGCAGCACGCGCAGCCCTTCACCGGTCGTGAAATCCGGAACAGGGCCGGGCTGCTGAGCGGACTGGGGGTCTGGGTGGGGGTGCATAGCGACTCCTGAAAGAAACGAAGATCCGTCGACGAAAGACAGGTACGACCCCCAGCCGGTCGACGGAACACTCCACACCCCGAACAGCAGCAGGGGCTGCCGCGTGGAAGGCCGCACGGAACCCTCAGCCCGCCCCGCGCGGGGACGGCCCGTGGGTGCCGTGCCCGGCGTCGTGCCGGACGGCTGCTGGCCGAAGTAGTTGTGGGGGTCTACGGGTGTTCCGGCACTCGGGTGGTGCCGGAAGACGAATGGGTCATCGGCTCACCCCCGTCCGCCCGGCCACGGGGGCAAGCTCCCGGCCCGGACTGGTCGCAGCGGGTTCAAGCTCGTCCTGCCTGCGGGCGAGGCGCTCCTGCAACTGGGCGCGGCCTTCCCGGATGCCCTCCAGGGCGGCCTCGTGCAGCATCGCGTTCCACTTCGCACCCCGATCGACGACCGCGCCACCGGCCCTCGCGGCGAGATCCGTCGGGCGCACCCACTGCACCCCGCCACCGGCAGCCTCCGTTCGTGCATCCGGGTCGGCGAGGGTGGGATCTTTGTGCGTCGCCAACCGCGACACCGCCTCACCCTCGGTGCCCTCGGCAGCCTCAGCTGCGCGGCGTGCGGTGTCGGCCTCGTGGCGGCGGGCGGCGTCCTGCCGGAACGCTTCGGCGGTGCGGGTGGGGTCGGGAATCGTGGGGTCAGTCATGATCGGCTCCGTCCTGTCGCAACTCAGGTGCGTTCAGCCACCGGCCCACCGTCGTCGGATGCACCTGCTCCCGCGCCGCGATCTGCCGCAACGGCACACCCTTCCGGTGCAACTCCAGCGCCCGCGCCCGCGCCGCCTCCCGCCCCGACCGCGACCTACGCGCCACCACCGGTGCCGCATCCGTCCGATCCGTTGAACCAGGTGCCAACGGCGGAGCGGGCGCTGCCACCGAGCTCGCCGCCACGTCCTCGGCACCAGAATCGTCGTCGGCTTCGGTGCCGGTGGCGGCGTCGTGAGCGATGGCGGAGCGAGGGAGGTCGTAGACGCGCGGCGGATCGGCCGGGTCGGCCGGGGTGGTGGGTGCTGGGCGTGGGGTGGCGTTGCGGGTGAGCTCGACGGTGAGATGCGTCATCGCGAGCAGCACCAGCGGCGGGATCGACGCGACCACCGCCGCGATCAGCGCAGGCACCCGCGCATCCGCGGCGATCACCGCGTGGGTGACATTCGCCGCGACCGAGACCGCCGCCCCGGCCGTGAGCAGCAGCCAGGCGAAGCGGCGTGCGGTGCGGGCGGAGTTGCGCAGCGCGACGACGCTGATCGTGGCCTCCAGGATCACGCCGTCGACGATCAGCGGCCACACCCACGCCTGCCCGGCGGGGATCCCGGAAAGGATCGCGAGATCCTGCAGCGTCGTGAACGACAACCAGAACGCGCCCAGCGCGAGCAGGATCGTGCCCGCCACCGCGACCCCGATCACCAGCCGCGACACGCCAGCTTCAGGCGCAGCACCCCGGCGTTCAGTGGCGTCATACGTGGCCGGGGTGTCCATGACCGTTATCTCCTGATCCCAGACGACGCAGACGCGGCGCCCGGGCTCGATGTGGGCGGGTTGGGGGTGAGCTGGGTGGTGCGGTGCGCGGAGCGGATCGTCGCTGTGATCTCCCGCGCATTCAACGCTGCGGCGATCCCGGCGGGCTCGAGCACCGCCTGCGTCTCTGCGAGGCTCAGGCCGGCCTCGGTGAGACGGCAGGCCGCCCAGAACAGGCCCGCGTTCCGGTTGCCTTCCGGCAGCCGCGACACCCACTCCGCCAGCCGCCCCGCATCCACCACTCCGCCCGGCGCCGCCGATGGCGTCCGGGGTTTCGGGGTCGGGGTGAGGAGGTCGCGGATCGCGTCCGCGTCGACCGGGTGCGGGTGACGGCCGCGCGCGATCACCTCGTAGCGGCGGAGTCCGTGCTCGGTGAGCACCGTGGAGGGCGGGGCGATGATGTAGCCGCCGCGCTCCCGGAAATCCAGATGCGCCTGCCCGCGTGACCACGACCGCAGCTCACGCCCCTGGCCGCTCGGGTAGTACAGGTGCAGCCCGCCCGACGGGGAGCGCACCGCCTGCGCCCACCCGTCGACGAGGCCGGCCTGCCGCAGCGAGCGCAGCACCGGGAACCCGGTGCCCAGCGCGTGCACATCGATATCGAGGACATCGACACCGGTTCCGGTGGCGATCCCGATGTTCGCCTCCGGGGTGCGCCGCCACCACCGCTCCACCTGCCGCAGGTCGGTGGTCGCGTCGTGGAAGCCGTGCTCGGTCAGTGGGCGCTTTTCTCCCGGCGCGCACGGGAACACTGGCAGCCCGGCCACCGCATACACTGCTGCGGCGCCGTGCAGGGTGGCGGGGGTGTGCGCCGGGAGGGGCGAGGCGATAGGGTCGAGACGAGACACCGGCACACCCCCTCCTCCTTGTAGCGTCGCGGCTTGCACGAGGTCTTCCAGAAGGTGCGGCAGTGATCCTGCCGGGGCTTGGGGAGAGTCCGCTCGCAAGCATTCTCTGAGAGCTCCACCATTACCCCGCCCCGGTACCTGGGTCGAGCGATCCCGGGCAGGATGCGCGGAATCGTCAAGAACCTGCGCCGTATCGTCAAACCCGCCAGGCCACCGCTCCCGCACAACAAGCCGTTCGTGTGCTAGAGATCGCGGCCCGGCCCCCGGCTCGGAGGCGCAGCTCCGGGTTCGTTGTCGGAGGGCGGGTCGAGGTGGGTTTCGCGTTCGGCGAGGAGCTCGCTCAGCAGCACCCCGTGCTCGAGCCGGGACTGTGATGACGCATAGTTCTCGAACTCGCCGGGCAGCGCCCCAACGCGGCCCGTGGCCTGGATCGCATCGTTGATCCGCGCGAGCACCGCGGCGGGGTCGTGGGTTTCGGTGTCGTGTTCGAGGATGCGGGCGATCTCGTTCATCGCCGCGCTGTCGTGCTCGGCCGGGGGAAACGCCGCGGAGGCGGTGACGCCGTCGCCGATCGGGACGCGGCCGACGACGAGCCGGAACTCGCCGTCCCCGTCGCGGCCGGTCGCGTCATACACGCCGGGCGGGAGCCACTCGTGCGCTTCCGACGCCTGCCCCACATACATGGCGCCGCGTTCGGGGTCGTCCGGGTCGACGACCCGCACCTCCGGGTCGGTGGTGTAGAGCATCGATTCCAGGCGCTCCCGCCACGTGCGCTCCATCAACGGGACGCCCGGGCCGGACTTCTCACGCTCCACGAGCGTGCGGAGCGTGTGGATCGCGATGAGATCCGACGGCACCCATTCCCGGTAGAACTTCTCCGGCAGGTACATCGTGCGCGGCCCGCCCTCGGCCAGCAGCCCGTCAAGGGCGTAGTCGCGGCGTCGCGCGACCGCGGTGAAATCCGCTCGCCACTGCGCGTGATCGGCGCGGTAGCGCATGTCCTCGTACTCACCCTCGTAAGCGGGTGAGACGGTCACCAGGTAGTCGTCCCGTTGCGGCTCGTCCGGGAGGGGTTCGCGTTCGAGGAGATCGATGAGCCCGTCACGCACCCGCTCGGTCTCTTTCAGCCGGGTGAGGATGCTGGGCAGCCGGGACGCGCTGACAGCGAGCGAGAGACACTCATCCCGCCACACTTCATGTGCTTCCTCGAAGCCGTCCGGATCCTTCTCGCCGCTCGGGAGGAGATAGTCGGCTTGGCGGGGTTCGGGTGGGAACATCTCGGCCACGATCTCCGGCAGCCCGGTGCCCTCGAACGGCTCCCACTCCCGTGACGGGACGAACACCCAGTCCCGGGCCGGCTGCTGCTGTTCACGGCCGGGGGCGGGGATCCAGGAGACGATGTGGGAGACGTCGTCGCCGAACCGTTCGCCGAACACGCGGTCGCCGTCGGTGCGGAGCTGGTCGGGTGGGCCGGCGAGATCTTCGAGCAGCACCTCGCTCACAAGGTACCGGGCCTCGTCCTGGTCGCGGGCGCGGACGTCGAACTCGATCGTCACCCGGTGCAAACCCAGCGGCACCGGTGCCGGGTCAAGCGGGGTCGGGTTCGGGGTCGTCGCATCAGACATGAGAGGTACTCCATTCGCAGTCAGGGAACAGGGGGTTCAGGGATCCGGGGTGAGGAAGCGGCGGGTACTTCCGGCGTAGGCGCGACCGGCTCGTGTTGTCGAGCGGATGCGGGGAACGTGCGCGGTACTGCCGAGAATCTGCGCCGCATCGTCATCTCCCCAGCTCCCGCCCCGCAGCAGGCGGCGGCGCCGGGGCCTCGGCGGGCTCGCCGGTGAGGGCCTGTTCCCGGGCGCGCAGCGCGTCCTCGAGATGCCGGGCTACGGCCGTATGGTTCGTGCCGTCGACGCCACCGGACACGGGTACCCGGTGGAAGGAGTACGCCGGGTAAGGGGTCGACTCGCGCAGCGCCTCCAACCAGTCATCGACGTCCTCTGGCCACACCCAATCCTGGGGCGGTGGGAGCGTCTCCACGAACTCGGCGGCACCGGCGTAGAGATCCGCGTCGGTGAGCATGTCGTGGATCGTCAGCGCGACACTGCGCGCCAACGTCACCGGGTTCCGATCAGCGATCACCGTCGGGTCGACCTCCGGGTCGTCTGACCAGACGATCACCCCGAGCGACAGAAACGCGGCAGCGCCTGGGCGAGGCATCGGCTCGGTGGGTTCGGGACTCGTCATGATTCCTCCGCTCCTGGTGGCACCGCCTCGGTGCGGCGGCTCTCTGTCTGCCAGGTACGGCACAGCCCGGCTCCTACTGGTCGAGGCGGGAGCGAATCAGCGGCAGGTAGTCGGCGTTCTTCTCCACCGCGATCACCTGGAACCCGGCAGCAGTCGCGGCCTCGATCGTGGTGCCCGAGCCCGCGAACGGCTCCAGCACGACCCCACCCACCGGCGTGACCAGCGTCACGAGCCACCGCATCAGCCCCAGCGGCTTCACCGTCGTATGCGACACCCCGAACGCGCGCGGCCGATCCATAGCGGAGGGTTTCGGCTCGAACCGGAAGATCGGGAACTTCCGCGACAACGACTCGCCCTGCCAGCTCCCGGTCAGCACATCGAGCGCGTCCGCCTGCCCAGCATCCAGGGCGACGTTCGTCGGCCACCGGCCTTGTGCGAACCGGGCGCCGTCAATATTGATCCCACCGACCCCGTGCTCGAGAACATTCGCGACGAGGCTGCCCGCCGGGGGCTTGCGGGCGATGATGATCGGCTCGAACGCCGGACGCAGCGCCGTACCCCACCCCTCCCAGCGCGCCGCATCCTCCGTGACCGGGGTGCCTTTCGCAAGCACGCTGCGAGTCGCCCCGAGCACGCCGTCGTGGTCGCTGTGCTGCACGACTCGGTCGGCGCGCTGCGCACCGTGGTGCTTATCGATCGCGTGCGCGAGATCCATGCTCTTGGGCATCCCAGTCGTGTGCAGCCACGCGATCTGATCGCGGATCTCGAAGCCTGCATTCTCCAGCCCGCGCACCATGCGATGCCACGTGCGTGCACCCCCGAACGCTGCAACATGCGCGCCCGGCTTCAGCGCCTGCAACGCACCAGCCGCCCACGCCGTGCACCACGCCTCGAACACCTCCGGCGCCCCCATCCGCGCAGTATCGACATGCGGCAGCGACTCCCGGAACCCTGCCGTGTCGTCCCACGCCTGCCCGTTGAAGCTCAACCCATACGGCGGATCCGACACCAACGCGTCCACGCTCCCCGCGGGGAGGAGCTGGAGGAGCTCGACCGCGTCGCCGTGATACACCGTCGCCCGAGGCACGGAAAGAACCGGGGTAGGAAGCGCGGCGCTGGGGTGCGGGCCGGCCGGGGTGGGGTCTGACATGACGGAAGCTCCCTGCTGTTCGGGCCTGTCCGCCGCCGTGTGCGACGAACAGGAACACCCAGCAGGTACGAGCCGACCCGACCACCCCGAGCCGCCGTAGCCGCGCCCACGAGCATCCCGAGAACCCCTGCACCGCCACGCGTCGCCGCCACCTCGAGCGAGCTGCGCGACCCTGAAATCCCGAGCTCCGATCTCCCACACACGATCGGCAATCAGCGAGAGAGCTCGAATGCGAGACCAGGGCTTTGCGATGGAACGCTGGAGGGAGTCACTGTGGTGACGCCGTACCTCGGTGAGAACGGCTGGTCGCACGTGTTGGCATAGGCACTCGGAGCGATACCAAATCGCTGCTTGAACGAGCGTGACGCGGTCGCCAGGTCCCGCCACCCCACGGCTTCCGCAGCATCACCAATTGACATGCGCGTAGTCGCAAGAAGTTCGGCCATGCGCTCGGAGCGAAGTTGTCTAAGGAAGGCCGCAGGAGACATCCCTAACTGAGCGCGGAACAACCTCGTCAACTGGGACGGCGATAACGCGACCGCTTGCGCGAGTTCTTTGACGCTCCACCGTCGCCGTAGATGGGTTCGGAGTAGCGCAACGGCCGCGGCTACCTCCCGGTCCGGCGCCTTGATGCTGTCCGAGACCGTACCCCGCGCCTGACCACTCAGTCTCCCTACCGCATCAAACACGTCCGACGCGATCGACAGCATGGTGAAATCGGTGACCTCGCCGTCTGGGAACTGGGACAGGCTCACCAGGCGCGGGGCTAGATCGCGCATCGCGGCGGATCCAAGGTGCAGCGTGTGAAGCGCAGGTTCACTCTTCAACGCGCGGTGCAAGCAGTGCACGAGCGGATGTCGTAGAGGCAGCCAGCGCATCTGGTCAGCCAGATAATCCGGGTGGAAGTAGAAGGTCACGGTGCGGGCATGCCCTACCGGAAACCCGCTGCATTCCAAACCTGGAGGGATGGTGAGGATGGTGCCCGCTTCCAGAGCAACTTCCCCTGTGGACGATGCGACCCGGGCCCACCCAGAGAGAGTGAAGACCACCTTCACATTGGGTAGCGCCACAGGTCCCGAGGGAGCGTGCGCGGTCTGATCCTTGATTCGTAGGGGCACTGCGCACGTTTCTGCCTTGCCAGGGATGGACGGGTGTCCTGCGTGTTCGAGAGGTGTAACTGCGTCTTTCATAGTGCTGCTGGCGCCCTCGCGACAGCCAGCGCTCAGCTTCGCGACGGGCCTGTTGAGTTGGTCACCTCCCTTGAGGAATACCGGGCGGGGGTATAGTGTTTGAAGACAGTACAGGTACCCCGTTGGGGTATCATTTACAGGAAGGATAGCTGATGGCTGAGAACGAGTACCAGGTGACGGGCATGACCTGCGGGCACTGCGAGATGTCGATCCGCGAGGAAGTCAGCGAGATCCCCGGTGTCGACAGCATCGAAGTCAGCGCGCAAACGGGCAGGCTCGTCGTGACCGGTGAGGGCAAGATCGACGATGCGCAGGTGCTTGCCGCGGTCGAGGAAGCCGGCTACTCGGCGGTGCGAGTCTGATGAACTCCGCTGCGCGACTCGCGCTCTACGGAGCGGGGCTGGTGGTGGCATTCGGCGGCGCGTTTGCGGCTGCCGCGGCCGTTGTCCCCGACAGTTTTGTTGCGTCCTGGGCGGAAGGAAGCAGTATGAACGCACATGGTGAAGAACACGGCGGCAGCGACGTTACGGCTGCCGGGCATGTGCCGAACGGACTCTCGATCGATGCGGCCGGCTTCGTGCTGTCGCCGGTCGAGGCTCCTGGCGCGGTTGATGCCGAGGGCGAGCTGAGCTTCCGGGTTCAGACGGTCTTGGGGGAGCCTGTGATCGAGTTCGCTGAGGCGCACGAGAAGGATCTCCACCTGATCGTGGTCCGCACGGACGGCTCCGAGTTCCGGCATGTCCACCCTTCGCTGGACAGGGCGACCGGGACGTGGTCGTTGCCGTGGAAGTGGGATGCGGCGGGCGCCTACCGAGTGTACGCCGACTTCACTCCCGCGACCGAGGGTGCGGAGAGCATCACTCTGACGCGCACTGTGGATGTCGCAGGCGATTTCACGCCCGTCACCGCGGAATTGCGGCGCGCGGTAGAGGTCGATGGCTTCTCCGTCAGCCTCGAAGGGAACCTCGTCGCCGGATCGTCGAGCAACCTGACAATCTCGGTCAACCGTGACGGCGAGCCCGTTACGGCGCTTGAGCCGTATCTCGGAGCGTTCGGTCACCTGGTCGCACTGCGCGAAGGGGATCTCGCCTACCTGCACGTCCATGCCGAAGGCGACGAGCCTCGCGCGGGCGGTACGGCCGGCCCCGAGATCGGGTTCGTGGCCGAAGCGCCCACGGCCGGCCGCTACCTGCTGTACTTCGACTTCCAGGTCGACGGGAAGGTGCACACGGCCGAGTTCGTCATCGACGCCGCCCACGGCGATACCCACGGTAGCGGTAGCGAGTCGCACTCGGATGAACCGGGCGGACACTGAGCCACCTGGTGGCGCGTCACGGCATGCACAGAGTTGAGAGAAGGAAGAGGATGAGCACATCAGCGCCCCCTGCGAATGGGCCGGCCATCGAGCTGGAGATCGGCGGGATGACCTGCGCCTCCTGCGCAAATCGGATCGAGAAGAAGCTCAACAAGCTCGACGGCGTCGAGGCCACGGTCAACTACGCCACCGAGAAGGCCAAGGTCACGATCCCCGACGGATACGATCCGGCGCTGCTGATCGCCGAGGTCGAGAAGACCGGCTACACGGCAGCCCTGCCCAAGCCCAAGAACACCAAGGTGAGCGCGTCGGAGACCGAAGCGGGCGATGAGGAAGACAGTGAGCTCACCTCGCTGCGGCACCGGCTGATCGGTTCAATCGTACTCACGGTACCCGTGATCGCGATGGCGATGATCCCCGCACTGCAGTTCACCTACTGGCAGTGGGCGTCGCTGGCCCTGACTGCACCGGTCATCATCTGGGCAGCCTGGCCTTTCCACAAGGCCGCGTGGACGAACCTCAAGCACGGCACCGCGACGATGGACACGCTCATCTCAATGGGCACGTCGGTCGCACTGTTGTGGTCGCTCTACGCGCTCTTCTTCGGCACCGCGGGCACCCCCGGCATGACGCACCCCTTTGAGCTGACGATCGCGCCGTCGGACGGCGCGGCGAACATCTACCTCGAAGTCGGCGCAGGTGTGACGATGTTCATCCTCGCGGGCCGTTACTTCGAGAAGCGCTCCAAGCGCCAGGCCGGAGCCGCGCTGCGCGCACTGCTCGAGCTCGGCGCGAAGGAAGTATCCGTGCTGCGTAACGGTGCTGAGGTGAAGGTCCCCACATCCGAGCTGCAGGTCGATGACGAATTCATCGTGCGCCCGGGTGAGAAGATCGCCACCGATGGAGTTGTCGTCTCTGGCACGTCGGCGGTGGACGCCTCCATGCTCACGGGCGAATCGGTGCCCGTCGAGGTCGGCGAGGGCGACGCCGTCACCGGCGCCACAGTGAACGCCGGGGGCCGCCTGGTTGTGCGTGCGACGCGTGTCGGCTCGGACACGCAGCTGGCGCAGATGGCCAAGCTCGTCGAGGATGCGCAGACCGGCAAGGCCGAGGTGCAGCGCCTGGCCGACCGCATCTCCGGCGTCTTCGTGCCGATCGTGATCGTGGTCGCGTTCGTCACCCTCGGCGCATGGCTGGGCGCAGGATTCCCCGTCGCCGCGGCGTTCACCGCCGCGGTCGCGGTGCTCGTGATCGCCTGCCCTTGCGCGCTGGGTCTCGCCACCCCCACGGCTCTGCTGGTCGGTACCGGCCGCGGGGCGCAGATGGGCATCCTCATCAAGGGCCCCGAGGTACTGGAGTCGACCCGCAAGGTCGACACGGTGGTGCTTGATAAGACAGGCACCGTCACCACCGGCAAGATGACCCTCGTCGACGTCATCACCGAGTCCGGCGTGGATCGTGCCGAACTACTGCGCTTCGCCGGTGCGTTGGAGGATGCTTCCGAGCACCCAATCGCGCAGGCGATCGCCAAGGGCGCCACGCAGGAGGTCGGTCAGCTGCCGACCCCGGAGGACTTCGCGAACGTTGAGGGCAAGGGCGTGCAAGGCATCGTCGACGGCGCCGCTGTCGTAGTCGGCCGCGAGTCCCTGCTCGCCGATTGGTCGCAGCACCTCTCCACCGACATCGCACAGGCGAAGGCACGCGCCGAGAGGGAGGGCAAGACGGTCGTGGCGATCGGCTGGGATGGGCGCGCACGCGGCATCCTGATCGTCGCCGACACCGTCAAGCCCACCAGCGCCGAGGCGATCCGCGAGCTCAAGGAGATTGGATTGACCCCTGTGCTCCTCACCGGTGACAACGAAGCCGTGGCCCGCCAGATCGCGGCCGAGGTCGGCATCGATGAGGTCATCGCCGAGGTGCTCCCAAAGGACAAGGTCGAGGTCGTCACCCGGCTGCAGCAGGAGGGCAAGACCGTCGCGATGGTCGGCGACGGCGTCAACGACGCACCCGCGCTCGCCCAGGCCGACCTGGGGTTGGCGATGGGTACGGGCACAGACGTGGCAATCGAGGCATCCGACATCACGCTCGTACGCGGCGACTTGCGGGCCGCCGTCGACGCGATCCGGCTCTCGCGGAAGACTCTGTCAACGATCAAGACCAACCTGTTCTGGGCATTCGCCTACAACACCGCAGCGATCCCGGTTGCAGCGCTGGGCATGCTCAACCCCATGCTCGCAGGTGCGGCGATGGCGTTCTCCAGCGTCTTTGTCGTCGGCAACAGCCTCCGCCTGCGCGGGTTCAAGAGCGTCACCCAGCAGTGACGCTCTGAACCACCACCACCCACACCAGAACGAAAGGCAACGACTCACTATGACGAATGACACCCAGGCTACGTCCAGCTGCTGCAGCACCTCCGCCCCGAACCCGGCAGCGGCCGGCAACGGCCGCGACAACCTCCTCGGCGGCGCAGGCGACATGACCACCTGCCCGGTCATGGTCGGGACCCCCGTCAACAAGACAGCTGCCGAGGCAGCCGGTCTGTTCCGTGACTTCGAAGGCCAGCGCTACTACTTCTGCTGCGCCGGCTGTGGTCCCGCGTTCGACTCGGACCCCGCCAAGTACGCGGCGAACATGGCGTAAACCCACCAGCGTGCGGGGTGGCGCGGCCAGGTGAGGGCGCCACCCCGCCATCTGATCGGAGCGAAGCAAAATGACCGTCACGACCCCTGCCAGCGACATCTGTCCGACGAGCGAGCATGGCGAGAGCTCGGTGCACGGCTATATCAGCGACAAGGCAAGGTACCGTAACCGTCTACGACGCCTCGAAGGACAAGTACGCGGCATCGACCGCATGGTCGACGAGGACCGCTACTGCATCGACATCCTCACCCAAATTTCAGCGATCACCAACGCTCTCGAAACCGTGGCCATCGGTCTACTGGGCGACCACCTGCGGCACTGCGTCCTCGACGCTGCCGTCGCAGGTGGAGAATCCGCCGACCAGAAGATCACTGAAGCCACCGAAGCCATCGCTCGCCTCGTGCGCTCGTAGACGCAGCACCTGTCTAGAACCGACACCCATTTCGCACACAGCCCAGGAGTTTCCGCCATGACCGCCACGCCGCACGTTCTCATCCTCGGCGCAGGAGCTGCCGGAGCCGCCGCCGCGCGCAGTCTCGCATCCCGCGACGACGTGCGGGTGACGCTAGTGGCTCAGACCGGTGAGACCCCGTATACACGGATGCTGATCAAGGGCATCGCGTTCGGCCCGACACCCCCGGAGGCCATCACACTCCCTCTGCCGGAGGTCGAGGTCGTCGCCGACACCGTGCTGGAAGTCAATACCTCAGCCAAGCAGGTGCAGCTGGCCTCTGGCACGCAGCTCGCCTACGACGCGCTCATTGTCGCAACCGGAAGCAAGCCTCGCCTCCTTACCACTGATGTCATCAGACGGGAGACCGCCAGCGATCTGCTCCGGATCAGCACGTTGCACTCTCTGGAGGACGCGCTGCACATCCGCGAGCTGCGGACAGGCCTCGGACGGCCCGCACGCGTGGCGATCTACGGCGGCGGAATCATCGCCGCTGAGACGGCAACTTCACTGCATGCCGATGGAGATGAGGTCATACTGATTGCCCGCAGCCAGATCCCGGGCACCGGAGCCTTCGGCTCCCCAGTAGCCGAACGCATTGCTGCTGACCACGCCGCAACGGTGCAGACCCGATTTGGTCGCACTATCCAGCACGTCGATGAGGCCGACTCAGGCGTCGCGATCACCCTTGATAAAGGTAACCCCGTCGTTGCCGATTTCCTCCTCGTCGCACTCGGGACGATCCCTTCCGGGCCGGCACCGTGGACGACCGGTGTTGACGTCGACGGCCATCTCCGCGCCGAACCTGCAGGCGTCTTTGCAGCCGGAGGTGTCGCGAGGCACTATGACGAAGCGCTGGGCGCGTGGCGCATCGACCACTGGGAGGATGCCGCCGCTCAGGGTGGACATGCCGCGCAGGTTGCCCTGCACCACCTCAGCATCGGAGACGATCCCGGCGCCTATACGCCGCGCAGCCCCTACATGGCGATGGTCCACGGGCGCATGATCTCGGCCGTCGGCTACATCGGCGGTGCCGACAGCCACCGTGAGGACGGCCACGAATTCGTGATCCGGCACGAGGTGGGCGGCACCGTAAGCGGAGTCACAGGTATCGACGCAGTGGCTACCGTCTACCAGTGGGGGCAGCGACTCCACGAGGTATCGGTCTGATATCTACCCGAAACTGGTATTACTCGCAGAATCAAGGAGCAGATCATGACTGACCCTCACGCGCAGCCGCAGCCGCAGCCGCAGCCGCAGACGCATCACGAACACTCCCGCGCTGACGCCAGTTCCCGGGTCCACTTGAGCCCTGAGCACGACGTCATGCAGATGGACTCAGTCGAGCACGCCGGCCCGCACCACAGGCATAACGGCCTAGAGCACCACCCCGGTCGTGACGCGCACACGACCGACAACCACGCCGGTGATGACGCGCATGGCGGTCATGGTGGGCATAGTGGGCATGGCGACCATGTCGGGCAGTTCCGCCGCCTGTTCTGGATCAACCTCCTGATCGCCGTCCCCGTGGTGGCGTGCTCTCCCATGTTCGCAATGCTGCTCGGCTACGAAGTGCCCGAGTGGGCAATGTGGATCGCGCCAGTGCTCGGCACTGTCATGTACGGCTGGGGTGGCTGGCCGTTCCTCACGGGGGCGTGGAGTGAACTGAGGTCCCGCAAGCCTGGGATGATGCTGCTGATCGCCCTGGCGATCACCGTAGCGTTCTTCGCATCCTGGGGAGCGACCCTGGGCCTCGTGCACCACGAGCTCGAGTTCTGGTGGGAACTCGCGCTGCTGGTCGTTATCATGCTGCTTGGCCATTGGATCGAGATGCGATCTCTCGCGCAGACCACATCCGCGCTTGATTCGCTGGCCGCGCTGCTGCCCGATGAAGCGGAGCGCGTGGACGGCGATCAGGTCTTCACCGTCGATCCAACTGACCTGCGCGTGGGCGACATCGTCATCGTCCGTCCCGGCGGGAGCGTTCCGGCGGATGGTCGCATCGTCGACGGTCGG
Organism: Leucobacter zeae; assembly: GCF_016758175.1. GTDB lineage: Bacteria > Actinomycetota > Actinomycetes > Actinomycetales > Microbacteriaceae > Leucobacter > Leucobacter zeae. Next base: position 1,007,391 of record NZ_QYAB01000001.1, read on the forward strand.
GCGGCAATGGACGAATCCATGATCACAGGAGAATCGCGCACCGTGACGCGAGGCGTAGGTGAGGCGGTGATCGCCGGCACGGTCGCTACGGACTCCGGTGTGCGTGTGGAGATAACGGCCACCGGCGACGACACCGCTCTCGCCGGGATCAATCGTCTGGTCGCCGAGGCGCAGAACTCGTCCTCGCGCGCTCAGCGCGTCGCCGACCGCGCCGCCGCACTGCTGTTCTGGTTCGCGCTCGGCGCCGCAGTGGTAACCGCGATCGCATGGACGCTCACGGGCGACCCGGACTCCGCAGTGGTGCGCAGCATCACGGTGCTCGTGATCGCCTGCCCGCATGCGCTCGGCCTCGCGATCCCGCTCGTCGTGTCGATCGCAACCGAGCGCGCCGCACGCGGCGGGGTGCTTATCAAGGATCGCCTGGCGCTGGAATCCATGCGCCAGGTCGACGCGGTACTCTTCGACAAGACCGGCACCCTCACCAAGGGGGAGCCCACGGTCACCGCGGTCGCGCCGGCAGGGGATCTCGACGCCGACCAGGTGCTTGCGCTTGCCGCCGCGGCCGAGGCCGATAGCGAGCATCCGCTCGCGAGAGCGATCGTCGCCTCGGCGAAAGATCGCGGCCTCACCCTCGAGTCCGCGAGCGGGTTCTCGTCGTCGCCGGCGGTCGGTGTCACTGCCACCGTCGGCGGACGCGTGGTCCGGGTCGGCGGACCGCGACTGCACGAGGAGACCGGCCAGCCGGAAGTCGGCGATGCTGACGCATGGCGGGAAGAGGGCGCGATCATCCTGCACGTGATCCGCGACGGTCAGGTGGTCGGCGGGCTCCGACTCGCAGACGAGATCCGGCCGGAATCCCGCGACGCCGTCGACGCGCTGCACAGGCTCGGTGTCGAGGTCGTCATGCTCACCGGCGACGCCGAAGCAGTGGCAGGTGAAGTCGGCCGCGAGCTTGGCATCGACCGCGTGATCGCCGGCGTGCGCCCCGAGGACAAGGCTGGCAAGGTCGCCGCTCTGCAGCACGAGGGCAAGAAGGTCGCGATGGTCGGCGACGGCGTCAACGACGCCCCTGCGCTCGCGCAGGCCGACGTCGGCATCGCGATCGGAGCTGGCACGGACGTGGCGATCGCCTCAGCCGGCGTCATCCTCGCTAGCTCCGATCCCCGCTCCGTGCTCTCCGTGATCGAGCTCTCCCGCGCTGCGTACCGCAAGATGAAGCAGAACCTCTGGTGGGCAGCCGGCTACAACCTCATCTCGGTGCCGCTAGCGGCCGGTATCCTGGCACCGGTCGGCTTCGTACTCCCGATGTCTGTCGGCGCGATCCTAATGTCGCTGTCGACCGTCGTGGTCGCGCTGAACGCGCAGTTGCTGCGCAGCATCGACCTCACACCCTCAGCCAGTACCCGTTCTGTTTTGGAACGCCAACAGTAAGGATTCCCATGACATCGGAGAATGACGTCGCCGCCGGTCATCACGGCTACATCGACGACAAGACTCAGTACTTGCAGCGCATGAAGCGCATCGAAGGGCAAGCACGCGGGATAGCGAAGATGATCGACGAGGAGAAGTACTGCATCGACATCCTCACCCAAGTGAGTGCGCTCACTCGCGCCCTCCAAGGCGTCGCCACCGGGCTGCTCGACGATCACCTCAAACACTGCGTGCTCGACGCCGCCAAGCTCAGTGACGATGCAGGCAAGGCGAAGATCCAGGAAGCCACTGACGCGATCAACCGCCTGGTGCGCTCCTGAGACGCAATCCTCCTCCTGGAGCCGTCGCTCGCAACGTTCCACCAGCCTCGACCCGATGAAGGAGAGCATCATGCCGCGATTCTCCCAACTCACCCCGGCCTCTGCTGTGGGGGCCTCCCGTGATCTCCTGGGCGAGCTCGTCGAGCGACATGGCACCGTCGGTGACATGGTGGCGACCATGGCTCACTCGCCCGCCGTGCTCGGCGGCTACCTGCAGTTGAGCAAGGCGATGCGCAGGGCGAAGCTCGACCGCAGAGTCAGCGAGCTCGTCTCGATCGCCGTGCAGACGCAACAGGGCTGCGGTATGTGCCTGCGTTCTCATATCGACGCCGCCCGCTCCCTGGGGCTTTCGGAGAACGAGATCTCCCGGGCGCAGCAAAGCACCTCGCACGATCCCTCCATCGCAGCCATGATCCAATTGGGCATACGGGTTTACCGGGAGCCCGCGTCCATCACCGACGCTCAGGTGGAGGAACTGCGCGGCTTCGGGTACAGCGACCGAGAGATCGCCGACGTCGTCGGCGTGGTGGCACTGAACGTCCTCACCGGAGCCTTCAACCTTGTCGCCGGACTCACCGCCGGCGACTGAACTCCTGGTGCCTTGGCCGAGAGGATAGGCAGCGGCCTGCAAAGCCGTTCACACGGGTTCGAATCCCGTAGGCACCTCCACTGGGCCCAAAGCCTCGGTCGGTACCTGCGCGTATCACAGTCGCTTGTCCGCACGGGGGTCGACTAATGAGGTAGTCGGCACGCATCAAGCATGCCGGATCGATAACACCGAGCGGGAACCCCACGTGGCACTTGGTTCGTGAACGGTACCGGCCGAGGGCAAAGGCAGTTGAGCAGTTGTAAAAATCGGCTCAATCCGCGACTGACAGCGATCGTTCAGGGCGCCGACCATCGCCGGCGCTCTGTTGGCGGGGGCTAGGTGGAGGCGCGAAGTCGCGCTCTCCGATGAGTGGTGGATTCGTCACGTGGCCGGATGGCCTCCGGGACTGCTGCCGTGCTCGGGTCGGTGCGTGGCCGGAGCCCCGCAATGATCAGGTGGAACGCGAACCAGAGCTCGAAGGCGAAGAGGGGTACGGCGCACGCGCCCGCGACCGCGCCGTTCAGGGGCACGAGCCCGAACAGCTGCGCCGCGTTGCTGCCCAGCACCAAGACGCCGCCCATCAGGCCCAGGACGGCGAGAGCACGGGGAACGAGGCCCGACTCCAGGAGCAACCGCCCCAGGACGATCGTGTTGACACTGATCACCAGACACTGGCCGACGAGGAACGCGGCGGTGTGCAGCGCCTCAAGCGATTCACCCGCCACCGTACCCGCGGCATCGGTCCACAGGAACGCGAGCATCGGGAGTGTTCCGGCCGCGATAACGGCAGCCTCGAGCGTGCGGAGAAACGCGAACGTGAATGCTCGCACCTCGCCGGCGGGGCGCAGCAGCGGGAGGAGCAGCAGGCCCGTGAGCAGGCAGCCGAGCGCGAGGATGAACTCGAGCGCCACCCCCAACGCCACGGACGAAGCTGCGTACGCGGCCACGGCAGTCACAGAGGTCACGTGCGTGACGAGGTAGACGATGCCTGCGCTGCGCGCGTAGACGCGATTCTGGTGCCTCATGGAAGGCCCCTCCTGGTCTACGGCGCATACCGGCAGTGGCCAGCTTAGGTATACGCTGTATATATGTCAAGCGTCAGGCCTCCTCTCGACCGCGACACCGTGCTAACTGCCGCCATCGCGCTGGCAGACGAGGTCGGCCTGGGCGGGCTGAGCATGCGGCGTCTGGGGCAAGCTCTCGGCGTGACCCCGATGGCGCTTTACAAGCACGTGGCGAATCGCGAGGAACTGATCGACGTGATGGTCGAGCGGATCGTCGCGGGGTTCGACGTCCCGATCCAGGATGACGACTGGCGGCGCGAGCTCCGAGCACGCATCCTCGCGGCGCGAGCAGCGACGGCGCGCCACGCGTGGGTGCGCACGGCGATTGAGACTCGGAGGATGGCGGGCGATGCTGTGCTCTCTCATATGGATGCGCTGATGGGCGCCATGTTCCGCGGGGGCCTCTCCGCGGACCTCGTGCACCACGCTATGCATGCGCTCAGCACGCGTATGTGGGGCTTCACTCGGGATGTCATGCCCACGCCCTCACTGCCCGCCGATGTCTCGAAGCGGGCAGCGGCCCTCGCGGCGTACGCCGAGGCGTACCCGGCCATCGTCCGCATGGCCTCCACAGGGTCACATGCGGGCGCAGACTGCGACGAGGAGGCCGAGTTCGTATTTGCGCTCGACATCCTTCTCGAAGGATTTGAACGGCTTCACCACGCAGGATGGCGCTCAGAATCCAACGCGTGACATGCAGCGGGTGGGCCGTTGACTGAGGCGGCGAGGGCGGCCGAGACTAGCCGTCGAATGCGAACCGTGGCGGACGGCTGCGAGCGCATGACCGCCGCGACCTCCCGGGCGCGACGCATCGCGTCAATCAAGTTGCCTCACTAACCTTGTTTGCCGCCCTAGCAACGTCGCTGCAAGCTGTCGCTCCGCGGCGTGGGCAGGCCGCGCCTGCATCGACGCCGCTCATGACGGAGAACTGAGCGCTGCAGACGTGCGGGGGACCGGTCGGACTCGGGTAATCCCCGGGAGTGAACCTCGCGCAGGTTCATGCAACTGAGCGCACCGGCATCGCCATGTTGTTACCCTACCCCCCTAGGGTATATATTGAAGGCGTCATCCGCCGTTTTGCCCCCCAACTCGAATGGAGCCCAAATATGTCCTCGTCCCCTCCAACAAGCAGCGCCCGGTGGTGGGGCCTCTTCCTCATCGCGCTGGCCCAGTTCATGGTCATCATGGACGCCTCGATCATCGGAGTCGCCCTGCCCCGTATGCAAGTCGATCTCGGCTTCACCCCGCACGATCTCTCCTGGGTGTTCAACGCCTACGTGATCGCGCTCGGCGGACTCCTGCTCCTCGGCGGGCGCCTGTCCGATCTGTTCGGGCCGCGCAGGATGTTCGCGACCGGCTGGGTGATCCTCGCGATCGGGTCTCTCGTTGCAGGCCTCGCGGGTAACGTGCCGGTCGAGCTGCTCGGCCGGGTGCTCCAAGGGGCGGGGTCTGCGCTCATCGCGCCGGCCGCGCTCACGCTGTTGATGATGCTGTTCGGTGCAAACCCGAAGGAGCTCACGAAGGCGATGGCATTCTACGGGGCGGCCGCTCCTGCCGGCGGCACCGCCGGTGTCTTCCTCGGCGGTGTGATCACTGAGTTCGCCTCCTGGCCGTGGGTGTTCCTCATTAATGTGCCTATCGCGGTGCTCGTGCTGCTGGTCATGTGGAAGGCGCTGCCTGGCGGTAAGCTCGGCGCGCGCGGGTCGGTTGACGTAATCGGTGCGCTCACGGTAACTGTGGGCCTCGCGGCGCTGGTCTACGGAATCGTGCGCGCTGAAGTCGCCGGGTGGGCGTCGCCAGAGACGTGGATCGCGATCGGACTCGGCGTCACCCTCCTTGTGTTGTTCGTCATCATCCAGCGCGTCAAGCGCGAGCCTCTGATGCGGCTGTCGATCTTCCGTTCTCCCAACCTGGGCGCCGCAAACCTTGCGCAGGTGCTGCTCGGCGGGGCGTGGGTGCCCATGTGGTTCTTCTTGAACCTGTACCTGCAGCAGGTTCTCGGCTTCTCCGCGTTCCCCGCAGGAGCAGCTCTTCTTCCGATGACGATTTTGATCATGCTCGGCATGATCGTGCTCGCTCCTCGGATCATCGCGGCAGTCGGACCGAAGGTCCCCATCGTGCTCGGCCTCGTCATCCTCGCGGTGGGCCTCGGGTGGATGGCTTTCATTCGACCCGACGGCAATTACTGGGTCGACGCATTCGGACCCTCGCTCATCGTGGCCTTCGGGCAGGCACTTGCCTTCATCCCCTCGCTGCAAGTTGCCATCTCTGCAGCCCCGCCCGAGGAAGGCGGTCTCGCCTCGGGCATCGTGAATACCAGCTACCAGGTCGGGTCCGCGATCGGTCTCGCCGTCGTGTCTGCCGTCGCTGCAGGCTTCGGCGCGGGACAGCTCGGTGACACCGAAGCGCTCACTCAGGGGTACTCGGCGGCGTTCGTTGCGGCCGGGATCATTGCCCTCGCCGGTGCGATCCTCGTCCCGATGTTCTTCCGCACCAAGCGACCTACTCGCGCACTGCCAGTCTCGTAACGCTGCATCGCGTCACATCCAACTACTGAACGAAAGAAGAGCACCATGTCTGTACCGAGATTGCTGATCGCCTACGATGGCTCACCCAACGCGAAGTACGCCATCGAATCCGCCTCCTCTCTTTTCCCGGGCACGGAAGCCGTCGTGTTCTACGCACGGCAGCCCATGGAAGGATTCGCCGCGCACCTCCAGGGTCATCCGGCACTGGAGAAGCTCGACGCACTCGACAGGGCCGCACTCGACGCCTCCGAAAAGATCGCCGCCGAAGGGGCGGAACTGGCTCAGTCGAAGGGCCTCAAGGCCGAGTCGCTCGTATCCTCAACGGTTGCTACCGCCTCCGAAGCGATCCTCGATGCCGCCGATCGGCTGAACGTCGAGCTCATCGTGATCGGCTCTCGAGGGCTACGCGGTCTCAAGGCCACTGTGCTTGGGAGCACCTCAGCGAACGTGCTCCATCACGCCACGCTTCCGACTCTCGTAATTCCGTCGGATTCTGTGGCCCAGGCACGCTACGCACAACGGGCTGCAGCCCTTCCAAGCTGAGCTCGTCAGTGGTTGCCGGGCACGATACTCAACGGCAACCGATTCGATGCCACCGCCTCGGTCGGCCTTCCCTGTCGCTCGCGGCATGGAATGGCCGACCGAGGCATCGTTTTATGCGTGCGAAATAGCAGCATGGATGCTGTGCGATCAGGTCAGTTGCACCGCGGTGATACAGGTCGGGTCGTCTTCGTTCATCGTAGAGATGGTCGTGGTTCCCACCTGCCCTTCGTGTTCGACACTGAGAGTTGCTTTGATGTCGCGAGGCACCCAGATGCCGACGAACCCGTTGTCGTAGGTTTGCCGCACCTCGTCGAGGAACACGTCTCCGTCTTCGCCGGTGAGGGTAACCTGGACTTCGGTGTTGGCGAGTTCGCCGAGGCAGGTGGTCAGGCTGTGGAAGTAGCAGTCGTGGGTCTGTTCCCGGTAGGGGGCGACCGAGATGTACACCTCGTCTTCGGGCATCGGCAGACGTGTCTCGCGCTTCTGGTCGTCGGTGAGCACGAGCGCATCCGGCTGCACGGATGCGATCAGATCAGTGGGTCGGTCGGCGACGGGCATCGTGTCGAGCCGTTCGATGACCTGTGCGGCGTCCAGGCCGTCAAGGTCGTGGTCCGCCAGGAAGCCGGTGTCGACGGCCTGACTGTTGGTCGAGGGCGACGCGGGTTCGTGCGAGGGTGCAGTGGCGCATCCGGTGAGGACGAGGGCGGCGGCGAGCGTCGCGGCGGCGGCGACGATCAGTTTTCGCCGGTGAGGCGCGGCGGGGTGGGGCATGGTGCGATCCTTCAAGAGTGTCGGAAGGGTCGGTGCCGGGCGCTCTCGCCGCGGCACCGACCCTGATGGTCGATCAGAGGGTGGCCAGGAGGTCCTGCATCTGCTGGATCTCGGTGGTCTGCGCGTCGATGATGGTCTGCGCGAGCTCGATGGCGTCGGGGTTGCTGCCGTCATCGACCTGCGTCTGGGCCATCTCGACCGCTCCCTCGTGATGGACGATCATCTGCTCCAGGAACAGTCGCGAGGCCTCGGGGCCGTCGGCCGATTCGAGGGCGGCCATGTCGTCCTCAGTCATCATGCCGTCGCTGTGGTCCATCCCGTCCATCTGCTGCTCCTCGGGGTCGACGCCCCAGTCGTCCAGCCACCCCTGGAGCTGTTCGATCTCGGGCACCTGGGCGGCCTTGATCGCTTCGGCCAGTTCGACCACCTCGGGGTTGACATCCTGCTTGGCGAGGACGATGTCGCTCATCTCGATGGCCTGCTCGTGGTGCACGATCATCATCGAGGCGAACATCACGTCCGCGTCGTTGGCGTCGGCTGCCTGCTCGGACGAGCCGTGGTCCATGCCCGGCATCGAGTCCTCGTCTTCGCTTCCGGCCGAGCATCCGGCCAGGACCAGCGCGGCGGTGAGGGCGAGTGCGGCGGTCGCCGCGGTGCGAAACTTCATGAGTGTTCTCCAATATCAACAGTCGCTTCAGTGGCGCGGCACCCGGGCGGGCACCGCGTGAATGAGAGAGGGGAACCGTCGGCGCTGGTGTGCGCCGGGTTCACCGCTCCATCACGTGCGACTGATACAGAGAACGTGCAGCGACGGCGCCCGAGGCAACAGCCGGTCGATGAAACGCGCCACGAGGGGCGGCCGGGGTGCGGTGTGCATCCATCCAGGCAGAAGCCGAGGCGGCACCAGGATGAGAAGGACGAGCAGTAATGCGAGCACGCATGCCATCGCCATGCCCAGATGGTCGCCACCCCCGCAGTCCGCACACGTACCACCGACATCACTGGCAGTGCCGCTGGACTCATGGGCGCCCGCCGTGGCGTGATGAGCGCCCACGGCGTCGCTGGCGGAGACCGAGATCGCCGCGGGCGCGTGGGCGGCCGCGGTGCCGTGCAGGTTCAGCGTGTGCATGGCCAGCAGGCCGAGGACAACCGCTGCCACCAGCAGCCCTCCGAGCACGACGCGCCGGAGGCCCTGAAGGCCCTTCCTGGATCGCGTTGCCGCCGTCACCGCCATACTCCGGAGTTTACCGGGCCCGGGTGTGCATCCGCCGACGGCGGGAGTGATCGGCACGGCCGAGGCCGACTGGCTCCGTATCCCGCCGAGCAGCTCCGTGCTCCGCCATGCGCAGACTGACGGGAATACCCCTAGGGGGTATATGGTTGATGGTGGAGAGTTTCCACGAAGGTCAGGAGAACCCCATGCGTTTGTTCGCGATCCGCGACTTCCGTCACTTGTTCAGCGCGCAGATCATCGCCCTGTTCGGGACGGGGTTGGCGACCGTCGCCCTCGGTCTGCTCGCTTACGAGCTCGCCGGCCCGAGCGCGGGGGCGGTGCTTGCGACGGCGCTGACGATCAAGATGGTCATGTACGTCTTGATCGCGCCGCTGGCTGCGGCCTATGCCGACCGGCTCCCGAGGCGGATGTTCCTGACCCTGCTCGATGTGGTGCGCGCGGTCGTGGTGCTCGCTCTGCCGTTCGTCACGGAGATCTGGCAGATCTACGTTCTCATCGGGATGCTGCAGGCGGCTTCTGCGGCGTTCACGCCGACGTTCCAGGCGGTCATCCCCGATATCGTGGTCGAGGAGTCCGATTACACGCGGGCGCTGTCCGCGTCGCAGGTGGCCTACACGATGGAGAGCCTGCTCAGTCCGGTGCTCGCGGCGGTTGCTCTGACGTTCATGACGTTCAACTGGTTGTTCGTCGGCACCTCGGTGGGTTTCGTGCTCTCCGCCGTCCTGGTGCTCTCGACTCGCATCCCCAACGCGACGCCAAGTGGGCACGCGGGTGCGTGGAACCGGGTCACCTCAGGCGTGAAGGTCTTCTTCTCTACTCCTCGTCTGCGCGGCGTCATGGCACTGAATCTGGTGGTTGCCGCAGCCGGATCGATCGTGGTGGTCAATACGGTCAACTACGTCCGGGATCAACTGGGCGGCACGCAGGCCGACGTGGCATGGATGCTCGCAGCCTCCGGCGGTGGCACACTGCTGGTCGCTCTGTTCCTGCCACGCGTACTCGATCGGATCGCCGAGCGGGTCGTGATGATGACCGGTGCCGTGGTCCTGCTTGCCGGCGTGCTGGCAGCCGTCGCGATGACCGCCAGCCAGGCGGCCTCCTGGATGATCACGGCGCCGATCTGGGTGGTCATCGGCGGCGGGATGGCCTTGATCGTCACGCCCACCGGACGTGTCATTCGAGGTTCGGTCGCGAAGCGCGAGCTCCCGGCGGCTTTCGCGGCACAGTTCTCGCTGTCTCACTTGGCCTGGCTGGTGACCTACCCGATCGCGGGATGGGTCGGCACAGCGTCCGGATTCACGCTCGCCTGGTCGATCCTCGCAGCGCTCGCCGTCGCTGGGGCCATCGCGGCGCCGATCCTGTGGCACCGCGAGAAGAAGACCGAGGCCATTGATGTTGCTAGCGACGCGGAACGGGAGACTGGTGACCACGTGCCTCGTGAGCTAGGTGAGGAGACAGAAGCCGTCGAGGGCACGCTTGCGGCCTCCCAGTGCGCCTGCGTGCGCCTGGCATGAACACAAAGATGGGGCGGGTGCTTTGTTCCGTACGTCGCATGGTGAGCGCACCCCAAAACCGCGCTCAGAATCGTTCGGCAGTCGCGGTGGCGGATAGCGGGGTAGGTGCTGCACAGAGAATTGTCGTGTGGCGTGTGCGGCACGGAGACCGTTACCGAACACGATGACTTCGGTAATCTCGCGGACGAAGACGACAGCGGCGCGCCCAGTATGCCGGTGATCTCAAACGGGAGCAGCGCGAGAATGATCGCGAACGAGAGGACGATGGGCAGGACTTTCAGATGATGGAGGTGCTGGACACGCCGCGTGGTTGAGCATGCGCGCACCTTCCGGATGAGGCGGCCGTTCCGCTGGCCCCGCTTCGGGAAGGAGCCGGTGATGTCCACATCAACTGAGCTTGCTGACATTGCGCGCGCGATTGCTGAACAGGCTGAGAGGCTTGATGGTGGACGGAGCGTCCTGCGTGAGCATCCCGAGCTGGTCGTCGACGTGCTGGATCCTCTCATTCGCATGCTGGACTCTGTGGCTCGGGTGGTCGATGCGGCCAGTACTGCGTTCCAGGAGCACGGCTCGACGGCTGTCACGATGGGTGGGAATCAGGCTCGTGGCTCTGCCCAGGCTCTGCGTGCCGGCGGGCTGCTCAGCGCCGCGTCAGCCCAGGTGCAGAGCCTGCGGAACACGCTGATGGACGCGGGGACTGAGTCGTCCCTGTTGGCGTGGCCCGAGCATGATCCGCTCGCCGCCGAAGAGCTCAGCAACTACCGGCGGTTCCTTGAGCAGCGTGAACGCCAGCTCGACCCGGATGCCGTGTCGCAGCCGACAGCCACCGATCCGCGATCGCACGGCCCGATCGACCGCTCCTAGCTTCCCAGCCAACCTGCTGGGCGGGTGCTCATGACATTGTCAATCAGGGTGATGACGGCCGGTGACGGGTACCGGTACCTGCTGAACTCTGTCGTGATCGGTGACGGTGACCGTGACGCTGCTTCGGCGTTGACGAGGTACTACCTCGAAGCAGGCACCCCGCCGGGTTCCTGGCTCGGGGCTGGCCTTCCCGGTCTCACCGGGAACATCACCTCGGGAACTGTGGTGAGCGAGGAGCAGCTGCGACGGCTCATGGGGTACGGGCAGGATCCCAACACGGGTGAGCAGCTGGGGCGCCCGTACCGGAAGTTCGCCACCGCCACCGAACGCGCAGAACGCCGTATCGCGCTGCTCCCTAACTCGTTGGCGCCGGGTGAGCGGGCGGTGCAGCGGGCACTGATCGAGGCGGAGGAGGCGCAGAAGCCGACGAACGCCCCGGTGGCGGGGTTCGATCTGACGTTCTCGGTGCCGAAGTCGGTCTCGACGCTGTGGGCCGTCGCCGACGGTGGCACGCAGGCACTGATCGCGCAGGCCCATCACGCGGCGATCGAGGACGTGATCGCGGTGCTCGAGCGGGATGTCGCGATGACGCGGGTCGGTGCGAAAGGGCCGCGCGGCGCGGTCGCGCAGGTCGAGGTTCGGGGTGTGATCGCGACCGCCTACGATCACTACGATTCGCGAGCGTCCGACCCGCAGCTCCACACCCACGTCGTCGTCGCGAACCGTGTCCAGGCCGTCCAGGATGGGAAGTGGCGCACCCTCGATTCCCGTGCCCTGCATGCCGCGGTGACCGGGCTCTCGGAGCACTACAACGCTGTCCTCTCCGACCACCTCACCCAGACCCTCGGCGTCGGCTGGGAGGCCCGCGACCGCGGCACGGGCCGGTCGACCGCGTGGGAGATCGCCGGAGTACCGCAGGAACTCATGGACGAGTTCTCCTCCCGCACCCGCGATATCGAGCGGGTCAAGGATCGCCTCGTCGCCGAATACGTGGACAAGCACGGCCGGCAGCCGTCGGGGAAGCTGCTGTGGCAGTTCCGGCAGCAGGCCACCCTCGAGACCCGACCCCCGAAACAGCACCACTCGCTGAGCGACCTCACCACCGGCTGGCGGGAACGCGCCACCCGCATGCTCGGTGAAGACGCCCCGGCCTGGGCGACCGCACTCCTCGCTGAGGCTGCCGGGGAGCCGTTGCTACGGGCCGACGACCTCCCGCTCGACGTACTCGATCAGGTCGCCCAGGTCGTGGTGGAGCAGGTGGGCGATCGGTCGGCGACCTGGAAGCGGTGGAACCTGCACGCAGAAGCAGTACGGCAGACGATGGGGCTCCGCTTCGCCCACACCACCGACCGCGACCAGATCCTCCGCCGGATCGTCGACGCCGCCGAGCACGCCTCGCTCCGCCTCACCCCACCCGAGCTCGCCTCAAGCCCGCCCGTGTTCCGTCGCCTGGATGGGACGAGCGTGTTTCGTCCGAAGGGCGGGATCGTGTTCTCCTCGGAGCAGGTGCTCGCCGCCGAAGACCGCCTCCTCACCGCCTCCCACGCGAGAACGGCGCCAACCGTGCCGCTGGCATGGGTAGAGCACGCGGCGCGGGAGCGGAACCGGGACGGGCACACCCTGTCTTCGGATCAGGAGCAGGCGATCGCGAAGATCGGGGTCTCCGGCCGCGCCCTCGACGTGCTCGTCGGCCCCGCAGGTACGGGGAAGACGACCACGATGCGTGCGCTCCGGCGCGCATGGGAGCGCCGGTACGGGGCAGGATCGGTGATCGGTCTCGCACCGTCGGCCGCTGCCGCGGACGTCCTCGCCGAGGACTTGGAGATCGGTACGGAGAACACGGCGAAGTGGTTGCACGAGCACCGCCGCGGCACCTGGAACCTCACTCGCGGGCAGCTCGTGATCATCGACGAGGCGTCGCTCGCGGGCACGTTCGCGCTCGACGCGATCACCACCCACGCCCAGAGCGTCGGGGCGAAAGTGCTGCTCGTAGGAGATTGGGCGCAACTGGCCGCGGTGGACGCGGGCGGGGCGTTTGGGATGCTCGTCCGCGACCGCGGCGACGCCCCCGAGCTGGTGGATGTGCGCCGCTTCCGCAACGACTGGGAGAAGCACGCCTCCCTGCAGCTGCGGGTCGGAGATACCGACGTCATCGACACCTACCTCGGGCACGGCCGGGTGGTGCCGGGTGGGTATGACGAGATCCTCGAAGCCGCCTACCAAGCCTGGCGGGCCGATCAAGAGGCCGGGAAGACGACGGTGCTGATCGCTGAAACCCTCGACACGGTCTCCGAGCTCAACACCCGCGCCCGCACCGACCGCATCCTCGCCGGCCATGTCGCGCTCGACGGGGTGCGCCTCCACGACGGGAACGAAGCCTCCCGCGGCGACCTGATCATCACGCGCCGGAACGATCGCCGTCTCACCTTGGGGCGGGGGTGGGTGAAGAACAGCGATCGGTGGGAAGTCGCCCGCGCGAACGAGGACGGATCCTTGACGGTGCGGAGGGCGAAGTCTCGGTGGCGCACCACGATCACGCTGCCCGCCGCCTACGTCGCCGAGCACGTCGAGCTCGGGTATGCCGTCACCGCGCACCGCGCCCAGGGCTCCACAGTCGACACCGCGCACGCGATCGTCCACTCCCCGGAAGTGACCCGCGAATCGCTGTACGTCGCAATGACGAGGGGCCGCGAATCCAACCAGGTGTATGTCGCGACCGATCAGCACCATCTCGAAGAGCACCAGCACCGCCAGGATCTGCAGCACACCGCCCGCAGCATCCTCTACGGAATCCTCCAGCACCCCGGCGCCGAGCTCTCCGCCCACGACACCATCACCGTCGAACAAGACATGTGGGGGTCGCTCGAGCAGCTCGCCGCCGAATATGACACCATCGCCCAGGCCGCCGGACAGGAACGGTGGATCCGGCTCCTCGAAACCGGCGGCCTCACCCCGGAGACGATCGATGAGCTCGTGGAGACGGACGCGTTTGGGATCCTCACGACCGAGTTGCGCAGGCTCGAAGCCGACGGCCATCACATCGATGACCTCCTGCCGCGCATCATCCACGCCGGTGGCCTGGACGATGTGCAGGATCTCGGATCGCTGCTGCGCTACCGACTCCACCGCATCACCACCACCTACCCGCCCTCGGCCCGCCGAGCGGCAGGACGCATCGCCGGCCTCGTCCCCCGCGCCACCGGGATCACCGACCCCGACATGCGGCAGGCGCTTCAGGAACGCGAGCAGCTCATGGAGGAGCGCCTCGACGCCCTCGTCCAGCAGCACCTCACCCAGCCACCCTCCTGGGCTGCAGAGCTGGACGGGCTCACGCCGGAGGCCCGGGCGGTCGTGGTGCGCGCGGTGGCCGCGTACCGGGATCGATGGGGCATCACCGCGTCGAGCCCGCTCGGAACGATCCCGCTCGACGACGCGCAACGCATCGACTACGAACGCGTCCAAGCTCGACTCTCTGCGATGACCTCACAGGACGATGAGCCCGCCGCGACGATGCGTCCGGCGAGCCCGAGTTCACAGCGCCGGCTCTGAACGACTTCGTCTTACATGAGCCGGTCGACGGCGAGCCATGCGATGGCAGCAGGAGGGGCGAATGCGACCAGCATGATGACGGAGAGACGTAGCGTGCGCGGCCAACTGTCGAGCGCCGAGCGCACCGTCTTCCACCCGGCGTCGCTGAACCTGGGCCTGATCATCCGTACCACCTCCTTCTGGTTTCGCATGTGCATTGCCGCCTTCTCCTACTTGCTCTTCTTCCGCTGTTTGGTGGGCTTCATTCGAACCTTCGGCGCAGCCGCCTTCTTGCGCTCGCGCGCCTGTGCTTCCTTCTGCGCGGTCTTCTGCCGTGCCGCCCGTGCCGTATAACTGAACTCGCCGGTCAGAGAGTAGTAGGTCCTTACAGTCTTGCCCGTGGGAGAAAGAGGAGCTTTGACAGTCTCCTCTCGTGACATCAAGAGCCCGCGGTCCCTGAGCTCACTTACGCCGGTCTGTACTGATCTGGCTTTCAGGCCGTACCAGTCGTCCATGCGGTTGTAAGTGAACCAGCACTCATCCTGGTAGCTGGTTTCTTTCGCCACGACGAGCAGCACCGCAAGAGCAGGCAGGGACAGCTTCGCGAAGTGCTCCTGTGTCCAAAACTCATCGGGCAGAACGAAGTAGGTGTTCCAGCGGTCCTTCCGTCCGCCTGGAGCGGTATACGCCTCCGCACCGTCTTCTCGTCGAGGAACGACGCGAACCAGACGGTCGTCACGCTTCCGCTCTTCTATCAGCCCAAGTTCTTCGAGTCTCTTCCACGATCGGGACAGGGTGGAGGGCGACCACGTCACGCCGTCTTTCGAGGTCAGCGCGCGAATCCAGGTAGCAGCCGCTAGCGGCTCATGGTTCTCCTCAAGCCAGTTCCAGCAGGACACCAGCAGCAGGTACAGCAGCAGCTCCCGGTGGCGACGCCCCGTCACCATCCGCGCGAGTGTGCTCGCGCGAGACTGCCCCTCCTCGGGAAGCTGCACGAGGATATGCCGGAATTGGGCATACCCACGTCCCGAGAGCTTGGTCATGTACTCCCGGGTCTCGGCAGGTGTTGCCGCATCTGACTTACCACCCGATGCGGGCGTTGTGCTGTTCATGGCTCCATGAAATCACATCTGGCACCCGCAACCATTTCAGTCAAGATCCGGCCGATTGTCGGTTCGTGCTACGTTATGCGACACCACCTTGCGACACTCCTCTGCGACATCAAGATGCAACGCCCTGCAATACCCGTTAGTGGCCGATCGGCAGGCACGGCTCGATCGGCGCACAGGGGGAGGGCTGTCGATCAGGACTTCGCTCCGCTTCCTTTTCAGGTCTACTTTCGGCGTGTTGAGCCAACAGACCGACCGCTCGGTCCCGGTGTCACTACTGAGCGCAAGAGCTCGCAACACCTACCGGATCGATGGGGTCAGACGTAGAATCGGGAACAGGCAGGAAGAACCACGCGCCGAACCCGTCGTTATCGGGCGAAGCAGACCGCTCGCCACCACGCGGGCACTCACCACACAGGGCCAGCCGCACCGATACAGCTCCCGTGTGAAAGTGAGACCCCACCATGACGCTCTTCCATCGACTCTGGGACGACAGCATCCACACCCGTAGATTCCTGCGCCGCCAGATGCCCACGAACATCCTCCTCGACAAGATCCGCACCCGCCGAGGCCTCAAATGGGGCATCCCTGCAATGCTCATCCTCGGCGGCGGATACATCTTCGCTGCCGCGATGTGCATCACCCTTATCCGGCACGACTGGCACGAAAGTCTCTACCTGCTGTTCGCCCTGCTGCTCTGGAACGGGTTCAAATTCCTCTGGATCGGCCCGATCAGCCTCGCCCTCCTCACCAGGGCGCGCCTCCGCGAACGACGCGCTTCGGCCTCCGCGCAGCGAGTAGGGACCTCGGGGACGAGCGGGACTTCTCCAGACTTGAAGGATGCATCCTTCACAACTCGATAAAGTCAGCAAAGCTACCTCGCTACGCCACCACGTCCCGAGCGTGGAGGTGGCACCTCGTGGCTAGACCTCGCACCCCGATTGGCACCTTCGGCGTCATCGCGACCTCCCGCACCGCCCAGAAGCGGTACGTCGCCCGCACGAGATACCGCGATTGGGACGGCAGGAGCCGCCACGTCCAAGTCACCGCGGACACCCGCGCTGCAGCCGAACGCGCCCTGAAGAAGAAGCTCGCCGAGCGAGACCTCTTCCAACCAGGCTTCTCCGGCATGACCGCGGACAGCCCGTTCCCCGCGCTCGTCTCCTACTGGTTGGAAGACATGGAGCTCGAAGATCGGCTCTCCCGAACCACCCGGCTCCTGTACGAACGGAACATGCAGACTCTCGTCCTCCCGTTCTTCAGGAACGTCACACTCCGGGAAATCGGTGTCGCTCGCTGTGACTATTTCCTCAAACAGCTCGCGAAGCAGAGCTACAACCGTGCCCGACAAGCGCGCGTCGTCCTTCGACTCGCCCTCGCTCTCGCGGTCCGCCATGAGATCCTGCCGCGCAATCCGATGGATCACGTCTCGCGCCTCTGCCGCCCGGCGCGAACTCCGGACGTCTACTCTTGGGAAGAGGTCGCAGCAATCCGGTCCGGTATCAGGTCGTGGGAGCAGCGCGAGATCACGGCAGGCCCGCGCCCCGATGGGCAACTCGGGCAGATTGTGGAGGTGCTCCTCGGCACCTCGGCACGCATCGGTGAGGTACTCGCGGTCCGTCTCGGGGATCTCGATCTCGACGCGCCGATCCCCGCAGTGCGGATCTGCGGCACGATCATCAGCAGAAAGGGGGAGCCCACTCATCGACAGGACCATCCGAAGACGGCCCGTTCGGTGCGTCGAGTCGCCCTTCCGAGCTTCGCGCTCCGTGCAGTCCGGGCAAGGCTGGAACGGATCCGTTTCACGCACCCTGACGCACTGCTGTTCTCGACTCGCATCGGTACTCCGCATACGACGAACAACGTCCGGAGGCAGCTCCGTGACGTCATGGAGCGGGCAGGCGTCCCAGACGTTACACCGCATCGGTTCCGCCGCACCGCAGCCACCGCAATCAATGAGATCGGGGGTCTCCAACTCGCTTCCGAGTTGCTCGGGCACAGTGACCCCGCGATCACGCGAGAACACTACATCCGCCGCAACGAGACCGTGAACCCAGCGACGGCTGGGTACTTGGAGCAGGCCTTCGGGCGAGCGAGCTGAGGGATCTGTCACATAGCCGGCGGATTCGATCTTGCGAAAGCAATCGTGAAGGCGTTGAGCGTGGGCTTCCACGTTGCGGCTCAACGCTCGTGACCTGGCCGTGAGGTGAACACGGTGGCAACAACAGATGTGGGTGCCACGACACGCCGGTCCACCCTCGAATGTCGGACCTCGCCTGTACTCTCGAAGGAGTCACAGGCGAGGCCGCGTGGACGGCGTGAGGCGGAGATTGCAGGATGAGTCTAAGTTCAGTCATTATCGCGTCATCTCGCGCTGCGACACCGCTCGCATCGCTTATCAACAACGACTGTGCGGCCATTGGTGGCGTTTTTCGACTTGACTACTCCTCAGCTGTCGTGCTTACAGATGACTGGCGAAAAACTCAGGCAGGCGGTGTCCCACATGGCGCATTTCTGTTGGCGGCCGCCGGGAAGCAGACCGATGGAGGTTTCGCACTCGATGACCAAGAGCTGATACTCCTCAGAGTCCGAGGTACAAGCGCCCTCCCGAACGAAGCAGACCTGGTGCAGACGCGGCTAGCGGTGGTTCGTGACGCCAGTGACTCCGGAAAAGATTTCGATGATGTCACCGACGAGCTCACCCGCAACGAGCTCCAGCAGTCTGCCTTCGATTGTGAAGTCATTGGAACGTTCTACACGGAACCGAACGCCGACATAGTTGAGTTTGGCTCGGACATCGACAATGTGGTTTCTTCGGCTAGATATCAGGTGTTCCTGCCGTCGGAGAATGTGCTCTCCTGGATCGCTTCCTATCCTGAGCCTAGAGGCAACAATCTACTCACCCTCGGAGTGGTGCGCTTCTCGTCCACGCGCCGCCGCGCGCGGGCGGCGGGAGTCGACGCGGCACCTGTTCGCGTCCACATTGACGACTTCGTAGCCCGCAAGACAGCGGTCTTTGGTATGACGCGAACGGGCAAATCGAACACGATCAAGACTCTGGTGACGGCCGTTTATCAGCACGGTGCTGAAGCGGGTGCGATGGTGGGGCAGCTGATCTTTGACCCGCAGGGTGAATATGCCAATGTCAATGAGCAAGATCAGACTGGCTTGCGGCTGCTGGGTGATACTGCTGACCACGTGCGAGTGTACAAGGAGCGCCCTGACCCGTCGAAACCTGTCGAGCAGGCGCTCAGAATCAACTTCTTGGACCCAGCCACTCTGTCCACAGTTTGGGCGATGGTTCAGCAGGAGATCGCGGAGTCTTCGTCTTCCGGTGCGCAGTACATGGCGGGATTTCGCGGCGTGATCATGGATGCTCCTGATCCCAGCGACTTCAGTGCTCTGAATCACTTTGAGCGCAACAGGCTCGCCTTCTACGCACTGCTTGAACGAGCAGGGATCTCCGGGGCGCTGTCGTCGACCCGAGTCACTCTATCCACTGCGCTGATCGCGGACCTGGGATCCACGATCCCTAATCTGACTGCCAACGGCAAGTACGTTTACCTCCAGCACACATCTGCCGCGAAGTCGCTTCTGGAATGGCTCCAGCTGCAGAACGCAAGCAACAATTCGAATCTATCGAAATCGTGGGTGGACGACTTCAGCGCAGGTGAACTGGCTGACATCATCAAGGCGATGGACGGCCGGGCGGGCGACGCTGCAATCAAACGGCTCAAGCCATTTCACGACCCGGCGGCCGTCGGCGACATTGGTGAGCTTGTGTGGAATGACATGGTCGCAGGTCGACTAGTCATTATCGATCTATCGCGAGGCAATGGAACCGTCGTTCGAACACTGTCGGAGCGGGTGGTAACTACCTTGCTGAATCATGCTCAAGACGACTTCGCGGAGGGAAAAACGTCGACACCGTTCCAGATCGTCGTCGAAGAAGCTCACAATCTCTTTGAGCGCGGCAGCAAGGACGTTGCGGGCAACCCATGGGTTCGTCTCTCCAAGGAGGCTGCAAAGTACAAGATCGGCTTGCTCTACGCAACGCAAGAGGTCTCTAGCGTTGATCAGCGGATCCTGTCGAACACCTCGAACTGGCTCGTGGCGCACCTCAACTCTGACAACGAAACTCGCGAACTTTCCCATTATTATGACTTCAAGACATGGGCCGACAGTATTCGCAGGGTTGAGGATCAGGGCTTCGTTCGGATGAAGACCTACTCTGGCAAGTACATTGTTCCCGTGCAGGTCGCAAAGTTCGATCATGAGATGATCAATAGTGCACGTGGAGCTGCTGGTCTTTCTCCTGTAGCCCCAGATCTGGATGGGGGAACGGCTCCTGCGGCTGCCTCGGGTGAGGTTTTGTAGGGATGCCGTATCCGTCTGAGCGAGCCTCTCGCCTCGGCCACGTTCCTGTGGTGAATAGCCAGGCTGTCCACGATGCCTTCTCGCGATGGAAGGTAGCGCAGGCTTCCCCTGAAGACGAGAGTTTGGTTACGTCGCTCTGTAGGCCGATCACGGATCTACCCAATGGAGATACCTCAGAAGGGGTCCGATTCGCGATTACCGTAGATGGTTCAGATGCTGAAGTTGAAGCGACTCGTGAGCATCCTACGGTCAAGGTTGGGTATGTTCGGGTGGCCGCTTCCTTCGTCGACTTGGAGAAGCTCCACCATGCAGGTGCGGGTGAGTTCGTCAATCCGCGGGAGCTCCGTGAAGCACATCAGCATGCGGCCTTCGATGGAGCGCTTCCTGGATCAGGATTGATTATTCCTGGGCTTTCAGGCGTCGATACATGGAGGCAGGAGCTTGATAGGCTATTGGCCTCGACAACATTCGATGATGACTCGCCGTTAACACTCGCTGACATGCTGTTGGCTCTGCATGGAGGGCCAGGAAGCCCGTCGGAAACAGCGCCCCTGCGTCGCTGCCCTAACTGTGGAGCAGGAGAAGACAACCTCCCTGACGGGGTACTTTCCGTTCCAAAGCACGGGTGTTCGTGCCCGGTATGCGGGGGTCGCATCTATCTAGGTGATGTGCTTCGTACTCACGAAGAGTACATGCCGGAAGGATCTAACCAAAGCGCGCTCACCCGGATGATGCTGGTGGCAGAGAGACTCACCTCTCTCGGCTACATGCAGGTCCTTCACTCCGATCAGCATGGACTCGATGCGCTCGCGCAGACGATCTTTATTACAGACGGACCTCTGGCTCTCTTTGGCGTCGTCGCGCCCCTGAAACGCAGATTCCAGAGCTACCTCTCGGGCCTTGCAACACACTGCAATGTGAACAATCGCGCCGCCTCACCGTTGGTTGTGGGAGTCGAGAAGAGCGGTAGGTTCGTTGAACATGCGCAACTCGTCTCGCATCTAATTCCACCCGGAAGCGTGATGGCATTATCGACTGCATACATCAATCGGATGACAGGACGCGCTCCGCAGCACCAATACGGTACAGACGAGTTCTATGGACGCAGATTCATCTATAGGACAACGAGCGGTAACCCGCTTGTCATCACTGTGCCCCCGGCGCCCGGGATAGCGCCCTACGGCGATGTAGCGGGCGAAGACACCATGAACTACCCAACCTTGAGGCCTATCTGTGAAGTTCTCGACCGGGTTCAAACCCGATTGTATGCGAACGCGGTCATCCCGGTTGCACTCGCGCACTCGGCCGCTTCGTTGCCACTCGGAGTTGGGCAGTCAGTGCTTCGGGCTCTCGGACAGCAACTCCTTGGACTGCCATCGCGCAGTCTGGTGACTCAGCGGGGCCCCTTCCCAGGTACTCACTGACCCCGGCGCATGAGAAACTAGGACTGACAAGATTGACGCAACAAGAGAGGTCGTGTGCGTTGCTTCAACCGGCACCGTCGGCCCCTCTTGCCGTGTCCCGCCAGCTGGGCGTTGTTCACAACAACGAAGAAGCACCCACTCAGCCTAAGAGATTTCTGTCACCGCTCAGGTACCCGGGCGCGAAGTCGAAGCTCACACCGATCATCGCCGAGATGGTACAGCGTGCACGGCGTGCCCGACGACTTCGAGGGCCGCTTACGCTCATTGAGCCATTCGCTGGAGGCGCAGCCACCTCACTGCGACTCCTTACTGACGGCATTGTTGAACATGCCTTCATCGCTGATGGCGACCCAATGGTGGCGTCATTCTGGCGTGAAGCAGCTATGCGTCCATCTGCTCTGATTCAAGCAATGCGTGCAGAGTACCGGAACTACGTGAGTATCGGTGGTGCTACAGCCGTCGCTCGTTGGGACCACTGGCGACAGCTCGACGTGCCCACTGGAAAGTTGGATGAGTCAGCTCAGCACCAGTTGGCGATGAAATGCCTATTCCTAAATCGCACAACGTTTTCAGGCATCTTGCATGGTAGTGCGGGACCGATCGGCGGCCGTGCGCAGAAAGAAGGTGGTTACTCAATCTCGTGTCGATTCAATCCTGACGCGCTGGCGGAACGGATTCAATGGATTGGCCACCTGTACGCAACTGGAAAGCTCCTCGAACCAAAGTGTCAGGACTGGCGTCAGTCGCTCATCGACTTTGCGTCGGCTGGGTCAGTTCGTGATGGAGTCATTGCGTATCTTGATCCGCCATACGTTGCGAAGTCGACCAAGCTCTATCGCAAATCGTTTAAGGCCGAAGCGCTGGATCGCTGGGGAGACATGACTGAGCACCTGAATCTCGCGGCATACCTGAGGCAGTCCACACCATTCCGCTGGATTCTTTCCTACGACTACAACCCAGAGCTCACGACCGACGTGATGCTCTATCGATCAGGGACCGTCACACCCACGGAGGCTACGGCCGCGCTCGGGGCAGGTAGGTATCGCATGGTCAAGGGGTTGATCGAACTCCAGCACACCGCTTCCGTCAGCAACCGGCGGCGTCCAGTACAGGAATTGGTCATCTCAACTTTATCGGAGTCTGATACAGCCGGACTCATTACCCCACTTCCGCAGTAGTGAAAACCTGCTTACATGGGCTCTAAGTGCTAGATAGATTGGAAACGTATGGCTGGAAAACGTACTCGAACCAGAAGTATCGCGGCATACTCAATCCACGGACGGGATGCTTCGGGCCTGATTGATTATGCGCAGTTTGTCGCGACGATCGCCAACTTCGCTTCGGCTCGCAAGAGTCGCAAGCGTGTACTGGGTCAGGTTGTGGCTGTTACGGAGTCAAGCCGCATCAGTGAAGACGTCATGGCTCTGAGATTCATCTCTGGAAACGAGGACGACGTCCCAGTCTTCTACAATGAGCAAACCGGCACCGAGGAATCGATAGAACGAGAAGAAGGTGTCTTCGCGGTTGCCGTATGGGCGATCTTCAACACGAGATCACGCCTGGTCGCGATCGAACGAAAGCGCCCAGGGGTTTCAACGGCGCTCATTGAGCGGTATCTTCAAGCTCTAGGGCGCGACGCCGGATATGAGGGGCTGAGCATTGATCTCAACCAGGTCACATCCGACGAGTTCGACAAGGCCGTCAGCGAACTTGAAACCGTCAAGAAGGTGACAGTGGCGGTCAACCAGCCGAACCTGGACTGGTCGGACGATAGTAATGAGATCCATCGATATGCGGAAGAATCCAGTGCTGCAAGTGCCCGTGTCGAACTTATTGCGCCGCGAGGAGAAGGTCTCTCGAGGAGCAAGGGAATTGTACATGACATCTTGGGTCTCGCCCGCAAGAAGATCTCCTCGCTGAAGAACGTAATTGTCGTAGGTCAGGCCTATGGTGAAGCAGGAAACAAGACCATCAACCTCGACCGATACGTGAGGAAGCGGCAGGTTGAGATTGATCGAGGTGCGTCTGCATTTGATGAGCTAGATGCCATCAAGGACGCCTCTATCGAAATGATCGCCGAGGACGAGACCGCATAGCTCTTTTCCAACGCCCGCCGCATAACCAGGAGGTGTGAAATGGCGAAAAAGAGATCACTCGGGTTCTGGCGCGGCGAGGTATGGGGGCGGCGCAGGCAGATCTTGCTGGATCCGGCGTTCTGGCTGGCACTCGTCCTGGGCGCGGCGACGACTCTTCTGGCTCCTCTTATCCCGCTAGGTGCACTGAAAGTTGAAGAGCTGGCAAACTATGCGCTTCTCTATTCTGCTCTGAGCTTTGGCGCCGCAATTGCCGGGGCAGGTATCGCGCTGGGGGTGCCCGGTGATAAGCGCATTAAGAGATGGTCGACTTTGATCCCTAAGGGGGCAAAGTACTCATCGTTTCAAAACCTACTTTTCACATTTGCTTGGTCGGCTATGGCGCAGATTGGGCTCGTCTTAGTTTCATTTCTTTCGATCGCTATCGGAACTGGGTACAGGGTATTACCTCTCGGAATTACGGTCATGAGTGCACCTGCGCATTATGCTGCAGCGTTTCTGTCCTTCTGGCTCTGGTGGTACGCGCTTCTTGAATTGACGGCGGTCGTCAGAATCTTTATGCAGGTGGCGGGCGCAATTGCAAAGGAAAACGTGATGAACGTAGATCCAGAGGGTGAAGAGGTTCGTGATCGTGAAGGAGGGGAGTCGGGGGTTGACCCTAACGCCGCAAAGCCTTCTCTCCTGTTGCTGGACGACTAGAGGCCCTTCCTGAATCGTGCTTAGTAGGAGAGTTCTCCGGATGCAACCGAGAAGTGCTGCTGGTTGCAATCGGCTCCGTCAGCTTAGGGACAGGGACCAAACCGGGACCAGATTCATGCAATGGATGCAACTCATGAGATGAAGTGACGCGATTTGACGGGCAGAGACGCCCGGAGAATCAAGGAATCGGGTCGAACGGGATACCTGGGGGTCAAGGGGTCGCAGGTTCAAATCCTGTCAGTCCGACTAAAAAGCCCTGATGAGAAGCAATTTTCACCAGGGTTGTGTCGTTTCTGGAGGCCCCGAAACGGGCCGATGTACACGCAAGTGTGTACGCGTGGTTCGATCGATTTGAATGACACGCGCGGGAGGTTTCTGCCCATAGTGTCCTCAACGCGTAACTCAGCTATCCGGCAGTCACGCTTGATCGCGTTCGTTGCGATGCTGGGCACATTGTGCGTTCGCGTCCTAAAGCCTCGGATCTCGCAGGTTCAATTTGCTGTGCGCTCGATGGTCGGCATGTTGTTGAAGAACGAGGTGTCGGCGCTCAGCTTGACTCTCGAGCGCTTCCTCCACATCCACCGTCGCGTTCACGGCACGTTCGTGCGTAGGTGAACCAGACGGCTGCGCCCGAGGCGACAAGCGAGAGGAAAGCAAGGACCAGCGACCACCTCTGCGACCGGATCCCTTCGATCGACGCCGTGAGACTACTCGCGAGGTCCAGAATCCCGAGAAGCTCACGGTCAAGGCCTGCGAGTCTCCTCGCTTCCTTTGCCGGTCGTTTCGCCCATTCTTTGAGGACACTGGTCTCGGATTTCGCCCATCCTTTGTCTGTGCGCTCACGGTTGGCCAGCGTGGGGACTTGCCACTCATGCACGTAGTCGTTGCCCGTCAGGGTTTCGATGTCATGAGCCATCGTGGCCACGTCGATGCTCGACCTGAGCACAGATCTTCTCGGCTTCTTCGCGCTGGTCCTGGGCGGCGAGAATGCAGCGAACTCGCCTGATCTCGCGCGATCGCTACAGCTTCTTGTTTGACACGAAGAAGCTCGAAAAGTCCGAATCGTGTGATCGGGCCCGGCACGCCGAAGTTGAGCTCGCGCAGGATCGCGCCTTCAGTTCTTTGTTCTCCGTAGTTCCGGAAGCTCTTCCTCCTACCGAGAGCGGCATCGAACTTCGCGATCAGCGCGAGGCTCGAATCCCGGCGAACGCGATCGACGGTCTCGGGCTGGTGCTCCATGATCCGGAAGCGCTTCCACTCGGGCGCGCGCAACAAACTGAAGGGGTCCTGGCCCATGCCCAGTGCACGTTGGAAATTCGCCTCGCTGCGAGCTGGGTAGTCCAACTCGAAGGGATCGCGGCGCCGGGTGAAGAGCATGTCGAGTGCCGGGTGCGGAGCTTTGGCTTCCACTGCGAAGAGGCCGGGAAGCTCTTCTGCGAACCAATCGCGACCGGTCTGATGTAATTCCTCGCGCTTCTCTTTCACAGCGTCGAGCGCGACGAACATGCGCTTCCGGGCCTGCAGTGTGCCCTTGTACCGATACAACCGCGGCTGGTGGTCTGTTCTCAGCAAGGCGTCAATCGCTTTCGAAGCCGTCTCCGTCAGTCTGAACTTGGCGACTACAGCCGTCGGCGCGGATCCCAGTGGGAGCAAAGTGAGGCTGATCGAGTCGAACTCTTCCGGAAACTTCCTTCGGACAGCCCAGGGTGCGCGAAATCAGCGTTGACCCACTTCCGGCCACGGACCCGCTGCATGAGCGCTTCAACATGACTTGGGGAGCAATACTCCACGAGCCAGAAGCCTGGCAGTGACACCCTCTCGTGTTCGGGTACGACGATGTTGTACCTCGTACTTTCGCGAACAGACTGGTCTCAGGTTCTGGGCTGGTTCCACCTGCTCGGGGCTTGTGGGTGGTGAGGTGGGTCGGGGTGGCGAGACTGCCTCAGTCGGTTCCCACTACAGTTTCGGGGCGGGTGAGCGCCCGAGCATCCATGTGGAGCGAGCGCTTCCGCATGGTGGCGTAGATCACGGTGCCGATGCCCGCGATGAGCAGGGTCGCGAGTACGGAGGACCAGTCGGCGAGCCAGCCACCGCCGCTCTCGCGGGGCCAGAGCACATTGATCGTTTCGAACACCAGCCACGCCAGTGCGATCCACGAGACCGGCCCGCCCCACCGGCCGAGGAAAAGCGGCTCGCCGCTCGGGGGTGTCCACCGCTTCGTCATCCTGGCGATCGCGAACCCGAGCACGGGGAAGGTGAACGCGAGGAAGAAGCCGATCACCGTGAACGCGATGAGGATGTTGTAGATACCCTCGCTCTGCAGCGGGATGAAGAGGAGCATCGGGATGATGCCGGCTACGAGTGTTGCCACGACCGGCAGTGACTGTCGCCCGCGGAGCTTGCCGAGGGATCGGGCGAAGGGCAGCTTACCGTCGCGGCCATACACCCAGATCACTCGGGAGACAGCGGTGTGGATGCTCATCAGGCTGGCGAGGAACGCGATGATGAACATCGCGAGAATCACCTTGACCGCCTCGCCGGGGAGGTAGTGGGCAAGGATGGCGAGGACCGGGTCGGCCGCGGCCTCGGTGCTCGCAAGGAAATCGGCACTCGGGATTGCGAGGATGAAGGCCAGGCCAGTGAAGAGCACGGTGGCGGCGATGAGGACGATCGACCAGACGATCGCGCGGGGAACCGCCAGGCGTGGCTCCTGCACCTCTTCGGCGATGGTGCTCGCGCTTTCGAACCCGAGTGCCGACCAGCCCGCGAAGACGAGCGCGAGCACGAACGGGGCCGAGAGTAGGGCACCGCCCGTCGGGAGATCGAGGCCCTCGAATAGGATCGCCGGGCTGTTGTGGCGCTCGAAGATGAGCAGGTACACGCCAATGCCGATCGATGCCACGAGCTCTGCTGCGACGCAGGCATACGCGATCGCCTTCACCACCCAGCGCCCGGCGAGGTTCAGCGTGGTCGTCACGGCGAGCATGCCAATCGCCAGCAGTGTGACAAGGGCGACGTTGCCGGTGTCGAGGTCGAAGAGGGTCGCGACGAAGATCGCCGCGCTGTACGAAACCGAGGTCAGTGCGATGAGGAGAGCGCAGATGTAAGTCCAGCCGGCGAACCAGCCGTAGCGCTCTCCGAGTAAGCGGCGTGACCACTGGTAGACGCCGCCAGCATCCGACCAGCGGGAAGCCAATACTCCGAGGGTCAGGGCGACGAAGGTCTGGCCGATGAATACCGCCACCCAGCCCCACCAGAAGCCTGGCCCCACGGCCTGCAGACCGACGCCGAAGACGCTGTAGATCGCGACGATGGGCGAGATGAAGACGAACGCCATCGACAGAGCGGAGCCCGTCGTGAACTCGCGCTTCATTGCTTTGCCCGGCTCGGGCGTCGCCAGCGTGCCTGATTGGCTCATGTGAACTCCAATGTTCCTATTCTCAACGCTACAGCACCAAGAGGCTACCCTTATCTGTGCCTAGTGTGCAATACTGGCGACGAAGTACGGCACTTCTTGGGAACAGGAAGGCCGTTATTCGTACCCTAGTGATCGATTCGGAAGACTTGAGGGAAGTATCGTGAGTGCGCACAACCAGATCAGTAACTTCGCGGCCATCTCGAGCGGGGTGATCTCGCTGCTCGGTGCTCCGCACGTACCCACCGACGGACTGCGGGACCGGCGGCCGAGAGCCGCGTTCCTCGGTTTCCCCTACGAGGGAGGCAACGCCGCGATCGAGCGGCCGGGGAGTTCAAACGGGCCGCGGGGGCTCCGCATCGCCTCGAATATGACGTTCCCCTGGTCGTTCGAGTGGGACGTTGACCTCTTCGAGAGCTACGATCTCGTTGACTGCGGTGACAGCCCGGTCGCGATCGGCAATCTGGAACGCACGCACGAGATAGTGCAGGCTGAGATCGCTAAGATCCTGGATGCCGGCGCCATGCCGATCATCGTCGGCGGCGACCACTCCGTGTGCGTGCCGGGAACCCGCGCGCTGTCGGAGCACCTGGGTAACGGCCGCAAGATGGGATATGTGCACCTCGACGCCCACCTCGATGCGGGAGAGGATATCGGCGGCGAGTACCAGACGAACTGCAGCGGGCTCGTGCGGGCCGCCGATCTCCCCAACGTGAGCCCCGAGAACGTCGTCGCCATCGGCGCGCGTGGCACGATTAACGTGCCCGATTGGTGGGAGGCCGTGAAGCGGCGGGAGATCAATGTAGTCACGATGTCCGACGTGCGCCGAGGGGGATTCGAGAACACCATCTCCGAAGCGCTCGACAAGGCCTGGGACGGCGTCGACGGCGTCTACGTCTCCTTCGACTGCGACGTGATCGACTCCGCCTACGCCCCGGGCACGACCGGCCCCGAGCCGGGCGGCTTTACCGGCCCCGAGATTATCCGAATCGGACAGATGATCGGGGAGCGGGGGCCCAGTGCCGTCGACAACGTCGAACTCGCCCCGCTGTACGATCCCAGCAACATCACCGCAAGGCTCGTCTGGGAGGTGCTCAGCCAGATGCTGTTCGCCAACGCGAAGTACAACCTGCGATAGCGCGGAGATCAGGACCCGAATCCTCCTGAGTTGATTCGGCCTGCCCATCGGGGCTTCCGAGTGACCGCGGGAGCCCCGATCCCTGCTAATCCTCGGGGTGCGCGATGCTGTGCTCGGGCAGGTGTTCCTTGCTCGCGTCGGGCACCTCCCACTCGTAACCGAACTTCGCGATCCTGAGCACGTTGATGGTCTCAGTCGAGGTTACGCCCTCTAGCTCGCCGATCTCCTTGAGTAGGAAGTCGGCGAGGTGCTCCCTCGAGCCAAGGAAGGCCTCCGCGAGCAGATCCCAGGGGCCGGCAACATGGGCCAGATAGCGCACCTCCGGCATTGCGGCGACCCGGGCCGCGACCTGTTGCAACTTTGACCGATCGACATTGAAACCGACGTAGATGCATGTGTCGAGCCCGATGAGATCTGGGTCGATCACGGGCAGCACCTTCAGTCCCTGATCCTGCGTCAGGCGCTGTAGCCGCTTCCGCACGGTTCGCTCGGTCAGGCCGACCCGCTCTGCGATGCGGGTGTTGGGCATGCGGCCGTCCTCGCGAAGACAGGCGAGGATCATGCGATCCTTTTCGTCCATGGATCGCACTCTGCTCATTTTCGACCCCTCATCGAGATTCCAGGCCGTGATTCGACCCATCCGACCCGAATATAGCGCATGAGAGAAGCTCAAAGGGTGAACCGGTCGATTGCGGCGTCCGTACTCGTTCCAAAGTCTGTACCGCATCGAGCGTGTAGCCCCGATTGCCAGCACCTGGGCTCTGGTCGACTGAAGGCGTCAACACGACGACCGATCCCGAACTCATCACCGATTCGTGACGTCGAGACCGCCGCCGCTCGAGCCGAGCGAAGCGTCATAGCGGTGCAGCCCGACCTCGAAGAGCTGGCCATCGAAGACGAGTTCGCCGACGCCGATGCCGACCGCGCTCGCAACCGCCACGGCGAGCGCGCCGAACGCGATCCCCCTCCCGCGCCAGATCTCCCAGCCCAGGGGGAGCAGCATCGCGGCGCCAACGATGTGGGCGAGGATCAGCGGGACTCCTCCCATCCAGAACGCGGTTCCCGCCATCGTGGTTCCGGCCGCGAGCGCCTTGCCCTGTTCGGTCTCGGCCTCGAGCTGCGCAAGGCCGTACCAGCACCAGAACACGGGCATCACCACGACACCGATTCCGGCGAACGTCCAGAACCTCGGGGCGCGCTCGGGCGCCGTCGCGCGGTGGGAGGCCATGTCCACAGGGTAGTCGGTGGCGGGCCACGTCCGTCCCACCGCATCTGAGCACCCGTTCCAACACATCGCATAGGGTGGAAGGACATGGCGGAACACCCATCACCGACGACGATCCGCGCGGCCCAGACCCTGCAGGCCGCCGGCCGCGTGAGCCTGCCCGGTGCCCCGTCGCCCGGATCGGGCCTGATGCGCGGGCTGCTGGCGGTGATGCTGGGGCTCCTGTGCCTCGTGGCCGTCGGCGGCGTCGGCGCGGCCGTGTTCGCCGCGGCGATGGGCGCGCGGGTGATCGTTCCGATGTTCGCGGGCCTGGGCGCGGTGCTCGTACTGGTCGCCCTGCTCTTCCTGCTGCTGCGCCGCGCTCGCCGCAGGCAGACGGCCTACGCCGACGCCGAACACTTGCCCGTCGAGATCGACGCCCGCGGGCTCACGCTGCGCGGTGTCGGCCCGGTGCCCTGGCACCACTTCGCCCCGCCGCGCGTCGAGTCGCTCGTACCCCGGGGCGCCGGCGCCTCCCGGAGCCGCGCGGTCATGCGGCTCACGGACGCCGGACTGGCCACGGTGAACGAGCATCTCGCGCCGGATCTCCGCGGTCGCCTTGGTCCGGCGCAGGGGCTCGGCGCCGGCCGGATCCACCGGTGGATCGAACTGCCGAACGCCGCGGGCATGAACGAGGCGGAGATGATCCAGCTGCTCACTGAGGCGCAACGGGCGTTCCTCGCCCGGCCGGTCGAGCAGCCCGGGCCGAGTGATCTCCCCGGATCGAGCCGACCGCTGCGCCGGAAGACCCTCGCAGAAGCCCCGGTCCCACCGCCGCAGGGCCCGGTGGGACCGCCGGATCGACGGCTGCGGCCCGGGATCGTCGCGATCCTGGTCGGGGCGGGCGTCGCCCTCCTCATCCCCGTGGCCGTGCTGCTGGCCGTGCTGATCGGAGGCGGAGCATGACGATCGGCGCCGAGGGAGCACCCACCGCACTGCAGGACGCCCTGCGACAGCTCGAGCAGCACGGCGCGGCGTCGCTGCCGGGGCGGCGCTCGGACACCGTGTTGCGCTGGAAGCGCCGCAGGCGCGTGCTCACGGGCACGATGCTCGCGATGGGCGGGGCGGGCGTGCTCGCGTGCATCGTCGGGCTCGCGCTGCGCGAGGTGGGCGTCTGGGCGCTGCTGATCCCGATCGGGTTCCTGCTCGCGTTCGCGGGCCTGCTCTCGGGGGCGCTGACGGTCCTGGCCGGTCGACTCATGGCCGGACGGCTGCGCGCGGAGGATCAGCCGGTGATGATCGATCCGCGGGGGATCGCCCTGCGCGGCATCGGCCCCATCCCGTGGAACTGGGTGGGGCCGCCCGAGCGTCGGCACGTGCGCGTGAAGAACGACATCGGCGGCGCGTGCACCATCATGCCGCTCACGCCCGAGGGGCGCGCCGCCGTGAACGCGCAGGCGGGCTGGTGGATGCGCTTCGTGGGGCCCAAGCCCTACCTGCGGTTCGACGTGCCCTACCTGCTGCTGCCCGGCATCGCCGGCCTCGGCGAGAACGAGACCCTCCAGCTCTTCCGGGTCGCGCACGAGCGGTTCGGCGCCGGGCCGGGACGGTGAGCGCCGCGCCGGGACGGTGAGCGCCGGTCGGCCGGCTTCGCTCCGGCCGGCCTCGGTGTACCGGTATCGGGCGAGGGTGCGGAGATTCGGGCGGGTGCCGTGATGCGAACGGCGAGGAGCGTCGAATCCGTTGCGCGTTGCCCGTTGCGCGTTGCCCGCGGCCTGCGATCCGGGGCGTTCACGACGGCCGTGGCCGAAGACGTGGATCAAGCGGATCCCGGCAAGCTCACTGCCCAGTCCGACTCATCCGCCACCGCCCAACAAGTCCAGCGCGGTCCATCGCAGTGACTACGCCGTCATGCGAGAGCCAGCATGGTGAACGCGCATCCCGCGACGGCGCAGACGACGCCGGCCGCGATGAGCACGCCGCCGTTCCATCGGAGCTGGGCTGGCTGAGATCGGGACGGATCGGCGGGGTCGTACGCGACGATGCAGGTGCCGCCGTGCGGCGGACGGAACATCACCCGCACTCTGGCGACGCCGGAGTGGCCGACTCCCTCGGCGGTGACGTAGTCGTAGCGGGCGGGCGACCAGCGCAGCGAAGGTCCGATCCACCGCCCTTCGACGCGCGTCCAATGCGACGGCACGAGCGCCCGGACGCGGAAGCCCGCGAATGCGACGAGGCCGCCCGTGAGCACGAGCATGCAGGCGGCGATGAACAAGTGCCCCCCCCGATCGGTCGTGCTGCGCCAGTCAAGTCTAGAGCGCGCCCGGTGCATGCCGACCACCGACGCCGCCGCCGCGACGCGATCTGGCAGACTGACGCCATGCCCCTCTTCGACCACCTCGGCGTCACCGTGGCGGATCTCGACCGCGCGTTCGCGCAGTGGGATCCGGTGCTCTCCGCGCTCGGCTGCGTCACGGACGGCGTCGAGCTCGAGGGCGGGATCGCGTGGGGGAGCGACGGCGAGACGGAGCTGATCCTGTTCCGAGCTCTGGATCCCGGGCCAGACGCGCACCCGGACCGCGCGCCCGAGCGCGAGCGGCACCGCGCGGGGCGGATGGGCTGGCAGCACCTGGCCTTCGCCGTCGACTCGCGCGCCGAGGTGGATCGGCTGCACGCGATCGCCCTGGGCGCCGGCTGGACGTCCGTGCGCGCCCCGAAAGTGTTCCGCCGGTTCTCGGACGGGTACTACGCCTCGTTCGTCGAGGACGACAACGGGATCCGGATCGAGTTCATGCACCAGCCGCCGCGCGCGTGAGGTCGGCGACGGGGGCGCCCGCGCGGAAGCCCGCCGCGAGGTAGGTGTTGAGCGCGCCCGGGTTGGCCTGCTCGGCCGCGACGCCGGCGGTGGCTGCTCCGAGCCGCCGCAGCGCACGCGCGCCGGCGAGGGTCATCTCCCTGCCGTACCCGCGTCCGCGGTGGTCGCTGTGGACGCCGAGCGGCTCGATGAGTCCGGTGCGACCGACGCCCGCGCTCCAGACCGTGGTCGCCGCGACGGGCGCATCGGCGCGGTCGTAGCCGATGAGGTGCCGGGCCAGTCGCCCGAACGGACCGGCCGCGATCCCGGTCCAGCGGTCGACGTGCTTCCGCAGCTCTTCGGCGGATGGCACCGTGCCGCGAAAGGCCGACCAGTGCACGGCGGCCCACGCCTCGGCCTCGTCGGGACCGACCTCCGCGATGCGCAGGTCGACGCCCGCGCGAGCTTCCGGGATCGGGGCTTCGAGGTCGAGCTGCAGCGCCGTCCACGCGTCGCCCGGTTCCCACCCCGCCGCGCGCAGATGGTCCCGCAGCGCGTGCGCCCCGCGGGCCTCGAGCGTCGCCGCCCCCGGAGGCAGCAGCCGGTCGCCCGCGAGGTCTGCGGCGATCCCGCGGGCGAGGTCGTCGTCCCCGAGCGCGGTCGGTGCCATCGCCAGGCGGAGGAGGTCGTCCCCGTCGAACATGCCGATCGCGAGGACCCTTCCCGCGTCGCTCCAGCAGCGCAGGTCGGCGGCGACGCGCTCGGCGCCGGCCGTCGAGTGCCAGCCCAGATCGCCGGGGTGCAGGAAGCCGACCCACTCGGGGGTCTGCCACGCGCCGAGCGTCTCGGTGATTTCGGCGAGCTGCGCCATCGTCGGGGTCGTGAGCGTGATCATCGCGTCCTCCGCTTGCCGTTCCGCTGCGCGTTTGCCGTTCCGCTGCGCGCTTGCCATTCCGCTGCGCGTCCCCGGCTCAGCGGAGCGCTTGCGCCGCGCGACGGGCGCCCCACAGGCTCCGACCCTACCCTGGAAGCATGTTCGGGGTGACGTATGCGGAGATCGGCGCGACCGCCGGCGAGCTGCCCGAGGGATACCATCACGTGCGCGTCGAGCGTGTCATCGGGCGCGGGCGGACCGACTTCGACCGCGCCTGCGATGAGCTGCTCGCCGGCGAGGTGCAGCGGCGGGCCGGCGTCGAGGTGCGGGTGTCGGATGCGCCGCTGCGCCGGGGCAGCAGCGTGCGGATGCGGATCCGGCTCGGGCCGCTCGTGGTCACCGCTCCGTGCATCGTGGTGTGGGCCGAGCGGAGTGCGACGCTCTGCGGCTTCGCCTACGGCACCCTGCCCGGTCATCCGGAACGCGGCGAGGAGCGGTTCGAGATCCGCCTCGAGGGCTCGGGGCGGGTCGTCTTCCGCATCATCGCGTTCTCGCAGCCCGCTCGCTGGTTCACGCGGCTCGGCGGCCCCGTCGCCCGGCTCGTGCAGGCGCGCATGACGCGCCGCTATCTGCGCGCGCTCGATCGGTCGGCGGCCCCTGCTCGGTGAGGGAGCCCGCCCGCGCGGATCGCGCCGCGGACCTCACGGGAGATCCCGAGCGGACCTCGCGCGGATCCCCGAACGGATCCCGCGCGGATCCCCGGACGGAACTCGATTCGGCCCCGTTCCGGGCTCTGAAGGGGGCCGAATCGAGTTCCGTCCGAGCATTCGAGCCGGTCGGGAACGCAGGAGCGCGCGCCCGCGGCTCCCGCGCGCCGCGCGCCCGCGCTCAGCCCGCGATCGACGCGTCGGTGGGGACGCCGTCCGCCCCGATGTCGAGCACGATCACGTGGCCCCAGAAGAGATCGTCGTCATCGTAGTAGGGGGTGATGTCCCCCTCGCAGTCGATGGTCAGCTCGCCGAGCCGGATGCGCCCGGCGAAGGATTCGTGCGTGATCGGCTCGGGATCCGCCTCGCCTTCCTCGTCCTCGGCGTCCGCCTGCCAGTCCCGGGCGAGCTCGGTCAGCTTCCCGGCGGCGTACGACCGCCACTCGGCGTCGATCGCCTCGGCTCGCGCCACGCACTCCTCGAGGCGGCGGAGCGATGCGTCACAGGTCTCGGACCCCTCGGTCGCCCCGGAATCGACATCGAGCGAGACCCCGACGGCCCGACCGCACCACTCCACTGCTCCGGTGAAGTGGCCGAACGAGCGGTCGAGCGCGAACGTTCCGAGCTCGTTCGTGATGCTCACGGGCTCGAGCCTCCGCGCGAGCCTGGCGTCGAGCTCGGGGACATGGACGTCGCGCTCGACGACCTCGTCGAGGGCGAAATGATGCGTCAGATCGGGCACCGGCATGCCGTACTTCTCGTACTCGGCGGGGTCGGGCGTCGCTCGGCGCACGCGCACGACGTACTGGGTCAGCGACCGGATCCCGTGGATCCAGCCGTCGCGCTGCTCCTCCGTCGCGAGCCAGCTGAGGCGTCCGGCCTCGGCGACGACCTCGCCGTGCTCGTCGACGTAGGCGAGCAGGTTCGCCGACGGCGTCCACAGGATCTCGCCGCCCGCCTTCCCCGCG
The DNA here is from genome assembly GCF_016758175.1 of Leucobacter zeae. Taxonomy (GTDB): domain Bacteria; phylum Actinomycetota; class Actinomycetes; order Actinomycetales; family Microbacteriaceae; genus Leucobacter; species Leucobacter zeae. The sequence continues at coordinate 1,042,579 of NZ_QYAB01000001.1, forward strand.
CCGCCCGCGTGCTCGCCGGTGAGCACCGTGATCTGCATCGCATCGGACGCGTGCCGCTCATCGAACTTCCGTCGCTCCTGCGTTTCGCTCACAGGGCGAGCCTAGCCGCAACTCGGCTTCGCCCACTCGGCTCCGCAACTCGGCTCCGCCCACTCGCTCGCCCACCCGGATCGGGTAGTCTGCCGGCCATCGGCGGCGCCCGGGCCGCCCCGAGCGAAGGAGCGGCCGTGGCCAAGCGCAAGACCCTGCCGAAGGACTTCGGCGACCTGCTCGGCACCGCTTCGCTCGAGGAGCTGCAGGCGATCTTCGCGAAGACCCTCCTCGACGCCAGGGGCGGGTACGGCAAGCAGACCGCGATCGGGTTCGTCAACTGTCCCGATGAGCTCATCGTCTGGCTCGCGGGGCAGGGGCTCGACGTCGACGCCGCCGACGCGTACGACCGCTCGCCGCTGTGGGAACGGGCCTCCCTCGGGCGCGACGCCCAGATCCAGCTCCTGCGGTCGCTCGGCGCCGACGTCGAGCGCCCCGATTGCTACGGCGACACCCCGCTGCACGCCGCCGCGGGAAACCAGCGCGCGGCCGCGGTCCGCACGCTGCTCGCGCACGGGGCCGACCCGCACCGTGTGAACCAGCGGGGGATGGCACCGCTCCTCGCCGGGCTGAGCCGCACGCAGAACATCGGCATCTCCGCAATGGCCGATGTCGCCCGCGCGCTCCTCGAAGCGGGTGCGCCGGTGACGGAGGAGGCCCGCGCGCAGGTCACGCGGATCGGTGAGGGGTTCGAGTTCCACCGCGCAGGCTTCCACCGCGACTTCCTCCCGGACACCGACGCCGGACTCGCGGCGCTGTACGAGCTCTTCGACGTCGCGCCCGTGCCGCGCCGAACGATGCACGACGGGGTCTCGCCGATCGCGGTTCCCGAGGGATCGTGGCAGGAGCAGCACGAAGCGCTCTGGGAGCTGCTGGTCCCGTCGAGCGGGCCGGCGGCGACGCTGCAGGGGGAGGTCGTCAGGCTGACCGGCAAGATCTCGCGCGAGATCCTCGACAACGGCAGCCCGAACTGGGGCCGCGATTTCACGCGCATGCTCGATGCGCTCCCCGAGGCCGTCGGTCGGGGGAGTGCGCTCCCCATGCCAGAGCTCGATGAGGTGCGCTCGCTCGCCCGCGGGCTCCGGTCGGGGAACGACGACGGCGAGCGGGTGCACCGGCTGAGCGAGCTCGTGGTCGCCTGGGTGTCGCTGAACCCGGATCCGATCCCGCTCGGCGAGGTGCCCTACCGCCGCTGATCCCGTCCCGGCGCATCCCGTCCCGGCGCATCGCGCCCGTGGCCGCCGAGGCGCTCGCCCGCGAAGTCGAGCAGCGCCGACGCGCGGGGGGTGAGGGTCAGATCCTCGGGCCAGATCCCCACGACGTGGGAGACCGTCACCGGAGGGTCGAGCGGTCGGACGACCACCGGCCGCCCCTCGACGCTCGTGCGGATCGCATTCGGCCGCGACATGAGCAGGCCGTAGCCGAGGCCCCGTCCGACGAGGGCCTCGACGAGGCCGACCTCGGTCACGCTCGCCGCGATCGTCGGCGCGAGCCCGCGCGCAGCGAAGGCGTCCGTGACGTTGACGGTGCCCGGCGTCGCGTGGAACTGGATATAGGGCTCGCCGGCGAGGTCCGGGAGGTCGACGGTGTCGGCCTCGGCGAGCGGGTGGTCGGGGTGGAAGTGCGCCTCGAGCTCGGTCGCGTAGATCCTGCGCTTGCGGTACCCCGCGGGCAGGGAGACGTCGTACACGAGCGCGACGTCGAGTCTGCCCGCCTCGAGCGCGGAGAACAGCTCCTCATTCGTGCCCACCATGACCTCGATCCGCACGCCGGGATGCCGTTCGGGGAACCCCTCGAGCAGTTCGGGGAGCACGTTCGCGGCGAAGGTCGAGTAGCAGCCGAGCTTCACGGGGCCGCGGAGCTCGTCGCCGCGGCGGGCGTCGAGCACGAGCTCCCGGGTGTCGGCGACGATCTGGCGGGCCTGCCGGGCGAACTGCTGCCCCGTGGGCGTCAGCGTCAGGCCGCGGGCCTTGCGGCGCACGCACAACTGCTCGCCGACGGCGCGTTCGAGGCTCGTGATGGCCTGCGAGAGCGCGGACTCGGAGAGGTGCAGATGCGCGGCCGCCGCGCTGAGGGTGGCGAAGTTCGGCAGCGCGGCGAAGAGCTCGAGCTGCCGCAGGCTCACGTCCGCCATGTCGGGCCTCGTCCCAGTAATTCAGAAGCATCGAAGAACATCCTCATATTACTGTGATTTACACGTAGTGACGGGACCGGCAGCATAGGGGGAGCAGATTCCCCCGTCCCCTCCGCGGAGGGGCGACAATGACGTTAGGGACCCACGATGACCTCCTCCACGACCGCGGGCGCACGCGCCTCGCAACGCCGGATCGCCTTCGCGACGATCATCGGCACCACGATCGAGTGGTACGACTTCTTCATCTACGCGACGAGCGCCGGGCTCGTGTTCGCCCAGCTCTTCTTCGAGCCGGCCGGCACGGAGATCGGCCTCCTGCTCTCCTTCGCGACCGTCGGCATCTCGTTCCTCTTCCGCCCGCTCGGGGCCTTCCTCGCCGGGCACTTCGGCGACGTCATCGGCCGGCGCGCGATGCTCGTCATCACGCTCGTGCTCATGGGCGCCGCGACGACGCTCATCGGTCTGCTGCCGACCTACGCGCAGATCGGCATCGCCGCGCCGATCCTGCTCCTGCTCCTGCGCATCCTCCAGGGCCTCTCGGCCGGCGGCGAGTGGGGCGGAGCGGTGCTCATGGCCGTCGAGCACGCCCCCGCGAACCGCCGCGGACGCGCCGGTTCCTGGCCCCAGCTCGGGGTGCCGCTCGGCTTCCTGCTCGCATCGGGCATGACCGCGCTCATGACCGGCGTCATCTCGCCCGGCGCCGCGTACCTCGCATGGGGCTGGCGCGTGCCGTTCCTGCTCAGCATCGTGCTCATCGTGGTCGGCTTCGTGATCCGCCGCTCGGTCGAGGAGAGCCCGGTCTTCGCGGAGATCGCGAAGCGCGGCAAGCAGCGGAGCGTGCCGATCGTCGAGCTCTTCAAGCACCACTGGGTGCTCGTGATCCTCGCCGCGGTCGTGTTCGCCGGCAACGGCACGCTCGGCTACATGACCACGGGCGGCTTCCTCAACAACTACGCCATCACCCAGCAGGGCATGGACACGACGGCGGTGCTCGTCGCCGCAGCGGTCGCGGCAGCGGTGTGGTTCTGCTCGACGCTCGTCGCGGGCATCCTCTCGGATGCGATCGGCAGGCGCACCACCTTCCTCATCGGCTTCGCGCTCCAGGCCGCCGTCGTCTTCCCCATCTTCTGGCTCGTCGACACCGGCACCCTGCCCGGTCTGTACGCGGCGCTCGCGCTCATCTCGCTCGGCCTCGGCCTCACCTACGGCCCGCTGGCCGCGTGGTACTCCGAGATCTTCCCGGCGTCGATCCGCTTCTCGGGCGTCTCCATCAGCTACGCCATCGGCGCGATCCTCGGCGGCGCGTTCGCGCCCATGATCGCGCAGATGCTGCTCGAGGCCACCGGTTCGACCACCGCGATCTCGCTCTACCTGCTCACGGCCTCCGTGCTCGGCGGCGTCGCGACGCTCTGCCTGCGCGACCGGAGCGGGATCCCGCTCGGTCCGGATCACGAGGCCGAGCAGGCCAGCGGGGCGACCGTGTTCACGGCGCGCGCAGACGCCCCTGCGCTCGCGACGAGCCGCTAGCCGCGAGCCGCGAGCCGCGAGTCGCAGGCGCACCCCAGAACCCGCCCGTACCCAGGATCAGTCAAGGAGAAGCAATGGTCAGTCGCACCACGAGGATCGCGATCATCGGCGGGGGGATGGGCGGACTCACCGCCGCGATCGCCCTCACCCGGATCGCCGGCGTCCGGGTGACGGTGTTCGAGCAGGCGAGCCGGCTCGGAGAGGTCGGCGCCGGCGTCACGGTCGCGCCGAACGCGGCGCGGGTGCTCGACCGGCTCGGCGTGCTGGAGAAGATCCGCGCCGTCGGCGCCGTGCCAGACGGCCACGGCGTCTACCTGGACGCTATGGGCAACATGGTCACCGATGCCGCCTGGGAGGACTCGGCGCGGCGATACCAGAACATCGGCATGTACCGGCCCGACCTCATCGACGCGCTCGCGGGGGAGGTCGATCCCGACACCGTGTGCCTGGGGCATCGGCTGACCTCGGTCGAGGCGCTCGATCCGGGCGTGCGCGTGGCGTTCGAGAACGGCGTGGAAGAGGTCTTCGACGCCGTGATCGGCGCCGACGGCATCCACTCGGTCGTGCGACGGGCCGTCGGCCAGCATCCCGAGCCGGTCTACTCGGGGTACATCGTCTACCGCGGCGTCGTCGACGCCTCGCGCCTGCCGGGCGACTGGCCCATGATCAGCCAGGTCTGGATGGGCGACAGCCGGCACTTCATGTGCTATCCGCTCCAGCAGCGCAAGCTGTTCAACTTCGTCGCGGGCATCCCGAGCGACCGGCCGCTGAACGGGCCGTGGTCGGGGCCGGCGGAGGTCGCCGAGCTCGCCGCGGAGTTCGCGGGCGACGGGTGGGATCCGCGTCTGCACCGCTTCATCGAGGCGATCGATCAGACCTTCTGGTGGGGGCTGTTCGACCACGAGCCGCTCACCAACTGGTCGCGCGGACCGATCACGCTGCTGGGCGACGCGGCGCACACGATGCTGCCGCACCAGGGCCAGGGCGTGAACCAGGCGATCGAGGACAGCATGGCCCTCGCCACGTTCCTCGCCGCGGCCGACGGTGTCGCAGACATTCCCGAGGCGTTCCGGCGCTACACGGCCGTGCGCATGCAGCGCACCGCGATCCTGCAGCACGGTTCGCGCCGGGCGGGGGCGATGTTCGACGCCCAGTACGAGTTCGCGAACCTCGCGAAGCGCGACGCGGATATCCGGGTCGGGCGCGACTTCAGGCGGGGCGCGGTGTTCGACTACGACGCCCAGAAGGTCGCCGAACAGGCGCTCACTCGATTCCGAAAGGTCCAGGTCGCATGACATCGGTCAGCATCATCGGCAGCGGCAAGATGGGAGCCGCGATCGCGGAGGTCGCCTCGCGCGCCGGCGCGAGCGTGCAGATCCTCAAGCGCAGCGCCACGAGCCCCTCGGCCGCCCGCCCCGGCTTCGACTACGGCGTCGTGGGGGATCCGATCGCGGGCGACCTCGTCGTGCTCGCCGTGCCGTACACCGCGTACCCGAGCCTGCTCGAGCACTACCGGGAGCAGCTCGCCGCGCGGGTCGTCATCGACATCAGCAACCCCATCGACTTCTCGACGTACGATGAGCTCCGCTCGCCGTCGGACTCGTCCACCGCGGCCGAACTCGCCCGGCTGCTGCCCGAGGGCTCCGCGGTCGTCAAGGCGTTCAACGTGAACCTGGGGGACACCCTCACCTCGGGCACCAACGGTACGACGGTCACGACGGTGCTGTTCGCCGGCGACTACGCCGACGCGAAGGAGTCGGTCGCCGGGCTGATCGAGGCCGCGGGCATGCGGGCGGTCGACGTCGGTCCGCTCACGCGCGCGCGGGAGCTCGAGGCGATGGGCTTCCTGCAGATCATCATGGCGGCTCTCGGCAAGACGCGCTACGAGTCGGGGTTCGCGCTGCTGCCGTGAGCGCGGCGCGCGGCGCCCTGCGGCGATGCGGATCGCAGCGCGGGCCGGAGGCCGCGTCAGCCGGCCCGGCCGCCGAGCTCGATGCTGCGGCCGACCGGGGGCAGGCCGGCGTGCGCCTGGAGGTCCATCCGGCGTGCGCCGCAGTCCGCGCAGCGCACGTAGACGCAGACGCCCTCGGAGGTGCGGTGGCGGGACTCCGCGATCCAGCCGTGCTCGTGCGCGGGCTCGGGCGGAGCGGCGGGCGCCTGGCGTGCGGGAGGAGCGTTGCGCGGGGTACGCGGGACGGGGGACGGGCGGGCCGATCGGTGCGATGAGAACAACATGTCTCCACTGTGATGTAATGGTGTTATGCATCTCAACCCTTACGGTGAGTACGCCGTGCTGCTCGCCGCGTCGCTCGCGAACGAGCCCGCCCGGAACCGCACCGAGATATTCGCGCGCACCCGCGAGTTCGGCATGACCATGGACTTCCCCGAGCTGCCCGACGACGCGGAGCGCGTGGGCGAGGTCGTCGACGCCTGGCTGGAGGTCGTGGACGCCGACGATCCGTCGGAGCGGGCGCGCATCCTCAACTCGCAGATGGCCGCGGTCGCCGCCTACCCGCGGATGACGGATCACGACGGCGAGGGCTGGCACCTGCACTACCGCGACGACATCCGGTCCATGCCCGGTGTCATCTCCGCGGTGGTCTGCGTCGGCACCGCGCTGCACCTGACCGCCAGGGGCATGCATCGGCTGCACCGCTGCGCCGCGGGGGAGTACCCGGGCGATCCGTGCACGGCCGTGGTCGTCGACGTCACGCGGAACGGGCGTCAGCGCTACTGCTCGGTGCGGTGCGCCAACCGGGCGGCCGTGCGCCGGCACCGGGAACGCGCCGGAGGGCGTGCGACGGTGGCTGCCACCGCACCGCACGGGGCCGATCGATGAGCGAGGAGGCCGGCCGGCAGCAGGCGATGGAGCAGGTGCGCGGGATCCGGCTCGCCGCACGCGGCCTCGCCGGGGCGATGCATCACGCCTACGCGACCCCCGAGGGCTCGGTGGAGCGGGCCGCGGCGATGCTCGCCCTCGACGAGCGCATCGCCGACTTCCTCTCGCTGCCGGGCAACTCGCCCGCGGTGGCGATGCTCGCGGTGGGGCGGATCGCGTTCGAGGTCACCCGCTCGCTCGGCGAGAAGCTCGGGCTCGATCCCGAACGCCTCGCCGCGCAGGTCGACCAGTACCTGCTCGCGGCGCAGTTCGGGGAGGAGCGGAGCGGGAGCGGGGCCTGAGCGCTCGCCCCTGCGCCGCTGTCGCTGCCACTGCTCGCGATCTCGAACCGGCCCGCGGAACTCGATTCGGCCCCGATCCCGCGCCTGAACGGGGCCGAATCGAGTTCCGTGCGCCAGTTCCCCTCAGGACGCCGGCGGATACAGGGGGTTGTGCCCGGCTGCGATCCGTTCCTCGGGTCGCACGGGATCGGGCGGCGTTCCCTCGCCGAAGGGAGAGCCGCCGAGGCGCTCGCGGTCGTGCGGGTCGAGCCACGTCGAGAGGTCGGGGCCTGCGGGCACGATGCCCGTGGGGTTGATGTCCTCGTGCGTCACGTAGTAGTGGCGCTTGATCTGCACGAAGTCGATCGTGTCCCCGAATCCCGGCGTCTGGAACAGGTCGCGCGCGTACCCCCAGAGATGATCCATCTCGGTGAGCCGGTTGCGGTTCGTCTTGAAGTGCCCGTGGTACACGGGATCGAACCGGGCCAGCGTCGTGAAGAGCCGCACGTCGGCCTCGGTGATCGTGCCGCCCATGAGGTACCGGCGGGTGGAGAGGCGGTCCTCGAGCCAGTCCATCGCCTCCCACAATCGGGCGTACGCCGCGTCGTAGGCGTCCTGGGATCCGGCGAACCCGCAGCGGTAGACGCCGTTGTTCACCTCGGTGAAGACGCGGGTGATGACGGCCAGCATCTCGTCGAGGCCGCCCGGCTCGCCGCGGCCGGGCAGCAGATCCGGCGCCCCCTCGCGGTGGAAGTCGCGCCACTCCGTCGAGAAATCGAGTGTGATCTGCGGGTAGTCGTTCGTGACGACCCCGCCGCTCGCGATGTCGACGATGGCGGGCACGGTGATCCCGCGCGGGTATCCGGGGAACCGTGCGAAGTAGTGCTCCTGGAGCCGTTCGGTGCCGAGCACGGGATCGCGGTCCCCGACGTTCTGGGCCTGCCCCTCGTGGTCGAAGGTCCACGAGCGCACATCGTGCACGGGGCCGGGCCTGCCGAGCGAGATCGCGTCCTCGAGGCCGAGCAGGCGGCGCACGATCACCGTGCGGTTCGCCCAGGGGCAGGCGTTCGCGGCCACGAGGCGATAGCGCCCCGCCTCGACCGGCCAGGCCTGCGCGCCCGAGCTCAACCCGAAGCCGACCGAGCCGACCTGCGAGGGCGGAGGGGCCGGGAGCGCGCGCACCGCTTCGGGATCGGCGACGATCCGGTCCTCGATGTAGTTCGTGTCCCGGTCGAACTCCGCGCCGCTCGTCACGTACGCTCCGCGGGTCGAGTACTCGTCCGCTCCGCGCTCGTCGTCGCTCATGCCGTCCGCCTTCCGTCGCGCTGTTGCTGTTGCAGCCGTCCGTTCGCGATCGAGTCTACGTGCGGCGTATCGGGGTCGGGACGATGCGGCCCCCGGAATCCGCCCGACGATGTCCGGGTTCAGCGCCCCGGCCGACTCACGGAACTCGATCCGGCCCCGTTCATCCGTCTGAACGGGGCCGAATCGAGTTCCGTGAGAGATTCCGGTGCAGTGGGAGAGGGTCGGGTCGGTGCGGGTCGGTGCGGTGCAGCGGGAGAGGATCGGGCCGGGGTCGGTGCGGTGGGAGGCCCGGATCGGTGGGGGGCCGGATCGGGCCGGGCCGCGATCGGCTGCGGCGTCACTCGCCGCGGGCGGCATCGGTGATGACCCGGCGCAGCGCGGGGCCCGTCGCCGCAGCGGCCGTTCCCACGAGCAGCAGGCCGAGGGCGAGCACGGCGGCGATCGCGACGACGAAGAGCGGTGCGACCGCGATCGCGATGCCCACGAGCGGGAACACGAGCACGGTCGCGACCGCCGCTGCCCCGACCACGGCGATGACCGCCGGCAGCGTCGCGCGCAGGCGACGGGCGCGCAGCGCCGTCGCGAAGGGCACGCCGATGCGGTCCAGCGCGACGTGGAGCGCGCGGTCCTCGAGCACCGCCGCGGTCTGCGCGATGGCGACCTGGCAGGCGACCACCATGCAGGAGACGGCGACCAGCGCGAGCAGCATGGCCCGGGCGTCGGCGAACAGCAGCAGCTGCTCGCGGGTCATGATCTCCCGGCTCGAGCTGCGACCGATGGTGTCGAGGTAGCCCAGCAGCGACCCGGCCGGGATCAGCACGAAGGTCGCCAGCGCCAGCGCCGACACGGAGCGCCACGCTGCGCGGGGGTCGTCGTGCACTCCGCGCGCCGCGATGAGGCGAGCGGGGTCCGAGGTGCGTGCGGCCGAACGTCTCGAGACGCGGGAGATCACGAACGGCCCCGCGACGCCGAGCACGCCCATGGCCGCGAGTACGACGGCGCCGAGCACCGCGACGACGACGGTCGCGCCCCATCCGGGGGAGACGAGCTGGATCGAGGCGACGGCCGCGCCGAGCACGCCGACCGCTCCGACCAGCCGCAGCCTGCTCAGCCGTGGCGCATCCTGCCTGAGGCGTACACCGAGCGGGGTGAGTGCGACGCGCCGCAGACCGGCGAGGGCGCTGCCCGCGGCAACCGCGACGAGGACGAGCGGGAGCGCAGCGGCACCCCACCAGGGCAGCAGGAGTTCGGCGGGGGAGAGCCGTTCCCCGTGCACCGGGAGCACGCCCAGCGCGAGCGGCAGCACCAGCGCGAGCCCGCTGCCCGCGGCGACGCCGACCGCTGCGACGATCGTCACCTCGGCAACCGCGATCCGGCGCACCCGCGACGCGGAGGCTCCCAGGAGCCGCAGCGTCGCGAGCCGCTCGTCGCGGCTGCGCGCGGCGAGTCGCGCGCTCGCCGCACCGAGCGAGAGGAGCGGCACGACGACGAGGCCGACGGCGAGCACCCGGTATCCGACTTCCGCGGAGTCCACGCGCCAGTACGCCCGGGCGAGGATCGCGACGGCGAATGCGAGGACCGTGGTGACCGTCGCGGCGACGACCTGGAGCGCCATGATCGCCCCCGAGGCGGATCGCGGCCGGATCAGCAGTGCGGCCGCGGTCATCGGGTCGCCGCGCTTTCGGCATCCTGCACGATCAGGCCGTCCTGCAGACGGACGACGCGATCGCATCGCGCGGCGACGCGCTCGTCATGGGTCACGACGAGCAGCGCGCGGTCCGGCGCTCGTCCGGCCGCCAGCAGCACATCGAGTACGGCGTCGGCCGTACGCGAGTCGAGCGCTCCCGTCGGCTCGTCCGCGAAGACGACGCTCGGGCCGGTGACGATCGCGCGGGCGATCGCGACCCGCTGTGCCTGCCCTCCCGAGAGCTGACCGATGCGGCGCGGGCCGAGGTCCGCGAGGCCCAGTCGCGACAGGCCGTCATCGGCGAGCCGCATCGCCGCGGTTCGTCCGCGACCCGCGAGCAGGAGCGGCAGCGCCACGTTCTCCGCCGCCGTGAGCTCGGGCAGGAGCAGGCCCTGCTGGAAGACGAAGCCGAAGCGCCGCAGCCGCAGCTCGGAACGCGCGTCGTCGGGGAGGGCCGCGATGTCGTCGAGGCCCGTCGCGCCCGGCCTGCGCAGGATCACGGTCCCGGTGTCGGCGGCGATGATGCCGGCGAGCACGTGCAGCAGCGTCGACTTGCCCGAGCCGCTCGGACCCATGATCGCCACGGCCTCGCCCGCGCCGATCGAGAGGTCCGCCCCGGCCAGCGCCCGGGTGGCGCCGTAGGATTTGCCGGCTCCCTCGGCGCGGAGCAGCCAGGGGCGACCGGCCGTCGAGTCTCGGCCGGGCGAGGGGCCGGGGGCTGCAGGGTGCATCGGGATTCCTTTCGTCGCGCGGGATCGGCCGAGGCCGTTGTGTACCACGCTAGGAAGGGCCCAGGGCCCGGCGACACCGCCCCAGGGTGGATCGGTTCGCGGGCCTGCGGGAGAGTCTCCACCCCTGGGTGGTGGCCGAGTCTCCGGCTCATGCGAGACGATGGGACGGAGAGGAGGCGCCATGGAGCACCATGCGGCCATGCCGGCGGTGCTCGACGAGCCCCTGCTGCGGCGTCCGGCCATCGTACGGTGGTTCGCGGCGCGCCCGCGTATCGGCGACATCGCCGTCATCGCCGTGTGCACGGCGCCGACCGCTGCGGCACTGATCGTGGTCCCGCCGCCGCACCTCTGGCTGGGCGTGCTGTGCGCGCTCGGGGTCGCCGTCGCGCTCTGGTGGCGACGGGAGCATCCGATGGCGGTGCTGCTCGTCGCCGTTGCGCTCGCGACGCTCAACCCGGTCGCCGCGAACAGTGCGACGCCGGCCTTCTTCGAGAGCGCACTGACGCTGTTCGCGCTCGCCGCACGTTCCCGCCTCCGCATCGCGATCCTCGGGTACGTGCTGAGCACCCTCGTCGTCATCGGGATGGCGTGGTGCGGACTCCTGCTCGGCATCCGGGAGGAGTGGCCGATGACGCCGCTCCAGCCCGCGGCGCTCGCAGCGATCGCGTTCGGCGTGGCGGCCCGGGCGGGCGGCGCCAGACGCGACGCACTCGCCGAGCTGGTCGCGCTCCGGGAGGACCGCGCTGCGGCGGCCGAACGAGCGAGGATCACCGCCGAGATGCACGACGTCGTCGCGCACTCGGTCACGGTCATGGTCTCCCTCGCCGGGGGAGCGGCCGTCGGCTGGGAGAAGCACCCCGAACGCGCTCGCGCCGCGCTCGCGCAGCTCGGCGTCGTCGGCGGGCGCACGCTCGAGGACATGCAGCGGATCCTGCGGGTGCTGCGCACGCACGACCGCGTCCTCGATCGCGACCTCGAGGCCTCGGGGCACAACCTCCCGTCGCTCGACGAGCTCGCCGACACGTTCCGCGCGACGGGTCTCGCGGTGTCGCTCCGGGTCGCACCGGAGATCGCGGGCGACCGCGCCGACACGGCCGGGCTCGATCCGGCGCTGCGCACGACCGTCTACCGGGTCGTCCAGGAGTCCTTGACCAACGTCGTGCGCCACGCGCGCGACGCCACGTTCGTCGAGGTCGAGGTCGACGTGCTGCCGGGCGGCGCTGGCTCGACCGGCGGCGCAGATCCCGATCCCGATCCCGATGGGTCCCGTCTCGTCGTGACGGTGACGGACAACGGGGCAGGACCCCGCCGGGGCCCGAGCCCGGGCAGCGGAACCGGACTTCGGGCCATGCGCGAGCGCGCGCGGGCGTTCGGCGGGGATCTCGATGCCGGACCCGTCCCGTGCTCCGCCGGCGCCCCAGAATCGGGGTGGCGCACGCGCGTCGCGATTCCGCTCGATGCGCGCGGCGGGAGGAGCGGCGCATGAGCGCGCCGCGCGCCGGCGTCCCGATCCGAGTGGTCGTGGTGGACGACCAGCCGCTCGAGCGGACGGGCAACGCGCTGATCCTCGACTCCGATGACGGCATCGAGGTGATCGGCGAGGCCGGGGACGGCGCGGTCGCGGTCGAGCTCATCGACCGCGACCCGCCCGATGTCGTGCTGATGGACGTGCGGATGCCGGTGATGGACGGGCTCGAGGCGACGCGGATCATCACCGAGAGGCACCCCGGGGTGCGCGTGGTCGTGCTCACCACCTTCGACCTCGACGCGTACGCGTTCGGGGCCCTGCGCGCCGGAGCCAGCGCGTTCCTGCTAAAGAGCACGCGGCCCCAGGCGCTCATCGACGCCGTCCGCACGGTCGCCGAGGGCGATGCGGTCGCCGCGCCGGGCCTGACGTCGCGGTTGATCGAGCACTACCTCGGCTCCGCAGGGGCTCCGGCGCCCGGCGCTCCGGGCGAGAGCGATCACGCCGGAGACGGCCCAGCGGGCCCAGGTGGCCCGGCGGCCGCCCGCGCGGGCGCCGCTTCCGACCGGCTCGCGGCGCTCGCGGCTCTCAGCCCGCGCGAGCGGGACGTGTTCACGGCGATCGTGCGCGGGCTGACGAACTCCGAGATCGCCGAGACGCTCTTCGTCGCGCCGTCGACCGTCAAGTCGCACGTGAACGCGGTCTTCGCCAAGCTCGGCCTGCGCGATCGGGTGCACGCCGTGATCCTCGGGTACGAACTCGGCCTCGCGCCCTGACCCGATGCCGTCGGCTGCGCAGTGCCGCGCGGTCGACGGCGCGCCGATGCCCCGACTGCCGTGCGCGCTTGCACGGGGCGAGTCGCGGAGCGCGGGGCTACTCCCGGCGCTTGCGCCGCGGGAACAGGCGGTCCCGGGTCTCGCGGGGCAGCTCCTCAGCCGCCTTCGCGACGCCCATCACGATCGCCTGCTGGCGCTTGCTGCTGAGGCCGTCCCACCAGGTGTCTGCGCTGCGCGGCCCCGACTCGATGGCGTCGTCGTCGGACTCGAGGCCGAACTTCTCGGAGAGGTCCGAGATGAGGGCCTCGCGCCGCAGCCGATCGGCGCGCCGCACGTTCCGCTGCAGCGCCTTGAAGGTCGCGACGCACATCAGCACCATGATGACGCTGAACGGCAGGGCGATCGTGATCGCGAGGGTCTGGATCGCCGACAGACCGCCCGCGAGGAGCAGGGCCGCGGCGAGCGCGGCGGTCGCGAGGGTGAAGAACACGCGGATCCAGTTGCGCGGCTCCGCGTCGCCCCCCGTCGCGAGCATCGCCATGACGAGCGACCCGGAATCGGAGGAGGTGATGAAGAAGATGGCCGAGAGCACGATCGCGCCCACGACGAGCAGACCGCCAGCCGGCAGCTGCTCGAGCACCTGGAAGAGCGCCGCGTTCGAGTCGACCGACCCGTCGGTGCCGATCACCGAGGTGTATCCGGAGGGCAGCGTCATCTCGTTGAAGAGGGCGGTGCCGCCCAGGATCCCGAACCAGACGAAGGTGACGAGCGCGGGCACGAGCGTCACGCCGAGGATGAACTCGCGCACCGTGCGGCCGCGCGAGATGCGGGCGATGAAGACGCCGACGAAGGGCGCCCAGCTCATCCACCAGCCCCAGTAGAACGTGGACCACGACGCCTGCCACTCCGCGCCGGCCTCGCCCGCGAATGCGGACGCATCGGTCGACATGCCGAGCCAGTTCTGCAGGTAGTGGCCGATCGACTGCACGAGCTCCTTCGCGATGAACTGCGTGGGGCCGGCGATGAGGATGAAGAGGAGGAGTCCGCCGGCGAGGACGAGGTTGATGTTCGACAGCCACTTCATGCCGCGGGAGACGCCCGAGAGCACGGACCACAGCACGAAGCAGGTGACGACCGCGATGATCACGTACTCGATCCAGTGGTTGTCCTCGGGGATGACGCCGAGGGACTGCAGACCCGCGCTGATCTGGGTGACGCCGAGCCCGAGCGACGTGGCGACGCCGAAGACGGTGCCGACGAGCGCGATCACGTCGATCGTGTGCCCCCAGCCGCCCTGCACCCGCTTCTCGCCGATGAGCGGCTCGAGCGCCCAGCGGACCGCGAGCGGGCGACCGCGGCGGTGGATCGCGTGGGCGAGGGCGATGCCGACGACCACGTAGATCGCCCAGGGCTGGAAGCCCCAGTGCAGGAACGTCGTCGCCAGCGCCTCCTGAGCCTGCGCGCCCGGCTGCAGCTGCAGGTCGGCGATCGAGGGCTTCGGGTTCGCGAAGTGGGTGAGGGGCTCGGTGACGCCGTAGAACACGAGGCCGATGCCCATGCCCGCTGCGAAGAGCAGCGCGAACCAGCTCATGAGCGAGAACTCGGGGGCGTGCTCGGGCCTGCCGAGCTTGACCCGCCCCATGCGCGAGAACCCGAGGGCCGCGCAGAAGAGGACGAAGCCGAACGAGAGCAGCACGTACCACCAGCTGAAGTTGCTGACGATGGCGCCCTGCACCGCGCCGATGCCGGCGTTCATGGCGTCCGGGCTGATGAGCGTGGCGACGACGAAGCCGACGACGACGACCGCGGTCGGCCAGAACACCCACCGCGCGATGCCGTTGGAGGAGGCCCGAACGGGCGGTGCGGGCGGGGTGCTGGGCTCGGAAGTCACCTTCCGACGGTATCCAGGCCGGAAGCGGCTGGCAAGCTCGCGACCGCTTCGGGTGCTAGGCGATTGCGGCGACGAGCAGCTCGGCGAGGCGCTCGGGAGCCGAGAACTGGGGCCAGTGGCCCGAGCCGATCGTGCGCACCTCGGCGTCGCGGATGCGCCCGAACTCCTCGCCGTACGGCCCCCACTGCTCCAGGGCGCGCTCGACCCCCGAACGGTCGAGGCCGCCCATGAGCAGGGTCACGGGCACGTCGAACCGGCGCGGATCGGCGAGGCGCACGGGATCGCTCGTCGCGCGCGCCGGAACGGAGCGCATGAGCGCCGACGTGCGCGCCCGCACGGCGGCGTCGAGATCGCGCACGTCCTCGTCCGGGAAGAAGTCCCAGCCCGGGAACGGCACGAGCCCGTCGACGGCGTCGAACTCGTTGATCCCGAACCCGTCTGGCGGGGGCACCGTATCCACGAACACGGCGCGGGCGATCCGATCGGGGCGCGCATCGGCAGCGCCCCAGATCACGTTGCCGCCGCCGGAATGACCCACGAGCACGACGTCGCCCGCTGCGCCGTCGATCTCGTCGACGACGGCGTCGATCCAGTCGCGGATCCCGATGCCGCTCGCCTCGGTCGCCCGCGCCCCGAGGCCCGGCATCGTTAGCGCGCGCGGCGCGTGCCCGGCGGCGCGCAGCGGGTCGAGCACCGGCTCCCACGAGGCGCCGTCGAGCCAGAGACCGGGGACGAGGAGGATGTCCATGGCCCGATGCTAGCCGCGGCCGCCGACATGCTCCAGACCGCGAACAGGCACCCGAGCCCGGCAGGCGGGATCACCCAGAGGATTTCCAGGCGGCGGACGGAATGCGCCGCGGACCCCGCCGGTTACGTGTCCGTGCAGGCGCAGCGCCTGCACGACCCCATCGGAAGGACCAGCTCCATGACCGTCTACAACGTCGGCTTCCTCGTCGGCAGCATCTCCTCGACCTCGATCAACCGTCGCCTCTCGAAGGCGCTCGTGAAGCTCGCGCCCCAGGCCGATCTGTCCCTCGCCGAGATCCCGATCGCGGGCCTTCCCTTCTATTCGGCTGACCACGACGCGTCGATCCCCGCCGAAGCCGCCGAGTTCAAGCGCGCCATCGAGGCCGTCGACGGCGTCGTCCTCGTCACGCCCGAGTACAACCGGTCGGTGCCCGGCGTGCTGAAGAACGCGCTCGACACCGCGAGCCGCCCGTGGGGCCAGAACAGCTTCGCCGGCAAGCCGTCCGCCGTCATCGGCACCTCCATCGGCGCCATCGGCACCGCGGTCGCCCAGCAGCACCTGCGTTCGATCCTGTCGTTCCTGGCGTCGCCCGAGCTCGCTCAGCCCGAGGCCTACCTGCACATGACCGAGGGGCTCATCACCGAAGACGGCGACGTGACCAACGACGACACCGCCGCCTTCCTGCTCTCCTGGCTGCGCGCCTTCCACACCCACATCGCGAAGACCCTCAGCCCGGTCAGCTGACGGGGGAGCGGTCCGCGGTCGCGCGCTCGGTCCCTCCCGGGTGACCGTCGCGCGCGGCCGCGGCGCTCATGCGTCGGCGACGGTCACTTCGATCGCGTGCCACCCGGTCGCGCCATCGGGTGCGGGGAACGCGCGCCGCCCGGTCTGCACCTCGCGGGTCGCGCTGATGGCGCGGCACGCGATGCGGTGCGGCCCGGGTGCCGCGCGCCACGGCAGCCGCCACTGCACCCAGGTGTCCTGCGAGATCGCCGGCGCGAGCTCGGCGCGCTGCCATGGGAGGTCGTCGATCCGCACCTCGACCGCGGCGACGCCCGTGCCCGGCTGCCACGCGACGCCCGCGATCACGGCATCGCCCGGTGGCACTGCGGCCCCCGCGCGCGGCACGTCGATGCGCGACTGGAGCTTGATCGGCCCGCGCGCCGACCAGCCGCGGTCGGTCCAGTAGGCGCGCGCACGGTCGAAGCGCGTGACCTCGATGTCGACGACCCACTTCGTCGCCGAGACGTAGCCGTACAGGCCGGGCACGACCATGCGCACGGGGAACCCGTGCTGCCGCGGCAGCGGCTCGCCGTTCATGCCGACGGCCAGCAGCGCTCCGCGGTCGTCGGTGAGCGCCTCGAGCGGCGTGCCCGCCGTGAACCCGTCGACCGAGCGCGAGAGGGCCATGTCCGCGCGCGGCAGCGGCCGCGCTCGCGCGAGCAGCTCGCGGATCGGGTATCCGAGCCAGAGCGCGTTGCCCACGAGGTCGCCGCCGACCTCGTTCGACACGCAGCTCAGGGTTGCGGCGGACTCGACGAGCGGCAGCGCGAGCAGTTCGTCCCAGGTCAGCCGGACCTCCTGCTCCACCATGCCGTGGATGCGCAGTTCCCAGTCGGCCGGGTCGACGTCCGGCACCGTCAGCGCGGTGTCGATGCGGTAGAAGTCCCCATTCGGCGTGACGAGCGGGGCGAGCCCGTCGATCGCCAGTTCCGCGCCGGCGGGGATCGGCGGCGCGGGAACCGCCGGGCGGGGGAGCCGGATCGCCTCGCGCACCGCGGTCGCGGCGGCGGTTCCTGCGCGCAGCAGGGTGCCGCCGACCGCGGCCAGCGCTCCGACCGCAGCGGCCGAACCGGCGAACAGGATGAAGCTGCGCCGCGAGGGGGTCGATGCGGATCCGGAGCCCGGGGCGCCGTCGGGATCGCCGGCGGCGACCGCGGCACTGGTCGGTGACGCGGCCCCGGCGGGGACGGCCAGCCGCACGAGCGGGCCGAGCGCGAGCGCGGCGACGGCGCCCGCGACCGCCGACGGCGCCCACGCGAGCGCCCCGGCGTCCGGGCGCGTGAGCGCGAGCGCCCCGATGAGCAGCCCGAGTGCGAGCGCCGTCACCGCGCCCGCGCGCCTGCGGCGCGACTCCCAGACGCCGGCGCCCGCCGCGGCGAGCGCCACGACGAGGCCGATGGCGCCGAGCAGGGCGGCCTTGTCGCCCGTGCCGAAGAGGGCGATCATCAGGTCCTTCGCCCACGACGGAGCGAGGTCGATGATCCACCCGCCGATCACGGTGAACGGGCCGGATTGCGCGGCGACGAGGCCGGCGCCGAGTTCGCCGATCCCGGCTCCGAGCGCGACCGCGGCGATCCCGGCGATCGCGGCGGCGCCTGCGACCGCGGCTCCGGTGCGCTGCCGTCTCATGGTCGCCAGCCTAGGCTCGTCGACTGCGCGTTCGCTCCGGAGCGCCGCGCGCGCCTCCATGCGTCCCAGCCGAAGCGCTGCGCGGCGGGGAACGCGAGCACGACGGCGGAGAGCGCCACCATGACGGGGTACTGCGCGATGAGCTGATCCGAGGCCCAGTAGAGCATGAGCGTGGCGATCGACGCCGCTGCGGCCCACCTCGTGCACGCCCCCAGCACGAGCGCGAGCCCGATCGCGCACTCGAGCAGCGGGATCCCGAAGCCGAGCAGGGCGGGTGCCGCGTGCATCGATGAGGCGACCGGGCCGAACCAGCCCGGGACGCGCGAGTTGTCGGCTGCGCCGTCGGCGACCAGGAGGATGTCGGCCGCTCCGAAGCCGGCGCGGTACTTCACGACGCCCTCGGCGACCCACATGGCGCCGACTGCGACCCTGGCGGCGACGGAGACTCCCGTCATCGCCAGGGTCGCGACGGCGGCGCGGGTCATGACAGCTTCGCCGCCCCGAACACGGCCTTCGCCTTGTCGCAGTGGATCACGACATCGGTGTAGCCGGAGACGTCGAGGCCCTCGAGCGAGAATGTCTGCTCCTCGGCGTCGAACGAGACCGCGTCGATGCGCTCGCCCGCCGAGACCGCGGCCTCGTCGGTGCCCGAGGCGAGGTAGACGTGCAGGTCGGGGCCCTCGTCAGAGGAGAACCCGGTCAGGCGGAGCTCGTCGCCCTCGATCGTCGCCGTGCCCGAGACGGCCTTGCTGTTCAAGCCGGCGAAGGAACCCGACATCATCGCGTCCGACATGTCGTCGGTCGTCCCGTCGGTCGTCGCGTCGGTCATCCCGTCGTCGGTCATCCCGTCGGCCTGCTGGCTCTGCGCGGCGGGCGGGTCGGCCATCGTGTCGTCCGGGCCGGCGCTGCACGCGCTCAGCCCGACCGCCAGGATGAGCGCTGCCAGCGCACCGGATACGGCTCGTACTCGCATGGGATCTCTCCATATTCTTCTCGTCGGTTGGCGGGAGGCCCCGGCGGGACCGCCCACTCGCCAGCATCGTGCGCCGCGACACGCAGCGGGGGAGTCCTTTCAAGACCGTAAGATCTGCGGGCGGACACGGGCGGGCGGGGCTAGGGTCGGCGTATGGGTGCTCCGGATCGGATCATGGTCGTCGAGGACGACCCGGCGGTCCGTGCCGCCGTCGCGGTCTCCCTCAGCAGGCTCGGCTTCGACGTCGAGGCGCACGACAACGGCGTCTCGGCCGCCCGCGCGCTCGCGGAGCGGACCCCGGACGTCCTCATCGTCGACCGGATGCTGCCGGGCCGGAGCGGCGACGAACTGTGCCGCGAGGTGCGGTCCGCAGGCGGGACCCCGATCCTCATGCTCACCGCGCTGGCCGAGGTCGAGGACCGGATCGAGGGTCTCGAGCTCGGTGCGGACGACTACCTCGCGAAGCCGTTCTCGCTGCGCGAGCTCGCCCTGCGGGTGCGGGCGCTGCTGCGCCGGTCTCGCGCCGCCGCCGCGGCGGCCGATCTGCTGACGGTCGGACGCTTCTCGTGCGATGCGGCGCACCGGAGGGTCTGGGTCGACGGGCGGGAGACGGTGCTGACGGGGCGCGAGTACGAGCTGCTGCACTATTTCATGCGGCATCCGGGGGAGACCGTCTCCCGCGACGCGCTCCTCGAGGACGCCTGGGGCTGGAGCATCGGCGACGCCGCGACGGTCACCGTGCACGTGCGCCGGCTGCGCGAGAAGGTCGAGCCGGATCCCGGAGACCCGCGCTATCTGCGCACCGTCTGGGGTGCCGGGTACCGCTTCACGCCGGACGGGGTCGACCGATGATGCCGCTCGCGCCAGCCGATGTGCTCGTCATCGTGGCGACGTGCCTCGGCTGCTCGACAGTCGTGGCACTGATCGCGCTCCTGCTGCTGCGGCGTCTGCGGCACCGGCCGCTGTTCGTGCAGCTGCTGGTGGCGACGATCGCGGCGGTGCTCGCCGTGGCGACCTCGGTGCTGGCGATCTCGGTGCAGATGTACCTCTCCGAGCACGATCTGACCGTGCTCGTCTGGGTCCTGCTGACCGCGTGCGTGTGCGGGGCGCTCGTCGCCTGGGCGCTCGCGCGCTCCGTCCGTGCGACGGTGGGCGCGCTCACCGCCGCCGCCCAGCGGATCGGATCGGGCGAGCAGCTGGATCGCGGCGAGGCGGGCGCCGACGAGTTCTCGAAGCTCTCGCGCGAACTCGTCGACGTGTCGGACCGCGTGCGGGAGGCCAGGGAGGAGCTCGAGCAGCTCGATTCCGCGCGGCGGAGATTCTTCGCCTGGATCTCGCACGACCTGCGGACGCCGCTCGCCGCGCTCCGGGTGACCGCGGAGGCGGCATCGGCGGAGCACGACGCCCGCACGCGCGAGCTCGCAGCCGAGGTCGAGGGGCGCGTGCGCTCCATGACACGGCTCGTCGACGACCTCTTCGAGCTCTCGCAACTGAGCTCGGGTGCGCTCCGTCTGCGCCCCGAGCACCTCGACCTGCTCGACCTCGTGTCGGACGGCGTGGCCGACCTCCGGGCAGCGGCAGACGAACGCGGGGTCAGGATCGTCGCCGAGGGTGTCGCCGGTCAGATGCTCTGGGCGGATCCGCGCCGGCTGAGCCGCATCGTCGCGAACCTCCTCTCGAACGCGATCCGGCACGCCCCGCCCGCGAGCGACGTCGTGATCACCGTGGAGCGGCTGCCCGAGGGACGGGTCGTCCTTGGCGTGCTCGACGCGGGCGCCGGGGTCGCGACCGCCGATCTCGATCGGATGTTCGACGTCGGCTGGCGCGACGAGCGCGCGCCGCGCGCTCCTGCCCCGGAGGCGATCGCCCCGGGGGCCGGACTCGGGCTCGCGATCGCGCGCGGACTCGCTCGAGCGCACGGGGGCGACCTGATCGCGGAGCGCCTGGAAGCGGGATTCCGCATGAACGTGGTGCTCCCGGTCGGGGAGCGAAGGGAAAACGGCTGATCGGCACCCGGTGAGCGCCTCCTGTGCGCGGATGTGCGGAAGGCTCCCTCACCGGCTATGAGGTTTCTGGGTTCCTCGGTTACCCTGGATGACTGTTAGGGAACTGCAGGGCGCGGGGGCGCGCTGCGCACAACCAGGGGAGAAGCGTGGCTTCGTGGTCTGAATCGTCCGTGTTCAAGGGAATCGCGGCGAGTGTGAGCGCACTGCTGCTCGCGAGCGGGTTGACTGTGGTGAGCGAGGTCGTGGCGCCTGAGCCGGCCCAGGCCGCCGTCACGGCGCCGGCCGAGCCCGCTGCGTGCGTCGGCGCCGTCTCGCTCGTCAACGGCGGATTCGAGCAGCCGACGGTGCCCGCGGGCGGATACGCGATGCTCGCCGAGTCGGCGGTTCCCGGCTGGCTGACGAACGACAGCAAGAACCAGATCGAGATCTGGAGCAACGGGTTCCAGGGCGTTCCCGCTGCGGCGGGCAAGCAGTTCGCGGAGCTCAACGCCAACTCCGCGAGCCGTCTCTATCAGGACGTCGCGACGACCCCCGGCCAGACCCTGACCTGGTCCCTCAAGCATCGTGGGCGCAGCGGCGTCGACACCATGCGCGTGCTCATCGGCCCGCCGTCCGGTACGCTCCAGGACGTCAGCGGCCCGCTCTCCGACGGCACGTCGGCGTGGGGCACGCACCCCGGCACCTACACGGTTCCCGCCGGGCAGACGACGACCCGCTTCGCGTTCGAGGCCGTCGGCGGCAGCAGCGTCGGCAACTTCCTCGACGACATCACCTTCGGCACCGAGGCCTGCCTCATCACGAACAAGTCGGTCACGAACCTCTCGCGCTCGGGCGAGACCGCCGAGGTCGGCGACACCCTCCGCTACACGGTGAACGTGCGCAACGGCGGCGGGAGCACGGCCCGCGAGGTCATCGGCACGGACGCGATCCAGGCGGGCCTCGACTACGTCCCCGGCTCACTGCGCGTGCTCACCGGAGCCGGCGCCGGGGCCCTCACCGACGCCGCGGGAGACGACCGTGGCGAGTTCGTCGCCGGTGAGAAGAAGGTCGCCGTGCGCCTGGGGACGGGCGCCACAGCGTCCGCCAAGGGCACGCTCGCGCCAGGTGACAGCACGAGCTACAGCTTCGACGCGAAGGTCACCACGGAGCGCGCGGGCAGCACGGTGGTCAACCGCGCCTCGACCGAGTTCTTCAACTCCGTCGCGAACGCGACCCGCACCTCGCTCTCCGAGGAGATCGAGACCCCAGTGGCGCAGGCGGCCGACCTCTCGGTGGTGAAGACCCTGAACACCTCGCCGCTCGTCGCAGGCGAGCCCATCAGCTACACGATCCGCGCGAAGAACGCCGGGCCGGGAACGGCGACCGGAGTGCGGGTCGCCGACCCGATCCCGACCGGCGTCGGATCGGTCACCGCCGAGTCGAGCGCCGGAAGCTGCGAGGTCGCCGGGGGACAGGTGACGTGCGAGCTGCCGGACCTCGCCGTGGGCGCGGAGACGGAGATCACCGTCGAGGGCGTGCTCTCACCGGCGCTCGCTCCGGGCGCCGGCATCAGCAACACGGCCGTCGTCTCGGGAACGCTGACCGACCCCGTCCCGTCGAACAACACCTCGACGGCGACCGGCACGATCACCACGTCGGCCGATCTGTCGATCGAGAAGACGTTCGCCCCCGACGCACCGGTTGCGGGCGAGCCGCTCACGTACACCCTCGAGGTCACGAACCACGGCCCGTCCGAGGCCCGCGACGTCAGCGTGGTCGACCCCCTCGATCCCGAGACCGAGTTCGTCTCGGCGAGCGTCGACGGCGGCACCTGCACCGGAACGACCGAGGTCCGCTGCGCCCTCGGTACGCTCGCACCCGGGGCGACCAAGCGGATCGAGATCACGGTCATGCTCGCCGCGGGCGCCGGAACCGATGAGGGCGTCGTGCAGAACACCGCTGCGGTCTCGTCGTCGACGAGCGATCCCGACCCGACGAACAACGTGTCGTCGACGAGCTTCCGCCCCGAGATCGAGGCGGACCTCGCCATCGAGAAGTCGGCGTCGCGCCAGACCGTGAGCGCTGGCGACACCGTGGACTTCGACCTCGTCGTGACGAACAACGGCCCGTCGGACGCGGTGAACGTCTCCGTCTCCGACGTGCTGCCCGCGGGGTTCGTCGTCGAGTCGATCGCCACGGGGGCGGGCACGACGTGCTCGAGCCCCGGCGACTCCGAGGTCCGATGCACGATCACCGCACTCGCCTCCGGCGCGACGGCCGCCACGATCACGGTGACCGCACGCGTCGCGTCGGACGCCCCCGAGGGGACCGTGACGAACACCGCCGCGGTCGCCGCTCCCGCCGAGGACCGCGACATCACGAACAACGCCTCATCGGCCGACGTGGAGGTCGTGCAGAGCGCCGATGTGCGCATCCAGAAACTGGGCGCGGGCGATCCGGTGCCCGGAGGCCAGTACGTCTACACGTTGAACATCGAGAACGCCGGGCCGTCGGTCGCGCGCGACGTGATCGTCGTCGACCGGCTGCCCGATGGGTTCACCTACGTCACCGACGACGGCGAGTGCGCGGTGACCGACGGCGTGCTCCGTTGCACGCTCGGAGATCTCCCGCCAGGCGGGCCCCAGCAGGTGTCGATCCACGTCTCGGGCGTCTGGGACGCCGGCGTCTCGGGGACCGCCGCGAACACGGCCTCCGTGTCCACCGCGACGACGGATCCCGACCTCTCGAACAACGAGTCGACGACGGAGAAGGACTTCGCTCCGAGCGCCGACGTCTCGGTTGCCAAGAAGATCGTCGATCCGGATCCGCGCGGCGACTACTACCTGGGGCAGGAGATCAAATACGAGGTGGTCGTGCGGAACGACGGTCCGTCGGTCGCGCACGGGGTGCTCGTGACCGAGCAGCCCGAGCCCGGCCTCACGATCACCTCGGCCGAGCCCTCGGCGGGCAACTGGTCGAACGAGGGCATGCAGTGGGCCGTCGGCTCGCTCGAGCCCGGCGCGAGCGCGACGCTCATCGTGACCGCGGTGCTCGGCGCCATCCCCGAGGACGGGAAGCTCACGAACGCCGTGGAAGCGACCGCCGATACCCCTGATCCCGAGCCGGAGAACAACACGACCGGAGTCGACGTCCCGGTCTCGCCCGCGGCCGACATGGCGATCGAGAAGGTCGTCGACCTGTGGAGGGCGGCTCCCGGAGCCACCCTGACCTACACTCTGACCGTCACGAACCACGGCCCGAGCACCGCGGAGATCGTCAACGTGCACGACCTCCTGCCGTCGGAGCTGACCGATGTCGCGACGACGACTCCCGGCTGCTCGGTCCACAACGGCTCGAACGTCGACTGCACCTTCACCCAGTTCGAGGTGGGGGCGGAGCGCACCGTCACGATCACCGCGAAGGTCCCTGCGGCGACGACCGAGGACGCGTTCCTCAACCGCGCCGATGTCCTGTCGCCGGTGACGCGCGATCTGAACCCGCGCAACGACACCTCCGATGCCGTCACTGTCGTGACCCGCTCGCCGGGCATCTCGCTCGAGAAGACGGCGGGCACCCCGAAGGACCTGGACGGCGACGGGCGCATCGGCGCCGGCGACGCCGTACCGTTCACGTTCACCGCGACGAACACGGGCGATGTGCCGCTCAGCGGAGCGGTGCTGACCGATGAGCTGCTCGGCGGCGCCCCGGACTGCGCGATCCAGGGCGCAGGGATCCCCGTCGGCGGTTCGGTCGAGTGCACGGTCGAGTACACGCTGACGCAGGCGGACGTCGACCGCGGCACCGTGCACAACGAGGCCTCGGTCACGGCGAAGGACCCGGTCGGCACCGAGGTCGACGACGCTGCGGAGACCGATGCGGTCGTCCCGACGGCGAACGGGATCAGCCTGACCAAGACCGCGGGCGACGTCGAGGATGTCGACGGCGATGGCCGGCTCGGCGCCGGCGACCGCGTCACCTACACCTTCTCGGTGCGCAACACCGGAACGACCACGCTGTCGAACGCGGTGATCACCGACGAGATGCTGGGCGGCACGGTCGCCTGCTCGGCCATGCCCGAGCAGCTCGCTCCGGGGGCCGAAGCGACCTGCGCCGCGGTCGAGTACACGCTGACTCAGGCCGACATCGACGCGGGCACCGTGCACAACGAGGCGTCGGTGATCGCCGATGCACCGCGCGGTACCGTCACGGACACCGCGTCCGCCGACGTCGACGCCGAGGGGGTCGACGCGCTCGAGCTCGTGAAGCACGCCTCCGAGGTCGTCGACACGACCGAGGACGGCCGGATCGGAGCAGGCGACACCATCGAGTACACCTTCGAGGCGTTCAACCGCGGCACGACCACGCTGCGCGACGTGCAGATTCTCGATCCGAAGCTCGGCGACGACGCGCTCTGCACGATCGACGAGATCGCGCCGGGGGCCTCGGCCGAGTGCAAGACGTTCGCCTACACGCTCACGCAGGACGACGTCGAGGCGGGCCTCGTGCACAACACCGCCTCGGCCACCGGCACCGGGTCCACCGGCACCGTCACCGATGAGAGCGGCGTCGACGTGATCATCACGGGCTTCAACGCGCTCGAGCTGCGCAAGACGGCGGGCGACCCGGTCGACGCGAATGGCGACGGCGTGATCGGCGCGGGCGACACGGTCGCGTTCGGCTTCGAGATCGAGAACACCGGCACGACCGTGCTGCGCGAGCTCGAGATCGACGACCCGCTGCTCGGCGGCGCGCTCGACTGCCCCGCGCTCGCTGGCGCCGCGCTGCAGCCGGGCGACACGCTCGAGTGCGGCCCCGTGACCTACGAGCTCACGCAGCGCGATATCGACCGGGGAGCGGTGCACAACGCCGCGACGGCCACGGGCTCGTCGACGAGCGGCCCGGCGACGGATCGCGATACCGCCGATGTCGAGATCATCGGCTCCGACGCCCTCGCGCTCGAGAAGACGGCGGGCGCCCCGGTCGACGCGAACGGCGACGGCATGATCGGCGCGGGCGACACCGTGGACTACTCGTTCACGGTGCGCAACACGGGCACGACGACCCTGCGCAACGCGCGGATCTCGGACGAGCTCCTCGGCGGGGGGCTGGACTGCCCAGCACTCGCGGACGCCGTGCTCGCCCCGGGCGACGCGGCCGAGTGCGGCCCCGTGCCGTACACCCTCACGCAGGAGGACATCGAGCGCGGCACCGTGCACAACGAGGCGACGGCGACGGCGGATGCGCCGCAGGACCGCACCGCCACCGGTACCGACGACGCCGACGCGGCGATCACCGGAGCCTCGGGCATCTCGCTCGAGAAGGTGGCGGGCGACCCCGTCGACGCGAACCAGGACGGCCGGATCGGCGCGGGCGACACCGTGTCGTACCGGTTCACGGTGACGAACACCGGCACCGTGCGGATCGGCGCGATCGAGATCGTCGACGAGATGCTGGGCGGTGCGCTGGACTG
Organism: Leucobacter zeae; assembly: GCF_016758175.1. Taxonomy (GTDB): domain Bacteria; phylum Actinomycetota; class Actinomycetes; order Actinomycetales; family Microbacteriaceae; genus Leucobacter; species Leucobacter zeae. The sequence goes on from NZ_QYAB01000001.1 coordinate 1,068,932, forward strand.
CCCGGCGCTCGACGGTGCCACGCTCGCGCCCGGCGCCTCGCTCGACTGCGGCCCGATCGAGCACGTGCTCGAGCAGGGGGAGGTCGACGGCGGCGTCGTGCACAACACGGCCGCGGTGACCGGCGATACCGCGCTCGGCGAGGTGACCGACACGGCGCAGGCCGACGTGACCGTCGACGGCGCGAGCTCCATCGGGCTCGAGAAGCGGGTCTCCGCCACCGTCGACGTGAACGACGACGGGATGATCGGGGCCGGAGACGCGGTCGAGTACGCGTTCGTGGTCCGCAACCTCGGCACGACGACGCTCGCGAACGCGTCGATCGTCGATGAGAAGCTGGGCGGCGCGCTCGACTGCCCGGCGCTCGACGGGGCGACGCTCGCGCCGGGCGACGCGCTCGAGTGCGGTCCCGTGCGCTACACGCTCACGCAGGCGGATGTCGACCGCGGGTCGCTGGTGAACACGGCAACGGTCACCGCCGATGCGCCCTCCGGCGAGGTGTCCGACGAGGCATCGATCGAGACCGGGATCTCGGGGACCGACGGCATCGCGCTCGTGAAGCGCGCGGCCGAGCCGGTCGACGCGAACCGCTCCGGACGCGTCGACGCCGGCGACACCGTCGAATTCTCGTTCGAGGTCGCCAACACGGGCACGACGACGCTCACGGACATCGCGATCGACGATCCGCGCCTCGACGGGCCGGTCGTCTGCGATCCCACGACGCTCGCGCCGGGCGAGCGCGTCACGTGCACGGGCCCGGTCGCCGAGCTCACGCAGGCCGAGATCGATGCGCGTGCGATCGTGAACACCGCGACGGTCGCGGGCGAGGGGACCGCGCGGGTCACCGCGGAGGACTCCGTCACCGTGGCGCTGGACGCCGCGCCAGGCGTGCGTCTCGAGAAGTCGGGCGGCGACTACGCCGACACGAACCGCTCGGGCGAGGTCGACGCGGGCGACACGGTGGCCTTCCGCTTCACCGTCGAGAACACCGGTGCCACGACCCTCACCGGCGTCGTGATCGACGACGCGCTGCTCGGCGGCCGCCTCGACTGCGGCATCGCGGATCTCGCCCCGGGCGAGCGGGCGGAGTGCGGCCCGATCCGGTACGTGCTCACGCAGCAGGACGTGAAGCGCGGGTACGTCGACAACGAGGCGTTCGCGACCGGCACCGACGGCACCGACACGACGACCGGATCCGACGAGGTGCGGGTCAAGATCCCGACGCTCGCGGTGACGGGAGCCGCGGGTACCGTGCTGCCGTGGGCGGCCGGGCTGCTGCTCGCGGGTGCCGCCGTGCTGCTCGTGCGGCGGAAGCGCCGCGAGGCGTAGCGTCTCGGATCGCGTGCGCCCGGCAGGCCCTCGGCCTGCCGGGCGCACGCGTGTCGGCGCCATGCCGTATCTTGGGAATCGGGTTCCGGTCGTTCGCGGCGGAGGGCCCGAGCATCCGGTGCGGCTCGCGCATCGGCGGCCCGACCGAATGGAGAGGACCAGTGACGGTGTTCGACGGAGTGCTCACGCGCAGGCTCACGGCGGTTGCCGCGGCGACGGGAGCGGCCGCGCTGCTGCTCGTCGCATGCGCACCGGGCGGGATCTCGGGCGGCGAGGCCGGCGCGGGTGACGACGGGTGCACCGCGGTGGTCGTGGCGACCTCCTCCGAGAAGGTGAACCTCATGGAGGATCTGGGCGAGCAGTTCCAGAAGTCGGCGGAGCACGAGGGACTCGACGCCTGCGCCACGGTGCGACCCGTGAACGTCGCTTCGGGGAAGGCGGCCGAGTACCTCTCCGAGTCGACGAAGGACTGGGCGCTCGGAGCCGACACCGCCCCGACGGTCTGGTCCCCGGCCTCGACCGTCTGGACCGACCGCGTGGCCTCCATCTCGGGCGAGCAGGTCGTCGCGGGAGCCGAGAGCTTCGCGAAGACCCCGGTGGTCTTCGGCATGCCCGAGTCGATGGCGAAGGCGCTCGGATACCCGGGCAAGCCGGTGAGCCTGCAGCAGATCGAGAAGCTCATCGCCGACCCCAAGGGATGGGGCGCCGTCGGCAAGCCGATCTGGGGCTCCTTCAAGATCGCGAAGACCAACCCCAACAGCTCGACCACCGGCCTCTCGATGCTGCTCATGCAGGCCTATGCGGCCTCGGGCAAGAGCGACGGCCTGACGACGGCCGACGTGACCGCGGCCGAGTCCTTCTCGAAGGCCTTCGAGTCCGGCGCGATCCACTACGGCGACACGACGGGCAAGGTGCTGCAGAACCTCGCCGACAAGACCTCCGGTTCGGGCTCCTCGTACGTCAGCGCGATCGCGCTCGAGGAGACCTCGCTCTACAACTACAACATCGGCAACCCCGACTCGCACACCGTGCAGCCGGGCGAGACGCTCACCCCGCCCGACGAGAAGCTCGTCGCCGTCTACCCCTCCGAGGGGTCGATGTGGAGCGACAACCCCGCGGTGGTGCTCGGCGCCGACTGGGTGACGCCCGAGCAGCGCACGGCGGCGGAGGCCTTCGTGGAGTTCCTGCACACGAAGCCGGCGCAGGAGACGCTGCCGAAGTACGGGTTCCGTCCGACCGACGACTCGATCGACGTGAGCGCCACGCTGAACGCCGACGTCGGCATCGACCCGAAGCAGCCGGGCGCCTCGCTCCCGCAGCCCGACCCCGAGGTGGTGTCGGCCGCGATCGACCAGTGGGCGGCGATCCGCAAACCGTCGGCCGTGCTGCAGCTCATCGATATCTCGGGATCGATGGACGAGGGCATCGGCGACGGGAAGACCCGCCTCGACGGCGCGATCGAGGGCTCGACCACGACCCTCGGGCAGGTGCGCCCCACCGACGAGATCGGCGTCTGGGCGTTCACCACGGGGGTCGCGTCGGAGATCGACGGTGCCGATGTGCCCGGCATCGCCGTCGTGCGCGAGTTCTCGACCCTCGGCGGCGACAAGGAAGGGCTGAAGACGAGCGTCGAGGACCTCGCCAACAGCCAGCGCGCTGGCACGCCGATGTACGACGCCATCTCGTCGGCGTACGACTACATGCAGCAGCACGCCGAGACGGGGCGCATCAACGCGATCGTCGTGCTCTCGGACGGCGAGGACACGGACTCGACGACGCGCATCGACACGCTGATCCAGAAGATCAACGCCGACCAGAAGGAGGGCGGCAACGACAAGCCCGTGCGCATCTTCGCGATCGCCTACTCGGGCAACGCGGACGTCGAATCGCTGCAGCGCCTCGCGACGGCGTCGGGCGGGCAGGTATTCGACGCGACCGACCCGAAGAAGATCCAGGACACGTTCCAGTCGGTCATGAACAACTTCTAGGCTGAAGGCGTGAAGAGGCAACAGATCCCCGTGCGGTCGCGGGCGCTCCGCGCGGCCGCGGCCGGAGCCGCGTTCGCGGCGTCCATCGCGCTCCTGCCCGCCGGACTCGGAGTCGCGCAGGCGCACGCCGTGACCGGGGTCGAGCAGATCGCGGAGCACTGCGGCGCGCAGACCGTATGCCTGTTCGATGGCGCATCGATCTCGAACGCGAGCGAGCTGACCGGTGCGCTGCCCGAAGGCGTGCGCGTGGTGGTCATCCCGCGACCCGACCAGGCCGAGAGCGTGCAGTCGAGCGAGATCGCCGCCGGCCTCAAGAGCGCGACCGGCGCGGAGACCGTGATCGTGATCGAGGACCACGCCAAGGACCGCTTCGCAGTCGCATCCGACGGCGACGCGACCGCGATCACCGAGTCGCTGTACTCGCAGAACCAAGCGGATGGCGGCGTCGCGGTCGCGGCCGTCGCCGAGACCCTGGTCCCCGGGCCGGGCGATGCGCCCGCCGCACCGGCCGGGGGCGGCGTCGCCGTGATCGGCGGTGTCGCGCTCGTGATCGCCGCCGTCGCGGCGGGCGGGGTCTGGCTGGCCCTGCGCTCCCGACGACGCGCGGCAGGCCGAGCGGGAGCCGTCTCGGCGAAGCTCGAGCGCGAGCTCGACGCGGCACTGGACGGGCCGGACGGCGAGTACGTCTCGGACGCGGTCGAGCTGCTCGATCGGCGCGCGGCGGCCTACCCCGACCTCGCGGAACGGATCCGCACCCTGCGCCAGCACGTCGCCGAGCTCTTCGTGCGCGTGCGCAAGCGCGGCACCGATCAGCAGATCCGCCTGCTGCAGTCGCAGTACAAGGACACGCTCTCGAAGCTCCTGAAGGCCCTCGACGACGACTACTACGGCGATATCCTGCGCAACCCGCAGTACTGGAGCCAGCCGAGCGAGCGCCTCGCCGAGGTGCGGCGCGCCGTCGACTCGGTCGACCAGCAGGCGGTCGAGAACATCCGCCAGGTCAACGAGTCGCGCGACCTCGAATTCAAGGTCGCACTCGACTCCCTCATCCGCACGGTCTCCGAGGCCAAGCTCTCGGACGTGTACCGCGACCGCGACGACTCCGCTGGCGGTTGACGCCGGCGAGCCGTCCGGACAGCGCCCGTACCCCGATCCACACCCGATCCGAACCCCACACCCGAGGAGCACCGATGTCAGACGAGCAGGAGACCGTGGCCATCGACTTCGCCGCGCTGATCGAACCGGGCGACGTGCAGAGCCCCGAGGTGCCCGGCACGCCGCTCGAAGCCGCGATCGCCGAGGCGCCGCAGACCGAGGTCGCCGTGCAGCGCCCCGAGGACGCCGCATTCCAGTTCCGCAGTCTGCTGACCGAGAAGCAGCGGGGCGACCTCGAGCGGGGCGCTCCGGTGCTCGCCCGGAAGTTCTCCGACGACGTCAACCAGATCGTCACCTTCGGCGGTCCGATCATGCAGAAGATGAACAGCGCCTCGGTGCAGCTGCTCGAGGCCCAGCGCCAGATCAGGATCCCCGAGGCCGACGCCGTCGTCAACGACATGCTCCGCACGATGGACGGCTTCGAGAAGAAGTGGCGCTCCCAGAAGCTCGAGGACGCCGTGAACTCGGTCGTCGGGTGGTTCAAGAAGGGCAAGTACACGCTGTCGACCATGGTGCGCGAGTCGAAGCCGATCTCCGACAAGATCGATCTCGCCGAGGTGAAGCTGCAGGAGATGGAGTCGTCGCTCGCCGACAACATCTCGCGCGGCCAGCTGCTCCACAAGCAGACGCTCGAGCATATGGATGACGTCGTCGCCGTGCTCGCCGCGCTCGAACAGGTCATTGAGGTGCTGCGGGCCGACTTCGACGCGGTCGACGGCGAGCTGCGCCGAGCCGAGGCTTCCGGTGCCGAGTCCGTCACCTACCGGGGCGAGGCGACCTCGGTGAGCGAGCTGCGCGAGATCCACGCCAACCTCTCGTTCGTGCTCTCCGAGACCGAGAAGTCGTGGGCCGACTGGCGCTCGCAGTTCTTCCTCGGATTCGCCCACGCTCCGGCGACGCGGAACCTCATCGTCACCACCTTCGCCCTGCGCAGACGCCTCGCCACGTTCCGCACCATGGGTCTGCCCTCGGCGCGGCGATCGCTCGCGATGTGGCAGCAGGCGGCCTTCGCGCGGGAGGGCGCCGAGCTCGGGCAGGCCGTGCAGGACGGCACGAACAAACTGATCCAGGGAGCGTTCGCCGAGACCGCCAAGTCGGTCGAGGCCGTCGCGAACGCCGCGCAGGCCCCCGTCATCACGGAGGAGACGATCTGGGCCGTCATCGACTCCGTGAAGGCGCAGTGCAGTTCGATCGTGGCGGCCGACAAGGCCGGAAGGGCGCTGCGTGCGCGCAACCTCCAGGCGCTCGAGCGCGGCGAGTCCTCGATCGAGGATGCGGTCGTCGCGTCGCAGCGGGCGCTCGCCGACGCGAGCCGCCCCGGCGCGCCCGCGGCGGAGCCCGCAGCGGGATCCACCGCGACCGGCCACGCCGGCGACGACCTGCTCGGCAAGCTCACCAGCTAGCGGATCGGGGGCTCCCGCGGCGCGACGCATCGGCGTAGCCTGGGGGTATGGCTCCTCGGACCGGCCCCGGCCGCAGGGGACGAGTGCGGGCCGCAGGGCTGGTCGCCCGGGGCGTCGTGCTCGTCTGCGCCGTGCAGCTCGCGGGGTGCGCGGGCGGGCTGCCACCCCGCGACGGCCCCTCGAACGGGGCGATCGGTTCGGGCGGCGCCGATGCGCCGCGCACGATCGCGACCGGCCTCGAAGCGCCGTGGTCGATCGCCTTCCACGGGGAGATCGCGCTCATCAGCGAGCGCGACTCTGGCCGGATCCTCGAGGTGGTGAACGGCGGGTCGGGTGACGACGGCACGCCTCGGAGCGGTGCGGTGCGCGAGGTCGGAACCGTCCCCGGCGTCGCGGCGCAGGGGGAGGGCGGGCTGCTCGGCATCGCAGTGCGGGAGGGGCAGTTGTACACCTTCCTGTCCGCGACGGACGAGAATCGGATCGTGCGATTCCCGGTGACGGGCGATGCGGGCGGGCTGGGGCTCGGCGATCCCGAGACGGTCCTCGCGGGAATCCCGGTCGCCGCCGTGCACAACGGCGGACGGATCGCCTTCGGTCCCGACGGGATGCTCTACGCGACCACGGGCGACGGGGGCGTCCCGCAGCGCGCCCAGGATCCGGCCTCGCTCGCGGGGAAGATCCTCCGGATGACGCCCGACGGCGGGGTCCCCGGGGACAACCCCTTCGCCGGCTCGCCCGTCTACACGCTCGGGCACCGCAATCCGCAGGGGATCGCCTGGGCCGAGGACGGAACGATGTACGCGAGCGAGTTCGGTCAGAACACCTGGGACGAGCTCAACCTGATCGAGGCCGGGCAGAACTACGGGTGGCCCGAGGCCGAGGGGATCGCCGGCGTGCCCGGGTTCGTCGACCCCGTGCAGCAGTGGGCGCCGGCCGAGGCGAGTCCGAGCGGCATCGCGATCCAGGGCGGTGCGATCAGCATCGCCAATCTGCGCGGGGAGCGGTTGCGCTCGGTGCCGCTCGCAGACCCGGGCGCAACCGCGGTCGAGCGGTTCGCTGGGGAGCTCGGGCGGCTCCGCGACGCGGTCGCCGCACCCGACGGCTCGCTGTGGATCCTGACGAACAACACCGACGGCCGGGGCGACCCCGGGCCTGGCGACGACCGACTCCTCGCCGTCGAGCCGGGGTCGCCGCCGTCTGCCGGCTGATGGGCGCGGCGCGGTCCACGGAGGGCGGTGCGGCGGCGCTGGGCGGTGCGGCGGCGCGCCGCTCGGGGGCGCTCGCAGGTTCGGTGCAGCGTCGGGCCGATACGCTGGGTCGCATGTCGCCCCGCCTGCTGTTCCGCGTGTTCGCATTCGCCGAGGTCGTCACCTGGGCGGGGCTGATCACGGCGCTCATCCTGCGCGCCACCGGCGTCACCGACGCCGCGGTGCCGGTCGCCGGCGGGATCCACGGGTTCGTGTTCCTCTGCTACGGCGTGACGACGGTGTTCGTGTGGGTCAACCAGAAGTGGAGCGCCGGGCGCGGCATCCTCGGGCTCGTCTGCGCGGTGATCCCGTTCGCGACGGTGCCGTTCGAGCTCGCGACCGATCGGCGCGGCCTGCTCGCGGGGCCGTGGCGCCTCGCGCCAGGCGGGGAGGAACCGCGCGGCTTCGTCGAGCACGTCCAGGCGTGGATCCTGCGTCACCCCTGGTGGTCGATCGCCGCGCTCGTGGTACTGGTGACGGTCGTATTCGTCGTGCTGCTGCAGCTCGGCCCGCCCGTCCCGCGCGACTGATCCCGAGGCGCCCCCGCGGGCTCCGGTCCGGGAGGAGGGCTCAAGTCCGGGAAGCGGTTCGCGGATTGCGGATCCCGGAGCGCCGGAGCGCGGATCCCGCAGCGCCGGTCCTGGATCCCGCAGCGGCGGCATGAGCCCATTCGCGAGTGAGTTGGTGCGGGTTCGTGCCGGCGCAGTTCGCAGGAACTCACTCGCGAGTGAGTTGGTGCAGGGCCGGGGCCTGGGCCCGGGTCCGGCTCCGGATCGCGGAGCGCCGGAGCGCGGATCCCGCAGCGCCGGCACGAGCCCATTCGCGAGTGAGTTGGTGCGGGTTCGTGCCGGCGCAGTTCGCAGGAACTCACTCGCGAGTGAGTTGGTGCAGGGTCGGGGTCTGGGTTCGGGTCCGGATCCCGCAGCGCCGATCCCGGATCCCGCAGCGCCGGTATGAGCCCATTCGCGAGTGAGTTGGTGCGGGTTCGTGCCGGTGCAGCTCGCCGGAACTCACTCGCGAGTGAGTTGGTGCGAGCGCTGAGAGGGGCCTGCTGAAACGGATCTGCCGAAGCGTGCGCGCCGGAGCGTGCGCGCCGGGATGCGCCCCGCAGCGGCGCGCCCTCAGCCGAGCAGGCGCTCGATCACCCGGGCGACGCCGTCCTCCGCGTTCGAGGGGGCGACCTCGTCGGCCCGGGAGCGCACCTCGTCGGCCGCGTTCCCCATCGCGACGCCGTGGCCTGCCCACTCGAGCATCTCGATGTCGTTGAGCCCGTCCCCGAACGCCACGACCTCAGACTGCTCCACGCCGAGGTGCGCGCACATGCGCGCGAGCCCCGAGGCCTTCGTGACGCCCTCCGCCATGATCTCGACGAACGGCGCGCCCGACAGCGTCGCGGCGAACCCGGCCACGCCGATGCCCGAGACGGCGGCGTAGATCTCCGAGACCGGTACCTCGGCGTGGCGCACGACGAGCTTCAGGCTCGGCGCGGCGAGCACCTCGGCGAGTTCGAACGCCCCCATCTCGGCCGGCTCGCGCTTGTGGTCGTCGAAGTGCGCGAGCGCCCCGTACCCGGCCTGCGCCACGAGGTGATCCCCGTTGCCGCGCACGCTCGCGTAGACCAGTCCGGGGATCCGCGCGTCGAGCGCCGCCGCGACCTCGCGGATCACCTCGGCCGGCGCCTCCTGCGTGAAGAGCAGCTCGCCCGTGGTCAGGTGCACGCCGAGCGCGCCGTTGCTGCAGAGCGACCAGCCGTCGAAGCCCGCCTGCTCCGCGATCGCGCGCAGACCGATGGGTTGGCGCGCGGTGACGGGCACGACCGCGATACCGGCCGCCCGCGCTCGGTCGAGCGCGTTCCGCGTGCGCGGACTCACCCGCCCGTCCGCTCCGAGCAGGGTGTGGTCGAGGTCGGTCGCGATGAGCTGCATGCCTCCAGCGTATGGGGTACTCCGGCACCCGCCCCCGCGGCGCGGGAACGGCACCCCGGACCCATCGCGGTGGTACCCGGGGCCGATCCGGCGGCACCGGCGCGCGAATTACCGTCGGAGCATGGATATTCGAACGAGTGAAATGGGAGCGGTGGCGCGCGTCGCCCACCTGGGCAAGCACTACGGGTCGGGCCCGCACCGCGTGACGGCGCTCGACGACGTCTCGATCGGCATCAGGCGCGGCCAGTTCACCGCGATCATGGGGCCGTCGGGATCGGGCAAGTCGACGCTGATGCACGTGATGGCGGGACTGGACACGGCCAGCGAGGGCCGCGTCTGGCTCGGCGACGACGAGATCACGCAGCTCGGGGACACCGCGCTCACGAAGCTGCGCCGGCGCCGGATCGGCTTCGTCTTCCAGGCGTTCAACCTCGTGCCGACGCTCGACGTGATGGGCAACATCCGTCTGCCGTTCGAGCTCGACGGCCGCGGGCCGAGCCCCGAGGAGCGCGAACGGATCGACGCGCTCGTGCAGACCCTCGGCCTCTCGGGCCGCACCCAGCACCGCCCGCACGAGCTCTCGGGCGGGCAGCAGCAGCGGGTCGCGATCGCGCGCGCACTCGCGACCCGGCCCGACGTCATCTTCGCCGACGAGCCGACCGGCGCCCTCGACTCGCGCACGAGCCGCGACGTGCTCCGGCTGCTGCGCTCCGCCGTGGTCGAGACGGGGCAGAGCATCGCCATGGTGACGCACGACCCCATCGCGGCGAGCCACGCCGACCGCATCCTGTTCCTCGCGGACGGACGCATCGTCTCGGACCGCGGCCCGATGACGGCCGAGCAGATCTCCGAGACCATGCTCGGCCTCGAGGCCGCCGCCGCGGCCGATCCGAGTGCGCGGAGCGCCGCGTGAAAGCCGGGGGAGGGATCCGCGAGCACGCGGCGACCGTCGTCGTCGCGGCGCTCGGCAGCCTGTTCGCCGGTACGCTGATCCTCTTCACCGGAGTGCTCGGCGCGGCGCTCGATCCGGCGCTCATCGAGGGCTCGGGCACGTTCAAGCTGACGCTGCTCGTCGTGTCGTTCGTCTTCATCGTGATCGCGCTCTACGTGGGCGCCATCGTGACGGCGAACACGTTCGCCACGATCATCGCCGGTCGCACGCGCACCATCGCGCTGCTGCGCCTCGTCGGCGCGACGTCCGCGGGCGTCCGCCGCCGCGTGGCCGCCGAGGGACTGGTGATGGGCGCGCTCGGCGCCGTCATCGGCTTCGCACTCGCCGAGGCGCTCTGCGCGGCGGCCGTCGCCATCGGGCCGGGCGCCGGCTGGCTCCCGCAGGGCCGCGAGTACCCGCTCTTCGACCCGCTCGCACTCGGTGCGGTCGTCGTGGTGGCGCTGACCACCTGGGCCGCGGCGTGGGCGGGATCGCGCCGCGTCGGCACGGTCTCGCCGATCGCGGCGACGGGCGCCTCGGTCGAACTCCGCCCCGAGGAGTCGCGCGGGCGCACGGCCCGCACCGTCTGGGCGATCGTGCTGATGGCCCTCGGCGCCTGCTGCATGGCGCTCGGCGTGGTCCTCGGGCTCATGGCCCCGCTCGCCCTGCTCGTGTCGTTCTTCGGCGGACTGCTCTCGTTCACGGGTATCGCCATCGGCGCGCACCTCGTCATGCCGCCGCTCCTGCGCCTGACCGGGCGCCTGCTGGGGCGCGGGCCCACCGGTGCGCTCGCCGCCGCGAACGCCGTCCGCGCGCCCGAGCGCAGCTCGCGCTCCACGATCGGCCTGGTGATCGGCGTGACGCTCGTCACGATGTTCGCCGTGGCGCTCGAGAGCTACCGCACGATGACGCTCGCCGCGTTCGCCAACGATCCTGTGCTCGCCGCCGAGCTCGACAGCACGCTCTCGATCACCACGGGCGTGTTCACGGGACTGGTGGGATTCTCGGCCGTCATCGCCGCGGTGGGCCTCATCAACACCCTCTCGCTCAGCGTGCTGCAGCGCGGACGCGAGCTCGGGCTGCTGCGTGCGCTCGGGTTCACCGGCGGGCAGGTGCGCGGCATGGTGATGCTCGAAAGCGCCCAGATGACGGTCGCCGCGCTCGGGTTCGGGATCCTGCTCGGCGTGTTCTACGGGTGGGTCGCCGCGCAGACGCTCCTCGGGTCGCAGGTCGGTCTGATGGCCCCGACGATCCCGTGGCCGATCGTCGCCGGAGTCGTGGTGTTCGGCGTCGCCCTCGCCCTCGGCGCGGCCGTCGCCCCGGCGCGGCGCGCGATCCGGGTCTCGCCCGTCGCGGCGCTCGCGATCGACTGAACGCGGCGGGGACACCCGGCGCGGCGCACGGGCCCTCGGGGAGCGGAACATCGCTCTTCCGAGGGCCCGTCGCCGGATCTGGAACGGGGTCCGAGAAAAGGGCGGCGAAGGGTCTGCGGCGACCATTAGGGTGGACAGCATGAGCGTCGTGATTGATCCCGCATTCGATCCTGTCCCCTCCCTCGAGCACGCGCCGCGCGTGAGCGTGTCTGCCGAGGTGCCAGCCGACCCCCAGGCGGTCGCCGTGTTCGTCGCCTCTGAGGGCGCCCTCCCGGCCGAGCTCGACGGGCTCGACCGCGACGCGCTCGCCGCCGCCGGATTCTCGGGCGCGAAGCACCAGACGCTGATCCTGCCCGGCGCGCCGCTGCGCGTGCTGGTGGGCACGGGCGCGAGCGGCATCGAGAACGACGCGCAGCTGCGCGATGCCGTCGCCGCGTTCACCCGGGCGGCGAAGGAGTCCGGCAGGATCGCGGTGGACCTGACCGGGCTGCTGCTCGACACCGGGGCCGAGGGCGAAGACGCGGACCCGTGGGACGCCGGCGTGGCCGCTCAGGCGGCGATCGAGGGGGCCGCGCTCGCACGCTACCGCTACGACGCGCTCAAGAGCGACCCCAAGACGGTCGCGCTCGAAGAGCTGTCGCTGCGACTCGGCGAGGAGCACGTCGCCGCGGCCGAGTCGGGCATCGAGCGCGGGCTCGTGCTGGCCCGCACCGCCGCGATCGCCCGCGACGTGGCGAACACCCCGCCGCGCCATCTGAGCGCGGAGAAGTTCGCCGATGTCATCGAGGCGCTCGCGCCCGGATTCGGCCTCGAGACCGAGGTCTTCGACCGCCAGGCGCTCATGGAGCTCGGCGCAGGCGGGCTGCTCGGCGTCAACGCAGGCAGCGTCGAAGAGCCGCGCATGATCAAGATCTCCTACCGCCCCGCGGACCCCGAGGGGCACCTCGCGCTCATCGGCAAGGGCATCATGTACGACTCGGGCGGCATCAGCCTGAAGCCCTCCAACGCGATGCACGCCGCGATGAAGTTCGACATGATGGGCGCCGCGGCGGTCTTCGCCTCCATGACCGCGCTGCGCGACCTCGGCGTCGGCACGGCGGTGACCGGCTGGCTCATGTGCACCGACAACATGCCGTCGGGCAGCGCGACCAAGCTCGGCGACGTGCTCACGATCCGCGGCGGGAAGACGGTCGAGGTGAAGAACACCGACGCCGAAGGGCGTCTCGTGATGGCGGACGGCCTCGTGCTCGCGACCGAGGACGCCTCGGTCTCGGGCCGGCGCCCCGACGCGATCGTGGACATCGCCACCCTCACGGGCGCCGCGATGATGGCGCTGGGCACGCGCACGGCAGCAGTGCTCGCGAACGACGACTCGATCGCCGAGCAGCTCCAGGCCGCCGCGGACGCGACCGACGAGAACATCTGGCGGTTCCCGCTCGACCACCGGTACCGCGACCAGCTGAAGTCGAACGTCGCCGACCTCTCGAACATCGGCGGGCAGTACGCCGGGGTGATCCTCGCCGGGCTCTTCCTCAACGAGTTCGTCGACGGGGTGCCCTGGGGGCACCTCGACATCGCAGGCACCATGCAGTCCGAGAGCGACGACCTCTGGCGCTCCACCGGGTCCACCGGTTTCGGGGCGCGTCTGCTCGCGGAGTTCGCGGCGGCGTTCGAGGCGCCCGAAGCGCGGTAGCGTAGAGGCGTACACGGGAGTATGGGAAGAGGGACGGCATGAGCGACCTGTTGAATCACCGCGACGACTACATCCGCGAGTTCGCGGGTTTCCTCTCGACCTCGCCGTCGTCGTACCACGCGGCGCGGGCGCTCGCCGAGACGCTCGCCATCGCGGGCTTCGTCGCGCACGACGAGACGGAGCCGTGGACGCCGACCGGTGACCGGTCCCGCGGCTTCGTGCTGCGCGATGGCGCACTCATCGCGTGGCGCGCGGGCGTCTCGATCAACGCGGCGAGCCCGGTGCGCGTGCTCGGCGCGCACACCGATTCGCCCGGCTTCGTGCTCAAGCCCGGCTCCGACTCCGTGTCGGACGGCTGGGCGCAGGCCGGGGTCGAGGTCTACGGCGGCCCGCTCATCAACTCCTGGCTGGACCGCGACCTCGGATTCGCCGGCCGTCTCGTCACGCGGGACGGCGTGGAGCACCTCGTGCGCACGGGCGCCGTCGCCCGCATCCCGCAGCTGGCGATCCACCTCGACCGCAGCGCCAACGACGAGCTCAAGCTCGACCGGCAGCGCCACGTGCAGCCCGTGCTCGGATCGGCCGGCGAGGACCTCTCGGTGCTCGCGCTGCTGTGCGACGCGGTCAACGGCGAACGAGCCGTGCCCACGGGCCGCGCCGCCCGCGAGCCCTACAACACCGAGAAGCACGGCATCCGCCCCTCGAGCGTCGCGGCGGCCGACGTGAGGCTGTACGACACGCAGAAGGCGCAGCGGATCGGCGCCACGGGCGAGCTCTTCGCCGCGGGCAGACTCGACAATCTGAGCTCGGTGTTCGCCGGGCTGATCGCCATGCTCGAGTCCGAGCCGGCGGCAGGGACCATCTCGGTGTTCGCCGCGTTCGATCACGAGGAGGTCGGATCCGAGACCCGGTCGGGCGCATCGGGCCCGTTCCTCGAGGACGTGCTGCACCGGCTGCGCGAGGGACTCGGCGCGTCGCGGGACGAGGCGGCTCGCGCCATGGCGATGTCGTGGTGCCTCTCCGCCGACGCCGGCCACTCGGTGCACCCGAACTACCCCGAGCGTCACGACCCGCAGATCCGTCCGGTCGCCGGCAACGGCCCGATGCTCAAGGTGAACGCGAACCAGCGCTACGCGAGCGACGCCCACGGCGCCGCCCAGTGGCACCGCATCTGCGCCGCAGCCGACGTGCTGACGCAGACCTTCGTGTCGAACAACACGGTGCCGTGCGGCTCCACGATCGGCCCGCTCACCGCGACGCGTCTGGGGATCCGCACGGTCGACGTCGGGGTGCCGCTGCTGTCGATGCACTCGGCTCGCGAACTCGCCCACGTCGACGATCTGCACGGCCTCGCCCGCGCGATCGGATCCTTCTTCGCCGAGGAGCCCTACCTCTCGGGCCGCACGGTTCGCTAGGATCGACCTATGAGTGAGGTGCAGCAGTCGAGCAAGGGCGGCGTCGCGCTTTCGCGGGACGCGCTGAGCCCCGATGTCCAGTTGATCGGCAGTCGCGAGATCGAGGTCACGTTCCTCGGGACCAACGCGTACGGCCAGCCGACCTGGATCATGTGGAACGCGTCCGAGCCCTATCTCATCGGAATGCTGAGCCAGGGCAAGATGGGGTATCACTTCGAGCAGCGGACCAGCTCCGGCGTGCTGCTCCACGAGAACATCTCGCTCAGCCGGGTGCAGCGCGCGCTCGGAGGGTGATCAGGGGCGTCATGCAGTGAAGGCGCGGTTGTGGGTCTGGTCGGCGCGGTCCGAGCGTCCTGCGGGTTCATGGGGCGAAGGCGCGGTTGAACGACGGCACGTAGTCCTCCTTGATGAGGTCGTAGTGCACCCATGAGTCGAGCGCGTTGACACCGGGCAGCGCGCGCAACTGCTCGAGCACCTCGAAGAGCCGCTCGGGCGATGCTCCGTGCATGGTCGTGATGTAGTCGTAGCTGCCGTGCGTGCGCACCGCGAAGCCGATATCGGGGGAGCGCGTGATGTACTCGCGGATCGCCGAGGCGTCCTCGCCGACGACGATGCCCACTCCGATCGCGAGGCGGCTGTGCGACATCCCGCCCGCGGAGATCGCCGCGATGCGGATCACGCCCGAGTCGACGAGACGGCGCACCCGTGCGCGCGCCGACGACGGCGAGAGGTGCACCGCATCCGCGAGCGCCCGGTAGCTCGCGCGCCCGTCGCGCTGCAGGATCCCGATGAGCCGGTGATCGAGCGCATCGAGCGACACGGTGCCTCGGTCGGGGGAGACGAAGAATCCCCGCAGCACCTCGGCGTAGGTGGACACCTGCACGCGGCGCACCGACGGGATCGCCCGGATCCTGTCGAGCGTGGCGTGGAGGTCGTCGAAGTCCCGGTGCCTGGACTCGACGACGAGGGGCAGCGGCCCGCTCGTCACGGACACGAAGACCGCCTCGGGGAACTCGGCGACCGTGCGCGCGACGGGCTGCACCGGCCCCGCGATCTCGACCTTGACGTTGACCTGCACGTGGTGGCCGCTGACGCCGGGATCGAGCGCGGCCACGACGCGCAGGCCCTCCTGCTCCCGCAGCGCGCGCAGTCGCTGCGAGACGGCGTCGCGCGAGACTCCGAGGCGGTCGGCGATCCCCGTGAGGCTGGCGCGACCGTCGTGCTGCAGTGCGCGGATGAGCTCGATGTCGATGGTCTCGGATTGCACCTGCCGCGCCGGCCGGCCGTTCTCCGCGGCCCCCGCTCGCGAGGATTCCGGCTCCGTCATGCCCCGATCCTCCCTCGTTCCCAAGTTTCTCGAATTGCCCCCCGCGCTCGCGGTTCATGGGTGATTATGCCTGATGCGACCCGATTCCGCGAGGATCGGCGCGAGAACTCCGCGTTTCGATCGCAGAAGACAAACTGGGCCGCGGATCTGCGATAGACGATCCGCGGCATCTGACCTAGAGTCGGGCTCGTCATGCAGCGGTCGGAACGCTGCCGAGCAAAGGAGCTTCACGAATGTCATCAGCCACAGCGAGCCCGCAGGTGCGATCGCACCGCAGGGCGCTGAAGTCCGGCTTCGCGGCCGTGGTCGGCACCACGATCGAGTGGTACGACTTCTACGTCTACGCGACCGCCGCTGCGATCGTCTTCCCGACGGTGTTCTTCCCCGAGCTCGATCGCGGGCTCGGCACGCTGGCCTCCTTCGGCACGTACGCCGTGGCCTTCTTCGCCCGACCGCTCGGCGGCATCATCTTCGGGCACATCGGCGACAAGCTGGGTCGCAAGCCCGCCCTCACCATCACGCTCCTCGTGATGGGCGTGGCGACGACGCTCGTCGGCGTGCTGCCCGGGTACGCGTCGATCGGCATCTGGGGTCCGATCCTGCTCATCCTGCTCCGGATCGCCCAGGGCCTCGCGGTCGGCGGTGAATGGGGCGGTGCGAGCCTGCTCGCGGTCGAGAGCGCGCCGCCGAAGTTCAAGGTGTTCTACGGCGGATTCACGCAGCTCGGCAACCCGCTCGGCGCGCTGATGGCGTCGGGGGCGTTCTGGATCCTCGCGGCGATGGGCGACGACGTGCTGATGACCTGGGGCTGGCGTCTGCCGTTCCTCTTCAGTATCGTGCTCATCGGAGTCGGCTTCTGGGTCCGCTTCCGGGTCGAGGAGTCGCCCGTCTTCGAGGCGAAGATCGAGGGGCACGACCAGTCGACCCCGATCCTCTTCGCGCTGCGCAACAACTGGTGGCCGATGCTGCTCGGCTTCTGCCTCATCGCCATGGCCTCTGGCGGCTACGTGATCGCCACGACCTTCGTGCAGAACTACGCGACGAGCCCCGAGATCGGACTCGACGCCGAGATCATCCTGGGCGCGATGACGATCGCCTCGTTCGTCGAAGCGCTCGTCACGCTGCCGCTGGCCTGGCTCGGCGACAAGGTCGGCGCGAAGCGGCTCATGTTCTTCGGTTCCGTGCTCTCGTTCGTCGCGGTGATCCCGCTCGTGCTCGTCATCGACGCCCACAACGTCGCGATGATCTACCTCTTCGTCTCGATCATCCGCATCACGCTGAGCGGCGCGTGGGCCCCGCTGTCCACGCTCATGGCGCAGATGTTCCGCCCGCAGGCGCGCTACACCTCGATGTCGCTCTCGTACGGCATCGGCGCCGCCGTCTGGGGCGGCCTCTCGCCCGCCATCGCGACCGCGCTGCTCGCGGCGACCGGCAACTTCTGGAGCGTGGTCTGGTTCTTCGGATTCCTCGCGCTGATCGCAGCCCTCGGCGCGATCTTCGCCCCGCAGCACTCCGACACCGCCCCGGCCACTGGCTCGCTCCGGGCGCGCCTCGACACCACGGCGATCGACGCGTCCGGCGCCTGACGCCGGCTCGATCCCCGGGGCGGTCCGCGCCGCAGCGGGCGCGGACCGCCCCACCCCATCACCTCTGACCCTCACCACTCGAAGGAGAACCACCGTGCGACAGCTCGCCACCTACGACGCCCGCGATTCGGAGCCCACGATCGTCACGGCGGACAGGATCCTGACCGTCGACGAGTCGCGTCCGGAGGCCGAGGCGATGCTCACCCACAGGGGCGTCATCCTCGCCGTCGGCAGTCTCGCAGAGGTCGTGTCCGCGGCGGCCGAAGCGGGCCTCGAGCCGGCGCGCGCCGACTACCCCGGAGCGACCGTGGTGCCGGGCTTCATCGACGCGCACGCGCACCCCCTCATGTACGGGCAGATGCTCACCTGGGTCGACGTGTCGCCGGCGAAGGCCGGTTCGATCCCCGAGATCATCGAGCTCATGCGGGAGGGCGCGAAGAAGCTGCCAGCTGGCGTCCCCCTGCGCGGCTACGGCTACGAGCAGCGCAACCTGGCCGAGCGACGGCACCCGACCCGGTTCGAACTGGATCAGATCGCCGACGACCGCGAGGTCTACATCATGAACGCATCGGGGCACGGCGGCGTGGTGAACAGCTTCACCTTCGAGAAGTTCGGCGTCACCCGCGACACCCCGAACCCCGAGGGCGGCGAGTTCTTCCGCGACGCCGACGGCGAGCTCACGGGCGAGCTCTCGGATGCGGCCTGCAACGTGCTCACCGGCCTCCGCGGTGTGAAGATCGGCCACCACGGCCCCAACTTCCACCTCGGCGACGAGCCCGCCGAGCACCAGCGGCAGCTCGATCTCGTGCAGCGCGAGTTCCTCGCGGGCGGCGTCACCGCGATCGGCGACGCTCAGGTGTCGCAGCGCGAGTTCGCGGCCTACCTCGACATGGCGAACCGCGGCGCGCTCGACATGCGCGTCTCCATGTACTTCCTGTCGCACCTGCTCGACCAGGTGACGGACCTCGGGCTCACCGGTCCGTTCGGCAACGCATTCCTCTCGGTCGCGGGCATCAAGCTCTACGCCGACGGCACGCTGGGCGGCTGGACCGCGTACTTCCCCGAGGGGTACGTCGGCGATCCCTGCCGCACGGGCCAGCTCTACCACGAGCCGCGGGAGTACGAGGAGCTCGTGCGCAAGGCGCACGGCGCCGGGCTGCAGACCGCGAACCACGCGCAGTCGCCCATCGCCATCAAGATGGTCGTCGACGCCATCGAGCGCGCGCTCGAGGACCGGCCCGACGCCGATGCGCGGCACCGCATCGAGCACTGCGGCCTGCCCGCGGCCGAGGAGGTCGCCCGCATGGCGCGGCTCGGGATCCGCCCGGTCAACCAGACCCAGCACTACTACAACTGGGGAGAGGGCGTCGAGCAGGCGATCGGCACCCCGGGTGAGCGCTTCAACCCGCTCGGCGAGTTCCGCGACGCCGGCGTGGCGATGACCATCTCGTCGGACGCCCCGGTCGCGGAGCCGCGTCCGCTCGAGGCGATCCAGGCCGCCGTCACGCGCGTCACCCGGCGCGGCCACCGGCTCGGCCCGGACTCGCTGCGGATCAGCCCGGCCGAGGCCCTGCGCGCCCACACCCTCGAGGGCGCCATCTCGATCGGCCGCGAACGCGAGATCGGCTCGCTCGAAGTCGGCAAGCGCGCCGACTTCGTGGTGCTCGGAGCAGACCCGCTCGAGACCGCGGGAGCCGAGATCTCGGCGATCCCGGTCCTCGAGACCTGGGTCGACGGCTCGCAGCGCTTCGTCGCAGAGGCGGCGAACTGATGGCGGCGGGAACGACGGGCGTGCCCGCAGGCGAGTTCGCGACCGAGCCCAGGCGCACGACCGGCTGGGTGCTCATGGAGGCGCTGCGCGGTTACGGCGTGGACGCGGTGTTCGGCATCCCGGGCACGCACAACATCGAGCTGTACCGCCCGCTGCGGGCGCTCGGGATCCGGGCGATCACGACGCGGCACGAACAGGGTGCCGGGTACGGCGCCGACGGCTGGTCGCTGCGCTCGGGCCTGCCCGGTGTGGTGATCACCACGAGCGGCCCCGGGCTGCTGAACGCCCTCTCGGCCGCGGGCACCGCCTACTGCGAGTCCCGACCGATGATCATCATCGCGCCGGGGCCCGCCCGCGGCGCCGAGTTCGCGGACATCGGCACCCTGCACGAGACCAAGGATCAGCTCGCTGCCGCCTCGGCGATCGTGGAGCACGGCGTGCGCGTGCAGACGGCCCAGGAGGCCGTGGAGGCCGTGCACGACGCGTTCGAGCGGTTCGCGACCACCCGGCCGCGCCCCGTGTACATCGAGGTGCCGCTCGACCTGCTCGAGGAGACGACGGACCTCCCCGCAGCGGCCGTCGCGGCCCGACCCCTGCCGTCGATCGCGGCTCCGGACCCCGGGGCCGTCGCGGAAGCCGCGCGGCTGCTTGCGGACGCCGCGGAACCGGTCATCCTGGCCGGTGGCGGTGCTCGCGGCGCGGCGTCCGAGCTGCGGGAGCTCGCGGAGCGGCTCGGCGCGCCCGTCGTCACGACGCTGAACGCGAAGGGGGTGCTCGACGAACGGCACCCGCTGGCGCTCGGGGCGAACCTGCGCCTCGCCGCGGCCAGGGATCGCGCGCGCGACGCCGACGTGCTGCTCGTGGTCGGTTCGAAGCTCGGTGAGGCCGAACTCTGGGTGGAGCGCCTGGAGGCCCGCGGACGGGTGATCCGGATCGACCTGCTCGCCTCGCAGATCGACAAGAACCAGCGGGCCGATGTCGGCATCGTCGGAGACGCGGCCGCATCGCTCGCGGCGATCCGCGGGGCGCTGGAGGCCGGGGATCCCGTCGCCGGGGCTGCGGAGACGGCGCGCCGTACCCGGGACGCCGTGCGCGCGGAGGTCGCCGAGCTCTCGCCGCAGAACGCGGCGCTCGCCGGGGCGATCGCGGGCGCGCTGCCCGAGGGGGCCGTCGTGGCGACCGACTCGTCGCAGATCGCGTACTGGGGCCTGCTGAACACGCTGCGGGTCGCGGAGCCCAACGCGACGCCGTACATGGCGACCTACGCGACGCTCGGCTACGGCCTGCCCGCTGCGCTCGGGGCGCGGGTCGCATCGCCCGAGCGGCCGGCCTTCGCGGTCGTGGGCGACGGTGCGCTCATGTTCTCGATGCAGGAGTTCATCACGGTCGTGGAGCAGCGCCTCGACGTCACGGTGATCGTCGTCGACAACGGCGGGTACGCCGAGATCAAGCAGAACGAGCTGGACGCGGGGGTCGCACCCATCGGCGTGGATCTCGTACAGCCCGACTGGGCCGCCGTGGCGACGGCGTTCGGCGGCACCGGGAGCCGGGCGTCCACGACGGCCGAGCTGGAGGCGGCGGTCGCCGCGGCGGTCGCCGGCGGCGGGCTGCAGCTCATCCACATCGATCAGTCGGCGTTCGCCGCGTGACCGCACGAGCGGGGGAGGACCGCATGAACGAGGCCGGGGATCCGGGGGCCGTGGCAGCGGCAGCGCCTGCGGCGCGAATCGAGCCGGAGCGGATCGCGGTCTACACCGATACCGAGGACACCGACGTCGCGCTCGGCGTGCGTCTGCTCGAGGAGGCCGGGTACACCGTGCGCCGCCTCGACACGCGCGACGCCGCCGAGATCATCGCGGGCGCCCGCGACGCCGAGGTGCTGCTGCCGGGGTACGCCGAGATCACCCGCGAGATCATCGAGGCGCTGCCGCGCCTGCGCATCATCCCGCTCATGTCGATGGGGTTCGACTACGTCGACGTCGAGGCGGCGACCGAGCACGGGGTCTGGGTGACGAACGTGCCGGGGGCGGCGACCGAGGAGGTCGCGACCCACGCGCTCGCGATCCTGCTCCACGCCGTGCGCCAGCTCGGGTTCTACACCGCTTCGGCGAACCCGGCCGAGTGGAACGAACGGGCCGCCGTGCCGCCGCCCCGGCTGAGCGAGCGCACGCTCGGTCTGATCGGGCTCGGGAGGATCGGTCGGGAGCTCGCGCGGCTCGCCCGACCGCTCTTCGGCCGCGTGGTGGGGTTCGATCCGCTGCTGCCCGATACGCAGCAGACGCGCGCGGAGCTGGCGGAGCTCGGAGTGGAGCGGGGGACCCTCGAGGATGTGCGCCACAGCTCGGACGTGCTGTCGCTGCACCTGCCGCTCACGGATCAGACCGCCGGCATGGTGGACGCGGCGTTCCTCGCAGACATGCCCGAGGGGGCCGTGCTGGTAAACGTGTCGCGCGGTGCGCTCATCGACAGCGCGGCGCTCGCCGCAGCGCTCGACGCCGGGCGGCTCTCCGCGGCGGCGCTCGACGTGCTCGAGGAGGAGCCGCCGCAGGCGGACCACCCGCTGCTCGGCCGCGAGGACGTCGTGCTCACCCCGCACATCGCCTACTTCTCGTCTCGCACCGAGGTCGAGTACGTGCGCATCCAGGCGCAGAACGCGGTTTCGCTCGCCGCGACCGGCGTCCCGGACTCCCCGGTCAACCGCGTCGGGTAGGCGGCGGCTGCGGCGGTCTGCGGTCTGCGGCTTGCGGCTTGCGACACCGAGTCAGCGTGCGGATATCACTTCCCAGGGAAAGCGATATCCGCACGCTGAATCGGTGCGTGTAGGTGAGATCCCGATCCGCCCGTTCGCGCCCGTCCCTCGTTGTCGTTCTGCGGGACGCGAGGGGCCGCCCGGTGCCGCGCCTCAGTGCTCGCAGGTGCAGGCGCCCCCGGTGCAGCAGGATCCCTTCGCGGGGGAGCGCGGCGCATCGAGCGACGGGTTGCGGTCGAAGAAGCCGAAGGGCTTCAGCATGAACGAGACCTTGTCGACCGGCATGATCGGCCAGTCCTCGGCGCGGGTGATGTGGTGGATCCCGAAGACGTACCAGAGCACCACGTCCTCGTTCACGAGGTTCTCGTCGTCGGCGACCCACGCGCTCATGCCGTTGCCGAGGTCGTTCGCCGACTGCGTGGGGTAGTCGCCCGCCGGCCACATCTCGGAGTCGTGGTGCTTCGTCACCCAGAGCGTGCTGCCGATGACCGGGTTGCGGCGCAGCACGGGCGAGGTCTCGTCGAACATCGCGGGGAACGATCCGGTGGGCACCAGCTTGTAGGCCGTCGGTGCGCCCCAGGAGTTCAGGCGGTTGGGGTTCTGCACCTTCCAAGACCGCTGCCGGTCCCAGCTGTACATGCGTGCCGCGTCCTTCTCGGACGCGACGACGGTGCCGCGGGTGTTCAGGTCGAGTCCGAGCGGGTTCGAGTCGCTGATCGCCGCTGGCATCGAATCCGATTCGACGACGGTGTTCTCGTCGCCGTCGATGTCGAGGTCGAGGCGGGCCACGAGGAAGTGCTGGTGGTGCGGCGCGTACGTGCGGCGGTCGATGACGGTGCCGGTGGGATGCGTCGCCGATTCGTCCTCCATCGGCGTCGACACCATGATCCCGGTCGCGCGGATCTCGCACTCGATGTTGCCGTCGGGGTAGAACCGCCAGTAGACGAGGTACTCGTAGTTGGCGACGGTGGCGTGCACCGAGACCACGAAGCGGCGCATGCGGCGCACCTCGGCGCCCTGATCCGGGTCGACGTGCTTCCAGAGCACCGCGTCGTCCTCCTCGTGCAGGCAGATCGCGTTCTTCGTGACCTGCGGCCGACCGCTGGTGTCGGGCAGCACGCCGTCGAGGTAGGTGATCTCGCCGAGGCAGTCGCAGCCGAGCTCGAGCGAGGTGCACATGTATCCGAAGCCCCACTCGCCGATGTCGAACGCGGTGCGGCGGTAGTGGTCGAAGCTCGAGTCGCGGTAGGGGACGATCATCTCGGCGAGCGACATGCGGTAGGCGATGTCCCGGTACTCGTCGCCGTCCTTGAAGCGCACCTGGTAGAGCACGGGCCCCTCGCGGTAGTTGAAGCCGATCCGGAACTCCCAGTCCTGCCAGCGCAGCAGCGAGCCGTCGAGCTCGAACGAGACCCCCTCCGGCTGCACGATGTCGAGCGGCTTGAGGTCGGTGCGCTCGGCGAGCCCGCGCACCTCGGGGACGTACTCGGCGTCGACCTCGGGGAATCCGCGGTCGTGCCCCTCGTCGATCTGCAGCACCTCCATGCTGTTCACGTCGACGATGACCTTGAGCCCGCTCACCGGGTGCGCGTAGGGGTTGCCGTTCGGCGTCGCCCGCCTCCAGATGTCCACCCAGCCGAGACGGCGGTCGCGCCACTGCTCAGGCATCACCTCGTGGCCGTAGGTCCAGAGGTCGAAGAGGACGAGCGACGGATCGATCCCGCGCTTCTCGAGTGCGGCGCGCACCTCGGGATCCTCGCGCAGCAGATGATCGCAGTCGTGGTACTCGTCCACGGTGAAGTTCGGCGTGACGCCCGGCCGGTGCTCCCAGCTCTCGAGCGCATCGTCGGTGAGGTTGACGACGGCCTCGTAGACCTCGTTGCTCTGCTTGTTCCAGAGCACTGCGAGCGAACGGCGGACGATGGGATCGCCGTCCCGCCACGACCGCACCTCGACCTTGGGAGGTTCGCGAAGGATGATCGAGGCGTAGCGCCAGCCCGAATCGATGCCCTTCTCGCGGGACAGGACGGCAGACGTGCCGGTGAGCTCGGCTGCGGTGAGTGAATCAAGCGGATGGGAACCCATGGCTGCTCCGTTTCTCGAGGGCCGCGCCTTTGCGACCGCACGCCTCCACTGTGCCACGTTTCGCGCTGACCAGGAAACCGGAGCGGCCGCCGATCCGCGTCATTCAGTCGGATTCCGGGCGAATCGACCCGCGTCCGGGGGACGCGACACGCCAGGGATCCCGGATCTGCGGGGCCGATTTGCGCAGGGGGCGAAAATCGTCGTAGTATTACATCTCGTTGGCAAGCGAGAAATCGCCCCGGCCCCATCGTTTAGCGGCCTAGGACACCGCCCTTTCACGGCGGCAGCACGGGTTCGAATCCCGTTGGGGTCACGATCCGATCGGGTCACCAATATACAATTGAACACACACATATGGCCCTGTGGCGCAGTTGGTTAGCGCGCCGCCCTGTCACGGCGGAGGTCGCGGGTTCAAGTCCCGTCAGGGTCGCAAGATGATGTGGAGCCCTTCCATTCGGAAGGGCTCCCGTCGTCTCGGGCTCTCGCCATGTGAGTGCCTGGCTCTGTAGCTCAGTTGGTAGAGCGCACGACTGAAAATCGTGAGGTCACGGGATCGACGCCCGTCGGAGCCACTGCGGGAGTATTACGCCCGCTCCGAACCCCCGCAAGGCTTCTACTTGCGGGGGTTCACTTGTGTGCGCGGCGAATGCTGCGAAGATCGCCGCGCTCTTTTCCACTCGGGGAATCGGGCCCGTCGGTGACGGTGACTCGGGCTAGGCTGCATGCGAGGCCGAGGGACGGAGATCGTATGGGATGGTTCGACCGCTTCCGGAAGCGCGCAACGGAGCCCGCGCGCGACGCTGCGCCGGAGCCCGCCGCCGAGCGCATCGACTTCACACCCCTCGTCGAGATGGCGGCGATCATCACTCGTGATGACCCGCGGGTCGCCGAGGACATCGCGCTGCTGGTGGCGGATCCCGGCGAGTTCCGATCGCGGCACGAAACCTGGTTCGACGAGATGAGCTATCCCTGGCCGGACAGCCCAGGCAGTGAAGACATGCTCTTCGTGTTCGCGTACTGGCTCGTCGGCTACGAGACGCCGCACGCGTACGGCGTGTACATCGACTGGAAGGAAGCTCCGGGAGACATCGTCTGGCAACTGCAGCCCGTGCTCACCAGCCTCGGCGTTGCGATCGATGTTTCGGGCGAGCGTTTCGACGAGTCCGAGGGCGACACCTGGAGCGCGCTGGTGCGAATCGCGCAGCGCCTCGAGGCGGCGGGTTGCACGCTCGCGATCATCGACACCATGAGCGACTGCTACCACCTCTACGTCGTGCCGAGCGCGAGCTATCCGCGACTCGTCGCGCTCGCCGAGTCGGTGCGGTTCAGGGTGTATGCGCCGGGCTAGGGCGGTTGCGCACCGCGTTCGCCCGAAGCCCGGCGGGGCCCGCCACGCGTAGAATCCAGAGATGGCCACCTGGGAGCGCGCCGCACGTACGGAAGCAGAGTTCGTCGCATGGGCGGAGGAGATCCGCGGGGGCTCCGGGGGAGAGATGCCCTTCGTCTGGGCGATCATGCGCAGTCCCTGGGTGTCGCTGCACTGGGCGCTGATCCAGGATCCGTCTCTGGACGCGGGCTTTCGCCGGAGCCTCAAGACCCGATTCCCGGAGCACGGCGAGTCCGCGCGCGACTTCCTGCTCGAGCTCGTCGCGACCGGGGCGGGCGCCGACGAGCACGCGGGCGACGCGGTGCTGATGCTCGCGAGGCTGTGCGACCCGCTGCTCAACGGACTCTCGGGGCATCGCGACGTGCGAGACCTCGCGGTGCGACTCCTCGAGGCGGAGGATTCGTCGCCGCGCCGATCGTCGCTGATCGCGCTCGGCTGGGTGGGGGAGCGGGAGGACGTCGACGTGCTGGCCCGGTGCATGCGCATCGATCCGGATCCGGAATGCCGCGTCGCCGCGGGCGGCGCGCTGGTGCAGCTCCTCGAGAGGCATCCCGACGATCGAGTCAGGGCGTCGGTCGAGCGTGGGCTGCGGCTCGGGATCGCGCACGAGCGGGAGCCGCAGGTGCGCGCGGCGGTCGCCGAGGCGCTCGAACAGATCGTGGAGTAGCCGGGGTCGAGGCCCCGAGCCCCTGAGCCCCTGAGCCCCGCGGCCCGTCAGCCGGCCCGCCGTGCGAGCTTGTGTGCGTACATCCTGCGATCCGCGAGCTCGAGCGCGGCGTCGAGCGGCACGATCCCCGGCTCCGCGGCGGCGACCCCGATCGAGGCGCGCACCCCGGCACGGTCGAGGGCGCGCGCGAACTCGGCGGCGGCCGCTTCGGACTGCGCCGGGGAGATGCCGTTCGCGAGGATCGTGAACTCGTCGCCGCCGTACCGCGCGACGTGCGCGCCGGGCGCGCAGGCCCGCCGCAGCGCGTCGGCGGCCCGTGCGATGAGCCGGTCGCCGGCGGCGTGCCCCTCGGAGTCGTTGACCCGCTTGAGACCGTCGAGGTCGACGACCGCCACCGCCACGGGGTCGCCGAACGCGTCGAGGCGCTCCTGGGCATCGGCGATGAGGCCGTCCCAGCCGCGCCGGTTCAGCACCCCGGTGAGCGCGTCCGTGTGCGCGAGGACCTCGGTGAGCTCCACCCGGCGGCGCTCGCGGTCGATGGCCCGGGCCAGTACGAGCTGCGTCGTGAGGAGCTCGCTCAGCATGCGCACGAGCGGCTCGTCCACCTGCTCGTCGTCGCGGAGCGGTGCCGGCCGTACGCCGCACAGGATCCCGAACTCCCCGTCGCGGTCATCGCCGATCGTGAAGCCGGCGTAGGCTCCGACCTGCTCCGCCGCGTCGAGGTCGGCGTAGTCCGCGTCGGCACGCGCGTCACGCACGACGTGGGCGGCCCCGGCCGACATGCGGCTGCAGAACGACTCCTGCCAGTCGACGCGGTCGCCGACCGAGAGCACCTGATCGTGGCGCACGTGGAGGTGGACCTGCTCGCCGCCCGACACCCGCGAGACCGACCAGTCCGTCAGCGGAGTGTTCCGCTTGAGGTACTCGACGACGCGCTCGGCGGATTCGGTGAACGAGCGCGCTCCGTTCAGGGGAGGCGTCGGGGTGTTCCCGGGCCGGTCCGCATCCTGCATGCCGCTCGTCCTCTCTCAGCGTCGTTCCCGCCGTCGTCGGGCCCCGATCGGGCCGGTTCGCGCGTCGTGGTGCACGGTGCGGGGCGCGTCGCGGCCGCACCGGCCTGCCGATCAGCCTAGCGATCGCGGTGCCGCGCGTGGGGGACGAGAGCGGGCTCGCAGGGCGATCCACTCGACGAGGAGCCAGAGCCAGCCGCCCAGCCAGAGCAGCGCGGCCGGGACGACGAGCGTCATGGACAGATCCGATCCGCCGGCGGTCGACGATATGCCGAGCATTTCCGTGAGCAGCGAGCCGTAGGTGCCGTCATCCCCGCCGTCCACGATGAGGCTCGCGACGAGGACGACTCCGGCCGAGGTGAGCCAGGCGGCCAGGATCCCGCGCCCGGCATCCGGCTCCCGCGTGAACACTCCGCGCGCCGCGAACATGCCGTTGATCGCGATCACGATCTGCAGCGCGTATCCGATCAGCAGCGGAATCCCGGCGAGGAATGCGGCGAACATCATCCAGCCCGGGTAGACCGAGAGCTTCACGACGACGGCGAGCGGCGGAGCGAGGATCAGGACCCAGGCTGCGGCGATGGCCTGGCCGCGACGGGGTGTGCGCATACCGCGAGTGTGCCATACGGGGGCGGGATCGGCGAGGTCGAACCTCAGCGGGGGATCAGCCGGCGTCGGGCGGCTCGACCGGGCGTCGCGCGCGCGTGCTCTCTCGGGTCTCGAGGCCGACCGCCTCACGGAGCTCCTCCGCGTCGCGCTCGTTGGCCGTTTCGTGCATCAGGTCGCTCAGGGCGTCGGCGATCGCGTTGAGCTTGTGCTGCACGGCTTGGTCTGCTCGCGTCTGGCTGTTCTGCAGCAGCGCGACCGAGAGGAACGTCACGATCGTCGTCACCGTGTTGATGATGAGCTGCCAGGTGTCGACGCTGTCGAAGAGGAGGATCGAGGGCACCCAGACCACCACCAGGGCGACGCAGAAGCAGAAGAACCATGCCCGGCTCGCGAGCTTCGAGGCCGACTCGGCGAATCGGTCGAAGGCACCGAGGCGGCCGGTGATGTCGCTCGGCATCACCCCGGTGGGGCGTTCGCGCCGATGCATGACCCCTCCGATCCCGTCCGATCAGTAGTGGGAGGGCGGATCGCTCGCGGGGAACGACCCCTCGCCCCACTCGTCGGCGACCTCGTCCGCGTGGTCGGGATCGACCGCGGTGCTGCCGGGACGCTCCGCGACGTCCTCGCGGGCCTCGTCGGGAACCTCCGTCGCTCGCTTCTCGCGGGCGAACTCCTCATCGCCGGGCTCCTCGCCCGGGTTCGCCGTGGTTCCGGAGTCGTGCTCGTTCGTCATCGTGTCGCTCCCTTCGCCTGGCGATGGTCCGGCGACGGGCGCGTCGTGCACGCCGCCGAGCCATCGAGATCAACGATCGCCCGAACGCTCCTGCAGCGGGAGGGGGTTGCCTCGACCCCAGCCGACCGTGTATCGCGCTACGGAACTCGCGCCGGCGCCTGCGGGGGCGCGATCGCGTCCCGCGGGCTCGACCTTCCGGTCGGGTCGGGAGGTCGCGGTCACGCCTCTGCGGGTGCGAGCGGCGCGTCCTGCTGCGGGCAGCGCAGGTGCGTGGGCTTGCCCGGGCCGCCTCGTTCGATCCGGTGATCCCGCATGAGTTCGGAGCAGACCGGGCACCGCGGATTCGCGGGCGGCACGTACGGGGGCTCGTTGGGGTCGCCGAGCTGGGACGTTCCCTCGAACTGGTAGAAGAAGCGGCGCCACGCGGCGAAGAAGCCGGGTTGCCCGTCCCAGGGGGTCTCGTGCCAGAGTCGTCTTTTTCGTTTGCGCACAAACAAAATACTAGCACGTTTTGTTTGTGCGCAAACGAGATAGAATCGAAGCATGAACAGGCTCCCCGACGACGCCCTCGAGCTCGATCGCCAGGTGTGCTTCGCGCTCGCCGTCGCCAGCCGGAGCGTCATCGGCGTCTACCGTCCGATCCTCGAACCGCTCGGGCTCACCCACCCGCAGTACCTCGTGATGCTGGCGCTGTGGGGCGACGTTCCGCTGCGATTCCGCGAGATCGCGGACATGCTGCGCATGGATCCCGCGACCCTGTCGCCGATCGTCAAGCGGCTCGAGCACTCCGGGCTCATCGAGCGAGCTGCCGTCGACGGCGACGAACGCACGTTCAGCCTGGCCCCCACCGAGGCCGGTCTGGCGCTGCGGGAGCGGGCGCTCGACGTGCCGCCCGCGGTGATCGACCGGCTCGGGATCCCGGTCGAGCGGCTGATGGCGCTCCGCGACGAGCTGAGCCTCGTCATCGACGCCGTGGATCGCCCGGCCTGACCGGCCCGGTCGCAGGCTGGGAGGAGCCCTGATGGACGTCACGACTGCCGCCATCGCCGCGCTACGCGCGGCGGGGTGGCGTCTCGAACCGCCCGCGGTCCCGCGCACGAGGCGGTCAGAGGGAACCGGTCCCGCGCCCGTCGACGCAGTGCACTGGGGCAGCGCATTCTCGCGACTGTCGAGCCCGGACGACGCGGTGTGGTTCCTCGCCCTCGAGGACTACGCCGGCGCTCCGGCGGGCGCGGCGGAGGCCGCCGATGACGGCTTCACCTGGAACGCCTTCGAGAGGCTGAGCCTCGACGCCGCGGCCGGCGATCCCGAACGCGCGGCGATTCGGGCGTTCTGGGGCCGCCATCTGCCGATCCTGCTCTCGGTGCGCGGTCCGTACGCCTACCTCGCGCTGCGCGACGACGGAGTGGTCGTGTACGGCGAGGAGCCCGAGTTCGAGGAGACCGAAGAAGTGGCGCCGGACCTCGGAGCCCTGCTGCGCGAGATCGCGGATCCGCCGCGCGATCACGCGTCTCGGATTGCCCGACTGCTGCTGCGCGCCTGACGCGGATACGCTGAGACCCGAGTGCGGTGCACGGTGCCGATGCGCATCGCCGCTGGAGTCGGAGGAACGATGGGGATCGGGAGCGCAGATCGGACGTCGGGCGCTGCGGGCGTCCGGACAGAGGTGAACGGCGCCGGGGCGTTCGCGCTCGACCGCCGCTTCGACGACGAGCGGCACCTGTTCGGCGTCGAGTGGGGCGAGGACGGCTGGGAGCCGGCGGTTCCCGCTCGGCCGCGCGGCCGGAACCGGGAGGATCTCGAGCTGGCGGTCCAGCGCGCGGTCGACGACTGGATCGCCGGGCTCCTCCCCGCCGGATCGCCCGAGCGCTTCTGGCGGGTCGGCACACCTGAGGGGGAGCGGCCGTGAGCGCCGATGCGTCCGGGCGGCTCTCGTTCCGCACGGTCTACGGGGGACCGGGGATTCCCGGCGAGACGGTCTTCGCGCTGAAACGGCTGCAGACGGAGCTCGCGGCGGAGGACTGGGGATACGGCTACGACCTCTTCGTCACCGTCGGAGGCGACCTCACCGTCATCGCCGCACCCACTGCGCTCCGCAGGCCCCGCGTGATGATCGGCGCCCGGAGGGTCTCGGGGGAGCTGCGCATCAGCAGCGACGACGCGATGCGCACCGCCGATCCCGAGCCGCTGCTGCGGAGTGCGGTGCTCGACGCGCTCGAAGCGTTGGCGGGACGGGTCGCCGCGCGCGATCCGGCGTTCGACGCCCCGACCGACCGGGCGCGGATCGCCGCGCTGCGCGAGGGAGCCGGGTCGTGAGCCGCCCGGAACTCGTGACCTACGACGGCTTGCCCGCCGCCTCGGGCGGGGCGCACGCGATGCGGATGAGGAAGCCCTCAGCGGCGGCCGCGAAGGTCGACGCGTTCCTCGGTGCCTGCACGACGCCGGCCCGCGATTCCAGCTCGGTGCTCCGAATCCGCGCCGGAGGCGCCGAAGCGCGCTCGGAGCACTGGCGCGCGCTCGCCACCGAGATGCTCGGCGGCCCGAGCCGCACCGAGCGCACGCATCAGGAATGGCGGGTGCGCCAGGACGGGCTGAGCGACGTGCTCGCCGCGCTCGACGCCGCGACATCCGACGACGTCACCCGCTTCGGCAGCCCGCTCGCCGCGCTCGTGCTCAGCGCGGCGGTGCGGCTGGTGGATCCGAATGACGGGGCGCCGTACGCGGGGGTCTCGGCAGAGGCCACAGGCGGGTTCGCCGTCGACGGGTACGGCAGG
Organism: Leucobacter zeae; assembly: GCF_016758175.1. Classification (GTDB taxonomy): domain Bacteria; phylum Actinomycetota; class Actinomycetes; order Actinomycetales; family Microbacteriaceae; genus Leucobacter; species Leucobacter zeae. The sequence continues at coordinate 1,100,087 of NZ_QYAB01000001.1, forward strand.
ACCCTCGGCGCCTCGGGTGTCCGCGCCGCTTTCGGCACGACCGCATCGAGCCTGTCGCTGTGGCTGGCGTTCCCCGGCGACGTACGGCTGGATGCCGCCGCTTCCCACGTGCAGGCTCACGCTCCGGTGCGTCTCTCGGCGAAGCACTGGAGACGCTGGACGCCCGCGCGCTCCGGCGACGGCTACGGCTCCGCGCGTATTCCCTCGCCGCTCACGCGCTGAGGTGCGCAGGCACTGAGGCCTGGGGTCTGCGGCCTGAATCGCTGAAGCGCAGCGGCGCGGAGCCCTGAACGCGCCTGCGGCGCCGCGCGCGGGCTGCCAGAATCGAGGCATGACCGAGACCTTCGACCAGCTGCTCGCGGCGGGCGGCGGCGCCGACGTCTCCGGGTGGGACTTCGGATGGCTCGACGGCCGGGCTACGGAGGAGCGGCCGCCCTGGAGGTACGCGCAGGGCCTGGCCGATCGCCTCGGGCGGGCGCGCGCCTCGCTCGACATCCAGACGGGCGGCGGCGAGGTGCTGGCGGAGGTCGACGCCTTCCCGCCGCTCGCGGTCGCCACCGAATCGTGGCCGCCGAACGTGGAGCGGGCGACGCGCCTGCTGCATCCGCGGGGCGTCGCGGTGGTCGCGGATCCGGACGAGCCCCCGCTGCCCTTCGCGGATGCGGCATTCGACCTCGTGACCAGCAGGCATCCCGCCACGATCTGGTGGCACGAGATCGCCCGGGTGCTCGCGCCTGGCGGGACCTACTTCGCGCAGCACGTCGGCCCGGCGAGCGTGTTCGAACTCATCGAGTACTTCCTGGGCCCGCAGCCCGGGGCCAGGCTCGAGAGAGACCCCGAGCACGAGGCCGCGGAGGCCCGCGCCGCGGGGCTCGAGATCGTCGCCCTGCGCACCGCGCGTCTGCGCATCGAGATCCACGACGTCGCCGCGGTCGTCTACCTCCTGCGCAAGGTGGTGTGGTGGGTGCCCGGGTTCACGATCGAGGGATACCGCGAGCGGCTCCGCGAACTGCACGAGCGGATCGCGGATGAGGGGCCGTTCGTCGCGCACTCGACGCGGCACCTCGTCGAGGCACGGCGACCCGTGTGACGCCGGTGACACTCGTCACGCTCGTTACACTCGTCCGCATGAACGAGTACGTCTCTCCCGGCATGTTCTGGCTCGCTCTGGCGATCATCACCGCCGGCCTCGCCGAGCAGAAGGGGCGATCGCGTTGGGTATGGTTCCTGCTCGGGCTGCTGCTCGGTCCGCTCGCGACCGCGCTCGTCGTGGTGTGGGCGCCGCCGCAGCACCCGGTGGGGCGATTCGCGGAGCGCGTGCGACAGGCGAACGCATTGCCGCCAGCGCCCGCGCCCGCAGCAGTGCCAGTGCCAGCGCCAGCCCCCGGTCCGGGATCCGGGTTCCGTGAGACGCAGTCCGACGAAACGGCCTGACCGAGGCCGGATCTCTGACCGAACACAGCGACTCCATCGGGATCGGTGCGCCCCGGTCCTCTGATTGACTGGTGCGATGACCGTCTCGATCGTGCGCCCGACGCTGGAACTCTGCGAGACGTGGGCGGAGGCGCTCGCCGAGTTCGGCGGCGTCGACGTGCACGGCATGGGCATGGGCGCGAGCGCCGCCCCGGACCGTGCGACCTGCGCCGAACTCGTCGCATTGGCGGAGCGCCTCGCCGACCCCGAGGCCGAACTGCCCGCCGACACGGTGCGCTGCGACATGTTCTGGGTCGTGGACGAAGCCGACGGAGCGCGCGAAGTCGTCGGATTCATCTCGTTCCGGCGGGAGCTCAACGCCTACCTCGCCTACGCCGGAGGGCACATCGGGTACTCGATCCGGCCCTCGCGCCGCCGGCTCGGGTACGCGGGCGAGGCACTGCGCCTGGTGCTGGAGCACGCCCGCGCGGCCGGGCACGAGCGCGTGATGATCACCTGCGACGACGAGAACGCCGGGTCGGCGCGCACGATCGAGCGCGCCGGCGGCCGGCTGGCCGATGTCATCGACGCATCCGACGTCGGGCACCCTCGTCTGCGCCGCTACTGGATTGCGCTCGCCGCCGGGTAGCGGGCCCGACGGCGGTCTTCCCGCTCGGCCTCGTCCCGACCCACTACCGACCCGGCGAGCCGGCATCGGCGCCGATGCCAGCTCGCCGGTTCCGTAGTGGGTCGGCGGGGGAGCTGTTGAGAACGTAGTGGGTCGGCGGGGGATGCCGGCACGCCGGCCCGTGCCCGCGCCCGACCTGCGAGTCCTCCGAGTATGCAGCGTCCCGTATGGTGCGGCCGATACCGTGGGGTCAGCGATCGGCAACCGCCTGTGGCTTCATCCGAGTCGAACCATGCGGCTCGCAACGAAACAGGTGCCCGTCATGTCGACTGCCGTACCCCGTACCCTCGAGAGCTTCGGCCCTCTGCGCCCCACGCGAGCGCGCCGAGAGGATTTCCCGCCGATCGCGAAGGCCTACACCCGCGTGTCCCAGACGGTCCGGGAATCCGGGCTGCTGCGCCGCGCGCCCTGGTTCTACGGCACGGTCGGGGCGGTGCTCCTCCTCGCGCTCGGCGGCGCGATCGCCGGGTTCGTGCTGCTGGGCCAGAGCTGGTTCCAGCTGCTGATCGCCGGGGCGCTCGGGATCCTCTTCACCCAGGTCGCGTTCCTCGCGCACGAGGCTGCGCACCGCCAGATCCTCGCCTCCGGGCCGGCGAACGATCGCCTCGCACGGATCCTCGCGGGAGCCATCGGCATGAGCTACTCCTGGTGGGACTCGAAGCATTCGCGCCACCACTCGAATCCGAACCGCGTGGGCAAGGACCCCGACATCGAGGTCGACACCATCTCCTTCCTCGAGGAGGACGCGGTCGAGGCCCGCGGGTTCCGACGGCTGCTCACGAAGCGCCAGGGCTGGTTGTTCTTCCCGCTCCTCACCCTCGAAGGCCTGAACCTCCACAAGCAGAGCTTCGCCCACCTGTTCGGCCGCGAACCGGTGCGGGGGCGCTGGGTCGAGCTCGGGATCATCGCCGCCCGGTTCGCGGTGCTCCTGGTGCCGGTGTTCCTGCTGCTTCCGATCGGCATGGCGTTCGCCTTCATGGGCGTGCAGCTCGCCGTGTTCGGCGTCTACATGGGCGCCTCGTTCGCGCCGAATCACAAGGGCATGCCCGTCATCGCGCACGACGCGAAGCTCGACTTCTTCACGAAGCAGGTGCGCACGTCGCGCAACATCCGCGGCGGCTGGTGGGCCACCTGGCTCATGGGCGGCCTGAACTACCAGGTCGAGCACCACCTCTTCCCGAGCATGGCGCGCCCCCACCTCGCGAAGGCCCGGGCGATCGTGCGCGAGCACTGCAGGACCCTCGATGTGCCCTACACCGAGACCTCGCTCTGGCGGTCGTACGCCATCGTGATCGCGTACCTGAACCGCGTCGGCCTCGCCGCGCGCGACCCCTTCGAGTGCCCCGTTTCCGCGCAGTACGGGCGCGCGCGGTAGGCCGGGCGAACCGCGCGGCCTGAGAAGTCAAGGGGTGGCGGATCGGCGGCAGGCGTCCGTACGGTGGGAGCCATGAACGACACGACGCAGCACGAGTTCGAGGATCGGGACGGCACGGAGCACGACGCGGCCGCGGAGCGCGCCGGGACCTTCTCGAACGACGAGACGACCGAGACCGAGGAAACGGTCGAGCGCGAGGCGACAGCCGAGCGGGGAACCGGCGCAGACGCGCAGACGGACGGAGAGGACCAGGTGGTCGATGAGCCCGTGCTCGACGGCGCCACCGATCACCAGGACACCGATGTGGACCCGCGCAAGGGTCTGACCGATCCCGCACTGATCCGCGACATCGACGCCGAGAAGAAGACCGTCAACCCGTACGGGTGACCCGGCGGCGGTCCCGCCGCGAGCGGCGGCCGGGCTCAGAGCCCGCCGTCGACCCGGACGATCTGGCCGGTGAGGTAGGCCGCGTCCGGGCCGAGCAGGAACCGCACGAGCGGGGCCACGTCGTCCGCGGTCCCGGTCCGTTCGAGCGCGTTGCGCACGCCGGCGTTCGCCTCGGGGCGTTCGGCCATGCGGCGGAGCAGACGGCCTGTGGCGATGGGGCCGGGGGCGAGGCAGTTCACGCGGATGCCCTCGGGGCCGAGATCCCTGGCCAGGTATCGCGAGTAGTGCGCCACGGCCGCCTTCGCGACGCCGTAGTGCGCATATCCGCCGTGGTCGGTCGGCTCGACGCCGTTGAGGGACGACATCGTGATGATCGACGCCCCTCCCGAGGCATCCGAGGCGCGCAGCAGGGAAAGCGCGGCCTGAACCGTGAGTACGGTCCCGAACAGGTTGCGCTCCAGCATCTCGCCGAGGTCGGAGAGGCTCAGCGCCGAGGCGCGGTTGCCATCGAGGGCGCCCGATCCGCCGCCGGCGTTGCACACGAGTCCGTCGAGAGCGCCCCAGCGGCGCTCGAGCGAGGCGGCCGCCGCACCGAGGGCGTCGGGGTCCGTCACGCTGGCCTCGAATCCCACCGCGTCGGCGCCGAGCGCGCGCAGCACATCGACGACCGGCTGCGCATGCGGCTCCTCGGGGAACTCCCGGTAGGCCTCGAGATCCCGGTCGAGCACGGCGACGTCCCAGCTGGCCCTCGCGAGGTCCTCGGCGAAGGCTCGCCCGAGCCCCCGTGCCCCTCCGGTGACGAGGACCCGACGTCGAGTCATGGGCGGAGCCCCTCGGCGGACCCTGCTGCCACGACGACGGGCGACCCGAGGGTCCGCAGCACCTCGGCGAGCACTTCCAGCGCGTGCTCGGCCTCCTCCGTCGTGATCGTCATGGGCGGGGTCACGCGCAGCACGTTGCCGTAGACGCCACCGCGCCCGATCAGGAGCCCGAGGGCCCGCGCACGCTCCACCGCGGCGACCGCGAGCTCCGGGGCGGGGTCGAGCGTGCCGGGCACGACGATCTCGACCCCGATCATGAGGCCGGTGCCGCGCACCTCGGCCACGAGCCCGGACGACTCGGTCGCGATCGCTCTGAGACCCTCCATGAGCCGGGACCCCACACGGTCGGCGTGCGCGATGAGGTCGTGATCCTCGATGTAGTCCAGCGTCGCGTTCGCGGCGGCCATCGCCACCGGGTTGCCGCCCGCCGTCGAGATGCTGTGGGCCGGCAGACTGTGCATGATCTCGGACTCCGCGACGACGGCGCCCACCGCGAGCCCGTTCGCGATTCCCTTGGCGAGGGTCATGATCTGCGGCCTCACTCCGTGCGCGTGGATCCCGAAGGGCCCGCGGCCCGTGCGGCCCCAGGCGGTCTGGACCTCGTCTGAGATGAGCGGGATCCCGTAGTCGTCGAGGATCTCCTGCGTGCGCGCGAAGAACCCGGCGGGCGGTTCCGCGAACCCGCCTGCGCCCTGCACCGGCTCGACGATCATGCCGGCGATGCGGCCGCTCGTGCTCGTCTCGATCATCGTGCGCATCTCGTCCATGCACGCGTCGATGAACCGGGCGTCGTCCAGATCGCGGAACGGGCTGCGGAGCCGGTAGCCGCTGTGCAGGTAGGTCACCTGCAGCGGGCTGAATCCGGTCGCGGACCACGCCCGGATGCCCGTCGTCGCGACGGTTCCGAAACTGCGCCCGTGGTAGCTGCCGCGCAACGCGAGCACCTGGTTGCTCGAGGCGTGCGCTGTCGCGATCAGCAGGGCCGCTTCCACCGCCTCCGTGCCGGAGTTCACGAAGAAGACGCGCGGGTCCCGCATCCCGCTCGCAGCGGCCAGCCGTTCGGCGAGACGTACCTGCCCGCTCAGCAGATAGAGCGTCGACGAGTGGAGGATCCGCTCGGACTGCCGCCGGATCGCCTCGGTGATCTCGGGGATCGCGTGCCCGACCATGGTGGCGAGGAGGCCCCCGAAGCAGTCGAGGTAGGCCCTTCCGTCGCTGCCGAGCACGGTCCTGCCCTTCGCCGAGAGCAGTTCGAGCGGTTCCTCGTAGTAGAGCGACAGCCACTCGGGCATCACGGCGGCGTGACGCTCGCGGAGGCTTCGCTGCTCGTTCCGGGTCGCGGTGATCGTCTGATTCGTCATGCGGCTCACGCTAGGGCGGGCGGAGGCCGCGCGATCGACCGCGATCCCGATATTTCGGATAATCGAAATTCGCGTTTGAAATAGCTCACACGCGGGTCATCGACCCGAGGATGATCCACGAACCAGAGAGGTGTACGCAGCATGACAGCAGTGGAACGGCGCGGACTCGACGCCGAGATCGCGCAACGGGGCGAGGAGCTCGCCGCGCTTCTGGCGGACTCGGTGCGGGTGCCCAGCGTGACGGGGGAGGAGCGGGCAGCTGCCGACTTCTACGCGGCGTGGATGCGCGGCAGAGGCTGGGAGGCCGACGTGCAGGAGCTCGCGGGCACGGGCTTCGCCGCAGGCGAGGAGACCGTCGCGGACCGGGCGAACGTCATCGGGTATCCGTTCGGCCGACCGACGGAGCGCGATCGCACGATCGCGCTCAACGGCCACATCGATGTGGTCCCGGTCGGCGACCCCGCCGAATGGACGCATCCGCCGTTCGGCGGGGCGCGCGAATCGGGCCGCGTGCACGGCCGTGGCACGGTCGACATGAAGGGCGGGATCGCCGCCGCGCTCATCGCACTGGACGCGCTGCGCGTCGGACCGGGTCGCCCGAGCCTGGTCCCGGTCGTGCACCTGGTCATCGGGGAGGAACGGAGCGGCGTCGGCACCCGGCTCGCACTCGCCTCGGCGACGCCGCCAGCCGCCGCCGTGATCCTCGAACCCACGGGCAACGCGCTCGTCACCGCCTGCACGGGCCTGCAGTTCTTCCGGCTCGAGACCTCCGGCGCCGCAGCGCACTCCTCGGCGCCCTGGCAGGGGATCGATGCCCTCGCCCGCCTGCTCGTGCTGCGCGACGTGCTCATCGAGACCGCCGCACGACGCTCGGAGGCGTTCACGCATCCGCGGTTCGCCGACGTGCCGACGGGCATCCCGTTCAACATCGGGCTGCTCTCCGCGGGCGAGTATCAGGCGGCGGTACCGGAGCGGGCGAGTCTGACGGGGCGGATCGGACTGATGCCGGGCGAGTCCGCAGCCTCGGTCAGGGACGCCTTCGCCGCGGCGCTCGCTGCGGCGGTGGGCGACGACCCGGAAGAGGCGCTCCATCCGCATCGCCTGACCTGGCTGGGCGAGCCGTATCCCGGCTGGGAGACCCCGGAGTCCGGGGCCCTCGTGCGCAGCTTCATCCGGGCGCTCGACGACGTCGACGGCGTCGCGGAGCTCCGCGGATTCACCGCAGGGAACGACGCCGGCCAGTACGCCGAACGGGGAGTCCCCACCGTGGTCTTCGGCCCGGGGGAGACCGCTCTCGCGCATACGGCCGCGGAATCCGTCGCAGAAGCGGACCTGCTGCGCGCTGCCCGCACCCTGGCGTGCGCTCTGCGGGGTCTCGCGTGAACGGCGGGAAGTCGGACGTGCTCACGACGTTGAGCCGGGGCATGGCGGTGTTCGAGCACATCGTGCAGTCGGGCAGGGCCACCGCGAAGCAGATCGCCGCCGAATGCGGGCTCACGATCGGCGTCTGCTACCACGTGCTCCGCACCCTCGAGGCCGACGGCTACGTGATCCGAAGCGCCGGGGGCTTCTACGAACTCGGTCCGCACGGCTTCGCGCTCGGCCGGGGCCTCCAACGGCACTCGGAGATCGCGCCCGAGCTCGCCGTCATCCTGACCCGGCTCTTCAACGCGACCGCCGAGACCGCGTTCATCGCGGAGTGGACCGGGGGCGCCGTGCTGCTGCGGCACTTCCTCACGAGCCATCAGACGCTCAGCGTCGGCGGGCTCGAGGTCGGGTACACCGGCGACATGCACGCTCGTGCCTCGTGCAAGTCGATCCTCGCCCACCTGCCGGTCGAGCAGGTCGAGACCCTCTTCTCCGGCGTGGAACTGCAACGCCTCACCCCGCGCACCGTCACCGACCTCGACGGTCTGCTGATGGAACTGGCGCGCGTGCGCAGCCAGGGGTACGCGATCGACGAGGAGGAGTTCGCCGAGGGGATGCGCTGCGTGGCGGCTCCCTATTTCGCGCCAGAGGGAGCGCCGGCCGGCTCGTTCACGGTGTCCGCCCCGGCGGAGCGCTTCCAGCGGAAACGACCGCGTCTGGTCGCCGCGGTCTGCGAAGCCGCCCAGCTCGCGAGCGCGCTGCTGGCATCCGGCAGGCTCCGCGCGCCCGCCGCCGATACGCCGACCGCATCCGCGGTCGAGAACAGGAAGGAGATCGCATGAGCCGCACCGAAGCGCTGCTCGCATCACTCGAGACGATGCACCGGATCCGGGAGACGGAGGAGGCGATCGCCCGCCTGCGCGCGAGCGGCGACATCGTCGGCTCGGTACACCTCTGCAACGGGCAGGAGGCGATCTACGCCGGAGCCGCGCGAGCGCTCGATCTGAGCCGCGACGCGGTCTTCCCCACCTATCGCGGCCACGGCTGGGCGATCGCCTGCGGCGTGCCTCCCGAGGCGGTGATCGCCGAACTGCTCGGCCGCGGGACCGGGATCAGCGGAGGCCGCGGCGGCTCCGCCTACTTCACCGCTCCGGCGTACGGAATGTACGGCGAGAACTCGATCGTGGGCGCGGGCGCCCCGATCGCCTGCGGCGCGGCGCTCGCCTCCCGCTTCGACGGGAGCGGCCGGGTGGCGCTCGCCGCGTTCGGGGAGGGCGCGATGAACCAGGGAGCCGTGCACGAGGCCATGAACTTCGCGTCGGCACTGAGCCTCCCCGTGATCTTCCTCGTCGAGAACAACACGTACTCCGAGCTCACGCCGACGCGGACCATGGTGCGCAACGATCAGTTCTATCGGCGTGCGACGGCCTACGGCATGACCGGGGTGCGCCTCGACGGGAACGATTCCGAGGCGGTCGCAGGTGCGGTCGCTGACGCGGTCGAGCGCTGTCGCGGCGGATCCGGCCCGGTGCTGCTCGAAGCGATGACGCAGCGCATCGTCGGCCACTACATCGGAGATGTCCAGCACTACCGTCCGGCGGGGGAGCTCGATGCCGCGATCTCCGCGGAACCCCTCGCGCGCGCCGAACGTGTGGCCCGTGCGGAGGGGGTCGCCGACGCCGACCTCGCCGCGCTGCGCCAGCGGGTATCCGAGGAGATCGACCGCGCGACGGCGTCCGCGCTCGCCGCACCGCCGGCAGATCCAGCGACCGTCGAGGAGCACGTCTATGCCTGAGATCATCGAGAAGACGCTGTCGTACGCCGAGAGCGTGAACGCCGCGCTCGCACGGGCGCTGGAGGAGCGCCCCGAGGCGCTGCTCTTCGGAGAGGACGTCGCGATCCCCGGCGGGGTGTTCGGGGTCACCAAGGGGCTGCACCGCAGATTCGGAGAGCGCGTGTTCGACACGCCGATCTCGGAGTCCGCGATCCTGGGCAGCGCCGTGGGCGCGGCCATGTTCGGCAGACGGCCGATCGTCGAGATCATGTGGGCGGACTTCGCCCTCGTCGCATTCGACCAGCTCGTCAACCAGGCGGCCAATGTGCGCTACATATCCGGCGGTGCGCTCGCCGCCCCGCTGACGGTGCGCACGCAGCAGGGCAACGCCCCGGGGGCGTGCGCCCAGCACTCGCAGTCGCTCGAGGCGCTGTTCGCGCACATCCCCGGGCTGCGCGTCTGCATGCCGGCGACCCACCAGGACGCCTACGACCTGCTGCTCAGCGCGATCTGGAGCGACGATCCCACGATCGTCATCGAGAACCGGACGCTCTACCACGGCGAGAAGCGACCGGTGCGCCTCGGCGGTCCCGTGCAATCGATCGGCGGCGCCGAGCTGCGCCGCTCCGGGGACGACCTCACCGTCGTGACCTGGGGGGCCATGCAGCACCGCGTGCTCGCAGCGGCGGAGCGCGCAGCGGCGGAGGGCATCGACACCGAGGTGATCGATGCCAGGTGGATCCGACCGCTCGACCTGGGCAGCATCATCGCGAGTGTGCAGCGCACCGGGCGTCTGCTGGTGGTGCACGAGGCGCACACGACCGGGGGCGTCGGCGCGGAGGTGGTCGCTCGCGTCGTCGAGAGCGGTGCGGCGCTCAGCTCGCCGCCCGCGCGGCTCGGAGCGCGCGAGACCCGCATCCCCGCGGCCGTCCAGCTGGCAGCGGGCGTCCTCCCGGGCGACGACGACATCCTCGGCGCGATCCGGCGGCTGGCGCACGACGTGCCCGTCGGAAGAGTCGAAGCGCTGCCGGCGGTCGCGCGATGAACGTCGTGGCCATGCCCGTATTCGCCCCGCTGTTCACCCCGGGCACGGAGCGCGTCGAGGTGCGCTGGCTGACGGTGGAGGCCCCGGTGGATCCCGCAGCGGTCGCGCGCTGCCTGCCGGAGGGACTCGGGGTGCCCGAGACCCCGACCGTCGGGCTCTGGATCGCCGAGTTCATCGGAGCCGAGTTCCATTCCCCCGACGGCGTCGAACGCCGACCGGACTACCTGCAGGGCGGCGTCTCGCTGCGCTGCTCGGGCTTCGGCGGCGGGCCCGACGGCGCATACGCCGTGGAGACGTTCGTCGAGGGACTGAACCACGGCATCCTCGGCCGGGAGCTCTTCGGGCTTCCGAAGAAGCAGGCCTCGACGGTGCGGCTGGAGGAGCGCGCGGACTCCGTCGCGTTCGCCATCGTCTCGGCGCTGGGCGAGGAGCTCGTCTCGGGCGAGGCCTCGCTCTCGGGCGATCCCGGTGCAGCGGGGACCGCCCCGGCTCCCGCATGGTTCGACCGCCACTGCACGGTGAAGGCCATTCCCAGCGCCGAGGGCACGGGGTACGACGTCTGCAAGCTCGTCGAGATCCCCTGGCGGCTGACCGCGGATGCGCCCGCGCGCAGCGGCGCGGCGCGGTTCGCCTGGGGCGAGAGCGAGTCCGATCCGCTGCACCTCTTCGCGCCGACCGGGCCGGCGTCGGCGCGCTATGGCCGAGCCGTGCTCGACATCGGCTTCGGCCGGTACCTCGCCGAGGCCGTCCCGCCCGAGCCGCTGGGACGGCCGAGCTGGACGAGCGCGACCGGGCGGCGCACCCGCCACTGACCTGATCCGACACCGCATCACCCACAGCAAAGGAGCTCACGATGACTGCCACCCAGAACCGAACCGAACGCGAGAAGGGGCTCGATCCGTCGCAGTTGCGGGCGATCGTCGCCGCGTGCATCGGCAACTTCCTCGAATGGTACGAGTTCGTGCTCTACGGCTACTTCGCGGCCGTGTTCGCCGCGCTGTTCTTCCCCCAGGAGGATCCGGCCGTCGCGCTGCTCACCACATTCCTCGTCTTCGGGGTCAGCTTCATCATCCGCCCGCTCGGCGGGGTCCTCTTCGGCCTGGTGGGGGACCGGCTCGGGCGCAAGGCGGCGCTCTCGGCGATCATCCTGATGATCTCGCTCGCCACGGCGCTGATGGGGCTCGTTCCGCCGTACGCGAGCATCGGCGTGCTCGCACCGGTGCTCATCTTCCTCCTGCGCCTCGTCCAGGGCCTGTCGGCCGGAGGCGAATGGATGGGAGCCGTCACCTACATCATCGAGACGGCTCCCGCGGGCAAGCGCGCGTGGTACGGGAGCTTCCAGACGATCACGATCGTGCTGGGCATGTTCGTGGCGGCGCTCACGTCGCTGCTCATCACGACGTCGATGAGCCCTGAGGCGGTGCACGCGTGGGGCTGGCGGATCCCGTTCCTCGTCGCCCTTCCGCTCGGGCTCATCGGCCTCTACATGCGCCTGCGGCTCGCGGATCCGGCCGAGTTCACCGAGGCGAAGGCGGAAGCGGATCACGGCGCTCAGGGCCCGCGGTCGCCGCTCTCCCGGGTCCTCCGCGAGCACTGGCGCTCGGTGCTGCTGGTCGCCGGGCTCGTCGCATCTCCGACCATGTGCACCTATGTGCTGCTGGTCTGGGGCCCGACCTTCTTCGCCGGGCAGCTCGGCTACTCCGACGCTGAAGCGCGCAACATCGGGCTGGTCTCGATGCTCGTGCTCGTCGTGCTGGTGCTCGCGTTCGCGAAGGCGTGCGACCGCTTCGGACGCCGGCCGTTCATCCGGTGGGGAGCGGCACTCGTCATCGTCGCCACCCCGGTCGGGTTCCTCCTGCTGCACTCGCACGCGGTGGGTCTTGCGATCCTCGGGATCGGGCTGATCCTCGTCGGCGACGCCATGATGCTGGCCGCGCAGCCCGCGCTGTTCGCCGAGCTCTTCCCCACGGCGCAGCGCTACAGCGGGCTCGCCGTGGGGTACAACCTCGGCGTCGTGCTCTTCGGAGGGCTCGGTCCGCTCGTGGCACAGGCCCTCGTGACCGCGACCGGGTCGAGCTGGTCGCCGTCGTGGTACCTCATGGGCGGAGCCGCGATCAGCCTCATCGCGGCGCTCTTCACCCCCGAGACGAAGCACGCCGAGCTCCGCACCGGCGCGATCCGGGTGGCCTCCGAATGAGCGGCGCGGACGCGGGGACGATGCTCGCGCTCGTGCATGGCGGGGCACCGGGACTCGACGGCCTGCGGGTCGTGCGAACGGCCCGGCCCGAGGCCGGGGCCGGACGGGTGCTCGTCTCGATCGACTACGCCGGTCTCAACCGTCACGAACTCTTCACGGCATTGCGCCGCGACGGCAGCGAGCCCGATCAGATCCTCGGCGCCGACGCAGTGGGTCGGATCGTGGACGCGACGGACGGTCGGCGCGCGGACTCGCCCGTGCCGGGGGAGCGGGTGCTCCTCGATCCGACGCTCAACTGGCCCGAGCGGGCGATCGTCCCCGAGCATCCCGACATTCTCGGGGGCCGAGCGCCAGGAACGTTCGCCGAGTACGTGACGGTTCCCGAGGCGAACGTGCATCTCGCCCCGGCGCACTTGACCGGACCGGAGGCTGGCGCGCTCGGGCTGGGCGCCGTGACCGCCTACCGTGCGCTGTTCAGCGTCGGCGGCCTGGCCGCCGGAGAACACGTCCTCATCCCCGGCATCGGCAGCGGGGTCGGTCTGCTCGCCCTGGATCTGGCGGTCGCCGCCGGAGCCCGGGTCTCCGTGACGAGTCGGAGCGCCGAGAAGCGCGAGTTCGCGCTCGCGCGCGGCGCCGACGCCGCGATGGCCAGCGACGAGATCGAATCGGCCGAGCTCGCACCGGTCGACCTCGTGATCGACACGGTGGGCGCGGCGAGCGTGCCCGCCGCGCTCGGCAGACTGCGACCGGGCGGCCGACTCGTGACGCTCGGAGCGACCACCGGCGCCGAGATCGGCCTGTCGCTGCGCCGGCTGTTCTTCGCGCAGGTGGCGATACTCGGCACCTCCGTGGGCAGCGCGGAGGAGTTCCGGTCCATGCTGGAGTTCGTGCGCGAGCACCGCATCAGACCCGTCATCGACGCCGTGCACCCGCTGGAGTCCGCGGCCGCCGTCATCCGCGCGAGCGCCGATGGCCGGTCGCTCGGGAAGACCGTGTTCCGAATGCCGGGGGCCGCTGACACCGAAGGAGTGCACTCATGATCGTGACCGGAGGCAACCCCGAAGCTCTCGCGCCGCCGATCGGACCGTTCCGGCATTACACGGTCGTGCCGGCAGGGCATCGGCTCGTCTACCTCTCGGGACAGGTGGGCCAGGATCGGAACGGGGTGCTCGCCCCCGGGGGATGCGCGGCGCAGACCGCTCAGACCTTCCGCAACCTCGAGCTGCTCCTCGGCGAGATCGGGGCGACCCCTGCGCACGTGGTCAAGCTCTTCACGATCGTCGCCGGCAGCGGGAACTTCCGCGAGTTCTCCAGGGCCCGTGCGGAGGTCTTCGCGCGCTGGTACCCGGATCAGGATTATCCGGCGCACTCGGCATTCGTCGCCGCAGAGCTCGCGGCACCCGATCTCCTCGTGGAGATCGAGGCCGTCGTCGCGGTGCCGATGTGACCCCCGACGAGTTCCGCCGAGCGGTTCCCGCGCTCGAGCGCTGGGCGTGGCTCGACACTCCGGGCTCCGCGCCTGCTGCCGCTCCGGTCGCCTCCGCGCTCCGGCGCGCGATCGACGACCAGCTGTCGGGCGAGTTCGACTGGACCGAGTGGGACGCGGCGGCGGACCGCGCCAGGGCCGCGTTCGCCGCGTGGTTCGGCGTGCCCGAGCAGACGGTCGCCACGGTCGGGTCGCTCGCGGAGGCCGCCGCCACGGTCGCGCGGTTCCGCAGGCCGGGGCGCGCGCTCCTCGCGGCGGATGAGTTCCAGAGCCTCCTCCTGCCCTTCGTCGCCGAGGCGGCGCGCTCGGCGCGGCGGCCGGTCGAACTCGTCGAACCCGTGCCCGGGCGGAGCCGGAGCGACGGCCTGCTCGATCGAATCCGGCCGGGTGTCTCCCTGGTCGCCGTGTCGGAGACGACGACACTGGACGGGGAGCGGATCGACCTCGCCGCGCTGCGCTCCCGCTCGGACGAGGTGGGCGCCGAGCTCTTCGTCAACGGGACGCAGAGCCTCGGCGCGCTGCGGCCTCCGTCTCATGACGTCGCGCCCGACTTCTACGCCGTGCACGGGTACAAATGGATGCTCGCCCCGCGCGGAGCGGCGTGGCTCGTCGCGACCGCCGAATCGGGGGAGCGGCTCGCGTCGATCGCGCCCGGGTGGAAGACCGCAGCAGGATCGGAGGGCCTCTTCGGCGGCCGTCCGCTGCGCACCCGTTCGCTCGCCCGCTGCGACACGTCGCAGGCCTGGCTCCCCTGGATCGGTGCGGAGGCCGCGATCGGGCTCCTCTCCGCGCTCGATGCCGGCGCGGTCGAGGCGCGCGCCGTCGGGCTCGCCGATCGATTCGAGGAGTGCGCCCGTGCGCTCGGGGCGATTCCCGTCCGCTCGGGTCCGGGCTCGCACATCCGCGTCGTGGAGGTGGCCGATCCGCGGGGCCTCGACGCCGACCTCGCGGAGGCGGACGTTCGCGCGCGGGTCACCGGGAACCGGCTCCGGGTCGGCGTGCACGGCTTCAACGACGAGTCGGACATCGAACGCGTGGTGGCGGTGCTCGCCCGCCGCGCGAACCGTCGGTGAGGCGGACGCCCGCCCGTCGGGCGCCCCGAGCCCCCCTTGTCGGCTCGCGCACTCGGGCGTACCGTGACAGCATGTGCCGCAGCATCCACACCCTCCACAATTTCGAGCCGGCCGCCACCTCGGACGAGGTGCGTGCGGCGGCCCTCCAGTACGTGCGCAAGATCGCCGGCACGACGAGGCCGTCGCGCGCGAACACGGAGGCCTTCGACCGCGCCGTCGCCGAGATCGCGGCGGCCACGCAGCGCCTGCTCGACGAGCTCGTCGCGGTGCGTCCTCCGAAGAACCGCGAGGAGGAGGCCGAGAAGCGGCGCGAGCGCGCCATCGCGTCCGGCCGCTACGACCGCTGATCGCGGCCCATAGGGCATGCCGGCCGCGCGCGGCAACCCCAGGTCACACCCGGCCACCGCCTGAGCTCTCCCCGCTACACTTCGAGGTGAGCGCACGGGAGGGGATCGATGACTGGGATGCAGGACATGACCGGCGGGCGCGAGCTCGTGATGGTGTCGAACCGCCTTCCCGTCGACCGGGTCGTCGACGAGGCAGGCAACACTTCGTGGCGCACGTCGCCCGGCGGCCTGGTGACCGCCGTGGAGCCCATCGTGCAGTCCCTCGGCTGCGTGTGGGTCGGGTGGGCCGGCAGCGCGGGCGAGCGGCTCGACCCCTTCGACATCGACACGATGCACCTCGTGCCGGTCGAGCTGAGCGAGGAGGACATCGAGCTCTACTACGAGGGCTTCTCCAACGGAACGCTGTGGCCGTTGTACCACGACGTGATCGCCCAGCCCGAGTACCACCGCGAGTGGTGGGATCGCTACCGCAAGGTCAACCGACGCTTCGCCGAGCACGTCGCCGAGGTCGCTTCGGAGGGGGCGATCGTGTGGGTGCACGACTATCAGCTGCAGCTGGTGCCCGCCATGCTGCGGGAGCTGCGCCCCGACCTCACGATCGCATTCTTCCTCCATATCCCGTTCCCGCCGAGCCGCCTCTTCGCGCAGCTGCCGTGGCGTCGGAAGATCGTGGAGGGCCTGTTGGGGGCCGACGTCATCGGGTTCCAGCAGACGACCGACGCCGTCGCCTTCCGCCTCACCGTCGAGCGGTACACCCGGGCCCCGGCGCTCGGCAACACCATCATGATCCCCGAGACCGCCGACGCGCCCTCGCGCACGGTGCTCGCGCAGGAGTTCCCGATCTCGATCGACGCCGAATCGTTCGCCGCGACCGCGAGGCGGCCCGAGATCATCGAGCGCGCCCGGAGGATCCGAGAGGACCTCGGCGATCCGCGCACGGTGATGCTGGGGGTGGACCGCCTCGACTACACCAAGGGGATCCGGCATCGGCTCAAGGCGTTCGACGAACTGCTCGCCGACGGGGAGATCGATCCGACCGACACCGTGTTCGTGCAGGTCGCGAGTCCCAGCCGCGAGCGCGTGGACGCCTACCGGCAGTTGCGCGACGAGGTCGAGGGCACGGTGGGGCGGGTGAACGGCGCCCACGGCACGATCGGTCGCGCCCCGCTCGTCTACCTCCACCGCGGGTTCTCGCGCGACGAGATGGTCGCCCTCTACCTCGCTGCGGACGTGCTGCTCGTCACGCCGCTGCGCGACGGCATGAACCTCGTGGCGAAGGAGTACGCGGTCTGCCGCGCGGACGACCGCGGGGTGCTCGTGCTCAGCGAGTTCGCCGGCGCTGCCGACGAGCTGCGCGACGCCCTGCTCGTCAACCCGCACGACATCGAAGGCCTCAAAGCGGCGATCGTGCGCGCGGCCCATATGCCCGAGGAGGAGCAGCGCAGGCGCATGCGCCGGCTGCGCCGCGCCGTCTACGACAACGATGTCGCGCATTGGGCGGCGGGGTACCTCGGGGCGGTGCAGGCCGCGGCGGAGGCGAAGCAGGCCGAGCCCGGGGGGCTCGTCACCGAGCCCGTGCAGGTGATGACCTCGTTCGTGCCCCGCAGCATCGAAGACCGTGTCCGACGTCTCGCAGCGCTGCCGTCCCTCCTCATCGCGACGGATTTCGACGGCACGGTGGCGCCCATCGTGTCGCGTCCCCAAGACGCCCGGATCCTGTCCCGGGCGCAGCGCGCGCTCGACGTCCTGCAGGAATCGGGCGGTGTCCGGGTCGCCCTGCTGACGGGCCGCTCGCTGTCGGGCCTCGCCGAGACCGGCGTCCGTTCCGAGGGATGGGTGGTCTCGGGTTCTCACGGCTCCGAGCTCGTCGGTCTCGACGCCGCGGAGGCCGGGCAGGCCCCCGTCGACGGGCCGCTCACCGACGCCGAACAGCAGGCGCTCGCGCGGGTCACCCGGCGCTTCGAGCGGATCTTCGGATCGGAGCCCGGGGTGCGCCTCGAGATCAAGCCGTTCGGGCTCGCCATGCACACGCGCGAGGTCCCGGATCCCGAGCAGGCGGAGGAACTGCTCGCCGCCGCGGTCGTGCTGGGCGAGGCCGAGGGCATGCACGTGCGCGAGGGCAAGATGGTGCGCGAGTTCTCGGTGCGCTCCTCCGATAAGGGGACCGTGCTGCAGCGCATTCGCGCGGCGCTCCCTGCCGGCCCGGTGCTCTTCCTCGGCGACGACGTGACCGACGAGGACGTGTTCCGCGTGCTCGGGCCCGACGACGTCGGCATCAAGGTCGGCCCGGGGGAGACGCGCGCGGGCGAGCGGGTGCCCGACCCGCACACGGCGGCTGCGGTGCTCGCGCTCCTCGCCGAGCTGCGCACCGGGATCGTGATCGGGTCGAGCGCTCCCTCCTGACCCGCGTGCTTCGCGCTCGCGACCGTGCCCTCACACACCGGCGGCCGCGATGCAAGCCCCTCCCATCCTCTCCGGGCTCACGGAATGCTGGTGCGCAAGCCCGGTCGACGGGATCGATTGCACGAGGGGGGAACCGATGACCCAGCAGAAGCTGACCACGCCCGAAGAGCTCTTCCACTACCAGCTCCGCAGCGCACGCACGATGGAGGATCACTCCCTGGAAGCGCTGGACGTGCTCCACGGCGCAGCGAAGGACGCCAAGATTAAGAAGCTGTTCAGCCACCACGCCGACGAGACGCGCGAGCAGATCGCCAAGCTGGAGCAGGTGTTCGGCCTCATGGGCTTCGATGTCACGACCGCGCCGTCGCCCAGCACGACCGGCATCTCGAAGCAGGCAGAGTCGCTGCTCGAGCGGTCGGACGCGCAGCTGCACGACTGCGTGGCGCTGGCGAGCGCGCTCGGCAACGAGCACTTCGAGATCTCGGCCTACCAGGGCCTGATCCTGCAGGCGGGGTCGCTCGGCTCCGCCGACGCCGCGAAGCTGCTCGAGGAGAACCTCGACCAGGAGACGCACACGAGCGAGGAGCTCCGCGCGGCGCTGCAGGAGCTGCTGAGCTGAAGACGGTCGACCGGTGCCGCTCCGGGAGCGCTGCGCTCGGCGCGGCACCGGAGCACGGATCGATCGCATGAGGGGAGAGGAGCCTGACATGGCCGACATCTGGGACCAGAACGAGGAGCTCGACGCAGAGGAGGAGCTCGTCGTCACCGATATCAGGGACGACCGGGACGAGGCCGCGGTGGACGCCGAGACCGCGGCGGTGACCGAGGACGATGTCGAGATCCCGCCTGGCGAGACCCCGCGAGACGCGCTCGAGGCTCTCGGTGAGGACGTGGCGTCGTCCCCCGCGCAGCGCGGGCACGATGAGGAGGCCCAGGGTGGGCGCTGACGTCGACGGCCCGAGGCGGTTCGGGATCGAGGAGGAGTACCTCCTGCTCGATCGGTGCACGGCGGAGCCCGCCAACCGCGCCGCCGAGCTGCTGCGCGAGGCCCCCGAGCACCGCGAGGCCGCCGAGCGGGAGTTCTTCTCGAGCCAGCTCGAGACGGCGACGCCGGTCTGCACCGCCGCGGAGGAGGCCGAGGCGTCGCTCGCGAAGTTCCGGGCGGCGCTGTCGGTCGCCGCAGCGCGCCACGACGTGGTGCTGGCCGGAACCGGCCTCCCGCCTGCCGGGGGCGAGACGGCCGGCTCCGTCACACCCCGGCGCCGGTATCGCGAGATCCGCTCCGAAGTGCGTTCCGCAGCCGCGCGCCAGTACGTGACGGGTACTCACGTGCACGTCGAGATCCCCTCCCGCGAGGCGGGGGTCGAGGTGCTCGCCCGCCTCGCGCGCTGGGCGCCCGCGCTCATCGCGCTCACCGCCAACTCGCCCATCTGGTGCGGGGCGCCCACGGGATTCGCGAGCTGGCGGCACATCAAGAGCATGGCCTGGCCGCTCTCGGGCTACCCGCCCGAGTTCGCCGACGGGGCCGAGTACGCGGCGGCGGTCGAGCGGCTGGTCGCGAGCGGAGTCATCCTCGACCCGGGACTGGTGACCTGGGTGGCCCGGCTCTCGGAGAACTTCCCGACCATCGAGCTGCGCATCGCCGACGCGCAGCTGCGCGTCGGCGATGCGGTCGAGTTCGCCCTGCTGGTGCGTGCGCTCGTCGCGGGGTGCCTCAGGGATGCCGAACGCGGGGTACCCCGGCCGCGAATCGCCCCGGGGATGGCCAACGGCGCGATCTGGATGGCCGCGCGCGACGGCCTCGGGGGAGACCTCATCGATCCCGAGACCGGAGCGCGCACCCCCGCGTTCGAGCACATCGATCGCATGGTGGAGTCGGTGGCCCCGGAGCTGCAGTGCGCCGGGGACCTGGAGCGCGTCGAGCACTACCTGGAGCGCCGCCGCGCGCAGGGGAGCCCCGCCGAGCGCCAGCTGCTGCGGTTCCGCGAGAGCGGGTTGTTCGGTCTGCTCGACCTGTATCGGGCGGGTACCGAGGAGGGAATCTGGAGCGAGACCGAGTACCGGCCGGTGGGGTGATTCCCGGGTGCCTGCACGGAGGCCGGGTCGTCTCGCGATCTCCCGCGGTGAGCGCGATGGCGAGCGCGCGTACTGGAAGCGCGGCAGACGGGTCACCGACGCCGGGGTGATCGCCCGTCTCGACGCGCTGGCGATTCCGCCCGCGTGGCGCGAGGTGGAGATCGCGGCCTCCCCGAACGCGAAGGTCCAGGCGCGGGGCGTCGACGCGGCCGGACGCGTGCAGACGATCTACCACCCCGCCTACCGCCGACGACGGGAGCGCGAGAAGTTCGCGCGGATGGAGCGCTTCGCGGAGCGCCTCCCGCGGCTGCGCGTCCAGGTCGACCGCGACCTCAGGCGCCGGACCCTGTGCCGCGCGCGCGTGGTGGCCGGGGTCGTCCGCCTGATCGACACCGGGCTGCTGCGCGTCGGGAACGCGGAGTACACGAGGCGTCACGGCAGCTACGGGGCGACCACGCTGCTGAAGCGGCACGCCTCAGTGTCGTCGACGACGGTGACGCTCGACTTCGTCGGCAAGAGCGGGGAGCGTCAGCACCGGAGCATCAGGGATCCGCGGCTCGCGCGCCTCGTCGCGCGGTTGATGACGCTGCCCGGCGAGGCGCTCTTCCAGTACACGGACGGGGATCGCATCTTCCCGGTCGGCAGCCAGCACGTCAACGCCTACCTGCAGCGGTACGCCGGCGCGGAGTTCTCGGCCAAGGACTTCCGCACTTGGGGCGCGACCAGGATCGCCGCCGATGCGCTGCTCGAGGAGCACGCTGACGGGCTCGCGGATCCCGACCGCAGGGCCGCGGCCCTGCGGAGGATCGTGCGGGGCGTATCCGAGGAGCTCGGCAACACTCCGGCGGTGACCCGCGCGTCGTACATCGATCCGCGGGTGCTCCGCGCGGCGGACGACGCCGCGCTGCTCGACCGGATCCGGCGGCGGCGCGGCCGGCTGCGCGAGCGCCGCACCCGGAGCCGGGCCGAGCAGATCGCGCTCGCCGTGCTCACGGGCTGACCGGCGCGGAGATCTCCGACGCCGCGGAGCGCGTTCCCCGGATCATTCCCGGCGCTCGAGCCCGAGCCCGACGAGCATCAGCATCGGGGCGGCCTCCCCGAGCATGTGGCCGAGGCGCTCCGGCACCGATCCGGCCCCGTCGCGTCCAGAGAACAGCCGGACGAGCCACGAGAGCCCCAGCAGCGCGAGGGCGGCGACGAACGCGTGACGGCCGCGCACTCCTCTGCGGTGGAGCGCGCGCATCGGATCCCGCGTCCGCGCAGCGGCGCGCTTCGCATCGGTGAGATTGAGCTTCATCTCCATGATCTCCCTGCTTCCCGGGCCCGTACCGAGCCCCATCGGTCGTACGGGTTCAGCCTGGTCCCGCCGTGATGCACGCGGCACGCCCTTGCCTCGATCGGCGAACTGGCCTACAGTCGCGCGCCCGCGTTCGCGGGCGCCTCCGACCGCGGTCCCGAACCCGTGCCGGCCGTCGGGTCGGCGCGATGTCAAGGGGGTCGCGCCGGCGAACCCGGGCGACCTAGCTTCGCGAGCATGGTCATGCAACGCAGCCCGCACTCCTTCGAAGCACCCGAGTCGCTCTGGCGGAGGACGGGCCCGAGCATCCCGGCGGACGATGCGCCGGGCGGGGCCGCCGATGCGGTCGTGGTGGGCGCCGGTCTCACCGGCCTCACGACGGCGGTCCTCCTCGCGCGGGCGGGACTCGGCGTCGTCGTGCTCGAGGCGCGGGAGACGGGCGCGGTCACGACGGGGGGAACGACGGGCAAGCTGAGCCTGCTGCAGGGGACGCGATTCTCGGAGATCCGCGAGCGCGCGGGCGACGCAGTGGTGCAGGCCTACGCCACGGCGAACCTCGAGGGCCAGGCGTGGCTCGCGCGCGAGCTCGAGCACCGCGGCGCGCCCGCGGAGCGACGGCAGGCATGGACCTACGCCGAAGACGGCACGGGCATGCGGAGCCTGGAGCGCGAGCTCGAGGCGGCGACCATCGCGGGCGTCGCCGGCATCGCGCTGACGAACACCGATCTGCCCTTCCCGACCGCCGGTGCTCTCGTGCTCGACGGTCAGCTGCTGCTGCACCCGATGCGCGTGCTCGCGGTGCTCGCCGAGGAACTGCGCGAGCGCGGAGGCCGACTCGTCGAGCGCAGCCGCGTCAGGCGCGTCGAACGGCGCGGGGGGCGCGTGGACGTGTCGGGAGCCTTCGGCACCGTCGTCGCGGACACCTGCGTGCTGGCCACCGGGACGCCGATCCTCGACCGCGGCATGTTCTTCGCGAGGCTCGAACCGGAGCGGGAGTTCGTCGCGGCGTACCGTCTGCTCGAGTCCTCGCCGCCATCCGGGATGTATCTGTCGGTCGACGCTCCGACGCGATCGCTGCGGCCGGCATCGGATGCCCACGGAGAGGAGCTGCTGCTCGTGGGAGGCGCTGGCCACACGACCGGGCGCGCGACGGACCCGGTCGGCGAACTCCGGGGGATCGAGGCCTGGACGACGCAGCATTTCGGCGGCGCTGCGCGGCAGTGCTGGTGGGCGGCGCAGGACTACCGAAGCCACAACCGGCTCCCCTATGCGGGCCCGCTCGCCGGAGGAGGAGGCCGTATCTTCACGGCCACGGGCTATGCGAAGTGGGGCATGAGCAATGCGGTGGCGGCAGCGCTCACGATCGCCGCGGATGTGCTCGATGGCGACCTGCGTTGGGCGGAGGAGCTCCGCTCCTTCCACGCGAGCGGGGAGACCCTTCGCGAGACCGTCGCCGCCAACGCGTCGGTCGCAGCGCGCCTCGTGGTCGACCGAGTGGCGGCGGCGATCCCGGATCGAGCTGCGAGTCGAGCGGACGGCCGGGAACCCGAGGTGCTCGCGGGCCCGGAACCGGATCACGCCCGGGATCCGGAAGAGGGGGCCGGCAGGATCGAAGGAGGCGGAGGGACACCGGTCGCTGCCTCGCGCGTCGACGGCCGCGTCTGCCGGGTCTCCGGGATCTGCACGCACCTGGGGGGCGTGCTGCGGTGGAACGACGCGGAGCGTTCATGGGACTGCCCGCTGCACGGGTCGCGCTTCGATCCGGACGGGTCGGTGCTCGAAGGACCCGCCGTCGACGACCTCGAACCCCGTCAGCCCGCGGAGTCCGGCTCCGACTCGAAGTGACGACGGTAGCGCTCCTCGGCCTCGGCCAGCAGCCCGGGCGAGAGCCTCGCGACGGCGACCGGATCGCCGATCAGGGGTTCGCAGTCCGGACCGCGCCCGTTCAGCCTGCCCGTGAGCACCCAGGCGAAGCGCTCGGGGTGCTGCGCGACGAGCCGGCGGTAGCGGCGGAGCTGCCTGGCGAGCCAGTCGGAGACCGGGCGGTGCCACCACTGCTCCGGCTGGAGCGGCTCGACTGGGAGCCCGGGGAGCTCCAGCCCGCTCTCGGCATCCCTGGCCGCCTCGGAGAGGTCGGTCGTCGGACCCTCCGAATAGCGGACGTGGAGGTCGGGGAACCTCCGCAGCGTCGCCTCGAGCGCGTACATCGAGTCGATGGGATCGAGTTCGAAGACGTCATCCGTCCCGGTTTCGAGCGTCTGCTGGTCCATGTGCGATGCCTCTCTGTGCGGTGATTCTCGAATGCGCGACGGCGGTCGAGGCGCGGTCACTCCGACTCGACGGCGCTCTGGTCGTGGGGCGCGCCGACCGGTTTCGACTCCGCGGAACCGCGCTGCCGCAGGAAGATCGAGAACGCGACCATGCTGCCGACGGCGAGCAGCTCGGACTGCCAGTTCTGCAGGGTGCGGTTCCAGAAGTCGGCCGAGCCGAGGTACTCGACGAAGGTCACTTCGGGCAGCCCGTGCTGCAGCTGCTCGTCGTTGAACACAGTGGTGCCCGCGATCCCCTGCACGAGCCACGAGAGCACGAAGACCGCCCCCATGACGAGCAGCAGCGAGTTGCCGTAGATCCGGAGCCGCCAGCCTCCGAGCCTGGCCCAGCGGGGCGAATCGTCCCGGGCGTACGCGCCGACCCGTTGATCCTCGTCGCTGCCGCGGCCCTCGTCGCCCGGCTTCTTCGACTCCGGCGAGCCGCGCTGCACGAGCCACACGGTCGCGAGGATGAACAGGAAGAACTGCAGGTACTCGGACTGCCAGTTCTCCGCGACGTCGACGACGAAGTCGGACGACGCGACGAATCCGATCCAGTCGGTGGTCGGAGCTCCGTGCGCCGACTGGTCCTCGTTGTACGCGATCAGGCCGGCGACTGACTGGCCGGCGAGCGAGAGCAGGAACGCCGCGCCGAACGCGATGGACAGGGCGTGGTCGCGCAGGCGCACGGTTACCGACCTCCCAGACTGACGGCGAGCATTGCGGCGAGGCCGACGACGACCACCGCGATCCAGAACCAGAACACCGATCTCATGCCGCGATGGTACGGAGCGGCGACCGGCCGCGGCAGCCCCCTTGCGGCCCCGCGCGAGGTGTGCCAAGCGGCCGCGGGCGTTCCGCGAGTCGGTGCGCGAGCGGCGTCGACCGGGCGGGGCGGGGCAGGGTAGCCCCCGGCCGGGCGGAAGTCGAGGGGATCCCACGGAGCGGGCTCCGGGTCTAGCGTCGGGGGTGCCGCTCCGGGTCGCGCAGCCCGCGTATTCGGGCGAGCAGGGCCCGTGTAGTCGGGCGAGCAGGAGGACATCAGGAGAGGAGCGGAGACGATGCCGAGACCGCAATTGAAGGACGAAGAGCTCTACGAACGCCTGCGCGACGAGGGTGCATCTGCCGAGAAGGCCGCGCGGATCTCGAATGCCGCCGCCAAGGAGGGGCGCTCGACGATCGGGAAGCGCGGCGGGCGCGCCGAGGACTACGAGGACCGGACCGTCCCCGAGCTTCGCGAGCGGGCCAGAGAGCTCGGCATCACGGGCGTGTCCCGCATGCGCAAGGCCGAACTGATCCGCGAGCTGCGCGAGCACTGAATCCGCACCCGCCCGCACGACCGACCCGTACTACCGAGGAGGACGACATGAACCCGATGCAGGATCCACGGACGAAATACGCGACGCCGCCGTTCCCGGCGCAGCAGCAGCCGGGGCAGCCCGGACGGACCGGGCTGATGGATCCGGTACCGGACCACGGCGAGGAGGACTACCGGGGGCGGGAGCGCCTCGTGGGCCGCTGCGCGCTCATCACCGGGGGCGACTCGGGGATCGGACGCGCCGTCGCGATCGCCTACGCGCGCGAGGGAGCCGACATCGCGCTGTCGTTCCTTCCCGAAGAGCAGGAGGACGCAGAGTCCACGGCGGCGCTGATCGAGCAGGCCGGGCGGACGTGCGTGCTGATCCCGAGGGATCTGCGCGAGGAATCCGCCTGTATCGAGACGGTCGCCGAAGCGGTCGCGGGGCTCGGGGGGATCGACCTTCTGGTGCTCAACGCCGGCGTGCAGCGCGAGCGCTCCGCCGACGCGGACATCGACCGGGACGCGATCCTCGACGTCTTCACGACCAACCTCGTGGCCCCGCTGATCCTCATGCGCGAGGCGGCTCCGCATCTGAACCCGGGGTCGAGCGTCATCGTCACCGCATCGATCCAGTCCTTCAACCCGTCGCCCGACCTGCTCGACTACGCCATGACGAAGGCGGCGCTCGTCGCCTTCACCCGCGCGCTCGCCGTCGAGCAGGGGAGCCGCGGCGTGCGGGTCAACGCCGTCGCGCCCGGCCCGATCTGGACGCCCCTCATCCCGGCGACCGGATGGGACGAGAAGGTCGTCCACTTCGGCGAGGACACGCCTCTGGGCCGCCCCGGCCAGCCCGCGGAACTCGCAGGAGCCTACGTGTACCTCGCCTCGGAGGAGGCGTCGTACGTCTCGGGGGCGGTGCTCCCGGTCACCGGAGGCAAGCACCCCTGAACGCGGTCGCGGCGGCGGTCGGTACGCTGGAGGCATGGCAGCTACCTCATCCGCCCGCGGGCGTCCGCCCGCTTCGTCGCGGGAGATGCTCGCTGATGCCGCGGGCGACCTGTTCCTGGAGCAGGGATACGAGGCGACCTCGATCGCCGAGATCGCCCGCCGCGCCGGCGTGAGCCGCTCGAGCTTCTTCAACTACTTCACCAACAAGGCCGAGATCCTCTGGTTCGTGTTCGACCGCCGGGTGGAGGCGCTGGAGGCGGTGCTGGCCGACCCCGGCACGCCGCTCGCCGAGGCGCTTCCCGCGTTCGCCGTCGGGGCCCCTCCGGATCTGCTCGCGCTCGCGATCGTCGACGCGCGCACGATGGGGGTGGAGGACGAGCTGCTGGCCGGCCGCGCGGCGCGTCAGCAGCGTATCGCAGCTGCCATCGCGTCGCGCCTCGAGCGCGACGGCGCGGACCGGATTCGCGCCGAGATCCGGGCCGCTGCATACGCGGGCGCGCTCGTGGCCGCGGTCTGGCGCTGGGCCGACCTCGGCGCGGGGCGCCACGACCTGGCCGACGTGCTCGCCGAGTCGCTCGACGCCGCCCGCGACGTGCTGCGCTGACGTCCGCGCGGCTCGGCCTCGTCCGGTCCCGCGTCGCGTGCGCGTGCCTGCCTGCGGCGTCCGCATGCCGGCCTGCGCCGTCCGCATGCCGGCCTGCGCCGTCCGCGCCGACCGCAGCTGCGAGCATCCCTGACGGAACTCGATTCGGCCCCGTTCGCGACCGGGAACGGGGCCGAATCGAGTTCGCGGCGGGATCCTGCGGCCCCGAAGGATCCCGCTGGGTCGTGCTGGGAGCTGTGGGATCCTGCTGGGCGCCCCGGGGTCCGGATGCGGGCCGCGGACCTTCGAGCGCTACTGCTCGGCGCCGCTCGCGTCCGAGATCGCGGCGTAGTCGCCCAGGCGGTCGGCGATGACGGGGAATTCCGCGCGCACCGCCGCCACCCGGGCGGGATCGAGGTCGACGAGGAGGACCTCCTCGCCCGGGCCGCACTCGGCGAGGACCTCGCCCGAGGGATCGACCACGCGGCTGTGCCCGCCGAGCTCGACGCCGTGCTGCACCCCGCACGAGTTCACCGCGATGACGAACACCTGATGTTCGACGGCTCGCGCCTGCGTGAGGAGCCGCCAGTGCGCGAGTCGGGCCGCCGGCCATGCCGCGGGGATCGCCACAGTCTCGATCCCGCGCACGCTCATCTCCTGCCAGAGACCAGGGAAGCGCAGGTCGTAGCAGGTGATACTGCCCAGTCGTCCCACCGGGCTCGGCACGACGCTCAGGGTGTCGCCCGGCGTCAGCAGGTCCGCCTCGAGCGACTGATAGCCGAAGACGTGGATCTTGCGGTAGACCTGCGCGATCCTGCCCTCGGCGTCGATCAGCACCGTCGTGTTGCGCAGCAGTCCGTCGGGATCCCGTTCGACGATGCTGCCGGCGTGGATGGACGCCCCGAGCTCGCGGGCGACGCGTCGGCACATCGCAACCGTCGGCCCGTCGAGCGGTTCCGCCCGATGCTCGTACTGGTCGAAGGAGAAATAGCCGGCGCTCCAGATCTCGGGGAGGACGAACAGTTCGACGCCCGCGTGACGTCTGAGCAGGGCCTCGACGCGGTCGATGCGCTCCTCGGGCGTCTCGTGGTCGGGGCTCGCGACCTGGACCAGGGCGACTCGGGTCATGTGTGCTCCTCCGCTGCGCAGTTCGACGCCCGACCGGCACGCGGGCCTCCCCATCGCTGACCGAGTCTATCCGCCGACTCGGGGCGTTCGGCGTGACGGCCCTCGGCGCGACTACTTGGGGCGCGATGGTCCACGGCGCGATGCACCGCCGCGAGGAATGCTCACCGCAAGGAGAATCCGCCGCCCCTCGCCGAGCCACTACCGGCCCGCCGAGACGGCATCGGCGCCGGTAGTGGTTCGCCGGTCCGGTAGTGGCTCGGCGGGTGTGTAGTGGTTCGGCGAACCGGTAGTGGTTCGGCGAACCCGTAGTGGCTCGCCGGGCCCGCAGTGGCTCGGCGGCAAAGCAGCGGCTCGGCGAACGAGCTGCGGCCCGGTGGGTCGGCAGCCCGACCGCCTACAGCGCTGCGGCGAGGCGCGTGCCCTGGTCGATCGCGCGCTTCGCGTCGAGCTCGGCGGCGATGTCGGCGCCTCCGATCCGGTGCGAGGGGATGCCGCGGGAGGCGAGCTCGTCGTGCAGTTCCCGCGCGGGGTCCTGCCCCGTGCAGAGCACGATCGTGTCGACCTCGAGCGTGTGCACGGCGCCGGGTTGGCTCGCGACGCCCGGCTCCGTTCCCGAGGCCGCGTCGCCGATCCGCACCCGGAGGCCGGTGTCGTCGATGCCGAGGTACTCGGCGCCGGGGACCATGCGCACGCCGCGTCGAGCGAGTTCCGTGCGGTGGATCCAGCCGGTGGTCTTGCCGAGCCCGGCACCGACCTTGGTGGCCTTGCGCTGCATCAGCACGACCGAGCGCCTGGGGCGCTGCTCGACGGCGGTCGTCACGCCGCCGGGGTGCGCGTACTCGGGATCGACGCCCCAGTGCTCGAGGAATCCGTCGACGTCGGACGGATCCTCGGGGGAGTCGTGCGTGAGGAACTCGGCGACGTCGAAACCGATCCCGCCGGCACCGAGGATCGCGACGCGATCGCCGACCGGCGCCTTGTCGCGCAGCACATCGAGGTAGCCGACGACGCTCGGATGATCGACGCCCGGGATGTCGGGCGTGCGGGGGCGCACTCCGGTCGCGATCACGATCTCGTCGAAGCCGCCGCGTTCGAGGTCGTCTGCCGTGACGCGCTCGCCGAGGCGCAGCTCGACGCCCGTCTCGGCGATCCGACCGCGGAAGTAGCGCAGCGTCTCGCGGAACTCGCTCTTGCCCGGCACCTGGAGGGCGACGTTGAGCTGGCCGCCGATGTCGTCCGACGCCTCGAAGAGGGTGACGGCGTGGCCGCGGGCGGCGGCGGCGGTCGCGCAGGCGAGCCCGGCGGGACCGGATCCCACGACGGCGACCCGCTTCTTCGAGCGGACCGGTCCGAGCACGAGCTCGGTCTCGTGGCCGGCCCGCGGGTTCACGAGGCACGAGGTGAGCCGGCCCGAGAAGGTGTGATCGAGGCAGGCCTGGTTGCAGCCGATGCACGTGTTGATGCGTTCGGGGGTGCCCGCGGCCGCCTTGTTCACGAACTCGGGATCGGCGAGGAAGGGGCGAGCGAGCGAGACCATGTCGGCGCTGCCCTCCGCGAGGATCCGCTCGGCGGTCTCGGGCGTGTTGATGCGGTTGGTCGTGATGAGCGGGATGCCGACGGACCCCATGAGCCGCCGGGTCACCCACGCGAAGGCGCCGCGCGGCACGGAGCTCGCGATGGTCGGAATCCTGGCCTCGTGCCAGCCGATGCCGGTGTTGATGAGCGTCGCGCCGGCCTCCTCGACGAGCCGGGCGAGCCGCTCCACCTCGTCGAACGGCGCGCCGTCGGGGACGAGGTCGAGCATCGACAGGCGGTAGATGATGATGAACTCGTCGCCCACCGCCGCGCGCACGCGTCGCACGACCTCGAGCGGGAAGCGGGTGCGTCCCGCGAAGTCGCCGCCCCAGCGGTCGGTCCTGCGGTTGGTGCGCGGGGCCGTGAACTCGTTGATGAGGTACCCCTCGGAGCCCATGATCTCGACGCCGTCGTAGCCGGCGCTCTGCGCGAGCGCCGCGGTGCGCGCGTAGTCGTCGATCGTGCGCTCGATGTCGGCCTCGCTGAGCTCGCGCGGCACGATCGGCGAGATGGGCGCCTGCACGGGGCTCGGTGCGACGATGTCCGGATGCGCTCCGTAGCGCCCGGCGTGCAGGATCTGCAGGGCGATGCGTCCGCCCGCCCCGTGCACGGCGTCGGTGACGACGCGGTGCTTCGCGGCTTCCTCGGGGCTCGAGAGCGTGGCCGCTCCGGGCGTCAGCCTGCCCTCGGGGTTGGGCGAGATGCCGCCGGTGACCATGAGCGCCGCGCCGCCCGCGGCCCGCTCGCGGTAGAACGCCGCGAGGCGCTCGAAGCCGGCAGGCGCCTCTTCGAGCCCCAGATGCATCGATCCCATCAGCACCCGGTTGGGCAGCACGGCGAAGCCGAGGTCGAGCGGTGCGAAGAGGTGCGGGTAGGTCTGCGCTGACATGCTGGTCCCGTTTCGGTCTGTGGTGGGGCGCGCGCGTGAGCGCGGTGGTCCGAATGTACCGACTGCCGCGAACGACTGTCGAACCGGGTGTGGCGACCGTACAAAGGGCGCTTCGTGGAGGCGGGCACTGCATCGGGCTCCGCACGCGAATGGCGACCCGGCATCTCGCTCGAGACTCGCGGATGCGGAGCCCGTCCACGCGCCAGACCGCGAAGCGGACGAGCCGGAGCGGGCCCCGGAGCAGCCCCGAAGCGGACCCGGTCAGCAGGCCCAGGGAATGCGAAGCGGGCGGGGGCCGAAGCCCCCGCCCGCTCGATCAGCAGATCAGATCAGATCGCCTGGATGTTGCTCGCCTGCAGACCCTTCGGGCCCTGCTCGACGTCGAACTGGACGCGCTGGTTCTCGAACAGGTCGCGACGGCCGGAGCCCTGGATCGCGCTGAAGTGCGCGAAGACGTCGGACGAGCCGTCGTCGGGGGTGATGAAGCCGAAGCCCTTTTCGGAGTTGAACCATTTCACGGTGCCGGTGGCCATACTGTGTTTCCTTCTTGTGTTGCTGGCCGCGAGTGCGGCCGGGGTGCCACGGCGACGGCGCCGACGTGGAGACTGGTAGCGTGCCGCGAGCCCGCGGCAAATAAAACGTGCTGGTGTTTCCCAACGTTCGGCATTACTGGTCTTGCCGTCGAGCCTAGCCCACGTGCGCCGCGGAACACGAGGGTGACTTCGCAATCGTTACCTCCCGTATCCCGAAACGTCACCCGTGCGATCGTGCTCGTGTTATGGTCATCATGACCATAACATTGCGATCCGGGCGCTGCCCGGCACGGAGGGGAGCGCCCGGATGTCGTATGCGGAGACCAGCGCGAGCGCACGTCGCTACCTGCCGCCGGCCGTCGCAGTGTCGACCGTCGCGTTCGCCCTGGGGGTCCCGGACGGTGCGGTGACCGGGTCCGACGCCGGCGCCGCGCCGCCCGGCACGACCTTCTGGATCCCGCTCGTGCGGCGCACGCGCGCCCCGTTCCTCGGGCGGTGGGCGCTCCCCGGTGGGCCGACCGAGTGGGACGAGACGCTCGCGGACACGGCGCTGCGGACGCTGCGCTCGGCCGCGCTGCGCGATCCGGGGTACGTCGAACAGCTCTACTCCTTCGGCGGGGTGCAGCGCTCCGCCGAGGCGCAGCGGCTCGTGACGATCGCCTACTGGGCGCTCTACGGCGAGCACGACCTCGCCACGCCGGCTCCGGCGGCGTCCGACACCGCGGCTCCCGCTGCGACCCGCGCGCGCCCTCGCCAGGAGACGGCAGTCCGCGCGCCGAGATGGGACGACCCCGTCGCGCCGCGCCTCCGTTCGGACGCGGGGGATCCCGGCGGGCTCGACGCAGACCGGGACCGTCTCGAGGATCTCGACGGAGCGGCGGCGGGCGCGAACGTGGCCTGGTTCCCGGTCGACGCGCTGCCCGAGCTCGCGTTCGACCACGACGAGATCATCGCGTACGCCCTCGACCGCTTGCGGAGCAAGACGGAGTACGCCTCGGTCGCCCACCGCTTCCTCGGCGAGACCTTCACGCTGGGTCAGCTGCGCGCGGTGCACGAGGCCGTGCGCGGGGGCGCAGTGGACCCCGCCAACTTCAGGCGCCAGGCGCTCGCCCAGGGGAACCTGGTCGATACCGGGGCGTTCGAGACGGGCACCAGGCACCGGCCCGCGAAGCTCTACCGCTTCCGCGGGGCAGATGACGAGACGACAGGAACGGGGATGCCGCGATGACGAGCGTGCACGAACTCATCAGGGACGCCGCTGCGCGCGAGCGCGCCGGCGGGAGCGGTGCGGGACGGCCGCAGCGCGCCCCGCACGCGCGACCCATCGCGCTCAGGGCGACGGGGGCGTCGAGCTGCGACTCGAGTCTCTCGCGCGACCCGTGGGCGATCGATCGCGACCCGGGATACGGTCCCGGGGCTTCGACCGGCGATGCGGTTCCCGGGGACGCCCCGCGCCAGGGGCCGTTGCCCGCCCGCTACACCGAGGCGAGCGACGACGAGCTCCACGACTGGATCGTCGCGGCCAAGGCCGAACTCGGTCAACGGGTGCGGATCCTCGGTCACTTCTACCAGCGCGACGAAGTCGTGCGGTACGCGGACTTCGTGGGCGACTCGTTCATGCTCGCGCAGGCCGCGAAGGCGAGTCCCGACGCCGAGGCGTTCGTCTTCTGCGGCGTGCACTTCATGGCGGAGACCGCCGACATCCTCTCCGGCCCGGATCAGGCCGTGATCCTGCCGAACCTCGCCGCGGGGTGCTCGATGGCGGACATGGCGACCATCGACCAGGTGGAGGACTGCTGGCGGGAGCTCACGGCGGTGCTCGGCGACGCGGCGGACGGGGCGCAGCCCGTGATCCCGGTCACCTACATGAACTCATCGGCGGCGATCAAGGCGTTCTGCGGGCGCAACGGAGGGATCGTCTGCACGTCGTCGAACGCGCGGACGGTGCTCGAGTGGGCATTCGCCCGCGGCAGCCGGGTCGTCTTCTTCCCCGATCAGCACCTCGGCCGCAACACGGCGCACGAGATGGGGATCCCGGAGGAGCGCATGCCGCTGTGGCGCCCGCACCTGGCGCTCGGCGGGAACACGGTGGAGCAGCTGCGCGACGCGCGCGTGATCCTGTGGAACGGCTTCTGCTCGGTGCACAAGCGCTTCTCGGTCGCGCAGATCGAGCGGGCGCGCGCGGAGCACCCGGACGTGCGGGTCATCGTGCACCCGGAGTGCCCCGCCGACGTCGTCAGGGCCGCTGACGGGGCCGGATCGACCGAGTACATCCGCGCGCAGATCGCGGCGGCCGCGCCGGGCGAGGTGATCGCCGTCGGCACCGAGATCAACCTGGTCAATCGGCTGCAGCAGCAGCGACCCGACCTCACGGTGTTCTGCCTCGACCCCGTGGTGTGCCCCTGCTCGACGATGTATCGCATCCACCCCGCCTACCTCGCCTGGACCCTGGAATCGCTCGTCGCGGGCGAAATGCCCAATCGGATCGTCGTCGACGCATCGGTCGCCGGGGATTCCCGGGTCGCGCTCGAACGCATGCTCGCGGCGAAGCCGTGATCCTCGTCGTCGGGAGCGGAGTCGCCGGCCTGTCGTGCGCGCTCGCGGCCGCCGCCGTCGGGGCCGACGTCGAACTCGTGACTCCCGACCGCGTCGCGGATCGCCGGGGTCTGGAGCGCACCGGATCGGAGCACGCCGCGGGCGGCCGCTTCGGGCCGGCGGCGACGAGCGGCAGCACCCCGCTCGCGCAGGGCGGCATTGCCGCGGCGATCGGCGCGGGGGACGACCCGGCGCAGCACCTCGCCGACACGCTCGCCGCGGGAGGCGGGGTCGCCGACGTCGAGGCGGTCGACGCGCTCGTGCGCGATGGCGCCCGCCTCGTGCGCGGGCTGCTGGACGGCGGATTCCCCGCGGACCGCGAGGCCGACGGGACCGTCTCGCTGGGACTCGAGGCCGCGCACGGGCGGCCCCGCATCGTGCACGCCGGCGGGGATCGGACCGGAGCCGCGCTGCACGACTTCCTGCTGGGTCGGGTGCACGCGGAAGCGGAGGCCGGGCGGATCGTCCTCGGAGGGTCGACGACCGTCGAGTCGCTGGTCGTCGACGCGGGCGTCGTCGTCGGAGCGGTCCTGCGCCGCGGAACCGGTCCGCGCGAGATCCGCAGCGCAGACGCCGTCGTGCTGGCGACCGGGGGATACGCCGCCCTCTTCCCGCGGACCTCGAACCGGAGGAGTGCGGTCGGCGCCGGGATCGTGCTCGCGGCGCGGGCCGGGGCGGCGGTCGCCGACCTCGAGTTCGTGCAGTTCCATCCGACCGTGCTCGCGACCGATGGCGACCCCGGCGCGGGAGCCGATCCCGCGCCGGGCATGCTGGTGTCGGAGGCGGTGCGCGGAGCCGGCGCCGTGCTGCTCGACGGCTCGGGGCGCCGCTTCATGCGGAACCGCCACCCCGCGGCGGAGCTCGCGCCCCGCGACGTCGTCTCCCGCGAGATCCACCGCGTGCTCCGCGAGCGCGGCGAGACCGCGGTGCGGCTCGACGCGACGGGGATCGAGCGCGCGGGCGGCAGGGGCTCGCTCGCCCGCCGGTTCCCCGGGATCGCCGCGGGTCTCGAGGCCCGGGGCATCGACTGGACGCGGGAGCCGGTGCCGGTCGCCCCGGCGTCGCACTACACGATGGGCGGTGTGCTCGCGGACCTCGACGGGCGCAGCACGGTTCCCGGGCTCTTCGTCGCGGGCGAGGTCGCCGCGACGGGCGCGCACGGGGCCAACCGGCTGGCCTCGAACTCACTGCTCGAGGGACTGGTGTTCGGCGACCGCGCGGGCCGGGCCGCCGCTCGCTATGCGGTTCCCGGCGGCGCGGCGCGGTCGTGGCGGACGCGGGGCCGGGGATTCCACGCGGCCGACGCCGGATGCGAGATCGTGCCGCTCGCAGCTCGGGACGCGCCGGTCGTTCCCGCAGCCGCATCCAGACTCGAGGAAGCCGTCACGGCCGGGCTCGGGATCGAACGCGATGCCCGGGGCCTCGCCGCGGTCGCGGCGGAGTGCGCGCGTGGATCCGACGACCGGGCAGCGCTCGCCGCGATGGTCGGCACCGCCGCGCTCGCGCGCGAGGAGTCCCGCGGCGCGCACCTGCGCGCCGACTTCCCGCGCACCGATCCCGCGCAGGCGCGGCGGCGCGCGTACCGCTTCGTCGCGTTCGGCTCGGCGCCGGAAGCGGCAGCGGAACCGGCACCGGCATCGGCCGCGGCACCGGCACCGGCATCGGCCGGTGTCGCCGGAGGAGCGGGAGCGCCCGCACACGAGTACGCCCCCGACGGACGAGGAGCCTGACATGCTGACCCGCACCATCATTGAATCGGTCGTGCGCTCCGCGCTCGCCGAGGACGCCCCGTGGGGCGATCTCACCGTCGAGCTCGCGATTCCGGAGTCCGCGCGGATATCGACCCGGCTCGTCGCCAGGGAGCCAGGGGTGTTCTCGGGCGGTCCGCTGGTGGCGGAGGCGTTCCGGCAGCTCGACCCCCGCATCGACGTGCGCGGGCTGGTATCGGAGGGCGCGCCGTTCACCGCCGGGGACGCGCTCGCGACGATCGCGGGCCCCGCCCGTGGCGTGCTCACCGCCGAGCGGGTCGCGCTGAACCTCGCCCAGCGCATGTCGGGCGTCGCGACGCTGACGTCGCGGTTCGTCGCCGCCGTGGCGCACACCCAGGCACGGATCGCCGACACGCGCAAGACGACGCCGGGGCTGCGCGCCCTCGAGAAGCACGCGGTGCGCGCGGGAGGCGGTGCGAACCATCGCTTCGGACTGTCCGACGCGATCATGGTCAAGGACAACCACCTCGCCGCACTCGGAGCCGTCGATGCCGCGACCACGACGGCCGCGCTCCGCGACCTGCGCTCCCGTGCCGGGCACACGGCCGCGATCGTCGTGGAGGTGGACCGTCTCGATCAGGTCGAGGCGGTGCTCGAGGCGGGCGTCACCGGCGTGCTGCTCGACAACTTCTCGATCGCCGATCTGATCGCGGGCGTGCGCCTGATCGACGGGCGGGCGATCGCGGAGGCGAGCGGAGGCGTGTCGCTGGACACCGTCGCCGAGATCGCCGAGACCGGGGTCGACGTGATCTCCGTCGGGCTCCTCACCCACGGCGCACGGGCGCTCGATATCGGCCTGGATGCTGCATGAGCGCGGAGGGCTCGTTCCTCGATGCCGCGGCGACCGCGCCGCTCCGGGAGCGGGCGCGAGCGGCGATGGCCGCCGTGCTCGACGGCGGGCAGGCGAACGCCTCGAGCGTGCACGCCCCCGGGCATCGCGCGCGCCGCTTCGTGGAGGACGCCCGCAATGAGATCGCGCGTGCGCTCGGTGCCAGGCCGTCCGACGTGGTGTTCACGTCGGGCGGCACTGAAGCGAACAACCTGGCCGTGATCGGGCTGTCGCTCGCGAACCCCCGCGGCAGGCACCTCGTTACGACCCCCATCGAGCATCCCTCGGTGCTCGAGAGCTGCCGCTTTCTCGAACGGGTGCACGGGTACGAACTGTCCCTGGTCCCGGTGGACGGGGACGGCCGAGTCGATCCGGCCGACGTCGCCGCGGTGCTTCGGCCGGACACCACGCTCGTCTCGGTCGGGCTCGCGAACGCCGAGGTCGGCACGGTGCAGCCGATCGTCGAGATCGGCGCGATCGTGCGGGCGTCGGGCGCGCTCATGCACACCGATGCGGTGCAGGCCGCGGCATCGCTGCCCCTATCGTTCGCGCGATCGAGTGCTGCCGCATTCGCCGAGGCGTCCGCAGGCACAGGCACATGCGCCGACGCCGGTGCGGAACGCAGCGTCGGTGCGGACCGCGGCGCC
Organism: Leucobacter zeae; assembly: GCF_016758175.1. Classification (GTDB taxonomy): domain Bacteria; phylum Actinomycetota; class Actinomycetes; order Actinomycetales; family Microbacteriaceae; genus Leucobacter; species Leucobacter zeae. The sequence continues at coordinate 1,136,303 of NZ_QYAB01000001.1, forward strand.
GCTGTCGGCCCGGGGCCGGGCGGCGTACGCGGGGGCGAGCACGCGGTCGAGCGCGCTCCGGCCTGGCCGGGGGAGCACGTCGACGCGCTGACGATCGCCTCGCACAAGTTCGGCGGCCCGCAGGGCGCTGGGGCCCTGCTCGTCCGGCGGAATCTCGCGATCGAGCCGATCCTCCACGGCGGCGGCCAGGAAGGCGGGGCGCGTTCCGGAACCGAGAACGTGGCGGCGATCGCGGGCTTCGCGGCCGCGGTCGTCGAGGCGACGGCCGCAGTGGGCGCTCGCGCGCTCGAGACCCTGGCGAGCCGGGATGAGCTGGTCCGGAGCGTGCTCGCCGACGTGACCGGGGCCCGCCTCACCGGGGCGCCCGACGAGCGCCTGCCCGGGCACGCATCATTCGTGGTCGCCGGGGTGAGCGGAGAGTCCCTGCTGGTCGCGCTCGACGCCGCCGGCTTCGCGGTCTCCTCGGGCTCGGCATGTGCGGCCGGCAGGGATGCTCCCTCCCCGGTGCTCCTCGCGATGGGGATGTCCTCGGAACTCGCGCAGACCGCGATCCGGTTCACGCTGCCGGGCCCGGTCGATTCCGGCCGGATCGAACGCATCGTCGGGGTGCTGCGGGCGACCGCTGGCGGCGCAGACCGTTCGCGCGGGGGAACCTCCTCGCGGAGCGCCGCGCCGATCATGCCGCCTCGGCATTCGGTCGCGTGAACGGGGCGTTCCGGGCTTCGGCCCGGTCCGGCCCGGCGAGTGCGCCGACGGACAGCTCTCCCGAGGGGCGGTAGAAGCACGGGGTGCGGATGAGCCGCGCGACCATCGCAGTGAGAGCGTCCTCCGGATCGATGTCGCGCGCCTCGCGCACCTGACGGCCGGCCACGGTCTGGCTGCCGGCGAGCCACCACACCCACGCGCTGAACGCCAGCAGCGGCGGTCTGAGCTCCGTCGGCGTCTCCGAGATCGCGGTCAGCAGACGATCCCGGATGTCGGGAAGGCGCTCGCGATCGGTGAAGTCGGGGCAGAGGAGGAACAGGATCCTGCGGATCGACCATCCGGTGCGTCGGGGGCCGGTCGCACCGGCCGCGGTGCTCGGCCCATCGATGTCGACCGGCACGCCGATGAAGCGCTCGGGACCGAGGTCGCGCGCGAGCTCGCCGGGGAAATCGGGGCGGGTGAGCACCGCGAGGGCCATTTGGAGCCAGCGGTCGGGCGACGCAGCGGAGCGGATGAGTCGGGCCGTCATGCGCGGGCTCAGCGCTCCGTCGACCCGCATGAGCGAACGGGCCACGGCGGCAGTCTGCGTGAACGTCGCGCCCGTGTCGATCGCGGGCTTCGCGGATCCGGAGCGGGGCGGGGGGACCGGCTCCGGACCCGGGAGCGGGAAGGCGGGCAGCGCCTCGAGCGCCGCTGCGACCGCGGCCAGACGTGCCGGGTCGGGCCGCGGGATGCGCCCGAGCGATGCGAGGTCGGGCACGAGTCGACCGTTCACGCCGGCGTCGAGCGAGATCGGGTTCTCGGAGATCTCCCCGAGCGGGCGACCGCGCGACGGAGCCGAGGGATCGAGGTAGCTGACCCAACCGTCGGCGGCGAGGCAGCAGAGGTCCCGCACGCCGGGTCCGCGCTCGCGGAGCCGCCGTTCGATCCGTTCGGCGAGGCGGCTCCACGGCGCCCCGCCCGCCCGTTCGAAGGTCTGCGAGCACGTGATCACCACGGCCGGGGCGGAGGTCGTGCCGTGCAGGTCGCCGAGATCCTCGAGCACGTCGCAGATGGCGTCGGGCAGTCCCTCCGTGTCCTCGTCGTCCTCGGACACCGGGAGGTCGAGCCGGAAGCAACCGCTGGTCCGCTTCCCGTCGAACAGCAGCACGAAGATGCTGTCGTCGGCGGTGAAGCCGGTGAGCTGCGGCAGTGCGGCGAGGAGGTCTGCGCTCGTCTTGCAGGAGATGATCCGGGTGGCTGGGGGAGATGCGTGGGTGGGTGACATGGAACGATCCTCGACCCCAGAGGGGCCGAGGATCGCGCTATCCACAGAAGATCTGCGGATCGGTTGCGGTCGACGGAGGATCGTCGACTGTGAGCGGAGTGACCGCTACTCCACGAGCTTTCCGTCGACCGAGTCGTCGGCCGCGGCGTAGGCGAGATCCCGGAACGCATCCGGGGCCTCGGGGAGCGCCTCGAACGTCACCCCCGACCCCGGCGCCCAGACGAAGTTGCCGCGCAGCGCGTCGTCCTGCTCGGGGTAGTCGGAGCGGTTGTGGCACCCGCGGGTCTCACGGCGCTCGATCGCGCACTCGAGCGTGGCCCGTGCGGCGAGCATCGACCCGTACAGGTCGAACGCGTGCGCGAGGTCGTCGAATCCGGCGATGTCGGGGTGCGCGGTGACGTTCGCCACCCGTTCCTCGAGGGCGTCGAGCTTCGCGATGCCGGCCGCGAGCCCGGCTTCGCTGCGCACCACTCCCGCGTGCTCGGTCATGATGTCGCGCACCGCGCGCTGCAGGCGGCGCGGGCTCTCGGCGTGCGCGGATCCCGCGCCGCCCTCCAGCAGTCCGGTCATCTCGGCCCGGGCCTCGGCCACCGCCGCGGGGTCGCGGCGGATCTCGGTGAGGCCGGACACGTAGCCCGCGGCATCCGCGCCGGTGATCCGGCCGTAGACGAGCAGCTCGATGAGCGAGTTGCCGCCCAGACGGTTCGCGCCGTGCAGCCCGCTCGAGGCCTCGCCGATCGCGTAGAGTCCGTCGACGCCCGTGCCGTGGTCCTCGGCACGCACCCAGACGCCGCCCATCGAGTAGTGGGCGGTCGGGGCGATCTCGATCGGCTGCTCGGTGATGTCGAGCATCTGCAGGTCGATGAGGTTGCGGTAGACGCGCGGGAGCTTCGAGAGGATCTGCTCGCGCGGCAGGTGCGAGACGTCGAGGAAGACCCCGCCGTTGGTCGTGCCACGGCCCTCGGCGATCTCGGTGTAGCTCGCGAGCGCGACGCGGTCGCGGGTCGACAGCTCCATGCGCTCGGGATCGTACTTCGACATGTAGCGCTCTCCGAGCGCGTTGCGCAGGATCCCGCCTTCGCCGCGCGCCGCCTCCGACACGAGGAGCCCCGCGGCGTCGGCCGGTTCGAGGATGCCGGACGGATGGAACTGCACGAGTTCGGCGTCGCGGATCCGCGCCCCCGCGAGCGCTGCGAGGCGGAACGAGTCCCCGGTGTTCTCGTCGCGGCGCGACGAGGTGTTGCGCCAGATGCGCGTGTGCCCGCCGGCCGCGAGGATCACCGCGTCTGCGTGGATCACGACCGGCGTGCCGTCGACGATGTCGAAGCCGTACGCGCCGAAGACTCGGCCGTCGCTCACGAGCAGGCGGGTGATGTAGACGGTGTCGATGATCGGCACGTTCAACTCGCGCGCGCGGCGCATGAGCGTGCGCTGGATCTCGAGGCCCGTGTAGTCGCCGGCGTACGCGGTGCGGCGGTACTTGTGCGCCCCGAAGAAGCGCTGGCTGATCCGCCCGTCGGCCTCGCGGGCGAAGGGCATGCCCCAGCGCTCGAGGTCCTCGATTCCGCGGGCGGCACCCCGCGTGACGACCTCGACGATCGCCGGATCGGCGAGGAAGTAGGATTCGCGCAGCGTGTCGGCCGCGTGCTGCTCCCAGCTGTCCTCGGGGTCCATCGTGCCGAGTGCGGCGTTGATGCCGCCCGCGGCGAGCGTCGTGTGCGCGTCGTGCGCCCGGCGCTTGCCCACGGCGAGCACCTGGATGCCGCGCTCGGCGAGCTCGATCGAGGCGCGGAGCCCGGCACCGCCGGTGCCGATCACGAGGACGGAGGTCGCGAGGAGGCGCTCGCCGCGGCGGGAATCGGTGTCTGCTGAGGATGACTTCGTGTGCATGCCATCCACGCTAGGTTTCCGTCGACGATTACTCCAATGAATAGATCGGATCATCATGATGCGGATACGCTATGCAACATGAACCTCGAACAGCTGCGCGGATTCGTCGAGATCGCGGCGACCGGACACTTCACCCGCGCCGCCGAGCACCTGCACCTCGCGCAGCCCTCGCTGAGCCGGCAGATCACGGCGCTCGAGACCGACCTGGGAGTCGAGCTCTTCCATCGGGCCCGCGGCAACGTCTCGCTGACGGCGGCGGGGGAGCGGCTGCTGCCGATCGCACGGCGCATCCTCGTGGACGCCGAGACCGCGCGGGGCGAGATGGCGGAGCTCGCGGGTCTCCGCCGCGGCCGGATCCGGCTCGGGGCGACGCCCACCCTCTGCACGAGCCTCGTCGCCGACGTGCTCGCCGAGTACCGCGCGCGGTTCCCCGGCATCGAGATCCAAGTGCTCGAACGCGGATCCCGCAGCCTCATCGCGTCGCTCGTCGAGGGCGGGCTCGACCTCGCGCTCATCGTCACGAGCGTCACCTCTGGCGACGCCAGGGCGGTGCTCGAGCGCGAACCGATCCTGAGCGAGCGACTCGTCGTCGTGTCGTCGGCGGCGGAACCGGATCCCTTCGCCGGCGACTCGGAGCGCCGCGACGGCGCGCGCCCGGTATCGCTGCGAGCGCTCGCGGACGTGGCGCAGGTGCGCTTCCCCGAGAACTACGACCTGCGCGTCGCGGTCGACGCGGCGTTCGCGGCGGAAGGGCTGACCCCGACCTTCGCGGTGGAGGGCGCGGAAATGGATGCCGCGCTGAGATTCGCCGAGCGCGGGATCGGGGCGGCGGTCGTGCCCGCGATGATCGCGGTCGACCGGCCGCTGCTGCGCGCCGCCCCGCTCGCGGTGCCGTCCCTGACGCGCACGATCAGTCTCGCCAGGCGATCGGACATGGCGCCGACGCACGCAGCAGCGGCGATGCAGGCGGTCGTGCGCGAGGTCGCCGACCGCCTCACGGCACCTGGCACCCGGCTGGCGGGGTACGTCGCGCGCGAGTGAGCGCCAGGATGGATCCTGCGACTCGCTTCGCTCGCGCAGGATGACGGGGTCCCGCAGGATGACGGGGTCCCGCAGGATGACGGGGGTGGCGGGGGTCCCGCAAGGCGACCGGCGGGCCTCAGCCCTGGCGCCTGACCAGCTCGGCGATCGCGATCGGGGCGTACGGCGAGGTGCAGCCCGGCGAGGTCGGGTAGTCCTCGAGCACGCGCAGGCGCTCGCCGATCCCGAGCGCGCGCGGGCGCAGGCCCGCATCGTGCACGCCGATCATCGTGAGGCACCAGTTCATCGCCCACTGGAGGCGGTCGGGGGCGTCCGCCATCTCCGCCTCGATCTCATCGAGCAGCGCGGAGAGATCAAGGCCCTCCGGCGACTTCGCGACCCGGTCGGAGGTGAGCGCCCACCCGGCTGCCGCGACGTCGGGGTCGGCGTCCGCGAGCCAGGCGACCCGCAGCGCCTCGACGTGCGGACTCTTCTTCACCAGATAGCCGCCGAGCCAGTCCTGGACCTTCGGCGCCCGGGCCTCGCGCAGCATGGCGTCGAGCTCGTCGGCGGAGAACCCGCGCGGCTTGGCGATGAGCACCGCGACCAGGCGCGGAGCCGTGAGCCCCGTCGCCCAGAGCTCGCGGGCGAGCTCCTGGTCCGACTTCAGGGCCTTCGCGACGGCGCGGAGCCTCGTGAGGTTGACCCCGTGGTCGTCGCCGTGCCGTTCGTTGACCGCCCGAACCCTCGGATCCTCGAGCGCGTCGAGGATCGCCACGACCTCGGCGGCAGTGCTGCCGGGGTGCGGCTCGGGCGCGCCGGTCATGCGCGTTCCGCCGCGACCTGCTTCAGGTCGGCCTCGAGCGCGACCCACCCGAGCATCGCGCACTTCACGCGCATCACGAACTTCGAGACGCCCTGCAGCGCCACGGCGTCGCCGAGCAGTTCCTCGTCTGGCTCGGTCTCGCCGCGCGCCTGGATCATCTCGCGGAACGCCGCGATGCGCTCGTGCGCACCCTCGATCGTGAGCCGTTCGTCGCGCACGAGCTGCGACAGGATCGACGCCGACGCCATGGAGATCGAGCAGCCCTGACCCTCCCATGCGAGGGCCTCGATCTCTCCGGAAGCGGGGTCGACGGCGATCGACAGATCGATCTCGTCGCCGCAGCTCGGGTTGAACTCATGGTGCGATGCGGTGATCGCCGACTCGGATGCGTCGAGCGCCCCCTTGCCGATGGGACGCTTCGAGTGATCGAGGATCAGCTCCTGGTACAGACTGTCGAGCGCGCTCATGCGGCCGCCTCCACTCCGAAGTACCGCTGGGCGCCGCGGAGCGCGTCGAGGAAGCGGTCGATCTCATCCTCGGTGGTGGTCAGGTGGACGCTCGCCCGCGTGCTCGACGCCATACCGAGCGCGCGGTGCAGCGGCTGAGCGCAGTGGTGCCCGACGCGCACGAGCACGCCCTGCTCGTCGAGGAACTGGCCGACGTCGTGCGCGTGGAGTCCGTCGACGGCGACCGCCGCGAGGGCGACGCGCTGCGAGGTGTCGGCGGGGCCGAGCAGCCGGAGCCCTGGCGTCGCGCGGATCCCATCGACGAGCCGCTCCACGAGTTCGTGCTCGCGGGCGGCCGCGCGATCCATCCCCACCGCCTCGAGGAATCCGACCGCGGCGCCGAGCCCGACGACCTGCGAGACGGGCTGCGTACCCGGCTCGAAACGGAGCGGCGGCGGCATGAACTCGGCCGCCTCCATCGTCACCTTCGTGATGGCAGAACCGCCGGTGCGCGACGGCGGCAGCGCGGCGAGCGTTTCGGGGCGCCCGTAGAGCACACCGAGGCCGTTCGGCCCGAGCATCTTGTGCGCGGAGAAGGCCGCGAAATCGACGCCGAGCGATTCGAGGTCGACCGGGATGTGCGGCACCGACTGGCACGCGTCGAGCACCGTGACGGCGCCGGCGCTGCGCGCGAGCTCGGCGAGCTCGGCGACGGGAGCGACCATGCCGGTCACGTTCGACACGTGGGCGAACGCGAAGACGCGGGTGCGCTCGGAGAGCGCTGCGCGCGCGTCGTCGATCGTCCAGGTGCCGTCCTCGCGCACCGGGATGTACCGGAAAGTCGCACCGGTCTTCGCGGCGAGCCGCTGCCACGGGATCAGGTTCGCGTGGTGCTCGGCCTCCGTGACGAGGAGCTCGTCTCCCGGCCCGAGCGCGAAGCGCTCGCTGCCGGGCACGCCGAGCTGCGCGGCGCCGGCGCCGCCGGAGCGGGCGGCGCTGGCCTCGCCCATGCCGAGTGCGACGGCGTTGAGAGCGTCGGTCGCGTTCTCCGCCCAGACGATCTGCTCTGGGGTCGCGGCGCCGACGAATCGCGCCACCGCGGATCGAGCGCCCTCGAAGGCCCCGGTCGCGCTGCCGACCGCACCGCTCGTCCCGCGGTGCACTGCGGCGTTGGAGCGTTCGAGGAAGCTCCGTTCCGCGTCGAGCGCGACCGTCGGGCGCTGCGATGTGGCCGCCGAATCGAGGTAGGCGGGGCCAGCGCCTCCGTCGGCGGGGCGGGCCGCGAAGTAGGGGAAGGCCGCGCGCAGGTCTGCGACTTCGGCGGGGGTGAGGGCGAGAGTGGACATGGGCTCCATTCTTCCATCTGTGCTGCGCGGCGAGGGGGTCCACCTCCGTGCAACATCAGACGAATGGGGGATATTCCGGGGGAGCGGCGGCCGTGCTCGGGTGCGACTCGGGGTCAGGGGTGCGTGATGGGGCCGGTCGCCGGGATCGGACTGCGCCCCGAGGGCGTCAGGAACCAGTTCGCGATGCCGCAGACGAGCGCGATGAGCGCGGCGGCGAGGGGCAGCGCCAGGGAGGTGCGCGTGCCGAACTCGGCTGCGACCATTCCGGTGAGCGCCGCAGCCGCGGACTGGCCGACCATGATGCCGGATCCGAGCATCGTCATGACCGTCGCGGATCGGCCCTCGGGGCTGCGCAGCGCGCCGAAGCTGTAGATGGTGACGAGGAGCGGCCCGATCCCGAACCCCATGATGCCGAGGCTCAGGATCATTGCCGGGATGTCCTCGGCGAACTGGAGGATGATCCCTCCCGCGACGATGATCGCCGCGAACACGAGCCACCGGTAGCGCAGGGTGAACCGCGCAGACATGATCGCGACGCTGATCGCGAGGATCGCCGACCCCACGCCCATGGCTCCGTAGACGAGCCCGGCGCGCTCCGCCTCGCCGCGATCCTGCATGAACGCCGTGAGCGAGGTGAGCATCGTGCCGAAGAACAGCCCGACGGCGAAGATCCCGAGCACCGTCACGAGGAGCGCTGGGCGCCAGAGCTCGGAGGCGGGAGCCGTCTCGCGCAACGCGGCGCGTTCGTCGGTCTCGGGGGCTCCCGTGCGGTGCAGTGCGAACGCCGTGACGAACACCAGCGTCAGCGCGCCGGCGCCCGCGACCGGTGCCCACGCGCCGAACGCGGTGGCGAGGAGCCCGACGACGACCGGACCGAACACGAAGACGACCTCGTCCGCCGCCGATTCGTAGGCGAGCACGGTCGACAGGGTCCGGGGCCGCGTGCGCGCCGGAAGGTCGTGCTTGATGATGCTCACCAGTCGGGACCGGGACATCGGCGAGATCTGCGGCACGGTCGCACCCACCACGAACGAGCCGAGGAACACGACCCAGATCGGCGCCGGACCGAATGCGGCCCATGCGAGCGCTCCGAGCGCCGCGCTGTTGAGCGCGGCCGCGACGAGCAGCACCGGTCGCTGCCCGAAGCGGTCGGCCGCCGCGCCGATCAGCGGGCCGAAGCAGGCGACGCCGAGACCGACGACCGCGGAGTTGAGGCCTCCCAGCTCGATCGAGCCGCGCGCGGTCACGACGAGCGTGAGCACGCCGATGACCATCATCGCGAACGGGAGTCGCGAGACCAGCGCGAGCGGGAAATAGAAGAATCCCGTGCGCGAGATCAGGGTGGGGGCGTCGCTCTGGTGCATAGCCGACCCAGCCTAGCAGGGACTAGTCGAGGCCGAACCCCTGCTCCACGAGGAAGGCCCGGAACGCCTCCGGGTCGGTCGGGTCTCCGGCGTACCGCGCTCCGTTCGCCACGATGAACGGGGTCGAGTCCACCCGCAGCGCCGGATCGTCGGCTCCCGGGACCGGATTCGTCGAGACCCAGTCGTTCAGCCGCTGGGCGAAGTCGACGTACCGGCCCTCCTCGATGCAGGAGGCGGCTCCCGCATCGAGGCCCCCGACGGCCTCGTCGAGCGTGGCGATCAGCGTCGCATCATCGGGGCCGGCGGTGCCCTCTTGGGGCTGGATCTCCGCGCTCAGGAGCGCGCGGTGCGCGGGCCATGCGGCCGCAGGCTGCAGTTCCGCGATGCAGGTCACGGCGCCCGCTGCTCGGGATGAGTAGCGGGTGCCCATTGAGACGCGGTCGAGGAAGTTGAGCGGCACGACCTCGACGAGCGCCTCGCCGCTGGCGAGCACCTGCTCGAGGTTCTCGCCGTTCGCCTCTTCGAACATCGAGCAGTACGGGCAGCTGTAGTCCACGTAGACGCGGACCCGGTCGGCTTCGGTCTCCGCGTCGAGCGGGAAGTCCGATTCCGGGTCGAAGTGCGGCTCGACCATGCGCACTCCGTTCGCGTCCCCCGAGAAGAGGAGCGCCCCCGTCGCGAGGCTCTGGGGCCAGTCCCCGGAGTCGGGGGCACCGGCGCCCCCGTCGGCATCGCCCTGACTCGCGTCGCCGCCCGACCAGGGTGCTGCGCCCGCGCCGGCTGCGCCGAGGGCGTGCGCGGCGAATCCGAAGAGCGTGACGGCCAGGAGCGCGAGCGCTGCCAGCAGGGCGACAGCGCCCGAGACGATGCCGGTGATGCCGGTCCACTTGCGCCTGCGCTTCACGAGGCCGATCGCGCCGAGGGCGATCGCGGCGATGCCGAGCAGCGCGCCGACGACGGCGAATGCGCCGAAGTACGCCGCCGAGACGGCGACGGTCAGCACCGCGGCGAGGCCGAGGCCCATCGCGATGTCGGAGACCCCTCCCGTGCGGGGCGCGCCCGCGGCGTACGGGTGCTCGGGCGGTGCCGCGGCGAAGCCGTGCGCGGGAGCCGGGGAGCCCGGAGGCTGCGGGACGAATCCGGGCGGGGGTGCGTAGCGCGGCGCCGCGTCGGGCTGCGGTGCCGCGTCGGGCTGCGGTGCCGCGTCGGGCTGCGGTGCTGGGCCGGGCTGCGGTGCTGGGCCGGGCTGCGGTGCTGGGCCGGGCTGCGGTGCCGCGTCGGGCTGCTGGTCTGGATCCGTCATGCCCCCATTCTCCCAGGCCGCGCGAGGCCGGCCCACGGCAATACGATGGGGGCATGATCCTGCTCGCCGCGACCCCCATCGGCAACCTGGGCGACGCCTCGCTCCGCCTCAGACAGACCCTCGAGGAAGCCGCGGTCGTCGCCGCAGAGGACACGAGGCACACGATCCAGCTCATGCGGTTGCTCGGCATCGAGAACCGGCCCGAGCTCGTGGCGCTGCACGACCACAACGAGCACGAGCGCGCGGCGACGCTCGTCGAGCGCGCCGCGACCGAGGACATCGTGCTCGTGAGCGACGCGGGGATGCCGACCGTGTCCGATCCGGGCTTCCGGGTCGTGCAGCTGGCCGCCGAGCGCGGGGTGCCGGTCTCGGCGATCCCCGGCCCGAGCGCCGTCATCACCGCGCTCGCCGTCGCGGGTCTCCCGACCGACCGCTTCGCGTTCGAGGGGTTCCTCCCGCGCAAGAGCGGGGAGCGCGGTCGCGCGCTCGCCGCGCTCGCGGGAGAGCAGCGGACGCTCGTCTTCTTCGAGGCGCCGACGCGACTCGCAGCCGCGCTCGAGGACCTCGCCGCGGCATTCGGCCCGGGCCGGCCGGCCGCGGTGTGCCGTGAGCTCACGAAGCTGCACGAGGAGGTGCGCCGCGGCACGCTCGAGGAGCTCGCGGCGTGGGCTGCGGACGGCGTGCGCGGCGAGATCGTCGTCGTCGTGGGAGGCGCCCCCGCGGTGGAGGCATCGCCCGAGTCCGCCCTGGCCGAGGTGCAGCAGCGCGTGACCGAGGGAGAGCGCCTGAAGGACGCGACGCGTGCGGTCGCCGCAGCGACCGGCCTCTCGGCGCGAGAGCTCTATGCGGCGGCGCTCACCGCGCGCGGCGCCTGAGCTCGGCGACCCGGAGTGTTCTCAGGCGCGGGGCAGTCGGATGCGACATACTCGAGACTGATCGGCGGCGCTCACCCGCGGCGCGCCGAACGCTCATCACGACGAATGATTAGGACTCGGTAGAACGTGAAACTCACCCGCGCCATTGCCCCCGTCGCGCTGGTCGGCGCCCTGCTCGTCGCGGGCTGCTCCGCATCGGGCGGCCCCGCCAAGGATTCGGCGGGCGACGACTGCCTCGCCGCCGGTGCTGCGAGCAAGGCCATCGAGGTCGACGGCACCGTCGGCTCCGACCTCGCGCTGAAGTCGAAGACACCCGTCTCGGGCGGCAAGAAGATGGAGCGCTCCGTGCTCAAGGAGGGCAAGGGCGAGCTCGTCGAAGAGGGCGGCAGCATCTCCGTCGCGATGTCGATGTTCAACGGCGCCGACGGCGAAGTGATCCAGCAGCTCCCCGCCAGCGAGGTCCCCGTGACGAAGGCGCAGCTCGCCCCGTGGGCCTACGAGGGCATCCGCTGCGCGGTCCCGGGCCAGCAGGCGGCCATCGTCGCGTCCTACAAGGACGTCTTCGCCGATGCCAAGCCCGCGGACCTACCCGTCGAGGGCATTACCGAGAAGGACTCGATCGTGATCGTCATGGACTTCGCGAAGTCGAAGGCGGGCGACGATGCCGGCGCGACGGGGGAGCCCGGCACGCTCTCGCCCGACAAGCTGCTCAAGAAGGCCGAGGGCACGGCGCAGAAGGCCCCCAAGGGCTTCCCGTCGGTCGAGCTCGACAAGGACGGCGCGCCCACCATCACGATGCCGAAGGGCGACGCCCCGAAGCAGCTCGAGGTCGCGACCCTCATCGAGGGCGACGGCGAGACCGTGAAGCCCGGCGATCGGGTGTACGTGAACTACCGCGGCGTGATCTGGCGCACGGGCGAGGAGTTCGACTCGAGCTGGTCGCGCGGCGAGCCCGCGAACTTCACGACCACCGGCGTGATCGGCGGGTTCCAGAAGGCGCTCGAGGGGCAGAAGGTCGGCTCGCAGGTCATCTCGGTGGTGCCCGCGGAGGACGGCGGCTACGGCGCGGCGAAGCTCGAGCAGATGGGGCATCAGAAGGACGACGTGATGGTCTTCGTGCTCGACATCCTCGGCACGGTGCACGCCGAGTAGCTCATGAAGCGCATCGTCATCCTCGGGTCCACCGGTTCGATCGGTGAGCAGGCGCTCGACGTGGTGCGGCGGCACCCCACGAAGTTCCAGGTCGTGGGGCTCGTGGCCGGCACCAACGCCGAGCGCGTGCGCGCCCAGGCCGACGAGTTCAACGTCGAGCACACCGCGCTCGGCGCCGCAGAAGGCGCGCGGCTCGTGCGCGACGTGCCCGCTGACGTCGTGCTGAACGGCATCACCGGCTCGATCGGGCTCGGGCCGACGATCGCCGCGCTCGAAGCCGGCCGCACGCTCGCTCTCGCGAACAAGGAGTCGCTCATCGTGGGCGGAGACCTGGTGACGGGGCTTGCGGCGCCCGGGCAGATCGTGCCGGTCGACTCCGAGCACTCGGCACTGGCACAGGCCCTGCGCTCGGGATCCCGGGGGGAGGTCGCGCGCCTCGTGCTCACGGCGTCGGGAGGGCCGTTCCGCGGGCGGAGCCGGGAGTCGCTCCGCGACGTCACGCCCGACGAGGCGCTCGCGCACCCCACTTGGGACATGGGGCGGGTGGTCACGACGAACTCGGCGACGCTCGTCAACAAGGGCCTCGAGGTCATCGAGGCGCACCTGCTCTTCGACGTCTCCTACAGCGACATCGACGTCGTGGTGCACCCGCAGTCGATCGTGCACTCGATGGTCGAGTTCATCGACGGCTCGACGATCGCCCAGGCCTCGCCGCCAGACATGCGGCTGCCGATCGCGCTCGGGCTGACCTGGCCGGACCGGCTGCCGAACATCGGCGCGCCCCTCGACTGGACGACCGCGACCGCGTGGGAGTTCGAGCCGCTCGACTCCGCGGCCTTCCCCGCCGTCGAGCTGGCGAAGGAGGTCGGCCGCGCGCGCAAGACCTTCCCCGCCGTCTACAACGCCGCGAACGAGCAGGCGGTCGACGCGTTCCACGACGGCCGCATCGGCTTCCTCGATATCGTCGACACGGTGCGCGAGGTGCTCGAGGGGCACGAGGCGCCTGCGGCGCTGACGCTCGAGACGCTCGCGGAGGCGGAGCGCTGGGCCCGCGAGCGCGCGGAGCGCGTGATCGCCGCCCGCTCAGCCTGATCCCGCGGGGAGATCGCTCGCGTGCGGTGAGGCTGTCCGCCGAGGCTCAGGTTCGCTCGTCCAACGGATGCCCGCCGAAGAGCCGCTCCTCGAGGAATTGCCGTCAAACGGGTTCAGCGCGGTCGGGAGAACGCATCGCGCGTTCCCAGTACGGGGGTACAGTGGGGTTCCGCACGACAGCAACCCCGGAGTCGAGGAACGATGCAGCACTCGCAAACGATGGCGCACCCCCACGAGCGGGCTCGCGCGGCGCACCGAGCGAGTTGATCATGCAGAAGACCACGATCGTAGCGCTCGCATCTGCGGTCGCACTGTTGTTGGCGGCGACGGGATGCGCAACGGCTCCGCCTGCTCCGGAACCCGCGCCGGTAACGGCGAACGAAACGAGCGCTCCGCTCCCGATCGTCGGGGATCCGGTCGTGGCGGAAGGGATGGAGCACTTCCCATCCGCGACGCTCGATGACTGGCAGGCATACGCCGAAGCGCTCGTCCTCGCGCGCGTCACCGACGAGGCGCGGATTGCTCCTCCCGAGGAGTCGAGTAGCGCTCAGGGCGTGGATATCGCCGGACGCACCATCACTGCGGAGGTCATCACGCAGATCTGGGCCGACCCGAAGGCACCTGAGCGGCTGGGGAGGAGCTTCACGACCGATGTCTCCGGCTGGTTCGAAGAGGACGGGAAGGCTACGGAGGTTGCGTTCGGGCGCGGCTCGCGCATCGAAGTCGGCCATGAGTACATCATGGCGCTGAAGCGGTATCCGGAGGTGAAGGATGGCGCTGGGACGGACCCGACTGACCCCGCCTCCTGGGGGATCATCGGTTCGAGCTCGGTGCTCCCCGCCGACGGAGGAGTCATCGGGCAGGGGGAGTACCTCGGTGTCGAAGATGCGCGGATCGACCCGAAGTCGCTCCATCCGGATTCGATGCTCGCGCAGCACTTCGGGCAATCGGTCGACGCGTTCGTCGGCTCGATGTCCGACTTCCACCGCGTGCATCGCGAGCCCGTGATCGAGGAGCCCGGTGGCGGAGACCCCGCAGAATAGCGAGATGAGGCGCCGCCCGCTCAGCCTGATCGTTCTCGGGCGGAGGACAGCGGCCTCCCCGATACCGCACAGCGCGGAGCGGTAGCCTGTTCCGGTGATCGAGGTGCTGCTCTACATCCTGGGAATCCTGATCGTGCTGGTCGGGCTCGCCCTGTCCATCGGGCTGCACGAGATCGGGCACCTGCTGCCGGCCAAACTCTTCGGCGTCAAGGTGACGCAGTACATGGTCGGCTTCGGCAAGACCCTCTGGTCGCGCCGCAAGGGGGAGACCGAGTACGGGGTGAAGGCGATCCCGCTCGGCGGATACGTCGCCATGACGGGCATGTACCCGCCCCAGAAACCGGGGGAGGCGCCGCGCGCGTCGACCACCGGCTTCCTCAACACGGTCGTGCAGGAGGGGGCGCCGACGCGGCAGGAATCCGCGAGCGGCGAACGGGTCGAGCACCGATCCGACACGATCGCCGAGATCGAGCGCATCGGCGACCCGGGAGAGCCGTTGCTCGACCCCCTCGGCGACGCGGCGGGCGAGTCGCGGCGCGGGATCGCCGGGCTCGTCGACGATGCCCGCCTCGCGAGCGCCGAGACGATCGACGCGGGCGAGGACCATCGCACCTTCTACCGTCTGCCGATGTGGAAGAAGATCGTCATCATGCTCGGCGGGCCGTTCATGAACCTCGTGCTCGCCTTCGTCTTCTTCGGCATCGTGCTCGTGGGCTTCGGCCTGCCGCAGAACAGCACGACCCTCGGGCAGGTGAGCGAGTGCCTGCTGCCCGCGGACAGCACGGCGACGAGCTGCGGCGCCGATGCCGAGGCGGCCCCGGCCGCGCGGGCCGGGCTGCTCCCCGGGGACCGGATCGTCTCGGTCGACGGCGAGCGGATCGAGAGCTGGGATCAGTTCCGTACGCTCGTCGGAGCCTCTCCGGGAGAGGAGCTCGATGTGCGGATCGAGCGCGATGGCGCCGGCCGGGACGTCGTGCTCACCCCCGTGCCCAACGAGCGCGCGGTCGTGGGCGCCGACGGAGCCGCCGTCACGGCGTCCGACGGCACGGTCGTCACCGAGACCGTCGGGATGATCGGGGCGACCCCCGCCTCGGAAACCGTGCCGCAGCCGATCACCGCGGTGCCGGCGTACGTCGGGCAGAACGTCGAGCGCGTCGTCGGGGTCGTCGTGCACCTTCCGCAGCGCATGGTCGATATCTGGAACGCGGCCTTCGGCGCCGAGGAGCGCGACCCCAACGGCCCGATCAGCGTGGTCGGCGTCGGGCGGCTCGCCGGCGAGGTCGTGAGCCTCGACGCTCCGGTCGCCGCCCGGGCCCAGGTGATGGTCGGGCTGCTCGGCTCGCTCAACGTCGCCCTCTTCGTGTTCAACCTGATCCCGCTCATGCCGCTCGACGGCGGGCACGTCGCCGGCGCCCTCTACGAGGGCGCGAAGCGCGGGATCGCGCGGCTGCGCCGCAAGCCGGATCCGGGACCGATCGACACCGCGCGCATGGTGCCCGTCACGTTCGCGGTCGTCGTCGTGCTCGGCGCGATGAGCGTGCTGCTCATCTACGCGGACCTGGTGAAGCCGGTGAGCCTGTTCGGGTGATCCGGTTCCCCCCCCCCGCTCGCGCGCTCGCTCGCCCGCGCGAGCCCTCGCGCACCGATTCACGATCCGACTCCCGCATTCCCGGGAAAGTGATAGTCGCACGCCGAATCGGTGCTTGACGGGCGACGGAGCGTGCCGAAGCGGCGACGGAGGGGCGCCGGATCCCGACTCGCGCCGCGGGCGCAGAGCCGCGTGAGCGCGGGGCGAAGGCGGGCACCCGACCTCTGTACAGCCGACCCGAGTAGAATCGATCCGTGGCTGCAGTGAATCTAGGAATGCCGAAGGTCCCCGAAGTGCTCGCGCCGAGGCGCAAGTCCCGCGAGATCAAGGTCGGCAAGGTGACGGTGGGCGGGAACGCCCCGGTGTCGGTGCAGTCGATGACGACGACGCCGACGACCGATATCAATGCGACCCTGCAGCAGATCGCCGAGCTCACGGCGGCCGGTTGCGACATCGTGCGCGTCGCCTGCCCGTCGCGCGACGACGCCGAGGCGCTGCCGATCATCGCGATGAAGTCGCAGATCCCGGTCATCGCCGACATCCACTTCCAGCCGAACTACGTCTACGCGGCGATCGATGCCGGCTGCGCCGCGGTGCGCGTGAACCCGGGCAACATCCGCAAGTTCGACGACCAGGTCGGCGAGATCGCCCGCCGCGCGAAGGCCGCCGGCGTCTCACTGCGCATCGGTGTGAACGCGGGATCCCTCGACCCGCGCCTGCTCCAGAAGTACGGCAAGGCGACCCCGGAGGCGCTCGTCGAGAGCGCCGTCTGGGAGGCGTCGCTCTTCGAGGAGCACGACTTCCACGACTTCAAGATCTCGGTCAAGCACAACGACCCGATCGTCATGGTGAAGGCCTACCGTCAGCTCGCCGAGCGCGGCGACTGGCCGCTGCATCTCGGCGTCACCGAGGCCGGCCCGGCATTCCAGGGCACGATCAAGAGCGCCACGGCGTTCGGGATCCTGCTGTCGGAGGGCATCGGCGACACGATCCGTGTCTCGCTCTCGGCACCACCGGTCGAAGAGGTCAAGGTCGGCCTGCAGATCCTGCAGTCGCTGAACCTGCGCGAGCGCAAGCTCGAGATCGTGTCGTGCCCGTCGTGCGGCCGCGCGCAGGTCGATGTCTACACGCTCGCCGAGCAGGTGACGAAGGGGCTCGAGGGCATGAGCGTGCCGCTCCGCGTCGCCGTCATGGGCTGCGTCGTCAACGGCCCAGGCGAGGCGCGAGAGGCAGATCTCGGTGTCGCTTCGGGCAACGGCAAGGGACAGATCTTCGTGAAGGGCGAGGTCATCAAGACCGTGCCCGAGAGCGAGATCGTCGCGACTCTCATCGAGGAGGCCAACCGCATCGCCGCCGAGATGCCCGGTTCCGAGACCGGCGCTCCTGAGGTCGTCACGCTCTAGCGTGCGGCCTCCCCACCGCGTCGCCGGGACCGGCGGTCGTGCTCGCGACCGGTCGGGAGTCGCGCGCGATGACGCCGGCCTCGGCGGAGGAACGCCGATCGCGGCGAATCCCGGCCAGGCGAGTCGATCCCGGGTCGTGATGATGTGCGGGCCGGGCGGTGCGGGCAAGACCACGTACGCCAAGCGTCTGGAGCGCGCAGGCTGGACGCGTTTGTCGTTCGAGGTGGAGTTCTGGGATCGGGGGATCACGACGATGCCCTCTGCCGAGACGGTCGCCGAGGTGGCGGCAGACCTGAGGGAGCGTCTGCTGCGCCACGTTCGGGCAGGGGACGACGTCGTGCTCGACTTCGGGTTCTGGTTCAGGCGGCAACGCGATGAGTTCCGCGAACTGCTCGCACCGGAGTCGGTCGTACCGGTGACGGTGTACGTCGCGACCGGTCTCGAGACCATCCTGAGCCGGATCGGCGAGCGGCGCGGCAGGCAGGCGGACGACTGGCCGCTCACCGAGCGGACGGCGACGGAGTACTTCGAGCGGTTCGAGCCGCCTACGGCCGAGGAGGGGCCGCTCGAAGTGGTTCGCTAGCCTGCGCGCATGCGGCCTCGACGAGGTCGATCGCCGCGCCCTCGGCGCGCGACGCGCGCTGCCCGGACGCGCGCATCAGCTCGGGGAGCTCGTCGAGGCTCGCCCTGGCCCACTCGGGTACGGCGGATCCGTCGCAGAGCGCGAGGCAGATCGCGAGCCCCCAGCGATCCACCAGCCGGCGCAGCGGTGCGGTCACGTGCGCGTACGGCGCCGCGAGCGCGGCCTGGGTCGTGCGTTCGGGCGCTGTGCCGTCGAAGGGGGTGTAGCCCGCGCCGCGGAAGAGGGCGGTCGCGGCCTGCAGGATCTCGATGGATCCGTCCGCGGCCGGGTCGATCCCGCGCAGGTAGTCGCCGTAGCGGATGCCCTCGACCCACGGCATGCCGAGTGCAGCGACTCGTGCACGGAACGCGGCGAGTGCCTCCGCGCCGGGCTCAGGCATGGTGCGGAGGATCCCGACGTCGCCCGCCAGCATGATCTCGGCGGCCGCCATTCCGGTGAGGAGGGAGAGCTGGGCGTTCCAATCCTCGACGGCGAGCGGACTCCGCCGCTCGATGCGGTACCCGTGATCGTCGTCGGGCACGACCTCCTCCTCGGGCATCGGCAGGCTCGCCCCGCCGCGCGCGTGCTCCTGCGCGATCCGGAGCTTCCCGATGACCTCGAGCAGTCCGAGCTGCTCGTCGGCGCGACCCGTGTCGATCGCCGTCTGCGCGCTCGCGTAATCGCGCTGCTCGCGGGAGCGGATGAGCGCTCGCTCCAGGCGCGCCGCGCGTTGCGACCCGTCGCCGTCGAGCTCGATGGTCCAGACGAGCGCCGGCCGGTCCTCGTCGGCGAGCAGCGAGGCGCGCCCCTCGCTGAGCGCCCGGGGATGGAGCGGGATCGATCCGTCCGGGAGGTAGATCGTCTGTCCGCGACGGCGGGCTTCCGCGTCGAGCGCGCCGCCGGCCGCGACGAACCCGGGGACGTCGGCGATCGCGTAGCGCACGGTGAAGCCGCGGCCGCTCCGTTCCAGGTGGAAGGCCTGGTCGAGGTCGCGCGAACCCGCGGGGTCGAGCGTCGTGAAGGGGAGGCCGCGCAGATCGAGATCCGGGGGGTTCGCGCGAGCGGACTCCGCCTCGGCGAGGGCTTCGCGGGAGAAGCCCGTGGGCAGGTCCAGGTCGCCGCGAAGCTCGCGCAGACGCGCTTCGAGCGCGGCGCGCTCGATCGCTGCCTCGGGATCGTGCGTCAGGGAGAGGTGCCGTCTGGGCATGCCGACAGCCTATCCTCAGCGTCCGATCAGATGGGGTTTGCAGAACTATACATCGCGTGTATACGCTGGGTGTATGAGCGGAATGAACAGTTCGAACGCGCTCCTCGGCATTCTGGGGACGGGTCCCGGCTACGGCTACGACCTGAAGCACGATTACGATCGGCTCTTCGGAGCGGAGAAACCGCTGGCATTCGGCCAGGTCTATGCGACCCTCGCCCGGCTGCTGAAACACGGGCTCATCGAGCTGCTCGGCGACGAGGCGGGCGGGGGCCCGGACCGCAAGCGCTACGAGATCACGCCAGCGGGGCGGGAGCGCGTCGCCGAGTGGCTGTTCTCGGTGGAGATCCCGTCCGCCTCGCTGCAGAGCGATCTCTTCGCCAAGACCGTCATCGCGCTGCTCCTCGACGACGACGCCGAGCGCCTCCTCGACGCGCAGCGGTCGGGGCACATCGCGCGGATGCGCGACCTCACCCGGCGCAAGTCGGGTGCGGACCTCCCCACGGTGCTGCTCTGCGACCACGCGCTCTTCCATATCGAGGCCGACCTGCGCTGGATCGACCTCACTGCTGCGCGGCTCGGAGCACTCCGCGAGGAGGTGCGCGCATGAGCGCCGCTCTGCCCATCCTCAGCCTGCGCGGCGTGCGCAAGCGCTTCGGCCTCGACGTGGCGCTCGACGGGGTCGACCTCGATGTCCGGGCCGGCGAAGTGCTCGCCATCATGGGCCCCTCGGGCTCGGGCAAGTCGACGCTGCTGCACGTGCTGGCGGGGGTGCACACGCCCGACGAGGGCGAGGCGCGCTATCTCGACGCGCGAGTGAGCGAGCTGCGCGAGACCGATCGCGCGCGGCTGCGCCTCAGCGAGTTCGGCTTCGTGTTCCAGTTCGGCCAGCTGCTGCCCGATCTGACCGCGCTCGACAACGTCGCGCTGCCGCTGCTCATCGCGGGGCGGCCGCGTCGGCACGCGGCACGGCAGGCCAGGTCATGGCTCGAGCAGCTCGGATTGCTGGAGCACGCCGGCAAGCGGCCGGGCGAGCTCTCGGGCGGCCAGGCCCAGCGCGTCGCGATCGCGCGGGCGCTCGTCACTGCGCCGCGCGTGGTCTTCGCCGACGAGCCGACGGGGTCGCTCGACTCGCTCACCTCGGAGCAGGTGATGACGACCCTGCTCGAACTGGCACGCGGATCGGGCACGACCGTGGTCATCGTCACGCACGACGCGCGCGTCGCCGCGTATGCGGACCGCGAGGTCGTGGTGCGCGACGGGCGCGTCTCCGGCGTCGGGATCCTCGCATGAACGTGCTCGGGCTCGGCTGGCTGTTCGTGCGCACCGAGCGCGCCGGACGGGGCCGCCTCGTCGGGGTGTCCGTCGGCGTCGCTTTCGGGGTCGCACTCATGCTGCTCGTGATCGCGGCCTACCACGGAATGGTGGAGCGCAACGAGCGATCGACCTGGACCTACATCGGCGGGGAGGCGGCGAGCCTCGAGACCACCGACCCGCTTCCCGACAACGCGGCGCTTGCCGTGTCGAGCGGACTCCAGGGGGCCTCGCCCGAGGTGTTCGACGGGCGCACGATCACCCGGGTCGACGTCGCCGCCTCACCCGGGACGACGCTGCGGATCCCCGGGGTCGACCGGATCCCGCGGCCGGGGGAGTTCGTCGCCTCGCCCGAGCTCGCGCGCCTCATCTCGGAGCACCCCGAGGATCAGCTCGGCGATCGCTTCGGCACCGAGGTCGGCAGCATCGCGGACGTCGGGCTCGCGGGGCCCGACGCCCTCGTCGCGGTCGTCGGAGCCTCGGAGAAGCAGCTGGCCGGCCGGCTGGGGGTGCTGCGCGTCTCCGCTTTCGACTCCTTCGCCTTCCCGAGCGACTCCTACCGGATGATCTCCCTCATGGGAGGATTCGCGGTGCTCTTCCCCGTCGCCGTGCTCATCGTGATCCTGACCCGTCTCGGCCAGGCCGCCCGCGCGGAGCGCATCGCCACGATGCGGCTGATCGGAGCCCCGCCGGCCCGTCTCGCCGCGCTCGCCGCGGCCGAGATCGGTCTGCCGAGCCTCGTCGGGGCGTTCGCAGGGATCGGCGTCTTCTGGGCGCTGCGACCGGTCGCGGCGCAGGTGCCGGTCGAGGGGATGCGCTTCTTCACGGGCGACCTCGCGGTCACCGCGGGAACTCAGGTGCTCGTCGCTGCGGGGATGGCCGCGCTCGCGTGCGCCATCGCCTACGTCACGGCGATCCGGGCCGAGGTCGGTCCCCTCGGTGCGAGTCGCGAGCGATCGGAACGCCGTCCGCGTGCGATCGCGCTCCTCCCGCTCGCGCTGGGGGCGGTGCTGCTCGCGGCGGTGGTGCTCCTCCCCGTGGCGGGATGGTCGCTTCCGTACTCGGACGAGCTCCTGCTCGTCGGGTTCGTCCTCCTGACGGCAGGCCTGCTCACGGCCGGGCCTTATCTCACCGAGCGGGTGAGCCGCGCGGGCGCGGCCAGAGGGGGGAGTCCATCCGCGGTACTCGCCCTGAACCGGATCGTGCGGCATCCGCGCGCGACGTTCCGCGCCGTCAGCGGCATGGTGCTCGCGCTCTTCGTGGTCACCACGTTCGCGGTCGGCGCGACGACCGAGCGCGGCGCCGACTTCGTCGACGCGCCGGCGACGGAGCGCATCGCGCCCGACATGCTCATCGCCCGGCTCATGATGGCCGAGCCGGTCGCCCTCGCGGACATCCGCGAGCCGCTCGCGGCGCTGTCGGACGTACCGGGGGTCGTCGACGCGGTGCTCGTCTCGGCACCGCGCAGCGAGGAGACCGCTTCGGGGGAGTTCCGACAGTCGTTCGACGGCCTCGCCGTGTCGGCCGAGGGCGCGCAACAGCTCGGTGTCGTCGGATTCGACGCGGATCCCGAAGCGTCGTACTACGAGGTGACCGGCGACTATCTCACGAACACGCAGTTCGCGTCCGGGGTCGCGCCCGCCCCGCGGCCCCTCCCCGTCGAGCAGGCAGCGGACTCCTATCCCGCGTTCGTGCTCGTGCGGACCGAGGGCGGCGTCGCCGCCACCGAGCGGGCGCGCACCGCGCTCGAAACGGTCGGGCTGCCGCTCGACATGGCCCCGACGACGCGCACCGAGGACGCCGAGGTCGGCTCGTACCAGTGGGCCGCGAAGTATTCGGTGCTCGCGGGGATCGGAGTGCTGATCGCAGCGGCGATCTCGGCGATCTCGCTGGCGGTCTCGACCGCGTCGGGCATCATCGATCGCCGTCGCGTGCTGGGCCTGCTCCGTCTCACGGGGGCCCCTGCGCGGCTGGTACGCCGGATGCTGGTGGTCGAGACGGCCGTGCCGCTGCTCGCGGTCATCGTGCCGAGCGTCGGGCTCGGCTGGCTGGCCGCTTGGGCGCTCGTCGCCGGGCTGTCGCAGGGGGAGCGGTCGGTATCGGTGCCCGATCCGTGGGTGTTCGGCGTGCTCGCCGGGTGCCTCGCGCTCGTCGCGGCCGCGGTCGGCGTGGCGTTCGCCGCCTCCCGGCCGGGTCGCGGTGCGGCGCAGACGCGGTTCGAGTAGGCGCTCGTAGACTGAGGCCGTGAGCGCGAACGCAGACCCCCGGACCGAAGACCCCCGCATCGCCGAGGCGCTCGACGAAGCCATCGCGTCGGCCGGGATCCGCGAGCAGCGCGCGCTGGTCTCGCGGATCCTGGCCACCGGCATCGGCCTGGGCCAGGACGAGACCTCCCGCCTCGATCTCAAGATCACCGCGGCGGCCGTGGAGGAGATGCGAGCGGCCTTCCGGCTCTTCGCTCCCTACCGCGGCACGCCCAAGGTGACGATCTTCGGCTCGGCCAGGACCCGTGCCCAGGATCCGCTCTGGCTCAGCGCCGAGGCGGCGGCCCGCGGCCTCGGGCGGCTCGGCTGGATGGTGGTCACGGGCGCCGGCCCGGGGATCATGGAGGCCGCCGCGACCGGGGCCGGCCCCGAGCGCTCCCTGGGCGTCTCGATCCGGCTGCCCTTCGAGGAGACGACGCTCTCCGGCGCGGCGGACTCCGATCGTCGCGTCGAGATGAAGTACTTCTTCACGCGCAAGCTCATGCTCGTGAAGGAGTCGAGCGGGTTCATCTGCCTGCCGGGCGGTTTCGGCACGATGGACGAGACCTTCGAACTGCTGACGCTCCAGCAGACGGGCAAGATGGAGCCGATGCCGATCGTGCTGCTCGACCGGGTCGGGGGCACCTACTGGCAGGCGCTCGCCCGGTTCGTCACCGAGGAGCTCGCGGGGGCCGGCCTCGTTTCGGTGACCGACCTCGACCGCGTCGTGGTGACCGATTCGCCCGACGTCGCGATCGAGGCCGTCGCCGGGTTCTGGCGGAACTACGACTCGCTGCGCTGGTCCGGGGACCGGCTGGTCATGCGGGTGCGCGCCGAACCGACCGACGCCGAGATCGCGGACCTGAATACGCGATTCTCGGGGCTGTGCGCTTCGGGCGCGATCGAGCGCACGGAGCCGCTGCCCGAGGAGGTCGCGGGCGGGGACCGCCTCGACCTCCCGCGCATCGTGTTCACGCCGCGGCGCCAGGCCGTGGGCGACCTCTACCGCCTCATCGGCGCACTGAACGACCTCGAGAGCGCGCCGGCTGCGACCGTCGTGCTCCCGCGCTCCGAGGACGCGGCGGAGTAGCTCCGGTGGCGGGCTTCAGCACCCTGCCGGTGCGTCGCATCGAACGCGACCCCGGCGCGGCCATCGGCGCCGACGAGTGGTTCGCGCGGATCCCCGCGGTGCGGCAGCTGCTGGACGAGGGGCTGGAGCCGGGGCCGCTGACGATCTTCACCGGGGAGAACGGGTCGGGCAAGTCCACGGTGGTCGAAGCGATCGCCGCCTGCTACGGGCTCAACCCCGAGGGCGGCACGCACCATGCGATGCACCGCACCCAGTTCACGGAGTCGCCGCTGCACGGGCAGCTGCGGATGGTGCGGAGCATGGGCTCGTCGCGTCGCGGCGTCTTCCTGCGCGGGGAGACGATGTTCGAGCACCTCGGATACCTCGAATCGATCGATTCGCCCGGGCTGCTCAACCATCAGAGCCACGGCGAATCGCTCATCGAGTACTTCTCGAGCCGCTCGGGCATCGCGGGGCTGTGGGTGCTCGATGAGCCCGAGGCCGGGCTCTCGTTCTCGAGCTGCTTCTCATTGATCCTCCACCTCAAGACTCTGATCGCCGAGGGCTCGCAGGTGATCCTCTCGACGCACTCGCCGGTGCTCGCCGCGATGCCGGGGGCCGAGATCTACGAGTTCGGGGAGCACGGCATGCGGCCCACCGCCTACGACGACCTCGACATGGTGCAGAACTGGCGGCTCTTCCTCGACGCCCCGGAGCGGTATCTCCGCCACCTGGACTAGGGCCGCGGTGGCGGCGCGGCGCGTTCGACCGGCCCTCGCGCGAGGAAGTCACCGACCGCGACCGCCGGGTCGCCGCCCGTTCGGGCACCCGCTACTGTGGTGCGGGTGAGCGGAACGGCTGCGCCTGCGGGCATCGTGATCACTGAGCTGTCGGACGTCGAGACCGGCGACGGTGCTCTGAGCGGGCTGCGTCTCGCGGTGAAGGACAACATCGACGTCGCGGGTGCGCCCACGACGAGCGGTTCCCGCATCTGCGGACACGAAGCGGCACTGGAGACCGCGCCGACGGTTGCCGCACTCGCGCGCGCGGGCGCGGAGCCCGTCGCCAAGGTCAACCTGCACGAGTTCGCCTACGGGGTGAGCAGCGACAACCCCTGGCACGGCCGGGTGCCGAACCCGCGATACCCCGGTCGTGTTCCCGGCGGCTCATCCGGAGGCAGCGCGGCGGCGGTCGCGGCGGGCCTCGCCGAGCTCGCGCTAGGCACCGACACGGCCGGATCCATCCGCATTCCCGCCGCGTGCACGGGCATCGTGGGGCTGCGCCCGCGCAACGGGGCGCTCGACCTCGCCGGCGTGCAGCCGCTCTGCCCCTCGTTCGACACGGTAGGGCCGATGGCGGCGAGCGTCGCGCTCGTCGCCTCGGCCTGGCGGGTGCTCGCCGCAGATGCCCCGGGGCTTCTCGCGCCGGTGCCTGGCGACGGACGAGCATCCACCGCCGGAGTGCGAGCCGCGCGCGTGGGCGTCTGCGGCGATCCATCCCCGAGCGCGCTACGGCTCCTCGGAGACCTCGGGGTGGAGGCCGTGCCGCTCGCGCTGCCGCTCTCCGAGATCGAGGAGGCGTTCTGGCCGGCGTTCCGAGCCGAGATCGCGCGCGTGCACCAGGTGAGCTTTCCGCGGTTGGCCGATGAGTACGACCCGAACGTGGCCGCGAAGCTGGCGGGGACGCAGGGGATCTCCGTGGAGCGCTACCGGGAGAGCCGCGGTCGGCTCGCCGTTCTGCGGCACGACACGCTCGAGAACTGGGACCGGCTCGAAGTGGACGCCGTGATCAGCCCGGTTCTCGGGATCCCGCTGCCCCGCGTCGGCGACCGCGAGGAGGACTACCGGGATCTGCTCGGGCGCTACGCGGTTCCCGCCTCGGCACTCGACCTCGCCGCGCTCGCGATCGGCGACCTGCAGATCACCGCCCGTACCGAACACGAGGCGCTCGCCTGGGGAGCCGCGCTCGAGGGGGCCGGGCTCACTCCGGTACCCCCGCCTCTCGGCTGATCGCTTCGCGCAGCCGCCTCACGAGGCGCTGCGCGGGTTGCTGCGGCGCGCGCCTCGAGACGAGGGCCCACACGCGGCGCGAGAGCGCGAGCTCTGGTACGTCGAGGACGCGCACCCCGGGCGGGAGGTCGCCGAGCGCGACCTCGGGCATGAAGGAGGCGGCATACCCGCTGCGGATGAGCTGCAGTGCGACTCTGAAGTCGTCGCAACGGGCGACGACTCTGGGGCGCAGCCCGCGGGCGGAGAACGCGCTCTCGATCTCGGCGATATCGCTCGAGCCGGGGTGGTGCAGGATCCACGGCCTGCCCGTGAGCTGCGCCGCGCTCACCGGGCCGTGCCGGTGCAGATCCCAGCTCTCGGGTGCCGCGACGCGGTAGCGATCTTCGCCGAGGTACTCCGGGCGCACGGAGTCGGGCCACGACAGCCCGCTCTCGCCGACCTGGTAGACGAGCGACACGTCCACCTCCTCGCCGTTGCGAAGGGCCTGGATGGCATGGGAGGGATCGCGTACGGTGAGGCGCACCCCCAGCTGCGGTTCGTCGACGAGCTGCTTGGCCAGGAGATCGGGGAACAGTCGGTGAGCGAGGCTGGCGTAGATGCTGACGCGCAGCTCTTCGCGGGTATCGAGCCCGGCACCGGACGCCGCTTCGAGCAGCGTATCGAGGTCTGCGAGCACGACGATCGCGTGCTGCGCCATGACCTCTGCGGCCTGCGTGGGCCGAGCGCTGCGCGCCGTGCGCTCGAACAGTCGGACACCGGACTCGTGCTCCAGCGCCGCCATCTGCTGAGAGACCGCGGACGGCGTATACCCGAGCCGGTTGGCGGCCCCTGCGAATGAGCCCAAGCGGACGACCTCGAGCAGCGTCCGCAGGTGGATCGGATTGAGCATGATGACCCCCGATGGTGAGAAGCATAAGTGTTGCTGATGCTCAGCGTATCGGATTCGCGGAGCCTCGGGGTGGAAGGGCGGCTGCTGTCTGCCATAGCCTGAGCGTGGTACGGCTTCGAAGGCGATGCGAAAGGGTAAGTGATACTGATGGTGTCCACACTGTTCCTGCACGGGGCTATCCGCTCGCTCGAACCGGGGAATGCCGTGCACGAGGCGATGCTCGTCGCCGAGGGGCGCATCGTCGCGCTGGGCAGCGAGACCGAGCTGCGTCGGATCGCCCCCGCTGGCACGGAGGTCGTCGAACTCGACGGCGGCGTCGTGCTGCCCGGCTTCCACGACGCCCACTTCCACATCGGCAACCTCGCACGAGAGCTCGAAGCGCCCGATCTGCGCGGGGCCGCTTCCCGCGAGGAGGCGCTCGAACGACTGCGCAAGTGGGCCGACGCGCATCCGGGCGACGGCTGGGTGATCGGCGGACGCTGGGACCGCAATCTCTGGCCCGCCGGCCAGATGCCGGATCGCCAGGCACTCGACGCGCTCTTCGGCGAGCGACCGGTCTCGCTCCCGAGCGTCGACGGGCACGCCGTCTGGGCGAACACCGCGGGCCTGCGCGCCGTCGGTATCGAGTCCGGCACTCCTGACCCCGTCGGCGGCCGCATCGAACGCGAGCCCGGTTCCGACGAGCCGAACGGTCTCCTGCTCGAAGCCGCCGGGGACCGCATCCGCGATCGCTCCGAGGCCGCGCTCGTCGCCGAGCTGCCCCGCCTCCTCGAACGCGCCCAGGAGGCGCTCCTCGCCTGCGGCATCACGCAGATCACCAACTTCGAGGGCGAGGACGTGCGTGCGGGCCTCCAGCGTCTGCACTCCGACGGGCGCCTCGCGATCCGCGTCCACATCGGCGTCGCGATGAGCGATCTCGACCTCGCGATCGCGGAGGGGCGGCGCACCGGAAGCGGTGACGACTGGCTCACGGACGGACCCGTGAAGCTCTTCTCGGATGGCGCACTCGGATCGCACACCGCGCACCTGCACGACGACTTCGCGGGGGAGCCGGGCAACCACGGCATCGAGGTGATCCCGTTCGACGAGCTGTGCGAACTCGTCGAACGGGCCGTCGGCCACGGCATCGCCGTCGCGACCCACGCTATCGGCGACCGCGCCAACACCCTGGTGCTCGATGCCTACGAGCGCCACCGCGAACTCACCGCCGCGGCCGGCCTCACCAACCGCATCGAGCACGCTCAGCACCTGCGCTGGGAGGACCTGCCCCGCTTCGCTGCGCTCGGCGTCGTCGCCTCGCAGCAGCCCATCCACTGCACGAGCGACTTCCCACTGAGCGTCGAGCTGCTCGGCGACCGCGACATCGCGCACTACCCCTGGCGCTCGCTCCTCGACTCCGGAGCGCTCGTCGCCTTCGGCTCCGATGCCCCCGTCGAACCCGCGAATCCGCTCTACGGCGTGCACGCAGCGGTGACTCGCGAGAACCGCGAAGGCCTGCCGCCCGGCGGCCGCGAGCCCGAGCAGCGACTCGCACTGCTCGAAGCGCTGCGCGCCTTCACCGAGGGCGGTGCCCGAGCCGCGGGGCTCGCCGACCGCACCGGCAGGCTCGCCCCGGGCTTCCTCGCGGACTTCATCGTGCTCGACCGCGACATCTTCGTCGTCGAACCGCACGAGATCCCCGATCTCACGGTGCGCACCACCGTCGTCGGCGGCCGCATCGTCCACCGCGCAGCCTGACGGGCCGCGTAGCAGGATCCGCTCCGCGCACGCCGACGTGCGCATCCACCACACACGAATGGAGAACCAGATGAAGAACAGCACGCGAGCACTGCGGCACTCGGGAGCCATCCTCGCGGGTGTCGCCCTGCTCGGTCTGACCGCCTGCGGCGGGCAGTCCCTCAGCGACACCGGATCTGCCGGGAACGCGTCCGGTGAGATCGAGTTCATGGAGGTGCCCGACGAGGAGCAGGCCAAGGACGTCATCGAAGGCATCGAACCCTCCGAGCAGGCTGCCGCGCTGCTGCCCGACCGGTTCACGAGCGGCGGCCTGCGCTGGGTGACCTCCGTCGGCTACCCGCCCATGGAGGAGTGGGCCTCCGACGGCGAGGGCATCATCGGCGTCGACCCCGCCCTCGGGCATGCGATCTCGCGCACCCTCGGCGTCTCGATGACGATCGAGGATCAGGAGTTCAACTCGATGATCCCCGGCCTCATCTCGAAACGCTACGACGTGCTCGCGAGCTCCATGACCGATAACGCTGAGCGCCGCGAGACCACGACCTTCGTCAACTACGTGAGCGCAGGCAACGCCTTCCTCGTGGCCGCCGGCAACCCCGAGTCGATCAAGACGCCGGTCGACCTCTGCGGCAAGATCGTCGCCGTCGTCGACTCCGGCTCCTCGGCCGGTCTCGCCGAGGAGTACTCGGCTGAGTGCGAGGCCGCAGGCAAGGACCCCTACGAGATCCTTGCCTTCGACGGCGACTCGCCCGCCAACCTCGCCGTGCAGAGCGGCCGAGCCGTCGCGACCATCACGGACTACCCGGTCGCCGCTGCTCGCGCCGCCGACCCCGAGAACAAGATGGACGCCGTGGCGATCGAGGGCGGCGAGAGCCTGTGGGGTCTCGGCGTCGACAACTCGAATGAGGACCTGGCGGAGGCGATCCAGGCCGCGCTGCAGGAACTCATCGACAACGGCACCTACCTCGAGATTCTCGAAGCCTGGAACGTCCAGGGCATGGCCATCGACGAAGCCGCTATCAACGGCGGCGCCTGAGCCGCAATGCGGGCATCGCACGCGAGAACGCAAGAACTGAGAGGAGGACCGCGATGAGCGGCACTCGAAAAGAACCCTTCCCGGGAGCCGGGGGCGCGACGATCGAGATCGCCCCCAGGCTGCACGTGAGCCGATGGGTGGTGGGCGCCGTCGCCGTCGCCGCCGTACTCTGGGCAGCGTCGATCGTGGTGTTCAACGAGAACATCCGTTGGAACAGAGTCTGGGAATATCTGTTCTCCTCGAGGATCCTCGAGGGCGTGGTCGTCACCATCTGGGTGAGCATCGCTGCCACGATACTCGGCCTCGTGCTCGGCGTGGTGCTCGCGGTGATGAAGCTGTCGAAGAACCCGGTGCTGCGGTGGATCGCGGAGGGCTACATCTGGTTCTTCCGCGGCACTCCGGTGCTCGTGCAGCTCATCTTCTGGTTCAACCTCGCCTTCCTGCTGCCATACATCACGCTGCAGGTGCCATTCACCCAGATCGGAATGCGCTGGGACACGAACCAGCTGATCAGCGGTTCCGTGGCGGCGCTGCTCGGCCTCGGCCTCAACCTCGCCGCGTACTTCGCCGAGACCGTGCGAGCCGGCATCCAGGCCGTCGACCGCGGCCAGCGCGAGGCGGCGCTCGCGGGCGGCATGACCCAGAGTCAGACCATGCGGCTCATCGTGCTGCCGCAGGCGCTGCGGATCATCATCCCGCCCACCGGCAACGAGTTCATCTCGATGCTCAAGACCACCTCGCTCATCGTGGTGGTCGCGGGCAACGATCTCATGACCAACGCGAGCCGCATCTACAAGCAGAACAACCTCATCATCGAGCTGCTCATCGTGGCGAGCCTCTGGTACATGCTCATGACGGCGATCGCCACGTATTTGCAGTCGTTGCTCGAGAAACGATTCGGCGAGGACCGCGTGCGGCTGGTGCGAGGCCCCGGCTTCAGCCAGCAGCTGATCCGCGCGGCCACGGGAGCGATCACCCTGCCCAAGGGCAGGAAGGCGGAGAAGGAGGCGGCGCGATGAGCGAGCTCTTGGTGGATGCGCGCGGAGTGCGCAAGGCCTTCGGGCAGAACGAGGTGCTGCGGGGCGTCGACTTCACGGTGAGGCCCGGTGAGGTGAGCTGCATCATCGGCCCTTCGGGCTCCGGCAAGTCGACCTTCCTGCGCACGATCAACGCGCTCGAGACGATCGACTCGGGCAGCCTCGTCGTGCGGGGCGACCAGGTGGGCTACGAGCTGCGCGGCGGCAAGTACCACGAGTGGTCCGACGCGCAGCTCGCGAAGTTCCGGTCGCGGATCGGCATGGTCTTTCAACGGTTCAACCTCTACGGCCACTACGACGCGATCGAGAACGTCGCGGCGAGCCTGATCCACGTCAAGCGCATGCCGAAGGCCGAGGCGCACGCGCGCGCCGAGCGAGAGCTCGCGGGCGTGGGACTCTCGGATCACATGCGCAAGAAGCCGCACCAGCTCTCGGGCGGGCAGCAGCAGCGGGTCGCCATTGCGCGGGCGCTGGCGATGGATCCCGAGCTCATTCTCTTCGACGAGCCGACGAGCGCGCTCGACCCCGAGCTCGTGGATGAAGTGCTCGAAACCATGCGTCAGCTCGCCGACGGCGGCATGACGATGATCGTCGTGACCCACGAGATCGGCTTCGCTCGGGAGGTGGGCGACACACTCAGCTTTTTCGACGAGGGCAGGGTGCTGGAGCACGGCACCCCGGAGAGCGTGCTCGCCGGCAGCGACTCGCAGCGGATCCGGGGCTTCCTGGACCGGGTCCGATGAGCGCGACCCGCGCGGGCGACCGTGCGGTGATCGGAGTGCTGGGTGGGATGGGACCCGCAGCGACCGCCGACTTCTACGCGAAGATCGTGCAGTCCACGCCCGCCCAGCGCGATCAGGATCACCCGCGCACCCTCATCTGGTCGGATCCATCGATCCCGGACCGCACCGGGGCGCTCCTCGCGAGCGGCCCCCACCCCGGCCCCCACCTCGCGGCGGGAGCGCGCATACTCGAACGCTCGGGCGCTGATGTGATCTCGGTGCCGTGCAACACTGCCCACGCCTTCCTGCCGGAGATCAGGGCGGCGGTCGGGATTCCCGTGCTCGACATGGTGATCGAGACGCGCGACCGGGTGCTGGACATGCTCGGACCCGGAGCTCGGGCGGGCCTGCTCGCCACGGATGGCACCATCCGGGCGAGGCTCTACGAACAGGCCTTCGCTCAGCGCGGTGAACCGCTGCTCGTGCCCGCCGCCGATGAGCAGGCGCGGGTGATGGAAGCGATCCGCCAGGTGAAGGGCGACCCGGGCAGTGCGGTTGCGGCGCAGGCGCTGTGCGCCGCCGTCGCCGAGCTCGCCGAACGCGGCGCTGGCGTCGTGATCGCGGGCTGCACGGAGATCCCGGTCGCACTCGCGGGAGCAGTGGGGCTCGCCGTCCCGGTCGTCGACTCGACCGAGGTGCTGGCGCAGGCCGTAGTGCGGTGGGCGCTGACCCACTCGTGCGGGGAACGGAACGAGGAGACCGAACGATGGAGCGCATGACCGGGCAGGCGAGGCCCCGACTCGAGGAGCTCGGGATCGGACCGGGCAAGTACGCCCGTGGCAGGATCAACGCGATCACCGACGTCCCCGGCGTGCGCGTGGGGCACGCGACGATCTCCGACGAGCGCTACAACACGGGCGTCACCGCGATCGTGCCCGAGCAGCTCACCCCAGAGCGGCGCTCGTTGCCCGCCGCGCTCGCGGTGGGCAACGGCTACGGCAAGATCGTCGGGGCGACGCAGGTGCAAGAACTGGGGGCGATCGAGACCCCCATCTTGC
Source organism: Leucobacter zeae (assembly GCF_016758175.1). GTDB lineage: Bacteria > Actinomycetota > Actinomycetes > Actinomycetales > Microbacteriaceae > Leucobacter > Leucobacter zeae. Next base: position 1,168,563 of record NZ_QYAB01000001.1, read on the forward strand.
TGACGAGCACGCTCTCGGCGTTCCGCGTGGCCGACGCGCTCGTGGCGCAGCTGCTCGCGCAGCCCGGCCACGAGCAGACGACCACGATCAACCCGGTCGTCGGCGAGACGAACGACGGCGCGCTCTCGGCCATCCGGGATCGCCCGGTAGGACCCGAGCAGGTCGCCGAAGCCCTCGCCTCGGCCACCGGCGGGCCCGTCGCGGAGGGCTGCGTCGGTGCGGGCACCGGTACCACCGCGCTCGGGTTCAAGGGCGGCATCGGCACCGCATCGCGTCTCGTCGCGATCGGCGCGGCCGAGTACGCGGTCGGCGCGATCGTGCAGAGCAACTTCACGGGCATGCTGCGGATCGCGGGAGTACCGATGCCGGCCGCGGAGATGCTGCCCGCACCCTCCGCTCGGACCATCGGAAACTCGTGCATGATCGTCGTCGCGACCGATGCGCCGCTCGATTCCAGGCAGCTCGCCCGTGTCGCGCGCCGCGCGGTCTACGCGATGCGGGGCGTCGGTGCCGACTTCGATCAGGGCAGCGGCGACTACGCGATCTCGTTCTCCACGGCGGAACCCGCTGCGGCGGCGCGAGACGACGACCTCTCGCCCCTTTTCCACGCGACCATGCTCGCGGTCGAAGAAGCACTCATCAACTCAGTGCTGCGCGCGACCACGCGCCGCGGTCCGGAGGGGCGCATCGGACATGAGATTCCCGTCGACGAGGTGCGGCGCAGGTTGGCGGCCGCCGGGGCGGCTGAACTCGAGTAGTCCGCCCCCGCGCGCCGTCCGGTCGCGCCTCCGCGTCAGGCCGCGACGTACTCCGCGAGGTGCTGGGCGGTGAGGGTCGATCGGGCGTCGACGAGGTCTCGCGGCGACCCCTCGAACACGATCTCGCCGCCCTGCTGGCCCGCTCCGGGGCCGATGTCGATGATCCAGTCGGCGTGCGCCATGACGGCCTGGTGGTGCTCGATCACGATGACGCTCTTGCCGGCGTCGACGAGCCGGTCGAGGAGACCGAGCAGCTGCTCGACGTCCGCGAGGTGCAGACCCGTGGTCGGCTCGTCGAGCACGTACACGTCGGCGTCCTCGAGCATGTGGATCGCGAGCTTCAGGCGCTGCCGCTCGCCTCCCGACAGCGTCGAGAGCGGCTGCCCGAGCTTGATGTAGCCGATCCCGACGTCGACAAGACGGTCGAGGATCTTCACGGCCTTCGGGATCTTCGAGTCCGTCGCGGCGAAGAAGTCGCGCGCCTCGGCCATGGACAGGTCGAGGACCTCGGCGATGTTCTTGCCGCCGAGGGTGTACTCGAGCACCTCGGAATCGTAGCGCTTGCCCTCGCAGACCTGGCAGACGCTCTCCATGGTCGCCATCATGCCGAGGTCGGTGTAGATGATGCCTGCGCCCTTGCACTCCGGGCAGGCGCCGGCCGAGTTCGCGCTGAAGAGCGCCGGCTTCACGCCGTTCGCCTTCGCGAAGGCCGTGCGCACCGGGTCGAGGAGCCCCGTGTAGGTCGCGGGGTTCGAGCGGCGCGACCCCTTGATGGGCGCCTGATCGACGGCGACCACGCCCTCCCGATTCGACACGTAGCCGTGGATCAGCGTGCTCTTGCCCGAACCCGCGACGCCGGTGACCGCGCAGAGCACGCCCAACGGTACGTCGACGTCGACGTCCTTGAGGTTGTGCCGGTCGGCGCCGCGCACCTCGATCTTCCCGGTCGACATCCGCACCGTGTCCTTCAGGCGGGCGCGATCGTCGAGGTGCCGGCCCGTGAGCGTGCCGGAGGCGCGCAGATCGTCCACCGTGCCCTCGAAGCAGATTTCACCGCCGGCAGCGCCGGCGCGGGGACCGAGATCGACGACGTGGTCGGCGATCCCGATCATCTCGGGCTTGTGCTCGACCACGAGCACGGTGTTGCCCTTGTCGCGGAGCTTCAGCAGGAGCTGGTTCATGCGCTGGATGTCGTGCGGGTGGAGCCCGATCGACGGTTCGTCGAAGACGTAGGTCGCGTCCGTGATGGGGGAGCCGAGGTGCCGGATCATCTTCGTGCGCTGCGACTCTCCGCCCGAGAGCGTGCCGGTCGGGCGATCGAGCGAGAGGTACCCGAGGCCGATCTGCACGAACGACTCGAGGGTGTCCGAGAGCTTGGCGACGAGCGGGGCCATGCCCGCGTCGTCGATGCCGCGCACCCACTCGGCCAGGTCGGAGATCTGCATCGCGCAGACGTCGGCGATCGAGCGCCCGTCGATCTTCGACGACCGGGCGGTCTCGTTGAGCCGGGTGCCCCCGCACTCGGGGCAGGCGCTGAACACGATCGCGCGATCCACGAACGCCCGGATGTGCGGCTGCATCGCCTCGCGGTCCTTCGACAGCATCGACTTCTGAATGCGGGGGATGAGCCCCTCGTAGGTGAGGTTGACGCCCTCGACCTTGATCTTCGTCGGCTCCTTGTGCAGCAGGTCGGCCATCTCGGCCTCCGTGTACGCGCCGATCGGCTTGTCCATGTCGAAGAGGTCGCCGAACAGGCGCCCCCACCAGCCGTCCATGCTGTAGCCGGGCACCTTGAGCGCGCCCTCGTTCAGCGACTTGTCGGCGTCGTACAGCTCGTCGAGCGCGAAATCGCTCACGGTGCCGCGCCCCTCGCAGTTCGCGCACATCCCGCCCAGGATCTCGAAGCTGCGGCGCTCCTTGACCTGCTTCCCGCCCTTCTCGATGGTCACGGCGCCGGCCCCCGAGATCGACGCCACGTTGAACGAGTACGCCTGGGGCGAGCCGATGCGGGGCTGGGCGAGACGCGAGAACACGATCCGGAGCATCGCGTTCACGTCGGTCGCGGTGCCGACGGTGGAACGGGGGTTCGCGCCCATGCGCTCCTGATCCACGATGATCGCGGTGGTGAGCCCCTCGAGCACGTCGACATCGGGGCGGCTCTGCGAGGGCATGAAGCCCTGCACGAAGGCGCTGTAGGTCTCGTTGATGAGGCGCTGGGACTCGGCGGCGATCGTGCTGAAGACGAGCGAGCTCTTGCCCGAGCCGGAGACCCCGGTGAACGCGGTGAGGCGGCGCTTCGGGAGGTCGACGCTGACGTCCTTCAGGTTGTGCTCGCGGGCGCCCTGCACGCGGATGCTGTCGTGGGAATCTGCGATGTGGGTATCGGTCATGGGGACAGCGTACAAGGCGCCTCCGACGTCGGACTTCTCCATTTCTGATCGGATCCCCGCGCGCCCATCCGGTGCTTCGTGCGCTGCAGCGCACCGGCGAACCGTATGGGATCGGCGGGGGATCTGGCGAGGCGCGGAGGATCCGGCATATCTCTTGCCGATCCCATATGAAATGCCGGGGAGGGGAAGCACGAGGAACCGACGCGATGAGCCGCTAGCCTGAGGGCATGGCGATCGGAGAGGAGCGGGTCGCGACCCTGCGCCCGGCGCGACTGCTCGCGGCGGTGCCCGTCGTGCTCGCGGCTCCGGCGTTCTTCGTGCTCGAGGCGGCGTGGCTCGGGTGGGTCCTGCTGGTCGTCGGCCTCGCGGTCGCCGCCGCGGTCGACGGCCGGACCCGGATCCTGGGCCGGGACCCGTCCCTGCTGCGCGATCTCTCGCTCATCGCCGTCGGCCTCGGGATCGTGCGCACGATCCCGCTCGCGGCGGAGCTCGACGACGGCGCGATGGTCCGCTTCACGCTCGCGCTCGGCGGAGCGGTGCTGGTGCCGTACCTGATCTCGCGCTTCGTCTACCGGGACCGCGCGACGGGGTTCCCCTGGCGCGCTGGCGGTCGGTGGGGACGCCTGCACTGGACGTGGCTGGTCGCCGTGCTGCTCCTGGCGTGGCTGATCCTGCCCGCGTACTTCCTCGGCTCCGGCGTCTACCGGAACTGGCCCGTCGTCGATTCCCCCGAGCTGATCGCCCGACTGTTCGTCGGCGTCGGCGCGGTGGGGATCTGGGACGAGCTCTTCTTCATCTGCACGGTCTTCGCGGCACTGCTGCGGCACTTCCCTGCCTGGACGGCGAACCTGCTGCAGGCCGTCGTCTTCGTGTCGTTCCTCTGGGAGCTCGGGTACCGGTCCTGGGGGCCGCTGCTGACGATCCCGTTCGCGCTCGTGCAGGGTCTCATCTTCCTGCGCACCCGGTCGCTCGGCTACGTCGTCACCGTGCACCTGCTCTTCGACGCGATCGTCTTCGCGGTCATCGTGCACGCCCACCAGCCGCAGCTGTTCGACCTGTTCCCGCTGGCTCCCGCCCGCTGAAGCGGGATCCGATGCCGGTGCGAGGGCGCTGCGGTGCGGGATCCGGCGTCCGTGAGACGTCTCGCCGCGGATTACCCGACCGACGCCGGATCACCGACCGAAGCCGCACGTCGAGTGTCGCGGCAGAAGCGCCTCCCCGCGGAGGTGCTGTACGGAGGCGCCGCGCCCTCCGCCGTCGCCCGGGTGCGTTCAGCCCGCGATGAGCGCGGCGATCCTGCGCACCGCGAACTCGTACCCCTGCACGCCGCAGCCCACGATGACGCACGCCGCGATGTCCGAGACGTACGAGTGGTGCCGGAACGGTTCGCGGGCGTGCACGTTGGAGATGTGGACCTCGGCGACCGGGAGGTCGACGCCGACGAGCGCGTCGCGCAGTGCGACCGAGGTGTGGGTGAAGGCGCCCGGATTGATCACGATCGCCGTGCAGTCCTCGCGCGCGGCGTGGATCGCGTCGAGCAGCACGCCCTCGTAGTTCGACTGCACGGACTCCACGGTGAGGCCGAAGTCGCCCGCGACGCGGGCGACGAGCGCCTCGACGTCGGCGAGCGTCTCCTCGCCGTAGATCTCGGGCTCGCGCGTGCCGAGCAGGTTGAGGTTGGGGCCGTTTACCAGCAGGATCTTCCCGGTCATGATGCCGCCTCCGTATCGTCGTTTCCATCGTACCGCCGCGTCCGGCCCGGCGGGGTGACTAGGCTGTCGGGGTGACCGAACAGCAGCCACTGCCCTACAAGAGCTTCGACCCCAGCACGTTCCGCGAGAAGCCCGTCTCGTTCGTGCGCCGCAGCGGCCGCATGACGCCCTCGCAGGAGCGGGCGTGGGAGGCGCACCGGGGCGCCTACGTGCTCGACATCCCGAACGGCGATCAGGCGGCGAGCGTGGCCGCCGGGGCGACGGGCGACCCCGCCGAGATCTTCGGCAGGGAGGCGCCGCTGCTCGTGGAGATCGGGTCGGGCCAGGGGCACGCGATCCTCGCGGCGGCCGAGCGCCGCCCCGACATGAACTTCCTGGCCGTCGAGGTGTTCCGCGCCGGGCTCGCGCGCACGATGATCCGCGCCGAGCAGGCGGCGCTCGACAACCTGCGCCTCGCCGAGGTGAACGCCCCCGAGCTGCTCGAGCGCTACCTGCCCGCGGGATCGGTCGACGAGATCTGGGTGTTCTTCCCCGATCCCTGGAAGAAGGTCAGGCACCACAAGCGCCGCCTGGTGAGCGACGACTTCGCCCGCATCGCCCGGCGGGCCCTGCGGCCGGGCGGGGTGCTGCGCCTCGCGACGGACTGGGAGGACTACGCCGAGCAGATGCGCGAGGTGATGGACGCGGCCGAGGGGTTCGAGCGCGACTTCTCGGGCGAGTGGGCCGAACGCTTCGACGGGCGGATCCTCACCGCGTTCGAGCAGAAGGGCATCGACAAGGGGCGCGAGATCCGCGACCTGGCGTACCGGACGGCCTAGCACCGGGGCCGTGCGGAACTCCTGAGCCGGGAGTACCGTGAAGGCATGAGCGATGCGTCCGAGCCCACCCACCGCGTCATCGAGCCGAGCGTGCTCTACCTCGGCACCCCGGTCTACCTCGTCGCCACGCTGAACCCCGACGGCACCGCGAACCTCGCCCCGGCCTCGAGCCACTTCGCGCTCGGGCGTTCGATCGTGCTCGGGCTCGAAGAGGGCGGCCGCTCGCTGGCCAACGCGCGGCGGTGCGGAGCGATCACGGTCAACTTCCCGAGCTCCGAGCAGTGGCAGCACGTCGAGCGCCTCGCCGGGGTGACGGGGATGGACCCGGTTCCCGCCGAGAAGCGCGGCCAGTACGCGTTCGAGCCGCGCAAGTTCGCGCGCGCCGGTCTGACCCCGGCGGCATCCGATCTGGTCGATGCGCCCCGGGTGGCCGAGGCTCCGGTGCAGCTGGAGGCCCGGGTGCGGCGCATCACCGACGGGGCTGAGCTGACCGACGGTTCGCCGGCAGGATACGGGGTCGTCGAGGCCGAGGTCGTGCGGGTGCATGCGGCGCGCGACATCACCGTCGCGGGCACCGATCACATCGATCCCGGCGCCTGGCACCCACTCATCTACGCCTACCGGCACTTCTACGACCGCGGGCCCGAAGTGGGGTGGACGCGGAAGAGCCCGCTCGCCGAGCCGCCCGAGCGCGTGGCGCGGTGGGAGGAGTTCGGCGGCACCTGGCGGGTGCGCGATGCCGGGGGCGGATCGGCGACCGTCGAGCTGCGGCGCTGCGACGGCGGCGAGCTCGTCGAGACGCTCGAACTCGAGCAGCCGCACGAGGTGCGCTGGGCCCGGGTGCAGCTCGCGATCGCGGGGTCGTCGTCCAGCGACGCTCCGGCCGCAGCCGCGGACGGAGACGCGCGATGACCCCGATCGGACCGACCCGCTGGGCCGCGGAGCTCGGTCTCAGAGCGCCCGTCGTGTGCGCGCCCATGGGCGGCGTCGCCGGCGGGCGACTCGCGAGCGCGGTCTCGCGCGCCGGAGCGCTCGGCATGATCGGCATGGGCAGCTCGGGGTCGGCCGCGGCGCTCGAACGCGAGCTCGCCGAGTTCGACCGTGCGAACGCCGGCTCGGGCGACGGGACGGCACCCGCGTTCGGGATCGGCATGGTCGACTGGGTGCTCGAGCGCGAACCCGCGATGCTCGCGCGTGCCCTCGATGCCGGACCGGCGGTCGTGTCGGTGAGTTTCGGGGACTGGGGCACCACGGGACGCGGACCCGGGGAGCGGCATTCCGGGGAGCGGCCGGCGGCGCCGGGGTGGGTGTCCGAGGCGCAGCGGGCCGGCGCCCTGGCGGTCTGCCAGGTCGCGAGCGCGGACGAGGCCAGGCGTGCCGTGGACGCCGGAGTCGACGCCGTGATCGCACGCGGCCTCGAAGCTGGCGGGCACGGCGACCATCGGCGGCGGCGGGGTCCGCTGCTCGCCGAGGTGCTCGATGCGGTCGGCGGCGCGCCGGTGCTCTCGGCAGGGGCCCTCTCGACCCGAGAGCACCTCGCCGGGGCGCTCGCCGCAGGCGCATCGGCCGGGTGGGTCGGCACCGCGTTCTCCGCGTGCGCCGAGGCGCTCACGAGCCGGAGCGCGCGGGCCGCGCTCATCGCCGCGGACGGGTCCGAGACCGAGGTCTCGCGGCTCGTCGACATCGCTCTGGGGCAGCCCTGGCCCGCGCGGTTCCCCGAGCGGCTGCTGCGCACGTCGTTCCTCGACCGCTGGCGCGGCAGGGAGGATGAGCTCGCGGCCGACGCAGCGGCGCGCGCGGAGTTCCGTGCCGCGGTCGCCGCGGAGGACTACTCGGTCGTGCCGCTCGACGCGGGGCTCGGGGTGGGCGCCCTCACCGCGGTGCGCACGGCGGCGGAGGTCGTCTCCGCGCTCATCGGAGACGACCTCCGAAACGATACGCCCGCGATACGCCCGCACTCGTAGCATGGGGGCATGCGCGTACTGATCGTCGAAGACGAGCCCCTGATGGCCGAGGCCGTTCGCGACGGCCTCCGACTCGAGGCCATCGCGGCCGACATCGCGGGCGACGGGGACACCGCGCTCGAGCTGCTGTCGATCAACGAGTACGACATCGCGGTGCTCGACCGCGACATCCCGGGCCCCTCGGGGGACGAGGTCGCCGCGCACATCGTGGCATCGGGCAGCGGGATCCCGATCCTCATGCTGACGGCGGCAGACCGCCTCGACGACAAGGCCTCGGGCTTCGAGCTCGGCGCCGACGACTACCTCACGAAGCCGTTCGACCTCAAGGAGCTCGTGCTGCGGCTGCGGGCGCTGGATCGCCGGCGGGCGCACCACCGCCCGCCCGTGCGCGAGATCGCGGGGCTGCGCCTCGATCCGTTCCGTCGGGAGGTCTACCGCGACGGCAAGTACGTGGCGCTCACCCGCAAGCAGTTCGCGGTGCTCGAGGTGCTGGTCGCTGCCGAGGGCGGGGTCGTGAGCGCCGAGGAACTGCTCGAGCGCGCGTGGGACGAGAACGCGGACCCCTTCACGAACGCGGTGCGCATCACGGTGTCGGCGCTCCGCAAGCGACTGGGCGAGCCCTGGGCGATCGCCACGGTGGCCGGAGTCGGCTACCGGATCGACACGGAAGGCGCGGACACGCGGGGGTCGGGCCACGGGACGCCGGGCACGTCCGGCTCGAGGGCGGCGCGCGCCGGTGCGTAGGCGACCCGGGATGAGTGCCCGGCTGAAGCTGACCCTGAGCTACGCCGGGTTCCTGGTCGTCGCCGGGGCGCTGCTGCTCGCGGTGGTGTGGGCGTTCCTGCTGCGCTATGTGCCGCCGCAGGCGACCGTCGTCTCCGAGATCGGCTTCGTGCCCGGGCGCCACGACCTGGTGCGCGCGTTCGCGCCGCGCGCCGCATGGACGATGCTCTTCCTCATCGTCTTCGGACTGCTCGGCGGTTGGATCCTGGCGGGGCGCATGCTCGCGCCGCTCGCGCGGATCACGCGGGCGACGCGGCGCGCCGCAGGAGGGTCGCTCTCGCACCGCATCGAGCTCGAGGGGAGGCAGGACGAGTTCCGCGAGCTCGCCGACAGCTTCGACTCGATGCTCGCGCGGCTCGAGGCGATGGTCGCCGAGCAGCAGCGGTTCGCGGCCAACGCGTCGCACGAGCTGCGCACCCCGCTCGCGATCACGCAGACGATGCTCGACGTCGCACGGAGCGACGCGAGCCACGACCACGATGCGCTGCTCGCGCGGCTCGACTCGGTGAACGCGCGCGCGATCGACCTCACCGAAGCTCTGCTCGTGCTGAGTCGCGCCGAGCAGGGGGCGTTCGACCGCGAGGGCGTCGACCTCTCGCTGATCGCCGAGGAGGCGGTCGAACTGCTGCTCCCGCTGGCCGAGGAGCGCGGGATCGAGATCGACCTGACCGGTGAGCTCGCCACGGTCTCGGGATCCCGGTCGCTGCTGCTGCAGCTCGTGACGAACCTGCTGCAGAACGCGATCGTGCACAACCTCGCGACGGGCGGCACGGTGCGCCTCGAGACGCGCGCATCTCCCGGGGCCGCGGAGCTCGCGATCGAGAACACGGGGGAGCGCCTCGACCCGAGCACGGTCGCCTCCCTCGCCGAGCCGTTCCAGCGGGGCGCCGGACGCATCCGCCGCGATGCCCGGGTCGGCGTGGGACCCGGGCGCGGCGCCGAAGCCGGCTACGGCCTCGGTCTCGCGATCGCCAAGAGCATCGCCCGCGCGCACGGCGGCACGCTCCGTCTGGCGGCGCGCGACGGCGGCGGGCTCGCGGTCTCGGTCAAGCTGCCGAGCGGCGAGGCGCGCCGATGACGCGCGCCGAGCGCCCAGCTCCGGACGCGCCGTCCGTCGCATCGACCGCAGGGCAGCGGAGGCGTGCGCTGCTCGTCGGACTGTTCTCCGTCTATCTCGCGCTGCTCGTGTGGGTGGTGGTCTGGAAGCTCGAGCCGCCGTACATCGGCGCGGGCGAGCCCCGCGCGATCAAACTCGTGCCGTTCGTGCAGACCCGCGAAGCCGGGGCGAGCGCCCCGCTCGAGACGCTCGCGAACCTCCTGCTCTTCGTGCCGTTCGGCGCCTACCTCGGGCTGCTGCGCCCGCGGCGTTCGGTCGGCTCGCTCGCGACGATCGCCGCTACGAGCCTCGCGATGGAGACCGCGCAGCACGTGCTCGTCGTGGGGATGCCCGACAGCACCGACGTCATCATGAACGTCGCAGGGGGTGCCGTGGGCCTCGCCGGCGTCGCGCTCGTGCGCCGCGCGCTGCGGGCCCGCACGCTTCCGGTGATGACGCGCTTCGCGGCGGCTGCGACGGCGTGCGCGGTGCTCGCGACGACCGCGTTTCTCGCCTCGCCGCTGCACTTCCGTCAGGCCGACGTGCGCGTCGACGCCTGGAACTCGCATGCCTCCGAGCCGCAGCGGGGTCCGAGCGGGCTCTGAGGGCCGCTCGCGTACTGCCGCTCGCGTACTGTCGCTTTTTGGGATCCGGGTCACTTTGGCGGGGTGTTTCGCCCAAATACCCCGCCAAAGTGACCCGGATTGCTGGGCATGGGGCAGGGGAGGCATGAGAGCGCGAAAGGCATGAGGGCGCGAGAGGCATGAGGACGCGGGAGGCATGAGAGCGCGAGAGGCATGAGAGCGCGAGAGGCATGCAGCGCGAGCGCGAGCGCATGCGCGCGCGGCAGGCGCGACGGCGCCTAGCGCGACGAGAGGAAGCCGCGCAGCAGCGCTGCGGAGCCCTCGACGTGCTCGAGCATCGCCTCGGCGGCCGAGTCGGGGCGCCCGGCGAGGATCGCCGACACGATCGCCTCGTGCTGCGCGTCCGAGTGCGAGAGGTTCGGGCGCAGCATCGGGATCTCGTCGAGCAGCGCGTTGACGCGCGTGCGCAGGTTGGCCACGAGCGGCACGAGGCTCGGGGCCCCCGACAGCTCGGCGATGAGCAGGTGCAGGCGGGAGTCGAGCCTGCGGTGGTTCGCGTCGTCCGACGCCGCGCAGTCCTCGAGCGCCCGCGTCAGATTCGCGCGCTCCTCGGCGCTGAGGTCACGGGCCGCGGCCTCGCGCGCTGCGCCGACCTCGAGCACCCGTCGGAGCGTCGTCGTATCCTCGACCTCCGCTTCGCCGAGCTCGGTCGGCGTGGGGCGGAGCGGGGACCCCTCGGGCAGCGCCTCGACCACGAAGGTGCCGCCGTAGCGGCCGCGCCGCGAGATGACGTAGCCGGCCTCGGTCAGCGTCGCGAGCGCGTCGCGCACCGTATCGCGGCTGACCTTGAGCATGCTCGCGAGGTCGCGCTCAGCGGGCAGCCGGTCGCCCGGGCTGATCATGCCGAGGCGGATCGACTGCAGCAGCCGCTGCATCGTCTCCTCGTAGGCGTTGGTGGGGCGTACGGCCCTGATGAGGAGCTCGACGCTGTCGCTCGAGACGTTCATCGCGACTCCTCTCGATCGCTGCCGGTACTGCGAGTGTATGCCGTCGGGGCCCCTGTCGGAGCCGCATGGAGCGGGGCCGCCCCTGCGCGCTCGGCCGGATCGGGTCGAGCACGCAGGGGCGGGCGGGAGGATCCGGCTCAGAGCGGGGTCGTGTACGCGCTGGTCAGGCCGCCGTCGACGAGGAAGGTCGACGCCGTGATGAAGGAGGCGTCGTCGCTCGCGAGGAAGGCGACCGAGGCCGCGAGCTCCTCGGGGCGGGCGAAGCGACCGACGGGCACGTGCACGAGGCGCCGCGCCGCGCGCTCGGGGTCCTTCGCGAACAGCTCCTGGAGCAGCGGGGTGTTCACGGGTCCGGGGCACAGGGCGTTCACGCGGATGCCCTGCCGAGCGAACTGCACGCCGAGCTCGCGCGTCATGGCGAGCACGCCTCCCTTGGACGCCGTGTAGGAGATCTGCGATGTCGCCGAGCCCATGACCGCGACGAACGAGGCGGTGTTGATGATCGATCCGGATCCCTGCTGCGTCATGTGGCGCAGCGCCGCGCGGGAGCAGAGGTAGACGCTCTTGAGGTTCACGTCCTGCACCTTCTCCCACGCCGGGAGCTCGGTGATCTCGATGGAGTCGTCGTCGTCGGGGGAGATGCCCGCGTTGTTGAACGCGATGTCGACCGAGCCGTACTCGCGCGCGGCCGTGTCGAAGAGGTGGTTGACCTGCGCCTCGTCGGTCACGTCGACCTGCACGAACAGGCCGCCGACCTCGGCTGCGGCCGCCTCGCCCGACTCGGGGTTCATGTCGCCGATCACGATGGTCGCGCCCTCGGCGCGCATGCGCTTCGCGGTGGCGAGGCCGATGCCGCTCGCGCCTCCGGTGATGACGGCGACCTTGCCTGCGAGGCGCTGGGTGAGGTCGATGGGGGTGATGTCGTTCATGGATGCTTCCTTCTGGAATCGTCGTTCTGCGCGGAGCCGCAGAATCGCTGTCTGGGGGTGTGGATCCTGCGACTCGCTTCGCTCGCGCAGGATGACGGGTGGGCTGCTCGAGCAGGGTGCCGGGCGGGCTGCTCGCGCAGGGTGCCGGGCGGGCTCGGTTACTCGGTGGCGAAGAAGACGTTCTTCGTCTCGGTGAAGTGCTCCGCCGCGTCGGGGCCGAGCTCGCGGCCGAGACCGGACTGCTTGAACCCGCCGAACGGGGTCGAGTAGCGCACCGACGAGTGGGAGTTGACGGAGAGGTTGCCGCCCTCGACGCCGCGGGCGACGCGGATGCCGCGCCCGAGATCCTTCGTCCAGATCGAGCCGCTGAGCCCGTACTCCGTATCGTTCGCGATGCGGAGCGCGTCGGCCTCGTCCTCGAACGGGATCACGGAGACGACCGGCCCGAAGATCTCCTCGGTCGAGAGCCGGTCGCCGTGCGCGCCCTCGACGACGGTCGGGGCGAACCAGGCCCCGGGGCCCTCGGGGGCCGAGCCGCGGAAGGCGACGCGCACGTCGTCGGTGATGAAGGACGCGACGCTGTCGCGGTGGGCGAGCGTGACGAGCGGCCCGACCTCGGTCTCCTCGAGCGCAGGATCGCCGACCTTGACGCCGGCGACGGCCCGCTCGAAGTACTCCATGAACCGGTCGTACGCGCTGCGCTGCACGAGCAGGCGGCTGCGGGCGCAGCAGTCCTGCCCGGCATTGTCGAACACCGAGTAGGGTGCGGTGGCCGCGGCGCGCTCGATGTCCGCATCGTCGAACACGATGTTCGCGCTCTTGCCGCCGAGCTCGAGCGTGACGCGCTTCACCTGCTCGGCGCAGCCCGACATGATGCGCTTGCCCACCGCGGTCGAACCGGTGAAGACGACCTTGCGCACGGTCGGGTTGGTGACGAAGCGCTCGCCGACGACCGAGCCGCGCCCGGGCAGCACCTGGAAGAGTCCCTCGGGCAGCCCGGACTCGAGCGCGAGCTCGCCCAGCCGGATGCTCGTGAGCGGCGTCCACTCCGCGGGCTTCAGCACGACCGCGTTGCCCGCGGCGAGCGCCGGCGCGAAGCCCCACGCCGCGATCGTCATGGGGAAGTTCCACGGCGTGATGACGCCGACGACGCCGAGCGGTTCGTGGAACGTGACGTCGATGCCGCCAGCCACGGGGATCTGCTGGCCGATGAGCCGCTCCGGCGAGGCGGAGTAGTACTCGAGCACGTCGCGCACATGCCCGGCCTCCCAGCGCGACTGCGAGATCGGATGCCCCGAGTTCGCGGTTTCGAGACGCGCGAGCCGCTCGATATCGGCGTCGACGGCGTCGGCGAAACGCCGGAGGGCCCTCGCGCGATCGGCGGGGGCCACGCGCGCCCACTCCTGCTGCGCGCGACCCGCTGCGGCGATCGCCCGGTCCGCGCCCTCGACGTCGAGGTGCTCGACGTCGGTGACGACGGTCTCGTCTGCGGGGTTGATGACGGTGTAGCTCATGCGTCCTCCTTGCGGGATGTGCGGTGCGTGCGTGCGGCCTCGACCAGCCCCCGGAAGAGGCGGCGGTCGGCGGTGTTCTCCTCGGGGTGCCACTGGACGGCCACGCCGAAGGGGAGCGACGGGAGCTCGATCGACTCGATCACGCCGTCCGCGGTGCGGCTCGTGACGGTCAGCCCTTCGCCGACCTCGGCGATCGCCTGGTGATGGTACAGGTGGGCGTTCGCGCGCGGATCGTCGCCGTAGAGCTCGGCGATCCGGGAGCCCGCGTCGACCTCGACCTCGATCTCGGTGAAGACGCCGGCGCCCGCCTGGTAGCGCTCATCGCCGACGAGGTCGGGCAGGTGCTGCACGAGCGTTCCGCCGAGTTCGACGTTCAGCATCTGCGCGCCCCGGCAGATACCCAGCAGCGGCAGCTCCGCCTCGATCGCCGCTTCGATGAGTGCCGCCTCGAACGCGTCGCGGTCGGTCCGCGGCGCGCCGGTGCGCTCATGGGGTGCTGCGCCGTATCGCGCGGGGTCGACGTCGGCGCCGCCGGAGAGCACGAGGCCGTCGAGCGTCGCGACGATCGCGCGGGCTGCGGCCGCGCTCACCGGCTGCGGCGGGAGCACGACGACGGTGCCGCCGACGTCGGTCACGGCGTCCATGTAGACGGCGGGGAGGAACGAGGCGCGCACGTCCCACACCCCGGTCTGCGCCTGTTCGAGGTAGCTCGTGATGCCGATGATCGGCCGGTCCTCCGGCGCTGCAGCGGCGCCGGGCACGCGAGATTCAGAGTCGTTCAAAGCCGCGGATCCTCTCCCAATCGGTGATGGCTGCGTCGAAGGCGCGCACCTCGACGCGCGCCGCGTGGACGTAGTGGTCGACGACCTCGTCGCCGAAGATCTCGCGCGCGGCCGCGGAGCGGTCGAACAGGTCGGCCGCCTCTCGCAGGGTCGTCGGCACCCGGTCGACATCGCTCTCGTAGGCGTTGCCGACGAGCGCGTCCTCGAGCTCGAGACCCTGCTCGATGCCATAGAGTCCCGCGGCCAGCAGACCCGAGACGGCGAGGTACTGGTTCACGTCGGCGCCGGGGACGCGGTTCTCGACGCGCATGCTGCGGCCGCGACCGACCACGCGCAGTGCGCAGCTGCGGTTGTCGAAGCCCCAGGCCACCGCGGTGGGGGCGAAGCTGCCGTCGACGAAGCGCTTGTACGAGTTGATGTTGGGCGCGTAGAGGAGCGTGAACTCGCGCATCAGGCGCAACTGGCCCGCGATGAAGCTGCGGAAGGTGTCCGACATCCCGTTCTCGGCCGTCTCGTCGGCGAACACCGGGGCGCCGTCGGCGTCGCGCAGGCTCGCGTGGATGTGGCAGCTCGATCCCTCGCGCTCGTTGAACTTCGCCATGAACGTGATCGACTTGCCGTGCTTGTCGGCGATCTCCTTCGAGCCGCTCTTGTAGATCGAGTGGTTGTCGCAGGTCGCAAGCGCGTGCGCGTAGCGGAACGCGATCTCCTGCTGGCCGAGGTTGCACTCGCCCTTCACGCCCTCGTTGTACATGCCGGCGCCGTCCATCGAGTTGCGGATGTCGCGCAGCAGCGGCTCCATGCGCGTCGAGGCGTGGAGCGCGTAGTCGATGTTGTAGTCGCTCGCGGTCGCGAGGTCGTGGTAGCGCTTCCGCCAGGCCGTGCGGTAGTCGTCGTCGAACACGATGAACTCGAGCTCGGTGGCGACGTTGGTGTGGAGTTCGCGCTCCTCGAGCCGCTCGATCTGGCGTCGGAGGATGGAACGGGGAGCGACGGGGATCGGCTCGTGCCCGGTCGCGGTCACGAGGTCCGCCATCACGAGGGCGGTACCCGGGATCCACGGGGTGCGACGCATCGTGCCGAGATCCGGAATCATCGCCATGTCGCCGTAGCCGCTCTCCCAGCTCGTGAGCGCGTACCCGTCGACGGTGTTGAGCTCGACGTCGACCGCGAGCAGGTAGTTGCAGCACTCGGCGTGCCCGTCCATGGTCTCCTCGAGGAAGAGCCGCGCCGAGACGCGCTTGCCGACCAGCCGGCCCTGCATGTCGGTGAAGGCGACGATGACGGTGTCGATCTCTCCGCTCGCCACCGCTTCGCGGAGCGCTTCCGGTGTGAGGTTTCCGCTCGCTGAGGTCATGGGGTCTCCTTCTGCTCGTCGTTGAGGGTCGAGATGCGCTGATGTTCGGGGTGCGCTGCCATCCTACGACCGGGGGCCGGCGAAGTCGATCCCGAATGGTAGGAAGTTCAACCATTACAGTAGCGGGTCCCCGAGTCGGTAGGGAACCGACTCCAAAAGAATTCATTGAAAGGTGGTTGCGCGCTACCAATAGCGGGCTATAGTCGGTTCCAGGCGCGGCGACGATGCAATGACTGCACGTGCCGTTCACAACGAGGTGAAAGGGGCCGGTATGGCCAAGGACACGCTGAAGGTCTCGGGAGTCACGTACACGACCGCCGAGACCGGGTACTTCGAGAAGCGCCAGCTCAAGCGCTCGGCAGGCATCTGGGGCCTGTGGGGACTCGCCGTCGGCGCGGTGATCTCGGGCAACTTCTCGGGCTGGAACTTCGGCATCGAGGCGGCCGGCTTCGGCGGCATGATGATCGCCTTCGCGATCCTCGTCGTCATGTACTACGGACTCGTCTTCTCGATCGGGGAGATGGCGGCGGCCATGCCGCACACCGGCGGCGCCTACTCGTTCGGCCGCGCGGCGATGGGACCGTGGGGCGGTTTCGTCACGGGTCTCGCCGAGTCCATCGAGTACGTCGCGACGACCGCGGTCATCGTCTACTTCTCGGCGGGCTACGCGAACGGCGTGACCGAGGGGCTCATGGGCTTCTCCCTCCCGACGTGGGTGTGGTGGATCATCCTCTACACGGTCTTCGTGGGGCTCAACACCGCGGGTACCTCGATCTCGCTGAAGTTCGCCGTGATCGTGTCGTTCGTCTCGATCGGCGTGCTCGTGCTGTTCGGCGTGATGGCCCTCGCGAGCGGCTCCGTCGACTGGGGCAGCCTCTTCGACATCGCGCCCGACCCCGGCCAGACGGCGTTCCTGCCCCACGGCGTGCTCCCGATCCTCTTCGCCCTGCCGTTCGCCATGTGGCTCTTCCTCGGCATCGAGGAGCTGCCGCTCGCGGCAGAGGAATCGCACAACCCCATCCGCGACATCCCGCGCGCCGGGCTCTGGGCGCGCGGCACCCTGATCGTCACCGGCCTCCTCGTCCTCTTCCTGAACACGGCCGTGCTCGGCGCGCAGGCCACGGGCGTCGCGGGCGAGCCGCTGCTCGACGGCTTCCGCGCGATCCTCGGCGACGACCTCGCCTGGGTGGCCGGGCTCCTCGCGCTCTTCGCGCTGTTCGGCCTGCTCGCCTCGCTGCAGGGCATCATGTTCGCCTACGGCCGCAACATGTACTCGCTCTCGCGCGCCGGCTACTACCCGAAGTTCCTCTCGCTCACGGGCAAGCGCCAGACCCCGTGGGTCGCGCTCGTCGCTGGCGCCCTCATCGGCCTCGCAGCCCTCGTGGTCGTGGAGCTGACGGGCGGCGACAGCGGCGTGGGCGGCGCGGTCGTGCTGAACATCGCGGTGTGGGGCGCCGTCGTCGCGTACTTCATGCAGATGCTCTCCTTCATGATCCTGCGCAAGAAGTTCCCGAACGCCAAGCGCCCGTACGTCAGCCCCTGGGGCATGTTCGGCGCTGGCGCCGCCGCGGTCATCTCGGCGCTCATCTTCCTCGGGTTCTTGCTCAACGAGACATTCCGACCCGCGATCATCGCGATCGTGATCGTGTACGTGGTCGGGCTCGTCATCTTCGGCGTCTACACCCGCCACCGCCTCATCCTCTCGCCCGAGGAGGAGTACGCGGTCTCCGGCGGCCTGCACGGCGACCCGCAGGCCGAGGGCTACGGCGGTGCCGTGGAGGAGGAGCTGCTCGCCCAGGACGGCCGCGACTCGGACGGCTGACGGCCCGCCCCTCGTCATCCTGCGCGACGGCGGGGTCGCGGGATCCGCTGGGCGCTGGATCCTGCGACTCGCTTCGCTCCCGCAGGATGACGAGGGGAGGCGCTTCGCTCCCGCAGGATGACGAGGGGAGGGGGCGCACCGGCGAAAGCACTGCTAAGCTACGAACACTCATGAATATCGGCCGTCAAGCTGTGGCGGGAGAGCTCGGGATCCTCGCGGTCCCGGCGCCGTAGGAGCAAATCCTCCCCGGGAATCTCTCAGGCCCACGTACCGTCGCAGTAAGGCAACTCTGGAAAGCAGTCGGCGCTCGCGCGTCGGCTCACCGACGGTGCAAGGGAGCCCCGCCTGCGGGTGCGGATCCCGAATCTCTCAGGTCACGGAACAGAGCGGGGAGGATCCCCAATCCCACCCGCGCCCGCGCGCATCCACACACGGAGATCCTCTTGAGCATCAGCCCTGAAGTCCGCAACTTCTCGGATCGCCACATCGGCGTCACCACCCCGGCAGACATCTCCGCGATGCTCGAGCGCATCGGGTACGACAGCCTCGACGCGCTCGTCGACACCGCCGTCCCCGCCGCCATCCGCAAGTCGGAGCCGCTCGATCTCCCCGGCGCGCGCAGCGAGGAGGAGATCCTCTCCGACCTCCGCGCGTTCGCGGACCGGAACACGCTCAAGGTCCAGATGATCGGGCAGGGATTCTCGGACACCCACACGCCGCCGGTGATCCGCCGGAACGTGCTCGAGAGCCCCGCCTGGTACACGGCCTACACGCCCTATCAGCCCGAGATCTCGCAGGGCCGCCTCGAGGCGCTCCTCAACTTCCAGACGATGGTCTCGGATCTGACCGCCCTCGACGTCGCCAACGCGTCGATGCTCGACGAGTCGTCGGCCGCGGCCGAGGCCGTGCTGCTCATGCGCCGGGCGAGCCGGGCGAAGCCGACCGCGAAGGCGGTCGTCGACCGCAATATCTTCCCGCAGACCCTCGCGGTCATCCGGGGGCGCGCCGAGGCGCTCGACTTCGAGGTCGAGGTCGCCGACCTCTCCCAGGGGCTGCCCGAAGGCGACATCTTCGGCATCGTGCTCCAGCAGCCGGCAAACGACGGTTCGGTGTCCGACCAGAGCGAACTGATCGCCGCGGCCAAGGAACGCGGCGCCATGACGACCGTCATCGCCGACCTCCTCTCGCTGACCCTCATCACCGCGCCGGGCGAACAGGGCGCCGACGTCGCCGTGGGCAATACGCAGCGCTTCGGCGTCCCGCTCTTCTTCGGCGGACCCCACGCGGCCTACCTCGCGATCCGCTCCGGCCTCGAGCGCGCCATGCCCGGCCGCCTCGTCGGCGTCTCGAAGGACGCGGCCGGCCGGCAGGCGTACCGCCTCGCGCTGCAGACGCGCGAGCAGCACATCCGCCGGGAGAAGGCCACGAGCAACATCTGCACCGCGCAGGCGCTGCTCGCGATCACGGCCTCGATGTACGCGGTCTACCACGGCCCCGCGGGCCTGAAGGCCATCGCCGAGCGCGCCCACGCGCACGCCAGGACGATCGCGGACAGCCTTTCGGCCTCCGGCGTGGAACTCGCCTCGACCGCGTTCTTTGACACGGTCGTCGCGCGCGTCCCCGGCCGCGCCGACGCCGTCATCGCGGCGGCGTCCGACGCCGGGATCAACCTGCGCCGCATCGACGCCGACACCGTCGGCGTCTCGACCGACGAGACCACGACCCCGGCGCACGTCGAGGCGGTCGTCCGCGCCTTCGGCGCCGAGGCGGCACCCGCGGCGGCAGCGGGCGACTACGCGTTCGACGCCGTGCTCGCGCGCACCAGCGAGTACCTCACGCACCCCATCTTCAACTCGATGCGCTCGGAGACGCAGATGCTGCGCTACCTCCGCCGCCTCGCCGACCGCGATCTCGCGCTCGACCGCACCATGATCCCGCTCGGGTCGTGCACGATGAAGCTCAACTCGACGGCCGAGATGGAGTCGATCTCGTGGCCCGAGTTCGCGGGGATCCACCCCTACGCCCCCGAGGACCAGACGCAGGGCTGGCGCGAGCTCATCGCGGACCTCGAGCGCCGCCTCGTCGAGATCACCGGTTACGCCGGCGTCTCGATGCAGCCCAACTCCGGCGCACAGGGCGAGTACGCGGGCCTCAACGCGATCAGCCAGTACCACCGGGCGAACGGCGAGGAGCAGCGCGACCTGTGCCTCATCCCCGCGTCGGCGCACGGCACCAACGCCGCGTCTGCGGTGCTCGCGGGCATGCGGGTCGTCGTGGTGAAGAACACGGACGCCGGCACGATCGACCTCGACGATCTGCGCGCCAAGGTCGAGGCCAACCGCGAGGTGCTCGCGGCCATCATGATCACCTACCCGTCGACCTACGGCCTCTACGACGCCGACGTGCGCGAAGTCTGCGACCTCGTCCACGAGGCCGGCGGCCAGGTGTACATCGACGGCGCGAATATGAACGCCCTCGTCGGTCTCGCGCAGCCGGGCCGCTTCGGCGGCGACGTCTCGCACCTCAACCTGCACAAGACCTTCGCGATCCCGCACGGCGGCGGCGGTCCCGGCGTCGGGCCGATCGGCGTCGCCGAGCACCTGCTCCCGTACCTGCCCAACGACCCGACGGGCACGTACGCGGTGAGCGAGGGCATCCCCGTCGTCGCGACCCTCTTCGGCTCGGCCGGCGTGCTCCCGATCTCGTACGCCTACATCGCGATGATGGGCGCCGAAGGGCTCACGCGCGCGACGAAGACCGCGCTGCTCGGCGCGAACTACATCGCCGCCCGACTCGACGAGTACTTCCCGGTGCTCTTCCGCGGCAACGCCGGTCTCGTCGCGCACGAGTGCATCCTCGACCTGCGCGAGCTGACGGCGCGGTCGGGCGTCACCGCAGAGGACGTGGCGAAGCGCCTCATCGACTACGGCTTCCACGCGCCGACCCTCGCGTTCCCCGTCGCGGGCACGCTGATGGTCGAGCCGACGGAGTCCGAGGACCTCGGCGAGATCGAGCGCTTCATCGAGGCCATGATCACCATCCGCGCCGAGATCGAGGAGGTGATCGTCGGCGAGCGCGAGATCGCCCAGTCGCCGCTGCGGCTCGCCCCGCACTCCGCCGAGACCGTGATCGCGGGGGAGTGGGACCGCGCGTACTCGCGCGACCAGGCCGTCTTCCCGGTCGACCGTCTGCGCTCCGACAAGTACTTCCCGCCGGTCGATCGCATCGACGGGGCGTTCGGCGATCGCAACCTCGTCTGCTCCTGCCCGGCGCCCGAGGCGTTCGAGTAGATCGCCGCCCCGCGGTCGTGCCGCGCGGGAGCACCCCGCGCCGCACGGCCGCCGCACTCACCACCCAGAGATCCGCACCCCGCTCGACGCGCCGCACCCGCGGGATCGACGAACAGAACAGGACAACGATGACCTCCCCCCAGCACACCGCCCTCCACGGCGAGCACGAGCAGCTCGGCGCCTCCTTCACCGATTTCGGCGGCTGGGACATGCCGCTCAAGTACGGATCGGAGCTCGCGGAGCACCGCGCGGTACGCGAGGCCGCCGGCCTCTTCGACCTCTCCCACATGGGCGAGATCCGCGTGACGGGCCCCGATGCCGGCGCCTTCCTCAACACGGCACTCGTGGGCAACCTCGCCGTGATCGCCGTGGGGCGCGCGAAGTACTCGCTCATCTGCGATGAGAACGGCGGCATCATCGACGACCTCATCAGCTACCGTCGGGGCGACGAGGAGTACCTCGTGGTGCCCAACGCGGGCAACGCCGGCGTCGTCGCGGCGGCGTTCGCCGAGCGCGCCGCCGGGTTCGACGTGTCGGTCGTCGACGAGTCGGCAGAGACGAGCCTCATCGCGGTCCAGGGGCCGAAGTCGGTCGAGATCCTGCACGCCCTCGTGCCCGAGGAGCAGCGCGCCCTGGTGAGCGACATGAAGTACTACTCGGCCGACGAGGCGACCGTCGCGGGGATCCCGGTGCTGCTCGCGCGCACCGGGTACACGGGCGAGGACGGCTTCGAGCTGTACGTGCCGAACGCGCATGCGCCGGAACTCTGGCGGGCGCTGCTGGCCGCAGGGGAACCGCACGGCCTGATCCCAGCGGGACTCGCGTCGCGCGACTCCCTGCGCCTCGAAGCGGGCATGCCCCTCTACGGCAACGAGCTGAGCCGCGAGGTCACTCCGTTCGAGGCCGGGCTCGGCCCGGTCGTCTCGTTCAAGAAGGAGGAGCGCTTCGTCGGACGCGACGCGCTCGAGGCGCGCAGGGCCGCCGGTCCCGAGCGGGTGCTCGTCGGGCTCAGGGGTTCTGGCCGCCGCGCCGGTCGCGGCGGCTACGGCGTGTTCGCCGGCGGACGCGGCGTCGACGGCGAGCCGATCGGCGTGATCACGAGCGGTCAGCCCAGCCCGACCCTCGGCACCCCGATCGCCATCGCCTACGTCGCCCCGGAGTTCGCCGAGGTCGGCACCGCGCTCGACGTCGACCTGCGCGGCAAGGCGGAGCCCTTCGAAGTCGTCGCCCTGCCCTTCTACAAGCGCGGCGAGTAGTCTCTCCCGTTCCACCATCCCCACCCGTCGTCCTGCGGCCGCGAAGCGGATCGCGGGATCCCGCACCAGCAAAGGAAACAGCATCATGAGCACAGTCCAGGCAGGCCTCCGTTACTCGGCGGAGCACGAGTGGATCACCGACGAGACCCCGGCGACGATCGGCATCAGCGAGGTCGCGGCCGACGCGCTCGGCGAGATCGTCTACGTCGACCTGCCCGAGGTCGGGCAGACGATCGAGGCCGGCGCCGTGATCGGCGAGGTCGAGTCGACGAAGTCGGTCTCGGAGCTCTACTCGCCCGTGTCGGGCGAGGTCGTCGAGGTCAACGCGGCCGCGGTCGACGACTCCTCCGTCATCAACTCCGACGCCTACGGCGCCGGCTGGCTCATCAAGGTGTCGGTGACGTCCGAGGGCCCGCTGCTCAGCGCTGAGCAGTACGCGGCAGACAACGGGGCCGAGCTGTGACTCGGTTCGAGCAGGTCGTCTCGGCCTCGCTCAACCAGACGATCGGCGAATACGATCCCGAGGTCGCCGAACGCATCGACGCCGAGCTCGACCGGCAGCGCGGCGGTCTCGAGATGATCGCCTCCGAGAACCACACGGCGGTCGCGGTCATGCAGGCCCAGGGGTCCGTGCTCACGAACAAGTACGCCGAGGGCTACCCCGGCCGCCGCTACTACGGCGGCTGCGAAGAGGTCGACGTCATCGAGACGCTCGCCATCGACCGCGTCAAGCAGCTCTTCGGGGCCGAGTACGCGAACGTGCAGCCCCACTCGGGCGCCCAGGCGAACGCCTCGGTCATGCACGCGCTGATCCGTCCCGGCGATACGATCCTCGGGCTCAACCTCGCGCACGGCGGGCACCTCACGCACGGCATGAAGATCAACTTCTCCGGCCGCCTCTACAACGTGGCGGCGTACGGGGTCGACGAGCAGACGCTGCGCATCGACATGGACGAGGTCGAGCGACTCGCCCGCGAGCACCAGCCGAAGCTCATCATCGCCGGATGGTCGGCGTATCCGCGCCGCATCGACTTCGAGCGCTTCCGCGAGATCGCCGACGCCGTCGGCGCGTACCTGATGGTCGACATGGCCCACTTCGCCGGCCTCGTGGCGGCGGGCCTGCACCCGAACCCCGTGCCGCACGCGCACGTGACGACCTCGACCACGCACAAGACGCTCGCGGGTCCGCGCGGCGGCATCATCCTCACGAACGACGCCGACATCGCGAAGAAGATCAATTCGGCGGTGTTCCCCGGCCAGCAGGGCGGCCCCCTCGAGCACGTCATCGCGGGCAAGGCCGTCGCCTTCAAGGTCGCGGCGAGCGAGGAGTTCGCGGAGCGCCAGCAGCGCACCGTCATGGGCGCCCGGATCCTGGCCGAGCGCCTCGCGCGCGAGGACGTCGCTGAGCGCGGCATCAGCGTGCTCACCGGCGGCACGGACGTGCACCTGGTGCTCGTCGACCTGCGCGACTCGGTGCTCGACGGCCAGGCAGCGGAGGATCTGCTGGCGGAGGTCGAGATCACGGTGAACCGCAACGCAGTGCCGTTCGATCCGCGTCCGCCCATGGTCACGAGCGGGCTCCGCATCGGCACGCCCGCGCTCGCGACGCGCGGCTTCGGCGAGGCCGCGTTCGCCGAGGTCGCCGACGTCATCGCGGAGACGCTGATCGCCGGAGCCGTCGAGGGCGGGGCCGACGGCGAGCGGATCGCAGCGCTGCGCGATCGGGTCATCGCCCTCGCCGACGCGCACCCGCTCTACCCGGCCCTCGGCCGGCTGGCCTAGCGGGACGGAGCGCCGCCGTGGCCATCAGCGTCTTCGACCTGTTCAAGGTCGGCATCGGTCCGTCGAGTTCGCACACCGTCGGTCCGATGCGCGCCGCGCAGCGCTTCGCGCAGCACCTCCGCCAGACGGGGGCGCTGCGCGAGGCGCGCGGCCTGCGGGTCGACCTCTACGGGTCGCTCGCGGCGACGGGGCGCGGCCACGGCACGTTCACCGCTGTGCTCCTCGGCCTCGAGGGCTACGATCCCGAGACCGTGCTGCCCGAGGAGGTCGACGCAGCGCTCGCGCGGATCGAGCGGAGCGGCTGCGTGGAGCTCTGCGCCCGACTGGCCGACCCGGACCCCCGGGACGCCGGCGCCGAAGCGCCGGAGGACGGCGCCGCGGCGCCCGTCCGCATCGGGTTCGGCGTGCCCGACATCGTGCTGCATCCGCTCACGGTGCTGCCGCGCCACACGAACGGGATGCGCTTCGGCGTGGTCGACGCTTCGGGGGACCTCCTCGAGGAGCAGACGTACTTCTCGGTCGGCGGCGGGTTCATCCTGCGCGAGGGCGCTGAGGAGAGCGTCCAGGACCGGCTCGAGTCGACCCTCGCCGAGCTGCCCTACTCCTTCACCACGGCGGTCGAACTGCTCGAGCACACCCGCGCGACGGGGCTCTCGATCGCGGGAGTGATGCTCGCGAACGAGCGGTCCCGCCGACCCGAGCCCGAGATCCGTGCCGGGCTCGCGCACATCTGGGACGTCATGGAGGCGTGCAAGAACTCCGCGCTCGAACGCACGGGCGTGCTCCCGGGCGGCCTCGAGGTGCGTCGTCGAGCGCCCGAGTGGCATCGGCGCCTGACCGAGCAGGATCCGGATCGCGACCCGCGCTACTGGCAGGAGTGGATCAACCTCGTGGCGCTCGCGGTCAACGAGGAGAACGCGACCGGCGGGCGCGTCGTCACCGCACCGACGAACGGCGCCGCGGGGATCATTCCGGCGGTGCTCTTCTACGCGACACACTACGCGCCAGGCGCAGACGAGTGGACGCCCGAGGAGAAGGCGGACGCGATCGCCGACTTCCTGCTCGCCGCGGCGGCGGTCGGCGTGCTCTACAAGGAGCAGGCGTCCATCTCGGGCGCCGAGGTCGGATGCCAGGGCGAGGTCGGGTCGGCGTCCTCCATGGCCGCAGCGGGGCTGGCGCAGGTGCTCGGCGGCACCCCCGAGCAGGTCGAGAACGCCGCGGAGATCGCGATGGAGCACAACCTCGGCCTGACGTGCGACCCCATCGGCGGCCTCGTGCAGATCCCGTGCATCGAGCGCAACGCCATCGCGGCGTCGAAGGCCGTGAACGCGGCGAAGATGGCGCTCATGGGCGACGGTTCGCACCACGTGAGCCTCGACCAGGTGATCGTCACGATGCGCGAGACCGGCCGCGACATGAGCGAGAAGTACAAGGAGACCGCCATGGGCGGGCTCGCGGTCAGCGGGATCTCGGTCGGCGTCGTCGAGTGCTGAATCCGGTCCGGTCCGGGCGCACCGCGGCGCGGGCGCGGGCCTACGATGGGTGACGTGAACGACACCCGCGCGGATCAGCGCTCCCTCTCGCAGCGGCTCGACGCGCTGCCCCTCACCCGCAAGCACACGCGCCTTCTCACCGGGTCGGGCGTGGGCTGGGCCCTCGATGCGATGGACGTCGGTCTGATCTCGTTCATCATCGCGGCGCTGACGCAGCAGTGGGGGATCGGCAAGGCCGAGAGCGGGCTCATCGCATCGGTCGGCTTCGCCGGAATGGCGATCGGTGCGAGCCTCGGCGGGCTGCTCGCCGACCGCATCGGCAGGCGGCAGGTGTTCGCCATCACGCTGCTGGTCTACGGCGTCGCGACCGGCGCGAGCGCGCTCGCCGGCGGCGTCGCGATGCTGCTGGTGCTCCGCTTCTTCGTCGGTCTCGGTCTCGGCGCGGAGCTGCCGGTCGCGTCGACCTACGTGAGCGAGTTCGCGCCGGCGCGCATCCGGGGCAGGCTCATCGTGATCCTCGAGGCGTTCTGGGCCGTCGGATGGACGGCGTCAGCGATCATCGGCTACTTCGTCGTGCCCGCCTCCGAGGACGGCTGGCGCTGGGCGTTCGCGCTCGGCGCGGTGCCCGCCGTGTACGCCCTCGTGGTGCGCTGGGGGCTGCCGGAGTCGCCCCGCTGGCTCGCGGGCCGTGGCCGGACGGACGAGGCCGAGCGCATCGTCGCCTCCTTCGAACGCTCGGCGGGGTCGAACGCCGCGGTCGCGGGGGTCTCCGCGCCCGAGGCCCCGGAGGAGTCCCGCCGGGCTCCGGTCGTCCCCGATGCCGGCCCCGCACGGCCGGATCGGCCTGGCGGCCGCCTCGCGGCGCTCTGGGCGCCGGAGTTCCGCCGGCGCACGGTCGCGATCTGGGCGGTCTGGTTCTGCGTGAACTTCGCGTACTACGGCGCCTTCATCTGGATCCCGAGCATTCTCGTCGATGCGGGGTTCAGCCTCGTGCGATCGTTCGGCTTCACGCTCGTGATCACCCTCGCCCAGCTGCCCGGCTACGCGGTCGCGGCCTGGCTCATCGAGCGCTGGGGGCGGCGACTCACGCTGTCGGTCTTCCTCGTCGGCTCGGCGGCCTCCGCGATCGTCTTCGGCACGGTGCACGCCGAGGCCGCGATCATCGGATCGGGGATGGCGCTCTCGTTCTTCAACCTCGGCGCGTGGGGTGCGCTCTACGCGGTCACCCCCGAGATCTACCCGACCTCGATGCGGGCCACCGGCGCCGGCTGGGCCGCGGGGGTCGGGCGGATCGCATCGATCGCCGCGCCGCTGCTCGTCCCCGCGATGCTCGTCGCGGGCGGACCCGGGCTCACCTTCGGGATCTTCTCGATCTGCTTCATCGTCGCGGCCGGGGCTTCCTGGGGGCTCGTCGACCGCAGGGGCGAGACCCTCGACGACCGCTGAGCGACTGGAACGTGCCCCGGCGAGGTCGCGACCTCGCCGGGCTCCTGCGTCGCATCGCGCCGCAGAAGCCGGGTTGTCTTGACAACTGAACGGCCGGTGACGCCGCAGGGAAGGGCGGATTGCCGCCCGGCGTGTTGCTGAAGCGGAGGGAATCCGCTCCGAGACTGGTCTGCGGGCGGTCGGCAGAGTCCGGCCCCCGGTCCGAACCTCTCAACACAACTTGGAGCGACACACTGTGAGGAAACACGTTATCGCGGCCTCGATCGGGGCGCTCGCGCTCGGCGCGGCCGGGGTCTGCGGCGGTGCAGCCGCCGCGCTCGCCGAGCCCGATGCCGGGGCGGAGCCGAAGACCCTGGTCATCGGCGTCGACGGCGCGGCCTTCGACATCTTCTCGCAGGCGGCCATGCCGAACCTGCGCAAGCTGCAGGAGGGCGGGCTGTCGGCGGCGAGCAACCTGCCGGGGAGCCCGATGGCCCCGACGGTGTCGGGCGCCGGGTGGTCGACGATCGCCACGGGCGTGTGGCCCGACAAGCACAACGTCGTCGACAACAGCTTCACCGATCCGCGCTACGACGAGTACCCCGATTACCTGTCGCGGATCGAAGCCGCCGACGCGGACCGGACGACGGCGGCGATCGGCACGTGGGGGCCCATCTCGACGACGGTCTTCGGCGCCGCCGTCGACATGCGGGTCCAGGGGAAGAACGACGCCGACACGACGGCGCGGGCGGTATCGCAGCTGCAGCGGGCCGAGACCGACGACGTCTTCGTGCATCTCGACGAGGTCGACGGGGCCGGGCACGGCTCCGGGTCGAGCTCGCCGGCCTACCGCGAGGCGCTCGCGGCGGCCGACGAGCAGATCGGCCGGATCGTCGCCGCGGTCGAATCGCGGGAGAGCTTCGCGTCGGAGGACTGGCTGATCGTGGTCACCTCGGATCACGGCCACACGCCGTCCGGCGGACACGGCGGCTCGACGAAGCTGGAGCGCAAGACGTTCGTGATCGCGCAGGGCGCGGAGTTCGCGCCGGGTTCCGTGCGGCACGACGTGAAGATCTCCGACATCGCGCCGACCGTGCTCGCCCACGACGGCGTGGAGCGCGACGCGGCCTGGGACCTCGACGGGGCCGCGGTGCGGGACCTCGTCCCCGACGACTTCGACGCGCTGCGCCCGCAGCTGCGGTCGGCCGTGCAGGAGCAGGGCCCGGGCGCTGCGCCCGGGTGGACGGACGCCGCCCCGGAGGGGTGGAGCGTCGACAACTCGAAGATGCCGACCGGCGGGGCCCCCGAGTTCGCCGGCTGGAGCTTCATGACCGACGACTTCTTCTCGAACGCCGAGCTCGGGCAGCACCGCGAGAACAACGTCCGATCGCGCGACGTCTTCGCGGTCGCCGACTCGGACGAGTGGGACGATGTCAACCCCAAGGGCAGTCGGAACTTCGATTCCACGCTGGTGTCGCCGGAATACGTACTCAACGGAGCCGAGTCGGTCGACGTCTCGTTCGTCTCGGACTACGCGGTCGACGGTCCGCAGGGCGCCGCCGTGTGGGTCGTCTTCGACGAGGCCTCGGGGATTCCGCGTCAGAAGCTCGTGGACTACCCGTCCGACGGCACGCGCGAGAACCCGGTCAACCGCGTCGAGCGGGTCTCGCTCGACCTTCCGCGGAACGACTCGGGCGAGCTGCCCGCCGGCCTCACCCTCAAGTTCTCGTACAGCGGCGTCAACAGCGCGTTCTGGGCCATCGACCAGGTGCGCGTCGAGCAGCCCGAGGCGCCGGCGCCTGCCGCCGAGATCGGGCTCTCCGCCGAGAGCGTGGTCGCGGGAGGCGCGGTCACCGTGCGCGGCACCGGCTTCGGCGCCGGCGAGCGCCTCGCGGTGGAGCTCCGCTCCGAGCCGCAGCGCATCGGCGAGGCCGTCGCGGACGCGGGAGGCGCGATCGACCAGAGCGTCGTCGTGCCCGCCTCGACCCCAGCGGGGGCTCACGAGATCGTGGTGATCCGCGAGGACGGCACCGAGATCGCCCGGCCGCTCGCCGTGACGGCGGCACCCGTGGATCCCGGCACTGATGCGAGTGCCGAAGGCGGTGCCGAGGGCGGTGCCGAGGGCACGGCAGATGCGACGTCGGGCGCGGACGGCGGCTCCGCAGGCGCGGCAGACGCCGGTTCGGACGCCGGCGCGGGTGCCGATGGCGCCTCGGGCGGCTCGGCCGGTGCGGGCGCATCGGGTGCCGGGGCGCGGGCCGACGGATCCCCGACCACGGGAGCATCGGGCCGGCTCGCCGAGACCGGCGGATCGCTGTCCGGTGCGCTGATCGGCGGAGCGGCTGCCGCGGTGATCGCGGGTGCGGGCGTACTCCTCGCCGCGGGGGCCTCGCGCAGGTCGCGTCCCGACTGCGCGTGACGCACGGGTTCGGGGCGTGCGGTGCCGACAGCGCTCGGCACCGCACGCCCCGGCGTTCCGAGTCCGCACTGTACGCCGCCCGCGGGACGGCGTAGTGTCGTGCGCACGGCGTCATGCCGCCCGCCCCGGAAGGATCGCACCATGCCACTCGCACGCGCTCACAACATCGCCGTCTCCCTCGACGGATACGCCGCAGGGGAGGGGCAGTCGCGCGAGACGCCCTTCGGTCACGCGGGGACGCGGCTGATGGAGTGGTTCTTCCCGACCGCCACGTTCCAGGGGCTGACCGGCGATCGCGAGCGCCAGGCGGTCGATCCCGCCTCGGACCCCGACGACGCGTTCGCGCGCCGCGCATGGGAGGGGATCGGCGCCGAGATCATGGGGGCGGGGAAGTTCGGGCCTCCCGGGTGGCAGCAGGATCCGGAGTGGCGCGGCTGGTGGGGCGACGAACCGCCGTTCCACACGCCCGTCTTCGTGCTCGCGCACGCGCAGCGGGAACCGCTCGAACTCGGCGAGACCACGTTCCACTTCGTCGCCGAGACCCCGCGAGCGACGCTCGACCGCGCGTTCGAGGCGGCGGGCGGACTCGACGTGCGCATCGGAGGCGGACCGACGATGATCCGCGAGTTCATGGCCGCCGGGCTGCTCGACCACCTGCACGTCGTGCAGGTGCCGATCCTGCTCGGCCGCGGAGTCCCGCTGTGGGAGGGGCTCGAAGGGTGGGAGGAGGACTACGCGGTCTCCTCGGCGACCACGCCGAGCGGCGTGACCCACCTCGCCTTCACGCGCGTCTGAGGAGCGACCCGCGGGTCGTGGCCGGCCTGCCCGCCTCGATTCAGCTGCCGAAGAACGAGAAGACGGTGGCGCCCAGCAGCGCCGCGCCGAACACGGTGAGGGCGACGCCCGCGAGTCTGCGCAGCTGCTCCTGGCGCAGCTTGAGCGCGACGGCCCCACCCCCGACGACCCCGACGGCGGCGATGACGCCGATCATCGTGCCGAGCCCGAACTCGACCGCACCCTGCGACGCGTAGCCGATCGAGGCGAAGGCCACGAGCGGGATCTGCACGACCTGCGAGGCGGCGACCGCGGTGAGCGCCGGGATCCCGACCGCCAGCAGCATCGGCATCAGGATCACCGGGCCACCGGTTCCCGTGAGCGCGGAGCAGAATCCCACGAAGACGCCGATGGTGATCGCCGAGCGCGGGCTCAGGCGAGCCGCGCCGATGAGATCGTGGCTCCTACGCGATGCGGCGCGCCCGGTCCACAGGCTGTGCACCCCGGCAATCGTGACGAGCGCTGCGAGCGGCAGCATCGCGACGCGCTCGGGCAGCGCCCCGTTGGCGAGGGAGCCGAGCATCGCCGCGGGGACGATCCCCAGCGTCAGCCACCCGACGAGCCGCCACGGCATCACCGAGTTCCGCGCGTACATCGCCGTACCGAGCAAGCCGGTGAAGAGGAAGCTCCAGCTGCTCGTGCCTGCGGCCGTGTGCGGATCGAGCCCGACGAGCCAGATGAGAGCGGGCGGGAGGGCGACGCCGCCGATCCCGACCGCGCCGATGAGCATGCCGACGAGGGCGGCGATGAGGACGATCGGGGCGAGGGCTGGCATAGGGGGAGACTCGGCTGGATGGGGCGTGCAGCTGGAGCCGGTTTCAGCCTAGCCGCCCCGGCCCGCCGGGGCCCGGGGCGCGCGGTGCAATCGGGGCTTGAATCGATGTTCAGTGTTAATCTGCCTCGCAATCATTGACATGAGAGAGCAGATGGGGCGATAGTTGTACAGCTGTTCAGAAAACTTCGATCCAGGAGTGCGTCAAGGAGGACCCGCCATGGAAACCGTCACCGCTGCACCGCCCGCGACCGGGGGAGCACCCGCCGGGGGCGCACTCGCCCGCGGCAAGCTCGGCACGCTCGACATCGTCTTCTTCGTCGTCTCGGCGGCCGCGCCGCTCACGGTGGCGGTGAGCTCCGCGCCGCTGTCGTTCCTGCTCGGCGGGATCGGAGCGCCTGGCGCCATGCTGGCGAGCGGTCTCGTGCTCATCCTGTTCTCGATCGGCTTCACCGCCATGTCGCGCTTCGTGCGCAACACCGGCGCCTTCTACGCCTATGCCGCAGCGGGCCTCGGCAAGCCGGTGGGCATCGGAGTCGCGTTCGTCACCGTGATGGCCTACGCCTTCCTGCTCGTCGGCTTCTACGCGCTGCTCGGATTCTTCGCGAACATCACCGTCTCAAATCTGCTCGGGATCGACGTGCACTGGGGCGTCTGGTCCGGCGTCTCGGTGGTGCTCATCGGCGTCCTGGGCTATCGGCGCATCGATGTCGGAGCCAAGGTGCTCGCCGTGCTGCTGTCGGCGGAGGTGCTGATCCTCCTGGTGATCTCGATCGCGGCGATCGTTCAGAACGGCAGCGCGATCGGCGAGGCCACCGCCGCGTCCTTCGACCCGATGAACATCTTCTTCGTGCCCGGGGCGAGCGTGCTCTTCGTGTTCGGCTTCGGCGCGTTCCTCGGCTTCGAGGGAACGGTCATCTACGCCGAGGAGGCGAAGCACCCCGACCGCACGGTGCCCCGCGCCACCTACATCGCGATCGCCTTCCTCGCGATCTTCTACGCGTTCACCTTCTGGGCGCTCACGATCGCGTTCGGCGTCGACGGGATCCTCGCGCTCGCCGCCTCGGATCAGTTCGAGGAGATGATGTTCATCGCCGGCGAGCAGTCGCTCGGGGCCTGGGCCGGCGTCGTGATCCAGATCCTCGTCATCACCAGCTTCTTCGCGTGCGCGCTCGCCTTCCACAACGCCTGCGCCCGCTATCTCTTCTCGCTGGGGCGCGAGCGCCTGCTGCCCGCGCCCCTCGCGCGCACGCACCGTCGCATGCACTCGCCGCACATCGCGAGCATCGTGCTCTCGGCGCTGAGCCTCGCGGTCGTGGTCGTCGGCGCGCTCTCGGGAACCGACCCCTACCTCGGCCTGAGCCTCTGGACCTACGCCGTCGGCGTGGCCGGGCTCGTCTTCGCGCAGGGCGTCGCCGCGGTGTCGGTGATCGGGTTCTTCAGGAAGGACCGCAGGGGGTTCGGGTTCTGGCGTGTGGTCGTCGCCCCGATCCTCGGCGCGGTCGGACTCCTGTCGGCGTTCGCCATCATCATCACGCACTTCGATATCGTGTCGGGAATGGAAGGCCCCGTGAACTGGATCCTCATCGGCGTCGTGCCCGTGGTGTTCATCGGCGGGATCGTCGTCGGTCTCGTCATGCAGCGGCGCTCGCCGGAGCGCTACGCCGCGCTCACGCAGTCGGTCACGGTCGTGCCGTCGGAGCGCGCGGACGACCGGGCTCGCGCAGCGGAGCCGGCGCGATGAGGGAGAAGAGCCGGCAGCGCAGGCAGGAGCTGATCGCGGCCGCGAGCAGCGTCATCGCCGAGCACGGGCTCGCGCGGGCGAGCGTGCGCGCCGTGGCGGAGCGCGCCGAGGTGAGCGCCGGAAGCGTGCTCTACCACTTCGAGAGCTTCGACCAGCTCGTCGTCGAAGCCGTGAAGGGGGTCATCGACGAGTTCAGCGAGCGGCGCAAGCGTCTCATCGAGGACGTCGCCGATCCGGTCGAGCGGCTCCGGATCATGATCGAGGCGGGAATCCCTGAGCGCATCAGCGACGAGCTCCGCGTGGTGTACGAGGTCGCATCCGCGGTACGCGACCAGCCCCGCTTCCGCCGGAACCTGACCCTGGTGGCCGAACGGCAGGTCGCGCTCTACACGGTGGTCATCGAGGTCGGCGTCGCGCTCGGCGCCTTCCGTCCGCG
Source organism: Leucobacter zeae (assembly GCF_016758175.1). Taxonomy (GTDB): domain Bacteria; phylum Actinomycetota; class Actinomycetes; order Actinomycetales; family Microbacteriaceae; genus Leucobacter; species Leucobacter zeae. Next base: position 1,201,530 of record NZ_QYAB01000001.1, read on the forward strand.
GATGGACGTGCGGGCGATCGCCTCCAACCTCGTCGCGCTCGAGGACGCCTACGATCTCTACCTGCTCGACCCCGACGACTGGCAGCGGGACCGGTACCTCGACAGCACGCTGCAGTTCGCCGAGATCGCCCTCGACTGCGCGCTCCGCCCGGGCGCCGGTCCGGCGGCTCACGACCGGCGGGCGGCCTCCGCACGATCCGATACCACCCCGGAGGAGCACTGATGACCGAGCACGTACCAGCACCCGCGGGCCCGCGAGCCCGCGACCTCGGGATCCCCTTCGACGGCGAGCCGGGGCCGTGGAACGCGATCACCGACGTGCCCGGGCTCGAGGTCGGGTACGAGACGATCGTGTCGGACGCCCCGGTCGTCGCCCGGACCGGCGTGACGGCGATCCTGCCCCGCGGCTCCGCGAACCCGAGCTCCCCGTGCGCCGCCGGCGTCGCGGTGCTGAACGGCAACGGCGAGCTCACCGGCCGATCCTGGATCGAGGAATCGGGCCAGTTCCAGACCCCGATCGGAATCACGAACTCCCATGCGGTCGGGGCGGTCCACCGCGGCATCGACCGCTGGCTCGCGGCGCACGACCCGATCGCCGCGGCGCAGTGGATGCTGCCCGTGGTCGGCGAGACCTGGGACGGCTACCTGAACTCGATCAACGCCGACACGGTCGGCCCGGAGCATGCGGAGGCCGCGCTCGACGCCGCGGCCTCCGGACCGATCGCCGAGGGCAACGTCGGCGGCGGCACCGGCATGAACTGCTACGGGTTCAAGGGCGGGACGGGCACCGCGTCTCGGGTCGTGCGCTCGGGAGATCGTGCGTGGACCGTCGGCGTGCTGCTGCAGGCGAACTTCGGCTCCCGCGACGAGCTGCGGGTCGGCGGGCATCGGCTCGGGCGCGATTCGCGCGCCGCCAATCCGATGGTGACGACGGACTGGTTCGCGCGCGAGGCGGGGCCGGGCGCGGCGGCGGTCGGGGGAGCGGGCAGCGTCATCGTCGTGGTGGCCACGGACGCCCCGATGCTGCCCGACCAGTGCCGAGCGCTGGCGCGCCGGGTGAGCCTCGGGCTCGCACGCACGGGCACTACGGGCAGCCACTTCTCCGGCGACATCTTCCTGGCGTTCTCGACGGCGAACGAGGGGGCGCTCGCGTCGCGCATGGGCGACGACGCGATCGTCTCGGCCCAGCTCGAGCACGTCGCGTGGGGGAGCATGGACCCGTTCTACGCCGCGGTCGTCGAAGCCACCGAGGAGGCCGTGCTCAACGCGCTCGTCGCCGCGCGGGACCTCGTGGGTCGCGAGGGCCACACGAGCTACGCGCTCCCGCACGACGAGGTGCGCGCCGCATTCGGGCGGGAGTAGGGCGGCGCGCTAGAGCTTCGCGAGACGCGCCCGGAACATGCAGAATGCGCCGTATGCGAAGAAGCCGAGGCCGATCAGGACGATGATGATCGGCCCGCCCGGAAGGCCGTGGAGGGCCGAGATGGCGCCGTCGAGCGCTCCTGCCGATGCCGCGCTCCGCTGCCAGCCGGCGACGGCGAGGAGGCCGCCCACGATCACGAGCGCCGCTCCCTTCCCGGTGAAGCCGACGACGCCGAGCGCCGACACGGCGCGACCGCGCCACCCGGGCGGGAGGTCGATCCGCGCGCGGAAGCTGCGGGCGATCCCCATCCCCACCCACCCCGCGCCGACACCGATCACCGCGAGGCCGACGAGCACGAGCAGCACCGTGCCTCCGGGGAGGGCGAGCAGTCCGCGACTTGCGTCCCGAGCCGTCCGATCCGGATCGGGCCGCGCGCCCAGCGCAACCGCGATGGAAACGCCTCCCATCACGCAGAACGCCGCGCCCTGGCCCCATTCGGCGAGTCGACGCCGCCACCGCTCGGAGCGCGCCGGCCGCCGCAGCGCGAAGCCGTGCACGAGGTGGAACCCGCCGAGCGCGAACAGGAGCAGTGCGAGCGCCCAGAGGGCGGCGAAGCCGAGCGGCACGCGCGCGATGGACGCGAGCGCGCCGACCTGGTCCGCTTCCGCCCGCCCGTCCTGCACGACGAGGGTCAGGGCGAGGGCCCCGATGATCGCGTGCACGACTCCGCTCGCGACGTAGCCGCCGCGCGCGAGCGCGCGGAACGGCGTGTGCTGCTCGGTCCGCCTGGCGGCGGATCGTACGCGCTCGTCCATGGGCCGAGAGTATCCGATCGGCGTCGCCTCCGGTGCCCCCGACCCACTACGCACCCGTCGAGATGGCACCGGCGCCGATGCCGCCTCGACGGGCGTGTAGTGGGTCGCCGTGGTAGCGGGCCGCCGTGGTAGCGGGTCGCCGTGGTAGCGGGCCGGGCAGGGGTGGATGCTCCGCAGACGACGCCGCCTGTCGCCCCGATCGTGGAACATCGAGTTTGCTAGAGTCGCACAATATTGTCGACAATCCGAAAGGTTCCTCCATGCCTCGATCCCCGGCGATCCTCACCGTCCCGGCTGCGCTCCTGCTGGCCGCGACCCTCACCGGTTGCGCGGGGCTCCCGCCGTTCCTCGCGAGCGGCGAGCCGTCGTCGACGGAACCCGCGGCGCCGGGCGCGTCCGATTCCCCGACCTCGTCGGCGGGCGACGGGGCGAACGATCCGACGACGAGTCCGGAGCAGCAGTTCTTCGACAATCTCGCACTGATGAGAATGCAGCTCACCGGGTTCGACTCCGAGGGGGATCGCCGGCTGGAGGGCTACCCGTCGGTCAGCTGGGACGAGGCGACGGAAGCCGCTCGAGGCGCGGTGGTCGAGGTCGGCGAGTCCGCCTGCCGGAAGCCGATGCCGAAGTCGAGCGAGGATCCGGGCGATCGGCAGATGCTCTGGTTGAGCGCCAGGTTCCTGTGCCCCGACCGGCTCGCCGAGGCCGAAGAGGCCTTCGAGCAGTTCGGAGGAACCCCGGGGAGTGCGCAGCTGCTCGACATCTACCGGCTTTCGACGCTGCGCGGCGACCGCACTGCCGATGATGCGCTGACGGCGCTGACGCTCTGCGCCGCCGAGGTCGACCTCGCCTGGACGCTGCCCGAAGGGTTCGCTGCACCGCAGACGTTCTGCTGGATGGTGCGCGTCAATGCGCTCGATGCGCGGAATCGGGAGGCGGATTTCGTCGAGCTCTTCGTCGAGGGCGGCGACTCGGCAGTGTCGTTCGATGAGATCGCGACCGACCTCGGCGCCCGTCCCAACGCACTCGCCGAGGATGCCGAGGACGCGGCGGAGCCCGAGCCGGAAGCGTCGCCGGGGAGCTGATCCGGGGCGGTCCGCCGAACATCGAGCGACGGCCCTGGCCGGAATACGGAGATCCCCTCCGCGACTGCGGAGGGGATCTCGGTGTCGACTCGTGCCCCCGGAGGGATTCGAACCCCCGACCTACGGTACCGGAAACCGGCGCTCTATCCCCTGAGCTACGGAGGCGAGCATGAAGTCAACTCGACCAGCCTAGCGCATCTCGGGCGCCGGTTCCGACACCGGCCGAGCGGCGCGGCGATCCCGAGTAGACTGGGTGCTCGTGACGCCTCAAGAACTCGCCTCCGCCATCGCCAGCATCCTCGCCGACCTCGTCGCCGCGCGCGGCTCCGACATCGTCGTGACCGAGCAGGACACGCAGGTGGAGCGCCCGAAGAACCGCGAGCACGGCGACTGGGCGTCGAATGCCGCGATGAAGTTCGCGAAGCGCATCGGTGCCAATCCCCGCGAGCTCGCGCAGGAGATCGCGGATCGGGCCGCGTCCATCGACGGCGTCGCCCGGGCCGAGATCGCAGGCCCCGGGTTCATCAACATCACCCTCGACGCCGCGAGCGCAGGCGAGACCGCGCGCCGCGTCGTCGAGCAGGGCGAGGCCTACGGGCGGGGCGACGCCCTCGCCGGGCAGAACATCAACCTCGAGTTCGTGTCGGCGAACCCGACCGGTCCGCTGCACATGGGCCACACCCGCTGGGCAGCGCTCGGCGACTCCACGGCGCGCGTGCTGCGCGCGGCGGGGGCCGCGGTGACGAGCGAGTACTACATCAATGACGCCGGCGCGCAGATGGAGAAGTTCGGCCGTTCGGTGCTCGCCGCCGCGCTCGGCGAGGAGGCGCCCGCTGACGCCTATCCGGGGGAGTACATCCAGAGCCTCGGCGCACGGATCCGCGAGGGGATCCCGAACCTCCCCGAACTCGCGGCGAACGACCGTGCCGCCGCGCTCGCCGAGGCGCAGGAGCTCGGATACCAGCTGCAGCTCGCCGAGATCAAGGACTCGCTCGAGCGCTTCAACGTGCACTTCGACGTCTACTTCTCGGAGCGCACCCTGCACGCCGCGGGTCCGAACGGCGAGCCCAGCCCGATCGAGGCCGCGGTCGATCGCCTGCGCGAGCAGGGGCACGTGTTCGAGGAGGACGGCGCGATCTGGGTGCGCACGACCGACTTCGGCGACGACAAGGATCGCGTGTTCACGCGCGGCAACGGCATCTACACCTACTTCGCGGCGGACGCGGCGTACTACCTGTCGAAGATGGATCGCGGCTTCGGCGAGAAGATCTATCTGCTCGGCGCCGACCACCACGGCTACATCGGCCGGCTGACGGCGATCGCCGGCGCGGCGGGAGACGACATCGAGACCGACATCACGGTGCTCATCGGCCAGCTCGTCAACCTGAACGGCGCGCGGCTCTCGAAGCGCGCGGGCAACATCGTCGAACTCGACGACCTGCTCGAGTGGCTCGGCTCCGACGCCCTGCGCTACTGGCTCGCGCGGTACCCGGCGGATTCGCCGCTCGCGCTCGAGGGCGACAAGCTGCGCAGCCGCTCCAACGACAACCCCGTGTTCTACGTGCAGTACGCGCACGCCCGCACCTGCGCCGTCGACCGCAACGCGGCGGCGGCGGGCGTCGACCGCAGCGCCTTCGCCCCCGAGCTGCTCACGCACGAGACCGAGACCGATCTGCTCGGCAAGCTGCAGGAGTACCCCGGCATCGTCGCGGGCGCTGCCGAGCTGCGCGAGCCGCACCGCGTCGCACGGTTCCTCGAGGAGCTCGCGGCCGCCTACCACCGCTGGTACGACAACTGCCGCGTCATCCCGATGGGCGAGGAGCCCGTCGAGGATCTGCATCGCACCCGCCTGTGGCTCAACGACGCCGCCGGGCAGGTGCTGCGCAACGGCCTCGATCTCGTGGGCGTGAGCGCCCCCGAGCGCCTGTAGGCGCGGGACCGGAGAACGGTCGTATGGCTGGGCGTCGTCGGTCGCGCTGGTGGGTGCGCCTCATCGGCGCGGTCGCCGTGCTCGCGCTGCTCGGCGGCGCCGCCGAGGTCGCGCTGCGCCTCATCATCCCCGGCATCATCCAGGACGCGATCCGCACGGAGCTGCACCTCACCGAGGATCATCCGGTCGAGGTCTCGCTCGGGAGCTCGGCGCTCTTCGCCGCGCTTCGCGGAGGCGTCGACGACGTGACGGTCGAGGTGCCGGACGTCCCGCTCCTCGAGGGCGTCGAGGCCGATGGCAAGGCCCACGCCGATCGGATCCCGTTCGACCCCACGCGGGGCGAGATCACCGATGGGACCGCGGAGCTCACGGTCTCGAAGGAGCAGTTGGGGTCCGTGATCGAGCTCGTCACGCAGGGCATCGCCCAGAGCGGCGAGGTGCGCGACGGGAGCCTCGTGGTGGGGCGATCCCTCGACGTGTTCGGGCAGAGCATCGAGCTGAGCGCATCGATCGGCCTGGCGATCGTGGACGGCGACGTGCAGATCGAGCCCCGGGGGGTCAAGGCGGCCGGGTTCGACCTGAGCGCCGAGCAGATCGCATCGGCGACCGGTTCGCTCCTCGACCCCATCCTCGAGCCGCAGGTGCTGTGCGTGCGCGACCGTCTGCCCGCGGGCATCACGCTCACCGACATCGTGCTGTCGAGCACGGGTTCCGCGTCGATCCGGGCCGAGCTGTCCCCGGGGATCGCGTCGGATCCCGCGCAGCTCGAGCAGGGCAGCTGCGGCTGAGGCCGTCGGCGGGCGTCAGCCGTCCGCGGTGGCGCGCGCCCCGATCTGCGCGCCGATCGCGCGCATGCAGCGCGTGACCGACTCCCGGATCCCGATCGCGGTGTCCGTCCAGTTCGCGAGCACGGCGTAGGCGAGGGTGGCGGATCGGCCCGAGACGATCCCCGCATCGGCGCGGACGGTGCTCGTCGAACCGGTCTTGTGGCGCAGGAGGACGCCCCGCGCGTCCGGCTCGACATGCGCGAGCGGGTCGAGCCGCAGCGGATCCGCGACGAGCTCCGTATCGGCGTTCGCCCCCAACCAGTCGAGCACTCTGGCGCTCGCCGTCGGGGAGTGGATCTCGCCCGCACCGAGCCGCAGCATCAGGTCCGCGAGCTCGTCGGCGGCGCCGTACGAGGGCGTCCACGGCATCTCCGCGGTCCGCTCGTCCCGGATGTAGTCGAGCAACGAGGTCCGGGTGTACCCGAGCGACGGTGCGACGTCCCGGACCGATTCGAGCCCGCAGACGTGGAGCAGTGCGTTGGTCGCGAGGTTGTCGCTGAACGCCCCGACGAGGAGCGCGAGGTCCTCCACGCACTGCGCCTGGTCGCGCATCCGATAGAGCACGCCGGAGTCCGCGACCGCGAGCTCTCGCGGGGCGCGCACGCGGAGGGCGGGATCGAGCGCGCCCGTCTCGATGCGCCTCGCGACGTCGATGAGGAGGAACACCTTCCCGATGCTCGCGGTCTCGAGCACGGTACCCGGCTCGTGCTCGAGGAGGACCGCGCGGTTCGCCGCGTCGAGAACGCGAATGCTCCAGCTGACCCGGGGATCGAGGTCGGGCAGCGTCAGGGCGTCGCTCACGATGCGGAGGCCGTGACCGAGAGCGAGCACGCGTCGTCCGAGGCGTGGAGCACTCCGTCGACGTTCAGAGGCACGCTGATGGCTTCGGGGTCGTGGCCGAACCCCTGCTCCCACAGCACGGGGACGCCGAGGCCCGAGAGGTACTCCTCCATGAGGTCGCGCACCGCGTCCCGGTTCCCGCAGCGGTGCCACGACCCCAGAACGATGCCGTCGGCCGACGCCAGCCGTCCCGAGCGCTGCAGCTGCAGCATCAGGCTGTCGAGGCGATAGAGCTCCTCGTCGATGTCCTCGAGGAAGAGGATGCCCGACGGCGGTCGCGAGGCCTCCGGTGCTCCGAGCGCCGCGGCGAGCAGGCTGAGGTTCCCGCCGGTGAACCGGCCCTCGGCGCGGCCGGAGACCATCGTCTCGATCCTCGGGCCGATGATCGAGCGCCCGGCCCAGGGTGAGAAGAGCCAGCGGTGGACGTCGTCGCGGACGGCGGACGAGTCGCGGAAGACGCCGTTGCCCGGCATCGGGCAGAACAGGGTCGGTGCATCGAGGTGCACGCGGACCGCCTCGTGCAGCGCCGTGATGTCCGAGGAGCCGGTGAGCAGCTTCGGCCTGCCGTCCCGACGCGCGCCGTGCTCGCGCAGCGCCTCCCAATCGATGCCGTCCAGGAGACGCATCGCGCCGTATCCGCCGCGGGCGCAGATCACCGCGTCGACATCCGGATCGCTCCAGGCGCGCACGAAATCGGTGCGGCGCGCATCGTCCTCACCGGCGAGGTACGAGGCGCGGGAGTGCTTGTCGAGCACATGCTCCCCGACGCGGACCCGGAGGCCCCAGGCCTCGAGGGAGCGTACGGCGCGCGCCGTGCTCGACCGGGTCCCCGGACCCGAGGGGGAGACGAGGGCGACGGTGTCGCCCGGCGCGAGCGGAGCCGATTCGAGATATGCGGTGCGCGGCGCGTGCATGGAGTTCCTTTCGCCGAAGCGGTGAGCGCGGCGTTCGTCGGTGAGACGCCGCTCGGGGGTGTGTCGTGCAGTCAGGGAGATACGATACATATCGTTCGGTTGCGTGGATCCGGACCTGGGCGAGTTCGAACCACTATCAAGGGGCGCGTGCGCGTCCTTCCCGGGCTTGATGCTAGGAACTTATGATCCGTAAACTGAACGGTATGACGATCGAACGAGCCGCTGAAGCGCTCCGCAAGCTGGAACCGGGGGCCCGGTGCGCCCTGATCAGCCCGTCGGGCCCCGCCGGGGAGCTGATGATCGCTGCCGGAGAGCGCCTGCTGCGATCCTGGGGGCTGGAGCCCGTGCGCGCACCGCACCTGAGCGAGGTGCATCCGCGGGCGAACTACCTCGCCGGGACCGACGAGCACCGGGCGGCGGATCTGACCTGGGCATGGACCGATCCCGATGTCGATGCGATCTTCTGCGTGCGGGGCGGCTACGGCGCCATTCGCGTGATCGACCATCTCGACTTCGACGCGCTCGCCGCCGCGCGACCGAAGCCGATGTTCGGGTCCTCCGACATCACCGTGCTGCACGACTACTGGCAGCAGCGGCTCGGCGTGCCCACCTGGTTCGCCCCGATGATCGCGACCCCTGACCTGCAGGACAGCTCGGACAACATCGAGGCGCTGCGGCGCGCCGCGCTCGGCGACGGCCCGTGCGAGCTCGCAAGCGACTCCTTTACCCGCACGCTCCTTCCGGGATCCGCCCGCGGCGAGCTCACTGGCGGCAATCTCAGCCTGCTCGCCATGAGCACGGGCTCCGACCCGGCGATGCAGGGGCGCGCGGACGGCCGGATCGTGTTCCTCGAGGACGTTCACGAGTCCCCGTACCGCATCGATGCGCTCATGCAGCTCCTCCTGCGCTCCGGCTACTTCGACGGCGCTGTCGGCGTCGCCCTCGGCATGTGGGTCGATTGCGGGCCGGGGTACGAGATCCGTGCACTCATGCACGAACTGCTCGAGCCGCTCGGCGTTCCCGTCGTGTGGGGCATGCGACTGGGGCACGGGCCGAGGGTCTCCTCGTTCCCGATCGGCAGGGGAGTCGTCGCGCGGCTCAGCGCCGATGAGCACCCGAGGCTCGAGTTCGACCCCTTCCCGCGCTGAGCGGATCGGACCGGATGCGCCTGCGCGGATCCGATCCGGTTTCCCGGCATCCGATCCGGTGAGCGACCGACGACGGGGCGTCATGCGGCGCAGGCGGCGTCGAGGACGACCGGGTCGGAGACCCCGAGCAGGGCGTCCCCCTGCAGGTGCAGGCCGGCGACGAGGTCGTCGACGGCCGTCCTGGCCTCGGCGTCGTGGGGCATTCCCGCTCCCATGGCGAACACCGCGAAGATCAGGTCGGCGCCTCCCGCCGTGCGCACGACGCCCGCGAGGGAGTGGACGCTGCCGATGAACCCGGTCTTGCCGCGCACGGCGTCCCCGACCACCGAGTTCGCCCCGACGAAGCGCTCGCGCGACATCGTGCCGTGCGGCCCGCTGCGGGTGAGGCGGTCATCGAGGTGGCCGAGGACCCCCTCCCGCCGATAGGCCCGGAGGACGAGGTCGGCGATCGTCGTGGCGGGGACACGGGTTCCCGCGCTCAGGCCGGAGCCGTCGAGCAGCTCGACGCCGTCGAGCGGCACGCCGAAGCGGGCGAGCGCGGCGCGCAGGGCGCGGTCGAGGCCCGCGAAGCTCGGCTCCTGTCCGGAAGCGAGCGCGACGAGCCGCGCGAGGGCCTCGGCCAGCGCGTTGTCCGAACTGCGGAGCGTCTCCTCCACGAGGGTCTTCACCGGTGGCGACCGGACCGCGGCGATCTGCTCGGCGCCCTTCGGGGCCGACCCGAGGGCGATCTCGGGCGCACCGCCGAGGAACCCGGCGAAGGCGAGTCCCGCCCGCCGCGTCGGGTCGGTGCTGCGCGGCGTCTCGTCAGCGGTCGGATCGTCGCGGTCCCCGTCGACCTGCAGGGCCGAGATCCGCGGGATGTACCCGCCGGGATCGCGATCCTCCTCCTCCCACTGGTCGTCGCGCCACTCGCTTCCGGCGAAGAGCGTGTCGTCCAGCAGGATCCGGCGAGGCGGCACGCCTCCGAGCGCGTCGAGGACGAGCCGGGCCAGGCGGTCGAGGCGCGCCGGCTCCGGATAGAAGGTCTCGCCGTCTCCGGGAACGCGGCTCAGGGTGACGTCGCCGCCTCCGACGAGCACGATCTCGTCGGGCAGGCCGCCGCGCAGGACCCGGGTCTCGATGCGGTGGTCCGGGCCGAGCACGTCGAGTGCGGCGGCGCAGGTGATCGTCTTCATCACGCTCGCCGTCTCGGCGGGCCGCTCGGCTGCGCGCTCCATGAGTCGCCTGCCGGTGGTCGCGTCGAGGACGAGGATGCGCGCGCGCCCCAACCGGTCGTCGCGCGCCAGGCTCTCCAGCGCGGAGAGCGCCGACGCCGTCGTCTCGCTCGATGCCGTCATCGCACCCCCGCTTCCTCGTTGCCCGGACGTTCGTCCGCGATGGTGGGCACTGCTGCGAGCAGGCGCCTCGTGTAGTCGTGCCGTGGGGCGAGCAGCACCGCTTCGGCCTCGCCCTCCTCGACGATCCTGCCCTGGTGCATCACGAGCACACGATCGGCGATGTTCCAGGCGACGCCGAGGTCGTGCGTGATCACGAAGCAGCCGAGGCCGAGACGATGCTTGAGGCGCAGCAGGAGAGCGAGGATCTCGCCGCGCACGGACGCGTCGAGCGACGCCACCGGCTCGTCGGCGATGAGGAACTCGGGTTCGAGCGCGAGCGCTCCGGCGATGACGACGCGCTGGCGCTGACCGCCGGAGAGCTCAGAGGGGAGCTTGCTCATGAACCGCTCCGGCGGCGAGAGCTCGGCCGCGATGAGCGCCTGTCGCACCCGTTCGCGCTCGTCCCCCGCGATCCCCTGCACCCGGAGCCCCTCCGCGACGACCTCGTAGACGGTGTGCTTCGGGTTCAGCGCCGACATCGGATCCTGCAGCACGAACTGCACGGAGCCGCGGTACTCTCGGAGCTCGCGCTGCTTCCGCCCGAGCGGGGAGCCGCGGAAGCGCACGGTTCCGCTCGTCGCCTGCTGGAGGCCCAGTACGGTGCGCACGAGCGTCGTCTTACCCGACCCCGACTGCCCGACGAGGACCGTGATCTCGCCGGCGCGGCACGCCAGGTCGATGCGGTCGACCGCGGTGATCTCGCCGACGCGGGTGCGGAACCGCACCGAGAGGTCCGACGCGCTCACGATCTCGTCGCCCGCGCCCGAGGGGATCGCGGTCACCGCCGTGGTGTGACCCGGGTCGCTCAGCTTCCTGCTCGCAGGGTTGAGCCGGCTCTTCGGGTCGCCGATCACCGGAGCGGCGTCGGTGAGGGCGCGGGTATGCGGGTGCGTGGGGTTCGCGAGGATCTCACGCGATGGCCCGGACTCGACGATCTCGCCCCGGTAGAGCACGGCGATCTCGTCGCACGTCTTGGCCAGCACCGAGAGGTCGTGGGTGATCATCAGGAGCGACATGCCGCGATCCCGAACGAGCCGCTTCAGGAGTTCGAGCACCCGCTCCTGCACGATCACGTCGAGCGCCGTCGTGGGCTCGTCGGCGATGATGACCTCGGGGTCGCACGCGAGCGCCATGGCGATCATCACGCGCTGCTTCTGACCTCCGGAGAGCTCGTGCGGGAAGGCGTCGCAGGTGTGCACGGGCAGGTCGACCTGCTCGAGCAGCTGCGCCACCTCGCCGCGGTAGGCGTCTCGCCCGTTCTTCGGGTGCGCGTCGTGGAGGCGGATCGCCTCGGCGATCTGCCGTCCGACGCGCTGCACCGGGTTGAGCGAGTGCATCGCCCCCTGGAAGACGATGGAGGCCTCCTTCCAGCGCACCGCGCGGACCTGGCCCCAGCTGAGCTCGTTCACGTCGCGGTCTCCGAGTCGCACCGTTCCGGTGACCCTGGCGCTGTCAGGCAGCAGGCGCAGCGCGGACATGATGAGGGTCGACTTGCCCGAGCCGGACTCGCCCGCGATGCCGAGGGTGCCGCGGCGCGGCAGCCTGAGCGTGACGTTCTTGACCGCCTCGAACTCCGTCGGCGCGCCGTGCTCGTCGCGCGTGCGATAGGTGATCGAGACGTCTTCGAATTGCAGGGCGTGCATCAGCGGCCTCCGAGTGTGGGGTTGATGACGGTTTCGAGCGCCCGGCTGACGAGCGTGAAGGCGAGCACCACGATCAGGATCGCGAGGCCCGGAGCCACGATCAGCCACCAGAAGCCGGCGACGGCCGCACCGCTCCCCATGGCCTGCTGCAGCATCGTGCCCCACGAGATCCCGCCGCCGCTGATGCCGAGGAATGCGAGCGTCGCCTCCGAGATGATGGCGACGCCGACGGACAGCGAGGTGTTCGCGAGCACCAGCGGCATGACTCCCGGAAGGATGTGCTTGCCGATGATGTGCGCCTGGGATGCGCCGAGCGCCCGGGCCCGCTCGACGTATCCGCGCGATTCCAGCGAAAGGGTCTGCGCCCGGATCATGCGCGCGGTGCCGGCCCACGACGTGATCCCGATGGCGATGATGATCGTGAGCGAACTGGAACCGAGCACAGCGCCGAGCACGATCGCGAGCACCAGCCCGGGAATGATGAGGAAGAAGTCGATCACGCGCATCACGATGGCCGCGCGCCAGCCCCTGAGGGTGCCGGCGAGGAGCCCGAAGAGCGTGCCGATGACCATCGACATCACGGTGGCGGCGAGACCGACGGTCATCGACGTGCGCGCGCCCCAGATGAGCAGTGGCAGCACCGAACGGCCGAGATGGTCGGTGCCGAGCGGGAACTCGCCGGACGGCGGCATGAAGGGCTGGCCGGTGGCGCGCGTGGGGTCGAGGTCCGAGGGGTCGGAAACGACGGGCGCGAGCGCCGCGAGGATCGCGAACGCGAACAGGACGACGAGGCCGACGATGCCGCCCGGCTGTCGGGCGAAGGCCCGCCAGTTGGTGCGAAGGGCCTCGATGCGCCTGGCGCGCGCGAGGCGGCGCGTATCGGCCGTGGCGACCGCAGCGGTATCCATGCGAGATGCTCCTTTCACGCCGCCCGCACCCGCGGGTCGATGACCCGGTACAGGATGTCGGCGAAGAAGTTCATGACGATGACGATCGCCGAGAAGACGACGAAGGTCCCCTGGAGCACCGGGAAGTCCGGGCCCTGGATGGCCTTGTAGGTGAGGAACCCGAGCCCGGGCCAGGAGAACACGGTCTCGACGGTGACGGCGCCCCCGATCAGACCGGCCAGCTGCAGGAAGATCATGGTGACCGTGGGCAGCAGCGCGTTCGGCAGCGCATGCCTGCGGCGCACCGCGTCGTCGGGGAGACCCTTGGCGCGCGCCGTCGTGAGGTAGTCCTGACCGAGCTCCTCGAGCAGCGAGGACCGCATGATGAGCACGTACTGCGCGTACGAGGCGATCGAGAGCGCGAGTGCGGGGAGCACGAGGTGGCGCGCCACGTCGAGGACGTGCGCCCAGCCGGTGTACTCCGCGCCGACCGTCGTCATCCCGCTGCTCGGGAAGATCCCGGTGCCCGAGAACACGAGCAGGAGGAGCAGCCCGAACCAGAACGTGGGCATCGAATAGAAGAAGAGCGAGAGCCAGGTGGCCGAGCGGTCGAACCAGCCGCCCCGGTTCCAGGCCGCACGCTGTCCGACCCAGATGCCGAGCACCACAGTGAGCACCATCGAGACGCTCATGAGCAGCAGCGTCGGTCCCGCGTACAGCCCGATCAGCTCCGTGACCGGGCGCTGGAACACGAAGCTCTCGCCGAGGTCGCCGCGGAGCAGACCGGTCAGGTAGTTCCAGAACTGCGACCAGATCGGTCGATCGACGCCGAACTTCTCCTCCAGGAACTCGATCTGATCCTGGGTGACGACCCGACCGCGCGTCATCAGCGCGGTCGGGTCGCCCGGGAGGATCCGGAACGCGAAGAACCCGAGCAGCACCACCATCACGAGGCTCACCGCCGAACCGCCCGCTTTCACCAGGAGGTACTTCCCGGTGCTCCCGCCGTGCCGGACATCGGCGGCTTCCTCTCCGGCCTGCCGGGCCGCGAGCGTCGCGCCCGAGTCCACGGAGGTGCGGGCGGCGTCGCCCGGATCCCTGCGTTCCATTCGTGGCACCTACTTCCGGTCGTCCGCGCTCTGCTTCCGGCGCATGGCGATGATGCCCGCACCGATCGCGGCGACCGCGAGCACTCCGCCTCCGATGAGCCAGCCCGTCGCGCCGGATCCGCTCTCCGCACCGCCGTCGCCTGCGGTGTCCGTGATCGTCGCCTGCGCGATGGAGAACCGGTTGACGGGGGAGCCGTTGACGACGACCAGGTTGTCGAGGCGGTCGGAGCGGTACGCCCCGAGCGCGTCGTCGAAGTAGAGCATCGCGATGGCGCCGTACTCGTAGATCAGCTTCTGCGCCTCGGTGACGAGCACCTTGCGCCTGTCGGGGTCGGTCTCGGTGTGCTGCTCCGCGAAGATCTTGTCGAACTCGGGGGTGCACATGCCCACCTGCGACGCGCCTCGCGTGGCGGGCTCCTCGGGGAGCGTGCTGCAGATGTTGATGGACAGCATGTAGTCGGGATCCTCGGAGATGCTCCATCCGTCGATGTACATGTCGTAATCGCCCTTGGGGATGAGATTGCCGGACATCTCGTCCCAGTTGGTGCTCCTCAGCTCGAGCGGGATACCGATGTCGGCGAACCACGACTTCAGGAACTCGGCGGTCGCGGTATTGGCCGTGTCGCCGCCGTTGTACATCAGGCGCAGGGTGATCGGCTTGCCGGCCTTGTCGAGCCGGTTGCCGTCTGCGTCGGTCGTGTACCCGGCGGCCTCGAGCGACTGCTTCGCGGGCTCGATGCCCTGCGGGAGCGCTTCCTCCTCGAGTTCCGTGAAGAACCCGCCCGGGGTGCCGGGCGGCACCATCGCCGGACCCTGGCTGCCCATGCCGTTGAGCACGCGGTCGACGAGCTGCTCTCGATCGATGACCTGGCCGATCGCGCGCCGGAAGGCCTGGTCCTCGAGCACCTTGGCGTGCGTGCCGAAGCCCTCGCCCGACGTCGTCTTCCACCCCGGGTTCAGGGTCACGTTCCAGAAGTGCTGCGAGGTCTTCTGGTACTGCTCGACATTCTCGACTCCCTTGAGCGAGTCGAACTGCGCGGAGCTGAGGCCCGAGAGCATGTCGATCTCGTTGTTGCGCAGCGCGAGCACCTCGGCGTCCTTGTTCTTGAACCCGCTGATGTGGAGCTTGTCGACGCCGGGCTTGCCGCCCCAGAAATGCTCGTTGGCGGTCATCGTGATCGAGACCCCCTGCTTGTACTCGCTGATCACGAACGGACCGCTGGCGACGACGTCGCTGTCGTTCGCGAACTCCGCGGGGTTGTCGATGCCGGCCCAGATGTGCTCGGGGACGATCGGGAGAATGCCGGGGTGCAGCGGCGTCGGAGCCTTGGTGATGATCTCGACCGTCTTCTCGTCGACGGCGACGGCCTTCTCGACGTTGGCGAGGCTGGCGCCGTTGGCCGCCTGCATCGCCTTGTCGCCGAGCACCGCATCGTAGGTCCACACCACGTCCTCGGAGGTGACCGGTTCGCCGTCGGACCAGGTCGCGTTGTCGCGGATGTGGTAGGTCCAGGTCGTGCCGTCGACCTCGAAGTCGTCTGCGAGGATTCCGCCGTAGTCGCCGGTCTCGTCGATGCCGGCGAGCGGGTCGTACTCGTACTCCAGTACGTCCTTGGCGTCTTCGAAGATCGCCGTGAACGGGTTGAGCGTGTCGACCTGGTCGAGGTCGGCGGCGAGCCGGATCGAGGTCTCGGCGCTCGGTTCTCCGGCTGCGTGCGCCGCGGTCAACGGTGCGACGACGAGTGCCGCTGCCGCCGTCAAGCCGCACAGCGCTGTGAGGTGCTTCATCGGTGTTCTCCTCGGTAGGGGTGGGGTCGTGCTCCCGGCGGCGAGCGCGCGAGCATCCGGCCGCCGATGGTGCGGGGTTCGGGCCTCCGACACCGCTGTCGACTGCGTGCACGCCCTGCGGCGATGCCCGCTCCATCGTGACCGTACCGCGGCTGGGAAAGATACGAATCGTATTTTCCGACCTCGGTATTCAGCATAGTAGGGAGTGGTGGGGTGGTTTGCATAGACCTGTTCCAGTTTTCGTCACGACTTTCCCGTATTGCCGGGGAATGCCGGGCCGCGTCATTGTGATCTCCGTTCGCCGGGGGTTCCGATGGCGTCGAGGTCTGATGGGGCGATCATGAGGTTATGATTCGGATCATGCGGTCGCTTCGCCCGGATGGGCTGCGGACGAGGGTGATTCGTCCCTTTGGGGCGGCCGGCCTCCCGAATCTGGACGATCGACGCGTGTCCTGGGATGATACGAAACGTATCGATGGCTTGTGGATCCAGCGATCCGCGGATACGCTTGCGGAACAACGTACATGCGCACAGGATCGGGGTCGTATCATGATCGGATCACGACACGACGGCCGAACGCGACCGACGGGGGACACCATGCACCGGAGCAGCCATGAATTCGACGACTCGACGAGTGCGCCCCGGGACCGCTTCGGAGAGCGCGTGCGCAAGAACCTCTCGGCGGAGAGCATTCAGGCGAGCGTGATCGAAAGCGAATCCCGGTTGCTCGCGCGCACCTTCGATGAGCTCGTCGCGAGCGGCGATGTGCCCCGCGCCGCGTCGTTGATCCTCGGCGGTCGTCGGCGCTACATCGCGGGGGAGGGGAAGGCGTCGGCGTACGCGCACCTGCTCGGCACCGATCTCTCCTCGACGCTCTCGAACGTGTTCCTCATCGACGGTCGCGCGCTGACCCCGCTCACCGTGCTCACCGATGTGCGCAACACCGACGTGCTCGTGGTCTTCTCGCTGCGGAAGTATCGGGAGGAGACGATCCGGCTGGCGCATCTGTTCGTGGAGGCAGGCGGCCAGCTGGTCGTCGTCACCGACAGCGACGACGCTCCGCTCACGGGCATCGCGACCGTCGCGATCAGGGTGCGAACGGCCTCGGCCTCGTACGCGGACTCGACGATCGCCGTCGCGGCGGTGTGCCACCTGCTCAGCACTCTGACCGCAGCGAGCGCGAAGGGCGCGAAGCGACGGCTCGCCATGCGGGACCACTACGCGCTCGAGCTCGGTCTCTATCCCAGGCAGAAGGCCTAGGCCGTGGTCGTGAACCCGAGCGCGGGCAATCGCGCATCCGTGGACCCGGCTCGGCCGCGCCACGCGGTGATCGACGGGCACAACG
Organism: Leucobacter zeae; assembly: GCF_016758175.1. GTDB lineage: Bacteria > Actinomycetota > Actinomycetes > Actinomycetales > Microbacteriaceae > Leucobacter > Leucobacter zeae. The sequence goes on from NZ_QYAB01000001.1 coordinate 1,218,600, forward strand.
ACCTGGCCTGGGCGTGCCGCGCGGGCCGAGGCTACTCGGTGCACGGTCTCGACACCGGGGCGCCCGAGCTGCACACCGACCTGCCGAGGCTGGCCTCAGGAGGCGTCGTCGGCCAGTTCTGGTCGGTGTGGGTGGATCCCGCGCTCGAGGGCGCGGATCAGGTCGTGGCGACGCTCGAGCAGATCGACTTCGTGCAGCGGCTCGCCGAGGCCCATCCGCGCCGGATGGGCCTCGTGCGCACGGCTGCCGAGGCCAGAGCCGTCGCGGCGGACGGACGCATCGCATCGTTCATCGGTGTGGAGGGCGGCGCGCAGTTCGCCGGTTCTCTCGGCACCCTGAGACAGTTCGCGAGGCTCGGGGCGAGATACGTCACGCTCGCGTGGTCCCGCACGACCGACTGGGCCGATTCGTCCACCGACGCGGCGCGGCACGGAGGACTCGCCGACTTCGGATTCGCGGTCGTGCGCGAGCTCAATCGGATCGGCGTGCTCGTCGATCTCGCGCACGTGTCGCCCGCGACGATGCGGGACGCCCTCGCCGAGAGCGCGCGCCCGGTGATGGTCAGCCACTCGGGCGCGTGGGAGCGCTGCCGTCATCCGCGGAACGTGCCGGACGACGTGCTCCGGACCATCGGCGAGCGGGACGGGGTCGTCATGGCGGCCTTCGTCCCCTCCTTCCTCTCGGAGGAACGTCGCGCTTGGGAGCAGGCGGGGGGAGCCGGCGAGCCGCCGCCGGTCGGGGTCGGGCACGTCGCGGATCACATCGACCACATCCGGGAGACGGCCGGCGTCCACGCGGTCGGCATCGGGGCGGACTACGACGGGACCGACGCGATGCCGGCCGGACTCGAGGACGTCTCCCGGTACCCCGCCCTCTTCGCCGAGCTCGAGAGCCGGGGCTGGTCGGAGCGCGAACTGAGACTCCTCGGCACGGAGAACGTGCTCCGAGTCGTCGAGGCGTCGGACGCCGATCACACCGCGTTCCTGCGGGGCGAGGCCGGGGAGCCCGAGTGCGTCGCGGTCCCGGCCGCTGGGGGAGTGCGGCCGTGACCGGGGGAGCGCGTCCCCGTGTCCTCCTCGTCCGCAATTCCCGGGAGTCGGGGCCCAGACGGCTCTCGACGTGGCTCGAGGAGTTCGGGATCGAGCCGGTCGAGCGCTGCGGGGAGGACGGCCTCCCCGAGACTCCGGACGGATTCGACGGCGTCGTCCTGCTCGGCGGAGGCCTCATGCCGGACGACTTCGAGCGGGCCCCGTGGCTGCGCACCGAGCGGCGTCTGGCGGAGGCGGTGATCCTGCGTGATCTCCCGACTCTCGGGATCTGCCTCGGAGCGCAGCTGATCGCCGAGGTCGCGGGCGGCGAGGTGCGCGCCGCGTTCGGCCCGAAGGAGCGCGGCAGCACGCGGATCCGCACGACCGCCGCCGGTCGCGCGGATCCGGTGCTCGCTTCGTTGGGCGCATCGGCGCCGATGATCGAGAACCACGAGGACATGATCACCCGTCTCCCCCCGGGCGCCGTGCTGCTCGCCTCGAGCGAGGCCGTCGCCCACCAGGCGTTCCGCGTCGGCGAGCACGTGCGGGGGGTGCAGTTCCACCCCGAGGCCGGCGCGGAGCACCTGGTCGGCTGGGACGACGCCGCGCTCCGCGAGGAGGGGCTCGATCTCGCGGCGCTCGTCGGAGCGGCGGTCGCCGATGATCACGAGAACACGAGCGCCGCGCGCGATCTCGCGGCGGCGTTCGCACGCGAGGTGCGTGAACGGGCCGCGGCGAATCGGTCCGGGCGGGTCGCGCTCGCCGAGGCGGCACTCGAGGCGGCGTTCGAGGCGCATCCCGTGCACCGGGCGCCCGCCGCGCTCGCCGCGGTCTTCGATGCGGACGGAGTCCTGGCGTGGCGGGCTGCGGGGGTACCGGGCCGCGGTGCGACCGCGACGCGGCGCGACACCGTCTTCCGCGTGGCGTCCATGACGAAGAGCTTCCTCGCGGCGGCGGCGCTGGCGCTGCGGGACGACGGCCTGCTCGACCTCGATGCGCCGATCGGAGCGTACGTCCCCGGGATCCGGTTCTTCTACGACGGCGTGGAGCAGTCGGTGACGATCCGCCAGCTGCTCGCCAACCGCTCGGGGCTGCCGGAGGACAACGCGTGGGGGGACCGGAGGCTCGGCGACTCGCGCGACGAGATCGCTGCGGCGGCGCGGTCCGGTCTGCGGCTCTCCGCGGAGCCCGGCGACCGGTACCAGTACTCGAACCTCGGCATGTCCTTCGTCGGACGCGCGATCGAGCGCGTCACCGGACGCGACGTCGCGACGGTGATCTCCGAGCGGTTCATCGACCCGCTGGGGCTCTCGCGCACGAGCTGGGAACCTGCGGGGGCCGCGACAGCCGAGGGCTACCGCACCTTCGACGAGGGGGCGAGCTTCGTGCCGGAGCCGTACGCGGGCCACGGTGCGCTCGCGTGCATCGGCGGGCTCTTCAGCAGCGTGGACGACATCGCGCGCTGGGCGCGATTCCTGGCCTCCGCCTTCGGCGAGGATCCGGTGATGCCCGAGGCGCTCGCGCCGGCCAGTCGGCGCGAGATGCAGCGGCCGCACACGCCCGTCCCGATCCCCGAGGAGGACCCCCAGCGGGACCTCGCCGGCCTCGCCTACGGCATGGGGCTCTTCGTGGAACAGGACCGGAGGTACGGGAGAGTGGTGCAGCACTCCGGGGGCCTGCCGGGATTCTCGTCGCACATGCGCTGGCACGTCGCGTCCGGGCTCGGCTCGGTCGCGTTCGGCAACTCCGACGCCTTCGAGGCCGGCCGGCTCGCGACCCGTGCGCTCGAAGAGGTGCTGCGCCTCGCGCACGCGACACCGGCGTCGGGACCGGTGTGGCCCGCCGCGGCCGACGCCGCGGTGCGCATCGATCGCGGGATCCGCGCGGGCGAACCGTTCTCCTCCTTCGCCGGCCTGTTCGCCGAGAACGTGCTGATGGACGTTCCCGCGTCGGTCCGCGAACGGGAGCTGGCGGCCGCGCTCGACCGCGTCGGGGGCATCGCGGAGCCGCAGCCGCTGTTCGCGGCGCGCACGGCGGTCTCCGACGATCCCTCGGAGCTGTCCTGGCGCATCGCGTGCGAACGCGGTGCGCTCCGCTGCTCGATCCGGCTCATCGGCCTGCCGGAACCGCTTGTGCAGCGCCTCTCCGTCACCCCAGACCCCGAATCGATCCATGCGAAGGAGCACATCGAACCATGAACACCCAGCACATCGTCGTCATCGGCGGAGGCCTCATCGGCCTGAGCGCAGCACACGCGCTGCTGCGCGACGGGCACCGGGTCACGATCGTCGACCGCGGTCGGCTGGGCGGGGGAGCCGCCACCGGCAACGCTGGCGAACTCACCCCGCAGCAGGTGGCGCCGCTCGCGTCGGCGAACACGGCGCGCGACATCGTCCGCGGCGTCTTCACCCGGAACTCCTATCTGTCGATCGCGCCGCTCAGGATGCCGCTGCTCGCGGGATTCGGGATCGGCTTCTTGCGCGCATCGCTGCACTCGCGCGCGGCGAGGGGCGCCGCCGCGCTCGCGCAGTTCTCCGACGGGATCCTGCCAGCGCTCCGGCGCATGGGCGATGACGGCATCGACATCTCGGGAGGCGGCGAGGGATACCTGATGACGTGCTCCGACGAGCCGGGTCTGCGCGCCGCGCACGACGCCTATCGGTCCCGGGCCGCTCGAGGGTGGGGCGAGGCGCCCGGGCCGATCCTGCGCGATGATCGGCTCAGGGACGCCGAGCCGGCGCTGCACCCGAGCGTGACCGGAGGGTTCATGCTGCCGGGCGAGTTCTCGCTCGACCCGGTGACGTTCGTGGCGAGCCTCGTGGAGAGCCTCGCGGCGCGCGGCGCGCGGTTCCTCGAGCACCATGCCGCGATCCGGCTCGGCTCGGGCGCGAGCGTGGTCTGCCGCGACGCGAACGGCGTCGAGCATCTCGTGCGCGGCGATCGTCTCGTGGTCGCGGCGGGGGCGTGGACCACTCCGATCCTCAGGCGCTCGGGGGTGCGCTCGGCGGCGATCGTCTCGGGGAAGGGCTACAGCTTCACGGTGCCGGTCGACCGCATGCCGGCGCAGCTCGTGCACGCGAGCGACCGTCACTGCGTCGCGATCCCGATGCACGGCAGACTGCGCATCGTCGGCATGATGGAGTTCGACGGCAGACCCGATCGGATCAGCACCGACCGGTTCGAGGTGCTCGCCCGAGCCGCCGCCGGTCTGATCGGCGGTGCGGACTGGGGGCGCCGCACCGACGAGTGGGCGGGAGCCCGCCCGATGACCGCCGACGGCATGCCGTTGCTCGGCGGGGTCGCGGGGAGGCCGGAGCTCATCGTCGCCTCCGGGCACAACATGCACGGCCTCTCGCTCGGCCCCGTCACCGGCGAGGTCGTCGCGGACCTCGTCGCCGGCCGCGCCCCGAAGAGCGGCGGTCGCGAGCTCGACCTCGCGCCGTTCGCCGTCCGCCGCTAGCCGGCACCCTCCCTCCCCGCGCGGCATCGCCTCCGCACGGGGTCCCCTCCGGGCGGGCAGGACCCACCCGCGTGATTCGCCGTCACACACCCGTCCCCGAATGCGCCGCACGCTAAGCTGGACGGGTCCGATCTGAGCCCCGGCTCCGTTCGCACGGCTTCAGGGGCCAATCCGGGTCCGCTCGCCATCGGCCGCTCCGCGCGGCCCGCGAGCGTCGACGACACGATCCACACCCAGGAGCACACCATGACACCGTCGCACCTCACGGCAGCGGCCAACGAGATCGACCCGCGCGTCTTCCCGCCGTCGGCCCGCCGAGGCGACGCCTGCCGCCAGCTGAAGCTGGGCGGCATCCGGGCGACCGAGCTGGTCGCCGAGTTCGGGTCGCCGCTCTACGTCGTCGACGAGGACGCCGCCCGCTCCCGCGCCCGCGAGGTGCGCGGCGCCCTGCAGCGCGCGGCCGAGGGGGTCGGGACGACCGCGACGGTGTACTACGCGACCAAGGCGTTCCTGTGCGTCGAGGTCGCCCGCTGGATGGCGGACGAGGGCCTCGCGATCGATGTCGCGAGCGGCGGCGAGCTCTCGGTCGCGCTCGCGGCCGGCGTCGATCCTGCGAGGATCGGGTTCCACGGCAACAACAAGTCGGTCGCCGAGATCGAGCGCGCGGTGGCCGCGGGCGTGGGTACGATCATCATCGACAGCGAGTTCGAGACCGAGCGGATCGCTGCAGCTGCCGCGGCGGCGGGGGTGCGCCAGCGCGTGCGGCTCCGCGTGAACAGCGGCGTGCACGCCTCGACGCACGACTTCCTCGCGACCTCCCACGAGGACCAGAAGTTCGGGCAGCCGCTCGCCGACGCCCCGCGTCTCGTCGGCGCGATCCTCGCGCACGACAGCCTCGACTTCGTCGGTCTGCACTGCCACATCGGCTCCCAGATCTTCGCGACCGACGGCTTCCGCGAGTCGGCGCGCCGCCTGCTCGGCGCATACCCCGCGCTCGCGGAGCTCACGGGCGCCCCGATCCCCGAACTGAATCTCGGGGGCGGCTTCGGCATCGCCTACACGAGCGCCGAGGCCGAGGGCGCGCCTGACGTCGCGGTGCTCGCGCGCGAGCTCGCCGGCATCGTGGCCGAGACCGCTGCGGAGTTCGGGATCCCGGTGCCGAAGCTCGCCTTCGAGCCCGGTCGATCGATCATCGGCCAGGCCGGCGTGACCCTCTACACCGTCGGCACGACCAAGCGCGTGCGCCTCGCGGGGTCGGACGCCGCAGCCGACCCGGCCGACTCGGCGCTCGCCGAGCGCATGGGGGTCGCCGAGCCGTTCGCCGAGCGGATGTACGTCAGCGTGGACGGCGGCATGAGCGACAACGCGCGCCCCGCCCTCTACGGCTCCGACTACCAGGTGCGCATCGCGAACCGCGAGAGCACCGCCGATCCCGCGCTCGTGCGCGTGGTCGGCAAGCACTGCGAATCGGGCGACATCGTCGTGCAGCGGGACATGCTGCCCGGCGACGTGCGTCCGGGAGACACCCTTGCGGTCGCGGCTACCGGCGCGTACTGCTGGGCGCTCTCGAGCAACTACAACTACGTCCCGAGGCCACCGGTGGTCGCGGTGCACGACGGGGCCGCGAGGCTCATCGTGCGCGGCGAGACCGAGGAAGAGCTGCTCGCGAAGAGCGTGGTCTCAGGGTGAACGAACGTGACACGAAGGAGAACACAGTGAACGGGTACCGCGATCTTCGAGTCGCACTGCTGGGCTGCGGGTCGGTCGGCGCGCAGGTGGCGAGGCTGATCCTCGAGCACGGCGACGAGCTCGCGGCGCGCGCAGGCGCGCGCCTCACCCTCGCCGGAATCGCAGTGCGCACCCTCGACGCCCCGCGCGACGTCGAGCTTCCGGCGGAGCTCTTCACGACCGACGCGGAGCGCCTCGTGCAGGGCGCCGACATCGTCATCGAGCTCATGGGCGGCATCGAACCGGCGAAGTCGCTCATCGTGCAGGCGCTGCAGGGCGGCGCCGACGTGGTGACCGCGAACAAGGCGCTCCTCGCCGCGCACGGCCGCGAGCTCGCGGACGCCGCCGAGCAGGTCGGCGCCCAGCTGTCGTACGAGGCCGCCGTGGCCGCCGCGATCCCGATCCTCCGCCCGCTGCGCGAGAGCCTCGCCGGCGACCACATCACGCGCGTGATGGGCATCGTCAACGGCTCGACCAACTACATCCTCGACCGCATGGACCGCTTCGGCGACAGCGCCGAGGACGCGATGCGCGTGGCGAGCGAGCTCGGCTTCCTCGAGGCCGATCCGACGCTCGACGTGGAGGGCTACGACGCCGCGCAGAAGGCCACGATCCTCGCCTCGATCGCATTCCACACCGAGGTGCCCGTCGACGCGGTGCACCGGGAGGGCATCTCCGGCATCACGGCGGCCCAGATCGAGGCGGCGAAGAACGCGGGCTACGTCATCAAGCTGCTCGCCATCGCCGAGCGGATCACGTCGTCCGACGGGGTCGACGGCGTCTCGGCGCGCGTCTACCCGGCTCTCATCCGCCGCGATCACCCGCTCGCCGCCGTCTACGAGGGCAAGAACGCGGTGTTCGTCGAGGCCGAGGCCGCGGGCGAGCTCATGTTCTACGGCGCGGGCGCGGGCGGTGCTGAGACCGCCTCCGCCGTGCTCGGGGACCTCGTCTCCGCCGCGCGCCGTCACGTGCTCGGCGGCCCGGGCATCCCGGGATCGCTGCACGCGGAGCTCCCGATCCTGCCGGTCGGCGAGGTCAGCACGGCCTACCAGATCATGCTCGACGTGCGCGACGAGCCGGGCGTGCTCGCCGGCATCGCGGGCATCCTGGCCGACCACGGCGTCTCCGCGGCGAACGTCGAGCAGACGGTCGCGGTCGGCTCGGAGGGCCGCGCCGCGCTCGTCATCGGCACGCACCGCGCGCGCGAGGCCGACCTCGCGGCGACCGTCGCAGCGCTCCGCGCCTCCGACCGCGTCATCGACGTCACGAGCGTGCTGCGTCTCGAGGCCCACGCATGAGCGCGGTTCGGCGGGGGATCCGCGTCCGCGTCCCTGCGACGAGCGCGAACCTCGGGCCCGGCTTCGACACCCTCGGCATCGCGCTCGCCTACGGCGACGAACTGACGGTGCGCACCCGGGACACGCCCGGAGCGACCGTCGACGTCACCGGCGTCGGAGCGGGCGAGGTGCCGACGGACGAGACCAACCTGGTCGTGCGCGCGGCCGCGCACGTCTTCGAGCGCCTCGGCCGCACGATGCCCGGTATCGACGTCGCGGCGCACAACCGGATCCCGCACGGGCGGGGGATGGGATCCTCCGGCTCCGCGATCGTCGCCGGCGTCATGATCGCGGCGGGCCTGCTGCAGTCCGACCCCGAGTCGCCGATCGTGCTCGGCGACGACGAGCTGCTCGCGTTCGCGACGGAGCTCGAGGGACACCCCGACAACGTCGCGCCGGCGCTCTTCGGCGGGCTGACGATCGCCTGGACGACCGAGTCCGGGCCGCGGTTCAAGCGGCTCATGGTGCACCGCGGCGTCGCTCCGCTCGTGCTCGTGCCGAGCTTCACCATGTCGACCGAGCTGGCCCGCAGCCTGCAGCCGAAGCAGGTGCCCCACGAGGACGCCGTCTTCAACGTCTCGCGATCGGCGCTGCTCATCGCCGCGCTCACCCAGAGCCCCGAGCTGCTGCTCGAAGCGACCGAGGATCGGCTCCATCAGAACTACCGCGGCGACGCCATGCCGGCGACGCGCGATCTGATCGGCGAGCTGCGCGCGGCAGGCCACGCCGCGGTCGTGTCGGGAGCGGGGCCATCGGTGCTCGTGCTCTCGGGCGGGCCGGCCGAGCGTCTCGCCGCCGCCGACCTGGTGGCCGAGCGGCATCCCGACTGGCGAACGCTGCTCCTGGCCGTCGACACCAAGGGTGCTACAGTGGAGGAGATCTCCGCGTAGTCGAGCGCGCTCGTTCAGAGTCGCGCGGCGCCCCGGCCGGAACGGTCGCGGCACGATGCGGAACGCGCCGAGCGATCGGCGCTGTCCCATCGAGACGCGGTTCGGATCATTCCCTCACCGAGACCCATCGTCCGGTGATCCCGATGCACATCCGTGCGCAACCGCGGGAAGGCGAGGCCCAGCGCCCGTTGTTCCGGCGGCGTTCTGAGAGGAAGAACGTGGAAACGAACGTCGAAGAGACCACCCCTGCGGCCGAGACCGCTCCCGCCGAGAAGCCGGTGCGCCGTCGCGCGTCGCGCCGCGTGACCGCAGCCGCGGGGGAAGCCCCCGCCGCGGTCGAGGCCGCTGCCCCGGCAGCCGAGGCACCCGCCGCCGAGGCGCCTGCAGCTGAGCCGCAGGCCGCGGCTCCGGCGGCCGAGGCTCCTGCCGAGGAGGCCGCAGCGCCGAAGAAGCGCGCGACGCGCTCGCGCAAGAAGGCGGCTCCTGCCGAGGACGCGGCCGAGGCGCCCGCCGCCGATGCCGCCCCCGTCGAGGCGCCCGCCGCCGAGACCGCGGCCGCGGCTCCGGCGGCCGAGGCTCCTGCCGAGGAGGCCGCAGCGCCGAAGAAGCGCGCGACGCGCTCGCGCAAGAAGGCGGCTCCTGCCGAGGACGCGGCCGAGGCGCCCGCCGCCGATGCCGCCGCCGTCGAGGCGCCCGCCGCGGCCGCTCCCGCCGCCGACGAGGCGCCCGCTGCAGAGCCCGCACCGGCGAAGCGCACCCGCAGCCGCCGGGTCAAGGCCGAAGCCTCTGCGCCGCAGGCCGATGCCGAGGCGTCGGAGACGCCGACCGGAGAGGCTGCTGCCGCGCAGGACGCGCAGCAGGAGTCGTCCGAGCCCGCGAAGGCCGAGGCGGAGGCCGAGGGCTCGGCCGAGCGCAGCGGTCGCGGTTCGCGCACCCGCCGGGGCCGCGGCCAGAAGTCCGAGTCGACCGAGTCGACGGAACCCGCCGAGCAGGCCTCCGAGGACGAGGCCAACGGCCGGGGGCAGTCGCAGAACGGGGAGCGCTCCGGTGCGAACCGGGGCGGCTCCGATCGCAACGGTTCGGACCGCAACGGTTCGGATCGCAACGGTGAGAACCAGCGCTCGACCCGTACCCGTCAGCGCGACCGCAAGCGCCGCGGCCAGGGCGACGAGTTCGAGCCGGAGCTGACCGAGGACGACGTGCTGCTGCCCATCGCGGGCATCCTCGACGTGCTCGACAACTACGCCTTCGTGCGCACGAGCGGGTACCTGCCGGGCACGGGCGACGTCTACGTCTCGCTCGGCCAGGTCAAGAAGTACGGACTGCGCCGCGGCGACGCCGTGGTGGGCGCGATCCGTCAGCCCCGCGAGGGCGAGGGCGGCGGCCGTCAGAAGTACAACGCGATCGTGAAGGTCGATACAATCAACGGTCGGCCCGTCGAAGACGGGGAGAAGCGGGTTGACGTCGCCGACCTCACGCCGCTCTACCCCGAGGAGCGCCTGCGGCTCGAGACGTCCAGCGCGCGCGCGCTCGGTCGGGCGATCGACATCGCGGCCCCGCTCGGTCTGGGCCAGCGCGGCCTGATCGTGCTCCCCGCCCGGGTCTCCGGCACCCGAGTGCTCGGCGAGATCGCCGAGGCCGTCAGCGCCAACCAGCCCGAGGCGCACCTCGTCGTCGTGCTGACCGAGGCCCTTCCCGAAGAGGTCACCCGCCTGCAGCGCAGCGTGCGCGGCGAGGTCGTCGCCGCGACCTTCGACCGCCCGTCCGAGGATCAGGCGACGGTCGCGGAGCTCGCGATCGATCGCGCCAAGCGCCTCGTCGAGCTCGGTCACGACGTCGTCGTGCTCGTCGATTCGCTGGGTCGTCTCACGCGGGCCTTCGCCCAGGCGCAGCAGGCGGCGAGCCGACCGGCCATCGACGAGGTCGACGAGTTCGCGCTCGGACAGCTCCGCAAACTGCTCGCGGCCGGCCGCAACGTCGAGAACGGCGGATCCCTGACCCTCCTCGCGACCGCGCGCACGAAGACCGGCGTCGCCGCCGACAAGGTGGTGCTCCGCGAGGCCCGCGCCGTCGTGAACAGCGAGATCCGTCTCATCCTCGACGGCCCGGGCATCGACCCGGTGGTCGACTTCGGTGCTTCCTGGACGCGAGGCGCCGAGTCGATGATCGGCGAGGCCGAGCTGGCCGCGCTCGGCCGGCTGCGCGCCGAACTCGCCGACGCGGACGAGGATGCGCACGAGAAGCTGCGGGCGAGCGCGTCGAACACGGCGCTGCTCGCCGAGATCCAGCGCTCCGGCCGCCTCGCCTGATCATGTTCGAACAGGTCGAATCGCTGCTCGTCGAGCACGCGGCGCTGCAGGACGAGCTCGCGGATCCCGCGCTGCACGCCGACGCGGCGCGCGCCAAGAAGGTGAACCGGCGCTACGCGGAGCTCAGCAAGATCAAGGCGGCGTACGAGCAGTGGCAGCAGCTCGGCGACGACCTCGAGGCGGCGCGCGAGCTCGCCAAGGAGGACGACGCCTTCGCCGAGGAGGTCCCCGAGCTCGAGACGGGGCTCGCCGAGGCGCAGGAGAAGGTGCGTCGGCTGCTGATCCCGCGCGACCCCGACGACGCCAGGGACGTGATCCTCGAGATCAAGGGCGGCGAGGGCGGCGCGGAGTCGGCCCTCTTCGGCGCGGACCTGCTCCGCATGTACATGCACTACGCGGAGTCCAAGGGCTGGAAGACCGAGATCCTCGAGCGGGACGAGAGCGATCTCGGCGGCTACAAGAACGTGCAGGTCGCGATCAAGTCGAACGCGAGCGACCCGTCGCAGGGCGTGTGGGCGCACCTCAAGTACGAGGGAGGGGTGCACCGCGTGCAGCGGGTGCCCGTCACCGAGTCGCAGGGGCGCATCCACACCTCGACGACGGGCGTGCTCGTCTACCCCGAGGTGGACGAGCCCGAAGAGGTCGAGATCAGTCAGAACGACCTCAAGATCGACGTGTACCGCTCGTCGGGGCCGGGAGGCCAGTCGGTGAACACGACCGATTCGGCCGTGCGGATCACGCACCTGCCGACGGGGATCGTCGTCGCGATGCAGAACGAGAAGTCGCAGCTGCAGAACCGCGAGGCGGCGATGCGCGTGCTGCGCGCGCGCCTGCTCGCGAAGCAGGCGGAGGAGGCCGCGGCCGAGGCCTCGGCGCACCGGTCGAGTCAGATCCGCACGATGGATCGCTCGGAGCGGATCCGCACGTACAACTTCCCAGAGAACCGCATCGCGGATCACCGGACGGGCTACAAGGCGTACAACCTCGACCACGTCATGAATGGTGCGCTCGACCCCGTGATCGAGTCGTGCATCCGCATGGACGAGGAGGACCGGCTCAAGGCACTGGGCCAGTAGTCGCCGCCTCGTTCCGTCAGAGATCCGGCTTCGGTGAGACCGTTCCCTCGGGAACGGTCTCACCGAAGCCGGATCTCTGACGTTCCCGGCGTCCGCGCTCCGATTCGGACTCCGTCCACGGTTCAGCGCTGAGAACAGTGGGCCTGGGTTGTCCACAGATCAGCCGATCGGCGCCACTGCGGGTTCCGCTGGCGACCACGCTGGAGGCATGCGCACTCGACCAGCAGTCTCCATCGTCTCGCTCCTCAGAACCGAGGGCGGGATCGCGAGAACGCAAAGGATCGCGAGCCGGGGAGGCTCGGCGCATCGGATCGCCCGCGCGGTCGCCGGCGGTGCGGTCCTCCGTCCCCGGAGGGGATGGCTCGCGCTCCCGGACGCCGACCCAGAGCTGTTGTTCGCCGTTTCCCACGGTGTCGTGTTGAGCTGCGTCTCGGAGGCCGCGAGGCTCGGACTGTGGACGATTGCCCCGGATCGCAAGCACGTCGCCGCATCCGGAGCTGCGCGGGCGGACGCCCCCGAGTGCACCGTCCACTGGGGCACTCCGGTGCTGCCACGCGGGCCGGGGATCCTCGCAGACCCGATCCAGAACGTGCTGCAGTTCGTCGCAGCCTGCCGTCCGTTCGAGGAGGCCCTGGTGGTCTGGGAATCCGCGCTCAACCGCGGAATGGTCGACCTCCTACGGCTCCGATCGCTGCCGTTCACCGGGGAGGCGAAGCGGCTCGCGGAGGTGAGTCGACCGTATGCCGATTCAGGGCTCGAGAGCCTGGTCATGTCTCGGCTGCGGTGGCTCCGCGTTCGCCTCGTACCGCAAGCCCACCTCTTCGGACATCGCGTCGATCTGCTGATCGGCGACCGTCTGGTGCTGCAGATCGACGGCGCGACGCACACCGGCGCACAGCGCGACGCCGACAACGCATTCGACGCACGGCTGCGTCTGCGGGGGTACCACGTGATCCGGGTCGGCTACGCGCAGGTGATGGACGACTGGCACGAGGTGCAGCTGCTGATCATGGAGGCGGTGGCCCAGGGGCTCCATCTCGCGCCCGTTCCATCGCGGATCGGGTCTCGGTGAGAGAGATGAGCTCGAAATCGTCTGACCGACGCCGGATCTCCGACCGACGCCGGATCTCTGACCGAACGCGGAGTCGCGGCCCGCCGCTCCACCTCGCCAGCGCACGGCGCACCGGAGTCCGGGCGATACGCTGAACGCATGTCTACGACTCAGCTTCCCATCGTCGGCCCGCTCGTCACGCTCCGCGCACCGCGCGATGCGGACCGGGACCCGCTCTTCTCGATCCTGTCCGAACCCGAGGTCGCCTTCTGGTGGGTGGGCTACACGCCGGAGCGGGTGCAGCGCGAGTTCGTCGAGGCGCCTGAAACCGCCCGGATCATCGAGGTCGACGGAACGTGCGCCGGCGCGATGTACGTGCTGCGCGGCGAGGACGCCGAGTACCCGACCACCGTGATGCACATCTTCCTCGGTACCGAGTTCCGCGGCCACCGCATCGGCGAGGAGGCGCTCGCGCTTGCGATCCGCACCGAGTTCGCCGACGGGATCACGCGCATCACGCTCGACCCGAACATCGGCAATGATGGCGCGATCCGCAGCTACGAGCGGCTCGGATTCCAGCGCATCGGCGTGCTCCGCGACTACCAGGTTCGGCCGGGCGGCCATCTCGAGGATGCTCTGTTCATGGATCTCACCCGCAGCGACTTCCCCGACGGACCGCCGCTGCCTCCGCGCGACTGAGCCGGGCGGCGCGACTGAGCCGGGCGGCGCGACCGAGTCGGGCCGCGCGACTGAGCGGGGCCGCGCGACTGAGCGGGGCCGCGCGACCGAGCCGGGCGGCGAGACTGAGTCAGGCAGCGATGTAGGCGCCTCGACGGCCCGACCGTGCCCGGCGGCGCCGCGAAGACGCCGGCGCGCGCGATCGGTGACCTCGCGGGGGCACGACGAGGTCTAGCATGGAGACCATGCGCCGTTCCGCTCGCCCCCTGCTCCCGTGGGCGGTGTGGGGGATCGCCGCGATCGGCTACGCGGTCGCGATCGTGAACCGCTCGTCGCTCGCAGCGCTCGGCCCAGCGGCGCAGGAGCACTTCTCGATCGACGCGACCACGCTGGCGACCTTCCCGGTCATCCAGCTCGTGGTCTACGCGGCGCTCCAGATCCCGGTCGGCGTGCTGCTCGATCGGCTCGGTTCCACCCGCATGATCCTGCTCGGCGGGGTGCTCATGATCGCCGGTCAAGTGGTCATGGCGACGGTCGCGGACGTCCGCTTCGCGATCCTGGCCCGGGTGCTGGTCGGGGCAGGCGATGCGTGCACGTTCATCAGCGTGATGCGCCTGCTGCCCGAATGGTTCTCGGTGCGCCAGCTGCCGACGATCAGTCAGCTCACGGGTCTCACCGGCCAGATCGGGCAGCTCGTCTCCGTGGCGCCACTCGCGCTGTTCGTCGATCTGACGGGCTGGGAGGCCGGGTTCCTCGGCATCGCCGGGGCCGGGCTCCTGGTGACGATCCTCTCGGCGCTCGTGCTGCGCGACGCGCCGGGGGAGGGCACGTTCCTCGAACGCGTGCTCGGCCGGCTGGGGCGCATCAGTCGGGAGGCGCGCTCGCTGTCCTCCGGGGCCGCGACGACGACCGTCGCGACGCCGCCGCCGTCGACCGAACTGATCCCGATCGTCCACCCGCCCCGGCCGGGCCTCGCGGGGTTCTGGGGCCGCACGCGGCGCCTCCTCCGGATCCCGGGGGTGCGCCTCGCCTACTGGGTGCACTTCACCTCGCCGTTCGCCGCCAACGTCTTCCTCCTGCTGTGGGGCACTCCGTTCCTCGTCGGCGGCGTCGGGCTCTCGCCCGCGGCGGCGAGCGGCCTGCTGAGTCTCGCGGTCATCGCCTCGATGGTCGCCGGGCTGCTCCTCGGCCCCCTGAGCTCGCGCTTCGTCGAGCGGCGCGTCTGGATCCACCTCGGCATCACCGTGGGGATCGCCGTGACCTGGATCGCCGTGCTGGTGTGGCCGGGCACGCCGCCCACCTGGCTGCTCGTGCTGCTGCTCCTCATCATGCCGCTCGGCGGTCCCGGGTCGATGATCGCCTTCGAGGTCGCCCGGTCGCACACCCCGCGCAGCTTCTCCGGCTTCGGCACGGGGCTCGTCAACACGGCGGGATTCTCGGCCTCCCTGCTCGTGATCCTCTTCATCGGGCTCATCCTCGATGTGCAGGGCGCCGGATCGCCCGAGAACTACTCGCTCACGGCGTTCCGATGGGCGTTCGCGGTGCAGATCCCGTTCTGGGTCGTCGGGATCGCGATGATCCTGGTCGAGATGCGCCGCACGCGGGGCTGGATGCAGGAGCACGGCCGCAGGCTGCGCTAGGGAGCCGCTGCTCAGCGCCCCTCCCGGCACCGCTCAGATCACGTAGAAGTCGGCCATGTCTGGGCGCTCCGCGACGGGAGCGCCGCGGCGCGGGCGAGCGGTCGCCGGAATGCCCGTGAGCGTCGTCCACGGCGGCGCCGACCGCACGACGACCGCGTTCGAGCCGATCGCGCTGTCGTGCTCGATCTCGATATCGCCGAGCACCTTCGCGCCGGCGCCGATGACGACGCGGTCTCCGATCGTGGGGTGCCGCTTGCCGCGGCTGTGGCCCGTGCCCCCGAGCGTCACGCCGTGGTAGATGAGCACGTCGTCCCCGACCACCGCGGTCTCGCCGATCACGACGCCCATGCCGTGATCGATGAAGAGCCGTCGGCCGATCGTGGCGCCCGGGTGGATCTCGATACCCGTGAAGAAGCGCAGCAGCTGCGAGATCGCGCGGGGGAGCGACCGCATCCCGCGCCGCCACAGCGCGTGCGAGACGCGGTGCCACCAGACGGCGTGGAGCCCCGAATAGATGACGAGGATCGACAGGCTGCCGCGGGCGGCGGGATCCCCGGCCTTCGCCGCGCCGATGTCCTCGCGCATGCGGGAGATGATGGTCACGTGCGTCCCTCCAGGTCGAACACGGCTTCGGGGTTCGGGTGGACACGACGCCGGGCCCGCGCGGAGCTCTCCCGCGCGGGCCCGGCGTCGTGCGCGCGGGTCAGACCGCGAGATCCTCGAACAGGACGGTCGAGAAGTACCGCTCGCCGAAGTCGGGAACGACGACGACGATCTTCTTGCCGGCGTTCTCGGGGCGCTTCGCGACCCGGACCGCTGCCGAGACCGCTGCGCCGCCCGAGATCCCTGCGAGGATGCCCTCGTCGGTGCCGAGCGCGCGCGCCTTCGCGATGGACTCCTCGAGGGTCACGTCGATGACCTCGTCGTAGACCTCGCGGTCGAGGATGTCTGGCACGAAGTTCGCGCCGAGGCCCTGGATCTTGTGGGGGCCGGCGTTGCCTCCCGTGAGGATCGGCGAGTCGATCGGCTCGACGGCCACGACCCGGACGCCCGGGTTCTGCTCCTTGAGGTAGCCGCCGGCGCCGGTGATCGTGCCGCCGGTGCCGATGCCCGCGACGAAGATGTCGACGGAACCGTCCGTGTCGTTCCAGATCTCGGGTCCGGTGGTGGCGCGGTGCACCGCGGGGTTGGCCGCGTTGCCGAACTGGTTCGCGAGGATCGCGCCGGGGGTCTCGGCGACGATCTGCTTCGCCTTCTCGACCGCTCCCTTCATGCCGAGGGGGCCCTCGGTGAGCACGATCTCGGCGCCGTACGCCGCGAGCAGCTTGCGGCGCTCGATGCTCATCGTCTCGGGCATGGTGAGCACGACGCGGTAGCCGCGAGCAGCGCCCACGAAGGCGAGCGCGATGCCGGTGTTGCCGCTCGTGCCCTCGACGATCGTGCCGCCCGGCTGCAGATCGCCCGACGCCTCGGCTGCGTCGATGATCGCGATGCCGATGCGGTCCTTGACGCTGCCTGCGGGGTTGTAGAACTCGAGCTTCGCGAAGATCTCGGCCTCTGCGCCGTCCGTCACGCGGTTCAGCCGCACGAGCGGGGTGTTGCCGAAGGCCTGGGTGATGTTGTCGTACGTCCGTGCCATGCGAGTGTGACCTCTCTTCGATCGGATGGAACCCTGTGAACTATAGCGACATGTTATTTGAAGAATCTTCAGGGCTTATGGAATGCAACGCATTGTGACGTGCGGCATTCCTGCGAATCGGCGCTTCTTCCGGGCTGCGGCGCGCGGTTCCTGCGGGGCGCGCGACGCCGGGCCGGTCACGGCTGTGGCACAGTGGGGGGGTGGAAGCGCAGGAGACGACGACGGTGGGGGAGGTCCTCGCCGAGCTGCGGGCGACGATGCACGACGGGGGCATTGTGGATCCGTCCGCCGATGCGGAGCTCATCGTCGGGCACGTGCTCGGCGTCTCGCGAGGTCGCGTGCAGGCGCTCGCCCTGCTCGGGAGCGCGCTCGCGGGCGAGGATCTCGCCGCGATCCGCCGTTTCGGAGCGGATCGCGCGAGCCGGATCCCGCTGCAGCACCTCACGGGCCGGGCGCCGTTCCGCGAGATCGAGCTCTCCGTCGGACCGGGCGTCTTCGTGCCCCGCCCGGAGACCGAGGGCGTGGCGCAGTTCGCGATCGACGCGCTCCGTGCGGCCCCGTCACCGGAACCCGTCGCGGTCGACCTCTGCACCGGCAGCGGCGCGATCGCGCTCGCGCTCGCCCACGAGGTGCCTGCGGCGCGCGTCTGGGCCGTGGAGAAGAGCGCCGACGCGCACGCCTGGGCGTCCCGCAACGTCGAGCGATGGGGCGACGGCCGCGTGCGCCTGCTGCTCGGCGACATCACGGAGCCCCTCTCCGCGATCGATGCGCTCGCCGGCGACGTCGACGTGCTCGTCTCGAACCCGCCCTACGTGCCGGAGGACATGGTGCCCCGGGACCCCGAGGTGCGCGATCACGACCCGGCGCTCGCGCTCTACGGGGGACCGGACGGCCTCGACCTCGTGCGGGTGATCAGTCGGCTCGGCATCGGCCTCGTGCGGCCTGGCGGGAGCATCGTGCTCGAGCACGCCGAGGCCCAGGGGCCGGCGATCCGCAGGCTCCTCGAGTCGGACGGCTGGCGCGCCGCCGAGACGCATCTCGACCTGACCGGCCGCGACCGCGCGACGACGGCGCTCCGCTGACGACGGCGTCGCGCAGGCAAGACCGGAGTCGCGGCGGGTACGATAGACGGTTATGGCCGACGTCTTCGATTGCTCCGACAGCTCGCAACTGCTCACGGGGATGCGCACCGCGCGCCGCGCGCTCGGCAGCGGCGAGCTCGTCGTGATCCCCACGGACACCGTCTACGGGGTCGCCGCCGACGCCTTCACCCCCGCCGCGGTGCAGCGCCTGCTCGACGCCAAGGGGCGCGGCAGGCAGTCGCCTCCTCCCGTGCTGATCCCGAACACGGGCACGCTCGCGGCACTCGCCGCCGAGGTGCCCGCTCCGCTCGCGGCGCTCGGGGAGGCGTTCTGGCCCGGACCGCTCACGATCGTGACGACCGCGAACCCGTCGCTGAGCTGGGACCTCGGAGACACGGGCGGCACCGTCGCGCTGCGGATCCCCGACCATTCCCTGGCCCTCGAGCTGCTGCAGGAGACGGGGCCGCTCGCGGTCTCGTCTGCGAACAAGACCGGCGCCCCGGCCGCCCGCACCGCCGAGGGGGCCAGGGAGATGCTGGGCGACAGCGTTTCGGTGTACCTCGAGGCGGGCGAGACCCCGGGCGACGGCGCGGCCTCGACGATCATCGATGCGACCCGGCTCACGGACGAGGGCGGCACGATCCGGATCCTGCGCGAGGGAGGCGTGACGCGGGAGGCGATCGCCGAGGTGCTCCCGCAGGTCGTGTTCGAGGACTGAGGTGCTCCCGTTCCTGACGGTCGCGGCCGTCGCGGTCCTGGTCACCGCGGCGGCGTCGTTCGTCGTGCTCCGCATCAGCCGGCGCTTCGGGCTCGCGCCCGAGGTGCGGGCCAGGGACGTGCACACGCGGCCGACGCCCCGTCTCGGTGGCGTCGCGATGTTCATCGGGGTGCTCGCGGCGTTCGGCACCGCCGCGCTGGTGCGCGAGTTCGACCCGCTGTTCTCGCGCGGCGGCGAGATCCTCGCCCTGCTCGGGGCGTGCGCGCTTATCGCGGTCGTGGGGGTGCTCGACGACCTGCTCGACCTCGACTGGATGATCAAGCTCGCTGCGCAGCTCGCCGCGGCGGGACTGCTCGCCTGGAACGGCGTGCAGATCGTGTCGCTGCCGTTCGGCGACACCCTCATCATCCCGTCTCCCGCGATGAACTTCGCGCTCACCGTATTCCTCATGACGCTCGTGATGAACGCCGTGAACTTCGTCGACGGGCTCGACGGACTCGTCGCGGGCGTCGCGATCATCGCGAACTCGATCTTCTTCATCTACACGCGGCTGCTCGAGGCCCAGAGCGGCCGCTTCGACTCGATCTCGTTCGCGAGCCTGATCGCGATCGTCGTCGTGGGCGTCTGCGTCGGCTTCCTCCCGTTCAACTGGCATCGCGCACGCATGTTCATGGGGGACTCGGGCGCCCTGCTCGTCGGCCTGATGATGGCGACGTCGACCGTGTCGGTGACGGGGCAGCTGACTCCTGCCGCGCTCGATTCGAAGCTCGTGATCGCGAGCTACATCCCGATCCTCCTGCCGGTCGCGGTGCTCATCCTGCCGCTCGCCGACTTCGCGCTCGCGGTGTTCCGCCGACTGAAGGCGGGCAAGAGCCCGTTCGCCGCGGACCGGCTGCACCTCCACCACCGCCTCCTCGACATGGGGCACTCGCCGGTCCAGGCGGTCTGCATCTTCTACCTCGGCACCGCAGTGCTCTCGGTCGCGCTGCTGCTGGTCTTCACGCTGCAGAGCTTCGTCCTGCCGGTGATCGTGCTCGTGGTCGGCGGGACGATCTGCGCCCTCGTGCTCTTCTTCCCGGCGCGGCGGATCCGCGCAGCCCGTGCGCAGGGGCGCTTGGTAGCGTTGACGAGGCGGGGAGCACCCGCCGAGCTCGTGCGCGGCGGAGCGAACGCCGCGGGCGACCCCGATGAAAGGATCCCCGAGTGACCCATCCCGCGACGCCCGAGCCCGCATCCGAGCCCGTGCCCGACGCCGCTCCGGAACGGCGCATGCCGAGCTCGCAGCCGATCCTGATGCGCGCCATGAGGTGGGGGATCATCGCCTCCGTCGCCCTCATCGTCGTGTTCGGCGTCATCGGCTGGTTCGTCTCGGGGACGACGGGGCTCGTCGGGGGAGTGCTCGGCGCCGCGTTCGCGGGGATCTTCCTCGCGATGACCATCGGCAGCATCACGTTCGCGAACCGCTTCATCCAGAGCGACATGTACGTGGTCGCGTTCTTCGGGATCGTCATGGGCACGTGGGTGCTGAAGTTCGTCGCCTTCCTCGTCGCCGCGGTTCTGCTGCGCGACGAGCCGTGGCTGAACCCGACCGTGCTGTTCCTCGGCGTCGTCGCCGGAGTGATCGTCTCGCTCGTCATCGACGTGGTCATCGTCGCGAAGTCCCGGCTCCCGATCGTGTCGGATCCGCAGTAACGGGGCGCGAGAAGTACGGATCCCGTAGCCCGCGAGTTTCTCCCCGGGCGAAATTATTGTTACAATTGTCATGTTCCTCGCCGAGCGCCCACTTGAGGTGTGCCTGCTCCGGGCTGGGAGTATGACCCTCGTTCGACATCGTGCGGATCCGTCCGCACCAGAGTCAGGAGAATGGCGCTGTTCGCTAACGCTACGCACCTCGTGACCACCGTTCTTCCGTCAGCCGAAGAAGGTGGATTCCACCCGCCGTCGATCAGCGACTTCTTCCCGGATAGCGTGCTGTTCCACGGCACCCCGTTCGAGATGAACCGGATCATGATCATCCGCGTCATCATGACGCTCGTGCTGCTGCTGCTGTTCTGGCTCGGCACCCGCAAGATGCGCGTGATCCCGACCCGCGGGCAGTCCCTCACCGAGATGGCGCTCGACTTCGTGCGCGTCAACATCGCGGAGGACCTCCTCGGCAAGGTCGACGGACGTCGCTTCCTGCCGATCCTGACGGCGATCTTCTTCACGATCCTGTCCTTCAACATCACGGGCATCATCCCCGGCTTCAACATCGGCGTCTCCGCCGTGATCGGCCTGCCGCTCGTGCTCGCGGTCGTCTCGTACGTGACGTTCATCTACGCCGGCGTCAAGAAGAGCCCGGGCAACTTCTTCAAGAACTCGCTCTTCCCCGCAGGCGTGCCGAAGCCGCTCTACGTCATCGTGACGCCGATCGAGTTCTTCTCGACCTTCGTGCTGCGTCCGGTCACGCTGACGCTCCGACTCCTGATGAACCTCCTCGTCGGCCACCTCCTGCTGGTGCTCTTCTTCAGCGCCACCAACTTCTTCCTGATCGAGGGCGAGGGGCTCTTCAAGCTCTTCGGTCTCGGAACCTTCGTGGTCGGATTCGCGTTCACCCTCTTCGAGGTCCTGGTCGCGTTCCTGCAGGCGTACATCTTCACCATTCTCACCGGCGTCTACATCCAGCTCGCGCTGGCTGAAGAGCACTAACCCGAGTCCGACAACCGTCGTACTCAACAATTCGGAAGGAAACACATAACGTGTCTGTTCTCGCAGAAGTTTCGGGTAGCATCTCGACCGTCGGCTACGGCCTCGCAGCGATCGGCCCGGCCATCGGCCTGGGCATCGTCGTCGGCAAGACCATCGAGGGCGTCGCTCGCCAGCCCGAGCTCGCAGGCCGCCTCCAGGTCCTGATGTGGATCGGCATCGCCTTCACCGAGGCGCTCGCGCTCATCGGTATCGCGACGCACTTCATCTTCCAGTAAGCCATTCTCCTTTCCCTAGTCTCGAAAGGGAGGCTCGATGAATAACGCAGTCATCGTCGCTGCAGAGGGCGCGGCTCCCAACCCGCTGCTCCCGGCGACCTACGACATCGTCTGGTCTGCGGTTGTCTTCTTCATCATCCTCATCGCGTTCTGGAAGGTCTTCCTGCCCAAGATGCAGGCGATGCTCGATGAGCGCGCCGAGGCGATCGAGGGCAACATCGCCAAGGCCGATGAGGCCCAGGCGAAGGCCGAGGCCGCACTGCAGGAGTACACCGCGCAGCTCGCCAGCGCCCGCCAGGAGGCCGGTGAGATCCGCGAAGCGGCTCGCGCCGACGCCGGCAAGATCGTGGCGAAGGCCAAGGAGGACGCGGTGACCGAGCAGGGCCGCATCGCCCAGGCCGCTCAGGCCCAGATCGAGGCCGAGCGCCAGAGCGCAGTGGTCTCGCTGCGCAAGGACGTCGGATCGCTCGCGATCGACCTCGCCTCGAGCGTGGTCGGCGAGACGCTCACCGACGACCAGAAGGCCTCGGCTCTGGTGGACCGCTTCCTCGCGGACCTCGAGGCATCCGAGAAGGCGGCTCAGTAATGGGAAGCGCGTCACGCGAAGCACTGGCCCAGGCGCGCACTGCGCTGCAGGCGACCATCGGCGCGAGCGCCGGGTCCGAGCTGCTGCAGGCCGCCGGCCGCATCGCCGGCAACCAGGCGCTCGCCTCCGCTCTCGGCGATGCCTCGGCACCGGCCGAGAGCAAGGCGCAGCTCGCCGAGCGGTTGTTCGGCGGACTCTCCGCTGACGCGCGCGGTGTGCTCGCCGCCGCGGTCGCCGGTCGCTGGTCGAACGTCGACGAGTTCGTCGCGGGCGTCGAGGAACTCGGCATCCGGGCCGAGGCGATCACCAACCCCTCGCTGTCGGACGAACTGCTCGCGGTCGCCGACCTCGTCGACCGCAACCACGAGCTCCAGCTGAGCCTCGGCAGCCGTCTCGGCGCCGCCGATGCGAAGGTGTCGCTCGTCCGCGGCCTGCTCGAGGGCAAGACCTCGGCGTCCGCGGTCGCCGTGGTCGCCCACCTGGTCGCCAACCCCCAGGGGCGCCGTCTCGACGCCGCTCTTCGCCGGGCCGCCCGCACGGCGGCCGACCAGCTCGGCACCGAGCTCGCGACGGTCACCGTCGCAGCCGAGCTCGGAGCGACGCAGGCCGCCCGCCTCGCGGAGCTGCTCGCACGTCAGGTCGGTCGACCCGTCAAGATCACCACGGTCGTCGATCCCGAGCTCATCGGCGGCGTTCGCGTGCAGCTCGCCGACGACGTCATCGACGGCAGCGTCCGCGCACGTCTCGACGATCTGCGTCAGCAGCTCGCGGCATAGGGCAAACACTTTCACCCCGGGGGCGGCGCTTCCGGACCAGACAGAGGAAACGAAATGGCAGAACTCTCAATCAGCCCGGATGAGATCCGCAACGCGCTGAAGGACTTCGCAGCGTCGTACGAGCCGGCTCAGGCTGAAAAGACCGAGGTCGGCACCGTCGTGGACGCGGCCGACGGCATCGCGCACGTCGAGGGCCTCCCCGGCGTGATGGCGAACGAGCTCGTCCGCTTCGCGGACGGCACCCTGGGCCTCGCGCAGAACCTCGAGGCCGACGAGATCGGCGTCGTCGTGCTCGGCGAGTTCACCGGCATCGAGGAGGGCCAGCAGGTCACCCGTACCGGCGAGGTGCTCTCCGTGCCCGTGGGCGAGGGCTACCTCGGCCGCGTGGTCGACCCGCTCGGCAACCCGATCGACGGCCTCGGCGAGATCGCGAACCTCGAGGGCCGTCGCGCACTCGAGCTCCAGGCTCCCGGCGTCATGCAGCGCAAGTCGGTGCACGAGCCCATGCAGACCGGCATCAAGGCCATCGACGCCATGATCCCCGTCGGCCGCGGTCAGCGTCAGCTGATCATCGGCGATCGCCAGACCGGCAAGACGGCCATCGCGATCGACACGATCATCAACCAGAAGGCCAACTGGGAGTCGGGCGACACCAACAAGCAGGTGCGCTGCATCTACGTCGCCATCGGCCAGAAGGGCTCGACCATCGCTTCGGTGAAGGGCGCCCTCGAGGAGGCCGGCGCGATGGAGTACACCACCATCGTCGCGTCGCCCGCTTCGGACCCGGCAGGCTTCAAGTACCTGGCGCCCTACACGGGTTCGGCCATCGGTCAGCACTGGATGTACGGCGGCAAGCACGTCCTCATCATCTTCGACGATCTGTCGAAGCAGGCCGAGGCCTACCGCGCCGTTTCGCTGCTCCTCCGCCGCCCGCCGGGGCGCGAGGCGTACCCCGGCGACGTCTTCTACCTGCACTCCCGCCTGCTGGAGCGCTGCGCGAAGCTCTCCGACGAGCTCGGCGCGGGCTCGATGACCGGCCTGCCGATCATCGAGACCAAGGCGAACGACGTGTCGGCGTACATTCCGACCAACGTGATCTCGATCACCGACGGCCAGATCTTCCTGCAGTCGGACCTCTTCAACGCGAACCAGCGCCCCGCTGTCGACGTCGGCATCTCGGTGTCGCGTGTCGGCGGCGACGCTCAGGTGAAGTCGATCAAGAAGGTCTCGGGCACCTTGAAGCTCGAGCTCGCGCAGTACCGCTCGCTCGAGGCGTTCGCGATGTTCGCGTCCGATCTCGACGCGGCCAGCCGCCGTCAGCTCGAGCGCGGCGCTCGCCTCACCGAGCTGCTCAAGCAGCCCCAGTACACGCCGTACCCGGTCGAGGAGCAGACGGTCTCGATCTGGGCCGGCACCAAGGGCTTCCTGGACGACGTCCCGGTCGAGGACATCCTCCGGTTTGAGCGCGAGTTCCTCGACTACCTCGGACGCAACTCCGAGGCGCTCAACACCCTGCGCAGCACCAACGTGCTCGATGACGACACCGTCGCCGAGCTCACCGCGCAGATCGAGAAGTTCAAGAGCGAGTTCCGCACCGCTTCGGGCAAGAGCCTGAACGAGCAGTTCGAGACGCTCGACGAGGCCGAGATCAAGCAGGAGCAGCTGGTCGTCAAGAAGTAGTCCCGTTCGCCGGCGGGGAGCCATCCCCGCCGGCACGGACCTTCCGACCAGCCAGCCCCAACCAGTACAGGAGAGACATGGGAGCGCAACTTCGGGTCTACCGGCAGAAGATCCGTTCTGCCCAGACGACCAAGAAGATCACCCGTGCGATGGAGCTGATCGCGGCATCTCGCATCCAGAAGGCGAAGGCCCGCGTCGAGGCTTCGACGCCCTACGCCACCGCGATCACGCGGGCGGTCTCGGCCGTCGCCACGCACTCGAACACCGACCACCCGCTGCTCACGGAGGCCGAGAAGGTCGAGCGCGCGGCAGTCGTGATCTTCACCTCCGATCGCGGCCTCGCCGGCGCGTTCAACTCGCAGGTGCTCCGCGAAGCCGAGGAGCTCAGCGAGCTGCTCCGCTCCGAGGGCAAGGACGTCGTGTACTACCTGATCGGCCGGAAGGCCCAGGGGTACTTCTCCTTCCGACGCCGCGCTTCCGAGCGCGTCTGGACGGGCGACACCGAGAACCCGACCTTCGAGACCGCGAAGGAGATCACCGAGTCGCTGCTCGAGGTCTTCGAGCGCTCGGCGGCCGAGGGCGGCGCCCAGGAGATCCATCTCGTCTACAACCGTCTCGTCAGCATGGTGAGCCAGGTTCCCGAGGTGCACCGCCTGCTTCCGCTGGAGGTCGTCGCGGGCGTCGCCGAGGCGACCGATGCACCTGCTCCGCTCTACGAGTTCGAGCCCGATGCGGATACGGTGCTCGACCGCCTGCTCCCGGCCTACATCGAGTCGCGCGTCTTCGACGCGCTGCTCCAGTCGGCCGCGGCCAAGCACGCCGCGACGCAGAAGGCGATGAAGTCGGCGAGCGACAATGCCGACGCCCTCATCCGCGACTACACCCGCCTCGCGAACAACGCGCGCCAGGCCGAGATCACCCAGCAGATTTCCGAGATTGTGGGCGGCGCCGACGCGCTGTCCAACTAGTCCAGCACGAAGAGAGAGAAACATGACCGAAACCGCCGCAGTGGCGTCTGAGGCCAAGGTTGTCGGGCGGATCGCTCGAGTCACCGGCCCCGTCGTCGACATCGAGTTCCCGCACGACGCGATTCCCGCCGTGTACAACGCACTCGAGACCACCATCGACTTCGGTGAGGGCTCGGAGCAGTTCACGCTGACCCTCGAGGTCGCTCAGCACCTCGGTGACAACCTGGTGCGCGCCATCGCCCTGAAGCCGACGGACGGCCTCGTCCGCGGCCAGGAGGTCACCGACACCGGTGCGCCGATCTCGGTGCCCGTCGGCGACATCACCAAGGGCAAGGTGTTCGACGTCACGGGCAACGTGCTCAACCTGCCCGACGGCGAGCAGATCGAGGTCACGGAGCGCTGGGGCATCCACCGCACTCCGCCCGCATTCGACCAGCTCGAGTCGAAGACGCAGCTCTTCGAGACCGGCATCAAGTCGATCGACCTCCTGACCCCCTACGTGCAGGGCGGCAAGATCGGCCTCTTCGGCGGTGCGGGCGTCGGCAAGACCGTCCTCATCCAGGAGATGATCCAGCGCGTGGCGCAGGATCACGGCGGCGTGTCGGTCTTCGCCGGCGTCGGCGAGCGCACCCGTGAGGGCAACGACCTCATCCACGAGATGGAGGAGGCGGGCGTCTTCGACAAGACCGCGCTCGTGTTCGGCCAGATGGACGAGCCCCCGGGGACCCGTCTCCGCGTCGCCCTCTCGGCGCTGACCATGGCGGAGTACTTCCGCGATGTGCAGAAGCAGGACGTGCTGCTCTTCATCGACAACATCTTCCGCTTCACTCAGGCCGGTTCCGAGGTCTCGACGCTGCTCGGCCGTATGCCCTCCGCCGTGGGCTACCAGCCGAACCTCGCCGACGAGATGGGCATCCTCCAGGAGCGCATCACCTCGACCCGCGGCCACTCGATCACCTCGCTGCAGGCGATCTACGTCCCCGCGGACGACTACACCGACCCGGCTCCCGCCACCACGTTCGCGCACCTCGACGCGACGACGGAGCTCTCCCGCGAGATCGCGTCGAAGGGCCTCTACCCGGCCATCGACCCGCTGACCTCGTCGTCGCGCATCCTCGACCCCCGCTACTTGGGCGAGGACCACTACCGCGTGGCGATCACCGTCAAGCAGATCCTGCAGAAGAACAAGGAGCTGCAGGAGATCATCGCGATCCTCGGTGTCGACGAGCTGTCCGAAGAGGACAAGATCACCGTGAACCGCGCGCGCCGCATCCAGCAGTTCCTCTCGCAGAACACCTACATGGCGAAGAAGTTCACCGGTGTCGAGGGCTCGACCGTCCCCCTCAAGGAGACCATCGAGTCGTTCGACGCGATCTGCAAGGGCGAGTTCGACCACGTGGCCGAGCAGGCGTTCTTCAACGTCGGCGGCATCAGCGACGTCGAGGAGAACTGGGCCAAGATGCAGAAGGAACTGGCCTAAGCCATGGCGGCGCTCAACGTCAGCGTCGTCGCGGCCGACCGCGAGGTCTGGTCCGGCGAGGCCTCGCAGATCGTCGCGAAGACGGTCGAGGGCGAGATCGGCATCCTCGGCGGTCACGAGCCCATCCTCGCGCTGCTCGCGCAGGGCGAGGTGCGCGTGACCACCGCGAGCGGCGAGAAGATCGCGGTCGATGCCGAGGGCGGTTTCCTCTCGGTCGATCACGACACCGTGACCATCGTCGCGGGCAAGGCTGCGCTCGTCGCGTAGCAGTCCCTCCGCGCGCAGGCCGGGCCTCCTCTCCCGAGGAGTCCCGGCCTTTCGCGTTCCCAGCCGCGCGCAGCACCGGCCCGTCCGGTGCCCCTTCTCCGTCATCCTGCGCGAGCGAAGCGAGTCGCAGGATCCACACCTCCATCGAAAGCGAGCCCCATGCTGATCCTCCTCCCGCCCTCGGAGACGAAGCGCGTCGGCGGCACTGGCGTACTGCGCGCCGATGCCCTGCGCGGCGGAACCGAGCTCGCCGACGTGCGCGCGGCGGTGCGCGCGGCGCTCGTCGAGCTGAGCCGGGACCCGGAAGCTGCCGCGAAGCCGCTCAAGCTCGGGGTGAAGAACCAGGGCGAGCTCGCGCACAACCTGCGGTTGGGGGAGAGCGGGGTGATGCCGTCGATCGAGCGGTACACCGGGGTGCTGTACGACGCGCTCGACGCGCAGAGCCTCGATCGCGCGGCACGCGCGTGGATCGACTCGCGGGTGCTCATCCAGTCGGCGTTGTTCGGCCTCATCGCCGCCTCCGATGAGATCCCCGCGTATCGGCTCTCGGCCGGATCGCGCCTGCCCGCGCTCGGGGCGCCGCTCAAGCGGGTCTGGTCCAGGGCCCACGATCTCGTATCGCTCGAGGACGGCGGGCTCCTGCTCGACCTGCGCTCCCTCGACTACGCGGCGCTCGCGCCGCTGCCCGAGGGCGCGGGGTACTTCCTGAACGTCGTGCAGCGCGGGCGCGACGGCACGGTCCGCGCGCTCAACCACTTCAACAAGGCTGCGAAGGGCGACCTCGTCCGCAGGCTCGCGATGGCGCAGGCGGATCCGGAAACCGCGGAGGAGCTGGTCGCCTGGGGCGCGGACTCGGGGCTCGAACTGCTCGTGGACGAGGCCGCGCGCGAGGTCGTCCTGGTGACGGAGCTCGGGGCTCCGAAGCGCTGATGGTGCGGCCCCCGGGTCGCGACCGGCTAGGATGGACGGGTGCACAGGGCGGGAGAGCGATGACGGAACGAGGCGAGAACGCCGAGCGTCGTCGTCTGCGCTACCGGAACGACAGCGATCAGGAGATCGAACTGTCGTGGTTCGCGCTGACCGATGTCGGGCGCAGACGCGAGACGAATCAGGACAGCTACGTCGTCATGCCTCCGGTCTTCGCGATCGCAGACGGCATGGGCGGCCATTCGGCGGGCGAGATCGCGTCGGCCGCGGTCGTCCGCCGTCTCGCGGAGCTCGGCGGCAACGTGAACCTCAACGAGCGCGACATCGACGAGGTGCTCGGCGACGCGGTCGACGACATCGAGCTCGACGCCGGCGACACCGAGCTCGGCGCGGGCACGACGGTGACCGGCGTGTGCATCGGTGACGACCCCGCGCCGACGTGGAAGGTCTTCAACATCGGGGACTCCCGCGTCTACCAGTACTTCAAGGGCGCGCTGAGCCAGATCACCGTCGATCACTCGGTCGTGCAGCACCTTATCGACACCGGCGCGATCACCGAGGAGGAAGCCGAGGTCCACCCGCATGCGAACGTGATCACGCGGGCGGTGGGCTTCAACGAGGCCCCGATCCCGGACTACATCTCGCTCGCGCTGATCCCGGGTCAGCGGATCCTGCTCTGCTCGGACGGTCTCACCAAGGAGCTCACCGACATCGGCATCCAGCACTTCCTGGCGACGCAGCCGACCGCTGAGGCGGCCGCGCGCACCCTCGTGCAGCACGCGCTCGACAATGCCGGCCGCGACAACGTCACCGTCGTCGTGATCGACGTGCACGCGGTGGGCGACGTCGTCGACACCGGCAGCATCGAGTCGGCTGGCATCGAACTCGAGGACACGCAGGAGCCCGTCGCGGGCTGATCGCGGGCTCCGTGCACGCAGCAGCGGCCCCGCTCCCGCCGATGAGGTCGGGGGAGCGGGGCCGCTGCCGCGTCGCGCCTACGCGGTCGCTGCGGTGAACGCCTCGTCGAGCACCAAGAGCACGTCGGCGATCAGCTCGTCGCTCATCTTGAGCGAGGGCAGGAACCGGATGGCCTGGTTGTAGACGCCCGAGGAGAGCAGCAGCACGCCGCGCTGCGCCGCCTCCTGGATGACGCGGGCGACGAGGTCGGCGTCGGGCTCGAGCGTGCCCGGCTGCACGACCTCGATCGCGAGCATCGCGCCCTTGCCGCGCACCTCGGCGATGGCGGGGTGCTTCGCCGCGAGCTCCCGGAGGCCGCCGCCGAACGTGGCCTCGATGCGCTTCGCCTCGGCGAGCAGGTTCTGCTCGCCGATCTGCTCGAAGACGGCCACCGCCGCGGCGCACGAGACCGGGTTGCCGCCGAAGGTGCCGCCCAGGCCGCCCGGCTGCGACTTGTCCATGATCTCGGCGCGGCCGGTGATGCCGGCGAGCGGCAGACCGCCCGCGATGCCCTTGGCGGACAGCACGATGTCGGGCTCGACGCCGAACTGCTCGATCGAGAAGACGGTGCCGGTGCGGGCCATGCCGGCCTGCACCTCGTCGGCGATGAAGACGATGCCGTTGGCGCGGCACCACTCGGCGAGGGCGGGCAGGTAGCCCTCCGCCGGCACGATGAAGCCGCCCTCGCCCTGAATGGGCTCGACGACGAGGCACGCGAGATCCTCGGCGCCTGCGGTCTTCTCGAGGTACGCGATCGTGCGCTTCGCGGCTTCGGCGCCCGAGAGGCCGTCGTGCAGCGGGTAGGAGTTCGGAGCCTTGTAGATGTCGCCGGCGCGCGGGCCGTAGCCCTGCGCGTAGGGGGCGCCCTTGAAGTTCATGCTGCTCGTGAGCATCGTGCGGCCGTGGTAGGCGTGCTCGAGCACGGCGACGCCGGGGCGGCCGGTGTGCTTGCGGGCGATCTTGACGCCGTTCTCGACGGCCTCGGCGCCGGAGTTCATGAGCAGGGTCTTGTAGGGCGCTTCGGCGGTCGAGCCGGGGACGTGCTGCGCGAGGTGCTCCGCGACCTGCACGTACGGCTCGTAGGGGGTCATGGTGAACAGCGTGTGGGTCACCTTGTTCAGCTGGGCGGTCGCCGCGGCGACCACCGCGTCGTCGGTGTGCCCGATCGTGGTGACGCCGATGCCGCCGCAGACGTCGACGATGTGATTGCCGTCGGCGTCGACCAGGATCGAGTCGTGCGCGCGCTCGACGTAGACGGGCAGCACGCTGTGGACCCCAGGGGGGACGACTGCGCGACGGCGCTCGTGGATCTCTCGCGAGCGGGGACCGGGGATCTCGGTGACGACGAGACGCTTCTGGGGAATGCTGGTTTCGGTGAGGGTCGCTTCGCTCATGCGTCCGATCTTACTCTCGCCGCGCCGGGGAAGGGCCGAGGCGCGGGCGCGGGCTGCGCGGCGAGCGGACGGGGCGAGCGGGCGAGGCGGACGGGGACTGCGCGCGGGATCCGCGCGGCACACGATATGGGATCCGCGAATCGTATGGCCGCTCGCGCCGGATCCGCCAGTTGTGCTGAGGATCCCATATCACCTGAGAGCCCGCGCACCTGAGAGCCCGCGGACCTGAAGCCCGGCGGACCTGAGGCCCGGCCGGCGCGGGGATCCGGCACCCTCGGCCGTCGCCCGCCGCGGAGCTAGGCTGGGCCCATGAGGGATCTGCATGAGTACCGCGTCGACGTCGAATGGGTGGGCAACCGGGGCACCGGCACGAGCGGCTATCGGGAGTACGGGCGCCAGCTGCTGATCCGGGCCGGCGGCAAGGCGCCGCTCGAGGGCTCCGCTGACCCGACCTTCCACGGAGACCGGGATCGCTGGAACCCCGAGGAGCTCCTCGTCACCGCGCTGGCCCAGTGCCATATGCTCTCCTATCTCCACATGGCCGTGCGCGCCGGGGTCGTCGTGACCGCGTACACCGACGCCGCCACCGGCACCATGCGGCAGCAGGGCGTCGGCGGGAGCTTCACCGAGGTGGTGCTGCGCCCGCGCGTCACGGTCGCCGACGCCTCCATGGTCGACGCCGCGCGCGCCGCGCACGCCGACGCCCGCGACGCCTGCTTCATCGCGAACTCGGTCAACTTCCCCGTGCGGCACGAGCCCGAGATCGTGGTGCATCCGGCGACCGGCTCCGCCGCCGCGGGATGACGGCGACCGGCTCCGCCGCCGCGGGATGACGGGGACGGCTCCGCCGCCGAGTGACGGAGCGGGGGCCGCCGCAGGTCGACGGGGGACGTCGGCGGGTCGGACCGAGGGAGGACGTAACACGGCCGGGGAGGCGCTCCGGCTCCCGATAGAATGGCACCCATGGCCAACCCCTCCTCGTTCTACCTCACCACCCCGATCTTTTACGTCAACGACGCTCCGCACATCGGGCACGCGTATACGGAGGTCGCGGCAGATGTGCTCGCGCGGTGGCACCGTCAGGCGGGCGACGACGCCTGGTTCCTCACGGGCACCGACGAGCACGGCCAGAAGATCCTGCGCACGGCGACCGCGAACGGCGTCGCCCCGAAGGAGTGGGCGGATCGTCTCGTCGAGTCGGCGTGGAAGCCGCTGCTCGACACGATCGACATCTCGAACGACGACTTCATCCGCACGACCGACGCGCGCCACGAGGAGGGCGTCGCGAAGTTCCTGCAGAAGCTGCACGACGACGGCCACGTCTACGCCGGCGAGTTCGAGGCGCTCTACTGCGTCGGCTGCGAGGAGTTCAAGCCGAAGAGCGAGATCGTCGACGGCACCGGCGAGTTCGCGGGCGAGAAGGTCTGCGCGATCCACTCGAAGCCACTCGAACTGCTGCAGGAGAAGAACTACTTCTTCAAGATGAGCGCGTTCCAGGACCGCTTGCTCGCCCTCTACGAGGAGCGCCCCGACTTCGTGCAGCCGGCCAGCGCGCGCAACGAGGTCATCGCGTTCGTGCAGCAGGGCCTCGAGGATCTCTCGATCTCCCGCACGTCCTTCGACTGGGGCATCCCGATCCCGTGGGACTCCTCGCACGTCACCTACGTCTGGTTCGACGCGCTGCTCAACTACGTCACGGCCATCGGATACGGCCAGGACGACGCCGAGTTCGCCCGCCGCTGGCCCGCGAACCACCTCGTGGGCAAGGACATCCTGCGCTTCCACGCGGTGATCTGGCCGGCGATGCTCATGGCAGCGGGGCTCGAGGTGCCGAACCACGTCTTCGCCCACGGCTGGTTGCTGGTCGGCGGCGAGAAGATGTCGAAGTCGAAGCTGACGGGCATCGCGCCGAACGAGATCACGGACACGTTCGGCTCGGACGCGTTCCGCTACTACTTCATGCGCGCCATCTCGTTCGGGCACGACGGCTCGTTCAGCTGGGAGGACCTCTCGGCCCGCTACCAGGCCGAGCTCGCCAACGGGTTCGGCAACCTCGCGAGCCGGGTGCTCGCGATGAACGCCAAGTACTTCGAGGGCCGCGTCCCCGAGACCCACGATGAGCGGCCCGCCGACGCCGCGATCCGCGAGCTCGCCGCGCGCGCCGCCGCGACCGCGGACGAGCGGATCTCCGCGTTCGCGATCCACGAGGCCATCGCCGCCGTGTGGGAGCTCGTCGACGCGCTCAACGGGTACATCACCGAGCAGGAGCCGTGGGCGCTCGCGAAGGATCCCGAGCAGCGCGATCGGCTGTCGACCGTGCTCGCGACGGCCACCGAGGGCCTGCGCGCCCTCGCGGTGCTGCTCTCGCCGGTCATCCCTCGGGCGACCGCGAAGCTGTGGACCGCGCTCGGCGCCGAGGCCGCGCTCGGCGCGCTCGCCGATCAGCCGATCCGCGACGCGGGATCGTGGGGACTCCTCCCCGCGGGCACCGAGCAGGGCCAGCTCGCGGCGCTCTTCCCCAGGATCGAGACGGACACCGAGAAATGAACGGCGAGCCCCCCGCTCCCGGGCTGCGGAAGCGCTCGAACGACCGGGGCCGCGACCTGACGCGGCCGGAGTCGCCCGAGCCGCTGCCGTTCCCGCTCTACGACAACCACGCCCACCTCGAGTTCGAGGACGGGATCGACCAGCTCGACCCCGCGGACTCGCTCGACCGGGCCGGTGCGGTCGGCGTGCGCGGCGTCGTGCAGGTCGGCACGGATCTCGAGACGAGCCGCTGGAGCGCGCAGCTCGCCGCGAGCGACCGGCGCGTGCTGGCGGCGGTCGCGCTGCACCCCAACGAGGCGCCCCGGCTCTTCGCCGAGGGGCTGCTCAGCGCGCATCTCTCCGAGATCTCTCGCCTCGCGTCGGAGCCCCGCGTGCGCGCGGTCGGCGAGACGGGTCTCGACTTCTTCCGGACGGGGGAGGACGGGCGCGACGCCCAGATCGAGTCGTTCGAGACGCACATCGAGATCGCGAAGGCCAACGGCATCGCGATGCAGATCCACGATCGCGATGCCCACGACGAGGTCGTCTCCGTGCTCAAGCGGGTCGGGGCGCCCGAGCGCACCGTCTTCCACTGCTTCTCGGGCGATGCGCGCCTCGCGCGCATCTGCAACGAGCACGGCTGGTACATGTCGTTCGCCGGGACCACGACCTTCAAGAACGCTCCGGCGCTGCGCGAGGCACTCGCGGTCGCGAAGCCGGAGCTCGTGCTCGTGGAGACGGACGCTCCGTTCCTCACGCCCGAGCCGTTCCGTGGACGCCCGAACGCCCCCTACCTGCTCCCGCACACGGTGCGCCGCATCGCCGAGACGCTGGACCAGCCGCTCGACGAGGTCTGCGCGCGCCTCGCCCGCAACACCGAGCGGGTCTACGGCAGCTGGGACGAGGCCGACGATGCCTGATCGTGAGGCTCCCGCCGCGGGCGATCCGGTCGGGGGACGCGGTTCGAGCGCGGGGTTGCTCGGGCCGGCCGAGGTGCGGGAGCTCGCCGAGCGCCTCGACGTCTCGCCGACGAAGAAGCTCGGTCAGAACTTCGTGATCGATCCCAACACCGTGCGGAAGATCGTGCGGCTCGGCGCCGTCGAAGCGGGGGACCGGGTCATCGAGGTCGGCCCCGGGCTCGGCTCGTTGACGCTCGGGATCCTCGAGGCGGGCGCATCCGTCACCGCGATCGAGATCGACCACCGCCTCGCGGCCGAGCTGCCTGCGACCGTCCGGGCGATGCAGCCTGCGGCCACCGCGCGGTTCGGCGTCGTCCGCAGCGACGCGCTCGAGGTCACCGCGGCGCAACTCGCCGAGGCGGCTCCGGAGGGTGATGGGCCGGGCGCGGCCGCGCCCGTGCGCCTCGTCGCCAATCTCCCGTACAACGTCTCGGTGCCGATTCTCATGCACCTCCTCGAACTCATTCCCGGACTCGCGAGCGGACTCGTGATGGTGCAGGCGGAGGTCGGCTACCGCATCGCCGCGACCCCGGGGTCGAAGGAGTACGGCTCGCCGAGCGCCAAGGCCGCCTGGTTCGGCGACTGGCGGATCGCCGGCACCGTGAGCCGGCGGATCTTCTGGCCCGTGCCGGGCGTCGACTCGGTCCTCGTCGGCTACGAGCGGCGGTCGGATCCGCGCGGGACCGAGGAGGAGCGCGCGCTGACCTTCGACCTCGTGAACGCCGCGTTCGCCCAGCGACGGAAGATGCTGCGGCAGGCGCTCCAGCCCGTGCTCGGCGGAATCGATCGCACGGTCGCGATGCTCGAGGCGGCCGGGGTCGCCCCGACCGCGCGCGCCGAGCAGCTCGGGATCGACGCCTACCTCGAGGTCGCCCGCGCGGTGCTCGGTTCGGCGTGATGCACGCCCCCGTCCGCCGATGCGGCGCTCCCGCCGGGTGCGCTAGCGTGGAGCTATGAAGACGAGCGGGGGGTCGATGGAGCCCGGAGGGCGTTCCATCACGGTTCGCGCGCCGGGCAAGATCAATGTGTTCTTCCGCGTCGGCGCACTGCAGCAGGACGGCTACCACGATGTCGCGTCGCTGTACCAGGCGGTGTCGCTGTTCGAAGAGGTGACTGCGACGGCCGCGGACGACTTCTCGGTGCGGTTCTCGGGCCCGATCGACACGACCGGGCTCCCCGTCGACGATTCGAACCTCGCGATCCGGGCGGCGCGACTGCTCGCCGAGCGGTCGGGGTACTCGGGCGGCGTGCGCCTCACAGTGCTCAAGCGGGTGCCCATCGCGGGCGGCATGGGCGGAGGGTCGGCGGATGCCGCGGCCACGCTCCTCGCGTGCGACGAGCTCTGGGGCACTGGCTTCGGCCGGGCCGGCCTGCTGCCGATCGCCGCCGAGCTGGGCGCGGACGTGCCGTTCGCGCTCGAGGGAGGAACCGCGGTGGGGACGGGGCGCGGCGACGAGCTCAGCCCGGCGCTCGCGAAGGGGACGTTCCACTGGGTGCTGGCGCTGTCGGAGGCGGGCCTCAGCACGCCGGTCGTCTATCGCGCGCTCGACCGGCATCGCGACGAGCACGCGGGCGATCTCGGCCCGCAGCCCGATTTCGTGAAGGTCGACACCGCGGTGCTGCAGGCGGTGCGCGTGGGCGACGCCGGTTCGCTCGCCGACGCGATGCACAACGACCTCCAGGCCGCGTCGCTGAAGCTGGCGCCCGAACTCACTCGGATCCTCGAGCTGGGGGAGTCGCGCGGCGCGCTCGCCGGGATCGTCTCGGGATCGGGGCCGACGATCGCGTTCCTCGTGGACGGCACTCAGGCCGCGGCCGAGCTGCGGGTCGCGCTCGGCCGCGCCGGCGTACGCGCACTGACGGCCACGGGGCCCGTCCCCGGGGCGAGGATCATCGAGGGATGACGTCGCAGCGGCGGCCTGCATCCCGCGCGGTCGCCGCGCTCGCCGCGGCGCTGACGCTCGGAGGCTGCGCCTCGGTCAATGCGGGCAGTGCCGCCGAACGGTCGTTCACCGAGGCGTTCGCCTCCGATCCCGCGGTCGCGTCGCTCGACCTCCGATCGTCGAACGACCTGCCCTGGATCGGTGCGACGTCGGGCACGGTGGTGGCTCGGGACGACCTCGACGAGACCGAGCTCCAAGAGCTCACTGACCGGGTGGGACGCTTCCTCGCCGAGCACGCGTCGAACACGGGGGCCTTCGGTATCGAGGCTGGGGCGTTCTCCTTCCCCGTCGCCGGCGATCAGGCGGCGAACGAGCGGACGCTCGGGATCGTCTCCGAGCTGCAGAGCGACGGGCGTCTGGTGCGCGCCGACCTCTCGACGCTGGAGTTCGAGGTGTCGGACGCCGAACACGCCTTCGCCGTCGCCGAGGAGGTCCCGGAACTCTCCGAACGCCTCGGGCTCGAGCGGGATCTCCCCTTCTCGGTGTCCACCTCCGCGGGCGACGTGCAGCTCGCGGGGGTCCCGGGTGAATGGGTCGCCGAGGCGGAGGCCGTGCGTGAGGCCGTCGCGCCGCAGGTCGGGGTGAGTCGGATCACGGCGGGTCCGGAGTCCATCGAACTGCGGGTGCCCGACGAGCTCTTCGTCCCCGAGGCGACCGAGCTCGCCGAGGCGGCGCTCGAGGGGTCTGGCATCGACCTCACGGTGAGCAGCGATCAGCTGCGGCTGGACGACGGCTCGGACGGCACCGACGCGCGGAACCTGCTGGGCCGTCTCGACGACGGGACGATCGCCCGCATCGCGTCGACCGAGGTGAGCGGTTCGGTGATCCGGATGACGGTGCGGTCGCGGGAAGACCTGGTCCCGCTCGGGAAGGCGCTCGACGCCGCGCCCGAATCCGCGGCGTTCTCGACGATCGAGCTGCGGTTGGCGGGGGAGGACGGCGGCTTGGGCCGCTCCGCCGGGAGCATCGACGTCTTCGCCGAACCCGGGAGCCTCGCGGACCGCGCCGCGGCCGGGGCGGCGCTGGCAGGCACCGACGGGATCGCTTCGGTCTCGATGGCCCGCCAGCGGCTGGAGATCTCCGCTGCGGAGGGCGTGGCCGGGGACGACTTCGCGCGATTCGCCGCGGTGCTCAAGCGCTCGGCGCTGCCGGGCGACTGGGTCTGCATCTTCTCCGGTTCGGCTGACACGCTGTGCGTCACCGCGGACGGCACGCTCGCGGAGCGGGACCAGAGCTATGACGACCACCCGTCCTGGTCGGCCTTCGTCCGAGCCTGGAACACCGCATCCTGATCCGCGGGCGCCCGGGGTGCGCGGGAATAGCGGAGGGGCTCCGTGCGCTGCACCCCGTGTGAATGACAAGATCCGCATCGACGTCTGGTCCGATATCGCCTGCCCGTGGTGCTACATCGGCAAGCACCGCTTCGAAGCCGGGCTCGCGGCGTTCCGCGAGCAGCACCCGGAGACCGAGGTCGAGATCGAGAGCCACAGCTTCGAGCTGGCGCCGGATACCCCGCTCGACTTCTCGGGGAGCGAGATCGACTTCCTCGTGCGGCACAAGGGGATGCCGGCTCCGCAGGTCGAGCAGATGCTCGGGCAGATGACCGAGATGGCCGCGGCCGAGGGCATCGAGTTCGATTTCGCGCGCGTGCGCCACGCGAACACGCAGCGTGCGCATCGCGTGCTGCACCTCGCGAAGGCCGAGGGCCTGCAGGCCGAGGTGCAGGAGCGTCTGTTCCGCGCGTACTTCGCCGAGGGGGAGGACATGTCGGATCCCGAGTCCCTCGCGCGCCTCGGCGCCGAGGTCGGCCTGGACCCCGACGCCGTGCGGGCGGCGCTCGACGACGAGACGTACGGCGCAGCCGTGCAGCAGGACATCACCCGGGCGCGGATGCTCGGCATCAGCGGCGTGCCCTTCTTCCTGCTCGAGCAGCAGTACGGCGTCTCGGGAGCGCAGTCCGCCGAGGCCTTCGCCGGGGTGCTCGAGCAGGTGCGCGCCATCACCGCGGGCGAAGTGCCCGCGCCGACGGCCGGCTGAGCCGCACCCCCGCCGGCGCACCCACCGAACGCCCCGCAGTACCCGCACCGCCCGCCGCTTCGTGCGACGCGAGAATCAGAGGAGAATGCACGTATGGACGAGCAGACGAAGACCCAGACCGCACCCGAGCACCCCGAAGCCGGCCTCGAGGGCGCCGCGTCGTTCGCCGACGCCGAGGCCCGAGAGATCCTGAATCTGCTCGGCGACGCCGAGTCGGGCGCGGGCGGATCGTGCTGCGGCGGATCCTGCTGCAGCGTCTAAGCGTCTAAGCGTCTGCGGCGCCGCGAGCCGGGCTCGTGTCGAGCCAGGGCCCGACGCCTCCGAGGGGCAGCCGGGCAGGTCGTCGCAGTTCGGCGTCGCAGCCGCACCCCGCCAGCGGTCGAGGGTCCACCGCACGAGCTCGGGTGTGAGCGGTGAATCCGCGGCGACCAGCTCGACGTGGCCGAGCCCCGGGTATGCGCGGTAGTCGATCTGCTCGCCGGCCTCGCACCGGCGTTCGACCCAATCTCGCTGCAGCCCCGGCCGCACCAGCGGGTCGGCGAGTCCCTGCGCCACCAGCACCGGGGCTGGGAACGGGCCCTTCGGCTCCTGGGCCCGGAGCTCCCTGCCGAACGGGCCGTCGAGCACGGCGTCGGGGAACACCTGATTCGGCACCTGCGACCCGTAGAGGATCGCCGAGAGCGCGTCGTGCCCGTTGAAGCAGAGGTCGTGGACGCGCTCGACGCCACCGGATGATCCCGGAGTCAGGTGCTGCGCGAGCTCCCACTCGGGGAAGATCCGATCCCAGGTCGACGCGATATAGGCCGACACCGTCTTGCCGCCGACCTCGGTCTTGATGGACTCGGCGAGGCCGTAGAGGTCGGAGGCGGGTGCGAACGCGGCGATCCCCTCGACCGTGAACTCCGGTGCGTACTCGGCGGCGAACTGCCCCGTCCAGAGCGACGCCTGACCGCCCTGCGAGTGCCCCCAGATCACGGTGCCGGTCGTCGTGCGGATCGGCGCGAACTCCTGGGCGGCCCGCGACGCGTCGAGCACGTTGCGGGCCTCCGCCTCGCCGATCAGATAGGGGTGCGTCCCCGTCGTGCCGAGACCGATGTAGTCGGAGGTGACGGCGACCCAGCCGTGCTCCGTCACCATCTCGGCCATCGCGGTTCCCGCCCCGTCGGCGAACGGCGCGGAGCTCAGCGAGGGCGCGCACTTCGGCACGACTCCCGTCGTGCCGTGCGCGACCGTGAGCAGGGGGAGGGGATCCGCGCCGCGTTCGGCCGGCGCGAGGATCGTGCCGCTCGAGACGGCGGGCGATCCGTCGGTCCGTGTCGTCGTGTAGAGGATCCGCCATGCTTCGGCGCCCCGCGGCACCCCGGAGTCGAGCGGCTCGGAAGCGATGAGACGACCGGGCTCGTCGGGAACGTCCTTCGGCGCGGTGTAGAAGGCGTCTGGCTGCGGCAGCGGCGCCCCGCCGAGCGCTGCGCCGCTGGCGACCGCCGCGCCGAGGCCGAGGGCGAGGGCTGCGCTCGCCGCGAGGGTGCGGCCCCGGCGCCGCGAACGGGCCGGACGACGGGGTGCGCGGTCCCGGTGGATGGCGAGCGACGCGAGCAGCTGCAGTCCGAAGAAGACGAACCACGCGCCCACGCCGAGCCTGAAGACCTGGAGCGTGAGCACGGGCCACGTGAAGGCGAGCGCGCCGAAGACGAGGGCCGCGCACGCGGAGATGATCTCGGCGGCTCGATCGGGCGTGCGGCTGCGGACGGCGTGCGCCGCGGAGAATCCGCCGTGCGCGACGAGTGCGGCTCCGACCGCGAACGCCAGCCACGGGGTCCCGACCGTCGGCCAGATCGCGATGACGAGTCCGAACACGATGACGAGCGCGGCGATCGCGCGCCCGGCCGCCGACCGCGCGTCGGCGCGCGTCGCGCGGTCCCGAGTATCGCGCAGGACGAGCGCGATCCCGCTGAACGCCAGACCGAGGCCGGTGACGATCGCGATCGCGCGCGGGGAGAGCGGCGCGATGACGAGCGCGACCCCGGCGATCAGGGCGATGGCGCCGACCAGGATCCGCAGCGGCGTGCTCCCGGATCCGGGTGCCGACCGTCCGCCGGTTCCTCCGGGGCGCGCGGACTCGTCGATCGTCGTCTCCCCGCCCGTGCGCGTCATGCTGCGTCCCTCCCCGAACCCGTCGTGCCCACTCTGGCACAGCGCGGGTCGCGGTGCCATCGCGTGCGCCGAGGGGCTGCGCTCGGTCACCCCCCCCGGACACGGTCGCAGGCGCCGACG
This sequence comes from Leucobacter zeae, assembly GCF_016758175.1. Taxonomy (GTDB): domain Bacteria; phylum Actinomycetota; class Actinomycetes; order Actinomycetales; family Microbacteriaceae; genus Leucobacter; species Leucobacter zeae. The sequence continues at coordinate 1,258,973 of NZ_QYAB01000001.1, forward strand.
CCTAGACTGGAGAGGTTATGGCGCACATTCTGGGGGCCGAGGCCCTGCATCTCGAGGTTCCGACCAAGACCGTGTTCGATTCGGTGACGCTCGGCGTCGCGGACGGGGACCGGATCGGCATCGTCGGTCGCAACGGCGACGGCAAGTCGTCGCTGCTCATGATGCTCGCGGGCCGCAGGGAGCCGGATGCCGGCCAGGTGACCATGCGCTCGGGCACGACCATCGGGGTGCTCGATCAGGCCGACGTCTTCGCCGCGGGCGAGACGGTGGGGCGCGCGGTCGTGGGGGACCGCGAGGAGCACGAGTGGGCGGGCGACCCGCGCACGCGCGACGTGATCGCCGGGCTGGTCGCGGACCTCGACTGGGAGGCTGCCGTCGACGCGCTCTCGGGCGGGCAGCGGCGCAGGGTCGCGCTCGCGCGCCTGCTGAGCGGGGACCACGAGGTGCTCTTCCTCGACGAGCCGACCAACCACCTCGATGTCGAGGCGATCTCATGGCTCGCCGCCCACCTGAAGCGCCGGTGGCCGCAGGGACAGGGCGCCCTGCTCGTCGTGACCCACGACCGCTGGTTCCTCGACGAGGTCTGCACGACGACCTGGGAGGTGCACGACCGCATCGTCGAACCCTTCGACGGCGGATACGCCGCCTACATCCTGCAGCGCGTCGAACGCGACCGCCAGGCCGCGGCCGTGGAGCAGAAGCGTCAGAACCTGGCGCGCAAGGAGCTCGCCTGGCTGCGGCGCGGCGCGCCCGCCCGCACCTCGAAGCCGAAGTTCCGGATCGATGCCGCGAACGAGCTCATCGCCGACGTCCCCGAGATCCGCGACCGGGTCTCGCTGCAGTCGATGGCGGTCGCCCGGCTCGGCAAGGAGGTCGTCAACCTCGAGGAGGCGGGCGTCGCGTACGGCGACCGCGCGATCCTCGAGGACGTCACCTGGCTGCTCGCTCCCGGCGAGCGCACCGGGATCCTGGGGGTCAACGGGGCGGGGAAGTCGACGCTGCTCGGGCTCGTCGCGGGCACCCTCGAACCGACCTCAGGCCGCGTCAAGCGCGGCAAGACGGTGCAGGTCGCCACGCTGACGCAGCGCCTCGACGAGCTCGAGGACCACCTGAACGAGCCCGTGCGGGTCGTGATCTCGCGGCTCAGGTCCAGCTTCACGGTCGGGTCGGGGTCGAAGGCGCAGGAACTCACCCCGGGCCAGCTGCTCGAGCGCATGGGGTTCTCGAGCGCGCAGCTCTCGACGCCGGTGAAGGACCTCTCCGGCGGCCAGAAGCGGCGGCTGCAGCTGCTGCTGATCCTGCTCGACCAGCCCAACGTGCTGATCCTCGACGAGCCGACCAACGACCTCGACACCGACATGCTGGCCGCGATGGAGGACCTGCTCGACTCGTGGCCGGGCACGCTCATCGTGGTGTCACACGACCGGTACTTCCTGGAACGCGTCACCGACCAGCAGTACGCGATTCTCGACCGTCACCTGCGTCACCTGCCCGGGGGCGTGGACGAGTACCTGAGGTTGCGGGCTGAGCAGGAGCGCCTGGGCGCTGCTTCCCGTCCTGCCGGGGGTGCGAAGCGGGACGCAGCAGCCGGCGCGGACGCCGCGGCGTCGCGCAGCACGACGGATGACGGCGCTCCCGCGCTCTCCGGCGCCGACCGTCGTGCCGCCGAGAAGGAGCTCGCCGCCGTCGAACGCAAGATGGAGCGGCTGCAGGCCGACATCGCGACGTCGCGCGACGGCCTCGCGACGCTCGATCAGAGCGACTACGCGCTGCTGAACGCGGAGATGGTGAAGATCACCGCGATCGAGGACGAGGTCGCGGCGCTCGAAGAACGCTGGCTGGAGCTCGGCGAGCAGCTCTCCTAGGCGGGACGTGGCAGCCCGCTCCGTGGCGAAGCGCGCTCGCGGCGGGCCCGCACGCGCTCCGGCGCCGCGCAACCGACTACGCCGAGACCTCCCGGAGCCCGCCCTCGGCATCGATCTCGAGGGTGAGATCGATGCCGAGCCTGTCGAGGAACGCGTCGTCATGACTGACGATGATGAGCGCCCCGCGGTACGCGCGCAGCGCCTCGACGAGCCGGTCCGCCGTATCGAGGTCGAGATTGTTCGTCGGTTCATCGAGCACGACGAGCTGCGGGGCCGGATCCGGCAGCAGCAGCGTGGCCAGCGCGATCCGGAAGCGCTCGCCGCCGGAGAACGACGACACGGGCCGGTCCGCCGAGGCGCCCCGGATGAGGAACCTCGCGAGGCGGTTCCGCAGCTCCTGCTCCGGGATTCCCGGGCTCACGGCGACCAGGTTCTCCAGCGGCGAACGCGAGTCGTCGAGTCCGTCGACGCGCTGCGACAGGTAGCCGATGCGGTCGGTGTGGGCCTCGGCCGTGTGCCCGCCCGGCGTGGGGGAGAGGTCGCCGTCGACGAGCCGTCTCAGCAGCGTCGTCTTCCCGGTCCCGTTGCGACCGATGAGCGCGACGCGCTCGGGTCCCTGGATGATCCAGGATCGGCCCTCGTCCCCGATGGTCGCGATGCGCCTGCTGCGCGACACCGCGGGATCGGGGAGCTCGATCCTCAGCGAGCGGTCCGACCGCACGCGCTCGCCCGCCGCACCCAGCGCGGACTTCGCCGCGGCCTCCTTTGCAGCGACCTCGACCCGCAACCGACCGGCCGAGACCTCGGCGGCCATCTTGCGGCCGTTCATGATGATCTTCGGCTCCCGCTTGTTCTCGAAGGCCTTCTTGGCGTTGCGGGTGCGGTGCGCCAGTTTCGTCTCAGCCTCGATCCGCTGCCGCTTCTCCCTGCGCAGTGCCTGAGCCGCTGCGACCTCGGCCTGCTTCGCGGCCTCCTGCTCGGCGTCCAGCCAGGCGCGCCACTCGGAGTAGGGGCCGCCGAACACCTGCAGTGAGCCGCCGTGCAGCTCCGCCGTATCGTCCATGAGCTCGAGCAGGGAGACGTCGTGACTGACGACGACGAGGGTGCCGCGCCAGGTCGAGACCATCTCGGCGAGCCTGCCGCGCGCGTCGCGGTCGAGGTTGTTCGTCGGCTCGTCGAGGAGGGTGATGGGCGTGCGGCGCAGCCGGATGCCCGCGATCGCGACGAGTACCGCCTCGCCCCCGGAGAGCTCGCCGACGCTGCGGTCGAGGAAGTCGGGGGAGAGGCCGGCCTCGGCGAGCGCGGCCTCGGAGCGCGCCTCGACGTCCCAGTCATCGCCGACCTGCTCGAAGCGCTCCGGGTCGACGTCGCCGGCCGCGATCGCACGCACGGCGTCGAGCGGCTCGGCGACCCCGAGGAGCTCGGAGACGCGGCGGCCGACGTCGAGCGTGAGGCGCTGGGGCAGCACGGCGACCTCGCCGTCGACGCGGACGGTGCCGGAGCCCGGACGCAGCTCGCCCGAGATCAGCTTCAGCAGGGTGGATTTGCCCGACCCGTTGCGGCCGACGAGGCCGGTGCGGCCGGAGCCGAAGGCGCCGGAAACGCCGTCGAGCGCGACGGAGCCGTCGGGCCAGGCGAGGCCGACCCGGTCGAGGGTGATCGAGGCGCGATCGTGCGAGGTTGGCATGGGGAAGTCCTATCGAGTGCTGGGTTCTCGAGTGCTGGGCTCTCGAAGACGGAGCGCACTGACGCCGGGCATCGCGGGATCTCAGCGATTCCGGCACGGTCGAGACGTCGACGCGTGCACCGCGAACGCGGAGCGGATGCGGCCGTGGGGTCGGCGATCGTCGGGTCAGCGCACGGATGAGTGGGCGCGGAGGCGACGATTCAGATCAATGGACTTCCCAACACGGCGGACAGGACTCCCTGACGATACCCGGACGCGGTGCCGGGCGCAACCCTTCCCGCGGGTCCGGTGATGCTCGCGGTCCGTGCGCTCGCGACATCGCGACACGCCCGGGTTGCGGGGTCGGTCGCCCGCGGTCTATGGTGGGGCTCCTGCGCACCCGCGCAGGTTCACCGAAGGGCACCCGATGCGTACGAATCAGCAGTTGCAGCACCTGCAGCTCGATGAGTGCTCGGTGCACCCCGAACTCCGGCTCGCACGAGTTCAGGGACCTTCGGCGCGAGCCGTCTAGCTTCATCCGAAGCGAACGACGCCCCGCACCATCACGGTCCGGGGCGTCTTCTGCATTCCTCGCGTCTCCCTCCCGCGCACGGCGAACTACCCGCGCTCGCGGACGGGGCCGCGATCGTCAGAGGCCTCCGGATCCTCATCGGGACGCCGCACGCGCGGCGTCACGGCAAGGAAGGAATCATGGAACACCTCTCAAAGCGACTGCTGTCGTGGGCCTCGGTGATCGACGAGCAGACGCTCGATCAGGCCGAGACGACCTCGCGGTTGCCGTTCATCTCCCCGCACCTGGCGCTGATGCCCGATGCGCACCTCGGCAAGGGGGCGACCGTCGGGTCGGTGATCCCGACCCTCGGCGCGATCATCCCGGCGGCCGTCGGCGTCGACATCGGCTGCGGCATGATCGCGGTCCGCACGCAGTTCACGCGCGAGCGGCTCGAAACGGCGAACCTGGCTGAACTGCGCGAGCAGATCGAGCGCGCGATCCCGCTGTCGGCCGGGCGCGACAACCGGAAGATCGTGGCGACGGCGGAACCCCGTGTCGCCGAGCTCGAGGAGCTCGCCGAACAGCGGGGCTTCAACCCCGGGCAGTACGCGAAGCACTGGCGGCTGCAGCTCGGGTCCCTCGGGTCTGGGAACCACTTCATCGAGGTGTCCGTCGACGAGCTGGATCGTGTCTGGATGTTCCTGCACTCCGGGTCGCGGGGCGTGGGCAACAAGATCGCGCAGCACCACATCAGGGTCGCGCAGCGGCTCGCGAAGCAGTGGTGGATCGAGCTGCCCGACCCCGACCTGGCCTACCTCGTGGAGGGCACGCCGGAGTTCACGCGCTACATCGCCGAGCTGCGGTGGGCGCAGCGCTTCGCGCTGCTCAACCGGGAGGAGATGATGGATCGGGTGGCGCGGCAGCTCGGCGAGGCGATGGGCGAGCCCGTCTTCGAGCACGAGCGGATCAACTGCCACCACAACTTCACCGAGTCCGAGATGCACTACGGCAAGCGCGTGTGGGTGTCGCGGAAGGGTGCGATCCTGGCCGACGAAGGGCGGCCCGGACTGATCCCCGGATCGATGGGCACCGCCTCCTACGTGGTGACGGGCAGGGGCGATCCGCGGTCGCTGCACTCCTCGCCGCACGGCGCCGGGCGGGTCTACTCGCGTTCGGCTGCCCGGAAGGAGTTCACGATCGAGCAGCTGCGCGATGCGATGGCGGGGATCGAGTACCGCGACACCGACGCGTTCATCGACGAGATCCCGCAGGCGTACAAGCCGATCGACCGCGTCATGGCCGACGCGGCCGAACTCGTCGAGGTGCGCCACACGCTGCGGCAGATCATCAACGTGAAGGGCGACTGAGCCGCGCGGGCCCGCGGCTGCGCCGTGCGCGCACCGGATCCGGATCCGGTGCGCGCACGGCGCACCCAGCGGCTCGATAGCCTGGAGGGAGCGTCGCGCGGGCATGCGCGCGATCCCGTTGCGGAAGGAGCCCCGAATGGCCTATCGAGTGCAGGGAGTGGTCGTGCGCGAGAAGTTCGCGCCGGCGACGATCGAGACGATCATCGTGCCGGAGCCCGGCCCGGGAGAGGTGGTCGTCGACGTGCTCACGTGCGGCGTCTGCCACACCGACTACCACTACCAGCAGGGCGGGATCGGCGACGAGTTCCCCTACCTGCTCGGGCACGAGTCGACTGCGCGCGTCTCGGTCGTCGGCCCCGGCGTCACCGAGGTCGCGGTGGGGGACCGGGTCATCCTCAATTGGCGCGCGGTATGCGGGCAGTGCCGCGCGTGCAAGAAGGGGCGGCCGCAGTACTGCTTCGCCACCCACAACGCGACGCAGAAGATGACGCTCGAGGACGGCACCGAGCTCTCGCCGGCGCTCGGCATCGGATCGTTCGCGGAGAAGACCCTCGTCGCGGCGGGCCAGTGCACCAGGATCGACGAGGAGTCCGACGCCGCCGCGGTCGGTCTGCTCGGCTGCGGCGTCATGGCGGGCATCGGGGCCGCGATCAACACCGGTGAGGTCGCCCGCGGAGAGTCGGTCGCCGTCATCGGCTGCGGCGGCGTCGGCACCGCCGCGATTGCGGGCGCACAGCTCGCGGGCGCGACGACGATCGTCGCGGTCGACATCGACGACGCGAAGCTCGAGCAGGCGAAGCGCTTCGGCGCGACCCACACCGTGAACTCGCGCGACGAGGATCCCGTCGTCGCGATCCAGGCCTGCACCGGAGGCTTCGGCGCCGATGTCGTGATCGACGCGGTGGGACGCCCCGAGACATACGCCCAGGCCTTCTCGGCGCGAGACCTCGCCGGCCGCGTCGTGCTCGTCGGGGTTCCGACGCCAGACATGCGGATCGAACTGCCGCTGCTCGACGTGTTCGGGCGGGGCGGATCGCTGAAGTCGTCGTGGTACGGGGACTGCCTGCCGAGCCGCGATTTCCAGATGCTCATCGACCAGTACCGGCTCGGACGCCTCGACCTCGAGGGCTTCGTGAGCGAGCGCATCGGGCTCGGCGACGTCGAGGAGGCCTTCGGCAAGATGGCTGGCGGCACCATCCTGCGTTCGGTGGTCGTGCTGTGAGCGCGTCGGACCGCGGCGGCGCGGAGGTCGTGGCGACCGGCGCGAACGGAGCCAGCATCGAACGGCTCGTCACGAGCGGCACCTTCTCGCTCGACGGCGGGACCTGGGAGGTCGACAACAACGTCTGGATCGTCGGGGACGACTCGGAGGTGATCGTGATCGACCCGGCGCACGACGCCGAGGCGGTGGCGCGAGCCGTCGACGGACGCGCCGTGCGTGCGATCCTGCTCACCCACGGGCACGACGACCACATCCGCGCGGTGCGCGAGACCGCGTCGCTGCTGGGGGCACCCGTGTACCTGAACCCGGCAGACCGCATGCTCTGGGACGACGTCCACGACGCGGCTCCCGACCGCGAGATCCTGAACGGCGACACCTTCACCGCGGCGGGAATCCGCCTGCACGCCCGATACACCCCGGGGCATTCCCCCGGATCCACCTGCTTCGTCTCGCCGACGCTCGGCGCCGTATTCACGGGCGACACCCTGTTCCAGGGCGGGCCCGGGGCGACCGGGCGCTCGTACAGCGATTTCCCGACGATCATCGCGTCCATCCGCGGCGAGCTGCTGACACTGCCCGAGGAGACCGCGGTCTACACGGGTCACGGAGACGCGACGACGATCGGGGCGGAGGCGCCGCACCTCGAGGAGTGGATCGCCCGCGGGCACTGACCTCCGGGTTTACGGCGTGTGACGGGCGCCGAGCGGAAAGGGCCCCGTCTGTGGTGGACTCCTCGCATGAGCGTCCCCACCCTTCTCGATCACATCGTCATCGCGGGCCCCGACCTCGATGCGCTCGTCGACTGGTTCGCCGAGCGCACCGGGGTCGTCGCCGCGCCCGGAGGGGCGCACCCGACCGGAACCGCGAACGCCCTCGTCGCTCTGACGGTGGCGGGGGTGCGCGGACCGCAGTACATCGAGCTCATCGGCCCGGACCCCGCCCGGGCTGGCGAGCCCGCCCCGGAGACCTTCGGGATCGACCGCCTCGCAGCGCCGAGCGTGCAGGCCTACGCGGTGCACCCCGAGGACATCGACGCGACGGTCGCCGGGGCGCGCTCGCGCGGATTCGATCCGGGCGACGTCTGGGAACTGTCGCGGCGCACACCCGCGGGGGAGCTGCTCGAGTGGCGCCTCACTGGGGCCGCGGCGGATCGGCTCGACGTGCCGTTCCTCATCGACTGGGGAACCACCCCGCAGCCCGGGACCGGGGAGCTCCCCGCGATCGAACTCGTCTCGTTCGCCCGCGTCGAGGCCGACCCGGCGCGACTGCAGCAGGCGCTCGCGGCGCTCGACCTCGGAGACGGCGTCGCGGAGACGATCTCGGGCGAATCCGCGGGGTACCGCCTCGAGGTGCGGCGGGCCGACGGCGCCGTCGTCGCGTTCTGACCGGATGACGGGGAGGTCGAGCATGACGAACGATCCGCGTGTTCCCGGAGATCCGCACGACGTCTACCTGGAGTACGGCGCCCGATCGCGACAGCCGGTCGTGCCCCCGGAGGACGGGCCGTCGCGCTACCTCGGCGCCGGCACGGCCGCCGCGGCCGAGATCTCGCGCGGGGTCGAGGCGCTGCGGCCGGAGCTCGAGGCGCTCGCCGCAGCGCTCCACGCCGATCCGGAGACCGGGTTCGACGAGCACCGCTCCGTGCGCAGGATCGCGACGCTGCTGCAGGAGCACGGCGCGGACGCCGAGGTCGGTGCGTTCGGGCTCGAGACGGCGTTCCGAGCGACCGCCGGCGCGGGCGACGGCCCCCACTTCGCAGTGATCGCCGAGTACGACGCGCTGCCCGGTATCGGGCACGCATGCGGGCACAACCTCATCGCGGCCATCGGCGTCGGCGCGTTCCTCGCGGCGGTTCCCGCGGTGGTCCGCCTCGGCGGACGGCTGTCGCTCATCGGCACACCCGCGGAGGAGAACGGCGGTGGCAAGGAGCACATCCTGCGGGCGGGCGGCTTCGACGACGTCGACGCCGCGGGCATGGCGCACCCGACGGGCGGGTCGGGAACCTCGCCGATCTGGGGCGAGCGGACCACCGGGGTACGGCGCGTCTCGGTGCGCTACCGTGGGCGCGCCGCCCACGCGGCGGGAACGCCCTGGCTCGGTCTCAACGCGCTCGACGCGGTCGTCACCGCCTACCAGTCCGTCGCGCAGCTGCGGCAGCACATCCTCCCGATCGACCGGGTGCACGGGATCATCACCGACGGAGGTGCGGCGCCGAACATCGTGCCGGAGCAGGCGTCGGCCCTCTTCTACGTGCGCTCCGGCGAGATCGACACGCTCCGCGCGCTCACGGACCGCGTCGTCGCGGCGCTCGAGGGCGCGGCGCTCGCGACCGGGACCGTCGCCGAGATCGACGTGGATCCGGTGCCCCCGTACCTGCCGCTCGAGCCGAACGTCGAGCTCATGCGCAGGTGGGCCGGGGCGCTGGGGGAGCGCGGGTGGCGCATTCCGCCGTCTCCGGCCGTGCCGTCGCAGTCGGGTCCGTCGACCGACATGGGCAACGTCACGCAGTTCCTTCCGGCGATTCATCCCTCGATCGGGCTCGGCGGACCCGAGGACGTGCACCCGCACAACGCGGCGTTCGCCGACTGGACGCTGCGCCCCGCGGCGCTCGACGCGATGGCCGATGCCGCCGCGGCGCTCGCGACGACCGCGGTCGACTACCTCGCCGATCCCGCGCTGCGCGCCGCCGTCGGGGCCGAGTTCGCGGCCCGCGGCGGTCGGTACCGCTGGAGCGACTGAGCGCGGTCGGATCCGCCCGTCCCCCTCCCGAACCGTATGGGATCTGCGATCCGTATGCCGCGCGGGCTCGATCGCGGCATACCGATCGCAGATCCCATACGGTGTGCGGGCGGATCCGGGATCCCGCTAGCCGTCGAGCTGCGCGGCGACGGCCCCCAGCACCGACTCGGGGGTGCCGTCGGCGTCGAAGACCGCGACGAGCACCCGCTTGCGCTCGGGGGCTCCTTCGGGAGTGAGCCAGGGCGAGAAGAGCCGGATCGCGCCGGCGAGGTTGCCCTCGATCGCCCGCGGGGCGTCGCCGCCGCCCCGCAGCCAGTCGCGGAGCGTCGTGTTGTGCACGGAGACCAGGACGGCGGCGAGGGCGCCAGCGACCCAGGTCGGCGCGTGCCCGGGCAGATGCCCCTTGAGGTACCGGCTGAACACCCGCTCGTACCGATGCGTGATGATGAGCTCGCGGTCGCGGAGGGACGGCGTTTCGCGCATGAGGTCGAACCGCAATCGGGCGGCCTCGGGGTCCCGGGCGAGATGCCGCAGCACGTCTGCGGTCCCGCGCACGAGCGCCTCGTCCGGCGGCGCATCCGTGGACCCGAGGAACTCCTCGAGTCGTGCGAGGGCGTGGTCGTGGTCGGCGAACACCACGTCGTCCTTGCTGCCGAAGCGGCGGAAGAACGTGCTCCGGCTCATGCCGACCGCGTCGGCCAGATCCTCGGCGGTGGTCGCGTCGTATCCGTGCTCGGCCAGGCGGCGGATCGCGGCCGACGAGCTGTCCGGTCCGGGCCAGGGACGAGGCGATGTGGGGGGCATACGACGAAGCTAGCAGACGGAACCGGGTGACACTCGGTATCAGTGGCGAGGTCGTGAACCGGCGGAAGTTGTCGACAAGCGAAGAATTCCCGGGAGTGCTTGACGTGAGACTGGGTCTCAGGCAAGCTCGTGTCAACCGCTCAGAGAGGACCCGCCATGTCGAACAGCAAGCCGGAAGCATCCGCGAGGGCGTCGGCGCCCCGCGCCACCGCGCTCCAGGGGACGAGCGAGCCGGAGTACGCGCTCTGGGAGCCGCTCGACGTCGACGTCGCCGGGGCGTTCTCGGGGATCTCCGCGGACGACCTCGCCTATCGCGACCGCGCACGCGAGTTCGTGCAGACCGAGGTCCGACCCGTCATCGCCGGCATCTGGGACCGCGCGGAGTACCCGCTGCACTTCGCGAAGCGCCTCGGCGAGCTCGATCTGCTGCGCGACGGCATCGACCTTCCCGGGTTCCCGCACCAGAGCCTGCTCGCCGCCAGCCTGACCATGATGGAGCTCGCCAGGGGCGACGGCTCCGTCGCGACGATCGCCGGCGTGCAGGGCGGGCTCGCCCTGCGATCCATCGCCTACTGCGGTTCCGAGGAGCAGCGCGACCGCTGGCTCGAGCCCCTGGCCAGGGGGACCGAGATCGGCGCGTTCGCGCTGACGGAGCCGACCCACGGCTCGGACTCCGTGAGCCTCGAGACGCGCGCGGAATCCCGCGACGGCGGGTACGTGCTCACCGGGCACAAGAAGTGGATCGGATCGGGCAGCGTGGGGCAGGTCTCGGTCGTCTGGGCGCGCGGCGACGACGGTCAGGTGCAGGGATTCCTCGTGCCGCAGAATGCGCCAGGGTACCGGGCGACGACGATCGAGGGCAAGGTGTCGCTGCGCGCGATCTGGCAGGCCCACATCGAACTCGACGGGGTGCGCCTGGACGCCGACGCGAAGATGCCGGGCGCGAACTCCTTCAAGGACACCGCGCGCGTGCTGCAGGCGACGCGCCTCGGCGTGGCGTGGTCGGCGCTCGGGCACGCGCTCGGCGTCTACGAGACCGCCGTGCACTACGCGAAGCAGCGCGTGCAGTTCGGGCGGCCGCTCGCGGCGTCGCAGATCGTGCAGGCGCGGCTCTCGGAGATGCTGAGCCAGCTCACCTCGCTGCAGACGCTGCTCATGCAGCTGACCCGGGCCGAGGACGCGGGGGAGCTCAGCGGCCCCGGGGCCTCGCTCGGCAAGTACACGGCGACCCGCACGGCGCGGGCGATGGCCGCGAACGCGCGCGATCTCCTCGGGGGCAACGGGATCCTGACCGAGAACCGCGTGGCCAGGCACTTCGCAGACATCGAGGCGCTGCACACCTACGAGGGCACCGAGACGGTCCAGGCCCTCATCATCGGCCGGGAGATCACCGGGATGTCGGCCTTCGCCTGATGGCCGGAGTCGCAGGATCCACGAGGTGCGGATCCTGCGACTCCTCCGTCGCGCAGGATGACGGGACGAGATCGGCTCGTCGCGCAGGATGACGGGGGCTACGCGTCCTCGCCGGTGCCGGGGAGGGCGATCGCCGCGGTGAGCGGCTTGCCCTCGCGCACCAGTCGGCGCTTCGTGATCTGCCAGGCGATCGCGAGCACCACGAACCAGATCGGGGCGCACAGCAGCGGGATGCGGGTGTCCTCGGCGAGCGCGAGCGTGACCGCGATGAACACGAAGAACACGATGACCGCCCAGGGCACGATCCGGGCCAGCGGCGTCCTGAACTGCGACGACGCGTGGCGCTCCGGGTGCTTGCGCAGGTACATGATGAAGCTGATCGCGATCATGCTCCAGATGAAGAGGATGAACGTCGACGCGATCGAGGACACCATCGTGAATGCGGCGAGCACGCTGTCGCCGAGCAGCAGGATCGGCACGGCCGAGAACACGAACACCGCCGAGAAGAACACCGCGCGGCGCGGTACGCCGCGGCTGTCGGTGATCGAGAAGCCGGCCGGCGCGTGTCCGTCGAGCGAGAGCGCGTGGGTCATGCGGGTGCCCGAGTAGAAGCCGGAATTGGCGCTCGACGCCGCGGAGGTGAGCACCACGAGGTTGATCGCGAAGGCGGCCGCGCCGAATCCTGCGAGCGCCAGCGTCGTGACGAAGGGGCTCGCATCGGGGTCGAGCTTGTCCCAGGGCGTGATCGCCATGATCACGGTGAGCGCGCCGATGTAGAAGATGAGCACGCGCACCACGATCGAGTTGATGGCGCGCGGCAGGTTGCGGTGCGGATCCTTCGTCTCGGCGGCAGCGGTACCGACGAGCTCGACGCCGATGAACGAGAAGATGCCGAGCTGGAATCCGAGGAGGAATCCGGTGAAGCCGTTCGGGAAGATGCCGCCGCGGTCCCAGAGATGCGCGACCGACGCCTGCGTGTGCGTCGTGGGGTTCTCGAAACCGGTCACGAGCAGCACGACGCCGACGGCGATGAGGGCGAGGATCGCGACGATCTTGATGATGGCGAACCAGAACTCGAACTCGCCGAAGAACCTCACCGGCTGCAGGTTCAGGAGCATCAGGACGGCTGCCGTGATCAGCGCGGGGATCCAGTTGGGGATCGACGGGTTGATGTAGGCCACGTAGCCGGTGATCGCGATGATGTCGGCGACGCAGATGACGACCCACGTGATCCAGTAGGTCCACGACACGAAGTACCCGGCCCAGGGGCCGATCAGGTCCTTCGCGATGTCGCCGAACGTCTTGTAGTTGAGGTTCGAGAGGAGCAGCTCGCCGAGGGCGCGCATGAGGAAGAACATCATGCAGCCGATGACGGCGTAGACGAGGAGCGCGGAGGGGCCCGCGAGGTTGATGATCTTGCCCGAGCCGAGGAAGAGCCCGGTGCCGATGGCCCCGCCGATGGCGATCAGCTGCAGGTGGCGGTTCGAGAGTCCGCGCTGCAACTGCTCGTGCGGCGCGTGCGTGCTGGTGTCCGACAAGTCCATCACTCCTTCGTGAGAGGCGAGAGGGGGCCGCCGCTCCGGGTGCGGGGCGGGGGGGCTCGATCTCGTGCGGTTGTTCGAGATCGTCACCCATCGATTGTAGGGGTATGACGCGGGGCGGCCGGCCGGGTGCGCCCCGACCGACCCGGATTCCCCGAGACCTCGATTCTCCGCGTCGGCGCCTACTCGTCGGCGTCGAGCGGGTGCGGCACGGTCGGCACCGCTGCCGTGAGCGGCCGCCCCTCGCGCAGCAGCCGCCGCTTGCGCAGTTGCCAGAGGATCGTGAGGAGCAGGAACCAGAACGGCGTCGCGAGGAACGGCGGGCGCGTGTCCTCGCCGTAGAGCAGCGTGCCTGCGATGAACACGAAGAAGGCGAGCACGAGCCACGGGGCGATGCGCGACAGGGGCATCTTGAACTTCGATGCGGCGTGCCGTTCGGGGTGGCGCCTGCGATAGACGATGTAGCTCACGACGATCGACCCCCAGGTGAAGAGGATGAGCGTCGCGCACATCGACGACACGAAGGTGAAGGCCGAGACGACGCCGTCTCCGGCGAAGAGGAGCGGGATCGCGGCGAACAGGAACACCGAGGTGAAGAACACGGATCGTCGCGGCACGCCGCGGGAGTCGGTGAGGGAGAAGCTCGACGGGGCGTGCCCGTCCTTCGACAGCCCGAAGAGCATGCGGGTGCCGGAGTAGAGGCCGGAGTTGGCGCTCGACGCGGCGGAGGTCAGTACGACGAGCTGGATCGCCGCCGCGGCGATGCCGAACCCGGCGAGGGCGAAGGTCGTGACGAAGGGGCTCTTGTCGGGCTCGATCTCGTCCCACGGCGTCACGCTCATGATGACGGCGAGGGCGCCCACGTAGAAGATGAGGATGCGCACGACGATCGAGTTGATCGCCTTCGGCAGGGTCTTGCGGGGGTTCTCGGTCTCGGCCGCAGCAGTGCCGACGAGCTCGACGCCGATGAACGAGAAGATGCCCATCTGGAAGCCGAGCACGAATCCGCTCGCGCCCATCGGGAACATGCCGCCGCGGTCCCAGAGGTGCGCGAACGACGCCTGGGTGCCGTCGGGGTTCGTGAACCCGACGACGACGAGGACGACGCCGGTCGCGATGAGCGCGAGGATCGCCACGATCTTGATGACCGCGAACCAGAACTCGGTCTCGCCGAAGTACTTCACCGGCTGCAGGTTGAGCACGAGGAGCACGGCAGCCGCGACGAGCGCCGGCAGCCAGTTCGGGATCGCCGGGTTGAACCACTGCACGTACGCCGTGATCGCGACGATGTCGGCGACGCAGGCGATGACCCACGAGAACCAGTAGTTCCACGACACGAAGAAGCCGGCCCATGGTCCGAGCATGTCCTTCGCGATGTCGCCGAAGGTCTGGTAATGCAGGTTCGACAGCAGCAGCTCGCCGAGGGCGCGCATGATGAAGAAGACGAAGAACCCGATCACCATGTAGACAAAGATGATCGACGGGCCGGAGACGCTGATGAGCTTGCCCGAGCCGAGGAACAGGCCGGTGCCGATCGCACCTCCGATGGCCATGAGCTGCAGGTGGCGGTTCTTCAGGCCGCGCTGCATCTGTTGGGGCGGGGCGGGCGTAGCGGTGCCGGACATGGCGGACACTCCTTCGTGTGGGGAGGGGAGGGGTGCGGGCCCGCCCGGGATGCTGGGCGGGCCCGCGGTGGGGATCAGCGCGCGACGACTCGGAACGTGTCGAGCGCGGGGTCGTTGGCGCCGCGGACGTAGCCGGTGGGAGTCGCCGCGGTGTGCCGGAGGAAGGATACCGCCTCGGGGCTCAGCACCTCGCCCGGCAGCACGTTGGGCACGCCGGGCGGGTAGGCCGCGAGGGAGTCCGCCGAGACGCGGCCGATGGCGCTCGCGGCGTCGACGACCTCGACCTCGGCGAAGAACGCCTCGTCGAGCCCCATCGCGCGCTCGCAGCTCGGGGGGAGCGAGATCGGGCGCTCGGGCTCGATCTCGGCCTCGGGGAGCGCCTGCAGCGCGTTCCAGAACCGATCGACGTCGAGCGGGGCGGTCGCACCGATGAGCAGCAGCAGCGCCGACGGCGTCGACAGCTCGCAGTACACGCGGTGGTCGCGCAGCAGCTGGAAGTGCGCGTCGCCGCCGGTGATCCCGGCGCCGCGGGTGTCGATGGCGACCTTGAACGGGTCGTTCGCGATCGCGTCAGGGCTCGCCAGGATGTCGGGAGTGGCGTCGCGGAATCGGCGGTCGGCGCGCACGCGCCCCCGGATCTCCTCCGCCGAGTCGAGCGCGAGCTCGACGCGCTCGGGGTGCGTGACGATGAAGCGCCTGGCCTCGTCGAGCGAGGCCAGCAGCAGCGCGCTCGTGCTGGTCGACTGGAACGAGCGCACCACGCGGTCGACGAGCGATTCCAGCGCAGCGGCGTGCGGACCGTGGCCGAGCTGGATCATGGCCGACTGCGTGAGCGAGCCCGCCGCCTTGTGGGTGCTCGACACGACGAGGTCTGCGCCCAGGCGCGCGGCGTTCGCCGGGAGCCGCGGGTGCAGGCCGAAGTGCGAGCCCCAGGCCTCGTCGACGATGAGCGGGACGCCGTGGCGGTGCGCGACATCCGCGATCGCGGCGATATCGGCGACGGCGCCGAAGTAGCTGGGGGAGACGATGTACACCGACGAGCTCTCGGGGTTCGCGGTCAGAGCGGCGTCGACCTGGTCTGCGGTGACGCCGTGGTTGCAGCCGAGCCCGGCGTCGACCGCGCCGTGCACGAAGTGCGGCGTCAGCCCCATGCGGGTGAGTCCGTCGATCACGCTCGAGTGCATGCTGCGCTGCACGACGAGGGAGGTGCCGAGGCCGCGAGCGACCGTCGTCGCGATGTGGTTGCCGCCGGAGGCGCCGGTCGTGATGAACCACGTGCGACTCGCCCCCCACGCCTCGGCGGCGAGATCCTGCGCCTCCATGATCGGCGTGCGCCTGCCCGGGGTGACGAGCTGCCAGGTGTTCTGGTCCACGCCGCTGAAGAGCATCGGGAAGTCCATGCGCAGCGCGTGCTCGCCGACGATCGACGCGACGCCCGGCGCGTTCTCGGGAGCGGCCTGGTGCCCGGGCACGTGGATGCGCTGCCAGTCGTGGGTCGCGAGACTGCGCACCGCGTCGGCGTATGGCGCCTCGAACTGGCGGGCGGGAACCGAGGGGGCAGTGGCGCCGGTCTCGGTCGGCGCCGCGGGCTCAAGGGGGTCGGAGAGGGCCTCCGGCGTCGCGGAGGCGTCGAGCGTCGCAGAGGGGGAGGGGGCGATGTGCATGCCTCCAGCGTAGGAAGTCGGAGTCCCCTGCGGAATATCAGGTTTTCGCGCGTGTTGGAATAGTGTCTATGTCATGTTGACGCTCCAGCAGTTCCGCGTGCTCCTCGCGATCCGCGAGCATGGCAGCCTGACCCGGGCCGCGGAGTCGCTGCGCTACGGCGTCCCCACGGTGACGCACCACCTCAGGGCTCTCGAGGGGCACCTGGGCGCGCGCCTCGTGGAGCGGGGGCGGACGGGCACCCGGCTGACCCCGCTGGGCGAGGCGTTCGCCGCCGATATCGCGCCGGTGCTCACGCGCATCGAGCGGGCCGAGCGCGCGGTCGCCGATCAGCGCGACGCTGGGGTGGTCACGCTCCGCGTCGGCACCTTCTCCTCGATCGGCGCGCGGCTCATGCCCGCGGCGATCGCGCAGCTGCAGCAGCGCACCTCCGTCCGCGTCGAGGTGGTCGAGGCCGAGCCGACGGAGGTGCTGCGGCAGCTCCGCGGAGGGGAGGTGCACGCGGGACTCATCTACGACGTCTCGGACGAGCTGGCGCTCCAGGTGCCCGACGTCGAGCTGACGACGCTGATGGCCGAGCCCTATCGGGTGATGGTGGCGAAGCACGGCCCGTTCGGCGCGCGCGAGGAGGTCGACTTCGCGGAGCTCGCCGAATCCGCCTGGGTCTGCAGCCGCAACCCGGACGAGGCATCGGATCGGGTGCTCCGCCGCGTGTACCACTCGCTCGGACTCCCGGTGCGGGAGGTCATGCGCACCGACGACCTGACGATGATCCACGGCCTCGTGGAGGAGGGGCTCGGCTGCGCCCTGACCACCCTCGCGGCCGTCGACGCGGACTTCGAGGTCGTGCTGCTCCGCGCGGTGCAGGATCTCGGGGAGCGGCGCGTGTCGTTCGTCACGCGCCGCGGGCCCGTGCCGCCCGCGGCGCGCTGGCTCGGCGAGATCCTCCGCGGCCTGGCCGCCGAGCGGGCGAATCGCCCGCGCGCCGGCCGCTAGCGCGCGGCCAGGCAGGCGGCGACGAGCACGTCGGCCGCGGGGCTCAGCCGGGTCGCGTCGAAGCGCATCGCCGGGTCGTGGAGTCCGGGCACGACATCGGCGCCGACGCCGAGCATCGCGGCCTCGAGCGCGGGACGGCGCAGGGTGTAGCAGTGGAAGTCGTCCGACCCCGACGTGATCGCGCGGGGCGCGAGCGCCGCCTCGCCCGCCACCTCTCGGATCGCCGATGCGAGGAGCGCCTCCGCCCGCGATCCGATGATCGCGGCGGGCACGTGGTCCTCCTCGGCGACCGCGATCTCGACCCCGTGGCGCAGCGCGAGCGAACGCGCGATCCGCGACACCCCGGTGCGCAGCGCATCCATCGCGGCGTTCGTCTGGGCGCGCAGGTCGATGCCGAACGCCGCGGAACCGGGGATGACGTTGAGGTTGCCCGACCCTGCGCGGAGCTCGGTGAACTTCGCCGAGGCCGGGACCTGGGGGTCGACCCGCAGCGCCGCGACCATCGCGGCGAACTCGGCGGCCACCTCGATCGCGTTCACGCCCTGATGCGGGCGCGCCCCGTGGTGGTCGGCCCCCGAGATCCCGCCCCGCACGAAGCAGCACGCGCCGTGCGAGATCGACGGCGCGAACCGGGGCGCTGGCAGCTCGGAGCCCGGTCGCAGGTGCACCCCGAAGAGCACGTCGAGGCCGTCGGTCACCCCGAGCTCCGCGACCGATGCCGCGCCGTTGCCCTGCTCCTCGGCCGGCTGGAACACGGCGCGCACGCCGTGCCCGAGCCCGTCGCCGAGCTCGGCGAGGCGCAGCACGGTCTCGGTCACGATCGCGAGATTCGCGTCGTGACCGCACGAGTGCGCGATGATCGTGCCCGCGGCGGTCTCGTGCGCGAGCGCATCGAGGTCGCCGCGCAGCCCGACCACGGGTTCGCCCGGCCCCACGTCGACCGTGAACCCGGGGAACTCCGCGAAGGGCCGGGGAACGAGCCCGGCCTCCGCGAAGATCCCCGCGAGGTAGTCCGCGGTGGCGTGCTCCTGCCAGCTCGGCTCGGGGTGCGCCGCGAGGTGCTCGCGGATCCGGACGATCCGCGGCGCCTCGGAGGCGTCCTCGATCACGCCGGCACGCCCCAGATGGCGCCCGCGACGAGCCCGAGGGCCGCTACGACGAGCCACGCGGCGATGAGCTTCCAGATGAACTTCACCCACAGCTCGTACGGGATCCGCGCCACCGCGAGGTAGCCCATGAGCGCGCCCGACGTCGGGATGATCGAGTTGGTGATCGCGTCGCCGTACTGGAAGGCGAGCACGGCCACCTGGCGATCGATGCCGAGCAGGTCGGAGAGCGGCACCATGAGGGGCATCGTCGTGGCGGCCATGCCGCTGCCCGACGGGATGAAGAAGTTCAGGATCGCCTGGAACGCGAACATCCCGAGCACGGTGAGGGTCGGCGGCCAGTGCGAGATGCCCTCGGCGATGAAGTTGACGATCGTGTCGAGCGTCTGGCCGTCCTGCATGACGACGAGGATCGCCCGGGCGAACCCGACGACGAGCGCGCCGAATACGACGGCGCGCATGCCCTCCACGAGACTCGTGAAGGACCGGTTGATCCCGAGCCCGCCGACGATCCCGGACAGCATCGCGACGATGAAGAAGTTCGCGGCGAGCTGGTCGAGGAACCAGCCCCAGTTGAACACGCCGTACATGTTGATCGCGATGCCGAGGCCGAGCAGGATCAGTACGATGCTGCGACGCGCGGTGAGCGGCGGGATCTCCTCGCTCACGGCGTACTCGGTCGAACCGACGGCGCCGATGCGGCCGTAGAGGATCGAGGTCTCGGGATGGCGCTTGACGCGTGCCGCGTAGCGCATGACGTGGAAGATGGCGAACGCGAGGATCGGGATGTAGACGGCCGTGCGGAACCAGATGCCCGAGAACAGCGGCACTTCGGCGATGCCCTGGGCGACGCCCACGGTGAAGGGGTTCATCATGCCGCCGACGAATCCAGAGGCGGCGCCGATGGCCACCATCGCGGTGCCGACGATGGCGTCGTAGCCGAGCGAGAGCGCGATGCCGATCCCGATCGGCACGAAGATGATGCACTCCTCGGCCATGCCGGTCGTGAAGCCGAGCACCGAGAAGACGATCATCACGAGCGGGATGATGAAGCGCTCGCTCGTGCCGATCCGCTGCACGAGGCGGTTGATGCCTGCGTCGATCGCTCCGGTCGCCCGGATCACGCCGAACGCGCCGCCCACGAGGAAGATGTAGAAGACGATCTGCGCCGCGGCCTGCATGCCGCGGGGGATCGCGGTGAAGATGTCGAACGGTGCCATCGGGGACTTCGCGATCGTGTCGAACGTGCCCGGCACGACCATCAGTCGTCCATCGACGTCGACGCGCTCGAACTCGCCCGAGGGGATGACGTAGGAGAGCACGCCCACGAGGATCACGATCGACAGGATGATCGCGTAGGTGTGCGGGATCGAGAGACGGTCGCGCAGGCGGCGCTTCGGGGGTTCGGTGATCGTGGTCATGCGACGATCAGCTCCTTCGCTGAGACGGTGAGGCGGTCGAGTGCCGCGGGATCGAGGGTGACGCCGAGACCGGGGCGGTCGGTGATGTCGACGTAGGGGAGGGAGAAGTGCAGGTCGCCGGGCTCGTCCGAGAACGCGACGGGCCCGGAGAGCTCTGTCGAGACGATGTTCGGGTGCGCGAGTGCGAGGTGGTAGCCCGCTGCCGAGGAGACGCTCGTCTCGAGCATCGACCCGATCTGCACGGCGAGGCCGCCGAGCGCGGCCTGCGTGGCGAGGCGCTGGCACGGGAGGATCCCGCCCGACTTCATGAGCTTGAGGTTGACCATGTCGACCGACTCGTCGCGGATGAGGCGCGCGAGGTCGCCCGAGGTGATGACGGCCTCGTCGGCCATGATCACCGCGCCCGTGTGCGGACGCAGCCTGCGGAAGCCGTCGAGGTCGTCCGCGGCGATCGGCTGCTCGATCCAGTCGATGTCGTACGGCTCGATCGCGGCGATCATCCGGCGCGCCGTCGGAACGTCGCGCCAGCCCTGATTCGCATCGACGCGGATGCGGATCTCCTGCCCGACGGCCTCGCGCACGGCGGCGACGCGCGCGACGTCCTGCGCCGTGTCGGTGCCGAGCTTCATCTTCAGGTGCGTGAAGCCATCGGCGATCGCGGCGCTCGCCTGCAGGGCGACCTCGGCCGGCGGCAGAATGCTGAGCACCTTCGCGATCATCGGACGCTCGGGCTTGCGCCCGCCGAGGAGGGCGTGGATCGGGAGGCCCGCGTGCTTGCCGAGCAGGTCCCAGCAGGCGATGTCGATCGCGGCTTTCGCGGCGCCGTTCGCCACGAGGGCGGTGTTCATGCGCTCGTGGACCCGGTTCACATTGCGCGGGTCGATGTCGCGGAGCGCGGGCAGGAGGTGCTGCACGAGGGCGGCGACGACGGACTCGACGGTCTCACCGGTGACGTGCTCATCGGGAACCGCTTCACCGATCCCCGTCAGCCCGGTGTCGGTGCGGAGCGTCACGATGACGCTCGGCATGACGTCGTAGCGGGCGTAGGAGACGATGAACGGTACGTGCAGCGGTGCCTCGATCACACGGATGTCGGCGCTGACAATTCTCATATCGGGAAAACCCACCTCGTCGTTGATTGTGTCGTTTGAGTGTCGGTAATAGGAGCGTAGGGGCCGCGGGCATGCGCTGTCAACGTCGCGCGCATCACGCCATCGCTGCCGCGCTCCAGACGTCGGCTGGAGCGTCGGTCGCGTTCGAGGCGGGCCGAGGGGCGGCGGTCACGCTCCGGAGCCGCGCGGGTGGAACGACGTGCGCGCGAGGGCGGGATCGCCCGCTGCCGCGCGGCGGCGCCGCGCCGGGCCCTCCAGGGATTCGGCGAGCGCGTAGACGGTGCGGGGGCGACCCGCGTCGAGCGGCTGCTCCTGCCCCGCGACGCGCAGCGCGCCGGCGTCGAGGAGCTTGCGCACGGCTCGCTCGGCCGTGCGGGGGGAGGTCTGGCTCGCGGCCGCCCACTCCGCTGCGGTGAACGGCGCGAAGTCGCGCGCCGAGAGGAAGGACATGAGCCTCGTCACGGATCGCGCCTGCATCCCCGCGCGCGAGGCGAGCTCGATCAACCAGGGCTCCGTGTGCCTCGCGTCCTCCGAGATCTCGGCCGCTCCGAGCAGTCCGTGCACCCGGGCGTCCTCGTCGACCACGTACGCGGCGGTGCCTGCCTCGGCCGTGGCGCGGCGCAGCGCCTGCAGCGCCCGGTCCTCGGCCTCGTAGAGGTGTCGGCCGATGCCGATGCCGAGAGCCACCGCCGGCTCGGCGATCGCGGCGCCGGGCTCGGGACGCGCGCCCGCGCGGCGCATCGTCGTGGTGAGGGCGGGGAGGCGGGCGTCGAGTTCGCCGCGCGTCGTGTAGAACATATCGAGCCCACCGCGCTGCCAGGCGGCGAGGCGGTGCTGCACGGGCGTCGCGAAGCGCTCGAACTCCGCGGCGAGCCGGCGTCGCAGCCCCGCGGCGGGCGAAGCGTGGTCGTCGGGAGCCGCTGTCGTGAGGTACACCACGGCGAGCAGCGCCCCCTCCAGCCGCTGCACCGAGACGCGCTGCTGGGCGGTGCGGATGAGGTCGAGGTCGTGCTGCAGCGAGTCGATCATGAACATCACCGGCAGCCGTTCCGCGCGCAGCCGGTCGTACACCGCGTGCACGCTCGTGATCGCGAGGCGCGCGCCGGCGTGCGCGGCGCGCTGCTCGTGGAACCGCACGATCTCCGAGACGTCCACGGGACGCGAGTACCGCGATTCGTACACCCAGCGGTAGTCGGTGACCTGCGCCGGGTCCAGGCTGATCCCCGTGTCCCTGGCGACGGCGGACGCGACATCGGGGTTGGGCATATCGATGGAGATCTCGGGGATCGTGAGCGAGCCGTCGGCGCCCGCGGTCGCCGCGAGGAGGGAGGCCACCAGCGTGTAGTCCGAGAACCTCCCGACGAGCACCGGGACGTCGCTGTCGAGCTCCCGAGCGCGGTGGTAGTGCGAGATCGTCCCCGAGAAGCACACGGCGTCGTTCTCGGCCAGGGCGAGGCGGTACTGCTCGGCGGTATCGTGCGGATCCGCGTAGGGATAGCAGCGCAGCGCGACGCCGGGCAACTGCGCCTCCGCGCCCACGAGGCGGGCGACGGAGTGCGCCGAGCCGATGAATCCTACGCGCACGCTCACACGCTCAGCTTGGCACAGGCGGTCGCGGCCCGTTGCGCTCCGCGCCGAGGCCCAGGGCCGCGAGCGTGCGCCGCACGGTCGTCTGGGCCTCGGCTGCGGTCAGCTGCCCGGTGAGCCATCTTCCGGAGAGCCCTTCGACGAGCGCGGTGAGGGCGAGCGCGGTCCCCGCCGCGTCCGTCCCGGGAGCCGTCCGGGCGACCAGCTCGCGGACGGCCTCCTGCCACGCCGAGGTCGAGCGCGACACCGCCGCGCTCCGATCCCGGTCGAACACCGCGGCCGCGCGGAGCTCGTTCCAGGCCGTGGAGCCGGCGCGGATGGCCGGGTCGTCGCCGAACTCGGAGCAGAGCAGCGCCGCGAGTCGGGCCGAGGCGGTGCGGGACTCCGGCGCGGCGTCCGCTCGGCGCATGGCGCTCGCGGTGACCTCTTCCAGCGCGGCCTCGAGCAGTCCGTCGCGGTCTCCGAAGTGGTAGGCGAGCAGCCCGATCGAGACCCCGGCCTCGCGCGCGACGTCGCTCATGCGGAACCTCGCGAGGCCCGAGCGGGCGATGACGGCGGCGCAGGCGGCGAGGATCCGTGCGCGGGTGTCCTCGGCCATCGCACCCTCCGTCCCTCGTCCGCCGGCCGTGCGGCGCCGGATGCGCTTGACATGCGGCCCGACACGGCTGAAACTGTTTTCAGGATACGGCGAGAGCGCCGCATCGATCAAGTGCCGGAACCGGCAACACCCGCGAGAAACGAGACACCCATGGGCGACTCCGCCGAATCGTTCGAACTCATCGAGGCCAGCATCGAGGACGTGCTCGAAGCACTGCGCAGCGGCGCGATCACGAGCACCTGGCTCACGGGGCGCTACCTCGCGCGCATCGAAGCGTACGACACCGGGGTCGACGGGCTGCACGCGGTCGTCGTCGCGAACCCCGATGCGCTGGCCGACGCGGCCGAATCCGACCGCCGCTGGGCCGCGGGGGAGGCGCGTCCGCTCGAGGGCGTGCCCTTCACCGTCAAGGACTCCTACATGGTCGAGGGACTCACAGTCGCATCCGGGTCGCCCGCGTTCGAGCACCTCGTCGCCCAGTGGGACGCGTTCTCCGTCGCGAAGCTGCGCGAGGCCGGAGCCGTGCTGATCGGCAAGACGAACATGCCGCCGATGGCCGACGGCGGCATGCAGCGCGGCGTGTACGGGCGCGCCGAGAGCCCCTACAACCGCGAATACCTGGCCGCCGCATACGCATCGGGATCCTCGAACGGCTCGGGCGTCTCCACCGCCGCCAACCTCGCCGTGTTCGGCATGGGGGAGGAGACGGTCTCCTCCGGCCGCAGCCCGGCCTCGAACAACGGCCTCTGCGCGTACACCCCCTCATGGGGCGTGCTCTCGATCCGGGGCAATTGGCCGCTGTTCCCCGCCCGCGACGTCGTCGTGCCGCACACGCGCTCGATGCCCGACATGCTCCGCCTGCTCGACGTGCTCGTGCAGGACGACGAGATCACCCGGGGCGACTTCTGGCGCAACCAGAGCGTCGTGCCGCTCCCGAAGCCGAGCGAGCATCGGCCGGCCTCCTATCTCGACGTGGTGGACGCCGACGCGCTGCGCGGCAAGCGATTCGCGGTGCCGAAGATGTACCTGGGGCAGGATCCCGCGTTCCCGATCGCCGTGCGGCCCGCGATCCTGGCGCTCTTCGAGCGCGCACGGACGCGGCTCGAGTCGCTCGGCGCCGAGGTCGTCGTCACCGACTTCCCGCTCATCGAGCAGTACGAGGGCGACCGCCCGGGCCAGGAGAACGTCGGCGCCCTCGGCGTGCTGCCCGAGGGGTGGATGGACACGGAGTTCACGGACTTCCTCGCCTTCGGCTGGGACGACTTCCTCAAGGCGAACGGCGACCCCGCGATCCCCGAGCTCGCCGCGGTGGATCCCGACACGATCTTCCCGCAGCCTCCTGGCACGCTGCCCGACCGCTACGAGGAGGTCGAGGACTACCCGAACCGCTATCGCGCGACGGTGGCGTACGCGCGGGCCGGCATCCCCGATCCTCGCGAGCGCCCCGACTTCGCCGACGGCCTGCGCGCGCTCGTGCGCCTGCGCGAGGAGCTGTTCGAGCGCTGGCTCGACGACAACGGCTTCGACGGCGTCGTGTTCCCCGCCAACGGAGACGTCGGGCGGGAGGACGCCGAGCGCGACATCGCCGCGGCGGACCACGCCTGGTCGAACGGCGTCTTCTTCTCGAACGGCAACTACGCACTGCGCCACCTCGGGATCCCGAGCATCACCGTCGCGATGGGCGTCATGGAGGACATCGGGATGCCGGTCGGCCTGACCTTCGCGGGGCGGGCCTACACCGATCCCGCCCTGCTCGGATACGCGGCGGCGTTCGAGGCGGGGGGATCCGGCACGCTGCGCGTACCCCCGGCCTCGACGCCGGCGCTTCCCGAGGATCGCATCGTCTGACGGCTGCGGCTTCGTCCGCTTCGCGCGTCCGCCTGCGCCCGTTTCGCGCGTCCGCCTGCGCCCGTTTCGCGCCGTTCCGTGCCGTTCTGCGCACGTCCGTTAGCGCGCCGTCCTGAGCTGTTCCGCGCGTCCCGCGCCGTCCCGTGAGAATCCGGGTCACTTGGGAGGGGTATTTTCGCGAATCACCCCTCCCAAGTGACCCGGATTCTCACGGGCACGGGCACGGGAACGGGCGGGCGCGATGCGGGCGCGGCGACGACGCAGTGAGATCGGCCGCGCCGGCCGCGCGGGCGGCTCAGTAGCCGGCGCCCGAAATGAGCGCGATGCAGGTGCCGAACGCGATGACGGGGAGGGCTGCGACGCCGACCCACATGCCGATGCCGGTGCGCCGCGTGCTGCGGATGCAGGTGAGCACGATCGCGAGCACGAGCGTCGCGAGGAACGGCAGCGGCATGAACGACCATCCGGTGCTCCAACCGACGCTGGAGATCAGCCACGACAGGAGCGCGGAGCACCCGAGCGACATCGCCAGGGAGATCACGATGCCGAGCCAGATCCGCCCGCCGACCTCCTGCTGCAGCCTCGCCTGGTAGGCCAGATGGCCGGTGTACGGGGGCGGTCCCGCCGGCGGAGCGTACTGGGGGTGTCCGTACTGCGGGGGAGGACCGTATCCCGGTGACTGCGAGTACTGCGGGTGCTGCCCGTACGCCAGTTGCTGCGGTTGCTGCGGGTGCGGTTGCTGAGCGGGTGGTCCGTACTGCGGCGGTAGGGGCGACCGCTGCGGCTGTTGAGACGGCTGCGGAGACGGCGGCCCGTTCGGAGGCTGCGGGTGCGGCTGCGGCTCGTGCGGAGACGGCTGCGCGGTGTCCCCGCCGCCGGTCTCGTCGCTCCCGCGGGGCGGGTCGTCCTGCGGCTCGGGATCAGGCGGTGCGCTGCTCATGATGCCTCCTCGCTCCGGCCGGGGTCAGCCGTCCCCTCCTAGCCAACCACACGATGCGCGCGGCGAACAGCGGCAGGGTGGCGAGGAGGAACAGCTGCGGTCGGGTCAACCCGATCCAAGCGACCTCGTTGCCGCGCACGAACTCCACGAGGAGCCGGAACAGCGCATAGGCGCCGATGTAGAGCGTGAGCGTCTCGCCGGGTGCGAGGCCGAGGCGGCGCAGCCAGAACCAGAGCAGCGCGAACGCGACGATGTGGAACGCGATCTCGTAGAGGAAGCTCGGGTGGAGCCCGACGCCCGCGGGCGATCCGACCCGCGCCGCCGCCTCGGGCCAGAGCACGACGCCCCAGCCGCCCGCGGTCGGGGTGCCCGGCTTCTCGGTGAGGAAGCAGCCGAGCCGCCCGATGGCGAGGGCGAGGGCGACCGCCGGTGCGAAGAGATCCCCGGTGCGCTCGCGGTAGCCCACGATGCGCTTGGTGAGGTGCACGCCGGCCCATGCGCCGACGAGTGCGCTGAGGATCGACGCGTTGCCGACGAGCAGCTGCTCGACGAGCCCGCGGTTCTGCGCGGGATCGAGGTGCTGGGCCCAGGTGCCGAGCCGCGCGAAGACGCCCGCCCCGACGAGCGCTCCGATCACGAGGTAGGGGATCCGCGGGTCGTTCGCGCCGCGCCGTCTCGCCTCGATCCAGAAGACGACGCCCCCGGCCGCGAGTCCGAGCGCGACGAAGACCCCGTGCGTGTCGAGCGCCGGGCCGAATCCGAGCAGATCGTCGAGCCTGGGGAACACGGCTATCCCAGCAGCTGCTGCCAGAGCAGCCGCCACGCGAGGAACCAGAGCGGCACGGCCGCGACCGCGGTCACCGCGAGCAGTGCGAGGTAGGCGAGCACGACCCGGGTGTCGCCGAGCTTGCACTTCGAGCGCATGAGGCCGGCGCGGCGGGCGCGCGCGTATCCGACCACGGCCATCGCGGCGAACGCGAGCAGGGCGATCGGCCCGAGCACGCACGTGATCAGCGCGACGGTGGCGTTGACGCAGAGGCGCAGCGGATCGAAGCCGCCGGGAGGATCGCCCACGCGCTCGTCCCGTTGCCCGAGGGGCGGCGTCTGCGGCGTCAGATGCGAGAGCGGGTCGGTCACGGGGTCACCGCTTCGCCCGGACCGGGATCAATCGGCCGGGATCGGGCGCACCCGCCGCCGCGGCTGCTGGTGCGGGGGGCGCATCCGCCGCACCGCCGCCGGGTGCGCCGGTGGCGGTCGAGAGGCGGCGCCTCGAGAGCGGCGCCCAGGCCTGCACGGCGCAGAACGGTGCGCACTGGTGCACCGCCGAGCCGTCGGCCGCCGGGGCCTCGTTCACGGTCGCGACGTGCACGCAGCACTGGGTGAGCCGCTCCTCGATCATCGTGTTGATGTCCATGAACGGCTTCACGGTGATCCGTTTCACCCGCTCGCCGAGGAACCGGCGCAGCCGACCGTGCTGCCCCGGAAGCGCCGCGGCGGCGAGCTTCGACAGCGTGCCGATGCCGAGATCGCACCCGGCGCAGATGTCCTTCCAGAGGCTCCCGATCGAGGGGTGCGAGAGCGACGACTGCTCGCTGAGCAGATCGAGCAGCGACTGCTTCACGCTCTGCTGCAGCGTCTGGCTGACGCTCCGCTTCATCGCCTGGTTGATCTCGCTGTCGGCGATGCGGTTCGCGATCAGGTCCGGGTTCAGGTCGAGGAACTCCTTGAGCTGCTCGTGCCCCACGAGTTCGGTCAGCGACTTCCACCGATCCGAGTCGTCGCGCAGCAGATACCCGACCGAGCAGCAGTGCGGGTGCGAGCAGGGGAGCGCCGTCAGGTCGCGCCACGTGACCTCGCCGTCGGTCTGCGGGCCCATGCGGGCGAGGACCCCGGTGTGGGTCAGGCGGTCCTGCGCGTCGATGCCGGCCGAACGGCCCGATCCGAAGACCGGCTGGATCGTCACCCCGCCCACGTACGGCGTCGCCATCGCGCGACGGATCACCGCGCCGATCTCGTGGTCGTTCACCCCGAGCGCGGCGGTCATCGTCAGCGTGGTGAAGATCCCGGCCTCGGAGAGCCGCGCGAGGGCCCGCTCCTTGAACCTGCGGATGTCGGCGCCGCGGTGGTAGCGCGAGGACTCCGGCTCCTCGCCGTCGTACTGGAGGTAGATCTCGACGCGCTCCCGGTGCCGCGCGAGGGTCTCGACGAACGCGTCGTCGTTCGCGATCCGGAGGCCGTTCGAGTTGATGAGGATCCGCACGACCGGTCGGGCGACGAGGTGCTCGAGCAGTTGCTCGAGCCAGGGGTACAGCGTGGGTTCCCCGCCCGAGAGCATGAGCACGTCGATGCGGCCGTTCTCGCGCGCGAGCCGGGCGTCGACGGATGCGAGCACTTCCTCGAGCGGCGCGACGGAGCTCGCCGCTGGGCTCGACTCCGCGAAGCAGGTGGGGCACTTCAGATTGCAGTGGTCGGTGATGTCCTCGAGCAGGATGCAGGTGTGCTGGGTCTGCATCTCGGGCAGGCCGTCCTCATAGGCCTCCGGGACCGGCTTGAAGTTGCCGGCGAGGTCGGCCGTGTGGATCTTCGTCGGGGCGGTCCACTGCTCGAGGTAGCTCAGGATCTCGGCTGACTCGTCGTACAGCGTGCGCTGGAGCCCGTGGACGCGGCACCCGCGCTCGAGCCAGATCCTACCGTCGCGGTCCGCCAGCCAGCCCGAGAGCCGCTGCACTTCCGCGAGCGGGCGGTCCGGCTGCTCCTCGTGGCAGGCGGGGCAGAAGGCATTGACGTACCGGTGCACCCGGTAGTCGCGGAGGGGCATTCCAGCAGTCTGCGGTGACATGCCGCCCACGCTAGCGCATGCCGCCGACAGCCGCGGATCGAGGGCTCGCTCCGCCGGCTTCCGCGGCCCGTCAGTCGTTCTGGGGCAGCGGCGGCAGCGTGATCGGCTCGGTGACGGGCTCGAAGCGGTCGATGCTCAGGGCGAGACGCCGCAGCAGCGTGGACAGCCGATCGCGCTCCGAGCGCGGCAGACCGCCGAGCAGGCGCTCCTCGGCGTCGCTCAGCCGGGTCATGGCCGTATCGACGAGTGTGAGCCCCTGCGGAGTCATCTCGACGAGCACTCCGCGGCCGTCGTTGGGGTCGGTGAGGCGCCTGACGAGCCCGCGCTCGGCCATGCGGTCGATGCGGTTCGTCATGGTGCCGCTCGAGACGAGCGTCTGCTGCACGAGCACCTTCGGGCTCTGGCTGAACGGCTCGCCGCTCCTGCGCAGCACCGAGAGCACGTCGAACTCCCACGAGGTCAGCCCGGAGCGGTCGAAGGCGTGCGCCCTGGCGCGGTCGAGGTGCTTCGAGATGCGCCACAGGCGCGAGAAGATCGCGAGCGGGGCGAGGTCGAGATCTGGGCGCGCCGTCGCCCAGTCCGCGATGATCCGGTCGACCTCGTCCTCGTGCTTCATCCCTCCATTATCGCGTGTTCCGCCTCCGGGCCCCGCACGACGGGCGGTCGGCGAGCGGCCGACGATCTGGCAGACTGGTACGGTGCCGCGACTCGGCACGGTCCGCCTTGGTGTAACGGCAGCACGACAGCCTTTGGAGCTGTGAGGTCCAGGTTCGAACCCTGGGGGCGGAGCGCTCGACATCCGTCAGGAAGGATCCGCCCCATGTCAGAACGGTCACTCGCGGTCGTCATTCTCGCCGCGGGCCAGGGAACTCGCATGAAGTCCTCCCTCCCGAAGGTGCTCCACCGCATCGGCGGACGCTCGCTCATCGCCCACGTGCTCGACGCTGCAGCGGGGCTCGCCCCGACCCGCGTGATCGCGGTCGTCCGCCACGATCGGGATCGCGTCTCTGAGGCGATCCTCGACCACGCCCCCGACACCACGATCGTCGACCAGGACGAGATCCCCGGCACCGGCCGCGCGGTCGAGCTCGCGATCTCGGCCCTGCCGGACGACTTCGACGGCTCGGTCGTCGTGCTCTCGGGCGACGCGCCGCTCATCGATTCCGCGACGCTCGACCGCCTCGTGCGCGGACACATCGAGGATCGGCGTTCGATGACGCTGCTCTCGGCGATCTACGACAACCCGACCGGCCTCGGCCGGATCCTGCGCGACGCCGACGGCGGCGTCACCGGGATCGTCGAGGAGAAGGACGCGAGCGAGGCCCAGCGGCGGATCACCGAGATCAACGGCGGCATCTACGTCTTCGCTCGAGCGGCCCTGCAGAGCGCCCTCGCCGGCATCGACACCAACAACGCGCAGGGCGAGAAGTACCTCACCGACGCGGCGGCGAGCATCCTCTCGGACGGGGGAGCGGTCGAGGCCGTGGCGACCGACGATCCCTGGCTCATCGCAGGCGTCAACGACCGCGCGCAGCTCGCCGACGCCGGCCGTGAGCTGAACGCGCGGATCGTGCGCGAGCACCAGCGCGGCGGCGTGACCATCCAGGATCCTGCGACGACGTGGATCGATGCGGACGTCTCGATCGAGCCGGACACCGAGATCCTCCCCGGTACGCACCTGCAGGGCGCCACCTCGATCGCCTCCGGGGCCGTCATCGGTCCGGATACGACCCTCGTCGACTGCGAGGTCGGGGCCGGCGCGCGGATCCGCCGCAGCGAGGCGACGCTCGCCGTGTTCGGCGACGGGGTCGAGGTGGGCCCGTTCGCCTTCATCCGGCCCGGTACGGAACTGGGCGCCGCCGGGAAGATCGGCGCGTTCGTGGAGACGAAGAACGCGAAGATCGGCGACGGCAGCAAGGTGCCCCACCTCAGCTACGTGGGCGACGCTACGATCGGCACGGGGACGAACATCGGGGCCGGCACCATCTTCGCCAACTACGACGGCGTGCAGAAGCATCACACCCGGGTCGGCGACGCGGTGCGCGTCGGCTCCAAGAACGTGCTCATCGCCCCGGTGGCGATCGCCGATGGGACGTACACCGCCGCCGGCACGGTGGTGCGCAAGGACGTTCCCGCGGGGTCGCTCGCGCTGAACGTCGCGCCGCAGCGTAACATCGAGGGGTGGGTCGCCGAGCATCGTCCGGGGACGAGCACGGCCGAGGCCGCGGAGCGCGCGGGCGAGTAGCCCGCGAGGACCACAAAACACAACACGGGGTTGAGGAGCAGCATCGGATGAGCAGTATCGAGATGGCGGGGCAGAAGAAGCTCGTCCTGATCACGGGTCGGGCCTACCCCGAACTCGCTGAGCAGGTCGCGGCGGAGCTCGGCGCCGAACTCGTACCCACGGACGCGCGGACGTTCGCGAACGGCGAGCTCTACGCTCGCTTCGACGAGAGCGTGCGCGGTGCCGACGCCTTCGTCATCCAGTCGCACACCAATCCGATCAACGAGTGGCTCATGGAGCAGCTCATCATGGTCGACGCGCTGAAGCGCGCGTCGGCGAAGCGGATCACCGTGGTGGCTCCCTTCTATCCCTACTCGCGTCAGGACAAGAAGGGCCGCGGCCGCGAGCCGATCTCCGCCAGACTCGTCGCCGATCTGTTCAAGGCCGCCGGCGCCGACCGCATCATGTCGGTCGACCTGCACGCACCGCAGATCCAGGGCTTCTTCGACGGTCCCGTCGATCACCTCTTCGCGATGCCGGTGCTGCTCGAGCACTTCAAGAAGACCATCAAGCGCGACGACATCACGGTCGTCTCGCCCGACATGGGCCGCGTGCGCGTCGCGGACGTCTGGAGCGACAAGCTCGACGCACCGCTCGCCATCATCCACAAGCGTCGCGATCCGAGCGTCGCGAACGAGGCGACCGTGCACGGCATCGTCGGCGACGTGAAGGATCGCTGGTGCATCATGGTCGACGACATGATCGACACGGGCGGCACCATCTCGAAGGCCGCGCAGGCGCTGAAGGACAACGGCGCGAAGGGCGTGACGATCGCGACGACCCACGCGATCTTCTCGGGGAAGGCGATCGAGCACCTCTCACAGGACTTCATCGATCAGGTGGTCGTCACCGACACCCTTCCGCTGACGCCCGAGAAGCGCTTCGACAAGCTCACCGTGCTGCCGATCGCCCCGCTGCTCGCGAAGGCGATCCACGAGGTATTCGAGGACGGATCGGTCACCAGCATGTTCGAGGGCGCCGCCTAGTCGCTCACGCGCAGGGTCATCGTTCCCGGTGCCCGGCGTCCACCGCCCCGCGGGGTCCACGATCAGCCGCGAGTCTGCTCCGACTCGCGGCTGATCTGCGTGCGGCGACCCACCTCAGCGCGATCCCGACGAGCACGAGCGCCGCGCCGGTCGAGGCCATCCCGACGAAGACGCCGCGGTTGTCCGCCGCGCCGGGATCGGAGAGATTCGCCGCGGCGCCGACGATCAGGAGCAGCCCGAACGCCAGCAGCGGCGTGATGAGGCGCATCCACCATGCGCCGAGCGGCGTGCGGACGAACCCCGCATACGGTGCGGGGAGGCCGCGCTCCGCTGCAGGGGCTTCGGCGCGCCACTCGGCGACCAGTGCGAGGCCGCGCCGGGTGCGCGCGTCGCGGCACGCACCCGCGGCGGCGCGCAGGGCCGTCCAAACGGCGACGAGACCGAGGAAGGCGCCGATGCCGAGCACGGGGATCCGCTGCCAGGTGAACAGCGCGACGATCGCAGCGACGCCAGACGCCGTCGCAACGCGCCGGAGCACGCGCTCGGCTCCGGGAGCCGCGAGCCCTGCGCGTTCGACGGCGGAGACCGCCGCGGCGTCATCTGCCTCCCAGCGCCGCCGCCGCTCCGCCAGTTCCCCGGGGGCGAGCAGATCCGTCTCCCGTTCGGCTGCGGCGAGCCGTAGAGCCTCGAGGTCTCCGGGGTACGGCACATCCGGGCGGAGTGCCTGCAGGCGGAGCACCTCGGCGTAGTCGAGCTCGCCGTGACGCGCCCGCTCCGCGGACGCGAGCGAGGCCAGATCCGCAGTCACAGTACGACCCGGATTCACCGGTCGCCCGCCCGCGCCGCGAGCCGCGTACTCCTGCATGATCGTCCAGGCGTAGACCGCTCGCTCCGTCCTGGACTGCGAGCAGACTCCTGCGATCAGCCAGACGAGCAGCAGGAGGAAGACGACGCCGACTGCGAAGACGAGGATCCCCGATCCCGCGCTCTCGGAATCGCGCCCGTCGTCATCGAGGAGCATCACGACGCCCCCGCCGATCCCGAGCAGCGCGAGCAGGGCGGCGAAGCCGATCTGCACGACCCAGTAGCCCCAGCCGGAATACGTCTGTCTCGCGCGCGTCACCCGTCAATTCTGGCTCACGCCGCCGACGCCCGGACCCCGACGCTCCAGAATCGTGTAGACTCGTGTGCTGTACTTCGGCGAGGGGCGCATCTGCGCCCGTGATCGACGCGGGACGGACTGCCTGAGCGGGCCATCTTGCTGCGTTTGCAACGCGAGTGCGAGACATCATTCCCGGCGGCTGGACCGCCCCGGCTGGGCGAGAGCCCGCAAGGAGACACACATGAGCGAGAAGAACAAGCTCGACGCAACCGTTCGCGAGAGCTTCGGCAAGGGCGCTGCCCGCAAGCTCCGCGCGATCGGCCAGACCCCGGCCGTCGTCTACGGCCACGGCAGCGAGCCCGTGCACGTCGCGGTCGAGACCCACCCGCTGAGCCTGATCGTGCGCCACGCGAACGCGATCATCGAGCTCAAGATCGAGGGCAAGAAGCAGCTCGTGCTCGTCAAGGACGTGCAGAAGGATCCGGTGCGCCAGATCATCGAGCACGTCGACCTCGTCATCGTCAAGAAGGGCGAGACCGTCGACGTCGAGGTCCCCGTGCACGTCGTCGGGGAGCCCTTCTCGGGTACCAACGCGCTGCAGGAGCTCAACACGCTCCGCCTGAGCGTTCCGGCGACCTCGATCCCCGAGAACGTCGAGGTCGACGTCGAGGGACTCAAGGACGGCGAGCGCGTGCTGGCAGGCGGCGTGACGCTGCCCGAGGGCGCGACCCTGCTCGACGACGCCGAGCAGCTCGTCGTGCACGTGGTCGCTCCGCGCGGCTCGGCTTCGGGCGAGGACGAGGCGGCCGAGGCCGCCGAGTAAGCCACGCACCCGGGATCGGGCTCGCCAGGCGGTCGGAGACGACCGGCAGGCGGGCCCGATCTCTGTTTTCCGAGGGCTCTCCTGCCGCACGCCCTGTCGGGGAGAGACGATCCCGCGGGGAGTCGCCGGGCGTCGCCCCGTTGGTGGAAGAATGTCTGAGGTGCGTGCGACGATGAGATCGCGGGGGTGCTGAACGAGCATGTTCTGGCGCAGGAGTAGGAAAGAGGAACTCGTGTCGAGTGACGGCTGGCTCATCGTGGGTCTGGGGAATCCTGGCCCGAAGTACGAGGCCACGAGGCACAACGTGGGACAGATGGCGCTCGACGTGCTCGCGGACCGCATCGGCGGACGCTTCTCCGCCCACAAGGCCGGCGCGCGCGTGGCGGAGGGGCGCGTGCGACCGGGGGGGCCGAAGCTGATCCTCGCGAAGTCGAACGGCTACATGAACACCTCGGGCGGACCGGTCTCGGCGCTCGCGAAGTACTTCGGGATTGCTCCCGAGCGGGTCGTGGTGGTGCACGACGAGCTCGACCTGCCGTTCGACACGATCAAGCTCAAGCAGGGCGGCGGGCACGGGGGCCACAACGGACTGCGCGACATCGCGAAGGCGCTCGGCACCCCCGATTTCCTGCGCGTGCGGGTCGGCATCGGCAGGCCCCCGGGTCAGCAGGACCCCGCTGACTTCGTGCTGAAGCCGTTCGCCTCTGCCGAGCGGCCGAATCTCGGCGTGCTGCTCGAGGACGCGGCCGACGCCGTGGAGTCCGTCGTCGACGACGGACTGCTCGCCGCCCAGCAGCGATTCCACGGGAGGGCCGCCCAGTGACCCTGCGCGGCATCGACCGGCTGCTCGAGGCGTCATCCTCGTTCGCGCGGGCGCTCGACTTCGCGGGAGCCTCTCCCGAGCGGATCGCCGCCGGGGCCTCGGACGCCGAGTTCTCGGTGTCCGAGGGACTGCGCGCGCCGTTGATCGCGGGCCTCGTGCGCCGCAGGAGGGCCGCGGGGGACCGCGGCGCGCTCCTGCTCATTGCGGCGACGAGCCGGGAGGCCGAGTCGTTGCGCACCGCGCTGGCGTCCCTCATCCCGGAAGCGATCGCGGTGGAGTTCCCGGCCTGGGAGACGCTGCCGCATGAGCGGCTGAGCCCGAGCGCCGAGACGGTGGGCCGCCGCGCCGCGGCGCTCCGGCTCCTCAGGGAGTTCGACGGGGATCGGCCGCTCATCGTCGTCGCGTCGGTGCGCGCCGCGCTGCAGCCGGTCTCCCCGCATGCCTTCCAGGCCGAGCCCGTCGTCCTCCGCTCGGGTGAGGACTCCGAGGGGCTCGAGCGCATTGCGCGCAGGCTCGTCGCCCACGCTTACACGCGCGTCGACATGGTGACCCGCCGCGGCGAGTTCGCCGTGCGCGGCGGGATCCTCGACGTCTTCCCGCCCGTCGCCGAACAGGCGCTGCGCGTCGACTTCTTCGGCGACGAGGTCGACCAGATCCGCCGATTCGCCGTCTCTGACCAGCGCAGCGCGGGCGACCCTGTGCCCGAGCTCGAACTCTGGCCGGCGCGCGAGCTGCTGCTGACCGACGACGTGCGCGAGCGCGCCGCCGAACTGCTGCCGCGGTTCCCGGCGCTCTCGGGTCTGCTCGAGAAGATGAGCCAGGGGATCGCGGTCGAGGGGATGGAGAGCCTGCTCCCGCAACTCGTCCCCGGCCTGCAGCCGCTCACGGCGCTGCTGCCCGAGGGCGGCGCCGTCCTCGTCGCGTCGCCCGAGCGCGTCGCGAGCCGCGCCGTGAGTCTCGCCGAGACCAACCGCGAGTTCCTCGAGGCGGCATGGCACGCGGCGACCGCCGGGGCGGACGCCCCGGTCCCGGTCGACGACAGCGGGATGCTCTCCATCGGCGATCTCCGCGCCGCGTCCCACGGACGACCCTGGTGGTCGGTCTCGAGCTTCGTGCACGGCGAAGACGCGCAGGCGGAGCCGGGGGAGCCGGACGACTCCGATGCCTCGGTCGCGGTGCACGGCGGACCGTTCCCGCGCGCGGGGCAGGGCGCCGACCCGACGGGCGCGGCGATCCGGGTCATCGGCGAGCGCGTGCGCGACGGCTGGCACGCCGTCGTCTCGGCGCAGGGCGTCGGCCTCGTCGAGCGGGCCCGTGACGTGCTCGCCGAGGCGGGGGCGGCCGCGCGCATCGTCGACGAACTGCCCGAGCATCTCGAGGACGGCGTCGTCTACCTCGTCGCAGGCACGGCGTGGAGCGGCTTCGAGAGCCAGGAGGCCCGGCTGCTGCTCGCGACCGAGAGCGAGTTCTTCGGCCGTTCGGTCGCGTCGCAGGCCGCCAGCGGGCAGAAGCTCGCGAAGCGCCGCGGCAAGAACGTGGTCGACCCGCTGAAGCTCGTCGCAGGCGACTACGTCGTGCACGAGACCCACGGCATCGGGCGGTTCGTCGAGCTCACGCAGCGCATGGTGCCGACCGGTATCGGACGCGACGCGACGAAGGCGCTGCGCGAGTATCTCGTGCTCGAGTACGCGTCGACGAAGCGGGGGATGCCGAAGGACAAGCTCTACGTGCCCACCGACCAGCTCGATCAGCTGTCGCGCTATGTGGGGGGCGAGGCGCCGGCCCTGTCGAAGATGGGCGGCAGCGACTGGGCGAACGCCAAGAAGAAGGCCCGCAAGGCCGTGCGGGACATCGCCGTCGAGCTCGTGAAGCTCTACTCGGCGCGCGTCGCGTCGAAGGGGCACGCCTTCTCCTCCGACACCCCGTGGCAGCACGAGCTCGAGGAGGCGTTCCCGTACGCCGAGACCCTCGATCAGCTCACGACGATCGACGAGGTCAAGCGCGATATGGAGCGCGAGATCCCGATGGATCGACTCGTGGCGGGCGACGTCGGTTTCGGCAAGACCGAGGTCGCCGTGCGCGCAGCGTTCAAGGCGGTGCAGGACGGCAAGCAGGTCGCGATGCTCGTGCCGACGACGCTGCTCGTCAGCCAGCACCTCGAGACCTTCCAGAACCGCTTCGCGGGATTCCCCGTGCAGCTGCGCCCGCTGAGCCGCTTCCAGACCGACAAGGAGGCGAAGGACACGATCGACGGTCTCGCCGCGGGAACGGTCGACGTGGTCATCGGCACGCATCGCCTCCTCGCCGACAATGTGCTCTACAAGGACCTGGGACTGCTCATCATCGACGAGGAGCAGCGCTTCGGCGTCGAGCACAAGGACGCGCTGAAGAAGCTGAAGACCAACGTCGACATCCTCGCCATGAGCGCGACGCCCATCCCGCGCACCCTCGAGATGGCGGTCACGGGCATCCGTGAGATGTCGACGCTCGCGACCGCGCCCGAGGACCGGCACCCGATCCTCACCTTCGTCGGCCCCCGCAGCGACAAGCAGATCGGCGCGGCGATCCGGCGCGAACTGCTGCGCGAGGGGCAGGTGTTCTTCGTCCACAACCGCGTGGCCTCGATCTCGCGCGTCGCCGCGCACATCGCGGAGCTCGTGCCCGAGGCGCGCATCGCGGTGGCGCACGGCAAGCTCGGCGAGCATCAGCTCGAGCAGGTCGTGCAGGATTTCTGGGAGCGCAAGTTCGACGTGCTCGTGTCGACCACGATCATCGAGACCGGGCTCGACATCGCGAACGCGAACACGATCATCATCGATGCCGCGGACAAGTACGGGCTCAGCCAGCTGCACCAGCTGCGCGGCCGCGTCGGCCGCAGCCGGGAGCGCGCATACGCCTACTTCCTCTACGATCCCGACAAGCCGCTGACGGAGCACGCCCACGAGCGGCTCGAGACGCTCGCTACGAACAACGAGCTGGGCTCCGGCATGCAGGTCGCGTTGAAGGACCTCGAGTTGCGCGGCGCCGGCAACCTGCTCGGCGGAGAGCAGTCGGGCCATATCGCCGGAGTGGGCTTCGACCTCTACCTCCGCATGATCGGCGAGGCCGTCAACACGTTCAAGGGTGAGGAATCGTCGGGCCCGTCCGAGCTCGTGCTCGAGCTTCCCGTCGACGCCCACATCCCCGAGGACTACGTGGAGAGCGAGCGCTTGCGCCTGGAGGCGTACCAGAAGTTCTCCGCTGCATCGCATCCGCAGGCGCCGGAGGATCACGTCGCGCTCGTGCTCGAGGAGCTGACGGATCGCTACGGGGAGCCGCCGGCCGAGGTGCAGCGCCTCGCGGCGGTCTCCGCGCTGCGACGCCGGGCGTCGCGCCTGGGGCTCGCGAAGGTGGTCGCAGCCGGCCCCGCGCTGCGCATCGAGCCGGTGAAACTGCTCGACTCGCGGCGCATGCGCATGTCGCGCATGTACCCCGGCTCGCGCTATACCGAGGCGACCGGCGCGCTGCAGATCCCGCTCCCGGGCGGCACCGCATCCGCACGGAGCCCGCTCGCCGGCGTGGGGCAGAAGCACGTCGGCGACGAGGGCGACATCGTCGCGTGGACGGGGCGCGTGCTCGCGACGCTGCTCGAGGAGGATCCGCCCTCGGCGTGATGTCCGGCCTGCGCGCGTCCCGGATGCACGAAGGCGCCGCACGGGGATCCCGTGCGGCGCCTTCGACGTGATCTGCGGAGATCAGCCGGCGTTGCAGACTTCCTGCAGCTTCTGGCCTGACTCCATGAGCTTGCTGCTGTCCTCGGTGATCTTGGTCGACAGCTCCTGCATGCCCTCGGTCGCCTCGGCCACAGCGGCGGAATCGGTGGGGTCGATGCTCGACATGTCGGGCATCTCGAAGCCCTCGAGCGACTTGGCGAAGTCGCGGTACTGCGAGGTGAAGGTGCTCAGCGGCTTCTTGACCTCTTCGTTGGTGACCTTCTTCTCGGCCGAGTCGAGGCCCTCGAGGATCGGGTCGAACAGCGCGTTGAAGTCGGGGGTCTCGCCCGAGGTCATGCCCTGCATCGCGGCGCTCAGATCGGACTGCATGCTCGAGCTGGCCTTGCTGATCTCGGTGTTGGCGATCTTGCAGGCGTCGGCGACGCTCTGGCCGCCGGAGCACGAGGCCAGGGTGAGTGCCAGGGTGGCAGCGCCGAGCGCCCCCGCGATCTTCAGCAGAGTCTTCTGGGCCATGGGGTTCTCCTCAGTGGTCGTGCCTCAGAGGTCATCCACTGAGGTTTTGTCTGAACTTCGTTACATCTGTTGCTGCGGGAATCATGCTAGCAGCCAGACGGCATGGCTAGAGTGGGGCACCATGGCGATGGAACATCGAGATGGTGAATGTCCGGAGTCTGTCGAGGCTCTCGCGTCGGTGGTCGAAACGGTGCGGACGATGGTATCGCCCGGAGGATGCGCCTGGCACGAGGCGCAGACGCACGAGTCGCTGACGCCATTCCTGGTGGAGGAGACCGCGGAGTTCATCGACGCCGTCGAGCGCGGGCTGCCCGCTGAGGAGATCCGGTCGGAACTGGGCGACGTGCTCTACCAGGTGCTGTTCCACGCCGCGATCGCCGAGCGCGACGGCGAAGGCTATGACCTGGCCGCAGTGGCGTCGGCGCTCGACGAGAAGCTCATCGCCCGGCATCCGCACGTGTTCGGCGACCGCGGCTACATGTCGGTGGAGGAGCTGCACGCCGAGTGGGAACGGCTCAAGGAGGACGCGGCCGGTGAGGAGCGCGGATCGCGCAGCCCGCTCGACGGGATCCCCGCGGGCATGCCGGCGCTCGCGCGGGCCGCGAAGGTCGTCGACCGGCTGCACCGCGCCGAGCTCATCAACCCCTCAGCGGGGGACGGGCACCCCGAGAATCCGCTGGCGGCCGTGATCGGCCCCGACGAGCAGCGCCTCGCCGAAGTGGGCATCGGCGACGCGATCCTCGCGCTCGTCATGCGTGCGAACGCCGCGGGCGTCGACCCGGATCGCGCGCTGCGCCTCTCGGTCGACCGCCTCGCCGCGCGCGTGATGCACGGCGAGTCGTAGCCGCTTCTTCGACGGTTGCGGCCGTGGCGACGACGGGGTGGGCGCACCCGACCTCGCGGCAGGCGGTATGGGATCTGCGAAAGATCTGGCGAGCACGCGGCGAACGGGCATACGGATCGCCGATCTCATACCGATCCCGAACCATCAGGACGCGTGTCCCGACCAGAGCGCGCGCAGCACCCCCACCGTCTCGTCGAAGCCGACGTCAGAAGTCTGCGCGGCTTCGACGAGCTCCCGCGCCCGCTCGACCACCGTCTGCGGCGCCCGGGACGCACCGGGGGCGACCCGCGTGCCCGCCGCGGTGCGGGTGACGACGAGCCCCTCCTGCTCGAGTGCGCGGTAGGCCTTCGCCGCGGTGCCCTGCGCGACGCCGAAGTCGCGCGCCGTCTGCCGCACGGTCGGCAGCCGCTCGCCGTCTCCGAGCTGACCCGAGCGGATCGCCCCGCGGAACAGGTCGGCGAGGTCGTCCGCGGTGCGCGGTGCAGGGGATTCCGCGGGGGTCATCGCGTCGTCTCCGCTTCCACGAGTGCGTCTTCCGTGCGACCGGTCTCCGCCGCGCCCGACGCCTCCTCGCGGCGCGACTCGTGGCGGTTCGAACGCCGCGCGTCGACGGCGATCCGCAGCAGGAGCGCGAACCCGACGCCCTGCAGGAACCAGCCGCCGAAGCGCAGCGAGGAAGCGAACGCCGCGAAGCTCGGAGCGAGCGAGACGAAGCCGACCTCATCGGAGGGGAGGCCCGAGGCGTTCTCGTTCGTCGCCTCCAAAGTGACCGACCATCCGCCGAGGTAGCCGACGTACATCCACAGCATGCCGAGGGTGATGAGCACCCCGCCGAGCGCCAGCAGCACGAACAGCTTCGCGGTGCGCTGGCGGTCCTCGGTGATGCCCGGAGCGCTGGTGCGCGCGTGGATCGGCCGGTTGGCGTCGCCCGAGAGTGCGAGGAGCAGCACCGCGATCAGCACGACGAGCACGGCGAGGGTCACCCCGTTGTTCAGCCACCCGCCGCCTGCCGGGGTGTCGACGAAAGGCCCGACGGGAAGGACCCGGTCCGTGTCGGGGACCGCGGTGATCAGCGTACCGCCGTTCTCGGTCGGGCGACCGACCATCTGAGCGCCGTTGGGCAGCAGTGAAGTGGTGCATCCTTGCCAGACGGAGGTGATGCCGAGGAGGGCCGCCGCGCCGAGCAGCAGCCAGAGTCGGCCCTTCGGTGCGAACGCCGTCGCGGAACGACGGGGTGAGATCGCCCGCTCGCCCGGCGCGGGAAGCGGGTGCCTGGCGAGGAGCATCGCCGCGATCCCGATCACCAGCGCTGCGGCCGCCATCGGTGCGGGGCGGCGCCACCAGCCCGCGACGCCGGAGGGCTCGTAACCCGAGAACGCGGCGATGCAACCGACGGTGCCGGCGACCGCCGCGATGGCGATGGCGCCCCAGAAGCCGACTCCGGCGAGTACGGAGCGGCGTCGGGCATCTCGCGGCAGGGAGACCCAGGGGTTCCGCCTCAGCCAGGAGAGGGAGAAGAGCACCAGGCCGATGATGATCGGCGTTTCGATGATCGGCATGGGGATGAGTGCGAGTGCGTATCGGAGGAAATGGGTGAGTTCCATGACGATCCTTTCGTCGACCGGCGGCGCTTGTGTTGCCAAGGTAGCACAACTTGTATCTTAGGTGTGTTACAAGTCGAGTGGCGGGCGTGACGAACGGTTTGAGATCGTCGGGAGATATGCCGCATGCGGAGCGTGACGGGCATACGGATCGCCGATCTCAAACCGTTCGCCACGCGGGCACGAGACCGCGCTCGCCGCATGGAAGAATGGAACCCATGGCAGCACCCGTGAACCCGCCGCGCGGCATGCGCGATTTCCTCCCCGC
The DNA here is from genome assembly GCF_016758175.1 of Leucobacter zeae. Taxonomy (GTDB): domain Bacteria; phylum Actinomycetota; class Actinomycetes; order Actinomycetales; family Microbacteriaceae; genus Leucobacter; species Leucobacter zeae. The sequence continues at coordinate 1,300,795 of NZ_QYAB01000001.1, forward strand.
AGGCAAGGCCCGCCGCGAGCAGGCGCTCGGCATCATGAAGGGCGTCTACCGGGCGCACGGCTTCGACGAGATCGAGACCCCGGTGGTGGAGGACTACGCGAGACTGCACGCGGGCCTCGGAGGCGACAACGAGAAGCTCAGTTTCTCGATCCTGAAGCGCGGGATCCGGCCGGAGGCGCTGGCCGCGGCCGCGGAGTCGGGCGACGTCGAGGCGCTCGCCGACCTCGGGCTCCGCTTCGATCTGACCGTGCCGCTGACCCGGTTCTACGCCAGTCACCGCGCCGAGCTGCCGCCGGTCTTCCGGTCGATCCAGATCGCTCCGGTCTGGCGCGCCGAACGGCCGCAGAAGGGGCGCTACCGGCAGTTCGTCCAGGCCGACATCGACGTCATCGGCGAACCCGGGCTGCTCGCCGAGATCGAGCTCATCACCGCGACCTCGCAGGCGCTCGCCGAGCTCGGGCTGCAGGGCTGCGTGATCCGCGTGAACGACCGACGCATCCTCTTCGGCGTGCTCGAGCACTGCGGCTTCGCCTCCGAGACGCACGACCGCGCGCTGATCACGATCGACAAGCTCGACAAGATCGGCGCCCAGGGCGTCGTCGAGGAGCTGCGGGAGATCGACGGCGAGGCCGCGGATCGCATCAGGACATTCCTGGAGACCGTCGAGGTCCTGGTCGCAGACGGCGTGCCGCTCACGCGGCAAGGCGTGGCGGGCTCGCTCCCCGGGATCGCGGCGGGCGAGGCTCCCGCAGGCATCGAGAACCTCGTCGCGCTCGGCGAAGCGCTCGAGGGGGTCCTGCCCGAGGGGGTCGAGCTCCGATTCGACCCGACCCTGGTGCGCGGCATGGGGTACTACACCGGCACGATCTTCGAGGTGGCCCACCCCGGCTCCGGCAGCTCGGTCGGCGGCGGCGGCCGGTACGACGGGATGGTCGGGCGTTTCCTCGGGCAGGACGTGCCCGCGGTCGGATTCTCGATCGGGTTCGAGCGCGTGGTGGATCTCATCGAGCTCTCCGAGCAGGCCGGCCCCGATGCCGTCGCGCTCGTATTCGATTCCGACGTCGTGTTCCGCGACCTGCTCGAGCTCAAGCGCGCGCTCGTCGCCCGCGGGCACCGCGTGCGCCTCGAGAAGCGGCAGAAGAACATGAAGGCCCTGCTCGCCCGGGTCGCGGGCGAGGGCTTCACGCGGTTCGCGAACGTGCGCGCGGGGATGCGCGACGCCGACGAGCTGGAGTTCCGCGCTCTGGGGGAGTGACCGGTGCCGCACCGGTAGACTTGCCGTGGTTCTCTTCAACTGACCCAAGGAGCGCATGGTGGCATTTATCGACGCAGTGATCGCCCGAGAGATTCTCGATTCGCGAGGCAACCCGACCGTCGAGGTCGAGGTCGGCCTCACCGACGACTCGGTGGGCCGCGCTGCGGTGCCGTCCGGCGCATCGACGGGCGCCTTCGAGGCGTACGAGCTGCGCGACGGCGACAAGGATCGCTACCTCGGCAAGGGCGTCACGAAGGCCGTCGATGCGGTGTTCGACGAACTCGCTCCCGCGATCGAGGGGTTCGCGGCCGATGACCAGCGCATCATCGACCAGGTGCTCCGCGACGTCGACGGGACCCCGAACAAGCAGCGCGTGGGCGCGAACTCGATCCTCGGCGTGAGCCTCGCCGTGGCGCACGCCGCCGCGGCATCCGCGGAGCTGCCGCTCTACCGCTACCTGGGCGGCCCGAACGCGAGCACCCTCCCGGTGCCGCTCATGAACATCATCAACGGCGGCGCGCACGCCGATACCGGCGTCGACATCCAGGAGTTCATGGCGGTGCCGCTCGGCGCCGAGACCTTCTCGGAGGGACTGCGCTGGGGCGTCGAGGTCTACCACGCGCTGAAGGCGCTCCTCAACGAGAAGGGTCTCTCGACGGGCCTGGGCGACGAGGGCGGCTTCGCCCCCGATCTCCCCACCAACGCCGAGGCGCTGGACCTGATCGTCGAGGCGATCACCCGCGCCGGCCTCGAGCCCGGCCGCGACGTCGCCGTCGCGCTCGACGTTGCTTCGTCGGAGTTCCACCAGGACGGCGTCTACCAGTTCGAGGGTCAGGCGCGCACCGCGGCCGAGATGACCGCGTACTACGCCGACCTGCTCGACCGCTACCCGCTCGTCTCGATCGAGGATCCGCTCGACGAGAGCGACTGGGACGGCTGGAAGCACCTCACCGACGAGCTCGGATCGCGCGTGCAGCTCGTCGGCGACGACCTCTTCGTCACGAACCCTGACCGCCTCGCCGACGGCATCGCGAAGGGCGTCGCGAACTCGCTCCTCGTCAAGGTGAACCAGATCGGCACCCTCACCGAGACCTTCGACGCCGTGCAGCTCGCCCAGCGCGCCGGGTACACGGCCGTCATGTCGCATCGTTCGGGCGAGACCGAGGACGTGACGATCGCCGACCTCGCCGTCGCGACCGACTGCGGGCAGATCAAGACGGGCGCCCCCGCCCGGTCCGACCGCGTCGCGAAGTACAACCAGCTCCTCCGCATCGAGGAGGAGCTCGGCAACGCGGCGAAGTACGCCGGCCGCGCGGCCTTCCCGCGCTTCACGGCCTGATCGCAGGAGCGCGACGACCATTTCCGAGCGGCGGAGCAACGACGGCGCGGTGAAACGCTGGGCGGAGGATCTCGGGGCATGGGCCTCGAGCCTCCGCTTCAGCGGCTTCACCGTACTCATCGTCGTGCTCGTCATCGGGGGAGCGATCATCGTCAGCCCGACGCTCTCGACCTATGTGCAGCAGCGTCGCGAGATCGCCGAGCTCGAGCAGAGCGTGCGCGCGCACCGCGAGGCGGTCGATGAGATCGATGCCGAGCGGGCCCGGTGGAAGGATCCCGTCTACATCAGGTCGCAGGCCCGCGACCGACTGTTCTACGTGATGCCTGGGGAGACCCAGCTGAACGTGATCGACGACATCGTCATGCCCGTGGAGTCCGACGAGCAGACGAGCCCGGAGCTCTCGCGCATCGAGAGCAACTGGGCGCACGGCCTCGCAGCCTCGTTCCTGTCCGCGGGAACGACGGACGCGGCGCCCGAATCGCTCGCGGGGAGCGCCCCCGCCGAGACCGACAGCACGACAACGACCGAGGAGTCCTCGCCATGACCCGTCCCCCGTATGCAGATCCCTCGGACGCCGATATCGCCGCCGTGAGCGAGCAGCTCGGTCGCGAGGCGCGCGGGGTGGTCGGGATCGCGGCCCGCACCTCCGACGGCAGCCCGGCCGTCGTCGCGACGGCGCCCCGGTTGCCGGACGGCTCGCCGTTCCCGACGTTCTACTACCTCTGCCACCGCGAGGCCGTCGCGGCGGCCTCGCGACTCGAGGCCGTGGGCGTGATGAACGAGTTCAACGCGCTGCTCGCCGAGGACGACGACCTGCGTGCCCAGTACCAGCGCGCCCACGAGCAGTACATCGCGGATCGCGACAGCGTCGGCGAGGTGCCGGAGCTCGCCGGAGTCAGTGCGGGCGGCATGCCGACCCGGGTGAAGTGCCTGCACGCCCTGATGGGCCACGCACTCGCCGCGGGGCCCGGAGTGAACCCCATCGGCGATCTCGCGCTCGAGCGCAGCGGGTGGCGTCCCTGATTCGTTGAAGATGCGGTGATCGGGCGAATCTCGCGCGATATCGTTCAGATTCCTCCGATATATCGCTGATATGTCGTGCGAAAGCCGGGAAGCGGGGTAGAGTGGGATTTCGGGTGCGTGGCGCCCGATTTTTCCGTGCTCGCGCTGCGGGCATGATTCTGCTCATCGCATCATTTGCGCATTGCATCAAGGAGACCGCTTCGTGGCGAAGAAGATTCTGATCGTTGGTGGAGGCTACGCAGGCTTCTATACGGCATGGAAGCTCGAGAAGCTTCTCCGCGCCGGCGAGGCAGAGGTGACGATCGTCGATCCGCTGCCGTACATGGCGTACCTGCCCTTCCTCCCCGAGGTCGCTTCGGGATCGATCGAGCCCCGTCACGCCATCGTCGCGCGCCGCCGCCACCTCAAGAGCACCGCGAACATCGCGGGCAAGGTCACCGGCATCTCGCACGCCGACAAGTCCGTGACGATCACGCCGAACCAGGGCGACGCGTTCGACTTCTCGTACGACCACATCGTCATCACGACCGGTTCGGTCTCGCGCACCTTCCCGATCCCGGGCATCGCCGAGAACGCGATCGGCATGAAGACGATCGAAGAGGCCGTCGCCGTGCGCGACCGCCTCGTCGGCAACTTCGAGCGCGCCGCGTCGCTGCCGAAGGGCTCGCCCGAGCGTGCCCGCCTGCTAACCGTCACGGTCGTCGGCGGTGGATTCGCCGGCATCGAGACGATCTCCGAGCTCCGCTCCTTCGCGACCTCGCTGCTGCGCCGCTACCCCGAGATCTCCTTCGACGAGACCGTCTTCCACCTCGTCGAGGCCATGGGCCGCATCATGCCCGAGGTCACCGAGCAGCTCGCCGACTGGGTGGTGGCCGACCAGACCCGCCGCGGCGTGAACATCCACCTGAACACGCAGCTCGGTTCGGCCGTCGACGGCAACATCGAGCTCTCGACCGGCGAGACCTTCGAGTCGGACCTCATCGTCTGGACCGCGGGCGTCATGCCCCGCCCGTTCCTCCTCGGCACCGACCTGCCGATCGGCCCCCGCGGGCACGTCATCGGCAGCCCCGAGCTGCGGATCACGACCGAGGACGGCGAGGCCCTCGAGGGCGCCTGGACCGCCGGCGACACCTCGCAGACCCCCGACATCTCGTCGACCCCCGGCCCCGGCGGATTCTGCGTGCCCAACGCGCAGCACGCCGTGCGCCAGGGTCGCCTGCTCGCGAAGAACATCGTCGCGGACCTCCGCGGCGAGGGCGTGCAGCAGTACAACCACAAGAACATGGGCGCGGTCGCGGGCCTCGGCGTCAACACCGGCGTGTTCAAGTCGGGCGGCAGCTTCACGATGAAGGGCTACTTCGCGTGGCTTGCGCACCGCTTCTACCACGGTCTCGCGATCCCCACGTGGGAGCGCAAGTGGCGCGTGTTCGGCGGCTGGGTGGGCCACTTCTTCCTGGGCCGCGACATCGTCAACATCGAGGCCGTCACCGAGCCCCGCGCGATCTTCGAGGAGTTCGCCTCGCGCCCGAAGCCGAAGGCCGACTGACACGTCGTGTCCGGCAGGAGAGCCCCGCAGCATCGCGCTGCGGGGCTCTCCTGCGTTGTCGGGGCCCTCGGTTCAGCGTGTCCCGCCATCCTGCGCGTGAAGCGTCGCAGGATCGATGCGGGCAGTGACGGGGATCCTGCGACTCGCTGCGCTCGCGCAGGATGACGAGGCGGCGCCGTGGGCGCCGCGCCGGAGGCGTTCGGGGCTCCGCCCCTCTCCTAAGCCTCCGGCGCATGCTTCGCGAGGAACTGGTACATCTCGCTGTCATCGACCCCCGGAAAGGTGCCGGTCGGCAGCGGTGAGAGCACGTGCGCGTGCATGCGCGCGCTGGGCCAGGCCTTGCCCTGCCAGCGGGTGAGCAGGTCCTCGGACGGCGTCCGGCAGCAGGCCTCGTCCGGGCAGGTCGATACGGTCCGCACCGAGGTGTCGCGGCCGCGGAACCACTTCGCGTCGTCGAAGGGGACCCCGCAGGCGATGGCGAACGGGCCGCCCTCGGCATCGCCCGTCTGCACGCTCGACCAGAAGGTTCCCGAGGGGGTGTCCGTGTACTGGTAGAACTCGCTCGTGCGGTTCGTCCGGTCGAACGCAGTGCGGCCGCCCCACTTGCGGCACAGCACCTCGCCCTCGATCGACCCGCTCGCATCGGTGGGGAAGGGGAGCCCGTCGTTCTCGAATCCGCGCACGAGCGCTCCCGCGCCGTCGGCGCGGTAGTGGTGCACGCGCAGACCGAGGTGCTGCGTCGCGATGTTCGTGAAACGGTGCGCCGCCGCCTCGTGCGTGACGCCGAAGGCGTCGCGCAGGTCCTCGATGGCCAGGTTGCGGTTGCGCTTGGCCTGCTGCAGGAATTCGACGGCTCGCGCCTCGGGGATGAGGCAGGCGGCCGCGAAGTAGTTGATCTGGAGCCGCTGCTCGAGGAACTCCGCGTAGCTCGACGGTTCGGCGTGTCCGAGGACGCGGTGCGCCATCGCCTGGAGTGCGAGGGAGCGCAGGCCGTGTCCGCCGGGGATCGACGCCGGCGGCAGGTAGATGCGTCCGTTCGCGAGGTCGGTGATGCTCCGCGTGTTCGACGGGAGGTCGTCGGCGAAGATGAGCGTGAACCCGAGCAGCTCGGCGAGCATGGCGACCTCGCGGTGCGTGACGGCTCCGGCGCCGTGGCCGATGCGGCGCATGAGGTCGGAGGCGACGAGCTCGATCTCGTGCATGTAGTTGTCGCGCTCGCGCATCTGCATGCGGATCTCGGTGTTGGCCCGGCGCGCCTCCTCGGAGGTCGCCGCGGCGGCGCGCGAGCGCCGGGCGAGCTCGCGGTGCAGGCCGACGAGTGCCTCGAGCGTCTCGTCGCCCAGCGTGCGGGGCGTGCGCACGCGGGGGAGGCCGAGGCGCGCGTAGGCCGGGGCGGTCTGCGCGCGCTCGAGCTCGATCTCGAGCGCGCTGCGCTGGTCGGGCGCCTCGGTCTTCAAGAGCTCCGCGGGGTCGAGGTCGAGCTCGCGTGCGACGGACTGCAGCAGCCCGAGCCGCGGTTCGCGCCGCCCGTTCTCGATGAGGGAGAGCTGACTGACTCCGACCCCGACGCGCTCGCCGAGCTGGTCGAGTGTGAGGCCGGCGCGCGTGCGGAAGTGCTTGAGGCGCTTGCCGAGGATGAGCCGATCGAACTCGGCATCGGACTGCGCGGAGGTGTGCTCGGGAACCATCTTTTGACTATATGTCAAAAATCATGAAAATTGACACCCGTTTCGGTGAACGGGGCGTGAATCCACTCCTCAGAATGGAGATGTCACCGATTCTTCACCAGCAGGTGAGACCCGAGGAGAACGAACGTCATGGGCATCGACCAGACCGCCACCATCGAGAAGACCATTGCGGAGCTCGTGCGCGAGAGCGCGACGACTGGCAACGAAGACGTGCTGCAGTGGGTGACCGAGGTCGCTGAGCTCACGAAGCCGGCCGCCGTGGTCTGGTGCGACGGATCGCAGGACGAGTGGAACTACCTCACCTCCGAGATGGTCGAGGCCGGCACGCTCATCGCGCTGAACAAGGACCTGCGCCCCGGCAGCTTCCTCGCCCGCTCGCACCCCGGCGACGTGGCGCGCGTGGAGGACCGCACCTTCATCTGCTCCGAGAACGAGGCCGATGCTGGCCCCACGAACAACTGGGCGGCCCCCGATGCCATGAAGGCGGAGCTCATGCCGCTCTTCGACGGGGCGATGCGCGGCCGCACGATGTACGTCGTGCCGTTCTCGATGGGTCCTGTCGGCGGAGCCATCACCCAGCTCGGCATCGAGATCACCGATTCCCCCTACGCCGTGCTCAACATGCGCATCATGACCCGTATGGGGCAGGCCGCGCTCGACGGCATCGTCCCCGGCAGCGAGTGGGTGCGCACCGTGCACTCCGTGGGCGTGCCGCTCGAGGACGGTCAGGAAGATGTCGCGTGGCCCTGCAACGAGCTGAAGTACATCACCCACTTCCCCGAGACCCTCGAGGTCTGGTCGTACGGGTCGGGATACGGCGGGAACGCGCTGCTCTCGAAGAAGTGCTTCGCGTTGCGCATCGCGAGCGTCATGGGCCGCAAGGAGGGCTGGCTCGCCGAGCACATGCTGCTGCTGAAGCTCACCGACACGCGGACCGACCGCTCGTACCACCTCACCGCCGCCTTCCCCTCGGCCTGCGGCAAGACCAACCTCGCGATGCTCCAGCCCACGATCCCGGGCTGGAAGGTCGAGACCATCGGCGACGACATCGCCTGGCTGCGCCCCGGCGCCGACGGTCGCCTGTACGCGATCAACCCCGAGGCCGGCTTCTTCGGCGTCGCCCCCGGCACCGGCGATTCGACGAACCCCGTCGCCATGGAGACCCTCTGGGGCAACACGATCTTCACGAACGTGGCGCTGACCGATGACGGCGACGTCTGGTGGGAGGGCAAGACCGACGAGGTGCCCGCGCACCTGATCGACTGGCAGGGCAACGACTGGACCCCGGAGACGGGACGCGTGGCCGCCCACCCGAACTCGCGCTTCACGGTGCCGATCCAGCAGACCCCGACCCTCGCCCAGGACTGGTACGAGCAGAACGGCGTGCCCGTCGACGCGATCCTCTTCGGCGGCCGCCGCGCGACCAACGTGCCGCTCGTCGCCCAGTCGCTCTCGTGGGAGCACGGCGTGTTCGTCGGGGCCACGATGGGGTCGGAGAAGACCGCGGCTCAGGAGGGGTCGGTCGGCGAGCTCCGCCGCGATCCGTTCGCGATGCTGCCCTTCTGCGGCTACAACATGGCCGACTACTGGGGCCACTGGCTCGAGATGGGTGAGCGGCTCGGCGACCGTGCGCCCGAGATCTTCCAGGTCAACTGGTTCCGCAAGGGCGCCGACGGCCGCTTCCTCTGGCCCGGATTCGGCGAGAACTCGCGCGTCATCGACTGGGTCATCCGTCGCATCGCGGGCGACGCCGAAGGCCAGGAGACCGCGGTCGGCACCGTGCCCGCCGCAGGGGCGCTCAACCTCGACGGGCTCGACCTGCCCGCCGCGGACCTCGAGGAACTCTTCTCGGTCGACGCCGCGTCCTGGCTCGCCGAGGCCGACCTCACCGAGGAGTACTTCGCGCAGTTCGGCGACCGCCTGCCCGCTCAGATGACCGAGCAGCTCGCCCGCCTCCGGGAGCGCCTCAGCGCGTAACCGGCTCCCGGGCCTTCCCGGCCCGGACCCGAGACCGTAGACCCCGCCGTTCTGCCCGACGGCGGGGTCTACTCGTGTCCGCGCATCGCGCCGCCGAATCCGACGACGGCGTGTGCCAGGATTGACGGGTGCTCCTCGCACGGCCCCCCATAGCCCAATCGGCAGAGGCAGCGGACTTAAACTCCGCTCAGTCTGGGTTCGAATCCCAGTGGGGGGACCGCGACTTCGGACCCGCCCACCGGTCCGGGAACTCAGGCGTCAGACCGCCAGACTCCGCACGTAGGCCGCGATGCGGGCCACATCGCGGTCCGCATCCTCGGCGAGCCGGTCGAGCAGCGGCCCGGTCTGCGCGGCGGGCAGCTCGGCCAGCGCCTGCGCGATCCGCTGGCGCTCGGCGGACGCGGCGCCGAACGCATCGGCCCGCGCCGCGAGCGCGTGCACGACCCGCTCGACCGTGTCGGGTGCCGCGGAGGCCGCCGCCGCGCTGCCGAGCGCTTCGGCGGCGGCGACGTCGCGACGGCCGTCGGCGATCTGCTCGATGAGCGCGGGCACCGCCGCGAGCGCTGCGCGGCCGCCGCGCGTGCCCAGCGCGAGCGCCGCGAGCCCGCGCGTCTCGGGGTCCGGATCCGCGAGCGCGCGCAGCAACGGGGGCGTCGCGTCGGCCGCTGGGATCTCGGAGAGCGCGCGGACCGCCCGCTCGCGGACCGCCGGATCGGGATCCCCGAGTGCGCGATCGAGCCGCTCGACCGCCGCGAGGATGCCGCGCTCGTCGCCGCGGAGCAGCGCCCAGCGCAGCGCGGACGCCACTTCGGGCTCGGGCTCGGCGAGCAGCGCACCGACGACGGAGGCCGTGGCGTCGGCCGCCCCGGCTGCTGACGAGCTCGCGCCGGGCGCTGCGGCGATCGCGGCGCGGTACCGGGACTCGGGCTTCGGGGCGCCCAGGCGCTTCATGAGCTGCACGAGGTCGAGCGCCTCGGTCCAGTCCGCGGGCCCCGCGGCCGCGAGCTGCTCGAGGCGGGCGAGCAGATCGCGCTGATGGGCGAGCTGCTCCTGCGCGCGCTCGATCAGCTCGTCGAGCAGCGGACCCGGGTCGTCGCCCTCCTCGTCGAGCGTCCGCCGCACCTCCTGCAGCCCCAGCCCGAGCGAGCGCAGTCCCTCGGCGCGCAGCAGCCGCCACATGTCGGCCTGCGAGTACTCGCGGTAGCCCGCAGCGCTGCGCTCGGACGGGCGGACGACGCCCAGGCGATCGTAGTGGCGCAGCATGCGTGCGCTGACGCCCGAGCGGCGCGCGACTTCGCTAATGCGCACCGCGACCGCCCGAGAGGGCGACGGCCAGGCGGGCGGCGTCGGCTGGCTCCAGGGCGAATGACGCTTCCGGGTCCTCGAGCAGCCGCTCCGTGGCGATGCCGTGCGCCCGCACCGCCGGATCGTCGGACCGTGCGGCCCGCGCGACGGCCGTTTCCGCCGCTCCGCCGAGCGCGACGAGGGCTCGGCTGAGACTGCGCATCACCTCGAGGTCGCCGCGTCCGAACTCGGCCGCGAGGTCGTCGGCGAGCGCCGCGCGCGCCTCGTCGGGCGCGACGGCGACCGCGGCCCGCCACGCGGTGCGGGCGACCTCGTCGTCGGGGTCGTGCAGGTGCTCGGGCAGGATCGCCGGCCAACTGCTCGGCTCGCCGAGCTTCGAGAGCGTGTGCAGCGCCTGGCTCCGGGCCAGCGGCGACGGCTCGCCCAGCTGGCCGATCACGGCGGAGAGCGCCGGCTCGCGCGGCATCCGCGTCAGCGCCCAGGTGAGCATGTCGCGCACCGGGAAGTCGTCCTCCACCCCGCAGCGCGCGACGAGCGGCTCCACGTAGGAGGGATGCGGCGACGTGCCGGCCGTGAGCGCGGCCTGGAGGCGCGTCAAGGCATCGGGTGCGGCGAGTGCGGCACGGAGCCGGTCGGCCGGGGTCGTCGCCGCGGGCAGGTCCGGGATGTGCGGGGTGTCCGAGTTCATGTCTGCTCCTTCTCCACGAGTAGTCCACACCCTGACATCGTGTCAAGGTCAAACCGGCGCCCTGGGCGGTAGGCTGGCCCGGTGATCACCCTGAAGTTCGTGCTGATCGCGGCGATCCTCGTCGCTGCGGCGCTGGCGCTGGCGCTCCGCATCCGGGCCTGGCGCCTGCGTCGGGCGCGCCGCGCCGCAGATCGGGCGGCGACGCGAGCGCAGTGGGAGGCCGAGCTCGCGAGGGACCTGCGCGAGCTCTGACCCAGGCTCTACACTTCGAACATGCCACTCGATCTCGCAGCCGAGCTCGCGGCGCCGCACGGGCCGCAGAAAGACGGGGAGCCCGGACCCTGGGCGGACCCCGCCGCGTACTGGACCCGGATGAGCGAGGCGACGCACGATCGCTCCGCGCCCGTCGTCGCGCTCGGCGTCGAGGCGCTCGCCTGGAACGCGCACGATCTGCTGCGGCGCGCGGGCGGCCTGCCCATCCGCGTCGCGAGCAAGTCGATCCGTGTGCGCGGCGTGCTCGACGCCGTGCTCGCGCTCCCGGGATACCGCGGCGTGCTCGCCTACACGCTCGCCGAAGCGGTGTGGCTCAGCGAGACGATCGACGACGTCGTGGTCGCGTATCCGAGCGCCGACAGCGCCGCGATCGCCGCGCTCGCCGCCGATCCCCGTGCGGCCGACCGCGTCGCGATCATGGTCGACTCGGAGGATCAGCTCGACCTGGTGGACGCGGTGGTGCCGCCCGCCGCTCGCCCCGCGATCCGGGTCTGCCTCGACTTCGACGCGTCGTGGAGCGCTCCCGCGCTCGGGCACGTGGGCGTGCTCAGGTCTCCGGTGAGCACACCGGAGGGCCTGCGCCGACTGGCCGAGCGCGTGCTCGCGCGCCCCGGCTTCCGCCTCGTCGGAGTCATGTCGTACGAGGCGCAGATCGCCGGGGTCGGCGACGCGCCGCGGGGGCGTCCCGCCGCAGGCGCGCTCATGCGCGTCGTGCAGCGTGCGAGCGGAGCCGAACTGCTGGAGCGCCGCGGTCGCGCGATCGCCGCGGTGCGCGCGATCGCCGACCTGGAGTTCGTCAACGGCGGAGGCACGGGATCGATCGAGCGCAGTGCCGCGGACGGATCGCTCACCGAGATCGCCGCGGGGAGCGGCCTGTTCGGCCCGCACCTCTTCGACCACTACCGGTCCTTCACCCCGGCGCCTGCGGTCGCGTTCGCGCTCGACGTCGTGCGGCGCCCGAACGGCGACACCGCGACGCTGCTCGGGGGAGGCTGGATCGCCTCGGGCCCGCCCGCTGCCGACCGGTTGCCTCGGGTGGTGTGGCCCGAGGGGCTGCGCTTCGCGTCGCGCGAGGCCGCGGGGGAGGTGCAGACACCCGTCATCGGAGAGTCCGCGCGCGGCCTGCGCGTGGGCGACCGCGTGTGGCTGCGCCACACGAAGTCGGGCGAGCCGATGGAGCACGCGATCGAAACGGTCGCCGTGCGGGCGAACACGGGCGAGGCGGATCCGATGCCGACGTACCGCGGAGAAGGGAAGTGCTTCCTATGACCGTGCGCTGGAGCAACTGGGCCGGAACGGAGCATTCGAGCCCCGAGATCGCGATCGCCCCGCGGAATCCCGACCAGGTGCGCCTCGCCGTGCACCGCGCCCTCGAGACGGGGCGCACCGTGAAGCCGATCGGCGCTTCGCACAGCTTCACGGCGATCGGCGCGACGGACGGGATCCGGATCGACATGAGCCGGATGCGCGGCCTGGTGTCGGCCGATCGGACGCGCGGACGGGTCACCCTCTGGGGCGGCACCCACCTCTGGGAGCTGCCGCCGATCCTGGAGCCGCTCGGGCTCGCGCTGCCGAACATGGGCGACATCGACCGGCAGACGGTCACGGGGGCGACGCAGACCGGCACCCACGGCACCGGCCTGGCGCTCGGCGGGCTGGCGACGGGCGTGGTGGGCGCCGAGATCGTGACCGGGGCGGGCGAGCTGCTGCGCGTCGACGAGGAGCACCACCCCGAGCTGCTGCCGGCCGTGGCCCTGGGGCTCGGCGCGCTGGGCGTGGTCGTGACGGTGACGCTGCAGTGCGTGCCCCGGTATCTGCTGCAGGCCGAGGAGGCCCCGGCCCGGGTCGACGAGGTGCTCGACGGCTTCGCCGACCGCAGTCGCGCTGCCGATCACTTCGAGTTCTACTGGTTCCCGCACACGACGGGCGCTCGGACCAAGACGAACACCCGCCTCCCGCTGGAGCACGGCGCCGAGCCCCTGTCGCGCGTCGCGCGCTTCGTCGACGAGGAGCTCGCGAACAACGTCGCCTTCGGCGCGTGCACCGCGATCGGCAGCGCCCTCCCCGCGGCGACGCCGGGCATCAACCGTTTCATCGAGACGCTCTCGAGCCGGCGGAGGTACATCGACGAATCGCATCGCGTCTACGTCACCCACCGCAGGGTGCGGTTCCGGGAGATGGAGTACAGCGTGCCGCTCGAGGCGGTGCCCGACGCGATCCGCGAGCTCCGCACGATGATCGAGCGCCGCGGCCACCGCGTCTCGTTCCCGATCGAGGTGCGCTCGGCGGCCGCGGACCCGCTGCTCCTCTCGACGGCGCACGGCCGAGCGTCGGGCTACATCGCGGTGCACCGCTATCGGCGCGACCGGGACCGCGAGTACTTCCGCGATGCCGAGGCGATCCTGGCAGCCCACGACGGCCGCCCCCACTGGGGCAAGATGCACACGCAGGACGCGGAGTCGCTCCGGGGCCGGTACCCGGAGTTCGACCGCTTCCTCGGGGTGCGCGATCGGCTCGATCCCGATCGCGTCTTCGCGAACCCGTACCTGACCCGCGTGCTGGGGGAGTGAGAGCGCTCGGGCGAGCGGACCCGCTCGTCCAGCGCGCTCCGGGGGAAGCTCGATAAGATGCAGGCATGTCTGCTGGAATCATTGCCGCTCTGGTCGCGGTCGGCGTCGTCGTCCTCCTGATCGGCTACGTCTGGATCACGTACAACTCCCTCGTGACGCTCAAGGTGCGCGTCGACGAGGCCTGGAGCGACATCACCGTGCAGCTCAAACGCCGCGCCGATCTCATCCCGTCGCTCGTCGAGTCCGTGAAGGGCTACGCCGCGCACGAGAAGGGCGTCTTCGACTCCGTCACGCAGGCGCGCGCCGAGACGATCTCGGCGCAGGGACCGGCAGAGGCGTCGGTCGCCGAGGGGCACATGCAGCAGGCGCTCAAGAGCATCTTCGCGGTGGCGGAGGCCTACCCGCAGCTGCAGGCGAGCCAGAACTTCCTCCAGCTGCAGAGCGAGCTCGTCGACACCGAGAACAAGATCCAGGCATCGCGTCGCTTCTACAACGGCGGCGTCCGCGAGTACAACACCAAGATCCAGCTGTTCCCGAACACGCTCTTCGCCCGCGGCATGGGCTTCACCGAGCGCGAGTTCTTCGAGGTCGAGGACGTCGCGGCGATCTCGGAGCCCCCGCGCATCCAGTTCTAGCCCTCCGGCCCGACGGGCCGCCTCCAGCACAGGAGCTCCGTGTACAGAGCGATTCGCCGCAACAAGGTCAACAGCGTCCTCATCATCCTGCTGTTCATCGCCATCGTCGGCGGCCTCGGCTGGCTCGCGGCGGCCATCTACCGGTCGCCGGGGATCGTCATCGCGGTCCTGGTCTTCTCGACCGGGTACGCGCTCTTCCAGTACTTCATGGCGGGGCGCCAGGCCATCTCGATGAGCGGCGCGCAGCGCATCACCGAGGCCGACCACCCGCGCCTCTACCGGGTGGTCGAGAATCTCGCGATCACCACGGGCACTCCGATGCCCGAGGTCTACCTCGTGCACGATCCGGCCCCCAACGCGTTCGCCACGGGCCGCGATCCCGAGCACGCGATGGTCGCCGCGACGACCGGCCTGCTCGACATCATGACCGACCCGGAGCTCGAGGGAGTGATGGCGCACGAGCTCGGCCACGTGCGCAACTACGACATCCGCGTCTCGATGATCGTGTACGGCCTCGTGGTCGCGGTCGGGATGGTCTCCGACATGCTCGTGCGCATGGCGTTCTTCGGGAGGAACAACAACAACGGCAACCCGGTCGTGCTCGTGTTCGGGCTCGTAGCCATGCTCGTCGCGCCCCTCGTCGCGTCACTCGTGCAGCTCGCGGTCTCGCGCCAGCGGGAGTACCTCGCCGATGCGACCGGCGCGCTCACCACGCGCCACCCCGAAGCGCTCGCGAGCGCGCTGCACAAGCTCTCGGAGTACGGTCGCCCGCTGCAGAAGCAGCAGTCGAGCATGGCGCATCTCTGGATCGCCGATCCGCTGAAGCCCGGCGTGGTGCAGCGCCTCTTCGCGACGCATCCGCCGATTCCGGATCGCATCCGCCGCCTGCTCGACATGGGGGACAAGTTCTAGCGCTTCGACGACGGCACGGGGCCGCGCGGGAATCCGGCCGCGGCCGCGAGCGTTAGAGTGGGTGTCACCGAGCAGAGGAGGTCGCCCGCACCGTGTCGAACATGTTCCGATCGCTCTCCGTGCGCGACTACCGCATCTGGTTCGGCGGTGCGTTCGTCTCGAACATCGGCGCGTGGATGCAGGCCACGACCCAGAACTGGGTCGTGCTCACCGAGCTCACGGACACGAACGCGGCGGCGGTCGGCATCACCATGGCGCTCCAGTTCGGGCCGCAGCTGCTGCTCACGCCGTTCAGCGGCGCGGTGGCCGACCGCTTCGACCGGCGCCGGGTGCTGCTCGTCACGCAGTCGCTGCTCATGCTCCTCGCAGCCGCGCTCGGGATCCTGCTGCTCTCGGGCGGCGCCCAGATCCTGCACCTGTACGCGTTCGCGCTCGCGCTCGGGGTCGTGAACGCCTTCGACACCACCTCCCGGCAGACGTTCGTGTCCGACCTCGTCGGGCCCGACCAGCTCTCGAACGCTGTGGCGCTCAACTCCGCGTCATTCAACTCCGCCCGCCTCATCGGCCCGGCCGTTGCCGGTGTGCTCATCGCGGTCGTCGGGTCGGGGTGGGTGTTCCTCATCAACGCGGGGTCGTTCGTGGCCGTGCTCGGCGCGCTGCTGCTCATCCGCACGCGCAGGCAGCCGCCTCCGGTCGCCGAGCGCCGCGAGTCGCAGCTCCGCCAGCTCTCCGCGGGGTTCCGCTACGTGCGCGAGCGCCACGACCTGGTGGTCATCTTCCTGATGGTGTTCGTCATCGGCGCGTTCAGCATGAACTTCCCGGTGATCTCGTCCACGATGGCGGTCGAGTTCCGACGGGGCGCCGGCGACTACGGCCTCCTCTCGTCGATCCTCGCGATCGGTTCCCTCGCGGGCGCGCTGCTCGCGGCCAGGCGTCCGTCGGCGCGCATGCGGGTCGTGATCCTGGCCGTCGGCGGGGTGGGCGTCGTCAGCCTCGTCGCGGCGGTGATGCCGTCCTTCTGGACGTTCGCCGCCACCCTCGTGTTCTTCGGCTTCGCGATCTCGACGATGCTCACGACCGCCAACGGCTTCGTGCAGACGACGACCGACCCCGCCGTGCGCGGTCGCGTGCTCGCGCTCTACATGGCCATCCTCATGGGAGGCACCCCCATCGGCGCCCCGCTCGTCGGCGCCGCGGCCGACGCGCTCGGGCCCCGATCCACGCTCGTCATCAGCGCGGTCGCGGGGTTCGCCGCATTCGGGATCGGACTCGCCTGGCTCTTCGGGGAGCGACGGCTGCGGTTCCATCGCGTGCGCGGATCCGGCTGGCGGGTCACGCATGCCGGCCGCCCCGGCCTCGACGACGATCCCGACGCGCAGGTCGAGACCCTCACGGCGCCGCTCTCGGTGCTGCGCCGGGAGGAGGCCGCCTCGGTCGGGTCGGGGGAGTCGGTGCCGCTCGACGGATCGACCGGCGCCATCTCGCTCGACGAGCTGCGGGAGGGCCACGGCGGGAAGCCCGCGGATCCTGCGGCGCCAGGGGGCCGCGACGGGAATCGGGAGTAGGCTGGAGAGGTTCATGCGGCGCCCGCCGCGATCCTCGATTCTTTGGAGCACAGATACCGGTGAGTGACTTCCTGTCCGCACAGACCCGCACTGAAACGGACTCGATCGGCAGCGTGGAGATCCCGGCCTCGGCCTACTGGGGGGTGCACACGGCCCGGGCCCACGAGAACTTCCCGATCGCCCGCCGTCCCATCTCGGTGTACCCCGACTTCGTGCGCGCGTTCGCGTGCGTGAAGCAGGCGGCGGCCCGCGCGAACCTCGAGATCGGCGCGCTCGACGAGCAGCGCGCGACGCTCATCGACCGCGCGTGCGAGGAGATCAAGACCGGCATGCTGCTCGATCAGTTCGTGGTCGGCGTCGTGCAGGGCGGGGCGGGCACCTCGACCAACATGAACGCCAACGAGGTGATCACCAACCGCGCGCTCGAGCTCGCCGGGCACGCGAAGGGCGACTACGCCTTCATCAACCCGAACGACCACACGAACCACAGCCAGTCGACGAACGACACCTACCCGACCGCGATCAAGATCGCGCTCGCGTTCTCGCTGCAGAGCCTGCTCGAGGAGCTCGAGCTGCTCGCCGAGTCCTTCGCCGCCAAGGGCCGCGAGTTTTCGCACATCATCAAGGTCGGCCGCACGCAGCTGCAGGACGCGGTCCCCATGACCCTCGGGCAGGAGTTCAACGCGTTCGCCGTGACGCTGCGCGAGGACATCCAGCGCCTGCAGGAGGCCGTCTCGCTGCTCGGCGAGGTCAACATGGGTGCCACCGCGATCGGCACCGGTATCAACGCCCCGAAGGGGTACAAGGAGGCCGTGATCCGGCACCTCCGCGAGATCACGGGGCTCAACCTCGAGACGGCAGGCGATCTCGTGGAGTCCACGAGCGACACCGGCGTCTTCATCACCTTCTCGGGTGCGCTCAAGCGGAGCGCCCTGAAGCTCTCGAAGATCTCCAACGACCTCCGGCTGCTCTCCTCCGGCCCGCAGGCCGGGTTCGGCGAGATCAACCTCCCCGCGCGCCAGGCCGGTTCGTCGATCATGCCGGGCAAGGTGAACCCCGTGATCCCCGAGGCCGTGTCGCAGGTCGCCTACTCGGTCGCGGGAGCCGATGTGACGGTCTCGATGGCGGTCGAGGCCGGTCAGCTGCAGCTCAACGCGTTCGAGCCGATCATCGCGCACTCGCTGTTCCAGTCGATCACCTGGCTCGAGCGCGCCTGCCAGACGCTCCGCGTCAACTGCGTCGACGGCATCACGGCCAACGAGGCTCGCCTCGAGGACACGGTGTCCCGCTCCGTGACCGTGATCACGGCGCTCGCGCCCGTCATCGGCTACGCCGAGGCCGCCAAGCTCGCGAAGGAGGCGCTCGCCACGAACGCGAAGGTCTCCGACATGGTCGTGTCGCGCGGGCTGCTCGACCAGGCGACGCTCGACGACATCCTCCAGCCCTCGAAGCTCGCGGGGCTCGCGCCCGAGACCGGGGTCATCGAGACGGTGCAGCAGTCGGCGCCCGAGAAGATCGAGGACGGCGGGGAGTAGCCTCCCCGGCCGCGGAGGCCGGAAGAACGTCGCAGGCCCCCGCTCCCGGAAGGGAACGGGGGCCTGCGACGTTCTCGGGCGAGCGGCCGGCCCGGTCGGCTACGCCTCGACGCAGTGCGAGGTGAGCGCCCCGATGCCCTCGATGGTCACGGTGACCTCGGTGCCCGGGCGCAGGTAGAGCGGGGGCTTGCGAGAGCGGCCCGCGCCGCCGGGGGAGCCCGTCGAGATGACGGTTCCCGGCAGCAGCGTGAGTTCCTGCGAGAGCGAGGCGATGAGCTGCGCGACCGTCCGGATCATGAAGCCCGTCGTCGAGTCCTGCACGCGGAGGCCGTCGACATCGGTCGTGATCGCGAGCGCCTGCGGGTCGGGGATCTCGTCGCTGGTCGTGACCACCGGCCCGATGGGCGTGAACCCGTCGAAGGACTTGCAGCGGGACCACTGCGGCTCGCGGAACTGGATGTCGCGCGCGGTGATGTCGTTGATCGCCGTGTAGCCGAAGACGTAGTCGAGCGCCTCGTCGACCGAGACGTTCTTCGCGGCCCGCCCGATGACGATGCCGAGCTCGCCCTCGTAGTCGACCTCCTCGCTGACCTCGGCCGACAGCGGGACCTCGCCCTGGTGCGCGCCGAGGGAGTTCGGGAAGAGGGAGAACAGCACGGGGCCGGAATCGTTGTCGAGGCTCAGCTCGCTCGCGTGCTCGTCGTAGTTCAGCCCGACCGCGAGCACGATCGGGGGAGCCAGGACGGCGGGCGCGAACTCGGCGCCGGAGAGCGGCGCGAGCTCGGCGTCGGCGATGGCCTCCGCCGCGTCGCGGACCCGCGCGGCGGCCTCCGGGCCGGCCTCGATGAGCTGCTGCAGCGTCGGGAACGGCTCGCCGAGGTCTGCGACGGGCACGTAGCCCTCCCCGCGAACGACGACGAGGGCGGGCTCCTGCCCGGGGGCGATGATCAGATGTGCGAGTCTCACGCCCCCAGCGTATCCGACAGTTCGGGCGGGCCCCGCATCGGAGCCCACCACGATTCGGCGGCGGCACTGGCGGGTCCGGCCAAACCCGAACCGTACATGTTCCCGCTGAGCGAACTCGGAGGCGCACGGGCGCCGTCATCCGCGAGAATGCTGTCATGAGCGAAACAGCGAACACGAAGCCCGAGATCGACGCACCCGAGGGCCCGGCGCCCGAGGAGCTGCAGATCGTCGACCTCATCGAGGGGTCAGGCGACGAGGCGACCGCCGGCTCGACCGTCGACGTGCACTACCTCGGCGTCGAGTACGACTCGGGCGAGGAGTTCGATTCGTCGTGGAGCCGCGGCGAGTCCATCAACTTCCCGCTGCGCGCGCTGATTCAGGGCTGGCAGGTCGGCATCCCCGGCATGAAGGTCGGCGGCCGCCGCAAGCTCGTCGTGCCCCCGGCGCAGGCCTACGGCACCTCCGGCGGGCACCCGCTGTCGGGCAAGACCCTCATCTTCGTCATCGACCTGCTCGGCGTCAGCTGACCCGACCCGTGTCCGAGGGGGCTCCGGCCGATGCGCGCATCGGCCGGAGCCCCCTCGCATTCCGGCCCCGCCCGGCGCGCTCCGGCTGGTAGCGTATCCGTGTTCAGGAAACGCACAGTTCTGAGGGAACGGAGACGCCGGTGGCAGAGGCACGGCAGGAGGCGCCCGGTCGGGCTCCGGAGCAGCGGGTCGGCGGGGTCGACCGCTTCTTCAAGATCACGGAGCGCGGCTCCGACTTCGCGACGGAGATCCGGGGAGGCCTCGTCACGTTCGTGACGATGGCCTACATCGTCATCCTCAACCCGATCATCCTGACGAGCAGCGCCGACATCGCCGGCACCACCCTCGACTTCCAGGCGGTCAGCGCGGTCACGGCGCTCACCGCGGGCGTGATGACGATCCTCTTCGGCCTGATCTCGCGGCTGCCGTTCGGTTTCGCCGCGGGCCTCGGCATCAACGCGTTCCTCGCGTTCTCGGTCGTCGGTCAGGTCACCTGGCCCGAGGCGATGGCCATCGTCGTCATCAACGGCGTGCTCATCGTGCTGCTCGCCGCGACCGGCTTGCGCCGCATGATCTTCGACGCCGTGCCCGTCGAGCTGAAGCTCGCCATCACGGTCGGCATCGGCCTCTTCATCGCCTTCATCGGATTCGTGAACGCCGGCTTCGTCACCTCCACCGGCAGCCCCTCTCCTCCCGTGGGCCTGGGGGTCGGCGGTTCCATCTTCACGATCCCGACCCTCGTGTTCGTGATCACGCTCGTGCTCACCGCCGTGCTGATGGCCGCCCAGGTGAAGGGCGGGCTGCTCATCGGCCTCGTCTCGGGCACCGTGATCTCGGTGATCATCGAGTCGATTTGGCACCTCGGGGCGGCCGTCGACACCCCAGGCGGCTGGGGGCTCACGGTTCCCGCACTCGGATCGGCGCCGTTCAGCCTGCCCGATTTCAGTCTCGTGGGTGCGATCAGCTTCGACCTCGGTCGCGTGGGCATCGTCACCGTCATCATGCTGGTCTTCACGCTGCTCTTCACGAACTTCTTCGACGCGATGGGCACGATGACCGGTCTGTCGCGCGAGGCCGGCCTCGCGGACGAGCAGGGCAACTTCCCCAACCTGAAGTCGGCGCTCGTCGTCGAGGGCTTCGGCGCGATCGCAGGCGGCTTCACCTCGTCGTCGTCGAACACCGTGTTCATCGAGTCCGGCGCGGGCATCGGCGAGGGGGCGCGCACGGGCTTCGCGAACCTCATCACCGGCGGCATGTTCCTGCTCGCCATGTTCTTCACCCCGCTCACGCAGATCGTGCCGACGGAGGTCGCCGCGGCGGCGCTCGTGCTCGTCGGAGCGCTCATGATGGCGCAGATCAAGCACATCGACCTCGGCGACTTCCGCGTGCTGCTGCCGGTGTTCCTCACGGTCGCGGTCATGCCGATGACCTATTCGATCGCCAATGGCATCGGCGCCGGATTCGTGGCCTGGGTGCTCGTCCACGCGCTCAGCGGGCGCGCGAGCCGTATCCACTGGCTGCTCTGGATCGTCGCGGGCGGGTTCGTGCTGTACTTCGCCCGCGGTCCGATCGAGGCGATGCTGGGCGTCGCGGGCTGATCGCCCGCCGAGCTCCGCGCCGCCGATGCGCGGAGCTCAGCGCGGGTCGTGCCCGGCCCGGCCCCTGCGCTGGCCGAGCAGGTGCGCGAGGATCGGCTCGAGCACCGCGAGGCCGTCGCGCACGCCCCCCGGAGAGCCGGGGAGCGTCATGACGAACGCGTCGCCGGCGAATCCGGCGACGCCCCGGGTGAGGAGCGCGGTCGGGACCTGCTCCGACCCGCGTCGCCGCAGCTCCTCGATCAGCCCGGGCAGCGAGACGTCGAGCAGCGGCGCGACCTGCTCGGGAGTGGCGTCGTCCGGGGAGATCCCGGTCCCGCCCGTCGTGATCACCACGTCCGCCCCCGCCCCCAGCGCGGCGCGGACTGCGGCGCCGACGGCCGGGCCGTCGGGCACGATCCGCGGTGCGGCGGCCGCGAAGCCGCGAGCCGCGAGCCAGTCCCGGATCACGGGCCCGGTGCGGTCGGGAGCCTCCCCGGCGGCGGCGCTCGTCGATGCCACGACGACGACCGCCGATCCCGTCACGAGATCTCCCAGTCGTCGCTCTTGCCGCCCGACTTCGCGAGCACGCGCGTCCCCGTGATGACCGCGTGCTTGTCGACGGCCTTGATCATGTCGTACAGCGTGAGCGCGGCCACGCTCGCCGCGGTGAGCGCCTCCATCTCCACCCCTGTGACCCCGCGCGTCGTCACGGACGCGACGATCCTGATCCGGGCTCCGACCGCCTCGAAGTCGATCGCGAGCTTCGACAGCGGCAGCGGGTGGCAGAGCGGGATGAGGTCCGAGGTGCGCTTGGCCGCCATGATGCCCGCGATCCGGGCCGTGCCGAGGGCCTCGCCCTTGGGCAGCTCGCCCGTCATGAGGCGGGCGACCACGTCTGCGCGGGTCTCGAGGAACGACTCGGCGAGGGCCGTGCGCTTCGTCACCGGCTTCTCGGTCACGTCCACCATGTGCGCGCTGCCGTCGGCGCGCAGGTGGGTGAGGCCGCCTGCGGCTTCGGGCGCGGGGTGATCAGTCATCGAGCCTCCAGACATCGATCTCGGCGTGCTCCGGGAGTCCGTCAACGCCGACGGGCAGGTGGGCCAGCACGTCCGCGCCGGCGAGGTCCGCGAGCAGGTGCGACCCCGGCGCCGAGAGCGAGACGCGTCCGTCATCCTCGATCCGGCCCCGGCGCACCTGATGCTTGTCGGCGGGCGAGACGACGTCGTGGGCGAGCGCGCGACGCTCGCGGGGACGGTCGGCGGCGCGTCCGACCGCGGCGCGTAGCGCGGGGAGGAGGAACACCTCGGCCGAGATGAGGGCGCTGACCGGATTGCCCGGGAAGCAGACCGCGGCGATGCTCTCCCGAGCCTCGTCGAACGCGAGCGTTCCGAGCCCCTGCGGCCCCCCTGGCTGCATCGCGATGCCGCGGAACCGGGCTCCGAGCGCCGCGAACGTCTCGCGCACCACCTCGAAGGCGCCCGCGCTGATGCCTCCCGAGGTGACGACGAGGTCGGCGTCGCCGGCCTCGCGGAGCACGGCGGCGCGCAGCGCGTCGGGTCGATCCGGTGCGCGGAGTCCGCGCACCTCGGCCCCAGCGGCGCGCAGCGCGGCGGCGAGCATGGGCGTGTTCGCGTCGTGGATCCTGCCCGGCGCGAGCACGGATCCGCCGCCCGCCGGGTCGTCCGCGTCGCGCGTCGCGGGGGAGCCGGCGAGCTCGTCTCCCGTCGAGCAGAGCAGGACCCGGATCCGCCGGCGCACGGGGACCTCGGCGATGCCCGCGGCGGCGAGCAGACCGATGCGCGCGGGCCCGAGGGCCGAGCCGGCGGGCAGGAGCTCGGCTCCCGCGGAGACGTCGACCCCGGTCGCCCGCACGAACGCGCCCGGGGCTGGAGCCGCGACGAACGAGACGGTGCCCGTGGGAGCCGGGTCTCCCGCACGGCTCAGCTGCGGGAATGCGGCGGGAGTCGCGGCCTCGATCGGCACGACGGCATCGGCTCCCGCGGGAATCGGCGCCCCCGTCATGACCGGCGAGGCCGTACCGGGCGCGTGCGCCGCCGGCGGATCGCCCGCGGCGGTGGCGCGGCCAACGGGAAGGCCGACCGGGCGCCCGGGCGCGGCACCCGCCAGGTCCGAGACCCGCACGGCGTAGCCGTCCATCTGGGAGTTGTCGAACGGGGGGAGCGGGTGCGGCGCGCGCACCGGCGTCGCGGTGACGCGGCCGAGCAGCCCGGGATCGTCGATGCCGACGAGCTCGGGCGCCTCCGCGGCCCATCGCTCGAGCACTGGGGCGAGCAGCGCGCGCACCTCGGCGAGGTGCTCCTCGACCGTCGGCCGGGCGGGCGGCACGGGGACGGGGTCGGAATCTCCCGGGGAGGACCGGTGCCCGTGCGGGGCGTTCGGCATCGGGCTCATCCTCCCGCGAAGGGCGGGAGCACGTCGACGCGCACGCCCTCGATCTCGCCGCCGTCGCGCCGCACGACGCCGTCCACCAGGAACGAGCCCGCGCGGAGCACCCGGCGCATCGGCTCTCCGTAGCGATCGCCGAGGTGAGCGCGGAGGGCGTCGAGCGTGCGCTCGCCGTCGGGTGTCCAGGGCTCCTCGTCGCGGCCCGCGGCCTCGGAGGCAGCGGCGAAGTACCGAACCGTGATCTGCGACATGCCCTCATCGTATCCGGTCGGCGCGGACGTCTCAGGCTGGCCGCGTCCGGGCGCGCGCCTCCGCCGCGAGGCCAGTGCCCCGGGGCGGGGGCGACGCGGATCCGGCGAATCCGGCCGGGGACGCATAGGCTGGGAGGCATGTCCCAGCACGGTCCCCTCGTCGCGCCCGGTGCGGTGCTCTCCGCCGATCGGCGGGCACGCGCGCAGCGGCAGATCTCCCTGCCCGGATTCGGCGAGGCGGCGCAGCGCCGGCTGGCCGCAGCCCGCGTGCTCGTGGTCGGGGCGGGCGGGCTCGGCAGCGCCAGTGTGCCCTATCTGGCCGGGGCCGGAATCGGCACCATCGGCATCGTCGACGATGACCGCGTCGAGCTCTCGAACCTCCACCGCCAGGTCTCGCACGGGACGGCCGACATCGGCAGGCCGAAGGTCGCGTCGCTCGCCGACACCGTGCGCGAGCTCGATCCCGGTGTGCGGGTCGTGACGCACGACCTGCGGCTGAACTCCGACAACGCGCTCGAGATCCTGCGCGGCTACGACCTCGTGATCGACGGCAGCGACAACTTCCCGACGCGATACCTCGTGGCGGACGCCTGCGAGCTGACGGGCGTGCCGCTCGTCTGGGGGTCGATCCTGCAGTTCCACGGCCAGGTCGGTGTCTCCTGGCGCCCGGGCGCCCCCGGCTACCGGGACCTCTTCCCGGTGCCTCCGCCCGCCGACGAGGTCGTGGACTGCGGCACGGGCGGCGTGCTCCCCGGACTCTGCGGGACCATCGGATCCCTGCTCGCGACCGAGGCGATGAAGCTCATCACGGGCATCGGGGACCCGCTGATCGGACGCGTGCTCGTCTACGACGCGCTCGCCGCGAGCACCCGCGAGCTCGCCTACGCGCGCGACCCGCTCGCCGATCCGGTGACGGGGCTCATCGACTACGTCGCGTTCTGCGGCCGGACGGCCTCGGGCGAGCCGGAGCCCCCGCACCTCGACGTCCGCGAGTTCGTCGCGCGCCTCGATGCGGGCGAGCGGCCGACGATCGTCGACGTCCGCAACGCCGACGAGCGCGAACGGCTCAGCATCCCGGGTTCGGTGTTCCTGCCGCTGACCGTGCTCGAGTCGGGTGCGGCGGCGCTCCCGGCTGGGCCGGTGATCGTGCACTGCGAGCGGGACCCGCGCTCCGTGCGCGCCGCGCGCCTGCTCGCGGAACGCGGGGTCGCGGACGTGCGGTACCTGCGCGGCGGGATCCAGGAACTGGCGCGGGTCGCACCGCGACTGCTCGAAGGAGGGTCGCGGGACGCATGAACGAGCCGCACGAGAAGAACGGGGGCAGTGCCGTGGAGCACGTCGAGGGCGTCGTGAACGGCGGGAGCGCCGAGGAACCGATGCCGTACGCCGGGATCACCGACGGCCCGATCGACGAAGCCGCGGTGCGCGCCGCCGTCGACGCGCCCGACTGCGGCGCGACCGTCGTGTTCTCGGGCGTCATCAGGAACCACGACGGCGGCGAGGCCGTGCACGCGCTGGACTACTCGTCGCATCCCGACGCCGAACGGTTCCTCGTCGAGCTCGTGGCGGAGGAGCAGCTGCGGTCGGGCGTCCGGCTCGCCGCGGTGCACCGGATCGGCCCGCTCGTGGTCGGCGACGCGGCCCTCGTCGCCGCGGCGGCCGCGCCGCATCGGGGCGAGGCCTTCTCCGCGATCGAGCGCCTCGTCGAGCGCATCAAGCACGAGGTGCCGATCTGGAAGCGCCAGCACTTCGACGCAGGCACGAGCGAGTGGGTCGGGCTCTAGGCTCCTCGCTCGGCACCCGCCGCGCCGCTCAGCCGCCGATGTAGGACATCTCGATCCGCTCGCGGTCTCGAGCCGCCTCGGGCGGGAGCGCGGAGCGGAGCTCCGAGTAGCGGTCGTCGCGGCGCCCCCATACGCCCGAGAGCGCGTCGCGCAGTTCGGCATCGGTCGCGCCGGCTGCGTCGGCAGAGCCGCGCAGCAGTTCCCGCAGGTCGTATCCGCTCGACGCGAAGAGGCACGTGAAGAGGCGTCCTTCCGCCGAGACGCGCGCGCGGGTGCACGTCCCGCAGAACGCCCCGGTGACGCTCGAGATCACGCCGATCTCGCCCGTCCCGTCGCGGTATCGCCAGCGCTGCGCCGTCTCGCCTTCGCGGGAGGCGCTCACGGGCTCGAGCGGGTGGACCGCGTCGATGCGCCGCACGATCTCGGCCGACGGCACGACGTCGCCGAGCTCCCACCCGTTCGACGCCCCGACATCCATGAACTCGATGAAGCGCAGGGTGTGCCCCAGTTCGCGGAAGCGCTCGGCGAGCGGCACGATCTCGTCGTCGTTCACGCCCCGCTTCACGACGGCGTTGATCTTGATCGGTCCGAGCCCGGCGTCCGCGGCCGCGGCGATCCCGTCGAAGACCCGGTGCAGGGGGAAGCGCACGTCGTTGATCGCCTGGAACCGGCCCTCGTCGAGCGAGTCGACCGACACGGTGACCCGGTCGAGCCCGGCGGCCCGCAGGGCCCCGGCCTTCACGCGCAGCGCCGACCCGTTCGTCGTGAGCGCCAGGTCCGGTTTGCGCCCGTCGGGCGTGCGCAGTTCGGCGAGCCGTCCAATGAGCTCTTCGATCCCGCGACGGAGCAGCGGTTCGCCGCCGGTGAGCCGCAGCTTGTCGACGCCCAGGGCGACCGCGGCCGCGGCGATGCGGACGATCTCGTCGAAGCTGAGCAGTTCGTCGCGCTCCATGAAGCGATAGTCGGCGCCGAAGATCTCCTTCGGCATGCAGTACACGCAGCGGAAGTTGCAGCGGTCCGTGACCGAGATGCGCAGGTCGCGCAGCGCCCGGCCGCGACGGTCGGAGAGGCCGGTCGACGGCAGACGGGCCGCCCGTCGCTGGTTGCTCATCCGCGCACCTCCTCGTCGAGTCAGGCTATCACCGGGGGCTGCGCCGTCCCTCAGCGGCGCCGGCGTTCCCACCCCGCGGCGCTGCCCGACCCTCCGCGCAGCAGTACCAGCGCGACGATCGCGACGACGACGAGGATCAGCGCGAGCGCGAGCGCGGTGTCCTGCGCGACGCCCGCGCCGTTGAACGCGGTGTAGATCGCCATTGGCACTGTGCGGGTCGTGCCGGCCGCGTTGCCCGCGAAGAGCGCGGTCGCGCCGAACTCGCCGAGCGCGCGGGTGAAGCACAGGATCGTACCGGCGAGCAGCCCGGGCGCGGCGAGCGGCAGAGTGATGCGGAGCAGCGCAGTGTTGGGGTTCGCCCCGAGGGTCGACGCAGCCTCGGCGTAGACCGCGGGGATGCCGCGGAGCGCGCCCTCGACCGAGATGACGAGGAACGGGAGCGAGACGAACACCTGCGCGATGATCACCGCGGCGGTCGTGAACGGGATCCGGATCCCGGCCTCGGCCAGCGCGTCCCCGAGCAGCCCGCCGCGCCCCAGCAGCGACAGCAGCGCGAGGCCGCCGACGAGCGGCGGGAGCACGAGCGGGAGCGTCACGAGGGCGCGCAGGATCGTGGCCGTGGCGCCCGACGCGCGCGACAGCACCACGGCGAGGGGGATCCCGAGCAGCAGGCAGACCGCGGTCGCCGAGAGCGCGGTGCCGAGCGAGAGGCCGAGCGCGCTCGCCGTGTCGGGTGCGACGAGCGTCGCGGGGATCGCCGCCCAGTCGATACGCGCGAGCAGGGCGAGCAGCGGCAGCAGGAGCACGCCCCCGCCGATCGCGGCCGGCAGGATCACCAGGGAGGGGACGCCGCCACGGGAGTGCCGACGGCCTGCGGCGCGGCTCACGCCGGCCCGAACCCGAGCTCTTCGAGGAGCCGCTGGGCCCCGGGCGTCGTCATGAACGCGGCGAACGCCGCCGCCGCCTCGGGCGCTTGCGACCCCGAGAGCGGCGCGATCAGGTAGCGGCCAGCCGCCTCGATCGATCCCTCGATCTCGATTCCCTCGACATCGCCGTCCGCTCGGAGCACGTCCGAGCGGTACACGAGGCCGGCGTCGGCCTCGCCCCCCGCGACCTTCGTGAGCACCGCCGTGACGTTCTGCTCTTCGCTCGCGGGCTCGAGCGCGACGCCGTCGCGCTCGAGCAGCTGCTGCGACGCGGCGCCGCACGGCACCTCGGGCGCGCAGATCACGACGACCGGCGGCGTTCCGTTCGCCCGGGGCGTCGCGAGGTCGGCGAGCGTCTCGATGCCGAGCGGGTTGCCCGGGGCGACGGCGATCTGCAGGCTGCTCGTGGCGAACGCGATGGGATCCGCGGTCACGAGGCCCTCGCCGACGACCTTCGCCATGTTCTTCTCGTCGGCCGATGCGAAGACGTCGACGGGCGCGCCGCCGATGATCTGCGTCGCGAGCACCGAGGAGCCGTCGAACGCGAGGTGCTCGAACTCGACCCCCGGGTGCAGCTCCGAGAAGTCCTCGGCGAGCTGCTCGAACGCCGGTTGCAGCGAGGCCGCGGCCGACACCGTCAGCGTGCCGCTGAGCTGGGCGCCGTCCGACGCGTCGGCGGCGGTCGTCGGCGCGGCGTCCTGCTGGGGCGAGGAGGCGCACCCGGCCAGGAGGGCGACCGCGATCGCGGCGGCTCCGATCGCTCCGATGGTCAGCGGGGAACCCTTCGGCTGCATGGACTATCTCCGTTCGGCTTCGATGATGACCGTGGTGGCCTTGATGATGGCGGTGGCACGGGATCCGACCTCGATGCCGAGGTCGTCGAGCGCCTCGGAGGTCATGAGCGAGACCACCCGGTTCGGGCCGCACTGCAGTTCGACCTGTGCCACGAGTCCGGAGCGCTCCGTCGCGGTGACGATCCCGGTGAAACGGTTGCGCGCGCTCCGTCGGATCGGGTCGCCGTCGGCGCCCTGCGGCGCCAGATCGAGCGCGCGCCGGGCGAGCGATGCCCCCGAGACGGTGCGGCGACCCGCCTCGTCGGTGCCGCCCTCGAGCACGCCGTCCGCCGCCCAGCGCCGGATCGTGTCGTCGCTCACGCCGATGAGGGCGGCGGCCTCACTGATTCTGAACTGCGTCATGAACCCCATGCTAGTCCCGCATGTGCGGCGCTCACCACCGTGTGTCGACGCAGGTGCGGAATCGCCGTTCTCGAGGGATCGCGACGGTTCGGTGAACCCTCGGCGACCGCTGTCAGACACTGTTGACTTTGCCGACGACAGGGCGATAGCTTCGCACGTAGGCGGTGACGCTTCCCGGAGGAAGGGCCCGCCCCGGCAGGCATCGGGATGCGTCTCGACCCGATGCATCCGGTTCGCAGTGCGGCGATAGGAGGTTCGGGTTGAGCAATGTCGGATTGCTGTACGTCGGAGCGGTGCTGTTCATCAACGGCCTCATGCTCCTGGACATCGTGCCGGCGAAGGCCGCGGCCGCGATGAACCTCTTCGTCGGCGGTATGCAGGTGGTCTTCCCGACCCTCATCATCCTGCAGGCCGACGGCGATCCCGGAACGATCCTCGGCGCCTCGGGGCTCTACCTGTTCGGGTTCACCTACCTCTACGTGGCGTGGAACACGCTGACGGGCGCTCCGGGCGAGGGACTCGGATGGTTCTCGCTCTTCGTCGCGGCCTGCGCCGTCGTCTACGGCGGTCTGCAGTTCACCGACTCCATCGCCGACCCCGTGTTCGGCGTCATCTGGTTCTCCTGGGCGGTGCTCTGGTTCCTCTTCTTCCTGCTGCTCGGCAGGGGGCAGGCGGGGCTGACCCGGTTCACCGGCTGGTTCACGCTGCTGCTCGGGATCTTCACGGGCGCGGTGCCCGCGCTGCTGCTGCTCACGGGCAACTACGCCACCGGGCCGACCGAGGGCATCGTCGCGGCGGTGCTCGGCGTCGTGATCCTCGCCGTGTCCTGGATCCTGGGGCGCACGCGCGGCCCGGCGACCGCGGAACGCCCCGAACCCGTGCGAACGGAAGGACCCTGACCGTGCCCAACTACAGTTTCCGATGCGCGCAGGGGTGCGCGTTCGACGCGATCTACCCGATGTCCGAGGTGCCCTCGGAGGTCGAGTGCCGCGTGTGCGGATCGAGCGCTAAGCGCGGGATCACCGCGCCGCACCTCTCGGCCGCGGGGAGCGCGGCCTTCGGCCTCATGGACCGTGCCGCGAAGAGCGCGCACGAGCCGGCGGTCGTCGACCGGATCCCCGGCCGCGGCCCGGGGAAGACGCAGCGGACGACGCAGAACCCGCTCCACGCCAAGCTCCCCAGAGCCTAGGACCTCGACCGGGACCCGCCGGTCGCCCGACCCGAACACCAGGCGGCACCGACGCCGCCGCACCAGAGAAGAAGAAAGCAGGAGCACCATGCCGGAACATCTTTTCAAACTCGACTCGTCGAAGAAGTTCACCGAGCAGGAGCAGGTGGGGCACAACCGCTGGCACCCCGAGATCCCGCCCGTCGCGACGGTGAAGCCGGGCGACAGCTTCCGCGTCGACTGCCGCGAGTGGTTCGACGGAGCGATCGTGAACGACGACTCGGCGCAGGACATCCTGGATGCCCCGCTGCTCACCGTGCACACGCTGAGCGGCCCGTTCCGGGTCGAGGGGGCGAAGCCCGGCGACCTGCTCGTGGTGGACATCCTCGACGTCGGGCCGATCCCGCAGGAGGACTCCGGCCCGCTCGCCGGCCAGGGCTGGGGCTACACCGGCATCTTCTCGAAGGGCAACGGCGGCAGCTTCCTCACCGATCAGTTCCCCGACGCCTACAAGGCGATCTGGGACTTCTCGGGCCAGACCGCGACCTCCCGGCACATTCCCGGGGTCTCGTTCACGGGCATCATCCACCCCGGGCTCATGGGGACCGCGCCGTCGGCCGACCTGCTCGCGACCTGGAACAACCGGGAGGGCGCGCTCATCGCGACCGATCCCGACCGAGTGCCGCCGCTGGCGCTGCCGCCCGAGGCCGAGCACGCGATCCTCGGCGGCCTCGACCGCGGGGAGTGGGCGCGCGTCGGCTCCGAGGCGGCCCGGACCGCGCCGCCGCGTGAGAACGGCGGCAACCAGGACATCAAGAACTTCACCAAGGGCTCGCGCGTCTTCTACCCGGTGTTCGTCGACGGGGCGAACCTCTCGGTCGGCGACCTGCACTTCTCGCAGGGCGACGGCGAGATCACGTTCTGCGGCGCGATCGAGATGGGCGGGTTCATCGACCTGCGCGTCGACATCATCAAGGGCGGCATGGACACCTACGGGGTGCACGAGAACGCGATCTTCATGCCGGGCAACGTCGAGCCGAACTACAGCCACTGGCTCGCGTTCTCGGGGACGTCGGTCACGCTGGACGGCGAGCAGCGCTACCTCGACTCGCACCTGTCGTACCAGCGCGCCTGCCTCCACGCGATCGACTACCTGACGAAGTTCGGCTACTCGCCCGAGCAGGCGTACCTGCTGCTCGGCGCAGCGCCCATCGAGGGCCGGCTCTCGGGCGTCGTCGACATCCCGAACTCGTGCTCGACGGTGTATCTGCCGGTGGAGATCTTCGACTTCGACCCGCGCCCGTCGGCGTCGGGCCCGTTCCAGATCGACCCGGGCATCGGCGCTCCGCGCGCCGCCGACAAGTAGGAGGGGGCGCGCCGCGCATCGCCGCGCGCCTCGGCCTCGGATGGGAGCCGCGGTGATCCGCCCTCGGGCGGGTCGCCGCGGCTTCTGTGTGTGTCTGTGTGTGTGTGTGGCGGGCGCCGGGTCGCCGGGGCGCTGGCGCGGGGAGCTGCGCGAAGTCACTCGCGAGTGAGTTGGCGTTGGGTGCGGGCGCCTGAACCGGCACGAACTCACTCGCGAGCGGTGCGGTGCGGGTGGGGCGTGTGCGTGTGAGGGCGCACCGACTGACTCGCGAGTGAGTGGGTGCTGGCCGGGTGCGGTGGAACCGGCACCAACTGACTCGGACAGAGGCTCGGGCACGGAGCGGGGCGGCGTGCGTGCGTGCGTGAGCGCACGAACTCACTCGCACGTGGCGCGGTGCGGGTGGGGTGCATGTGAGTGCCCACCGACTGACTCGCGAGTGAGTGGGTGCTGATCGGGTGCGGTGGAATCGGTACGAACTGACTCGGACTCGGGCGCGGGCGCGGGCACGGAGCGCAGCGGCGTGCATGCGTGCGCGCACGAACTCACTCGCGAGTGAGTTCGTGCTGGATGCGGGCTCTCGGACCGGCACGAACTCACTCGCGAGTGGTGCGGTGCGGTGGGGGTGCGTGAGTGCGCACCGACTGACCCGCGAGTGAGTGGATGCTGATTCGGTGCGGGTGATGATGTGCGAAGTCACTCGCGAGTGAGCTTTTGCGGATGAGTCTCAGAGGCCTTCGCTCGGACGGCGGTTCCCGGTTCCCGGTTCCGGATCCCGGATCGCCCAGCCACTACGGGCGCGCCGAGATGGCATCGGCACAGATGCCATTTCGGCGGGCCGGTAGTGTGCCGGGGAGTGCACTGCAGGACCGGTAAGGGGTCGGCGAGGGGCGCGGCGGTGCCCGGCGGCAGTGCGGAGAGGCCCGCGGCGGTGCACGGTGTTCGCCTCCGTACACCGTGCACCGCGCACCGTGCACCGCGAAACCGCGACCGTGACGAAGCTACGGCCGGGACTACACGACAGCCGGGACTACACGACGACCGGGCGGCCGACCCCGACCGGGGTGGACGACGGCTCGAGGCGGATCACGACGGCCTTCGACACCGGAGTGTTGCTCTCGAGCGCGACGCTGTCGAGCGGCACGAGCACGTTCGCCTCCGGGAAGTAGGCCGCAGCGCAGCCGCGCGCGGTCGGGAACGCCACGGTGCGGAAGCCGCGGAGCACGCGGTCCGGCTGATCCTTCCACTCGCTGAAGATGTCGACCGTCTGGCCGTCGGCCAGCCCGAGCTCGGCGAGGTCGTCGGGGTGCACGAAGATGACCGAGCGGCCCTTCTTGATGCCGCGGTAGCGGTCGTTCAGGCTGTAGATCGTGGTGTTGAACTGGTCGTGCGAGCGCATGGTCTGCAGCAGCAGGCGCCCGGGCGGGCACTCGACGGGTTCGAGCTCGTTCACCGTGATGCGGGCCTTGCCGGTCGCGGTGTCGAACCGGCGTTCGTCGCGCGGGCCGTTCGGCAGCACGAAGCCGTCGCGGCGGCGGGTCTTCTCGTTGTAGTCCTCGCACCCGGGCACGACGCGCGAGATGTGGTCGCGGATCACGTCGTAGTTCTCGATCATGCCGAGCCAGTCGATGCCGTAGCGGTCGCCGAGCGTCGCGTGCGCGATCCCGCAGACGATCGCGACCTCCGAGCGCACCTCGTCGGAGATCGGCTCGACCTGGCCGTGCGAGGCGTGCACGGCGCACACCGAGTCCTCGACGGTGATGTATTGCGGGCCCGAGACCTGCATGTCGACCTCGGTGCGGCCGAGCACCGGCAGGATCAGCGCCTCCTCGCCCGTGATCACGTGGGACCGGTTGAGCTTCGTCGACAGCTGCACGCTGAGGCGCGTCTTGCGCATCGCCGATTCGGCGAGGTTCGTGTCCGAGATGGCGCCGAGGAGGTTGCCGCCGAGGCCGACCCAGACCTTGATCCTGCCCTCGTCGAGCGCCCGGATGCCGTGCACGGCATCGACGCCGTGGTCGCGGGGCGGATCGAACCCGAACTCCGCCCCGAGGGCGTCCATGAACGAGTCGGGCATCTGCTCCCAGACGCCCATCGTGCGGTCGCCCTGCACGTTCGAGTGCCCGCGGATCGGGGAGGCGCCCGCGCCAGGCTTGCCCATGTTGCCGCGGAGCAGCAGCAGATTGATGATCTCCTTGATCGTCGCCACGCCCTGGCGCTGCTGGGTGATGCCCATGGCCCAGGCGATGATGACGCGCTTCGAGCCGAGATAGCGGTCCGCGAGCTCGTCGATCTCCGCGCTCGAGAGCCCCGTGGCCTGCTCGACCGCCCGCTCGTCGACCTGCGCGATATGCTCGGCGAACGCCTCGAAGCCGTCGCAGTGCCGCGCGATGAAGTCGTGGTCGAGCACGGTGCCGGGAGCGGCGGCCTCCGCCGCGAGCACCCGCTTCGAGACCGCCTGGAGCAGGGCCATATCGCCGCCCGAGCGGATCTTGAGGAACTGATCGGCGATCTGCGTCGGCTTCCCGACGTAGCCGCGCACGCGCTGCGGATCCTTGTAGCCGATGAGGCCGGCCTCGGGCAGCGGGTTCACCGCCACGATCTTCGCGCCGTTCTCCTTCGCCTCCTGCAGCGCGGTGAGCATGCGCGGGTGGTTCGTGCCGGGGTTCTGCCCCATGATGATGATGAGGTCGGACTCGAGGAAGTCGTTGTAGGCGATCGTCGACTTGCCGATGCCGACCGAGTACTGCATCGCGGTGCCCGTCGATTCGTGGCACATGTTCGAGCAATCGGGCAGGTTGTTCGTGCCGTAGGCCCGCGAGAAGAGCTGGTAGGCGAACGCGGCCTCGTTCGACGCGCGTCCGCTCGTGTAGAACGAGGCCTCGTTCGGGTCGTCCAGCGCGCCCAGATGCTCTGCGACGATGCTGAAGGCGCGATCCCAGCTGACGGGCTCGTAGTGGTCGGAGCCCTTCGCCTTGTAGAGGGGCTCGACGATGCGGCCCTGCATGCCGAGCCAGTACTCGGTCTTGTCCTCGAGCGAGGCGAGCGAGTGCTCCTTCCAGAACGCGCGCCCGATCTTCAGCGGCGTGGCCTCCCACGTGACGGCCTTGCCGCCGTTCTCGCAGAACTCGGCGATCTTGCGGTGTCCCGGGTCGGGCCACGCGCAGCTCATGCAGTCGAAGCCGTCCTTCTGGTTGAGCTTCAGCATGAGCTTCGCGGTGCGAGCGAGGCCCATCTGCATGACGGCAGGCTCCATCGAGTGGAATACGCCGCCCATGCCCGCTGCGTAGTCCTTCGGGGGAGTGACCTCGATCTCGGCGTCGGAGAAGTCCTCGCGCGGTGCCTGGGGGCTCATGATGCAACTGCTTTCTCGACTGGGCGGGGTGCGGCTGCGTCGTGCTGCGTCAGCTGCGGCGCCGAGACCGGATCGGAGACGGGTTCGGGGTTCGGATCGCCGCCGCGGATGCGGTCGGCACGGCTGTAGACGACCATCGAGTCGCCGCGCAGGAAGCCCACGAGGGTGAGTCCCGACTCGGTCGCGAGTTCTGCGGCCAGCGAGGACGGGGCGGAGACCGCTGCGAGCACGGGGATCCCCGCCATGAGCGCCTTCTGCGTGAGCTCGAAGCTCGCGCGGCCGGACACCATGAGCACGGTGCCGTGGGCGGGGAGCCGCCCCTGCATGAGCGCCCAGCCGACCACCTTGTCGACCGCGTTGTGACGCCCCACGTCCTCCCGCACGACGAGCGCTTCACCGGTGCGCGCGTCGAAGAGGCCGGCCGCGTGGAGGCCGCCGGTGCGCTCGAAGACGGCCTGCTGCTCGCGCAGGGCGTCCGGGAAACCGGTGAGCATCTCCGCGTCGACGGAGCAGTCGTCGGCGTCGACCGTGAAGCGCGAGGCGGTGTGGACGGCCTCGATCGACGCCTTGCCGCAGAGCCCGCACGAGCTCGTCGTGTAGAAGGAGCGCTCGAGGCTGGGGTCGGGCGGTGCGACGCCCTGGCCGAGGGCGACGTCGAGCACGTTGTAGGTGTTCTCCTCGCCCTCCGCGGAGCAGTGGATCGCGGCGGCGAAGTGCTCGGCCGCGTGGATGACCCCCTCCGACACGAGGAACCCGGCGGCGAGCTCGACGTCGTGGCCCGGAGTGCGCATCGTGACCGCGAGCGGCCTGCCGGCCACTCGGATCTCGAGCGGTTCCTCGACGGCCAGGAAATCGGCGCGGCTGCGGGGCGATCCGCCGACCGTGAGGCGGGTCACTCTTCTCCGTGCGGCGATGCGGGACACACCTCTTGGATAGCATTGAACGACGACGAGAGCAAGGCCGCGCCCGGTCCGGGCGCGGGCCGGAAAGGGCGGTGCGCGTGCGCGTGACGGCGACGGAGCACCTGGAATGGATCCTCGCGCGCATCGCCAGGACCGATGCGGTGCGCGTGCCGATCGCCGCCGCGCACGGGGCGGTGCTCGCGGAGGACGTCCGTTCCGGCGTCGCGCTCCCGCTCTGGGACAACTCGGCGATGGACGGCTACGCGCTCCGCGCCGCGGACGTCCGCGACGCGACCGTCGAGCGACCGGTCGGGCTGCGGGTCGTGGGAGAGGTGCTCGCCGGGAGCGCCGAGGATCCGCGGATCCCGTCGGGTTCGGCGGTGCGGATCATGACCGGTGCCCCGGTGCCGACCGATGCGGACGCCGTGCTGCCGGTCGAGTCGACGGCCGCTGACCTCGCGGGATCGGCCTGGGCGGTGGACGAGGTGCGCGCCCTCGCGCCCGTCTCCGCGGGCGCGCACATTCGGAGGCGGGGCGAGGACGCGCCGGAGGGGGCGGTGCTCGCGCGCGCGGGCGACCGACTCGGCGCCGCCCGAGTCTCCGCGCTCGCCGCGGCCGGCATCGCGCGCGTCGCGGTCGCACGAGCGCCGCGGGTCGCCGTGCTCGCGACGGGATCAGAACTGCGCGATCCCGGATCGCCGCTCGAGCGCGGGCAGATCCCCGAATCGAACTCGGTCCTCATCGCCGGCATGCTGCGCGAAGCCGGGATCGAGCCGGCGCTCGTGCGGCGCGGTGAGGACGACGCGACGGCGCTCGCGGCCTGGTTCGCCGAGCACTCGCGGG
The DNA here is from genome assembly GCF_016758175.1 of Leucobacter zeae. Classification (GTDB taxonomy): domain Bacteria; phylum Actinomycetota; class Actinomycetes; order Actinomycetales; family Microbacteriaceae; genus Leucobacter; species Leucobacter zeae. The sequence goes on from NZ_QYAB01000001.1 coordinate 1,337,481, forward strand.
CGTACGACTGCATCATCACGACGGGCGGTGTCGGGCCGGGCACGCACGACGTGGTGCGGATCGCGCTCGAGGGCGCCCCGGGCGTGCGCGCCGTCCGCGTGGCGGTGCGCCCCGGTCAGCCGCAGTGCTGCGGCAGGCTCGGGGTCGCGCGCGACGGCGCGTTCGTGTTCGGCCTGCCGGGGAACCCGGTCAGCGCCGCCGTCAGCTTCGAACTGTTCGTGCGCCCGGCGCTGCTGGCGATGCAGGGCGCTTCGGTGCGGCACCGCGTGCGGGTCCCCGCCCGCGCGGCGACGGGGTGGCCGGGCCGGAGCGACCGGCTGCAGGTGCTCCCGGTCGTGGTCGCCGATGCGCCCGAAACCGATGCGGCCGCGCACCCCGGGCTGCGCTGCGCGCCCGCGGTGGATCCCGGTTCCGTCTCCCACTCGGTCGGCGGGCACGGCGCCGCGGACGGGTACGCGCTCGTGCCCGAGGGCGTCGGCGACGTCGCCGAGGGCGACATGGTCGACGTGATCCTGGTGTCGCGATGAGCGGCGCGGGGCTGCTGGGGGGCGATCCGGACGGCACGGAGCCGGGCGCACTCGACGCGATCGTGCTCGCGGGCGGCCGCGGCAGCCGGCTCGGAGGGGTCGACAAGGCGGCGGTGGAGCTCGGGGGAGCGCGCCTGGTGGACCGCGCGGTGGCGGCCGCCCGAGCGGCGGGCGCCGCCCATGTCGTGGTGGTGGGTCCGGAGAGCGCTCGAGCGATCGGGACGACCGTCGTACGCGAGGACCCGCCCTTCGCCGGCCCGCTCGCCGCGCTCGCCGCCGCGCTGCCCGTCGTGGAGGCGCCTCGGCTGCTCCTGCTCTCGTGCGATCTCGTCGATCCGGCGCTCGCGTGCCGGGCGCTGCTCGAGGCGGACGCCGTCGGACGCGGGGAGTGGGACGGCCGGATCCTGGTGGACCCGGCCGGCCGGATGCAGTGGCTCGCCGGCCTCTACCGCACCGAGGCGCTGCGCTCCGGGATCGCGGGATGCGCAGGCGGAGTGCGGGACGCGCCCCTCAGACGGCTGTTCGTCGGACTCGACCTGCTGGCGGTCGCGGCACCGGAGTCCGCGACCGCCGACATCGACGACCCCGAGGACCTCGCCCGGGCACGCGCCGGGATCGATGCCGGCGCGGCCCGCCGGGACGAGGATGCCCCCGCCCGGGGCGCGGCCGCCAGGGGCGGGAACGGGGCGCACGGTGCGCCGCCCTCGAACTGATGAGACCCGACGCACGGAGCCAGAAGGAGCGAACGATGCCCACCACCCCCCGACACCTGCCGCCCGAGGCGCTCGACGAGTGGCTGCAGGTCGCGGCCGACGAGCTCGGCCTCGACGTCTCCGACGTGCGGATCGGCACGGTGCTCGACGTCGCCCGCGACGTCGCGCACGGCGTCGCCCGGCCCGCGGCCCCGCTCACGACGTTCCTGCTCGGCATCGCGGTCGGCCGCACGGAGGACCCCGCTGCGCTCGCCGCCTGCGCCGAGCGGGTCACCGCCCTGGCGGCACGGTGGGAGGCCGAGCACGCGGAGCCGTAGGCGGCCGGGATCCCGGATCCCGACGGCGGCGCCCGCCCGCGGCCGGCGTCAGACGCCGAGGATCTTCTGGTACGCCTGCGTGTACCGGTTGTCCTCCTGGGCGGTGAGCGAGCGCATGTCGGAGATGCGCTTCGACATCTCCTCGTCGGGGAAGATCAGCGGGTTCTCGGCGAGTTCGGGAGTGTCGGACTGCGCCATCGCCTCGCGGGCCCCGGCCACCGGCGTCACGTACTGGACGTAGGCGGCGACCTGCGCGGCGACCTCGGGCTCGTAGTAGTAGTCGATCAGCTCGTGCACCTGATCGAAGGCCTCGACGGCCTTCGGCATCGAGAACGAGTCGACGAACACCGACGCGCCCGACTCGGGCACGACGAACTTCCAGATCTCCTCTCCGGCCTCCTCGTTGAGGATGGCGATATCGCCCGACCAGGCCATCCCCGCCCAGACGTTCTCCTGCTCGAGGTCCTGCGTGTAGGAGTTGCCCTTGACCGTGGCGACCTGCCCGCTCGTGATGTGCTGCTCGGCCACGGCGAGCGCGGCGTAGAACTCGTCGTCGCCCCAGTCGCCCTCGATGTCGACGCCCTGCTCGAGCATGATGAGCGCGAGTGTGTCGTCCTGCTCCGTCAGCAGGTTGACCTTGCCCTTCAGCGCAGGATCCCAGAGGTCGGAGACCTCGCGCACGCCCTTGGGGTAGAGCTGCGTGTTGTAGACGAGGCCCGTCATCCCCGCCTGATAGGGGATCGACCAGACCCGGTCGGGGTCGAAGGACGCGTTCTTGACCATGTCGATCATCTGCGACTCGACGTTCGGCAGGAGCGAGCGGTCGAACTGCCGCAGCTGCTGCTGCTCGACCAGTCGCACCGTGGTCGTGTCGGAGGGCACGATCACGTCGTACCCGGTGTCCTGCCCGAGCTTGAGCTGGTCCTTGATCTTCGCGATGAAGGTCTTGTTGTCGTCGATGTCCTCGAAGTACTCGACGCGGATGTTCGTCTGCTCCATGAAATCGTTGAGCGAGGGCCAGTCGCCCGTCTCCTCGTCGTAGTCGAGGTAGTACGTCCAGTTCGCCCAGCGGACCGTGCCGCCGGAGCCGTCGCCCGGGCCGCTCGACCCCGCGCACGCGGCGAGCGACGAGGCTCCGAGCGCGGCGGCCCCGATCCCGAGCCCCCGGAACAGCTGGCGCCGGTTCATCCTCGCGGCGCGGATCCTGCCCACCATCGCCTCGACCACGGGATCGATCGGCTGTCCGTGCATCTTGCTTCCTCCTTTGGAAACGCGCGCCGCCCCTGCGGCGGACCGTGTCCCCATCCTCACACAGGCGCCGCGAAAAAGTAAATGCGCCTGACAGGGGCGTTTACGCGGGCGTCGATGCCCCGTCCGCGCCGAGCACGACGTCCCGCAGTTCGCGGACGAGCGCCGGATCCGCGGCGCAGAGCAGCGGTTCCCCCGGCGGCGTCGACGCGTCGCGACCGAGCAGCTCGGCGCCGGCCTCGAGCGCGATGAGCGCCCCTCCGGCGTAGTCCCAGGGCTGGAGCCCGCGCTCGAAGTACGCGTCGAGCCGACCCGCGGCCAGCAGGCACAGGTCGTATGCCGCCGAGCCGAACCGCCGGATGTCGCGGATGCGGGGGAGCACGCGCGTCACCATCTCGATCTGCTCGAGCTTGCGCTCAACGGTGTAGCCGAAGCCCGTGCCGACGAGCGACGCCGCGAGCTCGGCCTGGCCCGAGATCCGGATCGTCCGGCCGTTGAGGCGCGCCCCGCCGCCTTCCCACGCGTCGAAGGTCTCGCCCGTGCGCGGGTTGTGGACCGCCGACGCCACGGCGCGCCTGCCGTCCGCGAACGCGGCATCGTCGGCGACCGTCGCGGCGATGCTCACGGCGTACGCCGGGAGATCGTAGAGGTAGTTGGCCGTGCCGTCGATGGGATCGATGACCCAGGTGATCCCGCTCGTGCCCGCGATGCCGGCGCCCTCCTCCCCGAAGACGCCGTCGTCGGGGCGCTCGGCGCGCAGCGCCTCGACGATCATGCGCTCCGACTCCCGGTCGGCTGCCGTGACGATGTCGATCGCGCTCGACTTGCTGGCCTGCACCTCGACGCCCCGCCTGCGCAGGTCGAGGACCCGGCTGCCCGCCCGTTCGGCGAGCCGGATCGCGATCCCGGCGAGGGCTTCGGGCGAGTGCGCTGCTGCGGTCGAGGTCGTCATGCTCCGAGCCTAGCGAGCGGCGGGGCGCCCGCGCTCAGCGGGAGGCGCCGCCGATCTCCGCGCGCTCCTCGTAGGCGTACGCCTCCTCGCCGTGGTGCGCCGAGTCGATCCCGGCCTCCTCGACCTCGGGCGGGACGCGGAGCCCGGTCACGAGCTTGACGCCGATCGCGATGACCAGCGAGACCGTGAACGAGTACGCGGCGACCGCGACCACGGACACGGTCTGCACCAGCAGCAGCCCCGCGTCGCCGCCCGTGAGCAGCCCGTCGTCGAAGGCGAAGAAGCCCAGGTAGAGCGAGCCGATGACGCCTGCGACGAGGTGCAGCCCGACGACGTCGAGCGAGTCGTCGTAGCCCAGGCGGTACTTCCAGTCGATCGCGAAGGCGCACGCGATGCCGGCGATGAGTCCGAGCAGCAGCCCCCAGATCGGTGCGAGGTCGGCAGCGGACGGGGTGATCGCCACGAGCCCTGCGACGGCGCCGCTCGCCGCCCCGATGACGCCGGGCTTCTTCCCGCGCAGGACATCGACGACGATCCAGCCCACGATGCCGGCCGCGGGAGCTCCGAGGGTGTTGACGAGGATCAGGCCGGCTTCGCCGGTCTCCGCGGCGAGGCCGGTGTTGAACCCGATCCACCCGAACCAGAGCAGCGCAGCCCCGATCGTCACGAGCGGCACGCTGTGCGGCCGGTGCGACCCGGGCGCGAAGCCCACCCGCTTCCCAGCGACGAGCGCGAGCGCGAGCGCCGCCGCCCCTGCGTTGATGTGGATCACGGTGCCTCCGGCGAGGTCGATGACATCGGGCGTGCCCAGCACCGAGCCGAGGTTCTGGATCCAGCCGCCGCCCCAGACCCAGGCCGCGACGGGGAAGTAGACGAACGTCGACCACACCCCGGTGAACAGCACCCAGGAGCCGAGGCCGACGCGGTCCGCGATCGCCCCCGAGATGAGCGCCGCCGTGATCATCGCGAAGACCGCGCCGAACCCGACGCCGATGTAGCTCGCGGGGTCGGTGCCGATGAGCCCGAAGTCCTTCAGCGGGCTGCCGGCGAAGCCGCTCTCGCCGTCGGCGAAGTAGTTCATGCTGTAGCCGAACAGGATCCAGAGGATGCCGACGACGCCCATCGCGCTGACGCTGAAGAGCATCATGTTGACGACGGATCGCACGCGGACGAGGCCGCCGTAGAAGAGCGCGAGGCCGGGGGTCATGATGAGCACGAGCGCAGTGCTCGTGAGCATCCAGACGTCCGTCGGGGTGAGTTCCATGTCTTGCCGCCTTTCTCCAGGCCCGGCTTCGTCGATCAGCCGGGGGCGGCGCCGCTGCGGCGCCGCCGTGCTGCCAGTGTGCGCGACCGGCGTTTCGCGACGGTCACCGTGCTGTTGCCCGTCCGTCACGATCGTGTTTCGCCCGTGTGACGGCGCATCGCGGTCGATCCCCTGCCGCGGAGGTGCTAATATGGACAGGTTGCCGTTCGAACGGCCGCGGATAAAGAGAGCCCCAGCACCCCGCTGATGGCGCCGCGCAGCAAGAAGAGAGGGGATCCCTATGGCACTGGAAGCAGACGTCAAGAAGGCGATCATCGAAGAGTACGCGACCAAGCCCGGCGACACCGGTTCCCCCGAGGTGCAGGTTGCCATGCTCACGCAGCGGATCAAGGATCTGACCGAGCACCTCAAGGCCCACAAGCACGATCACCACTCGCGCCGTGGCCTGCTGCTGCTCGTCGGTCAGCGCCGCCGCCTGCTGGGCTACCTCCAGCAGGTCGACATCGCCCGCTACCGCTCGCTCATCGAGCGCCTCGGTCTGCGCCGCTAATCCGGCGCTGCCCGCGCGGCAGTCGAATGCGGGTCCGGTGATCGCCGGACGAACGTGTGCGAAGCGCCCGTCACCTCTCGGTGGCGGGCGTTTCTGCGTGTTCGGCCGGCTAGTGCGGTGGCGCCGTGCGGTCGGGTGTTGTCGCGTGCGGTCGGGTGCGGTGCGAAGCCGTATGGGATCGGCGAATCGTACGGCGGCCCGCCCCCGGATAGCCATATGGCTTGCCGATCTCATACGGCTTGCCGGCGCGGCCTGGCGACTTCGGGCGAACCTGGGCGACCAGGGGAGTTAGTACATGGAGGCCGAGATCCAGCCCGTGAGGAGCGAGCCGAGCGCCGAGACCACCCAGAGCGCGCACGCGACGAGCGCGCCGATCGCGGCCCAGCGCACGCGCGGCGCATTGCGCTGGAGGACGCCGGCGAGTGCGAGCCCCGCCGCGATCACGTGCAGCACGGCCTGCACCGTTCCGACCGCCGAGATCGCCGATCCGATATCCCCGGTCTCCGCCATCGCGCGATAGATGAACGGGATGAACACGTTCAGCAGCGCGCCTGCCGCGACGAGCGCGAGTGCGACGATTCCGAGGATGTTGACCCGGTCGAGCGGCCGCGCGGCCCCGGAACCCTGCGCGAACGGCTGCTGCGGCGCTGCGTACTGCGGAGTCGTGTGCGGGGGTTCTGCATACTGCGGCGCTGCGTACTGCGGCGCCGGCTGCCGCGGCGCTGCGTACTGCGGCTGCTGCGGCGTGCCCTGCGGGATCGCACCATGAGGTGCGGCGCTCGGCGCGGGCGGCGCGCCCTGCTGCGGCTGCTGGGACGGATGCTGCGGCTCAGTGCTCATGCACGTAGCTTAGAGGGCGCGTGCGCGGGGGCGAGAGGTGCTCCGGGGAAACGGCGAAGCCCGCCCGTTCTCCGCGACGCGCTCGGATACGAGCGGTCGTGGCGAACGAGCGGGCTTCACGGGCCGTCTGGCCCGATGCGCTGAACTCAGATCTTCGAGGAAGCGTCCTTCAGCACGCTGCGGAGGATGCCGCCGATCTCCGCGAACTCGGCCGGGCCGATGGTCAGCGGGGGAGCGAGCTGGATGACGGGGTCTCCACGGTCGTCGGCGCGGCAGTAGAGGCCGGCCTCCCACAGCGCGGGGGAGAGGTAGTCGCGGAGCAGTCGATCCGACTCCTCCTCGTTGAAGGTCTCCTTGGTCGCCTTGTCCTTGACGAGCTCGATGCCGAAGAAGTAGCCCTCACCGCGCACGTCGCCGACGATGTCGATGTCGAGGAGCTTCTCGAGCTCGGCGCGGAACAGCGGGCTGTTCTCGCGCACGCGGCCGTTGAGGTCCTCCTCCTCGAAGATGTCGAGGTTCTCGAGCGCCGCGGCCGCAGCGGCCGGGTGGCCGGCGAACGTGAAGCCGTGGTAGAAGGTGTTGTCGACCGAGTTGAACGGCTCCGACACCTTGTCCGAGACGATCATCGCGCCGAGCGGGACGTAGCCCGAGGTGATGCCCTTGGCGGACGTGATGATGTCGGGCTCGTAGCCGAGGGCCTTCGACGCGAAGAAGTCGCCGACGCGGCCGTAGGCGCAGATGACCTCGTCCGAGACGAGCAGCACGTCGTACTGGTCGCAGATCTCGCGGACGCGCTTGAAGTAGCCGGGGGGAGGCGGGAAGCAGCCGCCCGAGTTCTGCACCGGCTCGAGGAACACGGCAGCGACGGTGTCGGGGCCCTCGAAGAGGATCGCCTCCTCGATGCGGTTCGCGGCCCACTGGCCGAATGCCTCGAGGTCGTTCGACGGAGCGCCCATCTCGTCGGCGCGGTAGAAGTTCGTGTTCGGCACGCGGTGGCCGCCCGGGGTCAGCGGCTCGTAGAACTTCTTCATGTCGGGGATGCCGGTGATCGCCAGCGCGCCCTGCGGGGTGCCGTGGTAGGCGACCGAGCGCGAGATGACCTTGTGCTTCATCGGCTTGCCCTGGATCTTCCAGAAGTGCTTCGCCAGCTTGAACGCCGACTCCACGGCCTCGCCACCACCGGTGGTGAAGAAGACCTTGTTCATCTGGCCGGGCGCGTACGACGAGAGGCGCTCCGACAGCTCGATGGCGGCCGGGTGGCCGTACGACCAGATCGGCATGAAGTCGAGCTGCTGCATCTGCTTGGCCGCGGCCTGCACGATGCGCTCGCGGCCGTGGCCGGCGTTGACGACGAAGAGGCCGGCGAGGCCGTCGATGTACTGCTTGCCCGCGGCGTCGTAGATGTGGTGGCCGTCGGCCTTGGTGATGACGGGGATGCCGTCGTTGAGCACCTTGCGGTTGGTGAAGTGCGGCCACATGTGGCGCTTGGCCGAGGCCTGGAGCGCGGCAGTGTCTACCGCGGCGGTGGGATCGTAGGACATGGTTATCTTGTTCCCCAGTCGTATTTTTGTTTGGTGAGTTGGAGGTACACGAAGGTCTCGGTCGATGCCACGCCGTCGATCCCGCGGATCTTCTCGTTCAGCAGTTCGATGAGGCCCTCATCGTCCTCGCAGACCACCTCGACGAGGATGTCGAAGGAGCCCGCGCTGAGCACGACGTAGCTGATCTCCGGCATTTCGGCGAGGCGGTCGGCGACGACCCTGGTGTCGCCGGAAACGCGGATGCCGAGCATCGCTTGTCGGCTGAAGCCGAGTCGCATCGGGTCGGTCACGGCAACGATCTGCATGACCCCGGCATCCGTGAGCTTCTGCACGCGCTGGCGCACGGCGGCCTCGCTGAGGCCGACGACCTTCCCGATCTCCGCGTACGATCGACGGCCATCGCGCTGAAGCTGCTCGATGATCGCCTTCGACGTGGAGTCGAGAGCCAGTGAATGGAGTTTGCTGCCCACGCCACTGATTCTCGCAGTGAAAGCGAGAAAAAGCAAAGGAATCCGAAGAGAACGAGTTGGGATTCTGCCCATATCGACATTTCGGGCACGGCCGAGCCGGCTGTGCCCCGTGCTGGGCTGCCGCCCCGGAGTCGCCGTGAGCGGCCCGCGATCATTATCGCCTCAGCCGTCGGGGAAAGCATGGAAATCGCTGGAATCTGCGGGATCCGGGGAGCGAATCGACCGCGAAGCGGCCGGAATGTAACCGTTTCGTGAAGATCTGCCGATCGCACGACGGTTCTTTTGCATTGCACTCCGCCGTGTGTCATTCTCGTTGACACGAACCCGGCGAAGGCGCCGCTCGCGTGCGCGTGCTGCCGGAGTGCTCAACCCGAGAATCAAGGGAGATCTCTCATGGTCCGTCCACTGCCAGAAGACCCGATTGTCCGCAACATCGTGCAGCTGATGCGCGGGGCTCAGCTCAATCGACGACAGCTGCTCCGCGGCGCCGCGATCGGCGCGGCCGGCGTCGGCACGCTCGGTCTCGCCTCGTGCTCGGGAGGCGGAGGCGATGAGATCGTCTGGGGCAACTGGACCTACTACCTCGACTACGACGAGGACTCCGGCTCGTACCCGTCGCTCGACGCGTTCATGGAGGAGGCCGGGTTCTCCGTCGAGTACCTCGAGGACATCGACGACAACAACACCTTCTACGGCAAGATCAAGGACCAGCTGAAGCTCGGCCAGCACACGGGCTACGACGTGATCACGCTGACCGACTGGATGAACGAGCGCCTGGTCACGGCTGAGCAGGTCCAGGAGTTCGACTACGCCAATCTCGCGAATGTGCAGGCGAACCTGCTCGATTCGCAGTGGGACGTGCTCGCCGCCGACCCGGGGCGCAAGTTCACCATCCCGTGGCAGCTGCCGGCGTCGGGCTGGGTCTGGAACACGAAGGCGGTGCCGAAGGGGATCAAGACGCTCGACGATTTCCTGCAGCCCGCGCTCAAGGGCAAGGTCGTCGTGCTCAGCGAGATGCGCGACACCATGGGCATGGTGCTCGCCGGCCTCGGTCACGATCCCGCAGGCGACTGGGGCGACAAGGAGTTCGATGAGGCGCTCGCCTGGCTCGACGACGGGCTCAAGAGCGGCCAGATCGGCAACGTCAAGGGGAACAGCTACACTCAGGACCTCATCTCGGGCGATGCGCTCGCCGCGATGGCGTGGACCGGCGACGTCGTCGCGCTCAACGCGGAGAACGACAACCAGTGGACTCTCGAGGTTCCGGAGTCGGGAGGCATGATCGCCGCCGACTCGTTCACGATCCCGAACGGCACCTCCAAGGAGGCCAAGAAGCGCGTCGAGCAGATGATCGACTACTACTACGAGCCCGAGGTCATGGCGCAGGTCGCCGACTACGTCACCTTCGTGCCGCCGGTGAAGGGCACGCAGGAAGCGATGGAGCAGGTCAATCCCGACAACGTCGACAACCCGCTCATCTTCCCGACGGAGGAGGACTGGACGCGCCTCCACAACTTCCGCACGCTCACGCCCGCGGAGGACAAGAAGTACTCGACCGATTTCCAGAACGTACTGGGGCTGTAGACATGGCAGATCACCACTCATTCGCCGAGGCCGGCGCCGACCTCGAGCTCGTCGGGATCAAGAAGCGCTTTCCCGGGTTCACCGCGATCGAGGAGCTCGATCTCACGATCCCGGCCGGATCCTTCTTCGCGCTCCTCGGCCCGTCGGGCTGCGGCAAGACCACGACCCTGCGCCTCGTCGCGGGCCTGGAGGACCCGTCCGAGGGCAAGATCCTCATCGGCGGCCGCGACGTCAGCGCGCTCAAGCCGCACCGGCGGCCCGTGAACACGGTGTTCCAGTCCTACGCGCTGTTCCCGCACATGACCGTGCTCGAGAACGTCGCGTTCGGCCTGCGCCGCCGCAGGATCGGCGATCCGGTCGGCAAGGCCCACGAGGCGCTGCGCCTCGTGGAGCTCGACCACGTGGCCGACCGCAAGCCGGCCCAGCTCTCCGGCGGCCAGCAGCAGCGCGTCGCGCTCGCCCGCGCCGTCGTCAACCGCCCCGCACTGCTGCTGCTCGACGAGCCGCTCGGCGCGCTCGACCTGAAGCTGCGCCGGCAGATGCAGCAGGAGCTCAAGCAGATCCAGCAGGAGGTCGGACTCACGTTCCTCCACGTCACGCACGATCAGGAGGAGGCCATGACGATGGCCGACACCGTCGCCGTGATGAACAAGGGCCGGATCGAGCAGATGGGCGCGCCCGAGGAGCTCTACGAGCTGCCGAGGACGGTCTTCGTGGCGAACTTCCTCGGCCAGTCCAATCTGTTCCAGGTACAGGTCGCCGGCGGCACCGACCGAGCGATCCACACCGACCTGGGCGGCACGCGCATCACCGTGCCGCGCAGCCGCAGCGAGCGCGACTCCGGAAGCATCACGGTCGGCGTGCGGCCCGAGAAGCTGTCGCTGTCGCAGTCCGAGCCCGCGGCCGACGCGTCGACGAACGTGGTCGGTCCCGGCCGCGTCACGGACGTCTCGTTCATCGGCGTCAGCACCCAGTACACCGTCGACGTGCCGGGCAGCGGTCCGCTGCAGGTGTTCGCCCAGAACCTCCAGGCGGGTCCCTCGGCCGCGCTCGGAGACGAGGTCTGGCTGAGCTGGCACGTCGATCACACGTTCGGGCTCGCCGACGACCGCCTCGACACCGGGGCGCTCACGGCCGACTTCTCGACGCGGGCGATCGCGACCCGCGCCGCGCTCGCCGAGTAGGGGAGGGGACCATGGCATTCACCGCGTTCTCCTCGACCGCCCGTGCGGTCGAGCAGGCGCCGAAGAAGAAGGGCTGGGTGGCGCTGCTGCTGCTCGCCCCAGGCATCGCCTACATGCTGCTCTTCTTCGTGGCCCCGTTCATCCAGCTGGCGATCACGTCGCTCCAGGCGCCCGACGCCGGCGGCGGTATCGGGCAGTACGTCGCCGCGCTCGAGTTCTCGAACTACTGGGCCGCGGTGCAGGAGTACTGGCCGCACCTCGTGCGCTCGTTCGTCTACGCCTTCGTCGCGACGTTCATCGGTCTCGTCATCAGCTACCCGCTCGCCTACCTCATCGGCGTGAAGGTGCGGACGCGGCCGATGCTCCAGGGGATCCTCCTCATCCTGGTCGTCGCACCGTTCTTCATCAGCCTCCTGCTGCGCACCCTCGCGTGGAAGTCGATGCTGCCGAACGAGTGGATCGGCACGCACTTCTCGGTCATCTTCGGCCTCGTGTACAACTTCATCCCCTTCATGGTGCTGCCGATGTTCTCATCGCTGCAGGCGCTCGACCTGCGCCTGCTCGAGGCCGGTTCCGACCTCTACGCCTCGCCGGTCACGACGTTCAGGCGGGTGACCCTGCCGCTGTCGATGCCCGGGGTCGTGTCGGGGACGCTGCTCAGCTTCATCCCGATGTCGGGCGACTACGTCGTCGCCTCCCGAGAGTTCCTGGGCGGCACCTCGACCACCATGGTCGGCAACGTCATCGAGTCGAACTTCCTGCAGACGCAGAACTATCCGATGGCGGCGACGCTCTCGATCATCCTCATGATCATCATCCTGGTGATCGTCGCGACCTATGTGCGCAAGAGCGGGGCGGAGGATCTGCTGTGAAGAACTTCAGCCTGGGCAAGGCGTTCGTCCCCGTCGTCGGCGCCATCGCGCTCATCTATCTGCTCGTTCCGATCGTGCAGGTCATCGTGTTCTCGTTCAACGACGCGGGGCGCAACAACATCATCTGGCGCGGGTTCACCCTCGACAACTGGCAGAATCCCTGCGGTGCGCCGCAGGTGTGCCAGGCGTTCGGCAACTCGATCCTCGTCGGCGTCGTCGCCACGGTCATCGCGACCGTGCTCGGCACGATGATCGCGATCGCGCTCGTGCGCTACAAGTTCAAGGGGAGCTCGACCGTCAGCCTCCTGCTGTTCACGCCGATGGCGACCCCCGAGGTCGTGCTCGGCGCCGGCCTCGCCGCGCAGTTCCTGCTCGCGGGGGTGGAGAAGGGCATCGGCACCATCATCCTCGCGCACACGATGTTCTGCATCTCCTACGTGGTCGTGGCGGTGAAGGCGCGCGTCGCGAGCCTGAACCCCGCGATCGAGGAGGCGGGGAGGGACCTCTACGCCTCACCGGCGCAGGTGTTCTGGCGGATCACGCTGCCGATGCTCACGCCGGGCATCATCGGCGCCGCGCTGCTGAGCTTCGCGCTGTCGTTCGACGACTTCATCATCACGAACTTCAACGCGGGCACCGCGACGACCTTCCCGAAGTTCATCTACGTCTCGGCGCTCAAGGGCGTGCCGGCGCAGGCCAACGTGCTCGCGTCGATCGTGTTCGTCGGTGCGCTCGCGCTGGTGATCATCGTGCAGATGATCAACATCAACAAGCAGAAGCGGATGGCGCGCCAGTAGTGCTCATCACCCACTAGGATGATCTCGGCAGAGGGGGCCTGCTCGGTGACGAGCGGCCCCCTCGTTCTTGCGTTCAAAGGAGAAATACATGGCCTCGACCCCGCACCCCAGCGGCACACTCAAGCGCAGCCTCGGACTCTGGGCCATCGTCGGCCTGGGCCTCGGCTACATGACCCCGACCGTCGTCTTCGACACGTTCGGCCTCGTCGCCCGCGACACGAACAACGTCGTCCCGCTCGCCTACGCGGTCGCGCTCATCGTGATGATCTTCACGGCCATCAGCTACGGCAAGATCGCCGGAGCGATCCCGAGCGCGGGCTCCGCGTACACCTATGCGCGCGAATCGATGCACCCGAACGTCGGATTCCTCGTGGGGTGGACGGCGCTCATCGACTACATGCTCCTCCCGATGGTGAACTGCCTCATCATCCGCAGCTACCTTGAGGCCTTCTTCCCGGCGGTGCCCGGGGCGGTCTGGGTCGTGCTCTACGTCGTCTTCGTCACCGGCATCATCTACCTCACGATGCGCGGCACCTCGAACGTCAACATGATCCTGCTCGTGTTCTCGATCATCGTGATGGCGATCTTCGTCATCATGGTGATCGTGCAGCTCTCGGGCGGGGCGGGCGTGGGCGGCGTCGTCACGGTGCAGCCGTTCTTCCACAACGGCGTCGAGTTCGGCGCGGTGCTCGCGGGCGCCACGATCGTCTGCTTCTCCTTCATCGGCTTCGACGCGGTGACCATGTACGCGGAAGAGGCGAAGACCCCGAAGATCATGCCGAAGGCGATCCTGCTGACGGTCGTGCTCGGCGGCGCGATCTTCCTCATCGCGGGCTACTTCACCCAGCAGCGCTTCCCCGAGTGGCAGGAGTTCGCGCCGGGCGGCGACATGCAGTTCGTCGAGGACTCGACGCTGCCGATCATCGGCGAGCTCGTCGGCGGCAAGGTGCTCGCAGCGGTGCTCACCGCCGCCGGGTTCGCCGCGACCCTCGCATCCGGCCTCGCCTCGCACGCCTCGGTGTCGCGCATGCTGCTGGTCATGGGCCGCAACAACGTGCTGCCGAAGAAGGTCTTCGGCTACATCAACCCGCAGACGCACACCCCGACGTTCAACATCGTGCTGACGGGGGCGATCTCGCTGCTCGCGATCGCGTTCACGCTCGAGATGATCGCCGCCTACATCAACTACGGCGCGCTCATCGCCTTCACCTTCGTGAACCTCTCGGTCATCGCCTGGTTCGCGATCCGCAAGGGCCGCAGGCGCACCCCGAAGGACATCTTCAACTACATCGTCATGCCGGTGCTCGGCACCCTGCTCACCGGCCTGCTCTGGGTGAACCTCGACGGTCACGCGCTGCTCGGCGGCCTGATCTGGACGGGCCTCGGCGTCGTCTACCTGCTCTTCCTCACACAGGGCTTCCGCAAGAAGGTGGCCTCGTTCGACGAGAACCAGCCGGTCACGGGCTTCAACAAGGTGCCCGCCGAGGAGCTCGAGGGCTGAGCCGCCCCGCGCTCACCGGGCCCGTCGAGTCGTCGCTGCGACCTCGGCGGGCCCGCCGCGTTCCGGGGTCGTCAGCGCCTCCGGGTCGTCTGCGGCCCGGCCGGTGCGACGCTCGGCGCGGAGAGCGCGGTCGAAGAGGGGCAGCGTCACGTTGCAGAGCGGGCCGATGAGCAGCGCGAAGGCCAGCGTGCCGAGCCCGACGTTGCCGCCGAGCAGCCATCCGACGGCGAGCACGCTCACCTCGACTGCCGTGCGCCCCACCCAGATCGGCGTGCCGAAGCGGCGGTGGATCCCGGTCATGAGCCCGTCGCGCGGCCCCGGGCCGAGGTGGGCGCCGATGTAGATCCCGCTCGCGACGGCGAGGAGCAGGATCCCGATCGTGAAGAACAGAATCCGCAGCCACAGGGACTCGGGGGCGGGCAGCAGCCACAGGCCCAGCTCGATCCCCGGCCCGACGAGCAGGATGTTCAGCACCGTGCCGGCACCCGGCTTCTGCCGCAGCGGGATCCAGAGCAGCAGGACGAGCAGTCCGATGAGGTTCGTCAGCAGCCCGATCCCGAGGCCGGTGCGCAGCGACACGCCCTGGGCGAAGACCGTCCACGGGTCCACGCCGATCGCCGCGCGGATCATGAAGGCGTCGGCGACTCCGTAGAGCAGGAGTCCGGGAATCAGGCGCAGCAGGCGGAACGTCATGTTGACCAGTCCACTTCATATTGGACTTGTGTGCAAGATGCCAATTCGCATACGGTGGCCTCATGGAGACGCGCAACGCATCAGCGGCCCCCGGCATCGGCGGCGCGACCAGGGTCGGCCCGCGGCGGCTCACCGAACTGCTGGGGGAGTGGCGGGGCGACGGGATCGGCTACCTCGAGCTCAGCGAGAGCATCGCGATCCTGGTGCGCGACGGAAGGATCGTGCCCGGCGCAGTGCTCCCGGCGGAGCGGCCGCTGTCGGAGGCGCTCGGGGTGAGCCGGACGACGATCAGCGCGAGCTACCAGCGCCTGCGCGAGACGGGCGTCGCGCTCTCGCGGCGGGGGTCCGGCACGGTCGTGCGCGGGGCCGCGCGCCCGGCCGGAGCGCTCTGGTCGGCACCCGATGCTTCGGAGATCGACCTCTCCGCGGCATGCCCCGAACCGTGGGAGGGGCTCGCCGAGCTGAACGCGCAGGCGATGGGTGCGCATCCCGAGGTGTTCCGGCTCGCGGGCTACGACACGATCGGGCTGCCCGCGCTGCGGGCCGCGATCGCCGCCCGCTATTCGGCGCGCGGGCTGCCGACCGCTCCCGAGCAGATCATGGTGACGTCGGGCGCGCAGCACGCGATCTTCCTGGTCGCGCGGACGCTGCTCAGGCGCGGCGACCGGAGCCTGATCGAGTCGCCGAGCTACCCGCACGCCCGCGAGGCGCTGGCGGCGACGGGCGCGCTCGTGGCGGAGCTCCCGGTCGGCTCCGGCGGGGCAGGGGGCGGGTACGACCCGGCGGCGATGCTGGATGTCGCGGCGCGCACATCGCCGAGGCTCGCCTACCTGATCCCCGACCATCACAACCCCACCGGCATGAGCATGTCCGCGCGCCTCAAATCCGACCTGATCGCGACGCTCGCCGCCCAGGGCGCCCATGTCATCGCCGACGAGACGACCGCCGAGCTCGTGCTCGGCGAACCCCGCACGGTCGTGCCCTTCGCGGCGTTCGCCGAGCACGAGACGCAGCAGGACGCGATCATCACGATCGGCTCCCTCGGCAAGACGGTCTGGGGCGGACTCCGCGTGGGGTGGATCCGGGCGGCGCCCGACCTCATCGCGCGGCTCGAGGCCTCCCGCCGGGTGGGGGATCTCGGGACGGGGACCTGGGAGCAGGTCGTCGCGACGCTCGCGCTCGAGCGGTACGACGAGATCCTCGCGCAGCGCGCCGCACAGCTCACCTCGCGGCACCGGGCGCTCACGGAGGCCGTCGCCGCGCAGCTGCCCGGGTGGACGCTCTCGCCCGCGACGGGCGGGGTCTGCCTCTGGGCCGACCTCGGTGCGCGCGAGAGCACGCGGCTCAGCCGGCGCTGCGCAGCGCACGGGCTCCGGATCGTGCCCGGCCCGAGGTTCGGGAGCCCGGGCACGTTCGAGCGCTTCCTGCGGCTCTCGTTCTCGGCACCGGAGACGGATCTCGTGGAGGCCGTCGCCCGCCTCCGCGCCGCGTGGGACGGGGGCCGAGGCGCGTCGGTGCCGCATCCGGTCGGCGCCGAGATCGGGGGCGCCGCGGAGCGCGACACCGTGGTCTGACCCGGCGTCCGCGGTACGGGCCGGTGTTGCGGGGTGCGCCGCCCCGATGGCATCCTCGGGGTGAGGCGCGACGCGGAGCGCAGGCGAGGCGCGAGGGGTCGGAATGCACGATGAGATGCGCGAGGAGCGCGAAGGGCCGGTCGCGCGGGTCGGTGATCGATCCGGCTTCCGGCCGGGCTCGGTGGCGTACCTGACGATCGGCCTCGGGTTGCACGTCCTCGCCTTCGCGCCGTGGCTCGGGCTGACCGCCGTTGAGCAGGGCTCGGGGATCGCCTTCGCGCTGACCATCGCGGCGATCGTGCTGCACGCGGCGGCCGCGGCATTCCTGCTCGTCGCCATGTCGCTCGGGATCCGGAACCTCGTTCTCGGGGTGCGCCCGCGCGCGCCCGAGGTGCTCGCCGTGCTGTCCATCCCGATCGCCGGGGCGCTCCTCGTGCCGATGCTGATCGTCCTGTACGCGGTGGCGACCGGTGGCGATCGAGCGGGATGACGCGGCGGCGCGGTAGGCTGGGAGGATCATGCTCGACATCGATTTCAGTGCACGCATCAGCGCGATCCGCTCCACCTACGCCGACATCGCGGCGGTGACCGACCTGCCGAAGCTCGACCGCGAGATCGCGGAGCTCGAGCAGCAGGCCTCCGCGCCCGGGCTGTGGGACGACCCCGCCGCGGCGCAGAAGGTGACGAGCGGCCTGTCGCACCGCCAAGCGCGCGTGAAGAAGCTGCGGGGAGTCGAGAGCCGGATCGACGACCTCGAGGTGCTGGTGGAGCTCGCGGCCGAGATGGACGACGAAGACTCGGAGCGCGAGGCCGCCGCCGAGCTCGAGGCGATCGAGTCCGCGATGCAGGACCTCGAGGTGCAGACGATGCTCTCGGGCGAGTACGACGAGCGCTCGGCCGTCGTGACGATCCGATCGGGAGCCGGCGGCGACGACGCGACCGACTTCGCCGAGATCCTGCTGCGCATGTACCTGCGCTGGGCGGAGCAGCACGACATCCCCACGAAGGTGCTCGACACCTCGTACGCCGAGGGCGCCGGCATCAAGTCGGCCACGTTCGAGGTCGAGGCGCCGTACGCCTTCGGCAAGCTCTCGGTCGAGGCGGGAACCCACCGCCTGGCCCGCATCAGCCCCTTCGGCTCGGCGGACAAGCGGCAGACCAGCTTCGCCGGCGTCGAGGTGATCCCGCTGCTTGAGGAGGCGACCGAGGTCGAGATCCCCGAGAACGACATCCGCGTCGACGTCTACCGATCCTCGGGGCCGGGCGGCCAGTCCGTGAACACGACGGATTCCGCCGTGCGCATCACCCACCTGCCCACCGGCATCGTGATCTCGATGCAGAACGAGAAGTCGCAGATCCAGAACCGCGCCGCTGCGATGCGCCTGCTGCAGACCCGCCTGATGCTCCTGCAGAAGGAGCAGGAGGCCGCGAAGAAGAAGGAGCTCGCTGGCTCGGTGACGGCGAGCTGGGGCGACCAGATCCGCTCGTACTTCCTCTACGGGCAGCAGCTGGTGAAGGATCTGCGCACAGGCCACGAGTCCTCGCAGCCCGACGCGGTCTTCGACGGCGACCTCGACGGGTTCATCGCCGCGGGGATCCGCTGGCGCTCGCTCTCGAAGAACGACTGAGCGGCTCCGGTCCAGCCTGCGACTTCGCGCAGAATGGGTGCCACGCCTGCGCGCCTGCGCGCGGAGGGCGCCGATCCGGCGTAGGGTCGTTGCGTCATGATCCTCTTCGAGAACGTCACCAAGAAATACCGGGGTACGGCGAGGCCGGCGCTCGACGACGTCGACCTGCAGGTCGACCGCGGCGAGTTCGTCTTCATCGTCGGCGCCTCCGGTTCGGGTAAATCGAGCTGCCTGCGGCTGATCCTCCGCGAGGATCAGCCGAGCGCGGGCAAGATCCACGTCCTCGGGCAGGATCTCAGCAAGATCTCGTCGCGCAAGGTGCCCTACTTCAGGCGCAACCTCGGCACGGTGTTCCAGGACTTCCGCCTGCTCACGAACAAGACGGTGTACGACAACGTCGCGTTCTCGCTGCAGGTGATCGGCAAGTCGCGCGGCTTCATCCAGGAGGCGGTGCCCGACACGCTCGAGATGGTCGGGCTCGCGGGGAAGGCGAAGCGCTTCCCGCACGAGCTCTCCGGCGGCGAGCAGCAGCGCGTCGCGATCGCGCGCGCCATCGTCAACAAGCCGGCGATCCTGCTGGCCGACGAGCCGACGGGCAACCTCGATCCGGCGACGAGCCTCGGCATCATGCAGCTGCTCCGCGCGATCAACGCATCGGGCACGACCGTGGTCATGGCCACGCACGAGGCCGCCTTCGTCGACATCATGCAGCAGCGCGTGGTCGAGCTCTCGCAGGGCGTCGTCGTGCGCGACGAGGTCGGCGGCGGCTACGGCGAGACGGCATCGATCCCGGTCTCCGACCTCTCCGAGGAGGGCCAGCGCGTGCTCCGCACGACCGAGGCCGTGGTGCGCGCCGCGCTGTCGCCCGAGGGTGAGGCCGTCGTGCCCGAGAACGCGCCGGGCTACTCGCGCGGAAGCGCGCTCGAGATGGGCCCCGTCGGCGAGCCCGAGTGGGCGGGCGGAACCGGTACGGCAGGGTCCGACCCGACCGTCGACCCTGCGCCGGGCGAGCGCTCGCCGGAGGGGACGGCGGACGGCCGCCAGACCGGCTCGGACGATGCCGACGTCGAGGAGCTCCTGCGCGAGGCCTCGGTCTACGAGGAGCCGAAGCCCTTCGGTGACGAAGACCCCGACCTCGACGACGACCGCGACCTCGAGGACACGGTGCACGTGGGCGGCGGCCCGCAGGCGAAGCGCATCCCCGCGTTCCTCGACCCGGGGCGCCCGGCGCCGGGCGCGACCCGGCCCGACCCGCTGGAGGTGTCGGAGACGGGCGATCTCGCCCGGCATCTCGGCCTCCAGCGCAAGAACGACGATCAGACGGATGTGGGGCCGGTGCGATGAGGGCGGGACTGGTACTCGGAGAGGTCTGGAGCGGCCTGCGCCGCAACCTGTCGGTGGTCATCTCGGTGATCCTCGTGACCTTCGTGTCGCTCACGTTCGTGGGCGCCGCGATCCTCATGCAGCTGCAGATCCAGCAGATGAAGACCTTCTGGTACGACCGTGCGCAGGTCGCGGTCTACCTGTGCACGGACTACGACCAGAGCGCGACCTGCTCGGGTGAGGACGCGGGCGAGGACGAGGTCGCCGCGGTGAAGGGCGCGCTCGAGAACGACGCGCTGCGGCCGTACGTCGACGACTTCTTCTTCGTCTCGCACGACGAGGCCTACGACGAGTTCACGAAGCAGTTCGCGGGCAATCCGATCGTCGAGATCACGAAGCCCGAGCAGCTGAACCAGACCTTCTGGATCAAGCTCAAGGATCCGTCGAAGTCCGACATCATCCAGGAGACCTTCTCGGGCATCCCCGGAGTGCAGAGCGTCTCGGACCAGCGGAGCCTGCTCGACCGCATCTTCCTCTTCCTGGGAGTGGCGAGCTACACCGCGATCGCGATCGCGGGCCTCATGCTCGTCGCGGCGATGCTGCTCATCTCGACGACGATCCGCCTCTCGGCGTACTCGCGCCGGCGGGAGATCGGGATCATGCGCCTGGTCGGCGCGTCGAACCGGTTCATCCAGACGCCGTTCATCCTCGAGGGGATACTGGCGGCGCTCATCGGCGCGGTGCTCGCGGGAGCGGCCTCCGTGGCGATCGTGAAGTTCTTCGTGCAGGGCTTCCTCGTCGCCGAAGTGCCGTTCACGAGCTACATCACGGTGGAGCAATCGCTCGTGGTGCCGCCGATCCTCATCGCGGTCGGGGTGATCCTCTCGTCGATCGCCGCGAAGATCGCGATCACCCGCTACCTCCGGGTCTAGCCGGCCACGGCGGCGGCCGCGGCCGATCCGCGGTAGGCTGGATGCTTCGTGCTCGATGATGGAAGGAGACCGCCATGCCCAGGGAGACCGGCGAGCAGCTGATCGCCTCGAATAAGAAGGCCAGGCACGAGTACCTCATCATCGACACCTACGAGGCCGGAATGGTGCTCACAGGCAGCGAGGTCAAGTCGCTGCGCATGGGCCGGGCCTCGCTCGTCGACGGGTACGTGTTCATCGAGCACGGCGAGGCGTGGCTCGACGCGGCCTACATCCCCGAGTACTTGAACGGGTCGTGGACGAATCACAAGCCGCGGCGCAAGCGCAAGCTGCTGCTGCACCGCCAGCAGATCGACAAGCTCTACCAGAAGACCCGAGAGGGCGGCATGACGATCGTGCCGCTCCGCCTGTACTTCCTCGACGGCCGCGCGAAGGTCGAGATCGCGCTCGCCAAGGGCAAGAAGGAGTACGACAAGCGCCAGACGCTGCGGGAGCGCCAGGACAAGCGCGAGGCGGAGCGCGCCATGCGCACGAAGAACCGCATGGGGGAGTAGCCCCGTCGCGGCTACGCGGCGTCGAGTGCCCGGCTCACGTCGAGCAGGATGGAGGTCTGCTTCGCATTCCACTCCGGCGTGTCGGGATCGGGCCAGACGGAGAGCTTGACGATGACCGAATCGGTCATCGGATCGAGCCACAGGTTCTGCCCGTGGATCCCGATCGCGGAGACGTTGCCGCGCTCGTTGCCGGTGCACCACCACTGCCGGGTGTAGCTGCCGCTCGGGAACTCGTCGGTGAAGCCCGCGTAGGTCATCGCCTCCTGCGAGCCTCCGGCGAGTACGGCGCGGGTCCACTCCTCGGGCACCACGCGGCCTCCGGGGGCCGAACCGCCGTCGAGGATCATCCGCCCGACCCGTGCGAGATCCCGAGCGGTCGCGGAGACCCCGCCGTTCGCGAAGCCGAACCCCGTCGAGTCGACGGTGATCGTGGCGTCCCGGTCGGCGTCGAGCTTCGACCAGAGGTGCGCGGAGAGCGCCTCGGCGTAGCGCAGACCGGTGACCCGCTCGACGATCCAGCCGAGCACGTCGGTGTTCGCGGAGCAGTACTGGAACTCCCCGGTGCGTCCGCTCCCGCGGAGGCCGGCGAGGAACGCGTAGGTGTCCGGGGCGTCGCCGGCGAGCCGGGGGCGCCACCCCGCCGAGCGGTCGTGCGCCTGCACCTCCGACGCCGGGTCGATGTAGTTCTCGTCGTAGTCGATCGAGATCTCCATGTCGAGCAGCTGCTGCACGGACGGGCCGTCGTAGACGCTGCCCGCGAGCTCGGGCACGTACGCGGTGACCGGCCGGCGGGGATCGATGAGCCCGCGGCCCACGAGCGCGCCGACGACCGTGCTGCAGAGGGACTTCGAGACGCTCATGAGCAGGTGCAGATCATCGGGGCCGAAACCCGGTCCGTAGTACTCCGCGAGCACATCGGTGCCCCGGAGCACGAGGAACGCGTCGGTGCAGGTCTCCTCGAGGCGCCGTAGGAGGTCGGGCACCGCGGGGAGCAGCGCGTCGAGACGCACCGCGGCCGCGGTCCGTGCTTCCGGGGACCGGCGCGACACGGTCGCGGTGTGCGTGAGCTCGCCCATGTTCGCGAAGGCCCAGCGGTTGTAGGGCGGGTCCTGCCACGTCGCGAGGGAGGGCTCTCCCGCGGGGGCCCCGGCGAAGCGCGCGGGGTGCGGCCCCGTGCCTGCGGTCATGCGCCGACCTGCGCGCGGACGCGGCGGCCCGCGAGGAGGATGTACGCGGCGACCGAGACGATGATGCCGATCGGTGCGGACAGGTCGATGTAGCCGATCGCGACGGCGAGCGGGCCCGTCCACACATCGGTGGAGAGGAACAGTGCCGTCGCGATGCCGCCCAGGACCACCGAGCCGATGCCGGCGATGCTGAAGCCGCCGTGGTACCAGAACCTGGCGCCGGGACGCTCGTCGAACAGTTCGAGGCCGTCGTAGCGGTTGCGGCGCAGCAGGATGTCGGTCACGTAGACCGCCATCGTCGGCACCGAGATGACGAGCAGGAACTGCAGCATGAGGTTGATGGCGTCGATCAGGCTCGTCGACATCACGAGGTACAGCGTGAAGGCGGTGCCGAGCACGCCGATGAGGATCGCGGAGGGGATGCGCCGGATCGGCACGCCGATCGACTGGAACGCCATGCTGGCGGTGTAGGTGGTCATGCCGTTGAGCGCGACGGTGTTTACGATCACGCCGATCACGAAGATCGGGCCGAGCCACACGGGGAGCATGTCGAGCAGTGCGTACTCGATCCCGAGCGCGAGGGCGTCGGGCGAGACGACGCTGCCGAGCAGAGCGCCGACGAAGGTGAAGAAGACGCAGGGGATCAGGCCGCCGAGACCCGTGGCCGCGGCGATGCGCGAGGCCTTCGTGTCGCGGGGGAGATACCGGGCCATGTCCGCGCTGTTGGAGAAGGAGAGCGGGCTCGAGGCGAGGATCGCGAACGCGATCGAGAGGCTTGACCAGAGCGCCGCGCCGTGCAGGGGCTCGGGCTGGGTGAAGTTCCAGTCGACCGTCGGGAGGATGAACCCGGTGACGACGAGGAAGATGAGCAGCAGCACCGCGGTCAGCGCCGTGTAGGCCTTGAGGATGAGCGCGTGCCCGTAGACGGCGACGAGCACCGTCACGATGGACACGACGATCGTGACGACCACGAGGCCGACGGTCTTGTTCTCGGCCCCCATGCGGGTGAGCAGCTCGGCGCCCATGAAGGACGAGGCGACCCAGTTGAGTGCGAGGAAGACCCCCGAGATGAACCAGCCGTAGACCGCGATCACGATCTTGTTGCCGCGGAAGCCGTAGATCGCGCGCTGGATCACCGATCCGGAGGTCCCGGCGGACGGGCCGCTGGTGGCGATGATGCCGGGGAAGACCCAGAGCAGGCTCGACGCGAGGATCACGAGGGCCGCCTGCCAGAGCTCGAGCCCCAGCACCGCGGTGAACGAGGCGCCGATCGTGAAGTTGAGCACGCTCACCATGGTGGCGGCCCAGACGGGGAAGAGGTCGCGGGGGCGTCCGTGGCGCTCGTCGTCTCCGACGATCTCGATGCCACGGGTCTCGGGTTGGCTGGCGGCGTCGACGAACTCGCGCGAATCGTCGGCTGCGACGGGGTGGGTCACGGGGATCCTCGGGTTTCTCTCCACGAGTCCGAGCGTCATCGCCGCGGCACATCCGAAGCTCCGGTGCTGGTGTGCAAATCCGCTATTGGTCGTGGGACCAATGGACTCTATTGGTCACTAATCCAATAGGATGATCCACATGGTGTCAAGCGGAGAAGCGGTGCGGGTGCGCAAGCAGCCCGAGGAGCGCCGCGCCGAGATCCTCACCGAGGCGGCGACCATCGCGCTCGCCGACGGGCTCGAGCGGATCACCCTGCGCACCGTCGCCGAGCGGCTGGGGGTGCGCCCCGGGCTGATCAGCCACTACTTCCCGGTCGCCGAGGATCTCGTGATCGCGGCCTTCGAGCTCGCGATCGGCTGGGAGCGGGAGCGGCTGTTCGCCGGTTCGGGCGCGCCGATGGATCGCCTGGCGGCGTTCATCCGCCGCGTCGAGGGGAGCGATGCCGTCGAGCTCTCGGCGCTCTGGCTCAACGCCCGCCATCTCGCGCGCTTCCTGCCCGCCCTCGCCGTCGCGATCGACGCCCAGGAGGCGCTCGACCGCGAACTGCTCGTCGCGCTCATCGAGGACGGCGTCGCCGCGGGCGAGTTCGTCGCGCACGATGCGCTGGGAGCGTGCATCCGGATCTTCGTGGCCGTCGACGGCTTCGGCGCCTACGTCAACAACATCGGCGAGTTCGAGCACCCCGTGTTCCGTCGGTTCGTCTCGGACGTGTGCGCCTGGAGTCTCGGCATCGACGGCGACCGGCTGCGGGCGCGGATCGACGCGCCGGAGCCGGTCGAAGGAGTCGGGCGCGCTTCCGCCGATCGGTGCTAGAATGAGTGTTCCGGCCTCGGTCGGATGACAACTCAACAGCGCGTGATGCGAATGCCCCGATCCGCACCCTCACCGGTGCGATTCACGGGGCCGATCGGTTTCGACACGTCGATTTGAGACTGTGAGAAGCGGGCCGAGGACGCGGAGTTATCTCGTAAACGCCCTTCGCAAATCATAGGTGCCAACGCTAAGCGCACCGACTTCGCTCTCGCTGCCTAAGCAGTAAGACCGAGTCCGTCAGGTCGGGTGGGCCTCCGCCCCGGTTTCCTGGCGTCATCTAGGGGGCTTGCTGGTTCGTCGCGTCTCAGGGCGAACCGGGACTTTCACTGAGGCTGGGCCCGTCGTCCTAGCTGTTCGTGGCAAAGAACGGGGCCGAGCAGAACGTTTTCACGAACTACGCTCGTAGAAGGCACGGAATCGTCGAAGTGGACCGGGGTTCAATTCCCCGCGGCTCCACCGGGATTCGCATCACGCGGAGTTGTGCGCAGGGGAGGCCGCCCGCCGGGGCGGCCTCCCCTGCGTCGTATCGCGCCTTCTGGCGCCGGATTCGGCTGCTCGTCGCGCCTGCAGGCTGTGCGCCTCAGGCGTATCCCTGCGTCGGCAGCACCGCTCCCCTCGGCCCGCGCTCCCCTCGGGATCTCTGCGGGATCTCTGCGATCGGCCGACCGTATGCTCGTGCCGCGTCGATACGGCATATGTCCGGCCGATCCCATACCTCCTGCAGGGATGCCATCGGTCAGCGGCATCTCGGCTGTGCGGTACCGGGCCGGATTCGCTGGTCTCCACACGGGGAGCCCGTTCGCCGGAGCCGGAGCGGGGGACACGCGTTCCGGCCGCTTCCGGCGGGGCCAGGGCGTCGGCTCTCGTGTGCGGCGAGCCTCAGCCCGCTCGGTCGAGCCGCACGAGCTCGACCCCGGAGTCGTCCCTGACGATCAGTACGCCGTCATCGACCTCCGCCGATGCGAGGCGGCCGAGCGTCGTGTCGATCCCCGGACACGCCTTCGCGGTGCTCGCGACCCCGTCGAATCGGATCCCGTCGTCGCCCGGCGTCCAACCGCCCGTGAGCGCGTTGCACCCGTCGTTGCCGGTGACCCGGCCGTCGGCCGAGATCACGAGGTGCGGCTGCGTCGCGTCGGAGGAGCCCCACGACCCGAGCGTCTCGTCATCGACCTCCGGGTCGACGTCGTCGTCGGCCGCGCGCTCGAGCACGCCGATCTCCGCTCCGTCCGCACCGAGCACCGTCATCGTCGTGCCCGACACGGTCGCGGTGCGCGCACCGGACAGCCAGTCGTCGACGTCGACGCAGGCCATCCGCGTCGAGGCGATCGGTCCGAACTCGATGACGTCTCCCGATCCCGTCCACTCGCCCGTCAACCGGTTGCACCCGTCGGTGCCGGTGAGCGTGCCGTCGTCATCGAGGTCGAGATAGGGCGATCCCGGCGCGGAATCGTCTCCCCAGGTGCCCTCGATCTCGGCGACCCGCTGCGGATCGCCGGATCCCGACCCGTCCGGCTGCGCGGTTGGGGCCGCGCACCCGGAGAGCAGCACCGCAGCTGCCGCCGCAGCCGCCGCCGCTGCGGCTGTCGCGGCGCAGGCGATCCTGCGGGTGGGACGCGGGCGGAATGCGAAGGTGGAACTCATGATGCCGGTCCTTCCATGTGGTCGGGAGCGGGGATCTCCTCCGGGCGGTAGCGGGGGAGCCGTGAAGCGGGGAGTGCCGCCACGGCGCTGAGGCCGGCGAGCACGAGGAAGCCGATCTTCAGCGTGCGGAGGCGCTGCTCCTCGTTGACGGCGACCGCTGCGTCGACCTGCTCGGGTGTCGCGCTCGTCTCCTCGAACTTGGCGCGCAGATCGTCGTTGCTGATGAAGTTGACCTCGTCGAGCTGGACCTCCTCCGCCAGCGCCGGGGGCAGATCCTCGTGGTCGGCGACGGCCTGCGTGAATCCGAGACTCAGGATCGTGACGAGCAGCGCGCCCATGACCGCGGTTCCCACGGCGCTCGCGAGATTCTGGGTGGTGCCGCGGATCGAACCGACGTCGCCCGCCAGCTCCTTCGGAGCGGCGGTGACGAGCACGTTGAAGACGAGCGTGACGAGCGCACCCTGTCCGATCCCGAACACGATGAGGCCGAGGATGGTCGGCAGCGTCTCCCAGTTGTTCGTGACCACGAAGGCGAGCCACACGAGCGCGATGGTCGTCAGGCCGAACGAGAAGAGCGCGATCGAGCGCGGGCTGTAGCGCCGGTAGAACCTGACGATGAGCGTCGCCGTGACGAACACGGTGAGGTTGAACGGCATCATCGCGAGCGACGTGTCGAAGGGCGTGCGCCCCTGCACGACCTGGATGTAGGTCGGCACCGTGAAGTTCACGGCCGCCTCCATCGAGACGATGATGAACATCGCGTAGATCGCCGCGCGCTCGGTCGGCTCCGAGAGCACCCCGAGGTCGACGAGGGGGACCTTGCCGAGCCGCATGCGCCGTCGGGTCCACAGGAAGAACCCTTGGCCGAGCATCACCCCGAACACCACGAAGACCGGGGCGGGGGAGAGCCCGAGCACCGAGAACGGGGCGCCGGGCTCGGCCAGGAGGATGCCCCAGGCGTTGAGGTTGTTGAAGCCGAGCGTGAGCAGCACGATGGCGGCGCCGATGAGGACGGAGGCGACGAGGTCGATGCGGATGTTCGGGTCGCCGCGATCTCCGCGGAGCCGGAAGCTGAGCATGAAGACGACCGCGGCCAGTCCGAGCGTGATGAAGAAGACGGGGCGCCAGCCGACCAGGGTGCCGAGCGTGCCGCCGATGAGGAAGGCGCTGATGCCCGAGAACGCGCGCGCGGACCCGAGCGAGCCGACCGCCGTCGCCTGCTGCGCGCCCCGGTAGTTCTCGGCGATGAGCGCGACGAGGGCCGGCACGATGATCGCGGCTGAAGCCCCCGCGAGCACCTGTCCGCCGATCGCCCATCCGATGGTGCGGGAGAAGATCATCATCAGCGAGGAGCCCGCGAAGACGGCGACGACGATGCGGAAGATCAGCACCCAGCCGATGCGCTGGCCGAGCTTCGCCCCCGTCATCACGAGCGCGGCGACCGCGAGCCCGTAGACGACGATGGTCGTGCTCGCCGCCGTGGGCGGGACGCCGAAGTCCTCGACCATCCCGCCGAGCGAGATCGGGAGCGCCGCGACGTTGAACGACATGAGCACCTGGGCGAGGAAGAGCCCGACCATGGGCGCCCAGGAGCGCCGTTCCTCGACGGGTGCGGTTTCCGACGCTGCGCTCATCGTGAGACTCCTTCGTGTGCGTCGGGCCGCGCCGGGTCCGGTGACGATGCGAACAGGTTCAGGCCGAGCGCGCGAGAGAGGTAGGCGCAGGCCCGCTGGCCGCGGACGCTGTTGCCCGCGGGGTCGAGCGGCGGCGAGAAGGTCCCGACCGCCCCCTTGCCCGGTGCGACGGCGACGATGCCGCCGGAGACCCCGGATTTCGCGGGGAGCCCGATCTCGAAGAGCCATTCCCCCGAGCGCTCGTACATCCCGCAGGCGGCGAGCAGCGCCAGGGTGTCCCTGCTGGTCTCGGCGGAGACCACGCGCTCGCCCGTGAACGGGTTCAGCCCGCCGCACGCGAGGGTCGCCCCCATCACGGCGAGGTCCCTCGCCGTGACCGCGAGCGAGCACTGCCGCGTGTAGAGGTCCACGGCCTCGTCCGGGCCGATCGCGAGCCGGTCGTAGCTCTGCAGCAGGCGGCCGAGCGCCTGGTTGCGATGGTTGGTGAACGATTCGGAACGGTAGACCTCGCCGTCGAGCATGAGCGGCCTGCCGGCGAATCGGCTCAGGCCGTCGCGGATGCGGGCCCAGCGCTCGTCGGCGTTCGCGGCGGGCACCAGCGCCGTGGTCGCGATGGCGCCGGCATTGACCATCGAGTTCATCGGGCTGCCGCCGTTGAGCTCGATCGCCATGACCGAGTTGAACGGCAGCCCCGTGTTGTTCACCCCGACGACGTCGTGCACGGCATCGTGGCCGAGCTCCTCGCAGACGAGCGCGAAGACGAACGCCTTCGAGATCGATTGGATCGAGAACGCGACGTCGACGTCGCCCGCGTCGTGCGAGCCGCCGTCGGCGCCGATGAGGGAGAGCCCGAAGCGGCTCGCGTCCGCTTCGGCGAGCACCGGGATGTAATCGGCCACAGCGCCCTCGTCGCAGTCGGCGTAGCGCGCGTGCGCCTCGTCGACCAGATCGCCGACGCGGTCCCGGTGGGGCAGCACCCCGGTCGAGCTGCGCTGCGCGATCGCCGTCGCATCCGATTCGAACATGCTCCCCCTCGGTCCCCGCTCGCGGAGTCGCGAGGGACGTCCCGATGCCCTCGCCCGTGTGATCCGAAGACTAGCACCGCCGCGCGCGCGGCGCTCCTCTCGTCCTGCCCCGCGGCCGCGTCCGGACTCCGCCGCGACCCGCTGCGGAATGTCGGCCGGACCCCCTACGCTGGGGGAGAGCCGACGAAAGGAACACGCACATGGGATTCTTCACCAAGGACGACGCCCCGGTGGCCGGGGGATCCGGCGCCCTCGCCCCGCTGTCGAAGGACCGGATCAAGGCGACGCTCGAAAAGGCCGGCTGGTCGTACAACGTCGATGCCGACGGAGACATCGGGGGCGGGTGGGAGTACGGCTCGTTCTACTTCTTCGTCAACGGCAACGAGAACGAGCTGCTCTGCGTGCGCGGCTACTGGCGCGGCCGCCTCGAGGACGCGGACTACGCGAGGGCGCTCGAGGTCGCGAACATCTGGAACGCGGACAAGCTGTGGCCGAAGACCTACATCGGCCGCGACGACGAGGGCATGGTGCGCGTGAACACCGAGCACAACGTCGACTACGAGCACGGCATCACCGACGAGCAGCTCATGCAGCACCTCGTCTGCGTGATCAACACGAGCATGGCGTTCTTCGAGCACATCAACGAGACCTTCCCCGAGGCCTGGGCGAAGTACCGCCCCGAGGCCTGAGCCGGGACCCGCCGCTGAACCGCGCGACCGGAGGACCCGTGTCAGATCGTTTCCAAGTCGACCTCTCCGGCATGGTCGACCTGCTCTCCCGGCACCTGTACTCGGGGCCGCAGGTCTTCCTGCGCGAGCTGATCCAGAATGCCGTCGACGCGGTGACCGCGCGGGCCGAGATGGACGACGCCGCCCCGGCGAGCATCCGGCTCAGCACCGGGACCGATGCCGAGGGCCGCTCCGTGCTCACGGTCGTCGATACGGGGATCGGCCTCACGGCGGAGGAGTCGGCGGAGCTGCTGGCCACGATCGGCCGCTCGTCGAAGCGGGACCCCGGACTCGGGCTCGGGCGCAGCGAGTTCATCGGGCAGTTCGGGATCGGACTGCTCGCGGCGTTCATGGTGGCGGACCGGATCGAGGTCCATTCGCGTTCGGCCAGGCCGGGCGCTCCTCCCATCCGTTGGGAGGGCCGGGCCGACGGCACCTTCGATGTGACGACGGACGCGCTCGGCGACGTCCCGATCGGGACGACCGTCCGCCTCGTCGCCCGGAGGGACGCGGCGCACTGGCTCGCAGGCGACACGGTGCTCGGCCTCGCCCGCGAGTACGCCTCGCTGCTGCCCGTCGACATCTCGGTCGAGGTGCCGCTCGCGGGCGCTTCCGACAGGGCGGACCGCGACGCCGGCGAGCCGGATGCGGCATCGCCGACCGTGCGCCGTCGCATCACGGTCCCGGAGCTGCCGTGGCGCGCGGAGCATCGATCCGGAACCGAGCGGGAGCGCGCCCTCGCAGCCTACTGCGAGGAGACGTTCGGGTTCACCCCGCTCGGCCACATCGACCTCGAGCTCCCGGTCGCTGGCGTGAGCGGCGTCGCCTTCATCCTGCCGCAGGCCGTCTCCCCCGGATCGGGGCAGCATCGCGTCTACGCGAAGCGCATGCTCCTCGGACCGCGCGTCGACCGGGTCCTGCCGGACTGGGCCTTCTTCACGCGCGCGGTCATCGACTCCGAAGCGCTCACGCCGACCGCCTCGCGCGAGCAGTTGCAGGACGACGACCTGCTCATGAGCGTGCGCGAGGCCCTCGGCGCCCAGCTCAAGTCCTGGGCGCTCGGCGCCCTGCGCGAACCGGGCGAGCTGGCGCGCGCATTCCTCCGCACCCACCACCTGGCGCTGCGCGCGCTCGCGGTCACCGACGCCGAGATGCTCGACCTCGTCGCCGAGGTGCTGCCGTTCGAGACGAGCGATGGCGCCATGACGCTCGCGGCGGCGGCGGGGCGCGGCGACATCGTCTACACCTCGACGACGGAGGCGTACCGCCGGGTGTCCGCCGTCGCGCGGGCGCAGGGCCTCGTCGTCGTCAACGCGGGGTACGTCTACGATGCGGACCTGCTCGAGCAACTGGGCCGACGCGCGGACTGGCACGTCCGCGAGTTGCAGAGCTCGGATCTCGTGCACGCGTTCGGGCTTCCGGGGATCGCGAGGGAACTGGAACTCGCCGAGGTCGTGGCGGCGGCCAGGGACCTGCTGGCCGACGACGACTGCGACGTCGTGGTCCGCGTCTTCGCGCCCGACGCGGTGCCGGCGATCCTGCTCAGGGACGCCGAGGGCGAGCATCGCAGGGACCTCGACCGCGAGCGGGCCGCATCCCCCGAGCTGTGGGGCGGGCTGCTCGACGCCTTCGTCGATGAGCGCGGCGCGCGCTCGCGGACGCTCGTGCTGAACGACGCATCGAGCGTGGCCCGACGACTGCTCGCGGCTCCCCGCAGCCCGGTCTTCGCCGCCGGTCTGCGCTCGATCTACCTCTCGGCCGTGATGCTCGCGGGCGAGGGGCTCCGAACGGCCGAGTCGGCCGCCCTCACCGACGCGCTCGGGGTGCTCCTCGACGCGTCGCTCGACGCATCTCCGCAGGAGGACACGCAGTGAGCCATGCAGTGGAACAGGAGCTCCGCCGGATCCGGAGCATGCCGTACGGCACGGCGCGCATCGCGGCGGCGGAGCAGACGGCGCGCCGTCTCGATGCCGAGGGTCCGCGCGAGCACCTCGCGGAGGCACTGCTCGATCTCGTCGAGGCCTATACGTTCGCGGGGGAGGGCGCGAAGTCCTTCGTCGTGTTCGCCCGCGCGCTCCGTCTCTGGGACGAGAGCCCGGAGCTGTTCGACGCGGGCGACGAACGGAACCTCTTCTGGGAGTTCAAGTGGATCGCGAGCGACCTCCCCGAGTATCCCCAGATCTCGCCCGCGCAGGCGGAGGCGTTCCTCGCCGACATGGAGCGGCGGTTCGAGGTCGCGGGGCACGGCACCTCCACCGTGAGGATGTCGCGATTCCGCTGGGCCTGGCACACCGGAGCCGCCGACGCCGAGGCCGCGAGGCTCCTCTGGATCACCGGGCTGCGCGACGAGTTCGAGGACTGCCGGGCCTGCACGATCGGCCAGCAGGTCGAGTACTTCACGGAGACGGGCAGGTGGGACGAGGCGGTGGCGCTCGGTCTGACGCAGGATTCGTCCTGCAACCTCGAACCCACCCGCACCCATCACTCCGTCGCGCTCGCAGCGCTGCTCTCGGGCGACTCCGAGCGCGCGGTGGCGTCCTACCGGCTCGCCCGTGCGACGCTCGACGGCGGCGAGGGGGACTTCTCCACCGAGCAGGGGCAGGCGTTCGAACTCCTCGCCAGGGGCGGGCATCTCGACCGCGCGCTGCGGCATCTGCGGGCCGACTGCCCCGAGCTGCTGACGGACGGCGCGTCGCCGCTGCTGCGGCTCCGGTTCCTGATCTCGGTGCTCGCGGGGCTCTCGGCGAACCTCGACGCCGCGTCCCGCGAGACGGGATTGCGGCGGCCGCATCCGGGGCTCGAGACCGTCGGGGGGCTGCACGCATGGGTTCGGGAGGAGGCTGAGCGGCTCGCGTCGGAGTTCGACGCGCGCAACGGAACCGCGTACTACGCCGACGCCGTCGTCTCGGCGCTGAGCGCGACCCCGTGCGAACGCGCGCTCGATTTCGGCGGCGCCACCGGCTCCGTCGCAGTCGGTCCGGGCGACTCCGGCACAGCGGAAGCCGAGGCGGGAGCCGCATCAGGAGCCGGATCCGCCCCCGGGACTCCGGCGCCGGATACGGACGCGGGGCATCCCGCCCGGACGGACGGCGACGGGGACTCGCCGCCGGCATTCGTCGCCGCCGACGCCTCCGGGGTCGATCGCTTCGAACGGGCCGAGACCCTCGCCCGGCTCCGCGCCTACTCCGAGGCCGTGCGCGAGTACGCGGAGGCGTCGACCGCATTCGCCGCCGAGGGCTGGATCGCGCGCGCCGGCCTCGCCGCCGCGGAAGCCGCCCAGTGCGCGTCCCTGGATCACGACGACGCCGCGGCGCACCGCTGGTTCACTCGGGCGGTCCAACTACTGCGCAGCGGGGGCGGGGAGGCCGAGACCCTGGTCGCCGTGCTAACGGCGTGGGCTCCCGTCGCGTCGAGGATGGACGATCCGGCTCCGCACGCGACGGCGGTCGATGCCGTCCTCGCCGAGCACGGCGATCCGGAGGAGGCGCGAGCGGATCTCGCCGAGGCGCTCGCCGAACGGCTCGCGGCGGAGCGCTCGCGCCGACGCGCGACGCTGCGCGACACGCTCGCGCGCGCCATCGCCTCTGCCGATCCGGAACGCTTGCCCGGCGGCCTCGACACGGGCCGGGCGATCTCGGAGGCCCTGCTCGCCGGAACGGAGTACGCGCAGCTCGGGCTGATCGCCGACGCCGCACACGCCTTCTGGCTCGCGGGCCGGCTGCAACGCAACGAGGGCGACGCCGCAGGCGCCCAGTGGGCCCTCGAGTCGGCCTTCGAGGGCTTCACGGTCGCGGGCAGGCGCGACGATCGGGCGCGTGCGGCCGGGGAGCTGATCGAGCTGCTGCGAGCCACCGATCAGGGCGCGCTCGCCGACCGCGTCACGTCGCAGCTGACGGACTGATCGCCTCGCCGGTTCCCGAGGCTGCGCAGAAGGCGCGGTAGTCGGCGGCGGACAGGTCGGCGTATGCCCGACCCCACTCGAGCAGCGCCTCGCCGAGTTCGCCCCCGCGGCCGGCGTACCCGCTCGCGACCGCCGCGCTCGGCGACTGGCTGTGCGCACGGGCGAGGATCACCGCGCAGGCCTGCGCGTACACCGCGAACGGTTCGTCGTCGAGGAGCTCCGCGTCGATTCCGCCCTTCATGTCGTGGAACTGGCGGACGTAGAGGTCGGCGTCATCCGCGCGCAGGTGCCCGAGCAGCGGGTCGGACACCGCCTGCAGGATGCGCTGCAGCGCGACCACCCTGGCGCCCTGCCCATATCTGGCCACGTGCGCCTGGAGCTCGATCGGCTGGTCGATCCCGCCGAACTCCTCGAGCACGCTGCGACCGGCCTCCTTCGACTGCATGATCAACGGATTGCCGTCGCCGTCCTGCAGCAGCACCAGCGCGCAGCGGGTGCCGACGCTGCCCACCCCGACGACGCGCCTGGCCGTGTCGGCGAGCGCGTAGTGCCGCATGAGCTGCTGCACGTCGCCCTCCGCCGTCGTCAGGTACTCGCGCAGGTAGCTGCGGGCCCGGGCATCCGCGGCCGGCGTCAGCGGAGCCATCGTCGGCGGTGACATGACGAAGCGCCTCCGCCCGGTGCCATCGGTGCGCGTGAGCTTCTTCGCCGCGCGCTCGCCCGTCCGCTTGCGGGCGTGCGCGATCGCGGCGCGCAGCACCTTCCGCGATCCCTCGTCCATGCGCGCCGCGCCCGAGCCGGCGCCGAGACCGGCCTCGGCGTCCAGGTGCGAGAAGTACCTCGCCGTCGGACTCGCCCCGACGGCCCGGCGCAGCGCCCGCGCGTAGGCGCGCACGGCGCTGCGAACGGCGCGGCCGGTGGCGAGGTCGTCGCGCGCGGAGGCGCGGCCCGCGATGACGACGCTCGCGACGAGGCGCTTGAGGTCCCACTCCCACGGGGCCCATCCCGCCTCGTCGAAGTCGTTCAGGTCGAAGACCAGGGTGCGTTGCGGCGACGCGTAGAAGCCGAAGTTCGACACGTGGGCGTCGCCGCATGAGGCGACGACCGCGCCGGTGTGCGGGGCCGCCGCGAGGTCCGCCGCCATGATCGCGGCGGTGCCCCGGTAGAAGGCGAACGCGCTCTGCGACATCCGTTCCGCGCGCAGCGGCACCAGGTCCTGCAGGCGCGTCCCGTTCTGCCGTGCCAGGATCGCCAGGGGATCCCGGTCCGCGGAGACGCGCAGCTCGGCCTGCCCCGCACGCGGCAGTCGGGCCCGCAGGGCCCGACCCGCTGCGATGCGATCGGCGGTGCTCGGCAGCGAGCCCCAGCCGCCGAGGGGGTCGCGCGCCTGCGCGGGATCCGAGGGGAGCACGTCGGTCATGGCACCATTGTGGCACCGCAGTGAGCCGGGCTGCCGGACCGCTAGGCTGGAGCACTATGAAACGCGTCGCCGTGGTCGTGCTGGAGGGGGCGAAGCCGCTCGACGTCGGGATCCCCGCGCAGGTCTTCACGACCCGACCGAGCATGCCGTACGAGGTCAGGGTCTGCGGGGTGCGGCCCGGGCTCGTGTCGGGCGGCGACGGGCTCTCGTACCACGTGGAGCACGGCCTCGAGGCGTTCGAGGGGGCCGACCTCGTGTTCATCCCGGGCTACCGCTTTCCCGATCGGGAGCCGCCGCCCGAGGCGCTCGTCGAGGCGCTCGTGGCGGCGAACGCGCGGGGGGTGCGGTTGGCGGCGATCTCGACCGGCGCGTTCGCGCTCGCCGCGACGGGGCTGCTGAACGGGAAGCGCGCCACCACGCACTGGCACTACTCGCGGATCTTCGCGGAGCGCTTCCCCGAGGTGCGCGTCGACGAGAGCGTGCTCTTCGTCGACGAGGGCGACGTGCTGACCTCCGCCGGCGCCGCATCGGGGATCGACCTCTGCCTGCACATCCTGCGGGCCGAGCGCGGGATGGCGGCGGCGAACCACGCCGCGCGCCGCCTCGTCGCCGCGCCCTACCGCAGCGGCGGCCAGGGCCAGTTCGTGAAGTGGAGCGTGCCCGAGACGCACGGGGAGCGGTTCTCGGATACGCGGGAGTGGGCCCTGCGCCGTCTGGCCGACCCGCTCACCATCGCGACCCTCGCGCAGCATGCGCGGGTGTCGGAGCGCACCTTCTCGCGGCGCTTCGTCGACGAGACGGGATACACGCCGATGCAGTGGGTGATGCGGGCGCGGCTCGACCGGTCGCGGGAGATGCTCGAGAGCAGCGACCTGAGCGTGGACGAGGTCGCCGCGCGCGTTGGGCTGGGATCGGGCGCCAACCTGCGCGTGCACTTCCGCAGAGTGCTCGGGACGACCCCGTCGGAGTACCGCCGGGCGTTCACCAGGGGGGAGTGACCCGGCTGGCGAGATGCTTGCGAAGAGTGGCATCGGCGCCACTGGTGGCGGACGCGCTCCCGCGGGATCCTGGTCTCGGACAGAAACTCCCGAGAGGAAGGCACCACAGCTCATGAGCGGTCGTATTGCGATCAACGGATTCGGACGCATCGGACGAGGGGTGCTCCGCGCGCTGCTGGCGCAGGGGAGCGACCTCGAGGTGGTCGCGATCAACGACCTCACCGACGCCCCGACCCTGGCGCACCTCCTGGCGCGCGACAGCCTGTACGGGAAGCTCGAGGCTCCGGTCGCGGTCGACGGCGACGAGCTCGTCGTCGGCGACCGGCGCATCCGGATCCTCGCCGAGCGCGATCCGGCCCGACTCCCGTGGGGCGAGCTCGGCGTCGACGCCGTGCTCGAGTCCACCGGTTTCTTCACGAAGGCGGAGGACGCCCGCAAGCACGTCGAGGCCGGGGCGAAGCGCGTCCTCGTGAGTGCTCCGGCCAAGGGTGCGGACCTGACCGTCGTCGTCGGGGTGAACGACTCGCTGTACGACCCCGAGCAGCACGTGATCGTCTCGAACGCGTCGTGCACCACGAATGCGCTCGCGCCGCTCGCGAAGGTGCTCGACGACCTCGCGGGCATCGAGTACGGCTCGATGCTCACGGTGCACGCCTACACGGCCGACCAGCGGCTGCAGGACGCCCCGCACTCCGATCTGCGCCGCGCCCGCGCCGCCGGGCTCAACATCGTGCCGACCTCGACCGGGGCGGCCACCGCGATCGGCCTCGTGCTGCCGCAGCTCGACGGCAAGCTGTCGGGCGGTTCGGTGCGCGTGCCCGTGCCCGTCGGATCGATCGTCGAGCTCACCGCGACCGTGTCGCGGGAGGTGACCCGCGACGAAGTGCTCGCGGCCTACCGCGCGGCGGCCGATGGCCCGCTCGCGGGGGTGCTCGAGTACTCCGAGGAACCGCTCGTGTCGACGGACATCGTCGGCGATCCGCACTCCTCGGTGTTCGACTCAGAGCTCACCCACGTCGACGGCGTGCACGTGAAGGTGACCGCCTGGTACGACAACGAGTGGGGCTTCTCGAACCGCGCCGCGCACATGCTCGAGGTGCTCTCCGCCTGAGCGGTGCCGCGGCACCGCGGGCCCGGAACCGGTCAGCGCCGGGTCCGGGCCCGCCGCACGAGCGCCGCGATGCCGCGCCAGCCCACGAGCAGGACCGCGAGGGTCCCCGCGGCGACGAGCACGAAGGCGAGCGCGGTGCCGGATCCGGCGACGAGACGCAGCAGCATGCCGATCGCGACGGAGCCGATCCAGAGTGGGATGCCCGTGCGCAACGGCGCGAACGGCCGCCGCCAGGCCGCGCACAGGAGCCAGGATGCGGCGAGCCCTGCGAGGAACGGCCAGGCCGTCTCGAAGAGTCCGAGGACCGTCGCGTCGCGCGCGTGGCTGCCGCGTCCGACGCCGGCGAACAGCAGCACGAGCGCGACGTCGAGCGCCGCAGCGGCGACCACGACGCGCGGCGCGGTGCGCGGAGACGTCGCCGTGCCCGCCGCGGACTCCGCGGTCATCGCGACCGCTCGATCGTCGCGATGACGGCGTCGTGGAGGGCGCCGTTGGTCGCCAGTGCGCTGCCGTTCCACGCGCTCTCGGCGCCGTCGATGTCGGTGAAACGGCCACCGGCTTCGCGCACGATCGTGACGAGCGCCGACAGGTCGTACGGCTTGACGTCGAACTCGGCGACGACGTCGACCAGTCCCTCCGCGAGGAGCATGTACGACCACATATCGCCGTACGCGCGGTCGCGCCACACCGCCCGGGAGAGCTCGACCAGCGACGCGAGGTAGCCGGCCTGGTCCCACTGCTCGATGCTCTGGAAGCTCAGCGAGGCGTGCTCCAGGTCGGAGATGCCTGAGACCCGCAGGCGGCGGGGCTCCTCGCCCCTCTGCTCGCCCCAGGCGCCGCCGCCCGCTTCGGCCCACCACCTCGCACCGAAGGCCGGCGCCGAAACGACGCCGACGGTCGGCTCGCCAGCGACCTCGAGCGAGATCAGCGTGGCCCAGTTGGGCACGCCGCGGAGGAAGTTGGCGGTACCGTCGATCGGATCGATGACCCAGCGGCGCGCTCCGCGCTCGGAGCGCCCCGACTCCTCGCCGAAGAAGCTGTCGCCCGGCAGCTCGGCCTCGATGCGTTCGCGCAGCGCGCGCTCGACCGCCTGATCGGCGTCGGTGACGAAGGTGCGATCGGGCTTCGTCTCGATCGCCAGGTCCGCGGAGCGGAATCGCGGGAGCGAGATCGAGTCGGCGAGATCGGCGAGCGCGAGCGCGAACTCGAGGTCGGAGGAGGGGGACGTCATGGAGCTGGCCTTCCGGTGGAGGACTGGTGGAGCGCCCCGAACACTCGGTGAACAGCCGGTGAACCGGGCGCGGGTACGAGAAAGGCCCGAGATCGTGATGATCTCGGGCCTGAATCGTGCGCCCTCACGGGCTCGAACCGTGGACCCGCTGATTAAGAGTCAGCTGCTCTACCAACTGAGCTAAAGGCGCATGTCGCTCTGCCGGGAAGCTTCCCCGCGGCGCAACAGGGAATACACTAACACGGCTCCGGTTCGAGGCTCAAATCGAGTGCGTCATCCCGCGCGCGTCGCGCGTGATGACGCCGGACGCATGAGGAACGCTGCGGCCAGGACGACCGCGATGAGCGAGCCGGCCATCACCGCGAGCCGCGCCGTGTCGGCATCGGCCTCGTCGG
The DNA here is from genome assembly GCF_016758175.1 of Leucobacter zeae. Taxonomy (GTDB): domain Bacteria; phylum Actinomycetota; class Actinomycetes; order Actinomycetales; family Microbacteriaceae; genus Leucobacter; species Leucobacter zeae. Next base: position 1,376,063 of record NZ_QYAB01000001.1, read on the forward strand.
CGAAGCTCAGTTCGGTGACGAGGAGCGCGACCGTGAAACCGACGCCTGCGAGGGCGCCGACGCCGATGAGCTCGCGCCACCGCACCGCGGGGTCGAGCTCGGCCCGGGTGAAGCGGGTCAGCAGCCACGTCGTGAGCGCGATGCCGAGCGGCTTGCCGATCACGAGGCCGGCCATGACCCCGATCGCGATGGGATCGAAGGGGAAGCGCGAGTCGCCGCCGATCGCGACCCCCGCGGCGAAGAAGGCGAAGACGGGCACCGCGATGCCGGTCGAGAGCGGCCGGAACCGGTGCTCGAGCACCTCGGCGAGCTGCGTCCCCCCGCGGCCGGAGACGGGCACGGTGAAAGCGAGTGCGACGCCGGCGATCGTCGCATGGATGCCCGACGCGTGGAACAGCGCCCAGGCGATGATGCCGAGGGGGAGGAGGATCAGCCATGGCGCCCAGGGGGAGGTCGCGATCCGGGCTGCGTACCGGCGTGCGACCACGGCGTAGACCGCAATCGGGATCGCGGCCAGCGCGAGCGCCGTCAGATCGACCTCGTCGGTGTAGAAGACGGCGATGATGGCGATCGCGATGAAATCGTCCACCACCGCGAGCGTGAGGAGGAACATGCGGAGCGCCGGCGGGATCCTCGGGGCGATGAGGCCGAGGATCGCGACGGCGAACGCGATGTCCGTCGCGGTGGGCACGGCCCAGCCGTGCGCTCCCGGTCCGCCGGCGTTGATCCCGGCGTAGATGAGCGCGGGGACGGCGACGCCCCCGAACGCGGCGGCGACGGGGACGATCGCGGTCGAGAACCGGCGCAGCGCCCCGTCGACGAACTCGCGCTTGAGTTCGAGTCCGACCATGAAGAAGAAGATGGCGAGGAGCCCGTCCGAGGCCCACGCGCCGATGCTGAGATCGAGATGCAGCGACTCCGGGCCGATCCTCGTGTCGCGCAGCGCGAAGTAGTGCTCCGTGATCGGGCTGTTCGCGGCGATGAAGCCGACGAGCGCCGCCGCGATGACGATGAGGCCGCCCACGACCTCGGCGCGGAGGAGCCTGCTGACCCGAGCGGCCTCGCGTTTGCTGACGAGCGAGAGGATCCTGCGGCGCCTGCCGCGGTTGCTCCGGGCATCGGGTGAGTGCTGCGGGGATGACTGAGCCATGCTGGCCGCCTTTCAGTGCGCGATCGACGTCTGCGTCGACCAGGCTTCCCGACTCACCACGGAAGAGTGTAGCGGTCCCGGGACCGCCCGTGCGGCGCCGGCGCTACTTCCGGCGTTTCCGCGGGGACTGCTCCGCGGCGAACTCCTCGTCCCGATCCTGCATCGCCACGGTCGCGACGGCCAGCGCGAGCCCAGCCGCCCAGACGCCCCAGACGAGCAGCCTGCGCCAATCGCGCCGCATGGACTGCGTGCGCTTCGCCGTGCTCACGGCGCCGAATGCTGCCCCGAGCACACCCGGATTGGTGACGTACTTCCCGATCGACACGTGTCCTCCTTCGCCGGTGCGGATGCGTGGGTCCAGCCTAGGGTAATCTGGCTGGAGCGACCCGGTTCGGGTCAGCCGGACCCTTCCGGATCGTTCGACACCCAAGGAGTGCCCCACATGGCGAAGCAGGAGACCAGCGAGCTGTTCGAGGAGAGCTCGCAGGGCGCGGTGAGCGCCGTGACGGCGATCGTCTTCCTTCTCTCGCTCGTGCTGGTGATCGGCGGATTCGTGCTGATGAGCTACGGATTCAACATCGAGGTCGGCGGCACCGTCGAGTTCTGGACGTTCGCGGGCGGCCTCGCGGCGACCGTCCTCGGGTTCATCCTCCCCTTCACGCTGCTTCCCGCGATCGGCAAGTAGCGCGGAGGCGCACGCACGAGAGGCCCGCGGGATTCCGCGGGCCTCTCGTGCGCTCCTGGCGGCGCACCGGCGCGCGGCCGACCGGCGGCCCCGCGCCGCGGGAGGGCATAGACTGGGGCGCATGGCAGAGATCGACATGAAGCCGCGAAGCCGCGACGTCACCGATGGGATCGAGAAGGCCGCGGCGCGAGGGATGCTCCGCGCCGTCGGCATGGGCGATGAGGACTGGGACAAGCCCCAGATCGGCATCGCCAGCTCGTGGAACGAGATCACCCCGTGCAACCTGAGCCTCGACCGGCTCGCGCAGGGCGCCAAGGAGGGCGTGCACTCGGGAGGCGGCTATCCGCTGCAGTTCGGCACGGTCTCCGTGTCGGACGGCATCTCGATGGGCCACGAGGGCATGCACTTCTCGCTCGTCTCGCGCGAGGTCATCGCGGACTCCGTCGAGACCGTGATGATGGCCGAGCGCCTCGACGGCTCCGTGCTCCTCGCCGGCTGCGACAAGTCGCTCCCCGGGATGCTGATTGCCGCGGCGCGTCTCGACCTCGCCTCCGTCTTCCTCTACGCCGGCTCGATCGCGCCCGGCTGGGTCAAGCTCACGGACGGCACCGAGAAGGAAGTCACGATCATCGACGCCTTCGAGGCGGTCGGCGCCTGCAAGGCCGGCACGATGAGCGAGGAGGATCTCAAGCGCATCGAGTGCTCGATCGCGCCGGGAGAGGGCGCGTGCGGCGGCATGTACACCGCGAACACGATGGCCTCGATCGCCGAGGCGCTCGGCATGAGCCTGCCGGGATCGGCGGCACCGCCCAGCGCGGATCGCCGACGCGACTACTTCGCGCACCGCTCGGGCGAGGCCGTCGTGAACATGCTGCGCCTCGGCATCACGGCCCGCGACATCCTCACCAAGAAGGCCTTCGAGAACGCCATCACCCTGCTGATGGCCTACGGCGGATCGACGAACGCGGTGCTGCACCTCCTCGCGATCGCGCGCGAGGCCGAGGTCGACCTCACGCTCGACGACTTCAACCGGATCGGCGCGAAGGTGCCGCACCTCGCCGACATGAAGCCGTTCGGCAAGTTCGTGATGGCCGACATCGATCGACAGGGCGGCGTGCCGGTCGTGCTCAAGGCGCTCCTCGACGCCGGTCTCCTGCACGGCGACGCGCTGACGGTCACGGGCAAGACGATGGCGGAGAACCTCGCCGAGCTGAACCCCGATCCGATCGACGGCACCGTCATCCACCATCTGGACGATCCGATCCACGCCACCGGCGGGCTCACGATCCTGCACGGATCCCTCGCCCCCGAGGGCGCCGTCGTCAAGACGGCCGGCTTCGACGCCGAGCTCTTCGAAGGGCCTGCTCGCGTCTTCGACCGCGAGCGCGCCGCGATGGACGCCCTCACCGAGGGCGCCATCGGCAAGGGCGACATCGTGGTGATCCGCTACGAGGGGCCGAAGGGCGGGCCGGGCATGCGCGAGATGCTCGCGATCACCGCGGCCATCAAGGGCGCGGGCCTCGGAAAAGATGTACTACTATTGACGGACGGACGATTCTCAGGCGGCACAACCGGCCTGTGCATCGGCCACATCGCACCCGAGGCGACGGACGGAGGTCCGATCGCACTGGTCCGCGACGGAGACCTGATTCGGGTCGATATCGCCGCACAAACGCTCGATCTGCTGGTAGATCCCGCCGAGCTCGAGGCCCGCAGAGACACCTGGGCCCCGCTTCCCCCGCGTTACACGCGCGGCGTGCTTGCGAAGTACGCCAAACTCGTCCGCTCGGCCTCCGAGGGAGCCATCACGGGCTGACCCGCGTGCGACACGGCGGCCCGGCGCGTGCGCCGCGCCCCCGTGTCGCCCTCGGCCCGGCGCCGCACGCCGTGCAACGCGATCCACCATCGATTGAGAAAGCAAGACATGACCTCGGATTCGAGTGCAATGCCCACTCCATCTTCACCAGGCGCCAGGGGCGAGCGGATCACCGGCGCCCAGGCCGTCATCCGCAGCCTCGAGCTGCTCGGCGTCACCGACGTGTTCGGCCTCCCGGGCGGCGCGGTGCTTCCGCTCTACGACGCCCTGATGGACGCCCCGAAGCTCCGCCACGTGCTCGTCAGGCATGAGCAGGGGAGCGGTCACGCAGCCGAGGGCTTCGCCGCGGCCGGCGGCAAGGTCGGCGTCTGCATCGCCACCTCGGGCCCCGGCGCCACGAACCTCGTCACCGCGATCGCCGACGCCTACATGGACTCGGTGCCGTTCGTCGCGATCACCGGTCAGGTGTTCTCGCACCTCATGGGCACGGATGCGTTCCAGGAAGCCGACATCGTCGGTATCACGATGCCGATCACGAAGCATTCGATCCTCGTGAAGCGCGCTGAGGAGGTGCCCGGCGCGATCGCCGCGGCCTACCATCTCGCGTCGAGCGGACGCCCAGGACCCGTGCTGGTCGACATCACGAAGGACGCCCAGGAGGGCGAGTTCGACTTCGTGTGGGACCCCGCGGTGGAGCTCGCGGGCTACCGGCCGATCACCAAGGCCAACAGCAAGCAGATCCAGGCCGCGGCCGAGCTGATCGCCGCCTCCGAGCGACCGGTGTTCTACGTCGGCGGCGGAGTGGTGCGCGCGAAGGCCTCGGAGGAGCTGCTGCAGCTCGCCGAACTCGTCGGCGCACCCGTCGTGACGACGCTCATGGCCCGCGGCGTGTTCCCCGACTCGCACGAGCAGCACCTCGGCATGCCGGGCATGCACGGCACGGTTCCTGCGGTGCTCGCGCTGCAGGAGGCCGACCTGCTGATCACGCTCGGGGCGCGGTTCGACGACCGCGTCACCGGCAAGGTGGCCTTCTTCGCGCCCGAGGCGAAGGTCATCCACGCCGACATCGATCCCGCCGAGATCGGGAAGATCCGCCCCGCGGACGTGCCGATCGTGGGCGATGCCGCCGAGGTCATCTCCGACCTCATCGCGGCCGTGTCGACCGCCAAGGTGAGCCGCGAGTTCGCCGACATGTCGGCGTGGTGGGATCGCCTGAACGGCTTGCGGGCGAAGTTCCCCCTGGGCTACCAGGAGACGAGCGACGGCCTGCTCGCGCCGCAGCGCGTGATCCAGCGCATCGGCGAGCTCACCGGCCCCGAGGGCGTCTACGCCGCCGGCGTCGGTCAGCACCAGATGTGGGCGGCCCAGTTCATCAAGTACGAGCGCCCCGGCGCCTGGCTGAACTCCGGCGGAGCCGGCACGATGGGCTACGCCGTGCCCGCAGCGATGGGCGCGAAGGTCTCGCAGCCCGACCGCCACGTGTGGGCGATCGACGGCGACGGCTGCTTCCAGATGACGAACCAGGAGCTCGCGACCTGCGTCGTGAACAACATCCCGATCAAGGTCGCGGTCATCAACAACTCCTCGCTCGGCATGGTGCGCCAGTGGCAGACGCTCATCTACGACGGCCGGTACTCCAACACCGAGCTCAACACGGGCCACGGGTCGCAGCGCGTCCCCGACTTCGTGAAGCTCGGCGAGGCCTACGGCTGCCTCGCGATCCGCGTGGAGCGCGAGGATCAGATCGACGACGCGATCAAGCTCGCGCTCGAGACGAACGATCGCCCGGTCGTCATCGACTTCGTCGTGAGCGCCGACGCCATGGTGTGGCCCATGGTCCGCCAGGGCACCTCGAACAGCGACGTGCAGTACGCACTCGACCACAGCCCCGAATGGGAGGGGGAGTAAGAATGAGCCGCCACGTACTGAGCCTCCTCGTCGAGGACAAGCCGGGTCTGCTGACCCGCGTCGCCGGGCTGTTCGCCCGCCGCGGCTTCAACATCGAGTCGCTCGCCGTCGGTCCGACCGAGGTGCACGGCCTCTCGCGGATCACCGTCGTGGTCGATGAGGACGAGACGCTGCTGGAGCAGGTCACGAAGCAGCTGAACAAGCTCGTCAACGTGATCAAGATCGTCGAGCTCGAGGAATCCGGATCGGTCCAGCGCGAGCACGTGCTGATCAAGGTCCGCGCCGACAACCAGAACCGCTCCCACGTGCTCGAGGCCGTGGGGCTGTTCCGGGCCCGTGTCGTCGACGTCGTCCCCGATGCGCTCACCATCGAGGTGACGGGCGACTCCGGCAAGATCGACGCCTTCCTGAAGGTCCTCGAACCCTACGGGATCAAGGAGATCGCGCAGTCGGGCCTCATCGCCGTGGGCCGCGGATCCAAGTCCATCACGGAGCGCGTCTTCAAGAACTGACGGCGCGCAGCGCCGTCATCCTGCGCGAGCGGAGCGAGTCGCAGGATCCACCACACGTCAAGCACCACCCCAACACAAGGAGAACCTCAAGTGGCAGAGATGTACTACGACGCCGACGCCGACCTCTCGATCATCCAGGGCAAGAAGGTGGCCGTCGTCGGCTACGGCTCGCAGGGGCACGCGCACGCGATGAACCTGCGCGACTCCGGCGTCGAGGTCGTCATCGCCCTCAAGGAGGGCTCGAAGTCGATCGCGAAGGCCGAAGAAGCCGGCTTCGAGGTCAAGACCGTGGCCGACGCCGCGGCCTGGGCCGATCTCATCATGATCCTCGCGCCCGATCAGCACCAGCGCACCATCTACACCGAGTCGATCAAGGATCAGCTGGCCCCGGGCAAGACCCTCGCGTTCGCGCATGGCTTCAACATCCGCTTCGGCTACATCGAGGCGCCCGAGGGCGTCGACGTGATCCTCGTCGCCCCCAAGGCGCCGGGCCACACCGTGCGCCGCGAGTTCGAGGCCGGCCGCGGCATCCCCGACATCATCGCCGTCGAGGTCGATGCTTCGGGCTCCGCATGGGAGACCGCGAAGTCCTACGCCAAGGCGATCGGCGGCACCCGCGCCGGCGTCATCAAGACGACCTTCACCGAGGAGACCGAGACCGACCTCTTCGGCGAGCAGGCCGTGCTCTGCGGCGGCGCGAGCCACCTCGTGCAGGCGGGCTTCGAGGTGCTGACCGAGGCCGGCTACCAGCCGGAGATCGCGTACTTCGAGGTGCTGCACGAGCTCAAGCTCATCGTCGACCTCATGTGGGAGGGCGGCATCGCCAAGCAGCGCTGGTCGGTCTCCGACACCGCCGAGTACGGCGACTACGTGTCGGGCCCCCGCGTGATCGACGCGGGCGTCAAGGAGCGCATGCAGGAGGTGCTCGCGGACATCCAGAACGGCGCCTTCGCGAAGCGCTTCATCGACGATCAGGACAACGGAGGCGTCGAGTTCCAGCAGCTCCGCGCCGCCGAGGAGTCGCACCCCATCGAGAAGACGGGCGTCGAGCTCCGCAGCCTGTTCTCGTGGCAGCAGCAGGACGCCGACTACGTCGACGGCAGCGCCGCGCGCTGATCCCGAGCGCCGCTCGTCGAGCGGCCGCGTTCCCGAGGGGCATCCGGTTCGCCGGGTGCCCCTCGGCGCGTTTCCGGTGATTCCATCGTCGCTCCTCGCGCGGGCGGGTGCGGTGCGCGGTGCGGGCGCCGCCGTCGGGCGGGCGTCGTCCGGCGGCGGCCGGCCTGCTCGCCTTCGCCCACCCACTACCGTGCCGCCGAGATGGCATCGGCTCCGATGCCATCTCGGCGGCACGGTAGTGAGTCGGTGAGCCGGCTGGCGGGTGAGGTAGTGGGTCGGTGTGCGATTGGCGGTACGGTAGTGGCTCGGCGGGATGACGGCGCGCGGGCAGGCGCGGAGCGCCCGATCCTGAGCCGTGCGGACCCTATCGCCGCGGGTGCTTCACCCGGCCCGTCGCCGGAGCGGTCCACGGATCCTCGGGCCACGGGTGCTTCGGGTAGCGCCCGCGCATCTCGGCGCGCACGTCCCGGTACGGGCCGTTCCAGAACGAGGTCAGATCCGACGTGGTCGCGAGCGGCCGGCGCGCGGGGGAGAGCAGGCGGAACAGGATCGGCACGCGGCCGTCCACGAGCCGCGGCGTCCGGTCGAGGCCGAACATCTCCTGCAGCTTCACCTCGACGACGGGGGGAGCCTCGCTCCCGGGTTCGGGGTAGTCGATGCGCGCCGAGTTCCCCGACGGGACGGCGAGTCGCTCGGGCGCGAGCTCGTCGAGGCGCCCGGCCTCGGGCCAGGGCAGGATCCGGCGCAGCGCCGCGACGAGGTCGATGGCGCCGAGCGGAGTTCCCGGCCGCAGCCGCGCGAGGTCGGCGCCCAGCCAGTCGTCGAGGCGTTCGAGCAGCGCAGCGTCCTCGACCGCCGGCCAGGGCGCCCCGAGCTCCCGATGCAGCAGGCCCAACCGCCCGCGCAACGCAGCCGCCCGTTCGGACCACGACAGTGATCCGAGACCGACGTCCCGCAGATGCGCGGCGAATGCCGGCCCGACGTCCGACGGGGTCGCGGCGACCGGGGTCGAGGAGCGCAGGATCGCCCCCAGGCGGCGTTCGACGCGCACGCGGAGGCGGCCGTCATCGATGCGCGCTGACCTGAGCTCGCACGCGAGCGACGCGCCGATGCCGAGCGCATCCTCCTCCGCGAGCGGCGCCGCGAGCCGGATCACCGCTCCCGTGCCGTCGGCAGCGCGTCCCTCGGAGCGCTGCACCTCGCGCACGGCGATCCACTCGGCGCCGACGAGCCCGCTGCCCTCGGGGAGCGCCGCGCGCGTGCCGCTCGCGAGGAGGTAGGTGCGCGAGTCCGCACCGGTGCGACGCGCGATCCAGTCCGGGCGCGCGAGCGCGAGCACCACGCCGGGCGCCGCATCCCGGCCGATCGTGCGCTCCGGGGAGGCGATGCCGTCGGTCTGCTGCGCGGCGATCCGCCCGAGTCTCCGCGTCTCGCGCCGCCATCGGTCGGCGCCCGGGGCGCGGCCGGCACGGAGCTCGCGGAGGAGCCGCGGCAGATCGGCTCCGGGCTCGCGGTGGTCGTCCGACATCGCCGCGACGACCTCGGCCGCGACCGCGGGGTCTCCGGTGAACTCCGAGCCGGAGACGAGCGCCCTGGCCTCGCGCACGCCGACCGGGAGGAGCGCGACGCGGGCGCCCGTTCGTGTCGCACGTCCCGACGCGTCGACGAGCTCGAGCGCCCGGAGGACCTCGACGGCGTCGCGCATCGCAGCCGCGGGCGGGGGCGTCGGCAGCGCGAGCCCCGCGCCGCCCGGTGTGCCCCACGCGGCGAGCAGGAGCGCCGTGTCGGTGAGGTCTGCGGAGGAGATCTCTGGCGCCGAAGCCGCGGGCATCCGTGCGAAGTCGGCCTCGGAGTAGACGCGGATCGCGACACCCGCACCCTGCCGGGCGGCGCGACCCGCACGCTGCTCGGCGCTGGCGCGCGAGGCGCTCACGGTGACGAGGCCGGCCATCCCGCGCGCCCGATCGCGCCGCACCTCACGCGAGAGGCCGGAATCGACGACGAGCCGCACGCCCGGGACGGTGAGCGAGCTCTCGGCGAGCGACGTGCTCACGACGATGCGGGGCGGTTCGGCGGGGCCGCGCCCGCGCACGGCGCGATCCTGTTCGCGCGCCGGGAGCCGCCCGTGCAGCGGGAGGACGTCGACCGCCTCCGCGTTGGTCCCGACGCCCGCGCGCAGCAGCCGGACCACCTCGTCGACCTCGCCGGCTCCCGGCAGGAAGACCAGCGCGTCCGTCCCCTCCGCGCGCTGGGCGGCACGCGCGACCTCGGCCACGTGCGCGAGGTAGCCGCGCGTGACGCCGCGGTCGTCGAACCTCGCGCCGTCGAACGGGGCGTGCGCGATGCGCAGCGGGTGCAGGGCCGAGGGAACCTCGACGACCGGGACCGGGCCGCCGCCCGCGGCGCCCAGCAGGTCGGCCGTGCGCGTCGCGTCGAGCGTGGCCGACATCGCGACCAGGACGAGGTCGTCGCGCAGGGCACGGACTTCGGCGAGCATGCCGAGCAGCAGATCGCCGTCGACCGACCGCTCGTGCACCTCGTCGAGGATCACGGCGCCGACCCCGGGGAGCTCGGGGTCGGCCAGCAGCCGCCGCAGCAGGACTCCGGGCGTGAGCGCCTCGATCCGCGTCGCTGCGCTCACGCGCCGCTCGCCGCGCACCGTGAAGCCGACGGCGCCTCCGAGCGCATCGCCGTCCAGGTGCGCGATGCGCGAGGCGGCCGCCCGGACCGCCACGCGACGCGGCTGGGTGAGCAGGGTGAGCCCGGCCCGCCCGGGCTGCAGGTTCGCGACGAGCGGCGGCACGAACGTCGTCTTGCCGGTGCCGGGCGGCGCGGTCACCACCATCGCGCCGGAAGCCGCGGCGCGCTCCAATTCCGCGCGGGCCCGGGAGACGACGAGGCCGGCGCCGATCCGGTCGAGGTCGAAGCGGTGCGGTTCCACCCGATCATCCTAGGCGGTCGCGCGGTCCCCTCAGTCGGCGCGTTGCGGGGCCGGTGCGCGGGGGGAGGGCGCCGCCGGAGCCTGGTGCGGACTCGGTATCCCGCCCGTCATCGTCGGGGGCGCCATGCGCTGGGCCGCGCGAGCGGTGAGGCGCTCGAGAGGCCCTCGCCCGACCAGGATCGCCCACGCGGTGCACGCCACGAGCAGTCCCGCGATGAGGGCGGCGGTGAAGAACGGCAGCGTGTTCATGCCGCCGGGACCCAGCACGATCCAGATCACGATGACGTGCGCGCTGTAGGCGGTGAGCGGCATCGATCCGACCGCGGCGAGCGGCAGGAGCGCGTACCGGAGCGCGTTCCCGCAGAGCAGCAGCAGGCAGATGACGGCCAGCGCGAGGCCGCCCGAACCGAGGATCTCCATGGTCGCACCCGAGTGCGGGCTGCTCGAGAAGCCGGCGCGCAGCGCCGTCCCGCCGAGGTCCGCTTCGGCGATCCTCTCGGGATACGCGGCCCAACCGGATCCCTCTGCGACGGATCCGGAGCCCCGGTCGTCCGATCCGCCGCTCTCAACCCCGCTCTCCACTCCGCTCGCGCCCTCGGGGAAGCAGTGCAGGAAGCCGTCGCCGGAGTCCTCGCACACCTTCCCCTCGAGGTCCGCCTGCCCGGCGGGGACGGTGTCGGCCGTGTACGCGCCGGTGGAGGAGTCGCCGTCGCTCGACACGGCGCTCCAGGAGCGCCGCCCGGTGTCGTGCTGCTGCGACTCCCATATCGCGCCCGCGGTGTATTCCGACGGCGCTGAGCGCGACCCCGACCGCGAGGCCGAGCGCGGCGGTGCGCCTGCGGGTGATATCGAGGCGCCCGAGCACCAGGCCGACGAGCATCAGCGCCGTCCATGCGACGATCGAGTACGCTCCGCCGAGCACGAACCCGACTCCGCCGCCCCAGGTCGAGACGCCGAGCGCGAGGAGCGTGCTCGAGAGCGCCGGCCCGGCGAGCGCCAGGCAGGCGGCCCAGATGAGCAGGGTGCGCACCCGCATGCCGACGAAGAGGATCGCGACCGCGTAGACGGCGCCGTAGAAGGTCAGGATCACCGCGATAGTGGTGCCCAGCAGCTCGAGCGCGATACCGATCGCGAAGATCACGATTCCGCGCGCGACCAGTCGCAGCCGCATCCGCGCGAGGCGAGGGCCCTCCGGCACGACGCCGCGTCCGGTCATGAGCGCGATCGAGACGCCCGCGAGCACGCCGAACAGCATCGACGAGCGTCCGTTGACGAGTTCGATCCAGGTCGCCGGGTCGTTCCAGATTAGGACGCCGGGGAGCTCCGCCGTGTGGGCGGCCACCATGCCGAGCACGGCGATCCCGCGCGCGACGTCGAGACCGACGATCCGCGGCGGAAGGCCGAAGCCGCGGAGCCGCTGGAGCGGAGAGGACACGGCCTCTCGGATCCCGAGGGGCGACCGCTACTCTGCCGGCACCTCGGACGCAGGGGCCTCTTCCGTCGGGGCCTCTTCGGCCGGAGCCTGGTCGGCGGGCGCGTCGGCCGCGCGTGCCGGGTCGACCGCGTCGACCTGTTCCTGCGTGAAGCCGCAGTACTTCACGGCCTCGCTCTGCCAGCGCTTGGTGAGGCGCTCCTTGCCAGCCGCGTGAGCCGCGGCGACCGTCCCCTCGTAGATCTGGCCGTCCTGGGATTCCTTGTTCACGTCGGGCACCGCTGCGCACACGTGGAACACCGACCCGCCCTTGACCCAGAAGACGTTGTCCACGCCCGTGAGCTGCTGCACGATGTTCGTCTCCTCCGCGTACTGCTCCTGCGAGGGGGACTGGTAACTGATGTTCAGCACCGTGGCGATCAGCATGATGACGATGCCGATTCCCGCGGCGAGCGCCTTCTGCTTGCCGCTCATGTTCTTGTTGAGCAGGATCAGGACGATGAGCGGCAGGAAGGTCACAACGGTCATGATCGCGCCGAGCTGGTTCTGCACGAAGAAGCGCACGGTGTCGGCCTTCGACGCGGGGTCGAGGCGGTTCGCCTGCTTCCAGAAGTAGGATCCGGTCACCGAGAGCGCACCGGTCACGACGATCGCGCCGACGAGCAGCCACATGTTGATGGGCACCTGCTTGAGCACCCAGAAGATGGCGAACGCCTGCACGCCGATCGCGAGGATCCAGGCGACCCATGAGATCCAGCGCAGCTGCGTCGCCTTCGCCTTCGCGGCGGGTTCCGGGGTCCAGACCGGCCCGGAGTCCCGGGCGGTCGCGTCTCCTGAGGCCTGCGGCGCCTCGACGCGGACGACCTTCTTCTGGGGGGTTTCAGCCATGGCAGCTCTCTCTCGAAGTGGACGCTGCGCACCAGTGTAGTACGGGGCAGGGCCCGCCCAGGGGGTTCCGAGACGCCCGCCGGTAGGGTGGTCTGGTGCGAAAGAAGAGGGGCGGCGAGGCGCGGGAGAGCGCGCTCGCGAGCGGCTGGACGGTCGAGGGCGATCCGGACCCGGGCGGAGAAGATGCGACGTTCCCGGATCCGGCGGACACGGCGACGCCGGAGGCGCGCGCCGTCGAGTCCGCCGCGGCGGAGGCCGAGTCTGATTCCGCCGCGGGCACCGGAGCTGCGGAGCGCGCCGAGGTCTCGAACGCGATGCTCGTGCTGCTCGGCGTATTCGGCGGTCTGTACCTGCTCTACACCTGGGGATGGCTGGTCGTCGCGAAGGCCTACTCGACCGTCAACGCGCTCACCGCCGCCGGCAGCGGCAGCCTCGGGGGCGTGCTGCAGCAGATCGTGTTCTGGGCGGCGCCGCTCGCCCCGCTGCTGTGGTTCATCACGGCACTCGTGCTCAACCGGGGCGGCCGCACGGGCCGTCTCGCCGTCATGCTCGTCGTCGGCGCGGTCGTGCTCCTGCCGCTGCCCATGCTCATCGCCAGGGGGGCCTGACATGGCGAAGACCGTCATCGCGTGGATCGCCGGACTCCTCATCGCGCTCCTCTACGCCTACGCCGTCGTCACCGGCATCGGCAACCTCGTCGGCATGACCGGACTCGGCTCCGCGCTCGGGGGCGGCCTCAGCACCGTCGGCTGGTTCTGGCTCGGGTTCGGGATCGCGATGCCGGCGCTCGTATTCGCGCTGTGCCTGCTCGTGGCGCGCGGCCGCGGGAAGGGGATCCGGATCCTGATCCTCGCCGCGGGGCTCGCGCTCGTCGCGGCCGTGCAGCTCGACATCATGCACGTGGTGCCCGAGTCGCTCTATTTCGCGTGATGACGCGCCGGGCCGGGGCGCGACGGTAGACTGGTGACTCGCGTGCCCACGCACGCGATTCCTTGCCGCTGACCCGAAGGATCCGCTTGATGTCTGCGCCGGTCGTGCTGATCGCCGAACAACTCTCGCCCGCCACCATCGCCGCGCTCGGCCCCGACTTCGAGGTGGTGCACGTCGACGGAACCGACCGCGACGCGCTGCGCTCGGCGCTCCAGGCCGCGGACGCGGTGCTCGTGCGCTCCGCCACTCAGATCGATGCGGAGGCGCTCGGCTGGGCTCCGAAGCTCAAGGTCGTCGCCCGTGCGGGCGTCGGTCTCGACAACGTCGACATCAAGGCCGCGACGCAGGCCGGCGTCATGGTGGTCAACGCGCCCACCTCCAACATCATCAGCGCCGCCGAGCTCACGGTGGCGCACATCCTGGGCCTCGCCCGCCACCTGCCCCGGGCGCACGCCTCGCTGTCGGCCGGCGAGTGGAAGCGGTCCTCGTTCACCGGCACCGAGCTCTACGAGAAGACCGTCGGCATCATCGGCCTCGGCCGCATCGGCGCCCTCATCGCGGAGCGCCTGCGCGGATTCGGCGTCGAGCTGATCGCCTACGACCCCTACGTCACCGCCGCTCGCGCGCAGCAGCTCGGCGTCCAGCTCGTCTCCCTCGACGAGCTCGTCGAGCGCGTCGACTTCCTCACGATCCACATGCCGCGCACTCCCGAGACCCTCGGCATGATCGGCGCGGAGCAGCTCAAGGCGATGAAGAGCACCGCCTACGTCGTGAACGTCGCGCGCGGCGGTCTGATCGACGAGGCCGCACTCGCCGACGCGCTGGCCGCGGGCGAGATCGCCGGAGCCGCGCTCGACGTCTTCATGCAGGAACCGCCCGCCGATACCTCCCTCACGGGCCTCCCGAACGTCAACGTGACCCCCCACCTGGGCGCGTCGACCGCCGAAGCGCAGGAGAAGGCCGGCGTCTCGGTCGCGAAGTCGGTGCGCCTCGCGCTCGCGGGCGACCTGGTGCCCGACGCGGTCAACGTCGCGGGCGGTGCGATCGACGAGTACGTGCGCCCCGGGCTGCCGCTCACCGAGAAGCTCGGCCAGGTGTTCGCGGGCCTCGCCGACGGCCCCATCGCCTCCGTCGACATCGAGGTGCACGGCGAACTCGCCGAGCGCAACGTCGCCGCACTCCGCCTCGCGGCGCTGAAGGGCATCTTCTCGAAGGTCGTGAGCGAGCCGGTCTCGTACGTCAACGCCCCGCTGCTCGCCGATCAGCGCAACGTCGAGGTGCGGTTCAGCGTCGACGGGGTCTCCGAGAGCTACCGCAACGTGATCACGCTCCGCGGAGCGCTCACCGACGGCACGCAGGTGTCGGTGTCTGGCACCCTGACCGGGCCGAAGCAGATCGAGAAGATCGTCGAGGTCAACGGGTACGAGGTCGAACTGCCGATCCCCGAGCACCTCATCGTCTTCAGCTACACCGACCGTCCGGGCATCGTCGCGAGCTACGGCAGCCTGCTCGGGGAGGCCGGGGTGAACATCGCCGGTCTGCAGATCGCCCGCGACGAGAAGAAGGGCACCGCGCTGTCGGTGCTCTCGGTCGACGCCCCGGTCGCCGAGACGCTCATCGACGGGCTGCGCGACGCGATCGGCGCCGAGCGCCTCGTCACGATCGACATCGACGCACTGTAAGCGCCGCGCGTCCGCCCTGCGGCGGGGTGCTGCCGAAGCGCGGATCGGATCCCCGGATCCGGTCCGCGCTTCGGTGCTTCTCCGGGTGTGCGCCACCGCATTCCGGGCGATCGGACCCCGCACGGTGCGCTTCGAGCACCGATCCACGGAAACGCACTCGATTTCGCCGGATCGTGTGCGTCGCAACGAGCATCGGTGTTCCAGACGCGCGAGAGGCGTTTGCCCGCGGCACGCGGGGGCGTAGGGTCGGGGTATGAGCAGCGACGCGAACACCGGCACCGCGCCGGACGGCACGGCCCTGACCGAACTCGAGTTCACCGTCTTCGGCTTCATCTCGAAACCGCCGGAGGAGGTCTACGAAGCCGTCGCCGATCCCGCGGCGCTCAGCAGCTACTTCACCACGGCCGGGGCGGAGGGCCGGGTCGAGGCCGGCGCCACCGTGCAGTGGGACTTCGCCGATTTCCCCGGTGCGTTCCCCGTCGAGGTGCTCGACGCGGTCCCGCACGAGCGCATCGTGATCCGTTGGGCCGGGGACCCGGCGGCGACGGTCGACGCGCGCGGCACCGAGGTGGCGTTCGTCTTCGTCGCGGTCGACGAGGGCCGACGCACCGAGGTCCGGATCACCGAGCGCGCCTGGCGCCCGACGTCGGCCGGGGCCGCGGGCGCCTTCGGCAACTGCATGGGGTGGACGGGAATGCTCGCAGCGATGAAGGCCTGGCTCGAGCACGGGATCAACCTGCGCGAAGGCTTCTACCGCTAGGGGGTTCGAGCGCTTGCGCCGAGGCGGTCCGCAGCGAGGACCGCGACCGCGGCGATCACGGCGACGCCGAGCAGCGACATCGCGAGCGCGCCGTCGCTGAACTCGAGGAACGCGGTGAGCGCAGGATGCTCCGCGCGCGTGGCCGCGTCGAACACCCACCGTCCGTCGGAGCTCTTGGCGGTGGTCGTCGAGCGCATGCGCTCGCCGCCGAGGCGCTCGGCCAGCGCCGGTCGCACGAGCGCGTTCATGGCGATCGCGAGCCCGAGCGGGATCGCGACGGCCAGCACGAACGACAGCGGACGAGGCGATCGGCGGGGGCTCACACCGGGAGTGTAGCGCCGTCCCGCGGATCGTTCCGGCGGTTCCGATGGGGCCGATGGTACTCTGGTCATGCGGGCGCATGCCCGCGTCAACGATGAACCGAGCGTGCCGACCGGCGGGCTGGTCTTCGGTGGTGGATCCCTCTGTCGGCAGAGTGGCCTTCTACTGAACATCAGCACCCGCGAAGCGCATGTCGCCTGCAGCGGGGCTGCCCGTCGCGCGCTCACGTGCAGTGAGGAGCACCCGTGGAGGGTCCTGAAATCAAGTTCGCCGAGGCCGTTCTCGACAACGGCAAGTTCGGCAAGCGCACCATCCGGTTCGAGGCCGGCCGCCTCGCGCAGCAGGCGCAGGGCGCCGTCGCCGCGTACCTCGACGAGGAGACGATGCTCCTCTCGGCGACCAGCGCGTCGAAGCACCCGAAGGATCACTTCGACTTCTTCCCGCTGACGGTCGACGTCGAGGAGCGCTCGTACGCCGCCGGCAAGATCCCCGGCTCGTTCTTCCGTCGCGAGGGCCGCCCCTCGACCGAGGCGATCCTGGTGTGCCGTCTCATCGACCGCCCGCTGCGCCCGTCGTTCGTCGACGGCCTCCGCAACGAGGTGCAGATCGTCGTGACCGTGCTGTCGATCGCCCCGGGCGAGTACTACGACGCGCTCGCGATCAACGCGGCCTCGATGTCGACCCAGATCTCGGGTCTGCCGTTCTCGGGCCCGATCGCCGGCGTGCGCCTCGCCCTGATCCCGGGCGCGAACGGCTCGGACCAGTGGGTCGCGTTCCCGAACGAGGAGCAGCTCGCCGACGCCGTCTTCGACCTGATGGTCGCGGGCCGCGTGGTGACGCAGGCCGACGGGTCCGAGGACGTCGCCATCATGATGGTCGAGGCCGAGGCCACCGAGGGCTCGTGGAACCTCATCAAGGGCGGCGCGACGAAGCCCGACGAGGCCGTCGTCGCGCAGGGGCTCGAGGCGGCCAAGCCGTTCCTCACCCAGCTCGTGAAGGCCCAGGAGCAGCTCGCCGCGCAGTCGGCGAAGGAGATCGCCGAGTACCCGGTCTTCCCCGCCTACACCGACGAGGTCTACGCCGCCGTCGAGCAGCTGGCCGAGGCCGAGCTCACCGGCATCTACCAGATCGCCGACAAGCAGGAGCGCCAGGACGCCGACGACGCGCTCAAGGCGCGCGTCAAGGACGCCATCTCGGCGAAGGTCGCAGCGGGCGAGCTCGACGCCTCGGCAGAGGGCCAGGTCTCGGGCGCATACAAGTCGGTCACGAAGAAGATCGTCCGCGGCCGCATCCTCACCGAGGGCGCCCGCATCGACGGCCGCGGCCTGCGCGACATCCGCGCGCTCGACGCCGAGGTCCAGGTGATCCCGCGCGTGCACGGCTCGGCGATCTTCCAGCGCGGCGAGACCCAGATCCTGGGCGTTTCCACGCTGAACATGCTGAAGATGGAGCAGCAGATCGACTCGCTGTCGCCCACGACCAGCAAGCGCTACATGCACCACTACAACTTCCCGCCCTACTCGACCGGTGAGACCGGCCGTGTCGGCAGCCCGAAGCGCCGCGAGATCGGCCACGGCTTCCTCGCCGAGCGCGCGCTCGTGCCGGTGCTCCCCGCCCGCGAGGAGTTCCCGTACGCGATCCGCCAGGTGTCCGAGGCGCTCGGCTCGAACGGCTCCACCTCGATGGGCTCCGTCTGCGCCTCGACGCTGTCGCTGCTCAACGCCGGTGTGCCGCTGCGCGCTCCCGTCGCGGGCATCGCGATGGGCCTCGTGTCGGACGAGGTCGACGGGGAGACCCGCTACGCGACGCTGACCGACATCCTGGGCGCCGAGGACGCGCTGGGCGACATGGACTTCAAGGTCGCAGGCACCTCGGAGTTCGTGACCGCGCTGCAGCTCGACACGAAGCTCGACGGCATCCCCTCGGATGTGCTCGCCGGCGCGCTGGCGCAGGCGAAGGAGGCGCGCACCGCGATTCTCGACGTCATGGGCCAGGCCATCGACACGCCCGACGAGATGGCGCCCACCGCGCCCCGCGTCATCAGCGTGCAGATCCCCGTCGACAAGATCGGCGAGCTCATCGGGCCCAAGGGCAAGACGATCAACGGGATCCAGGACGCCACGGGCGCCGACATCTCGATCGACGACGACGGCACCGTCTACATCGGCGCGGTCGACGGACCGTCGGCCGAGGCCGCACGCGCCCAGGTCAACGCCATCGCGAACCCGCAGAACCCGGAGGTGGGCGAGCAGTACCTCGGCACCGTGGTGAAGAACGCCGCCTTCGGCGCGTTCGTCTCGCTGCTGCCGGGCAAGGACGGCCTGCTGCACATCTCCGAGGTGCGCAAGCTCGCCGGCGGCAAGCGCATCGAGAGCGTGGACGACGTGCTCTCGGTCGGCCAGAAGATCCTCGTGAAGATCACGAAGGTCGACGATCGCGGCAAGCTCTCGCTCGAGCCCGTGATCGAGGACGCCGCGGCCGAGGCCCCCGCGGAGGAGGCCGCAGCGGAGTAGTCCGCTCGGTCGACGCAGCGCCCGTCGTCCCCGTGCAGGGGGCGACGGGCGCTGCGTCGTTCCGTGCGGAGGCGCGTGTTGTGGCAATCGTCCGTCGCCCTTGACACGCGGTGGGCGGTGTGCTGGACTCGGGATCTCAATAGAAAACTTCTTCCGCGATACGAAATCAATGACGATGTTCGCGGATCTTCGAGTGATGAGGTCCTCTATGTCCGAAACCACCGAGCAGGTCGCAGGCGCTTCGCAGAAGCCGCAGCCGCCCCGCGGCGCCTTCGACCGGTTCTTCCAGATCACCGCGCGGGGCTCGACGGTGCGCCAGGAGGTGCGGGGCGGGATCGTCGCCTTCGTCGCCATGGCGTACATCGTCGTGCTCAACCCGCTCATCCTCGGCGGCACGAGCGACGTCGCGGGCAACTCGCTCGAGTTCGCCCAGCTCACCGCCGTCACCGGCCTTGTCGCCGGCACGATCACCATCCTCTTCGGAGTCGTCGCCCGGCTGCCGTTCGCGCTGGCCGCCGGACTCGGTATGAACAGCTTCCTCGCGGTCGCGGTCGTGCAGGACGTCTCGTGGCCCGAGGCCATGGGGCTCGTGATGATCAACGGCGTCATCATCGTGCTGCTCGGAGCCACGGGCATCCGCACCGCGATCTTCCACGCGGTGCCGCAGGAGCTGAAGGTCGCCATCACCGTCGGCATCGGCCTGTTCATCGCCTTCATCGGCTTCGTGAACTCCGGGTTCGTGACCCGTACGGCCGGCGGCCCGCCGGTGCAGCTCGGGCAGGGCGGCTCCATCTCGTCGCTGCCGACGCTGGTGTTCATCTTCGCGCTCATCCTGATCGGCGTGCTGGTCGCGCGGCGCGTTCCTGGCGGCATCCTCATCGGCATGGTCGTCTCGACCGTGCTCGCCATCATCATCCAGGCCATCGCCCACCTCGGCACGGTCGGCAACCCCGAGAATCCCGACCCGAACGGCTGGAACCTCACGGCACCCGAGATTCCGACGAGCATCGTCGCGCTGCCGGACTTCGGCCTGGTCGGCGCGTTCGACCTGCTCGGATCCTTCGAACGCATCGGCGCACTGGCCGCGGTCATGCTCGTCTTCACGCTCGTCTTCACGAACTTCTTCGATGCGATGGGCACGATGACGGGGCTCGCGCGCAACGCCGGTCTCTCGAAGCCCGACGGCACCTTCCCGAACATCCGCTCCGCGTTCGTGATCGAGGGGCTCGGCGCGGTCGCAGGCGGAGGCGCCTCCGCGTCGTCGAACACGGTGTTCGTCGACGCGGCCGCAGGTATCGCCGAGGGTGCGCGCACCGGCTTCGCGGCCTGCATCACGGGCGCCCTCTTCCTCGTCTCGATGTTCTTCTCGCCGCTCATCGCGGTCATTCCGATGGAGGCGGGCGCGGCTGCGCTCGTCGTCGTCGGCGCGATGATGGTGACGCAGGTGCGCGAGATCGACATGACCGACTTCCGCGTCTCGCTCCCGGTGTTCCTGACGATGGTCTCGATGCCGCTGACCTACTCGATCGCGAACGGGATCGGGGTGGGCTTCATCTCGTGGACCCTCATCCACGTCATGAGCGGCCAGGCCAAGCGCGTGCACTGGCTGCTGTGGGTGACCTCGTTCGGGTTCCTGCTCTACTTCGTGCGCGGACCGATTCAGGCGGTGCTCGGCGGGTAGCCGCGCAGGCACCGGTGCGGCGCGGGGTAGGATACGAGCCGTACCGTGAAACTCACGGGGCACTGTTCGCATGGATAACCAGCTGCCCTCGAGGAATCAGAACCAACCATGCACGAGGCGGCTCGACGACGAGCCGCTGGAGGTGAATGGAATGACAGTGCGGTCAACCGACCCCGCGTCGATCGACGACGCGGCGGCGACCGGGGGCATCGGCCTCATCGTGAACGGCGAGGCGCTCAGCGCCCGCCCGTCGGCGCACCAGAACGCGCTCGACCTGCTCCGGGCCCAGGGGCTCACCGGCGCGAAGGAGGGGTGCGCAGAGGGCGAATGCGGCGCGTGCGCCGTGCTCGTCGCGCGACCCGATGGCGGGGGGACGCGATGGACCTCCGTCAACGCCTGCCTGATCCCCGCTGCGGCCCTCGACGGCCAGGAGGTCGTCACCGCCGAGGGACTCGGCTCCGCGAGCGATCTGCATGCGGTGCAGTCCGAGATGGCGCAGCGCGGCGGATCGCAGTGCGGCTACTGCACCCCCGGATTCATCTGCAGCATGGCCGCAGAGTACTACCGCCCCGATCGCGCCGCCACGGCCGCCGAAGCGCCCGGTGCCGGGGGATCCTGCGCCGACCGGGAGGAGAGCGGGCACCCGGGCGCCGATGCGCACGAGACGGGACCCAACGGCTTCGACCTGCACGCGCTCTCGGGCAACCTGTGCCGCTGCACCGGGTACCGCCCGATCCGCGACGCCGCGTTCGCGCTCGGCGCTCCGGAGCCCGGCGACGCCTTCGCCGAGCGGCGGGACCGGCCCGCGCCAGCGCCCGCGCACACCGACCTCGCTGCTGCCGACGGCCGTTACCGCAGGCCCGCCTCCCTCGGTGAGGCGCTCGGGATCCTCCGCGACGAGCCCGACGCCAAGCTCGTCGCCGGCGCGACCGACTGGGGTGTCGAGGTCAACATCCGGGGCAGCCGTGCGACGTCGACGGTGGCGATCGACCGCCTCCCGGAGCTGCGCAGGATCACCTGGTCCGACGACTCCGTCGAGTTCGGCGCCGCGCTGACGCTCTCGGAGCTCGAGCGCGAGCTGAGCGGCCGCGTGCCCCTGCTCAACGAGCTCTTCCCCCGGTTCGCCTCGCGACTCATCCGCAACAGCGCCACGGTCGGCGGCAATCTCGGCACGGGGTCGCCGATCGGCGATACTCCGCCCGTGCTGCTCGCCCTCGAGGCGTCCCTCGTGCTCGCCTCTGCTTCGGGGGAGCGTGCGGTCCCGCTCGCCGAGTACTTCACGGGGTACCGCCAGACGGTGCGACGGGCCGACGAGCTGATCCGCGCGATCCGGATCCCGCTCCCGCTGAGCCCGATCGTGGCGCTGCAGAAGATCGCGAAGCGCCGCTTCGACGACATCTCGAGCGTCGCCGTCGCCATCGCCGTCGCGACGGACGGCGACGGGATCGTGACGCGGGCCAGGATCGGCCTCGGCGGCGTCGCGGCGACCCCGTTGCGCGCGCTCGAGGCCGAGCGCGCGCTCGAAGGCCGACCGTGGTCGCTCGACACCGTGCGCGCCGCCGCGCCGGCGCTCGCGGCGGCGGGCACGCCGATGGACGACCACCGCGCCAGCTCGCGCTACCGCACGGCGATGCTGGCCGAATCCCTGGAGCGCTGCTTCTCCGAGCTGGCGGATGCCAGCGGAGCGAGCCCGGCAGGGTGCGGAAGCGGCGGGTCCTGCTGCCGCGCCGAGAGCGAGGGGAGCGCACGATGAGCACGCTGAGCCGACGCCCCGCCGACCCCATCGTGGGCGAGCCGCTCCCGCACGAGAGCGCGGCGCTCCACGTCACGGGCCGCGCCCTCTACACCGACGATCTCGCCGGGCGCTACTCCCGTCTGCTGCACGCGTTCCCGGTGCAGTCGACCACCGCCCACGCGAGGATCCTGCGTCTGGACACGGCTGCGGCCCTCGCGGTGCCCGGCGTCGTCCGCGTGCTCACCGCGGGAGACATCCCCGGCCTCAACGACGCCGGGGTGAAGCGGGACGAGCCCCTGCTGCCCGTCGACGAGATCATGTTCTGGGGCCAGGCGCTCTGCTGGGTGCTCGCGGATTCCCTCGAGGCCGCGCGGATCGGGGCCTCCGCGGTCGTGGTCGAGGTCGAGGCGCTCCCGGCGCTGGTCACCGTGACCGAGGCGATCGAGGCCGGGAGCTTCCACGGCGTGCAGCCCACCATCGAGCGCGGCGACATCGCGGCGGGCTTCGCGGAGGCTGCGCACGTGTTCGAGGGCGCGATCGATTTCGCGGGTCAGGAGCACTTCTACCTCGAAACCCAGGCGGCCATCGCCGAGATCGACGAGAACGGGCAGATCTTCGTCCAGTCGAGCACCCAGCACCCGACCGAGGCGCAGGACATCGTGTCGCACGTGCTCGACATCCCGGCGCACGAGGTCACGGTCCAGTGCCTGCGCATGGGCGGCGGATTCGGCGGGAAGGAGGCGCAATCGCACGGTTACGCCGCGATCGCCGCGCTCGGCGCGACGCTGACCGGGAGGCCGGTGCGCGTGCGGCTCACCCGCACGCTCGACATCACGATGACCGGCAAGCGCCACGGATTCCACGCCGCCTGGCGGGCGGGCTTCGACTCCGACGGCCGGATCCTCGCACTCGAGACGACGCTCACCGCGGACGGGGGCTGGAGCCTCGACCTCTCCGAACCGGTGCTCGCGCGCGCCATGTGCCACGTCGACAACGCGTACTGGATCCCGAACGTCGTCGTCCACGGCCGCATCGCCAAGTGCCACAAGACCTCGCAGACCGCGTTCCGCGGATTCGGCGGACCGCAGGGCATGCTCGTGATCGAGGACATCATGGGTCGCGCCGCGCCGCTGCTCGGAGTCCCAGCGCGGGAGCTGCGCCGGCGCAACTTCTACGACCGCGGGCAGACGACTCCGTACCTGCAGCCGGTGCCGCAGGCCGACCGTCTGCGGGCGGCGTGGCAGCAGGTGCTCGGCGACGCCGGGATCGAGGCCAGGGAGGCCGAGATCGCCGAGTTCAACGCGTCGCATGCGCACGCGAAGCGCGGGCTCGCGATGACGCCGGTGAAGTTCGGCATCTCGTTCAACCTCACGGCCTTCAACCAGGGCGGGGCCCTGGTGCTCGTCTACAAGGACGGCTCGGTGCTCGTGACCCACGGCGGGACCGAGATGGGGCAGGGGCTGCACACGAAGATGCTGCAGGTGGCCGCGACGTCGCTCGGCGTCCCGCTCTCGAAGGTGCGCCTCGCCCCGACCCGCACCGACAAGGTGCCGAACACCTCGGCCACCGCGGCGAGCACCGGCAGCGACCTGAACGGCGGGGCGGTGAAGCACGCCTGCGATCAGCTCATCGAGCGGCTCGCCGTCGTCGCCGCCGCGAAGCTCGGGGTGCCCGCCGGGGACGTACGGTTCAGCCGCGGGGTCGTGTCCGGCCTCGGATCCTCGCGGACGCTCACCTGGGAGGAGGTCGTGGCCGCCGCGTATCTGCAGCGCGTGCAGCTCTCCGCGGCGGGCTTCTACCGCACCGAGGGTCTGCACTGGGACGCGGCGGCCATGCAGGGGGAGCCGTTCAAGTACTTCGCGCACGGCGTCGCCGCGAGCGAGGTCGAGGTGAACCGCTTCGACGGCTCGTACCGGCTGCGCCGGGTCGACATCGTGCACGACGTCGGCGATTCGCTCTCCCCGCTGATCGATCTCGGCCAGATCGAGGGTGGCTTCGTGCAGGGCGCCGGCTGGCTGACCCTCGAGGACCTGCGCTGGGACGCGGGGGAGGGCCCCGCGCGCGGGCGGCTCGCCACGCAGGCCGCGAGCACCTACAAGCTCCCGAGCTTCTCCGAGATGCCCGAGGTCTTCAACGTCTCGCTGCTCGAGCTCGCCCACGAGGAGGGCGCGGTCTACGGCTCCAAAGCGGTCGGCGAGCCGCCCTTCATGCTGGCCTTCTCGGTGCGGGAGGCGCTGCGGCAGGCCATCGCGTCGTTCGGGCCGGACGGGACCAGCGTGGACCTCGCCTCTCCGGCGACGCCTGAGGCCGTCTACTGGGCGGTCTCGGAGGCGCGGAGCCCGGCGGCCCCGGCCGGGGCCGCCGCAGCGGCATCATGAGGTGGTTGGCCGACGCCGCGCGATTGCGCGCGGCCCGACGGCCGGCGATCCTCGTCACGGTGATCGCCGGCCGCGGGCACGCCCCGCGCGAAGCCGGAGCGAAGATGCTCGTCGCGGAGGACGAGCTGCTCGGAACGATCGGCGGCGGGAATCTCGAGATGCTCGCCGTCGACCGCGCGCGCGAGCTGCTCGCAGGACTGCGGGAGACCGAGTCCGGGGCCGTTCCGGAAACCCTGAAGTTCCGGCTCAACGACAAGGAGTCGAACCCGTACGGGAAGCAGTGCTGCGGAGGGGAGATGACCGTGCTGCTCGAACCGATGCCGGTTCCGCCCGCGGTCGCCGTGTTCGGGGTCGGCAACGTGGGGCTCGAACTCGCGAGGATTCTCTCCCGGCACGAGCTCGACCTGCACCTGACCGACTCGCGAGCCGAGCATCTCGAACAGCTCGGCGTGCTCGATCCCGCGGTCGCGCGGATCTTCCCGCACCGCGCGGTGCTCGGCGAGCAGGTGCTGGCCGAGCTCCCCGAGGGGGCGCACGTGCTCATCATGACGCACGACCACGCCGAGGATCTGCACCTGTGCGACGCGGCCCTCCGCCACCCCGCGCTCGGGTCGATCGGACTGATCGGGTCCCGCGCCAAGTGGTCGCGATTCCGTTCCAGACTCATCGAGGAGGGGCACGTCCCCGACCTCGTCGACACCATCCGATGCCCGATCGGCATCCCCGAGGTCGCGGGCAAGCACCCGGCCGTCATCGCGGTCAGCGTGGCGGCCGCCCTGCTCAGCAGCGCTCGATGACGGGGAGCGGCGCCGCCGCACTCCCCACGACACATACGCATCCCAGAAGGAGACACCCATGATCATCTACCGTGCCCGCGTGTACGACACCCCGGTCGATCCGTTCGACGGCGGCGAGATCCGCGGCGATGCCGATGCGGGCATCGCCGTCGACGGCGGTGCCATCGTCGCACGAGACGCGTTCGCCGCCGTGCGGGACCGCTGGCCCGAGGCGGACGTGGTCGACCTGCGCGACGGCGTCCTCATCCCCGGCATGATCGACACGCACGTGCACTTCCCCCAGATCCGCGCGATCGGGCACCTCGGCCGGCCGCTGCTCGAATGGCTCGACCACTGCGCGCTGCCCGAGGAGGTGCGTCTCGGCGACCCCGAGTACGCCGCCGAGATCGCCGCCGAGTTCGTGCGCGGGCTCGTCTCCAGCGGCACGACGTCGGCGCTCGTCTTCGGTTCGCACTTCGCGTCCGCCGTCGACGCGCTGTTCGAGGAGGGAGAACGGGTCGGCATGCGCATCACCTCCGGCCTCGTGACGAGCGACCGGATCCTGCCGGAGCCGCTGCTCACGACCCCCGATCGCTCCCGGGCCGAGGCCGCAGCCCTGATCGAGCGGTGGCACGGAACGGGCCGGGCGCGCTACGCGATCACACCGAGGTTCGCGTTCTCCGCCTCGGCGGAACTGCTCGCGAGCGACGCGTCGCTGCGCGAGCTCGCCGACGACCTCTGGTTCACCTCGCACGTGAACGAGAACGCCGCCGAGATCGCAGGGGTCGCGGAGATGTTCCCCGACGCACGGGACTACCTCGACTGCTACGACCGCGCCGGCCTGCTCGGTCGCAGGTCGATCCTGGCGCACAACGTTGCGCCGACCGACGCCGAGCTCGCGCGGCTCGGAGAGCTCGGCGCCGGAGTCGCGCACTGCCCCACCTCGAACTCGGCGCTCGCGAGCGGCTTCTTCCCGCTGCGCCGCCACCTGGAGCACGGGGTCCGGGTGGCCCTGGGGTCCGACGTGGGAGCGGGCAACGGGTTCTCGCTCTTCAAGGAGGGCGCACAGGCCTACTTCATGCAGCAGCTCGCCCCGACCGGCGGGCTGCCGCTCGCCGCAGCGCACCTGCTGCACCTCGCCACGTCGGCGGGGGCGGACGCCCTGGGGCTCTCGGACCGGGTGGGCGTCCTCTCGGAGGGGATGCGCTTCGACGCAGTCTGGGTCCGCCCGGCCGACGGGGAGCCGCTCGACGTGGGGCTCCGCCATGCGCAGAGCGATGACGACGCCGTCGCGAAGCTGTTCGCGCTCGGCACGCCGGCGGACGTCGCGCGGGTGTGGATCGACGGGGAGCTCGTGACGAGCCGCCGCTGAGATCGGCCCCGCAGGGGAGGGCCGCTGCGGAGCGGGCCTGCGCGACGTCTCGGAGCGTCACATTCGGGCGATTCGAAACATTCGTGTTCATAATGGGACACATCATGGAGTCGAATACCGCGTTGCTGATCCTCGTCGGCCTGGTCGCTCTGGCGACGTCGCTCGGCGTGCTGATCCGCCGCACGCAGACGCGCGTACGGCGGATCGGCGCGAGCGCGGCCTCCGCCGCGAGCGCCGTGCCGCCCGAGGCGCTCGCGGCGGAGGGGGAGGCCCCGCCGGCGTTCGGGGAGCGCCTCACGGCGGTGCAGTTCAGCTCGGAGACGTGCGCGCGCTGCCCGGCCACGGCGCGCGCGCTCCGCGCCGCAGCGGGAGCGCACCGCGGGGTGGCCCACATCGAGGTCGACGTGACGCACCGCGACGACCTCATCTCGCGCTTCGCCCTGCTCCGCACCCCGACCGTGCTGCTGCTCGACGCCGACGGCGGGCCGGTCGCGCGGGTGACCGGCCCGCTCGGCCTGCCCCAGGCGGCATCCCTGCTCGACGCGCATCTCCAGGCCGGCGGCGCATCGGCTGCCGCAGGGCCGGGGCGAACGGAGACCACCCCGCACGAACGGAGCCGAACATGACCAGCACCGCCCCGCAGCACCGCGACGCCCCGCCGTCCCCGACGGGCGCCTCCGTCGATCCTCGCGGCCCGCGCTTCGCCGCATCCCTCACCGCGGCGCTGCTGTTCGCGGTCGTGGCGCTCGCGCTCCTGACGGGATCGTCGACCGATGCAGCGGCGCTCGCCGCAGCCGACCCGCTGCGGCGCGTCGCCGAACCGGCGGCGCTGATCCTCCTCGTGCTGTTCGCGCTCTTCGTCTGGGGCGCGGCTGCCGGGGTCAGGAGGCATCCGTTCGGGGTGCTCTTCGCGCGCGTCATCCGGCCGCGGCTCGCGCCTCCCGCCGAACTCGAGCCGGAGGCCCCGCCCACCTTCGCTCAGGGCGTCGGCGCCGCCGTCACGGGGATCGGGCTCCTGCTGCACCTCGCCGGAGTGCCCTGGGCGCTGCCGATCGCGGTTTCCGCGGCGTTCATCGCGGCGTTCCTGAACGCGGCGTTCGGATTCTGCCTGGGCTGCGAGCTGTACCTGATCCTGCGCCGGCTCGGCGCGATCCGACCGGCCCGGTAGCCGAACCGCATCCGCGCCGCCGGGTCGCTACTGCGCCGCCGGGTCGCTACTGCGCCGCCGGGTCACTACTGCGCCGCCGGGTCACTACCGGCCCGCCGAGACGGCATCAGCCCGGATGCCGTCTCGGCGGGCCGGTAGTGGATCGGCGAGCGCGACGCGGATCCCCGCCCGACGCGGCCGGGCGCCCGGACGTGAACGGGGGCATAGGCTGGGGGGATGCGCGAACCCATCCTCCTGCCCCTCGACCGCCCCGAGCTCTCGGCCGACCTGAGCGGCGGCGCGATGCGGCGCACGGTGCATCCGAGCGGACTGCGGATCCTGACCGAGCGCATGCCCGGCTCGCGGAGCGCGTCGATCGGCTTCTGGGTGGGCGTCGGCTCCCGCGACGAGCAGTCCGAGCGCGGCGACGCCCCGGGCAGCCTGGGGTCGACCCACTTCCTTGAGCACCTGCTCTTCAAGGGGACGCCCACGCGCGACGCGTACTCGATCGCCACGAGCTTCGACCGGATCGGCGCCGAGCACAACGCGCTGACGGCGAAGGAGTACACCTGCTACTACGCGAAGGTCCGCGACGCCGACATCGAGGGCGCCGTCACCGTGCTCGCCGATATGGTGACGAACTCCGTGCTCGACACGGGGGAGTTCGAGACCGAGCGCGGTGTGATCCTCGAGGAGCTCGCCATGGCGTCGGACGATCTCGCCGATGTCGCCAACGAGCGCTTCTTCGAGGAGGCGCTCGGATCGCACCCGCTCGGCCGCCCGATCGGCGGCAGCCCCGACACGATCCGCGAGGCCGTGCGAGACGACGTCGACCGTCATTACCGGGACCGCTACGATCCCACGACGCTCGTCATCACGGCAGCAGGCGCGATCGACCACGACCGGCTCGTCGAGCAGGTGGTCGCGGCCCTCGACCTGTCCCCCGAGGAGCGCTGGCACACCGACCGTCCCGGCGTCGCCGTGCGACGTCCGATGGGGTCGGTGGACGATCCGCTGCTCGGACCGGGCGGGCCCGCCGCGACGGGGGCCGAGGCGCGCGTCAGCATCACGAACCGCCCGAGCGAGCAGCTGAATCTGCTCATCGGCACGGAGGGATTCCGCGGCAACGACCCGCGGCGCTTCGCGTTCGGGATCATGAACTCCGTGCTCGGCGGCGGCATGTCGAGCCGCCTCTTCCAGGAGATCCGCGAGAAGCGCGGCCTCGCCTACACCGCGTACTCCTTCGGCGCGAGCTACTCCGATGCCGGGCTGTTCGGCATGTACGCGGGATCGGCGCCCGAGAAGGCCGCAGAGGTGGTCGACCTCAGCCGGCTCGAACTGCAGCGGATCGCCGACGGCGGCATCACCGAGGAGGAGCACGAGATGGCGCTCGGGCAGATCGCGGGCTCGTCGGCGCTCGCGCTCGAGGACTCCGACACGCGTATGGGGCGCCTCGCCCGCGCCGAGCTCGGCAGCGGCGAGCTCTACGATCTGGACGCCTCGCTCGAGCGGTTCGCAGCGGTCACCGCCGAGGAGATCCGCGCGGTCGCCGCCGAGCTCGCGGCGCGCCCGACGACGGTCGTCGCGGTCGGCGATGCCACCCGCTCGGGCCTCGTCGCCACTGAACCCGCGGAGTAGAATCGGGCACCATGGCATCCTCCGGCACCTCAGTTCACCGCGTCGCCGTCTCGGGCGCGAGCGGCCGTCTCGGCTCCCTGGTCTGCGAGGTGGTGGAGCAGCGACCGGGCTTCGAGCTCGCCGCCCGACTGACGAGCGCGAGCCCTGAGGCCGCCGGGGCCGACGCCGACGTGCTCGTCGACGTCAGTCACCCGGACGCATCTCCCGGGATCGTCGCGCGCGCGCTCGAGCGCGGGCAGCGCGTCATTGTCGGCACGAGCGGGTGGAGCGCGGATCGCCTCGCCGCGCTGCGCGAGCGCGTGGAGGGCATCCCCGGTGCCGGCGTGATCGTCGTCCCGAACTTCTCGCTCGGCTCGGTGCTGGGCACGGCGCTCGCGCGCGTCGCGGCGCCCTACTTCGACGCGGTCGAGGTCGTCGAGGCGCATCACGAGCGCAAGGTCGACTCGCCGAGCGGCACCGCGGTGCGCACGGCCGAGCTCATGGCCGAGCGCAGGCGCGAGGTCGGGGCAGAGCCCATCGAGGCGCCGTTCGCCGATCAGCCGGCGCGCGGGCTGCTCGTCGACGGCATCCCGGTGCACAGCCTGCGGCTCTCGGGCGTCGTGGCGAAGCAGGAGGTGCGCTTCGGCGGACCGGGCGAGGTGCTCACCCTGACCCACGACACCCACTCGAACGAGGCGTATCGCGCGGGTATCGGGGCGGCCCTCGACGCGGTCATCGGCATCGAGGGGCTCACGGTCGGCCTCGATCGCGTGCTCGGCCTCGATCGCGTGCTCGGCGGGCGCGACGCGTGAGCGCGCGCGCCAGGTCCATCGTCGGCGTCGCGATCATCAGCGCGCTGCTCGTGCTCTACTTCGCGTTCGCCGGGGTGCGCGCGATCGGACTCATCGCATCGGGGACCCCCGTCGCGGTGCTCATGGGCGTCGCCTACATCGTCCTCCCGCTCATCGGCGTGTGGGCGCTGCTGCGGGAGCTGGCGTTCGGCCGGCGCTCGACGGCGCTGGTCGACCGTCTCGACGCGGAGGGGCGTCTGCCCGACGATCTGGGCGAGGCGGGCCCCACGGGCCGCGTCTCGCGGGAGACCGCCGACGCCGCGTTCCCGCAGTACCGCGAGGCCGCCGAGGCCGCCCCGGGATCGTGGCGGGCGTGGATGCGGCTCGGCCTGGTCTACGACGCGTGCGGGGACCGCAAGCGCGCCCGGGCCGCGATCCGCGAGGCGATCGCGCTCGAGCGGGCCGAGTCGAAGCGCGACTGATTCGGGCGGTGCCCGGTCGGGGGACCTCCGATTAGGGAAACGGTGCGGACGGGCATAGGATCATTGCCCGGAAGTTAGAGCGGACGAGGCCCAGAAAGACCTCGCGAGAATGCGTCGCTGCCGGATGAGACCCCATGCGCAACGACGCGCAGAAAGCACGGTTTTCACATGGCCAGATACGACCTCAACGCCGAAGCGCCGGCGACGCGCACCCTCGATTCCGTGACCGGGATCAGCAAGAAGGGGCTCCCGACCGGCACCGTCGGGGTGCTGGGAGCCCTCGTCATCGGACTCTCCACCTGCGCACCCGCGTACACGCTCACCTCGGCGGTCGGTCCGGCCGCGAGCGAGGTCGGGTATCAGACGCCCGCGATCTTCCTCATGGGCTTCATCCCGATGCTGCTCGTGGCGCTCGGCTATCGCGCCCTGAACGCGTCGATGCCCGATTCGGGCACGTCCTTCACCTGGGCGACGCGGGCGTTCGGTCCGTGGATCGGCTGGATGGCGGGCTGGGGCCTCATCGCCGCGACCGTGCTCGTGCTCTCGAACCTCGCGGGCATCGCCGTCGAGTTCCTCTTCCAGTCGATCGCGATCATGATGGACGATCCGGCGATCGCCGACATCGCGGGCAACCGGCTGATCAATATCGCGGTCTGCCTCGGATTCATGGCGATCGCGACGTTCATCTCCTACCGCGGCATGACGTCGACCAAGATCTTCCAGTACCTCACGGTCGTCTTCCAGATGGCGATCATGATCTGGTTCATCGTCGCGATGTTCATCGGCGCGGGGGATCCCGCGAACGCCGAGGGCCGGATGCCCGAGTTCTCATGGTTCAACCCCTTCGAGGTATCGAGCTTCAGCGCCTTCGCGGCGGGCATCGCGGTGTCCATCTTCGTCTACTGGGGCTGGGACACGATCCTCACCATGGGCGAGGAGACCAAGCCGTCGAAGGGCCGCCTCTCCACGGAGAGCAAGGCCGCGATGATCCTCGTCGGGATCCTGGTCGTGCTCTACGTCGGCACCGCGACCGCGACGGTCGCGTACGCCGGTCTCGGAGACGGCCCGACCGGCCTCGGCAACGCGGACATCGTCGAGAACGTCTTCGCCGCGCTCGCCCACCCCGTCATGGGGGGCGCCGCGATCCTGCTCTCGCTCGCGATCCTCGTGAGCGCCATGGCCTCGATCAACTCGACCGCCATCTCGCCGGCGCGCACGCTCCTCGCCATGTCGCACTACGGGGCCCTGCCGCCCGCCATCAAGCGGGTGCACCCGAAGTACAAGTCGCCGCACGTCGCCCTGATGCTCTCGTCGATCGTCGCCTCGGTGTTCTACGCCGTGATGCGCTTCATCAGCGAGGACGTGCTGTGGGACACGATCACGGCCCTCGGCATGATGGTCTGCTTCTACTACGGCATCACGGCCCTCGCGAGCCCGTGGTACTTCCGCAAGACCGCGGCGAAGGAGGGCTTCGGCTCGGTCATGTCGAAGATCGTGCTGCCCGGCCTCGGCGGCGTGCTGCTGCTTATCGTGTTCGTGAAGACCACGATCGACTCGATGGATCCGGAGGCGGGATCCGGGAGCAACATCGGCGGGATCGGCCTCGTCGGCATCATCGGCGTCGCGGTGCTCGGGATCGGCGTCGTGCTGATGCTCCTGCAGGCGAAGGCCTCGCCCGAGTTCTTCCGCGGCCAGCGCCTCGCGATGACCGATGCGTCCAACGACACCTCGGCGCTCCAGGTCTTCGACGACGGGCTCGGCTCCTAGCGCCGCTCCGAACGCGTCGACGCGCCGAGGGGGGCTCCGGATCCGCGAGGATCCGGAGCCCCCTCGGCCGTCGTGCGATGCGTTCGCGGGTGGCGGAGCGCGACCCCGCCCGGCAGACTCGGCGGTAGACTGGTGGGCGTGACTGCGAACGCGATTCCGACTCCATACGAGGACCTGCTGCGCGAGGTCTCCGAGCACGGCACACCGAAGTCGGACCGCACCGGGACGGGGACGCGGAGCCTCTTCGGGCGGCAGATCCGGTTCGACCTCGCCGAGTCGTTCCCGCTCATCACGACGAAGCGGGTGCACTTCAAGTCGGTCGCCGTCGAGCTGCTGTGGTTCCTGCGCGGCGAGGGCAACACGGCCTTCCTCAAGGAGCACGACGTCACCATCTGGGACGAGTGGGCCGACGAGCAGGGCGATCTCGGGCCGGTCTACGGCGTGCAGTGGCGCTCCTGGCCCGCGCCGTCGGGGGAGCGCATCGACCAGATCGCGAACGTCATCGAGCAGCTGCGCTCGAACCCCGACTCGCGCCGCATCATCGTCTCGGCCTGGAACGTGGCCGACCTCGACGAGATGGCGCTCGCGCCCTGCCACGCCTTCTTCCAGTTCTACGTGGCCGACGGCAAGCTCTCGTGCCAGCTCTACCAGCGCTCCGCCGACATGTTCCTCGGGGTGCCCTTCAACATCGCCTCGTACGCGCTGCTGACGCTCATGGTCGCGCAGCAGACGGGGCTCGAACCCGGCGAGTTCATCTGGACGGGCGGCGACTGCCACATCTACGACAATCACGTCGAGCAGGTCGAGCGCCAGCTCGCGCGCGACGCGTTCCCGTACCCGCGGATCCGGATCCGCAAACGCGACTCGATCTTCGATTACACCCTCGACGACTTTGAGGTGCTCGACTACCAGCACCACCCGGGGATCAAGGCCCCGGTGGCGGTCTAGGTGGCCGCCGCGGCGCGTCTCGGCATGATCTGGGCCGAGGCCATCGGCGGAGCGATCGGACGCGACGGCGACATGCCGTGGCACCTCCCCGAGGACCTGGCCCACTTCAAACGGGTCACGATCGGAGCGCCCGTGATCATGGGCAGGCGCACCTGGGATTCTCTGCCCGGGCGGTTCCGCCCGCTGCCCGGACGCGCCAACCTCGTGGTTTCGCGCGATCCGGCGTACGACGCGCCCGGGGCGGCGGTCGTCGCGTCGCTCGAGGAAGCGGTGGAACGCGCCGGGGCCGCGGATGCCCGGGCCTGGGTGATGGGCGGGGGCCAGCTCTACCGTGCGGGCATGCCGCTCGCGGACGAGCTCGTGGTCACCCGCATCGATCTGGAGGTGCCGGACGCCGATACCTTCGCGCCGGGGATCGGGCCGGAATGGACCCTCGTCGACCCGGGCGAACCGCTCGAATCCCGGTCCGCGATCCGCTACCGCTTCGAACGCTGGGAGCGCGTGCCCGTCTCCGTCTAGTACCCTAGTCAGGTGGCAACTCCAGACAATCCCTTCGGCCAGGTGCTCGTCGCGCTCGTCACGCCCTTCCAGGCGGACGGCGAAGTCGATTGGCCCGCCGTCGAGAAGCACATCGACGACTGCATCGTCAGCGGTGCCGACGGGATCGTGGTCACCGGGACCACGGGGGAGACCAGCACGCTGACCGACCCCGAGAAGATCAAGCTCGTCGAGGTCGCGAAGTCCGTCTCCTCCGGGCGGGCGAAGATCATCACGGGCGGCGGCTCGAACGAGACCGCGCACGCCATCGAGCTCTACCGGGCCAGCGAGAAGGCCGGGGCCGACGGCGTCATGATCGTCACGCCCTACTACAACAAGCCGACCCAGGCCGGTCTGCTCACCCACTTCCGGATGGTCGCGGACGCCACCGATCTGCCGGTCATCCTCTACGACATCCCCGGCCGCACCGGCGTGCCCATCACGTACGAGACGATCCTGCGCCTCGCGAAGCACCCGAACGTGCTCGCGGTGAAGGACGCGAAGGGCGACCTCAGCGAGGTCAGCCGCGTGCTCAACCAGACCGATCTCATGTACTTCTCCGGTGACGACGCCAACGTGCTGCCCGAGCTCGCCATCGGCGCAACGGGCCTCATCGGCGTCACCGCGAACATCGCGGCGGCCCCGTACCGCGCCATCATCGACGCGGTGAACGCCGGCGACCTGCACACGGCGCGCGAGGCGCATCAGCGCCTCGAGCCCCTGGTGCGCGCCGTCATGACCCACGTGCCGGGAACGGTCGCGGCCAAGTACATCCTGCACGGGCTCGGCCGCATCGGCAGCCCGCGCGTCCGGTTGCCGCTCGTCGGCCCGGAGGAGTGGGAGGCCGCCATCATCGAAGACGAGCTCGCGCTCGTCCACGACGTCCCCGGCGTCGATTTCTCGAACTTCAGGCCGGACCGCAACGCGGCTGCCGGCGGTGCCCTGCCCCAGATCGCAGGCACCACCCGCTAACAAACAGGAGGCCCAGTGCCCAACCCCCCTTACGCCCCTCCCGCTCTCGAGAAGGGCGTCCTCCGCATCACTCCGCTCGGCGGCCTCGGCGAGGTCGGCCGCAACATGACGGTCTACGAGATCGACGGGAAGCTGCTCGTCGTCGACTGCGGCGTGCTCTTCCCCGAGGACCACCAGCCGGGCGTTGACCTGATCCTGCCCGACATCACCCAGATCGAGGATCGCCTCGGCGACATCGTCGCGGTCGTGCTGACCCACGGCCACGAGGACCACATCGGCGGCGTCCCGTACCTGCTCAAGATGCGCGAGGACATCCCGCTCGTCGGCTCCAAGCTCACGCTCGCGTTCGTCGAGGCGAAGCTCAAGGAGCACCGGATCCGTCCGGTCACCCGCGTGGTCGAAGAGGACGATCGCGTGCAGTACGGCCCGTTCGATCTCGAGTTCATCGCGGTCAACCACTCCATCCCCGACGCGCTCGCGGTCGCCATCCGCACGGACGCCGGCCTCGTGATCGGCACCGGCGACTTCAAGATGGACCAGCTGCCGCTCGACGGCCGCATCACCGACCTGCGCGCCTTCGCGCGGCTCGGCGAAGAGGGGGTCGACCTCTTCATGACGGACTCGACCAACGCCGACGTGCCCGGCTTCACGCCGCTCGAGAAGAACATCGGGCCGGTCATCGAGCAGGTCATCGCGAAGACGAAGGGCAAGGTCGTCGTCGCGAGCTTCTCGAGCCACGTGCACCGCGTGCAGCAGGTGCTCGACGCCGCGCATGCGAACGGCCGCCGGGTCGTGCTGCTCGGCCGCTCGATGGTGCGCAACATGAAGATCGCCGCCGACCTCGGGTACCTCGACGTTCCGGACGGCGTGCTCGTCGACCTCAAGAAGAGCGGCGACATCCCCGATCACCGCATCGTGTACATGTCGACCGGCTCCCAGGGCGAGCCGATGGCCGTGCTGAGCCGCATGGTCAACCGCGAGCACCAGGTCGAGGTGGGCGCTGGCGACACCGTGATCATGGCGTCGAGCCTGATCCCGGGCAACGAGACCTCGGTCTACCGGGTCATCGACGGCCTCATGAAGCTCGGCGCCAACGTGGTGCACAAGGGCAACGCGAAGGTCCACGTCTCGGGTCACGCCGCGGCGGGCGAGCTGCTCTACTGCTACAACATCGTGCGTCCGAAGAACGTCATGCCGATCCACGGAGAGTTCCGCATGCTCGTCGCGAACGCCGGGCTCGCGATCGAGACCGGCGTGCCGCAGAATCGCACCGTGATCGCCGAGAACGGCACGGTGGTCGACCTCGTCGACGGTGTCGCGCGCGAGGTCGGCCAGCTCGAGATCGACTTCATCTACGTCGACGGCAAGAGCGTCGGCAAGGTCACCGACGACGATCTGAGGGATCGCCGCACGCTCGCGGAGGAGGGCTTCATCTCGGTCATCACCGTGGTCGAGACCACCCTCGGCAACATCGTCTCGGGCCCCGAGATCCACGCGAAGGGCGTCGCCGAGGAGGAGCACGTCTTCGACAAGATCAAGCCCCAGGTGGCCAAGGCGCTCGAGGACGCGATGGCCGACGGCGTCACCGACCACAAGCAGCTGCAGCAGATCACGCGCCGCACGGTGGGCCGCTGGGTCGGCACGAAGCTCCGCCGCAAGGCCATGATCGTCCCCGTCGTGGTGGTGGTGTAGGGCGTGACCGCTCCTGCCCTTCCGGTCGCGCGCCTCGCGACCGCAGACGAGCGCGCCCGCTGGGACGCGCTCGTCGCGGCGAACCCGGGCGGCGGCGAGGTCTGGATGGGCGACGCCTATCTGGGTCTGAAGCACCGCGAGGGCCGCTATCGCGACGAACGGGTGATCGTCGAGCGCGGGGATCGCCCGAGCATCGCCGTCGGCGTGCTCGCGAAGCGCGTTCCGCTGCTCGGGGAGTGGTGGCATCTCCCCGCCGGACCTGCGGGGGAGGACGCGTCGGCCGTGCTCGAGACGGCCGCAGCGGTCGCCGATCTCGCACGCGCGCGCGGAGCGTTCCTGCTGAAGATCGAGCCGCGGACGGGCCTCGACTCGCGCGGCGCCTTCGCGGCGGCCGGATATCGCGACACCGTCAGGATCATCCCGAACCCCTCCACGATCGTCGTCGATGTGGCGACGGAGGCGGCGGCCGGTTCGGCCGAGGCCGTGCAGGAGCTGCTCGCCAAGCTCGGGAAGAAGGCCCGCAACGCGATCACCCGCGCCGGCAGGGACGGGATCGTCGCCACCGAGGTGCCGGCGACCGACGAGAACTGCGCCGCGCTGTACCGGCTGCTGCAGGAGACCGCCGAGGGTCGCTTCGTACTGCGCTCGGAGCGCTACTACCGCGAGTTCTGGCAGGGCTTCGAGCGCTCGGGCGACGGGCAGATGTTCTTCGCGCACCGCGAGGTCGACGGCGGCGAACCGCAGCTCGTCGCGGGAGCGTACGCGATGGGCCTCGGGGCGAAGACCACCTACAAGGACGGCGCATCCGTGCGCGCCAAGGCCGCGTACGGCGCCTCGCACGCCCTGCAGTGGGCGGTGCTGCGCTGGGCGAACGCCCGCGGCGCCGTGCTGCACGACCTGTGCGGCGCCCCGCCCGCCGACCGCGCCGACGACAAGACCCACCCGTTGCACGGGGTCGGTCAGTTCAAGCGCTCCTTCCAGCCCGAGATCACCGACTACGCGGGCGCCTTCGATCTGCCGCTGCGCCCGCGCGCCTACGCGGTCTGGACGAGGCTCGGGGACCGCATCGCCCGGCGGGCGTCGCTCGCCCTCAAGAAGGACCCGTACTACTGATGGCGGGGTCGCTGGCGCGCGCGAGCGCGGTGATGGCCTCCGGCACCATGGTGTCGCGGGTGCTCGGGTTCGTGAAGGTGATGGTGCTCGCATACGCGATCGGCGGCGCGATCACCCGCTCCGGCGACGCCTTCGCGATCGGCAATCTGCTGCCGAACACCATGTACATGATCCTGCTCGGGGGCATGCTCAACGCCGTGCTCGTGCCGCAGATCGTGAAGGCCGCGAAAGACCCCGACGGGGGAGCGGGGTACATCAATCGGGTGCTGACGCTCGTGCTCACGGCGCTCGGGGTCGGCACGGTTCTGCTGATGCTGATCGCTCCGTGGCTGATCTGGCTGCTGACCTCGCTGTTCAGCGACGACTGGACGGATTCGCAGCGTGCTCTCGCCACGGCGTTCGCCTACTGGTGCCTGCCGCAGATCCTGTTCTACGGCCTCTACACCGTGCTCGGGGAGGTGCTCAACGCGCGCAGCGTGTTCGGGCCGTTCACCTGGGCGCCCGTCGTCAACAACGTCATCGCGATCGCGGGCGTCGGGGTCTACATCTGGATGTACGGCGCCGATCCGAACGGGCTGATGAGCCCATCCGACTGGAGCGCGCTCGGCATCGCGGTCCTCGCGGGCAGCGCGACTCTCGGTGTCGTCGCACAGGCACTCATCCTCTTCGTCTCGTGGCATCGCGCCGGGATCCGGTTCCGTCCCGACTTCCACTGGAAGGGGATGGGCCTCGGACAGACCGGGCGGATCGCCGGTTGGAGCCTCGCCGCGATCCTCGTGATGCAGCTCGGCGGCTTCGTCACCCAGCCCGTGATCAACACTGCGTCGGGTGCGGGGATCTCGGCGACGGGCATGCAGAACGCGTGGCTCATGTTCATGACTCCGCACTCGATCATCGCCGTGTCGCTCGGCACGGCCTACTTCACTCGACTCGCCGGGTGGGGGCAATCGGGGCGCATGACCGAGTTCGTGGTCGACTTCTCCGCCTCGGTCCGTCAGATCTCCCTGGTCATGGTGCTCGCATCCGTCGCGATCTTCTCGACCGCACCGCTGCTCGCGCAGGTGCTCAACCCGGGAGCGAGCCAGGAGCGACTGGGCGAGTTCGCCATCGTGATCCAGTGCTACATCGTGGGTCTCGCGGCATACAGCTTCCTCTTCGTCGTGCAGCGCTCCTTCTACGCGCTCTCGGACACGAAGACGCCGTTCTTCTTCACACTGGCGCAGATCGTGCTGCTCGTCCTGATCTCGCTGGGGCTTCTCGTGCTCCCCAAGGACATGCTCGGTCCGGCATATGCCCTCGCGTTCGCGTTCACGACGATTCTGGAGGCGCTGCTCGCCGTATGGCTGCTGCGACGCAGGATCGGAGCGATCGATGGCGCGCGAATCCTGGCCAGCCTGCTGCTGTACGCCGTCGCGTCGATCCCGGCGCTGATCGTCGGATTGGCGCTGTTCTACACGGCATCCGCGCTGCTGCCGCATCGCGGATTCGCGCTTGCGATCGTGCTCGCCGGCGTCATCGCGGCGGCGGTGTCGGCGACGTACCTCCTCGCCCTCAAACTGATCAAGTCGCCGGATTTCGCGGAGCTCTCCGCCTTCGTCTCCCGCAAACTCGGAAGGAACCGCTCGTGACCTCCCTCACCGTGACCCCCTGCACCGACCGTGCGCTGTGGGACCGGACCGTCAAGGACCTCGGCGGCCACCCGCTGCAGCTGTGGGGCTGGGGCGACCTGAAGTCGGCGCACCGCTGGAGCGCCGAGCGCGTGCTGGTCCGCGCGGGATCCTCAGAGGGAATCGCGTCAGCGATTCCCGGATCCCGTGCTGGCGCCGCTGCGCCAGGATCCGACCAGGACGCCCCGGTCGTCGGCGCCTGCCAGCTGCTCACCCGTGCGCTGCCGGGTCCGCTCGGCGGATTCGTCTACGCGCCCCGCGGCCCGGTCGTGGCCAGGGACGGTGCGGATCCGGAGCGGCTCGCGGCTTCCCCGGCCCCCGCGGAGGTCTCCGATGCGGTCGCCGCGTACGTGCACGGCTCCCGGCGCGCCGTCGCCGTGTCGATCGAGCCCGATGAGGACGCGGGATCCTTCCCGCTCGGTGCGGGGTGGCGCGAGGCGAAGACCCCCGTGCTCCCCGCGCGCACCCTGATCCTCGACCTGCGCCGCAGCGAGGACGAGCTCCTCGCCGACATGTCGAAGAAGCACCGCCAGTACGTGCGCAAGGCCGGGCGCGAGGAGTCGCTCGAGATCCGGCCCGTCGAGACCCTCGAGCAGCTCGACGTCTGCCTCGACGTGTACCGCCAGACGAGCGAGCGCGCCGACTTCGGACTCCACGAGGACTCCTACTACCACGACGCGTTCACCATGCTCGGCGACGACTCTCCCGTCTGGGCCGCCTACGTCGACGACCGACCCGTGGCGTTCCTGTTCATGGCGAAGTCGGATCGCACGGCCTTCGAGCTCTACGGCGGCATGGACGAGACCGGCCAGCGGCTGCGCGCGAACTACGCGCTGAAGTGGCACGTGATCCGGCACATGAAGTCGCTCGGGATCGAGCGATACGACTTCGGCGGGCTCATCAACGACGGCGTGACCACCTTCAAGAAGGGCTGGGCGTCGCACGAGAACCTGCTCGCGGGCTCGTGGGACCGCCCGGGGCCGGGCTACCGCATCTGGACCGAGGGCCTGCCCCTCGCGAAGACGCTCGTGCGCAAGCTGCGCCGGCGCTGATCGGGGATGGGAACCGGGAACAGCCGGGCGGAGGCCGCGTACCGGCGATCGATCGCCGCGTTCAAGAATCCGACGCTCGATCTGCTGCACGGCAGGTACGCGCCCTTCGTGGTCGCGACGCTCTCGCTCGTGTTCACGGCGGACCGCCCCGCCGTGGCGGTCGCCGACGCGCACGTCGAGGTGGGGGAGATCGTCGAGGACCTCCGCGCGTCGGGGTTCGGGGATCTGGATCGCGGCCTGCCCGCGGGGAGCGGGCGCGAGATCTGCCGCTACTGGGTGCGCGTGGGCTGGCTCGTGCCGCAGATCGTCGACGACGCGGAGGTCTACCGCTTGTCGGCGCAGGCCGTCGGCGCCCTCGAGATCGCGGGCCGCGCGGGCGGCGGCAGGTCGCGCGTCTCGCGCTCGCGCGTGCGCACGCTGCTCGAGAGCATCGAGCAGCTCGTGCACGACTCCGAGGCCGACCAGGCGGAGCAGCTCGTGCGCCTGCGCGCCGAGCGAGATCGGCTGGACGCCGAGATCGCCCGGATCGAGGCGCTCGAGCCCGGCGCGTACGAGCCGCTCGACGACGACCAGCTGCTCGAGGAGGCCGAGCTCGTGCTGCACCTCGCGCGCGAGCTGCCCGCGGACTTCTCGCGCGTCGCCGAGTCGATCGACGCGATGCAGCGCGACGTCGTCACGGAGCTGCGTCAGGATGTGCGTCCGGCAGGCGAGGTGCTGCGCGACTATCTCAGGCGCGGCCAGCACGTGATGCAGGCGACGCCCGAGGGTCGGGCGTTCGAGGGGGCGCTGCGCCTCATCGGAGACCCCGAGCACATCGACCGGCTCACCGAGCAGTTGCGCTCCCTGCTCGGCCAGCCGTTCGCGCGGCTCATGGGCGCCGACCAGCGCGTCGAGCTCGACGCCATCGCGAAGCGCGTCGAGCAGGGCGTGCTCGAGGTGCTCGTCGCGCAGCGCCGCGCCTCGCAGGTGATCACCGCGCAGGTGCGCACGCACGACCCCGCGCGCGACCGCGAGGTCGACGAGCTGCTGCGCGGCGTCATGGCGGGGCTCCAGCGCTGGGCGGGCGACGCGAAGGCGACCGACCGGGTCGAGCCCCTCCGCGGCTTCCCCGTGGCCCACGTCGGGCACCTGCGCCAGACCCTCGGCGACGTGCGTCCGCCGCGTGCCCCGGCCCCGCTCGGGCTGTCCGCGGAGGACGCGGAGTTCGAGCAGGCGGACACGCGGGCCTGGGGCGGCCCGCACTACCGCGAGCTCGAGGAGCACGTCGCGGGGCTCGGCGGCCGCTTCGACCTCGCGGAGGCGTTCGCGCGAGGGCCGGAGGACGCCAGGCGCCCGGTCGATCTGCTCGGCCTGCTCGAGATCGTCCACCGGGACGGCATGGTCGAGGGCGAGGAGATCTCGATCGTCGAGGCGCTCAGGCCCGACGGCACCACCCGAAGATTCGCGTTCGGCTCGGTCACGGCCGGCGCGCACCCAGACACGGCAGAACACGAAGAAGGCGATGATGATTGAGACTGACGATCCGTTCGTCGCACCGGTGGCGATGGAGGACGACCCGGGCGAGTACTTCGCGGGGGACCGCGGAGTGCTCGATCCCGCCGTCCGGCGCGCGCTCGTGCGCCTGCTGCAGCGGCGCTTCGTGCTCGCCGAGCGCAGCCCGGAGGACTGGAAGGCCATCGTCGAGAACCAGTCGGTCGTGGAATCGCGGCTGCACGACCTCTTCGTGCGCCTGATCGTCGACGTCGATCGCGGCGTCGCCTACAAGCAGCAGGTGCGCTCCGACGAGCTCGAAGTGCCGATCCTGCTGCGCGACGAGGCGTACACCCGGGCCGAGACGCTCGTGCTCGTGTACCTCCGCACCGTCTACCAGCGCGAGGCGACCGCGGGGGAGGCCTCGGCCCGCGTCGACGTCGAGGAGGTCGAGCAGACCGTGCTCAGCTACCTCGCCGAATCCGACGGGGACCAGGCGCGCAAGCAGCGCTCCGTACGCGCGGCGCTCGGCCGGCTGCGGCACGAGGGCATCGTCGACGAGGAGTCCGAGGGCCGCTACCGCATCAGTCCGCTGGTGGAGATCGTGCTCGGAGCCGAGCAGCTGCGCGAGCTCGACCGCTGGCTGCGGGCGCAGGCGGCCGAGCACGACGCCGGCACGGACGCACCGGCCGGCCGACCCGAGGAGGCGGCGCTGTGACGATGCTCGATACCCTGTTCGGCCTGATCCCGGCCGAGTCCCGCGGCCAGCAGTGGGTCGCGGACGAGCTGCAGCTCGTCAACTGGGGCGGGTACGACAGCGGCCCGCACCGCGTGCGGTTCTCGCCGGCGGCGACCCTGCTCTGCGGCGGTTCGGGATCGGGCAAGTCGACGCTCATGGACGCCTACATCGCGCTCATGATGCCGCACACCACGCCGTTCAACGGCGCGTCGAACGGCGGGGTGACGGGGCGGCCGCGCGGCGAGGAGCAGCGCAACATCCTCTCGTACGGGCGGGGCAAGATCGATGAGTCCCGCACCGACGAGGGCACGAAGGTGCGCGTGCTCCGCGGCGACGGCGAGGACACGTGGACCGCGATCGCCATGACCTGGCGCGATCACGACGGATCGCGCTTCACCGCCGTCCGAGCGTGGTACATCCCGGCGCACGCGCGCGTGCTCGAGGACACCGTGCGCGTGCGTGCGACCGCGGACGGCCCGTTCGACCTCGACGCGCTGGAGGGCGCAGCGGTGCAGCGCCTCTCGGACGCCGCAGTGCGCGCGACCGGCCTCGACACGGTCCCGACGGATCGCGAGTTCTCGGCGCGCCTGCACTCCGTGCTCGGGATCGGCGCTGCGGGCGCGGGCTCCCAGGCGATGAGCCTGCTCGCCCGGATCCAGGCGGGCCAGCAGATCACGACCGTCGACGAGCTCTACAAGCGCATGGTGCTCGAGGAGCCCGACACGATCGCCGCGGCCGAGGCCGTGGTGGAGCACTTCGACGAGCTCGAGGGCACGCGAACCCGGATGGTCACCGCGCAGAAGCAGGTGCGGGCCCTCCGGCCGATCCGCGAACTGCGCTCCAGGATCGTCGGCTACGCGGAGCGGCTGCGGTTGCTCGACGCCATCGGCACCTTCGCCGATCCCGATTCCCTCGCGTCGCTGTGGCGGGCCGAGCGGCGTCTCGAACTGCTGCGGGACGTCGAGGCCGAGCTGCAGCGCAGCACACGGGAGGCCGACGACGCCGTGCGCGCGTCGCAGGCGCTCGCCGAGTCGGCCGAGGCCGAGCGCGACGGCCTCGCGGAGGTGCTGCGCAGTTCGGGCGGCGACCGTCTCGAGGCCGCCGAGCGGGGCCTGCGCGACGCCGAGCGGCGACTCGAAGCCGTCGCCAGGGAGCGCGCGCGCTTCGACGCGGTCCAGCGCTCGCTGGGCGTCTCGGTCGCCGATGCCGCGGAGTTCGCACGACTCGCGGACCGGGCTCGCGCCGCGCTCGCGGATCCCGAGGCCAAGGCGCGGGCGAGGGACGCCTACGCCGCAGCGCGGGGGGAAGCGGCGTCGCTCGAGACCGAGCTCGCCGGCATCGAGGGCGAGCGCGCCCAGGCCGAGGACCGCGAGGACAGCATCCCGCAGTCGCTGCACGCAGCGCGCGCGAAGCTCGCCGCTGCCGCGGGGCTCCCGATCTCCGAGCTGCCCTTCGTCGGAGAGCTCGTGGAGGTGCGCACCGAGTTCGAGCCGTGGCGCGGCGCCTTCAACCTGGCGCTCGGCGGTTTCGCCACGACCCTCCTGGTCGATGCGGCCCGCCTCGCCGACTTCCGTGCGGCGATCGACGCATTG
Organism: Leucobacter zeae; assembly: GCF_016758175.1. Lineage (GTDB taxonomy): Bacteria > Actinomycetota > Actinomycetes > Actinomycetales > Microbacteriaceae > Leucobacter > Leucobacter zeae. The sequence continues at coordinate 1,420,245 of NZ_QYAB01000001.1, forward strand.
CGATTGCCGGTACGCGTGCGCTTCGAGGGCGTGCACTCCGGTCTGCCGGTGCGCACGGGACTCGATCCCGCCCGTCTGCCCGGTCGACTCGACTACCGCGAGAGCGAGCTCACCGGCTGGCTGCAGGACCGCCTGGAACGGCGCTTCGACTTCGTCTGCGTGGACGTTCCGGCGGACCTCGCCGGGCACGAGCGCGCGCTCACGATCAGCGGCCAGCTCTCCCAGGGCGCCCGAGGGGCGCACGGCGGCCAGGGCTCCTCGAACGTGCTGGGCTTCTCGAGCTCCGCGCGCATCGCGGAGCTGGACGACGCCGTCGCGCGGGTCTCCGCGCGCCTCGAGCGCGCGAAGTCGGCCGCTCGGCTCGCCGCTGCGGAGCTCGATGCGCTCGACGCCGGTCACGCCGCGTACGCGAAGATCGCCGATCTCGAGTGGTCGAGCGTCGACGTCGCATCGGTCGAGCGCGAGCGCGAGCGATGGGAGGGCGTCATCTCCGAGATCTCCGCGGGGGACACGCAGGTGGCGTCGGTGCAACGGCAGATCGCGGAGGCGAAGCGCAAGATCGCGAAGCTGCAGCAGGAGACCGGCCGGCTGCGAGCCACTCAGGAACGCCTCGCCGCGCGCTGGGCCGAGGTCACGGACGAGGTCGACGAGGCCCAGGTCGTCATCGACCGCGCGGAGGATGCTGCGCTCGTGCTCACGGAGCAGCAGGCGGCCTATCTGGACGCGCGCTTCACCGTGCCCGCCGGCGGCGCGGGAGAGGGGCGCACGGGCGACGGCGCGGCGCGGCGCTCGGACGAGCTGCTGCGCTTCGATGCGGCGCTCTCGGCAGCCGAGCGACGGTTCGTCGAGGATCGCAGGGCCGCGCAGCAGGCGCTCGTCGAGCAGCGGGAGGCGCTCAGGCGCACGCTCGAGAACTATCTCGAGAGCTGGCCGAACCCGAGCCTGCTCGCCGACCCCGACACCTCGGTCGCCGACTTCGAACGGATCCTCATCGAGCTCGAGACGAGCGGGCTGCACGAGCTCGAGGCCGAGTGGAAGGCGAGCCTGCTCACGCTCTCGGGCAACGATCTCACGAACCTCGAGTCGACCCTCTCGCGCTCGCTGCGCGAGATCCGCGACCGGATCGAGCCCGTGAACCGGATCATGAGCGACCTGCCGTTCTCCGACGACGACCACCGTCTGCAGATTGTCGCGCGGGAGAACCAGTCCGAGGCGCGGCGCCGGTTCCGGCGCGAGCTGCGAGAGGTACGGGGGCTCGTCGACTCCGTCTCGGGCGATGAGGAGCGCGGTCGGGCCTACGACCGCATGGCGCGGCTGATCGGCCGGATCAGGCGTACGGCGCCCGAGTACGCCGAACTCGTGGACGTGCGGCAGCACGTGCGCATCAGCGCCGAGAAGTTCGAAGCGGGCACGGGGGCGCACGCCGCGCTCTACGACCACATCGGCGAGAAGTCCGGCGGCGAATCCCAGGAGCTCATCGCGTTCATCGTCGGGGCGGCGCTCAGGTACCAGCTGGGCGACGCGGGGGCCGAGCGCCCCCGCTACGCGCCGGTGTTCCTCGACGAGGCGCTCATCAAGGCCGACGCGCACTTCACGCGTCGCGCGATCGGCGCCTGGCGGGGTCTCGGATTCCAGCTGGTCATCGGTGCGCCGAACGACAAGTACAGCGCGATCGAGCCCCACGTCGACGTCGAGTACGACATCCTGAAGGACACGAAGGGGAGGTCCTGGGCGAAACCCAAGGTCGGGCTGCAGGACGCGCATCGATGACGTCCCGGATCTGAGCGTCGGCGGAGCGTCATCTGGCCATTGTCGGAGGGGGAACGTACCCTCGTAGCATGGCCAGTAAAGCTTCGTCGCGCGAAAAAACGGGAAAGACCTCGGCACGGGGTTCCCGTTCCGCGGGTTCCCGTGCGGCGGAGACCGGCTCGGCATCGACCCGTGCGACGACCCGCACGAAGGTGCTCGCCGAGCCCGAGCCGACCGAGGGCGTGTTCGTCCGCGCCTGGCGCGGCCTCGGCCACGCCGTCGGCGGCGCTGCGCGCGCATTCCGGGTCGAGCCGCTCGACCCGGCTGACCGCCGCGACGGCATTCCGCTGCTCCTGCTGCTGCTCGCCATCACCGGCGCGGTGTTCGAGTGGTTCTTCATCGGGCAGACGTTCGCGATCTCGCTCGACGCCTACACCTTCGGCGGGCTCTTCGGGCGCGTGGCGTTCGGGCTTCCCATCATCATGGCGGGCTTCGCGCTGTGGCTCTTCAACCACCCCTCGAGCGTGAACGACAACCGCCGTATCGCGATCGGTCTGTTCCTCGCGATCACGAGCATCTCGGGGCTGTCGCACGTCTACGGCGGCACGCCGAAGCCGCAGCAGGGGCTCCCCGCTCTCGCAGAGGCGGGCGGCCTGCTCGGGTGGCTCGTCGGCGCACCGCTCTCGGCGCTCACCGTCTGGGTCGCGACCCCGGTGCTCTCGCTCCTGCTGTTCTTCTCGGTGCTCATCGTCACGAAGACGCCTCCCGGTCGCATCGCACGTCGACTCAAGGAGGCGTACGCCTTCCTCTTCGGCGTCGTCGACTCCGAGGAGGAGGCTCCGCGGCAGGCCGCTGAGAAGGCGCCGCGGCGCAAGGCCCGCGACGACGACGCGCTGTTCGACCTCGAGGACCACGAGCCCGACGCATCGGAGGGCGGCTCGGTGCCCTGGTGGCGCCGCAACTCCTCGGGCCGGGAGGAGGACCCGGCGTACGCGCCGGATCCGAGCGCGCTCGACAGCGCCCTCGATCCCGCGGGGACCGACCCGAAGCGCGACGGCGCGTTCGAGTCCGCGCTCGCGACGGAGGAGCCGACGGACGCCTTCCCGTCCGACCTCTTCGACGACCTCGAGCACGCCGAGGCCGCGGTGGCCGCGGCGCAGACCTCGGTCGTTCCGGCCTCGGGGCTGGGCGACGACTCGTGGAACGACTTCGCCGACGCCGGCGCATCGGCCGACCCCGAGCCCGAACCGGCGCAGGCCGCGCCCACGACCCCGTTCGCCGTGGCCCCGCCGCACGATCCTTCGGCGCATCTGCCCGACTACCGTCTGCCCGATCAGGGCACGCTCTCCGCAGGCGACGCCCCGAAGGCGCGCACCGAGGCCAACGACGCGATCATGGCCGCGCTCGCCCGCGTGTTCGAGGAGTTCAAGGTCGACGCGACGGTGACCGGATTCTCCCGCGGCCCCACCGTCACGCAGTACGAGGTCGAGCTCGGCCCCGGTGTGAAGGTGGAACGCGTCACCGCGCTGTCGAAGAACCTCTCGTACGCCGTCGCCTCCAACGAGGTGCGCATCCTCTCGCCGATCCCGGGCAAGAGCGCGATCGGCATCGAGATCCCGAACAAGGATCGCGAGAACGTGGCGCTCGGCGACGTGCTGCGGTCGAACCGCGCTCAGCGCAGCGCGCACCCGATGATCGTGGGGATCGGCAAGGACGTGCGCGGCGGGTTCGTCGTCGCGAACCTCGCGAAGATGCCCCACCTGCTCGTCGCCGGTGCGACGGGCTCGGGCAAGTCGAGCTTCATCAACTCCATGATCACGAGCATCCTCATGCGGGCGACGCCCGCCGAGGTGCGCATGGTGCTCGTGGATCCGAAGCGCGTCGAGCTCACGATCTACCAGGGCGTTCCGCATCTCATCACCCCCATCATCACGAACCCCAAGAAGGCCGCCGAGGCGCTGCAGTGGGTCGTGAAGGAGATGGACATGCGCTACGACGATCTCGAGAGCTTCGGCTTCCGGCACGTCGACGACTTCAACGAGGCCGTGCGCTCGGGCTCCATCGTGCTCCCGCCCGGCAGCCAGCGCGTGCTCAAGCCGTACCCGTACCTGCTGGTCGTCGTGGACGAGCTCGCCGACCTCATGCTCGTGGCGCCGCGCGACGTCGAGGATTCGATCCAGCGCATCACGCAGCTCGCGCGCGCAGCGGGCATCCACCTCGTGCTCGCCACGCAGCGCCCCTCGGTCAACGTCGTGACCGGCATCATCAAGGCGAACGTGCCGAGCCGGTACGCCTTCGCGGTGTCCTCGGGCACCGACTCGCGCGTCATCCTCGACGAGGTCGGCGCCGAGCGGCTGATCGGCCAGGGCGATGGACTGCTGCTGCTCAACGGCGAATCGACGCCGACGCGCGTGCAGGGGGCCTGGGTGAACGAGGCCGAGATCTCGCAGGTCGTGGCGCACGTCAAGGCGCAGGCGCAGCCGGAGTACCGCGCCGACGTCGCCCAGGCCGCCGAGAAGAAGGAGATCGACGAGGACATCGGCGACGATCTCGAGGTCCTGCTCGCCGCGGTCGATCTGGTCGTCACGTCGCAGTTCGGTTCGACGTCGATGCTGCAGCGCAAGCTCCGCGTCGGGTTCGCCAAGGCGGGCAGGCTCATGGACCTCATGGAGTCGCGGGACATCGTGGGGCCGTCGGAAGGCTCGAAGGCGCGAGACGTGCTCGTCTCGCCGGAGCAGCTGCCCGAGGTCATCGCGCGGCTCAAGGGCGGCCCCGCCCCGTCGGCTCCCGCGTTCGTCGCGCCGTCGGCCCCGGCGGCGGCGACGGCGGTGCCTCCCGAGCAGCCCGCCGCCCCGAGTGCGCGCGAGCAGCAGGGCGAGACGACCGACTCAGGCGCGCCTGGCGAGGCGCCTCGCGGCGACGGTTTCGGCGATGCGCGCTACGACGACCCCATCGCCGCGTACCAGGAGGGGCTCGAAGAGGTCGAGGCCGACGGCGACGAGGACGCCTGGCAGCTGACCGGGAGGGACTGATCGACATGGACGGCGAGGTCGAGGCACCGCGCTCGCGCGGATGGATCTGGTGGGTCACCGGGCTGCTGGTGGTCGCGGTGCTCGGCGGGGCCGGGACCGTGATCGGCCTCGACGCCCGCACGCACAACCCGGCCGATGTCCGCGCGATCGCCGAGGACTACGTCGACGCGATCTCCTCGGGCGACGCGGAGCGCGCGAACGGGATCGCCGTGATCGATCCCGCCACCGAGACGGACGAGATCCTGGACTCGGGCGCGCTCGCGGAGGCCGAGCGCATCTCTGGCGCGGTCGTCGATCGGTTCCGGGTCGATTTCGACCGGGGCCGCGCGTTCGGGCGGGTGTCGTTCGAGCTCGAGGGCGCGAGCTACACCGACCGGATCGAGCTCGAGCGGGGCTCGAGCGGCAACTGGCGCGTCACCTCGGGCCTCCGCTATCAGCTGCCCTACGACTTCGGGGCGAGCGGAGCGGTCGCGTTCGCGGGGATGGACGAGGCGATCTCCGATGCGTCGACGGCGACGGCCTACGCCGGCGCCTACCGCGTCGTCTCGCTGAACCCGCTCTACGAGCCCGAGGGATCCGGCCCCCTGCGCATGACCCCTGACACCTATCTGGACGACCGGGCCGCGCGGGTGCGCCCGTCGGAGCGCTTCGACGCAGCCGTCGGCGAAGAGCTCGCCGATCACTACGCCGGCTGCGCCGCCTCCCGATCGGCGGACGCGCTCTTCGACTGCGGCATCGACATCGGCGGCGCGGTCGACGACCTGTCGGGCGACCTGAAGTTCTCGATCGACGTCGTGCGCATGCCCGAGTTCGAGGTGGAGCCGGCCGAACCCGGTTGGGGGACCGTGACGGGCGAGGGCGAGTTCGCGATCAGCGTCACCGGTCGCGATGCGCGCGGGCGCACCGTCGAACGCGAGACGACGGGACGCGCGACGTCCGCGGATCTCGAGATCTCGGTCTCGGGCACCGAGGTCTCGCTCGACCTGCTGCCCTACTGAGCGGCGGGCCTCCAGTAGGCTTCTGGCATGACGAGCAGCGATCCGGCACACCCGAGACCGAGCAACTGGAACGCGCCCAACATCATCACGGCGGCGCGGATCATCGCGACGCCGTTCTTCGTCTGGATGCTCCTCGCGGACGGAGGCGCGGACGGCGCGCTGCGCTGGGCCGCGGCCGCGTTCTTCGTGCTCGCGATCGCGACCGACGCATGGGACGGTCACATCGCGCGTTCGCGGGGCCTCGTCACCGACCTCGGCAAGCTGCTCGATCCGATCGCCGACAAGTTCCTCACGGGCGCGGCGCTCGTCGGGCTCTCGATCCTCATGGAACTGCCGTGGTGGGTCACGATCGTGGTGCTCGTGCGCGAGGTGGGGGTGACGGTCCACCGCCTGGTGATCGCGAGCGACGTCGTCGTCGCCGCGGCGTGGATGGGCAAGCTCAAGACGGTCGCGCAATCGGTGGCCATCACGCTCGCACTGCTGCCGCTCGCGAGCGTGCTCGGCCCGGCCGCGCCGATCGCGGTCTGGGCGAACATCCTGACGATGAGCGTCGCCGTCGCGCTGACGATCCTGAGCGGGATCGACTACGTCGTCTCGCACGTCCGGTCGCGGCGATGAGCGCCGCTCCCGGCGGGGCGGCGCGCCTCGACGAGCTCGTCGCCGGCCTCATCGAGGCGGCTGCGGCGCAGGGGCTGCGGATCGCCGTCGCGGAGTCGCTCACGGGCGGCCGCCTCGCCGACGCCCTCGTCTCGGTGCCGGGCGCCTCCCGAGTGTTCTCCGGCGGGATCGTGGCTTACGACACCGCGCTCAAGGAGAGCCTGCTCGGCGTCGATCCCGACCTGCTGCGCGAGCGCGGCCCGGTCGACGAGCAGGTCGCGCGCCAGATGGCTGCGGGCGTGCGGGCCGTGTGCGCCGTTCCCCGCGCACCCGGCGGAGCTCCGGTGCCCGCCGACATCGGGCTCTCGACCACGGGGGTCGCCGGCCCGGACCCGGATCCGCAGACCGGCCTGCCAGCTGGCGTCGTCTGGGTCGGGGTCAGCTCCGGCCGGGGCACGACGGCGATCCGGCTCGACCTGGGGGAGCGGCGACCGGCCGACGCGCACGGGTCGGCTCGGCCGGATCGCGCGGCCATCCGCGCGGCCGCCGTCGCCGCGGCGATCGGGCTCCTCGGCGACGCCGTCGCACCGTCGTCGCGTCCCTGAGCCCGCCGCGCTCGGCCCGGCTCCGCCGCCCGGTCCCGGCCTCGCCGCCCGCTCCCGGCTCCGCCGAGCCACTACCGGACCGTCGAGACGGCATCGGCCCCGATGCCGTCTCGGCGGAAGCGTAGTGGCTCGGCGCGGCCGAGCGGTGTGCGCGGGGACCCTGCGTCTCGCTACGCTGGGAGGGAACGGTCGGCGCAGATCGCGGCGACCCACCTCTGATGAGGAGTTGACACAGTGCACAAGACGAGACGCACGGGTCGCCTGCGGGCGGTACTCGCGGCCGGGTTCGCAGCGACGCTGCTGCTGGGAACCGCCGCCGCCGCGACGGCGGCCCCGCCGGCCCCGGCCGAGGGGCAGAAGTACGTGATCGCGACCGACACCACGTTCGCACCCTTCGAGTTCAGGGACCCGTCCACGGGCGACCTGATCGGCATCGACATGGATCTCATGAACACGATCGCCGAGCAGCAGGGCTTCGAGGTCGAGATCCGGTCCCTCGGGTTCCAGGCCGCGCTCTCGGCGGTCCAGTCCGGGCAGGCGGACGGCGTCATCGCCGGCATGTCCATCACGGACGAGCGCAAGGAGATCTTCGACTTCTCCGAGCCGTACTTCGAATCCGGCGTGCAGATGGCGGTCGCCGCAGACGACACGAGCATCTCGGGCTACGAGGACCTCGCCGGCGAGACCGTCGTCGCGAAGTCCGGTTCCGAGGGCCTGGCCGAGGCTGAGAAGCTCGCCGAGAAGTACGACTTCACGGTGAAGGCGCTCGACCAGTCCGCGACGATGTACGAATCGGTGAAGAACCGGTCGGCGGTCGCGGTGTTCGACGACTATCCCGTGCTCGCCTACGGCATCGACCAGGGCAACGGCCTGAAGGTGGTGACCGAGAAGATCCCCGGCGGCGAGTACGGCTTCGCGGTCGCGAAGGGCCAGAACCCCGAGCTGATCGCGGCCTTCAACGACGGGCTCGCCGAGCTGAAGGCGGACGGCGGCTACCAGAAGATCCTCGACTCCTATCTCGGAGCCGCCGAGTCGGGAGGCGGTGCCTCCGGCGGCAACATCTTCCAGCTGGTGGGGCAGAGCTGGCCCGCGCTCTCGAAGGGCCTGTGGAACACGGTCTCGATCACCGTCGTCTCGTTCGTGATCGCCCTCGTCCTCGGCCTGATCTTCGGCTTCATGAAGATCTCGACGTCGCGCGTGGTCCGCGGGATCGCGTCGGTCTACGTCGCGATCTTCCGGGGCACGCCGATCCTGGTCTGGGCCTTCCTGTTCTACTTCGGCCTGCCGCAGCTCACCGGCGCGCCGGGCAACGTCTTCCTCGCGGGCGTCGCGACCCTCTCGCTCAACGCCGGCGCATACCTCACGGAGATCGTGCGCGGCGGTATTCAGTCGGTCGACCCCGGCCAGCTCGAGGCGGCGCGCTCGCTCGGCCTCGGCTGGGGGCGCTCGATGCAGCGGGTCGTGGTGCCGCAGGCGGTCAAGATGTCGATGCCCTCGATCATCAACCAGCTCGTCATCACGCTCAAGGACTCGTCGCTGCTGCTCACCATCGGCTTCGCCGAGCTGCTCTACCAGGCCCAGCAGATCTATGCGGCGAACTTCCGCACGACCGAGATGCTGATCATCGTCGGTGTCATGTACTTCGTCGTCATCACGCTGCTGACCTGGCTCGCGAACATCGTGGACAAGAAGGTGAACAAATGACCGGGAACACGGCATCGGCGGGCAACGGCCCCGCGATCGAGGTGACGGGCCTGCGCAAGTCGTTCGGCAGCAACGACGTGCTCAAGGGCATCGACCTCGTCGTCGCAGAGGGCGAGGTCGTCTCGCTGATCGGTCCCTCGGGATCGGGCAAGTCGACGATCCTCCGCTGCCTGAACCGCCTCGAAGAGCCGACCGGAGGGTCGGTGGTGGTGGGAGGCGTCGAACTCACGGCTCCGGGCACCGACATCAACGCGGTGCGTCAGAACATCGGCATGGTCTTCCAGCACTTCAATCTCTTCCCCAACATGACGGTGCTCGAGAACATCATGCTCGCGCCCGTCGATCTCAAGCGGAAGACGAAGGAGGAGGCCAGGCAGGCCGGCCTCGCGCTGCTCGAGCGCGTCGGGCTCGCGGAGAAGGCCGACGCGCGGCCGACCTCGCTCTCGGGCGGGCAGAAGCAGCGCGTCGCGATCGCCCGGGCGCTCGCGATGGAACCGCGCATCATGCTGTTCGACGAGGCCACGTCGGCGCTCGACCCCGAGATGGTGGGGGAGGTGCTGCAGGTGATCCGGGATCTCGCCGCCTCCGGTATGACCATGGTGCTCGTCACCCACGAGATGGGCTTCGCGCGGGAGGTCTGCGATCGGGTCGTGTTCCTCGCGGACGGCGTGGTGGTCGAGCAGGGTGCGCCCGAGCAGGTGTTCGGTTCGCCCCAGCAGCAGCGGACGCAGGAGTTCCTCTCGAAGGTGCTCTGAGCCCGCGATGGCCCGAGATTCCTGAAACTTCTCTGAACCTGAGTCGGATCGACTCAGGTTCAGAGAAGTTTCAGGAATAGGGGCGCTAGTCTCTGGGTTACGTACAGTGACGCTCCGCGGGTTCGCGGACGGGCTCACCGGGACACCTTGTGATTCGGCGAGTATGGTGGAGGCACGACCCCGGTCGTGCAGAGAACGTGAGGAGGGATCACATGGTGCTGATGCGTCAGGAGATCGGCGATGTGCTGCGTGACTTCCGTTTGCAGAAGGGGCGCACCCTGCGCCAGGTCGCGGGCGAGGCGAGTGTCGCGCTCGGGTACCTGAGCGAAGTGGAGCGCGGTCAGAAGGAGGCCTCGAGCGAGATCCTCGCCGCGGTGGCCGACGCGCTCGATACGCCCCTGTCGGTGATCATGGGCGAGGTGAGCGAGCGCCTGGCGGTGGTCGAAGGGCTGTCGCTGCCCCTCGGGGACCGCGTGCCGGACACGGTGCCCGCGGAGCTGGTGTCGGGCTACGCGCCCGCGCTGGTGCCCTGATCCGTGCAACAGAACGACTTCTGCGCGGTTCCCGCGCATCGCGAGCGCCCGGCCCCCGGTGGGCCGGGCGCTTCGGCGTTCGGTCGACGATGCCCGGGCGCAGCGGTCGCAACGACGGGGGGAGTGCGATGCGTCTGAGCGAGTTCATGCGGGCCTGCTCCGAGGAGTTCGGCGCCGACTACTCGGGCGTGCTGCTGCGGGATCACTGGCTCGCGGCGCTCGATGGGACCCCGAACGAGGCGCTCGAGCGAGGGGTGCCCGCCCGCGCCGTCTGGGAGGCGCTCTGCGCGGACCTCGGTGTGCCGATCGAGCGGCGCCATGGCAGGGGGCTGCGCGACCCTCGGGGCTGAGCGCTCCCGTCGTGCGCGCCCGCGCGCCGCCCGCCGGAGTGGGGACACGCCGAAGCCGCGTTCGAAGATGTGTTCGAAGAATGCTAACTTCGTCAACAGGTGAGCCGGTCGGCTCTCCCATCCACGGATCTCCTGCCGCACCCCTGAATGTCGGCGGTCGGTTCTAGGGTGTGAAGCAACCGGCCACCCGATGCCTTGTCCGCCCTTTCCCGGGGCCGGGACAGACGGTAGGCAGCAGCGAAGCGGCGTGGCCGCGCACATCGAGAACGGAGCACGACATGGCAGCACCCAAGGATCGCGAGAAGGCCCTCGAGGCGGCACTCGCGCAGATCGACAAGAACTTCGGCAAGGGCGCGATCATGCGCATGGGCAGTCAGGAGCGCGCGCCCGTCGAGGTCATCCCGACCGGCTCCGTCGCGCTCGACGTCGCGCTCGGCATCGGCGGACTGCCGCGCGGCCGCATCATCGAGATCTACGGCCCAGAGTCGTCGGGTAAGACGACGTTGACGCTCCACGCGATCGCCAACGCGCAGCGCGCGGGCGGCATCGCGGCGTTCATCGACGCCGAGCACGCGCTCGACCCCGAGTACGCGCAGAAGCTCGGTGTCGACATCGACGCCCTCCTCGTCGCGCAGCCCGATACCGGCGAGCAGGCACTGGAGATCGCGGACATGCTGATCCGCTCGGGCTCGGTCGACCTGGTCGTCATCGACTCCGTCGCGGCGCTCGTGCCCAAGGCCGAGATCGACGGCGAGATGGGCGACAGCCACGTCGGCCTTCAGGCGCGCCTCATGTCGCAGGCGCTCCGCAAGATCACGGGCAGCCTCAACGCGACCAAGACCACGTGCATCTTCATCAACCAGCTCCGAGAGAAGGTCGGCGTCTTCTTCGGCAGCCCCGAGACGACCTCGGGCGGCAAGGCCCTCAAGTTCTACGCGTCGGTCCGTCTCGACATCCGGCGCATCCAGACCCTGAAGGACGGCACCGACGCAGTCGGCAACCGCACCCGCGTCAAGGTCGTCAAGAACAAGATGGCGCCCCCGTTCAAGCAGGCCGAGTTCGACATCCTCTACGGCGTGGGCATCTCGCGCGAGGGGTCGCTCATCGACTACGGCGTCGAGCAGGGGCTCATCAAGAAGAGCGGCGCGTGGTTCACCTACGACGGCGATCAGCTGGGCCAGGGCATGGAGAACGCCCGCCGCTTCCTCATCAACAACCCCGACATCGCCTCCGAGATCGAGGAGAAGATCCTCACGAAGCTCGGGGTCAACGGGCGCAGCGAGCAGGCCGCGGAGACGCCGGCGGTCGCCGCAGTCCCCGCCGCGACGCCGAGCGGAGCTGCGAAGGCCGACGCGGCGAAGGTTGACGCCGTGAAGCCCGACGTCGCGAAGCGCGCCAGCGCCTGAGCCGATGGCGGTGCGTTTTCTGCCGGGCCCCGAGGAGCGGGGCCCGGCACCGGCCGAGGATTGGAAGGACCTGGCCGAGGTCATCGAGCTCCGGGGAGCGCTGATGCAGCGCGCCTGGGGCGATGCGCGGCCGTCGGCGTGGGAACGCCGACCCATCGGCGAGGCGTGGGCGGAGATCGATCGCACCGAGCCAGAGTCGGCCGAGCCGGAGTCTGCCGAGCCGGAGTCTGCCGAGCCGGGGTCATCCGAGCCGCAGTCCGCCGTCCCCGAATCGACCGAGCCGGAACCCCCTGGTGCCCTGCAGCCGGGTTCCGGCCATGACGAGCATCCGCCGGTGTTCTCGACGATGCGCGGCGCGATCGATCCGCGCATCATCGATATCGCTGCGTCCCTCCCGGGTGCGGCGCCTGCGGCTGCCGGGGCGTTCGCGAGCGATGCGGATACGTCGGCGGTCGATCCGGACCTGGAGCAGGACGATGGCCCCCAACGTACGAGCTACGAGGACGGCGTGCGCTTGCTCGGCCGTCGCGCCCGGTCGAGCGGCGAGCTGCGGGAGGAACTGCTGCGACTGGGGCACGATGCGGCGGAGGTCGACGCCGTCATCGACGAGTTCGAGCGCGGCCTCTACCTCGACGACGTCGGGCTCGCCCGCAGCGTCACTGAGAAACTGCGCGGCACGAAGCGTTCGAGCCGATCGCAGATCCGGATGAAGCTCATCGGCCGGAAGCTTCCGGACGCGGCGATCGAAACCGCCCTCGGGGAGCTCGACGCCGACGAGGAGTTCGAGCTCCTCCGCGAGGCGGCTGCTGACCGTGCGAGGAGGCTCTCGGGACTCGACCGGCAGACCGCCGAACGCCGTCTGCTCGGGTTCCTGGCGCGGCGCGGGTGGTCGGGCGAGCCGGCGATGCGCGCCGCGCGCGCGGCCCTCGACGGCGCCGCGCGTTCCGCGGGCGGAGTGCGCTTCCGGTAGCGGGAGCCCTCCCAACGCGTCGGTAGAATATCCCCATGAGCGTCGTCACCGCCGAACCCACCGAGATCGCCCTCTCGCCGGCCGCCATCAGGCCGGACGGCACTCCGCGCAGCTTCACCGTGCGCACCCTCGGCTGCCAGATGAACGTGCACGACTCCGAGCGCCTCTCGGGCTCGCTCGAAGCGGCCGGATACGTGGCCGCAGCGGCCGCGGACGACGCCGACGTGGTCGTCATCAACACGTGCGCGGTGCGCGAGAACGCGGCGAAGAAGCTCTACGGCAGCCTCGGCGCCCTCGCCGGTGTGAAGCGCCATCGCGAGGGGATGCAGATCGCGGTCGGCGGATGCCTGGCCCAGAAGGACCAGGGAGAGATCGTCGAGCAGGCCCCGTGGGTTGATGTCGTCTTCGGCACCCACAACATGGGGTCGCTCCCCGCGCTCCTCGAACGCGCCCGCCACAACGACGAGGCGCAGGTCGAGATCCTCGAGGCGCTCGAGGTGTTCCCCTCGACGCTCCCGACGAAGCGCGACTCCGCCTCCAGCGGGTGGGTGTCGATCTCCGTCGGATGCAACAACACCTGCACCTTCTGCATCGTCCCGTCGCTCCGGGGCAAGGAGAAGGACCGTCGTCCGGGGGACATCCTGGCCGAGGTCCGGGCCCTCGTCGACGACGGTGCGATCGAGGTCACGCTGCTCGGGCAGAACGTGAACACCTACGGCGTCGAGTTCGGCGACCGTGCGGCGTTCGGCAAGCTGCTGCGGGCCATGGGAGACATCGAGGGCCTCGAGCGCGTGCGCTTCACGAGCCCGCACCCGGCGGCGTTCACCGACGATGTCATCGCGGCGATGGCCGAGACGCCGAACGTGATGCCGCAGCTGCACATGCCGCTCCAGTCGGGCTCGGACGCGGTGCTGAAGGCGATGCGCCGGTCGTACCGCTCGCGGAGGTTCCTGGGGATCCTCGACGCCGTGCGCGAGCGCATCCCGAACGCGGCGATCACGACCGACATCATCGTGGGCTTCCCCGGTGAGACCGAGGCCGATTTCGCGGAGACGCTGCGGGTCGTCGAGGCCTCGCGCTTCGCGAGCGCCTTCACCTTCCAGTACTCGATCCGCCCGGGCACCCCCGCCGCGACGATGGCGGACCAGGTGCCCAAGGCCGTCGTCCAGGAGCGCTACGAGCGCCTGATGGCCCTGCAGGAGCGGCTGTCTCTCGAGGAGAACGAGGCCCAGATCGGCCGCACGGTCGAGGTGCTCGTCTCCGGGGGAGACGGTCGGAAGGACTCGGCGAGCCATCGGCTTTCGGGCCGCGCCGAGGACAACCGGCTCGTCCACTTCTCGGTGCCGGAGGGGGCAGCGGCTCCGCGACCCGGCGACGTCGTGACCGTCGTGGTCACCTCGGCTGCACCGCACTTCCTGCGCGCGGATCCGGGCGCGGGCGACCTCTACGCCGTGCGCCGCACACGCGCGGGCGATGCGTGGGATCGGCGGCAGGCGGACAGCTGCGGCGTGTCCGCTCCCGCGGTGGCCGCGGGCCCGCGGCCGGTCAGCCTCGGACTGCCCGCCATTCGCCGCGGCGGCGCGTGACGGGCGCGATCGCCGGCGCTGAGCCCCGGCTCTGGGCCGTCGTCGGGGCCACGGGCACCGGCAAGTCCGCCCTCTCGCTCGACCTGGCCGAAGCGCTCGCCGGACGCGGCAGGCCGGCGGAGATCGTGAACGTCGATGCCATGCAGCTCTACCGGGGCATGGACATCGGCACCGCCAAGCTGCCGGCCTCCGAGCGGCGGGGGATTCCGCACCACCTCTTCGATGCGCTCGAACCGAGTGAGGAGGCGACCGTCGCGTGGTACCAGCCCCGTGCCCGAGCCGCCATCGCGGAGATCCATTCCGGCGGCAGCGACGCCATCCTAGTGGGCGGGTCCGGGCTCTACGCCTCGAGCGTGCTGTTCGACTTCCGTTTCCCGCCGCGCGACGACGCGCTGCGGGGGCGGCTCGAGTCCGAGCTCGCCGCACGCGGCGTCGACCCGCTGCTCGAACGGTTGCGCGGCATCGCCCCGGACGTCGCAGCGGCGGTCGACGCCCGCAATCCGCGTCGGGTGGTCCGCGCGCTCGAAGTGGCGCTGCTCGGCGGCGACGCGCAGGTGGTGCTCCCCGAGGAACCCCGTCCCTGGTTGCCCGGCACGGGGCGGACGCGGATCATCGGGGTCGCGTGCGATCGCGCGACGCTCGTCGAGCGGCTCGACCGCCGTGTGGAGGCGATGTGGGCAGACGGGATCGTGGACGAGGTGCGCCGGCTGATCCCGCACGGCATCGCGACCGGACCGACGGCGAGCCGCGCGATCGGCTACGCTCAGGCGCTCGCGCAGCTCGAGGGACGCATGAGCGCGGACGAGGCGATCGCCGAGACCCAGTCGCTCACCCGGCGCTACGCCCGGAAGCAGGTCAGCTGGTTCAAACGCTATCCGGGCATCGCGTGGGTCGACGGCCCCGATCTCGCCGCGATCGTGCTCGGCTGAGCCGTCCCGGCGTTCGTGCCTACTCCGCGGCCACGCCGTGCAGCCGCGCGTGCAGTGCGCGGACCTCGTCCGCGAACTCGGGGGAGGGCCCGGCGACCGGGACGCCGGGCGCGACCGCGGTGATGGGGAGCGGGGCCACCGGCCCGGGGGCGATGCCCCAGCCCGCGCACCACTCGGAGAGCTGCGCGGTGCTCGTCGCGTAGACGATGCGCCCGAGCCCGACCCAGGCGTGCGCCGCGGAGCACATCGCGCAGTGCTCGCCGGAGGTGTAGACCGTGCTCGCCGCACGCTCCGCAGGGGTGAGGTGCTCCGCCGCCCACCGGGCGATCTCGAACTCCGGATGCCGGGTCGCATCGCCGTCCCGCACGCGGTTGCGGTCCTCGAAGCGCACCGCGCCGGTCGGGTCGACGAGCAGGGAGCCGAACGGTTCGTCGCCGTCCTCCAGCGCCTCGCGTGCCAGGTCGACGCAGCGCCGCAGGTGCCGCAGGTCGTCCGGCGACAGGTCGGCTGGCGGAACTTCGGCGGGCGAGAGCGCGCGATCGGAAATGCTGGCGTCCATGCCCACACGGTAGCAGTCGCGCCGCCGCTAGACTCGTGCGATCGGGCACGGCGAGAGGAGCGGGCGGCATGGGACTCGAGATCAGGGCGTTCGCGCACGGGGACACCGACGCGGTCGTCGCGCTCTGGGAGACCTGCGGGCTCACGCGCCCCTGGAACGATCCGCGCCGCGACATCGAGCGCAAGCTCCGCGTGCAGCCGGAGCTGTTCCTCGTCGCGGTCGACCCGGGCACGGCGGCGGTGATCGGGTCGGTGATGGGCGGCTACGACGGGCACCGCGGCTGGATCTACTTCCTCGCGAGCGCACCGGACCGGCGCGGGGAGGGGATCGCCCGGGCGCTCCTCGCCGCGGTCGAGGCCGGCCTCCTCGAGCTGGGATGCCCCAAGGCCCAGCTCATGGTCCGCTCCGAGAACTCCGGGGTCGTCGACTTCTACGACCGTCTCGGATACGCGGGCTCCGACGTCCTCGTGCGGGGGAAGCGCTTGATCGAGGACTGAGCGCGCCGACTACGCGGCGTCGCCATCCCCGTCCCCAGCCTGCGGATCCCCGGCGACCGGGAGACGCACCGCGAACACCGTGCGTCCGGGAGCGCTCTCGACCGTGATCTCCCCGTCGTGCGCGTGCACGATCGCCTGCGCGATCGAGAGCCCGAGGCCCGTGCTGCCCGCATCCCGGTTGCGCGACTGGTCGGCCCGGGCGAATCGCTCGAACAGCCGGTCGCGCAGCGCGGGGTCGACCCCTGGCCCGTCATCGCGCACCCGCAGCACGGCGTCGGCCCCGTCGCGCACCAGCGATACGGTCACCGTCGTCCCGGGCGGCGTGTGCGTCCGGGCGTTGCGCAGCAGGTTCGCCACGACCTGCCTGATCCGGTTCTCGTCTCCCGGGACGCTGATGAGCGCGTCGGACGCTTCGATCCGCCAGGTCCGGGCCGGGTCGGCCGCGTGCGCGTCGCTGACCGCGTCGACGGCGATCATCGTGAGCTCGACCGTGCCGGTTCCGAGACGCTGGCCGGCATCGAGCCGCGCGAGCAGCAGCAGGTCGTCCACGAGCCCGGCCATGCGCTCGGACTCGGATTCGATGCGATCGAACGATCGTTCCTGGACCTCGGTCATCGTCCCGCCCTCGCGCAGCGAGAGCTGGGCGTATCCGCGGATGGTCGCGAGCGGGGTCCGGAGCTCGTGGCTCGCGTCCGCGATGAATCGCCGCAGGCGCTCCTCGCTCTCCTGTCGCGCCGCGATCGACCGTTCCACATGGCCGAGCAGCCGGTTGAGCGACGCCCCGACCCGACCGACCTCGGTGCCGGGGTCGGTATCCCCGTCCGCGACGCGATCCGGGATCTCGACCTCGCCCTCGTTCAGCGGGATCTCCGAGACGCGGCCGGCCACCGCCGCGACGCGGTCGAGGGGGCGCAGTGAGCGCCGGACGAGCAGGAACCCGCCGATGACGGCCGCGGACAGGATCACGGCACCCGTCGCCGTGATGATCACGACGGACGCGGTCGTGATCGCCGTCACGTCCTGCGTGGAGAGCCCCGCGATGACCGTCGTGGAACCGCTCGTCTCGACCGCGACCCTGAACGTGCCCAGATCGCCTCCCAGCGCCACGGTCACCGGTCGGCGCTCCCGGGGCGCGGCCGACAGGATCTCGTCGACCTGCTCCGAGGTGAGCCGGACCTCGGTGCCGTCGGGCCGGGCATAGCTCGATCCGAGGATCGCCCCGTCCGCCGCGACGAACGCCTGCAGGCTGCCGACGCGTGGCGCCGGCCCCTCGGACGCCGAGCCGCGGACCGGGCCGCGGTCGCCGGGGGACTCGGGGTCGCGACCCACTCCCGGCCCGCTCGCGAACGCGAGTCCCTCGAGCACCTGCCCGTCGAGCCGGTCGAACGCGAAGGAGCGCAGCGCGAGCACCGTCGTGGCGCCCGTGACGATGAGCGCCGTCGCGACGAGCGCGCTCGACCCCACGACGAGCTTCCTCCTGAGTGTCCAGTCGCGGCGCGCCGATCGCCTCGGCGCCGGTGTCTCCGGCGACGTCACGGGAGCTCCTTGATCGTGTAGCCGACCCCGCGGACCGTGTGGATCAGGGGCCCTCCGAGCGGATCGAGCTTCTTGCGCAGGTACGAGATGTAGATCTCGACCACGCTCGAGGTGCCGCCGAAATCGAAGTTCCAGACGTGCTCGAGGATCTGGGTCCTGCTGAGGACTCGGCGCTCGTTCTGCATGAGGTAGCGGAGCAGGTCGAACTCCTTCGCGGTGAGGCGGACGGGGGTGCCCGCGCGTTCGACGTCGTAGGTCTCCTCGTCGAGCGTGAGGTCCCCGACTCGCAGCCGCGGATCCGATTCCGCGAGCGCGGCGACGTGCCTGCGCGCCATCCCGCGCAGTCGCGCGATGACCTCCTCGAGGTTGAAGGGCTTGGTCACGTAGTCGTCCCCGCCCGCGGAGATCCCCGCGATCCGATCCTCGACCGCGTCCTTGGCGGTGAGGAACAGCACGGGGACATCGTTGCCCCCGTCGCGCACCCGCTTGAGGAGCTCCATCCCGTCGAGCCCAGGCATCATGATGTCGAGGACCAGCAGGTCCGGTTCGAACTCGCGGATCACCTGCAGGGCGGTCTGCCCGTTCGTGACCGCGCGCGCATCCCAGCCCTCGTGCTGCAGCGCCATCCGCAGCAGTTCGCCGAGGTTCACCTCGTCGTCCACGACGAGCGCGCGGATGGGCGTCCCGTCGGGTCGGGACAGCTGCGATGCGCGGGGGAGGGCTGCGTTCATGCCTCCAGTCTCGCCGAATGCGCCCGTCCCGTCCGCTCAGCCGGGCGGACTCCAAGCGAAACCCGCGAATTCTTATGCTCCTCTTAGCTTCGGCTTCGCGGGGACTTATCCGGCGTGCGTATTCCTGGATGCATGGACATCGACATGACCCCAGCACCCGACGATCGGCGCGACCCCGTCGACCCGCAGCCCGCGCAGCAGGAAGCCGGGCCGGGCTCCCGGAAGGCCGATCGCGTCCGCGTCCGCCGACGCGGGATCATCCTCGCCGCATCCCTCGCGGTACTGCTCGGTACGACCGGAACCGCGGCGTGGGCCGCCGACCGCTACCTGGCGCCCCACGTCGAGGTGGCGGACGTCTCGGAGTACGAGGCGCAGCAGTCCGCGAGCGGGGCGGACGCGGACACCGGGTCGTCCGATGCCGCCGCGACGACGGAGGAGCCGCTCTCCGCAGACGGTTCCGCCCGCGGCGACACCGCGATCACGGTCGAGCAGCGCACCGTAGGATCCGGCGACGACACCGTCGCCTACACCGTCGCCGACGTCGTGCTCGGAGACGCCACGGATCTCCGGTCCGCGTTCGCGAACGATCAGTTCGGCACGAACATCGTCGAGCAGACCAGCGAGATCGCCGCGGAGAACGGCGCCGTGTTCGCGGTCAACGGCGACTACTACGGCTTCCGCGACACCGGCATCGTCATTCGCAACGGCGTCGCCTACCGCGACGAGGGCGCGCGCGAAGGGCTCGCCTTCCGGCGGGACGGCAGCGTCGAGCTCTACGACGAGACGGAGACGAGCGCCGATGCGCTGGTCGCCGACGGGGTCTGGAACACGCTGAGCTTCGGGCCGGGTCTCGTCGAGGGCGGCGAGATCGTCGCCGGGATCGAGGACGCGGAGGTCGACACGAACTTCGGCAACCACTCGATCCAGGGCGAGCAGCCCCGGACCGCGGTCGGAGTGATCGACGAGAACCACCTGGTGTTCGTGGTGGTCGACGGGCGCGACCCCGGCTACAGCCGCGGGGTTACGATGACCGAGCTCGCGGAGATCATGCGCGACCTCGGCGCCGACACCGCGTACAACCTCGACGGCGGCGGCTCCTCCACCATGTACTACGACGGAGCGGTGGTCAACCGGCCCTCGAACGGCGGCGAGCGCGGCACGAGCGACATCCTCTACATCGCGGGAGGCGCATCGTGATCATCCTGATCCCGGCATTCGAGCCGTCGGCGCGGCTGCCAGAACTCGTCGCCGAACTGCGGGCGGCCGATGGGGCGCTCCGGGTCGTCGTCGTCGACGACGGCTCCGGCGCACGATTCGCGAGCCGGTTCGCGGAGACCGCCGCCGCGGGCGCCGAAGTGCTGCGCCATCCCGTGAACCGCGGGAAGGGCGCCGCGCTGAAGACCGGGTTCCGCCACGTGGTCGGTCGGCACCCGGACGAGACCGTCGTCACCGCGGACGCCGACGGCCAGCACCTGGTCGACGACATCCTGCGGGTGGGCGACGCATCTCGCCGGAGGTCCGCGACGGGCGACACGCGCACGATGGTGCTCGGCTGCCGCGCGTTCGACGGTGCGGTGCCGTGGCGGAGCCGTCTCGGCAACGACGGCTCGCGCGTCCTGTTCCGGATCGCCTCGGGCTGGTCGCTCTCGGATACGCAGACGGGCCTCCGGGCGATGCCGTGCGGCATGCTCGACTGGCTGCTCGAGGTGCCGGGCGAGCGCTTCGAGTACGAGCAGCGCGCGCTGCTGCGACTGCGGGGCGCGGGGTTCCGGGCGCACGAGGTGCCCATCCGCACGATCTACCTGGAGGAGAACGCCGCGAGCCACTTCCGCCCGCTGGCCGACTCCGTCCGGGTGCTGCTGCCCGTGCTGGCGTTCGCCGCGTCGTCGCTGGTCGCCGCCGTCGTCGACGCCGTCGCCCTGCTCGTCGGCACGGCGCTGACCGGAGCGCTGATCCCGTCGATCATCGCCGCGCGCGTGCTCAGCGCCGGAGTCAACTTCTGGATGAACCGGCGATTCGTGTTCCTGCGTCGGGGCCCGGCCGGTCTGCTGCGCGAAGCGGGCTCGTACGCCCTTCTCGCCGCGCTGCTGCTCGTATCGAACATCGTCTGGCTGTCGTTCCTCACGGAGCGGCTCGGCTGGCCGCTCTGGATCGCGAAGCTCGCCACCGAGCTCGTGCTCTGGTGCACGAGCTTCGGGGTGCAGCGGTCCGCGGTGTTCGGTCGACCCGACGCAGGGCCCGCACCCGTTCCCGCCTCGCCGCCTCGACCCGCTTCCGTCCCCGTCCCGTCCAGCGCCCTCAGGAGCCAGCCATGACCACCGCCCACCTCGCCCTCATCGCCGTCGACCTCGTCGCGGCCCTGATCCTGACCTTCGCCCTGTACTTCCCGCGCCACCGCAGGCGCGACCTCGTCGTCGCCTTCCTGGGCGTCAACGTCGGAGTCCTCGCGGTGACGAGCGTGCTCGGCTCCACCGAGATCGCCGCGGGGCTCGGGCTCGGGCTGTTCGGTGTGCTGTCGATCATCCGCCTCCGTTCCTCCGAGATCTCCCAGCGCGAGGTGGCGTACTACTTCGCCGCACTCGCGATGGGGCTCATCGGCGGCCTGTCCCCGGCGAGCTCCCCGCTTCCGGCGCTCCTGATCGCGCTCATCCTCATCGTCATGTGGGCGGCGGACCATCCCGCGCTGCTCAGCCGGAACCGGCATCAGCTGGTGCGGCTCGACCGGGGTCTCAGCGATGAGGACGAGCTGCGCGGTGAACTCGAACGGCGGCTCGGCGGTCGCATCACCGCGTTCACCGTGCAGGACCTCGACTTCGTGAACGACACCACGCTCGTCGATGTCCGGTACCGCCTGCCCCGCGAGGCGTCCGTGCGGAGCCTCGCATGAGCGCCCTGCTGACCGAGGCGCTCGGCGGTCTCGCAGCGGTCGGCCTCGACGAGCTGAACGCGCGCGCCGAGCTGCTCACGCGCGTCGATCGGAAGTACCTGGTGCCCGTCACCGCGGCGGTCGACGGGCTGGAGGCGATGCGCGGCACCGCGCGTGCGCTCGACTTCGGTGCCGCGCGCTCGCCGCGCTACTCCTCGGTGTACTTCGACACCCCCGACCGGCTGAGCTACCGCCTCGCGGCGCAGGCGAGGCGGCGGCGGTTCAAGGTGCGCACCCGCTGCTACGAGGACACCGGCACCGCCTACCTCGAGATGAAGACGAAGGGCGGTCGCGGCGCGACGGTCAAGGAGCGGATGGAGATCGATCCGGGGGACGTCGCGCGCTTGACGGGGGCGGGCGGCGCGTACGTCTCGGAGGCGCTCGAGACGATCGGCTACGACCCGGGGCTCCGCGACGCGCTGCGGCCGGCGCTCGTCACCCGCTACCGCCGGGCCACGCTCCTCCTCCCCGACGACAGCCGGGCCACCGTGGATACCGACCTCGAATGGATCGATCCCATGGGGCGCTCGCTCACGCTGCCGGGATTCACGATCCTCGAGTCGAAATCCGCTGGGCGCGCGTCCGCCGTCGATCGCTGGCTCTGGCGCCGCGGCATCCGCCCGCAGAGCATCAGTAAGTTCGGCACGGGGCTCGCCGCGCTGCACCCCGAACTGCCCGGCAACAAGTGGCACCGGCTCATCGAGGGGCCGTTCGCGCAGGCGCCCCGCGTCTCCCCGGCCCCGTCGACCCGCCGCCTCCCGATCCACCGATCCACCCGTACCTCCTGAAAGGGGAACCCCATGCACACACTCGGACGCACCCGGCTCGCGGCGATCGCCGCGGTGGCCCTCACCGGAACGCTCCTCGCGGGATGCTCCGCGGTCTCCGCGGGCGACGCCGCAGCGCAGGCGACCTCGACGGCCGCGGCGAGCGCCGTCACCGGAGACCTCGCACCAGAGTCGGTGCTCGGCGACAACACCGAGGCGTCGACTCTGGGCGACGACGAGTGGGACGCGGCGGACGCCGTCGCCGTGCGGCTCGACGGCGGCGACGCGACGACGGACGGCGCCGGCGTCGAGGTCGCGACCGGCACGATCACGATCACCGACGCCGGCGTCTACCGCCTGAGCGGCGACTTCGACGGGCAGGTCTCCGTGCAGGCCCCCGACGACGCGGAGGTGGTGCTGATCCTCGACGGCGCGACGATCACGAACGCGGACGGGGCCGCGATCGACATCGTGACGGCGGGCGACGCCGCGATCCACCTCGCAGACGGCAGCAGGAACGCCGTGACCGACGCCGAGTCCTACGCGGACGACGCGACGGCGAGCGCGGCGATCGCCGCCGACGCCGATCTGACGATCTCGGGAACCGGCGCACTCGTCGTGAACGGCCGTGGAAACGACGGGATCTCCTCGACCGACGACCTCGTCGTCCTCTCGGGCGACGTCACCGTCACCGCGGCGGACGACGCGCTGCGCGGGAAGGACGCGCTCGTCATCGCCGGAGGGGACCTCGACCTCACCGCGACGGGCGGAGACGGGCTGAAGAGCGACCAGGAGGACGACGAGGCGCGCGGATACGTGCTCGTGTCCGGCGGGAGCATCGGGATCACCGCTGGGGACGACGGCGTTCAGGCGCAGACGGACGCGGTCGTCACCGGCGGCGAGCTCACCGTCTCCGCTGCCGACGACGGCGTGAAGGCCGAGCAGATCGTCTCGGTCGGGGGCGGCCGGATCACGGTGACCGCCTCCACCGAGGCGATGGAGGCGGTCGACGTCGCCGTCTTCGACGGGGTCCTCTCGCTCACCGCCTCCGATGACGGGATCAACGCCGCCGGTCTCAACGCGGGCGGTGCCGAGCGCGAGACCGACACCGGGGAGCGGCTCGAGGTGTCGGGCGGGGAACTGGTGATCGTCGCCGGGAAGGACGGGCTCGACTCGAACGGGGCGATCTCGGTGACCGGAGGGACGCTGACCATCACGAGCGCGGACAACGGCGGAGACGCCCCGCTCGACGCGAACGGCACGGTCGCCGTGGCCGACGGCGTGGAGATCACCGCGAACGGCGCCGCATACGATCCGACGGCGGCCCGGCGCGGCCCGGGCGGGTTCGGCGCCTCCGGCGGCGGGATGCCGGATGGCGGGGCGCCTGGCGGGGCGCCGGAGGGCCGTCCCGGCGGCGGAACCGAGGGCACCGCTGGCGCCTGACGGCAGCGCGCGCGAGCCGTGACCCCGGTGCGCTCGGTAGACTGGGGCCATGGCGACGCTCGCATTCACCAAGGGACACGGCACCGGAAACGACTTCGTGCTCTTCACCGATCCCGAGGGGGAGCGCCCGCTGTCCCCGGATCAGATCCGCTTCCTCTGCGACCGCAGATTCGGGATCGGCGCCGATGGCGTGATCCGCGCGGTGCGTTCCCGCGCGATCCCCGAGGGCGCCGCGGTACTCGCGGAGGAGCCCGAAGCCGAGTGGTTCATGGACTACTGGAACGCCGACGGCACCCCCGCCGAGATGTGCGGCAACGGGATCAGGGTCTATGCGCACTATCTCATCGGCGAGGGACTCGTCGCGCCCGGCGGCATCGACGCCGGCGCTGACACGCTTCCCATCGGGACCCGCTCGGGCGTCAAGGACGTGATCGCCGGCGCCTCGGGCTACACCGTCGACCTCGGCCGCTGGCGTCTCGCGCCGGAGCGCCTCGTCGCGGCGCACGGCCTCGACGTGGCGCGTCCGGGCCTCGGGATCGACCTCGGTAACCCGCACGTCGTGACGGCGCTCGCGCACGCGGGCGAGCTCGAGGGCATCGACCTGCACGCGGCGCCCGCGCTCGATCCGGCTCCTGCGGAGGGGGCGAACGTCGAGTTCGTGGTGCCCGAGGAGCCGCTCGTGCAGAACGGTGTCGCGCGCATCCGCATGCGCGTGCACGAGCGCGGCTCGGGCGAGACGCTCTCGTGCGGCACCGGCACCGCCGCTGCCGCGCTCGCGTTCCGGCACTGGGGCGGGGAAGGGATGCCGAACAGCTGGAGCATCGAGGTGCCCGGCGGGAGGCTCGGGGTGCGCATGTTCGCGACCGAGGAGGGCGAGCACGTCTCGCTGAGCGGACCCGCGGAGCTCGTGTACACGGGCACGATCGAGCTGCCCGAGGCCTAGCCGCCCGTCCGCCGTCGCGACGCACGAGGCGTCCCGGACGCGACGGTCGGGATCAGGGGCGCACGGCGCCGATCACGTGGAAGCCCTTGTCGCGCGCGACGCGGTCGACCTCGAGATAAGGGAACTCGGCAGCGATCCACCGCTGCAGCGAGTCGGCGCCCAGATGCTTCGCCACCACGAGGTTGGCGATCCCGCCCTCGGCGAGGCGGGGGAGCCAGAGCGCCAACAGCGCGTGGAGCGCCTCCTTGCCGATGCGGATCGGGGGGTTGGAGCGGATCTCTCCGAACACGAGGTCCGCTGGCACGTCCTCCGGCGCCGCCACCCGCACGCGGGCGAGCCCGAGGCGCTCCGCGTTGCGCGCGGTGAGCGCTCGCGACCGTTCGTTCACATCGACCGCCCAGATCTCGCGGTCGGGGTGCTCGAGCGCCGCGGCGAGCGCGATGGGCCCCCAACCGCAGCCCAGGTCGAGGATCGGGCCCTCGGTGTCGTTCCTGAACCGGGCGAGGGTGCGCAGCAGGATCTCGGTGCCCCGGTCGAGGTGCTCGGGGCTGAACACCCCGCCGGCAGTCACGACCGTTCGCGGGGCTCCAGCGAGTTCGACCTCGATCTCGCGGGGCCGGAGGTCGCCGGCCGGGGTCTCGGAGAAGTAGTGCTGGTTCACCCCTCCAGTATCCCAGCCGCGCGGCGCCGCCCGCCGCGAGACGCACCCGCTTCCGGGGTGCGCCCCTGGCGAACGCCCCGCACCGCGAGCCGCGCGCGACGTACACTGGAGGCCAGATGACGAAACGCTTCTCAGACGATGCAGAACCCGCGACCGATGACGCCGTCGATGCCGACGGTGCGATGACCGGCGGGAACGACGATCCGCTCGAGCGGGTGCTCGCGCGCGCCGCCGGAGCCGGGTCGGCGACCGTGATCCACGGCGACGACGCTGCGATCCAGGGCGACGAGGATGCCGGATTCTCCCGCATCGGCCGCTCGGACCTGCTGTCGGGCGCCCAGGCGCTCGGCGACGACGCTCACGACGCCGTCGACGGCGGCCTCGATCTCATCCACCTCGAACGCGACGCCCGCTCCTCGTTGAAGCGCGTGGCGGGTCTGTCGACGGAGCTCGAGGACGTCACCGAGGTCGAGTACCGGCAGCTGCGCCTCGAGAACGCCGTGCTGATCGGCATCTACTCGCGTTCGGGCCAAACCGGCCTCGAGGATGCTGAGAACTCGCTGCGCGAGCTCGCCGCGCTCGCGGAGACCGCGGGGGCCACGGTGCTCGACGGACTGCTGCAGCGGCGCGCGAACCCCGATCCGGCCACCTATCTCGGCAAGGGCAAGGCCCAGGAGCTCGCCGAGCTCGTCGCCGCGGTCGGGGCCGACACGGTCGTGGCCGACACCGAGCTGGCGCCGAGCCAGCGCCGCGCGCTCGAGGACGTCGTCAAGGTGAAGGTGATCGACCGCACCGCGGTGATCCTCGACATCTTCAGCCAGCACGCCAAGAGCCGCGAGGGCAAGGCCCAGGTCGAGCTCGCGCAGCTGCAGTACCTGCTGCCGCGTCTGCGCGGCTGGGGCGAGTCGATGTCGCGCCAGGCGGGCGGCCAGGTCGGCGCGGGCGGGGCTGGCGGCGCGGGCATGGGCTCCCGCGGCCCTGGCGAGACGAAGATCGAGCTCGACCGGCGCAAGATCCACACCCGGATGGCGAAGCTGCGCAAGCAGATCGCGGGGTTCGCCCCGGCGCGCGACGCCAAGCGGGCCAACCGCAAGCGGGGTGAAGTGCCGTCGGTCGCGATCGCCGGCTACACCAACGCCGGCAAGTCGAGCCTGCTCAACCGGCTCACCGGCACGCAGGAGCTCGTGCAGAACCAGCTCTTCGCGACCCTCGACACTGCGGTCCGCCACGCGGAGACCGATGACGGCCGCACGTTCACCTACGCCGACACGGTCGGGTTCGTCCGCAACCTGCCGCATCAGCTCGTCGAAGCGTTCCGCTCGACCTTCGAGGAGGTGGGCGAGGCCGACGTGATCCTGCACGTGGTCGACGGCTCGCACCCCGAGCCGGAGGCGCAGTTGCGCACGGTGCGCGAGGTCATCGCCGAGGTCGACGCCCAGGGGATCCCCGAGCTCGTGGCGTTCAACAAGGCCGACCTCATCGACGAGTCGCGCAGGCTCGTGCTCCACGGGCTCGTGCCCGACGCCGTGTTCGTGTCCGCGCGCACGGGGGAGGGGATCGAGGAGCTGCGTCGCCGCGTCGACGCGGCGCTGCCCGTGCCGGACCAGGAGGTCACGGTCGTGGTGCCGTACGACCGGGGCGATCTCGTCGCGGAACTGCACGAGCGCAACCGCGTGCTCGAGACGGAGTACGCGGAGGACGGCACGCGCGTGCGCGCGTACGTGACCCCCGAGATGCACGCGAAGCTGGCACGCCTGCTCGACGGGACGCTGTCGTAACACTTCACCACACGCCGTAACACTTCGTAGTTCATACGGAGCAATATCCGGGTGCCGACGGCCGGCATCGGGCTAGCTTGAGGGACGTCCGGCGATCACCGCCGCGCACCCGAGACGCACCCGAACCGAAGGACCCGCATGACCGCGACGACTCTCCTGCCCCAGGCCACGATCCTCGGCTACCCCCGCATCGGAAGGAAGCGCGAGCTGAAGCGCGCTGTCGAGGCGTTCTGGAAGGGGCGCATCGACGAGGCGGAACTGCTCGAGTCGGCGCGCGCGCTGCGCGCCGCCACGCGCGCCCGCCTCGTCGAGCTCGGTCTGCCCGCTGCGGGCGGCGCCGTGCCCGAGAGCTTCAGCTTCTACGACCAGGTGCTGGACGCGACTCTGGCACTCGGTGCGATCCCGCACCGCTTCGCGGACGTGGAGGGCGGGTCGCTCGCGACCTACTTCGCCCTCGCGCGCGGCGACGAGCGCCACCAGCCCCTCGAGATGACCAAGTGGTTCGACACCAACTACCACTACAGCGTGCCCGAGATCGACGAGCGGACCCCGTTCGCCGCGAACCCGTCGGAGCTCGTCGCGCACCTGGCCGAGGCCAGGGAGCAGGGCATCGCCTCGCGCGCCCTCCTCGTCGGCCCGGTCACCTACCTGCTGCTCGCCAAGGCATCGGACGAGGCAGGCGACGGGTTCCGCCCGATCGACCGCCTCGACGAGGTCGTCGCCGTGTACGCGGAGCTGCTGTCCGCCGCGCGCGCCGCTGGGGCCGAGTGGATCCAGCTCGACGAGCCCGCGCTCGTCTCCGACTCGCTCGCGGTGCCGCGCGAGGAAGTGCTGGCGCTCGTCGAACGCGCGTACGCCGTCCTCGGCGGGGCGGCCGATCGTCCGGCGATCCTGCTCGCGGCGCCGTACGGCGACTCGTCCGCTGCGCTGGCGCGGCTCGGCGCGCTCCCGGTCGAGGCGGTGCAGGCGGATCTCGTGCGCGGCTTCGTGCCCCAGGAGGCGCTCGCTGACGGCAGCCTCGCCCGTGCCTTCGCCGGCACGCAGCTCGTCGCCGGCGTCGTGGACGGCCGCAACATCTGGCGCACCGACCTGCGCGCCGCGTTCGGCACCGTCGAGCGTCTGCACGCCGCAGGAATCTCGGCGGTGGTCGGCACCTCGAACAACCTCCAGCACGTCCCGCACGACGTGGCCGACGAATCGAAGCTCGACGACCGGCTGCGCTCGTGGCTGGCGTTCGCCGACCAGAAGGTCGCGCAGGTCGCCGTGCTCGCGCGGGGCCTCGCCGAGGGAGCCGCGGCCATCGAGGCGGAGCTCGCGGAGACCGACCGCGTGCTCGCCGACCGCGCCGCCGCCCCGGGCGTCCGGGTGCCCGCCGTTCGCGACCGTGTCGCCGCAGTGACGGCCGAGGACCGCTCGCGGGCGTCCGAGGACGCCCGGCGCTCGGCGCAGGAGTCGCTCGGTATCCCGCAGCTCGCGACGACGACCATCGGCTCCTTCCCGCAGACGAGCGAGATCCGGCGCGCTCGCGCCTCGTTCACGACGGGCGAGATCGACCAGGCGGCCTACGACGGCTTCCTGCGCGAGGAGATCGAGCGGGTGATCCGGCTGCAGGAGGAGATCGGGCTCGACGTGCTTGTGCACGGCGAGGCCGAGCGCAACGACATGGTGCAGTACTTCGCCGAGCACCTCGACGGATTCGCGGTCACCGAGAACGGCTGGGTGCAGTCCTACGGCACGCGCGCCACGCGGCCGTCGATCCTCTGGGGCGACGTCTCGCGCCCGGCCCCCATCACCGTCGCCTGGTCGGCGTACGCCCAGTCGCTCACCGACCGGCTCGTGAAGGGCATGCTCACGGGCCCCGTGACGATCCTCGCCTGGTCCTTCGTGCGCGACGACCAGCCGCTCGCCGATACGGCGAACCAGGTGGCGCTGTCGCTGCGCGACGAGATCGACGATCTCGTCGAGGCCGGCATCCGCATCGTGCAGGTCGACGAGCCCGCGCTCCGCGAGCTCCTGCCGCTCGACGCGGCGCGCCAGGCGCCGTACCTCGACTGGTCGGTGGGCGCGTTCCGCCTCGCGACGAGCGGCGCCGCCCCCGAGGTGCAGATCCACACGCACCTCTGCTACTCGGAGTTCGGCGAGATCATCGACGCGGTCGACGGCCTCGACGCCGACGTGACCTCGATCGAGGCCGCCCGCAGCCGCATGGACGTCGTCGAGCCGCTGGGGGACCACGGCTACTCGCGGGGCATCGGCCCGGGTGTCTACGACATCCACTCGACCCGCGTGCCCGAGGCCGCGGAGCAGGAGGAGCTCATCCGCATCGCCGCGGCGAGGATCCCGGGCAAGCAGCTCTGGGTCAACCCCGACTGCGGCCTCAAGACCCGCGGGTACGAGGAGACCGTCGCGAGCCTTACGAATCTCGTGCACGCCGCGCGGGCCGTCCGAGAGGACCTCGCCGGGGCGACCGCCGACCGGGCCGCCGTCGCCGAGCTGAGCGGAGCGGGCGCGGCGTGAGCGACGAGGCCAGAGCCGTGGCGGCGCAGCCCGCGGCCGATCCGGCCGGGTCGGGCGCCGCTCCGGCCTGGCCGTCGCGCGGGCTGCCTTCGGAACCCGTCGGCTCCGTGCCCCGGCCCACGCGGCTCCAGCGCGCCGTACTCGACGCCGACACCGGAATCGTGTCACGGACCGAGCTCGCGGCGGAGCAGGATCTCGCCGTGCGCGACACGATCGCCCGGTTCGCGGCGACCGGGTCGCCGATCATCAGCGACGGCGAGCAGCGGCGCGAGAGCTTCGCGAGCTACCCGCTCGGCACGGAGCACGCCGAGACGGGCGTGACGGAGGGGCCCGTGTTCGCGGTCTTCGCCGACGGCCATCACCGGGTGATCCCGAGCCTGGCGCGCGCGCCGTTCGCGTTCCGCTCCTGGGCGGCGGACGACGTCGCAGCCGCGCGTCGCCTGACCGACCTCCCGCTCAAGCAGGCGGTGATCTCGCCGTCGATGCTCTCGCTCATGGTGCCGCAGGAGGGGCTCGCCGGGTACGGCCGCGAGGAGTTCCTCGAGGACGTCGTGGCGGGCTGCGCCGAAGACATCGGCCGCTGCTTCGACGCCGGCGCCTCACGGGTCACGATCGACTTCACCGAGGGGCGCCTCGCGCTGCGGCGCGACCTGCGCGCCCCCTGGGCCGGCCCCGAGGCGCTCGGCGGCTTCATCGACCTGATCAACCGGGTGCTGGATCGCCTGCCCGAGGAGCGCCGCGCCGCGGTCGGGGTCCACACGTGCCCGGGCAACGACCACGACTCTGCGCACAGCGCCGACATCGACTACGCCGAGCTGATCCCCGAGCTCTTCCAGATCGAGGCGGGCTACTTCCTCGTGCAGGCCGCGGGGGAGAATGATCAGGATCGCGTGGCCCGCCTCGTCGGACGCCAGTTGCGGCACCGCTCGCGCGCGTCGACCGCGCCCGGCGCCGCACCGCGGGTGCTGCTCGGCGTCACCAACCCCGCGAGCCCGAAGCTCGAGACCGCCGAGCAGGTGCGGGATCAGCTGGTGCGCGCCGCCCGGTTCATCCCCGCCGAGCTGCTCGGGTCCACCGACGACTGCGGGTTCTCGCCGTACATCATCGACGAGAAACCGAGGCACGGGTCGCCGGACTACGCCCGGGACGTCGCCTTCGCGAAGGTCGCGGCCCGCGTGCGCGGCACGGCGCTCGCGGAGGTCGAGCTCGCAGGCACGGCGATCGGCGGCGCGGCGAGCGGCGTGCTCGGGGGCGGCCTGTCGTACGCCGGGTTCGGCGCGACCGGCAGGCCGGTGCCGCGCGCGGTCGGCGTCGACGGCGGCGGTGGCGCGGGCAGCGGTGGCGCGGGCAGCCGCGTCGACGCCGGTGGCGCCGACACCGCTGTTCCGGCCGTGGAGACGGAGGGGGCCGCATCGTGAACGCGACACTGCTCACGGCGAGCGCGCCGACGCGCGCCCGCTTCTCGTTCGAGGTGTTCCCCGCGCGCAGCGGCGCGGCGGCGCTCGCGCTCGGGCACGCGGTCCAGCACCTCTCGGCCGCCGGGCCCGACTTCATCTCCGTGACCTACGGGGCGAACGGATCCAACCGCGATGCCTCGCTGGACCTCCTGAAGTACCTGCGCGACCACACCGACGCGCTCCCGCTCGCGCACCTCACGACGGTGACGGAGGACCGCGAGACCCTGCTGGCGGCCGTGCACGCCGTCATGGACGCCGGGGTGCACGACTTCCTCGCGCTGCGCGGCGACCCGCCGCGCGGCGTCGGCGAGGACGATCCGCGCGTCTCGGGGTCGCTGAGCGCCCTCGAGCTGACGGAGCTGATCGCTCAGGCGCGCGCGGAACGACCGGCGTTCACGAGCGTCGGTCGCACCGCGGTCGCCGCGTACCCGAACGGGCACCCGCTCTCGCGGTCGCGCGCCGAGGACATCGAGTGGCTCATCGCGAAGCAGGAGGCCGGGGCGCAGTTCGCCATCACGCAGCTGTTCTTCGCAGCGGAGGAGTACCTCTCCTTCGTCTCGGAGGCGCAGTCCGCCGGGCTCACCATCCCGGTGCTGCCCGGTCTCATGCCGGTGTCGACGAGCGGCCAGCTGCGGAAGGTCGCGCAGCTCGCGGGCCGACCGGCTCCGGTCGAGCTCGAACGCGAGCTCGAGGAGGCCGGCGGCTACGCTCCGGAGCTCGGCGTGGAGCACACGGTCGCACTCGCCGAGGAGCTGCTCGCAGGCGGCGCCCCGTCGATCCACCTCTACACCTTCAATCGGCACGAGCAGGTGCTGGCGGTGCTGCGCGCGCTCCGGCTGCTGACGCCGGATCCCGTCGGGGCGTAGCCGAGGGCCCGTGCCGGAGCTCCCGGCGACGCGATCCTCGGCGTTCTGCGGGGGTGCCTCTGCGCAGCTGCACCGATTCACCGAAACGCATACAGGAACCTCGCGGGAGTGTATGCGTTTCGGTGAATCGGTGCGTGGAGCCCGCCGAGCTCGGGCTGAGCCGAGGCCGTGCCGGGCCCGGGCCGCGCTACACGGCCTGCGGGAAGGACTCGGCCGCGCGCTCCGCGAGGTGACGCAGGTGCGCGGGCACCTCGCGCCCCTTCGCGGCCATGGTCTGGGCCCAGAGCCTGCCCGCGCGGTAGGAGGAGCGCACGAGCGGCCCCGCGAGCACCCCGGCGAAGCCGATCGCGTCGGCCTCGGCCTTCAGCTCGATGAACTCCTCGGGCCGCACCCAGCGGTCGATGGGGTGGTGCAGCTTCGACGGCCGCAGGTACTGCGTGAGCGTCAGGATGTCGCAGCCGGCGTCGTGCAGCTCGCGCATGGTGCTCGAGATCTCCTCGCGGGTCTCGCCCATGCCGAGGATCAGGTTCGACTTCGTGATCATGCCGGCGGACCGCGCCTGCGCGAGCACGCCGAGCGAGCGCTCGTAGCGGAAGCCGGGACGGATCCGCTTGAAGATCCGCGGTACGGTTTCGAGATTGTGCGCGAAGACCTGGGGCTGGGCGTCGAACACCTGCTGCAGATCCTCGGGGCGGCCGCCGAGGTCGTCGGCGAGCACCTCGACACCCGAGCCGGGGTTGAGCGCGTGGATCTGCCTGATCGTCTCGGCGTACAGCCAGGCACCGGTATCGGGGAGATCGTCGCGGGTCACCCCGGTGATCGTGGCGTAGCGCAGCCCCATCGTGCGCACCGACTCGGCGACGCGGCGGGGTTCATCGGCGTCGAGCGGCAGCGGCTTGCCCGACGTGATCATGCAGAAGTCGCAGCGCCTCGTGCAGATCGATCCGCCGATGAGGAAGGTCGCCTCCCGATCCTCCCAGCACTCGAAGATGTTGGGGCAGCCGGCCTCCTGGCAGACCGTGTGCAGCCCCTCGCTCTGGACGAGCGAGTGCACGTCCCGGTACTCCGGTCCGAGCTTCGCGCGGGTCTTGATCCACGACGGCTTTCGCTCGATCGGGATCTCGGCGTTGCGCGCCTCGATGCGGAGGAGCTTGCGCCCCTCCGGCTCGGGCCGTGCGCCCGTCGAGGGGAGGATCTGCGCGCTCATGCCGCGACCTCCTCGAGCATCGCGAGCAGGTGCCGCTCGAGCGCAGGCGCTGCGTCGGCCGGCGAGACCGAGCGGCCCGCGACCGCGCTCAGCGTCGTGACCCCGGCGTCGGAGATTCCGCAGGGCACGATGTTCCCGAACGGCTCCGGGGCGTTGGAGCAGTTCAGCGCGACGCCGTGGGTCACGATCCCGTCCCGCGTGTGGATGCCGACCTGGGCCACCTTCGACGGCGACCGGTCGCCGGAGTCGACCCAGACCCCCGACCGCCCCTCGACCCTGAATCCGGTGACGCCGAACTCGGCAGCGGTGTCGATGAGCGCCTGCTCGAGCTCCCGCACGAAGTCGACGACCCCGAACCGCGCGCGGAGCCGCACGACCGGATAGGCGACGAGCTGCCCGGGCCCGTGCCAGGTCACCTTGCCGCCGCGATCCACGGCCACGACGGGCGACCCGTCCTTCGGGTAATCGGCGGGATCGGACCTGCGGCCGGCCGTGTAGACCGACTCGTGCTCGAGCAGCAGCAGGGATCCCCGGTCGATCCCCGCCTCGAGGCGCGCGACCGCGTCGGACTGGAGCCGGATGCCGCGGCCGTAGGGGACGAGGTCGGGCGACAGGCCGACCGTCGTGGAGCGGATGGAGGCGTCGATGGCGGGTGCTGAGGACATGCCCTCACATTAGTTGCACTCGGTTCAACAAATCAACGAGGTGTGCGAAACGCCGATCCGATCAGGATCGGAGCCGGGGCCTATACCGATCGGAATACGGCCACGACGCGACCGAGCACCTCGGCGTGGTCGCCGAGGATCGGTTCGAACGCGCTGTTGCGGGGCAGGAGCCAGGTGTGTCCGTCGCGGCGTCGGAAAACCTTGACCGTCGCCTCTCCGTCGAGCATGGCGGCGACGATGTCGCCGTTCTCGGCGTCGCGCTGCTGCCGCACGACGACGAAGTCGCCGTCGCAGATCGCGGCGTCGATCATGGAGTCGCCGACGACCTTGAGCATGAAGAGCTGGCCGTCGCCCACGAGCTGGCGGGGGAGGGGGACCACTTCTTCGACCTGCTGATCGGCGGTGATGGGCACGCCCGCGGCGATCTGCCCGACGAGGGGGACGTATGCCGCCTCCTCGGGCTGGATCCGCGGGGCGTCGTCGACGGCTCGGCTCGTCGAGGCGAGCTCGACGAGGATCTCGAGCGCGCGAGGGCGGTTCGGGTCGCGGCGGATGTAGCCGCCGAGCTCGAGGCGGCTGAGCTGGTGCGTGACGCTCGACAGCGACGAGAGGCCGACCGCGTCGCCGATCTCGCGCATGCTGGGCGGGTAGCCGCGGGATTCGACCGAGCGCGCGATGCACTCGAGAATGGCCTGCTGCTTCTCCGTCAGCGGCTTCGAGGGGTGCTGCGACATCGCGTTCCTTCCCGGTGCCCGCGGGCGCTCGATGCGACCCGGAGGGCTCTCGGACCGCCGGGATCCGTGAATGTCGGTGGTGGGTGATGCAGTGATCCCGTTGCCGAAACCCTATCCGCATCATTCGAACACGGGCAAACATATGTTCGAGTGTCGCGGGAAAATGCGGAAAGCATTTTCGAGGAACGCATTGCGGTTTCGAGCATTCGAAGATATATTCGAAACAGATGTTCGGGGTGTTCGACCGGGCGCATCCGATGAAAGGAAACCATCATGAGTGCAACGGCGATGCTCACCGAGACGGCCACCGAGGCGGAGAACGCGTCGACCGCCCGTCTGCGGCTGACCCGTCGAGGGCGCATGGTGCTCGGAGCGCTCGCGACGGTGCTCGTGGCGGGCCTGCTGGCCGGGGTCGCGGCGCTGTCGGCTCCGCAGGCGCTCGCCTCGGATGTCCGCTCGGGAGGTCAGCAGTTCCAGTACGCGGTGATGCAGCCGGGCGAATCGCTCTGGTCGCTCGCGACCGAGCTCGATTCCACCGCCGATCCCCGCGATCTCGTGGCCGAGATCGTGCAGCTCAACCAGCTCTCGGGGTCGGACGTGCAGGCGGGGCAGCCGCTCGCGGTGCCGCTGCGGTACTCCGACGCCCCGATGCTCATCTCGCAGAGCGATCTCGGATGATCCCTGGCCCCGACGCATCGGTCGAGCCCGAGGCATCGGGCGAGTCGGCCGCGTCGGGCGACCCGGTCGCGTCGGATTCCGGTCACGCGAGTCGTAACGCGTACGTCTGCATCGGATAGCCTGCGGTGGGGTGCGGCGTCGGCGATCCGAACGGCACGAATCCGAATCCGGTGTAGAGCGAGATCGCGCGATCGTTCGCGGTGCGCACCTCGAGAATGAGCGAGGTGAAGCCCGCTTCCCGCGTGCGGTGCGCCGCGTCCTCCAGCAGGGCGCGTCCGACTCCGCGCCCGGATCCCTCGGGGTCGACCGCGAGATAGTGCAGCAGCGCCGCTGCAGGATCCTCCGGAATCGATTCGACGAGCGAGAAGCCCGCTCTCGGCGCGGTCGCGACCGCGAAGCGGACGATCGGAGCCAGGAACGCGTCGCGCACCCGTCGCCGCATGACCGCGTCGTCCACTGCGCCGTCGCGGGCCTGGAGCGCACGTACCCAGAGGTCCGCGCAGTGCTCCACGTCCTCGGGGACGGCGCCCGCGCGGATGGAAACGTCGGGCGACGCGATCACGGTGTTCATCCTCTCGAGCATACGGCGCCCGGACGGCCTCGGGCGCGCACGCCGCTGCTGCATAGACTGGTCGGGTGACCAGCCTCAGTGACCTCCCGCTCCGTGCCAACCTCGTCGGCAAGCTGCCCTACGGCGCCCCCCAGGATCCGGTGCCGATCAGCCTGAACGTCAACGAGAACACGCACCCGATTCCCGAGGGGGTGCTCACCGACATCGTCGCCGCGCTGACTGATGCGGTGCGGGGCGTCAACCGCTACCCCGACCGGGAGTTCACGGAGCTGCGCCGAGCGCTCGCGGGATACCTCGGCTTCGGGCTCGCGCCGGAGCACGTCTGGGCGGCGAACGGCTCCAACGAGGTGCTGCAGCAGATCCTCCAGGCGTTCGGCGGCCCCGGGCGCACCCTGCTGAGCTTCACCCCCACCTACTCGATGTATCCGCTGCTCGCCGCGGGCACGGACACCGGTTGGATCCCGGTCGAGCGCCCCGCCGACTACGCGCTCACACCCGAGGCGGTCGTCTCTGCGCTGCGCGAGCACCGGCCCGACATCGCGATCCTCTGCGGACCGAACAACCCGACGGGCACGCCGCTGGACCGGGAGGTCGTGCTGGCGGCATACGACGCGTTCGACGGGATCCTCATCGTCGACGAGGCCTACCAGGAGTTCGACGCCGAACGCGAGAGCTCAATCGCGCTGCTGCCAGGCAGGCACCGGCTGCTCGTGTCCCGCACCATGAGCAAGGCGTTCGCGTTCGCGGGCGTGCGGCTCGGGTATCTCGCCGCGGACCCCGCCGTGATCGACGCGCTGCGCCTCGTGCGGCTGCCCTACCACCTCTCCGCGCTCACGCAGGCGGCGGCGACGGCGGCGGTGCGGCACGCGGACGAGATGCTCGCGACCGTCGCGGACATCCGCGCGCAGCGCGACCGGCTCGCCGCCGCGCTCTCGGAACTCGGCTACCTCGTCCACCCCTCCGGCGCGAACTTCCTGCTGGTGGGAGGGTTCGCGGACCCCGAAGCGACCTTCGAGGCGCTGCGCGCGCAGGGGATCCTCATCCGCAACCTCGGCATCGACGGCCACCTGCGCATCACCGCGGGAACGGAGTCCGAGACGACCGCCGTGATCGAGGCGATCGCCGCGCTCGGCGTCGCCGGAGCCTGACGCGGCCACGCGTCGCGAGCGCGCTCCGGCGCGCCGCCGCAGCGGCCCGGACGCCTCTCGCAGCCCGCTCGGTTAGGGTGAAACGCGTGCCTGAAGCCCCTGAGACCCTGCCCCGCAACGTCCTCGAACGCAAGCTCCGCAGCTCCCGCGCCCTGAACCTGCTGCTCGGCGTCCTCGCCATCGGCGCAGTCGTCTTCGGCGGCGTCCAGTGGTCGCAGTCGCAGGGAGCTACGGTGCCGCCGGCCTCGGAGACAGGCGGCGACTCGGGCGGGAAGACGAACGGCGCAGCCGCGTCGCTCGAGCGCCGGTCGGCCGACGACGCGATGGCCATCGGCGACGTCGACGCCCCGGTCGTGCTGAGCGAGTGGGTCGACTTCCGCTGCCCCTTCTGCGCGGTCTACTCGCGCGACACGCTCCCCACGATCGTGCGGGAGTACGTTGATTCCGGGAAGGTCCGGATCGAGCTGCACGACGTCGCGTTCTTCGGCGAGGAGTCGACGCGCGCGGCGGCGGCGGCCCGGGCCGCCGGCGAGCAGGGGCGGTACTTCGAGTTCCTCGAGGCGGTCTACGCCGCAGCCCCCGAGAGCGGGCACCCCGAACTTCCGCCCGCCGAGCTCATCGCGCACGCGAAGACCGCCGGCGTCGCCGACCTCGACCGATTCGAACGCGACATGGACCGGGACGACCTCGTCGCCGCCGTGCAGGAGAGCACGGCTCGCGCGCAGCAGATCGGCGTCACCGGCGTCCCGTTCTTCGTCGTGAACGGCACCGGGCTCAGCGGTGCGCAGCCCGCCGACGCGTTCCGCGATCTGCTCGACCGCGCGGTCGCGGACGCGCGGTGAGCCTCAGCCTCCTCGGGGCGTTCCTCGGAGGCGTCCTGACGCTGCTGAGCCCCTGCTCGGTAATGCTGCTCCCGGCGTTCTTCGCATATGCGTTCACGAGCCCCGGCGCGCTGTTCGCCCGCACCGGCGTCTTCTTCCTCGGGCTCGCCGTCTCGCTCGTCCCGCTCGGGCTGCTCGCGGGCACGCTCGGCGCGTGGGTGAATCAGCACCGCTTCGCGCTCATGTCGGGGGCGGCCGTGCTCGTCATCGCGCTCGGAGCGTGCCTACTGATCGGGGTGCGGATTCCGGGCGTGGTCGCGCAGCGCGGGGCCGAGAGCGCCTCGATCGCGTCGGTGTTCGCCCTCGGCACGGTCTATGGCCTCGCGGGCGTCTGCGCCGGTCCGCTCCTGGGCGCGGCGCTCGCGTTCGCGGCGTTCGGCGGCGACGCGCTCTTCGGGGGGCTCGTGCTCCTCGTGTTCGCCGCGGGGATGACCGCGCCGCTCATCGTACTGGCGCTGCTCTGGGAGCGGATCCCCGCGGTGCGGCGCTGGGTGCGTCCGCGCGAGCTGGTGCTCGGGCGCTGGCGGAACGCCTGGACGAACGTGGTCGGCGGGGCGCTGACCATCGGGATCGGCATGCTCCTGCTCGCGACGAACGGCACCTCCGAAGCCGGAGGCATACTCGGTGCGACCGCGCAGGCGGGCCTCGAAGCCCGTGTGATGCGCTGGTCGGCCGCGGTGCCCGACTGGGCGGTGGCCCTGTGCTTCCTCGCGCTCGCGGGGGTCTGGGTCTCGGTGGCGGTCCGGCGGCGCGCCCGTCGGACGGGGCAGGAGCCGGCGGACCGGCCGGCCGCGCCGCACGGATAGACTGGAGCCCATGACCGCAGCTTCCCGCACCGCATCGCTCGAGCGCTCCACGAGCGAGTCGCAGATCAGCCTGAGCGTCGACCTCGACGGCTCCGGCGCATCCGATATCGACACGGGCGTCCCGTTCCTCGACCACATGCTGACGGCCTTCGCGCGGCACTCGCTCACCGACCTCACGGTCCGAGCGACGGGCGACATCCACATCGACGTGCACCACACGGTCGAGGACACCGGCATCCTGCTGGGGCAGGCCATCCTCGCCGCGCTCGGCGACAAGACGGGCATCTCGCGCTACGGCGACGCGCTCGTGCCGCTCGACGAGGCGCTCGCGCAGGCGGTCGTCGACATCTCGGGCCGTCCCTACCTCGTGCATTCGGGCGAGCCCGCCGGCTTCGAGTTCCACCTCATCGGGGGCCACTACACCGGGGCGATGGTGCGGCACTTCTTCGAGGCACTCGTGCTCAACGCGCGCCTGACCGTGCACCTCACCCTCATCGAGGGGCGGGACCCGCACCACATCGCGGAGGCGGAGTTCAAAGCGTTCGCGCGCGCCTTCAGGCAGGCGAAGTCGCCGGACCCGCTCGTGACCGGCGTGCCCTCGACCAAGGGCGCGCTGTGACCGCGGCGCGCAAGCGCGTCGTCGTCCTCGACTACGGTTCGGGCAACCTGCACTCGGCGGTCAAAGCGCTCGATCGCGCCGGCGCAGAGGTCGAGCTCACCCGAGAGCCCGGCGCGGTGTCCGAGGCCGACGGGCTGCTCGTCCCCGGCGTCGGCGCGTTCGACGCCGTCATGCACCAGCTGCGCGGCGTGCGCGGCGACGAGCTGATCGATCGTCGCCTCGCTGGCGGTCGTCCCGTGCTCGGCATCTGCGTCGGCCTGCAGGTCATGTTCGAGCGCGGCGTCGAGCGCGGGGTCGAGACCGAGGGGCTCGGCCAGTGGCCGGGGACCGTCGAGGAGCTCTCCGCTCCGGTGCTGCCGCATATGGGCTGGAACACCGTCGAACCGCCGGCGGACTCCGTGCTCTTCGACGGCATCGCCGACGAGCGCTTCTATTTCGTGCACAGCTACGCCGCGACCGAGTGGACGCTCGAGGGCCGCACCGAGTCGACGCGGCCCCGCGTCACCTGGGCCGAGCACGGCCAGCGCTTCGTCGCGGCGGTCGAGAACGGCCCGCTCAGCGCGACGCAATTCCACCCCGAGAAGTCGGGGGAGGCCGGGATCCAGCTGCTGCGCAACTGGATCGCGAGCCTCTGATCACCCGCCCCCATCCCACCGAGGAGACCGAACCGATATGAGCGAGCTCACCGCAGGCCCGAAGCTCCAGCTGCTGCCCGCGATCGACATGGTGGACGGCAAAGCCGTCCGACTGACGCAGGGCGAGGCCGGCACCGAGACGAACTACGGCAGCCCCGTGGACGCGGCGATCGACTGGATCGAGCAGGGCGCGGAGTGGATCCACCTCGTGGACCTCGACGCGGCCTTCGGGCGCGGATCGAACGTCTCCGTCGCGCGCAGCATCATCAAGCGCGCGGGGGACGTCAACATCGAGTTCTCGGGCGGGCTGCGCGATGACGCGAGCCTCGAGGCAGCGCTCGAGATGGGCGCCAGGCGCGTCAACCTCGGCACCGCGGCGATCGAGAACCCCGAGTGGACCCGGTCGGTGATCGCCCGCTTCGGCGATCGCATCGCGGTCGGCCTCGACGTGCGCGGGGAGACCCTCGCCGCGCGCGGGTGGACCGAGGACGGCGGGAACCTGTGGGACGTGCTCGAGCGGCTCGAGGATGCCGGATGCTCGCGGTACGTCGTCACCGACGTGACCAAGGACGG
The DNA here is from genome assembly GCF_016758175.1 of Leucobacter zeae. Classification (GTDB taxonomy): domain Bacteria; phylum Actinomycetota; class Actinomycetes; order Actinomycetales; family Microbacteriaceae; genus Leucobacter; species Leucobacter zeae. The sequence continues at coordinate 1,460,657 of NZ_QYAB01000001.1, forward strand.
TACGCTCCGCGGCCCCAACATCGAGCTGCTGCGGGCGATGTGCGAGCGCACGGACCGCCCGGTCGTCGCATCGGGCGGCGTCTCGAGCCTCGACGACCTGATCGCCCTGCGCGAGCTCGTGCCGGCCGGCCTCGAGGGAGCGATCATCGGCAAGGCCCTGTACGACGGCGCGTTCACGCTGCCGGCCGCCCTGGACGTCGCCGGCCGATAGGGATCGGCCGTGGCGATCAAGAAGCTGCCGTCGACCGGCGACGCGCCGCGCTCGACGGGCGTGCCCGAGAGCCTCGTGGGCGGCGGAGCAACGGATTCCGCGGGCTTCCCGTGGGCCGGACGCACCTTCGATCACCACGGAACGGCCTTCGCCGACGACGACGGCTCCGCGCCCGAGGCCGTCGTGCGCGCCGTCGCCGCGCTGCGGGAGGCCGCGGCCGACCGGAGCGCCGCAACTGCAGGCGACTACTGGGACGGCCTGCGGCGCCTCGCCGACCGCCACGCCGATGTGATCGCTGCGCTCGGCTCCGAACGGCTGCTCGTGCCGATGCTCGCCGAGGCCGGCGACGTCGGCCGCACTCCGGACGGGCGCACGGTCGAGAAGTCGCAGGAGCTCTCGATCGTCACCGTCGGGGCTCCCGACGGGCGGCGGGTGCTCCCCGTCTTCACGTCGGTCGAGACCATGCGCCGGTGGCATCCCGATGCGCGCCCGATCCCGGTGGCGGGGGCGCAGGTCGGCATCGCGGCCGCGCAGGAGGAGACCGACCTCATCATGGTGGACGCCGCCACGCCGGAACTCGAGTTCGGCGTGCGCCGGCCAGCCCTCCGACCGCTCGCGACGGGCGAGCGCTACGAACCTGCCTGGGCGGACGACGCGGTGTTCGCCGAGTTCCACCTGGCGGTGGGGGCCGAGCCCCTCGTCTCCGCCGTCGGGATCGCCCCGGCCGACCGCGAGTCGCGTCTGCTCGAGCCCGATGTCGAGGTGTCCGTGCGGATCGCATCGGGACTCGACCGCGCAGCCCTCGCCGAGCTGATGGGGCGTCTGCAGGAGCTCTGGGCCTCGTCGGAGATCATCGCCGAGCGCGTCGACTCCATGCGGGTGCGGCCCATACCCGCCTGAGGGCCTCCGGGAACCCGGAACGAACTTTCCCACCGCGTCGCAGGTCGCGCGGATCGCCACCACCGATCGCCGGAGGAACCGAGCCAGTGAACGTCACCAGCAGCATCACCACCACAGCACCGCCGCGGGCGGAGTGGACGGGTCAGATCGGCTTCATCGTCTCGGCGATCGGCTCCGCGGTCGGGCTCGGCAATATCTGGCGGTTCCCCGGCGTGGCCTACGAGCACGGCGGCGGCGCGTTCCTCATCCCCTACGTCGTGGCGCTCCTCACCGCCGGGATCCCGATCCTCTTCCTCGACTACGCGATCGGCCACCGCTTCCGGGGTTCCGCACCGCTCGCGCTGCGCCGTCTCGCGGGCCGACTGGGGGAGGGCCTCGGCTGGTTCCAAGTGCTCATCTGCGTGTTCATCGCGGTCTACTACACCGCGGTGCTCGCGTGGGCGGGCAGCTACTTCGTGTTCTCCTTCGACCTCAGGTGGGGCGGGGACGCCGCCGGATTCTTCACGGGGGAGTACCTGCAGGTGGCCGCCGAGCCGTTCACCATGGACTTCGTGCCCGGCGTGCTCATCCCGCTCGTCATCATGTGGATCGTCGCGCTCGTGCTGCTCGGGCAGGGCGTGGTCAAAGGCGTGCAGCGGGCGAACATGGTCGCCATGCCGCTGCTCGTGATCGGCTTCGTCGCCCTGGTCGTGCGCGCGCTCTTCCTGCCCGGCGCGGCGGACGGGCTCGACGCGCTGTTCACCCCCGACTTCTCGGCGCTCGCAGACCCGGCCGTCTGGGTGGCGGCCTACAGCCAGATCTTCTTCTCGCTCTCGGTGGCGTTCGGCATCATGATGACGTACGCCTCATACCGCAAGCGGCGGTCGAACATGACGACCCCCGGCCTCGTCGTGGCGTTCGCGAACTCGTCGTTCGAGATCATCGCGGGCATCGGCGTGTTCGCGACGCTCGGATTCTTCGCGTACCAGCAGGGCGTCTCGATCGACCAGCTCGAGGGGCTCACCGGCGTCGGACTCGCGTTCATGACCTTCCCCGCGATCGCCGCCGAGATGCCGGGCGGCCCGTTCTTCGGCCTGCTCTTCTTCGGCTCCCTGACGCTCGCCGCGCTGACATCGCTCATCTCGATCCTCGAGGTCGTCTTCGCCGGTGTCATCGACAAGTTCGGACTGAGCCGGAAGACCGTCGCATACGGGCTCGGCGGCGCGCTCGCCGTCGTCTCGATCCTGCTCTTCGGCACCACGTCGGGGCTCACCGCGCTCGACACGATCGACAACTGGGCGAACAACATCGGGATCGTGGGATCCGCCGTTGCCATGACCGTGATCGTGCTCTGGATCCGCCGCGGGGGCCGCGAGCTCGGCGGACACCTGAGCGCGCTGTCGACGTTCAAGGTCGGCCGGACCTGGCTCTTCTTCGTGTCCGTGCTCGGTCCGCTCGTGCTCGGCTACATGCTCGTCATGACCGTGATCGGCCTCATCGAGGAACCGTACTCCGGGTACGACCCGACCTACCTCCTCATCGTGGGCTGGGGGTCCGTCCTGGTGATGCTCGTCGGGTCGTGCGTGCTCACGGCGCTGCCCTGGAAGAACGATCCGGACGACTTCGCCCCCTGGCCGGCGCTGGATGCGCGCGGGAGACCGATCGGCGCGACGGCCGGGACCCGCGCGGCGCGCGATGAGACCCGAGGGGGTGCGCGATGAGCGCGATCGCGATCCTCTGCCTCGCGCTGTCCGCAGGCATCATCTGGGGCGGCCTCATCGCCAGCGGCGTCTTCCTCGCCCGTCACGAGGAGGTCGACGAGTATCCGCCGGAGGACCCGGCAGCGTCCGAGATCACAGCAGATTGATCAGCGCGACGTAGCAGGCCGTTCCGGCGGCGATGCTGAGCAGCGCACGGCGACGTCCGAGCAGATGCACGGCGACGGTCACCGCGAGGGAGACGGGCACGGCCCACCAGTGGTCCGGGCGCTCGGCGACCTGGTCGCGGAGGACCACGACGGCGAGGATCAGCAGGATGCCCGCGGGCATCCACGCGCCGAGCGCCTGCACGAATCGCGACTTCCGCAGGGGCTTCAGAGCTGCGAACGGCAGCGCGCGCAGGGCGACGGTGACGAGGCCTGCGACCGCCACTCCGGCGATGAGATACAGCGGATCAGGCATCCGGTCGCACCGTCCCCCCGGTGGCCGCATCGCCATCCGCGCCGTCGGGATCCTGCGCGCGAGCGCCGCGCAGCGCGTATCGCGCCGCCAGCAGCGCGGTGAAGAGGACGAGCGACAGCAGGAGCGCGTTGCTCGGCGCGGCGACGAGAGCGAAGCCGACCGAGACTCCGGCCAGGAGCACCGAGGGCACCTCGCGCCTGCCGCGCACGGCGTCGATCGTCATGACGACGAAGAGCGCGACGAGCGCGAACTCGAAGCCCTCGACGGGTGCGGGGAGCGCGCCGGCGACGAGCACGCCGACGAGGCCGCCGGACACCCAGTAGGCCTGCATGACCAGCTGACCCGTGACGATGCGCACCGAGGAGAGCCGTTCGCGCGGCATGAGCGCGTATGTCGCGTACGCCTCGTCGATCATCGCGTAGACGGAGTACGCGCGCGGGACACCGGGGCGCACACTGCCGATCGGGAACGAGAACGCGTAGAACACGTGCCTGAAGTTGACGGCGAACACCGTCACGGCGATCGTGACGAGCGGGGCGGACGCCGCGAGCATGCTCACGAGCAGCAGCTCGACGGATCCCGCGAAGATGCCGACCGAGAGGGCGGGGGCGAGCCACCAGGGCAGGCCCGCCTGCACCACGAGGAAGCCGAGCGCGATGCCGAGCGGGAAGATCCCGATCCCGACGCCCAGGGAATCGCCGAGCCCCGCGCCGATCTGCGCGCGACGAGCCGAGCGTCCTGCGCCGGGGTCGGGGCGCGAACGGTTTCCTGGCATGACCTCCATCATGCCGCACTGCCGAGGCCGGACGTACCGCATCCCTGCACCCGGGAGCGCCGGCAGCCGTGCCGTCCCCGCACCGCGCTCAGACCGCGAGCAGCTCGAGCAGCACCCCGCCCGCGGAACCCGCGAGCACGACGAGTCCGGGCGCGACTCTGCCGACCGTGCGCATCGCGAAGCAGGCAAGGGCGAGGCAGAACGCGGCGGGCGAGACGATCGCCGTCGTGAAGACGGGGGAGTAGAGGGCTGCGGCGAGGACGCCGACGACGGCGGCGTTCGCGCCGCGCACGAGCGCCTGCATCGCGGTGCGTCGGCTGAGGGCTTCCCAGAACGGGAGCACCCCGACGAGCAGCAGGAACCCGGGGAGGAAGATGCCCGTGAGCGCGACGAGGGCTCCGAGGGCGCCGCCGGGACCCGCCGTCGACACGGCTCCGAGATATGCGGCGAAGCTGAAGAGCGGGCCGGGCATCGCCTGCGCGGCGCCGTAGCCCGCGAGGAAGTCGGCGTTCGAGACCCACCCCGTCTCCACGACTCCGCTCTGCAGGAGCGGCAGGACCACATGCCCGCCGCCGAAGACGAGCGCGCCGGCGTGGAAGAAGGCGTCGAACTGCGCGACGGATCCCGACCACGCGGATCCGCCCTCCGCTCCGGAGACTCCCCGGGCCGTCGCGGCCGCCCAGGTCGGGCCGGCGAGCAGCAGCACCGCGAACAGTGCGAGGCACGCCGCGCCGAGCGTCCGTCCGACCCGCGATCGGCCGGACGTGACTCGGGCCGGGGCCGCGAGCGGGGCGCCGAGCGCGTCGGCGGGGGCGCGGCAGAGCAGCAGGCCGGCGAGCGCTCCGATGCCGATGGCGGAGACCTGGCCCCACGCCCCGGGTAGGAGCAGCGCCGCCGCCGCCGCCGCGACCAGGATGGCGCCGCGCGCACGATCCGGAGCGAGGGATCGCGCCATGCCGAGCACCGCCTCCGCGACGATCGCGACGGCGACGATCCCGAGCCCGCGCAGGATCCCCGTGCCGACCGGTCCCGAGACGAATGCCGCACCGGCGGCGAACGCCAGCATCAGCGCGGCGGAGGGCAGGGTGAACGCGACGAACGCCGCGAGTGCGCCCAGGCCGCCCGCGCGACGCAGCCCGATGGCGAAGCCGACCTGGCTCGATGCGGGGCCGGGGAGGAACTGGCAGAGCGCGACGAGCGAACCGTACTCGCGGTCGTCGAGCCAGCGCCGGCGTTCGACGAACTCCGCGCGGAAGTAGCCGAGGTGCGCGATCGGGCCGCCGAACGAGAGCAGTCCGAGACGCAGGAACGCCGCGAAGACCTCGCCGGCCGAGCCGCGCTCGGTGCTCGCCGCACCTCCTCCCGTCGCCGGTCGCTCCACGGTCTCGCTCCGAGGCTGGGGCTAGTTGACCGGGCCGGTGTACTTCTCGCCGGGGCCCTGGCCGATCGGGTCGGGGATCGGCGACGCCTCGCGGAACGCGAGCTGCACGGAGCGCAACCCGTCGCGCAGGCTGCGCGCGTGCATGTCGCTGACGTCGGGGGCTGCTGCCGTAATGAGGCCAGCGAGGGCGTTGATGAGCTTGCGCGCCTCGTCGAGGTCGATCTGGGTCTCGGGATCGTCGGCCAGGCCGACCTTCACCGCGGCAGCGCTGAGCAGGTGCACGCAGGCCGTGGTGATCACCTCGACCGCCGCGACATCGGCGATGTCGCGGGTCGCCTGCGAGACGCCGTCGCCCGAATCCGCTGCGATCTGTTCCGTGGGGTCCGACTGGTGGTTCATGCTGTCCTGACTGTCGCTCATGTGTGTGCTACCATTGATTCGGTTCTCGGCGTTCTTGCCGGGATTCGGAAGAGGAGATTCTCCCACCCGGCGCCGCATACCAGGCTATCGGGTAGTTCGCACTCCGCCGTTCACTCGGCAGCTCGACAAAGGGTGCGGGACCGCGCGTGCGCGATCCGGATTCCTCTCTCCGTGGCTCCCGACCGGGAGCGCCTTCACTTGAGATCAGAGGAGCCGGCGATCAGCGATCCCCGTACGAATGACAGAATCCGCGTCCCCGAGGTGCGACTGGTTGGACCCAGTGGCGAGCAGGTCGGCGTCGTGCCGATCGAGACTGCGCTTCGCCTGGCGGCAGACGCCGATCTCGATCTCGTCGAGGTGGCCCCGAACTCGAAGCCGCCCGTGGCGAAGATCATGGACTTCGGCAAGTACAAGTACGAAGCCGCCCAGAAGCAGAAGGAAGCCCGCCGCAACCAGGCGAACACGGTCCTCAAGGAGGTCCGTTTCCGACTGAAGATCGACAAGCACGACTACGAGACCAAGACCAAGCGCGCCATCGGCTTCCTGTCGCAGGGCGACAAGGTCAAGGCCATGATTCTGTTCCGCGGCCGTGAGCAGTCCCGCCCCGAGATGGGCGTGCGCCTGCTGCAGCGCTTCGCCGAGGAGATCGCCGAGTTCGGCACCGTCGAGAGCAACCCGCGCATCGACGGCCGCAACATGGTGATGGTCATCGCGCCTCTGAAGAACAAGTCCGAGGCGAAGGCGGAGCAGAACGCCCGCCGCGCCGAGGAGAAGGCCACCCGTCGGGCGGACAAGGCGGCCAGCGCCGCCGAGGACGCCGACTAACGAGACTGCGGCGCGCCGCAGACGCGGCGCCGCCCTGCACACGCGGCCGAGAGGCACGCACACGACAAGGAGAGATCGATGCCCAAGCAGAAGACCCACTCGGGGGCCAAGAAGCGCTTCAAGCTGACCGGCTCCGGCAAGCTGATGAAGCAGCGCGCCGGCATGCGCCACAACCTCGAGGTCAAGTCCTCGAAGCGCAAGCGCGCCCTGAACGCCGATCAGGTGCTCGCCAAGGGCGACGCCAAGCAGGCGATGAAGCTCCTCGGCCACTGATCCGGCCCGTCAACCCCGACTCGGTATACACCGAAGACTTTTCGTAAGGAAGAACTGAAATGGCAAGAGTCAAGCGGGCCGTCAACGCCCACAAGAAGCGTCGCGTCATCCTCGAGCGCGCCGAGGGCTACCGCGGACAGCGTTCGCGCCTGTACCGCAAGGCCAAGGAGCAGGTCACCCACTCGCTCGTCTACGCGTACAACGACCGTCGCAAGAAGAAGGGCGACTTCCGCCGCCTGTGGATCCAGCGCATCAACGCCGGTGCCCGCGCGAACGGCCTGACCTACAACCGCTTCATCCAGGGCCTCGGCCTCGCGGGTGTCGAGGTCGACCGCCGCATGCTCTCGGAGCTCGCCACCAACGAGCCGCAGGCCTTCGCCACCCTCGTCGAGGTCGCGAAGAACGCGCTTCCCGAGGACACCTCGGCTCCGAAGGCCGCGTAAGCGTCCCTTCCTTCCCGCAGAACCCCCGTTCCCCGCGCTCGACGCGGGGAACGGGGGTTCTGCGCATGCGGCGCGTGCGCCTCGGCCGGGCGCGCTTCGGTAGTGTGGACGGGTGAACGATGCGATCCTGAGCAACCCCAAGGCGACCCGGGTCAAGCGCGCGGCCGCGCTGATCCGCAAGAAGGAGCGGACCGCCCAGGGCAGGTTCCTCGTCGAGGGGCCGCAGTCGGTCCGCGAACTGCTCGTGCACCGGCCCCGCTCCGCCGAGGTCGTCTTCGCGACGATGGGGACCGAGCCCTGGCAGCACGAGGTGGACCGGCTCGCGTCCGACGCCGGAGTCGTGCTGGAGCGCGTGACCGAGGAGGTGCTCGCCGCGATGTCCGAGACGGTGCACCCGCAGGGCGTGGTCGCGGTGGCGCGCACGGACGAGTCCGCTCTCGGCGATGCGCTCGCCGGCGCGCGGCTCGTCGCGATCCTCCACGAGATCAGGGATCCGGGCAACGCCGGCACCGTGCTGCGAGCCGCCGATGCGGCCGGGGCCGACGCCGTGGTGTTCGCGGGCGAGAGCATCGACCCCTACCACCCGAAGGTCGTGCGCTCGACGACCGGGTCCCTCTTCCACCTGCCGGTCGCCACCGCGCCCACGCTCGCGGATGCGGTCGACGCCGCGCGCGGTGCGGGGCTCCGGGTGCTCGCCGCCGACGTGCGCGGGTCCGAGCTGCTGGAAGCGCGCTCGGAGGGGGCGCTCGCGGGCGCCGTGGCCTGGGTGTTCGGGAACGAGGCGCGGGGCCTGAGCGCGGCCGACCGTGCGCTCGTGGACCGCTCGCTGCGCCTCCCGATCTACGGCGCGGCGGAGTCGCTCAACCTCGCGACCGCAGCGAGCGTGCTGCTCTACGAGACCGCCTTCTCGCAGCGGGCGTAGCCGACCCCGTCGCCGCAGCTGCTCCAGAGCCGGGATGGACGGCTCCAGCCTGCATCTGTTGCCGGATGGTACGAAAACCCACGCCGAAACATATGGGATAAGTGACAACCCTTGACCCCGTTTCTCAGGATTCACTAAGCTTCGGGTGTCCAGATCGGACGACTCAACGATGAGTGACTCAGGGGGAAGTGCATGACGCGCAGAAGATTGGTTTCCTGTATCGGCGGGGCGGCGGTCGCCGCGCTGCTGGTGACGGGGATCGGACCGGCGGCATTCGCGGAGGAAGGGCGCGGGCTCGTACCGAACACGACGACACCCGTTCCCGAGGTCGAGGCGCCGGTGGCGAAGCTCGCGCCGTCGGATGAAGCGATGCGGACGCCGACGCAGTATCCGTTCCAGCCGCAGCTCAATTTCTATCGGGACAACCCGACGGGCCCGAACGGCGAGCCGGACTACAACACCGAGGTTCCGGGCCTCATGTCCCACCCGGAGATCGCTCCGCGGCTCACCGAACTGATGCGCAAGAGCGACCGCGTGTCGGTGCAGGTCGTCGGACGCTCGACCGAGGGCCGGGATCTGTATCTCGTCACCGTGACGGCGCCCGAGTCCGAAGCGGTGACCGCCCAGCAGAACGCCTGGCGCGAGAAGATCCGCAACCGGCCGCTCGAGGCGAAGCAGGATCAGGAACTCCTCAAGGACTACAAGACGCCGCTCTGGATCAGCAACAACATCCACGGCAACGAGTGGGAGGGCACCGACGCGGCCCTCCAGTACATCGAGTACCTGGCCACCGCTCCCATGAGCGAGGTCGGCTCGATCCTGCGCAACAATCGCGTCTACTTCTCGCCGTCGCTGAACCCCGACGGACGCACGAACGCGACGCGCGCCACGGCTCTCGGGCTCGACCCGAACCGCGACATGATCACGCTCACGACCCCCGAGGCGACCTCGTACACGGAGACCGCGAACGCGCTGCAGCCCGTGTACACGGCCGACTTCCACGGCTACACCGGGGTCCTGCAGGTCGAGCCGACCGGCCCGCCCCACGGCTCCAACTACGAGTACGACCTGCTGATCCCGCACAACTACGCGCTCGCGCTCGCGGTCGAGAAGCACATCGTCGAGAAGCGGATCCCGGGCAACACCTACCTCACCGGGCCCCGCGGCACCGTCACGGACACCCCGACCGACTACATCAAGATCCCGTATCGCGACACGGCATCGGGCTGGGACGACTTCCCGCCGATCTTCACGGCGCAGATCGCCCCGTTCTACGGTGCGATGAGCGCGACGGTCGAGATCCCGAAGGGACGGACGAACATCGGCGGCCGCAGCCTGATGACGCCCGAGAACGCGGTCATCAACCAGGCCAACGCGTACGAGACCATGGTCGCGATGATCGACTACCTCAACCAGCCCGCGGTCGCACGCGATCTGCTGAACAACCAGATCGAGACGTTCGCGCGCGGCCAGCAGGGCACGCCGATCACCGCGCTGACGACCGAGAACGTCGCCGGGGTCCCCGGCCCCGACCAGTGGAAGTCCGAGTGGGACGTGTCCGACGACCAGGAGGCCGTCGCGCTGCCGCGCGCCTACGTCATCCCGGTCGGCGGCGGACAGCGCTCCGCGAGCGATGCGAACCGCCTCGTGCAGCGCCTGCTCGACATGGGGGTGCAGGTGGGCACGCTGAACGCGGACACGAAGGTCGGCGAGACCACCTACCCCGCCGGCTCGTACGTCGTGGACATGCACCAGCCGATGCGCGGTCTGGCGAACGCCCTGCTCGACCTCGGTGAGGACATCTCCCAGAAGCTGCCGTCGATGTACGACATCTCGGCGTGGAGCCTCGGATACGTCTGGGGCGCCACCGTCGACAAGGTCGGCTCGACGACCGATGCGGCTCCGATCGGGGCGACGACCGCGATCAGCGAGGCCACCCCGAACGCGGCGATGCCGAAGTCGGGCCACCTCACCTTCGACCTCGCCGGCGTCGCCGACTACCAGGCCGTCAACGAGCTGCTCGACCGCGGCGTCGAGGTCTCGATGATCGAGAACGGCTCGGTCGTCGTGGACGCCGAGGACGCCGCGGCGGTCGCCGAGGTCTCGCAGGCGCACGACATCCGCGTCGAGCAGGCCACGAAGGAGGATCTGAGCGCGCTCGCGAAGCCGACCGCGAAGGGCCTCAAGGACCTGAACCTCCTGTTCGTCGGCAACCAGGACGACCGCCTCTCGCTCATCGAGCTCGGGTTCGACGACGCGAAGCAGGTGACGGCAGCGGATCTGGCCGCCGACCCGAACCTGATCGCCGACGCCGACGTGCTGTGGATCGGCACGAACCTGACGTTCACCCCCGAGCAGAGCGCGGGCAAGCAGGCCGTGCAGGCGTGGGTCGACGGGGGCGGCTCGATCGCCGGTCGCTCGGCAGCGGCGAACACCGCTGCGAACGAGTTCGGTCTGCTCTCGGCGACCGCCGTCGCGGGCAACCGCTCGGGCAACGGCATCGTCGCGGTCGACACGCCGCAGGGCTCCGTGCTCGAGCCGTACGCCCAGGACGCGTCGTTCGTCTACCCGGCGGTCTCGTTCACGGATCTCGGCGCGGGCACGAAGGCCGAGCAGACCTACGATGCCGAGCAGCCGCTGCTCGCGGGTCACTGGCGCGCGACGAACGCGACCGACGGCCCCGAAACGGCCGCGGGCAAGGCGTCCGTCATCTCGGGCGAGAACGCCGCAGGCGGCAGGGCGATCGTGTTCGGCACGTCGGTGGTGTTCCGCAATCACCCGAAGGGGGGCCTGAGCCAGGCCGCGCGCGGCCTGTTCTGGGCGGCTCCCGAGGGGCCAGAGGTCGTCGCTCCCGCGGCGGTGTCCGTCAAGGCGGCCAAGGCGAGCACCCGGTACGGTCAGGCGAACTCCGTCACGGCGACCGTCACGGGAGGCACGACCCCCGCAGCCGGTTCGGTCGAGTTCTCGCTCGACGGCAAGAAGCTGAAGACCGTCGCTCTCTCGGGCGGGAAGGCCAAGCTCGACCTCGATCCCCGGATGAATGCCGGAAAGCACGCCCTCGCCGTGAAGTACCTCGGCTCGGATACCGTCAAGGCGGGGTCGGCGAAGGCGACCCTGAGCGTCCTGAAGGCCGAGCCGAAGGTGTCGATCAAGTACGCGAAGTCGAAGATCACGACGAAGCAGAACGCATCGGTCGCCGTGACGGTGACGCTGCCGCAGGCTGCGAAGTCGGTGTACGCGACGGGCACCGTGCAGGTGAAGAACGGCACCAAGGTGATCAAGAGCGCGAAGCTCACCGCCGCTTCGAAGGGCAAGGTGACCGTGAAGCTGCCGAAGCTCAAGAAGGGCACCTACTACCTGAAGGCGATCACGCTGAGCAACAGCAACCAGGTGAAGGGGGTCTCCGCGAAGGTGAAGCTCAAGGTCGGCTGATCGATCGATGCAGCACCGAGCGGGGTGCGGGACCGGGGGAGACCCCGGTCCCGCACCCCGCTCGTCGTCCTGGCGGCAATCAGACCCGCGCCGCGAGCAGCGGCGCGCCGAGCATACCGCCCGACGCGAAGCCCGGCAGGATCGCGAACACGGCGGACCCGGTGTGCACGACCCACTCGTTGAGCAGGTCCAGCTCGTCGAGACGGCGCTGGATCGGCACGAACTGCCGCAGCGGGTCGCGCTGGAAGCAGGCGAAGAGCAGACCCGATTCGGCACCCGTGTCGTAGTTCGCGCTCCGCCGGAAGATCCGTTCCCCGGGATCGGTCGAGTGCGCCCGCCGGATGTGCGCGTAGCTCGGGATCACGGCGAGGCCCGATGATCCGACGGCCGCGAAGTCCGCCGGAGCGCGTTCCCCGCCCCCGCCTGGCGATGCGGCATCCGCGGTGAGCGGCGAGCCGTCGGCGAGCCGCCTCCCGATGGTCAGCTCGCGGCCGGGACGGTCGACGCGATCCCAGGTGTCGAGCTCCATGCGGATCCGCCTGAGCACCAGGGCCGTGCCCCCGGCGAGCCAGCCACCCGGCCCGCTCGCGGGGCTCGCCTCGTCCAGCCAGACGAGGTCTGCGAAGTCCCGATCGTCCGGCGCCGGATTCACCGTGCCGTCGACCTGGCCCATGAGGTTGCGCATGGTCGTTCCCGGCGCCTCCGCACCCCGGGCCGTGCGGAACCCCTGCTGGCTCCACAGCGGACGCGCGAAGCTCCGCAGGTCGCGGTCGAGCATGCGTGCGGCGTGCGCGAGGGGCATCGGGTCGTCCGCCTGCAGCAGGAGGAGCAGATCGCCGCCGTCGTGGTCGCCGTCGAACCGGTCGCGCCCGAACTCCGGAAGCGGCGCGAGCCACTCCGGACGCAGGCCGGCTCCGACGCGATCGACGAGCCCGGGGCCGACGCCGACCGTGACCGTCAGCCGCGAGGGCCTGGCCGCGAGCTCGGGCTCGGGGTCGGCGAGCGGCCCGGCGCCTGACGACAGCCCCTCGATGTCTCCGGTGAGGATCCGCAGCATCCGTTCGAGGGCGGCTCGGTCGGTTCCGGGCAGCAGCGCGTACGAGACGTAGCGCACGTGCGCCGTCGCGGGGGTCGCGACCCCGGCCTGGTGCTGCCCGTGGCAGGGGAGCGCGTCGCCGCCGAACGGCGCGGGCTGCGCGGAGGCGGTATCGCCTCCGCGCAGCGCCGCTCCGACGCCGACTGCCGCGCCGGCGCCGAGCACGGCGCCGATCCCGGCCCCGGCGATCCCGCCGGTGAGCAGCGTCCGCCGCCCGATCCCCGCACGGTCCGGGTCAGCGCTCCGCGCCATCGTGCTCGCCGTGCTCGCCGTGCCCGTCTTCCGCACCGGAGTCCGCGTCACCGCTCTCGTAGTTCTCCTGGGCACCCGAGAAGTCCTTCACCAGCACGGAGATCTCGAGCGTCGTCCCGTCCTCGAACCGCAGCTCCAGGGGAACCTCGTCGCCCGCGAGCAGCGGATCCGCGAGGTCCATGAACATGATGTGATTGCCGCCCGGTTCGAGGGCGAACGAGCCGCCCGCTGGGATCGTGAATCCGCCGTCCACCTCGCGCATCGTGGCCGATCCGCCTGCGGTGGTGGTCTCGTGCAGCTCGACCATCCCCGCCGCGGGACTGTCGACCGCGACGAGCACCGCGTCCTCGTCGCCGTCGTTCTCGAGCGTGCCGAACACGCCGGTCATGCCAGCACCGGCCTTGGCCCAGCCGCCGCTCAGTCGGACCGGATGCTCCGACGCGGCCTCTGCGCTCGCGCCGGACGCGGCGTCGCCGGAGCCGGCGGGCGCCGGAGCGCCTGCCGAGCAGCCGGTGAGGATGAGCGAAGCGGCGACGAAGAGGGCGGCTGCGCGGCCCCTCCCGCCGCGGCTCATGCCCGGTCCTCCGAAGCGTCGCCCGAGGTCTCGGCCGCGTCGCGCATGGCGCGCGCCCGGCGGCGCTGACCGACCGTCGCCGCGGCGATGCCGCCGGCGATGACCGCGGCCCCGCCGACCACGACCGCGATGACGGCGCCGACCGGCGCTCCCTCCGACTGCCCGCCGTCCTCGGCAGCATGACCCTCGGCGGCATGACCTTCGGCGCCGTGGTCCTCGGCGTTCTCCGCTGAGCGGGGATCGTCCTCGGCGATCGCCTCGTCGACGATCTCGACCGCGCCATCGGCCTCGACGGTGACGGTGAAGAAGCCCTCGATGGGGTGGCCGTCGCTCGAGACCACGCGCCAGGCCGCGCTGTAGTCGCCTGCGGACAGGTCGTCGGCGACCGGCTGGGTGACGTCGGGGCCCGAGATCTCGAGGGCGCCGTCCGTGACGTCGGTGCCGGAGGCGTCGGTGACGGTCATTTCAGCACCGGTCTCGATGATGCTGTTGCTGAAGCTGAGCTCGATGGCCTCGAGCGAGCCGTCGGTCTCGTCCACCACGGCGGTCGTGCCGATGAGTTCGTCGTGGGCGAGGGCGGGGGCGGCCACGCCGAGCAGCGGCACGGCTGCGAGTCCGACGGTTGCGACTCCGAGCCCTGCGAGTCCGAGCGCTGGGCGCGGTCGGCGCGTACGTGCGGCGGCGGTCGATGCGGGGGTGATGCGGTGTTCGTGCTGAGACATGGGGTCTCCAAATTTCTCCGGTGCGTACCGGTTCCTGGCGGGCGCTGCGCGCCGCGCGGGTGTCGTCGGTTGCCGAGCGTCGGGGGCGGCTAGCAGCCGGCCCGGACCGCTGCGGCGGGCGGCCCGCGGTGGGAGATGGTCGCCGAGGCGAGGAGACGGTCGAACAGCGGCGCGACGGCGCGCGGCGCGGCCGGCTCCGGCCGCTCCGCGCGCGCGAGGCGCACGGGCCGCGGCGCCGCGGTCGGGAGCGCGCGGCGGATCAGGCGGACGAGGCGCAGGAACGCGCGCTCACCGCGGTGCAGCAGCGCGATGGTCGCGGCCGCGGCCACCGCGTGCCCCGCCCACATCGCCGTGCCCGACGTCGCGAGTCCGGTCGAGACGAGCGTCGGCGCGAACGCGTGCAGCGCGGCGAGGTGCGCCTCGTGGGATCCCGCCGGGGTCGATTCTCCGGCTGCGCCGTCGACCGCCGCGCCCGAAGCGATCCCGAGGCCCGAGAACGACCAGTGGAAGACGAACTGCGACACGACCACCGCGAGCGCGAGGCGCCACAGCGACCCCACGCGGCCCGCGAGCGCGGTGCAGAGCGGGAGGGCGAGGATCGCGCTCGCCACCACGGCGAACCCGGTGATCGCCCCGCCGGCGAGCGCGTGCGACGCAGCGGCGAACAGGGTCGCCGAAAGCGCCCCCGCCGCCCCGCGGGTCGCGCGCACGGCGCGCGTCATCCGCGCTTCGCCCGATCCGATCACCGCTCCAGTCTACGAGATCGCCGCCGACGCCCGGTCCGGCCGGGTGGGAGAATGCTGGCATGGCACGGATCGACCTCAACAGCGACCTCGGCGAATCCTTCGGCGCCTGGACGATCGGAGACGACGCCGGCGTACTCGAGCGGGTGACGAGCGCGAACGTGGCGTGCGGCTTCCACGCGGGAGACCCTGCGGGCATCCTGCGCACGTGCGGGCTCGCGAGCGCGCGCGGCGTGGTGATCGGCGCCCATCCGGGCTACCGCGATCTCGCGGGGTTCGGGCGCCGGTTCATCGACTGCGACCCGGACGACCTGTGCGCCGAGATCGTGTACCAGATCGGCGCTCTGCAGGCACTCGCCGGCGCGGCGGGGGCGTCCGTGCGCTATGTCAAGCCCCACGGCGCCCTGTACCACGCGATCATCGCGCACGAGGGCCAGGCCGGGGCCGTCGTCCGGGCCGTGGAGACGATCGATCCGTCATTCCCGATCGTGGTGCCGCCGTCTTCGGCCATCGGGCGCATCGCCCGCGATCGCGGGATCCGCACCGTCGTCGAAGCTTTCGCCGACCGCGGCTATCGCTCCGACGGCACGCTCGTGCCGCGCTCCGACCCCCGGGCCGTGCTGACGCCCGACGCGGCGATCGCCCAGGCTGTGGGGCTCGCCACGACGGGTCTCGCGGTCTCGGTCGACGGGATCGAGGTCGAAGTGTCGCCCGAAACCATCTGCGTGCACGGCGACACCCCCGCGGCGGTGCGACTGGCCGGCGGGATCCGCGCCGAGCTCGAGCTCGCCGGAGTCGAGATCGCGGAGTTCGTCGGGGGCACGGCCGCTCCCGCGACCCGCGACGCCGCACCCGCGCAGGGGAGCGCGGTCGGCGGCCGCGGGTGAGCCGATGAGCGACCGGGGGATCCGCGCGGTCGGGGACCGCGCCTGCCTCATCGAGCTCCCCGACCTGGGCAATGTGCTGCGGGTCGCCGAGCGTCTCAGGCGGCTCGCCGCCCGCGGCGTCCTCCCCGGGCTCGTCGATGTGGTCCCCGCAGCCCGGACGGTGCTCGTGGTCGGCGAGAACCGGGCCGCGGTGCGCCGCGCGATCGCGGAGGCTCCCGGGATCGTCGCGGCAGCGGTGGACGGTGCGGACGAGGAGCCCTGCGCCGAGGAAGCGACCGGCGCGGGCGGCGGCCCCCTCCGGGATCGAGCGATGCCGGAGCGGCAGGTCGTCGTCAAGACGGTCTACGACGGCGCGGACCTCGATGCCGTCGCCGAGTACACCGGGCTCAGCCGGGAAGCGGTGGTCGCGGCGCACACGGCGACCGCATGGCGGGCCGCGTTCGGCGGCTTCGCCCCGGGGTTCGTCTACCTCGCAGGCGGCGACCCCCGGCTGCGGGTCCCGCGCCTCGATGCGCCCAGACCGTCGGTCCCCGCGGGCTCCGTCGCGATCGCCGGCGAGTTCTCGGCCGTCTATCCGGGCGCCTCGCCGGGCGGCTGGCGGCTGCTGGGGCGCACGGCTGCGCGCATCTGGGATCCTGCGGGAGAGCTCCCGGCGCTCATCGCGCCCGGCGCCTCCGTCCGATTCCGGGCGGTGCGCGATCGCGTCGTGAGCGCGCATCCGGCGCCGGAAGCGACGTCGGACCGCCCCATCTGCCCCCGCGACCTCACCGTCGTTGAGCCGGGTCTGCTCTCGCTGGTCCAGGACCTCGGGCGCGCGGGGCACGCGGCGATCGGCGTCACCGGGTCGGGCGCGATGGATCGCGGAGCGCTCGCCCGCGCGAACCGCGCCGTCGGCAATCCCCCCGGATCGGCGGCGATCGAGACGCTGGCCGGGGGACTGGTGCTCCGCGTCGAGCGCGCGATGCTCGCGGCGGTGGCGGGAGCCGCCGCGACGGTGCGGCCCGGGCCGGCGTCCGGGGATCCTGCCGGCGCGCGCGAGGCGATCGGGTTCGCCGCGGACACCCCCATCCCGCTGCACCCGGGCGACACGCTGCGGGTCGAGAGCGCCGACCGCGGGATCCGGAGCTACGTCGCGTTCCGCGGAGGCCTCGGCGGCGAGGCGGTGCTCGGCAGCCGCTCCTCCGACCAGCTCTCGGGGCTCGGCCCTCCGCCGCTGCGCGCCGGGGACGGCCTGGCCGTGCGGTCCGCGGTCGACGGTTCCCCCGCAGCGCCGGACGATGCCCCAGCAGGGTCGCGACCGTCGTCGCCGTCGGCGTGCGCCGGCGTGCGCCGGGGGCCGGGCTCGGCGCACGCCGGGCCCGTGTCGCTGCGATTCGTCCCCGGTCCCCGGGACGACTGGTTCGAGCCCGTTGCGCTCGCAGCGCTCGGCGGGGCTGAGTGGACCGTCACGCCCCGGTCGAACCGGGTCGGCGCCCGCCTCGAGGGGCCGGGACTGCCGCGAGCGCGAACGGGCGAGCTGCTGAGCGAGGGCGTCGTGGCGGGCGCGATCCAGGTGCCGCCGGACGGACATCCCGTGCTCTTCCTCGCCGATCATCCCGTCACGGGCGGCTACCCCGTGATCGGCACGGTCATCGGCGACGACCTCGACCTGGCCGGGCAGCTCGCGCCGGGCGACGCGGTGCGCTTCGAGGCGGTCGACCCCGACGGAGCGCCGCAGCGCCGGTGTCGGCGGCGGGCCGAACCGGCGGCGTTGGAGCCGGTGACCGCGTTCTCGATCGAGGTCGACGGGAGACGACGGGGGCTCAGGATCCCGCCGGAGCTCGCCGCGATCATGGCCGGACTGCTCGAATCGCCCGACGAGGCCCCTCTGCGCGAGGCGATCGCCGCGCTCGTGGCGGCCATCGAGCGGGACGAGGCGGGCTGCAGCGGCGACGCGGGAGGCGGCGCGAACCGGTAGGATTGATCACCGTGTCAGACCTCAATCCCATCACTCAGGAAGCGGCCGACGCGGCCGTCACCGCGGCGCTCGCCGCCTTCGCGGCGGCGACCTCAGTCGCCGAGCTGAAGACGGCCCGCGGCGAGCACGCCGGCGACGGGTCCGCGATCGCGGCGCTCAACGCCCAGATGCGGGCGGTGCCCCAGGACCAGAAGGCCGCGACGGGCAAGCTCATGGGCCAGGCCCGAGGCCGGATCGAGGGCGCCTACAAGGGACGCGAAGCCGAACTCGCGGCGGCCGAGGCCGCGGCGAAGCTGCTCGCCGAGACGGTCGACGTGACGGCAGCCCCCGTGCGCTCCCGCACCGGCTCCCGTCATCCGCTGACGCAGCTGCAGGACGAGATCTCCGACGTCTTCATCGGCATGGGGTGGGAGATCGCGGAGGGGCCCGAACTCGAGCACGAGTGGTTCAACTTCGATGCGCTCGGCTTCGATCCCGACCACCCCGCCCGCGCGATGCAGGACACGTTCTTCGTCGACCCGGCCGAGCGGCATCTCGTCATGCGCACCCACACCTCGCCCGTGCAGATCCGATCGCTGCTCGGCGAGGGGCTCACCAGCACCGAGCTGCCGGTCTACGTCGTGGCGCCCGGGCGCACGTACCGCACCGACGAACTCGATGCGACCCATACGCCGGTGTTCAGCCAGGTCGAGGGCATCGCGATCGATCGCGGACTCACGATGGCCCACCTGCGCGGCACCCTCGAGCACTTCGCGCGCCAGATGTTCGGCGAGGAGGCGAAGATCCGCCTCCGCCCCAACTTCTTCCCGTTCACCGAGCCCTCCGCCGAGATGGACGTCTGGCAGCCGCACGCCAAGGGCGGCGCGCGCTGGGTCGAGTGGGGCGGCTGCGGCATGGTCGACCCCAAGGTGCTCGCCGCGGCCGGCATCGACGCTGAGGAGTTCCAGGGCTTCGCCTTCGGCATGGGCATCGAGCGCACGCTGCAGTTCCGCCACGATCTGAGCGATATGCGCGACATGGTCGAGGGCGACATCCGTTTCAACCGTCAGTTCGGAGGACTGGTCTAATGCGCGTTCCACTCAGCTGGCTCGGCGAAAACGTCACCCTGCCCGAGGGCGTCACCCCTGAGCGGGTGCACGCCGATCTCGTGCGCGTCGGCTTCGAGGAGGAGTCGATCCGCCGCTTCGACGTGACGGGCCCCGTGGTGGTCGGCGAGGTGCTGTCGCGCGAGCCCGAAGAGCACTCCAACGGCAAGACCGTGAACTGGTGCAGCGTGCGCGTCGCTCCGGAAGGCGAACGCGCCGCAGACGGCGGCGCGGACGTCCGCGGCATCGTCTGCGGCGCCCACAACTTCGATGCCGGCGACAAGGTCGTGGTGACCCTGCCCGGCGCCGTGCTGCCCGGCGGCTTCGAGATCGCCGCGCGGAATACGTACGGCCACGTGTCGGACGGCATGATCGCGTCGGCTCGGGAGCTCTCCCTCGGCGAGGATCACGACGGCATCATCGTGCTGACGCGCTTCGGGTTCGCGGACTCCGAGCTCGTGCCAGGCACCGACGCGAAGGCGCTGCTGGGGCTCGACGACGCCGCCGTCGAGATCAACGTGACACCGGATCGGGGCTACGCGTTCTCGGTGCGCGGCGTCGCCCGCGAGTACGGGCACGCGACCGGGGCGGAGTTCCGGGACCCTGCAGCTGCCGTCGAGCCCGCGACCGGCGCCGGATTCCCGCTCGCCATCGACGACCGCGCGCCCATCCGCGGCCGGGCGGGCGCTCGCGGCATCGTCGCGCGCGTCGTGCGCGGAATCGATCAGAGCCGCCCGACCCCGACCTGGATGGCCTCCCGGCTGCAGCTCGCGGGCATCCGCTCGCTGTCGCTCGAGGTCGACATCTCGAACTACGTGATGCTCGAGCTCGGCCAGCCGCTGCACGCCTACGACCTCGCGAAGCTCTCCGGCGGCATCACGGTGCGCCGTGCGAACGTGGGGGAGACGCTCGTGACGCTCGACGGGCAGGAGCGGAAGCTCGATGCCGAGGACCTCGTGATCGCCGACGACTCGGGGGCCATCGGCCTCGCCGGAGTCATGGGCGGCGCATCGACGAAGGCCGACGAGACCACGACCGACGTGCTGATCGAAGCCGCGACGTTCGACCCCGTGTCGATCGCACGCACCGCCCGTCGGCACAAGCTGCCGAGCGAGGCGTCGAAGCGCTTCGAGCGCGGCGTCGATCCGCTGGTGGCGCGCGCGGCGGCCCAGCGCATGGTCGATCTGCTGGTGGAGCTCGCGGGCGGCACCGTCGACGCGCTCGGCGGCGAGATCCTCGCCGAGTTCGAGCCGACGGACGTCCGCCTCGAGCTCGCGCGCGTCAACGGTCTGCTCGGAACCGACTACACCGACGCCGAGATCCGCGGATCCCTCGAGCTGATCGGGTGCACGGTCGTCGACGGGGGATCGGGCGAGCTGCTCGTGACCGCCCCGAGTTGGCGGTCGGACCTCGTGCGCTCCGCCGATCTGATCGAGGAGGTCGCCCGCATCGTCGGGTACGACCGCATCCCGTCGGTGCTGCCCGTCGCCCCGGCCGGCCGCGGACTGACCCGCGGTCAGCGTCTGCGTCGCCGTGCGGCGAACGTCGTCACGGCGGCAGGCCTCGACGAGATCCAGAGCTACCCGTTCGTGAACCAGGCGCAGCTCGATGCGTTCGGGGCGGGCCCCGAGGGCGGGCCGGCGGAGCCGGGAGCGCCTGCCCCGGTCCGGGCCATCAGGCTCGCCAACGCGCTCGACGCGCAGACGCCCTTCCTCCGTCGCTCCCTGCTCCCCGGCCTGATCGGGGCCGCGCAGCGCAACACCTCGCGCGGGCTGACGGACCTCGCGCTCGTCGAGTTCGGCTCGGTGTTCGTGCCGGCCGTTGCCGGCCGGGACGACGCGGCGCTCGGTACGGAGGACGTGCCCCCGCTCGGCGAACGCCCGAGCGACGAGACGCTCCGCCGCCTCGACGACTCGATCCCCGAGCAGCCGCGCCGCGTCGCCGGCGTGCTGCTCGGCGATGCGGTCGCGAAGCAGCCGGGAGAGCCCGAGCGAGCGTACGACTGGGCCGACGCCCTCGACGCGGCCCGGGCGGTCGCGGGAGCCGTCGCGGTCGAGCTCGTCGTGACGCAGGGCGCGCACCGCGCGTTCCACCCGGGCCGCACGGCCGAGCTGAGCGTGCGTCTCGGAGCGGCGGAGGGCGCCTCCGGCGAGGTCGGACTCGACGCCGACGGGGACGAGGGCGGACTCGTGGTCGTCGGCGTCGCCGGCGAGCTGCTGCCGGAGCTCGTGGCGGACCACCACCTGCACGGGCGGGTCGCCGCCTTCGAGCTCGACCTCGACCGCCTCATCGAGCTGGCACCGCGCGCCCCCGAGACCTCCGCGCTGTCGACGTATCCCGCGGCGACGCAGGACCTCACCCTGCTGGTTCCCGAGGATGTGCCCGCGGGCGACGTGCTCGCGGTCGTGACGGCGGGCGCCGGGGACCTGCTCGAGCACGCGAGCATCGTGGACGACTACCGCGGGGCCGCGGCGGGCGAGGGGCGGAAGGCGCTGACCTTCGCGCTGCGCTTCCGCGCCGACGACCGCACGCTCAAGGCCGAGGAGGCCAGTGCGGCCAAGCTCGCCGGCGTCGCCGCGGCCGAGCTCGCTTTCGGAGCGACGCTGCAGGGCTAGGGACGGATCTCCTCGCGCTTCCGGCACCGATTCAGCATCCGGATATCACTTTCTCCCGAGTGTGATAGTTCTAGAGTGAATCGGTGCGGGATGACCCGCGGCGCGGAACCCGGAGAGCGGAGCAGCAGATGACCGGAACCACCCCGTACCTGTTGTTCCCCGGGAACGCCGCGGAGGCGATGGAGTTCTACCGCGACCTGTTCGGGGGCGATCTCGCACTGCACGACTACGCGGAGTTCGGGCGGAGCGACGGGCCGGCCGACGCGATCGCGCACGGCACGCTGGACGGCCCCGTCCGGCTGTACGGCTCGGACGCCGGGTCAGACGAGGACGCGCTCCACATGGGCGGGATGTTCCTCGCGCTGCTCGGCACGGCCGACCCGGACACTCTCCGACGCTGGTTCGAGACGCTCGCGGCCGATGGCCGGGTGCTCGACCCCCTGCAGGTGCGCCCCTGGGGGGCGAGCGACGGGCAGGTCGTGGACCGCTACGGAGTGCGCTGGCTCATCGGCTACGAGGACTCGGCCGAGGGGGCCTGACGATGCGGATCGCGATCGCCGGGGGCACTGGAACCGTCGGCGCGCACATCGTGCGGAGCGCCGAATCGGCCGGGCACGAGGCCGTCGTGCTGTCGCGCGCCGCCGGCGTCGATCTCGTGACGGGGGCGGGGCTCGACCTCGGAGGGATCGACGCCGTGATCGACGCGACGGGTCCGTCGACGCGCCGTACACCCGAGGTGATCGCGTTCTTCGAGTCGGTCACCGCGAACCTGCTGCGCGCCGAGAGGGAGGCCGGCGTCGGCCACCACGTGGCGCTGTCGATCGTCGGAGCCGCGAGGATCGACGACGGCTACTACGCGGGCAAGGCGGCGCAGGAGCGCGCGCTGCAGACCGGGGATCCCGCCGGAGCGGTGCCGTGGTCGATCCTGCGCACGACGCAGTTCTTCGACTTCGCGGAGCAGGTGGCGGTGCCGGTCGGCCGACTGCTCATCGTCCCGAAGGTGCGCTCGCGCCCGGTGGCAGCGGCGTCGGTGGCGGCGCGGCTGGTCGAGATCGCGGCGGGCGAGCCGGTCGGCATCGCGAGCGACCTCGCCGGCCCCGAGGAGCTGCGGATCGCCGAGCTGCTGCGCGCGATCCTCGCCGCGCGCGGGGAATCGCGGCGAGTGCTCGAGGTCCCGCTGCCCGGCCGGTTCGGCAAGGGGCTGCGCGACGGGACGATCCTGCCCGGCGACAGGGCTCGGATCGACTCCGTGTCCGCGGCCGAATGGATCGCCGGGTACGGGACCGCGCGCGGCTGAACCTCGCGTCGGGGGCCCTTCCGGTCCGCTCCGAAACCGCCGATACTGGGAGTGCGCGCATCGTCGAGCGCACCGACCACGGGAGGGATCCGTCATGGGATCGCAGAAGATCGTTCCGAACATCTGGTGCAACCGCAACGCGGAGGAGGTCGGCCGCACGTACGCGGCGATCTTCCCCGGAGCGACCGCGACCGTCGAGTCGCGCTACCCGACCGAGGGGCTGCTCGAGTTCCAGCAGTCGTTCGCCGGCGAACCGCTCACGGTCGCGGTCGAGATCGAGGGCACGCGGATCGTGCTCATCAACGCGGGGGACGAGTTCGCGCCCAACCCGTCGGTCTCCCTCATCCTCAACTTCGATCCGCTGCGCTTCGCCGAGACGGCCGCGCACACCGCCGCGGCGGGCGGCTCGGACGAGAGCGCCGAGGAGGCCGCGATCGCCCGCCTCGATCTGGTCTGGCTCGGGCTCGCCGACGGCGGCGAGGTGCTCATGCCCCTCGGCGAGTATCCCTTCAGCAAGCGCTACGGCTGGGTGCGGGATCGTTTCGGGGTGAGCTGGCAGCTCATGCTCACGGACCCCGCGGGCGATCCCCGCCCGTTCATCATCCCCGCGCTGATGTTCTCCGGGGCGGTGCAGAACCGGGCGGCCGAGGCCCGTGAGTTCTACGTCTCGGTGTTCGACGAGCTGTCCTCGACCGATGCGGCGCTCGGCAACGCTTTCCCGTATGGAACCCCGTCGGGCCCGGCTTTGCCCGAGGCGCTCATGTTCAGCGAGTTCCGGATCGGTGAGCAGTGGTTCTCGGCGATGGACTCCGGAGTCGAGATGGACGCCCCGTTCACCTGCGGGATGTCGCTCGAGGTGCGCTGCGCCGATCAGGCCGAGATCGATCGTCTGTGGGACGCGCTCTCCGCGGTCCCCGAGGCCGAGCAGTGCGGCTGGCTGGCGGATCGCTTCGGCTTGAGCTGGCAGATCGTGCCCGAGAACATGGGCGAGCTCATGGAGCGGCCCGGTGCCTTCGAGCGGATGCTCGGGATGCACAAGATCGTGATCGCGGACCTATGAGCCGCGGGTCGGCGGTAGGGATGCCGGGCGGTCAGTGCCGGGCGGTCAGTGCCGGGCGGGCAGGATCCGGGCCCACGGGGTGTCCGCGATGACGGAACCGACCTTGATGCCGATGCAGAGCGCGACGAAGGTGGCGGGCGCCGTCACGAGGGCCTGCCCGTCGGTCGAGGTCAGTGCGACGAGTCCGACCGTGCCGGGGACGAGCAGCAGGAAGGCGGGCTGGAAGGTGATCGCCGCGGGGATCGAGAACGCCGACCGCTCCAGCGCGCGGGCCGAGATGAACAGGACCGCGCCTGCGACGCCCGTCGCGACCGGGCCGCCCACTGCGGGAGTGAGAGCCGTGAGGAGGGTGTAGGCGGCGACCATGACGGCGACTCCGAGCACGGTGAGCTTGAGCCCGGCCCCGAAGGCCATGCCGACCCCGACTGCGAGCACCGCGACGCCCGCCCAGGCGACCCAGGCGGGCGGCAGAGCGGCCCAGTTCGGGTGCACGCTCTCCAGGCTGCCGGCCTCCCCGACGAGCATCGCTGAACCGGGATCGATCCCGAGGCCCGTGACGGCACCGGCGGCGGTGATCCCGAGCGTCATGAAGCCCAGCACGATGAGACCGTAGACGAGCCGGGATGCCCCTGTCACGATGTCGCTCGCGGTGAGTTCGAGCAGCGCGTTCGTGACGAGCGCGCCGGGAACGAGGATCGCGATCGGCGCGCACACCGCGAACAGCGGCACGGGGCCCAGCTCGGCCCAGGCCGCGACGGCGCCGACGAGCAGTGTCGAGAGGAACGCGGCGAAGAACGGCAGGATGGCGGCGGCGGCCGGGATCCGACCCATCGCCCACGCGGCTCCGCCGACGATGCAGCCGACCACGGCGACGAGCAGTACGGCCCACCAGGGGCACCGGAAGACGACGGCGAGGCCGAGCGCGATGCACATGCCGCCGCCGAGCCAGCGCAGGGTGCCGGACGGCGTCGGGATCTCCCGGATGCGCCGCGCGGCACCGGCGATCTCGTCGAGGTGTCGCTCTCCGCGGGCCAGCGCGTGCGTGAATCGGAGTGCGTGCGCGGCCTGGCGCGTGGAGAGTTCGGAACGGTTCGTGCTCCCCATCGCGGTCGGCCCCGAACCGCGTTCGCGGCTGACGAGCACCGTGTCCGGGAGCACCGCGAAGGTCAGCGGCTCGCCAGGTGCGGCGGTGAGCCGGACCTGCTCGAGCTCGTCGCGCACGTCGGTCACCGAGAGTCCTGCATCGAGCAGCAGTGTGCCGAGTTCGACGAACGCGGCGTCGCGGGTCTGTCCGAGGGGTTCCTGGGCGTCGGCGACGGGCATGCGAGTATCGTATCGAGCGGAGACGATCCGCGAGGTACGTATACATAAATGCCGAAACTCTTCCGAGACATTGTGAACTGAGCGTATTATGTATACATTGTGAGGATGCAGGAGGACGCGAAGATGCGGGCGAGCGATCGCGCGTACGCGACGCTGCTCGAGGAGATCCAGCTCGGCGCACTCGCGCCGGGGACGGTGGTCGGCGAGGCGGCGCAGGCCGAGCGGATCGGAGTCAGTCGGACGCCGATGCGCGAGGCGATCGGTCGACTCGTCGCGGACGGCCTGATCACCCAGCTGTCCCCACGCGTGCTCGCGGTGTCGGGGTTCGACGCCGATGACATCCGGGACCTGTTCGCGGCCAGGCGCGCGCTCGAGGAGGCCTCGGCGCGGCTCGCCGCACGCCGGGGCGATCGGGCATCGTTCGCCGCGCTCGCCGCCGCCTTCTCGGCGGCCCGCCCCGAGACGGGGGAGGCCTCGGCCGACGCCTACTACGCACTGATCCAGCGCTTCGACGCCGAAGTCGACGCCGCAGCGGACAACGCGTACCTCACGCAGGCGCTCCGTACGATCCGCACCCATCTCGTGCGCGCCCGCCGACTCGCGCGCGACCACCCCGATCGCCTGCGCGCCTCGGTCGCGGAGCACGCGCTCATCGCCGACGCCATCGCCTCGGGCGACGCGGAGCTCGCGGCCCACGCCACGCACGTCCACCTCCACCACGCGCTCGCCGCGATCCTCGACTCCATCGACCATCAGGCCGATCGTTCCGCATCCCAGAAGGGCACCGCATGACCGTCACCCACCACGTCCGCGTCCACACGAGCGAAGAGGAGCTGCCCCGCGACGGGCAGCTGGCATGGAAGATCGCGGAGGTCGCGGCGGACCCGGTCGGGATCGACGCCGACGTCGTCGACATGATCATCAACCGCATCATCGACAACGCCTCGGTCGCGGCGGCATCGCTGCACCGCGCACCCATCGTCGCGGCGCGCGCGCAGGCGCTCGCCCACCCGGTGTCCACCGGCGGAGCGGGCTCCGCGATCTTCGGGCTGGCCTCCGAGGGAGCCGGCGCCGAGCGCACGAGCCCGGAGTGGGCCGCCTGGGCGAACGGCGTGGCCGTGCGCGAGCTGGACTACCACGACACCTTCCTCGCCGCAGAGTACTCGCATCCCGGCGACAACATCCCTCCGATCCTCGCGGTCGCGCAGCACGTCGGCTCGGACGGACGCGCCCTGGTGCGCGCGATCGCCACGGGCTACGAGATCCAGATGGACCTCGTGCGCGCCATCTGCCTGCACCGGCACAAGATCGATCACGTCGCGCACCTCGGCCCGTCTGCCGCTGCGGGCATCGGTACGCTGCTCGGCCTCGAGACGCCCGTCATCGCCCAGGCGGTCGCGCAGGCCCTGCACACGACGACGGCGACGCGCCAGAGCCGCAAGGGCGAGATCTCGACCTGGAAAGCGCATGCGCCGGCGTTCGCAGGCAAGATGGCCGTCGAGGCCGTGGACCGGGCGATGCGCGGTCAGACCTCGCCGAGCCCCATCTACGAGGGCGAGGACGGCGTCATCGCCTGGATGCTCGACGGCCCTGACGCCGCCTACGAGGTGCCGCTGCCGGCCGCGGGGGAGCCGAAGCGCGCGATCCTCGACAGCTACACCAAGGAGCACTCGGCCGAGTATCAGGCGCAGGCCTGGATCGACCTGGCCCGCAAGCTGCACGGTGAGCGCCCCGAGCTCGCGGACCCCGCGAACATCGCATCGATCGTGCTGCACACCAGCCACCACACGCACTACGTGATCGGCTCGGGCGCGAACGACCCGCAGAAGTACGATCCGCAGGCCTCCCGCGAGACCCTCGACCACTCGATCCCGTACATCTTCGCGGTCGCGCTGCAGGACGGCGGTTGGCACCACGTCGACTCGTACGCGCCCGAGCGCGCCGGACGCGCCGACACGGTCGAGCTGTGGCGGAAGATCACCACGGCCGAGGACGCCGAGTGGACTCGCCGCTACCACTCCGAGGATCCCGACGAGAAGGCCTTCGGCGGACGCGTCGAGATCCGGCTCGCAGACGGCTCGACCGTCGTCGACCAGATCGCCGTCGCCGACGCCCACCCGCTCGGCGCGCGCCCCTTCGCCAGGGAGCACTACATCGCGAAGTTCCGCACCCTGTCCGAGCCCGTGCTCGAAGCGGCCGAGATCGAGCGATTCCTCGAGCTCGTGCAGCGCCTGCCCGAGCTCACCGCAGACGAGGTGCGCGAGCTGAACATCGTCGCGGCGCCCGGTGCCATCGACCTCGCCGCCGCACCGAAGGGACTCTTCTGATGCTGTACTCACGGACCACCCCTGAGGAGAAGCGCCGGATCCTGCGCGAGCGCCTCGCGAGCGGCGAGCTGCTCCGCTTCCCCGGAGCCTTCAACCCGCTCTCGGCCCGCCTCATCGAGCGCAAGGGCTTCGACGGCGTCTACATCTCGGGCGCTGTGCTCGCGGCCGACCTCGGGCTGCCCGACATCGGCCTCACGACCCTCACGGAGGTCGCGGGTCGCGGCGAGCAGATCGCCCGCATGACCGAGCTGCCCGCGATCATCGACGCCGACACGGGCTTCGGCGAACCCATGAATGTGGCGCGCACGATCCAGACCCTCGAGAACGCCGGGATCGCCGGATGCCACATCGAGGATCAGATCAACCCGAAGCGCTGCGGGCACCTCGACGGCAAGGCCGTGGTCGACGGCGACACCGCCGCGAAGCGGATCCGCGCCGCGGTCGACGCGCGCCGCGATGCGAACTTCCTGATCATGGCCCGCACCGACATCCGGGCGACGGCAGACGGCCCCCGCGGCATGGACTACGCGATCGATCGCGCGAAGGCGCTCGTCGACGCCGGCGCCGACGCGATCTTCCCCGAGGCGATGCGTACGCTGGAGGAGTTCGAGGCGATGCGCAAGGCGGTCGACGTTCCGCTGCTCGCCAACATGACGGAGTTCGGCAAGAGCGAGCTGTTCAGCGCGCAGCAGCTCGCCGACATCGGCATGAACATCGTGATCTGGCCGGTGTCGATGCTCCGCATCGCGATGGGCGCGACCGGGCGCGCGCTCGACACGCTGCACGAGGAGGGGCGGTTGACCTCCCGTCTCGACGAGATGCAGCACCGCGCAGACCTCTACGAGCTCGTCGACTACGAGGCGTACAATCGCTTCGACTCGGGCGTCTTCAACTTCACCGTGGAGCGGTGACGGGGCGCCGTCCCACCCGTCGTCCTGCGCGAGGATGACCCCATCCGTCGTCCTGCGCGAGGATGACCCCATCCGTCGTCCTGCGCGAGGATGACCCCACCCGTCATCCTGCGCGAGGATGACCCCACCCGTCATCCTGCGCGAGGAACGAGTCGCAGGATCCACCCCGGCAGTGCAAAGGAGCAACCGATGACCGACACGGAGATCAAGAAGGGCCTCGCGGGCGTCGTCGTCGATACGACGGCGATCTCGAAGGTCAACGCCGAGACGAACAGCCTGCTCTACCGGGGCTACCCGGTGCAGGAGCTCGCGGCGACGCAGCCGTTCGAGGCCGTCGCCTACCTGCTCTGGCACGGCGAGCTGCCGACGCCCGACCAGCTGGCGGAGTTCCAGCAGCAGGAGCGGGCGCTGCGCCAGCTCGACCCGCGCACGCTCGCGCTGCTCGACACGATCCCGAACGACGCCCACCCGATGGACATCGTCCGGACCGCGGTCAGCCAGCTCGGCGCATTCGACGGCACCCTGCACCGGCCGGGCGGCTGGACGGACCGCGAACTCGACCTCGGGCGCGCGGTGTATCTCTTCGCCCAGCTGCCGACGCTGGTCGCCGTGGTGCAGCGCCGCCGCCGCGGACAGGAGCCGATCCCGCCGCGGGACGACCTCGACTATGCGAGCAACTTCCTCTGGATGACGTTCGGCGAGCTGCCGTCCCCTGCCGCGGTCGACGTCTTCCGGGTGTCGATGGTGCTCTACGCGGAGCACTCCTTCAACGCGTCCACGTTCACTGCGCGCGTGATCGCCTCGACGACCTCAGACCTGTACTCGGCCGTGGTGGGCGCCATCGGCGCACTCAAGGGTCCGCTGCACGGAGGCGCGAACGAGGCGGTGATGCACCTCTTCGACGAGATCGGATCCGCCTCCGAGGTGGCGCCGTGGCTCGATCGGGCGCTCGCCGAGAAGCGCAAGATCATGGGCTTCGGGCACCGCGTCTACAAGCACGGCGACTCGCGCGTGCCGACCATGCGGGCGGCGCTCGAGGTGCTGCTCGAGGAGTCGGGCGACACCGAGCTCGCCGCGCTGTACGAAACGCTGGAGCGCGAGTTCGTCGAGCGGAAGGGCATCTACCCGAACCTGGACTACCCTTCTGGGCCTGCCTACCGCCTGCTGGGCTTCGACACCGAGATCTTCACGCCGCTCTTCATCGCGTCGCGCGTCACGGGGTGGACGGCGCACGTCATGGAGCAGGCCGCGGCGAACGCGCTGATCCGCCCGCTCTCGGCCTACGACGGCGTCGACGAACGGCACGTCGCGGGCGCCTGACGTTGCGCCCGGCGCCGCCTGACGCTGCCTGACGCTGCGCCCGGCAGCGCCGAACCACTATCGACCCGTCGAAATGGCATCCGCTCCGATGCCGTCTCGGCGGACCGGTAGTGGCTCGGGCGCGCTCCGGCGGCGTCCGTTCCGGCGGCGTCCGTTCCGGCGGTGTCCGTTCCGGCGGTGTCCGTTCCGGCGGCGCCTCCCGGCGGGCGTTCAGACGTCCAGGAAGCCGTCGCGGAGGGCGATGGTGCGCAGCTCGATCTTCGTGCTCACCGGTTGACCCGCCGCCTGGTATTTCTCCTTCACGCGCTTGAGGTACTGCGCCGCGGTGCTTCGCTTCACGCCGATCATGTCGGCGACCGCCTCCAGCGTCAGACCGGAGGCGTAGAGCACGAGGGTGCGCTCCTCCTGCTCACTGAGCTGAGGGCGCGCGCCATCCTGGGCGATGATCGCCGCGGTCTCGGGCGTCATCCATGTTCCGCCGTTGAGCAGGTGCAGGACGGCCTGGACGACGACCTCGACCGTGTCGCGCTTGCCGATCACGCCGGAGGCCCCGGCCCGCAGCATCTTCCGCACGCGCGCGGGGGAGCTCAGCGCCGAGAAGATGCCGACGGTCAGCCCCGCGTGCACGAGCCGTCTGACGGTCTCCGGATCCGCCGGTTCGCCGCGGTCCACCAGGAGATCGAGCAGGAGCAGGTCCGGGCGCCGCTCCACGGGTTCGGTCTCCCACCACCTGGTGAACTCGGGGAGCGTCTCGCCCGCGAACACGACGGCCAGGTCGGGGACCGAATTGATCACATGCCGCGTGAGGACGCGCTGCATGAGGTGATCCTCGACGATCGCGATCCTCCATGCGGGGGCAGCCGTCCCCAAGGCCGTCCCCAGGGTGCTCTGCGGCACGTGCCCCCCCCAGGCTTCGATAGGTGATTTCCCCGTGGGGCTCCGGCCCCGAATCTCCATTATGGAGTTCCGCGCGCCCGCTGTCTCGTGCCTCGTGACCCCCGTTCGGGGGTCATTCTGCGACACTGCGAGCCGGCGACCACGGCGTCGCGCGGGCCTCCGCGCGGGCCCCATGCCGATGCCGGAACGACGTGCCGGTTCCGGCGCGGAGGAGCGCCCCCGGCCGGGACGGGGCCGGGCCGGACCGGTTGCGGGTCGGCGGAGCGCGTCCGACTGGGGCGGAGGAGGATCCGTGAGACGCTGGGGGCATGCATCTGGAGGTGACGCCGCGGCTCACGATCCCCGAATCCGAGCTCGGATGGCGGTTCTCGCGGTCGTCCGGCCCGGGCGGTCAGCATGTGAACACCTCGGACAG
The DNA here is from genome assembly GCF_016758175.1 of Leucobacter zeae. Lineage (GTDB taxonomy): Bacteria > Actinomycetota > Actinomycetes > Actinomycetales > Microbacteriaceae > Leucobacter > Leucobacter zeae. Next base: position 1,491,879 of record NZ_QYAB01000001.1, read on the forward strand.
TCGCGTCGAGCTCACCTGGAGCGTCGTCCGCTCGCGCGCGCTCACATCAGCGCAGCGCGAACTGCTGCTCGCGCGCCTCGAGCACCGCCTCGTGGACGGCGCGCTCACCGTCGCGGCATCGGAGCAGCGCTCGCAACTGCGCAACCGCGAAGCGGCGATGGCGCGGCTCGCGGAACTCGTGGCGGGCGCGCTCGCCCCGGCACCCCCGAAGCGCCTGCCGACGCGGCCCACGCGCGGCTCGGCCCGTCGCCACACCGCGTCGAAGACCCGACGCTCCGAGACCAAGCGGTTGCGGCGCAGGCCCGACGCGGACTGAGCCGGCTCGAGCGCGCGGCGCGCCGCACCGGCGCGGAACGTCGGCGGCGCCGGCGTGGAGGCGACCGTGCCGGCGCGGTAGCGTTGACACGAACACTGCGGCTGCGACGGAGGAACCACCATGGCGGAGTACACGACCATCATCACCGAGACCCGGGGGCGCGTGGCGACGATCACGCTCCATCGGCCAGAGGCGCTGAACGCGCTGAACGGCGAACTGGTGCGCGAGCTCATCGATGCCGCGCTCGCGTTCGACTCCGATCCCGGAATCGGGGCGATCGTGCTCACCGGATCGGCGAAGGCGTTCGCCGCGGGCGCCGACATCAAGGAGATGGTCGACAACGGGTACGCCGAGATGGCCGTCGGCGGGCCGTTCCCCGGGTGGGGCGCGTTCGAGCGCATGCGCACGCCCGTCATCGCCGCGGTCGCGGGCTTCGCGCTCGGCGGCGGGTGCGAGCTCGCGATGATGTGCGACATCATCCTCGCGGCGGACACCGCGAAGTTCGGCCAGCCCGAGATCAACCTGGGCGTGACCCCTGGCTTCGGCGGTTCGCAGCGCCTGCCGCGCGCGATCGGCAAGTACAAGGCGGCGGAGATGGTGCTCACGGGGCGCATGATGGGCGCGGAGGAGGCGGAGCGCTCGGGCCTCGTCTCGCGCGTCGTTCCGGCGGACGAGCTGCTCGCAGAGGCCGCGCGGGTCGCGGAGACGATCGCGTCGAAGTCGCTCCCGGCCGTCTACGCGGCCAAGGATGCGCTCCAGGCGGCCCAGGAGATGCCGCTCTCCGAGGGACTGCGCTTCGAACGGTTGACCTTCGCGGCGATGTTCGCCACCGAGGACCAGAAGGAGGGCATGCGCGCGTTCGCGGAGAAGCGCGCTCCCGAGTTCACGCACCGCTGAGAGCACTCGGACGCGGCCGGCCTCCCGCCGCCCTGCGCGTCCGAGCCCACCGTCACACCGGATGGGATCGGCAGGACACATGCCGGATTGAGCCGAAGCCGGCATACGGTTCGCAGATCCCATACGGTCTGACGCCGCCATGACGCCGCCATGCTGCCGCCATGCCGCCGCCTCGGCGTCCCGCGCCGTCATACGCCCGAGCGGGCCGTCCGGAGGTGCCAGAATAGAGGGAACTGCGGGAAAAGGAGCGTCGATGACCATTAGCGTTGCCGTGGCCGGAGCATCCGGCTATGCGGGAGGCGAGCTGCTGCGATTGCTCGCCGCGCATCCGGAGTTCGAGGTCCGCACCGTGACGGGGCACTCGAGCGCCGGCCGGCCGCTCATCGAGTCCCAGCCGCACCTGCGCTCGCTCGCGCACCTGACGCTGCGGGAGACCGTGCCCGAGGTGCTCGACGGGCACGACATCGTCTTCTTCGCGCTGCCGCACGGCGCCTCGGGGGCCCTGACCGCACAGCTGCGCGACGTCGGGCTCGCGGTCGACTGCGGTGCCGACCACCGGCTCGTCGACGCGGACGACTGGGCCGCCTTCTACGGCGGCGACCATCACGAGCCGTGGACTTACGGGGTGCCCGAACTCATCGTCGCGGCCCGGGCGTCGAGCGACGGAGCGCACGAGCACACGGTGTGGACCCGTCAGCGCGAACTGCTCGCGGGAGCCACCCGGATCGCCGCCCCGGGATGCAACGCGTCGACCGTCGCGCTCTCGCTGGCGCCGGGGATCGCGGCCGGCGTGATCGAGGCGCAGGACATCGTGAGCGTGCTCGCGGTCGGTCCGAGCGGCGCGGGCAAGGCCGCGAAGACGCACTTGCTCGGCGCGGAGCTCATGGGCACCGCGAACCCCTACGCGGTCGGCGGGACCCACCGGCACATCCCCGAGATCCGGCAGGCGCTCCGGGGGGCCGGAGCCGAGGGGGAGCCGACGATCAGCTTCACCCCGGTGCTCGTCCCGATGAGCCGCGGGATCCTCGCGACCTCGACCGCGAAGCTCGCCCCAGGCACGACCGCCGCCCAGGTGCGCGCCGCATGGGAGGACGCCTACGTCGCGGAGCCGTTCGTGCACCTGCTTCCCGAAGGCGTGTTCCCGCGCACCGCGGACACCCTCGGCGCGAACACCTGCCTCATGGGCCTCGCGGTCGACGAAGCCGCTGGCCGCGTCGTCGTCGTGGCGGCGCTCGACAACCTCGCCAAGGGCACGGCGGGCGCCGCGATCCAGTCGGCGAACATCGCGCTCGGGCTCCCCGAGACCACCGGCCTGTCCACGAATGGAGTCGCACCGTGACCGTCACCACACCCCAGGGCTTCCGCTCGGCGGGCATCGCCGTCGGCCTCAAGAGCACGGGCAAACCCGACCTCGCCCTCGTCGTCAACGACGGGCCCGAGCCCGCGAGCGCCGTGGTCTTCACGAGCAACCGCGCGCAGGCCAACCCGATCCTCTGGAGCCGGAAGGTCGCCGAGAACGGCGCAGCCCGCGCCGTGATCCTGAATTCTGGCGGCGCGAACTGCTTCACCGGGGACTTCGGCTACGCCACCACGCGCCTCACCGCCGAGGCCGTGGCGCGCGAGTTGGGCGACGCCGACGCGGAGCGGATCCTCGTCTGCTCGACGGGACTCATCGGCACCGGGGACCAGACGTTCCGCGACCGCATCGTCGACAACATTCCGACGCTCGTCTCGGCGCTCGCCGCCGACGACGAGACGGCTCCGGCCGCGATCCTCACCACAGACTCGGTCGAGAAGACCGCGACGCACCGCGGAGACGGCTGGAGCATCGGCGCCATGGCGAAGGGTGCAGGCATGCTCGCGCCGGGCCTCGCGACCATGCTCGTCGTGATCACGACCGATGCGCGGCTCTCGGACGAGGCACTCGACGTCGCGCTGCGCCGGGCGACCGGGGCGAGCTTCGACCGCCTCGATTCCGACGGGTGCATGTCGACGAACGACCAGGTCACGCTGCTCGCCAGCGGCGCATCTGGCGTCGCGCCAGACGCGAACGAGTTCGCGGTCGCGCTCACAGGCGTCTGCGACCGGCTCGCGGCGCAGCTGCAGGCCGACGCCGAGGGGGCGAGCCACGACATCGACATCGAGGTGCGCGGCGCCGCGAGCGTCGCCGACGCCGTCGAGGTGGGGCGCTCGGTCGCCCGCAACAACCTCTTCAAGGCTGCGATCTTCGGCAACGATCCGAACTGGGGGCGCGTGCTCGCGGCCATCGGCACCACGGAGGCGGCGCTCGACCCGTACCAGGTCGATGTCTCGTTCAACGGCGTGCGCCTCTGCCACGCCGGAGCGCCGGATCGGCCGGTCGACGAGTGCGACCTCACCCCGCGCCGCACGCGCGTCGAGATCGACCTCTTCGTCGGGGAGCACGCCGCGACCATCCGCACGAACGACCTCACGCACGACTACGTGCACGAGAACTCCGCCTACTCGAGCTGAGGGCGGCCGCCCGGCGCGCGCCGGTGCGGGAGGCGGGCACGAGCGCCGCAGGACCAGGAGAGAACGGACATCATGACCGAGACGAACACGACCGTCGCGCACAACGAGGCCGCCGCGAAGGCGCAGGTGCTGATCGAGTCGCTGCCCTGGCTCAAGAAGTTCCGCGATCGCGTCATGGTGATCAAGTTCGGCGGCAACGCGATGGTCGACGAGGCGCTGCTCGCGGCCTTCGCCGAGGACGTCGTCTACCTCAGGCACACCGGGATCAGGCCCGTCGTCGTGCACGGGGGCGGCCCGCAGATCAACGACATGCTCGGCCGGCTCGGCATCGCGAGCGAGTTCAAGGGCGGCTACCGCGTGACGACGCCCGAGACTATGGACGTCGTGCGCATGGTGCTGACCGGCAAGGTCAACCCCGAACTGGTCGACGAGATCAACGCGCACGGTCCGCTGGCCGCGGGCACCACGGGCGAAGACGCCGGCCTGTTCATCGGGCGGAGGCGCGACCCGATCGAGGTGGACGGCGAGTGGGTCGACCTCGGCCTCGTGGGCGACGTCGTCGACGTGCGGACCGACCCGGTGACGGCGCTGCTCGATGCCGGCCTGATCCCGGTCGTCTCCTCGATCGCACCGGACCAGGAGCGCCCCGGCGACTCGCTCAACGTGAACGCCGACGCGGCGGCCTCGGCGCTCGCAACCGCGCTCGGGGCCGAAAAGCTCGTGATCCTCACCGATGTCGCCGGGCTCTACGCGAACTGGCCGGACCGGGATTCGCTCGTCTCCTCGATCAGCGCCGACGAGCTCGAAGAGCTCCTGCCGTCGCTCGAGTCGGGCATGATCCCGAAGATGCGGGCCTGCCTCGATGCGGTGCGCGGCGGCGTGCCGAAGGCGGCGATCATCGACGGCCGTGAACCGCACTCGGTGCTGCTCGAGATCTTCACCGAGCGCGGCATCGGGACGGAAGTCACCGGGTAGCCGGAGCTCTCGGGATCCCGATGGCGGAGGCGACGATCCTGCTGAGCCGCGCGGCGAGCATCGTGCAGCTGGTCGGGGTGCTCGCCTTCCTCGTGGCGTCGGTCTGGCTGAGCGCGGTCGACATCGTGCGGCGCCGACTGCCGAACCGGCTGCTCGCCCGGCTGACCGCGCTGACGCTCGCCCCGCTCGTCATCGGGTGCCTCATCAGGCTGTTCGGCGCCGGGCGGGCCCTTGCGCTCGAGGACCTGCTGAGGATGCTCGGGGGCGCCGCGCTGCTGTTCGCGTTCTTCGCCGTCCTGTGGAGCGCGTCCCCGCGGAGCTTCGGCGGCGGCGACGTGAAGGTCGCGCCGCTCGTCGGGGGCGTGCTCGGCTTCGTCTCGGGATTCTGGGCCGTGATCGTCTGCGCGGCGGTCGCGTTCGCGTGCGCCGCGATCTGGGGAGCCGTGCGGCGCGGCGCGGAGCCCAGCGGGAACGGAACGGAACCGCGCACGGTGCCGTTCGCGGTGTGCCTCTTCGCGGGCGCCTGGGTCGTGATCCTCGCGTTCCCGTTCGTCGTGCGGGCGCTCGCCCCGGCCGCCTGAAAGTCGCGCGACGTACGTCCGCTGCAGGCGGGAGCCGGCCGCGCTCGGAGTGCCCGACCGTGCGCCTTGCACACAGGAGGACTCCGCGTCAACCGGCATCGGATTCCATCCCGTTGTCGACAATCCGACGCGCGAACGGGATAGGGTCGGAAGCGAGGGCGCCGCCGCCCCGCACGTCGCAGGACGGCATCGCGCTCCCATGCTCGGGGCCGGGGGGTCCCAGCACCGAACCACCCAGCGAAGAACCATTCGGAACGGAGTGCAGTATGCGTGCGAAGGGGAACACACGGAGTCGGATGCTCGGCGCCGCGGCCGGACTGGCCGCGGTCGCGCTGCTGGCATCGGGGTGCTCGTCAGGCGGCGGCGAAGCCGGCGGGAGCGGTGACGGCGGCGGAGGAGGCGAGTTCTCCGGCGAGACGCTGAGCGTCGCGGCAGCGTGGTCCGGCGCCGAGCAGAAGAACTTCGAGGCGGTTCTCGCGGAGTTCAGCGATCGCACGGGTGCGAAAGTGAACTACACGAGCTTCGGCGACAAGGCGCCGACGTACCTCTCGAGCCAGCTCGAGGGCGGTACGCCGCCCGACGTGGCGATCGTCGGCCAGCCCGCGCTCATGCAGTCGCTCGCGCAGGACGGCGACATCCTGCCGGTCGGCGATGCGGTGCGCGACGCGGTCGAGCAGAACTACGCCGAGAGCTGGCTCGACCTCGGCAGCGTGGACGGGGAGCTCTACGGCGTCTGGTTCAAGGCGGCGAACAAGTCGACGGTCTGGTACAACGCCGACATCTACGACGAGGCGGGAGCCGAGGCCCCGACGGACTGGGACGGCTTCACGGAGCAGCTCGGGCTCGTCAGCGACGCCGGGTACGCCGGGGTCTCGATCGGCGCCGATGTCGGCTGGCCGCTGACGGACTGGTTCGAGAACGTCTACCTGCGCACCGCTGGGCCCGAGAAGTACGATCAGCTCGCGAAGCACGAGATCCCCTGGACCGACGACTCGGTCACGGAGGCGCTGACCGTGCTCGGCGAGCTCTGGGGCAGCGACGTCGTGCAGCCCGGGGGCGCGCAGCGCGACTTCCCCACGAGCGTCACCGAGGTGTTCGGTGCCGACCCGCAGGCCGGCACCGTGTTCGAGGGCGACTTCGTCGCGGGGAACATCGCGGCGGACGGCAACTCGACGGTGGGGGAGAACGCGCTCTTCTACGACTTCCCGGCGATCGACGGGTCCGAGCCGTCCGTCGTGGGAGGGGGCGATGTCGCGGTCCAGTTCACCGACGACGACGTGACGAACGCGCTCATGGAGTTCCTCGCCTCGCCCGACGCGGCCGAGGTCTGGGTGCCCGAGGGCGGGCTCACCTCGCCGAACACCGCGGTCGACACGTCGCTCTACCCCGACGATACATCTCGTCAGATCGCCGAGTCGTTGACCGGGGCCGAAGCATTCCGCTTCGACATGTCGGATCTCGCCCCGAGCGCGTTCGGCGGGACGGAGGGCCAGGGCTTCTGGCAGGAGATGATCTCCTTCTACGAGGATCCCTCCGACATCGAGGGCACGGCGAAGCGGCTGGAGGAGGCTGCGGCGAAGGCCTACGAGTAGGCCCGTCATGACTCGTACGCACACGGTGCCCGTGCAGCTCCGCGACCGTGAACGCACCGTTCACGGTCGCGGCCGGCTGCGCAGCTGGCTGCTCGTCGCCGGGTTCCTCGGGCCGGCGCTGATCGCGCTCGGCGCCCTCGTCGTGTACCCGATCGTGTACACGGTCGTCCGCTCGCTCGTCGACACGACCGGGACCCGGTTCGTCGGCTGGCAGAACTACGTCACGATGTTCACGAACGACACGACCTTCACGGCGATCCGCAACAACCTGCTCTGGGTCGTCGTGGCGCCGATCACGGTCACCGTCATCGGCCTCATCCTCGCCGTGCTCGTCGACAAGCTCGGCTGGAAGATCGTCTTCCGGCTCGTCGTCTTCATGCCGATGGCGATCTCGATGCTCGCGGCGGGCGTGATCTTCCGCGGGATGTTCCAGGAGAGCCCGAATCTCGGCGTCGTGAACGCGGCGATCGTGGGGGTGCAGGGGGCGTTCTCCGACCAGGCGAGCTATCCCGGAGCGAAGCCGCGCGAGGGATCCGGGATCGAGGCCGACGGCGGCGTCATCGCCTCGACCGACCCGATCGCGGCGGGCGGCACGCAGAACTTCCCGCTCACGGGGGTGCGCCAGACCGCGCTGCCCGAGGGCACCGTTTCCGCGCGCGAGGCCGATCCGCCTGGACCGACGCAGATCTCGGGGACCGTCTTCCTCGACGTGATCCGGGGCGGCGGGGGAACGCCGGGCGAACTCGAGGCGGGCAAGAGCGGACTCGCGGGAATCCGCGTCGATGCGGTCGACGCGGACGGCGCGATCCGCGGGTACGCGACGACGGGAGCCGGGGGCGCGTTCACGATCGACGGGCTGAGCGCGGGGGAGCAGTACCGGATCGCGCTGCCCGCGGCGAACTTCGGGGACGGGCCGCAGGGGGTCTCGTGGCTGAGCGCCACCTTCATCAACCTCGTCGTGATCCTCGCCTACATCTGGATCTGGGCCGGGTTCGCGATGGTGATGATCGCCTCGGGACTCTCGGCGATGGACCGCTCGCTGCAGGAGGCCGCGCGCACGGACGGCGCGAACGAATGGCAGGTCTTCAGCCGCATCACCGCGCCCCTCCTCGCGCCCGTGCTGCTCGTCGTCTTCGTGACGCTCGTCATCAACGTGCTCAAGATATTCGACCTCGTCTACGTGATCCCGCCAGGCGCGGCGAAACCCGCGGCCAACGTCATCGCGGTGGAGATGTGGACCGTGTCGTTCGGCGGCGGCAACGACCACGGACTCGGCTCGGCGCTGTCGATCCTGCTGCTCGTACTGGTGCTGCCGTCGATGATCCTCAACGTCAAGCGATTCAGAGAGGAGCGCGGCCGATGAGCGCGGGGATCGGGAGGAGCGCCGATACCGGGGTCCGCAGTCGCAGCCTCGGCGCCCGGATCGCGCGCGGCGCCAGCCGCGGCGTCCTCAATGCGGTCCTGCTCGTGGTGGCGGTGTTCTGGCTCGTCCCCACGCTCGGGCTCCTGCTGACCTCGTTCCGCAGCGCGGGCGACAACGCGGCGAGCGGGTGGTGGACGGTACTGACCCGGCCGGCCGAGCTCACCATCGAGAACTATGCGAACCTGCTGGCGAATCCGACGATCACCGGCTCCTTCTGGAACACGATCGTGATCGCCGTGCCGACGACGGTGCTGGTCGTCGCCATCGGCGCGCTCGCCGCATACGCGTTCGCGTGGCTCCGATTCCCCGGCAGGGACTGGATCTTCATCGGCGTCATCGTGCTGCTCGCGGTGCCCATCCAGGTGGCCCTGATCCCGCTCGCGCGGTTGTTCGGCGCGATGGGCATCTTCGGCAGCGTCTTCGGCGTGATCCTCTTCCACACCGCCTTCGGGCTGCCGTTCGCCATCTTCCTGCTGCGCAACTTCTTCATCCAGGTGCCCGAGGAGCTGCTCGAGGCTGCTCGGATCGACGGTGCCAGGGACTGGCTCATCTTCTTCCGCATCATGCTGCCGCTCGCGCTGCCCGCGATCGCCTCGCTCGCGATCTTCCAGTTCCTCTGGACCTGGAACGACATGCTCGTCGCGCTCATCTTCACCGACTCCGACTCGCAGCCGCTGACGGTCGCGATCCAGTCGCAGCTGCGTCAGTTCGGGGCGAACATCGACGTGCTCTCGGCGGGGGCCTTCCTCTCCATGCTGGTGCCGCTGATAGTGTTTTTCGCGTTCCAGAAGTACTTCGTCCAGGCGCTGCTCGCCGGCTCCCAGAAATAGTTCCGGAGGTTCTCCGTTTGATCGATCGCACCGACCCGATGGCCGCAGCAGAGGCATTCCTCTTCGACCTCGACGGGGTGATCACCCCGACGGTGCTGCTGCACCGGCGCGCGTGGGCGGAGACCTTCGACGCCGTCTTCGCCCGGCACGGCGCCGCGCCGTACGCCGAGGACGACTACTTCGTCTCCCTCGACGGACGGCCGCGATTCGAGGGGGTCGCGACGCTGCTCGCCGCGCGCGGGATCGTGCTGCCCGAGGGCGACGGCGCCGCCGCGGACGGGGGCGCGGGGGACGGCACGGCCTGGTACGACACGATCCGCGGCATCGGCGATCGCAAGAACCGGGTCTTCACCGAGGTGCTCGCGCGCGACGGGATCGCACCGTACCCGGGCTCGCTCAGGCTGCTCGACCTGCTCGCGGAGCGCGGGTCGCCGCTCGCGATCGTCTCGAGCTCGCGCAACGCCGAAGCGGTGCTCGGCGCGGCCGGCCTGCGGAACCGCTTCACCGCGGTCGTCGACGGCGCGGTCGCCGGACTCGAGGGGCTTGCGGGGAAGCCCGCGCCCGACACCTTCCTGCGCGCAGCCGAGCTGCTCGGCGTCCTCCCGGAGGACGCCGCGGTGTTCGAGGACGCCGCCTCCGGCGTGGCGGCGGCGGCGTCCGGCGGCTTCGGATGGATCGTCGGCGTCGACCGGGGCACCGGGAGCGGGGCGCTGCTCGAAGCCGGAGCCCACACGATCGTGCACGACCTCGAGGAGCTGATGCCGTGATCCAGGATCCGCAGACCGAGGGGCGGGACGCCCGCCGCGACTTCGGCGACGACCCCTGGCGGCTCGTCGTGCACGGCATCGATCCCGCGCTCGCGGGCCAGGACGAAACGCTCTTCTCGCTCGGCAACGGCTACCTCGGGCTGCGCGGCAACCATGAGGAGGGGCTGCCGCTCGGCAGTCACGGCACGTTCATCAACGGGCTGCACGAGACGTGGCGGATCCGGCACGCCGAGGCGGCCTACGGCTTCGCCGAGCACGGGCAGACCATCGTGAACGCGCCCGACGCGAAGACGATCCGCATCTACGTCGACGACGAGCGGCTGAACCTCGAGACGGCCGATCTGCTCGATGCCAGGCGCACGCTCGATCTGCGGGCGGGAACGCTGGAGCGCACCCTGCTGTGGCTCACGCCCACGGGGAAGCGCGTGCGGGTCGATACCCGACGCATGGTGTCGTTCGCGTCCCGGCACACGGCGACGATCGAGATGCGGGTGACGGTGCTCGACGCCGACGCCGATCTCACGATGAGCAGCCTCATCGTGAACCGGCAGGATCTCGGGCGCGTGAGCCCCGATCGTCCCGCGGCCGCGGGCATCGCCGACCCGCGCAAGAGCGAGGAGATCGTCGAGCGGATCCTCGATCCCGGACCGGCGGTGCACGACGGCGGGAGGAGCGTGCTGAGCTTCCGGGTGCGGAACTCGCGCATGGCGCTCGCCGTCGGCGCGGATCACGCCTTCGACGGCGGCGGCGAAGCGGATGCGGACGCCTGGCGGACCGAGGTCGAGGAGGGCGCGGATCGGACCAGGCACGTCTTCCAGGGAACGGCCAGACAGGGCCGCACGGTCACGCTGCTGAAGACCGTCGCCTACCACTCGTCCGCGACCGCATCGCTGACCGAGGTGGTGGACCGATGCGTGCACACGCTGCGCAGCGCCGCGGCCCAGGAACCGGAGGAGCGCTGGGAGCAGCAGCGCGCCTTCCTCGACGCGTTCTGGGAACGGAGCGACGTGCGCGTCGACGCCGAACCGGGGGTGCAGCTCGCGATCCGCTGGAACCTCTTCCAGGCGGCCCAGGCGTCGGCGCGCGCCGATGGTCGCGGGATCGCGGCGAAGGGGCTGACCGGCTCGGGCTACGGAGGCCACTCGTTCTGGGACTCCGAGGTCTACGTGCTGCCCTTCCTCACCTACACGAGCCCCTTCTGGGCGCGGAACGCCCTGCGCTCCCGCGAGCGCATGCTGGCGCAGGCGCGCATGCGGGCGCGCATGATGAACGAGGACGGCGCGCTGTTCCCGTGGCGCACCATCAACGGCGAAGAGGCGAGCGCCTACTATGCCGCTGGAACCGCTCAGTACCACATCAACGCCGACATCACGTACGCGCTCGCCCGGTACGTCGCCGCGACGGGCGACCTCGAGTACATGCTCGCCGGAGCGTCTGACATCCCCATCGAGACCGCTCGGCTCTGGGCGACGCTCGGGTTCTGGCGCGCCGACGACGACGGCGGGGAGAGCTTCCACATCCACGGGGTGACCGGCCCCGACGAGTACACCACGGTCGTCAACGACAACCTCTTCACGAACGTGATGGCGCGCTTCAACCTGCGCTTCGCGGTCGAGGTGGCGCGTCGGCTCGCGTCAGAGGCGCCAGCGGAGTACGCGGAGCTCGCCGAGCGGCTCGCCCTCGATCCGGCCGAGATCGACGAGTGGGAGCGGGCGGCCGCAGGCATGAGCGTGCCGTACTCCGATGAGCTGGGGATCCACCCCCAGGACGCCCACTTCCTCGAGCGCGAGGTGTGGGATCTCGCCGCGACCCCGCCCGAGCAGAAGCCGTTGCTGCTGCACTTCCATCCCCTCGTCATCTACCGCTTCCAGGTGCTCAAGCAGGCCGACGTCGTGCTCGCGCTGCTCCTCGCGAGCGACGAGTTCGGGCGCGACGAGAAGCGCAGGGACTTCGAGTACTACGACGCGCTCACGACGGGGGACTCGACGCTGTCGGCCGTCGTGCAGTCCATCGTCGCGGCCGAGGTGGGCTACCGCGAGCTCGCCTACCGCTACTTCGATCACGCGCTGCGCGTCGATCTCGACGACCTGCACCAGAACTCAGCTGACGGCGTGCACATCGCGTCGACGGGGGGCGTCTGGATGACCCTCGTGCAGGGATTCGCCGGCATGCGCGACGCGGGCAGGCGCCTGCGGTTCGACCCGCGGCTGCCCGAGCACTGGGGGTCGCTCGAGTTCCCGCTCGAATGGCGGGGGAGTCGCGTCCGGGTGCGGCTGGAGCGCGCCGCCATCCGCTTCGAGATCGTCTCGGGGGACCGCGGCGTCTCCGTCGAGGTGCGCGGCGAGCGGTTCGAGGTCGAGCCGGGATCGCCCGTGACGGTGCCGCTCGCGGACCAGGGCCCCGACCTCGGCGAGTTCCAGGGGCTCTCGGCCGGGATCCTGCCGCGCGACGGGGAGAGCGGAGCGCAGACCGTGGCGCACGCGGATGTTCCGGTCGTCACGACGGTGATCCCGACCCGCCCGTACGACGCCCCGGGAGCCTGAGGATCCGGCGTCCGCCCGCCCGATAGGATGGATCCATTGCGGATCGCGCGCGGCGCGGATCCCGAATCGCTCCGAGTGAAAGGCGGGCATCGTGACCTATGTGATCGCTCTTCCGTGCGTCGACGTGAAGGATCGGGCGTGCGTCGACGAGTGTCCGGTCGACTGCATCTACGAGGGCGAGCGCTCGCTCTACATCCACCCGGACGAGTGCGTCGACTGCGGGGCGTGCGAGCCCGTGTGCCCGGTCGAGGCCATCTACTACGAGGACGACCTGCCCGAGGTCTGGGCCGACTACTACAAGGCGAACGTCGAGTTCTTCGACGAGATCGGCTCGCCGGGCGGAGCGGCCAAGGTGGGCGCGTACGATTTCGACCACCCGCTCATCGCGGCGCTGCCGAAGCTGGGCGAGTAGGCGCATGCGGGGGCCGCTGCCCGACTATCCCTGGGACGCCATGGCGCCCTTCGCCGCGCGCGCGGCCGAGCACCCAGGCGGGGCGATCAACCTCTCCGTCGGCTCGCCGGTCGACCCCACGCCCGCGCGCGTGCGCGCTGCGCTCGTCGACGCATCCGATGCCCATGCGTATCCCGCGACGGCGGGCGATCGCGAGCTGCGCGCGGCGATCGCGGAGTGGTACCTGCGTCGACGCGGCGCGACGGTCGACCCGGAAGCGGTGCTGCCGACGATCGGGTCGAAGGAGCTCGTCGCGCTGCTGCCGTTCCTGCTCGGTCTCGGCCCGGAGGAGACGGTGGTCTTCCCGACGGTCGCCTACCCGAGCTACGCGATGGGAGCTGCCCTCGCCGGCGCTCGGGCCGTCGCCTGCGACGACCCGCACGAGTGGCCCGAGGGAACGAAGCTGGCCTGGGTGAACTCGCCGTCGAACCCCGACGGCCGGGTGCTCGACGTCGACGCCCTGCGCGCCGCTGTCGCTCGCGCCCGTGAGCTCGGCGCGGTGCTCGTGAGCGACGAGTGCTACGCGGAGCTCGGCTGGGAGGCGCCCTGGGACACCGAGCGGATCCCGTCCGTGCTCGACCCGCGGGTCGTCGGCGACGACCACAGCGGGGTGCTCAGCGCCTACTCCCTGAGCAAGCAGTCCAACCTCGCGGGGTATCGCGCGGCGTTCATCGCGGGGGATCGCGAGCTGATCGACCGGCTGCTGACGGTGCGCAAGCACGCGGGGCTCATGCAGGCGGCGCCCGTCCAGGCCGCGATGATCGCCGCGCTGCGCGACGAGGAGCACGTCGCCGAGCAGCGCGAGCGCTACCGCGCGCGACGCGAGATCCTGCTGCCGGCGCTGCTCGCGGCCGGCTACCGCATCGACGGCAGCGAGGCCGGCCTCTACCTCTGGGCGACGCGCGGCGCGGACGCCTGGGAGAGCGTCGCCGAGTTCGCGGAGCGCGGCATCGTCGTCGGTCCCGGCCCGTTCTACGGCGATGGATCGACGGAGCACGTGCGTCTCGCGCTCACGGCGAGCGACGCGGATATCGCCGAGGTCGCGGCCAGGCTGCGGGCCGCTCCGGCGTCGGCGTGAATCGACATTTTGTTCGACGTCGAGATACTCTAGGTGGCGGGTGCGGAACTACGGCACCGGCCCCGGGCTCCCTCCGGAGCCGATAGGGTGAATACAACGGCGGCGTTACATCCGACGCCCGACCGGCACGAGACCTCACGAGGAGACGATGTGACCGAAGCGACTCAGGGCCGGAGCCCTGCGACGGCGAAGCTGACGTTCCCCGGTGGCGAGGCGGAGTTCCCGATCGTCGACGCCGTCGACGGGCACCCGTCGATCGATATCAGCACGCTGACGAAGCAGAGCGGCCACACGGCCCTCGACTACGGTTTCGTGAACACCGCGTCGACGAAGTCCGAGATCACGTACATCGACGGCGACGAGGGCATCCTGCGCTACCGCGGGTATCCGATCGAGGAGCTCGCCCAGAAGTCGACGTTCCTCGAGGTCGCGTACCTGCTGATCTACGGCGAGCTGCCCAGCGAGTCGGAGCTCGAGGCGTTCACGGACGAGATCCGCCGCCACACCCTGCTCCACGAGGACATGAAGTACTACTTCGAGGCGGTGCCGCACACGGCCCACCCGATGGCGGTGCTCTCCGGCGGCCTGCAGACGATGTCCACGTACTACGAGAGCTCGCTCGACACCGCGGTGCCGGAGTTCGTCGAGGTGAACACCATCCGTCTGCTCGCGAAGCTCCCGGTGCTCGCGGCGTACTCGCACAAGAAGTCGATCGGACAGGCCTTCCTCTACCCCGACAACGAGCTCAGCTTCGTCGAGAACTTCCTGCGGCTGAACTTCGGCAACAAGGCCGAGAAGTACGTCATGAACCCCGTGCTCGTCGATGCGCTCGACAAGCTCCTCATCCTTCACGCCGACCACGAGCAGAACGCCTCGACCTCGACGGTGCGCCTGGTGGGATCCACCGGCGCCAATATGTTCTCGTCGATCTCCGCGGGCATCAATGCGCTCTCGGGCCCGCTGCACGGCGGCGCCAACGAGGCCGTGCTCGACATGCTCGGCCGGATCCGCGATTCGGGCGAGAGCGTCGAGACCTTCGTCGAGAAGGTCAAGCGCAAGGAGGACGGGGTGAAGCTCATGGGCTTCGGGCACCGCGTCTACAAGAACTACGACCCGCGCGCCCGCATCGTCAAGGAGAGCG
Organism: Leucobacter zeae; assembly: GCF_016758175.1. GTDB lineage: Bacteria > Actinomycetota > Actinomycetes > Actinomycetales > Microbacteriaceae > Leucobacter > Leucobacter zeae. The sequence goes on from NZ_QYAB01000001.1 coordinate 1,506,966, forward strand.
CCGGCCGGGTCCTCCAGGAGCTCGGGGTCAACGACCCCCTGCTCGATCTCGCCCAGGAACTCGAGCAGATCGCGCTCGAGGACGACTACTTCAAGGAGCGCAAGCTCTACCCGAACGTCGACTTCTACACGGGCGTCATCTACAAGGCCATGGGCTTCCCGACGCGCATGTTCACCGTGCTCTTCGCGATCGGACGCCTGCCCGGCTGGATCGCGCAGTGGCGCGAGGCGCACGTCGATCGCCAGACCAAGATCGGGCGGCCGCAGCAGCTCTACATCGGCTCGGGCGAGCGTCACCTGAACCGCTGACGCCCTGAGACGCGTGTGGGCCCCGACCCGAGGTCGGGGCCCACACGCGTCTCAGGGCAGCGGACCGGCCCCGGCGTACCGACCCACTCCTCGACCGTCGAGACGGCATCGGAGCCGATGCCGTCTCGACGGGCCGATAGTGGCTCGGTGAATGCGGGTGCCGGGGGAGCCAGGAGCCGGTTGCCGGCGGAGCCGGGGCCGGATCCCGATCGACTACGCGTGCAGCGCGGCGTTGAGCACGATGCCCGCGCCCTCGCGCGGCAGCGCCTCGACCGATCCCGTGCGGGAGTTGCGCCGGAAGAGGAGTCCGGGAAGTCCTGACAGCTCGAGTGCCTTGACCTCGACCGGCTCGCCCGCCGAATCGCTGGTGCCCTTCGGCAGCACGACCTTCGTGCCCGCGGTGACGTAGAGGCCGGCCTCGACGACGCTGTCGTCGCCGAGGGAGATGCCGATGCCGGAGTTCGCCCCGAGGAGCGCGCGCTCTCCGATGGTGATCCGCTGGGTGCCGCCGCCCGAGAGCGTGCCCATGATGGAGGCGCCGCCGCCGATGTCGGAGCCGTCGCCCACGACGACGCCCTGCGAGATGCGGCCCTCGACCATCGAGGCGCCGAGCGTGCCGGCGTTGAAGTTCACGAAGCCCTCGTGCATCACGGTCGTGCCCGGTGCGAGATGCGCGCCCAGGCGTACGCGGGCGGCGTCCGCGATGCGCACGCCCTGGGGCACGACGTAGTCGGTGAGGCGCGGGAACTTGTCGAGCGAGACGAGCGAGACGCCGGCGCGCTTCAGGCGCGGCAGCCGCTCCGCGTAGACGTCGGGCAGCATCGGCCCGTGCGTCGTCCAGGCGATGTTCGGCAGCTTGCCGAAGATGCCGTCGAGGGAGATCGAGTTCGGCCGCACGAGGCAGTGCGACAGCAGGTGGAGCCGCAGGTAGGCGTCAGCCGTATCGGCCGGAGCCGCGTCGAGATCGATCTCGACGGTCGTGGGGCGCACCTCGACACCGCGGAGCGCGTCCTCGCCCGCGAGCTCTTCGAGCTCCGCCGGCGCGATCCAGGGATCTCGCCCCGCGGGGCGATTCCCGAGGCGCGGGGAGGGGAACCATGCATCGAGCACGGTCCCGTCTGCGGCGACGGTCGTGATTCCGGCGGACCAGGCGAAGCGGGGTGCAGTCATGCAGACCATGCTATCGCCGCTCCGGCGTGCCCGATCGCGTCGGCGACACTCGGTGACTCCGGGCGACACCCGGCGAGATGCGCGCTGGCGCGCGCGTCGCGTCCCCGCGGTCCGCGCGGGGACGTTCTAGAGTGGAGCGGGTGAGCAGCGAATCCAGCATCAACCCGTCACTCCCACTCGACGTCGACGCCGGACCGGTGTCCCTCACCCGTCAGCTGTGCGACATCCCCTCGGTATCGGGCGACGAACGCGCGATCGCCGACGCCGTCGAGGCGCTGCTGCGCGCACGCGCGCCGCACCTCGCGGTCGTGCGCGACGGCGACACCATCGTGGCCAGGACCGAGCTCGGCAGGGAGCGCCGCGTCGCGATCGCGGGCCACCTCGACACCGTGCCGATCAACGCGAATCTGCCCGTGCGCGACGAGCTCGACCCCGAGACGGGCGCACCCGTCATCTGGGGCAGGGGAACGGTCGACATGAAAGCGGGCGTCGCGGTGCAGCTCGCGCTCGCGGTCGCGCTCGATATGCCGGCGGTCGACCTCACCTGGATCTGGTACGACCACGAGGAGGTCGACTCCAGCCTGAGCGGTCTCGGCCGCGCCATGCGCAACCACCCGGGGCTCTTCGCGGCCGACTTCGCGATCCTGGGAGAGCCCTCGAACGGGACGATCGAGGGCGGATGCAACGGGACCCTGCGCGCCAGGGTCGCGCTCGAGGGGACTCGGGCGCACTCGGCCCGCAGCTGGATGGGCCGCAACGCCATCCACCGCGCCGGGGCGCTGCTCGCGCGGCTCGAGGCGTACGAGGCCGAGCGCGTGGTCGTCGACGGGCTCGAGTACCGCGAAGGGCTGAACGCGGTGCGGGTCGAGGGCGGCGTCGCGGGCAACGTCATTCCCGACCGCTGCGAGATCGAGGTGAACTACCGGTTCGCTCCGAGCCGCAGCACGGACGAGGCCGTCGCCTTCGTGCGCGACTTCTTCTCCGACGCCGACGAGGTGCGGATCGTCGATCTCTCCCCGGGAGCCCGGCCCGGTCTCGACGCTCCGCTCGCTCGGCGCTTCGTCGACGCCGTCGGCGCCGAGCCGACCGCCAAGCTCGGGTGGACCGACGTGTCGCGCTTCTCGGCGCTCGGCATCCCCGCGGTGAACTTCGGGCCGGGCAACGCCCTGCTCGCCCACGCGGATGACGAGCGGGTGCCTGTCGCCCAGATCGAGAGCTCGTACGCGGCGCTTCTGGCCTGGCTCACCGCCGCTGAATGATGCGTCCCCGCGTCACCGGGCGACGCACGATTTCGCGCTCGGGCGCTCGTGACCGGTAAAATGGTTCCGAACCACCAAACTTGCAAGGAGGCGTCATGGCTGCAATGAAACCGAGGACTGGGGATGGACCCATGGAGGCGGTGCGGGAGAGCCGCCTGATCGTGGTCCGTGTCCCGCTCGAGGGCGGTGGACGTCTTGTGGTCTCGGTCAACGACCAGGAGGCCGCGGAGCTGCGCGACGTGCTCGCGGGCGTCCTCGACGGATAGCGCACCGTCGAACCGCCGACGGTGCCGTCGGCGGTTCGACACTAGAACGGCCCCCGCCGATGGCGGGGGCCGTTCTCGTGTTCCGGGTCAGGGCGCTCCCGGCGCGCGACCGCGCGGGGCCTGCCCGTCGCTCAGTCGTCGAGGCGCACGAGCGTGAGCACGCCGTCGCCAGCCGGCGAGAGCATCGGCGCGATCGCGGGGGACTCCGCGACCAGCGAGAGCAGGTCGCGCATGGACTGCGTGGCCTCATCCCTGGCGGCGGGATCGGGGACGCGCCCGTGCGAGAAGGCGCCGGGCACCACGATGCAGCCGCCCGGCCGCACGATCCCGAGCGCGTGCTCGAAGTACTCGAGCAGCTGCGCCGGGTTCGCGTCGATGAGGACGAGGTCGTACGAGGCGAGGTTCAGGCGGGGGAGCACGTGCAGCGCGTCTCCCTCGACGAGCCGGAGCCGCGAGGCGGCGATGCCGGCCGAGGCGAAGATCCCCTTCGCCTCGCGCAGATGCTCGGCCTCCACCTCGATCGAGGTGAGGGTGGCCTGATCGGCGTAGCGGAGCAGCGAGAGCCCGCTCACCCCGACACCCGTGCCGATCTCGCAGATCGCCTGCGCCCGCGAGAGCACGGCGACGCCCGAGAGCTGCGCCGAGACCGACCGGCTGACGGGCTCGATGCCGAGCTCGAGGGAGAGGCGGCGGGCGCGGACGAGGGCTTCCGTCTCGCCCGGGTACTGCTCGGCGTACTGCCAGTTGCGTTCGAGCTTGCTCACGATCTCCTCCGTGCCGGAACCCGGCGGCCCGTCGGAGCCGCCCATCGTCCCAGAGTAGGGCGTTCCGTCGCGCGCGCGTCGCGCACACGCGAGGAACCCGCGAAACCGGGGCGCGGCGCAAGCGGATCCCGCGGCGATTTCACCGCGGTGGACCGGTAGCATGGTCGGGATGGGCCTCACGATAGAGAAGATGATGGTGATCCTGGTGATCGCCATGTTCGTGCTGGGCCCCGAGCGCCTCCCGGTCTACGCCAAGAAGCTCGGCGAGCTCGTGCGGAGCGTCAAGCGCATGGCGGACGGGGCCAAGGACCGCTTGAAGGACGAGATGGGTCCCGAGTTCGAGGACGTCGACTGGAAGCAGCTCGACCCGCGCCAGTACGACCCGCGCCGCATCATCAGGGACGCGCTCGTCGAGGACGAACGCGAGGCCCGCATCGCCGAGCGGCGCGCCCGAACGGCGGAGGCCGCGGAGGCGCGACGCGCCCGCTCCGGAGCGGGCGCCGACGGCGAGCACGGTGGCGCGGACGGGGCGGAAACGGGGTCGGCTCGGGGCCTGCGCTACGACGACGAAGCCACCTGAGTCCGTATCGCGCGCCCGGTCAGCGGAGGCTGATCCCGAGCGGCCGACCCGCGAGCCCCCTGCCGATCCGAGCCACGCGATCCGCTACGCGGAGCAGCTCGGCGGCTGCCGGATCCTCGGGGTCCGCGAGCACCGCGGGCTCGCCCGCGTCACCGCCGGCGCGGAAGGCGGGGCTCAGGGGCACGCTCCCGAGGAGCGGCACGTCGCCGTGCTCGGCATCGCTCAGGCGCTCCGCCACCAGTGCGCCGCCGCCCGAGCCGAAGACATCGACCACGGTGCCGTCGGGCTGGGCGAGTCCCGCCATGTTCTCGACGACGCCGATGACCCGCTGACCGGTCTGCCTGGCGACGAGCGCGCTCCGCACGGCGACATCGGCCGCCGCCTCCTGCGGCGTCGTGACGACGAGCACCTCGGCCTGCGGGAGCAGCTGGCCCACGCTGATCGCGATGTCGCCGGTCCCCGGCGGGAGATCGAGCAGCAGCACGTCGAGATCGCCGAACCAGACGTCGCGCAGGAACTGCTCGATCGTGCGGTGCAGCATCGGCCCGCGCCACGAGACCGCGGTCGTGCGCGGATCCTGGTCGCCGAGGAACATGCCGATCGAGATGACCTTCACGCCGTGCGCGACCGGAGGGAGGATCATGTCGTCGACCCGGGTCGGCTGGGCGATGGCACCGTCGCGGCTCAGTCCGAGGATGCCGGGGATGGAGAACCCGAAGACGTCGGCGTCGACCAGGCCGACGGAGAGACCGCGAGCGGCGAGGGCGACGGCGAGGCCCGCGGTGAGGGACGATTTGCCGACCCCGCCCTTGCCGCTCGTCACCGCGATCACCCGGGTGAGCGAGTCCTTGCCGAACTGCTGCGGGCGCGCACCCCGGTCGCCGCGCACGCGCTCGGTGAACGCCCGGCGCTCCGCGGGCGACATGACACCGACCTCGACGGCGGCCGCCGTCACGCCAGGGGCGGAGGCGGCCGCTGCCAGGACGTCGGCCTCGATGCGCCGCGCCGCGGGGCAGCCGGCGATCGTGAGGAGGATCGAGACCTCGGCCTTCCCCTCGGCGTCGGCGCGCACCCGTCGCACCATGCCGAGCTCGGTCACCGGGCGCAGGATCTCGGGATCGCGGACGCCGTCGAGCGCGGCCCACACGCCCCGCTCGATCTCGTTCGCGTCCTCCCTCGCGACGTCAGGCACCGTGCTCCCGATCGGGTCGCTCGGCCGACGCGGGGCCGTCCTCGGGAGCGGGACGGGCCGCCTCGCGTTCCTTCTCGCGCTCCTCCTCGAGATCGGCGAGCAGGGCGCGCAGCTCGGCGCGCACGAATTCGCGGTCGGGCAGGTCCTTCATCGCGAGGCGCAGGGCCACGACCTCCCTGGCGAGGAACTCGGTGTCGGCGAGGTTGCGCTCCGCGCGCTGGCGGTCCTGCTCGATCTGCACGCGGTCGCGGTCGTCCTGGCGGTTCTGCGCGAGCAGCAGCAGCGGGGCCGCGTACGAGGCCTGCAGCGAGAGGATCAGCGTGAGCGCGGTGAAACCGAGCGCGGCCGAATCGAACCGGCCCCGTTCGGGGCCGTAGGTGTTCCACGCGAGCCAGGCGATGCAGAAGAACGTGAGCAGCAGGAGGAACCAGGGGGTGCCCATGCCGCGGGCGATGCTCTCGGTCCAGCGGCCGAAGCGCTCGTTGCGCCCGTCCCGCGGGGCCTTGACCGCGCGAGCGCCGGCTGCGAGCGGAGCGTCCAGATCCCGCTTGCGCGTGAAGAGGCTCATGCGCCCAGCCCCCGTCCCGTCCCGGTCTGCTGCCCCGCGGGCTCGTCGTCGGCGTGCCGCCAGTCGTCGGGCAGCAGGTGGTCGAGCACGTCGTCGACCGTGACCACGCCGACGAGGCGGTTCTGGTCGTCGACGACCGGCATCGCGACCATGTCGTAGCTCGCGAGCCGGCGCGAGACCTCGGCAGCGCTCGCCCCGACCGAGACTGGTTCGATCTCGGTGTCGATGAGCGACACGAGGCGCTCGTGCGGCGGGAAGCGCAGCATGCGCTGGAAATGCGCCATCCCGAGATACTCGCCGGTCGGCGTCTCGTACGGCGGGTGGGTGACGTAGACGGCCGAGGCCATCGCGGGCGGGATCTCGGCCCGGCGGATCATCGCGAGCCCTTCCGCGACGCTCGACTCCGCCGACAGCACGATGGGCGACGGGCTCATCAGGCCGCCCGCGGTATCGGCGTCGTACTCGAGCAGGCGGCGCACGTCCTCGGCCTCCTCGGGCTCCATGAGGTCGAGCAGCTCCTCGCCCTTGGCGGTCGGCAGCGCCGAAATGAGGTCGGCGGCGTCGTCCGGCTCCATGCGATCGAGCACGTCGGCGGTGCGATCCGGGGGCATCTGCGCGAGCAGCGCCAGCTGATCGGGCTCGCTCATCTCCTCGAGCGCATCGGCGACGCGGTCGTCGGCCAGCTCTCCGACGACCTCGAGCATGCGCTGCCCGGGCAGCTCGAGCAGCGCCTCGGCGAGGTCGGCCGGTTTCAGGTCGACCATGGTCTGGATCAGGAGTTCGGCCGATCGCGATCCCTCTCCGGTCGACGGCATCGCGATCTCGGGCCACCGCACGATCCGGGAGTCGCCGCGGCTGAAGGGCGCTGCCGGCTTCGGCAGCCGCACGAACACCTCGGTGACGAGCCACTCGCCGGTGCGGGAGCGGTCGATCGCCGCGTCCTCGATGCGCGCGTTCGGCGCCGGGGCGCCGGGGCGCTCGGGCACGAGCTGCACGTCGCGGCCGATGAGCTCGGCGATCATGCGGGTCTCGCCGCCGCGCTGCTCGAACCGTCTCACGTTGATGAGGCCCGTGGTGATGACCTGGCCCGAGCCGATCGAGGTGACCCGGCCGATGGGTACGAAGACCCGGCGTTTGCCCGGGATCTCGACGATGAGGCCGACGACGCGCGGGGCGCCGGCGGAGCGGAAGACGATCAGCACGTCGCGCACCTTGCCGATGCGCTCGCCGACCGGATCGAACACGCCCCGCCCCGCGAGGCGCCCCACGAATACCCTCGAAGAACTCACAGCTCTACGGTATCGCTCCGGGAGCCGCCGATCGGGCGAAATCCATCAAAAGGTTGAGGCCAGGAGCGCCGGGCGACGCGAGACTGGGACCATGCACGACACGAGCACCGACATCGCGCGCCGCACGCTCCTCGGGGCCGCGGCGCTCGGCGGGCTGGGCCTCGCGCTCTCGGGGTGCGCCGCCGAGGAGCATGCCCCCGCGCGCGCCGGCCTCGGGCGCCCTGACGCCGAGCGCCCGAGCGCGCATCCGGGTCCGTCGCCCGAGCCCGAGTCGGGCGCTCGGGCCGCGGGAACGCTGCTGCTCGCCACGCTCGCCCGCGGCGACGAGATCGCGATCATCGACCCGGCGCTGCAGGGCACCGGGGCCGTCGTCGACACCGTCAGGGTCGGTGCAGCGCCCTGGGGAGCCGGGGTGTCGCCGGACGGCCGCACGGCATACGCGGCGACGGCCGAGGGGCTCGCCGTCGTCGATCTCGCGTCCCGCACTCGCACCGGGCTCGTGCCCTACCGGCATCCCGCCCCCGCGATCTCGAGCAGCGAGTACCGGGCCGGCGGGCTCGGGCTCGCGGTCGCGCCCGACGGCTCCCGCGTCTACGTCGCCGTCACCGACGGCAGCCTGTCGCCCGGTTCGTCGTTCCTCGAGGTCTACGACGTCGAGACGGCCGCGTTCACGGCTTCGGTCGCCGTCGGGATCCGGCCCTTCGACGTGCTCGTCGCCCCGGACGGGGCGTGGGCCGCGACCGTCGATCACGACGGATTCTCCGTCACGGTCGTGGATGCGCGGACGCTCGATGCCACGACGCATCGGGTCGCGCCGTTCGGGCGGGCCGGCGGGCTCGCCTCGTGGGAGAAGCCGCACTACGGCGCGGTCGCGGACGACGGCGCGATCCTGCTGCCATACCAGGGGCTCGTGGTCGCCCGACTCGATCCCGTGAGCGGCGAGATCACGATGCTCGAGAGCCGCGCCGACTCCCACGCGCACGGCACCGCGCTCGCGGGCCCGCGGCTCGTGACGGTCGGCACCGGGGCGTTCGGCAACGCGCGGAGCGGACCGAATCTCTCGATCCTCGACCTCGAGACCGGTCGCGAGCGGATCGTGCCGCTCGACCCGCCGCACGAGACGGTCGCGATCTGGCGCGATGCGTCCGGGGCCGAGTTCGCCGCGGTCGCAGGCGGCAACACCCGGGACGCGGGATGGGACGGGATCACCGTGGTGCCGCTCGATGCGACTGCCGAGGAGGCGGAGACCCACCGCCGGATCCCCACGCCGGGCTATCCGCAGGTCGTCGTCGGTTTCGCCGACCGCTCCGGCGTCGGCTGAACGGCTCCGCGCTCGCGCGTCGGATCCGCGTTCGCCAGGGTGTCACCGGCGCCGCACAGCGCGCCGTGGGAGAATCGGGGCATGAGCACCCCAGGCCCCATGCGATCCTCCCGCGTCCCGCTGATGCCCGAGATCCCCCGCGGGGAGATCGTATCGACGTACGACCGATACGAGGACGCGCGTCACGCCGTCGATCTGCTCGCCCGCGCCGGCTTCCCCGTGCAGCGCATCAGCATCGTCGGCAACGACGTGCGCAGCGTCGAGCGCGTGACCGGTCGGCTCACGTACGGCAGGGTCGCGCTGATGGGGGCGCTCTCCGGCGCCTACCTCGGCCTCTTCCTCGGCCTGCTGCTCTTCATCTTCCAGCCAGACAACACCGCGATCCTCGGCGTGTTCGTCGCCGCGGTCGCGATCGGCGCCGGATTCGGCATGCTCTTCGGGGTGCTCTCCTACGCGATGAACCGCAACCGGCGCGACTTCTCGTCCATCATGCAGATGGTGGCATCGCGGTACGACCTCGTGACGGAGCCCGAGCTGCTGCACGAGGCGAGGCGCGTCCTCACGTCCGCGGCGTGAGCGCCGACGGAACCGCGGCGCCGGAGCCAGGTGACGGCGCGACCTCCGCGCGGAAGCCGAAGCGGGGAGCCGCCGGACTGCTCATCGCTGCGCTCGTGATCGGCGTCGTCTTCGGCACGGGCCCGCTCGTGCGCTACCTGAAGGCGCCGGCGATCTCCGAGAGCTTCGGGATCGAGGACGCCGTCGTCGCGCTGCGGCTCGACGCCAGGGACATCTCGTACCTCGTGCTCGTGAACGAGGAGGGACAGACGCGCTCGGTGCGGGTCGAGGAGCGCGGCTTCGAGAACTCGAAGCTCGCCTGGTCCGAGCTCGGCCTGAGCACCGGCGGACCGCGGGAGGAGTACCTGCTGCACGCGGACGGACTCTCGAAGTTCCCGGTCCCGGACATGCCGCCCTCCCCGTCCGAGCAGGAGCGCATCGCGACCGACACCGGCTTCACGATGCTCGCGAGCTCGGCGAACGGCGCGCGGGCCGTGTTCGTCGATGCCGCGAACGACTCGCTCACCGCCGTCGATGCCGGGTACGCGACGCCCGCGCTGGCGGGCTGCGGGGACGCCGCGCTCATGGTCGGCGAGCGCGGGGTCGACGAGGCGACTCCTGAGACTCGGGACTTCGACCGCTACGGGATGTTCGACGACGTCGAGGCGCTCGCGTGCGACGGCGATCGCCTGTTCGGGCTGGGCGGGATCTCGGACGACGCCCGACCGCGCGAGGCGCTGCGCGTGTGGGATCGCGCCGGCGGGGCCCCGCGCGAGTTCGAGGTGCGCTATCCCGAGGCGGTCAACGGGTGGGCGTCGACGCCCTTCGTGTCCGAGGGCCGGCTCGTCTGGGCGGCCGACTGGAAGCTGTGGTCGATCGCGGTGCCGGAGCTCGAGGCCGGATCCGCGGCGGATGCGGACGGCGGGGCCCCGGTGCTCGAAGCCGTCGAATCCGCCGACCTCGGCGGGTCGGTGGGAACCGACGACCCGTTCGCGTACGACACGGTCGTGGGCATCGACGACGGCGTGCTCGCGCCGGCGGCCGGTCGCGCCTACAGCGTCGCGGCCGACGAGGAGTGGGTCAAGCGGCGCAGGGGCGGGTCGTACGACAAGCTGAACGGTCTGGCCGTGTTCAGCATCGACCCGCGCACGGGGGAGCGCCGCATCGAGATCGAGGTCGATGACATCGACTTCCCCCGCCGCGACCTGCACGTCCACGCGATCGCCGTCGACCCCGAATGGGCCGCGGGGCGCTGACGCGCCCGGTTCCGGAGCACCGCATGCCCCCTCGTTCCCCGCTGCCCCAGCGACTCGGCCTCGACGCCGCCTGGTTGCGCACGCCCGACACGGATCGCGCGAACCCGCACCCGTGGGCGACGATGCGCGACTGGCTGCACGAGCGCCTCTCGCGGCACATCGACGTCGACGCGTTCCTCGCCGACGAGCGCTTCGTACTCGAAACGGGCGAGCCGCTGCGCGCGTCTGCCGTCTACCGCCCGCACACCTTCGTCTGGTTCTACCGGGACCTCCCCGAAGAGGCGAGCGTGCCAGGCGAGATCGCGGTCGTGCACCGCGACGACCGGATCGTCGTGATCGACAAGCCGCCGTTCCTCTCCTCGATCCCGCGCGGCAGGCACGTCAGCGAGAGCGTGGTCGTCCGCATGCGGCACGCGCTCGGCCTCCCGGAGCTGTCGCCGATGCATCGGCTCGACCGGGTCACGTCGGGTCTCCTGATCCTCGCGACGGAGCGGCGGTGGCGCGGCGCCTATCAGAGCATGTTCATGCGCGGCGAGGTCTCCAAGACCTATCTCGCCGCAGCGGCGGTGCGCGACGACCTCGAGCTCCCCGTGACCGTGCGCACCCACCTGCGCAAGCGCCACGGCACCTGGCAGGGGGAGGAAGTGCCCGGTGCCGAGCCCAACGCCGAGTCGGTCGTCGAGCTCCTGCGGGAGCTGCCGGATGGCGCGGGCCGCGCGCGCCGGGGCGTCTACCGGCTCACGCCGCGCACCGGGAAGACCCATCAGCTCAGGCTGCACATGCTCGGCCTCGGGATCCCGATCGAGGGCGACCCACTGTATCCCGAGATCCTGCCCGTGGCCGTCGACGACTTCTCGACTCCGCTGCAGCTGCTCGCGAGCGAACTGCGGTTCCGCGATCCCGTCGACGGCACCGAGCGAGAGTTCGTCAGCTCGCGACCGTTTCCGCTCGCGCCGGAGCCCGATCGAACCCGTTGACCTCGCGGCCGAGGTGCCGATAGAGCCGCAGCATGGTCATCCGGTTCTGCACGTCGAGTTCGGGCACCAGGCGGGTCAGGGCGATCTCGGCGTCGAGGAGCCCCCGCCGATCACGCGCGCCGATCGCCACGATCAGGTTCGCCGGGCCGGTGGAGCTCGCCGCGAACTGCACCGACGGCACTGAGACGAGCCGGTCGAGCGCGGTGGCGAGGCGCTGCGCCGGGACCTGCAGGAACAACCAGTTCACCGCGGGGTACGGGTTGAACCGCTCGGACATGTCGGCGCGGAGCTGCAGCCTCCCCTGCTCCCGCAGGCGCGCGAGTGCGTCGGCCGCACGTTGGCCGCTGACCCCCACGCGCGCTCCGAGCTCCGCGGCCGACATGCGCGCATCGCTCTGCAGCGCTTCCCGTATCGCGGTGGCGAGCAGGGGATCGATGCGCTTCGCTGAGGCCTCACGGGCGGCCCGAGGGGCTGGGATGCGCGCGACCTGGGCTGCACTGAGCGCCTGGATCGTCCAGTCGGAGCCTTCCTTGGCCACCTCGCTCACGAGGTGCGACCTGACCGCACGGATCTCAGGGATCTCGCCGATCTCGCCGAGGAGGAACCGCGCGAGCGCATCCTCGTCCTGCGCGAACAGCGTGACGAAGAGATCGCACGCACCCGTGGCGAGCTCGATCGACGCGACTCCGGGCAGCGCCGAGATCGCCCGAGCCGCTGCGACCACCTGACCCGGGAAACTGTCGACCTCGATGAGCGCCAGGGCCTCTCGTCGCTGCAGGCCCTCCATCGCGCTGAGCCACACGACCCCGCCGTCGACGAGGCGCTGCCATCTGCGAGCGAGCGTGTGCGCGTCGACGCCGAGCACCTCGGCGAGCGCGTTCCAGCGAACGCGCGGGTCGACCTGGAGTGCATGAATGATCTGCAGATCGAGCTCATCAATGGCGATATCGGACATCAGTGCTCCCTCGATTGCGGAGAATGCGCATCTTCGCAGAATTCCTGCAGCATCTGTCAGAGTACCGATTCGTTCCCGCATTCACCCCACGCCCGTCAGGAATCGACCTCATGCCCAGAGACAGCGCCGTCGCCCCCCACCTCCGACCGCAGGGGAGAGCCCGGCTCCTCGTCCCCACATTCCTCGCCGTCGAACTCTTCGCAGGCCTCATCCAGGGGTGGATCATGCCGCTCCTCGGCGAGATCGCGCGTTTCCACGGCGTTCCCGCAGGCTCGATCAGCCTGTACTTCATGATCACGATGCTCACTTCGGCGATGTGCGTCCCGTTCTTCTCGATGCTCGCAGATCGCTACGGGAAGCGCGCCCTCCTCGTGATCGCCGTCGTGCTCACGGCGGTCGGCAGCGCCATGATCGCGTTCGCCCCCTCATTCGCGTTCGTGCTCATCGGCGCCGCCGTCCAGGGGCCGGTGGCGGCCTTCCTGCCGATCGAAATGGGCATCCTGAAGGAGCAGCGCCCCGCGCAGGCGAACCGCATCGTCAGCGCCCTCGTCGGCACGCTCACGCTCGGTATCGCTCTCGGCAGTCTGCTGAGCGGAGCCATCATGGACGCGACGGGCGACCTCGCGCTCACGCAGGCGATCCCCGCGATCCCGCTCTTCCTGCTGGCGGCCGCCGTGCACCTCAGCCTGCCGCGGGACACGGGCAATCGGCAGAGCTCGGTCGACTGGCTCGGCGCGATCCTGTTCAGCGCGTCGCTCGGCGCACTGATGTACGGACTCACCGCTGGCACGGAGCTCGGTTGGTCGCATCCCGCCACGCTCGCCGCGCTCGTCGGAGGCGCGGCCGGAGCGGTCGGCTTCGTCGTGCTCGAGTCGCGCATGGAGTCGCCGCTGCTCGACTTCACCGTACTGCGCCGCGTGAAGCTCGGCATCCCGATGGTCCTCGGATTCCTCGTCGCGCTCACCGCGTTCGGCATGTCGACCCCCACGACGCTCTACCTCACCGCGCAGCCCGGCGAGGTGGGCTACGGGACCGGGATGAGCACGGGCAACGCCGGGCTCATCGTCTCGCTCGTGTTCGTGTGCTCGAGTCTCGGAGCGTTCGCCGCCCCGCTCGCCGTGCGCCTGCTCGGCACGTCCCGCGCCGTCGCCGTCGCGGCGATCGTCTCAGCCGCCGCGCTCCTGATCTTGACCACAGCGCCGGCCTCTCCCGCGATCGTCACCCTGCTGCTCGCGCTGAACTCGTTCGCTTCATGGGTGGCGCTCGGGATCCTGCCCGGCGTGATCGTCGCCCGCGCGCCGCTCACCGTCGCGACGACGCTCTCGGGGCTGTACAACTGCCTGCGTTCGCTCGGCGGCTCGGTCTCCGGCGCGCTCGTCGCAGCGGTCATGGCGACGCTGATGCTCGCGCAGGAGGGTCCTGATGCCGTCGCAGTGCCGGCGGTGAGCTCGTTCCAGGTGATCTGGAGCGTCTTCGCCGGCTGCCTGGTCCTCTCCGCGGTGCTCGCGCTCTTGCTCGGCCGCCACCGGTCGGACCGCACCGAAGCCGTGATCACCGCTCCGCCCGAGCCCCTCGTCACGCACTAGCGGTACCCCGCCCCCGTCCAGCGTACGACGTCGTTGGCCCCCTCCGATCCCCACTAGAGAAAGCAGCACCATGCACAGCGCATCACCCCTCCAACAGCGTGCCGAGCAGGCGATCCGCGGAGCGGCCTCCGGGCTCCTCGAGCTCAGCCGGTCGATCGGCGACGATCCCGAACCCGGGTTCCAGGAGCATCGCGCCGCCGCGCGGGTCGCATCCGCGCTCCTCGACGCGGGGTTCGACGTGCAGGCGGGCGTCTACGGACTGCCCACCGCCATCGAGGCCGGGTATGGAACGGGGGAGGCGACCATCGTGGTGGTCGGCGAGTACGACGCGCTCCCGGAAGTGGGGCACGCGTGCGGGCACAACATCATCGCGGCGGCCGGCGTCGGCGCCGCGATCGGGCTGCGCGAGGTCGCCGACGAGCTCGGATGCCGAGTCGTATTCCTCGGAACCCCCGCAGAGGAGAACGGCGGCGGCAAGGTGATCATGCTCGAGCGGGGCGCGTGGGACGACGCCACATTCTCGCTCATGGTGCACGCTGCGGGCGCCGGCCAGGTCCGCACGTCCGGCGGGAGCAGCCAGGCGCTCGACTACAGCGTCGTGACCTTCCACGGAGCCCCTGCGCACGCGGCATTCGCTCCGCAGGAGGGCATCAACGCGGGCAGCGCGGTGACGCTCGCGGAGGTCGGCATCGGCCTCCTCCGACAGCACCTCCCGCGCGATGTGGTGGTGTCCTCCATCGCCACGACGGGGTCGGCCGTCAACGTCATCCCCGAGTCCGCGACCATGGAGCTCGAGATCCGCGGAAACTCCGCCGAGTCGTGGGAGACCGCCAAGACCCGGGTTCGTCAGGTCGTGGCGGGCGCCGCGCTCGCGGCGGGCTGCACCTACGAGGTCGACGTCCCCAGTCCGGGATACGCGCCGCTCGAGCAGGACCCCGACCTCTCGGAGCTCTTCGACCGCGCGCTCGCCGCCCTCCGCGGCGACGATCCGTCCGAGTGGGACTCGGGGATGAAGCTCGGTTCGACGGACATGGGGGATGTCTCCCGATACCTCCCGGCGATCCACCCGATGATCGCACTCGAGGGGACGTCCGCGACGCCGCATCAGCATGAGTTCGCCTCGGCGGCGGTGTCGCCCGCGGGCGACACTGCCGTGATCCACGGTGCGATCGCGCTGGCCTGGGCGGCGATCGGCGCGCTGGAGGATACGCAGGTGCGCGCGCGACTCCTCGCGGCTCAGCGCGATCGCGCGCCGCACCCGCGCGGCCACTGGTTCGACGCACCTATTCCGGCGTAGCCGTCCGGCCGTGACGGCGGCGGGGCCCTAGCCGTCGCGGAGCAGCTTCTGAATGCGCTGGGCCGAGACGGGCTCCGCGGTGCGGAGCTGCTGCGCGAGGAGGCTCACGCGGAGCTCTTCGATGAGCCAGCGCGCGCGCTCGAGCCGCTCGGGGGCGTCCGCCGGGAGCGGGACCGTGCCGCCTGCCTCCGCGTAGAGCGCGGCCATGCGGTCCACTTCGTTCTGCCAGGCCCGATCGCGACCGGCGTTCTCCGAGAGCCCCCGCATGCGCACCTGCACGGCCTCGAGGTACACGGGCAGGCGCCCGAGCCGGTCGAGACCCGTACGCGACACGAAGCCGTCCCCGCCCGATCCGGCCCAGACGAGCCCGTCGATCTGCCGAGCGGCGTCGGCGACCTGGCCGAGCACCTGGATCGACTTCGCCGCGTCGACGGCCTTGCGGGCGAGGCGCGCCGCGTCGAGCACGCGCGCGGTGAGCGCGATCGCGCCGTAGATGTCGTCGATGAGGGATCGCGCGTAGTCGTTCGCGATCGCCTCGAACACGGTCTCCGACCAGACGAGACCGTCGGGCGCGTGCCTGCGGATCGCCCGGTCGGCGACCGCGAGCGAGACGTCGGCGATCGCCGCGTCGAGGCTGCGGTACGGCCCGGCGCCGAGCAGCAGCTTCTCCTGGTTCGAGAGGTGCTCCCTGACGTAGCTCGCGGGGGAGGGCGAGCTCAGCACGAGCAGGCGGCGCACGCCGCGGCGCGAGAGGCGCGCCTGCTCGGCCGCGTCGGCCACGAGCGCGAGGTCGACGCCCGTGCGCCGGTCGACGATCGCCGGGTAGGCGCGCACGACACCGGCTCCGGCACCACCCCTGCTCTTCGCGAAAGCCGTGTCGACGTGCCGGGGCAGCTCCCCGAACTCCCACCGGGTCGCGCCCTTCCGCTCGAGGTCGCTCTTCGGCAGTGCGGCGGCTGCGACCTTCGCGACGCCCTCGGTGGCGCGCTCCTTGTGCGCGGCCTGCAGCTGCGCGAGGTCCTTGCCCGACCCGATGGTGCGCCCGCGTCCGTCCACGACGCGGAACGTCGGAGTGAGGTGGGCGGGGAGGCGCTCGGGATCGAAGTCGTCCGCGGTCACCTGCACGCTCGTGCGACGCCGGATCTCGGCGGCGAGCAGCTCGGTCAGCGCCGGGCCGGCGGAATCGGCCGCGGCCGGTCCGCCCGCGGATTCGGCCGCATCGAGCTTCGGGCCGACGGTGGCGAGCAGGGTGCGCGCCCAGTCGGCGGCCGGAACGACGTGCTTGCGGATCGCCTTGGGCAGCGTCTTGATGAGCGCCGTCACGAGCTCCTCGCGCAGTCCGGGCACGAGCTTCTCGAACGCCGACCCGTCGAGCCTCGGCAGGAGCGGCAGGGGCACGTTCACCGTCACGCCGTCGTCGTCGGCCGTCGGATCGAATCGGTACTTGAGCCGCAGCGTCTGGTCGCCGTGCCGCCACTGGCGCGGGAACTCCGCCTCGTCGACCGCCTCGGCGTCGTCTTCGAGCAGGTCCTCGCGGCGCAGGTGCAGGAACTGCGGGTCGTCCGCCCGCTTCGTGCGCCACCACCCCTCGAAGCTGCGGGTCGAGTCGACGTCGGCCGGGATCCGCTCGTCGTAGAACTCGAAGATGGTCTCGTCGTCGGAGACGATGTCGCGCCTGCGCGTGCGCTCCTCGAGCTGTTCGAGCTCCCGGCGCAGCTGGCGGTTCGCGCGGTCGAACGCCTGGGGCGAATCCCACTCCCCGTCGACGAGCGCGTGGCGGATGAACAGCTCCCTGGCGTGGGGACGGTCGTACCTGGCGAGCTGCACTCGCCTGCGGTCGACGATGGGCACGCCGTAGAGCGTGACCCGCTCGTACGCGACGGCGGCGCCCTGGTTCTTCTCCCAGTGCGGCTCGGAGATGCTCCGCTTCGCCAGCGGACCCGCGAGCTCCTCGGCCCACGCGGGATCGACGACGGCGTTGGAGCGCGCGAAGAGCCGCGAGGTCTCGACCAGTTCGACGCTCATCACGACCTCGGGCGGCCGCTTCGCGAGCACGGAGCCGGGGTAGAGCACGAACCGCGTGCCCCGCGACCCCATGAACTCCTGGGCCGGCTTGCGCTTCACCGCGCCTGCGGCGCCCCGCGCCTGCCGGGGCGCGCCGCGATCCTGCCGATCGTCGCGCACGCCGAGCTGCGAGAGGAGTCCGGCGAGGATCGACCGGTGGATCGACTCGCTCGATCCGCCTGCGGCGGGCGGTGCCCCGTCCTCCTGCGCGAGCCTGCCGCCCCGGTCCTCCTGCGCGAGCCTGCGAGTCGCAGGATCCACCCGCGGCGCCTTCGCGATGCGCGAGAGCTGGCGATACAGGTCCATCCACTCGCGCACACGGAGGAAGTTCAGGTACTCCGCCTTGCAGAGCCTGCGGAACGCGCTCGACGAGAGCGCCTCCTGCTGCTCCTGCAGGTAGTTCCAGAGATTCAGCAGGGTCATGAGGTCGCCCTGGGGATCGGCGAAGCGCGCGTGCAGCTGGTCCGCCTGCGCGCGCTTCTCCTGCGGGCGCTCGCGTACATCCTGGATCGTGAGTCCGGCGACGATCGCGAGGACCTCGGGCACGACCCCGTGCGTCCGCGCCTCGACCACCATGCGGGCGAACCGGGGCTCGATCGGGAGCCGGGCGAGCTCCCGGCCGATCCGGGTGATCACGTGGCTGCCGCGGGACGCGCCGTGCGCGGCTCCGTCGCGACCCTTCCGGCCGCGGCCGCCGCGATCCCGGCCGCCGCGCACCGTCTCCACGGCGCCGAGCTCGGCGAGCAGCCCGAGGCCGTCGGCGATCCCGCGCTGGTCTGGCGGGGTGAGGAACGGGAACCCCGCGATGTCGCCGAGGCCGAGCGAGAGCATCTGGAGGATGACCGAGGCGAGTCCCGTGCGGCGGATCTCGGGCTCGGTGAACTCGGGTCTCGACGCGAAGTCCTCCTCGGAGTAGAGGCGGATCGCGATGCCGGGGCTGGTGCGGCCGGATCGCCCCGAGCGCTGATTCGCGCTCGCCTGCGAGACCGCCTCGATCGGCAGGCGCTGCACCTTGCTGCGCGCGGAGTACCGGGAGATGCGCGCCGTGCCTGCGTCGATCACGTAGCGGATGCCCGGCACGGTGAGCGAGGTCTCCGCGACGTTCGTCGCGAGCACGATGCGCCGCGCCCCGGCATTCGCTCCGGTCGGGCGCTCGAACACGCGGTGCTGCTCGGCGGCGCTGAGCCGGCCGTACAGCGGCAGGATCTCGACGGGGCGCGCCCGATCCCGCCCGACGCGCCCCCGGAGGGCGTCGGCCGCGTCGCGGATCTCGGCCTCGCCCGACAGGAAGACGAGCACGTCGCCGCGGTCCTCCCGCGAGAGCTCGTCGACCGCATCGCCGATCGCGTCGAACAGGTCGCGCTCGATCCGGCGGACCTTCGCAGCGCCGCCGCGGGGGTCGGGGACCTCGGTCTCCTCGACCAGCGGGCGATAGCGCAGCTCGACGGGGTAGGTGCGGCCCGACACCTCGATGACGGGGGCGGGCTCGTCGGTCCGCGCGTCGGCGAAGTGCCGTGCGAACGATTCGGGGTCGATCGTCGCCGACGTGATGACGACCTTCAGGTCGGGCCGTCGGGGGAGCAGGGTCCGCAGATACCCCAGCAGGAAGTCGATGTTGAGCGAGCGCTCGTGAGCCTCGTCGATGATGATCGTGTCGTAGGCCGTGAGGTCGCGGTCGCGGTGGATCGCGTTGAGCAGGATGCCGTCCGTCATCAGGCGGATGCGGGTCTGCTCCGACACTTTGTCGGTGAAGCGGACCTGGTAGCCGACGAGCCCGCCGAGCTCCGATCCGAGCTCCTCGGCGATGCGCTCGGCGATGGTGCGGGCGGCGATCCGGCGAGGCTGCGTGTGGGCGATGCGCTCGCGTCCGAGCGAGAGCGCGATCTTCGGCAGCTGCGTGGTCTTGCCCGAACCGGTCTCGCCCGCCACGATGACGACCTGGTGGTCGCGGATCGCCTCGGCGATCTCCTCGCGCATCTGCGAGACGGGGAGGTCCGCGGGGAAGTCGATGCGCACGGCGGGATTCGCTGGGGTCGCGGGATTCGGCATGATCCCTCCATTATCCCGGGTCCGGGCCGGAAGGTCCCCGCCGCGTGTCGGAAGCCCGGCGTAGACTGACGCGGAACGCCGGGCACGACCCGCCCGGAGCGCACTCCAGGAAGGGAACCATGACCGCTCTGCAGATCCCGAACATCACCCTGAACAACGGTACGTCCATCCCGCAGCTCGGCTCGGGCGTCTACCTCGTCGCGCCGGGGGAGGCGGAGGGCGTGGTCTCCTCGGCGCTCGAAGCCGGCTACCGCCACATCGACACGGCCACGATCTACGAGAACGAGGCCGAGGTCGGCCGTGCCATCGCATCGAGCGGGATCCCGCGCGACGAGCTCTTCGTGACGACGAAGCTCTGGAACAGCGACCAGACCCGGGCGGCGGAGGCGTTCGACGAGAGCCTCGACCGGCTCGGCCTCGACCGGGTCGACCTGTACCTCATCCACTGGCCGCAGGCCATGTTCGGGGAGGCGCTCGGCGCCTGGAAGTCGCTCATCGAGATCGCCGAATCCGGCCGCGCTTCGGCGATCGGCGTCTCGAACTTCGAGATCTCCGACCTGCAGCAGCTGCTCGACGAGACCGGGGTCGTGCCCGCCGTGAACCAGATCGAACTGCATCCGCTGCACCAGCGCCGCGAGCTCGTCGCGTTCTGCGCCGAGCACGGCATCGCGATCGAGGCCTGGGGCCCGCTCGCGCAGGGCAAGTCCGACCTCTTCGAGCGGCCCGAGATCCTCGCGGCCGCCGCGGCCCACGGCAAGACCCCCGCGCAGGTCGTGCTCAGGTGGCACGTGCAGCAGGACCGGATCGTCTTCCCGAAGACGACCCGCAGGGAGCGCATGCTCGAGAACGCCGACATCTTCGACTTCGCGCTCGAAGCCGATGAGATGGCCGCGATCGACGCCTACGAGGCGGGCACGAACCTCGGACCCGACCCCCGCACCTTCGACGTGCGCTGAACGAGCTGAGGAGCACCGACGATGACGAAGCACCCGATCACGATCACGCTCACCGGTGCGGGAGGGCAGATCGGCTACGCCGCGCTGTTCCGGATCGCAGCCGGAGAGATGCTCGGCTCCGACCAGCCCGTGCGGCTGCGGCTGCTCGAGATCCCGCAGGGGATGCGGGCCGCCGAGGGCGCCGCCATGGAGCTCGCCGATTGCGCGTTCCCGCTGCTCGCCGGCGTCGACATCACCGATGACGCCGGGGCGGCCTTCGACGGCGCGAACCTCGCGCTGCTCATCGGCTCGCGCCCGCGCACCGCGGGAATGGAACGCGGCGACCTGCTCGCCGCGAACGGGGCGATCTTCGGTCCGCAGGGGCGGGCCATCGCCGAGCGCGCGGCGGACGACGTCCGCGTCGCGGTCGTGGGCAACCCGGCAAACACCAACGCGCTCATCGCGCAGCAGCACGCGGCGGGCGTTCCCGCCGAGCGCTTCTCGGCGATGACCCGACTCGATCACAACCGTGCCGTCGGCCTGCTCGCCGCAGAGGCCGGCGCGCCGGTCGGCGAGGTCGACGGCGTCACGATCTGGGGCAACCATTCCGCGACGCAGTACCCCGATCTGAGCCGCGCGACCGTCGGCGGGCGCCCGGCGCTGGAAGCGGTCGACTCCGCCTGGGCGCGGGGCGCGTTCGTCGAGCGCGTCGCGCAGCGCGGCGCCGAGATCATCGAGGTGCGCGGCGGATCCTCGGTCGCCTCCGCCGCCAACGCCGCCATCGAGCACGTGCGCGACTGGGTGCTGGGCACCGGCGGCGCCGCGTGGACGAGCGCCGCGGTGGTCTCGCGCGGCGAGTACGGCGTGCCCGAGGGCCTCATCTCGTCGTTCCCGGTCCGCTCGTCCGGAGGGGACTGGGAGATCGTCGAGGGGCTCGAGATCGATGCGTTCTCGCGGCAGCGGATCGACGCCTCGGTGGCGGAGCTCGTCGCCGAGCGCGAGACGGTCCGCGAGACCGGCCTGATTCCGTGACTCCGTCCGCTCCGCGGACCCCCGCGGAGCGGACGGCTCCCCGTCGGCAGGCGGGGTCGGCGGAGCGACCGCGGGCCGGCGCGTGCTGGTCCGCGGCCGGCCCACGAGGCCCCTAGGATGGTACTCATGTCCAAGGTTCTTTCTTCCCTCCCCGTCGGCGAGCGCGTCGGCATCGCGTTCTCCGGCGGCCTCGACACCTCGTGCGCTGTGGCATGGATGCGAGACAAGGGCGCTGTGCCCTGCACCTACACCGCCGACATCGGCCAGTACGACGAGCCCGACATCGACGGCGTCGCGGGCCGCGCGAAGGAGTACGGCGCCGAGATCGCCCGCTTCGTCGACGCGAAGCGCCCCCTCGTCGAGCAGGGGTTCATCGCGCTCGCGACCGGCGCCTTCAACGTGCGCTCGGGCGGCAAGACCTACTTCAACACCACTCCGCTCGGCCGCGCCGTCACCGGAACCCTGCTGGTGCGCGCCATGAAGGAGGACGGCGTCGACATCTGGGGCGACGGCTCCACCTACAAGGGCAACGACATCGAGCGGTTCTACCGCTACGGCCTCATGGCCAATCCCGCGCTGCGGATCTACAAGCCCTGGCTCGACAAGCAGTTCGTCGAGGAGCTCGGCGGCCGCCAGGAGATGAGCGAATGGCTCGTCGCGCACGGATACCCGTACCGCGACTCGGCGGAGAAGGCCTACTCGACCGACGCGAACATCTGGGGCGCGACGCACGAGGCGAAGAAGCTCGAGTTCCTCGACACGGGGCTCGACATCGTCGAGCCGATCATGGGCGTCGCCGCGTGGCGCGACGACGTCGAGGTCGCCACCGAGGAGGTCTCGGTGCGTTTCGAGGCGGGCCGCCCCGTCGCGATCAACGGCGTCGAGTTCGACGATCCCGTGGCGCTCGTCTACGAGGCGAACGCCATCGGCGGCCGTCACGGGCTCGGCGTCTCCGACCAGATCGAGAACCGCATCATCGAGGCCAAGTCGCGCGGCATCTACGAGGCGCCCGGCATGGCGCTGCTGCACATCACGTACGAGCGCCTCGTCAACGCGATCCACAATGAGGACACGGTCGCCAGCTACCACAACGAGGGCCGCAAGCTCGGCCGCCTCATGTACGAGGGCCGCTGGTTCGATCCGCAGGCCCTGATGCTGAGCGAGTCGCTGCAGCGCTGGGTCGGCTCCGCCGTCACCGGCGAGGTCACGCTGCGCCTGCGTCGCGGCGACGACTACACGATCCTCAACACCACCGGACCGAACCTCAGCTACCACCCCGAGAAGCTCTCGATGGAGCGCACGGTCGGCGCGGCCTTCGGCCCCGAGGACCGCATCGGTCAGCTCACGATGCGCAACCTCGACATCGCCGACTCGCGCCAGCGCCTCGAGCAGTACGCCGCCATGGGGCTCGTCGGCGTCACGACCGCCGACGTCGTGGGCGAGCTGGAGGCCGGAGGCGCGGAGCAGATCGCCGATGCCGTCACCGGGATCGACGAGGACGCGGACGAGCTCGGCCTGTCGGCCGCGTTCGACGCCGGCACCGACTGAGGTCCGAGCACCGCACCGCGAGCCCGCCCCGGCCTGATGCCGGGGCGGGCTCGCGGCGTATCGCGGCGCTGGTGCGCTGGTGCGCTGGGGTGCTGGGGGTCGAACCACTACCGACTCGCCGACTTGGCATCGGGGCCGATGCTGTTTCGGCGCGGAGGTAGTGGCTCGGCGGGACGGGAGCGGGCCGGCGAGTCGGGAGCCGCTCGGACATGAACGAACCCCGCCACCGATCCGATGATCGGCGACGGGGTTCGCAGTAGGCAGGTCGCGTCAGGAGGCGCGGCGCGCGCGGGCCGCGCGGCGCTTGAGGGCGCGGCGCTCATCCTCGCTGAGGCCGCCCCAGACGCCGGAATCCTGACCGGTGTCCATCGCGTACTGCAGGCACATCTCGGTGACGGTGCAGCGTGCGCACACCGACTTCGCGCGCTCGATCTGCTCGACCGCGGGACCCGTGTTCCCGACGGGGAAGAAGAGCTCCGGGTCTACCGTAAGGCAGGCGGCCTGTTCGCGCCAATCCATCTGTGTTTCCTCCTGATTTGCAACGTACGCGCGCGAAATCGACCGGAGGCTGGATAGCCTAGATCTCGCGCCGTAACTTCCTAACGTGGCTGAGAATGCTCACGTCGGCGTGCGCGAAACTCGACGGAATATATAGTTCCACGGTTCGAGATGCAAATCAATAGGTAATCTGTAATTCATTGGAAAGATAGGTTTATGCCGACGTCACCCTCCGATCAGCCGCGTTCACGTGCGGGATGGGCAGTGCTCACCGTGCTGCTCGTCCTCGAGGGGGTGCTGCTGGCCTGGGTCGCCCTGATCGCGATCCTCGCGTCGTTCGGCTCGCACGGCGTGCAGATGCAGGTGGTGAGCCTGCTGATCATGGCCTTCGCGGTGCTCGGCTGGATCGTCGCGACGCTCATCGGCGCCCTGCGCTCGCGGGTCAGCTGGGTGCGCGGATCGGCGCTCACCATCCATGTGCTGCTCTTCGCGGCGGGCACCGGGTGCCTGCAGCTCGCGATCGGCCCGTGGTGGTTCGGCTTCGGCATCGTCGCCGCGGCGCTGCTCGGCTTCGCCGCGGCGATCCTCGCCAGGCCGCGGACGGGCGTGCCCGCGGCCTGAACGGGGTCAGACGCCGAGGATCCTGCGGATCCGTGCGACGTGCCCGGTGGCCTTCACGTTGTAGAGGGCGTGCTCGATCCGGCCCTCGGCGTCGATCACGAAGGTCGACCGGATCGCGCTCGTGACGATGCGGCCGTAGCTGTTCTTCTCGCCGTAGGCCCCGTAGGCGTGGTGCACCGCGATGTCGGGGTCGCTGAGCAGCGGGTAGGTCAGCGCATCGCGATCCGCGAAGCGGCGCTGGCGCTCGACGTCGTCGCGCGAGACTCCGAGCACGCGGTATCCCGCCGCCTGGAGCGGCTCGAGCGAATCGCGGAAATCGCAGGCCTCCTTCGCGCATCCGGGGGTCATCGCCTCGGGGTAGAAGAACAGCACGACCTTCTCGCCGCGGAAGTCCGAGAGGGAGACGTTCCGGCCGTCCTGATCGGGGAGCGTGAACTCGGGGGCGGGCTGTCCGGCTTCGAGGATGATGCGTTCCGTCATGGTTCCACCCTAGCGGCCGGGCAGCGCGCTCCCGGGCCCGGCTGCGGCGCCTCGGGCCGCCCGCGCGCCTACTTGAGGAGTCGTCTGAGCGACTCCACGCGGAGCGCCCCGGTCTCGTCCAGTCGGCCGTCGGCGATCGCGGCGTCGAGCTCGCAGTCGGGAGCGCCCTCCTGGTGCGTGCACCCGCGCGGGCACCCGTCGATGATCTCGGCGAGGTCGGTGAACCCGCTCAGCACGCTGCTCGGCGTGACGTGCCCGAGGCCGAACGAGCGCACGCCCGGGGTGTCGATCACCCACCCGGAGGACGGCGCCCCAGGAGTGCCGGACGTGTCGGCGCGGAACGCGACCGAGGACGAAGAGGTGTGCCTGCCGCGGCCCGTGACCTCGTTCACGTGTCCGGTCGCGCGGTCGGCCTCGGGCACGAGGGCGTTGATGAGCGTCGACTTGCCGACGCCGGAGTGCCCGACGAACACGGTCGTCCTCCCGGCGAGCGCCGAGCGGATCTGCTCGAGCGGCCAGGCGCCGGGGGCCGAGCGGAACACGGGGACATCGAGCCCGGCGAAATGGGCGAGGAACGGGTCGGGATCGGCGAGGTCGACCTTCGTGATGCAGATGAGCGGTGCGATGCCCGCGTCGTATGCCGCCACGAGGTAGCGATCGACCAGGCGCACCCGCGGCTCGGGGTTCGCGGCGGCGACGACGATGAGCATCTGATCGGCGTTCGCGACCATGACGCGCTCGACGGTGTCGCTGTCGTCGGCGCTCCGGCGCAGTACCGTGCGCCGTTCCTCGATGCCGACGATGCGCGAGAGCGTCCCGGCGTCTCCGCTCGTGTCGCCGACGAGCTGCACGCGGTCGCCGATGACGATCGCGCTGCGTCTGAGCTCACGGGCCCGCGCGGCGCTGACCGTGCGCTCGGCGCCGTTCTCCGGATCCGCGCCCGCGACGACCAGCACCGTGTATCGGCCGCGGTCGACGCCCGTCACCATGCCGACGACGGCGTCCGAGTGCTCCGGCCGGCGCTTGGTGCGGGGCCGGTTGCCCTTCGGGTTGGGACGTTCGCGAACGCGGTGGTCGGCGTACTCCCCGTACGGGACGTCGTCATCGTCGTCCGGTGCGAGCCAGCTCATGCGTCCCCGCCGTCGAAGCCCGCAGGGCCGCCGAGGTCCGAACCGCCGATCGACTGCTCGATGAACGCGGCGCCGCCCGCGGCGAGGCCCGCCAGGCCGAGGCCGCCGAAGGGGTCGCGGGCAGGCGCTCCCGAGTCAGTCACGGCGACGCTCGCCTGCGCGGCGGGCGGATCGACGCCCAGCATCCGGTGCCAGAGCTCGGCGAACTGGGGGAGGGTCTTCGACGTCGACGCGATGTCCTCGACCTCGACCCCGGGGACTGCGAGCCCGATCACCGCTCCGGTCGTGGCCATGCGGTGGTCGGCGTAGCTGTGCCAGACGCCGCCGTGCAGCGCCGCCGGGTGGATCGCGATCCCGTCCTCGAGCTCCTCCGCGCGCCCGCCGAGCCCGTTCACCTCGGTGACGAGCGCCGCGATGCGATCCGTCTCGTGGTGCCTGATGTGGCCGATACCCGTGATCGTGCTCGGTGCTCCGTCAGTGCCGTCGGAGCCGTGCGCGGCGAGCGCTGCGAGGCCCACGAGGGTCGGCGCGAGCTCGCCAGCCTCGGGGACGTGCAGGTCGACCCCGCGGATCGCGCCGGACTGCGCGACGGTGAGTCCGCCGTCCGCGCTCCGCTCCGTCGTCGCCCCGAACGCCGTGAGCAGCGTGCGCAGCGAATCGCCGACCTGCGTCGTCGCCTCCGGCCAACCGGGCACCGTGACGCGTCCCCGCGTCGCGATCGCCGCCGCGAGGAACGGGGCGGCGTTCGAGAGATCCGACTCGATGCGGATCTCGCGCGCGCCGATCGGCCCGGGAGCGACGGTCCACTCGCCCGCGGCGGGGGAAGCGGCGTCGACGCCGCGCGCCCGCAGCGCCGCCAGCGTCATCTCGATGTGCGGCACGCTCGGCAGACGCTCTCCCGTGTGCACCACATGCACGCCCTCGGTGAAGCGCGCGGCCGAGAGCAGGAGGGCCGACACGAACTGGCTCGAGAGCGATGCGTCGATCTCGACCCTGCCGCCGCGGAGCGATCCGGCCCCGTGGACCGTGAAGGGGAGGAGGCCCCGGCCCTCGTCCGCGATGTCGGCGCCGAGCCGACGGAGCGCGTCGAGCAGCGGCCGCATGGGGCGCTTGCGCGCGTAGGGGTCGCCGTCGAAGGCGACGGGTCCGAGTGCGAGCGCGGCGACGGGGGGCACGAAGCGCATGACCGTGCCGGCGAGACCGCATCCGATGCTCGTGGATCCCGTGAGCTCCGCGGTCGGCACGACCCGCAGGTCCGGCCCGAACGGGCTCCCCGTCGGGATCTCCTCGATGACGACTCCGAGCGAGCGGAGCGCCTCGATCATGAGCGCGGTGTCGCGCGAGTGCAGGGGCGCGCGGATGATGCCAGGCGCATCGGCGAGCGCGGCGAGCACGAGCTCCCTGCCCGTCAGCGACTTCGAGCCGGGCAGCGGTGTGCGCGCGGCGATCGGTGCGCTCGCGACCGGAGCGGGCCAGAGCGCGGCGGCGGCGTCCAGGGCCTCACCCCGGCCGGTCTCCTCGCCGTCCTTGCCGCGATTCATCTTTCCCACCAGCATGGTTCGTCCCTTACCTCCGGCTTTGCGTGACGCCTCAGAGTCTAGCCGGGCCGCCCCACCGGACGGATGGCGCGCAGCGCGCAGGGCTAGGATCGGGTGGTGTGAGTGATACCGCAACGCAGGAGGCCCTGGAACGCCGCTTCACGGAGGAGGCGCTCCCGCTGCTCGACCAGATGTACGGCGCCGCCATGAAGATGACGCGGAATCCGCAGGACGCGCAGGACCTGGTGCAGGAGACCTTCCTCAAGGCCTACTCCGCGTTCGGCTCCTTCCAGGAGGGCACGAACCTCAAGGCCTGGCTGTACCGGATCATGACGAACAGCTACATCAACACCTATCGGAAGAAGCAGCGCGAACCGTACCTCGGCGCCGTCGACGACCTCGAGGACTGGCAGCTCGGAGGCGCCGAATCCACGACCGCGATGTCGGCGCGCTCGGCCGAGGCCGAGGCCATCGACCGCACGCCCGCCACGATCGTGACGGACGCGCTGAACGCGCTGCCCGAGGACTTCCGGATGGCCGTGTACCTCGCGGACGTCGAGGGCTTCAGCTATCAGGAGATCGCTGATATCGCCGGGATCCCGATCGGAACGGTGATGAGCCGGCTCCACCGCGGCCGCTCGAAGCTCCGCCAGGCGCTCGGGGAATACGCGAACGAGCAGGGCGTTGGACTCAGTACGAAGCAGGCCACGGGCGAGAAGCGGGCGGGTGCGAAGAAGCAGTCCGCCGCGACGAAGTCAGATGCGAAGGGAGATGCGCGATGAGCGATTGCGGCTGCGAGAAGGCGAAGGCGAACCTGTACGAGCTGCTGCGCGGTGAGCTCTGCGCCGAGGAGTCGGCGCCCATCCGCGAGCACATCGACCGGTGTCCGCATTGCCAGGACGAGCAGAGCGTCTGCGCGAGTCTGACCGACGTCGTGAAGCGCGCCTGCGAGGACGAGCGGGTGAGCAACTGCCCCCCGAGCGAGCTGCGCGACGCGATCCTCAAGGGGCTGCAGGCCCGGTCGGCCGTCTGAGCGCCGCTCCGGCGCACGCCGCCCCGACGGCGCCGGCCGTCGGGGCGGCGGTGCGTCAGCGGCCGAGCGTCTGCGAAACCGCCCGGGCGAGTTCGACGGGAGCGGCCTCGTGCAGGTTGTGCGGTCCATCGATCTCGATGACGTGCGCGCTCGGAACCCGATCGCACCACTCGGCGAGGAGAGCGGGGCCGACCATGCCCCGCGACGCGGTGACGAGCGTCACGGGGGCGTCCACACGGTCGAGCGCGCCCCAGACCTCGGCGTAGGGGCGCGCCGCGTCGCTCGAAGCGCTCGGCAGGTGCGCGAGGTGGTGCGCCCACTCGAGCCGGCCGTCCGCGCGGCGCCGGGTGTTGAGTGCCACGCCGCGCGCGAGCGAAGCGCGGTCGGATCCGATCCCGAACCGCACCGCGCGGTCGACGACCTCGTCGATATCGGCGAAGTCGCGCTGCCCCGCGATGAACTCGGATACGGCCGTCGCGTCGCGCTGCGGTGCGAATCCGGGCGTGAGGTCCACGATCACGAGTCGCTCGACGCGACCCGGGTGCGCGGCGGCGACGAGGGCAGCGGTCATGCCTCCGAGCGAGTGGCCGAGGAGCGTCACCGGGCCGGTGGCCATCGCCGCGAGCGCTTCGCCGACATCGTCCGCGAGACGATCGGGGGAGTAGGTCGCATCGGCGCGCCAGTCGCTGCGCCCGTGGCCCGGCAGGTCGAGCGCGAGAGCGGGAACCGGCGACGCGTCCGTGTCGAGGGCGAGGAGCATCGGGTCGAAGCCGTGCGCGTTGAGTCCCGCCCCGTGCAGCAGCACCACCTCCGGCGGTGGCCCGGGTCTCCAGGAGAGCCCGCTGACCCGCCGCCCGTCGGAGAGCTCCGTTCCGACCCGCCGCACCTCGGGGATCGGGTCGGGGCGGCCGACCCGCCGTGCATCCCCGGTAAGGAACCGGAACTCGTCGTCGTCCATGCCGTCAGGCTATCGCGACCGACGCGGCAGGTACCCGCCGTCCTCGAGCCCGGCCTCGATCTCGAAGCGGTTGCGCAGCGGGTCCCGTCCCGCGAGGACGTAGAGGAACGGCAGCGCGAGGCCGTACCGCAGCCACTGCTCACGGTGCACGCGCTCGTGGCGCAGCACGCGCGGTCCGGCGTTGCGGTCGGTCAGATAGCACGCTCCGACGCAACTCCCGCCCCGGCCGAAGGTCCACTTCGGCATGCCGCGGAACACCCAGAGCCCCTCGACGCGCTCGACGCGCCCCGTGCTCCAGATCGACCCCCACGCGAAGCCCACGCAGGTGGCGTAGAGATAGCCCACCCTGGCGAGCGGCCACCTGCGGCGAGGGCGCGCCCCGGCATCCTCGCGCGCCGTCACCTGCGGGATCCCGAAGTCACGGCGCCCAGCAGACGCAGGATCGTGGGGAGATCCTCCGCCGCCATGCCGGCGTCCGCCGGTGCGAACTCGCTGATGGACGCGCCCGCGAGCGGCACCGCGGACACCGCGGCGCGGACCGCGGCCGTGAGCTGCGCGATCGACAGCCCGAACGGCACCGGAGCATGGGCGGCGGAGAACTCGGCGGGATCGAGCACGTCGACGTCGATGTGCACATACACGCGCGTCGCCCCGATCTCCGCGAGCCTGCCGGAGACCAGCTCGGCCAGCGCCCCGGGACCGTCGAGATCGATCGAGGGCGCGACCACCGCGATCCCTCGGCGTTCGAGCTCCTCGTCCTCCTCGGGGTCGCTCGCGCGCGTGCCGACCAGGGTCAGGCCTGCCGCGTCGATGGGGTGCTGCGAGGCGAGGTCAGGGGCCCCGTCGC
Organism: Leucobacter zeae; assembly: GCF_016758175.1. Lineage (GTDB taxonomy): Bacteria > Actinomycetota > Actinomycetes > Actinomycetales > Microbacteriaceae > Leucobacter > Leucobacter zeae. Next base: position 1,537,042 of record NZ_QYAB01000001.1, read on the forward strand.
CCAGTGCGTGCCGGAGCGTCATGCCCGACGCGGCGCCCGACGGCGACGTGCTCGGATGCTGCAGGTCGGGGTGCGCGTCGAACCAGAGCACGGCGAGCCCCTCGGCGCCGTGCGCCCGTACCGCGGCCTCCAGACCCGGGAGCGCAGAAGCGCAGTCGCCCCCGAGGATGATGGGCACGCCCGTCGCCTCGGCGAGGGCCTCTCGGGCGGCGTCGCGGGCGCGGAGCAGACTGCTCAGCCGTGCGATCGGGGTACCCATCGCATCGCCTGCCTCGAGCGGCACGGCGATCTCGCGCCGCGCCGAGGCGGGGAGATCCTCGAACAGGGCTCCGGCGCCTTCTGCGAGCTGCATCGCCCGCGACGACGAGGATCCCTGCCACTGGGGCATGACGAGAAACACAGGATTCGACACCGGAACCTCCTCGGTACTTCGACCCATTCAGAATACGCCCGCCGGGCACTCGCCGAGCCGCGATTTCGCCTAGGTCGCGGGATCCACCGTCACGAAGTCGATGAGGTGCTCGACCCGCCCGACGAGGTCGGGCTCGAGGTCCCGGAAATCGCGCACCCGCCCGCGGATCCGGGACCACGCCTCGGCGATGTCCGCCTGCTCGTCGGCGGGCCAGCCGAGTGCGAGGCAGATGCCCTTCTTCCACTCGATGCTCCGCGGGATCGACGGCCATGCGTCGAGCCCGACGCGGGCCGGCTTCACCGCCTGCCACACGTCGACGAACGGATGACCGACGATGAGCACGTGCGCCCCGTGGGGTCCGCGCGCGATGGCGTCGGCGATCCGGGTCTCCTTGCTGCCGCGCACGAGGTGGTCGAGCAGCACTCCTGCCCGACGCGAGGGGCCCGGGCCGAACTCGGCGAGGACCTCTTCGAGGTTGTCCGCCCCCTGCAGCATCTCGACGACGACGCCCTCGACCCGCAGGTCGTCCCCCCACACCTGCTCCACGAGCTCGGCGTCGTGCTTGCCCTCGACGAAGATCCGGCTCGGCATCGCGACCCGGGCGCGCCGCTGCTCCACCGCGAACGAACCGGAGGCCGTTCGCGCGCGAGCGGCTGGCCTGCGCTTCGGCGGGCCGAGCCGCACGGGCTCGCCGTCGATGAGGAAGCCGTCGGTGATCGGGAAGGATCGGACCTTGCCCCTGAAGTCCTCGAGCTGCACGAAGCCCTCCCTGGCTCCGACCACCGCTCCGCACCATTCGGACTCGCTGTGCTCGACCACGAGCCCCTTGGCGAGCGGCACCTCGCGACGCTGCACGGGGCCGCGCCGCGGCTTCATGCGGGCGACGGGGTCGGAATCGTAGCGCGAGTCGAACACCCCACGAGCCTATAAGCTGGCGCGGTGAGCGCGGGGGAGACGGACGGCGGGTCGGGGCGGGACCGCCGACGGTTCCGTTCGCTGCTCGTCGATACGACGCCGCTGCGCGAGAGCCCCGCCTTCGCGAAGCTGTGGACCGGGACCTCGGTCGCGCAGATCGGCGCCCAGGTCACGATCGTGGCGGTCGGGCTCCACATCTACGACATCACGCGTTCGACCTTCGCCGTCTCGCTCGTCGCGCTGTGGGCGATCGGTCCGATGATCCTCGCGGGATTCGTGGGCGGAGCTCTTGCCGACGCCTTCGACCGACGTCTCGTGGCGCTCGTCACCTCCATTGCCGCATGGGCGAGCATCTGCACGATGGCGCTCATCGCGTTCCTCGGCGTCGAGACGACCTGGCCGTACTACGCGCTCGCCGCAGTGAACGCGGCCTCGGCGACGATCATGGGGGCGACGCGCGGCGCGATCCTGCCGCGCATCCTGCCGCCGCAGCTGCTGCCCGCCGCCGCCGCGCTCTCCGGGATCACGATGGGGCTCGCGATCACGGTCGGGCCGGCCGTCGCCGGCGTGCTCGTCGCCTCCGTCGGCTTCGCCTGGACCTATCTGCTCGACGTCGTGCTCTTCACGGGGGCGTTCCTCGGGATCCTGAGCCTGCCGCGGATGCGGCCGGACGGCGAGTCCGCGCATCCCGGGCTCGGCTCCGTGGTCGAGAGCCTGCGATTCCTGAGGCGCGCGCCGAACGTGCGCGCGACGTTCGTGTGGGACCTCATCGCCATGATCCTCGGCACGCCGCGGGTCGTGTTCCCCGCGGCCGGGGCGCTCGTGCTCGGCGGTGGTCCCGTGACGGTCGGGGCGCTCACCGCCTCCTTCGCGATGGGCGCGCTGCTGAGCGGACTCTTCTCGGGGCCGCTCGGCGGGGTGCGCAGACAGGGTCGGGCCGTCACGCTCGCGATCGCGGTGTTCGGCGTCTGCACCGCGTTCTTCGGGGTCGTGCTGCTCGTGACCGGGGTCGTCGGGAACCCGTCGGACGGCCCCGTCGTTCCGGCGATCGTGCTCGCCGGCATCGCGCTGGCGGGAACGGGCGCCGCCGACAACGTCAGCGCGGTCTTCCGCACCACGATCCTGCAGACGGCCGCTCCGGACGATGTCCGCGGACGCATGCAGGGGCTCTTCTACGTCGTCGTCGCTGGCGGCCCGCGCGTCGGCGACCTGCTCGCGGGAGCGCTCGCGACCGCGATCGCCCTGTGGGCGCCGGCGCTCTTGGGCGGGGTGCTCATCGCGGGCATCATGCTCGTGCTGCTCCGCACGGCACGGGGGTTCCAGGCCTACGACGCGCACCGGCCGACGCCCTAGCCCCCGCCGCCTCGTCCTCCCGCCGCCGCGGTGTCGCCCGGGCGCGGTGCGGGGCGCGGTCGGCTGCTACGGTGCTGTCCATGCGCACCGAAGCCGAAACCCCGCTCATCCTCGCTCGACGAGACGGAGCGATCACCCGGATCACGCTCAACCGGCCGCGCGCCATCAACGCCCTGAACCGCGAGATGTTCATCGGACTCGAGGCGGCGCTGCTGGCCGCGTTCTCGGACGGCTCGGCGGGGGTCCTGCTCGACGGCGCGGGCGAACGGGGGTTCTGCGGCGGCGGAGACATCAAGGAGCTCTCGGGCGGGTCCGGTCGCGAGATCCTCGCCATCGAGTACCGCGTCGATCACCTCATCGCGACCGCGCCCATCCCGGTCGTCGGGTTCATGGACGGGGTGACCATGGGCGGCGGCATCGGGCTCACCGGGCACGCCGCTCACCGCGTGGTCACGGAGCGCAGCCGCCTCGCCATGCCCGAAGCGCGGATCGGGATCGCTCCCGACGTCGGCGGACACCTGCTCCTGGCGCGCGCGCCCGGCCGGCTCGGCGAACTGCTCGCGATCACCGCGGGGGAGATGACCGGCGGCGACGCGATCGCGCTCGGCTTCGCCGACCGGTTCGTGCCGTCGGATCGGCTCGAGGCGCTCGGCGCGGCGCTCGCCGCGGGCGAGGAGCCGGGGAGCGCGTGCTCGCGGTTCGCCGAGCCGGCTCCGGAGTCGGCGCTCGCTGCGGCGCGCGCGTGGTGGGACCCGATCGCGGAGGCCGCGCTCGGGGCGGGGCACGCGCCAGCGTCCGAGGACCCGGTGGGCGCGGCGCAGCGGCTCGTCCGGGTCCTGGAGCACCGTGCTGCGGACTCGGAAGCGGTGGCCCGCGCGGCGGCCGTCGTGCGCACGATGTGTCCCACGTCGCTGCCCGTGACGCTCGCGCAGATCGACCGCACCCGCCGGCTGGCGCTCGGCGTCGCGGAGGTGCTGGCGGACGACCTGCGGGTGCTCGGCCGGCTCGCCGCGCGCCCGGATTTCGCCGAGGGGGTGCGCGCGCAGGTCATCGACAAGGACCGGAACCCGGCGTGGTCTCCCGCTCGGCTCGAGGACGTGGACCATGCGGAGGTCGCTGCGATACTCGCTCCAGCGCTCACGGCGCACGAACCCCCGCTCGTGCTGCGGTAGGCGAGCGGCCCGCGATCAGTGCGGATCGCCGATGCAGAACTCGTTGCCGTCGGGGTCCGCGAAGGTGTCCCAGCTGAAGTCCTCCTCGCCCCGTCGCCCCAGATGGGTGGCGCCCGCCGCGACCCACTCCGCGACAGCGGCCTCGCGGTCGACCGCCGTGCCTCGGTCGAGATCCAGGTGCAGGCGGTTCTTGCCCGGTGTCGGTGCGTCGACCTTCTGGAAGCCGAGCGCGACGGGCAGCTCGGGAGCGCGCACCATGCAGAACCACCCGTCCGCATCGTGCACGATCTCGCCGCCCAGACGCTCAGCCCACCAGTGCGCGAGCGGCCGCGGCTCGGCGGTATCCATCGTGATCATTCCCAGTCGGATCATCAGCGCTCCTGTTCGTCGAATCGGATGCCCCTCACGCTACCGGCGACCGCCGACATCGGCGAGACCCGTTGGCGCTAGGCTGGGTCGGTGATCGATGCCTGGAACCCGAGCGGACCCGACCACGTCCACTCGGGCGACAACCTCCCGTTCCTGCGCTCGCTGCCGGACGGAGCGTTCCGGCTCGTCTACCTCGATCCGCCGTTCAACACGGGCCTCTTCCGGCAGGCGGAGCGGATCCGCGGGGTCCGCACGAGCGGCGACGACGCAGGCGGCCGTCTCGGGTTCCGAGGCCAGGGATACGCGGTGACCCGCGAGCGCACGCTCGCCTTCGACGACCGCTTCGTCGACTACTGGGAGTTCCTGGAGCCGCGCATCGAAGAGGCCTGGCGGCTCCTCGCGCCGGACGGCACGCTCTACCTGCACCTCGACTACCGCGAGGTGCACTACGCGAAGGTGCTGCTCGACGCGCTCTTCGGGCCCGACTGCTTCCTCAACGAGATCATCTGGGCCTACGACTACGGCGCGCGCACCCGTCGCAAGTGGCCAGCGAAGCACGAGAACATCCTGGTCTACGCGAAGGACCCCCAGAACTACTTCTTCGATTCCGAGTCGGTGGATCGGGAGCCGTACATGGCGCCCGGCCTCGTCACGGCCGAGCGCGCGCGCCGAGGCAAGCTGCCGACGGACACCTGGTGGCACACGATCGTCTCGCCGACGGGCAAGGAGCGGACGGGGTATCCGACGCAGAAGCCGGTCGGGATCCTGCGTCGGATCGTGCAGGCCTCGTCGCAGCCGGGCGACTGGGTCCTGGATCCGTTCGCGGGCAGCGGGACGACGGGCGCCGCGGCGGCGGAGCTCGGCCGCCGCTTCGTGCTCTCCGACGACAACGACGCCGCGATCGAGGTCATGCGGAAGCGCTTCGCCGGCCGGGCCGTGCGCTTCGACGCGGCCGAGCCCGCCTGACGACCGGTCTCGCCGGTGCCTGCGCAACTCACCGGGTGCCGGCAGCCCGCGCCAGCAGCGCGCGGTGGAGCGCGGGATCGCCGCTGAGCTCGGGGTGGAAGGCCACGCCGGTCGCGGTTCCGAGCGGCCGGCCGGAGTCGGGACCGGCTTCGGCCGGTGCCCCCGGGTCGCTGCGCGCATCGGCGTCGGGATCCGCCGACGTGACGGCGACGATCCGACCGCCCGACGTCGCGATCGCCCGTGCACCCGGACCGACCGCGCGCACCTCGGGCGCGCGGATCAGCGCGCCGCGGACCAGCCCGCCCGGGCCCGACCCCCGGACCCCGTCGACGGCGAACCCGCCCTCGGCCGACGCGAGCTGCGAGCCGAAGGCGTTGCGCCCGACCTCGACGTCGAGGAACCCGAGGCCCCGCTGCCCTGGCGCCGGGTCGTGGATCCGCGCGGCGAGCAGGATCAGCCCCGCGCAGGTGCCGAGCGTCGGCACACCGGAGCCGATCGCGGAACGCAGCGGCTCGCGCAGATCGAGGACGTCGAGCAGTCGGGAGATCGCCGAGGACTCCCCGCCGGGGAGGATGAGCGCGTCGACCCGCGACCCGTCGGATCCCGCGAACTGATCCGGCTCGCGGACGGCGACGGCGCGTGCGCCGAGCGCCTCGACCATCGCGATGTGCTCGGCGACGCCGCCCTGCAGCGCGAGCACCCCGACGGTCGGGGCACCGGGGAGGCGGCTCACCAGCCGCGCTCGGACAGGCGATGCGGAGCCGGAAGGTCTGCGACGTTGATGCCGACCATGGCCTCGCCGAGCCCGCGCGACGCTTCGGCGATGGCGCGGGGGTCGTCGAACCGGGCGGTCGCCCGCACGATCGCGGCGGCGCGGGCTGCCGGGGACCCCGACTTGAAGATCCCGGAACCGACGAACACGCCGTCGGCCCCGAGCTGCATCATCATCGCCGCATCGGCCGGGGTCGCGACCCCGCCCGCCGTGAAGAGCACGACGGGGAGCTCGCCGGTGCGCGCGACCTCGGCGACGAGGTCGTACGGCGCCTGCAGATCCTTCGCCGCGACGTAGAGCTCGTCGGCGTCGAGCGATCCGAGCCGCGCGATCTCGCGCGTGATGGTGCGGATGTGCTCCGTCGCCTCCGAGACGTCGCCGGTGCCGGCCTCTCCCTTCGAGCGAATCATGGCGGCGCCCTCGGCGATCCGGCGGAGGGCCTCGCCCAGGTGCGTCGCACCGCAGACGAAGGGCACGGTGAACGCCCGCTTGTCGATGTGGTTCACGTAGTCGGCGGGGGAGAGCACCTCGCTCTCGTCGATGTAGTCGACGTCGAGCGCCTCGAGCACCTGCGCCTCGACGAAGTGGCCGATGCGGGCCTTCGCCATGACCGGGATCGAGACCGCGGACTTGATGCCGTCGATGAGGTCGGGATCGCTCATGCGGGCCACGCCGCCCTCGGCGCGGATGTCGGCAGGTACGCGTTCGAGCGCCATGACGGCGACGGCGCCTGCGTCCTCGGCGATCCGCGCCTGCTCGGGGGTCACGACGTCCATGATCACGCCGCCCTTGAGCATCTCGGCGAGCCCTCGTTTGACGAGCGGAGAGCCGATGCCGGTGCCGGTGCCGGTGTCGGTGCCGCTCCCGGTGCGGTGCGCGGGCTGCGAGTTCTCGATGGTGCGGGTCGATGCGGTCTGGGTTCCGGTGTGCGCAGGAGTCATGCCGTCCATACTCTCGATGCGATGTGGTCCTGTGCAAGATCCACTCCATGCGACTCGGAATAGACCAATTGCCGCTCGGGTGGCATGCTGGAGGCATGCAAGACTCGGTTCCCCCGGCCGTGGCGAGGAGCGCGATCCGCGTTCCGGCGCGCCTGCCCATCGTGCTCGACCGGTCCTCCGGGCTCCCGCTCCCCGCGCAGCTCGCAGCGGCGCTGCGGGAGGCCATCGACGCGACGACGCTCCGCCCGGGCGAGCACGTTCCCGCGACCCGCGAGCTGGCGCGGCGTCTCGGGATCTCGCGGGGCGTCGTGGTGTCGGCGTACGAGCAGCTGATCGCAGAGGGATATCTCGCGGCGGTGCACGGTCGCGGGACGCAGGTCAACCCCGAGCTCCCCGCCGCGCAGCCGGCCGCCGCCCGGACGGCGGCCGTTCCCTCGGGGCCGGCCGCGACCGGCGAAGCCTCCGCCCGGGCGGAACTCCGCGATCCGGATCGGCGGACGGCGGCACCGCTCGCTCCGGGCGTGCCGATCACGGACACCGTCGTGGGGCCGGCCTGGCGTGCGGCGTGGCGGGCGGCCGCCGCGCGGGTCGACGCGATGGCTCCGCCGCTCGGCGCGCCCGAGCTCCGGACCGAGATCGCCGACCACCTGCGCCGGATGCGGGCGACCGCCCGCGACCCACGGGACGTGCTCGTGACGGCCGGAACGCGCGACGGGCTCGGGCTGCTCCTCACGGCGCTCGGCGGCGCGGGCGGGCGCGAGATCGTCGTGGGGGTCGAGGATCCGGGCCTGCCGTCGTTGCGCGGCGTGGTGTCCCGCTACGGCGCCAGGGTCGTGGCGCTGCCGGCCGACGAGCACGGGCTCGACACCGCACGGCTGCCCGACGGCGTGCTCGACGTGGTGATCGTGACGCCGAGCCACCAGTACCCCCTCGGAGGTTCGCTGCCGCTCCCGCGCCGCCGCGAGCTGCTCGCGTGGGCGCGCCGCACCGGGGTGGTGATCGTCGAGGACGACTACGACTCCGAGCTGCGGTACACCGGCAGCCCGCTGCCGACCCTCGCCGCGCTCGACGATCCCGTCGGCGGAACGGTCGTGCTGCTCGGCACGTTCTCGCGCACCGTCGCCCCCGCGCTCTCGGCCGGATACCTGCTGGCCCCGGAGGGACTCCGGTCGCTCATCGAGCCCGTGCGCCGCGAGCTCGGCGGACCCGTGTCGAGCACGGTCCAGGCTGCGCTGGCGGCCTACCTCGCGAGCGGCGAGCTGCGCCGGCACACGGCGCGCATGCTGCGCCGGTACGCCGCGCGCCGCGACGCCGTGTCCGAGCGGCTCGTCGGGGCGTCGGCCTTGCGGGTGCGGCCCATGGACGGGGGGCTCCACGCCGTGCTCGAGTTCACGGCCGGGGGCGCCTCGCGGCAGGACGCCGTGCTCGCGCGCACCCGCGCGGAGGGGCTCGGTGCTGAGGCGCTGGGCAACTACTGGCAGCGGAGCGACGCCGGCGACGGGATGTCGGGGCTCGTCATCGGGATGGGCGGATCGGACGACGGCGAGTTCGATCGTGCGCTCGTGCGGCTGCGCGCGATCCTCGACGGTCGCTGAGCGCGCGGGTCGAGTGCGGCAGGCGCGTCGTGGGTGCAGTTGTGGCACCCCGACCCACTACGGGCACTGCACCTTTCGCCGTGAGCCACTGCCGGCCCGTCGAGCTGGCATCCGCCCCGATGCCAGCTCGACGGGCCGGTAGTGGGTCAGCGGGCGCGGAGCGGGTCAGCGGAGACGGGCGATCAGCGCGGCACGCAGCACGACCGCGTGGTTCGTGCGCTCGTCCTTCGCGCCGAAGAGCAGCGTCAGCCTGGGGTGGCTCCGCGCGAGGCCCGCGAGCTCGTCGAGCGCCTCCGATGCCGGCGGGGAAGCGAGCTCGCGCTCGTAGTCGGCCGAGAACGCCGCGAAGTGCTCCGGCGAGTGCGCGTCCGGATCCGCGTGCCAGGTCTTGCGCAGTGCCGCGCTCGGCGCGACCTCTTTGGCCCAGACGTCCACCGCGGCGCGCTCCTTCGTCAGGCCGCGCGGCCAGAGCCGATCGACGAGCACGCGCACGCCGTCGGCCGCATCGACGGGCTCGTACACCCGCTTCAGCGAGATCACCGCGGTCATGGCGCCTCCTTCGGATTCCGACGCGTCGTCATCAGTGTCCTCCAGCGCGCTCGGCGCGGCAAGCCCCGCCCCGGGCGCCGCGGACGTCCGACCGCCCCGCCCGCGAGCCGATAGGCTGGGAGGGTGAGCGTTGACGATCTCTCGCCGAGCATGCAGAACTACCTCAAGGTCATCTGGGGGCTGCAGGAGTGGTCCGACGCACCCGTTTCGAACTCGGCGATCGCCGAGGCCGCCGGTGTCCGGCTGTCGACGGTCTCGGACGCCCTGCGCAAGCTCGCGGACCAGGAGCTCATCGGCCACGCGCCCTACGGTGCCGTGACGCTGACCGAGCTCGGGCACGAGCACGCGGTCTCAATGATCCGCAGGCACCGGCTCATCGAGACCTTCCTGGTGCAGCTGCTCGGATACGAGTGGGACGAGGTGCACGACGAGGCCGACCGGCTCGAGCACGCCGTCTCGGACGAGCTCATCAACCGCGTCGATCGAGCGCTCGGCTACCCCACGCGCGACCCGCACGGCGATCCGATCCCGAGCGCGGACGGCAGGATCCACCGGCCCGACGCCGTCGTGCTCGCCGAGGCCGCAGGCCCGGGACGGGTGCGCGTCGAGCGCATCTCGGATGCCGACAACGGCATGCTGCAGTACTTCGCGAGCCGCGGGCTCGTGGTGGACGCCGAGATCGAGCTGCTGCCGAGCGAACCCTACGCCGAGACCGTGACGGTGCGGGTCGGGGCCGAGACCATCGGGCTCGGCCCCGCCGCCGCAGCGTCGGTGTGGGTGTCGAGGAGATAGGGATCGGCGGCTCCTGCGACTCGCTCCGCTCGCGCAGGATGACGTGAATACCGCTGGTGCGGGATAACGGGAGCGGGGCTCGCGAGGGACGGCCGGAGCGGAGTCCGCGCTATGCGGCGGGCTTCGCGGGGTCCTTCGCGAACTTGAGGCCGATCACGCATCCGATGATCCCGGCGATGAAGAGCAGCTTGAGCGGCGATACGGACTCGCTGCCCAGCAGCATCGAGGCGACGACGGTGAGGGCGGCCCCGAGCCCGGTCCAGATCGCGTAGGCGACGCTGATCGGCAGCCCGCGCATCGCGTAGCCGAGACCGATCATGCTCAACGGGCACGCGACCGCGAAGACGAGGGTCGGCACCAGCCGCGTGAATCCCTCCGAATCGTGCATCGCGATCGCCCAGACCGCTTCGAGCACCGCGCTCGCGAACAGCACGACCCAGTGCGCGGGACGCGCGATCTTGGCTTCGCGGCTCTGCGCCGCGGGGAGTGCGCGAACCATCTCAGCTCACCGCCTTGAGCCCGACGACGCAGGCTATCAGCCCGAGCAGCAGTACCACCTTGATCACGGACGCCCGCTCCTGCCGGGTGATCATCGCCCAGGCCGCCGTGAGCACGGCCCCGATCCCGACCCACACGGCGTACGCGGTGCCCACGGGGATCGCGGACATCGCGTAGGCGAGCCCGACCATGCTGGCGACGAGCGCGCCGAAGAAGACCAGTGTGGGGCGGAGGCGCTTGAACCCCCGCGAGGCGTCGAGGGCCGTGGCCCAGACCGCCTCGAGCATTCCGCTCAGAATCAACACGACCCATGCCCATGACATGGCGCGACCTCTCTGGCAGTCGTCAGTGTGCGGGTACTGCTCCCTCGTCCGCACCCCGGTCGCGGGGTCTGCCTCAAGTGTCGCACACCTCGACGGACTCCGTGCCCAGGAGCTGCACAGGGTACGCGCGGTGCCGATCGGGGGCGCCGCCACCCCGGATCCGACGGGGTTCCAGCGCGTCGGATGAGAAACTCACCGCTCGGCATGCTCCATGGGGGATAATCGGAGATGCGCCGGTTCGGCGCAGACGACGGGGGATCGAGAGGAGCGCGGTGTTCGGCTGGTCCAAGAAGCAGCGCAAGCGCAAGACGTCGCGGCCCCCGCGCAAGCTGCCTCGTCGCGTGCTCGCCCCGGTCGAGGAGATCGCCGAGCAGGGACTGCTCGTCGCGGACGTCGCGGTGCGGATGACGGTGAAGAACGCGATCATCATGAACGCGCTGAAGCGCCACGTCGACTACGACGGCGCGCAGATCGTCGACATGGTCCGCGAAGCGACCGAGGATCTCGCCGTCGAGCGCGAGAAGGACGCCACCCACATCTCCCGCATGCGCAACGAGATCCGGGACACGGGTCGCAGCTCATGGAGCGAGTCCGACTACGGCAACGACGACAACCGCACCCTGCGCCATCGCCAGGAGGTGTACGAGCGCGTCGCGGCCGAGCTGCGCGCCCGGGCCGCCGATGACGCGTACCTGCAGGCGACGGCCGAGCGCGCGCGCTCGATGGCGTGGGACGAGATCGGCGACTCGCTGAAGGAGCGGGCCACGCACCCGTACTACAGCGGGGGAGACAGCGACGAGTACCGGGATGCCCGCGAGGGCAGGATCCAGCAGCTCATCGAGAAGGACCTCACGCAGCTCATCCAGCAGCAGAACGGCAAGCCGGCGAAGGGGTGGAAGGCCCGCCGCAAGGAGCGCTCGGGCGACTGAGGCGCGTCCGGTCGGTCGGGTCCGCGCCTGGGGCGCCCCGGGCCGGCAAGCGGTTCGACTGCCTTCTAGCCGCGCTCGAGCAGCTCGGGGTGCTTCGCGAGGTAGCCCTCGATGAACCAGCACGACGCGAGCACGCGCCGGTCGCCGATGGCATCGCCCGTGAGGGCGCGCCGTGCGAGCAGCCCGGAGAGCCCCGTGCCCCGCAACGCGGGCGCGACCACGGTGTGGTCGAAGTCGATGATGCCGGGATCCTCCGTCGACCCAGCCCCGCGCAGCGTGTAGTGCGCTTCGCCCACGAGCCGCTCCGCGCCGGTGCCCGATCCGTCGCCGGTGCCCGGCCGTCCGTCCGCGCCCGATCCGGCGTCGGCTGCGTAGAGGGCGTACCTGCTCCGCTCCGGCTCGTGGGCGAATCGGAAGCCGTCGGCCGCGGCCTGTTCCTCGTTCTGGTACCTGGACATGGCCACACCATACTCCGCCGGGCTGGGGCTGCTGCCAGGCGACCCCGACGAGCGCCTCGGGCGGAGCGATATCCTCGAGTGATGCGCAGAACGACTCGGTACGGCGCTGCGGCGTGCGCGGTGCTCCTCCTCCCGGCGCTCGCCGCGTGCTCGGCGCCGGAGCCCGAGCCGCCCCGGGAGCTGACGATCAGCGACGCCGGCGGCGTCTACCTCGAGGCCGTCTGCCCCGTGAACGACGCCTGGGACCTGGCGGATGTCGAGGTCGACCGCCTCCGCCTCGCCGTCGCCCGCGGCGAGGTCGACGCCGACACCGAGCCGTTCGCCGATGCGATCCGCACCGTCGCGCAAGCCGATGTTGCGGCCGCCGAACGCCTCGGATCGGAGCGCCAGATCTGGCCGGGGCACGCGGCGGACGCCGTCGCAGCGGTCGTCGAGACCCTGGAGGCCGAGCGCGCTCAGGCGCGCAGGGTCGCGAAGCTCGACGCCGAGGAGATCGCGGCGTACGAGTGGGCCGGTGCGGCCGAGAGCGCCGCGGCTTCGGCCGCAGCGCGGAAGGCGCTCGAGCTCCCCGACGACGGTGCGGCCGCCTGCGCCCGATGGGCCGAGCAGCGGACCGGCGAGTCGGACTCGACGGAGGCTGAGGATGACTGAGACGAGGGGGCCGGTGGCCATGCACGACGGAGGAGCGATGCCCGAAGGCCCCGCCAGGCTTCGCGTGGAGCGCGCGCTGCGGGCGGCTGCGCGCGCCGGCAACCGCCTGCTCAGCGGCGGCGTCGCACGGGTAGAGGTCACGGCCGAAGACGATCGCCGAGTGCTGGTGGGCGCGCTGGCCCGCTCGGGCGTACGGTGCGCTGCCGACGCTGCGGCGCCGGCAGACTTCGTGTTCGTGGATCGCGCGCACGGGGGAGACGCGGCCACGGCCGGGCCGGAGGCCGGCACCGTCGCGACCGAATCCGGCGTCGCACCGCACGGAGCGGGAGGCGGCCTGCCCGCGGTCGTGGTGGGGCTCGACGGGTCCCTCCGATCGTCGCGGAGCGATGACGCGCCTGCGCGGATCGCCTGGGCGGCGAGGGGCATGCCCGCCACCTCAGCGCTCGCCGAGCGCCTCAGAGCTGCGAACGCCGGGCGCTCGCCGCGCATCGCCGTGAGCCTCGTGCTCGAACCGAAGACCGCGGCGTTCACCCTGGCGCTCGCGGAGGCCGGCTGCGAGGTCGCGCTGTTCAGCGCGACCTCCGAGACCGACACGGAGGTCGCCGCAGCGCTCGCCGCCGACGGCCGGGTCGCGGTGTTCGCCCCGACGGCTCCCGTCGACCCGCACTCAGCGCCGAGCGAGCCGAACGCTCCGGGCGCCGGCACGCGCGCCGCTGAGTTCGAGGCGGCGGAGGCCGACTCAGCCGCGGTCGACGTGGCCGCGGTCGACGCCGCGCACGCCGCCGGAGTGCTGGCGTGGGGCCCCGAGTTCCTGATCGACGACGGCTCGCACCTGATCCGACTGGCCCACACCGAGCGACGCGAGGCCCTGCGCGGACTGCGCGCGGCCGCCGAGGAGACGACGAGCGGCGTGCGACCGCTCCACGAGATGGCACGCGACGGCATGCTGCGGATCCCGGTCGTCTCCGTCAACGACGCGCGTACGAAGACCGGCTTCGACAACCTCATCGGCACCGGACAGTCGTGCGTCTTCGCGATCGCCGACCTGCTCGACGCGGCGGGCTGGTCCCCGCGGCGCGGTGGATCCCGCGGCGACCGCGCGGGATCCACCGGTGGCGTGGATGCCGCCGCCTCAGCGGGCTATCCCGGCGTAGCCGGCACCCGGTGGACGATCGTGGGCTACGGCCCAGTCGGGGTCGGCACCGCGCGTTTCGCAGCGGCCCTCGGCGCGCGCGTCGCGGTCGTCGAGCGCGACCCCGTACTGGCGCTCGCCGCGCTCCACGACGGCTTCGAGGCGCGCACCGCGGCGGATGCGCTGCCCGACTCCGACGTCGTGGTGAGCGCGACGGGCGTCTGGCACACGCTCGATGCGATGGATCTGGCCGCGGTGCCCGACGGCGCAGCGGTCGCCGTCGCCGGGGGGATCGACGACGAGCTCGCGCTCGACGCCCTCCGCGCGCAGGGTTGGACCGAGCGCCGGATCGCCGACGGGGTCGACGAGTGGATCGCCCCGGGCCGAGACGCGGGACCGCTCGTGCTCGCGCGCGGCGGCGGAGTCAACTACACCGCGGCGGAGGGGAACCCGATCGAGGTGATGGATCTCTCATTCGCCACCCAGCTCGCGGCGCTGGTCGGTCTGCTCGAGCGCGCCCCCGCACCGGGCGTGCATCCGCTCGGTTCCACGGCGGAGCGCGCGGTCGCCGACGCGGCGCTCGGCGCTCGCGGCGGCCGGGCCGCGGAGGGGGCGGCTCCCGCCAGGGCCGGGGGAGCGGCGCAGCCGTGGACGGTGCACCGCTACCGCGCGCACGCCGACGGCACCGAAACGCCCTAGAATCGTGCGGGTGACTTCCGCAGACCCGATCGTCGTCCACAGCGCGGCCCTCGTCTTCCCCGTGACCAGCCCCCGCGTCGTCGACGGGGCCGTCGCGGTGCGCGGGGACCGGATCCTGCATGTCGGCGACCGACGCTGGGTGCTCGACACGCTCCGCGACCGGGGAGCGGCGTTCACGGAGGAGCGCTGGGACGGGGTGCTCACGCCGGGGCTCGTCAATGCCCACACGCACCTGCAGTACACCCGTATGGCCGAGGTCGCGGCGCGGGACTACACCGGCTTCGACGACTGGGGCGATGCGTTCGACCGGGTCTACGGACGCGGCGGGCACGACTGGCGGGCGGCGGCGGCGGAGGGCGCGGGCATGAGCCTCGCCGCGGGCGTGACGGCTGCGGCGGACGTCGTGACGGACCGCGAGGCGCTCGGCGCGCTGCACGACGCGGGGATGCACGGCATCGCCTACTGGGAGGTCTACGGCGCCAGCAACGACGGCTGGGACGCCGCTGCGAAGCACGGCGTCCGCGAGCAGATCCGCGCGATCCCGACCCCGCCGGGCGCCGGGGTTTCGCCCCACGCGCCCTACTCGCTCGATGTGCAGCCGCTGCTCGAGCTCCCCGACATCGTGCGCGAGGAGGGGCTGCGCCTCCACATCCATCTCGCCGAGGCGCACATGGAACGCGAGTTCGACGGGATCGACGGCTTCGCGGGCGCCGGATCCACGGGCCACGGCGCCTGGCCCGAGCTCGGCGCCGATAGTTTCCGGGCCCTGAGGTCGCACGGCATCGGGGTCTCGTCGACGCAGTTCGTCGACCACCTCGGGGTGCTCGGGCCCGACTGCCACATCGCGCACGGCGTCTACGTGAGCGCCGAGGATCGTGCACTGCTGCGCGCCCGCGGCACGAGCGTGGCGCTCTGCCCGCGATCGAACGAGGTCATCGGACTCGACATGCCCCCGGTCGCGGCGTACCTGCGGGAGGGCAACCCGATCGCCGTGGGCACTGACTCGCTCTCGTCGTCGCCGTCGCTCGATCTGCTCGCCGACGTCGGCGCGCTCTACCGGGTGGCGCGGAAGCAGGGCTACCGGGGTGACGACCTGCACCAGCGCCTGTTCGGCGCGGCGACGCTCGGCGGAGCGGCCGCGCTCGGTCTGAACGTGGGCAAGCAACGGATCGGGCAGCTCGGCGTCGGCGCGATGGCCGATCTCGCGTACTTCGACGTGCCCGTGCGCAACCCCGACGCAGCGCTCGCGGAGCTCGTGGAGGCGGGGGCGGGGCTCGCGAGGCGCACCGTCGTCGGCGGCGTGGAGAAGTTCCGCGCCTGACGCCGCCCCGCTCGGCGGCGTCGCGCGCGCCGGGCCCGGCACTGTGACCGGGTGTGACGGCGCATTCGATCCGCGCCCCGCGGGTCTCGTACAATGAACCTCGGCCCGCTCGGCACCCGCCGCGCGCACCGCACGTCCTGCAAGGAGCACCCATGTCACGCACTTCCCGCCTCGTCGCCGCCGCAGCCGCCGGCGCCGCAGCGATCCTCCTCCTGACCTCCTGCTCGAGCGGCGGCTCCGACGCCGGCGCGGCCTCGGACGGGGTCGGGGCGGTGACCGAGGGCAAGCTTACGGTCGCGACCGGCGAGCCCGCATACGCGCCGTGGGTGCTGAACGACGACCCCGAGAGCGGGGAGGGCTTCGAAGCTGCGGTCGTCTACGCCGTCGCCGAGGAGATGGGCTACGCGAAGAGCGATGTCGTGTGGACCCGCTCGGGCTTCGAGGCGGCGATCGCCCCCGGCCCCAAGGACTGGGACCTCAACGTGCAGCAGTTCTCGGTCGACGAGCAGCGCAAGAAGGCCGTGGACTTCTCGTCGCCCTACTACGTCACGACGCAGGCCGTCGTGGCGGCGCCAGGCACGAAGGCGGCCGATGCGAAGAGCATCGCCGACCTGAAGGACGCCGCGATCGGCGTCGCCTCGGGCACCACGTCGCTGCAGGTCGCCGAGGAGGTGCTCGGCGAGACCCCGCAGGTCTTCAACAGCGTCGACGACGCCGTCGCCGCCCTCACGAGCGGGCAGATCGACGCGCTCGTCACGGACCTGCCCGGCGCGTTCTACGTGCGCGACGCCCAGCTCGAGGGCGAGGGCACGATCGTCGGCCAGCTCGAGTCGGACGCGGGCGGCGACGAGTTCGCCTTCGTGCTGCCGAAGGACTCGGCGCTGACGGCCGAGGTGTCGAAGGCAGTCGACGCGCTGCGCGAGGACGGCACCCTCGACGAGCTCGCCGCGAAGTGGATCGCGGACCAGGGCGCCCCCGTCCTCGAGTGACCCGAGTGACGACCGTTCCGGGCGCGGCCCCGTCGGGGCCCGCGACGTTCTCCCCGTCCGCGATCGAGCTCGAGCGGCGGGCGTTCCGCAGCGCCCGCAAGCAGCGCTCGATCCTCGTCAGCCTGGCCAGCACGCTCGTGTTCGCCGCGGTGATCGTCCTCCTCCTCGTCAACAGCCCCGGCTGGGGCAAGGTCCGCGAGACGTTCTTCGACCTCGGCGTCGCGGTCGACGCGTTCCCGCGCGTCATCGAGGGGCTCTGGCTCAACATCCAGGTGCTCGTGATCGCCGCCGTCGGCGTCGCGATCCTGGGCACGCTCCTCGCGGTCGCCCGCACGCTCAAGGGGCCGGTGTTCACGCCGATCCGGCTGCTCGCGGCGGGCTACACCGACCTGTTCCGCGGCATCCCGGTGCTGCTCGTGCTCTACCTCGTGGGCTTCGGCATCCCCGGCCTCAACCTCGTCGGCAAGATGCCGGGGCAGTTCTGGGGCACGATCGCGCTCATCCTCTGCTATTCGGCGTACGTCGCCGAGGTGCTGCGCGCCGGCATCGACGCCGTGCATCCGTCGCAGCGCCTCGCCGCACGGTCGCTCGGGCTGAGCCACGGCAAGACCCTGCGCATCGTCGTGCTGCCCCAGGCCGTGCGCAAGGTGACCCCGGCGCTCATGAACGACTTCGTGTCGATGCAGAAGGACGTCGGGCTGATCTCGGTGCTCGGGGCGGTCGACGCCGTGCGCGCCGCGCAGATCGAGGTCGCTTCGGCCTACAACTTCACGCCCTACGTGCTCGCCGGCCTGCTCTTCGTGCTGCTGTCGTGGCCGTTCATCCGGCTCACCGACTGGCTGACGGCGCGCGCGCAACGGCGCGAGCAGATCGGAGGGGTCGTATGACCACGACCGGCCAGCAGACCGCGGCACCCGTGCTCGAGGTACGCGACGTGCACAAGCGCTTCGGCGACCATCCCGTGCTCCGCGGCATCGACCTCGCCGTCCGGCGTCACGAGGTCGTCGTGCTCATCGGAGCCTCGGGGTCGGGCAAGTCGACGCTGCTCAAGACGATCAACCTGCTCGAGCAGGTCGACGACGGGCAGATCCTGCTCACCGGATCCGACGGCGCGATCGAGGACATCACCGATCCTCGGGCCGACGCGGACCGCGTGCGCGCGCGCATCGGGGTCGTCTTCCAGCACTACAACCTGTTCCCGCACATGAGCGTGATCGACAACGTCACGCTCGCGGCGCGGCGGGTGTTCGGCACGCCCCGGGCCGAGGCCGAGCGGCGCGGGATGGAGCTGCTCACCCGCATCGGCCTCGCCGACAAGGCCCGGGAGTACCCGGACCGGCTCTCGGGCGGCCAGCAGCAGCGCGTCGCGATCGCGCGCGCCGTCGCGACGGATCCGGAGCTGCTGCTGCTCGACGAGATCACGAGCGCGCTCGACCCGCAGCTGGTCGGGGAGGTGCTCGACCTGGTGCGCGAGCTCAAGGCGACGGGTTCGACGATCGTGATGGCCACCCACGAGATGTCGTTCGCCCGGCGGGTGGCGGACCGGGTGGTCTACCTCAAGGACGGCGTGATCGTGGAGTCGGGCCCGCCCGAGCAGATCTTCGAGCGGCCCGAGCGCGAGGAGACGCGGGAGTTCCTCGCGCGGCTGAGCGACCCCTTCTCCGCCTGAGCGGCGCGACGCAATCGTCCGACCCGTCCGCGCACAGCGCACACCGGCGGGTCGGGGATGCGCGCTGGCGCGATTCTCGGTAAGGTGGATCCCTTATGTCTGCGACCCCCGACAATCACACCGACTCCATCCCCGTGCCCCGGACCCCCGCCGCCATCGATCCCGCAGGCATGCGGGTGATCTGGCTGCTGCTCATCGCCGCCTTCGTGGCGATCCTCAACGAGACGACGATGGCGATCGCGATCCCCGAGCTCAACAAGTCGCTCGGGATCCCGCCGGAGCTCGGTCAGTGGCTCACGAGCGCCTTCATGCTCGCCATGGCCGTCGTGATCCCGACCACCGGCTTCCTGCTGCAGCGGTTCACGACGCGGCAGGTGTTCCTCGCCGCGATCGGCTCCTTCGTGCTCGGCACCGCGATCTGCCTCGTCGCGCCGGGGTTCGTGATGCTGCTCGTCGGCCGCGTCGTGCAGGCGGCGGGCACCGGCGTGATGATGCCGCTGCTCATGACGACGATGATGAACGTCGTCCCCGCGCATTCGCGCGGCCGCATGATGGGCCGCGTCGGACTGGTGATCAGCCTCGCACCGGCCCTCGGCCCGACCCTCTCCGGCGTCGTGCTGGACTCGCTCGGGTGGCGCTGGATCTTCGGGATCATCCTCCCCATCGCCGTCATCGCGATGCTCCTCGGCGCGAAATGGATGACGAACCTGGGCGAGACCAGGCAGGCGCCCATCGACGTGCTCTCGATCGTGCTCTCGGCGCTCGCATTCGGCGGCATCGTCTTCGGCCTGAGCCAGCTCGGTGCGCACGGCGCCCCGGTCGGCGGGATCCCGCCCGCCGTCGTCATCGCGGTCGGCGTGGCGTTCCTCGCGCTGTTCGTGTGGCGTCAGCTCGTGCTGCAGCGGGTCGAGGACGCGCTGCTCGACCTGCGGGTGTTCCGCTCGCGGAACTACGTCGTCGCGGTCGTGATCATGGCGATCGTCGCGCTGTCGATGTTCGGCACCTTCACGCTGCTGCCGCTGTACCTGCAGGACGTCGCCGGCCTCGATCCGACCCAGGCGGGGCTCGTGCTGCTTCCCGGATCGGTGCTCATGGGGCTGCTCGGACCGATCATGGGGCGCATCTACGACGCGCGCGGGCCGAAGACGCTGCTGCTGCCGGGCACGATCCTCATCTCGGGAGCCATGCTCGTGTACTCGACGGTCGGCACCCACACGCCGATGCTGTTCCTCATGTTCGTGCAGATCGCGATGTCCGTCGGTCTCGCGGCCTCGTTCACGCCGCTGTTCACCGCCTCGCTCGGCTCGCTCGACCGCTCGCTGTACTCGCACGGTTCGGCCGTGCTGAACACGCTGCAGCAGGTCGCCGGCGCCGCGGGCACCGCCGTGCTCATCTCGATCTATTCGTCGTACCTCCACGCCGGGGAGGCCGCGGGGCTCTCGACGGCGGACGCGGGCGAGCCCGGCACCCACGCGGCGTTCCTCGTCGCCGGGTGCATCGCGATCGTGCCGATCGTGCTCGCCCTCTTCATCAAGAAGCCCGAGGAGGAGCCCGCGGCGCACTGAGCGCAGGGGCTGCGGTGCGCCGCCGCCCCGGGGCACCGGAGGGACGGTCAGTCGAGCGCGGCGATCGACCGGCGCACCGCCTCAGCGAGCTGCCGCACGGCGGCGGAGGGCCCTCCGGGGCCCGCCGGCGCCGCCAGGATCAGCTCGCGCGTGAACCGCGCGTCGTCGATGGGGCGCAGAACGACGCCGTCGGGAGCGGTGGCGCCGACGAGGCTCGGCACGATGCCGACCGCCATGCCCGCAGCGATGAGGCCGAGCACGACCGAGTAGTCGTCGGTGCGGATCGCGACGTCGAGCTGGGTGCCCTCGGCGCGGAAGAGCTCGCGCACGAGGTCGTCGAGGGTATCGCCCGGCGTGGATCCCATGACCCACTTCTCAGAGCTGAGCGCGAGCAGGGACTCCCGGTCGAACCGCTCCGATCGGGCTGCCGGGTGGTGGGCGGGGAGCGCCAGGAGCATCGGGTCGGTGAAGAGGTGCGTCGTATGCACGCCGGCGCGGAAGGGGAGCTCGTAGCTTCCGGCCGCGTAGACGAGCGCCGCGTCGAGGGTGTGCTGATTGACGCCCGTGATGAGCGGCGCGATCTCCTCGAGCGAGGCGTCGAGCTCGATCCCGAGCTCCGCGACACGCATCGAGATCCCGGGCAGCAGGCGTGCCGCGGCCGTCGGGAACGTCCCGAAGCGCAGCCGGATCCTGCCGAGCTGCGCCAGCTCGCGCACGTCCGTCAGCGCGCGATCCGCGAGGCTCAGGATCTCTTCGCCGCGCTCGAGCATGAGCATCCCCGCGGTCGTGAGGCGGCTGCCGCGCGTGCTCCGGATCGTGAGGTCGGAGCCGACGAGGCGATCGAGGTTGCGGAGGTGGTAGTCGACGGTCGGCTGACTCCAGCCGAGGCGGGCCGCGGCCCGGGCGACGGACCCCTCGGCGGCGACGGCGCTGAGCGCTTGCAGCTGACGCAGGTCGATCATCGGTACCCCCAAATGTCCTGGATCGACTCCGGGAACCCGGGCCGCTCGGATCAATACAGTATATGGTCCACGGGAGAGTTTTCAGGGGTTCTGCCGGGGTGCGATCCCGGCCACGCTGAAAGGATGCTGCACGACAACACCCCGATGACGCACCCGGCGACGACCCCTCGCGCCGACGACGGGTTCGCACCGCTCTCCGACGTGTCCGCCGCCCCGGGCGACGCCGCTCCCGCGGCCGCGTTCGCCGCGCGCTTCTCTGAGGATCAAGCGTCGGCCCCCTACGTCCGAGCGGTCGAGCGGTTTGCGGATTCGAGCCCCGAATCGTTCATGGTGCCGGGTCACGGCAACGACCCGGCGAACGGTGCGGAGCACCTCGCCGAGATCTTCGGCGAGCGTCTGCCCCGCATGGACGTGCCGCTCATGATCGAGGGGATCGACCTCGGCGACGATTCGCCGCTCGTGCAGGCCCAGCGGCTCGCCGCCGAGGCCTGGGGCGCCAAGCGCACCTGGTTCCTCACCAACGGGGCCTCCCAGGCGAATCGCACCGCGGCCATCGCGGTGCGCGGACTGGGGGAGCGCGTGCTGATCCAGCGCAGCATGCACTCGAGCTTCACCGACGGCGTGCTGCTGTCGGGCATGGTCCCGTCGTTCGTGCTGCCGTCGATCGACGAACGGAACGGGATCGCGCACGGCCTGACCCCCGAGGCGCTCGACGCGGCCCTGACGCGAGAGGCCGAGGCCGGACGCGCGGTGTCGAGCGTGTACGCGGTCTCGCCGAGCTACTTCGGGTCGACCGCAGACGTCGCCGGCCTCGCACGTGTCGCCCACGCCCACGATGCCGCGCTCATCGTCGACGGCGCCTGGGGCGCGCACTTCGGGTTCCACCCCGACCTGCCCGAGTCGCCGGTGCGCCAGGGGGCCGACCTCGTGGTGTCGAGCACGCACAAGCTGGCCGGATCGCTGACGCAGTCCGCGATGCTCCACCTCGGCCACGGCCCGTTCGCCGAGCGGCTCGAATCGCTCGTCGCGCGCGCCTACTCCATGACCTCGTCCACGTCGACGAGCGGGATCCTCCTGGCCTCGCTCGACGCCGCCCGTCGCGCCCTCGTGGCCGGCACCGACCGCATCGGCGCCGCGCTCGAGGCAGCGGTCGAACTGCGCGAGCGGCTGCGCGCGGACGCGCGGTTCTCCATCATCAGCGACGACTTCGACGCCTACCCCGACATCGTCGCGACGGATCTGCTGCGCGTGCCGATCGACGTCTCGGCGACGGGCCGGAGCGGGCACTGGTTCCGGGGACGGATGATCCACGAGCACGACGTGTACCTCGAGATGTCGACCGCGACGAGCGTCGTCGCGGTGATCGGTGCGCTCCGCGATCCCGACATCGAACGCTTCATCGCGGCGCTCATGCGCGTCGCCGACGAGGCCGCGATCGATTCCGGGGCGAGCGATGCGGGCGTCGGCGCAGCGTTCCCCTCGCTGCCCGCGCCGGGCGAGCTCCGCATGCTGCCCCAGGAGGCGTACTTCGCTGCGAGCGAGGTCGTGCCCGCGAGCGAGGCCGTCGGACGCATCACCGCTGACACGCTCGCGGCGTACCCGCCGGGGATCCCCAACCTCGTGCCGGGAGAGGTGATCACCGCGGAGACCGCTGCCTTCCTGCGTGCTGTCGCTGCGTCGCCGACGGGGTACGTCCGCGGCGCGGTCGACGCCGAGGTCTCGAGCTTCCGGGTGGTCGCAGAATAGCGCCGGGCTGCGGCCCGGCCGCCGCCCGGCGCATACGACGAAGGGCCGCCGATCCCCGGGGATCGGCGGCCCTTCGTCGTGTCTCGGAGCCTACTTCTTCTCGAACAGGTTTCCGATGAGGGTCGAGCCGATGAGCACGACCGCGAGCAGGATGACGCCGACGATCGAGATCGCGACGATGTCGACCGGATTGCCGGCGGACGAGAACATCGACGCGCCGTGATCCTCGTCGCCGTGCGCGAGCGCAGGGGTCGCGACGAAGAGCGACGCGAGCACGACGGTGATGGCGGTGGCGATGCGGGTGCGAATCTTCACGGTGTCTCCTGTGGATGTCAGTGCGGCGCCGGGGCCGAATCGGCCCTGGAGCGGATGGCGCGCGGGCAGACCGCGCGCCGGTTCGCCCCCATCCTATCCCGGATCGGACCGTATGGCGCGCCGTGGTGACGGTGCGCCATACGGCCCGTCCTCACCGCGCGTCGACGCGGAGCGCAATAGGCTACCAGCATGGATACGACGCGACAGCAGACCGCCATCGACCGGATCGCGGAGGGCTGGGTGGACGCCCTCGCCGAACTCGATCCCACGGTCGCGACCTACATCGGGCGCGAGAGCGACCGGCTGCCGGACTACTCGCCGGAGGGCGCGGAGGCGATCGCGGCGAAGCAGCGCGGCGTGCTCGCGGAACTCGTGGCCTCCCGGCCCGAGGACGAGGTCGACGCCGTGACCCGGGCCGACCTCTCCGCCGGGATCCGGCTCGCGCTCGCCCAGCACGACGCGGCGGAACCGCTGCGCGACGTGAACGTCATCGAGTCGCCGCCTCAGATCGTGCGCGACGTCTTCGATCTGATGCCGACGGATTCCGACGCCGACTGGGAGCGCATCGCGCATCGATTGCGCGCCGTTCCCGAGACGCTCCGCGGGTACTGCGCGTCGCTCGCCGAAGGCGCCGACCGCGGCCTCGCCCCCGCGATCCGGCAGGTCAAGGAGGTGGCCGCGCAGTCGCGGCGCACCGCGGGGTCGCCCGAGGCGCCCGGCTTCTTCGGGCGTCTGGCGGCCTCCGCGGAGGGGGTGGCGCCCGCGCTCGCGCTCGATATCGCCGCAGCGGCGGCAGCGGCCTCGACGGCCTACCAGGAGCTCGCCGTGTTCCTCGAGACCGAGGTCGCGCCCCGCGCCGCGTCCGACGACGCGTTCGGGCGGGATCGGTACGCCCTCGCATCCGAGGCCTTCCTGGGCGCCTCCGTGGATCTCGACGAGACCTACGAGTGGGGGCTCGACGAGCTCGCGCGGATGCGCGACGAGCAGGAGCGCATCGCGGCCGAGATCCTCGGGGTCGCGGTCGACGGCGCGTCCTCCCGGGAAGGGCTCGTCGCCGAGGCCGTGGCGAAGCTCGACCGCGATCCGTCGCGCAAGCTCCACGGCACCGAGGCGCTGCGGCGCTGGATGCAGGAGACGAGCGATCGGGCGGTCGCCGAGCTCGCCGAGACGCAGTTCGACATCCCCGAGCAGATCCGCGCCCTGGAGTGCCGCATCGCCCCCACGCAGGAGGGCGGGATCTACTACACGGGGCCGAGCGACGACTTCACGCGCCCCGGACGCATGTGGTGGTCGGTGCCGGAGGGCGTCACCGAGTTCGACACCTGGCGCGAACTCACGACCGTCTATCACGAGGGAGTTCCGGGCCATCACCTCCAGATCGGCCAGGCCGTCGTCAACCGCGGCACCCTCAACGAGTGGCGCAGGCAGCTCGCCGGTACCTCGGGGCACGCCGAGGGGTGGGCGCTCTACGCCGAGCGGCTCATGGAGCAGCTCGGATACCTCGACGACCCCGCCGACCGGCTCGGCATGCTCGACGGGCAGCGCATGCGCGCGGCCCGCGTGGTGCTCGACATCGGCGTGCACCTGGGCAAGCCGCGCCCGGACGGGACGGGTGTCTGGGACGGAGACTACGCGTTCGGGTTCCTGCGCGAGAACGTCAACATGAACGATCCGTTCGTGCGGTTCGAGGTGCTGCGCTACCTGGGCTGGGCCGGCCAGGCGCCCGCCTACAAGGTGGGACAGCGCATCTGGGAGGACCTGCGCGACGAGTCGGCCGCGCGCGCCGCGGCGGAGGGGCGCGAGTTCGACATCAGGGGCTTCCACCGCGATGCGCTCGCGCTCGGCGGGGTCAGGCTCGACACG
The DNA here is from genome assembly GCF_016758175.1 of Leucobacter zeae. GTDB lineage: Bacteria > Actinomycetota > Actinomycetes > Actinomycetales > Microbacteriaceae > Leucobacter > Leucobacter zeae. Next base: position 1,561,998 of record NZ_QYAB01000001.1, read on the forward strand.
CTGCAGGCGGTGCTGCGCGGCGAGCTCGCGTGAGCGCGTCCTCCGACGTGCGGATCGGCGCCGATGCGCCCTGCCCGTGCGGCGGCGGCGCGTACGGCTCGTGCTGCGGACCGTTTCACGCGGGAGCGCCCGCGCCGACCGCAGAACGGCTCATGCGTTCGCGCTTCAGCGCGTTCGCGCTCGGGATGGACGCGTACCTCGTGACGACGTGGGCCGAGGAGACGCGTCCGCCCGGCCTCGACACGTCGGACGACGGAATCGAATGGCGCCGACTGCTCATCAGGGACACGAGCGCCGGAGGCCCGGACGACGCGACCGGCGTCGTCGCGTTCACCGCCATCGCCCGGGGGCAGGAGGGCCGCATCGAGCTGCGCGAGCGCAGCCGCTTCGCGCGCGACGCGAGTGGGCGCTGGGTCTACGTCGACGGATTCGAGGACTGACCCGAGCCCCGATCCCGGCCGCCTCCTGCGGGTCGACCGTCCGGCGAGCCGACTGGGATCGGCGAACCGTATGGCGTTCCGGGGCGCGAGCGGCATACGGTTCGCCGATCCCAGATGATTCGACGCCGGGCCGCCGGCCCCTCAGCGGATGTAGACGTCGAGGTGGGTGCCGAAGGTGCCGCGGTCGTAGATCTTGCCGCGATAGCCGAACGGGGTCTCGAAGACCGTGCCCTTCGGCGCGTCCCCGGCGAGCACGATGAATCCGTCCGAGTCGCTCACGTATCCGTCGTCGTTCACGTGGCGCCCCGGGATCTCGAGTCCGGGCCCCGGGAGCACCTGCTGGCTGTAGAAGGTGAACTTGTGGCCGCCCCAGTGCACCGCGCCCGTGAACATGAACTCCTCGAGCGTGTACTCGGCCGCGCCGCTCACGCCGGGTGCGCTGCCCGAGCCGCGTTTCCCATCGCCCGGCCCGTCCGCCCCGCCCGCTGCGGGCGCTTCGGCCTCGATCGTCGTGTCGAGGGGGCTCCCCGCTGCCGGCGACGTCTCGAGCTCCTGGCCGCCGTGCCGTGCGAGCTGCGCTTCGACGCTGCTCTCCGAGACCGCGGTGGCGATGGAGTACGGGGCGAGCGCTGCGCTGCCGACGAACGCGGCGACGGTCGCCGCGGCGCCGATCCCGAGGAATCGGGACCAGCGCGAGACGGCGGGTCGCGCGTCGGGGCGGACGGGCGGGGAGGGCATCAGGATCCCGGGGCCCGCCGTGTCGCCGGGCTCGGCAGCAGCATCATCGGCCGCGCGCCCCCTGCACCCAGGCCTCGACCTCGTCGGCCGTGCGCGGGATGCCTGCGGAGAGGTTCGTGCAGCCGTTCTCGGTCACGACGATGTCGTCCTCGATGCGCACGCCGATGCCGCGCAGCTCCTCGGGAACGGTCAGGTCATCGGGCTGGAAGTAGAGCCCCGGCTCGATCGTGAACACCATGCCGGGCTCGAGCACGCCGTCCATGTACATGTCGCGCCTGGCCTGCGCGCAGTCGTGCACGTCCATGCCGAGGTGGTGGCTCGTGCCGTGCACCATGTAGCGGCGGTAGTACGCCGTGCCGTCGTCCTCGGGCAGCAGCCCCCACTCGCGGGTGCGGCGCTCGATCACGGCCATCGCCGCGGCGTGCACCTCGTGGAACCTGATGCCCGGCCGCACGATCGCCCGCGCGGCATCGGCCGCTTCGAGGACGGTCTCGTAGACCCGCCGCTGCACCTCGGTGAAGGACCCCGAGACGGGCACGGTGCGCGTGATGTCGGCGGTGTACAGGCTGTCGAGCTCGATGCCGGCGTCGAGGAGCAGCAGGTCGCCGTCGAGCACCGCGCCGTCGTTGCGGATCCAGTGCAGCGTGCACGCGTGCGGCCCCGAGGCTGCGATGGTCTCGTACCCCACGGTGTTGCCGTCGAGGCGCGCGCGCTGGTTGAAGACGCCCTCGACGATGCGCTCGCCCCGGGGGTGCGCGCTCGCGCTCGGGAGCGCCGCGAGCACCTCGGCGAAGCCCGTTGCGGTGGCGTCGACGGCCGCCTGCATCTCGGCGAGCTCGAATGCGTCCTTCACGAGTCGCAGTTCGGAGGTCGCGCGCTCGAATTCGGCGTCGGCCAGCGTGCGATCGTCGTCGCCGGAGACGAAGGACGCGAGCGGCGCCGTGCGGATCCCGAGCGCAGCGGCGACCTGCGCCAGCGAGGGCCGCGCCCCGATCCAGAACTCGCCGATCTCGGGGTTCGCGAAGAACTCGTCGCTGTCGCGCCCCGCCCGCTCGCGGAAGTAGAGCGTCGCCTCGTGGGTCTGTTCCCCCGAGTCCACGGGATCGAGCACCAGGACTGCGCCGGGCTCGCTCTCGGAGCCCCATCCGGTGAGGTGGGCGAACGCGCTGTGGGCCCGGTACTGGTAGAAGGTGTCGTTGGATCGCTGCTTCATCGCCCCCGCATGCACGACGAGGCGCTCGCCCGGGAACTGCGCGCCGAGGGCGGCGCGGCGGCGGGAGGCGAAGGGGGCGACGGGCCAGGCGTCGGGGAGGAGCTCGGGCCGGTCGGCCCACTGCGAGGAGATGTAGTCGACGAACGCGTCCGAGCTCGGGGTGGTGCTGCGGTTGCTGTTGTCGATCTCCACCTCGTGGGTGGTCTGCACGTTCTCGGTCATGCCTCCATCCTCTCACCCCGCCCGGCGAATATCATGGGGGGATGGCGCGCGCGACGGCCCCGGGGGGCTACGACTTCCACACGCACTCGGTGCACTCCGACGGCACGACACGGCCCGCCGAGCTGGCCGCCGAGGCCGCCGCCCTCGGCCTCGAGGGGTTCGCGCTGACGGACCACGACACCGTCAGCGGCTGGGACGAGGCGCGCGAGGCCTCTCGGGCCGTCGGACTCGACTTCCTGCCCGGTATCGAGATCACCACGAAGCACGAGTGGGAGTCCCGGCATCTGCTCGGCTACGGGATCGACCCGCACTCCGGCGAACTGCTCGCGGCGCTCGCGCGCGTGCGCGACTCGCGCCTGGAGCGGGCGCGGGAGATGGTGCGCCGCGTGGCCGCGGACTACGCGATCACCTGGGAGGACGTCGTGCAGGACGGCGACGCGCGCACGGTCGGGCGCCCCCATATCGCGGACGCACTGGTCGCGGCAGGCTACTTCGCCGATCGGTCGACGGCGTTCGAGCAGGTGCTGCACCCGGGCTCGCCCTACTACATCGGCACCTACGCGATCGACACGCTCGACGCGATCGAGCTGGTGCGTGCGGCCGGAGGGGTGCCCGTGCTCGCGCATCCGGCAGCCTTCCGCCAGCGCGCCGCCGTGCAGGCTGCGGAGCTCGCCGAGCTCGCCGCTGCCGGCCTCTGGGGCGTCGAGCTCGCGCACCCCGAGAACCGTCTCGACTGGATGCCGGAGCTCGAGCTCGCGGTCGGCGACCTCGGCCTCGAGACGACCGGTGCCAGCGACTACCACGGTGCAGGGAAGCCGAACCGTCTGGGGGAGCAGCGCACCTCGCCCGAGGTCGTGGCGCGATTGCGAGAGCTCGTCGTCACGCCGCGCTAGCGGGAGGCGGAGCGGGCGCGATCGCCGGCCCCGCCTCCCGCGGCGCTACTCGGCGGAGCCTGCCGCGGGCTCTTCCCCCGCGCTCTGCGACGCCTGCGATGCGCCGTCGGCCGAACGGCCGGATCCGCCTCGCCGGCGGCGCCGGCGGCGGCGAGGGGCAGCGTCACCCTCTGCTGCGACGTCGAGCGACGCGCCCGGCTCGCTGCCGCCGTCGAGGTCGTGGCCGTGCTGCTCGTGCCCGTGGGCCTCGTGGCGGCCGCTGCCGCGCGGGTTGGCGCTGCGGGTGCGCCGGCGCGTCCGGGAGCGCGGGCCGTCACCGCCCTCGGAGTTCTCGCCCGAACGCGATCCGCCGTCGCGCGCCGGGCGCGATGCGGTGCGCTCCTTGACGGGCGTGGCCTTGAGGCGCCCCTTCGACCCCTCGGGGATGTTCAGGTCGGCGAACAGGTGCGGCGACGACGAGTACGTCTCGACGGGCTCCGGCACGCCGAAGTCGAGCGCCTTGTTGATGAGGGCCCACTTGTGCAGGTCGTCCCAGTCGACGAAGGTGACGGCGATTCCCGTGCGTCCGGCGCGTCCGGTACGGCCGACGCGGTGCAGGTACGTCTTCTCCTCGTCGGGGACCGTGTGATTGATGACGTGCGTCACGTCGTCGACGTCGATGCCGCGGGCCGCGACGTCGGTCGCGATGAGGATGTCCTTCTTGCCCGCCTTGAACGAGGCCATCGCCCGCTCGCGCTGATCCTGGTTCAGATCGCCGTGCACCGCGGCAGCGTCGAACCCGCGGTCGTTCAGCTCCTCCTGGAGCTTCGCAGCGGCGCGCTTCGTGCGCATGAAGATGACGGTCTTGCCCCGGCCCTCGGCCTGCAGGATGCGGCCGATGACCTCGTCCTTGTCGAGCGAGTGCGCGCGGTAGATGATGTGCTCGATGTTCGCCTGCGCGGCGCCCTCGTCGGGGTCGGTCGCACGGATGTGGATCGGGTTGGACATGAAGCGGCGCGCGAGCGTCACGATCGTGCCTGGCATGGTGGCCGAGAAGAGCATCGTGTGGCGCTTCGCGGGAGTGAGCGAGAAGAGCTTCTCGATGTCGGCGAGGAACCCGAGGTCGAGCATCTTGTCGGCCTCGTCGAGCACCATCTCGCGGACGCCGCCCAGGTCGAGGAGTCGCTGGTTCGCCAGATCGAGCAGGCGCCCGGGCGTTCCGACGACGATCTGCGCGCCCGCCTTCAGCTGGTCGATCTGGCCCTCGTACGCCTTGCCGCCGTAGATCGGCACGACGGTCGCCGCGCGATGCTTCGAGGCGAGCTCGAGGTCCTCGAACACCTGCACCGCGAGTTCGCGCGTCGGCACGACGACGAGCGCCTGGACGCCGGGCTCGGGGTTCTCGCCGACCCGCTGCAGCAGCGGCAGCCCGAATCCGAGGGTCTTGCCCGTACCGGTCTTCGCCTGCCCGATGATGTCCTGCCCCGTGAGGGCGAGCGGGATCGTCTGCTCCTGGATGGGGAAGGCGTCGGCGATGCCCTGCTCCGAGAGCGCGTCGACCATGTCCTGGTCGACGCCGAGTTCGAGGAATGTCGTCACGGTGCGTCCTAACGCTGTGCAGTGCTGCGCACACTCGCGAAGGCGCAGCGGCCGGCGCTCCGATGGCGTCGGCGGTGAATACGTACGACGGCCAGTCTATTCCAAGCCCTGCGCGATCCGACGGTAAGCTGACAGGGTGTTCGAGTGGATCCGTGGCCTGCGCAAGAAGAGCGCCCCGGCGCGCAAGTTGCGCGGCCGCGGCGAGACCGCCGACGCCGAGCGGGTCGAGCTCGCCGAGTTCGCTCCGGGCATCCTCCACTTCCTGGGGCTCACCGCCTACCTGCAGCTCGAGCTGTACGAGGCCGCGACACGCGCGGTGACCGGAGCCTCGACGCTCGAATCGAAGGATGTGCTCGCGCGGGTCGCCGGGCAGACGCTGTCCAAGCATCAGCGCCTGACGGCCGAGATCCGCCGCCGCGGCCACGAGCCGCACGTCGTGATGGCGCCGTTCGCGAAGGTCATCGACGCGTACGTTGCGCGGATCGAGACGCCCGACTGGCACCAGCACGTGCTCTCGATCTACCTCGTCGGCGGGCTCTTCGACGACTTCTTCGCGAGCCTCGCCAAGGGGCTGAAGGACGGGTACCGCTCGGAGGCCATCTCGATCCTGCAGGGCGATACCGCGCGCGACGAGCTCCGCGAGCTGCTCGAGCAGGCGCTGGCCGCGGATCCCGGGCTCTCGAGCTGGCTCGCGCTCTGGGGCCGCCGCCTGGTGGGCGACACGCTGCTCGTCTCGCGCGACGTGCTCCTGCTCAGCGAGCGGCGGGAGTTCGTGGCGAGCGAGGTCGAGCCGGTGTTCACGGAGCTGATCGCCGATCACATCCGCCGCATGGACGGCCTCGGGCTCACGGCCTGAGCACCCGGCACCCGTGGTGAGCCGAACCGTGGCCGGAGTTCCGACCGTCGCAGGCGAGACCGTGCCCCGCTGCGACTACTTCCTGGCGGGGCGCTGCCGGTCGTGCGCGCTGATCGAGACGCCCTACGACGATCAGCTGCTCGCCAAGGAGCGCCGGTGCCGGGAGCTGCTGCCGTCGGTGCCCGACGGCGCGTGGCTGCCGAGCGTGCGCGGCGGCGTCAGCGGCTTCCGCAACAAGGCGAAGCTCGTCGTCGGCGGAGCGCCAGGCGCGGTATCGCTCGGCATTCTCGGCCCCGATGGCGAGGGCGTGGATCTGCGCGACTGCCTGATCCAGTCCGCCCCGATCCGGTCGGCGATCCCGAGGCTCGCCGCGTTCCTCGAGTCGACCGGTCTGCCGCCCTACTCCGTGCCCCGCAGACGCGGCGAGGTGAAGTTCGTGCACGTGACCGCCGCGCCGTCGGGGGACCTGATGCTGCGGTTCGTCGGTCGCACGCAGCGCACGCTCGACGTGCTGCGGTCGCGACTCGATGCGCTGCGATCGGCGATTCCCGAGGCCGTGGCGATCTCGGTGAACCTGCTGCCGGAGCACAAGGCGGTGCTCGAGGGGGAGCGCGAGGAGATGCTGTTCGGCTCCTCGCTCACGATCGAGCTGGGCGGGGGAACCGGGAGGCTTCCTGCGGATCCGGCGCGCCCGACCCGTTCCGGCCCGGGTTCGGGTTCGGGTTCGGATTCCGACGGTGCGACGCGGTCCGGCACCTCGGTCGCGCTGCACCTGCTGCCGCGGAGCTTCTTCCAGACGAACTCCGAAGTCGCTGCGGCGCTCTACGCGCAGGCCGCGGAGTGGATGGACCGCTGCGAGCCGTCGTCCATCTGGGACCTGTACTGCGGCGTCGGCGGCTTCGCGCTGCACTGCGCGTCGACGAGCACGTCCGAGGGGCGGACCGCGGCTCGGGACGTGCTCGGCGTCGAGATCAGTGAGTCGGCCGTACGTTCCGCGGAGCGGAGCGCCCGCGAGGCCGGTCTCGACGCGAGATTCATCGCGCAGGACGCGACGTCCTTCGCGCTCTCCGCTGCACGCGACGACGCGCCCGAGGCCGTGATCGTGAATCCGCCGCGGCGCGGCATCGGGCCGGAGCTCGCCGGCTGGCTCGAAGAAGCCTCCGTGCGGCAGCTGATCTACTCGAGCTGCAACCCCGAGAGCCTGGCGCGCGACCTCGAGGCGATGCCGTCGTACGAGGTGCGAGAGGCGCGGGTCTTCGACATGTTCCCCCACACGACCCACATGGAGGTCATGCTGCTGCTCGAACGGCGCTGACCCGTTCGCGCCATCGTGCGCCACCGCGAATGCGGATGGTGCGAGGATGGACGGGTGAACATCGTACTCGGAGTGACCGGCGGGATCGCCGCATACAAGGCCGCCGCGCTCGTGCGCCTGCTCGTCGAGGAGGGGCATGACGTCCACGTCGTGCCGACCGAGGACGCGCTGCGATTCGTCGGCAGGCCGACCTGGGAGGCGCTGAGCCGCAACCCAGTGACCACGTCGGTGCACGAGGACGTGCCCGAGGTGCGGCACGTCGCGCTCGGCCAGCGTGCCGATCTCGTGGTCGTCGCACCGGCGACGGCGAACACGATCGCGCGCATGACCGCCGGCATCGCCGACGATCTGCTCGGCACGACGCTGCTCGCCACGCGCGCCCCAGTGCTCGTCGCGCCCGCGATGCACACCGAGATGTGGCAGCACCCGGCGACCCAGGACAACGTCGCGATCCTGCGCTCGCGGGGGGTCGTCGTCATCGGTCCCGAGAGCGGTCGCCTCACGGGTGCCGACAGCGGCCCGGGCCGGATGAGCGAGCCCGACGCCATCGCGGAGCGGGTGCGCGAGATGCTCGACGCCGCTGGGAACGCGGGCCGGCTCGACGCCGCCGAGAACGATGCAGCCGAGGACGATGCAGCCGAGGACGATGCAGCCGAGGACGAAGCTCGGAAAGCGGTCGCGTTCGGGGACGTGCCCCGTGACGCAGCCGCAGCGACCGAGCGCGCCACGGGCGGCGACGAGCCGATCGCCGTCCCGGAACCCGCCGAGGTCGTGGGGGATCTCGCCGGCCGGCGGATCCTCGTGAGCGCGGGCGGCACGCGCGAGCCGATCGATCCGGTGCGCTACATCGGCAATCGCTCGAGCGGCAGGCAGGGCGTCGCCGTCGCCGCCGCAGCGGCGGCCCGCGGCGCGAAGGTCGTGCTCCTCGCGGCGAACATCGACGAGGCGGTGCTCGAGGCGGTCGAGGGCAATTCATCGGTGCGCGTCGTGCCCGTCGGATCGGCAGCGGAACTCGAGGCGGCCGCTCACGCCGGCTCGCCCGGCGCCGACGTCGTCATCATGGCCGCCGCGGTGTCCGACTACCGGGTCTCCGAGGTGTCCGATCACAAGATCCGCAAAGAGGATTCGCCGGGCCAGGCGCCGACGCTGACGCTGGTGGAGAACCCCGACATCCTCGCGGCGCTCGTGCGGGAGCGCCGCGAGGGTCAGGTGCTCGTGGGATTCGCCGCGGAGACGGCGGAGAGCGAGGACGAGCTGCTCGAGCGGGGCAGGCGCAAGCTCGCGCGGAAGGGCGTCGACCTGCTCGCCGTCAACTCGGTCGGCTGGTCCGAGGGCTTCGAGTCGCACGAGAACACGCTGCACATCATCGAGTCGTCCGGCATGCTCGTGGGCACGGTGTCGGGGAGCAAGCGCCAGGCCGCCGACGGGCTGCTCGACGCGGTCGTCTCGGAGCTGCGGGACGATTGATCGCGGCGCTCCGCGATGGGCGGGCGCCGAACGACGCAGACCTCGCGCACCGATGGTGCGCGAGGTCTGCGTCGTCACGGACCCCGTGCCGGATCCGGAGCGGCTCAGCTGATGAAACCGACCTTGCGGCCGCCCTCGCCGCCGAGCTCGAGGTACGAGACCGATGCCACATCGACGAGGTACTGCCGGCCCTTCGTGTCCGTGAGCGTGACGAACGCCGCGTCCGATCCGGCGGCCTGTTCGACGAGGCCGCGGATCTCCTCCGCGCTCGCGTCGGTGTCGAACGAGAGCTCGCGGGGGGTGTGCTTGATGCCGATGCGAACTTCCATAGAGGCCTCCTCGAGTGCTGCGGCGATCGGGGTTCCTCCCGGGCCGCCGTGAACTGGAACTGCTCCGAGTCTACGGTGCCGGAGCGGCGCGGGTCCTGGCGAACGCTCCGCGTTCGCCAGGGGCGCAGCGGCCGCACGCGCCGCTCGGCTCATCGCGGTCGCAGGACGAGCTCGTCCGCCGTCGAAGCGCGGACGGCGGCGGGGGAGTACGACCAGGGCGCCTGCGCGCCCGCAGCCCAGTCGCGCGTCTGATCGGTGTAGTTGGGGTGGAAGGCGTGCCCGCTGGCACCGGTGAGGTGATGCCAGGTCGACGCATCCCAATCGGCGACGTCGACGACCATGCGCATCGACGGCACGCTCGTCGTGGCGAAGCCATCGCCGAGCTCCCAGCCGGTCGCGTTCACGACGCCGGACCCGCCTCCGACGGGATAGGGGCCGCGATTGAAGAGCGACTCGACCGGCGCGATCCCGCTCTCGCCGAAGGTGCCGCTCGTGAGCGTGATGGCGTGCAGCTCGCCCCAGTTCCAGCCGTTCGGATCGCTGCCCTGCGCGCGGGTGATCGTCCGCAGCGCGTCCTCGGCGGCGATCCCGAGCAGCTCCTGCTGCGACGCGGGTGCGCCGTCGGCGTCTCGCGACCACCAGGGCGATTCGGGATCGTCGAGCAGGCGGTCGAACACGAGGGCCAGCCGGGACTGGTCGTCGCGCGGAACAGCCGTGCCCGCGCTCCCGAGGAGCTGCCGCGACACTTCGTCCCAGAGCACGTTGGCGTAAGCTGCCGCCCCGGAATCGGCGTCGTTCTGGCCGTCCCACTCGCGCAGCAGACCCAGGGCCCGCTGCACCTGCTCGTCTCCGGTGTCGAAGTCCGCGTAGGCGCGCTGCAGGGAGGCGGCGACCGGGGAACGGTTGTCCATCTGGATCTCGGCGAGGTCGGCGGTCGTGACCGGTCCCGCCGCGATCCGGGCCTCGAGCAGTTCGACGATGCGGGCCGCGCGGTAGCCCGTGTCCCAGTCCCTGCTGAGGAAGTAGGGGTAGCCGTCGTCCACGATCGCGTTGTTGGCGGTGACGATGTACCCGGAGTCGGGGTTGTAGCTCATCGGCTGCTCGTCGAACGGGACATACCCCTGCCAATCGTAGGAGCTGTCCCAGCCGGGCTGCGGGAGCCAGCCGTCCCCGGCCCCCCGGATCGGGAGCCTGCCCGGCGCCTGATAGCCGATGTTCCCGTCGACGTCCGCATACATCAGATTCTGCGCGGGCACGTCGAACTGCTCGGCCGCGCGCCGGAAATCCGAGAAGTCCTCCGCACGGTTCAGGGTGAAGATCGCCTCGGGCGTCGTGCCCGCCTCCAGCGCCGTCCAGCGCAGGCTGACGGCGTTCTCTCCCGGAGGGAGGCCGGCGATGCCGTCGGCGCGCGCGGCCGTCTCCTCCGCACCGGTTCCGACTCCGACCCGCGGGTCGTCGGCGATCGCCGCGAAGTCGTCCGTGAGATCGGAGACGATCGGGCCGTGCCGGGTACTGCGGACCTCGATCTCGACATCGTCTCCGCCGGCGACCGAGATGGTTTCGGTGCGCGTCTCGAACGGCAGCTTCTCGCCGTCCTGCCAGTATCCGTCGTCCTCGACGCGCTCGATGTAGAGATCGGCGACGTCGGTCGTGAGATTCGTGAACCCCCATGCGACGCGCTGATTGTGGCCGATGACGATCCCGGGGAGCCCCGAGAAGCTGAATCCCGCGACGTCGAAGGGGCACTCGGGAGTCACCTCGGCGCACCTGAGCTGCATCTGGGTCCACACCGACGGCATCGCGGCGCCGAGGTGCGGGTCGTTCGCGAGCAGGGGCGCTCCGGTGGAGGTGTGGGCCCCGGACACGACCCACCCGTTGGAGCCGACGCCCTCCGCCTGGGCCGACACCAGCGCGTCGACGCGCTCGACGGTGTCCGCGAGCGGGCCGAGGGCCGCCCCTGCCGATTCCGCGGTCCCGCCCGTCTCCGCGGTCCCGCCCGTTTCCGCGGTCGCGGCCGTCTCCGCGGTCCCACCCGTCTCCGCGGACGGTCCGGGGGCCGTGCGAGGCCGCGCCGCGGGCGCCCGCTCGGCGGCCGCGGCTCCCTGCAGGTCGGCGACGCGCGATCCCGAAGGGTCCTCGGCGAGGATCACCGGGTGCTCGTCGAACGGGTAGCCCGGGTAGAGATCGTTCATGCGTTCGGATCCGAGGGCGCGCGACAGCAGCGCGCGGGTCGTCTCGTCCTCGATGTTCGTGCGCAGATCCCACGCCATCGCCTTCAGCCAGGCGGCGGAGTCCGCGGCCGTCCACGGCTCGGGCGAGTAGTCCGGGTTCTGCAGGCCGAGCACCGCGTATTCGAGGGCGAGCCCGCCGCCCGAACGCTCGGAGAGATAGGCGTTCACGCCGGCGGCGTAGGCCTCGTAGTACGACCGGGCATCGGCGGGCAGCCGCTCGACCTCCTGCTCGGCGATGCGATGCCAGCCGAGCGTGCGCAGGAATGCGTCGGTGCCCACCTGCGAGTCCCCGAACAGCTCCGAGAGCCGCGCGCTGGTCAGGTGCCTGCGGAAATCCATCTCCCAGAACCGGTCCTGGGCGTGCACGAAGCCCTGGGCCATGAAGAGATCGGTGCTCGTCTCGGCGGTGATCGTCGGGATGCCGCGGGCGTCGCGCTGCACGACGACGCCCGCCTCGAGCCCGTCCAGTTCGATCTCGCCGTTCACCTGCGGGAAGGCGCGCGCGACGGTCCATGCGCCGAATCCCGCCGCGCCGACGGCGACGACGAGCACGGCCGCGAGCCCCCACACGAGCGCCCTGCGGATTCGCGAACGCCGCGACCGACGCTTCGGTTCCGGGCGAGTGCCCTCGGGTGACGTCATCGTCCGGTCCTCCTGCGTCCGCATCGACTGCGCCCGGTCACGTCGGCATCCGCCGCGCCCGAGCTCGGGCTCAGCCTATCCGGGACCCGCGACATCGACCCGGCGCCCGGCCGGGGCGTCGTGCTCGCCGCCGGTGTCGGAGGCGCTCAGTAGGCTGATTCCATGATCCGATGGGACCCCACGCAGGAGGCGGTGCTCGCGCTCGACCCGGCGCGGCACGCGCGCATCGTCGGTGCCCCGGGAAGCGGGAAGACCCGGGTGCTGATCGAGGCCTACGCGCGGCTGCTCGAACGGCCCGACTGGTCCGAGGGCGACGCGCTCGTGCTGGCGCCCGATCGGCTCGTGGCCTCCCGCGTGCGCGGCGCGATCGAACGGCGGGTCCGGCGCGCGCTCGGCGGCACGCCGGTGCGGACGACGGCGTCCCTCGCCTTCGCGCTGCTCGCCCGCGCCGCAGCGACGGCCGGCACGGCGCCGCCCCGGTTGCTCACGGGGAACGTGCAGGACGAGGCGATCGCGTCGGTCGTCTCGGACGCCCTCGCGTCCGGCGTCGAGTCCGTTCTCGCCCCCGATGTGCTCATCAGCCCCCAGTTCCGGGCCGAGTTGCGCGAGTTCATCAGAGTGCTCGATGATTTCGACCTCGACCATGCTGCGCTCCGCGTCAGTCTGGAACGCATGCGCGGGGCGGCAGGCGCCGACGCGCACTCGGACGCGCCGTCGGACGAGTGGATCGCGCGCTGGATCGAGGGCGTCGGGATCGCGGCCGCCGTCTCGGAGCGGCTCGCTGCCGAACGCCCAGATGAGCTCGGGTCGAGCGCGCTGCTGCGAGCCGCGACGCATGAGGTCTCGCGAGGGGCGGGCGTTCCGAGGCTCCTCCTCATCGACGACGCGCAGGAACTGGGCGAGGGGCAGCTGGCGCTGATCGCCGCATGCGCCGCCGCGGGGAGCCGCGTCTGGGCGTTCGGCGATCCCGATCTCACGACCGGGGCGTTCCGCGGCGAGCGGCTCCGGATCCTCGGTGGGGTCGAAGCGGAGTTCGGGCGCAGGCGCGCGGCCGCGCACGGGGTCGCGGGCGCCGCAGCGCCTTTGCCCGAGCCGCGACCGGCCGGAGGGGACGGCGAGCAGCGGGTGGTGCTCGGACGGGTGCACCGGCACGGCGAGGGGGTGCGGGAGTTCGTGCGGAGTCTGACCACCCGGATCGGGTCCTCGGGAGAGACGGCGCACCGTGCGGCCGAAGCCGCTCTGATCCGCACGAGCGAGCGGGGCGACGCGGCCGGCGACGCGGCGCGGCGCGGCGCGCCCGAGGTGGATCCGGTGCGGTTCGCGCGAGCGGGAGGAGCCGCGGAGCAGCTCGGCGTGATCGCGCACCGGATGCGGAGCCTGAGACTCGGCCTCGGGGGAGGGGAGCCGCTCGGATGGGGCGAGATGGCCGTGATCTGCCGTTCTCGCGGAGAGGCGACGCGCGTGGCCAGGAGCCTCGCCGGTCACCAGGTGCCGACCGGGGTCGCAGCCGGCGGCATCGTGCTGCGCGAGCATCAGATCGTGCGCGAGCTCATCCGACTGCTGCAGCACGCGCTCGGCATCGCCGCGTGCGAGCCCGGCGATGTGCTGCGCCTCGCGGGCGGCGTGATCGGCGGCCTCGACCCCGTCGCCGTGCGGAGGCTCCGGGGCGCTCTGCTGCTCCAGGAGCGCAGAACCGCACGCGCCGAGGGGCGCGAGGCGCGGAGCATCGACGCGCTCGTGCTCGAGGCCTTCGCCGTCCCTGGGACCGAGCCGGTGGTCGACAGCGCGGGCGGGCGGGCGCTGCGCAGGCTCGCTCGGATCGCCGCCGCCGGGGTCGCGGTCCGCGACGCGGGCGGAACGCCCCGCGAGACGCTCTGGGCCGTTTGGGACGCGACGGGGCTGTCCCAGCGCTGGCAGGATGCGGCGCTCGAGGGACGGGGCGTGCGCGCCGACGAGGCGCACCGGTCGCTCGACGCCGTGCTCGGACTGTTCTTCGCGCTGCAGCGCCACGAGGAGAACGACAGCGCGCAGCCGATCCCCGACCTGCTCGAGGACCTGCTGCAGAGCGCGGTCCCGGAGGACACGCTCGCGAGCCGGAGCGAGCGCGAATCCGTCACGGTGACGACCCCCCAGGGCGCGATCGGGAGGGAGTTCGCGTTCGTGGCCGTCGTCGGGGTGCAGGACGGGAGCTGGCCGAACCTGCGCTCGCGGGGATCGCTGCTCGGCACGGCCGCCCTCGAGCGATGGCTCGGCGGGGGAGCGGCGACGCCCCCGTCCCGGCGGGACACGATCCACGACGAGCTGCGCCTGTTCGCGCACAGCTGCGCACGCGCGAGCCGCGAGCTGCTCGTGGTCGCGATCGCCGACGAGGATCATCATCCCGGCCCGTTCTTCGGGTTCGGCCGCGATCACCTGTGCACCGGTCTGCCGAGCTCGCGGCTCACGCTGCGCGGTGCGACCGCTGCGATGCGGCGTCGACTGACGCGGGACCCCGGCGACGCGGTCGCGCTCGGATCGCTCGCAGCGCTCGCCGAGGCTCAGGCGGCGGGCGCCGGGCCCGAGGAATGGTACGGGGTGCGCGCGCCGAGCAGCGAGTCGCCGCTGTTCGCCGATGACGACCCCGATGCGCTCGTCCCCGTGAGCCCGTCGCAGCTCGAGTCGGTCGAGCAGTGCCCGCTCGACTGGGCGATCGCTGCGCTCGGAGGCGGCTCCGGAAGCGTGCAGGCGAGCCTCGGCACCCTCGTGCACCATGCGCTGGAGCGGGCCGACGGGCACAGTGCCGAGGAGCTGCTCGAGCTCATCTCGGCCGAGTGGGGCAAACTGCCCTTCGACGCCGAGTGGGAGTCCGAGCGCGCGAAGCGCACCGCGGGGCGGATGGCTGCCGGGCTGGCGGCGTATCTCGCGGAGTTCGACGCCTCGGAGCGTTCGTTGCTCGGTCGCGAATCGGGCTTCTCGATCCCGCTCGCGACCGCCGAACTGCGCGGCATGGCCGATCGGCTGGAACGTCTCGAGCGCCCCGGCGGAACGGAGATCACGGTGCTCGACCTGAAGACGGGCCGGACTCCCGCCACGAAAGCCGAGGCGGAGCACCACGTTCAGCTGCAGGCGTATCAGCTGGGTGTGGTGCGCGGAGCGTTCCGCACCGGGACCGGGGACCAGGCGGCGGGAGTCGACCCGGCTGTGAGCGGCGGGGCGAGGCTGCTCTACGTCCACCCCGACGCGACGAAGGGGGCGGCGTTCGTCGAGCGGGTGCAGCAGCCGATCGACGCCGAGGCGCAGGACGCGCTCGTGAGCCGCGTCGAGGCCGCGGCGTCGGTGATGGCCTCCGGCGCGTTCACCGCACGGGTGGAGCACCATTGCACCGACCCGCACCGTCCGGGCAACTGCCGGCTCCACGTCATCCAGGCGGTGAGCCGGGCATGACGGCGAGCACGATGCGCAGCGCACCGGTGTTCGGCGCGGCGAGGATCGCCGAGCTCCTCGCCGTGCCCCCGCAGACGCCGCTGCTGCCGACCGCCGAGCAGCAGGCGGTCATCGAGCATCCGCTGCACGGCAGCGCCCTGATCGTCGCGGGAGCCGGGAGCGGGAAGACCGAGACCATGGCGAACCGAGTCGTCTGGCTCGTCGCGAACGGCCTCGTCGCGCCGGACCAGGTGCTCGGGTTGACGTTCACCCGCAAGGCGGCCGGGGAGCTCCGGGAGCGGATCTCCAGCCGACTCGACGCCTTCGGAGCGCGCCTGCGCGACGCCGCCGAGCGCGGAGCCCTCTCCGCTGCGGAGCTCGCGCGACTCGAGGAGCTCGACGCATCGCTCGCGGAGGGGCTCGACCTCCCCGACGTGAGCACGTACAACTCGTTCGCGGCCGGGGTGCTGCAGGAGTTCGGCGCGTCGGCGGGGATCGCGCCGGGCGCCGTCATCATCGACGAGGCCACCGCATGGCGGATCGCTCGCGAGACGATCCTGGCGAGCGACGACGCAGGGCTCGCGACGAGCGAGCTGCGGACGCCGCAGCTCATCAAGCACGTGCTCGCGATGGATCGCGCCGTCGCGGACAACCTCACGTCGCTCGACCGCGTCGACCAGGTGATCGCCGAGTTCACGCGCGTGCTCGAACTGCCCTACAACGAGAAGGAGCTCACGGGAGAGCGCAGCGGCAAGGTCTACGCTCCGGTGCGCGATGCCGTGGCGAGCCTCGCGGAGACGCCGCTCATCACCCGGCTCGCCCGCCGGTACGCCGAGGAGAAGGAGCGCAGAGGGCTGCTCGAGTTCTCGGACCAGCTGGCACTCGCCACGCGAACGCTCGAACGCTCCGCTGACGCGATCGCGGTGCTCCGTGCGCGCCATCGCGCGGTGCTGCTCGACGAGGTGCAGGACACCTCGGTCGGACAGACGCGACTGCTCTCCAGAATCTTCGCCGGGACTCCGGTCATGGCCGTCGGAGACCCCCATCAGTCCATCTACGGCTGGCGCGGCGCGTCGGCGGAGGGGCTGAAGTCCTTCCACAGCGACTTCCGCGGCAGGCGTGCTTCTGGGCGCGGATCCGCCGACGACGAACCCGTGGCCGGCGCGACCGAACCCACGGCGCAGGCCCGGACGCTCACGCTCTCGACGAGCTGGCGCAACCCCGAGACCGTGCTCCAGGCGGCGAACCGGATCTCGGCGCCGCTCGCCGCCGATGCCGCGGTCGACGTGCCGGAACTCGCGCCCCGCCCCGGGGCATCCGCCGGCCGGGTCGAGTGGTGCTATCCCGAGACCGTGCACGACGAGCGGCGCAGGGTCGCGGAATGGATGGCGACCGCTCGGGAGGAGCACGTCGCGCACCACGGAGCGCCTCCGAGCGCCGCCGTGATCTTCCGCAGCCGCAAGCCGATGGCGGCGTTCGCCGCCGAACTCACGGTCCGCGGCGTGCCGAACCGCATCGTCGGGCTCGGCGGGCTGCTCACGACCCCCGAGATCACCGACATCGTGAGCGCGCTCCGCTGCATCTGGTACGCGGATGCCGGGGGCGACCTCATCCGCCTGCTCGCCGGGCCGCGGTTCCGCATCGGCGTCGCGGACCTCGCCGGTCTTCGAGAGGCCGCGCGCTGGTTCGGGTCGCGCGACGTCGCGCAGCAGCCGCTCAGCCCGGAGGACCGCGCCTCCGACAGTGTCCTGCCCGATCCGGATCGTCAGTTCACGCTCATCGACGCGCTCGATCAGATCGCCTCCATGCAGCGCCTGGAGCACCGGGCGCTCGCGGAGATCTCACCCGTGGGCCGCGACCGCCTGCGCGAAGCGGGCCGCATGCTGGCCGGGCTGCGCCAGGGGGTCGGCGGAGACATCGGGGAGCTGATCGCGGCGGTCGTCCAGGCATTGCGCATCGACATCGAGCTCGAGGCCAACGAGTCTCGGGATCACGGCGGATCGGCGACCGCCCTCGCGAACATCGACGCGTTCGTCGAGCTGGTCGAGGGCTATCTCGCGATCGACAGCCGCGGCACCCTCCCGTCGCTCCTCGAGTGGATCGAGCGCGCCATCGAGTCCGACGAGACGGCAGAGCACGTCCCGGAGCCGGTACCGGGTACCGTGCAGCTGATCACCGCGCACGGTTCGAAGGGCCTCGAGTGGGACATCGTCGCGGTGCCGCGATTCGTCGAGGGGGAGTTCCCCGGAACGACCCGCGACGGCGCGGGCTGGCTCCGGACGGGGCAGATCCCCGACGAGCTCCGCGGCGATGCATCGGCACGACCCGCCTTCGACTGGCGCATCGCGGCGACGCAGCAGGAGCTGCGGGATCGGATCGCCGAGTACCGCGCGGAGCTCAAGGAGCGCCACGCTGATGAGGAGCGCCGGCTCGCCTACGTCGCCGTGACCCGCTCGGCCGGCCGACTGCTGCTGAGCGGATCGTTCTGGGGCGGCCAGTCGCGGCAGCGGCCGCCGTCGCGCTTCCTCCTCGAACTGCAGGAGTCGGGCGTCATCGCCGGTCTGCCGGAGCGGAGCGAGCATGAGGAGGATCCCAGCGAAGAGGCGGAGCTCACACTGCAATGGCCGCTGGACCCGTTGGGCGCACGCGCCGAGCCGGTGCTGCGCGCCGCCGCGGTGCTGCGCGCCGAGCTCGGCGAGCGAGCGGACGACGCAGCCCGAGCCAGCCGAGCCGTCGTCGATCCGACCGTCGAACTGCTGCTCGCCGAGCGCGAGCAGGCCCGGGGCGGGCGGGCCGATCCCCGGATCGCGGATGGCGGCGAGGCCGCCGAACGCATCACGGCCTCCTCGTTCCACGAGTTCATCGATGATCCGGTGCTCGCCGAGCGGCGTCGATTGCGGCCGGTGCCGCAGCGGCCCTTCCGACGCACGCGCATCGGCAACCGTTTCCACGAGTGGGTGGAGCGACGTGCGACCACTGCGCGCGGGGCAGCACTGCCGCTCTCCGGTCTGGATCCGGAGGAATGGGACGACGGGAGAGGAGAGTTCGCGGTCGAACGCGAACTGGAGCCGTTGATCGAGAACTTCGAGCGATCACGGTGGGCCGAGCGCAGACCCATCGCGGTCGAGCAGGAGGTGACGATCCCGTTCGCCGGCCGAACGCTGGTCTGCAAGCTCGACGCCGTCTACCGCGTCGAGTCCGAGACGGGGGCGTCGCGGTACGAGGTCGTCGATTGGAAGGCGGGCGCCTCACCGAAGACCCCGGCGGAGCGGGAGACGCGCTTCTTCCAGCTCGATCTCTACCGGCACGCGTACGCCCAGTGGGCGGAGGTCGACCCGGGGCTCATCGACGTCTCGCTGTTCTACGTCGCAGAGGGCGTCGAACTCGTCGGCGAGCGCCCGCGAAGCCTCGAGGAACTCGAGGCCATCTGGACGGAGGCCGCCGCGCGGCTCTCCTCCGCCGGAAGCCGGGTCGTGGGCGAATGAGGCGCCGCTCAGCGGGCGACGTCGTCCGGTCGATCGGAGGGGTGCGGGAGGTCCTCCGGAGCGATCGGCCGCGTGGCCTGATCGTCATCCGAAGCATCCGAAGCATCCGAAGCAGCCGGATCGGAGGGGCGGACGTCGCTCGAGCCGCTTGAATCCGCGGTCTCCGCGGCCGCGCCCGTATCCTCCGCGGCCGCGCCGGATTCCTCCGCCCCTGCTCCCAGGCCGCGGTCGATGTCGGCGGCGGTCAGCGGTTCGACGAACTCCGTGTCGCCCCCGAACATCCGGTCCTCGTCGAGCGCCTCGTACGCCGCGGTGTCCGAGAGGTGATCGACGACCTGCGGGGTCTCCTCGAGCAGCGCCGACACCTCGCCCTCGTTCATAGGAGCGCGCGCACGCCCGCGCTCGAACGCAAGACCGAGCGGTCCTCCGGCTCCGACCATGCGATCGAGCATGGCGACGGCGTCGTCGATGATGTCCTGGTCGTGCGACTCGACGCCGTGGAGCAACCACCTCGCGACCTCGAGCTCGTGGTAGAGCGCCGCGCGCGTGCGGAGGTGGCCGAGCGATCCGGGGGCGTCTCGGAGATCCGCGTACCGCGCGAGGACGGCGTCGAGCACATCCGGGCCGGCGGCGAGCAGCCAAGCCAGGTCGGAGGCGGGGTCGCCGACGGAGCACTCGGACCAGCCCAGCACGCCGATGATCTCGCCGTCGTCGAGCCGCAGCTGGTCCGCGTCGAGCGAGCCGTGGACGAGTTGCGGGGCGAAGTCCCACACCTCCGCGGCCTCGACCACCCGCTTCCAGCGCAGCCGCACGGTCTCGGGAAGCAGACGGGTGCCGTCCGCGCGGTCGATGAGACGATCGGCGCGGAGCCGGAGATCCTGCGCGGTGCGCACCGGCAGCCCGCCGTTCTGCGCGATGCTCTGGGGCAGCTCGTGGATCGCGGCCACCGTGCGGGCGATCGGCAGGAGCAGCATCGCATCCTCCGCGAGATCCTCGGCGTCGAACCGGTCGCCGTCGACGTAGGTCGTGACGACGGCGCGGGTGTCCCCGGCCCGGGTCATGCCCAGCGCCTCGGGGACTGCGAACGGGAGGCGGCTGCGCGGTCCCTCGGTGAGCGCCGCCATGCCGAGCAGCTCTGCGGACTGACGCACCTGGGAGGTCTGGGTGCGCGGTACGCGTACGAGCAAGTCGGCATCCTCGCTCGCGATGACGGCTGAGACGAATTCCTCGCCGGTTTCATGCTCCCGCGCGCCGAAGACCGCGAGGCCCGGAACGGCCGAGGTCGCGAGCGCGGCTAGAGTGAAGGGGATGCTGGCCATGCACTCAGCGTAGGCACCCTCGGGGAGTCCGGCGGCGCGCCACGCGCACCGGAGCGCACACGGCCGGCGATGAGGATTTCGATCGCGACCGGCGTCCGCGGAGGCCGGCGAAGGGGAGACGAGTGAACACATCGGATCGGCCGCCGCTCGCGAGCGGCGCCGTCGAGCGCGACGCCGAGACGCGCATGTCGGAGGAAGCGCTGGCCGCGGCCTGGCGCGAACCCGGCGCCCGAATCCTGACCGTGCGGGGACAGGATGTCCCGATCGTGGAGGACGACCGAGGTCCCAGGCTCGCGCTCGACGCGACGTCGGGGGAGTACGCGCTCGAGGGGCCGCCCGATTCCGACGGTCGTCCCGGGCCCCTGCAGCACCTGTTCCTCGGGAGGGTGGCGGGCGATCCGATGTTCGCGACCGCCGCCGCCGAGGGCGCCGAATCCGGGTCGGACGGCGAGAGCGACGTGGCATGGGTCCACCCGTTCGAGGTCGGAGGGAGTCTCTCGGACGCCGAGCGCGAGCTCATCGCCATCGCGTCGGCACTCATCAGGTGGCATGAAGCCGCCGGCTTCTCGCCCCGGGACGGCGGCCCGACCCGTCCGGTGCAGGGCGGCTGGGCGCGGCTCGACGAGCGCGGCGGCGAGCTCTTCCCGCGCACCGATCCCGCCGTGATCGTTCTGATCGAGCACGAGGACCGGGTGCTGCTCGGGTCGAACGCGCTGTGGCAGCCCGACCGGTTCTCGCTGCTCGCCGGGTTCGTCGAGGCGGGGGAGTCCCTCGAGGAGGCGGTCAGGCGCGAGGTGTTCGAGGAGTCGGGGGTGCGCCTCGGCGAGGTCGAGTACGTCACCTCGCAGCCGTGGCCCTTCCCGCGCTCGCTGATGCTCGGCTTCCGGGCGCGCCTCGCCGAGGGCGTCGATCCCGGGCACCTCGTGCCCGCGCCCGACGAGATCTCGGAGCTCCGCTGGTTCACCCGCGACGAGCTCCGCGAACCGCGGGCACCGCTCACGCTCCCGAGATCGCTCTCGATCGCCGGGTGGATGCTGGCGAAGTGGCTGAAGGAGGACCTCGCCGGTGACGCACGCGGCTGATCGGATCCTCGAGGGACTGGATCCCGACCAGCGCGAGATCGCCGAGTGCCTCCGCGGCCCGGTCGCGGTGCTCGCGGGCGCCGGCACCGGCAAGACCCGTGCCATCACGCACCGGATCGCCTACGGGGTGCTGAGCGGTGTTTACGACGCCGAGCGCGTGCTCGCGGTCACCTTCACGCGCAAGGCCGCCGGAGAGCTGCAGGGCCGCCTGCGCGGACTCGGCGCCGAGGGCGTGCGGGCGCAGACGTTCCACGGCGCCGCGCTCGCCCAGCTCGGCCACTTCTGGCCGCAGTTCGTCGGCGGGGCGGCGCCGCAGGTGCTTCCCGGCAAGGTCGCAGCCATCTCCCAAGCCGTCGAGGCCACGGGCCTGCGGCTCGGGGCCGAGGCGCTGCGCGACGTCGCTTCCGAGATCGAATGGCGCAAGACCTCGATGCTGAGCATCGACGGGTACGCGGCGCGAGTTGGCGATCGCCCCGTGCCCCAGGGGCTCACGGACGAGCAGCTCGTCGACGTGCACCGCGCCTACGCCGCACTGCTCGAGGAGCGCAGGCAGATCGATTTCGAGGACGTGCTGGTGCTGCTCACGGGGATGCTCGAGAGCGAACCGCGGGCGGCGCTGCAGATGCGCGAGCGCTACCGCTTCTTCACCGTGGACGAGTTCCAGGACGTGTCGCCGCTGCAGCACGCGCTGCTCAAGGTGTGGCTGGGGACGCGGGACGAGCTCTGCGTCGTGGGCGACGCGAGCCAGACCATCTACTCATTCGCGGGTGCGTCGAGCTCCTACCTGCTGCGCTTCGGCGCGGAGTACCCGCACGCTCGGGAGATCCGGCTCGAGCGCAACTATCGGTCGGTCGAACCGATCGTGCGGCTCTCGAACCGGCTCATGCGCGATCGTCCGGGTGCCCTCACGCTCCGCGCAGTGCGCGCGGACGAGGACCGGACGAGGCCGTCCGCAGCCGCGGCGAAGCAGCGGGCAGCGGCCGCGCCGTCGTTCGGCTGGTTCGCCAGCGAGCACGACGAGGCCGAAGCGGTCGCCGACTCCATCGCCGCCGCGATCCGGGCAGGCACGGCGGCATCCGAGATCGCGGTGCTCTACCGCACGAACGCGCAGTCGGCCCGCTTCGAGGAGGCTTTGCGGCGGCGCGAGATCGGTGTGCGCGTGCACGGTGCGCAGCGCTTCTTCGATCGCGCCGATGTGCGCCAGGCGATCATGCTCATCCGCGGCGAGGCGAAGGTCGCCGACCCGCGTCCGCTCTTCCAGATCGTCAGCGACGTCCTGCGCGCCGGAGGATGGAGCGCGCAACCGCCCGAGGTCGCTGCGCAGCGTGAGAAGTGGGAGGCGCTCGGAGCGCTGCTCTCGCTCGTCGACGAGATGCCGGACGGCGCCGGGATCCGCGAGTTCAGCGACGAACTGCTCGCCCGCCAGCGCGCGCATCACGAACCGACTGTCGAGGCGGTGACGCTCAGCGCCATCCACGCTGCGAAGGGCCTCGAATGGTCGATGGTGCACGTCGTGGGGATGAGCGAGGGCGTGCTCCCCATCGCGCACGCGACCGACGACGAGGCCGTCGCAGAGGAGCGGCGGCTCTGCTACGTCGCATTCACCCGAGCGCGGGATGTGCTGCGGCTCTCGGGGGTGGAGGGCGGCGGGCGCGCTCGACGGGCCCCGTCACGCTTCATCGCGGAGGCCGGGATCGCGATCTGAACCCCGTGCATCGGCATCGGCATCGGCGCCGGGCGCCGGCGCGGCGATCGAGCAGGCGCACTCGGGGTGGGGGTCGACCGGGAGCGCGCGGAACGGTCCCGCCACGCGGCCGCGACGCATCGGGATCACGAAGCGCTCGCGGTGCGTCCGGTCGCCGCCAGCCACCCACTCACGCATCGTCATGGCGGCCACCGCTGCGGCCATGTGCGCACCCCCGGAGGTCTCGGCGCTCGGTCGCTTCCCGAGCAGCTGGGCGCCGAGGAGCGGTGCGGCGGGGTCGTCGTCGATGAGGGCGAGCGAGATGCACGCGTGGCACGGCGCATCGCCGGCTTCGAGCAGCGGACCCACGTGAACCGCCGCATCGGTGAAGCGGATGGGCAAGTGCGGCACCGCGTCGGCGAGCCACCGCCGCTCTGGATCGAGCGGCTCGATGAACCGCTCGACCAGCACGGCGACGTCGATGGAACGGGCGAGTCCGTCGAGCACGAAGCCCGCGGGCCCGCCGGTCTCCGGTCGCCCGGGAGCCGCTACGGCGCACGCCCCCGAAGCCAGGAGCCCGGAGGCGAGCCCCACCGCCTCGCGTCCCCCGTCGGCGATCCGGACGCGGAGCACGCGCGGGGGAGACGCACCGGCCTCGGCCGGGTCCGCCTCCTCCAGCACCGGGGCGAGCGCCGACAGCGTGCGCCGCACGTCCGGGCCGCTCGAGCCGAGCGCCTCGGCCTCCCTCAGGAGGGCGCGGCTCGGAAGCCCCGCAGCGAGCTTGGCGATGAGACGCTGCGCTCCCGCGGACGGGTGCTCGAGCCGGGCGACCGCTGTCTCGAATCCGAAGCGCAGCGTGTCGACGTCCTCCCAGCACGCCGGGAAATCGGGGTTCAACCGGGTGATCGGGCCTGTCATACCGACAGTCTGGCCGGACGCGACCCTCCGGCGCGGATTCTCCACAGATCCGGCAGGGATTCGCGCCGCAGGGCTCGCCGAGCAGCCGTTGTGGGCGGAGTCGCGACGCCGCGCTACTTCGCCGAGTCGGTGCCGTCCTCCCCGCCCTCGTGGGGCGGCAGCTCTCCGTCGAGGAGCTGAGCGAGAGCGGCGTCGAACTCGTCGGGCTCCGAACCGGGAGCCGCATCGGCCAGGCCGAGCCGCTCGAGCAGTCGTGCCGGATGGTCGAGCTCCTCCGAGGTCGGCAGAAGATCCGGGTGCGACCAGAGCCCGTCCCTGACGGCGACGCCGCCCCGGTCGGAGACCAGCCGCCAGAGCGCCGCCGCCTCGCGCAGGCGGCGCGGCCGGAGCTCGAGCCCCGCGAGCGCGGCGAACGCGTGCTCGGCGGGCCCGCCCGTCGCACGTCGGCGTCGCACCATCTCGGCGATCGCGTCAGCGCCGGGGATCCGCTTCGCAGCGTCCGCCGTCACGACGTCCACCCAGCCCTCGATGAGCGCGAGCATCGTCTCGAGCCTGCCGTGCGCGGCCTCCTGGGCCTCGGACTTCGGCGGGATCAGCGCACCGCCCGAGATGAGCTCCTGGATCTGCTCCGGGTGCTCGGGATCCAGCTCGCGCGCGAACTCCTCGATCCGGTCGGTGTCGATGCTGATCCCGCGCGCGTAGTCCGTGATCGCGGTGAGCAGGTGCAGCCGCAGCCACTTGCTGTGGCGGAACAGCCGCGCGTGGGCGAGCTCGCGCACGGCCAGGTAGAGCGTGACGGCCTCGGCATCCTGATCCAGACCCTCGGCGAACGCAGCGACGCCGCCGGGGAGCAGGGCTCCGCCTTCGCGGCCCGGACCCGCGAGCAGCGGGATCCCGATGTCCCCTGCCGAGACCACCTCGCCCGAGAGCTTGCCGACGATCGTGCCGAGCTGCACCGCGAACAGGGCTCCGCCGACGCTCCGCAGCATCGGTGCGGCGCCCTGGAGCGCCCCGCTCAGCTCCTCGGGCATCTGGCTCCTGAGCGCGTCCATGAGCGCCGCCGTGATGGACTCGGCCACGGGCTCGGCGAGGCTGATCCACGTGTCGACCGACTGCTGCACCCATTCGATGCGCGAGAGGGTGCGGGGCGCGTCGGGGGTGGCGCCGAGGTCGGTGACCTCGTCGAGCCAGAGCGTCGCGACCGGGAATGCTCGCGTCGCGGGAGCCGGATCCCCGGCGGGCGACCCGCCTGCCACCTCGATCGCGGTGCGGCGCGCTGCCGACCAATCGATCCCGTCCGTCGGCTGCTGCATCGCTCCGCGGAGCGTGTTGAAGAGCCCCTGCATGGCTGCCGGGTCGCCCGGCAGCCCCGCGGCCTTCGCGAACTGCTCGGCATCGATGCCGCTGCCCCCCATGTCGCCTCCGGCGAGCATGTCGCGGAGGATCCGCTGCAGCTCCTCGAATCCTCCGTCCCCGTCGCGATCCTCAGGTCCGCCGTGCTCGTGCGCGCTCATCCCGAACTCCTCAATTCCGTAGCGATTCAACGCTACGGCAACACTGCCAGTTCCGCCTGCTAGATTGATCGGCGCTCGGCGAACTCCATTGCGCCGACTGCGAACAGCGGCCGCCGCCGCGCGCAGGGAAGGCCGAGGACGAGGGGCGCGCGTGAGGGATGAGGCCGCGGAGAGACGACGCTCGCGCGTGCTCGGAGGCGTCGCGATCGCGGCGTGCGCCGTTCTGCTCGCATCGGTGATCCCGTCGCCGTACTCCATCGAGCGGCCCGGTCCGGTGGTCGACACGCTGGGCGACGTGATGATCGAGGACGAGGCGACTCCGGTCATCAAGATCTCGGGCGCCGAGACCCATCCGACCGACGGAGCGCTGAACCTGCTGACGGTGTCGATCACGGGTTCCCCCGAAGACCCGGCGAGCTGGTTGTCGCTCGTCCCCGCGGTCTTCGACCCGTCGCAGCGCATCGCGCCGCGGACGGACTTCTATCCGGAAGGCGTCAGCGACGAGGACCGGGAGGCTCAGAACACGGTGCTGATGGATGCCTCGCAGACCCAGGCCGCGGCAGCCGCGTTCCGGGCGCTCGGGAAGCCCGTGGGGGTCGAACTCGGGATCGGCGGCGTCTCGGAGGGCGGACCGTCCGAGGGCGAGCTCGAGCCGGGGGACCGGATCCTCTCGGTCGCGGGAGATCCGGTCGCCGACTTCTCGGATCTCCGGGAGCGGATCGTCGCCGCAGGGGCGGGCGACGCGGTCGCGATCGGGATCGAGCGCGACGGCGAACGACGGACGGTCGACGTGGTGCCCCGCATCCCCGAGGGCGGCGACGAGCCGATGATCGGCGCGGTGATTACCTCGGACTACGACCTGCCCGCCGACGTGGAGTTCACGCTCTCGCAGATCGGCGGACCGAGCGCCGGCATGATCTTCGCGATCGGGGTCTACGACCTGCTGACGCCGGGTGATCTGCTCGGCGGGCTCTCCGTCAGCGGGACCGGCACCATCACCGACGCGGGCGAGGTCGGGGCCATCGGGGGTCTCGAGCAGAAGCTGTGGGCGGCGTCGCGGGCGGGGACCGACTTGATGCTCATCCCGGTCGACAACTGCGCCGACCTGCCCGATCGCATCCCCGGCGGGCTCGACATCGCCCCGGTGTCGACCCTCGACGAGGCGCTCGCCGCGGTCGAAGCGGCCGCCTCGGGTCGGCGCCCAGTGGGCGTCGAACGCTGCGACGCCGCCGCCTAGCCCCGCCCGTCACGGGGCCGCGCCGCACCGCGTCGACGGGTTTGTCAGGGGTCGGCCGCTAGGCTGGAGTCCACCCCGCTCGGCGCGCTCGTGCGCGCACAACGAACAGGAAGCAGTCCGAAGACGTGACCGACCAGTACGCAGACGCGCGACCTCCACGGCCGCGGCGGCTCTCGCCCCTCGCCCTCACCATCGTGCTGGTGGTGATCCTCATCCTCGGCTTCCTCGCCGTCGCCTCGGTGATGTCGGAGGTGCTGTGGTTCCGCCAGGTCGGCTACCTGCCGGTGCTCACCACGCAGTGGATCGCCGTGGGAACGATGTTCCTCATCGGGTTCGTCGGCATGGCCGTTCCGATCTTCTTCGCGATCGACATCGCCTATCGCAAGCGGCCGGTCTACGCCCGGCTGACCGCGCAGCTCGATCGCTACCAGGAGCTCTTCGAGCCCCTGCGCAAGCTCGTCAAGTGGGCCCTGCCCGCGCTGTTCGGGCTCTTCGGCGGCTTCAGCGCCGCGGGGCAGTGGCAGAGCGCGCTGATGTGGCTCAACCGCGAGGGCACGGGCGAGAAGGACGCCCAGTTCGGACTCGACGTCTCGTTCTACCTCTTCGACCTGCCGCTGATCCAGAGCGTCGTCGGCTTCGCCTCGGCGGTGACGCTGCTCGCGCTGATCACGGGGGTCGCGACGAGCTACCTGTACGGCGGCATCTCGTTCTCGGGCCGAGACGTGCGCGTCTCGAAGTCGACGCGGATCCAGGCCGCGGTGCTCGCGACGATCTACCTGCTGCTCCAGGCGGTGAGCCTCTGGCTCGACCAGTACCGCCTGCTCACGAACAGCGCCGGGCTGCGCACGGGTGCGCTCTTCCAGGACGTCCACGCCGTGATCCCGGGCAAGCAGATCCTCGCGGGCATCGCGCTGATCGTCGCCGTGCTCTTCCTCGTCACCGCGTTCACGGGCAAGTGGCGCCTCCCCGTCATCGGCACCGCGCTCTTCCTGGTCTCGAGCATCGTGCTCGGCATCGGCTACCCGTGGGCGGTGCAGCAGTTCCAGGTGAAGCCAGATGAGAAGAGCCTCGAGGCGGAGTACATCCAGCGCAACATCGACGCCACGCGCACGGCGTACGGCATCGACGACGTCGAGGTCGAGCGCTACGAAGCCTCGACCGACGCGGAGCCGGGCGCCCTGCGCAACGATGCCGCGACGACCGCGAACATCCGCATCATCGACCCCGAGGTCGTCTCCTCGACGTTCTCGCAGCTCGAGCAGATCCGTCAGTACTACAAGTTCCCGGCATCGCTCAGCGTCGACCGCTACGAGATCGACGGCCGCGTGGAGGACACCGTCTCCGCCGTGCGCGACATCGACATCGAGCGCCAGTCCGGCTGGTACAACCGCACCCTGGTCTACACGCACGGCTACGGCCTCGTGGCGGCTTACGGCAACCAGCGCTCGGCCGGCGGCGAACCCGTGTTCCTCGAGAACGGCATCCCCACGAGCGGCAAGCTCGGAGAGTTCGAACCGCGGGTCTACTTCGGCATGAACTCTCCCGAGTACTCGATCGTCGGTGGCGAGCGCAAGAAGCCGATCGAGCTCGATTTCCCCGCCGACGCCGAGAGCACGGCGGAGGCGACGGCCGATGATGCCCAGGCCGCTGATCCGGCGGACGCCGAGGCGTCGTCCGAGTCGACGGAAGCGGAAGCTGCCGACGCCGATCAGGCCGATGACGCCGGTCGCCAGAACCTCACCACGTTCTCCGGAGACGGTGGACCGGAGCTGAGCAACATCTTCACGAAGCTGATCTACGCCCTCAAGTTCCAGGACATGGAGGTGCTGCTCTCGGGCGCCGTCGTCGACGGATCGCAGATCCTGTACGACCGCAACCCGGTCGATCGTGTCAAGAAGGTCGCCCCGTACCTGACGATCGACGAGGCGCCGTACGCATCGGTCGTCGACGGCCGCGTCGTGTGGATCGTCGACGGCTACACGACCTCGGCGGAGTACCCGTACTCGCAGCGGGCCGACTTCAACGAACTGAAGGTCGACGCCGTGAAGCGGGATCGGGATCCGATGGCGAAGCCCATCAACTACATCCGCAATTCCGTGAAGGCCACCGTCGACGCGTACGACGGATCGATCTCGCTCTACGCCTGGGACACCGAGGATCCGATCCTGAAGTCGTGGGGCAAGATCTTCCCCGGCACGCTCAAGAGCGTCTCCGAGATGAGCGGCGATCTGCTGAGCCACGTCCGCTATCCGAGCGACCTCTTCAAGGCGCAGCGGTCGATGCTGGGCGCCTACCACGTGACGGATCCGGACGCCTTCTACTCCGACGAGGACAAGTGGCGTACCCCGAACGACCCGGTGGCCGCCGCCGGCGCCAACGGCCGGAAGCTCTCGCAGCCGCCCTATTACCTGACGCTGGCGGCCGGCCAGGAGGCCGACCCCAACTTCTCGATCTATTCGACGTACATCCCCGATCAGGAGGGTGAGGGCGCGCGCGACATCCTCACCGGGTACCTCGCGGCCAACTCCAATGCGGGGTCGAAGGAGGGCTCGGTCTCGGAGGACTACGGCACGCTGAAGCTGCTCACGCTGCCGAAGGGCGACCCCATCCCCGGCCCGGGCCAGGTGCAGAACAGCTTCACGACCGACTCGAAGGTGTCGAACCTGCTGAACATCCTGCGTCAGGGCGAGAGCAAGGTCATCAGCGGCAACCTGCTGACCCTGCCTGTCGGCGGCGGGCTGCTCTACGTGCAGCCGGTCTACGTGCAGGCGAAGTCGGGAACGAGCTTCCCGATCCTGCAGAAGGTGCTCGTGTCGTTCGGTGACGAGATCGCCTTCGAGGACACGCTGGACGGCGCGCTCGACGCGCTGTTCGGCGGGAACTCGGGAGCGAGCGCCGGCGACGGCGACACCCCGGCGACGGAGAACCCGTCCGGCGAGGAGGAACCCTCCGGTGAGGGCTCCTCGGGCGAGGAGCCGAAGGGCGACGGCGGTTCGGCCGCGGCCGATCTCGACACCATCCTGAAGGAGATGCAGTCCGCGCTCCAGGATCGCGATCAGGCGATGAAGGATGGGGACTGGACGGCGTACGGCAAGGCCGACGAGCAGCTCCGGAAGGCGATCGAAGCGGCGCTCGAGGCCGAGCAGGGCTAGCTGGAAGATCGAGCGACGGGCCCGGGGATCCGCATGGACCCCCGGGCCCGTCGGCGTTC
Source organism: Leucobacter zeae (assembly GCF_016758175.1). Classification (GTDB taxonomy): domain Bacteria; phylum Actinomycetota; class Actinomycetes; order Actinomycetales; family Microbacteriaceae; genus Leucobacter; species Leucobacter zeae. The sequence continues at coordinate 1,591,774 of NZ_QYAB01000001.1, forward strand.
CCGGTGCGTCGGCACCCCGGCCCACTGGCGCCGCGGCACCCCGGCCCACTGAACCACTTAACCACTACGGAACCGNCGGAACCGGCGTCGGAAGTCACAGGGCGGCGAGAGCGCACCTGCGGGCTCGGGACCCCGCTCACATGAGCCGTGAACGCACAGGGCGAAAGACGCGCGTCGGTGCCCGCACGTCGAGACCGGAGGCGTATGCGGCGCGAGTTCCGGATGCAGACGAAAGGCCCCGATCGGGATTTCTCCTGATCAGGGCCTTTCTCAATGGTTGCGGGGGCAGGATTTGAACCTACGACCTCCGGGTTATGAGCCCGGCGAGCTACCGAACTGCTCCACCCCGCGGCACAAGAAATCACTCTAGCACGGATCCCGCGAATGTGCCAAACGGGGGCGCACCGAGGCTCGTCCGGCCTGTGGAGAACCGACGGACCGCACCCGTCCCGTCCCGCAGCATCGATCCTGACCGCCTCGACCGGGGCGGCACGGGCTGCCTCGGCAGCGGAGGACCGGAAGGGGTCGGACATGGCGATAGGCAAGCGCGCAACGGGCGTCGGCGGGGGAGGCGGCCCTGGCGGGTCGTCCGGTCGCCGACGCGATGGGATGCCGAGGACGGGCGCCGTCGCGGGGACTCCCGTGAGAGCAGGAGGCGGCGGGCTCCTCAAGCGGTACGCCGGGGCGCTGCTCGCGATCCTGCTGCTCGCCGGCGGCATCGTGACCGGAACCGCTCCCGCGGCAGAGGCGCTGCCGCGAGGCGAATCGGTCTCGCTGCCGGGCGGCATCGTGATCACGAACTACGTCATGCCGAACGGGCGGCGCGCCTACTGCGTCGAGATATCGATGAGCGAACCGTCCGGATACGCCTCCGGCGGCGGGCGCACCACGTATCTCCCGGGCCGCGAGGGGAAGTTCCCCGGCTGGCGGTCGACCGAGGGGATGCGGCAGATGAACTACCTCATCGACACGCACGGCCAGACGCGGAACGCCTGGACGGCCGCCGCCGTCCAGGTGACGATCTGGCGGATGCGCGAGAATTTCACACAGTCCAACGCACAGCTGAATCGCACGATCGCGACCCTGCAGCAGTCTCGACAGGGCCGCGAACTCCTCGCGAAGTCCGACGCGCTGTACGCCGACGCGAAGCGGCGTGCGAAAGCGCCCGTCGCCCCGAAGCGCATTGCCGCCGACGGGTTCCGGCTGGAAGTCGACCCCGCCGGAGTCGACCGACGATACCGGATCAGCTACCCGAAAGGGACGACGAAGCTCGCCGTCGTCGGCGCGAAGTTCGTGCGGAACGGCCGGTCGACGATCACCGTCGACCCGGACGCGGCCGCGGCGCGGTACGCGACGATCGACCGCGGTGCGAAGCGGATCGAGGCGACCGGCTCGTGGGCCTCGGACGGGATCGCCGGGTGGGACGCGGCGCTCCACCTGTACGGGACGACGAACGCGTCCGGCGCCCTCGGCCAGCGGATCGCCGTGGCGACCGGCAAGTCGCTCCGGCCTCGCCTGACCGGAGAATTCCCGCGTCGGATCGCGGTGCCGGAACCCGAGCCCGGACCGCCCACCGCGTCGTCCCAGGCGCAGCCCTCGGCGACGGTCGGCGGCACCATGGGGGACACCCTGGTGCTCGCGCCGGCCGCGGACGGACCGACGAGGATCTGGCCGGGCGCGGTGGCAGACTTCACCGCCTACCTGCTCCCGGTCGCCGGGGCGTCCAAGTACACCGACGAGTGGGAGCCCGTGCTCGGCGAGGCGCACGAGGTGCAGGCCGAGGACCCCGAGACCGGGGAACCGGTCTGGCGGGAGTGGTGGGCGGATCGCTCCGGGGTCGCGCTGCTGGACGGCTCGGGGAAGCGGATCCCGAGGCTCGGCGCCGACGGAACGGAGACGGCGGGCACGGCGGCGGACGGCACGGAGTACCCCGTTGCGCTGATCGACGACGCGGGCGAGCCGGTGCGCGGCGCCGACGGCGAGATCCGTTTCTCGGTCGTGCGGGAGCCGGTCACCGAGGAGCGCCGCGATCCCGTGCTCTGGACCGAGCGGGAGCTCGCCGCGATGAGCCCGGCGGCGCGATGCGTCGCCCAGCCGGTCCATCGCCAGGGCGGGATCCCGATCACCCGGGCTGGGCGCATCTCGAGCGCTCCCGTCGAGGTGCGCTCCGCGGGCACGGTGCACTGGGTCGAGCGGATCTCGTCGCCCGCGGGGGAGCACCACGTCGGGCGGTGCGGCCTCCCCAACGAGACGACGCGGATCGGCCAACCCGGCGTCGTTACCCGGGCCCAGGCCACCGCGACGGTCGGCGATGCCGTCACCGACGTGGCGAGCGTGAGCGGCGCCTTCGCGCCTCATGCGACGTACACGCTCCGGTTCGAGGCCTTCGGATCGGCGGCCAGCGGCGATGAGGTCCAGCAGCCCGTCTGCGACGCCTCGACCCGCATCTTCCGCTCCGACGCGGTGCCTGTACCCGGTCCGGGCGACTACCGCTCGCCAGAGGTGACCGTGCGCTGGGCGCACGGCACGCGCATCTGGTGGGTCGAGACGCTCTCGATCGAAACCGACTCGGGCGCGCGCGTCCTCCACCGCGGCGCCTGCGGCCTCGAGAACGAGACGACGACGGTCGAGCGGCCGACCGTGCGCACGGAGGCCAAGCCGAGCGCGGTCTCGGGCGACCTGCTGACGGACACCGCCGTGATCGCGGGAGGACTGGCGGAGACCCGCAGCGCGCGGTGGGAGATCGGGTTCGAGGCGTTCCGAGAGGCGTACGACACGGTCGACGATCGTTCCGATCCGGCGCGGAAGGGGGAGGAACCCGTCGAAGCGCCCGTGTGCGCGGCCGACAACCGCATCTTCGCGACGGAGCCGCGCGCCGTGACCGGTCCGGGAGACGTCGTCTCGGAGCCCGTGATCGCGAAACCCGAGTGGGCCGGGGCGATCTGGTGGGTCGAGACCCTCTGGCTCATCGAAGGCGAGCGGCGCACGCCGGTGCATCGCGGTGAATGCGGGCTCCCGAACGAGACGACCGAACTGACGACGCCGGAGGTGGTCACACGGGCCACCGGATTCGTCGCGGTCGGCGGGAAGATGCGGGACACCGCCACCGTGACTGGGCCTCTGGCCGCGCGCGAGGGAGCCGTGCACGAGATCGTCTTCGAAGGATATCGAGGCGACGCCGGGGCGACCGGTACGGGACGTGCCGCCTGCACCGACCGCAATCGGCTGTTCGCGACGGACCCGGTCGTCGTCGAGCGGGCCGGTGACGTGCCTTCACCCGAGGTCGTCGCGCTGCCGGAGTTCGGCGAAACAGTGTGGTGGGTCGAAACACTGCGCCTGCGGGTGGGCACCGAGGTCCAGGTGCTGAGCCGCGGGACCTGCGGGCTGCCGGACGAGACGACCACGGTGCAGTTCCCCGTGGTGCGCACGGAATCCGCCGGGACGGTCGCCGTCGGGGACGAGCTGTTCGATACGGCGATCGTGGGCGGTGTGTTCCCCGAGCGGGACGGGCTGGAGTTCCGCGTCGTCTTCCGTGCGTACGAGCGCGCGGAGGACGTTCGGATGGAGTGCGCGCCGGAACGGGAGCTGACGCGGTTCTCGGACCATGACGGCGTCGTCGTCACCGGCCCAGGGAAGTACGAGTCGCGGAGGGTGCGCACGTCGGCCGACGATATCGGGCTCGGAGGGTTCGTCGAGACGCTCGTGATGGTCGAGGACGGGAAGGAGCACGTCGTCGCCGCGGGTGCATGCGGTGCGCCATCCGAACGGTTCGCCGTCACCTCGGGACCCGAACGCCCGCTGCCGAGAACGGGCGGAAGCGGCGACGTTCCCCTGCTGGTCGGGGCCGGCGCGCTGCTCGTGGGGAGCGCCGTCGTGCTCTCCGCACGCCTCGTGCGTCGGAGGAAGGAGGGCGGTCGAGGCGTCTGAAGCCGGCTGCCGGGGGCTCCCTCGACGGAGATTCCGTCGATCTGCAGATGCTCTGCAGTTCGTCCAAACGTTATTCATAGGAATGGACGCCAAGCTGGAGTCATCCAGAAGGGAGCCCCCATGGCCAACAACTCCGAGCACGATCGTTCGGCATCCCAGCAGCCCGGCGAGCCGCTCGCACCGTCAGCGGATCACGACCCGGTCGCCGCGACAGACGCGCATCCCACCGTCCCGCTCGTCCCGGGCGAGAACGACGTCGACCGGTCGGCGACGCGGCCGCTCGCCGCTGGACCCGCCGAGGACGGCCGGGCCGCTGCAGCGGAGCCCGCGCCTGCAGCGCACCCCGGTCCGGCAGCGCACCCCGCTCCGGCAGCGCACCCCGCACCCGAGCAGCACGCGGCGCCCCGGTACCCGGAGACGACGCCGTACCCTGCCGCACCGCAGTACCGTGCGCAGCAGCATCCAGCACCGCCGTACGGCGCCACGGATGCGACCCCGGGGGCCGGACAGCAGCACGGGCACGGCTTCCTCGGCGCCGGCGCCCAGCAGGCCCCGTTCTCCGGCGGCGAGCCAGCAGGAACGCAGCAGGCGGTCTCCGCCGAGCGCCGTGATGCGCCGAAGGGGCGTGCGGGCATGCTGCTCGCCGGTCTGGCCATCGGGGCGCTCGTGGGCGGCGTGGTCGGCGGCGGCGTCGCCGCGGTCGTCGCCGCGAACACCTCGCAGCAGTCGGTCGCGCAGGGATCCGGAACCGGCGCGATCACCCTGAACAACGCCGAGAACGCCACGGCGATCTCGGGCGTCGCCGCGGTCGCCACGCCGAGCGTCGTCACGCTCGAGGTCTCCGGTGGCAGCGCGAGCGGTTCGGGATCCGGAGTGATCTACAACGCTGACGGCTACATCATCACGAACGCGCACGTGGTTACGCTCGACGGGGCTGCCGCTGAGGGCGGCAACGTGCGGGTGAAGCTCAGCGACGGGCGGATCTTCGCCGGCGAAGTGGTCGGGACGGACCCCTATGCCGACCTCGCCGTCGTGAAGATCGACGCCGACAACCTCCAGCCCATCGAGATCGCCGACTCCGACAAGCTCGACGTCGGCGACCTGACGGTCGCGATCGGCGCCCCGCTGAACCTCTCGAACACGGTCACCAGCGGCGTGGTCAGCGCGCTCAACCGAGGGATCTCGGTGGGGAGCCCGCTGATCCCCGAGGATCAGGGGCAGCAGGAGCAGCAGCCCGATGACGGCGGCAGCGGCGGCTTCCCCTGGGACTTCCGCTTCGGCAACCCCGACGAGCAGCCCCAGCAGCCGCAGCAGGCGTCCGGCGGCACGGTGACCCTGCCGGTGATCCAGACGGACGCTTCGATCAACCCGGGCAACTCGGGCGGCGCGCTCCTGAACGGCGAAGGCAAGCTGATCGGGATCAACGTCGCGATCGCATCGACCGCCGGCGACAGCGCGACGGCCGGAAGCGTGGGTCTCGGCTTCGCGATCCCGTCGAAGCTCGCCACGCGGGTCGCGGACGCCATCATCGCGGGCGAACAGCCGTCGCACGGTCTGCTCGGCGCGTCGGTCGCCGACTCGACGAGCGACAGCGCGGCGAACCACACCGGCGGGCTGCTCGTCGACGTCATCGACGGCGGCGCGGCCCAGAAGGCGGGACTCAGGGCCGGCGACATCGTGACGGCGATCGACGGCGCGTCCGCCATCGACGGCACCTCGGTGTCCGCGCTCGTGCGGGTGCACGAGGGCGGGAGCACGGTGCAGGTCGATTACATCAGGGACGGCAAGGTGCAGCAGACGGAGGTCAAGCTGGGCACGCTCGAGTGGTGACGGCGGTTCCGCAGGCACGATGACCGCGGACGGCGATGCGGCGGGGCCTTCCCGCCGCATCGCCGTCCGCCCGTGCGCGGCGTGCCGGCGACCGGACAGGGCCGGCGTCAGGGCGTTCGCAGGGGCGGGTGGCCTACAGTTGATGCAATGAGCACAGGTGGTGGCGGGGCGACGGGCGGCCGATTCGGAAAGCTGCTCCAGATGATGACGTACCTGCTGTCGTTCGTGTGCGCCGCGTTCGTGCGCCGTCGCGACGATCAGTGGATCTTCGGCAGCTGGGTCGGGGTCGGCGAGGGCGCGCTCGCCGTCGCGAAGGAACTCCGCAGGTCCGATCCCGCGGCGAGGATCCTTTGGGCGGTGTCCGGCGAATCCGAGGCCGCGCTCGCGGAAGCAGAGGGGTTCGAACCCGTGCTGCGCGAAAGCTGGGCCGGCTTCACCGCCACGCTCACCTCCCGCTTCATCGTGATCACGCACGGGTACGGCGACGTGAACCGTTTCGGCATCGCCGGGGCGTCCATCACCCACCTCGGGCACGGGGTCCCGCTCAAGCGACTGCATCACCATCTCGCGGCCCGCACCGATGGGCCCGGGTTCGCGAAGTCGGTGCTGCGGCGGATCTATCGACTCGGCGCGGAGCGCGTCCAGCTCTACGTGGCGGCCTCCGTCGTCGTGGCCGAACGACTGCGGAATGCGAACCGGGTGGCTCCCGGCCGCGTGCGTGCGCTGGGGGATCCCCGCGACGACGCGCTCTGCGAGCAGTCGCAGCACCCGGAGCTCGCGGACCAGGCACGGCGGCGAGTACGGGCGCTCCTCGAGCTCCCGTCGGACCCGGCGTCGCGCGGCGCGGAAGAGCTGCTCGTGCTCTACGCGCCGACGTGGCGCGACGGCGCTCCCGATCCCGCGGTGCCCGACTCCCGGGAGGCCGCCGAGATCAGGAGATGGCTCGCCGCGCGGAACGCGCGCCTCGTCATCCGCTCGCACCCGATGGGCAGCGGCGCCTACGACGCGGCGTTCGAGGGCGGCGACGGCGTCGCGCATGACGAGGAGCGCGTCCACGCCCTTCCGGCGGGGCTCGCCCCGGACCTCACTCCGCTGCTCGGAGCCTTCGACGTCGTGGTCACCGACTACTCCTCGATCGCCCTCGACTTCTCGCTGCTCGGCCGCCCGGTCGTGTGGCTCGCGCCGGACCTGGGGGAGTACTCCAGCGTGCGCGGGCTCTACGAGCCCCTCGAGGTCACGGCCGTCGGTCACGTGCAGCGCTCATGGGACGAAGCGCTCGTCCGACTCGACGACGTGACGGCGCCCGGCCCGATCGCCCGCAGCGCGCGCGCCGACGCGATGGCGCTGGCCGAGCGGTTCCACGACCACCCCGAGGGCGGGGCCGCGGCGCGCGTCATCGCCGAGATCAAGCGGCTCGCGCTCCCCGCTTCCGAGCGCGTGGCCGAGGGCGTCTTCTTCGAGAGCTTCGAGGGGCGTCAGGCGGGGTGCAACCCGTTCGCGATCGACCGCGAGATCGCGACGCGATACCCGGACCTGCCCCGCTACTGGAGCGTCACGGACGAGCGCGTCCCGGTGCCGGACGGCGCGATTCCCGTGCTCGTCGGCGGAGCCGACTGGGTCGCCGCGCGCAAGCGGGCGCGGCTCCTGGTCGTCAACGACTGGCTCCGGAGCGGCTTCCGCCGCGGCCGCGGCCAGTTCGTGCTGCAGACCTGGCACGGCACGATGCTCAAGCATCTCGCGCTCAGCCGACCGAACACCGGCCTGCAGACCCGGATCGCGACCCGGAGGGAGAGCCGGCGCTGGAGCCTGCTGCTCTCCCAGAACCCGCACTCGACCGCGCAGTTCCGCGTGAGCTACGCCTATCGCGGCGAGATCCTCGAAACCGGGTACCCCCGGGACGATCGGCTCGCGCGCGCAGTCGTCGACTCTCCGACCGGGCCGGAACGGATCCCGTTCGTGATGCAGGCCGCGCGCCGCTCGCTCGGAGTACCCGACGGCGCACGCGTGCTCGCGTATGCGCCGACCTGGCGCGAGCGGGCGCGCGGGCAGGCTTCTGGCCGGGTCGACCTGCTCGACGTCGCGGCGCTCGTCGACGCGCTCGACGCCCCGGACGATCCATGGGTCGTCGTGGTGCGCGGGCACGCGCGCACGCAGGCGTTCGGCCGCTACGGAGGAGCCGAGCCGCGCGTGATCGACGCGTCGTCCCACCCCGATGTGAACGACGTGCTGCTCGCCGCCGACCTGCTGGTCACCGACTACTCGTCGACCATGTTCGACGCCGCTGTCGCTGGCGTGCCGATGGCGTTCTTCGTTCCGGATCTTGCGGACTACCGGGATCGCGAGCGCGGGTTCACCTTCGACTTCGAATCGGCGGCCCCCGGTCCGCTGCTCACCGAGCGCGATCAGGTCGTCGCTGCGGCCCGATCCGGTGTTCCGTACGGCCCCGCCTACGCTGCGTGGCGCGAGCGCTTCGTGCCGCACGACGACGGGAACGCGGCGGGCCGCGTCGTGGATGCGCTCGTCGCACGGGGCGCGTTCGGCCGCGAGGCCTGAGGCCGCTGCCGCCCCGAGCGTTCGCGTCGCTCGCCGCCGGTCCCGCGGGGCGCGGCGGGTCGTCCGTCAGGCGACCCTGGAGCGATCCACGACGCGCCCCCCGCCGAAGACGATGCCCCGGAGGAACCCCGCGCCCCAGCTCAGATGCATCGTCACGAGGGCGGCCGCGGTGAGCAGACGGTCGCGGCCGCCCCGCTGATCGGGGATCCGGAGGGTCGCGTATGCGATCCCGAGCGCGTAGAGCGCGGGGGCGGCGAGCAGCACAGGCCACCCCGACGCCCACGGCAGCGCGCCGACGAGCAGCAGCACGAGCGCCGCGAGTCCGACCGCGAGGCCGACCACGAGCGCGCCGGGCGCGAAGAACCGCCAAGGGTTCGCTCCGCCGTACTTGCGCACCAGCACGGCACGCCACGTCCCCGTCGCGAAGAACTGCCGCGACAGGTCGGCGAGGCTCGCCCGGGGGCGATAGGTGACGCCGAGCGCAGGCTCGAACCGGATGCCGAAGCCCGCGCGGCGGATTCGGAGGTTGAGCTCCCAGTCCTCGCCGCGGAGGATCGCGGGGTCGTAGCCGCCGACCGCGTCGAAGGCCTCGCGCCGGAAGACGCCGAGGTAGGCGGACTCCGCGGGGCCGGGCTCGCCGTCGCCGTGATACGCGCCGCCTCCGAGCCCGAACGGGCTGTTGTAGCAGCGGGCGATCGCGCGCTGCACCGGCCCGACGCCGGCTGCGCGCATGATCCCGCCCACGTTCGCGGCGCCGGTGCGCCGCAGGGCGGCCACCGCGATGCGCGTGTAGTCGGGGGCGAGCTCGGAGTGCGCGTCGACCCGCACGAGCACCGGGTGCCGACTTGCCGAGATCGCACGGTTGAGGCCGGCGGGGATGTCGCGTTCGGGGTTCTCGACGAGGGAGACCCGGGGATCCTCGGCGGCGAGACGAGCGGCGATCTCGTCGCTGCGGTCGCGAGACGGTCCGAGGGCGAGCACGATCTCCTTCTCGCCCGCGTAGTCCTGCGCGAGGATGGTGCGCACGGCCGTCTCGAGGAAATCCTCCTCGTTGAGCACGGGCATCACGTAGCTCACTGCGGGCTGCTCGGGCAGCGGGGGGAGATCCATGCCTCGATCCTCCCACACGACGGCTGCCGGATCCCGGCTCCCGCATCCCGCATCCCGCGCCGGCGTGCGGGATTCCGAGCAACGGGTCGGGGGAGGCCCAGGGTCCGCCGAATATGCTGGTGGCATGCAGATGGTGAAAGACGCCAGGCGGGCCAAGCGCCTGGTGAAGCGGGTGCTCAAGGGCCGCAGGGCGTACTTCGACCTCCGCGGCCTGCTCGCCGAACGCGGGCCGCTCGCCGAGGGCGCGTACCGGATCGGCGTCTACTTCGCCGACAGCGACGTGAACATCTATCAGATGCGGCAGTGGTACGCGCCGCTCCAGGAGCTCTCGAAGACGCATCCCGTGCTCCTGCTCGCGCGGAATGCCGCGGGCGCTCGGCAGCTCATGACCGAGAGCGGGCTCGACGTCGCGTTCGTCAAGAAGGTCACCGACCTCGAGCGCATCGTCGAGGAGCAGCCGCTCGAGGTGATCCTCTACGTCAACCAGAACACGCGCAACTTCCAGATGATGCGCTACGGGCGCCGCTGGCACGTCTTCGTCAATCACGGCGAGAGCGACAAGATGTACATGACGAGCAATCAGCACAAGGCCTACGACTTCGCGTTCGTCGCGGGGGACGCGGCGCGAGCGCGGCTGTCGAAAGCGCTGTGGGACTACGACGTCGACCGCTGCACGGTGGCGATCGGGCGTCCGCAGACGGATCACCTGGTCGGGACGCCGCCGTTCGAGCCGGACGACCGCACGGTCGTGCTGTACGCGCCGACCTGGGAGGGCGACCGGCCCGCCGCGTGCTACGGCTCGGTCGTCACCCACGGCGAACGGCTGGTGCGGGAGCTGCTCGCGACGGGCAGGCACCGCGTCGTGTACCGGCCGCATCCGCGCAGCGGCGTCGTCGATGGCGACTTCGGTGCCGCGAACCGGCGCATCATCGCGGCCATCGCCGAGGCGAATCGGCGGGATCCGTCGGCGCAGCACGTCTACGACGACTCGCCGAGCCTCGGCTGGCAGCTGAGCCTGCCGGATGTCGCGATCTGCGACATCTCGGCGATGGTCTACGACCGGCTCGCGACGGGCAAGCCGATCATGGTCACCCGGCCGACGGCCCCCGAAGCCTCGATCGACGAGGGCGGGTACCTCAGCGTCTGCGAGTGGCTCGACGTCGCGGACACGGCGGAGGCTGCCGCCGTGCTTGACCGCGTCATCGGCGACGAAGCGGCGCGCGAGCGCCTGGGGACCTGGTCGAGCCACTACTTCGGCGACACGACCCCCGGTGCGCCCACGCGCCGGTTCCACGAGGCGATCGAGGGGCTGCTCGCGAAGGCCGACGCGCACCGCGCCGCGGACGCGGCCGCGGGAGCCTGACCCCGGGCTGCTTCGACCGCGGCGCGCGGCGCCGGTCAGGGCTCGGGCTGAGCCCCTGGCCGTCCGAGGACCGCCGCCGCAGCCGCGATGCCGGCTCGCGCGGCCGCGGCGAGGTCCGCGCCGCGAGCGTGCGCGACCAGGAAGCCGGCGGCGAAATGGTCGCCGGCACCGGTCGTGTCGACGACGTCGGGGATTTCAGGCACGGGGACCCGGACCGTGTCGTTCGAGGTCCGGATCGACACCGGAGACGCGCCGTGCTTCACGACGACAACGCGGTTCGCAGGAGGGCCGACGACGTCGAGCCCGAGCAGCTCCGCCTCGTCGGCGTTCGCGAAGACGAATCTCGGTGCGATCGCGTCCAGTATCCCGTGGATCCGCGCCGCGCCGAGCCAGGTGATGAGGCCGGCGGAGGAGGTGTCGACGCTGACCGGGATACCCCGGCGCGAGGCTTCGGAGCAGAGCCGCAGGAAGACCGCGCTCTCGGGCTCGGTCTCGAACCCGTAGAGCGGAAGGTGCAGCCAGGCGACGCCGTCGAGCCAGTCCGGATCGAAGGGCTCGACTTCGCGGGACGCGGCCCGATCAGGCAGCATGGTGCGTTCGCCGAGGTGGTCGACGAGGATCACGATGGTGCCGGTCGCGCCGCCGCGCTGCGCGCGGGTGGGAACGCCGTCGCGCTCGAGCTCGGCGATGAGCCGGTCGCCCGTGCCGTCCGCGCCGACCCGCGTGAGCAGCCGCGTGCGGCCGCCCTGCGACGCGATGGCCGCGGCGACGTTCGCGGCGCTCCCGCCCCTGACGCGGAAGATGCGCGACCGGGTGTCGGTTCCGTGGGCGATGTCGTTCTCGGCCCAGACGACGACGTCCTCGACGAGGTCGCCCGCGACCGCGATCACGGCCGTCATCCGTCGATCGCGCTCAGCGCAGCGGCGATCCGCGCGCCGAGATCCACGTTCCCGCGATACGCCGCGAGGTTCGCCGCCATGCTCTCGCCGCCAGTGGACCTCGCGAAGTAGTCGAGCAGATAGGGCGTGGAATCGTGGCCCCTGATCCCGCCGGCCTCGGCCGACGACAGCGCCTCGGCCAGCACGCGGTCGTGCAGTTCGGGGGAGAGCTGGAGCTCCGCGGCGACGGGGTTCGCGACGAGCAGCGTCGAGGCGATGCCGAGCGCGTCCCGCGCGGCCGCGATGCGCGCGGCCTCCTCCGGGCTGTCGATCGAGTACTCGATGTCGAAACCGGAGTCTGCGACGTAGAACCCGGGGTAGTCGGTGGTGCCGTATCCGACGACCGAGAGGTTCAGCGTCTCGAGCCGTTCGAGGGTGAGGCCGATGTCGAGGATCGACTTCACGCCGGCGCTCACCACGATGAGGGGGAGCCCGGCGAGCGTGCCGAGGTCGGCCGATTCGTCGAAGCTGGTCTCCGCACCGCGGTGGACGCCGCCGAGCCCGCCAGTCGAGAAGACCCGGACCCCGGCGCGCACCGCCAGGTACGCCGTCGCCGCCACCGTGGTGCCGGCGCTCAGCCCCTTGGCGACCGCGATCGGGATGTCGCGCAGGCTCGCCTTCACGGCAGTGTCGTCTCGGGACAGCGCGACGAGCTCGTCGGTGGTCAGCCCGACCGTCGGGGTGCCGCCGACTACGCCGATGGTCGCGGGGGTCACGCCGACGGCCCGTACGCGCTCCTCGGTCTCGAGCGCGAGCTCCTCGTTCGCCGGCCGAGGAAGGCCGTGCGTGAGGATGGTGGACTCGAGCGCGAGCACGGGTCGTCCCGCGCGCACCGCCTCGCGGACCGCGTCCGAGACGCGTACGGATTCTGCCATGGTGCCGCCCTTCTTCGCGCGTGCCATCGATGCGTGGCATCGGTCGCACCTACTTTATGGAGTCCACGAGTCGGCGGGCAAGGGGGTGCGGCGCTCCGTGCGGAGCACGGCGAATGTCTCGGTTCGATAACAGCGGTTGACGGGCGGCGCGCTCGGGTATTCACTGATCTGCAACGACGAAACCCGGGTAACACGGCCCGGAGACGAGCGGGGCACACAGCGGTGCCGAGGGGAATCAGAACATGGTCGGTCGAGCGGACGTCGCGCGCCTCGCCGGGGTCAGCCCCGCCGTGGTCTCGTACGTGCTCAACGGCTCCCACCCCGTCGCACCCGCGACGCGCGAGCGGGTGCTGGCGGCGATCGCCGAGCTCGGCTACCGCCCCAACGCGCTCGCGCGCAGCCTCGCGACGGCACGGACGCACACGCTCGGGCTGCTGCTCCCCGAGTCGGCCAACCCCTACTTCGCCCGGCTCTCCTCGGCGATCGAGGACGCCGCGTTCGCGGCGGGCTTCGCGGTGCTGCTGGGCAACGGTGGAGACAACGCCGCGCGGGAGCTGGGGTACGTCAGGGCGTTCCTGGATCGGCGCGTCGACGGCATCATCGCGGTGCCCGGGGGCGAGTTCGCCGAGGGGTGGCGCGAGCTCGAGGCGGCCAGGGTCCCCGCCGTCTCGCTCGACCGTCTGCAGCACGACTTCGACCTGCCGTCGGTGGTCGTGGACAACGCGGGCGGCGCTCGCGATGCGACGGAGCACCTCATCGGTCACCGCCGGACGCGCATCGCGTGCATCACGGGCGGAGCCGAGGTCTCCTCGGCCCAGGAGCGCGCCGTCGGGTGGCGCGAAGCGCTGACGGGAGCCGGGCTGCCGGTCGACGAGCGGCGGCTCCGGCGCACCGACTTCAGCGTCGAGGCCGGGCACCGGGCGACGCTCGACCTGCTCGAGTGCGACCCCGGGGTCGACGCCGTGTTCGCGGGGTCCGACACGCAGGCGGTCGGCGCCCTGCGCGCCCTCGCGGACCTGGGCCTGCGCGCGGGGGAGGACATCGCACTCGTGAGCTTCGACGGAACCCCGCTCAGCGACTACACGACGCCCCGCCTGACCACGGTCGCTCAGCCGTACGCCGAGATCGCCACAGAGGTGGTCCGCATGCTGCTGGCGCTGATCGCGGACCCGGGTCAGGATCGCAGCCGGCTGCACCGCGTGCTGCCGACCACGCTGATCCCCCGCGACACCTGCGGCTGCGGGCCGGGGGAGCGGGACGCTCCGCTCGCGCCCCGATGACCCGAGCGCACGAACGCACCAACGAACGAACGAACCGCATCACCTGATGGAACCGAAGGAGTTTCTATGAGAAAGCACATCACCACCGCCGTCGCGCTGGCCGCAGTCGCCGCGCTCGCGCTGACCGGCTGCAGTTCCTCCGGAGGCGGCGGGGGCGACGACGAGCAGTCGTACGCCGTGGCCAACGTCGTCAACGGCAACCTGGGCGACCAGGGCTTCTTCGACGACTCGGAGACCGGCATGACCGCGCTCAAGGAGCAGGGCATCGAGACCAAGACGCTGCAGGCCGACGCGAACAACCAGTCGCAGTGGAAGGCGAACGTCGAATCGGTCTCCACCGGCAAGTACGACATGGTCGTGGTCGGCACCTGGCAGATGAACGACATTCTCGCCGACGCGGCGAAGAAGTACCCGAAGCAGCACTACGTGATCTACGACTCCGCGGTCGAGGGCGACAACATCGCTTCGATCCTGTACGCCCAGAACGAGGGGTCCTTCCTCGCGGGGGTGCTCGCCGCGACGACGGTCAAGAACCAGACGGGCCTCGCCGAGGGCAGCAAGAGCGTCGGTGTCGTGGGCGGCCAGGACGCCGTGCCGATCACGGAGTTCGTGGCCGGATTCGAAGCCGGCGTGAAGGCCGTCGATCCGGCGATGGAGGTCCAGAAGGCCTTCGTGGGCGACTACGTGAACTCCACCAAGGCCTACGATCAGGCGACCGCGATGTACCAGAAGGGCGCAGGCGTCGTCTACGCCGTCGCAGGCCAGGCCGGACTCGGCGTACTGAAGGCCTCGAAGGAATCGGACAGGTTCGCGATCGGCGTCGACAGCAACCAGAACCAGATCCAGCCGGGCCACATCCTCGCGTCGATGCGCAAGTTCATCGGCAACTCGATCGTGACCGCGGTCGAGGCCGACCAGGCCGGAGAGCTCAAGTACGGCGAGACGACCGTCTACAACCTCGAGAACGACGGTGTCGGCCTCGACTTCGAGGACAACGGGGACCTGGTGCCCGAGGACGTCATGCAGTCCGTCGAGGACTACAAGGCGAAGATCATCTCGGGCGAGATCACCGTTCCCACCGAGTAGTCCGCTGCACGGCGGGGCGCGGCGCCGACGGCGCCGCGCCCCGCCACCCGCCGTCAATCGGAAGGAATCCGCCGTGTCGGAGTTGACACCGATTCTGCAATTGAGCGGAATCACCAAGGCCTTCGGGGAGAAGGTCGCGAACGAGGACATCTCGCTCTCGTTCCTGCCCGGGCGCGTCCACGCCATCGTGGGCGAGAACGGTGCGGGCAAGACCACCCTCATGAACATGATCTCGGGCAACCTGCAGCCCGACGCCGGCGAGATCCGCTTCGACGGAACCGCGGTCACGGTCGACACCCCCAATCGGGCCGACGAACTCGGCATCGGGATGGTGCACCAGCACTTCAAGCTCGTGCCGTCGTTGACGGTCGCCGCGAACATCTTTCTCGGCAAGGAGCTCACCACGGGCCTCGGCCGCCTCGACCAGAGGGGGATGCAGGCGAGGGTGCGCGAGCTCTCGGAGCGCTTCGGCCTCGCGATCGACCCCGAGGAGATCGTCGAGGACCTCTCGGTCGGCGAACGGCAGCGCGTCGAGATCCTGAAGGCGCTCTCGCACGACACGCGCCTCCTCATCCTCGACGAGCCCACCGCGGTGCTGACGCCGGCCGAGGCCGATGAGCTCTTCGTCGTCGTGCGACAGTTGGCCGCACGAGGGTGCGCGATCGTCTTCATCTCGCACAAGCTCGGGGAAGTGCTCGCGATCGCCGACGACATCTCGGTGATCCGCGACGGCCGCGTGGTCGGCACCCAGCCGGCGGCCGGCCTCACCCAGACCGACATCGCGACCATGATGGTCGGGAGGGAAGTGCTGCTGCGCATCAAGCACACCCCCGCGAATCCGACGGACGAGGTGCTCAGCGTCGACGGGCTCACGGCGGTCGACAACCGGGGGATCCTCGCCCTCAGGGACGTCTCGCTCGCGATCCGCCGCGGCGAGGTCGTCGGCATCGCGGGCGTCGAGGGCAACGGCCAGTCCGAGCTCACCGCGGCAATCGCTGGCATGATCGACGTCCCGCGCGGCACGATCAGGATCTCCGGGCAGGACGTCACGCGCGCGTCGGTCGCGAAGCGCCGCGAGATCGGGCTCGCGTACGTGCCCGAGGACCGGCACGAGGAGGGTGCGGGACCGTCGCTCTCCATCGCCGAGAACATCGCGGCGACCAAGCTCGATCCGCCGCTCGTGCGCTTCGGCTGGCTCTCGCTCGCGAAGATGCGCGAGCTGTCGCAGAAGCTGATCGCCATGTTCGACGTGCGCGGGGCGTCGCCCGGCACACGCATCGGGGATCTCTCCGGCGGCAACATGCAGAAGGTGCTCATCGCGCGAGAGTTCACCTCCGATCCCGAGCTGCTCGTGATCTCGCAGCCGACCCGCGGCGTCGACGTCGGCGCGATGGAGTTCGTGCACAACTCGATCGTGGCCGCCCGCGACCGCGGCGCCGGAGTGCTCCTGGTCTCGGCGGACCTCGGCGAGGTCATGAGCCTGTCCGATCGTCTCCTGGTGATGTTCCGCGGCGAGTTCGTCGCCGAGTTCACGCAGGAGAACATGAGCGAGACCGCTGTCGGCCTCGCGATGGCGGGCACTCGGCCGACCCCCGAGGCGCTCGCCGAGGCGGAGGCGGAGCGCGCACGCGTCGCCGACGAGCTCGGCCTCGACACCGAGCTCGTCGCCGCGATCGAGGCCGACGCTTCGGTGGCGAACGTGACCGAGAGCGTGCACGTCGCCGAGCCCGAGTTCGACACGGCCGCGGTCTCGGTGGATCCGAACGGGGCGCCGCGCGGACGGTTCTTCGCGAGCCTCGCCAGCCGCGCGTTCGAGAGCGCCAAGCAGCCCGTCATCGCGGTGCTCGTCGCGCTCGTGATCGGGGTCTTCGTGATCCTGGCGATCGGGCGCAACCCGTTCGAGGCCTACGTCGCGCTCTTCACCTCCGGGTGGAGCGAGTCGTTCGGGATCTCGAACATCGTCGCGACATTCATCCCGCTCGCCGTGATCGCGGCGGCAACGATCGTGTCGTTCCGGGCCGGGTTCTTCAACATCGGCGCCGAGGGGCAGCTCTACTTCGGCGCCTTCTTCGGCGCAGTGGCGGGCGTCGCGTGCGCCGGCCTCCCTCCGTTCACCGTGATGCTCGTCGTGATGGTCGTCGGGTCGCTGGCCGGGGCGCTCTGGGGGCTCCTCCCCGGCTGGCTGTTCGCCTTCTGGCGCGTCGACATCATCGTCACGACGCTCCTGCTCTCCGAGGTCGCGAAGCTCATCACCCGCTTCCTCGTGACCGGGCCGTTCAAGGATCCGACCGCGGGGTACGAAGCGTCCGAGAAGCTGCCGGAGGGTGTGCAGTTCACCATGTTCAGCCCCGAATACGGCATCGGCCCCGACCTGATCCTCGCCCTGCTGGCCGCGGTCGGCATCGCGCTGCTGCTCAGCCGCACGCGCTGGGGCCTGAAGGTCAAGCAGCTCGGCGAGATGAACCGTTTCGCGCAGTACACGGGCGTCTCGGTCAAGGCGATGTCGATCCAGGTCATGATGCTCTCGGGCGCGGTGGCCGGCTTCACCGGCGCGCTGCTCGTGCTCGGACCCAACGGCGATCGCTTCATCCAGGCCTTCTCGCCCGGGTACGGCTTCCTCGCCATCACGGTCGCGCTGCTCGCGCGCCTGAACCCGTGGGCGTCGCTCGTCGCGGCGCTGTTCTACGCGACGATGATGGCGGGCAGCACCGGCCTGCAAGAGATCGACGTGCCGTTCCCCGTGGTGAGTGTGCTCCAGGGCATCATCATCATCGCCATCACCGCGACCTTCGTGTGGAACCGCACGAGGCGCACGTCGACCACAGCGAAGCGGGCGGTCGCGCCGAGCGCGCCCGCCGCGACCGAACGGAGCGCAGCCTGATGGATCCCATCGTTCTCATCACGGCGATCCTCGCCGTCATCCTGCTCAAGGTCACGCCGATCCTGCTCGCCGCGATCGGCGGCTCGTTCACCCAGACCGGCAACGTGCTCAACATCGGCCTCGAGGGCATGATGCTCATGGGCGCATTCTCGGCGGTCGCGATCGGCGCGATCACGAACGCGTTCGTCGGGATCGCGGCGGCGCTGGTCGCCGGCGTCGTCATGGCGCTGATCTTCGCCGTCGCAGCGCTCACCTTCAAGGCCGACGTGATCGTGGTCGGCATCGGCATCAACCTGCTCGCCGCGGGCCTCGCGGTGCTCCTGCTCACGGTGCTCTACGGCAACGCGGGCGCGACGCCTCCGGGCGTCCAGGCGAACCTGCCGAAGATCGACCTCGGCATCGTCGGCGACATCCCGGTGATCGGTACGATGCTCAACAACCAGACGATCCTCGTCTGGGTCGCCATCCTCGCCGTCCCCGCGTACGCGTTCGTGCTGTACCGGACCCGTTTCGGGGTGCACCTGCGCGCGGTCGGGGAGGACGAGCCGGCCGCGCTCGCCGCGGGCATCAACGTGTTCCGCGTGAAGTTCATCTCGATTCTGCTCTCGGGCGCCTTCGCCGGCGTGGCGGGCGCGCAGCTCGCCATGGCGACGGTCGGCACCTTCACCTCGGGGATGACGGCTTCCCGCGGCTTCATCGCGGTCGCGGCGCTCACGTTCGGTCTCGCACGTCCGTATCGCACCATGATCGCCTGCGTGATCTTCGGCGTCGCAGAGGCGCTCGCGGACCAGCTCGGCCTGCTCGGGGTCAACTCGTCGCTGTCGCTCACGCTGCCGTACATCATCACGATCATCGCGCTGGTCTTCGCGTCGGTGCGCGTCCGCGCCGCGATCAAGGCCCGCACCAAGAAGGCGCTGCAGTCGGCGGACGCGGCGGCGCCCGCTCCCGCGGCATCCGCCGCGGCCGCCTAGACCGACATCCGTCCTGCGGCTCGCGAGCGCGAGCCGCAGGACCCATCACCCTTCAGGAGGCCCCTGCATGGAACGGATCATCCTCGACTGCGATCCCGGGCACGACGACGCGATCGCGATCCTGCTCGCCGCGGGCAGTCCCGAGATCGAGCTGCTCGGCATCACCACCGTCGCCGGGAACAACACGATCGAGAACGTGACGACCAACGCCCAGGCCGTGTGCCAGGTCGCCGGCATCGACGTCCCGATCGCGCGCGGCGCGAGCGCGCCGCTTGTCACTCCGCAGATCGTGTCGCACGACATCCACGGCGGAACGGGCATGGACGGGCCGGAACTGCCCGAGATCACCGGATCGCTCGACCCGCGTCACGCGGTCCAGTTCATCATCGACACCGTGATGTCCGAGCCGGCCGGCACCGTCACGCTCGTGCCCGTCGGCCCGTGCACCAACATCGCGCTCGCGATGCGTACGGAGCCCCGGATCGTCGAGCGCGTCAAGCGCGTCGTGCTCATGGGCGGCTCCTACACGCGCGGAAACGTCACTCCGAGCGCCGAGTACAACATCTACGTCGACCCCGAGGCCGCCGAGGCCGTGTTCCGCGCGGACTGGGACGTGACCATGGTGGGGCTCGACCTCACCCACCAGGCGCTCGCGACCGCCGAACTGCAGGATCGGGTCCGCGCCTGCGGGGGCGAGGTCTCGCGCTTCGTGCTCGACATCTGGGGGTTCATCGGCAGGACCTACGAGGACGTCTTCGAGTTCTCCGCGCCGCCCGTGCACGACGCCTGCTGCGTCGCCGCGCTCATCGATCCGTCCGTGATCCGCACCGAGGCGGCGCACGTCGCCGTCGAACTCCATGGAGAATGGACGAAGGGGATGACCGTGGTGAACTTCGCCGACCGCCCCGGCATGCACCACTCGACGGGCGTCGCCGCCCGACTGCAGGATCACCGCACCCGCGTCGCGACCGAGCTCGACTGGGATCGCTTCGCCGATCTGATCGCGCGCTCGATCGAACGCCTGAGCCCCACGACCCCCGGAAGGAACTGACCCATGCCACGTCCCATCATCATCGACACCGATCCGGGTATCGACGACGCGCTCGCGATCATGCTGGCCGCTGCGAGCCCCGAGGTCGAGATCCTCGGCATCGTCGCCGTCGCGGGCAATGTCGGGATCGAGCGCACGGCGCCGAACGCCGCGGCGCTCGCGGACCTGCTCGGGCTCGAATGCCCGGTCGGGCGCGGCGCCGCCGCGCCGCTCTGGCGCGAGGCGACCTATGCTCCCCAGGTGCACGGGGAGAACGGCTTCGGCGGGTACGAGCTGCCCGTCTCGAACCGGACCCTCGAGCCCGGCGTTCCCCTGCTCGCGCGACTGATCGAGGAGAGCGCCGAGCCCGTGACCGTCGTCGCGATCGGTCCGCTCACCAACATCGCGATGCTGATGGTCGAGCATCCCAAGACGGCGCGCCGGATCGAGCGCATCGTGATCATGGGCGGCGGCGCGCTGCGCGATCAGGGCAACGCCACCCCGACGGCGGAGTTCAACATCTTCGTGGATCCCGACGCCGCGGCCAAGGTGTTCGCATTCGGGGTGCCGATCACCATGGTCGGGCTCAACGCGACCCATCAGGCGCTCGTCGGGGCGCAGCACCTGCCCGATCTCATGGCCTCCGGCGGCCCGGCGGCCCGGATGGTCGCGCACCTGCTGGGCAGCTACAGCGACGATGCGAACGCCGAGACCGCGGAGACCGGCATGGCGCAGCACGACTCGCTCGCGCTCGCGGCGGTGCTCGATCCCGCGATCATCACGACGGAGCACCTCTTCGTCGACGTCGAGAACACGGGTCGACGGACCACGGGCATGACCGTGATCGACTACCTCGGTCGGTGGGGCGCCCCCAACTGCGATGTCGCGTTCGGGGTCGACGTCGAGCGCTTCCGGGCGCTCCTGAACACGCGGTTGACCGAGCTCGACGCGCGGCTCGTCGCGGGGGCGGGCGCATGAGCGTGAAGGTGATCCTCGACTGCGACACCGGCGTCGACGACTCGATGGCCATCATGTACGCGGCGCTCCATCCCGGCATCGATCTCATCGGCATGACGACGGTGTGGGGCAACGTCGATGTGCCGCTCGCGACGCGCAACACGCTGCGCGTGCTCGATCTGGTCGGACGCTCCGATGTGCCGGTCGCCCGCGGCGCGGCCGGCCCGCTGCTCGGGGGCCATGCCGACTTCGCCTACCACGTGCACGGACGCGACGGGCAGGGGAACGCCGGGGACGACGCCCCCGTGCGCGCGGCCGAACCGATTCCCGCCGCGCAGCACATCATCGATCTGGTGCGCGCGCACCCGGGCGAGGTGTGGCTCGTCCCGGTCGGGCCGCTCACCAACATCGCCGCGGCGCTCGCCCTCGATCCCGAGCTCCCCGAGCTCGTCGCCGGGGTGTCGCTCATGGGCGGTACCGCTCTGGCTCCGGGCAACGTGACTCCGGTGGCCGAGGCGAACGTCTGGCACGACGCCGAGGCCGCCGCAGCGGTGTTCCGCGCCCCGTGGCGCATCATCATGGCTGGCCTCGACGTCACGATGCGCGTGCTCATCACCCCCGAGCACAGCGCGCGCCTCGCCGCAGGCGGGCCGGCCGGCCGCTACCTGGCGCGGATCATGGAGCACTACGGCGACTTCTACCGCGACAACGCGTTCGGTTTCTGGACCTGCGCGATGCACGACACGATCGCCGTGGCGGCCGCGGCGGGCACTCTCGACGTGCGCCTCGCACCCGTCGTGCACGTGGAGGTGGACACCTCGGGAGGGCCGGGCCACGGCCAGACCATCGCGGATCTGCGCGGCGCCTACCGGGGCTACCCCGAGCAGCCGGGCGCGCACTGCGCGGTGCTGCTCGACATCGACGACGGCATCGCCGACGACGTGGTCGACCTGATCGCGGCGGCCGAGTAGGTGGGCGGGATGCAGGTCGTCGTTGTCGGCAGCGCGAACGCGGACCTCGTGGTCGAGGTGCCGCGGCGTCCGGGCGCGGGGGAGACGCTGCTCGGCGGCGAGCTCAGCACGCTCCCCGGGGGGAAGGGTGCGAACCAGGCGGCTGCGGCCGCCCGCTGCGGCGCTGCGACCGGGTTCGTCGGGTCGGTCGGCGACGACGGCAACGGCGCGTTCCTGCGCGAGCGCCTCGTGGCGGCAGGGGTCGACGTCTCGGGGCTCGTGTCCGTCGACGCGGCGACGGGGACGGCGATCATCTTGCTCACCCCGGACGGCGAGAACTCCATCGTGGTGTCGCCCGGGGCGAACCACGCGTTCGACGCAGCGGCGGCGGGGCGCGCCGCCGACGTCTGGCGAGGCGCACCGGTCGTGGTGCTCAGCCTCGAGATCCCGCACGCGACGGCCTTCCTCGTGGCGCGCGAGGCCAGGGAAGCGGGATCTCGTGTCGTGCTGAACGCCGCGCCGGCCGCGCGGATCGCCCCCGAGGTCCTGCGGCTCTGCGACCCGCTCATCGTCAACGAGCACGAGGCGCTGGAAGCACTGGGAGCCGACGGCTCGGATCCCGACGCGGACGACTACCCGCGACTCGTCCGCCGTCTGATCGCTGCCGGTGCCCGCTCCGTGGTCGTCACGCTCGGCGCCGAGGGGGCGCTGGTCGCCGAATCCGGCGCAGGGAATGGCCTCGGCGACGAGGCGGCGGTCGTCGTCGAAGCCGTGCCTGCGTACCGGGTCACGGCGCTCGATACGACGGGCGCCGGGGACGCCTTCGTCGGCGCGACGGCGGCCGAGCTCGCGCGCGGCGCGTCCCTCGGCGACGCGGTGCGCTTCGCGACGGCCGTCTCGGCGGTCGCCGTGCAGCGGGTCGGGGCCCAGGCCTCCTACGCCGACCGCGCGGAGATCGACGCATTCATCGCCGAGCGGGCCTGAGCCGCGGGGACCGGAGCACCGGCCGCGCACCGGCCGGTGCGCGGTTCAGGCCGGGTGGTCGGCGTTGTAGCGGTCGAGCACCGCGTCGATCGGCCCGTCGAGCGCGAGACGGCCCCGGTCGAGGTAGAGGCCACGCGTGCAGAACCGGCGGAGGTCCCGTTCGCTGTGCGAGACGAGGAACAGGGTCTTGCCCTCGGCGAGCAGCTCGTCGATGCGCCGGTAGCACTTCGCGCGGAAGGCCTTGTCGCCCACGGCGAGCACCTCGTCGACGAGCAGCACGGGCTCGTCGAGCTGCGAGATCACCGAGAAGGCGACGCGGACCTTCATGCCGCTCGACAGATGCTTGAACGGCGTGTCGATCACGTCGCCCGCGTCGGCGAAGTCGATGATCGAGTCGAACCGCTCGGCGATCTGCTTGCGGCTGAGACCGTGCAGGCCGCCCGCGAGGCCGATGTTGTCGCGCACGGTGAGGTCGCCGACGAATCCGCCGGTGATCTCGATGAGCGGGGCGACCCCGCTGCGCACGCGCACCGAACCCTCGTCGGGGAAGAGCACGCCGGCGACGAGCTTGAGCAGCGTCGACTTGCCCTGGCCGTTCCTGCCCACGACGCCGATGGCCTCGCCGCGGTGCACGTCGAAGTCGACGTCGCGCAGCGCCCAGAACTCGCCGGGCCGCGTGCGCCTGGACCGGCCGGCCAGCAGGTCCTTGAAGCTCCGTCGCGAGCCGCGGTTGCGGCGGAACCGCACGCCGAGCCCGCGGGCCGAGATGATGACGTCCCCCGTCGCTGCCGTCACGTCACAACTCCTTCAGCACGCCGCCGATGGTCCGGCGGAAGACGACGATCCCGATCACGAGCAGCGCGACGGTGATGCCGGCGGACGTCGCGACGAGCGCCCAGTCCAGCTGATCGGGGAAGAACCCGGCCCGGAAGAGGGCGAAGATGCCCGACAGCGGATTCAGCCAGGCGAGCGGCTGGGCGAATGCCGGCAGGTCGGACGCGCCGTAGATCACGGGCGAGGCGTAGAAGAGCACCCGGAGCACGAGCTTCATGGCGCGCTCGAGGTCGCGGAAGAACACGACGAGCGGCGCGATGAGGAGCCCGACGCCCAGGGTCAGCATGGCCAGCAGGATCACCGCGACCGGGAAGAGCAGGATGCCCCAGCCCACGGCGGCCCCGCTGAAGATCGCGAAGCCCGCGAGTACGGGAATACTCAGCAGGAACTCGATCCCCTTCGTGCAGATGATGCGGCCCACCCAGATCCAGTGGGGGAGCGACACCGAGCGCACGAGCTTGACGTCGCGCAGGAAGGCGCGCGTCGAATCGGAGACGGCGCCGTTGACCCAGACCCACGGCAGCATCGCGGTGAGGAGGAAGACGATGTACGGTTCCTCGCCCACGGAGCGCTCGAACACCTGCGTGAAGATGAACCAGTAGATGAGGCTCATGAGCAGGGGATCGAGGATCGACCAGAGGTATCCGAGCAGGGACGTCGAATAGCGGACCTTGAGGTCGCGCCGCGTCAGCAGCCACAGCGACGACCACACGTTGGCGCGTGCCCGTCTGCGCTCGGAAGAATATGCCACGGGACCATTCTGCCGGTTCCCGGGGCCTCCGCGCGACGCGACCGCCCCGTCCCGTGCGCCGCCGAGACGGCGCGGAGCATTTCTCGGAGCCGATTCACGATTCCCAGGCCGTCGCGTGCTCGACGGGGTCGAGGGTTTGATAAATTGGTCGGGTGCCGTCCCAAACCTCGTCAGCCATGCCCGTTCCCGAGCCCCACCCGCAACGCAGCTCGATGCCGCAGCCGGTGAGCGCGCCGACGGGTCGTGAGACGGGCGTCGCGCAGGCGGGGGCCGCCCAGGCCGCAGGCCGACCGGGCGCTCCGCGCGTCCGTCCGAGCCGGTCGACCCCCGTCGATCCGGCTCAGGCTCCGGCCGGCCCGCATGCGCCCGAGCCGCAGCAGGCGGACGCGCGCGCGCCGCGCACCGGTCGGGTCGAGGTGCCGGTCCCGTCGATCGTGCGCGCCCGTGAGCGCGGTCGCCTCGCCGAGCAGAACCCGGTCGTGCTGCGCACCGAGATGCTCACCAAGGTCTTCGGATCCCTGATCGCGGCGAACGAGGTCTCGATCGACGTGCACGCGGGATCCTTCACGGGCATCGTCGGGCCCAACGGCGCGGGTAAGACCACGACGCTCTCCATGATCAGCGGCCTGCTGCGGCCGACCTCCGGACGCGTGACAGTCGGCGGCGTCGACGTCTGGTCCGACGGACCCGCGGCGAAGCGGCTCATCGGAACCCTGCCCGACCGCCTCCGGCTCTTCGACCGCCTCACCGGCGCGCAGCTGCTCTACTACTCGGGCGTGCTGCACGGCGTGCCCGAGGCCGCGGTCGCCGAGCGCTCGTCCGAGCTCGCCGCCGCCTTCGGGCTCGAGTCCGCTCTCGGCAGACTCGTCTCCGACTACTCGGCAGGCATGCAGAAGAAGATCGCGCTGGCGTGCTCGATGATCCACGCGCCCGAGGTGCTCGTGCTCGACGAGCCGTTCGAAGCGATCGATCCGGTCTCGGCCTCGAACGTCACCGAGATTCTCGAGAAGTACGTCGCGGGGGGCGGCAGCGTGGTGATGTCGAGTCACAGCCTCGACCTCATCCAGCGCGTGTGCGACCACGTCTCGATCATCGTCGACGGCAGTGTGATCGCCCAGGGCACCGTCGACGCCGTGCGAGACGGCCTCAGCCTCGAAGAGCGTTTCACGCAGCTCACCGGTACCTCCGGCGCAGGGAAGGGGCTCGAGTGGTTGCACGGCTCTTCCGACTCCGAGTAGCTCTGCTGGGCGGCGGCTTCAGGGGGTCGTTCGCGAAGGGTCTCCGCACCTCGGCGCTGCTCCTCGTGCTCGCCGCCGTGGCGATCCTGCTCGCGATGCTGCCCGCGCGCCTCATCGCGGACCCGACGGCCAGGTCCGTCGTCGACCTGCTCGTCGGCGGCACGGTGCTCGCGGCCGCGTTCGTCGTCCCGTTCTTCGAGAACCGCACGATGCTCGAACCGCGGCAGTTCGCGCAGTATCCGGCCTCGGCGGGAGCCGTCGGCCTCGCGCTCCTCGTCAGCACGATCCTGACCTGGCCCGTTCTGCTGCTCGCGGTCTGGCTCGGAGCACTCGCCGTGCTGCGGCCCGAGTGGTCGGCGGCCGGTTGGATCGCCCCCGTCGCGCTCGTCCTCGCCGCGCTGGTCGCGATCTCCTCGGCGCGGGTGTCGTCGCTCGTCTCGCGCCTCGTCGCGGGCGTGCGTCACGCTGGGACGCTGCGCACGACGGGCGTCGTCCTGCTGATCGCGCTGCTCCCGGTCGCCGTGTTCGCCGGGGCGACCGCATTCGGGGAGCAGGGATCGGCGTCCGCGGCCGAGGGCGCCCGCGTGCTGGGCTGGACGCCCTTCGGCGCCCCGTTCGCCGCGATCGTCGCCGCCGCTTCGGGGGAATCGGAGTCCGCGCTGCTGCATCTCGCGGTCGCGGGCGGCGGCCTCCTCCTGCTCGTGCTCGTCTGGGTCCTCCTGGTCGCCCGCAGCAACCGCACGATCGGCCGTCCGGTGGGTGCGGGCGTCGCGCGCAGCGGCCTGGGCTGGTTCGACCGCTTCGCCGCCCGCCCCGCCCAGGTGATCGCCGCGAGGCAGCTGACCTACTGGGCCCGCGACCCGCGCTACCGCGTCGCGCTCTTCGCGATCCCGGTCGCGCCCGCGGTGATGCTCGTCGCCTTCTGGGTCGCCGGTGCCGACCTCCGCTCGCTCGCGCTCGTCCCGCTCCCGGTGATCCTGCTCATGTTCGGCTGGTCGCAGCACAACGATGTCGCGATGGACTCGACCGCGATCTGGCAGCACGTCGCGAGCGGGACCCGCGGCCGCCACGATCGCGCCGGGCGGCTCGCCCCCGTGCTGATGATCGGCGTGCCCGTCGCGCTCATCGGGTCGAGCATCACCGTGACCGTGCTCGAGGACTGGCGCGTGCTGCCGGCCGTGATCGGTATGAACCTCGCCGTGTTGCTCGTCTCGAGCGCGTCGACGAGCTTCTTCTCGGTGATGATGCCCTACCCGGCGACCCGTCCGGGCGACAGCCCGTTCGTGCAGCCGCAGTGGTCGGGCTCGGGGTCCGGGCTCGCGCAGACGATGTCCATGCTCGTCGCGCTGGTGCTCGCCGTGCCGCCCGTGTGGTTCGCCGTCGCGGCGATACTCGACCCGATGTTCGTCGAGAACGTCTGGGCCCTCGTCTTCGGAGTCGGCTACGGCGCGGTGGTGCTCGTGCTCGGCGTGCTGATCGGCGGCTGGGTGTTCGACCGCAGCGGCCCCGAGCTCGTCGCGGTGACGCAGGTCTTCGACTGATCCTGGCTGCGGGAGCGTTCGCGACCGGCGCCGCGCACTCCCGGCTCGCGGGTTTAGAATGAGCGCATGGGTATCTTCACGCGCTCCGATTCCGACTCCTCCGGCGGCTCCGCGGGCGGGCTCGACGTGCTCGACCGCGAGCTCGAGAAGCTGCTCGAGGACGAGCAGATCGAGGACGGCGACCATGAACGGTTCTCGCACTACGTCCCGAAGGACAAGATCCTCGAGTCGGCGGTGACCGGCAAGCCGGTCCGCGCGCTCTGCGGGAAGAAGTGGACGCCGTCGCGCGATCCCGAGAAGTTCCCGGTCTGCCCGGACTGCAAGAAGGTCTACGAGCGGATGAAGAAGTGACGGACGGAGTCCGTCACCCTGCGCGAGCGGAGTGAGTCGCAGGGTCTGGGTGCGTCGGGTCCGTCACCCTGCGCGAGCGGAGTGAGTCGCAGGGTCTGGGTGCGTCGGGTCCGTCACCCTGCGCGAGCGGAGTGAGCCGCAGGGTCTCCCGTCACCGGTACTCGGTCGGGATGGCCGGGTCCCCGCGCGTCAGGCTCATCGCGACGGGGGGCAGCTCTGCGACGCGGGCGGCGTGTCGCTCGCGCGCCGCGGCGATGCCGTCCGCGCCGACGTGCGCGCGCTGCACCTCGCCGTCCACGAGGAGCGGGACGAGCACCTCGCGCGCCGAATCGCCGAGTTCCGCGCCCTCGGGCTCGCCGCCCGGCCCATCGCCGAGGAGGATCAGCTCCGCGGTGGCCGTGCCGTGCGCGTTGTGCAGGCGCCGCACGCTCTTGCGACCGCCCACCGAGGCCTTGTCGGCCGACTTCTTGGCGACCGATACCCAGTCGCCGGCGTCGTCCCGGTGCGCGACGAGCTTGTAGACCATGCCCATCGTCGGCGATCCCGATCCGACGACGACCGAGGTGCCGACGCCGAACGCGTCGACGGGTGAGGCGGACAGCGCGGCGACGGTGTGCTCGTCGAGGTCGTTGGTCACGGTGATGCGCGTACCCGTCGCGCCGAGGTCGTCGAGCAGGCGGCGCACGCGCGCGACGACGACCGGCAGGTCTCCCGAGTCGATACGGACGGCGCCGAGCTCCGGTCCGGCGACCTCGATCGCGGTGCGGACGCCCTGGTCGATGTCGTAGGTGTCGACGAGCAGCGTCGTGCCGGTGCCGAGCGCGGCGACCTGCGCCTCGAACGCGGCGCGCTCCGTGTCGTGCAGCAGGGTGAAGCTGTGGGCGGCGGTGCCCATCGTCGGGATGCCGTAGCTGCGTCCGGCCTCGAGGTTCGACGTCGCGCTGAATCCGGCGATGTACGCGGCCCGCGCTGCGGCGACGGCGCTGCGCTCTCCCGTGCGGCGGGAACCCATCTCGGCGAGCGGCTTGCCGTTCGCGGCGTGGACCATGCGCGACGCGGCCGTCGCGACCGCGGAATCGGAGTTCAGGATGCTGAGCGCGAGCGTCTCGAGCAGCACGCCCTCGGCGAACGTCGATTCGACCGTGATGAGTGGGGAGCCGGGGAAGAAGACCTCGCCCTCGGGGTATCCCCAGATGCTGCCGCGGAACCGGAAATCCGCGAGCCAGTCGAGCGTCCGTTCGCCGACGACCCGCTGGGCGCGGAGGAACTCGAGTTCGGCGTCGCCGAACCGGAAGTGCTGGATCGCCTCGAGCAGGCGCCCGGTGCCCGCGACCACGCCGTAGCGGCGGGCGCCCGAGAGGCGTCGCGAGAAGAGCTCGAACACGCTGCGGCGGTCGGCCGTGCCGGCCTGGAGCGCGGCGTCGACCATCGTGAGTTCGTAGTGATCGGTGAGCAGGGCCGTCGAGGTATGCACGTCGCCAGTGTAATGCGGGATCGGCGTGCGCGGGCACGGGCGCACGGCTCAGCGGAAATCGCGTGACGCCACCCCGGACGGGGCGGCCAACGGCTCGAACCCCTCGGCGATGACGTTCACCACTCCCTCGGGCGAGCGCTCGAGGGCGCCCCTGACGATGAGCGCGGGGGACGCCTTCGCGACCAGACGATTCCGCGCCCAGACGTTCGCCCAGGTCACGACGTTCACGGTGCCGGCCTCGTCTTCGAGCGTGAGGAAGGTGATGCCGCCCGCCGTGCCCGGGCGTTGGCGGTGGGTCACGAGGCCGGCGACCTCGACGGCGGCACCCGGGCGCGTGCGCCGCAGTCGATCGGAGCGCACGACGCCGCGGGCGTCGAGTCCGTCGCGCAGCAGGGCGAGGGGGTGCGTTCCGCCCACCACCCCGGTCGTCCAGAGGTCGAGCGCGGTCTGCTCGGCCTCGCTGAGCACGGGGAGCAGCGGGGGCTGCACGTGGACCGCGATCCCCGGCAGGTAGCGCTCGCGGTTGTCTGCCGCCGGCCCGGCCGCCCAGAGCGCCGCTCTGCGGCCGATGCCGAGGCTCTCGCAGGCCCCCGCTGCCGCGAGCGCCTCGACTCTGGCGCGGTCGAGGTCGGCGCGCCTGGCGAGGTCCGCGAGGTCGGTGAACGGGGCGCGCTCGCGGGCGCGGACGATGCGCTCCGCGGTTGCGGCCTCGATCCCGCGCACCTCCGAGAGCCCGAGACGCACCGCGAAGGCGCCGTCGCGCCGGTGCGCGCCGCTCGTATCGGGCGCCGCGCGGTCGAACGGCCCGACCGGCGGCTGCTCGGGGGAGAGGCAGGCGTCCGTACCCGTCGGCCGAGGCCCCGACCCGCGCGGCGTTGCGCCTCCGGGGCCCGGTTCGGTCGGTTCGAGGCCCGCGTGCGCCTCGGAGCGCTGCACATCGGGGGGCAGCACCGAGACGCCGTGCCTGCGGGCGTCCTCGACGAGGCTGCGCGAGGAGTAGAACCCCATGGGCTGCGACCGCAGCAGGCCGGCGAGGAACGCGCCGGGGTAGTGCAGCTTGAACCAGGAGCTCACGTAGACGAGCAGCGCGAAGCTGAGGGAGTGACTCTCGGCGAAGCCGAAGTTGGCGAAGGCCTCGATCTGCGCGTAGAGGCGGGCGGCCTCCTCGTCCTCGATCCCGTTCGCGCGCATGCCCGCGAAGAGCTTCTCCCGCAGGCTCTCCATCCGCTCCTTGCCGCGCTTCGACCCCATCGACCGGCGCAGCAGATCCGCATCCTCTGCCGAGCAGTTGCCCACGGCCACCGCCATCTGCATGAGCTGCTCCTGGAACACGGGGACGCCCAGGGTGCGCTCGAGCACGGGGACGAGCCGGGGGTGCGGATAGTCCACGGCCTCCGCTCCGGTGCGCCGCCGCAGGTAGGGGTGCACGGCGCCGCCCTGGATCGGGCCGGGCCGGATGAGCGCGATCTCGATCACCAGGTCGTAGAACGCGCGGGGGAGCAGCCGGGGCAGCGTGTTGAGCTGCGCCCGGCTCTCGACCTGGAAGACGCCGACCGCGTCCGCGCGGCAGAGCATGTCGTAGACCCCTGGCTCCTCCCTGGGGACGCTGTCGAGCGTCCACCGTTCGCCCGTCGCGGCGGCGATGAGGTCCATCGTCTTCTGCAGCGCGCTCAGCATGCCGAGGCCGAGCAGGTCGAACTTGACGAGCCCCATCGACTCGCAGGAGTCCTTGTCCCACTGCAGCACGGTGCGATGCTCCATGCGGGCGTGCTCGATGGGGCAGACCTCGCCGACCGGCCGCTCGGTGAGCACCATGCCGCCCGAGTGGATGCCGAGGTGGCGCGGCGCCCGCATGAAGCGCTGCGCGAGCCGCTGCACGGGCACCGGGATCGGAGAGGCCTCGTCCACCTCCCGCAGGTCGCCGCGATCGACGACCCGGGTCCACGCGTGCTGCTGGCCCGCGCTGTATCCGAGTGCCTTGGCGGCGTCCCGGATCGCGGCCTTCGGCCGGTAGCTGATGACGTTCGCCACCTGCGCGGCGTTGCGCCTGCCGTACTTGGCGTAGGCGTACTGGATGATCTCCTCGCGCCGCTCGGAGTCGAAGTCCACGTCGATGTCGGGCTCCTCGTCGCGCAGGCTCGAGAGGAAGCGCTCGAACGGGAGGTCGTAGAAGATCGCGTCCACCGCGGTGATCCCGAGCACGTAGCACACGGCCGAGCTCGCTGCGGAGCCGCGCCCCTGGCAGAGGATGCCGCGGTCCCTGGCCTCGCGGACCAGGTCGTGCACGATGAGGAAGTAGCCGGGGAACCCCTTCCGGTCGATGACCGCGAGCTCGTGCTCGAGCCGCTGCAGCTTGGCCGCGTCGAGGGTGCTGCCGTAGCGGTGCTCGGCGCCCGCCCGCACGAGCTCGCGCAGCAGGCTCATCTGGGTGTGCCCGTCGGGCAGATCGATCCTCGGGAGTTTCGGGCGGGCCGACCTGAGGGGGAACGCGAGCTCTCGCGCGAGCGGCACGGTGCGGGCGACGGCGTCGGGATGCCTGCCGAATCTCCGGAGCATGGAGGCGCCGCTGCGGAGGCGGGCGGCGCCAGACGCCGGGAGGTGCGGGTCGAGCTCGTCGAGGCTGCGCCGGGAGCGCACCGCCGCCATCGCCTCGGCCAGCTCGGCGTCGACCGGCGTCGCGTAGTGCACGTTGCCCGTCGCGATCGTGGGGAGGCCCCGCTCGGCCGCGAGCGCCGCGAGCCTGGCATTGCGGCGGTCGTCGTCGGGCGCGCCGTGATGCGTGAGCTCGACGTGCACCGCGTCCGCGCCGAAGAGCGCGATCAGCCGCTCGATCTCGGCGAGCGCGAGGGTATCGCCGGCCTCGCGCGTGGTCGCGGAGTCGAGCGCGCGGCGGACGAGGCCCTTGCGGCAGCCGGTGAGGATCGCCCACTCGCCCCGCCCCGTCGCGGCGAGGGCCTCGAGGTCGTACACCGGCCGTCCCTTCTCGCCGCCGGCGAGCTGGGCCTCGGTGATCGCGCCGGCGAGGCGGTGGTATCCGGACGAACCGCGTGCGAGGACGAGCAGGTGCGCCCCGACGGGGTCGGCGACGCCGAGCTGCGGCGCGTCGAGGCCGAGCGAGAGTTCGGCGCCGTACACCGTGAGCGGCGCGTGCTCGGGGTGGCCGGGGTGCTCGCGCCGGAGGGTCTCGGCCGCCTCCGCGAAGAGCGCGGCCCCGTAGAAGCCGTCGTGGTCGGTGATGGCGAGGCCGTCGAGCCGCAGCCTCGCGGCCTCCCGCACCAGGTCCTCGGGCGAGGACGCGCCGTCGAGGAAGCTGAACTGGGAGTGCGCGTGCAACTCGGCGTAGGGGACGCGGGGGCCGTCTTCGCTGGCCTCGGGGGCCTCGGGCGGCACCGCGTCCGGCACGGCGGTTCCGGATCGTGCCGCGTCGGGTCCGGGCGCCCGCAGGGAGAGCGTCCGCTCGAACTCGTTCCACGGCAGCGACGAGTTGCTCCAGCCCATCGGTTCCTCCTTCCTGCTGGGGGTCGCGGGTCAGTCGTAGCGGCCCTCGGCGAACCAGCCGTCGCCCTCGTGGTAGAGCAGCCAGGCGTCGCCCCCGGCGAGCATCAGCTGCAGCCGGAAACGGGCGGGAGCCCCTCGCCACCAGCGTTCGCGCACGGCCCAGGGGAACGACCAGTCGCCGACCGGGTCGGGGAAGACCGTGCCCGCCACCCGGAGCCGGGAGGGCCGTCCCGTGAGCATGTCGTCGTCGTCGATCCCGATCGGGTGTCCGGAGTCGTCCACGAGCTCGGCCGGGATCGGCTCGGGGAAGACCAGGCTCGGCTGCGGGCCGGGGACCGCGCCGGGCCAGGGGCCCGCCGCCGAGGCGCGCGGGTCGCGCGACCGGTCGCGGCTCGTGCCCCACGGCGCGAACCGCTGCCGGTCGGCGAGGAGGCGGCCGCCCGTCAGCTCCATCGTGCCGACCCCGGTGTGTCCGAGGCGGCTCTGCGCCCTGCTGAGGTGGTGGTGCACGCGTTCGTCGGGCTCGGTGCTCCACAGTCCCGGTTCGTGGCGTGCAGCGCGGTCAGTGTGGGTCGGCGTGATCCGCACCTGAGCGATCCCCGCGCCCCCGCGTTCGGCGTCGCCGGTCACCGACGAGGCCTGCCAGCGGACCCGGGCGAGCGCGTCCGCAGCCGTGAAACGGTGGGGGTGCACCCATTCCCGCTCGTGGCGCACCCCGATGTCGTCGGTGAGCTCGATGCGCAGCGCGGTGCAGACGAGGCGTTCCTCGGCGATGCCGGCGATGAAGCGCTCGGTGAGCGTCGTGCAGGCGAAGGCGAGCTGATCCGTGGTGTCGACGGGCGGCTCGAGGTCGAGCGAGACCGAGAGCTCGCGCACCGGGGCGCGGGGCCGCACCTCGGCGCCGTGCCGGGGGCCCGCGGCGACGGCGCGGCGGTGGGCGGCGACGCCGTCGGGCCCGAACCGCTGCCTGACCGCGTCCTCGGGCAGCGCCGCGAGGGCCCCCATCGTGCGGATCCCGAGGCCGTGCAGCACCGAGGCGAATTCCGCGCCTGCTGCACGGGAGACCGGCAGCGGTCCGAGGAAGGCGGCCGAGCCTCCCGGCGGCACGATGCGCACGTCGGGGGACGGTGCCAGGACGCCCGGATCCATCGAGGAGGCTCTGGCGGCCTGCTCGGCCGCGAACAGGCCGTCCGCGATCCCGATCCGGGCATCGGGCAGGTCCAGATCCACCGCCAGGCGCAGCAGCGCGGCGGCGGCGGGTTCCTCGCCGCCGTAGTAGCGAGCGGGTCCCCGTGCGCGCATCGCGCAGAGGCCCGGACGCCGGGGCTCGACCCCGGGGATCAGCCGCTCGAGCGCGGCGAGCACCGGGCGGAAGCGCCGCTCGTCCACCTCCGGGTCGTGGGGGTGGACGGAGATCGCGGGACAGCGGCTCTGCGCTTCGCGCTCGCGGAGGCCGACCCGCACCCCCTCCGCGCGGGCGGCCGGGGAGCACGCGACGACCTGCCGATTCGCGATCAGCGCGATCGCGGACGCGACCTCGGAGCGCTCGGCGGTGCTGCCGGCGGCGTCCGTCTCGGCCCGTTCCCGCAGATGGGCGTGGATCGGCCAGTCCGGCACCCAGAAGACGATCGCGCGCTCAGCGCCGCTCGGCCGCGCGGCGTGCTGCTGATCCGGTGCGCTCATCGGGCCGCCAGTCTGCGGACGGGCGCGGGCCCCGGCGCCGCGACGGCGCCGTTGCTGAACCGCACGGTGTGCTGCTGCGAGCCCCGCTTGTCGAGCGACTGCACGGTGAGCTCGCGGTCCTCGAGCATCCCGGAGCCCGCACCGAGGCCGTGCCAGCGCGACCCCGTGACCCGGAGCGTGCTCTCGGGGCGGGGCCAGTCGCCCGCGACCACGAGCGCCGAGCCGTGCTCGCGCAGGCGTGCGGCGATCCGCTCGACATCTCCCGAGGTCGCTGCTGCGGGGCGGCAGAGCAGGGTGACCGTGAGGATCTCGCTCAGGGCGCCGACCAGGCCGAGCCCGTCGGACGCCGGATCGGGGATCAGGACGCAGCGGTCCAGTGCGATGCCCAGAGCCGCCGCGGCCTCCGCCCCGAAAGCGGGGAAGCCGATCACGCCGCACCATGCGCCCGAGATCGAGGCCTCCGAGAGCAGGGCGAGCGCGAGCAGCCGGGAGCCGCGGACGACGTAGCTGGAGCCCTTGCGCAGGGCTCCGCCGGGCAGGAGGGATCTGAGTCCCGGAGCGGTGGGCAGTGCGCGATCGTCGAGCCGCAGCGGCTGCATCTCGGTGATGCGCTGCTGCAGCGATCGAACGGTCGCTGGGGAATTCATGGAGCCATATTCGAACATATGTTCGAATAAGTCAATCTCGAAACGCCCGCCCGGAACGCCGTCCGTGGACGGCGTAGGATAGGAGGGATGAACGAGGACGAGCTGGACGATTACGAGCGCGAAGCCGAGCTGTCGCTGTTCCGCGAATACCGGGACATCGCGAGCCAGTTCCGCTACGTCGTGGAGACCGAGCGTCGCTTCTACCTGGCGAACGAGGTCGACCTCAAACGGCAGGACGCCGGGAGCGACTTCTACTTCGAGCTCTCGATGACCGACGTCTGGGTCTGGGACGTGTACCGCGCAGACCGCTTCGTGAAGTCGGTGCGGGTGCTCACGTTCAAGGACGTGAACGTCGAGGAACTCTCCGCCCGCGAGTTCTCCCTCCCGCAGGAGCTCGCGCTCGACGAGTAGCCGCTGTCGGAGCGTTCGACTCCGTCCACAAGCCCGGTCCGAATCGCCTTCCGGGCCACTTCCGCACAGTTCTCGCGAAACGCGGCCTCATCGCACCTCCGCCCGCCCAGGATGGGCGGCAGGAGGTGCAGCATGGACAGCACGGCAGCGCACGGAACCGCGGTCGCAGGGGCCGATGAGGCGCGATTGCGCGAGGCGCGCCCCTCGCGCAATCGCGAGCTGGGCGCACGGGGCGAGGCGCTCGCCGCCGGGTACCTCGAGGGCCTCGGCTTCCGCATCCTCGACCGGAACTGGCGCAATCGGCACGGCGAACTCGACCTCGTCGCGCGGGAGGGGCAGGCGCTCGTCGCGATCGAGGTGAAGACGCGCAGCGGAACGGGGTACGGCGGCCCGCTGGAAGCGATCACCGCGCGGAAGTCCGCCCGACTGCGGCGGCTCCTGCTCGACTGGGCGCGAGCGCACGAGGCGCACGCCCCTCTGCTGCGCGTGGACGCCATCGGCATCGTGCTCCGCAGGGGCGAGGCGCCCCGGATCGAGCATCTGCGGGGCATCTCATGAGCCGCGAGGTCTCCCGGGCGGCAGCGGTCGCGCTCACGGGGCTGACGGGCACGCCCGTGATGGTCGAGGCGGCGGTCTCACAGCAGCTCCCCGGCATGGCGATCATCGGGCTCCCGGACACCGCGCTGGCCGAAGCCAAGCTGCGGGTGCGGACGGCGACCGCGCACGTCGGGATGCCGGTGAGCGAACGCTTTGTGACGATCAATCTGGCGCCGGCTTCCCTGCCGAAGCACGGGTCGGGGTTCGACCTCGCGATCGCGCTCTCGGCGCTCGCGGCATCCGGCAGGATCCCGGCGCGGCGGCTGAGCGAGGTCGTGCATCTCGGAGAGCTCGCCCTCGACGGGGAGCTCCGACGCCCCGCGGGGCTCCTGTCGTCGGCGATCGCCGCGAGAACGCTCGGATTCCGCCGCGTGATGGTTCCCGAGAGCTGCGCGCGCGAGGCGTCGCTGGTCCCCGGGGTCGAGATCGTCCCGGTGCGGGGGCTGCTCGACGCGGTCGAGTGGTACCGGGCCGGGGCGCCTCCGCTGACCGGGGAAGCGGCGCCGGCCGTGGACGGAGAATCGGCGCCCGCCGCGGCCTGCGCCCTCGACTCGCCCCACGCGCTCGACATGGCGGACGTCATCGGGCAGCCGGAGGCGGTGGAGGCCTTCGCCGTCGCGGCGGCGGGCAGGCACCACATCTCGCTCACCGGCCCGCCCGGAGCTGGGAAGACGCTGTTGGCGAGCCGGCTCCCGTCGATCCTGCCCGATCTCACCGATTCCGAATCGCTCGAGGCGAGCAGTATCGCCTCGCTCGGAG
Source organism: Leucobacter zeae (assembly GCF_016758175.1). GTDB lineage: Bacteria > Actinomycetota > Actinomycetes > Actinomycetales > Microbacteriaceae > Leucobacter > Leucobacter zeae. The sequence goes on from NZ_QYAB01000001.1 coordinate 1,628,293, forward strand.
GGTCCCCGCTCATGGCGCTGGTGCGCAGGCCGCCGTTCGAGAGCCCGCACCACACCGCCTCCGCGGTCTCCATCATCGGGGGAGGCGGCGGCAACGAGGTCAGGCCGGGCGCCATCACCCGCGCATGCCACGGGATCCTCTTCCTCGACGAGGCACCCGAGTACGGCAGAGCCGTGCTCGACGCGCTCCGGCAGCCGCTCGAGAACGGGATCGTCGAGATCCATCGCTCCCGAGTGCGCGCCACCCTGCCCGCCAGGGTGCAACTGGTGCTCGCCTCGAACCCCTGCCCGTGCGGGAACGCGGGCTCGCCCGACACCGCGACCGAATGCCGATGCACGCCGAGCGTGCGATCCCGCTACCAGCAGCGCATCTCCGGGCCGCTCAGCGATCGCATCGACGTGCGACTCGTCCTCCGCCGCGTCCCCCGAGCGCTGCTCGGCGCCGACGAAGGCCGATCGGCCTCGAGCCGGGCGCTGCGCCGACGTGTGGAACAGGCCAGGGCGCAGGCGTCGGAGCGGCTCCGCGGCACACCCTGGCGGGTGAACGCCGAAGTGCCCGGCAGCTGGCTGCGCGCACGGGACATGCGCTTGCCGAAGGGGGACACCGCAGTGCTCGACCGCGCGCTCGACCTCGGCTCCCTGACGATGCGCGGATACGACCGGGCGCTGCGTCTCGCCTGGTCGATCGCCGACCTCTCCGGTCGCGATCGCCCGGGCCGGAGCGAGCTCGCCCGCGCGCTCGCACTGCGCGGCGGGAGTGCGGCGTGACCGCGGGAGCGGGAATCCCTGCCGACCCCGGAAGGGCGCCCGCACCCGACCGACCCGAACCGGGGATTCGCGCTGACGCCGAGATCCGCCGCCTGCTCGAGGGCACCGGCGGAGCGCCCGGAGCGGGTGCCGAGGGCGCGCCCGGTCGTGCGGCGGCGGACGAGCGCCTCGCCAGGGTCGTGTGGGCGCGGCTCGCCGAGCCCGGCGACGCGGTCGCGGGAGCGCTGGTCGCGGCGCTGGGAGCGCTCCCCGCATTGGACCTGCTCGCATCGGGACGCGGAGCGGGCGCATGCGAACGGGCGCTCGCGGACGCCGGCTTCGCGGAGCCCGAACTGCGACCGGGGCGGCTCTCCGCGGCGATCGGGCGATGGCTCCCGCGGCTCGACCGGGCGGCCACGCTCGGCGACCTCGAGCACGCGCTCCGCGCCGGCATGACCATCGTCGTCCCCGGTGACGACGCCTGGCCCGCAGCCCTCGACGACCTGGGCGCTCACGCGCCGCACGCCCTCTGGGTCAGGGGACGCGGTGAACTGCTCGCCGACCGATCGCTCGCGGTGGTCGGCGCGCGGGCCTGCACGGGGTACGGCAGCCACGTCACCGCCGAACTGACGGGCGAAGCCTGCGATGGGGGATACGCGATCGTTTCGGGCGCGGCCTACGGAATCGACGCGGTGGCGCATCGCACGGCGCTCGCCGCAGGGGCTCCCACCGTCGCGGTGCTCGCGGGCGGCGCCGACCGCGCCTACCCCGCAGCGCACGGGGAACTGCTCGATCGGATCGCCTGGCACGGGGCGGTCTGCTCCGAGCTCGTACCGGGGTCGGCCCCGACCCGCTGGAGATTTCTCCAGCGGAACCGCGTGATCGCCGCGCTCGCGAGAGCGGTGCTCGTCACCGAGGCGGGCGTCCGCTCCGGAACCCTGAACACGGCCGGGCACGGGGCCGAGCTGGGCCGCGCGCTCGGAGCGGTGCCCGGACCGGTCACCTCGGCGGCATCCGCCGGATGCCATCGACTGATCCGGGAGTACGGGGCGGCGCTCATCACGAACCGGGCCGAGCTGCTCGAACTGCTCGGCGCCTCCGAGGCGCTGCCTCTCGCCGGCGAGTTCGGGGTCGGCGGCGCGGGTGCCGAGGACGGCGCCGCTGGCGGACGGGCGCCCGCACTGCACCTCAGGGTGCTCGACGCGCTGCCGCTCCGGGGCGGGCGGAGCCGCTCGGACGCGGCTCGACTGGCCGGAGTCTCGGAGCAGGAAGCCGCGGAGGTGCTGGCCGAGCTCGAAGTGCTCGGGTTCGTGGCCTCGCGGGACGCCGGGGACGGATCGGAGACGCGCTGGGTGCTGCTCAAACGGGGGTGAGCGCGGCGCGGGAGCCCTGGGCCGGGCAACGCCAGGGGAAACGCCGGAGCCATCGTGGCGGTGCGCGCACGCGGCGCGCGAGAATAGCGGGCATGGAGCGGAACGCGGCGATCGAGGGCTTCCTCGCGGCGGTCCGCGTCGAGTACGGCTACTCCGAGCACACCGTGCGGGCGTACGCGCGCGACCTGCAGGACTTCGCCGCGTACGCCGAGCGCCAGGGGCTCGGCCGCGTCGCCGACTGCGACCTCGAAGCGATGCGCGGGTGGCTCTGGGAGCGGCAGCAGCGCGGGCTCGCCCCCTCGACCCTCGCCAGGAACGTCGCCACCCTGAAGTCGTTCGGGGCGTGGCTGGAGCGGACAGGGATCGCGCCGGGCAACCCCGCCTCGCGGCTGCGCTCGCCGAAGGCGCCGCGCGACCTGCCGCGGGTGCTCGGCGACGAGCAGATCAGGCGCGTGCTCGAGCGCGCTGAGTTCCGCGCGGAGTCGGGGGATCCCGACGCGCTGCGCGATCACGCGGTGCTCGAGCTGCTGTACGCCTCTGCGCTGCGCGTCTCCGAGCTCTGCTCGCTCCCGCTGCACGGGTTCGATCGCCGTGAGCGCACCGTGCGCGTGCTCGGGAAGGGGAACAAGGAACGCATCGTTCCGCTGGGCGCCCCTGCGGCACGGGCGCTGGAGCGCTACCTCTCGGACTCCCGGCCCGCACTCGTCGCCCGCGGCGCATCCCGCGCGGCTGCCGCCTCCCCGCCGATGGCCGCCGATGCTTCTCGGGCTCCCGAGCGCGCGTCCCGCTTCTTCCTCGGAGCGCGCGGCGGCGCGCTCTCGACGAACGCGGTCTACCGCATGGTCGCCCACGAGCTCGAACAGGAACCCGGCGGGGGGCCCAGAGGGCCGCACACGCTGCGGCACACCGCCGCGACCCACCTGCTGAACGGGGGAGCGGACCTCCGTGTCGTGCAGGAGATGCTCGGCCACTCGAGCCTCGCGAGCACCCAGGTCTACACCCACGTCTCCACGGAGCGCCTCGCGCAGAGCTATCGTCAGGCGCATCCCCGCGCCTGACGCGGCGGTTCCCGCATCTGACCCGGCGACTCGCAGAGCCCCGGCGACTTGCCCGTCCGGACGACTCGCCCGTCCGGCACGCCGCCGCGAGCGCCTCACGGCCCCTCGAGCGGGAGCAGGATCGGACGCTCGATCAGGAACGGCGTCGGGTTCGCGTACTCGCCGTCGATCCGCACGCCGAGATGCACGCATCCGCCGTCGCAGTGCCCGCCGTCCGCGAGCGTGCCGATCGACTCGCCCCGGCTCACCGCATCACCGACGGCGAGGACGCTCGAGACCGGTTCGAGCGAGACGAGCGTGCGGTCGTCGATCCGGATCGAGACGACCGGTCGATCGACCACGCGCCCCGCGAACGAGACCGTGCCGGAGGCGGGAGCCGCCACGGGAATCGATCCGCCGGGCTCCGCCGATGGGTTCGGCAGCAGGTCGATGCCGCGGTGCCCGGCGCCGTACCGATGCGGCGGAGCCCGGTACGCGGCGGCGACGTCGATCGGGAAGCCGAGCGGAGGGGCCCAACTCGGCGAGCGGTCCGCGGCGTGCTCGGGGAAGACCCCGTGCTCGGAGAAGACCCCGTGCTCCGCCGTCGCGAGCGCCGCGGCCACGGTCGGGGGCGCTCCGCAGAGCCATACCCCGCAGAGCCACAGCGCGCAGAGCCACGGCGCGCCGAGCGCCGCGAGCCGTCGAGCCGCCGCGCCTCGTCGACCGGCCGCGCCTCGTCGAGCGGCGATGCGGTGTGGCCGGCGTGGCGTGCGATGCGATTCCATGCGGTAACGCTGTCACGCGGGAGGTCGTGGTGGTGCCCGGGAGCGGGGAACGGTGGACAACCCGGCGCGGGGCGCGATGCATCGGGAATGTGAGCGGACTCGCCCCGTCGAGTGCGGAGAGGCGGGGGCATCGCAGTGCTACACTGGTCGATGCACCTCGACAGAGGTGACTTCGCGTGCCCGCTCATCGGAGCGACGCCACCGGTCTCCGCCACGGCGGAGCGGCGGACCCCGAGGGCACCAGGAACAGGTCGCATCCGCGGCCGATATCAACCGCAAGAGGCGTGCCCGCAGGGGTGCGCGGAACAGGAGACCGGCAATGGCCGTCGTCACCATGCGCCAGCTGCTCGACAGCGGCGTCCACTTCGGACACCAGACCCGCCGCTGGAACCCGAAGATGAAGCGCTTCATCTTCACCGAGCGCTCGGGCATCTACATCATCGACCTGCAGCAGTCGCTCGGCTACATCGACTCGGCGTACGAGTTCGTGAAGAACACCGTCGCGCGCGGCGGTAACATCCTCTTCGTCGGCACGAAGAAGCAGGCTCAGGAAGCGATCGCCGAGCAGGCGACCCGCGTGAACCAGCCCTACGTCAACCAGCGCTGGCTCGGCGGCCTCCTCACCAACTTCCAGACGGTCACCGGCCGCCTGGAGCGCATGAAGGAGCTCGAGCAGCTCGATTACGAGGGCACCACGAGCGGCTTCACCAAGAAGGAGCTCCTCCTCAAGAAGCGCGAGCTCGAGAAGCTCCAGAAGTCGCTCGGCGGCATCCGTCACATGACGAAGACCCCGTCGGCCATCTGGGTCGTCGACACCAAGAAGGAGCACCTCGCGATCGACGAGGCGAAGAAGCTCGGGATCCCCGTGATCGCGATCCTCGACACCAACTGCGATCCCGACGAGGTCACCTACCCGATCCCGGGCAACGACGACGCGATCCGTTCGGTCGCGCTGCTCACCCGCGTGATCGCCGACGCCGCAGCCGAGGGCCTCATGGAGCGCCACCAGAAGCCGGCCGAGGGTGCCGAGCAGGCCGCCGAGCCGCTCGCCGAGTGGGAGGTCGAGCTGCTGAACGCCGACCAGACCGCCGAGGCCCCCGCCGCGGACGCGACCGAGGCTCCCGCAGCCGAGGCGACCGAGGCCGCTGCCGAGACCACCGAGGCGGCCGCCGAGTAATTCCGGTTCGCCGGACCGTATTCGTGAGGATCCCGCGCCACCGCGCGGGATGACTGAGAACTGAAGGAGTCATACGTGGCTGCAGTAAGCATGGCCGCAGTGAAGGAACTGCGCGAGCGCCTGGGCGCCGGCATGGTCGACAGCAAGAACGCGCTGGTCGAGGCCGAGGGCGACATCGAGAAGGCGATCGAGATCCTCCGCCTCAAGGGCCTCAAGGGCGTCGCCAAGCGCGGCGACCGCGAGGCGAGCGAGGGCCTCGTGGCCGTCCGCCAGACCGAGGGCGCCGCGACGATGATCGAGCTCGTCTGCGAGACCGACTTCGTCGCCAAGAACGAGAAGTTCGGCGCGCTCGCCGAGCGCGTGCTCGAGGCCGTCGTGGCCGCGGGCGCCGCCGACGTCGAGGCCGCACTCGCCGCCCCGGTCGAGGGCAAGACCGTCGCCGACATCATCACCGACGACTCGGCGATCATCGGCGAGCGCCTCGAGCTCCGCAAGGTCTCCCGCATCGAGGCTCCGGCCACCGCGGTGTACCTGCACCAGACCTCGAAGGATCTGCCCCCGCAGATCGGCGTGGTCGTGGGCTACGAGGGCGACGACGCGGATGCCGCCGTCAGCATCGCCCGTCACATCTCGTTCGCCGACCCGATGTACCTCAACCGCGAGGACGTGCCCGAGGCCGACGTGGAGAAGGAGCGCGCGCTCGTCACCGAGATCTCGAAGAACGAGGGCAAGCCCGAGGCCGCCCTTCCGAAGATCGTCGAGGGCCGTCTGACCGCGTACTTCAAGCAGGTCGCGCTCAACGAGCAGGTCCACGCGCTCGACGCCGACAAGCGCTCGGTGAAGCAGGTGGCTGATGCCGCGGGCATCACCGTCACGGGCTTCGCCCGCAGCAAGGTCGGCGCCTAGCCCACCCTCACGAGACCCGAGCCGATCCGGCTCGGGTCTCGTGCTGTGTCCGCACTAGTATTACCCCAGACCCCGCAGAACTCGAAGGAGCCCACATGACCCAGACCGCCGATCGCACACGCCGCGTCCTGCTCAAGCTGTCGGGGGAGGCCTTCGGCGGGGGCACGCTGGGGGTGAATCCCGACGTGGTGAGCCAGATCGCGCGCGAGATCGCGGCAGCGGTGGACACCGTCGAGGTCGCGGTCGTCGTCGGCGGGGGCAACTTCTTCCGCGGCGCCGAGCTCTCGCAGCGCGGCATGGACCGCGCGCGCGCCGACTACATGGGCATGCTCGGCACCGTCATGAACGCCCTCGCGCTGCAGGACTTCCTGGAGCAGGCGGGCGTCGACAGCAGGGTCCAGTCGGCGATCACCATGACCCAGGTCGCCGAGACCTACATCCCGCTCCGCGCGATCCGACACATGGAGAAGGGCCGCGTCGTGATCTTCGGCGCCGGTGCCGGTCTGCCCTACTTCTCGACGGACACCGTCGCCGCTCAGCGCGCCCTCGAGATCCATGCGGAGGAGGTGCTCGTCGCGAAGAACGGCGTCGACGGGGTCTACACCGCCGATCCCCACCAGGATCCCGACGCCACGCTCATCGACGAGATCACCTACAACGACGCGCTCGTGCGGGGCCTCAAGGTCGTGGACTCGACCGCATTCAGCCTGTGCATGGACAACGGCATGCCGATGCGCGTGTTCGGCATGGAGCCGGCGGGCAACGTCACCGCGGCGATCCGCGGCAGCGAACTCGGCACGCTCGTCCACCGCTAAGCTTGAACCAGTCAATCCGAAAGGGGCACCCGTGATCGAAGAGGTCTTCGCCGACGTCAAGGACCGTATGGCCAAGGCGGTCGACGCCGCCAAGGAGGGCTTCGCCACGGTGCGAACCGGGCGGGCCAACCCGGCGCTGCTGCAGAACGTGCAGGTCGACTACTACGGCACGCCCACGCCGCTGCCGCAGCTCGCCTCCGTGCAGAACCAGGATGCGCGCAGCCTGCTGATCTCCCCCTACGACAAGGGTGCGCTGAAGGGCATCGAGCAGGCCATCCGCGACATGCCGAACCTGGGGGCGAACCCGTCCAACGACGGCAGCGTGATCCGGGTGACGCTCCCCGAGCTCACCGAGGAGCGCCGCAAGGAGTTCGTCAAGATCGTCCGCGGCCGCGCCGAGGACGCGCGCGTCGCCATCCGCAACGTGCGCCGCGCGGGCAAGGACGACTTCGACGCGCTCAAGAGCGAGATCGGCGAGGACGAGATCGTGCGCGCCGAGAAGGAGCTCGAGACCGTGACGAAGCAGTTCATCGAGCAGGTCGACGATGCGCTGAAGCGCAAAGAGGCTGAACTGCTGGAGGTCTAGGCCACATGTCCGGTGCGGATAAGCGAGACGAGATCCGGAACGCTCTCGAATCGACCCGCGCACAGTTCGAAGCGACGAACGCCCGGATCGAGGCCCGTGCCGGACGCAATCTCGTGTTCGCGATCGGCTCGGGGCTCGTCTTCGGCGGGGTGTTCCTGGCGAGCCTGCTGCTCGTGAAGCAGGTGTTCGTCGGACTCGTCGCGGTCCTCGTTGCCGTCGCGCTCGTCGAGCTCGCCGCAGCGTTCCGCGTCGCCGGCCGACGCGTGCCCCGCGTGGGGGTGGTGCTCGCCGGTCTCGTGGTCGTCGCGGGGGCGTTCTTCTTCGGCGCGCAGGGGATGCTGCTCGGGCTGTTCGCCGGATCCGCTCTGCTCGTCGTCTGGCGGCTCGTCGAGGGACTCGTGCCCGCGTGGGAGACGCCGCCGCGCACGCTGGTGCGCGACGTGTTCTCGGGGCTGTTCACGCTCGTCTACGTCGCCTTCCTCGCATCGTTCACGGTGCTGCTGATCGCTGCGGACGGCGGCGAGTGGTGGGTGTTCGCGCTCGTACTGGTCGTGGTCTCGGTCGACGTCGGCGCATACGCTGCAGGGGTCTCCTTCGGCAAGCACAAGATGACGCCGAGGATCAGCCCGAACAAGACGTGGGAGGGCTTCGCCGGCGCCGCCGTCGTCGCCACAGGCGCCGGGATCGGCGTGGCGGTGCTCGCACTCGAGCAGCCGTGGTGGATCGGCGCGATCCTCGGCGCGGTCGTGCTGCTGACGGCCACCGGCGGCGACCTGACGGAGTCGCTCATCAAACGCAATCTGGGGGTCAAGGACATGAGCTCGTGGATCCCGGGTCACGGGGGCTTTCTCGATCGACTCGACTCGCTGCTGCCCTCCGCGGTCGGCGTCTACGGCATCGCGCTCGCGGTGGGGGTGGTGTGATGACCGAGGGACGGAGCACGCGCGACTCCCAGCGGGAGCAGCGCCGCGGCGGGCACAATGGAACGGTGCACAACTCGTTCCCGCTCGCCACCGGTTCCCAGCCCGGCTACGCTCCCGACCAGGTCGAGGAGTTCCTCGCGCAGGCGCGCGCCGCCTACGAGGGATCGGGCGACGCGAAGCTGACCTCGGACGACCTGCGGTCGACGGCGTTCGGGATGCGTCGCGGCGGATACGCGGTGCGCTACGTGGACGCCGCGATCGACCGGCTCGAGGAGGTCTTCTTCGAGCGGGAGCGCCGCGCGCGGGTCCGCGAGGCGGGGGAGGAGGCCTGGTGGGACGAGACCAGGCAACTGCTCTCAGAGGTGCGCGGGCGGCTGCAGCGTCCAGCGGGGAGACGATTCAAGCGGCGCGGGATCTTCGCGACCGGCTACCGCCGCTCCCAGGTGGACGCGTTCCTCGACCGCGTCTCCGAGATGTTCGAGCGCCGCGAGATCGCGATCCAGCCCTCGGAGGTCAGGGACGTCGTCTTCCACGCGCAGTGGCGGGGATACGACGAGGACCAGGTGGACGCGCTCCTCGACGGGGTCGTCGAGCTCATCCTGTCCACGCGCTGAACGACCGCTCGGCCCGGCGCACGGCGGTGACGCGCGGGGGATCGTCCGCATTGATCCTCGAGCTGCGCTGAGATATAATCGTTATATTGTGTCTTCTGCGAACTCGAACTCCGTGTCCCGCTGGTCCCGCGTCCGCGGGCCCTTCGCCGCGCTGACCGTCGCCGCATTCTTCGGTGCCGCGGTCGTCGCCCCGTTCGCGATGCCGAGCGCTCCCGCCGACGCCGAGACGCTCGCGTTCCAGGCGCGTATCCACCAGGAGTTCGTGCCCAACGAATCGCCCGAGGCTGACTTCGTCTTCACGGACATCCAGACCGACCTCTCCGACGAGGCGCGCCAGCAGGCCGAGGCCGAGAAGCTCGCCGCGAAGAAGGCGAAGGAGGCCGCCGAGAAGGCGAAGTCCGACGCCGAGGAGGACGGCGGGTCGGAGACCTCGTCGGGCGGCGTCGATGCGCCCCCGAAGTACACCGGCGGGGGATCCCCGGCCGAGTGGATGAAGGCCGCAGGCATCGCGGAGAGCGACTGGGGCTACGTCGACTACATCGCCACGCGCGAGAGCGGTTGGAACCCGAACGCGACCAATGCGTCGTCCGGCGCCTGCGGGCTGATCCAGGCGCTGCCGTGCAGCAAGGTGCCCGGGAGCGGCTACGATCCCGTCGACAACCTCAAGTGGGCCAACGGATATGCGGTCGACCGCTACGGCAGCTGGAAAGAGGCCTACGCCTTCTGGACCTCCAACCACTGGTGGTGACGGGACGCGATGGCGCGTAGCCGACGGGTCAGCAAGTACCAGCGCGCGGCTCAGCGCCCGCAGCACGACGTGACGCGTCTCGCGCACGGCGGTGCGCGGACGGAGAGCCGCAGGGGCGAGGAGTGGTTCGTGCGCGACGTCCCCGCCCATCGCGCCGAGAAGAGCTACGTCTGCCCGAGCTGCGGCCTGCCGGTGCCGCCGGGCCAGGCGCACCTCGTCGCCTGGCGCGCCGAGCACCTCTTCGGCGATGAGGCCGCGCTGCGCGACCGTCGCCACTTCCACGCCCACTGCTGGCGGCTGGGGTAGCCGCGGCCGCGGGTCCCGGAACCACCGTGGCGTCGGTGCCGCGGAAGTCCGTTAGAAGAGCGTCGGGGGACCCGCGGGCGCGCTCAGGTCCACTTCCGCGACCGGAACGGGACCCGCTCCGGCGATCCCCGGGCCGCGCTCCGGCTCACGGCCGGCTTGGAAGGCGGTAGCAGCGGCGCGCGCGCGATCGTCAGCTGCTTCGTTCAACGGATGGCCGGCATGCCCCTTCACCCACTGGAAGCGGACCTCGCGCCCGGCGAGCGCCGCGTCGAGCTGCTCGAGCAGCTCTCGGTTGAGGACGGGTTTCCCGTCTGCCTTGCGCCAACCGCGGCGCTTCCACCCGGGCATCCACTGGGTCACCGAGTTGATCACGTACTGGCTGTCGCACAGCACGAGCAGGGGTTCTGCTGCGCGCGACTCGGTCGCGCGCAGCAGATCGAGCACGGCCATGAGCTCGCCCTGGTTGTTGGTGGCGCGCGGCCAGCCGCCCGCGCGCCACTGGCGGTCGTCGACGACCCAGGCCCAGCCGGCAGGCCCGGGATTGCCCAGTGCCGAACCGTCGGCTGCGGCCGTGATCGTCACGCGTCGCGCCCGTCAGCGTGGGGAGCGATGCGGGGGACCGCGCGGGTGTCGTCGTCGGCCCCTCCGTCCACGCTCTCCGCGACCGGTCGGTCGACGAGGCGACCCGCGACCGTGCTCATCTTCTGCGCGTTCGTGATCACCTCTCCGAGGCTCTCGAAGTACCGGGCGACCGCTCCGCGCTCCACCTTCAGCTGGGTCATGCGGTCCTCGGCGGCAGCGAGCACCTTGGCGGCGCGCTCCTCCGCCGCGGCGAAGGTGGTCTGCGCGCGCCGCTCGGCTTCGAGCACGGTCTCGGCGGCGCGGCGCTCGGCATCGGCGCGCGTGCGTCGCGCGTCCTGCTCGGCCTCGGAGGTGACGCGCTCGTACTCCTCGCGCGCGGCATCGAGCTGCGCGCGCAGTTCCTCGAGTTCTGCCGTGGTCGCCTCGAGCTCGAGCTTCGCCGTATCGGCTGCGGCGCGCTGGCGCGTCGCGAGGTCGGTCTCGAGCTCCTCCCGCTGCTGCGCGGAAGCGGTGCGGAACGTGCGGGTGTCGGCCTCGATCTGCTCGCGCAATCGCTGCGCTGCGTCCTCCGTCTCGGCGCGCAGCGCCGCCAGGCGGGCCTCTTCTCCTGCGCGGTACTCCGCGAGCTCCGCGACCGTGTCCGCGCGCAGCAGGTCGGTCTCCTCGGTGACCGCCGCGCGTTGGGCCTCGACCTCTCGGGCGATCGCGGCGGCCTGGGCCTCGCGTTCGCTCGCGAGGTCGCTGCGATGCTGCTCGAGCGCCGCCGCGATCGCGCGCTCGTGCTCCTCCCGCTCTCGGGCGATATCCGTCGCGAGCTTGGCGCGATCCCGCTCCGACTGCAATGCGAACGCTTCGCGCTCGAGCCCGAGCGCCTCGGCCGCCTCCTCGCGCTGGATGCGCAGCCGCTCATCGGCAGCAGCTGCTTCGTCGGCGATCCGGAGCTCGTGCTCCCGGACGCGCGCGGCGATGCGCTCGTCGTGCATCATCGACTCATCGGCGATGCGCGCCTCGTGCTGCTGCAGCGCGACGGCCATTTCGCGTTCGCGCTCGGCTCGGGCGTCGGCGAGTTCGCGTTCCTGGGCCTCCCGCTCGGCGTCGATGCGCGCCCGGTGGGTCTCCCACTCGGCGATCAGCCGATCCTGGTGGGCGACGAGCTCGCCGCCGATGCGCGACTCGTGCTGTTCGCGTTCGCGCGCGATCCGCATCTCGTGCTGCCCACGAGCCTCACCGAGGCGGCGTTCCTGGGCCGTGCGCTCCCGCTCCAGATCCGTCGCGTGCTGGGCGAGCTCGCCCGCGATGCGCGCTGCAACGGAGTCCTGCTCGGAGCGCAGCCGCGTGTCGTGCTGCTCGAGCTCCAGCGCGATGCGGGCGTCGTGCTCGGCGCGCTCCTGCGCGAGCGCCTGCTCGAACGCTTCGCGCTCCGCGGCGAGCAGCGAGGCCTGACCGTCGCGCTCGGAACCGAGGGCGGCGTCGTGGGCAGTGCGCTCGGCCCTCAGTGCGGTGTCGTGGGCCTTCCGCTCCGTGGTGAGCTTGGTGACGTGCGCATCGAGCTCGGCCGCGATCCGTGCGTCGTGCTCGGCGCGTTCGGTCGAGATCTTCGCGGTGTGGGCCTCGAGCTCCGCAGCGATGCTCGCGTCGTGCTCGGCGCGCTCGGTCGAGATCCGCGAGGTGTGCGCCTCGAGCTCGGTGCTCAGACGTGCGTCGTGCTCGGCGCGCTCGCGCTCGATGCGCGACGTATGCGCTTCGAGCTCCGAGGCGAGCTTCGCGTCGTGCTCGGCGCGCTCGGCCGCGAGCGTGGTGTCGTGCGTCGCCCGCTCGGAGGCGAGCTTCGCGTCGTGGGCCGCGCGCTCGCCCGAGAGCGCGGTATCGTGGGCGTCGCGTTCAGCGGCGATCGCGGCTTCGTGGACGCTCCGCTCCGACGCGAGTCTCGTCTCGTGGGCCTCGCGCTCGGTCGTCAGCGCGGTGTCGTGGGCCGCGCGCTCGGTCGCGATGGCGGTCTCGTGCGCGCCGAACTCCTCGGCGATCCGGGCCGCGTGCGCGGCCAGCTCGGCGGCGAGCCGCGCTTCCTGCTCGTCCTGCTCGTCGCGCAGGCGCGCACGCAGCGTGACCTTCTCGCTCTGCAGGGCCTCGTCGTGCGCGGCGCGGGCCTCCGCCAGAGCGAGGGACTGCGCCTCGCGCTCGGCATCGATCCGGTCCGCATGGGCGGACGCGGCCTCGGCGAGGCGGCGCTCCTGATCGTCGCGCGCAGCGGCGAGCTCCGCGTCCGAACGCGCGCGCTGCGCCGCTCGCTCCTGGACGGCGAGCTCGTCGGCGCGCTCGCGCTCGCGCTCGGCCTGAGCCGCGAGCGTCTCGAGCTCGCTCTGCAGCGCGGTCTGCTCGCGGGCGATGCGCGCCTCGTGCTCCTGGCGCTCCTGCGCGATCCGCTCGACGTGCGCCTGCAGCTCCGACGCCAGTCGCCGGTCGTGCTGCTCGCGCTCCGACGCGAGCGCGGCGTCGTGCTCATCGCGCTCCTGGGCGATGCGGCCGCGGAGGGTCTCGATCTCGGTCTCGAACGCGCGTCGCTGCGCCGCGAACCCGTCCTCCAGCTCGCGCGACCGCTCGGTGTGCCGCTCCTCGAGCTCGGCCTCCTCCCGCTGCCGGCGCGCCTCGAACTCCGCACGCGCCCGTTCGCCGTCGCGAGTGAGACGCGCCCGTTCCAGCTCGGCCTCGCGCTCCTCCTCCTCGCGGCGACGGGCCAGCTCCTGCGCCTTGCGCTCGGTCTCGGCGCGGAGCTCGGCCGCTGCCGTCGCCGCGTCGATGGACAACCGCTCGGCCTCGGCCCTGGCGCGGGCGAGCAGCTCCTCGGCATCGCGGTGCGCGGTCTCCCGCTCGGCGATGCTCTCGCGCTCGGCGGAGCTGCGGGTGAGCTCCGCGGCGCGCCTGGCCTCGTCGAGCAGCCGCTCGCGCTCGGCATTGGCCGCCGCGGACTGCGCGGCCAGGTCGCTGCGCGCTCCCGTGATGACGATCTCGGCCTGTTCCGCGGCAGAGGCGAGCATCTCGTCCGCGCGCGCCTGAGCGCTCGTGAGCACCCGGTTGCTCTCCTCCTCCGAGGAGCGGCGCAGCTTCTCGGCGTCGAGATCGGCCTGCGCCATGAGGCGCTGGGCGTGATCCTCCGCGACCTGGAGGCTCTTCTCGACGCGCAGGCCGAGCCCGGAGTATCCGGACGCTCCGAGCTCCGCGACCTGCTCCTGCAGTTCGGCGATGAGCTGGAGCTGCTCCTGGCCCGTGCGCGTGGCCTGCTGATGCGCCTGCTGCAGCGACTCGAGGTGCGCCTCGAGGCCCTGAACCTGCCCGGTGAGCGCGCCGACCCTCGCGTCGACCTCCTCACGGTTGTAGCCGCGGAAGGCAGGAGTGAACGGTTGGGCTGATTCGGACACGTGGCCTCCGGAATCTGAACAGGGTCTCGACGGCAGCGCGGAGTCGCGTCGCGCGCAGTGGAATTGTGGTCCAACGATAGCGCAGTTCGCTCCGGGGGCGCGGCGCTTCGGGACAACATGCCGGGATCGTGCGCAGCCCATATCCGGAAAGCTCCGGTAGCGTTGAAGGCCGATATGCCCGCGCCCGAGTGGCGGAGCGACGAGACGCGCGGGAACACCTGTATGTAAGGAGCTTCCGTGCGATATGTGCTTGCGATCGGAGCACTGGTGCTTTCCGGAGTGCTACTGCTGCTGGGCATCGGCCAGCGCACCTTCCTCGCGGGTCCATCGGAGATCAGATTCCCCGTGGACACCGTCGCCGAGACCGGGTACGCCGTCGTGAGCGGATCCGAGTTCGGCAAGCTGCCCGGCCAGGCGAACGTGGTGGTCAAGGGCGGCGAGGCGTTCGTCGCGACCGGTGCGGAACGCGATGTGCAGGGATGGGTGGCCGAGTTCCCCCACGCGGAGCTCTCAGTGGACACGCAGCAGCGCCGCCTGATGAGCGCCCTCGTGGCCGGTGCGGTCGCGAGCGACGACGCGCCCGCGGAGTCCGACGCCGCGCCCGCCGCCGGGCTGGATCCCCGGGGGAGCGACCTCTGGCTCGAGGAGCGATCGCTCGACGCGTCCGCGAGCGACGTCGAGGTGCAGTCGCTCCGAGTGCCGGTGTCGCTGGCTCCCGACCAGGCGGTGCTGATCGCCTCGAACGGCACCGACCCGGTTCCGAGCGATCTCGCGCTCGTGTGGGTGCAGGATCGCGATACGCCGTGGGCGGGCCCGCTGCTGGCAGCCGGAGGCCTGTTCGCGCTCATCGGCGGGATCCTCTACCTGGTCGCGATCGACCACAACCGCCGCGGCCTCGGCCCGCGCCGGGGGCGCCGCGGCCCGCTGCAGGGCATCCGCAACTCGTTCGGCAGGCGGTCGCGCCGCCCAGCGACTCCGGCAGCGACCGATTCCGAAGCGGGGCGCGCCGGTCGCGACGCGGTCCGGCCCGCGGAGCCCCGCGGCCGGCGCAGGCGCCTGAGCGCGATCGTGCCCGCGGTCGGCGTGGCGGCGGCGCTCGGCCTGAGCGGCTGCTCGGCAGACTACTGGCCCGACTTCTCGTCGCAGCCGGCCGAGGAGACGCCCGCGACCGAGGCGCCGTCGGGCGTCGCCCCGGTCCCGGTCACCGACGCCCAGGCCGATCGCATCATCACGAGCGTCGCAGGCGTGGCCGCGACCGGCGACGAGGCGCTCGACGCCGAGCTGCTCGAGGAGCGCTTCACGGGCGATGCCCTCGCGCAGCGCGTCGCCAACTACAAGATCCGCGCGGAGATCCCGGACTACGGCGTCGTTCCGCCGACGATCACCGACGAAGGCCTCGACTACAACCTGGTGCAGAGCACGGAGACCTGGCCGAGGACGCTCTTCCTCACCGTCGCATCGGAGGCGGGCGGCGCGAAGGCGGCTCCCGAGGACGTGGCGGCCGAGGGCGATCAGACCGCGGACGCCACCGCCGAGGACGCGAAGGCGTCGCCGTCGCTCGCGATGATCCTCACGCAGCAGACGCCGCACGACAACTACCTCGTATCGCGCATCGTCGCGCTCCGCGGCGGGATCTCGATGCCCGCGGCCGCGCCTGCGGAGGAGGGGACCGCGCTGCTCGCCAACGACAGCACGAACCTCGTGCTGCCTCCCGAGGAGGTGGGCGCCGCGTACGCGACCCTGCTGCAGGGAGGCACCGCCGTGCCTGAGGCGGAATCGTTCGACCTGTCCTCGGATACGCTGCTCGAGAGCTACGGCAAGGCGCGCGCCGAGCAGGCCCAGAAGGCGAACGAGGACGAGGATCAGACCGTGAAGTTCTCGGCGACGGCGCGGCAGGGCGACGAGCCCGTGGTCGCCCTGTCCACGGGAACCGGCGGCGCGCTCGTCTCGACGACCGTGATCGAGGAGCAGCTCGCCGACGCGGCGGGCGGGCGCTACAAGCCCCAGGCCAAGGACGTCGTGTCGGCGCTCTCGGGGCTGAAGGGCGAACAGGACAAGATCGTGCAGGTAGTGGCGCATCAGCTGCTCTTCTACGTGCCGAGCAAGACCGACGGAGCGAAGATCGAGCTGCTCGGGGTGACGAGCGAGCTCGTGGGAGCGAGGAACGAATGATGCATCAGCAGATCCCCGGAGGGGGCATGGACCTCAGCCATCTGGCGGCCCGGGCGCAGGCCCCTCAGCCGGGCGACGGGGCGCCCGCGGCCGCCGATCCGACCGCCGCCGACGGGCAGGCGGGGCGCGTCGTCGACGTGCCGTCGCTCGTCGTGGACGTCACGGATCAGACCTTCGAGCAGGTGGCGCAGCTCTCGTCCGTCGTGCCGGTCGTCATCGACCTGTGGGCGGAGTGGTGCCAGCCCTGCAAGACCCTCGGACCCGTGCTCGAGAAGGTCGTCGACGAGTTCGGCGGTCGGGTCATGCTCGCGAAGGTCGATGTCGACGCGAACCCCGGGTTGGCCCAGGCGTTCCAGGCCCAGTCGATCCCGACCGTCGTCGCACTCGTCGGCGGGCGACCGGTCCCGCTCTTCCAGGGAGCGGTTCCCGAGACCCAGGTGCGCGAGGTCTTCACCCAGCTGCTGCAGCTCGCCGAGCAGCATGGAGTCACCGGTCGCGTGAGCGCGCCCGGAGCCGCAGGTGCTGAGGCCGACGCCCCCGCCGAGCCGCAGATCCCGGCCGCGCACGTGGCAGCGGTCGAGGCGGCCGAGCGCGGGGACTACGCCGGATCGATCGCGGAGTGGGAGGCGGTGCTCGCCAAGGCGCCTGCCGATGCCGAGGCGCGGGCGGCGCTCGTGCAGATGCGGCTGCTGCAGCGGCTCGACGGGCTCGGCGCCGACGAGATCCGCACGGCCGCAGCAGCGCAACCGGCGGACGCGGAGGCGCAGATGCGAGTGGCCGATCTCGACGTCGCCGGCGGTCACGTCGAAGACGCGTTCCTGCGCCTCCTCGACCTCTTCGCGGCGAGCGACCAGGATGCGCGGCCGGCGGTGCGCGAGCGCCTGCTCGAACTCTTCGAGGTCGTGGGCGTCGCGGATCCCCGCGTGATCGCCGCGCGCGGTCGCCTCGCCAACCTGCTCTACTGAACGTCGCCGAGGCAGGTCCACCCGTGCGCAACGAACCGTCGGAGTCCCGGCGCGCGTACCTCGATCACGCCGCGACGTCGCCGATGCCCGAGGCCGTGCTCGCGGCGTACGCCGGGGCGCTGCGCGGCGTCGGGAATCCCGCTTCCACGCACGGCCACGGCCAGCGGGCGAGCGAGCGACTCGAGGCCGCGCGCGAGCGGATCGCGCGGGGCCTCGGGTGCGACCGGGCCGAGGTGATCCTCACGGGCGGCGGCACAGAGTCGATCAACCTCGCGCTCAAGGGCATGTACTGGGCGCGGAGGCGCGCGGGCGCAGGACCGGTGGTCCTCGTCGCCGACGGCGAGCACCACGCCACGCTGGAGGCGTCGGAGTGGCTGCGCGACGCGCAGGGCGCGCGCCTGGTACCGATCCCGCTGGACGCCACGGGCCGGATCCTGCCCGAGGCGCTCGCGAGCGCGATCGCCGAGGCAGGCGCGTCGAACGTCGCACTCGCGACCTTCCTGTGGGCGAACAACGAGGTGGGCGCGGTGCAGCCGGTGCGCGAGCTCTGCGGGATCGCGGCCGGGGCGGGGATTCCGACCCACGTCGACGCCGTCGCGGCGCTCGGACAGGCGGCCATCGACTTCGCGGCCTCCGGCGCGGCCGCGGTCAGCGTCTCGGCGCACAAGATCGGCGGGCCCGTGGGCGTCGGGGCGCTCGTGCTGGGACGACGCACCGCCGCCGATCCGCTCATGCACGGCGGCACGCAGCAGCGAGCGCGCTCGGGGACTCAGGACGCCGCGGGTGCCGTGGCGTTCGCGGCGGCGATGGACCTCGCGCTCGGCGACGGCGTCGAGCCGGACCCGACGCGCACCGCGGCACTCGCGACGCTGCGCGACCGCTTGATCGCGGGGGTGCTCGCCATCGACCCGACCGCGGTGCTCCGCGGCCCCGATCCCGCGTCACCCGGGACCCGTCTGCCGGGCAACGCCCACTTCACCTTCCCGGGCTGCCAGGGCGATTCCCTCGTGTTCCTGCTCGACGCCGCGGGCGTCTCGGCGTCGGTCGGCTCCGCGTGCCAGGCCGGTGTCGCCGAGATCTCTCACGTGCTGCTGGCGATGGGGCTCCCGGAGCACGAGGCCGCCGGAGCGCTGCGCTTCACGCTCGGGCCGGACAGCTCGGACGCGGACGTGGACGCGCTGCTCGCGGCGCTTCCCGACGCGATCGCGCGTGCGCGATCGGCCGGCCTGGCCTAGGATGTTCCGGTGAAGATTTTGGCGGCGATGAGCGGCGGGGTGGATTCCGCAGTGGCGGCAGCCCGCGCCGTCGAAGCCGGGCACGAGGTCGTCGGGGTGCATCTCGCACTGAGCCGGATGCCCGGCACGATCCGCACCGGATCGCGCGGATGCTGCACGATCGAGGATGCGATGGACGCTCGGCGCGCGGCGAACCTGCTCGGGATCCCGTTCTACGTCTGGGACCTCAGCGAGCGGTTCAAGGAGGACGTCGTCGACGACTTCATCGCCGAGTACGCCGCGGGCCGCACCCCGAATCCCTGCATGCGCTGCAATGAGAAGATCAAGTTCGCGGCGCTGCTCGACAAGGCCGTCGCCCTGGGCTTCGACGCCGTGGCGACCGGGCACTACGCCACGCTCGAGGACGGGGAGCACGGCCGCGAACTCCACCGGGCGAGCGCCTGGGCGAAGGATCAGTCCTACGTGCTCGGCGTGCTCACATCCGAGCAGCTCGCGCACTGCTACTTCCCGCTGGGGGATACGCCCTCGAAGGAGCTCATCCGAGCCGAGGCCGAGGAGCGCGGACTGCAGGTCGCGCAGAAGCCCGACAGCCACGATATCTGCTTCATCCCGGACGGCGACACGCGCGGGTGGCTCTCCGACCACGTGCGGCGCGAACCGGGGGAGATCCTCGACGAATCCGGCGAAGTGGTCGGCACGCACGACGGCGCGCACGGCTATACCGTCGGCCAGCGCCGCGGCCTGCAGCTGGGGCGCCCGGCGCCCGACGGCAATCCCCGCTACGTGCTGTCGATCCGACCGGTCTCCAATCAGGTCGTGGTCGGCCCCAAGGAGAGCCTCGAGATCGGCGCCATCGCCGGCGGCAGGTTCAGCTGGGCGGGGGAGCCCGGGTTCGACCCCGAAGCCGCCTTCTCGTGCGACGTGCAGATCCGCGCGCACGCCGATCCGGTGCCGGCGTCGGCCCGGCTGGTGCCGATCTCGGACGCGGATCGCACTGAGCAGCATCGCGCCGGCGCGACGCATGAGATCGTAGCCGAGGTCGACCTGGAGCACGCCGAGCCGCTCCTGGGCGTCGCGCCGGGGCAGACCGCCGTGCTCTACCGCGGCACCCGCGTCCTGGGCCAATTCACGATCGATCGCGCGCTCCCCGTCGCGGCCTGAGCCCCGGGGCCTCGCCTCCTCCGCCCGACCCTTCCTCCCCGATGTCCGAGGTCGATCCTAGAATGGTCGCGTGACCGAGAACCGAGATTCCGTGCCGACCGAGTTCGCCTCCGCCCGGGCGGAGGCGGAGCAGCTGACCGTCGAGATCCAGAACCTGCGCACGGCGTACTACTCGGAGGGAGCGAGCCTCGTCTCCGACGCCGAGTACGACGAGAAGTTCCACCGGCTCGAGGCGCTCGAGCGCGCGTTCCCTGAGCTCGCTGGACAGGACAGCCCCACGCGCGACGTCGGAGCCGCGATCGTGTCCGCCGGGTTCCCCGAGCACGAGCACGCCGAGCGCATGCTGAGTCTCGACAACGTGTTCTCGCTCGACGAGTTCCGCGAGTGGGCGGTCAAGACCCGCGCCGCCGCAGGCAGGCCGGTCCAGTGGCTCTCCGAATTGAAGATCGACGGGCTCGCGATCAGCCTCGCCTATCGCGACGGGGTGCTCGAGACCGCGACCACGCGCGGCGACGGCCGCGTCGGCGAGGACATCACGCAGAACGTCGACTTCATCCCCGCGATCCCGCGCGTGCTCAGCGCTGGCCCGGGCGAGCGGCTCCCCGAGTTCTTCGAGGCCCGCGGCGAGGTGTTCCTGCGGAGCTCGGACTTCGAAGCGCTCAACGAGCGGCAGCACGAGCTGCAGGCGGAGTTCGTGCGCGAGCAGGTCGCACGGGGGAAGGCCGAGGACCAGGTCCCCGTCCGATTTCCCGAGTTCGCGAACGCGCGCAACACCGCCGCGGGGAGCCTGCGCCAGCGCGCCGACAAGAAGAACGACGCCGAGCTCGCACTCATGCGCGACCGGCTCGGCCGCCTGTCGCTCTACGTCCACGGGATCGGCGCATGGCAGCACCCCGACTTCGAGAACCAGTCGGACGCGTACCGGCTGCTCGGGGCATGGGGCCTGCCGGTCAGCCCACATTCACGGGTCTTCGCCGAGATCGACGAGGTGCTCGCCTTCATCGAGGACCGCGGCGAGCACCGGCACGACGTCGAGCACGAGATCGACGGCATTGTCGTCAAGGTGGACGAGCTCGCCCTGCACGACGAGCTCGGGGAGACGAGCCGGGCGCCGCGGTGGGCGATCGCGTACAAGTACCCGCCCGAGGAGGTGCACACCCGACTCCTCGATATCCGCGTCGGCGTCGGCCGCACGGGCCGCGCCACGCCCTACGCCGTGATGGAGCCGGTGAAGGTCGCTGGGTCCACGGTCAGTCAGGCGACCCTGCACAACCAGCAGGTGGTGAAGGCCAAGGGCGTGCTGATCGGCGATACGGTCGTGCTGCGCAAGGCCGGCGACGTGATCCCCGAGGTGCTCGGTGCGGTGCTGGAGCTGCGCGACGGCAGCGAGGTCGAGTGGCGGATGCCCGAGTCGTGCCCGGAGTGCGGAGCGACGCTGCGCCCGATGAAGGAGGGGGACATCGACCTGCGCTGCCCCAACGCGCGCGCGTGCCCGGCGCAGGTGCGCGGCAGGGTCGAGCACATCGGCTCGCGCGGCGCGCTCGACGTGGAGGTGCTCGGCGAGATCACCGCGGCGGCGCTCACGCAGCCCGAGGTGCCCGCGACGCCCCCGCTCGAGACGGAGGCGGGTCTCTTCGACCTGACGCTCGAGGAGCTCGTGCCGATCGAGGTGATCGTGCGCGATCCGGAGACCGGTGAGCCGCGGCTCGACGAGGCGTCGGGCGACGTGCGCCGCAGGCGCCCGTTCCAGAAGACCGAGAAGTACTACCCCGAGCCATGGGACCGCGCGACCGCCGCGGAGCGGCGCAAGGCCGGCGTGACGCAGCTGGAGCGCGTCGTGGCCTCGCGCGATGCGGAGACGTTCCTCTCCGAGCTCGAGAAGGCGAAGACCAAGCCGCTCTGGCGTCTGCTCGTATCGCTCAACATCCGGCACGTGGGACCCGTCGCGGCGCGCGCCCTCGCCGACTGGTTCGGGTCGCTCGACGCGATCCGCGCGGCGAGCGTGGAGGAGCTCTCGGCCGTCGACGGCGTCGGCGGGATCATCGCCGAGTCGCTCACGGAGTGGTTCGCGGTGGACTGGCACGTCGACATCGTCGACCGCTGGACCGCGGCTGGCGTGCAGTGGGCGACACCGGGGCATCCCGGTCCCGGGGCGGCCGTCGCCGAGGGAGGAGTGCTCTCGGGCCTCACCGTCGTCGCGACCGGCGCGCTCGAGGGCTTCACCCGCGACGGCGCGAAGGAGGCGATCATCCAGGCCGGCGGCAAGGCCGCCTCGAGCGTCTCGAAGAAGACCGATTACGTCGCGGCGGGTCCGGGCGCGGGATCGAAGCTCGGGAAGGCCGAAGAGCTCGGCATCCCGGTGCTCGACGCCGCCCAGTTCGCCGTGCTGGTCACCGAGGGGCCCGCGGCGCTCGGATTCGGCGTCGAATAGGGGGGATCGGCCCCCGAGCCCCGGATCCCGACGAGTTCTCCACAGATCCTCGGATTCGGCGACCGGGCCGTCGCACGATGGCTAGCCTGAGTGCACGTCCGGTCGATCCACCGGCCGAACCGTATCGAATCGGAGGTTGATACATGCCTGATCCCGCGCCGGCGCCCGTCCGCGCCTCCTGGGCTGCCCAGGATCCGCTGCTCACGGAGTACTACGACACGGAGTGGGGCATGCCGGTCTCCGATGAGACGGGGGTGTTCGAACGCTTGACCCTCGAGGCTTTCCAGTCGGGGCTCTCCTGGCTCATCGTGCTCCGGAAGCGCGACGCGTTCCGCGCGGCGTTCGACGGGTTCGTCCCCGACGTCGTCGCGGAGTACGGCGATGCGGAGATCGCCCGGCTGCTCACCGACGCGGGCATCATCCGCAACCGGCTCAAGGTGACGGCGACCATCGCGAACGCGCAGGCGACGATCCGTCTGCGGGAAGGCGGGGAGAGCCTCCAGCAGCTCGTCTGGGAGCACATGCCCGAGCGGTCGCCGTGCCCGGAGCGCGACGCCGATGTACCGTCGACGTCGCTCGAGTCGGTCGCGCTCGCGAAGGCCCTCAAGCGGCGCGGGTTCCGATTCGTCGGACCGACGACCGCGTACGCGCTGATGACGGCGATCGGGATCGCGGATGCCCACCTCGTCTCGAGCCACAGGCGCGGCTGCTCGGGTCTGTGGAACGCCGATGGCACTCGGACGGGACGGGTGCCCGACGGCGTCACGATCGCAGATGCCGCGGGTTCATGAGTCCTTCGTGCTGAACGGGCGGCGCGGGCCTCGGGGTCGTGCCGGGATGATGTCCGGCGCGACGTCGATAGGATGGGAGGGTTCACGACCCTTTCACTCCCGACGTCTCGATGGAGCAGCATGCCTGAAATTCCTGCGGCCGACAGTGCCGCGGCGAACGGCGAGATCACGGCTGAGACCGTGCAGCATCTCGCCGGCCTCGCCCGGATCGCCCTCACCGATGCGGAGATCGATTCGCTCACGTCCGAGCTGGACTCGATCCTCGCCAATATCGCGAAGGTGAGCGAGGTGGCCGGACCCGATGTGCCGGCGACCAGCCACCCGATCCCGCTGAGCAACGTGACCCGACCCGATGAGGTCACCGACGTGCTCACTCGCGAGCAGGCGCTCGCGAACGCGCCGGAGACGGCTGACGGGATGTTCCGCGTCTCGTCGATTCTGGGCGAAGAGCAGTAGGGGAGCGGAATGAACGACATCATCGCATTGACCGCGGCGGAACTCGCCGCGAAGCTCTCGGCGGGAGAGATCTCCTCGGTCGAGGCCACCCGTGCCCACCTCGACCGCATCGCGCAGGTCGACGGCGAACTCCACGCGTTCCTCGCCACCGACGAGCAGGCGTCGCTCGCCGCCGCAGCCGCCATCGATGCGCGCCGAGCGGCCGGAGAGTCGCTCGGCGAGCTCGCGGGCGTGCCGCTCGCGATCAAGGACGTGCTCGTCACGACGGACATGCCGGCCACCTCGGGCTCGAAGATCCTCGAGGGCTACCGCTCGCCGTTCGACGCGACCGCGGTCGCGAAGGCGCGGGCCGCCGGCCTGGTGAACATCGGCAAGACGAACATGGACGAGTTCGCGATGGGGTCCTCCACCGAGAACTCGGCGTACGGGCCGACCCGCAACCAGTGGGACGCGTCGCGCGTGCCCGGCGGTTCCGGCGGCGGTTCCGCGGTGGCGGTCGGCGCATTCGAGGCGCCGCTCGCCCTCGGCTCGGACACCGGCGGCTCGATCCGCCAGCCCGCGGCGCTCACCGGAACCGTGGGCGCGAAACCCACGTACGGCGGGGTCAGCCGGTACGGCGCGATCGCACTGGCATCGTCCCTCGACCAGATCGGGCCGTGCGCCCGCACCGTGCTCGACACCGCGCTGCTGCACGACGTGATCGCCGGTCACGACCGCCATGACTCGACCTCGCTCGACTTCGCGTGGCCGTCGATGGCAGCGGCGGCCCGCGGAGGCGCCGACCCCGCGTCGCTCGCCGGCCTGAAGGTCGGCGTCGTGAAGCAGCTGACGCAGGGCGGCGTGCAGCCCGGCGTCCAGGCACGCTTCGACGAGGCGCTCGCGCTGCTCGTGGCTCAGGGCGCCGAGGTCGTCGAGATCGATGCCCCGCACTTCGAGTACGCCGTCGCCGCGTACTACCTCATCCTCCCCTCGGAGGCCTCGAGCAACCTGGCGAAGTACGACTCGGTGCGCTTCGGTCTGCGCGTCACCCCCGAGGGCGGCGGCACCGTCGAGAGCGTCATGAGCGCCACTCGTGAGGAGGGCCTCGGCGCGGAGGTCAAGCGCCGGATCATCCTCGGCACCTACGCGCTGTCGGCCGGCTACTACGACGCGTACTACGGCAGCGCCCAGAAGGTGCGCACGCTGATCCAGCGGGACTTCGCCGCGGCGTTCGACCAGGTCGACGTGATCGCGTCGCCGACCGCTCCGACGACCGCATGGACGCTCGGCGCGCACAGCGGGGATCCGATGCAGGACTACCTCAACGACGCGACGACGATCCCCGCGAACCTCGCCGGCATCCCGGGCCTCAGCCTGCCGATCGGCACCGCGAGCGAGGACGGCCTCCCGGTCGGTCTGCAGCTCATGGCGCCAGCCTTCGAGGACGCCCGTCTGTACCGCGCCGGAGCCGCCATCGAGCGTCTCATCGCCGATCGCGACGGCGCACCGTTCTGGGCGCAGGCGCCCGCACTCACCGGAAAGGCTGGCGAGTAATGGCCAAGACGAAACTGATGGACTTCGACCGGGCGCTCGAGCTCTTCGAGCCGGTCATCGGCCTCGAGGTGCACGTCGAGCTGAACACCCGGACGAAGATGTTCAGCACCGCGCCGAACGTGT
Organism: Leucobacter zeae; assembly: GCF_016758175.1. Taxonomy (GTDB): domain Bacteria; phylum Actinomycetota; class Actinomycetes; order Actinomycetales; family Microbacteriaceae; genus Leucobacter; species Leucobacter zeae. The sequence continues at coordinate 1,653,174 of NZ_QYAB01000001.1, forward strand.
TCGGCTCCGAGCCCAACACGAACCTCGCACCCGTGTGCCTCGGGCTGCCCGGATCGCTGCCCGTGATCAATCACGAGGCCGTGCGATCGTCGATCAGCCTCGGCCTCGCGCTCGGCTGCGAGATCGCCGAGGTGTCCGGCTTCGCGCGCAAGAACTACTTCTACCCCGACATGGGGAAGAACTACCAGATCTCGCAGTACGACGATCCGATCGCGCACGACGGATCGGTCGAGATCGAGCTCGCCTCGGGGCGCGTCGTCCACGTGCCGATCGAGCGCGCGCACATGGAGGAGGACGCAGGCAAGCTCAACCACGTCGGCGGCTCCACCGGGCGGATCCAGGGCGCCGAGTACTCGCTCGTCGACTACAACCGCGCCGGCGTGCCGCTCGTCGAGATCGTCACGCGCCCCATCTTCGGGGGCGAGGCGGACGTCGCCGAGATCGCCGCAGCGTACGTGTCGACGATCCGCGACATCGTGGTGGCGCTCGGCATCTCGGACGCGCGCATGGAGCGCGGCAACATCCGCTGCGACGCGAACGTCTCGCTGCGCCCCCGGGGCAACGAGGACGCCGGCATGTCGGTGCTCGGCACGCGCACCGAGACGAAGAATGTGAACTCGCTGCGTTCCATCGAGCGCGCGGTGCGCTTCGAGATCCAGCGCCAGGCGCGCATCCTCTCGGAGGGCGGCTCGATCGTCCAGGAGACCCGTCACTGGCATGAGGACACGGGGGAGACCTCGCCCGGCCGTCCGAAGAGCGACGCCGACGACTACCGCTACTTCCCCGAGCCCGATCTCGCGCCGCTCACGCCCTCGCGCGAGCTCGTCGAGGAGTTGCGCGCCGCACTGCCCGAGCACCCGACGGTACGCCGTCGTCGGCTGCGCGAGGAGTGGCGCTTCTCGGGACTCGAGTTCCAGGACGTCGTGAACGCCGGGCTGCTCGGCGACGTCGAGGCGACCGTCGCCGCGGGCGTCGCACCGCAGGCCGCGCGCAAGTGGTGGATGGGCGAGATCGCCCGCATCGCCAAGGAGCGATCCGCCGCGCCGACCGACCTCATCACGCCCGCCCAGATCGCCTCGGTCGTCGCCCTCGTCGACGCGGGCACGCTCAACGACAAGCTCGCGCGTCAGGTGATCGCCGGCATCATCGACGGCGAGGGCACCGCGCAGGAGATCGTCGACGCCCGCGGCCTCGCGATCGTCTCCGACGACGGCGCCCTCATCGCCGCCGTCGACGCGGCGCTCGCGGAGCAGCCCGACGTGCTCGCGAAGATCCGCGACGGCAAGGTGCAGGCGGCCGGAGCGATCATCGGTTCGGTGATGAAGGCGATGCGCGGTCAGGCCGACGCGGCCCGCGTGCGCGAGCTGGTGCTCGAGCGCGCGAGCGCGGAGGCCTAGACCGCGTTCACGAGCGGTCCCTGCGATCCGGATCGGAGGGACCGCTTCCCGCGGGCCCGGAGCATCGGCTCCGGGCCCGCGTTCGTGCAACGGGCGCCGACGAACCGGTCCGCCCGGCCATGGAGGGTCGCCGCGCCCGACAGCCCGGCTTCGACCCGCTGAGACCGGGGGTCACCCGCGCGCGTCGCCGTCCACCCAGTCCATGGACTTCCCGACGGCCTTCCGCCACTGGCGCAGGAGCCGATCTCGCTCGGCGGCCTCGATCCCCGGCGAGAACCGGCGGTCCTCGTCGCGGTTCGCGCGCAGCTCGTCGAGCCCGGACCAGAATCCGACGGCGAGCCCGGCGGCGTAGGCCGCCCCGAGCGCCGTGGTCTCTGCGATCCGCGGTCTGACCACGGGGACGCCGAGCATGTCGGCCTGGAACTGCATGAGCGTCTCGTTGGCGACCATCCCGCCGTCGACGCGGAGCTCTGCGAGTGGCACGCCTCCGGTCTCCGCGACATCGGCGTTCACCGCGTCGAGCACGTCGCGGGTCTGGTAGGCGACGGCCTCGAGAGCCGCCCGAGCGATGTGGCCGCGATCGGAGTAACGGGTCAGCCCGACGATCGCCCCGCGAGCGTCGGGCCGCCAGTACGGCGCGAAGAGGCCTGAGAACGCGGGCACGAAGTAGACGCCGCCGTTGTCGGAGACCGACCGCGCGAGCTGCTCGACCTCGGACGCAGAACGGATGAGTCCGAGCTGATCGCGCAGCCACTGGATCAGGGACCCGGTCACCGCGATGGACCCCTCGAGCGCGTAGTGGGCCGGGCCGTCACCGAGCCGATAGCCGACCGTGGTCAGCAGGCCGTTCGTGGAGTGCACGATCTCGGTGCCGGTCTGGAAGATGAGGAAGCAGCCCGTGCCGTAGGTGTTCTTCGACTCGCCAGCGTCGAACGCCGCCTGGCCGAAGGTGGCCGCCTGCTGATCGCCGAGGATCCCGGCCACCGGAGTGCCCCGCAGCAGCGACGACGCCTCGACCGTGCCGTAAACCTCCGACGAGGACCGGATCTCGGGGAGCATGGAGCGCGGTACTCCGAACGCCTCGAGCAGGTCCTCACGCCACGCGAGCGTCTCGAGGTCCATCAGCAGCGTGCGCGACGCGTTGGTCACGTCGGTCGCGTGCACGCCGCCGTCGACGCCGCCCGTGAGATTCCAGAGCACCCAGGTATCGGTCGTGCCGAACAGCAGCTCGCCGCGCTCGGCGCGTTCGCGTGCGCCGGGGACGTGCTCCAGGAGCCAGGCGATCTTCGTGGCGGAGAAGTAGCTCGCGAGCGGCAGGCCGGTCACCCGCTTGAAGCGATCGATGCCGCCGTCCTCGGCGAGACGATCGACGATCTCCTGGGAGCGCGTGTCCTGCCAGACGATGGCGTGGGCGATCGGCTCTCCGGTGGCGCGGTCCCACACGACCGCCGTCTCGCGCTGATTCGTGATGCCGACCGCTGCGATGTCGCGCTCCGTGAGGTCTGCCCTGCCGAGCGCCGTGCCGATGACCTCCTGCACGTTGCGCCAGATCTCGAGCGCGTCGTGCTCGACCCAGCCGGCCCGCGGCATGATCTGCCGGTGCTCCTTCTGCCCGACGGAGACGATTCCGCCAGCGCGATCGAAGATGATCGCGCGACTGGAGGTCGTGCCCTGGTCGATGGAGAGGATGTACTCGGGCATATCGGGCTCCTTCGCGAGCGGTCGGGTTCGTGCAGGGTCGAGCGTCGCCAGGGCGACCGGCCGGCTACGGAAGCGGAGCCGGTCCGGGCCGCCCCGGCACGACCCGGTGAGCGGCGTGCAGGATCGAGCGCGCCCGGCCGATCTCCGCCTCGCGGGTCGATTCGTCCCACCCGAGCGCGGGCGCGACGGCCGCGGCGACCTCCTCGATCGCCGCGTGGTCGAGCCCCCCGACGAAGGCGATCGAGGTGCGGCGCAGCAGGACGTCGTCGAGGTGCACGACGTGCTCGGTCGCGGCGAGGTGCGCGAGCTCCTCGACGAAGTAGTCCGGGACCGAAGGGAGCTCGGAGGGATCGGCGGGGAGGGCCGCGAGCACCTCGGCTGCCTTCGTGCCGTAGCGCTCGAGCATGAGCTCGACGACCCTCGGATCGTGGGCGCCGCTGCGGGCCGCGATCCAGATCCGCTTGGCAGCGGCGTCGGTGGGGAAGCCCGCCCCGCCGCCGATCACGGTCGTGCGCGTGCTCACGGTGCGCTTCGCGCCGAGCAGGGCGAGCGCCTCGTCCCCGAGGTGCTCGGCGAGCGCGCGGAACGTCGTCCACTTGCCGCCGACGAGGCTGAGCGTGCGGACGCCGCCGAGCCAGCCGTGCTCGATGCGGTAGTCGCGCGAGACGAAGCCGGGAGCCGTGTCGTCGTGCCTCGGGAGCGGTCGGATCCCCGAGAAGGTGTAGACGATGTGCGAGCGGTCGACCGCGATCGACGGGAACACGTGCGGGATCAGATCGAAGAAGTAGTCGATCTCCTCGTCCGTGCAGACCGCGGCCTCCCGCGGATCGGCGTCGATATCGGTCGTGCCGACCATCACCCGCCCCTTCAGCGGGTAGATGAGCACGATGCGTCCGTCGGAGTGCTCGAAGAAGATCTCGCGTCCCGCCGTCGCGTTGAGCAGCTCGGGATGGTCGAGCACGATGTGCGATCCCTTCGTGCCGCCCATGAAACGCGTCGGCGCGCCGAGCGAAGCGTTGGTGAGATCGGTCCACGGGCCGCTGGTGTTCACGACGACCCGCGCGGCGAACGGGAACTCCTCGCCCGTCGTCTCGTCGCGCAGCCGCACCCGGCCGTCGGAGAACCCGACGGCCGAGACGTAGTTCGCCGCCCGCGAGCGGGCGTCACCGTCGCGCGCGCGGCCGGCGATGATGCCGTCTCCGAGGACGTCGAGGGCCAGCCGCTCGGGATCGTGCATCGACGCGTCGAAGTAGGTCGCCGTGTACTTGATCCGAGGATTCAGCCGGGGGAGCGCGCGCAGCGAGCGGTCGCGCCCGTGGAAGCGATGGCGGGGCACCCGGCCGCCCCCGCGCGAGAAGACGTCGTAGATCACGAGGCCGACCTTGATGAGCAGCGCCCCGCGCTCGCGGGGCTTCCCGCGGCCGTGCGTCACGAGCAGCCGGAACGGCGCGGTGAGGACCCCCGAGATCGTTTTGAAGATCGGGATCGTGGTCTGCAGCGGTCGGACGTAGTGCGGGGCGTTGCGGATCAGCCGGTTGCGCTCCTGCACGGCCTCCCGCACGAGACGGAGCTCGCCGTTCTCCAGATACCTGATCCCGCCGTGCACCATATGGCTCGAGGCCGAGGATGCGCCGGAGACGAAATCGGCCCGGTCGACGATCGCCACGTCGACGCCCTGCAGCGCCAGCTCGCGGAACGCCGCGATGCCGTTGATGCCGGCGCCGATGATGAGGACATCGGCGCTCGGGCGCTCGCGCAGCCGCGCGACGGATGCTCGGGCCGACGATTGCTGAACCATGGATCACGCCTCGATTCCTCCGGGGATCGTCCCGGTACCTCCACGCTACAAGATGCGGCCGACACGGAGCCTCCGCGCGGGCGGCTCCGTGTCGGAGGTCTGTGGTGGAATGGACGCATGGTTCGGGAGCAGCGCGAGATCGCATCGATGCTGCACGTCGATATGGATTCGTTCTTCGTGTCGGTCGAGCTCCTCGACCGTCCCGACCTGGTCGGCCGGCCCGTCGCCGCTGCGCACGACACGGCGCGCTCGGTCGTGTCGAGCGCGAGCTACGAGGCGCGCCGATTCGGGGTGCGCTCGGCCATGCCGGTCGCCCGCGCGAAGCAGCTCTGCCCGCAGCTCGTGCTGATCCCGCCCACCTTCGAGAAGTACCGCAGCGCGTCGCGCGCGGTGATGCGCATCTTCGAGGAGTTCACGCCGCTCGTCGAGCCGCTCAGCATCGACGAGGCGTTCCTCGACGTCGAGGGGTCGATACGGCTCTTCGGGACGCCGTCCGAGATCGCTCGGCTGCTGCGGGAGCGCGTGCGCGAGCGGACGGGGCTGCCGGTGTCGGTCGGGCTCGCAGGCACGAAGTTCGTGGCGAAGCTCGCGTCGCAGCGGGCGAAGCCCGACGGCGTGCTCGAGATCCCGCCTGCGCGCACGCTCGACTTCCTCCATCCGCTGCCGGTCGAGGCGATGTGGGGGGTCGGGCAGGCGACCGCGCGATCGCTCAAGGGCCGCGCGATCCATACCGTCGGCGAGCTCGCGCGCGAGCCGCTCCCATCGCTCCAGAGGATCGTCGGGCGCGCGTCGGCGCAGCGGCTCCACGAGCTCGCGAACGGTCGCGATGCCCGGGACGTCGAGACCGTCAGAGTCGAGAAGAGCATCGGCCACGAGGAGACCTTCGCGACGGATGAGCGCGACACGGCCACCCTGCACCGGGAGCTCCTGCGGCTGTCGACGCGGGCGGCCGAGCGCCTGCGCTCCGCAGGCCTCGAGACGCGGACGGTCTCGATCAAGGTGCGCTGGGCGAACTTCGACACCGTGACCCGTTCGCGCACGCTGACCGAGGCGACGAACGCCACGCAGCGGATCTTCCGCACGGCGGTCGAGCTGTTCGACGGCGTGCGCCCGGAGGGGCGCCCCGTCCGGCTCATCGGCGTGCGGGCCGAGCAGCTGCTGCCGGAGGGGGCCGATCCCGCGGGGCTCTGGAGCGACGACGACGGCTGGCGCGCCGTCGATCAGGCCGTGGACGAGGTCAGGGGACGATTCGGTGCGGGCGGCGTGACGTCGGCGAGCCTGCTCACCGGACGGGGCGAGGTCGTGGACCACCGCTCGCTCCAGCCGCCCGCCTGAGCGCCTCCCGACCGGCGGGTGCAGGCGACGCGCGCCACGGCCCGGGCACGCGTCACTATTCAGTGTTGCTATCTACCAGTACTCAGTGTTACTGTGTAGCAGTAGTCAGTGTCAGTGAATAGAGGAGGTCCGCATGGCGAGCCAGATGACCGAGATGCTCAAGGGCACGCTCGAGGGCATCGTGCTGGCGATCCTGTCCGAGCGCCCGGCGTACGGGTACGAGATCACCGCGCGGCTGCGCGACGAGGGGTTCTCGGACATCGCCGAGGGCACGATCTACGCGCTGCTCGTCCGCATCGAGCAGCGCGGGTTCGTGGACGTCGAGCGGGTGCCCTCCGAGAAGGGGCCGCCGCGCAAGGTGTTCACCCTCAACGAGCCGGGCAGGCTCCAGCTCTCCGAATTCTGGGGAACGTGGGAGTTCCTCTCGGAGCGCATCGCGGGGCTCGGGCGCTGCACCGCATCACCGCAGCATCAGCAGAACGAAGGAGCATGAACATGACCGCGAAATGGATCGAAGCGCTCACCGGGTCGCTCGAGCAGAAGAAGCAGTACCGCGAGGCGAAGGCCCGTCTGAAGGCGCTGCCCGCGCCGTACGACGCCGCAGCGAACGGCGTCGAGCGGTACCTGATGTACTCGGGCGACATCACCGACGGCGACACCATCGCGACGATGATCGTGGATCTCGCCGACCTCTGGGAACGAGCCGCCGCAGACGGCACCCCGGTGCGCGACGTGGTCGGGGCGGACCCCGTCGAGTTCGCGGAGACGTTCGCCCAGGCCTACGCCGCGAAGCGATGGATCGACAAGGAGCGCGCGCGCCTGCACTCGGTGATCGACGAGGCCGAGGCGATCGAAGGAGCGCAGGCCCCTCGGGAATCGGAGGGAGGTGCGGCCTCATGACCGGACCGGCGGGAGCGCCCGCGATCAGCGTGCGCGGCGTCGCGAAGTCCTTCGGGGCCCTCGACGTCCTGCGCGGCGTCGACCTCGAGGTCGAGCGCGGGAGCATCTTCGCGCTGCTCGGCTCGAACGGTGCGGGGAAGACGACGCTCGTGCGGATCCTCTCCACCCTCCTGCGGCCGGATTCGGGGACCGCGACCGTGCACGGCTTCGACGTCGTGTCGGCGCCGGGGGACGTGCGCGATGCGATCAGCCTGACCGGGCAGTTCGCGGCGGTCGACGAGATGCTCACGGGGCGCGAGAACCTCGTGCTCGTCGGCCGGCTCCGTCGCGTCGCGGATCCCGGCGCGGTCGCCGACGCGCTGCTCGAGCGGTTCTCGCTCGTGGAGGCGGGGGGCCGCCGTGCTGGGACCTTCTCGGGCGGCATGCGGCGGCGGCTCGACATCGCGATGAGCCTGATCGGGGATCCGCCGATCATCTTCCTCGACGAGCCGACCACGGGCCTCGACCCCCAGGCGCGGATCGAGGTGTGGCGGACCGTCGCGGAGCTCGCGGCCGGCGGCACCACGGTGCTGCTGACGACGCAGTACCTCGACGAGGCCGAGCAGCTGGCCGACCGGATCGCGGTGCTGCACGAGGGCACCATCATCCAGAGCGGCACCCTCGACGAACTCAAGCGCCTGCTGCCGCAGGCCAAGGTCGAGTACGTCGAGAAGCAGCCGACGCTCGAGGAGGTCTTCCTCGCGCTCGTCGGCCCCGCCGCATCGCACGAAACGGAGGCATCGAGATGACTGCACATGTGCTCGCCGACACCCGGGCGCTCACCGGGCGCTCGCTGCGCCACGTCCTGCGCAGCCCCGACACGATCATCACGACGGCGGTGACGCCGATCGCGCTCATGCTGCTCTTCGTCTTCGTGCTCGGGGGCGCGATCCGGACGGGCGCGCCGGGATCCTACATCGACTACATGCTGCCGGGGATCCTGCTCATCACGATCGCCTCGGGCATCGCCTACACCTCGTACCGGCTGTTCCTCGACCTGCAGGGCGGCATCTTCGAGCGGTTCCAGTCGATGCCGATCGCGCGCTCGAGCGTGCTCTGGGCGCACGTGCTCACGTCGCTCGTCGCCAACACCGTCTCGCTCGCGCTCGTCGTCGGCGTCGCCCTGCTGATGGGGTTCCGCAGCGGAGCCTCTCCGCTCGCATGGCTCGCGGTGGCGGGGATCCTGCTCCTGTTCACGCTCGCCCTGACCTGGGTGGCCGTGATCGCGGGGCTTTCGGCCAAGAGCGTCGACGGCGCGAGCGCCTTCAGCTACCCGCTCATCTTCCTGCCGTTCATCAGCTCGGCGTTCGTGCCGACCGATTCGATGCCGGGCCCCGTCGCCTGGTTCGCGGAGCACCAGCCCGTGACCTCGATCGTCGACACGGTCCGCGCGCTGCTGGCGCAGGAGCCGGTCGGCAGCGGGATCTGGGTGGCCCTCGCCTGGCTCGTCGGGATCCTCGTGGTCGCGTACGGCTGCGCCGTCGCGATCTACCGCAAGCGACTCGGATGAACGGGTCTCGGCCCGACGGGTCCCCGTCGGGCCGAGACCCGTACGCGATCAGGCCCGTCGATAGCGGACGAACAGTTCGTCGCCGGCCCGCAGCAGCCCCACGAGTCGCATGCCGGCCGGCGCGGCCTCGGGCGAAGTCGCGATACGCGGTGCCCGCCCGGCCTCGACGGTCGGCGCGATCGTGAGGCAGAGCTCGTCGACCGCGCCTGCGGCGTGGAACGCTCCGAAGATGCTCGGCCCGCCCTCGGCATGCACGCCGAGGAGGCCGCGCGTCTCCAGGTGCCTCCGCACGCGGGCGGGATCGACGCCGTCGTCGCCCTCGGCTCCGGCCACGACGACGTCGGCCACGGCGCCGAGCGCGTCGCGTCGCGTCGCGGACGACCCGGCCCCCGTGTAGACGATCGGGCGCACCGGCGCGTCGGCGAAGACGGGGGAGCGGGGATCCAGGTCCAGGCCTCGCGACACGAGCGCGAGGACGGGCTGCGGCGCCAGGCCGGCAGTCGTGCGCCAGGCGGCGGCCTCCGGGGAGAGCCGCATGGCTCCGTACCCCTCGTCGCGCACGGTGCCCGCGCCGATGAGCACCGCGTCCGCCTGGCGTCGGAGCAGCTCGAAGATCCGGCGGTCGGCGGCGTCCCCGAGCCCGCCCGAGCGGCCGTCCCGAGTCGCCGCGCCGTCGAGGCTCGTCACGAAGTTCATCCGCAGCCAGGGGGCTCCCGGCTCGGGGGCGTACGCCGCGAGGATCCCCGCATCGTCGAGTGCCGCTGCGACCTCCGGCCAGAGGCGATCGACCACCGTGCGCTCCGTGCTCATACGTTCCACCTCGGGTGCGTGTTGTGCTCGAGCCGCACCGGCCGCCTGAACCCGAGCACCGCCTCGGTCATGCGCGCCGCGTCGATGGATGCCTCGACATCGTGCATCCGCACGATGCGCGCGCCGCGCTCGATGCAGCTGACCATCGCGGCGAGCGACCCCGGGAGCCTGCGGCCCTGTTCCCGGTCGAGCGACTCCCCGATGAAGTCCTTGTTGGAGACGGCGACGAGCAGCGGCGGCCCGATGGCGGCGATCTCGTCGAGCCTGCGCGTCAGCTCGAGGGAGTGGAGCGTGTTCTTGTCGAGGTCGTGGCCCGGATCGATGACGATCCGTTCGAGCGGGATCCCCGCGGACACGGCTCGTGCGATGCGCTCCTCCAGGAAGTCGCGCACCTCGCCCACCACGTCCGCGAAGCGGGCGGGCGGCTTCTCCTCGCGCCACGGGCCGACGCTGTGCGTGATGACGACGTGCGCCCCTGAACCCGCGACGACCTCGGCCATGCGCGGATCCGCGAGCCCGCTCGTGTCGTTGACGACCGCTGCCCCGGCCGCGATGGCGGCCTCCGCCACCGCAGCCCGATTGGTGTCGACCGAGACGACGACATCGCTCGAGCCGGTGATCGCCGAGACGACCGGGACGACCCGGTCGATCTCCTCCTGTGGCGAGACCGCCGGCCCTCGCCCGAAGGGCACGCCCCCGATATCGACCCAGTCCGCGCCGAGTTCGGCCGCGCGCGCGGCGGCTTCGACCGCCCGGTCGAGCGCGAAGGTCGCGCCGCGGTCCGAGAAGGAGTCCGGCGTGCGGTTCACGACCGCCATGACCGCGACCTGGCGGTCGAAGTCGAAGTCGCGCCGCCCGATCCGGCGGATCATGCGAGGGCTCCGAGAGGGACCGCCGGGTCGAGCAGCCGCTCGGGGGCGATCGGCGCTCCGCTGCGGATCAGCCGCTGCACGGCCTCGTTCGCCCCGAGGGTGCCGCCCGAACCGTCGTCCACCTCCCAGACGTTGACGTTCATCCCCGCGACCACTCGGCCGTCGGCCACCCAGAAGGCGATGCATGAGCGCTCGCTCGCATCCCCGCGGACGACGAGCGCCGCGTCGCGCGCGAGCGGGGCGTACCCCGAGTACTCCATGCCGAGGTCGTACTGGTCGGTGAAGAAGTAGGGGATGTCATCGAGCGCCGCATCGCGACCGAGCATCGCGGCCGCGGCCGTCCTGCCCCCGGCGATCGCATGCGCCCAATGCTCGCTCCGCAAACGGGTTCCGAGCGCGGGGTGCACCGGTGTGGCGACGTCGCCCGCGGCGAACACCCCGGGGACCGAGGTGCGCATCCCCGCGTCGACCAGGATCCCGCCGCCGTCCTCGGGGGCGCCGAGCGCGACTCCGGCAGTCTCGGCGAGCGCGGTCTCGGGAACCGCGCCGATCCCGACGATCACGAGATCGGCGGCGACCGTTCCGCGATCGGTGACGACGCCCGTCGCGCGGCCGTCGCCATCGACGGCGATCGCCGTGACCGAGCGCTCCAGCGCGAACGCGACGCCATGCTCCTCATGCAGCCGCTGGAACAGCGTCCCCATCTCGTCGCCGACGGCGTGCGCGAGGGGGATCCTGCTGCGCGTGATCACCGTCACCTCGTGCCCCGCGTTGCGCGCCGCCGCCGCGAGCTCGAGCCCGATCCACCCCGACCCGATGAGCGCCACGCGCTTCGTGCCGGACGCGAACTCGGTGCGCAGCCGGTCCGCGTCCTCGAGCGTGCGGAAGGTCGTGACGTTCGGGGCGTCGGCCCCGGGGAATCGCGGCGGAGCTGGCGCGGCCCCCGTCGCGATGAGCAGCCGATCGAAGGGGAGTGCCGAACCGTCCGAGAGCGCGACCGTACCGTCCGCGACCCGGATGGCCGCGACGCCGATGCGGAGCGTGACGTCGCGCTCGGCGGCCCACTCCGCGGAGTGCACGAACACGGCATCGAGGCCCTCGCTTCCGGCGAGGTATCCCTTCGAAAGCGGCGGGCGCTGATATGGGCGGTGCGGCTCCGCGGCCACGAGCGCGATCGGGCCGTCGTGGCCGAGCTCGCGCAGCTCGTTCGCCGCGGTCGCAGCGGCGAGCCCGCCTCCGATGATCACCATTCGCGTCGGCATGGGTCCTCCTTCATGCGTTCGAGGGTCTCGAGGTCACCGCGGAAGGCGCTCGTGCGCAGCGAGGTGGTGGGGCCGCCGATCCCGCGGAACGACATGCAGAGGTGCTCCGCCTCCACCACGACCCCCACGCCGCGCGCGCCGAGATGCGCGTCGAGCCAGTCCGCGATCTCGTCCGTCATCCGCTCCTGCAACTGGAGGCCGCGCGAGAAGTGCTCGACGACGCGCACGGGGAGCGAGGCGCCGACGATGCGCCCTTCCGGCAGGTATCCGATGTGGACCACGCCGCGGAACGGCAGCAGATGGTGCTCGCACAGCGCGCGGAACGGGATGTCGGCGACCGTGATGAGGCTGCGCGATTCCGTCCGCTCGACGAAGGAGACCTCCGGGAGCGGCGGGCGCAGCAGCGCTTCGCGGAGCATCGCGGCGACCCGGGCCGGCGTTCCGCTCAGGCGCTCGTCGTCGGGGTCCTCGTGCAGGGCGATCAGGAGGTCGGCGACCGCGCGCTCGGCCGGATCGGAGCGATGATCTGCTGCGGTCATGGCGACCCCTTCCCTGCGAGTGCCCGGACCTCACTGTAGGCACGCGGACGTTCTAACGTCAAGATCCTTGGACGTTAGAAGAACGGTGCGCGGGGGGAGGGAGCAGCGGGCGGATCGCCGCGGACATGCGAAAGGCCCCGACTCCAGGAGTCGGGGCCTTTCGTTCCAGGGTGGACAACGGGACTTGAACCCGCGACCACCGGCACCACAAGCCGGTGCTCTACCAACTGAGCTATGCCCACCATGCGACCGCATCCACCGGGGCGGACGAGGCAACCCCACGATCATAGCCCACAATTCGCAGCCAATGCCAAACCGTCGCGCCCGCCGCGTGTTTCGCGGCCGGATGGAGCCCCGCCGGCCCGTTCGGCTCCGAAGCCCGGGCGGGCTTCCATCCGAATTCCGACGCGATCTGTGTAGGGTGAAGACATGCTCGAGATGTCGCACGAAGCGTTCGAATCGATGGTCGCCGACGGCCTCGACTCGCTCCATGACGACATGCTGGCACAGCTCGACAACGTCATCTTCCTGGTGGAGGATCGCCCGGAGGACGGGAGCGACATCCTCGGCGTCTACGAGGGCTTCTCGCTCGCCGAACGGAACATCTACGGGTACGGGGAGGAACCGGACCGCATCATCCTCTTCCGCGAGAACCTACTCGAGCACTGCGCCGATCACGACGAGCTCGTCGCAGAGATCCGCATCACGCTGGTGCACGAGATCGCTCACTTCTACGGGATCTCCGAGGAGCGCATCCACGAGCTCGGGTGGGGCTGATGGGCGCCACCGAGGTCGAGACGGGCACGCAGCGCGGGGCGCTGCCGACGCCGGTCGCGGAGCGCGCCTGGCAGACGGTCGTGTGGGATGATCCCGTCAACCTCATGTCGTACGTCTCGTACGTCTTCCGCACCCATTTCGGTTTCGACCGCGACCGGGCCGATGAGTTGATGCTCCGCGTGCACCACAGCGGCAGCGCGGTCGTGGCGGAAGGCGCACGCGAGGCGATGGAGCTCCACGTCGAGGCGATGCACGGCTATGGACTCTGGGCGACGGTGCGTCAGGCGGGGGACCGATGAAACTGCTGCCGAAGGGCTCCGGCGGGCTGGTCCTCCTGCTGGAGCGGGACGAGGCGGCGATGCTGGATCAGCTCGTGGAGCAGCTCATCCAGCTGATGCAGAGCCACAGCGGCACCGCGCTCGATCCCGATCCGCTGTTCGCGAGCCTCGAGGTCGGGGGATCGGAGGAGCTGCCCGACGATCCCGCACTCGCCCGGCTGTTCCCGGACGCCTACGAGGGCAGCGTCGATGCCGCGCAGTTCCGCCGAGTGACCGAGCAGGGCCTGCTGAACCGCAAGCTCCAGGACGCGATGGACGTGACCACCGCGCTCGGGCTCGGCGGCGGCGTTCCGGAGGAGGGGGCCGGGGCCGTCGAGGTGGAGGTGACTCCCGCGACCCTCCCCGCGTGGATCCGGACCATGACGGCCCTGCGGCTCGCGATCGCCGCGCGGATCGGTCTCGAGGCGCCCGAGGATCACGCGCGTCTCCTCGCGGACGAGGAGACGCGCGGCACCGTGCTCGTCTTCGACTGGATCGCCGCGATCCTGGAGTCGGTGCTCGCGATCGCGGGCCCCGAAGCGCGGAACGACGTCTCGGAGTGACCACGGGGTGCCCGGGCGGGCTCGCGGCCGGGCCTTCCGCTGCGGCGCGCCGCCTGCTACCGTGGCCGCATGGGTACGCTGATCTTCTAGCCCGGGACGCCGCGTCGAGTGCTCTCCGCGGCGGGTCCTCAGCGCGCTGATCGCCGTTCGGCGGCTGCGCGAGGCTCCCGTTCACCCGCGCCCGCTCGGGCGCACGCCCGCGGCCGCGCGACCGCTCGTCGCCGCCGCGAGAAACGAGGTCTCCCATGACCCGAATCCATCCCGCATCCCGCCCGCCCGCATCGTCGGCGCTCGGATCCGCTCGTCCGCATCGCTCGTGCTCGCTCGTCGCCGTTTCGGTCCGGTTCGCCGACCGGGTCGTGCTCCGCGGCGTCGACCTGCACGTCGCCCAGACTGATCGCATCGCGATCGTGGGCGACAACGGTGCGGGCAAGTCCACGCTGCTCGGTCTCCTCAGCGGAGCGGTCGCCCCGACCGCGGGCGACCGGAGGGTCCGCCTTCCCGGGGGCCTGGCGGTCGCCGAGCAGCAACCGGAGTTCGCCTCGGGCGCCACGGTCGCGGAGGCGCTCGGGGAACGCCTGTCGGAGCTGCGCGCCCTCGAAACGGAGATGCAGGCCGCGGCCGAGCACCTGGCGCTCGCGGATCCGCATCGGCAGTCCGAGCTCCTCGATCGCTACGCGGTCGCCGTCGAGCAGTTCGAAGCTCGTGGAGGCTACGACCTCGACCATCGGCTGGACGCGGCGCTCGATCGTCTCGGGCTCGGGGGCATCGACCGGGCGCGACCCGTCGCCGAGCTCTCGGGCGGACAGCGGGCGCGGCTGGTGCTGGGCGCAGCCGTCGCGACTCGGCCCGAGCTCCTGCTCCTCGACGAGCCGACCAACGACCTCGACGAGGCGGGGCTCGCCTGGCTCGACGCCGCGCTCGCGGAGCACCGTGGGGCGCTCGTCGTCGTGAGCCACGACCGCGCCTTCCTCGAGCGCTTCGCGGACGACGTCGTCAGCGTCGGCAGCGGGGAGATCAGGCGCACGGGCAACGGGTACGCCGGATACCTCGCGGAGCGGGTCGCCGAACGCCGCCGTCTCCTCGAGGCGCACGAGCGGTGGGCCGCCGAGCTCGCCCGCCAGGAGGCGCTGGGCGACGCGAACGCCGCGCAACTCGCCGCGATTCCCCGCAGAACGGGTCTCGCAGGTTTCGGGCACGGCAGTTTCCGGGCGCGGAGCCGGAATCACGGCGCCATGTCGCGGATCCGGATCGCGAAGGCGCACGCCGCTCGCGTACGGGCCGACCCCCGGCTCCGTCCGCCGGACCCGCTGCGGTTCGCACCGGAGTTCGCCGCTGGCGCAGCTGATCCCGGTGACGTCGCCCGGAGCGGTGCGGCGGGGGCCGGCGCGCCGGGGCCGGCGCTCATCTCGGTGGTCGGCGCGCGGGTGGGCCGCGGCCCGGCGCTCCGGCTGTCGCTCGACGCACTGGAGATCCGGACGGGGGAGCGCTGGCTGGTGTCCGGGCCGAACGGAGCGGGTAAATCGAC
Organism: Leucobacter zeae; assembly: GCF_016758175.1. Taxonomy (GTDB): domain Bacteria; phylum Actinomycetota; class Actinomycetes; order Actinomycetales; family Microbacteriaceae; genus Leucobacter; species Leucobacter zeae. The sequence goes on from NZ_QYAB01000001.1 coordinate 1,668,522, forward strand.
GCTGCTCGACCTGCTCGCTGGCGAGCTGGCGCCGTGCACGGGGAGCGCGGTTCGATCGCCCCGGACCCGGGTCGCGCGCCTGCGTCAACGGATCGCCGGCATCGGCGATGCGGGCGACGTCACCGTCGTCGAGGAATTCGCGGCGGCCACGAAGCTGCCCGTCGACGATGCGGTCGGCGCGCTCGAGCGGCTCGGGCTGCTCGGTGCCGACGATCTCACCCGGCGGCTCGCAGCGCTCTCGGTCGGACAGCGCCGGCGCCTCGAGCTCGCCGTCGCTGTGACCGTTCCCAGCGACGTGCTACTGCTCGACGAGCCGACCAACCACCTCGCTCCGGAACTGGTGGACGAACTCGAGGCAGCGATCGCCGGATACCCGGGGGCAGTGGTCACGGTGACGCACGACCGCCTCTGGAAGACGAGAGCGGCGCGTTCCGGCCCGGTTCGCCGGATCGACATCGCCCCGGGAGGTCTCGCCTCGGTCGTCACCCGGGATGCGGCGGCGGCCGGCGCCTGAACGGCAGCTGAGTCAGGAGAGGGAAGCGGATTGACGTCGGCCGCGCGCGTGCCTAGCGTGCTGTTCGAGGGCACCGGACCGCGGATCCCGCGGCCGTCGCCTCCGTCGAAGGAGTGCTCATGACCGCCGCGATCGAAGTCGTCGGACTGCAGAAGCGCTACGGGCGGGCCACCGCGGTGCACGCGTTGGATCTCGCCGTGCGCACCGGCAGGGTGTTCGGGCTCATCGGCCCGAACGGCGCGGGCAAGACGACCACCCTGCGCACCCTCCTCGATCTCATCCGGCCCACGTCCGGCAGCGTCCGGGTGCTCGGGGCCGACCCGCGTCGGGCCGGGCCAGAGCTGCGCAGACGCATCGGGTACGTGCCGGGCGAGCTCCGGCTCGAGGCTCGTCTCACGGGGCGGCGTCTGCTCGACTTCTACTCGGGAGTGTCGGGACCGGTCCCTCGGCACGCGATCGAGGAGCTCGCCGACCGGCTCGGTGCGGACCTGTCGAGACCGGTCCGTAGCCTGTCGAAGGGCAACAAGCAGAAGATCGGACTGATCCAGGCGTTCATGCACCGGCCCGAACTGCTGATCCTCGACGAGCCCACGAGCGGGCTGGACCCCCTCGTGCAGCGCGAGTTCCTCGCGATGGTGCGGGAGGCGCGCGATGCGGGGCAGACGGTGCTGCTGAGCTCGCACGTGCTCGGCGAGATCCAGCAGGCGGCCGATGACGTCGCGGTGCTCGCCGCGGGCCGTGTCGTCGCGGAGGGCGCCGTCGACGCACTGCGCCTCGGCTCGGTACGTCGGATCCGCGCCCTCCTGGCGTCGGAACGGCGGAGTGCGCACGCCGGAGACGCCGTCGCGGGTCTCGCGCCCGAGTCGGTGCGCGATCGCTTCGCCGGGGTGCAGGGGTCGGAGCGCTGGGACGTGCGCGCCGCTGGGGACGACGTGCGGGTCGACGGCACCCTGGCGGGGCCGATCGACCCGTTCGTCCGGGCGCTCGGTGCGTTCGAGGTGCGGGATCTGAGCGTCGAGGAGCCCGACCTCGAGGAATCGGTGCTCCGCCTGTACCGAGCATCCGACTCGTCGGGAGGGCCGGCGTCACCGGATCGCCGCGCCTCGATCCGGTACGCAGCCGGCACGCGTGCCTCGGGCAGGCATGCCCCGGGGAGCGGGGGAGGCGCGCGATGAACGGCCTCGTTCCGGTCCTCCTCCGCGGGATCGGCGAATCCTGGCGAAGTCTCGCCGGCTGGACCGCCGGACTCGCGGCCGTGGTGCTCCTCTACCTGCCGCTGTACCCCAGTATGGCGGACGACGGCCGGATGACCGAGCTGCTCGACTCGCTGCCGCAGCAACTGGTGCGCACCCTCGGATACGACCAGATCAGCACCGGCGCCGGGTACGTGCAGAGCACCTTCTTCGGGCTGATGGGCTTCCTGCTCACGACGATCGCCGCCGTCGCATGGGGGGCACGGGCGATCGCCGGACACGAGGAATCCGGACGTCTCGAGCTCGATCTGGCGCACGGCATCGGCCGGGTCCCGTATGCGCTCGGGCAGGCCCTCACGATCCTCGTCAAGCTCGTCTGGCTCGGCGCCGTCTCCGCGACCCTGATCTGGCTCCTGAGCGGCCCGGCTGAGCTGCACCTGGACCTCGCCCGCCTCGTCGGCACCGCGTCCGCGCTCATCGGGCTCGCCGCGCTGCACGCCTCGGTCGGGCTGCTCGTCGGCGCGCTGACCGGACGGCGAACGTGGGCGCTCGGAAGCGCCGCTGCCGTCGCGGTGCTGGGCTACGCGCTGCAGGCGGTCGCCAGGCAGGCGCCGGACGTCGACTGGCTGAGGTACGCCTCCCCGTACGCGTGGGTGTTCCACGACGCGCCGCTCGCGAACGGCGCGGATCCGTCGATGCTCGCGCTCACCTGGGGCCTGGCCGTCCTCGGAGCCGCGGCCGCCGCGGTCGTGCTGCGCTCGCGCGACCTCCGCGGGTGAGGCTCGGCTCAGCCTGATCCGCCGTCATCCTTCAGGATCGTCGTCCTCGGCGTCGTCGTCCTCCTCGAATCGATCCTCCAGCTCGGCGATCTCGGAGCGGACGGCCTCGACGACCTCGGGGTCGTCATCCCAGAGATCGCGGAAGTCGGAGTCCGGCTCGATCATCTCGGTGAGCAGGTCGATCCCGCGTTCGAGGTGCCCGTCGAGGCGCTCCAGATCGCCCGGCCACACCGTGCTCCGCCCGAGCACGGCGAGCAGGTAGCAGGCCGCGCGGATGCGGTCGTAGTCGTCGTCGTACTCGAACGCCTCGTCGATCCTCGCGTCGAGGTCGGCGCCGGCGAACGCGGCTCCGAACCAGTCCGCCGCTCCGTCGGTGTGCCACGGTGCTGTGCCCCAAGCGCCCATTCGATCCACCCCTCCCGCCGTCCGGCCGATCCGGAGCGAGCAATCAGATCCTAACGCCGGGGCGCGCCCGCGCGCAGGTGCGTCGGGAACCGGCGATCCCGCTCTGGCGGGGCCGCAGCGCGTGCAGCAGAATGAGGGCATGGCAGATGCACCGAAGACCCGGCCGACCGATGCCGACGTCGGCGCCTTCCTCGACGCGGCGACCCCCGCGAAACGGCGCGCGGACGGCCTCGCGCTCGCCGAGATCTTCCGCGAGACGACCGGCGCTGACCCCGTGCTGTGGGGGCCGAGCATGGTCGGCTACGGCAGCTACCGGTACGTCTCGCCGGCCAACCCGCGAACCCGCGGAGTATGGCCCAGAACGGGGTTCTCGCCGCGGAAGGCGAAGCTGTCTCTCTACGGACTCAAGGACCTGCCAGAGGGGGCCGCGCTGCTGCCGGAACTCGGCACGTACACGGAGGGCGCCGGATGCGTCTACGTCGCCCGACTGGAGGACATCGATCTCGGAGTGCTGCGCCGGCTCATCGCGATCGCCTGGGCGCGCGAGGACGACCCCGAGCCCTGATGGCTCGACCGGGTCAGGAGGTCGCCGGCTCCGACGCGTCCGCGCCGGACACCGGAGCCTCCGGTCCGTCGATGAGCGCCGCGTAGCGCTCGGCGGCGACCGACGACACCCGCTGCGAGGCCTCCTTGTCGGGGCCGGGGGCGGCCACCATGACCGCATCGCGGAAGTAGGCGAGCTCCTGGATCGACTCGGCGATGTCGGCGAGGGCGCGGTGCCCGCCGCGCTTCGCCGGCGCGCCGAAGTAGGCGGCGGGGTACCAGCGCCTGCTGAGCTCCTTGATCGTGGAGACATCGATGCTGCGGTAGTGCAGCCGCTCCTCGAGCGCCGGGAGGTACTTCGCGATGAAGCGACGGTCCATCCCGATCGTGTTGCCCGCGACGAGGGGGCGCCTGCCCGGAGTCACGAGGCGCTTCAGATAGGCCAGCACCTGCTGCTCGGCCTCCTCGAGCGTCGCGCCCGAGGCGATGCGGGGGAGCAGGCCCGAGGTCTCGTGCATGCCGCGCACGAAGTCGTTCATCTGGGCGAGCGCCTCGGTGCCCGGGTTGATGACGATCTCGAAGCCGGGGTCGAGCGGTCGCAGATCGAAGTCCGTCACGATGACGGCGATCTCGCACAGCCCGTCGCGGTCGACATCGAGTCCCGTCATCTCGCAGTCGATCCAGACGATCTGCTCTGCGGGGGTGTTCGACATGCGTGGCTCCTCGGCGTGGTCGGGTGCGGGCGTGCGCCGACGTCGTTCGCGGAGGCCCGCGGCGCGGCTCGGACCAGTCTAGTGCGGTGCGGAGTGGCAGCCGGGGCGCGACCGCGAACCGCAGGGTTACACTGGAGTTCATGGCCGTTCTTCCCATCGTCGTCTCAGGCGAACCCGTGCTCCACCGTCCCGCAGCGCCCGTCACCGAGTTCGACGCCGACCTGCGCCGCCTCGTCGACGACATGTTCGAGACGACCGTCGCCGCTCCCGGCGTCGGTCTCGCCGGACCGCAGGTCGGCGTGGGCAAGCGGATCTTCGTGTGGATGTACGACGATCAGGACGAGGCGCCCGCACACGGCGTCGCGATCAATCCCGAGCTCTGGATCGCTCCGCTCGAGCCGGGCCTTCCGGGCGAGGACGAGATCGAGGGGTGCCTCTCGTTCCCCGGCGAGCGCTTCGCGCTGCGCCGCTCATCGCGGGCGCTGCTGCGCGCGCAGGACGTCGACGGCGCCCCGTTCGAGGTACAGGCGAGCGGCTGGTTCGCGCGTATCCTGCAGCATGAGTACGACCACTTGAACGGCCTGCTGTACGTCGACCGGCTGGTCCATCCCGAGGCGAAGGGCGCGCAGAAGGCGCTGCGCAAGAACGGCTGGGGCAAGCCCGGGCTGAGCTGGATGCCCGGCGTCGACGACCTCGAGGGCTGAACGCCTCCGGTCCGTCCCGTCAGGATCCGCCGTCGCGGGTCCTCCCGATGCGCCCGCGCGAATCGGGCACCGCGGCCCAGGCGATGCCCGATGCCGCGAGCAGCAGCGCGCTGATGCCGAACGCCCATCCGAAGCCGGCGAGATCGACGACCGCTCCGGCGACCAGGGGGCCCAGCACGCCCCCGAGGTCGCTCGTCATCGAGTAGGTCGCGACGACGTTGCCGCCGCGACGCCCCGAGAGCACGTCGGCCAGGACCGCCTGCTGGCCCGGGTTCACGAGCGCCGACCCCGCGCCCGCGAGCAGCATGACGACCATCGCGGCCCAGAGGGTCGGCGAGTGGGGGAGCGCGGCGTAGGTGGCGGCGAGGACCGCCATGCCGGTGATGAGGAGCGGTCTGCGACCCACGGTGTCGTTCCATCTGCCGGAGGGGAAGATGAGGATCGCGTTGCCCGCGGCGTAGGCCGCCAGGACCCACGCGGCGGTCGCCGCGTCGCCGCCGAACACGACCGCGACGAAGATGGGGATCACGGAGACCCGCACGCCGAACGAGGTCCAGCCGAATGCGAAGACGGAGAGCAGCAGCGACCGGTACTGGGGGACGCCGAGCGCCGCTCCCAGCGACATCGCCGTGGCCGCGGCGGGGTCGCCGGGGGTGCGGCGCGCCGCCGCGGCGGATCCGCGGAGGGCCACGGCGACGACCGACGCCGCCGCGACGAGCGTTCCGAAGTAGAAGACGAAGGGGGCCCGGATCCCGAACCCCGCCACGATGCCGCCGAACACGGGACCGAGCAGGCCGCCGAGCAGGAATCCCGCGGCGTTGAGACTCGCCACCCTCCCGCGCGCGAGCTCGGGGCTGACCTTGATGAGCAGGGCGGTCGCGGCGACCGTGAACATCGTCGAGCCGATGCCGCCGACGCCGCGCAGCACCACGAACTGGGTGTAGTCCGCGGCGAGGGCCGATGCGCCGGTCGAGGCGGCGACGATGAGGATGCCCCAGATGTAGGTGCGGCGCTCGCCCCAGCGGCCGACGATCCAGCCGGCCAGAGGCGCCGAGAGCAGCCGCATGAGCGCGAAGGCGCTCACGATGGCGGACGCGGCGAAGCTCGAAACGCCGAACTCCAGCGCGAACTGCGGGATCGCCGGGGCGACCACGCCGTAGCCGAGCGCGACGGTGAAGCCGCCGGCCACGAGTGCCCAGACCTCGAACGGAAGCCGGGGTCTCTGGGAGTCGTGCACCTCACGATCCTACCGGCGGTGCGCGCGTCGGCGGATCCTCGACCTCGGGGTCGGTTCCGCACGGAATCTTCTCAGAAGGAGAAATTCGGCGAATCTTCACCCCGAGAATCGCACGCTCGGGCGCTCCGGGTCCGTCAGAGTGGAAAACACACACCGCATCACACGAAGGAGTCATCATGACGGCGTTCCAGAACGACATCGAGGCAGTGCAGGGCCTCAAGGACCAGAACGGCACCGGCTGGGATGCGATCAACCCCGAGTACGTCGCACGGATGCGCGCGCAGAACCGCTTCCGCACCGGGCTCGAGATCGCCCAGTACACCGCGGACATCATGCGCCGCGACATGGCCGAGTACGACGGCGACGCGTCGGTCTACACGCAGTCGCTCGGTGTCTGGCACGGCTTCATCGGGCAGCAGAAGCTGATCTCGATCAAGAAGCACCTGAAGACCACGAACAAGCGCTACCTCTACCTCTCGGGGTGGATGGTCGCCGCGCTCCGCTCCGAGTTCGGCCCGCTGCCCGACCAGTCGATGCACGAGAAGACCTCGGTCCCCGCGCTCATCGAAGAGCTCTACACCTTCCTCCGCCAGGCAGACGCCCGCGAGCTCGACCTGCTCTTCAGCCAGCTCGACGACGCCCGCGTCGCAGGCGACGAGACCGCGGTCGAGTTCCTGCAGTCGCAGATCGACACCTACGAGACGCACGTCGTGCCCATCATCGCCGACATCGACGCCGGTTTCGGCAACCCCGAGGCGACGTACCTGCTCGCGAAGAAGATGATCGAGGCGGGCGCCTGCGCGATCCAGATCGAGAACCAGGTCTCCGACGAGAAGCAGTGCGGTCACCAGGACGGCAAGGTCACCGTCCCCCACGAGGACTTCATCGCGAAGATCAACGCGGTGCGCTACGCCTTCCTCGAGCTCGGCATCGACAACGGCGTGATCGTCGCCCGCACCGACTCGCTGGGCGCCGGCCTCACCCAGAAGCTCGCCGTCAGTACGACTCCCGGCGACCTGGGCGATCAGTACAACTCGTTCCTCGACGTCGAGGAGGTCTCCGAGGACGCACTCGGCAACGGCGACGTCGTCATCAAGCGCGACGGCAAGCTGCTGCGCCCCAAGCGCCTCGCCTCGAACCTCTACCAGTTCCGCCCGGGCACCGGAGAGGACCGCGTGGTGCTCGACTGCATCACGTCGTTGCAGAACGGCGCCGACCTGCTCTGGATCGAGACCGAGAAGCCGCACGTCGAGCAGATCGCGGCGATGGTCGACCGCATCCGCGAGGTGGTTCCCAACGCCAAGCTCGTCTACAACAACAGCCCGTCGTTCAACTGGACGCTCAACTTCCGCCAGCAGGCGTTCGACCAGCTCGTGGCGGAGGGCAAGGACGTCTCGGCGTACGACCGTGACAAGCTGATGAGCGTCGACTACGACGGCACGGAGCTCGCCCAGCTCGCCGATGAGAAGATCCGCACCTTCCAGCGCGACGGATCGGCTCGCGCCGGGATCTTCCACCACCTCATCACCCTGCCGACGTACCACACCGCGGCGCTGTCGACCGACAACCTGGCGAAGGGCTACTTCGGCGACGAGGGGATGCTCACCTACGTCCGCGACGTGCAGCGCCAGGAGATCCGTCAGGGTATCGCGACGGTCAAGCACCAGAACATGGCCGGCAGCGACATCGGCGACAACCACAAGGAGTACTTCGCCGGTGACGCCGCGCTCAAGGCCGGCGGCAAGGACAACACGATGAACCAGTTCTGATCGATCCGACGCCGATCGACGAACGGGCCCCGGCTTCGGCCGGGGCCCGTTCGTCATGCGTCCTGTTCCAGCAGCTCGAGGAATGCCTGCGCGGCGGGGCTCGGATTGAAGGCGCTCCACGCGAGGTGCTCGGCGCGCGCCGGGCCTCCGACGACACGGACCGTGCGCAGTGCGGGATCGTCGGGGACGATCGCCGCTGAGAGGAACGCGATCGCGAGGTTCTGCCTGATCAATCCCAGTATCAGGTCGGTGCTTATCGCCTCGAACATCACCTCGCGCGGGATCCCCGCCGCTGCGAAGGCGAGGTCCGACTGAGTGCGGCCGGGGGTGCCCTCAGGGAAATCCGCGAACGTGTCGTCGGCGAGGTCGGCGATCGCGATGCGGCGGCGGTGCGCGAGCGGGTGCTCCGATCCGAGCACGGCGACCAGGCGCTCCCTCGAGAGCTCCCGGCTCGCGACCCGCTGGGGTGCGACGCCGTCGGGGAGCCCGAGCACCGCGACGTCCATGGTGCCGGAGACGATCGCCGACATGAACTCGTCGCTGCTGCCGCCGCGGAGCCTGATCCGCACCTCGGGGTGCGCGGAGCGGAACGCGCGGAGGGTCGCGGGGAGGTCGACTGCCGCCGTCGTCGGGATGACGCCGATCGTCAGGTCGCCGATGACGCGCCCGCTCGCGGCCGCCGCGACGATCGCGGCGCGCTCCGCCGCCTCGACGCTCGCCCGGGCCTCGGCGAGGAACGCCGTCCCCGCAGCGGTGAGTTCGACGCGGCGGCTGGTGCGCGCGAAGAGCGGGGCGCCGAGTTCGCGCTCGAGCGACTTGACCTGGTGGCTCAGTGCGGATTGCACGACGAAGCAGCGCTCGGCGGCTCGGGTGAAGCTCTGCTCTTCGGCGATCGCGATGACGTAGCGCATCTGCTGCAGTTCCATACGTCCATGATCGCAGTTCATCGGTGCCATGCGTAGCATGACCTGGACTCATGTCCGTCCGAGGCGCACGATGGACGCATGACCGACACCATCACCGCCCGTCCTCCCGCTCCGGCACCCGGGGCACCGGGTTCCGCATCCGCGCCCTCGGGCTCGCGCGCGGGCTGGACCGCCCTCGCAGCGCTGGCGCCGATGTCCTGGGGTACGACCTACCTCGTCACGACGCAGCTGCTGCCCGACGGGCATCCGCTGTTCGCGGCCCTGATGCGTTCGCTCCCCGCAGGGTTGCTCGCCGTCCTCATCGCGCGCCGGCTGCCGCGCGGCGCGTGGTGGTGGAAGAGCCTGGTGCTCGGCACGCTGAACATGGGCGTCTTCTTCCCGCTGCTCTTCGTGTCGGCGCAGCGGCTCCCGGGCGGCGTCGCCGCCACGCTGGGTGCCGTGCAGCCGATCGTGGTCGCGTTCCTGGCGGTGGCGCTCCTGCGCGAGCGGCTCTCCGTCTGGCGGGTGGCCTGGGGAGCGATCGGCGTCGTCGGCGTCGGAATGGTCGTGCTGGGTCCCGAGGCGGCGCTCGATCCGCTCGGACTGCTCGCGGGCCTCGCCGGAGCCGCATCGATGGGGGCGGGCGTCGTGCTCACGAAGCGGTGGGGCCGGCCGCCCGGCGTCTCGGCGGTGGGGCTCGCCGGGTGGCAGCTCACGGCGGCCGGTCTCGTGCTGCTCGCGCCGGCGCTCGCGATCGACGGCATCCCGACGGGCATCGACGGCGCGGCCGTCGCGGGCTACGCCTGGCTCGGAATCGTCGGAGCGCTGCTCACCTATTCGATCTGGTTCGCCGGGATCGCTCGGCTCCCGGTCACCGCGACGGCGCTGCTGGGCCTGCTGTCGCCGCTCGTCGCCGCGATCCTCGGCGCACTCGTGGCCGGGGAATCGCTGAGCGCGGTGCAGCTCGGCGGGTTCGGGGTCTCGCTCGCGGCGATGCTGGCCGGGCAGCTGACGCCTCGTGCGCGGGCTCGGCGACGGAGCGCCGCGGAGCCCGGCCGATGATCGGTGCCCCCTGCTGGATTCGAACCAGCGACCGACAGATTAGAAGGCTGTTGCTCTATCCACTGAGCTAAGGAGGCGACCCGTCCAGCGTACTATGCGCCGCGCAGATCGACGGCCCCCGGCGGTGCGCCGGGGGCCGTCGACCTCTCGTCGGCCGCGCTCCTACGAGTCGGCGCGGCTGCCGCGTCCGACGATGAAGCCCCAGATCAGCAGCACGACCAGCGACCCGCCGATCGCCAGGAGCCACGATTCGAGCGACCAGAAGCCCGACAGGTCGGCGCCGAAGATGATCCCGCCCAGCCACCCGCCGAGCATCGCCCCGATGACCCCGAGCAGCAGGGTCGCGATCCAACCGCCGCCCTGCCTTCCCGGGAGGATCGCCTTCGCGATGGCGCCGGCGATGAGGCCGAGGATGAGGAATGCGAGAAAGCCCATGGCTTCGTCTCCTTTCTCCGAGGCGGTGCGCGCTCGGGGTCGGTGCGGATCACCGGATCGACTCCGACGCTATGCCCGACGGGCCGCCGCGGCACGGGGGTCGACAAACCCCGACCCAGGGCCTAGTGTTCCCCGCGCACCGTGCGGTCCGCGTATCGCGGCGCACTATCAGGGCGGCCGCCGGACCACCACCCCCTGTGCGGAATCCGCGGGCGGGACGATGCTGGAACTCGACGCTCGGATCGGACGGCGCCGCGGCTCCGAGGACCGCCTCGAGGCCGACGGAGACACCGGGCCCGGACCCCGGGCGGGATCGGAGCAGCAACATGTCCACCACACCCGAACTGCAACCGTGCGAGACCTGCGGCAACACCTACGACAAGGCGTTCACCGTCATCGCGGCCGGCGCGAGGCACCATTTCGACAGCATCGAGTGCGCCGCGCACGCGCTCGCCCCGGTCTGCGGACACTGCGGCTGCCGCATCCTCGGGCACGGGGTCGAGAACGAGGGCAGTCTATTCTGCTGCGCGCACTGCGCCCGGGAGTCTGGCGAGCATCGGCTGGTGGATCGGAGCTGAACGGAGCGGCTCGGCCATCCCGCCCGATCAGTCCTTCGGCTCGGGGAGCGCGTGCAGCCCGCTCGGCGAGTTCGCGGCCCCGAGCAGCAGCTCGACCCATGCCGTGTTGAGCGCCGCGGTCTCCGGCGCGTCGAACTCGAAGTGCAGCGGCACCGTCGGGTGCAGCCAGATGCTGTGCTGCTGATCGCCGCGCGTCCAGGTGAAGGCGAGGCTCTCCTGCAGATTGAGCTTGCCGAGTATGACGGTGCGCAGATGCGTGAGCGTCCGATCGTCGAACTCGAAGCTCTCGACTCCTCCGTAATGCAGGTGTCCCATGATTCCCCCATTTCCACTCCGGCGCACCCCGCGGAGCGCGCCGTCCCTTCACGATCGCACCGAATGCGCCAGCGCCGAGTCCCCGCGGTGCGGCACTGCCGATCCGGAGCTCTCTACCCGTCGGCGGCGTGCCGCTTCGCCTCGTCCTCGGACATCACGATGAGTCCCCGCGGCGTGTTCGAGAACTCGTTCAGCACCGCGAGCCAGGTCTTCGACAGCTGCGGTGCGCGGCTCCCCGAGAAGCGGAAGGTCAGCGGAACGCTGGGGGAGAGCCAGATCGAGACCCTCCCGCCGCCGCGCTCGACCGGGTTCACCCAACTCATGAGGAAACTCTCCTGACGCCGCAGCTTCATGGTGATCGCGACCTTCAGGTGCGCGAGCGTCCGATCCTCGAACTCATACTCCTGGCTCCCGCCGTACATCAGAAATCCCATGTCCGCATGGTCCCATATGGGACGGGGAAGCGATAGGGGCGCGAACGATCGTTGCATGCGCGACACGAGTCCGCAGATTCGCGCTATGGGGCCGTCGCGCGCGGCGACGCCGGCCGGCCGGCGATATCCTGGAGACATGCTGCGCGCCACCATCCGACTCGATGAGCAACTCCAGGTCGATGTGGAGGGGGAGTCGCTCGAGTCCATCCATGAGCAACTCCTCGCGGCTCGTCCGGAGGGGTTTGATCTTACGCTCGCGCCGGTTGCGATGGCGAAGGCGTCGACGCTGATCTCGGCCACCGGCACGTTCGTCCGGCGGGATACGACGCGCGAGATCGAGGCCGAGTCGATGGAGGCGCTCCGCGCGCAGGTTCCTGAGGGCTGGCGCCTGCTGCACGTGATCAGGGACCGCTGAGGCCTGCGGAGCCTGGGCCCGGATCGGGCGAGCAGCCTATCGCTTGGCCGCGGCCTTCGCGGCCCGCTTCGCCTCGCGCACGAGCAGCAGCGTTTCGGGCGAGGTGATGTCGGCGACGCTCCGATGCGACCCCGGCTCGCCGTAGGGAGCGGAGGCCTCGCGCCAGCCCGAGCCGTCGAACCCGCACTGCTTGCCGAGCAGCGCGAGGAAGATCCGCGCCTTCTGCTCGCCGAAGCCGGGCAGCGCCTTGAGCCGCTTGAGCACGGTGGCGCCGTCGGGCTCTCCCGCCGTCCAGATCGCCGCAGCGTCGCCGTCCCAGTCGTCGATGAGCGCCTGGCAGAGGCTCTGGACCCGAGCCGCCATGGACCCGGGGAAGCGGTGCACCGCTGGCGTCTGCTTGAACGCGGCCGCGAACTCCTCGGGGTCAGCGCCGGCGATCGTGCGCGCGTCGATCGCGCCCACCCGCTCCTGAATCTTGAGCGGACCGGCGAACGCGGTCTCCATCGCGACCTGCTGGTCGAGCAGCATGCCGATCAGCAGTGCGAGCGGGTTGTCGGTGAGCAGCGCGTCGGCCGCGGCGTCGTCGGTGAGGTGGATTGCCATACCCTCAGTGTGCCAGGTACCCGTGACATTCGGCCGGGCAGTACGGTGAGCGGATGGCAGCGCGGCGAGAGACGAACTTCTTTGATGTGCCGCATGTGGTTGCTGCCGCGGCCCGGTCGGTGGTCTGCGACAACGAACAGGTGACTGACTCGCCGTTGATCCCGCCCTCGTCCCCGAGTTGCTGGTCAGCGACGTGGGGTCAAGTATTGAGCTCTGGTGCGGACCCTGCGGGTTCCAGATCGCCTACCAGCGTTTGGAGGAGGACTTCGCCTAAGCCTCGTTGGGCCCTGCTCACATCATGCTTGAAGAGCAGCGCGTCGGCCGCGTCGTCGTCGGTGAGGTGGAGGGCCATGAGCTCAGTGTTGCTACCAGTGTAGGGGTGAGCGAGGAAGTGTGCTTGGGATTGTCTGAATGCCTGGTGAAGGTGTATCTCGAGATTGCCCTCTCTGTGCGGTGAGCTCGGCATAGAGCTTCATGAGATGAAATCTCAAGTCAAATTCTCTGGGCGCAATGCTTCGTCATGCAGCCTACGTTTGGGTGGGAGCTGTCCGAGAACCCCCATGGTGAGAAGCCGTTTGGCTGTGTCGCCGAGCACTGGGAGAAGGCTGGTGAGGTTCGAAAACGCGTTGACCCCGAATATGTCGGTCGCGGGCCCAAATGACTGCGCTTCGTTACCGTGAAGTCGACCTTGGTGAACTGTCGTGGAACGCCAGCTGTAAACGCGATCAAGGTCTGCGGCCTCTGGCTCAGGCAGGACAACGCGAATGGCTGCCTTGAATGCCTTCGTAATGCTCTTGTCTTTTGGTCGTTCAAAGAGGATGTTTGCAATCGCCTCGATCGCTGCAACGTACGCAACCAGGGCCATCGTTTGGTGTCTCTCCTCCAGGTAGCGAGCTTCCAGATAGATGTCGATCGCGTTCTGTAGGCGGACGGAAGCGTTCAGAGTTCTCCAGGCCGTGTCGGCATCGTTCAAACGTGAATGGGTTTCCCAGTGAGCCGGGTGTTCTGGCGGTGGAGGGTCCAGCTGGATACCAGCACGTGCTGGTCGAACAGACGGATCTCCATCGAGACTATGGACTGGCGAAGTAGCGACTTCGTAAGGCAGATCCCAGAAGAGGGCCAACAGCCCGCAGACTTGCCGTAGCGCTTGTTCGGCCATCTTGGATGCTGACTCCCAGGAGGACGCTTGCGATTTTCCCATCACGCGTATGGGATGGGACTGGTGGATGCGGTAGGAGCCATCGAAAGTCCTTCCGGGATAGACGACATCACTGAAGATGGTCTCTTCGGATTCGAGTGTGAGGTCTCCGATGCGGATCGTGGTGGTTAGGCGAGTTGGATGATGCCGGATATGCGGTGCTTGAACCAAGACTGCCGACCAAGGAAAATGGTGGCGTGCGGGCCCAGCTCCACGGCTGGCTGATTCAATTGCCTGTTTCAGCGCATCGGCGACTTGATCATCTAGCGTGCTCTGAATGGCGAGCCTGAGCTTCGTGGAAGTATTTGATGGTACGGCTCTCACTGCCGCTGAGGTGAGAGGCCTTCCGTCCTGGGAGAGCTTGATGAGGGTGCCTTCGACGTTCGACGAACGCTGAAGATAATCGACTCGAATAGGAACATCTGCCTCCGCAAGCGCCTTGTCGAACAGGTCCAGCCAATGACGGCCGTGGTCGTTGAAGTTGAGGGCTGTGGTCGCTATCAGCTCGTCGTGATCGAACATGTCCATGCAGTGTATTGTCACCCTGCCTGCAACAAGGAGGGCATTCGGCTCGCCTGCGTAATGGCGGTGCGACGGATTGCATTGAAAGGGGTGGTTGCGTCCACCCAAGCACCACTCAATCCGCTTGAACAAATGAGACTCGGCAAATTCGCGAGCGTCGGCCGCTCATTGGGAGCCCGAACACGCATCGTGTCCCTGGGCTGGGCGCATGCATGCGAAGGATACGGCGGTGTGAGCGATGATCCACGCGGAACGCGAGCGCCTCGCCGACACGCTTGCTGGGCTTCACGCGGAGGAGTGGCACGCGTCCACGCACTGCGGGGAATGGAGCGTCGAGCAGAGCACCGCTCACCACACCGCGGCGGCGAACACGAGTGCCATGACCTGGAACCGCAGCATCGTGGCCGCCCGCTTCGATCCGGACCTGCACAACGCGCAGCGGCTGTCCGAGCATCTCAGGAACACTCCTGAAGAGACGCTTGACCGGTTTCGCGCGGTCATCTCCTCGACTACCACGCGGCTTGGCTCGGCGAGGTGATCGTGCACGGCCAGGGTATCGCCCGCCCGCTTGGCATCGAGCTCGCGCCGATCAGAAAGCGCTCATCAGGGTCGCCCGCTGCTACACCGCCAAGGATTTCGCGGTCAAATCGTGGATCCTCGTCGCGGGGCTTTCCCTGGTGGCTGACGATGCGTCGTTCTCCGTCGGGAACGGACCGGTGGTGCGCGGACACCTGCTCGACCTCGTCATGGCGTCGGCCGGTCGAGACGCAGCGCTCTCGCGGCTCGATGGTCAGAGGGTTGCTTAGCTGCGTCGCCGGATCGGATGAGCTGACACCCCTATTGTGCGAGCGGCGTACACTGGTCGGGTGAGTTTCCGAGAGCTGTGCTCCCAGCGTCAGGAGGTCGTCGGCGAAGCGCTCGCCGACGGTGAGTAGGCGCCCCGCCCTCGCCGTGCCCGCGTTCCGTGCCGAGCACGGCGTGATTGACGACCCCGAAACCCGATCTCCGGACGCCGTGCCGCGGCGCCCGTGAAAGGCGCACTCATGCATCCGCTCACCGAAACCTTCGTCCGCTCGTCCTTCGTGAACGCCTCCCGCAGGGAGGTGAAGGAGATGACTCTGCCCGCCGTGTTCGACGAGATGGGCGACGCCGAGTGGGCGGCGCTCGACTACCTCGGCTGGCGGGACCCCAAGTTCGCTCGTCGCGCGTACGTCGTGCTGCCGCGCCTCGACGCCGATCCGATCGGCGTCGCACTGAAGCAGGCGGAGGCCTCCCCGCGCTCCCGAGCGATGTGCAACTGGTGCCGCGACGTGCGGCTCCCGAACGACGTCGTCTTCTGGAGCGCGAGGCGGGTCGGCGACGCCGGGCGCCGCGGCAGCACCGTCGGTACGCTCATCTGCCGGGACTTCGAGTGCTCGCGCAACGTGCGCAACGATCCGCCGCCGGCATACGAGGGCTACGACGTCGCGTCGGCCCGCATGCGCCGCATCGACGACCTCCGCATGAAGGCGATGGGCTTCGCCGAGATGCTCGTCTCAGGCCGCTGATCGGTCGGCATCGCCCGCGGATACGGGGCACGCGAACCGGTTCGAGTCTGGCGGGGCCGCGCTACTCGAACCGGTTGACCATCGCGAGCGCCGCCCGTTCGACGTAGTCGCGGATGGCCGCGTCGTGCATCGGCGGCAGCGCGGCCTCGTCGAGCGCGGCGTGCATGTGCACGAGCCAGCGCTCCTTCGCGTGCGGCGTCACCGGGAAGGGCGCGTGCCGCATGCGCAGACGCGGGTGCCCGCGCTGCTCGGAGTAGGTCGTCGGCCCACCCCAGTACTGCTCGAGGAACGCGCGGAGGCGCCAGATGGCGCCCTCCCAATCGGCGTCCGGGTACATCGGGGCGAGGTCGGGATCCGCCTTCACCCCGTCGTAGAAGCGGCGCACGATGCGGTCGAACGTCTCGGTGCCGCCGATCTGGGCCCACACCGTGTCGGTCACGGCGGCGCCGTGCTCGCCGCTGCGCAGCGTGAGCCGGGGCCCCGGCGCGGGTTCGGGCCCCTGCTCCTGCGCGTGCGCGTCGTTCATACGGTCCCTCCCGGATTCGCCGGCCGTTCGTCGGACAGCGTGATGCCCGCCTCCCGGAACTTCTGCCGCAGCTCGGCGCGGATGCCGCGCTGCACCTCCCACTGCGCCTCCGGCCGGGTGCGCACGGCGAGGCGCAGCGTGGCGCGGTCGCCGAAGACGCTCTCGAGGCCGAGGATCTCGGGCTCTCCCGTGACCTTGCGCGCGTAGCGCTCCGACGTGAGCAGAGCACGCGCGGCATCGAGCGTCACCTCCGAGACGCGGGTGAGATCCTGGTGCGCGTCGACGGTCACGTCGATGAGCGCGCGGCCCCAGCCCTGCGAAGCGTTGCCGAGCGTGAGGATCTCGCCGTTCCGCACGAACCAGAGCGTGCCGTCCATCGCGCGCACCTGGGTGACGCGGATCCCCACGTCCTCGACCGTGCCGCTGACCTGCCCGATCGTGACCGTGTCGCCCACGCCGAGCTGATCCTCGAACACCATGAAGATGCCGTTGAGCACATCCTTGACGAGGTTCTGCGCGCCGAACGCCAGCCCCGCTGCGATGACACCCGCGGACGCGAGGATCGCGGTCAGGTTGACGCTCATCTCGCCGAGGATCAGCACGAGCGCGATCAGGAAGATCGTCCAGGTGATGATCACGCGCCCGACCGTGCCGAGCGTGCGCGTGCGCTGCACCGCGCGCGCGTTGAGGTACGGCGCCGCCTGGATCTCCGAGGTCGTGTCGACGTCCTGCGCCTTCTTCACACCCCGCACGATCTGCGTGACGGTGCGCATCAGGAGCCGACGCAGGAGCCAGTTGAGGAGCACGGCGACGATCAGGATCACGAGGATCCGGATCGGCACCTGATAGGTCGTGATGAAGTCGACGAACGCGTTCCCCACCGCCTGCTCCGCCTGCTGCACCTGGTCGGCTCCGCGCACTTACGCCTCCTGGTCCGCGGCCTGCGCACGCAGCGTGCGCTCGACGCCCGCGAGGTGCTCGGAGACCATGCGCTGCAGCGCGGCCGGGGCGGCGGAGTTCGCCGCGAGCCAGGCCTCGGCGGCCTCGGCGAGCGCGGCGTTCGCGAGCGGTGCTGGGAAGAACCCCTCCACCAGCTCCTCGACGATCTGGTAGCTGCGCGACTCCCAGATCGGCAGCAGCGACGCGAAGAAGCGATCGACGAAGGGGACGAGCAGCGAGCGGTCGACGGCGCGGGTGAACCCGAGACCCGTGGCGCGCACGATCGCGTTCGGCTGCTCGCTCGACTCCCACACCAGATCCCAGGCCGCGGTCTTCGCCTCGGCGCTGGGGAGTGCGGCGCGGGCGTGCGCCGCGGACTGGTTGCCCGAGGCCGTGCGGTCCTCTGCGAGACGATCCTCGATCTGCTGCGGGGTCGCCCGTCCGCCGGCGGCCAGCGCGATGAGGAGCTCCCACCCGAGGTCGGTGTCGATATCGAGACCGTCCAGCGGGACCGAGCCGTCGAAGAGCGCCTGCACGGTGTCGAGCTGCTCGTCGGTCGCGGCTAGCTGCCCGAACGACTTCACGAACTGGAACTGGCGATCCGACCCGGGCTCGGCGTCCACTGCGAGCCGCCAGAGCGCATCGGCGACGCGCTCGAGCGTCGCGTCGCGCCGTTCGGGGGAGACGTAGCTCGAGGCCGCGAGCAGCAACTGGCCGAGCACGGTGCGCAGCGTGGTCGACGCATCCTCTTCGCCGATGTGGGCGAGCACGATGTCGATGAAGCGCGAGGCGGGGAACTCGGCGTCGCGCGTCGCGTCCCAGAGCGTGCCCCAGAGAAGCGCGCGGGCGAGCGAATCGTCGAGGTCGCCGAGGTGCGCGGCCGCGGTGGCGAGCGACCGCTCGTCGAGGCGGATCTTGGCGTACGTCAGATCGTCGTCGTTCAGCAGCAGCAGGTCGGGCTGTGCGACGCCAGCGAGCTCGGCGACCTCGGTGGATTCGCCGGCCACATCGAGCTCGATGCGCTGCGTGCGGCGCAGGGCCCCGTCGTCGATCGAGTAGAGCCCGACCGCGATGCGGTGCGGACGGATCGTCGGGTACGCGTCGATCGCGGTCTGGGCGATGCTGAAGGAGCGGTAGCGGCCGTCATCGTCGAGCTCGAAAACCGGGCGGAGGGTGTTCACGCCGGCGGTCTCAAGCCAGAGCTTCGACCACTCGGCGAGGTCGCGGCCGGACTGCGCCTCGAGCTCGGCCAGCAGGTCAGGCAGCTCGGTGTTGGAGTGGTGGTGCTTGACGAAGTAGTCGTGCACGCCGCGCATGAACGGCTCGCGCCCGACCCATGCGACGAGCTGCTTGAGCACCGACGCGCCCTTCGCATAGGTGATGCCGTCGAAGTTCGTCATCACATCCTCGAGGTCGCGGATCTCGGCGACGATCGGGTGCGTCGAGGGCAGCTGATCCTGCCGGTAGGCCCAGGACTTCTCGGAGGCCGCGAAGGTCGTCCAGCAGTCGGACCACTCGGTGGCCTCGGCGACGCCGAGGGTCGACATGTACTCGGCGAACGACTCGTTGAGCCACAGGTCGTTCCACCAGCGCATGGTCACGAGGTCGCCGAACCACATGTGCGCGAGCTCGTGCAGGATCGTGACGACCCGGCGCTCGCGCATGGCGTCGGTGACCTGGCTGCGGAAGACGTAGGCCTCCGTGAACGTGACCGCGCCGATGTTCTCCATCGCGCCCATGTTGTACTCGGGCACGAACAGCTGGTCGTACTTGTCGAACGGGTAGGCGTAGTCGAACTGCTCCTCGAAGAACGCGAATCCCTCGCGGGTCTTGTCGAAGATGTAGTCGGAGTCGAGGTACTGCCCGAGCGACTCGCGGCAGAAGACGCCGAGCGGGATCGTGCGGCCGTCGCGGCTCGTGAGCTCGGAGCGCACGACGCGATACGGTCCCGCGATGAGCGCGGTGATGTAGCTGGACATGACTGGCGTGGGCTCGAACGACCAGGTCGCGATCTCCTGCTCGGCCCAATCGGCACCCTGGGCCGCGGCCTTCGTGCCCGCAGCGACGGGCTCGGGGGTGGGCTGGTTGCTGACGACCTGCCAGCGCGCGGGCGCGGTGATCGTGAACGAGAACGTCGCCTTGAGGTCGGGCTGCTCGAACACCGGGAACATGCGGCGCGAGTCGGGCACCTCGAACTGCGAGTACAGGTAGACCTCGCCATCGACCGGGTCGACGAAGCGGTGCAGCCCCTCGCCAGTGTTGGTGTAGCGCTGGGTCGAGGCGATCACGAGCACGTTCTCGGCGGCGAGACCGGGGAGCGCGATCCGCGAATCCGCGAAGACCTCGGCCGTGTCGAGCGGGACGCCGTTGAGCTCGACGCGCTCGACCGAGTCTGCGATGAGGTCGATGAAGCTCGCGGCGCCCGGCTCTGCCGTGAAGCGCACGGTCGTGACTGCCGCGAAGGTGTCGGCGCCGGTCGTGAGGTCGAGCGCGACGTCGTAGTGCTCGGTCGAGAGGACGCGTGCGCGTTCCTGGGCTTCTGCGCGGGTGAGATTGGTTCCGGGCACGGAGTCTCCTTGTGGGAAGTCGAGTGGACGGGAGCGGGCGCCCGATCCGGACCCCGCTGAACATCCATAGCCTATGCCCGCAAGCTCTGTCGCTGCTCAGCGTCCGGCGGCGCGCGCGTCGGTGGAATCGAGTCGGCTCAGGGGCCGCGAGCGGACGACCCGGGTAGGCTGTGCGCATGAGCACCGAAGCGCCCTCAGCATCTCCCGTCGTCGAGTTCTACTTCGACCCGATCTGCCCCTGGTGCTGGATGACCAGCAGGTGGGTGCACGAGGTCGCTTCAGTGCGCGGTTTCCAGGTGGCGTGGAAGCCCATCAGCCTCGAGATCATCAACGAGGGCAACGACGCGAGCGACCACGCGGAGGGGCACCGGCAGGGCAAGCGGATGGGACAGGTCGCGATCGCGGCCAGCAATGCAGCGGGATCCGCGGCGGCAGGGGCGCTCTACACGGAGCTGGGAACCCGCATCCACCCGGGCGGCCGCGAGGACTACGACGCGATCATCGCGGAGTCCCTCGCCGCGGTCGACGGCCTCACCGCGGAACTCGCCTCCGCCGCGGACGACGCCGACGACGCGCAGCTGCGCGAGAACACCGGCCACGCCCTCGATATCGCGGGACCGGACGTCGGGGTGCCGATCATCTCGGTCGACGGCAACGCCTTCTTCGGCCCGGTCGTCACCCCCGCGCCGACCGGAGCCGACGCGCTCCGGCTCTGGGACGGCATCGTGGCCGCGGCGAGCGTTCCCGGATTCTACGAGCTCAAGCGCGGCCGCACCCGCGGCCCGCAGTTCTAAGAGCCTCCGTGAGGCGCAAGCGGGCGCAGCCCCGTCCGCGCTCGAGACTGCGTCCGCACCTGAGCCCGATCCTGTGGCGCTCCTGCAGCACCGATTCACGATCCGACTATCGATCCTCGGCGAAACCGGTCGTCGGATCGTGAATCGGTGGGCGAAGGGACACGCGCCCGGGCCTGCGCCCGATCCCGCGGAGTCCCGGAGCCGCTCGCGGCTTCGCTAGAATCGACCCCATGCGCCTTCACGTAGCCACGGACCACGCCGGACTCGAGTTCAGCCAGCAGCTGCAGCAGCACCTGCGCGATCAGGGGCACGAGGTCATCGATCACGGCCCCGAGGCGTACGACGCCCTCGACGACTATCCCTCGTTCTGCATCAACGCGGCGCTCGGCGTGGCGCGCGACGAGCGCGACGGCGTCGAGGCGCTCGGGATCGTCTTCGGCGGGTCGGGCAACGGCGAGCAGATCGCCGCGAACAAGGTTGAAGGGATCCGCGCCGCGCTCGTCTGGAACGACTCGACCGCGACGCTCGCGCGCGAGCACAACAACGCGAACGTGATCTCGATCGGTGCGCGGCAGCACCCGGTCGAGGACGCGATCCGCTTCATCGAGCTGTTCGTCGGCACGCCGTTCCCGGGCGACGAGCGCCACGTTCGCCGCATCGCCCAGCTCGGCGAGTACGAGCGCACCGGCGCGATCGCCGGCAAGCAGGTGGACGCGCTCTAGTGCCCGAGGGACACTCCGTACACCGCATCGCGCGCCAGTTCGCGGCGAACTTCGTCGGCACTGCGCCCGAGGTGACGAGCCCGCAGGGCCGTTTCGCCCAGGGCGCGGCCCAGTTGACGGGGCGCGAGATGACCGATGCGCGCGCGGTCGGCAAGCAGATGTTCCTCGAGTTCTCGGAGGATCGTTGGCTGCGGGTGCACCTCGGGATCTACGGAGCGTGGGACTTCGCGGGCGACGTGCGCGTCGACCCGTCGATCCAGATCCACGGGTACACGCCGGGGCACTCGAAGCTCGGGCAGACGGGGGAGTACTCCCGGGCCGACGGCGCGCGGGCGGTGGATCGGGACGCCGAGGACTCGGTGACCTCGATCGGCGCGCCGCGTCGCACGCGCGTGCGGATGGCCGAGGCCGACCGCGAGACCGATGCCGGGTCGGTCTTCCCGCCCGAGCCCGTCGGGCAGGTGCGCGTGCGCCTGCTGAACGACCGGGTGTGCGCCGATCTGCGCGGTCCGACGGCGTGCGAGGTGCTCACCCCCGCGGAGGTCGACGCCGTCATGCTGAAGCTCGGGCCCGATCCCGCGAACGCCAATACGCCGGCCGAGCGGCGCCGCTTCGTGGAGCGCGCGGGCAAGAAGCGCACCCCGATCGGCCTCGTGCTCATGGACCAGTCCGTCGTGGCCGGGATCGGCAACGTCTACCGGGCCGAGATGCTCTTCCGAGCCGGGCTGGACCCGCACACGCCGGCGAACTCCCTCGACCGCACGGTGCTCGAGGCGCTGTGGGACGACTGGGCGGATCTGCTCGAGACCGGCATCACTGTCGGGCAGATGATGACGATCGACGGGCTCGAGGGCGACGCCTACCGCCGCGCGCTCGAGGAGCGGGACGAGCGGCACTGGGTGTACAAGCTCGAGGGCACGCCGTGCAAACGGTGCGGCACGAACATCGCGCTCGAGGAGTTCGGCGCCCGCAAGCTCTACTGGTGCCCCGGCTGCCAGACCTGAGGCGTTCGACCGGGCCGGCCGGGTTCGCCGCGCCCGACGCCCACGCTATCCGACCGACGCGAGCGCGAAGGGCAGCACCGAAGACGCGCCGGCGCGCCGGAGTAGACGCGACGCGACCGTGAGCGTCCAGCGACTGTCGACGAGGTCGTCCACGAGCAGGATCGGTCCGTCGCAGGCGGCGACGCGCTCGGCGAGGTCGGTGCCGACATCGAAGCGCCCCCAGACCGAGGCCAGTCGGAATGCGCTGTTGCCGCCGGGTCCGGTGATCGGCACCTGCGGGTCGACGTCGAGCATGCCCAGCAGCGGCAGTCGGCCCTTCTCCGCGATCGCGGAGGCGGTGCTCGCGACGAGGCGCGGACGGGTCAGGGACGGCATCGCAACGACTCCCACCGGCCGCTGCTCCCAGGGCCAGTCGCGCAGCGTCGCGATCACGCCGTCGAGCAGGCGGGTGTCGATCTCCTGGTCGGGAGCGCCCGCTGCGAAGCGCGCACGCAGCGGCCCGCCCCATCCGAGATCGGTGAGGCGCGCGATCGCGCGGCCGGGCTCGGGACGTTCGTCGACGGGGATCCGCCCCTTGGCAGGGATGCCCCGTCGGTCCGCGCCCGTCGGCCACATGCCGCGCGGATCGATCGGCACGCCGGTCTCCTGCAGCCTGCCGCTCGCCCGATGCCGGGCGGCATCGGGCAGGTCGATCGGATACCACGGGCCCGCGCACACGTCGCACCGCCTGCAGGGGGCGGCAGCGGGATCGTCGAGGCTGAGCTGCAGCAGCTCCATGCGGCAACGCTCGCCGCGCTCGTACTCGAGCATCGTGCGCTGCTCGCGCTCACGCGCCTCGGCGATCCGCGCATAGCGTTCGGCGTCGTAGACCCACGGCGCACCCGTCGCGACCCATCCTCCCTGCACCCGGCGAACGGCCCCGTCGACGTCGAGCACCTTGAGCAGGAGCTCGAGCGGCGTGCGCCTGATATCGACCCTCGCTTCGAGCGCGGGCGTCGACAGCGGTGCGTCGCCGAGCGCCGCGATGACCGCCGCCGCGCGATCCGGATCCGGCATCGAGGCCGTCGCGAAGTAGCGCCAGATCTCGACGTCCTCCGGGCCAGGCAGCAGGAGCACCTCGGCGTGCTGCGCGCGTGCGGCATCGGGGGCTCCGGTGTGCTCGAGCGCTCGCCCGGCGCGGCCGACCTGCTGGTAGTAGGCGACGGGCGACGCCGGTGCGCCGACGTTGACCACGAAGCCGAGGTCGGGCTTGTCGAACCCCATGCCGAGCGCGCTCGTCGCGACGAGCGCCTTCACCTCGTTCGCCTTGAGCGCGGCTTCGAGCCGCTCGCGCTCCTCCGGGTCGGTGCGTCCCGTGTAGGACGCGACCGGGTACCCGGCGTCGCGCAGCAGCAGCGCGATGTCCTCGGCGGCCGAGACCGTCAGCGCGTAGACGATCCCGCTGCCCGGAAGGGAGCCGAGGTGAGCGACGAGCCAGGCGAGGCGGTCCTGCGCAGCGGGCAGCCGCAGACACCCCAGGCGGAGGGCGTCGCGGGCGAGCGAGCCTCGGAGCGTCAGCACGCGATCGCCGAGCTGCGCCGCGACATCCTCGACGACCCGGGCGTTCGCCGTGGCGGTCGTCGCGAGCACCGGGACGTCGGGACGCAGGTCGT
Organism: Leucobacter zeae; assembly: GCF_016758175.1. GTDB lineage: Bacteria > Actinomycetota > Actinomycetes > Actinomycetales > Microbacteriaceae > Leucobacter > Leucobacter zeae. The sequence continues at coordinate 1,692,597 of NZ_QYAB01000001.1, forward strand.
CGAGCAGTCCCGCGATCCGACGGTAGTCGGGTCTGAAGTCGTGACCCCAATCGGAGATGCAGTGCGCCTCGTCGACCACGACGAGCCCGACCCTCGCGAGGAGCCCCGGTAGCTCCCGCTCGCGGAATCGCGGGTTGTTGAGTCGTTCGGGGGAGACGAGCAGCACGTCGATCTCGTCGGCGGCGAGGCGGGCCGAGACCTCGTCCCAGTCGTCGGAGGTCGCCGAGTTCATGGCGGCTGCGCGCACGCCCGCTCGCTCTGCCGCGGCGACCTGATCGCGCATGAGCGCGAGGAGCGGCGAGATGAGCAGCGTCGGTCCGGCTCCGCGGGCGCGCAGCAGTGCCGTCGCGACGAAGTAGACCGCCGACTTGCCCCAGCCGGTGCGCTGCACGACGAGCGCGCGACGGTGCTCGTCGACGAGCGCCGAGACCGCCTCGAACTGGCCGTCGTGGAACTCGGCGTCCGCCCTGCGGGTGAGGGCGCGGAGCAGGCCGAGGGCCTCGTCCCGAGTGGTTCCGGTGTTCGCGTGCATGTCACCGATGATGCCAGGCGCCTCCGACATTCCGGGGCCGCGGGCGTCGACCGGGAACGGGAGTCTCGCGACACGCCGCGCGCCGCCGCACGCGATTCCGGTTGCGCTCCGGATCTATGGCATAATTGATCCTTGTGCCACGGTGCGGTACTGCCGCGAGGGTCCGCACGGACCGTGAGCCGAACACCTCAGTACTTTTTTCGATATCCGCGTTCCCGACTTGCGGCGGGCGCAGAGAGTAGACAATCATGCAGAAGCTCGACCACGTCGATGCCGCGTCGCTCAAGAGCGACATCCCCGAGTTCCGCGCCGGTGACACCGTCAAGGTGCACGTCAACATCGTCGAGGGCAACCGCTCGCGTGTCCAGGTGTTCCAGGGCGTCGTGATCTCCCGCCACGGCGAGGGCGTCCGCGAGACCTTCACCGTGCGCAAGATCAGCTTCCAGGTGGGCGTGGAGCGCAAGTTCCCCGTGCACTCGCCGGCCATCGACAAGATCGAGGTCGTCACCCGGGGTGACGTGCGCCGTGCGAAGCTCTACTACCTGCGCGGCCTCACCGGCAAGAAGGCCAAGATCAAGGAGAAGCGCTCCTAAGCGGACCTGCTTCCGGCGGGTTCGGTGCACGGCCCGCGACGCATTCAGGCTCCCTCCCATCCTGGGGTGGGAGCCTGAAGTGTTTTCACCCGAACATCATCGAGGGCGCGCCGGCGGCGGCCGCCCCGCAGCATCGACGCAGGAGAGCGGAATGACTGAAACGAGCGCCTCGAGCGAGGGCCGGAAACGGCGCAACGGCATCCTGGGCTTCCTGCGCGACCTGGTCGTCATCCTGGTCGTGGCCTTCCTGGTCTCGTTCCTGCTGAAGACCTTCCTCGTGCGCAGCTTCTACATCCCGTCGGAGTCGATGGAGAACACGCTCCAGATCAACGACCGCATCCTCGTGAACCAGCTCGTGCCCGACATGATGGACGTGCAGCGCGGCGACATCGTCGTATTCAAGGACCCGGGCGGGTGGTTGTACCCCCGCTCCAACACTCCGCCGCAGGGCTTCGAGAAGGTGCTGCAGGCGGTCGGTCTCGCCGCGGACACGAGCCACGAGTACGTCGTGAAGCGCGTGATCGGCGTCGGCGGCGACCGGGTCGAGTGCTGCGACGCCCAGGGGCGCATCATGGTCAACGGCGTACCTCTGGACGAGCCCTACATCGTCGTCCCCGAGGGCGAGACGCGCGCTTCGAAGATCGACTTCGACGTGACGGTGCCCCAGGATTCCGTCTGGGTGATGGGCGACAACCGCTACCAGAGCAAGGACTCGCGCTACAACCAGGATCAGCCGGGCAAGGGGTTCGTGCCCGAGAGCGAGATCGTCGGCCGCGCCTTCGTGCTGAACTGGCCGCTCAACCGGTTCTCGTGGCTCGGGACTCCCGAGGGCACCTTCACGGGCGTCGAGGAGGCGCGCTCCGACCGGAACGCCGAGGGCTGAGCCGATGACGGATCGCCCCGCAGCAGCGGTGGAGTCCGCGGCCGCCCCGGCGGTCGTCGATGCCCCGGCGAAGCCCTCGAAGGAGCCGACGCTCGAGCTCGAGATCGCACTCCTCTCCGCCGGCGTCGAGTGGGTCGTCGGGGTCGACGAGGTCGGACGCGGCGCCATCGCCGGTCCGGTCGCGGTCGGCGCGCACGCGGTGCGGGTCGGCACCGCGGAGTTCCCAGCGGGGCTGCGCGACTCGAAGCTGCTGAGCGAGAAGAAGCGCGGGATCATTGCCCCGCTCGTGCGCGACTGGGGCCCCGGGGCGGTCGGCTTCTCGAGCGCCGAGGAGATCGACGCGCGAGGGATCACCGCGATGCTGGGCGAGGCGGCGCGCCGCGCACTGCTCGAGCTGCACGCTGCAGGCGTCGCCATGGATCGCGCCGTGATCCTGCTCGACGGCTCGCACGACTGGCTGTCGCCGGTGCTGCGCAGCCCGCTCGACGTGCGCACGCGCGTCGGAGCCGACCGCGACTGCGCGAGCGTCTCGGCCGCGTCGGTGCGGGCGAAGGTGGATCGCGACGCCCTGATGCGTGAGGCGCACGAGGCCCACCCCGAGTACGCCTGGGACTCCAACAAGGGCTACGGCTCGCGGGCGCACTACGCCGGCATCGCCGCGGCAGGGCTCACGGAGCTGCATCGCCATACCTGGATCAAGCCGTCGGCCTCGTCGGCCGGCCCCGCTGCCGAGGCCGGTCGCGCTGGCGCCGACAGGTGAGTCGTGCACCTGTCGACTCACCTGTCGATAAGCTGGACGAGTGCGATTCGAATCAGCCGGCGCGGACGCGCCGATCGGGGTCTTCGACTCGGGGGTGGGCGGTCTGACGGTCGCCCGTGCGATCCGCGATCAGCTGCCCGGGGAGTCGATGATCTACGTCGGCGACACGGCGCGCACCCCCTACGGCCCCCGACCGATCGCCGAGGTGCGCCGCTTCGCGCTCGAGATCCTCGACGACCTCGTGCACCAGGGCGTGAAGATGCTGGTCATCGCCTGCAACACGGCCTCGGCCGCGGTGCTGCGCGACGCGCGCGAGCGCTATGACGTCCCCGTGGTCGAGGTGATCGGGCCGACCGTGCGCAGCGCGGCGTCGATCACCCGCAACGGACGCGTCGGTCTGATCGGCACGAAGGGCACGATCCAGTCGCGCGCATACGACGATCTGTTCGCCATGCGTCCCGACATCGCGCTGACCTCCGCCGCATGCCCCCGCTTCGTCGAGCTGGTGGAGGCCGGCGAGACGAGCGGCCCCGTCGTGCACGCCGCGGCCGAGGAGTACCTCGCGCCGCTCGTCGCGCAGGGGATCGACACCCTCGTGCTCGGCTGCACCCACTACCCGTTCCTGCGCGGCGCGATCCGCCAGGTCGTCGGTCCCGACGTCGCGCTCGTCTCGAGCGACATCGAGACCGCCGGCGAGGTCTACGAGGTGCTCACGGACCGCGGCCTCCTCCGCGCTCCGGGCGCGGGCGAGCCCGAGCTCCGCTACGAGGCCACCGGTGCCGACACCGCCGGATTCGTCGAGCTCGCCCGGCGCATGCTCGGGATCGGCATCGACTCCGTCGACCGCGTGCAGACCGGTGCGATCCGCCTGCCCGATTCGGCCTGATCCCGCGGCCGTGCCGTATCGCGGCCCGGACGGCCGCCATCACCCAGTTCCGACCCCACGAGGAGAATGATCACCATGAGCGACTTCGCACGCGCAGACGGGCGCACGCCCGGGCAGTTGCGACCCATCACGATCGAGCGCGGATGGAGCGCGCAGGCCGAGGGCAGCGCGCTGATCTCCTTCGGGAACACCCGCGTGCTCTGCACCGCCTCGTTCACGCCCGGCGTGCCGCGCTGGCTCAAGGGCCAGGGGACCGGGTGGGTCACCGCCGAGTACTCGATGCTGCCGCGTTCGACGAACGACCGCATGCAGCGCGAGTCGGTGAAGGGCAGGATCGGCGGCCGTACGCACGAGATCTCGCGGCTCATCGGTCGAAGCCTCCGGGCGATCATCGACACCGCGGCCCTCGGCGAGAACACGATCGTGCTCGACTGCGACGTGCTGCAGGCCGACGGGGGTACGCGCACGGCGTCGATCACCGGGGCGTACGTCGCACTCGCCGATGCGATCGAGTGGGCGCGCGGCGAGGGGCACATCGCCCGGAACGCCCGGCCGCTCTCTGACAGCGTCGCGGCGGTCTCCGTCGGCATCGTCGACGGAGTTCCGCTCAGCGACCTCGCGTACGTCGAGGACGTGCGGGCCGGGACCGACATGAACGTCGTCGTCACGGGCTCGGGAGACTTCGTCGAGGTCCAGGGCACCGCGGAGGGCGCGCCCTTCGCGCGCGACGAGCTGGACGCGCTGCTCGACCTCGCACTCACGAGCACCGCGGAGCTCGCCGAGCTCCAGCGGGCCGCACTGACCGAGGGGGAGGGCCGCGCATGAGCCGCAGGCTGGTGCTCGCATCGCACAACGCCCACAAGCTCGAGGAGCTGCGCCGCGTGCTCGGCCCGCTGATCCCGGGCATCGAGCTCATCGGCTACGACGGTCCCGAACCCGTCGAGAACGGCCTGAGCTTCGAGGAGAACGCGCTCATCAAGGCGCGCGCGGCCGCGGCGCATACGGGCCTGCCCGCCATCGCCGACGACTCGGGCATCTCGGTGGACGTGCTCGGCGGATGCCCCGGGATCTTCTCGGCCCGCTGGGCCGGGCCGGCTCGCGACGACCGCGCCAACGTCGAGCTGCTGCTCTGGCAGCTGAGCGACATCGCCGACGAGCACCGCGACGCGGGCTTCGTGTGCGCTGCGGCGCTCGTGCTGCCTGCCACGAACGAGCACGGGACGCCCGGGGCCGAGGTCTGCGAGCTCGGCGTCTGGAAGGGCTCGGTGCTCCGCGAGCCGCGCGGCGAGCACGGCTTCGGCTACGATCCGATCTTCCGGCCGGAGGGGGAGGAACGCTCGGCGGCCGAACTCGCGGCGGCCGAGAAGGACGCGCTCTCGCACCGGACGCGCGCCTTCACCGCGCTGGCCGAGGAGATCAACGCCCGGCTCTCCGACTGAGCCACCGGGCCGCCCGTCCCTCGGACGGCCCCCGCAGCTTCGGCTTGTGCGGCCCCAGAGCCCGAGCCCGAGTGCCCCGCATCCGCGACGCCGGCACCCAACACGCGCACGACATCACTTCGACACTGGAGACGGAGATATCACGATGAGTGATGATTTCACGATGATCGACGGGCAGGCCGGCGGCCTGGTGCGACCGGAGGTGACCGAGGCGGACGCGGTGCGGATCGCGCGCGAGCGCTACGGCATCGAGACGACCGCGACGGAGCTCGGCAGCAACCAGGATCGCAACTTCGCGCTCGAGGAGCCGGACGGCACGAGGAGCGTGCTCCGCGTGGACAACCCCGTGTTCGGCGATGCGGCCCGCGACGCGCAGCACGCGGCGCTCGATGCCTACCGTGCTGCGGGGGTGCCCGTGCCCGCTGTCCTGGCCGGGATCGACGGCGCGCTCACCCAGCGCTGGAACGGATTCGCGGTGCGGCGCAGCGAGTTCGCGCCCGGCGAGCCGATGGTCGACGCCGGGTACTTCGCCCCGGTCGTGGTCGAGGAGTTCGGCGCCCTCGCCGCGGCCTCGGTGAACGCGCTCGCCGGTCTCGACCACCCGGGCCTCGACCGCGAGCAGATGTGGGACATGCGCGTCGCGCACGCCGAAACGATCGGTCTCGCCCCGGCGATCGCCGACGCGGAGCTGCGGGAGCGCGTGCTCTCCGCCGCGGACGCCGCCGCCGCGGCGCTCGAGCCCCTGGCGTCGGCGCTGCCCGTGCAGGCGATCCACGGAGACCTCACCGACGACAACGTGACCGGCGTACGCGGCGAGGACTCGCGGCTGCACCCCCACACGGTGCTCGACCTCGGCGACCTCGGCACCGGCTGGCGGGTCGCGGAGCTCGCGGTGACCGCGAGCTCGCTGCTGCACCACGAACCGGATCGCCCGCTGCGCCTGCTCGACGCGATCGGAGCGTTCCACCGCTCCGCTCCGCTCTCGGCCGCCGAGGCGCGGGCCGTCTGGCCGCTCGTGGTGCTGCGCGCGGCACTCCTCGTCGCGAGCGGCTGGCGGCAGCTCGAGATCGACGGCGGCAACGCGTACGCGCGGGAGCGGATCGCGGGGGAGCAGGCGATCTTCGACGCGGCGACGGCGGTGCCCCTCGCGGAGGCGACCGAGCTCGTGCTCGCCCGGCTCGGCTTCCAGGGCGCGCCCGAAGGATCGGGGCTGCGGCTCGTCGCCCGTGCCGCAGATGACGCTGACCCCGCCCGCCAGTCCGCGCCGACTACTCCCCGTGATCCTGCGGAAATTTCTCCCCGTCATCGTGCGGGAGCGGAGCGACTCGCAGGATCCACCGCCCCGCTCGCCGCCCTCCTCCCGGAGCTCGCCGGTTCCGTCGAGGTCATCGACCCCGGAGTCGAGTCGGAGGCGCTGGGCTCGGGGAAGTGGCTCGCCGAGGACGCAGAGGACGCGCTCGTCGCGGAGGCGTTCGCCGGGGGCGCGGTCGCCGCCGTGCTGCCCTACGGGGTCTACCGGCTGACGCGGACCTCGATCGATACGATCGACCCCGCAGCCACCTGGCCCGCGAACACCGAGATCCGGATCGCCCCTGGTGCAGCCGGGCGGGTGACGTCTCCGGCGGCAGCCACCGTGCTCGAGGTCGGTCCGGACGCGATCCTCCTCGAACTCGGAGACGGGCGGCTGCTGGGCGTCGGCGGCGTCGTCCCGAATGCGGCGCGCGGCAGCGCGGTGGAGGCCGGCGCCGCGATCGGGGAGGTGCCGGGGTCGGGCGATTCCGCGCGGGCGATCTTCGTCGGAATCCGGCGCCCCGATGCGCTCTCGCTCACCGAGGACCACTTCGGCTCGCCGCATCTCGTGCGGCCGGAGCGGGTGCCTGCCTGGGCGCGGTTCTCGAGCGATCCCGCCACGCTCCTCGGCCTCCCGTCGCTCGCGCAGCGCGACGCATCGGGCGATGAGCAACTGCGGCGCGAGCGGATCTTCGCGAGCGCGCAGGAGCGCTATTACGAGCGTCCCATGCAGGTCGAGCGCGGGTGGCGGCATCACCTGGTCGATACGACGGGCCGCGCCTACATCGACATGGTCAACAACGTCACGGGTCTCGGGCACGGCCACCCCGGCGTCGCCGACGCGGTGAACCGGCAGATCCGGATACTGAACACCAACTCGCGCTTCCTCTACCGGGGCCTGGCGGAGTACAGCGAGCGTCTGCTCGCCCTGCTGCCCGAATCCGTGCGCTCGGGCGACGACGGGCTCGACACGGTGCTCCTCGTGAACTCCGGGTCGGAGGCGGTCGATCTCGCCCTCAGGCTCGCGCAGGCCGCGACCGGACGGAAGACCGTCGTCTCGCTGCGCGAGGCGTATCACGGGTGGACCATGGCGTCCGATGCGGTGACCACGAGCGCCTACGACAATCCCTTCGCGCTCGCGAACCGGCCCGAATGGATCCACGTGGCCGATGTGCCGAATCGGTTCCGCGGGACGTACCGGGGTGAGGCCGACGACCGCTCGGTCGGAGCGCGCTACGCCGCGGACCTCGGGGCGGATCTCGACCGGCTGACGGCCGAGGGGCGGGACGTCGCCGGGTTCATCTGCGAATCCGTGCTCGGCAATGCCGGCGGTGTTGTGCTTCCTGCGGGTTATCTCGCCGACGCCTACGACCGGGTGCGCGCAGCGGGGGGACTGTGCATCGCCGATGAGGTGCAGGTCGGGTTCGGCCGCATGGGGTCGTCGTTCTGGGGCTTCGAGCAGTCGGGCGTGCGCCCCGACATCGTCGCGATCGCGAAGCCGATGGGCAACGGCTTCCCGATCGGCGGCGTGATCACGACGAAGCGGATCGCCGACGCCCTCGCGACGCAGGGGCAGTTCTTCTCGTCGGCCGGCGGAAACCCGCTGAGCTGCCAGGTCGGGCTCGCGGTGCTGGACGCGATGGAAGAGGAGGGGTTGCAGGAGAACGCCCGCGTCATCGGCGGCCGACTCGCCGCGGGATTCAGAGCTCTTGCCGAGCGCCACGCGATCATCGGCCCCGTGCACGGCGAGGGGCTGTACCTCGGGGTCGAGCTCGTGCGCGATCGCGGAACGCTCGAACCCGCGACGGCGGAGGCGGCAGCGATCTGCGAGCGGATGCGTGAGCTCGGGGTCATCGTGCTGACGACCTCCGAGCGATCGAACGTGCTCAAGGTCAAGCCGCCGCTGTGCCTGACCGCGGCCAGCGCTGATCTCGTCGTGTCGGCGCTCGACCGCGTGCTGTCGGAAGGATGGTAGACATGAGTACTCGCATCGATGGGGCCGGAGCCACCGCGGCGCTCTGGTCCGCCCTGTCCGGCGGCGGCGAGGGCCTGGTCGGACCGGCCGTCGCGGCGGCCATTGCGGCCGGCGCCGATATCGAGGCGCGGGACGCCTCGAGTGCGACGCCCCTGCTCGTCGCGACCCGAGCGGGGCTGACCGAGGCCGCGCGGATCCTGCTGGAAGCCGGCGCCGATCCCAACGCTCAGGACGCCGACCTCGATTCCGCGTTCCTCGAGGCCGGCGCGCTGGGGCGCACCGAGATCGCCGTGCTCGCCGCCGCGCACGGGGCCGATTTCGGCGTCGTGAACCGGTACGGCGGCACGGCGCTCATTCCGGCCTGCGAGCGCGGGTTCGTCGAGACGGTGCGCGCCCTCCTCGGGGTCGGCGTGCCCGTCGACCACGTGAACCGGCTCGGCTGGACGGGGCTGCACGAGGCGATCATCCTGGGGACCGGCGGTGCGGACCACACGGAGGTGGTGCGGCTGCTGCTCGGGGCTGGCGCCGACCCGAACCTGCCGGACGGCGAGGGCACGACGCCGTTCGAGCTCGCCGATTCGCGCGGCTACACCGAGATGGCGGGGCTCATCGCGTCGGCGCCCGGGTTCAGAGCCCGAGCACCGCGCGAGCGATCATGAAGTAGACGATGAGTCCCGTCGCGTCCACGAATGTCGAGATGAACGGATTCGAGAACACTGCTGGATCCACGCGCACGGCGCGGGCGAGGAGCGGCATGCACCCGCCGACCGCGGCCGCGATCGTGCACACGGCGAGGAGCGTCAGACCGATCACCGTCCCGATCTCGGGGCTGTAGGCGAGGGCGGCGATGCCGAACCCCAGCGCGCCGAGCAGCAGCCCGAGCATCGCCCCGGTGCGCAGCTCCCGACCCAGGACGGCCACCAGGTCCCGCGGGCGGACATCGCCGAGCGCGAGCGCGCGCGTCACGGTGGTCGCCGCCTGGTTGCCGGTGTTGCCGCCCGTGCCGATGAGCAGCGGGACGAACAGCGCGAGGGCCGTGACCTGTTCGATCGTGGCCTCGAACAGTTCGAGCACCTGGACGGTGAGCGTCGCGCCGACCGCCAGCACGAGCAGCCAGACCACCCGCGACCGCACCAGGGTGCGCACCGGTGTGGAGAGGTAGGGCCGGCGCAGCGGTTCGGTCCCGCCCTGCCGAGCCGCGTCCTCGCTCTCCTCGTGTTCGAGGATCCGCACGGCGTCGTCGATCGTGAACATGCCGACGAGCCGCCCCTCGCGGTCGACGATCGGCAGCGCGAGGAGCGCGAGGTCGGCGCAGCGCCGGGCGGCGCTCTCGTCGCTCGCCGCCGCTTCCGCGGTCTCGGCGGGCTGCATGAGATCGGCGCAGCGGGCGTCGGCGTCGGCGCGCATCAGGTCGCGCAGGCTGACGACGCCGACGACGCGGCGTCCGTCGTCGAGCACCGGGATCGTGTACACCGTCTCGGCGTCGTCGAGGCGCGCGCGCACGCGGTCGAGCGCCTCGGCAGCCGTGCTGCGCTCGCGCACGGAGACGTACTCGGGTGTCATGCGCCTGCCGACGCTGCCCAGGGGGTAGCCGAGCAGGGACGCGGTGAGCGCGCGGTCCTCCTCGGGCAGTCCGCGCAGCAGCCGCGTGGCGAGCGCGGCGGGCACCTCGTCGAGCAGCCAGAGGCGGTCGTCGGGGTCGAGCTCGGCGAAGATCGCCGAGACCTCGGCGTCCTGCAGCGCATGCAGCAGCTCGCCCTGGAGCGTGGGATCGAGTCGCTCGAAGACCTCGAGCGCGAGATCCTTCGGCAGCAGGCGGTGCACGACGGCGCGCTCGCGAGCGCCGAGGCGTTCGACGACGGGCACGAGCTCGGATGCGCTGCGGGTCGACAGCTCGCGCGTGAGCGCGGGCAGGTCGCGGACGGCGAGGCGCTCCTCGATCGCATCGAGCAGTGCCGCGGCGGCGGCCTCGTCCGGCGCGGCGCGGCGCGCGGCTGCTGCGGTCCCGGAGGCGGGGATCTGGATCGGCTGAGTGGTCATGACGACGCTCCTTCACCCGCGCCGATCGCCGGGATCGCGCGGGAAGCTGTGGCGAGCGACGTCGCCGCATGGCGGCGCGTCGGCTCGGATGAGTGCCGGAGCCCGCGCGACGCCGCCCCGCTCAGCGGGAGCTGGACACACGGATCGAAGCGGGACCCGGCTGAGGACTGCAACTGTCACTGGACACGGGATCACCTCGCTTCGTTCGGAAACTGCATCGTGCGCGGCTCGGATCGAGCCCGCCGCAGGGGAGGCTATCACCGCCGAGCCGCTCCGGCAACCCGCCGCCGGGGGTCATTCCCGTGGCACGTGCTGGCTTCGGGGGCGTTGTGGCATAGGATCGCACCGTTCCACAGCGAGGAGGCGGCCATGAGTCCAACAGCAGCGACGTCCCGCCTGGGGGTCCGCAAGATGCGCCCGCGGGATCCCGCCCAGGTGTTCCGCGCCGCGAGCCCCCTCGAGCTGTTCTTCGACCTGATCTTCGTGGTGGCGGTCTCGCTGAGCTCCGCGCAGCTCCACCACTTCGAGTCCGAAGCCGACATCGGTGCCGGCGTCGGCGCGTACCTGATGGTGTTCTTCGCGATCTGGTGGGCATGGATGAACTTCACCTGGTTCGCGAGCGCGTTCGATACCGACGACTGGCCGTACCGGGTGCTCGCGCTGACCCAGATGGGCGGTGTGGTCGTGCTCGCTGTCGGGACGACGCCCGCAATGGCCTCGGGGGACTTCCGCATCGCGATCGCGGGCTACATCATCATGCGGCTCGCGCTCGTCGCGCAGTGGCTCAGGGCGTCGCGGAGTCACCCGGACCTGCGCCGGACCGCGCTCCGCTACGCCGTCGGGATCATCATCGTCCAGCTGCTCTGGGTCGGATTCCCCTTCGTGCCGGCCCAGTTCTCGGTACCGGTATTCGTGGTGCTCATGCTCGCGGAGCTCGCGGTGCCGGTCATTGCGGAGCTCGGCGTCCAGACGCCCTGGCACCCCGCGCACATCGCCGACCGCTACGGCTCCTTCACGCTCATCGTGCTCGGCGAGTCGGTGCTGGCCTCCGTCGTGGCGCTCTCCGGCGCGCTGGAGGAGACCGAGCACGTCGCACAGACCGTGCTCATCGGTTCGGGTGGCTTCGTGCTCGCGGCGGGCATGTGGTGGCTCTACTTCTCGGTCGAGGTCACTGACCGGCTCGGCGAGCTCAAGACCGCGCTGCCGTTCGGCTACGGGCACTATGCGGTGTTCGCGGCGGCCGGCGCATTCTCCGCCGGCATCTCGGTGCTCTTCGCCGTCGTGAACGGGGAATCGCACGTCGAGGCCGTCGCCGGGGCGGCGACGCTGACCGTGCCCATCGCGATCTACGTGCTCGGAGTCTGGTTCCTGATCCTGCGCCACCGGCTCCCGGCGGCATGGAGCGCGCTGATCCCGATCGGAGCGGTGCTCATCGCGGCATGCGCGCTCCTGCCGGCTATGGGCGCGCCGGTCGTCGCGGCGGTGCTCGCTGCTGCGGCCGTCATGGTGCTGCTCGTCATCGCGGTCGAGGCCTCGGGCGTGCGTGACGCGGCCGAGGCGTCCGAGACCGGGGTGCCCGAGGCCTCGGCCCCGGGATCCTGAGCGGAGCGGCATCTAGGCGGCTCCGGGTCGTTCGCCCGCCTCGGAGCCGTACAGGCGACCGACATCCTGCGAGCTCAGCCACCCGGCGAACGCAGGCCCCTGCGGCCATCCCTCAGGCGCGTCCTGCCACTCCTCCTGGCGGCCCCAGGGCAGCAGGTCGACCAGCGGGAAGGTATGGGCGACCTGTTCGACACCGCGCCCGTCGGTGTGCCAGGTGCGGAACACGGCGTCGCCGTCGCGCAGGAGCACGTTGAGCGCGAATCCGCCGTGCGGGGGAGCGCCGAGGTCCGCGCCGAACGGGCTGTTCGCGGTCGAGTACCACGCCATGCGATTGCCGACCCGCGCGCGGTAGGCGAGGGCCTCGTCGATCGGTCCCTGGGTGACGACGACGAAGCGCGCGTCGTAGGGATCGAGGAAGTCGAGCCGGGTGAACTGCGACGTGAAACTCGTGCAGCCGCCGCACTGCCACTCCTCGCCAGGGTGCCACATGTGGCTGTAGACGATGAGCTGCGATCGGCCCTGGAAGACGTCGACCAGTCGTACCGGCCCGTCGGGGCCCTCGAGCGTGTAGTCGGGCAAGCGCACCATCGGGAGCCTGCGCCGCTGCGCGGCGATCGCGTCGAGCTCACGCGTGGCCGCCTTCTCGCGGGTGCGCAGCTCGGCCAGCTCGGCGCGCCACGTCGCTTCGTCGACGATGCGGGGCAGGCCGCCGCCTCCGGATTCCGATTCGGTATGCATCTTCGCTCCCTCGTGCGCCCGGCTCCGCGGTCGCACCTCCATGGTCCCCCCGGTCCCCGACGTGGTCAAGGCCGTGACGCGATAGGCTCGATCCCGCGGCGCCGCGCACCTGGCGCGAAGGGTCAATGCCGGAGGAGGCGTCGGTGAGTGCAGTGCGCACGTTCCCCATCGGGGGGTTCCTGCTCGCGTTGGGGTCGGCCGCGAGCTTCGCTCTGTCGGGCAGCTTCGCGAGCGCGCTGCTGAGCGCCGGCTGGTCGGTGGGAGCCGCGACCACGATGCGGATCTCGTGCGCCGCGCTCGTGCTCGCCGTGCCGACGGCGGTCGTGCTGCGGGGCAAGTGGCGGCTCGTCGTCCGTGCGTGGAAGCCGCTGCTGCTCTTCGGGCTGCTCGCGGTCGCCGGATGCCAGCTCGCCTTCTTCTTCGCGGTCCGGTACATCTCTCCGAGCCTCGCCCTGCTCATCGAGTTCATGGGGCCCGTGGTGCTCATGCTGTGGATGTGGCTCAGCACCCGCGTCGCACCGTCCGGCCTGACGCTGCTCGGGGCGGGGATCGCGGTCGGCGGCCTCGTCGCGATCTCGGGGGTCGTGGCGGGCGGTGCGCTGCATCCGCTCGGCATCCTGTTCGGGCTCATCGCCGCCGTCGGCAACGCCGCATACTACGCGACCGGCGCGACGAACGATCACGGGATCGCGCCGCTCCCGTTCGTCGGACTCGGGCTCGGCATCGCCGCCGTGCTGCTGATCGTGGTCTGCGCGCTCGGGATCCTCCCGTTCGAGGTGACGGCCGAGCCGGCGGTGATGGCCGGGATCGAACTGCCGCCGGCGGTCGCCGTCGCCGGGATGGTGCTCGTCTCGACCGTGCTCTCGTACGTGCTCGGCGTGGCGGCGTCGCGCCGACTCGGAGCCACCGTCGCGAGCTTCACGGGCTACTCGGAGGCGCTGTTCGGCATCTTCTGGCCGATCGTGCTGCTCGCGCTCGTGCCGACGGGCGTGCAGTGGATCGGGGCAGGGCTCATCGTGGCCGGGGTCGTCACCGTCAAGATCGGCGAGGTCGTCGGAGCGCGCCGGAGGTCGACGTCGACGTCTACCAGGCGACGAGCGGGATCGTCCGAGTACGGCGGGCGAATGCGTCGAGCACGTGCCCGGCGCGTTTCAACGACCGATCATGCAGGTGACGTTCGTCGATGACGAGCGTGGGGAAGCGGGAGGCCAGGGTCCGCTCGAAGAGTTCCACCTGCGCCACCGTGGGGAACCACATGGTGGCCACGAGGTTGTGGGTCCCGGCCATCGAGGCCACGAGCCGGCAGGCGGGTGTGTTCGCGATGGCCGTGGCGATCTTCGTGAGATCCTGCACCGGAGCATGCGCGAAGAAGGTCACGGGAACGATGGGCACGACGAGTCGTTCCGCGACCTCGCACCGAATGGCGATCGCCCCCGTGCGGAGGAGCTGTTCCACCCGTCGACGGGCGGTGGGAGCGCTGGTGCCGCACCTGACGGCGAGCTCCGTCCACGATGCACGGCCGTCCTGGGACAGGGCGGAGATGATCTGGCGGTCGAGGTCGTCGACGCTGACCTGGGCAGGGGGCATCCGCATCGACGCGCGTTGATGGCGATCTCTGTCGAGCGCGCCGAGCTCCCAGGAGCCTCCCTCGGCGAAGACGCTGCCGAAGAGCCGGCACTCCACTCGCGTGACCCCGGGAATGCTCCGCAGCGCAGGGAGATAGGCGCGAAGCCGATCGATGTCCGACACGAAGATGTCGACGAGGAGATCCCACTCCCCGAACAGGCTCGAGACCGTCGCGATCTCCGGTTCGTCCAGGAGCGCGGCGACGGTCGATTCGGAGCGCGCCTGGTCGATGGTGATCAAGGCCAGGGCCGTCATCGGTCGGTCCTGATGATGACGGCCCACGGTGACGGTCGTCCAGGCGACCCGGCTCTCCTGCAACCTCTGCCAGCGCCGGGCGACCGTTGCAGGGGCCATCCCGAGGGTCTGCCCGATGCTCACGAAATCCGCTCGGGGTGCGAGCTGCATCGCGTTGATGAGCGCGAGGTCGCTTTCGCTGAGCGTGTTCGATATCGCAGATTCTGACAACGGATCTGTTCGATTCACGACAAAAATTCCTTCGGCATGGTCGAGATCATAGCGTTGCCCCGTGCTGGTGAAGCAACGGTGCTTCGCAGTATCGAAGGAGAGATCACATGAGAAATGTTCGATTCGCCGTCGTCTCGACGCTGATGGCAGCGGCAGTGCTGGCCGGAACGGCCGGATGCTCCGCGGTCACGACAGCGAGCTCGACGGGACAGGCCCAGGCGGACGACACGGCCGAACTGTCCCACCTCCTGCCGGAGGGAATCCGGAAGTCGGGGAAGGTGACCGTGGCGATCGACCCCAACTACCCGCCGTTCGAGACGCTCTCCGAGGACCAGAAGACCATCACCGGGCTGGATCCCGATCTGCTCGACGCGATGGAACCGCTCCTCGGGGTCGAGTTCGAGCTGCAGGCCACGGGATTCGACTCGATCATTCCCGGCCTCCAGGCGAAGCGGTACGACATGGCGATCTCGGGAATGACCGACTCGAAGTCGCGCCAGGAGCAGGTGACCTTCGTCGACTATCTGTCGATCGGAGGGGCTCTGGTCGTGGCCGCCGACGATCCGCTCGCGAAGAGCGATGACATCCTCGCCGAACTGTGCGGGAGGAAGGTCGGCGTGCAGACCGGAACCACGACCATCGATCTGGGCGCAGAGCAGGACGAGAAGTGCGCAGCCGACGGCGAGCCGGCATTGAAGATGTCGACGTTCCCCACCGTGCCGAACGCCGTGCTCGCGCTCGACTCGGGACGAATCGACTACGTATGGACGGACGCGATCTCCGCCCTCGCGCAGGTCGAGCGGAGCGAGGGCCGCTTCGTCTCCGTTCCGGACCACACCCCGACGTACCCCGCAGGCATCGTCTTCCCGAAGGAATCGGACGAGTTGACGACGGCGCTGCAGTCCGCGCTGCAGGAACTGATCGACAACGGAACGTACGACGAGATCATCGCGAAGTACCGGCTCGAGAACGAAGCAGTGACCACCGCTGAGATCAACGGCGCGACGGAATGAACGCCACGACGGTAGATGAAACCGCAGCGGTCTCCGCGAAGCGCGCCGAGGCGGAATGGCCCACGGGCGATGTGGCGCCGGTGCGGCATGTCGGCCGGTGGGTGACGACGGTCGCCGGGGTGCTCGTCGCTGCGGTACTGATCCAGAGCATCGCCACGAACCCGAACTTCGACTGGCCCTATGTCGTCGAGAACCTCACCGCGGGCCCCATCCTGCAGGGGTTGCTCATGACCCTCCTGCTGACCGCGATCTCCATGTCCGTGGGGATCGTGCTGGGCGGAGTCCTCGCCATCATGCGGGTATCCAAGAATCCGGTTGCACGCACGTTCGCCTGGCTGTTCATCGGATTCTTCCGAGGCACGCCGGTGCTGGTGCAGATCATCTTCTGGTTCAACATCGCGATCCTCATCCCGAGGATCTCCATCGGCGTGCCCTACGGCCCGCAGCTCTGGGAGATCGATGTGAATCAGTTGGTGACGCCGATGATCGCGGCGATCCTCGCGCTCGGATTGAACGAGGCCGCATACATGGCCGAGATCATCCGCGGCGGCCTGCTGGCGGTCCCGCACGGACAGCAGGAAGCGGCTTCCGCGCTCGGCCTCTCCCGCGGACGCACGCTCAGTCGCATCATCCTTCCGCAGGCGATGCGCGTGATCGTTCCTGCCGCGGGCAACGAGACCATCGGCATGCTCAAGGCGACGGCGCTGGTATCCGTGATCGCGGTCTCCGAGCTGCTGTACTCCGTGCAGGCGATCTACAGCCAGAACTATCGCACGATCCCGATGCTCATCGTGGCGAGCGTGTGGTACTTGATCGTCACGACGTTGCTCACCATCGGACAGGGGGCGATCGAGCGGTACTACGGGCGCGGGTTCGATGGCACCAAGCACGGCTTCGTCCGGCGGTTCGTGCGCAATCTCAACCCGACTCAGACGCGGAAGGTCCGGTGAACGCCATGTTCGACCCCCACTCGCTCCCTCTCGTGCAAATGCACCAGATCGTCAAATCCTTCGGGGACAACCGGGTGCTCAGGGGCGTCGACCTCGAGATCCGCCCCGGCGAGGTGGTCTGCGTCATCGGACCCTCGGGATCCGGCAAGTCGACGCTGCTGCGCTGCGTCAACCAACTGACCGTCCCCGATTCGGGGTTCGTGCGGTTCGACGGCCGTTTGATGGGCCTCCGCGAAACAGCCGGGCGCCTGCGTCGACTGACCGAAGCGGAGGTGCTCGCGCAGCGCGAGCACATCGGCATGGTGTTCCAGCACTTCGAACTGTTCCCGCACATGACCGTGATGGAGAACATCACCGAGGCGCCGAGACGCGTGGCCGGTGAGACCAAGGAAGCGGCGGAGCGCTCCGCGACGCAGCTGCTGGGCCAGGTGGGACTCGCGGACAAGGCGCAGGCCTACCCCGGGCAGCTCTCCGGCGGGCAGAAGCAGCGGGTGGCGATCGCCAGAGCGCTCGCGATGCGCCCCCGACTGATGCTGTTCGACGAGCCGACCTCGGCGCTCGACCCCGAGCTCGTCGGCGAGGTGCTCACCGTGATGCGCTCGTTGGCGCAGGAAGGAATGACGATGATGGTGGTCACCCACGAGATGGGGTTCGCCAGGGAAGTCGCGGACACCCTGGTCTTCATGGACGGCGGTGTCGTGGTCGAAAGCGGTGTTCCGGAGGAGCTGCTCGCGAACCCTCAGCATCAACGCACCCGAACTTTCCTGGAGCGGGTGGCATGATGCGGACGCCTGTGTCGGCCGACTCGCTCTTCGCGACGCTCAGCGGCACGGTTCAGAGCTGGTCTGCGGACCTGATCGCGCTCAGCCGGAGCCTGCACGCCGAGCCGGAGCTCGCCTGGCAGGAGCACGCATCGGCGGAGAAGGTCGCCGTGCTCGCCGAGCGCGCCGGATTCGAGGTGCAGCGCGGGGTCGCGGGAATGACGACCGCCCTCATCGGCGAGCAGGGCGAGGAGGGCGGCCTGCCGATCGCGCTCTGCATCGAGTACGACGCCCTCCCCGAGATCGGTCATGGCTGCGGGCACAACGTCAACGCGGCGTCGGCCCTGGGCGCCGCGATCGCGTTGGGCGCCGTCGCGGAGGAGCTGGGACTCCGCGTGAAACTCATCGGTACGCCCGCGGAGGAGGAATCGGGAGGGAAGGTCGACCTGATCGAAGCGGGCGCCTTCGACGATGTCGCCGTCGCCGCCATGGTGCACGCCGGCGGCGAGGACTCGTACGGAGGGAGCTCGCTCGCGGTCTCGCGGTGGCGGGTCGAGTACGCCGGACGCCCGGCGCATGCGGCACTCGCCCCCTGGGCCGCGGTCAACGCGCTCGACGCGTTCACCACGGCCTACACGGCGATCGGCGTCCTGCGGCAGCAGCTCCCACCCGGTGTCGTGGTCTCCGCGGTCATCCTCGAGGGCGGCAGAGCTGCGAACGTCATTCCCGATCTCGCGGTCGGCGAAGTGGAGGTGCGCGCGGCGTCGTCGCAGGTGCTTCGCGAAACGCAGGATCGAGTCCGTGCCTGTCTCGAAGCCGGAGCGCTGGCCTCGGGGGCGCAGCTGACGGTGAAGCAAGCGTCGCACGATTTCGCCGAGCTCCGCCAAGACGTCGTCCTGTCCGCGGCCTACGCCGCCGGGATCCGGCGCATCGGTCGCGAGGCGGTCGACCTCGCCGGAGAGCCGATCGCCTCCACCGACATGGGGAACGTGTCGCACCTGGTTCCCGCCATCCACCCGACGATCGGCTACGACGTGGGCGGCGCCGTGCACCACACGGCCGAATTCGCGGAGCGCAGTGCGTCCGCATCGGCCGACCGGGCTGTCGTGGACGGTGCGCTCGCGCTCGCCTTCGCACTCGCGACCACCGCATCGGATCCCGAGCAGCGTCAGCGACTGGTGGACGGTCAGCGCTCCCGCGGGGCGCGTCGTCTGCCGAAGTGACGCGATCGCCCACCGAGTCCGAGTCGCCGGACGGACATGTCCGTCCGGCGACTCGGATTCGGTGGGCGTACGGTGCGCGGGACGGCTCGGCGTCCCCGGCGTCGTGTCGGTCCCCGCCCGTCCTTATGCAAGCGCGAGGAGCTCGTGGCCCCGACCGCGCAGTTCATCGATCGTGGAGACGCCGAGGAGCTGCATGGTGCGCAGAAGCTCCTGATGCACGATGCGAGCGACCCGGTCGACTCCGGGGCGACCTCCGGCCGCAAGCCCCCACAGGTAGGCCCGTCCGAGAAACGCGGCGTCTGCGCCGAGCGCAATAGCGGTGGCCACGTCGGCTCCGTGGGTGAAGCCGGAGTCGACGAACACCGACATGCCTGGGCCCACTGACTCCCGAACCGGCCGTACGAGATCGATCGGGGCCACCGCCCGATCGAGTTGCCTGCCGCCGTGATTGGACAGATGCACACCGTCGATCCCGAGGTCGCGAGCGCGCAGCGCATCGGCTGGGCCGATGGGGCCTTTCAGGACCAGTGGACCGTGCCAATGCGATCGGATCTCCTCGAGATCGGACCAGGTCACACCGGGGTCGAACTGCTGGGTGATGTTCGCGATCGAGTAGCCTGATGCCCCCGAGCCCGAAGGCGACGATACGTTCGCGAACTGCAGCGCAGGGCTTCTCAGCATGGCCCACCAGTAGCGCGGACGGGTTCCGATGTCGAACACGCTCCGCAGGGTCAGCCGGGGCGGGATCGTGAAGCCGCTCTTCACGTCCCGGGTGCGCAACGCGGCGACGGCGGTGTCGATCGCGACCTCGAGCACGCGGTAGCCGGCAAGCTGCGCTCGATCGACGAGCTCCCGCGTGAGCCCGCGGTCCTTCCAGACGTAGAGTTGGAACCATCGGTCGGTGGACGGACTCAGCGTCGCGAGATCCTCGAGCGAGGTCGTCGCCAT
Source organism: Leucobacter zeae (assembly GCF_016758175.1). Classification (GTDB taxonomy): domain Bacteria; phylum Actinomycetota; class Actinomycetes; order Actinomycetales; family Microbacteriaceae; genus Leucobacter; species Leucobacter zeae. Next base: position 1,712,321 of record NZ_QYAB01000001.1, read on the forward strand.
CGTCGAGAGGACGTAGGGGATGCCCGCGGCGCCCGCGGCCGCTGCGACGGCCGGCTCGCCGGTCGTATCGATCATCCGCGTGTATCCCGTCGGAGCGAAGCCGAACGGGGCCCGGGCATCATGTCCGAACAGGGACGTGCGGCTGTCGGCATTGGTGACGTCGGCGAGCGCGGTCGGCGCGAAGCGCCACCGTCGAATGGCGGCCCCGTTGTTGCTCAGGCTCCGCTCCTCCTCGGCGCCGCCGGCGACGTAGTCGTAGACCGAGCGGGGGAGCGCACGGCGTGCGATCCGCTCGAGATCCTCGACCGTATGGGCGCTCGCGAGACGGCGTCGCCGACCGTTGGGATCGGGGAGGGAGAGATCGACGAGTTCCAGCACGTCCGCCGCTTTCATCGCCCGGCCCCGGCCCCGCGAGGTGACGCGGCTCGAGGTGTCTTCGGGTCCGCGATGTTCGGTGTGTCTTGTTTCCTAGACCAAAGTCTCGTATGCAAGATGATCATGACCCCATTACTGCACACTGCGGGGGCGTCCACAAGGCAGTGGACGAGTGATGCAGCAGATTACTGTCCGAGATATCGGACAGGGTCGCGAGAACGCGACGATCCGGTGCGCGAGGGGGGACTTGAACCCCCACGTCCGAGGACACTGGAACCTAAATCCAGCGCGTCTGCCGATTCCGCCACTCGCGCGCGGTGCGGCCGCCTCGACGGCGGCCGCGTTCGTTCAGCCTAGCGGTCCACGACCTCGGCGCCGTCGGGCAGGCGCGAGCCCGCGGGGAGGCGCACCGTGACGTAGCCGTCGGCCGAGCCCGACGCGGTCGCCGCGGGCCCGGCGTCGGCGGCCCCGGGCGTCGCGCGGAGCCCCGCCTCGATCGCTCCGGCGCTGAACTGCTGCTCGGGAGCTCCCGCTGCCTGGCCGCCGGACGCGGGGGCGTGGTGCTGGCTCATCCGATCGATCCACGCCAGGGCGAGGGCCGAGACGATGAATGCGAGGTGGATCACGACCTCCCACATCACGCCCTCGGTGGAGTAGAGTGTCTTGCCGCCCGACAGGACGATCCCGTCCTCCATGCGGCCGACCTCGATGAAGGTCTTGAGCAGGTGGATGGAGGAGATCGAGATGATCGAGACCGCGAGCTTGACCTTCAGCAGGTTCGTGTTGACGTGCGAGAGCCATTCGGGCTCGTCGTGGTGCCCCTCGACGCGGATCTTCGAGACGAAGGTCTCGTAGCCGCCGATGATCACCATGATGAGCAGATTCGCGATCATGACGATGTCGATGAGGGCCAGCACGCTCAGCATCACGTCGGTCTCGGTGATCTTGCCCGTGATGATGACGTTCTCGAAGAGGTGCCAGAGCTCGACGAAGAAGAGCACGACGTAGACGGCCTGCGCCACGATGAGTCCGAGGTAGAGCGGCGCCTGCAGCCAGCGGCTCGCGAAGATGAACGCGGCGAGCGTCCGGGAGGCCGCGCCGGGGCCCCTCTCGGTGCTGCGCTGGATCGGCGGTGCGGAACGGTCGATCACGGGGATCCCCTTCATCGGATCGGCAAAATGTCACCACATGCTACCGCAGCGGCCGGTGACCGAGCCTGGGCGGGTATACTGATCCGCGCGAAGGGGAGTATTCCGCTATCGCCCGCGTCGTCAGTACGCCGAGCTCCGTAGCCCGGCCGGTGCGGGTGCGGTGAGGGCAGGGGCCCGAGCCGGGAAGAGACCTTCGGCCGTTCGCGCACCCCGCGCCGCCGAAGAAGAGGAAGTCTCCCGCCGTGACATCAGTTCTCCCGCTCTGGTTCGAGATCGGATCGATGGTCGCGCTCGTCGCGATCCTCGTCGTCGACCTGCTGCTCATCATCCGCAGGCCCCACGTGCCGTCGATGCGCGAGGCCAGTCTCTGGGTCGGCTTCTACGTGCTGCTCGCGCTCGTGTTCGCCGGGGCGATCTTCATGCTGGGCGACGTGCAGCACGGGACCGAGTTCCTCGCGGGCTGGCTGACCGAGTACAGCCTCTCGATCGACAACCTGTTCGTGTTCGTCCTGATCCTCGCGAGCTTCAAGGTGCCGACCGCCTACCAGCAGCGCGCCCTGATGATCGGGATCGTGCTGGCGCTGATCTTCCGCGGCATCTTCATCGTCGCGGGCGCGGCGCTCATCGAGCGATGGATCTGGGTGTTCTTCATCTTCGGAGCCTGGCTCGTGTGGACCGCGTGGCAGCAGGTGAAGCCCGGCGGCCACGACGACGAGGGCGACAGCTGGATCATCCGCCTCGTCAAGAAGGTGCTCCCGTTCAGCGACCACTACGACGGGGGGAAGCTGCGCACCACGGTCGACGGCAAGCGCATGTTCACGCCGTTCCTGCTCGTGCTCATCTCGCTCGGCGCGACCGATCTGCTCTTCGCGCTCGACTCGATCCCCGCGATCTTCGGAATCACGCAGAGCCCCTTCATCGTCTTCACAGCGAACGTCTTCGCGCTCATGGGCCTGCGCCAGCTCTACTTCCTGCTCGGCGGCCTGCTCGAGCGCCTCGAGTACCTCAAGTACGGCATCGCCGCGATCCTCGCGTTCATCGGCGTGAAGCTCGTGCTGCACGCGCTGCACGAGAACGAGCTGCCGTTCATCAACGGCGGCGAGCACGTGCCGGTCCCCGAGATCAGCACGTGGATGTCGCTCGGCTTCATCGTGCTGGCGATGGGCGTCGCGACCATCGCGAGCGTCGTCAAGATGCAGCGCGAGGCGAAGTCGCACGGCGAGCACCTGCACCTCGGCGCCTACGAGAGCAAGCGCGAGGCGGGGGAATAGCCCGTCCGACCCGCGCAGCGGGCCCCGGCCGTGCCGACGCGCGGCCGGGGCCCGCTGCGGGTTGGGGACGGCGCCCGGTGGTAGACTCGTCCGCATGCGTCAGCGGCAGCTGCTTCTTCACAGCCGCGACGGGATCTAGCCACGGCCTCCCGTCGCGGAGTTCTCGTATGGCCGAACCGCCGTCCAGGCGGAATATTTCTTGCAGTGCAGCGATTGAGTATCGCGAGAGACCTGAGAAGAGAAGCAATGAGTGATCAGAACGCGTCCGCATCCGAGGCCGAGCAGGCGAATCGCCCGCTGACCCTCGCCGAGAAGCTCTGGCGCGACCACGTCGTCGTCGCCGGCGAGAACGGCGACCCGGACCTCATCTACATCGACCTGCACCTGATCCACGAGGTCACGAGCCCGCAGGCGTTCGACGGACTGCGCTCGGCGGATCGCCCGCTGCGCCGCGTGGATCTCATGATCGCGACGGAGGATCACAACACGCCCACCCTGAACATCACCCGGCAGATCGAGGACCCGACGAGCCGGCTGCAGATCGAGACGCTGCGCACGAACGTCGAGGAGTTCGGCGTGCGCGCGCACCCGCTCGGCGACAAGGAGCAGGGCATCGTCCACGTCGTCGGCCCGCAGCTCGGCCTCACCATGCCGGGCATCACCGTGGTGTGTGGGGACAGCCACACCTCGACGCACGGCGCGTTCGGCGCCCTCGCCTTCGGCATCGGCACCAGCGAGGTCGAGCACGTCATGGCCACCCAGACGCTGCCGCTCAAGCCGTTCAAGACCATGGCGATCAACGTCGACGGCGAGCTGCGTCCGGGCGTCACCGCGAAGGACATCATCCTCGCCGTCATCGCGAAGATCGGAACGGGCGGCGGCCAGGGCTACGTGCTCGAGTACCGCGGCTCCGCGATCCGCAGCCTCTCGATGGATGGGCGCATGACCATCTGCAACATGTCGATCGAGGCGGGAGCGCGCGCCGGCATGGTCGCCCCCGACGAGACGACCTTCGCGTACGTCCAGGGCCGCGAGCACGCCCCGAAGGGTGCGGACTGGGACGAGGCCGTCGCCTACTGGAAGACGCTGCCCACCGATGAGGGCGCCGTATTCGACGCAGAGGTCTTCATCGACGCGAACGAGCTCGAACCGTTCGTGACCTGGGGCACCAACCCGGGCCAGGGCGTGCTGCTCAGCGATAGCGTTCCCGACCCGGCCGATATCGCGGACCCGAACGAGCGCGCCAACGCCGAGCGCGCGCTCGAGTACATGGACCTGACCGCGGGCACGCCGATGAAGGAGATCGCGGTCGACGCGGTGTTCATGGGATCGTGCACGAACAGCCGACTCGACGACCTGCGCACCTTCGCGAACCTCATCGCGGGCAAGCAGAAGGCCGACGGCGTGCGGCTGATGGTCGTTCCGGGGTCCGCCCGCGTGCGTCTGGAAGCCGAGGCCGAGGGCATCGACAAGATTGTCGAGGAGTTCGGCGGGGAGTGGCGCTTCGCGGGCTGCTCGATGTGCCTCGGGATGAACCCGGACCAGCTCGCGCCGGGCGAGCGCTGCGCCTCGACCTCGAACCGCAACTTCGAGGGCCGCCAGGGCAAGGGCGGCCGCACGCACCTCGTCTCGCCGCTCGTCGCCGCGGCGACCGCCATCCGCGGCACCCTGTCGAGCCCGTGGGACCTCCAGGAGGACGCCGCGCGGGGCATCACGCACGAGAAGGTTGAGGCCTGAACATGGAGCAGTTCACCACGCTGACCGGGATCGCGGCGCCGCTGAAGCGGTCGAACGTCGACACCGACCAGATCATCCCCGCCGTCTTCCTCAAGCGCGTCACCAAGACGGGCTTCGACGACGCGCTCTTCCACCACTGGCGGCAGGATCCCGACTTCGTGCTGAACCAGCCCGCGTACCAGGGAGCCGAGATCCTGGTCGCAGGCCCCGACTTCGGCACGGGCTCATCGCGCGAGCACGCCGTGTGGGCGCTGCGGGACTTCGGGTTCAAGGTCGTGATCTCGCCCCGCTTCGCCGACATCTTCCGCGGGAACTCCGGCAAGCAGGGTCTGCTCGCGGCGCAGGTCGACGAAGCCGACGTCGAGCGGCTGTGGGCCGCCATCGATGCGGCGCCCGGCACCTCGCTGACGGTGGACCTCGAGGCGCGGACGGTGTCGGTCGCCGACCTCGTCGTGCCCTTCCAGATCGACGATTACACGCGCTGGCGCCTCATGGAGGGCCTCGACGACATCTCGCTGACGCTGCGCAGCGAGGCCAAGATCTCCGAGTTCGAGGCGCAGCGCCCGGGCTGGATGCCGACGACGACCGCAGTGCCGTCACCCAACACCACGGAGGCCGCATGAATCACCAGAGCGTGACCGAGTCGACGATCGAAGCGACCGAGATTCCGGAGGGCTCCGTCAAGGAGTCGCCTGAAGCTCTCGACGCGGCGGGCCGCAAGCAGGATGCGCAGAAGGCTGCAGCCAGGGTCGGTCTGACCTCGAACGAGATCATCATCAACGGCGGGCGTCCCCTCAAGGGGACCATCGAGGTGCGCGGTGCGAAGAACCTCGCCCCGAAGGCAATGGTCGCCGCGCTGCTCGGCAAGACGCCGAGCGTGCTCCGCAACGTCCCGAACGTCTCCGACATCCGCATCGTCGCCGGGCTGCTCGCCCTGCACGGCGTGCAGATCACCCGCGGGGCTGATCCGGGCGAGTGGCACCTCGACTCCTCGAAGGTCGAGCAGGCGCATCACGCCGACATCGACGCTCATGCGGGATCCTCGCGCATCCCGATCCTCTTCTGCGGGCCGCTGCTGCACCGGCTCGGCGAGGCCTTCATCCCCGACCTCGGCGGCTGTCGGATCGGCGACCGGCCGATCGACTTCCACCTCGACGCGCTCCGCAAGTTCGGGGCCGTCGTCGAGAAGCGCCCCGCCGGCATCAGCCTGACCGCGCCCGACGGGCTGCACGGTGCGAACATCGAGCTGCCGTACCCCTCGGTCGGAGCGACCGAGCAGGTGCTGCTCACGAGCGTGCTCGCGAAGGGCCAGACCGAGCTGCGGAACGCCGCGATCGAACCCGAGATCATCGACCTCATCTGCATCCTGCAGAAGATGGGCGCGATCATCACGGTGGAGCCGAACCGGGTCATCTTCATCGAGGGCGTCGAGGAACTGCGCGGATACGATCACCGCGCGCTCTTCGATCGCAACGAGGCCGCGAGCTGGGCCTCGGCGGCGCTCGCGACGCGGGGCGACATCTTCATCGAGGGCGCGCAGCAGGAAGAGATGATGACCTTCCTGAACATCTTCCGCAAGGTCGGCGGCGACTTCGACGTGCGCGACACCGGCATCCGCTTCTGGCACCCGGGCGGCGAGCTCAAGCCCGTGACGATCGAGACCGATGTGCACCCCGGCTTCATGACGGACTGGCAGCAGCCGCTCGTCGTGGCGCTGACGCAGGCGCAGGGGGTCTCGACGATCCACGAGACGGTCTACGAGAACCGGTTCGGCTTCACCGACGCGCTCAACCAGATGGGCGCCGACATCAAGGTCTACAAGGACGGTCTGCACGACGATGCGAGGCGCGTGAAGCGCCGCGAGTTCGAGCAGGCTGCCGTCATCACCGGTCCGACGCCCCTCACGGGCGCCGAGATCGAGGTGCCCGACCTGCGCGGCGGGTTCAGCTACCTCATCGCCGGGCTCACGGCCGAGGGGCAGACGAAGGTCACGAACCTCGGGATCATCTCGCGCGGCTACGAGAACTTCATCGAGAAGCTGCGGCTGCTCGGAGCCGACTTCATCTACGAGAGCTGAGCGATCGACGAACCCCGCGCGGCATGCCGCGCGGGGTTCGTCGCGTCCGGGATAATGAGAAGTATGACTCGCACGGTGAAACTCAGAAGCAAGCCTTCTGCCGAGAAGCGCAGGCCCACCGTGTTCTGGGTGCTCGCCGGCCTGATCCTGCCGCTGTGGTCGCTCATGGTGCGCTACCGGTTCACGCCGGAGTCGCGCCTGCCGAAGACGGGGCCGTTCATCCTCGCGCCGAATCACTACAGCGAGATCGACCCCATCGCGATGGGCGCCGCGGTGTGGCACCTGGGCCGGCTGCCCCGGTTCATGGCGAAGGCGAGCCTGTTCAAGGTCCCCGTGCTCGGGCGGCTGCTGAGCGCATCAGGCCAGATCCCCGTGGAGCGCGATGGCGCCGTGCGCTCGGGGGACGGCAAGCGCAACCCGATGGGCGCCGCGAACCAGCTCATCGAGCGCGAGTCCGCGGTGATCGTCTACCCGGAGGGCACGCTCACCCGCGACCCCGACCTGTGGCCCATGCGCGGCAAGAGCGGCGCGGTGCGACTGGCGCTCGTGTCGGGGATCCCGCTGATCCCCGTCGCCCACTGGGGGACGCAGCGGCTCATGCCGCGCTACGGCAAGCGGATTCACCCGTTCCCGCGCAAGACCATCGAGATCTCGGTGGGCAAGCCGCTCGACCTCAGCCGGTTCGCCGACCGGAGCATCGACCAGAAGACCGTCAGCGAGGCGACCGACCTGCTCATGACCGCCATCACGGACCTGCTCGCGGAGCTGCGCGACGAGACGCCGCCCGCCGAACGCTGGGATCCTTCCCAGCACCAGCAGAGCGAAACGGGGCGCTTTTGAGCACGCGGCCCGTTCCCGTCGTGTCCGTGCGCGGCGCCCGCAACCGCGGCCGCAAGGTCGCCGTCATCGGGTCGGGCAGCTGGGGCACGACCTTCGCCAAGGTGCTCTGCGACGCCGGTTGCGACGTGACCATCTGGGCGCGGCGTCCCGAGATCTCGCACGAGATCCAGGTGGCGAAGCGCAACAGCCAGTACCTGCCCGGCATCAACCTGCCGAAGTCGCTGCAGGCCACGAGCGATCTGTCCTCCGCACTCGCGGGCGCCCGGCTCGTCTTCCTCGCGGTGCCGAGCCAGACGCTGCGCCAGAACCTGCTCGACCTCGAGCCCTACCTCGACCGCCGCAGCGTGCTGGTGAGCCTCGTGAAGGGCGTCGAGAAGAGCACGACCATGCGGATGTCGGAGGTGATCGCCGACACGCTGGATCTCGAGCCGGAGCGCATCGCCGCGGTTTCGGGACCGAACATCGCGCTCGAGATCGCCAAGGAGCAGCCCACCGGGGCCGTGGCGTCCTGCGTCGACATGGGCGTGGCCCAGGAGATCGCGACCGCCGCATCGGCGCCCTACTTCCGCACCTACGTCAGCACCGACGTGGTCGGCACCGAGCTCGGCGGCGTGCTCAAGAATCTGATCGCCCTCGCCATCGGCATCGTCGACGGCGTGGGATACGGCGAGAACACGAAGGCCGCCATCATCACCCGCGGCCTCGCCGAGATGACGGAGTTCGCGGTCGCATCTGGCGCAGACCCCGCAACGCTCTCGGGTCTCGCGGGGCTCGGCGATCTGATCGCGACCTGCCAGTCGCCCCTCTCGCGCAACAACACGGCCGGTCGGCTGATCGGGCAGGGCTACTCGCAGGAGGAGACGCGCGAGCAGATGCAGCAGGTCGCCGAGGGCATCACCTCGGTACCGCCCGTGCTCGATCTCGCGCGCGAGCGCGGCATCGTGATGCCCATCGTCGAGCAGGTGCAGATGGTGCTGAGCGGGCGGATGGCTCCGAAGAACCTCGGACCGCACCTCGCCACGGAGGACGATGTGCCGCAGCCGGAGCTCGCGCTCGGCGGGGACGCCCCCGGACGATTCAAACGCTTCCTGAACCGCATGAAGGGGAACCCAGCGTGAACGACCTCACGAACCAGACGCCCGCAGACGGATCCGGCGCCGGCGCCAAACGCACCGTCGTGATCCTCTTCGGCGGCCGCTCGAGCGAGCACGGCATCAGCTGCGTCACGGCTGCCGGAGTGCTCCACGCGATCGACCGGACCCGATTCGAGGTGATCCTCGTGGGAATCACGAAGCAGGGCGCCACGGTGCTCATGTCCGAGGAGGATCTCGCCGGCTACCGCCTCGAATCGGGCGCGCTGCCCGAGGTGCGCGACAACGGGACGCGAGTCCTGTGGCCGGCGTCGACCGAGACGCGCGCGCTGACGGTCATCGACCAGCACGGCGCGCTGCGCTCGCTCGGCAGCGCCGCGGCCGTGCTGCCGATGCTCCACGGCCCCTATGGCGAGGACGGCACGGTGCAGGGCATGCTCGACCTCGTCGACCTGCCCTACGTCGGCAGCGGCGTGCTCGGGTCGGCGCTGTGCATGGACAAGCACGCCGTGAAGACGATGCTCGCCGACGCGGGGATCGCGGTCGCCCCGTGGAAGACGATCACCCAGCAGCAGGTCGAGCGCGACCCGTACCTCGTCGAGCGCCTCGATGAGGGGTTGGAGTACCCGCTCTTCGTGAAGCCGGCGCGAGCCGGCTCGAGCGTCGGCGTGAGCCGCGTCGAGAGCGCCGCCGAGATCCCCGCGGCGCTCGACGTCGCGTTCGCCGAGGACCGGACCGTGCTGGTCGAATCGGGTGTCGAGGGCCGCGAGGTCGAGATTGCTGTACTTGAGGGGCGCGGGGGAGCCGCCCCTCGCACGAGCTCGGTCATCGGCGAGATCGTGTTCTCTGGCCGTGCGTTCTACGACTTCGAGGCGAAGTACCTCGGGGCGTCCGGCGTCGACCTCGAGCTGCCGGCGAAGGTCACCGACGCCGAGTTCGCGGCGATCCGCGACGCCGCGGTCCGCTCTTTCGAGGTGGCCCAGTGCGCCGGGCTCTCACGCATCGACTTCTTCCTCACCGCCGACGGCCCCGTGCTCAACGAGATCAATACGCTCCCGGGGTTCACCCCGATCTCGATGTACCCGCGGCTCTGGGAGGAATCCGGCCTGAGCTACTCCGATCTGATCACCGAGCTCGTCGAGCTCGCGATCGAAAAGCGGCCGGCGTACTGACCGGACCGGGGCCGGCGGGATGCCCCCCGACGCCCAGCACCCGCCTCCTACTCGGACGGCTTCTGCACGTCGAGCGTGTCGTCGACGGACGTGCACTTGCGCTCCTGCGGGAGCTGCTGCGCGACGCTGCTGAGGTCGATGATCGCGTCGGTGCCGCTCGACTGCTCCGAGTCGATGTAGACGGCGAGGCCCGGGTTCCTGCCGTAGGCCTCGAACCGGAAGATCGGCGCTGCCGAGTCGTCCCGGATCCAGTCGACCCCGTTCACGTTGATGCACGCATCGGTCGTCGGCCCGCTCGGCTCGATGCCGCAGACGAGCTGCACGCCGGCGTGCTCGCCCCACGCGCCGGTCGACTGCGCGTTCGTGGTGCGGCGCTCCATGCCGCCGACGGTCTCGGGCAGGCGCACGATCACGTCGGCGCACGCCGGATCGTTCGCGTTCTCGGCCGCCCGCATGGGCACGTCGCCCGCGCAGGCGGTGAGCGTCGAGACCGCCGCGGCGATGACTGCGGTGATGGTGAGGATCCTGGTGCCGCGCTTGTTCACCCGACCAGCCTAGTGCCGAGTCCTGATGGGGAGCCGGGCGCTCGACCAGCCCGTCGACCTGCGCGAGCGTGGAGCGAGGGCCTCTCGTCATTCTGTGCGAGCGCGGGGTGGGCGCCTCTCGTCATCCTGCGCGAGCGGAGCGAGTCGCAGGATCCACCGGTGCTAGCTTGGTCACGTGATGGAGAACGCCTCGGGTGAGATGCCGACGACCGGAGGACCGACCGTCGGCGAGCTGGGGGAGGCCGGCGTGCTGCGACGGGTGCTCGCGGCCTTCGGTGCCGCGGATGCCGCGATCGTCGGTCCGGGAGACGATTGCGCCGTGCTGCGAGCGAGCGGCGATACGGTCGTGACGACCGACACGATGGTCGAGGGCCCCGATTTCCGCCGTGCCTGGCATGACGGATTCGACCTCGGCTGGAAGCTCGCCGCGACCAATCTCTCCGACGTCGCTGCGATGGGCGCCAGGCCGGTCGCACTGACGGTCGCCTTCGCCGTGCCGCGGGATACCCCGGTCGCGCTGCTCGAGCGGATCGCTGCGGGGATCGACGCAGCCTGCCGGGCCCTGGCGCCGGGGTGCGGGGTCGTGGGCGGAGATCTCGGCACCGCCCCGGTCGTGATGGCGTCGGTGACGGCCATCGGCGCGCTCGACGGCCGCGAGCCGGTGCTGCGCGCGGGCGCGCGTCCCGGGGACGTCGTGGCGTACGCGGGCGACCTCGGGCTCGCCGGGATCGGCCTGGGGCTCCTCTTCGCAGCGTCGGCCGACGCCGACGGTACGGCGCGCGGCGACGGGGTGCAGGCGCTGCGCGACGGGCACCCGGCCGCGCTGCGGGCGCAATTGGCCCCGAACCCCCCGATCCGCCTCGGCGCGATCGCGGCGGGGGCGGGCGCCAGCGCGATGATGGATGTCTCGGACTCCCTCTCGATCGACGCCGATCGGCTCGCGCGGGCGAGTGCGGCGGTGCTCGACCTCGACGGGGCGCTGCTCGCGGCGGCGTTCGGCGAGCAGGGCGGCGAACGGGTGCCGCTCTCGGCGATGCTCGCCGGAGGCGAGGACCACGGGCTCCTCGCGACGTTCCCCGCATCTGCCGCGCCTCCCGAGGGCTTCCGGACGATCGGTACCATGCGCGCTCCTGAAGCGGGGGAAGCGCCGGGTCTGCGGCTCGACGGCGACGTCTGCGCGCCGCGCGGGTGGGATCCGTACACGGTGCGCCTGCCCGGTCTGCGTTGAGTTGAGCCGCAGCGATTCGGATCCACGCTAGGCGTCGTCGGGACCCGCCAGCCGGAGCGCGGCCCAGAGTTCGGCCCGGACGTCGGGGGAGTCGAGGTCGACCTGAAGCAGATTCGCGGCGGTCTGCACCCGAGCCTTGAGCGTGTGCCTGTGGATTCCGAGCTCGGTCGCGGCGGGGCTCGTCTGCCCGTGGTGCGCGAGCCACGTGGTCAGGCTCTCCTCGATCCGATCGTCGTGGCGGGCGTCGTGGTGCCTGAGCGGCGCGAGCAGTCCTGCGGCGCGCTGGTGGGCCTCGGGGTGCCCGTTGAGCAGGTGGAGCACGCCGGAGTGCAGCGCGGGGAGGTAGTCGATCGGCGCGGCCGACCCGCTCGCGACGGCGTACTCGAGCGCGCGATCGGCCTGCCCGACGAGTTCGCCGAGGGCGTGCAGCGTGCCCCGGTCCGAGACGCCGGACGGCACGCCGTGGGCGAGCAGCAGGCGGCGGATCGCAGGCAGGTAGCGCGCCTCCGCGATGATGAGCGGGCCCCCGTCGAGCGCGGAGCCGAGGAGCCCGGGGCTCCCCGCGTCGAGCGAGTGCAGATCCTCGTTGAACGATGCGTCGCGCACGGCCGACCCGTCGTATCGCACGACGACGACGGATCCCTGCGGGATCCGCGCGAGCGTGCCCGATGCGAGCTTCTCCGCGAGCGGGAAGTTGTCGGCGAGCAGCAGATGGACGATCGCCTCCCGGAGCGTCGCCTGGGCCGCGTCGATCCCGCTCCGGTGCTCGAGCTGGAGCGTGGCGAGCGCAGCGACGAGTCCGAGGAGCGTTCGCTCGGCGGTATCCGGGGCGCCGCTGTCCTCGGAGACGAGCACGCCGAGCACCTGACCCTGCCGCCCGAGCACCTGCATCTGGACGCCGGGGCCCGAGCCGGAACCGATGCGGCCCGCGCTCACGCCGCGCTCGACGAGCCTCCTGGCCTCGCGCCGGATCCACTCGCCCTGAGCGGCGAGCCGTTCGCCCTGCGGCGCGAGCTCGATGATTCTGCCGGTGCGATCGGTGATGCAGACCCAGCGGCCGAGCCGGCTCGCGGCCTCCCGCACCGCGGACCCCAGGCCGTCCTGGTGCAGCGAGGCGTTCGTGACGGCGCGCTGCGACTCGAGCGCCCACACGTCGCGGTCGCGGATCCGAGCGTTGATCAGCCGCACCGAGGTCTGCACGATCGCGATGAACGGCGTGTCGTACGGCACGCGGAAGAGCGGCAGGCCGAGGCGGTCGCAGGCCGAGACGATCGGGGCGGGCACTCGGTCCCAGTGCAGGCCGACGCCCACGCCGAGGGCGGCGGCGCCCGCGTCGACGAGTCGGCCCACGTACGCATCGGCGTCCGCCTGGCGGCGCAGCGCCTCGAATCGCGCGCCGGTCGTGAGCAGCACCGTCCGCGGGGTGAGGAACGGTGCGGGGTCCTCCAGCTCGCTCACGTGCACCCAGCGCACGGAGCGAGCGGGTGTGCCGTCGTCCGCACCGGCGATGAGCACGAGCCCGAGCTGGTACTCGTGGAGGAGCTGTCCGAGCTCGATCGCGGGAGAGGGCGCCGCCTGCAGGAGGTCGGGAGGTACTGCCATGATGGGGCTCCGAATCCAATCTGCCAACGTGTCGAAAGATGTTTCTATTTTGCATCACTCTGGCACGACCGGGAAGTCGCGCCAAGGGCTAGGCTGATCCGGAATCACGAATCCGCGCATGCCCTGGGGGAGGGCGGATTCGCCACGAGAACCACCCTAAGGAGAACACCCATGGTCGATGTCATCGGCGGCCCCTCGCTTCCGCAGGAGCGCAAGCTCGTCACCAGCATCCCCGGCCCGAAGTCGCAGGAGCTGCTCGCCCGCAAGAACTCGGCGGTCGCAGCGGGCGTCGGCGTCGCGCTCCCCGTCTCGATCGTCGCGGCCGGCGGCGGCGTGATGGTCGACGTCGACGGCAACTCGCTCATCGACCTCGGCTCGGGCATCGCGGTCACGGGCGTCGGCAACGCGGCCCCCGCGGTCGTCGCGGCCGTCACCGAGCAGGTGCAGCAGTTCACCCATACCTGCTTCACCGTCACCCCCTACGAGGGCTACGTCGCAGTCGCCGAGAAGCTCAATGAGCTGACCCCGGGCGATCACGAGAAGCGCTCGGCGCTCTTCAACTCGGGCGCAGAGGCGGTCGAGAACGCGATCAAGATCGCACGCCACTTCACCAAGAAGAACGCCGTCGTCGTCTTCGATCACGCGTACCACGGCCGCACGAACCTCACCATGGGCATGACCGCCAAGAATATGCCCTACAAGGACGGCTTCGGCCCCTTCGCCCCCGAGGTCTACCGCGTGCCGACGTCGTACCCGTTCCGCGACGGCCTGTCGGGCGCAGAGGCGGCGCAGGTGGCGCTGACCCAGATCGAGAAGCAGGTCGGCGCGGCCAACCTCGCGGCGATCATCATCGAGCCCATCCAGGGCGAGGGCGGCTTCATCGCCCCGGCCGAGGGCTTCCTCCCCGCGCTGCAGGAGTGGGCGACCGCCAACGGCGTCGTCTTCATCCTCGACGAGGTGCAGACCGGCTTCGCGCGCACGGGCGATCTGTTCGCCGCGAACCACGAGGGCGTCGTGCCCGACATGGTCACCACCGCGAAGGGCATCGCCGGCGGCCTGCCGCTGTCGGCCGTGACCGGCCGCGCCGAGATCATGGATTCGGCTCACGCCGGCGGCCTGGGCGGCACCTACGCCGGAAGCCCGATCGCCTGCGCCGCGGCGCTTGCGACCATCGACACCTACGAGCGCGAGAACCTCGCCGAGCGCGCACGCGAGATCGGCGCGATCATCGACGAGTTCTTCGGCGAGCTGGCGAAGACCGACGCCCGTATCGGCGACATCCGCGGACGCGGTGCCATGAAGGCCGTCGAGTTCGTCGAGGCCGGCTCGAAGCAGCCCGCCGCGGCCCTCACCAGCGCCATCGCCAAGCACGCGGGCGAGCAGGGCGTCATCCTGCTGACCTGCGGCACCTACGGCAACGTCGTCCGCTTCCTCCCGCCGCTGTCGATCTCGGACGAGCTGCTGCGCGAGGGCCTGCAGATCGTCGCCGACGCGCTGGCCGCCAACTGACGCGAGGCGTCTCCCTGCGAGCGATCGCAGGATCCATCTCTATCCTGGTCGTGCCGCGAACGGTCGCGGCACGACCAGGCATACCGAAAGGACATCGCACATGGCTTTGAAGCCCAACGAGCAGGAGCTGCTCGACCGGGTCCAGTCCGGTCTCGGAATCGGCGGCACCTGGGAGCCGTCGACCTCCGGAGCGACGCTCGACGTGCACGACCCCGCCACGGGCGAGGTCATCAAGTCGATCGCCGACGCCACGGTCGAGGACGCCGTCCGCGCACTCGATGCGGCAGTCGCCGCGCAGGAGAGCTGGGCCGCGACGTCCAGCCGCGAGCGCTCGAACATCCTGCGCCGCACCTTCGACCTGCTCATGGAGCGCAAGGAGGAGTTTGCGCTCCTCATGAGCATGGAGATGGGCAAGCCCATCGCCGAGGCTCGCGGCGAGGTCAACTACGGCGGCGAGTTCCTCCGCTGGTTCTCGGAGGAAGCCGTTCGGGTTCCGGGCGACTACCGCCAGAACCCCGAGGGCACCGGCACGATGATCGTCTCGCAGATGCCGGTTGGCCCCTGCTACTTCATCACGCCGTGGAACTTCCCGCTCGCGATGGCGACCCGCAAGATCGCTCCCGCGCTTGCGGCCGGTTGCACGGTCGTCATCAAGCCCGCCGCGCTCACCCCGCTCACGACCATCTTCTTCGCGCAGCTGCTCGAGGAGGCGGGCCTGCCCGCAGGCGTCGTGAACGTCGTCGCCACGTCGAAGTCGAGCGCGCAGTCGAGCGCGCTGCTGTCGGACCCGCGCCTGCGCAAGCTCTCGTTCACCGGCTCGACCCCGGTGGGCGTGAAGCTGCTCGAAGCCGCAGCGCAGAACGTGCTGCGCACCTCGATGGAGCTGGGCGGCAATGCGCCGTTCATCGTGTTCGAGGACGCCGATCTGGACAAGGCCGTCGAGGGCGCGATGCTCGCGAAGTTCCGCAACATCGGCCAGGCCTGCACGGCGGCGAACCGCATCATCGTGCACGAGTCGGTCGCCGACGAGTTCGCGCGCCGCGTCGGCGAGCGGGTCTCGGCGATGACCATCGGCCGCGGCGCCGAGGAAGGAAACGATATCGGGGCGCTCGTCGAGGAGAAGGCGGTCGCCAACACCGCGCGCCTCGTCGCCGACGCGGTGGAGACCGGCGGCACCATCGTGACCGGCGGCGAGATCGTCGACGGCCCGGGCAACTTCTTCCAGCCGACCGTCATCGACCACGTGAGCCCGCAGGCGGCGATCATGCGCGAGGAGATCTTCGGACCGCTGCTCGGCATCATCCGCTTCTCGACCGAGGCCGAGGCCGTGGAGATCGCCAACAACACCGAGTACGGTCTGATCAGCTACGTCTTCACCGAGAACATCGGTCGCGGGCACCGCATGATCGAGAAGCTCGAGACCGGCATGATGGGCCTGAACACGGGCCTCGTGTCGAACGCGGCCGCACCGTTCGGCGGTGTGAAGCAGTCGGGCATCGGCCGCGAGGGCGGCTTCGAGGGGATCCACGAGTTCCTCTCGTCGAAGTACACGCTGCTGCCGCGCTGACGCCGACCGCACGACCAACGGGCCCGGGATCGATACGATCCCGGGCCCGTTGGTCGTGTGCGGCGGTGCTCAGCCGAGTTCGGCCCACCAGAGCGCCGTCTCTCCGTACCGTTTCTCGCGGATCGGGGCGAGCCCTTCGGGCCAGCGCGGCTCCGGCGTGCGCGTGCTGCGCTCGACGAGCACGGCGGCGTCGGGAGCGAGGAGCGGCACGAGCGCGGCCAGGTTGCCGCTGAGCTCCTCCTCGGAGAGGTCGTAGGGGGGATCGAGCAGCGCGACGTCCCAGACGGGATTCGCGGTCTGGGCGTCGAGAAAGGTCTGCACGGACTGCCTGACCACGTCGATCCGGGGGGCGTCGCCGCCGCGGAACGCGCCGAGCACGGTGCGCGCGTTCGCCGACGCCACCTGGGCGGCGGGAGCGTGCTTCTCGACGAGCACCACCCGCGCGGCCCCGCGACTCGCGGCCTCGAGGCCCAGCGCGCCCGAACCGGCGTAGAGGTCGAGCACGGAGACCCCGTCGACGAACCCCCAGGACTCGAGTGTCGAGAAGATCGCCTCGCGCACGCGGTCGCTCGTCGGACGGGTGCCGCTCTTCGGGACGTCGAGTCGCAACGATCCCGCTCGGCCCGAGATGATCCTGGTCA
Source organism: Leucobacter zeae (assembly GCF_016758175.1). Taxonomy (GTDB): domain Bacteria; phylum Actinomycetota; class Actinomycetes; order Actinomycetales; family Microbacteriaceae; genus Leucobacter; species Leucobacter zeae. The sequence goes on from NZ_QYAB01000001.1 coordinate 1,729,127, forward strand.
TGGATCGAGCGTAGCGCGCCGCACCGGCCGCTCCGAATCCCGACGTCGTGGGTCACCGCTACGCTGGAGTCATGATCGCAGCGGGACTCGACAGCCGACTCGTCGGCGTCGTCGGGGACAAGACCGCGAAAGCGCTCGACCGGGCGTTCGGCATGGAGACCGTGCACGATCTGCTCCGGCACTTCCCCCGCAGGTACTCGAACCGCGGCGAGCTCACCCCGCTCGACAGCCTGCCGATCGGCGAGCACGTCTCGGTCGTCGCGCAGGTGATCGACGTGCGCGAACGCCGGATGCAGCGGCGCAACGGCAGCCTCCTCGAAGTCCGCGTGACCGATGGGATCGGCACGCTGCAGCTCACGTTCTTCAATCAGCAGTGGCGCGCGCGCGAGCTGCACGCCGGCAAGCAGGGCATTTTCGCGGGCAAGGTCAAGGAGTACCGTGGGCAGCTGCAGCTGCAGCACCCCGATTACCAGCTGTTCGGCGCCGACGGCCGCACGCGGTCCGCGGTCGAGGGGGCGGACGCGACGGAGCCCGCCGCCGAGATCTCGCTCGCGCATTCGATGGAGCTCAACCAGGCCGCAGCGCTGGCGTTCTCGGAGCGTCCGATCCCGATCTATCCGGCGACCGCGCAGGTGCCGAGCTGGGCGATCGAGACAGCCGTGGGCGTGGCGCTCGATGCGCTCGGGCCGATCGACGACCCGCTCCCGCCCGAGATCAGGTCGGCCGAGGGGGTGATGGCGCTCGGACCGGCGCTCGAGTTGATCCACCGCCCCGAGCGCGCCGCCGACTGGCACGGAGCGCAGGCCAGCATGCGGTTCCGCGAGGCATTCGAGCTGCAACTCGCCCTGCTCGACCGGCGCAGGCGCACGGGCCTCGAGGAGAGCACGCCGCGACCGATCGGCGATGGTCCCCTCGCGCGATTCGACGCCGCGCTGCCGTTCGAGTTGACCGGCGACCAGCGGCGGGCGGGGGAGACTATCTCGCGCGAACTCGCGGCACCCCACCCCATGCACCGGCTGCTGCAGGGCGAGGTCGGATCGGGTAAGACGCTCGTGGCGCTGCGGGCGATGCTCCAGGTGGCGGGGAGCGGCGGCCAGAGCGCGCTGCTCGCGCCGACCGAGGTGCTCGCCTCGCAGCACTACCGCTCGTTCGTGGATGCGCTCGGGCCCGACCTCGCCGCCGAGATGAACCCGGTGCTGCTGACCGGCCGCATGCCCGCCTCGGAGCGCAAGCGCGCGCTCCTCTCGCTCGCGTCGGGCGCATCGCGCATCGCCGTGGGCACCCATGCGCTCATCGGCGACGGCGTCACCTTCGTCGACCTGGGACTCATCGTGGTCGACGAGCAGCATCGGTTCGGCGTGGACCAGCGCGAGGCGCTGCGTCGCAAGGGCGCGCAGCCGCACGTGCTCGCGATGACCGCGACCCCGATCCCGCGCACGGTCGCGCTCACGGCGTTCGGCGACCTCGAAGTCACCACGATCCGCGAACTTCCTCCCGGGCGTCAGGGCATCGAGACCTTCGTCGTCCCGGAGCTCGAGATGCCGAATCGAGCGGCCCGCGTCTGGACACGGTCGGGCGAGGACATCGCGAAAGGCAGGCAGATCTACGTGGTCTGCCCGGCCATCGCGCCAGGGGAACCGGAGGACGGCGACCTCGAGGCCCCTGATCCCGGAACGGAGGGGGGCGACGCCGACGGCGACCGCTCCGCGCGACCGCTCGCGAACGTGGCCGAGACCGTCGCGGAGCTGAGCCGGCGTCCCGAGCTCGGGTCGGCGCGGATCGCGGGGCTCCACGGCGGGATGCCGTCCGAGGAGAAGAACGCCGTGATGGGAGCGTTCGCCGACGGGTCGCTCGACGTGCTCGTGGCCACGACGGTCATCGAGGTCGGGGTGAACGTACCGAACGCCGGCATCATGATCGTGCGCGATGCCGATCGATTCGGCATCTCCCAGCTGCACCAGCTCCGCGGCCGCGTCGGTCGAGGCGAGCATCCGGGGCTCTGCCTGCTGATGACCACCGCGGCGCAGGGCACCGTCGCGCGGGAACGCATCGAGGCGGTAGCCGCGACCTCCGACGGGTTCGCACTGGCCGAGGTCGACCTCGAACTGCGGCGCGAAGGCGACATCCTCGGAACGGCCCAGTCCGGGGGACGGTCCACCCTCCGCCTGCTGCGCGTCGCGCTGCACGGGGAGCTGATCGCGCACGCGCGGGAGGTCGCTGCTGAGCTGCTCGCGAGCGATCCGGAGCTCGAGCGGTCGCCCGGCCTCGCCCGGCTGATCGCGAGCGCCGCCGAGGCCGAGCGGCTCGAGAACCTCGCGAAGTCCTGAGGCCGCCGCCGGCCGCCTCCGAGTCGGTACCCCGGTACCACGCGCCCGAGACCTCCGACCGATCCGCGCCCCGGACGCGATCCCTACGGTGGAATCATCGCCTGCGACTCAGCGCAGGACGCGGACCGCGGAGGACACATCATGATCGAGGCACGGGGCCTGACCAAGCGCTACGGCGCCAAGACCGCCGTCGACACCGTCGACTTCACCATCGAGCCCGGTCGTGTGACCGGGTTCCTCGGGCCGAACGGCGCGGGGAAGTCGACGAGCATGCGCCTGATGGTCGGCCTCGACCGGCCGACCGCGGGAACCGTCACGGTGAACCGGCGCCGGTACAGCGACCTGGAGGCGCCCCTCCACGAGGTCGGCGCCCTGCTCGACGCGAAGGGCGTGCACCCCGGTCGGAGCGCGAGGAGCCACCTGCGCGCACTCGCGGCGACCCACGGGATCTCCGACCTCCGGGTCGACGCGGTGCTCGAGCAGACGGGACTGTCCGAGGTCGCGAACAAGCGCGTCGGCGGATTCTCGCTCGGCATGGGCCAGCGCCTCGGGATCGCCGCGGCGCTGCTCGGCGATCCGCGGGTGCTGATCCTCGATGAACCCGTGAACGGCCTGGATCCCGACGGGGTCCTGTGGGTCAGGCAGCTGCTGCGGCACCTCGCGAGCGAGGGGCGCACCGTGCTCCTGTCGAGCCACCTCATGAGCGAGATGGCGCAGACCGCGGACCATGTGATCGTGCTCGGCCGCGGCCGCGTCGTCGCCGACGCACCGATCGCGGAGTTCATCTCGGGCGGCGGGGACCGAGTGATCGTGCGCAGCCCCGATGCGGCGCGGCTCGCGTCCGCGCTGCTCGCCGAGCGCCGCGTCGGCCTCTCGCTCGAGCCCGCCGGCGAGCACGGGTACGCCGCAGTGGGCATCGCAGCTGCCGAGGTCGGAGCCGTCGCGGCCCGCCACGGGATCGTGCTGCACGAGCTCACGACCGCGACGGGCAGCCTCGAGGACGCCTACCTCAAGCTGACCCGCGACCAGGTCGAGTACGCCGCCGCGTAGCGGACTCCGACCGATGTCCGGATCGCACCATGCGCGAGACCTTCGACCCCCACTCCAGGAGAACCCCATGACCACCTCGATCGTCATCGATGCCAGCCACGCGCCCGAGGCGCCGACACCGCAGGGATCGGTCGCCGCGCCGCGCACCGCGGCGAACCGAAGCGCCGCCCCGCATCTGAGCTTCGCCGGGATCCTGCGTTCGGAGCGCATCAAGCTCAGCTCGCTGCGCAGCGTTCGGATCACCCTGATCGCCACGGTCGCCATCGGACTCGCGATGAGCGGACTCATCGCGTTCGTCATGCATCGCACCGTCGAGGGGCCGGCCTTCGACCCGAACGACGCCGCCGCCGCGCAGGGATACCTCCTGACGCTCTCGACGTTCGGCGCGCAGTTCCTCGCGCTCGTGTTCGGCGTGCTCGGCGTCTTCGCGATCGCGAGCGAGTACTCGAGCGGCATGATCCTCTCGACGCTCGCCGCGGTGCCGCGGAGGACGCCCGTGCTGCTCGCGAAGGCGCTCGTCCTGAGCGCCGTCTCGGTCGTCGCCGCCCTCGTCATCGTCGCGGGGGGTCTCGCGTTCGCCGTCGCCTTCGAACCCGCGTCCGCCGCGCAGCTCGCGTCGCTTCCCGTGGTCTCGGGCGTGCTCGGCACGATCGCCTACCTGGTGCTCGTCGCGCTCTTCGCGTTCGGCGTCGCGGCGCTGCTGCGGTCGACGGCGGGCGGGATCTCGGTGGCCATCGGCGCTGTCTTCGTGCTCCCGATCGTCTTCCAGATGCTCATGATGACCGGGTGGGAGTGGGTGACGACGGCCAGCGCGTACATTCCGGTCGCGCTCGGCAGCACGCTGGGAGCCGGGATCGTCGAGGCCGCTCCCGGTGCCGGGCCCGGCTTCTGGGCGGCGCTCGCTGCGATGGTCGCCTGGGCGGCCGTCGCGCTGGCTCCCGCGGCGGTCGCGTTCGCCCGCCGAGACGCCAAGTAGCCGTCTCCGGCCCGCCTGCGCGGGAAGTAGGGTGAGAGAGTGACCATGCAGACGAGCGAGGCCGAGGCCCGCCTGCCGAGGCCCCCGGGGGTCTTCCGGCGGGCGCTCGCTGCGCACCCCCGGGCCGTCGACGTGTTCATCGTCGTCTGGTACGGCATCGGCACGTGCATGGGGCTCGGGATCGACTTCATCGGCGCGGCACAGAGCCCGGGCTCCGGCAGCCTCGGCGACTGGTTCGCGGTTCCCGGTTTCCTCGAGTGGCCGTGGTGGCCGATCGCGTTGCTGCGGACGCTCGTGGTCGCGGCTGCGCTCCTCTTCCGCAGGCGGTTCCCGCTCGCCGGCCTCATCGTCGTCACCCTCGCGCTCTTCGGGCCGCAGGGCGTCACCGGCGCGGCGAACGGCGTCGCGCTGCTCTTCATGCTCTACGCCGTGCCGGTCTACCGCAGCGTCGCTGCCGGCTGGGCCGGGTACGCGATCGCGCTGGTCGGCACCTTGCTCCAGTATCTCTGGGAGTTCAGGACCGATGGATCGGCGCTCGGCTCCGGTGCCGGCTCGGTGCTCGTCGCCGATGCGGGCACGGGCGCCCGGAGCACGGGCGAACTGATCGCCGTGAGCATCATCTCGGCGCTCTGGTATCTCGCGGTGGTGATGCTGGGCATCAACCTTGGGAATCGGCGACGGTACATCGAGGCCGTGATCGACCGTGCGCATCAGCTCGTGCGCGAGCGCGACCAGCTCGCGCAGCTCGCGGTCGCCGAGGAGCGGTCCCGGATCGCGCGCGAGATGCACGACATCGTCGCGCATTCGGTCTCGGTGATGATCGCGCTCTCCGAGGGCGCGTCCCGGGCGGCGACCGCCGCGCCGGAGGCCGCGGCCGACGCCATGCGACGGAGCGCCGAGACCGGGCGCACCGCCCTGGCCGAGATGCGCCGCCTGCTCGGCGCGCTGCACGACGACGAGCAGGCGGCCGACCTCGTCCCGCAGCCGGGGCTCGAGCAGCTGCCGCAGCTCGTGCGGAGCTTCGAGGACGCGGGCATCTCGGTCGGTCTCGAGGTGTCGGGCACGGCATCCGGCGACCGGGGGCAGGAACTCGCCGTCTACCGCGTGGTGCAGGAGGGGCTCACGAACGTGCTCCGCTACGCCGGGGTCGGCGCGCACGCCGACGTGCGCCTCTGCGTCAGCGGGAGCGGCGTCGAGATCGAGATCGTGGATCGCGGCCGAGCCCCGGGCACGAACGGGCCGACGAGCGGGATCGGCTCGGGGCGCGGCCTCGCCGGTCTCGCCGAGCGCGTACGCGTGTTCGGGGGACGGATCGAGTCCGGCCCCCGACCCCGTGACGAGGGTCCAGGCTGGCGACTTGCGGCCTACCTGCCCGTCGACGCCGACGCGAGCGGGGGAGCGCGCCCCGCATCGGCGCCGCCCTCGGCGGCATCCCCGTACGGCGCACCGGACCGTACGGTGCGCGCAGCACACACGCAGAAGGAGACCCCATGACCGATGCCCCCATCCGAGTGATGCTCGTCGATGACCAGGAGCTGATCCGCACCGGATTCTCGCTGGTGCTGCTCGGCGAACCCGAGATCGCGGTCGTCGCCGAGGCGTCGGACGGCCAGGACGCCCTCGACGCGCTCGATCGGCTCGCCGCCGCCGGAGGCGGTTGCGACGTCGTGCTTATGGACGTGCGCATGCCCGGCATGAACGGCATCGACGCGACCGCCGCGATCGTCGAGCGGTATCCCGAGACGCGCGTCCTCGTGCTGACGACCTTCGACCTCGACGAGTACGCGACCGGGGCGATCCAGGCGGGCGCCAGCGGGTTCCTGCTCAAGGACGCCAGGCCGACGGAGCTCGTCGATGCGATCCGTCGCGTCGCCTCGGGCGACGCCGCGATGGCGCCCAGCGTGACTCGGCGGATGCTCGAGCAGCTGCGGGGCATGGAGGGCGGCCTCACCATGGGAGGGGACGGCTCCGGGGGCGCAGAGGGCGGCTCAGACGCGCTCGATCCCGAGCTCGAGGTGCTGACGGAGCGCGAACTCGATGTGCTCAGGCTCATCTCGGAGGGAAGCAACAACGCCGAGATTAGCGCCGCGCTCTTCCTGTCGGAATCGACGGTCAAGACCCATGTCGGCCGTGTGCTCTCGAAGCTCCAGCTGCGGGACCGTGTGCACGCGGTGATCTTCGCGAAGCAGCACGGGCTGTGACCCGCCGACTTCTCGGGCGACTCCTGGCTGCGTCGCAGGGCGCGAGCCGCCGGACCCCGTAGGCTAGTGGCCATGAGTAAGATCGCCGTCGTACCAGGCTCGTTCGACCCGGTGACCCTGGGGCATCTCGACGTCATCCGTCGCGCCGCCGGGGTCTTCGATGAGGTGCACGTGCTCGTCGTGCACAACCCGGGGAAGGACGCGATGCTGCCGATCGCGGAGCGCGTCGCCCTGATCCAGAAGTCCCTCGACGAGGCTCCCGACATGCCCGCGAACGTCAAGGTCGCGTCGTGGTCGGTCGGACTGCTCGTCGACTACTGCACCGAGGTCGGCGCATCGGTGCTGGTGAAGGGCATCCGGTCGCAGATCGATGTCGCCTACGAGACGCCGATGGTGCTGATGAACCGGAGCCTCGCGAACGTCGAGACGGTGTTCATGCTGCCCGACCCGATGCACGCGCACGTCTCGAGCACGCTGGTGCGCCAGGTCGCATCGCTCGGCGGCGACGTCAGCCCGTACGTCCCGGGCGCCGTCGCGCGGTTCCTGGACCAGACGAGGCCCGCCTGATGGCGGCGACGGCCTCGCGCGTGTTCGAGGAGAACATCCGCGACATCATGAACCGACCGGGCGAGATGCGCGAGCGCTCGCGCAGCGTCGTCGCACCCGAGAAGTTCGGCGAGGGCATCGCCGAGGTGCCCGCCGGCACGCGGATGGATCTCGACGTCAGGCTCGAGTCGGTCCACGAGGGGATTCTCGCATCCGTCGAGGTGGCGACGAGCATGCACGCCGAGTGCGGTCGGTGCCTGAAAGATTTCACCACGCCGTTTCAAGTCGAGTTTCAGGAGCTTTTCGCGTATACTCCTACGGAGGCCGAAGAGTACGGGGTTCACGGTGATCACGTGGATCTTGAACCCCCGCTCCGAGACGCGGTAGTGCTTGCACTGCCGTTCCAGCCTGTGTGTCGCCCGGACTGCCCGGGACTCGATCCCGAGTCCGGTGAGCTGCGCGAGGCCGAGGCTGCGGCGGTGCTCGACGCGGGAATCGACCCGCGCTGGGCGGCGCTGGCCGGTTTCCATGCCGGTGCGCTCGAAGCCCAGGCTGAAGAAGGACCTGGCTCGGGGGAGATTCCCGAGCCCGAAAGCAAGTAGGAAGTAGAGAACATCATGGCTGTTCCCAAGCGGAAGATGTCGCGCTCGAACACCCGTCACCGTCGTTCGGCGTGGAAGGCCGAGGCCCCCAAGCTGGTCAAGACCGTCGAGAACGGCAAGACCGTCTACAGCCTCCCGCACCGCGCCCGCGTGGTCGAGGACTCGCAGGGCACCCCCCTGTTCCTCGAGTACAAGGGTCGCAAGGTCGCCGACGCGTAAGACCGTGTCGCACGCTGCTGCATCGTCGGCATCGCCTGCGTCATCGGAACAGCCGTCGGGAACGCCGCAGGGCGCTCCCGGCGGCTTTCTCGATCCGTTCGGCGTCGCGATCGATCCCGAGCTGCTTCAGCTCGCGCTGACCCACCGGTCCTGGGCCTACGAGCACGGGGGAGCGCCGCACAACGAGCGTCTCGAGTTCCTCGGCGACTCGATCCTCGGCCAGGCCGTCACCGTGAAGCTCTTCCGGGACTTTCCCGACCTGCCCGAGGGCGAGCTCGCAAAACGCCGTGCCGCGCTCGTGTCGACGGTCGCCCTCGCCGAGGTCGCCCGCGGCCTGCGGCTCGGCCCGTCGCTGCGTCTCGGCAAAGGGGAGAAGCAGACGGGCGGTCGCGACAAGGAATCGATCCTCGCCGACACCGTCGAGGCACTGATCGGCGCGGTCTTCCTATCGGCGGGCCCCGAGGTCGCGGGCAGGTTCGTGCTCGACCTGATCGCGCCGCTGCTCGCCGACCCGGATCGCTTCACCGTCACGCTCGATCCGAAGACCTCGCTGCAGCAGGAGGCCGTGCGCCGCGGGCTTCCGTACCCCCCGTACGAGACCCGGGGATCCGGCCCGGACCACGACCGGCGCTACGACTCGACCGTCACGCTCGACGGGGTCACGGGTCGCGGCAGCGGGACGAGCAAGAAGAACGCGGAGCTCGCGGCCGCGCGCGACGCCGTGGAGCGGCTCCAGCGGTCGCGCAGACGCTCCGCATGAGCGGCCTCGCTGTGCGGCTCCCGTCGTCCTGCACGAGCGGAGCGGTTCTCTCCCCGTCATCCTGCGCGAGCGGAGCGAGTCGCAGGATCCACGCGCGTGCCTGAACTGCCCGAGGTCGAGGTCGTCCGCGCCGGTCTCGCGCCAGCGGTCACCGGTGCGCGGATCGTCGCCGTCGAGGTGCGCGACGCCCGCGCACTGAAGCGTCACCTGCCGATCGGAAGCGACGGTCTGCCGGCCGATGACGGGCTCGGCGGACACGGCGTCACGCTTTCGGGTGGCGCCGCGGTCGCGCGCGCAGCTGATTTCGAGCGGCGCGCCACCGGCCTCCATCTCGCGGCGCCGCTGCGGCGGGGCAAGTTCATGTGGATCCCGGTGGCGGAAGGGGAGTCGGCTCCCGCTTCGGCCGCTTCCGCCTCCGGCCCGGGGTCCGCTCGGCCAGGCTTCGGAACCGGCCCGGCCCGGCACGCGCTGCTCGCGCACCTCGGCATGAGCGGTCAGTTGCTGCTGCGCTCGCACGAGGCCGCGGACGACCGTCACGTACGGATCCGGTTGTGGATCGAACATCCTGACCACGGCGAGCTGCGCCTCGACTTCGCGGACCAGCGTCTGTTCGGATCCCTCGCGCTCGACGCGCTCGTCGCCGACCCGACGGTTCCCGACGAGACGATCCCGACGCAGGCGCTGCACATCGCGCGCGACCCGCTCGATCCGGCCTTCGACGATCGTGCGTTCCTCGTCGCACTCACCTCCCGTGCGAGCGGCGTGAAGAAGCTGCTGCTGGATCAGACGCTCATCAGCGGGGTCGGCAACATCTATGCCGACGAAGCCCTGTGGCGGGCGCGGCTGCATCCCGAGCGCCCCGGCTCGTCGCTCAGTCGTCGGAAGGCCGCTGAGTTGCTCACGGCGCTGCGGGCCGTCTTCGGGCAGGCTCTCGCGGAGGGCGGAACGAGCTTCGACGAGCAATACGTGAACGTGAACGGGCAGGCGGGGTATTTTGCGCACTCGCTGCACGCGTACGGGCGAACGGGGGATCCGTGCGATCGGTGCGGCGCTGCGATCGCGCGGATTCCGTTTGCCGGCCGGTCCTCTCACTTCTGCCCCAGGTGCCAGCGCATGCGCTCTGTCCCGAGGTCGACCTGAGCGACGCTCCCAATCCGCCGGCCCGTTTGCACCGCAGCCGCCGCGGATGCGGCTCTCCGGCTCGGGGAGCATCGTCAGCGGTGCCGGGAGCGGGCCTCGAGTAGGCTGCAGGCATGGTGAGGCGGGTGGACATGCCGCAGGGCGGGGGAGGCGCGCCAGGCGACAGGACGACCTCACGTCTTCACATCGCCCTCAAGCGCGGCCTGTACGTGTTCAGCGGGTTCTTCGGCGCTGCGATCCTCTGCTACATCCTCACGTTCATGTGGTTCCGGAGGATCGACGGACCCATGGAGCTGCCTCTGCCCGTCTGGATCATGCTGTTGCCGACGCTCGTCGCGCTCGGATCCGGGGTGCTCACGAGCCTGATCGTGATGGTCGTCAACCTCGCCCGGAGTCGGCCGCACTGGGAGTGAGGGCCCGGAGCGGTCGATCGAGGCGCGGGAGCGGTCCTACTCGCAGCCCGCTCGCCGCTAGGCTGCCCAGCATGACCGTTTCTTCCGAGCATCGCGATCCCGAGCATCGCGATGCCGAGCCGCCCCGGCCTGCGGCGAACTCGCACGACGCGCATCGGGTCGCGCAATGGCGCCGCGACGGCGACGATATCGTGCTCCGGTTCCGCGGTGCAGACCTGCGCGCAGCGATGAGTCCGGCGTTCGTGTCGACCGCGGCCGGGATCGGCGTCGCGGCGGGTCTTGTTGCCGCGCTCGCCGGAATGGAACCGGCCGGCGCGCTGCTGACCGGCGCGCTCGCGCTCGGGCTGGTCCTTTCGCTCGTGTCGTTCGTGCGCCTGAGTCTCGCGGCTCGCGATGTCGAACTCGTCTTCGGCGTCGGCTCGCTCGCGACCCGCGACCCGGAGCGTCGGCCGGCGCAGCGGCTGGTCGACGACGGGGCGCCTCCTGGCGACCGCGAACTGCCGTACTCGGAGCTGTCCGCGGTGCTCATCGTGCACGACGGCCCTCCCTCCCGTATTCGGGTGCGCGCACGCGGACGCCGGCGCGGTGCGCGCTGGGTCATCGGGGGACTGTACCGTCACCCGGCCGTCGAGGCGTTCATCGACGCCGTGCCGGACGCGCTGCACGAGCGTCTGCGCTCCGCCGGGTTCGCGGGAGGCGCCGCGGTGCGCCGCAGGATCCGCTGGTCCGAGTACCGGGCCGTGCGGGGGTCCGGTGGCGGCGTCGACGCGCCGCCCCGGGACCGTTCCGACCCCGATACGCTTTCCGGATGAGCTTCGCCGCATTCCGTCGTTATGCGAACAGCGTCGGCATCGCACTCGGACCCGGCGACGGGCCGTCGCCTGAGGAACAGCGGAGCGACTACGAATCCGGCATCGTCCGCCTGCCCGACGGGCTGTGGCGGCTGCGGACGGCGCGGGTCACCCCGACGAAACCGGGCGCCTTCGCGGCAGTCTGGGAGCGCGGCGAGGATGGGCGCACTCGGCCGCTGCAGGCGTCGGACGGGATCCGCGGACTCCTGGTCTTCGTCGAGGACGGGGAGCGCTTCGGCGTGTTCCGTTTCACCTCTGCGGACCTCGTCCGACTCGGCGTCGCGCGGACCGGTTCGCAGCAGGGTAAGCGCGGGTTCCGACTCTACCCCGCCTGGTGCTCGGACCTGAACCCGGCGGCGCGGCGCACGCAGCGCGAGCAGGCCCCGTCCTTCACGTCGCTGGCCGAGCCTCAGCGGGCGTGATTCGCTCTGGCGATCCGGCGTCGTGGCGTGCCACACTGAACCGCATGAGCATCGAGGTTCGCCCCGCGGTCGTGTTCGAGGACGTCGCGGCCGTCGTCGGTCCGAAGAAGCCGACGTCCAATGTCTGCTTCTGCCTGAGCTACCGCATCGGCAACAAGGAGAACGTCTCGCTGCGCGGCGAGGCGCGCGCGAATCGGGTCAGGGAGCTGTGCGATCAGGATCCGCCGCCCGGAGTGCTCGCCTACCTCGACGGCGAGCCGGTCGGCTGGGCGGCCGTGCATCCCAGGGCCGGGACCAGTTTCGCCCGCAACCGCCTGATCCCGCACGTGGACGACCTCGATGTCTGGTCGCTGTGGTGCTTCCGGGTGAAGCCGGGGCATCGGAAGCAGGGGATCCTGCACGCGCTCGTCGCGGGCGCCGTCGAGCATGCGCGGGACTCCGGCGCGGTCGCGATCGAGGGATATCCGGTCGACAACGGAGGCGAACGGGTCAACCTGACGATGGCGTACGTCGGCACCCGAAGTCTGTTCGAGCGGGCGGGGTTCACCTACGCCGCCGACACCCGCTCCGTGCTCGACGGGTTCCCGCGAGTGCTCATGCGCAAGTCGCTCGTGTGAACGGCGGGACCCGCCGGACTCTTCGGCGCCCCAGCGACCGCTAGCCTGATGCCATGCAGAAATCGTTGACGGATGTACCCGCGACCGGCCAGGGCCCAGCGCTCGTCGTGATCGACGTGCAGCGCGGCTTCGACGACGGCGAGTACTGGGGCCGTCGCGACAACCCCGCGTGCGAGGAGCACATCGGAGCGCTCATCGCGCGCTGGCGGGAACGCGGCCTGCCCGTCGTGTTCGTGCGGCACGACTCCGAGGATCCGGACTCGCCGCTCGCGCCTGCCTCGCCGGGGAACGCGTTCAAGGATGTGATCGCGGGGGAGCCGGATCTGCTCGTGAGCAAGTCCGTCAACTCGAGCTTCTACGGCACACCGGACCTGCACGCCTGGCTCGACGAGCGGGGGATCCCGGGGATCGTCATCTGCGGCATCACGACGAATCACTGCTGCGAGACGACCGCACGCATGGGCGGGAACCTCGGCTACGACGTCGTGTTCGTGGCCGATGCGACGCACACCTTCGACCGCCGGGCGCTCGACGGCGAAGTCGTTCCCGCGGAAGAGCTCTCGCGAATCACTGCGGCGAATCTGCACGGAGAGTTCGCGACCGTCCGTACGACCGCGGAGGTGCTGGCCGGCTGAGGCCGTATGACGCCGGCTGACGGATCGTGCCCAGGGCGGCAGGCCGCCGCTACAGCGCGCCGACCAGCGCGGCGATGCCCGCGATAACGGAGATGAGCGCGATCACGAGCGCGATCGAGATGAGCACGACGTGCACCCTGAGGAACGCCGTCGCCCGTCCCTGAGCGTCCTTCGCGCGGGGATCGCCGACCACGCGCTTGAAGAACTGCGGCCAGACGACGAAGTTGAACGCGGCGTTGATGAAGAGGAGCACGGCGAGAACGGTCATGCCGCCGATCGTATCGAACGCGGTCGCCCGCACCGCTGAGGACCGGCTTCCGCGCGCTGCTAGCGTTGCCTCATGGTCGACCTGCATCAGACGCTGCCCGCGTTCCCCGAGGGGCACCCGTGGCCGGAACTCGGCCGGTGGGGGATGGCCTGGCGCGCGGCGTTCGCGGTACTCGCGGCGACGATGCTTGGTCTGCTCGCGATGTCCGCGGCGGATCAGCACGGATCCACCGGGTTCCTCGGCGGCACCGGCTGGGTGACGCTCGGGATCGTCCCCGCGCTGGCCGGGGCGCTGACCCTCTGGCTCGGCCCGTGGTTGCGCCGCTACTACCCGTTCTCCCAGGGCCTCATCTTCGGGGCGATCGCCGCCGCCGGGGTCGCTCTGCTGATCGTCGCGCTCACGGCGGTCGATGCGGTGGTCACGGGCAGCGGCTCAGCGCTCGTCCTCCTGCTGTTCCTCTCGCCGCCCGTCTTCCTCGCCTGCGCGGTCGCGTATCCCATGGCCATCTGGAGCACCACGACGGCCGGGGCGAAGGTCTGCTGGCCGATCCTCGGACTCGCGATCGCGGGGTACACGACGGCAACGGTGCTCACCCACAGCGGCTGATCGCCGGGTGCAATACAGTTGACCTGTGCCGCCCGGGCTCCGCGCGGCCGCGCGGGAAGGAGACGGCGTGCACCTCAAGAGCCTCACGCTCAAGGGCTTCAAGTCCTTCGCACGTCCGACGACGTTCCAGTTCGAGACGGGCGTCACCGCGATCGTGGGGCCCAACGGCTCGGGCAAGTCCAACGTCGTCGATGCGCTCGCCTGGGTGATGGGGGAGCAGGGAGCGAAGACCCTTCGCGGCGGCAAGATGGAGGACGTGATCTTCGCGGGCACCTCGACGCGCGGCCCGCTCGGTCGGGCCGAGGTGAAGCTCACGATCGACAACTCGGACGGCGCGCTGCCCATCGAGTACACCGAGGTCGCGATCAGCCGCACGCTCTTCCGCAACGGATCGAGCGAGTACGCGATCAACGGCGAGGGCTGCCGGCTCCTCGACGTCCAGGAGCTGCTGAGCGACTCCGGGCTCGGCCGCGAGATGCACGTCATCGTGGGGCAGGGGCGCCTCGATGCCGCGCTGCGGGCGACGGCCGAGGACCGGCGCGGCTTCATCGAAGAGTCCGCTGGCATCCTCAAGCACCGCAGGCGCAAGGAGCGCACGATCCGCAAGCTCGAGGCGATGGAGACCAACCTCACCCGCCTGAACGACCTCGCGGGCGAGATCAGACGCCAGCTCAAGCCGCTCGGACGTCAGGCCGAGGTGGCCCGTGCGGCCCAGGGCATCGCCGCCGAGGTGCGCGATGCGAAGGCCCGACTGCTCGCCGACGACGTGTTCCGGCTGCGGAGCGAGCTCGACGCGCTCGCCAGGGACGAATCCGAACGCCATTCCGAGCGCATCGTGCTGCAGGAGCAGGCGGAGCAGAAGCAACTGCGCATCGAGCGCCTGGAGCAGGAGCAGCAGAGCGACGAGCTCGATGCCGCTCGACGCGTCACGATCGGGTTGGAGGCGGTGCAGGCGAAGCTGCGCGGTCTGTACGCGCAGGCCCAGCAGCGGCTCACGTTCCTGGCGACGCAGGCCGAATCGCCCGAGCAGCTGCACCGGCTGAGCCGTGGAGCGGTCGACGAGGCGCACGCGGAGGCGGAGCGGCTCGCCGGTGCGATCCCCGATGCTGAGGACGCATGGGAGCGCGCCCGCGTCGGCACGCGGTCGGCGCAGCACGCGCTCGACGCGATCGACGAGCAGATCGCCGAGCAGAGCGCGCTCGTCTCGCGGCACGACCTCCGCCTGTCGCAGCTGCGCGGCGCCGCCGAGACGGCGGAGCAGAAGCGCGCCACCGTCGCTCAGGAGATCGCGCGGCGGGAGCATGCGGTCGAGCAGGCCGCCGCTCGCGCCTCCGAGGCGGAACGCGCCCTGGCCGCGTTCGAGGCGAGCGCCGCGGGTGTCGAGGCGCCTGAGACCGGCCTCGAGGAGGCGTACCGGCGGGCGCAGGAGGCGCAGGCCTCCGCGGAACAGCGGCGCGACGAGGTGCGGGATCGGCTGCACGCGCTCGAGCGGGAGCGCGCGGGGCTCGAGGCCCGGGTCAGCGCTCTGGGTCGATCCCTGGATCAGCGCGACGCCTCAGGGGCCCTGCTCGACGGCGCGCCCGACGGGATCGCGGGCAGGGTCTCCGACCACGTCCGCGTGCGCGAGGGCTTCGAGGCCGCGATCGCCGCCGCGCTCGGCGAGTTCGCCGACGCGCTGCTCGCCGAGGATCCGGCCGCGGCGGGTGCTGCAGTCTCCGTCGCGCGCGAGCGCGATCTCGGCCGTCTGCGCGCAGTGCTGGCGCGGAACGCGCGCGAGCCGCATGACGCCGAGCGGGAGCCCGCGGAGCCGGGACTCGGACCGACGGTGCCCGGTGTGCGTCGCGCGGTCGCGCTCATCGCCGAGGCGCCGCCCGGCGTGCTCGGGCTGCTGGAACGCAGTTTCGTCGCGGACGACATCGCCGCCGCCGTCGCCGCCGCGGCCGCACTGCGGGAATCGGGAGCGCGCGGCTACACGATCGTGACCGCGGCGGGCGACGTGCTGACGGAGCACACGCTCAGCGGGGGCTCGACGCTCGCTCCGTCGCGGATCGAGCTGAACGCCGAGCTCGAGCAGGCGGAGGAGGAGCGCGTCGCCGTGATCGCGGCTGTCGAGGACGCCGAGGCCGAGCTGGCGGAGCTGCGGAACGCGGCCGCGCGCGCGAAGTCCGAGACCCAGGAGACGTTCTCGCGACTGCGCGAGGCCGACGCGCAGCTCGCCGAGCTCGCGCAGGAACGGCACCGGCTCGGCGCGCGCGCGGAATCGGCGGCTGCGGAGGCGGAGCGCGCGCGACAGGCGCTCGGCGCAGTGGGGGAGTCCGCGCACGAGGCCGAGCGTGCGGCAGAGCGGGCCGCACGCGAACTCGCCGAAGCGGAGTCCGCGCCGCGGCCCATGCTCGACGCGGCGCAGCGCGTCGACGTCGCGGACGAGGTCGAGCGCGCCCGTGCCGCCGAGCTCGAGCGTCGACTCGCCCTCGAGACGGCGCGTGAGCGCGCGCGGGCCGCGGCGGCCCGGGCCGCCGCCCTCGGCGACCAGTTCGCGGCGGAACAGCGCGCTGCGGAGGAGGCGGCGCGCCGCGCGGTGCTCCGCAATCGTCAGGTCGCTCGGGCCGAGCGGGTGGCCGGCATGCTCCCCGCCGTGCAGAGCGCGTGCGATCGGTCGCTCGCCGATGCCAGACTCGACCAGCAGCGCGCGGAGCAGGATCGCGCGCGCCACGGACAGGAGCTCGCCCGACTGCGCGCCGAGGAGTCCGAGCTGCGCCGACAGCTGCACGCGGTCGCCGAGCGTGTGCACGGGGCCGAGCTCAAGAGCTACGAGCGCAAGCTGCAGCTGTCGACCCTGCTCGAGCGAGCGGGAAGCGAGCTGGGGCTCGTCGAGGACGTCCTGATCGCGGAGTACGGGCCGGAGCAGCCGATCCCGGTCTCAGGAGCGGACGGCCCCGAGCCCGACGCTCCCTCCCCGGTGCCCGGTTCCACCGATCGGGCGGAGTTCGCGAGCGATCTCGAGGCCCAGATCGCCGCGGAGATGGGGATCGCTCCGGCCGCACCGCCCGATCAGGACGCCGCCGCCGATGCGCCCGCCGTCGCGACGATCCCGTACGTGCGCGCCGAACAGGAGCGGCGGCTCGCGCAGGCGGAGCGGCGGCTGCAGCAGCTCGGCCGGATCAACCCGCTCGCGCTCGAGGAGTTCGCCGCGCTCGAACAGCGGCACGCCTTCCTCTCCGAGCAACTGCAGGACCTCACGAAGACGCGCGCCGACCTGCTCGCCATCATCGAGGACCTCGACGCCAAGATGCAGGGGATCTTCGCCGCGGCGTTCGAGGACACGAAGGCGGCGTTCGCGGAGGTCTTCCCGATCCTGTTCCCCGGAGGGTCGGGAGACATCTCGCTCACCGATCCCGACGACCTGCTCGCCTCGGGCATCGACATCGCCGTGCGTCCCGCGGGCAAGAAGGTCGAGCGGCTCTCGCTCCTCTCGGGCGGCGAGCGCTCGCTCGCCGCGGTCGCCTGGCTCATCGCGATCTTCCAGGCCCGGCCCAGCCCGTTCTACATCATGGACGAGGTCGAGGCGGCGCTCGACGACGCGAACCTCGGACGGCTGCTGCAGGTGTTCGAACGACTGCGCGAGAACTCGCAGCTCATCGTCATCACGCATCAGAAGCGCACGATGGAGATCGCGGACGCGCTCTACGGCGTCTCGATGCGCCAGGACGGCATCTCGGCGGTCGTCGGACAGCGAGTGGGGCGCGAGGAGTCCTGACGCGCCTCGGCCGACAGCGGGGCCGCACGGGCGTTGGATCACGAGACGCTAACAACTCCGCCTGCTGCAGACGCGATGCCGCTGGCCGTCTCGGCGTTTCGATAGGCTCGGGACGTATGCCGCAAGGCCGCGGCATGACGAGAATGTGCAGAAAGGCGTCATTCATGAAGAAGTTCTCGAAGCGGACCCTCGGCGGCCTCGCGCTGGCCGCAAGCGCCGCGCTCGTGCTCGCAGGCTGCTCGACGAGCACCGACGGCGGTGACTCGGGCAAGACCGAATCGAAGTCCTCGGGCGAACAGGTGCTGAAGATCGGCACGCTGCTGCCCCAGACCGGATCTCTCGAGCACCTGATCTACGGCCCGCAGGCGGCGACGCAGCTGGCGCTGAAGGACATCAACGAGGCGGGCGGCGTGCTCGGTAGCGACGTCGAGCTGGTCGTCGAGGCGAACGAGCACGACCCCACCGACCCCACGATCATGGCGAAGAGCGTCGACGAGATCATCAAGGCGAAGCCCGCGTTCGTGCTGGGCGCGATGGGCACCGGCAACACGAACGCCGCGATGCCCAAGCTGACCGAGGCCGGCATCCTCATGGGCTCGCCGTCGAACACGGGCGCCGATCTCGCGGGAGTCAACGACCTCTACTTCCGCACGATCGCGTCGGACATCATCCAGGGCCGCGCGCTCGGCAACCTGGTGCTCCAGGACGGCCACCAGAAGGTGGCGGTGCTGGCGCAGAACAACGACTACGGCAAGGGCCTGCGCGACAACCTGCAGGCGACGCTGGAGGAGGCCGGCGCCGAGGTCTCCTACGGGGCCACGGGCAAGGGCGAGGAGTTCCCCGAGGCGCAGACGACGTTCTCGTCGGAGGTCACCGCAGCGCTCGCGACGAAGCCCGACGCCGTCGCGCTCATCAGCTACGTCGAGGCGAAGCAGGCGATCCCCGAGCTCGCCGCCCAGGGCTTCGATCTGAAGAACCTCTACCTGGTCGACGGCAACACGGTGCCGTACGACGAGTTCGACGACGGCCTGCTCGAGGGCGCCCAGGGCACGACCCCGGGCCGCACGGTCGACGACGCGTTCGAGCAGGCGCTCGTCTCGGTCTCGCCCGACGCGAGCAAGAGCCTGAACTTCGCACCCGAAGCGTACGACGCGATCGTGCTCGTGGCGCTCGCCGCCCAGCGCGGCGGCGCGGCGGACACCCAGACCATCGTCGACAACCTCCACGCGGTCTCGGGTTCCGACGGCGGTGAGAAGTGCGACGGCTTCAAGGCCTGTGTCGCACTGCTCGAGGACGGCAAGGACATCCAGTACCAGGGCAAGGCCGGCGGCGGCCCCCTGAACGACAAGAACGATCCGTCGACCGCGCTCATCGGCCTGTACAAGTACAACGCCGCGAACGAGCCGGAGGCCGTCGGCGAGATCGAGGGCTGATCCGGATCCTCTCGGGAAGCAAGGAACGGGCGGTGCGTCGTACGACGCACCGCCCGTTCCCGTTGCCGCGGTGCTGGGACCCGTTCCTCGCGCCGCACGGTGAGTTGAACCTGCGGCGACTCGGAGGCCGGATCTCCCGGGCCGGCCTACTCCGGCAGCTCGTCCGCGTTCGCGTTGATCTCGATGGTGCGGCCGGTGACCTTGTTGAAGATGAAGATGGCGGTGCCGACGACGAGCCAGATGAGGCCCGCGATCTGCGCCTCAGCGCCCGCGTTGATCAGCACGTAGGCGATGATCACGAAGCCGACGGCGGGCAGCAGTGCGTGCGAGACCCACTTCCGCGAGCGCTTGCGGCGCAGGTAGAACCACATGACGGTGAGGTGCAGCAGCGCGAACGAGGTGAGCGCGCCGAAGTTGACCATCGAGCTCATCGTGCCGATCCTGCCGGCGAAGAACAGCACCAGGATCGCCGACAGCGCGCCGACGGTGAGGATCGCGGAGCTCGGCACCTTGCGCGAGTTGATGTGCCCCAGGTACTTGGGCAGCTGGCGGTCGCGTGCCATCGAGTAGAGCAGGCGGCTCGTGGCGGCCTGCGCCGCCATCGAGTTCGCGATGCCGACGGCGAGCACGTTCACCACGAAGAACGCGTTCACGATCCCGGTGCCTGCGACGGCCCGGATCTGGTCGAAGAAGAAGTTGCCGACTGCGTCGTCGGGGACCGGTGTGAAGTCGCCGGCCAGCATGGACGCGAGCCAGGTCTGGCCGATGAACAGGCAGGCGACCACGAGGAGGCTGATCACCATCGCCTTGCCCGGCGCCTTCGAGTCGCCCGTCGACTCCTCGGCCATGGTCGAGATCCCGTCGAATCCGAGGAAGCTCAGCACGGCGATCGAGAGGGCCGCGGCGAGCAGCGCGGGGGTCACGTACTCGGAGTTCCAGATCGGCTTCGTCGACCACTCGGCCTGGGGGAGCTGGCCGCCGTTCAGGCCGACGACCGCGATCACGACGAACGCGACGATGAAGGCGAGCTCCATGACCAGGAAGATGCGGTTCATCCATTTGAGCGAGGTGACGCCCGTGAGGTTCACGACGACGTTGATCGCGACGAAGATGATGCCCCACATCCACCGCTCGGTGCCGGGGAAGATGCCGACCATCGACTCGGCGGCGATCACGTAGAGCAGCGTCGGCACGAGCAGGTAGTCGAGCAGCATGAGCCAGCCCGCGAAGAACCCGAGGTTGGGATGGATGCCGCGGCCGACGTAGCTGAAGACGCCGCCGGCCAGTGGGAACGCCTTCGCCATCTGCGCGTAGCTCAGCGCGGTGAAGATCATCGCGATGAGGCCGATCGTGTACACCAGCGGCACCATGCCCATGGACGCGTTGTAGACCGATCCGAAGATCGCCCACGGCGCGATCGGCACCATGAAGATGAGGCCGTAGACCACGAGGTCCGCGGTCGACATCGACCGCTTCAGCTCCTGCGTGTAGCCGAAGCGCGCGAGGTCCGCCTCGTTGCGGGCGCTCTGCGCGCTCTGGGAATGCTGGTTCATGCGCTGACCTCCGTGGTCGCGGTTTCGGTTTCGGTATCGGCGAGGAACTCGGCGACGATCGCCCGGAACTCCTCGGGCTTCTCCAGGTGGGAGCAGTGGCTGGCGCCCGCGATCACGACGGACCGGGCGCCGGGGATGCGATCGACGAACGGCTGCCAGGTGATGGGCTGCGCCTCGTCGAACTCGCCGGCGAGCACGAGCGTCGGCACCGCGATCAGCGGCAGGCGATCGATGATCGACCAGTCGCGCATGGTGCCGATCACGTGGAACTCGTTCGGGCCGTTCATGGTGTGGTAGACCGTCGGGTCGGCGTCGACGTTCGCGACCGAGTCCAGGTAGTCCTGCGGCGTCGGATCCATGCGCACCACGTGGCGGCGGTCGTACTCGTGCGACGCCGTAAGGTACTCGGGGTCGTCGTAGCTGCCGCGCGCCTCGTGCCGTTCGAGGGCTTCTCGCACCTCTGCCGGCAGTTCCTCGCGCAGCGCGGCGGCCGCCTGCGACCAGAGGTGCATCGCGGCGGGGGAGTTGCAGATCTGCAGCGAGGCGACGTTCGCCGGCCGCAGCACGGCGATCTCTGCGCCGAGCATGCCGCCCCACGACTGGCCGAGCACGTGCGCGCGTTCGATGCCGAGCGCGGCGAGCACGGTGTGGAACTCCTCGACGAAGAGCTCGGGGGTCCAGAAGTCGGCCGGGGCCTCCGGCTCGTGGGTCGAGCGGCCGCAGCCGTACTGGTCGTAGTGCACGACGGTCCGGCCGGTGGTGTCGGCGAGCTCGGCGAGCGAGCGCAGGTAGTCGTGCGAGAAGCCGGGGCCGCCGTGCAGCACGACGAGGGGGAGCGCTCCTGCGCGAGCGGCGTCGGGGCGGGTGATGCGCACCCAGGTGTAGCCGGATCTGAAGGGCACCCGGGATTCGTCGATGGTCGACACGAATCTTCTCCTCGCTGAGCTCGTTCGTGATGGGGGGACAAAAGGCATAGTAGGGAGACCTTTTGGGGAATGCAACCCCGAGCGCCATAAGCTGTTGGAGGACGGACTCGGAACGCAGAGGAGGCGGACCCATGAGCGAGGCGCTCGAACAGCGCACCCGCGCCGAAGAGCTGCGGGACCGCCTGCTGACGGCCGTGCTGATCGGGGAGTACTTGCCAGGGTCCCGGCTGCCGAGCGAGCGCGAGTTGGCCGACTCGCTCGACGTCGCGCGCGAGACCATGCGGCAGGCGCTGCGCCTGGTGACCGACGCGGGCCTGCTCGAGGTGCGTCGCGGGCGCGGCGGCGGCTATTTCGTCACGACGGTTCGCGTCGACGAGCGCAGCGCCGCGGCGCAGCTGCTGCGCCGACGGCTCACCGAGATCGAGGATGCGATCGACGCCGGCAGCCGGATCCAGGGCGCGATCTGCGAGGCCGCAGCCGAGCGTCGCACCGACGACGACGTGCGGATCCTGGAAGCGCGCCTCGCCGACTTCGTCGCCGCGGACTCGGGGCGCGAGAAGCAGGCCGCGGATTCGCGGCTGCATCTCGCGATCTCGGATGCCGCGCACATCCCGGCGCTCGCCGACGCCATGCTGTTCCTCGATCGGCGCGTGAGCCTCTCGGCGCCCCAGCACCCCTGGGGTGCACTCGAGGATCAGGCCCCGATGGAGGAACGGGCGACGCGGGACCACACGGAACTCGTGCGCCTGATCGTCGCGGGCGAGGTCGCTGCGGCCGGTGCGCTCGCGCGACAGCACGCGATGATCGACCGTGATCTCATCGAACAGGCCCGAAAGCGCGCGGAGGCGACGGCTGCCGATCTCAGGGGGCGCTGATCCCGTAGGCGTCGGCGACCGCTACCGGCAGTTCCATACGGGCCGTGGCCCACGGGTCCACGACCTGGCTGATGCGCACGTCGCCGACGAGCGAGAGCAGCATGAGCGCGTCGGTGGCGTCGAGCTCGGTCTCGGCGACGAGCAGGTCGCGCATCATGCGCGTCGAGTCGGTCACGGCGTCGCGCAGCTCGGGCGCCGAGGCGATCGTGATGAGGTGCTCGGGGGTCGCGAGGAACGGGAGGGGGAGCGGCCGGCCCGGGATCACGCTGATGCGCAGTTCGACGACGGCGGCGATCTCGAGCCCGCACACGGCGACCTCGCCGTCGGCCATCGCGGCGTGCACGTCGCCGACCGCGAGGTTCGCACCCGCGACGGCCACGGGGAGGTAGAGGGTGGTGCCTGCGGCGATGCGGCGCGTGTCCATGTTGCCGCCGTGGGCCTTCGGCGTACCGGTCGGCACGGACTCCTCGGCGGGGGCGGTGCCGATCACGCCGATCATGGGGGAGATCGGGATCCCGAGGCGGTCGCTGAAACGGATCAGCCCGTCGTTCACAGGGATGCGCCGGGTGCGTTCCTCCACCGTGCCGGGGAGCACGCCGAAGTCGGGGTGCGTGGTCATCGTGCCGATCGAGTCGACCTCGATCGAGAGGATCTCGATCTTGAGCGTATCGCCGGGTGCCGCACCGCGCACCGCGATGGGGCCGGTCGCGGGGTTCACATCATCCCAGCCGACGGAGCTGAACAGTTGGGATTCGTCGGTGATGGTGTTCGAGAAGCAGTCCATCGTGGTGATGCGCACCTCGTCGCCCGAGTCGATCGTGAGGACCGGCTCGTGCTCGGGGGCGAGCGACAGGACGGCGTTGTCAGCGGGAAGAACGTGCACGGCGGGCTCCGGTTTCACTCGCGAGGAGCCGGAAGGCGCCCCGGGAAAGGTATGGCTACGAGACCTATGTAAACATACGGTGCGGGTGCTGCGCCGCCGTTAGTCTGCGTCCTGCGCCGCGGCCCTCGCCTTTCCCTCGACATCGGCCGCGAGAGTGCCGAGGTAGAGCTCGATGACCCGCGGGTCGTTCGCGAGTTCGCGGCCCGGCCCCTCGTAGGCGTTCGTCCCCTGATCGAGCACGTACGCGCGGTCGCAGATCTGCAGGCATCGCCGAGCGTTCTGCTCGACCATGATGATCGTCACGCCCGTCTGGTTGATCTGGCGGGTGCGGATGAAGGTCTCGTCCTGGCGTACGGGGGAGAGGCCCGCGCTGGGCTCGTCGAGCAGCAGGACGCTCGGCTGCATCATGAGCGCGCGGGCCATGGCCACCGACTGGCGCTCGCCGCCCGAGAGCGAGCCCGCGAGCTGCCTCCTGCGATCCGCCAGCATGGGGAAGAGCTCCCACATCTCCTCGATGCGCTCGGCGAACTGCTTCGGGCGCAGGAAGAGCCCCATCTGCAGGTTCTCCTCGATGCTGAGCGACGGGAAGACGTTGTTCGTCTGCGGCACGAAGCCGACGCCCTCGCGGACCAGCTGGTTGGTCTTGAGCGCGGTGACGTCCCTGCCGTTCAGGGTGACCGATCCCTTGCGGATGTTCACGAGCCCGAACAATGACTTCAGCAGCGTCGACTTGCCTGCGCCGTTCGGGCCGATGATCCCGACGAGCTCGCCCTTGCCCGCCTCGAGCGAGCAGTTGTTGAGGATGTTGATGCCGGGCAGGTAGCCGGCGTCGAGCCCGTCCGCGCGCAGGACCGGGTCCGCGATGGCCGCTCCCTGCCTGGGCGCCGCGGGCGCCGTTCCCGCCGTGCCGCTCATCGTGCCGTCCCCTCTGCTCGCGCGTCGGCCGCGACCTCGTCGGCCACCTCCGCCGCGATCGTGTTCACCATCGTCGTGTCGAGCACGTCGTCGTCGCCGAGGTCCCGATCGTGGTGGGCGCCCAGATAGGCGTCGACCACGGCCTCGCTCGTCATGACCTCCTCGGGAAGGCCCTCCGCGATGATGCGGCCCTGCGCCATGACGACGACCCAGTCCGAGATGTGGCGCACCATGTGCATGTCGTGCTCGACGAACAGTACGGTCGTGCCCTCGTCGCGCAGCATCTGGATGTGCTCGAGCAGGCTCTGGGTGAGCGCCGGGTTCACTCCGGCCATCGGCTCGTCGAGCATGATCATCGACGGTTCGCTCATGAGCGCCCGGGCCATCTCGAGCAGCTTCTTCTGCCCGCCCGAGAGCCCCCCGGCCATATCGTCGCGCTTCGCGTCGAGCTTGAACCGACGCAGCAGCTCCTCGGCGCGCTCGATGTTCTCGCGTTCGCGCTTCGCCCAGAGCGGCTTCACGAGGCCCACGAAGAGGTTCTCCCCGGGCTGGTCCGACGCGCCGATGAGCATGTTCTCGAGCACCGTCATGCGCGTGAGCGCCTTGGTGAGCTGGAAGGTGCGCACCATGCCGGCGCGCGCCACCTTGGTGGCGCTCGTACGCCCGAGCGACCTGCCCTCGAAGCTCCAGCTCGCGGCCTTGCCCTCCGACGCCTTGCCGTTCGGGCGATCGAAGCCCGTGAGCAGGTTGAAGAAGGTGGTCTTGCCCGCGCCGTTCGGGCCGATGAGGGCCGTGATCGCGCCGCGCTGCACCTCGAGGCGGTCGACGTCGACCGCCGTCATGCCGCCGAAGCGGCGCTGCACGTGCGAAGCGGTGAGGATCGGGTCGGGCTTGGCGACACCCGGCGTCTGGTCGAGCGTGCGGAGGTTCTCCCGCAGCGCCGCCCGGTCGTAGGGATAGCCGTCGTCGGCGCCGCGATACGTCGCAGCGGGGGCCGTGGTCGGATCAGACATTGAACGACAGCTCCTTCTTGTTGCCGAGGATGCCTTGCGGCCTGAAGATCACGAGCAGCATCAGCATGAGTCCGATGAGGATCCACGACACGATCTCGGTCTGCTGCGCGTTGAGCACCTCGGCCGGTACGAACTCCGAGGCGAAGCTCGTGATGACCAGACGCAGCACGAAGAAGAGGATCGACCCGAGTAGCGGGCCGAGGATGGTCGCCGCGCCGCCGAGCAGCATGATCATCCAGAGGTTGAAGGTCGTGGCGCGACCCATGCCGTCGGGGTTGATCGCCGAGGGAAGCGCCATGATGATACCGCCGAAGCCGCCCATGACGCCGCCGATGATCAGCGCCTGCATCTTGTACGAGAACGGGCTCTTGCCGAGGCTGCGCACGGCGTCCTCGTCCTCGCGGATGCCGCGCAGCACGCGACCCCACGGGCTGCGCATCAGCAGCCAGGTGATGAGCAGGAAGAGCGCGACGAGCCCCCAGGAGAGGATCCTCGTCCACCAGTCGTCCACCCCGGTGTTGATGTACTCGAGGCCCAGGAAGGCGGTCCGGCCCTCGGGGAGCGGAGAGAGCGCGTTGAGCCCCTCGCGGAACTGGGGGCTCTGGATGCCGCTCGGGCCGCCCGTGATCGGCGAGAGGTTCGCGAGCCGTGCGACCATGCGGATGATCTCCGCGGCGCCGATCGTGACGATCGCGAGATAGTCTCCGCGCAGTTTGAGCGTCGGGATTCCGAGCAGCAGTCCGAAGGCCACCGAGGCGAGGATCGAGATGAGGAGCGCCGGGAACACCCCGAGACCGCTCATGACCGAGATCACGAACCCGTAGCCGCCGACGAGCATGAAGCCCGCCTGACCGATGTTCATGAGCCCGGTGAACCCGAAGTGGATATTGAGCCCGATCGCCGCGATCACGAACGCCGCGGTGGTCGGGGAGAGCGCGGTCTGCAGCATGGCCTGCAGCAGGTCTGTCCAGAAGGTCATCAGCTACCCCTTAACCGATCCGCTCAGCGCGACCGAAGAGCCCCTGCGGTCGGAAGAGGAGGACGACGATGAGAATGAAGAGCGCCGCGGCGTGCTTGAGGTCGCCTGGCAGCCAGATGTTGGCCATCTCGACGACGAGCCCGATGATCATCGAGCCGACGATGGCCCCGAAGGTGGTGCCGATGCCGCCGAGGATCACCGCGGCGAAGAGCAGGAGCAGGAAGTGCCAGCCCGTGTTCCACGAGATGCCGTTGAGGACGAGGCCGAGCAGCACGCCGGAGAGGCCGGCGAGCGCGACGCCGGCCGTCCAGACGACACGCACGACGCGGTTCACGTCGATGCCGGAGGCCTCGGCGAGCGCGATGTTGTCGGCGACGGCCCGGGTCGCCCGGCCGAAGCGGGTGTACTTCATCGCGAATCCGACGCCGATGATGCAGACGAGCGCGATCGCCATCGCGATGTACGACTGGATCGTGAGCGTGACGCCGAGCAGCGTGACCGTGGCGGGAGTGCTCGGGTCGATGCGGAGCACGTTCGCGCCGAAGAAGAACTGGAAGACGTTCTGCAGCACGATGGACAGGCCGATCGACACGATCATCATCTGCATGAGGCTCAACCGGCGTTTGCGGAGCGGCTTCCAGAGGATCGCGTCCTGGCCCCAGCCGACGGCCGCCATGATGAGCACGGAGACGAGTCCCGCGATCCAGATGTTGCCCGTGATCTGCATGAAGAGGAACGCCAGGATCCCGCCCATCGAGAGCATCTCGGCGTGGGCGAAGTTCGAGAGTCCGGTCGTGCCGAACACCATCGACAGCCCCACTGCGCCGAGGGCGAGGAGCAGGCCCATGCGGATGCCCGACGCGAACTGCTGCCAGAAGCGCGGCCACGAGAATCCGTCGCCGCCCTCCGCGGAGGCGCCCGATCCCGGTGCGGCGGCCGGAGCCTCGGACTGTCCCGTGCTCGCGGGCGCCTGAGTCGCGGGCGCCTCCGTCGAACCGCCCGCTGCTGCGGCGTCGTCGGGATCCGGGGTCTCGGGAGCCGCGTTCGCCGCGTCGGGGTCGTCGGTGAGGGGGAAGAGCGCGCTCGCGCTCTCGTAGAGCTCGACCGAGACCTCCCGCGATCCCGTCAGCTTGAAGAACTGCCCCTCGGGAAGGGTGGCCTCATCGACGGCGACGGTGTATTCGCCGCCCTCCTCGAGGGCGAACACCCACCTGCCGTCGGCATCGGTCTCCGTGGTCTGCTGCTCCGCAGAACCGCCCGAGAGCGCGATGCCGACTCCCGGAGCGGGGTCTCCCGCGCTCGTTCTGATGATGCCCTGCACGCAGGCCGTGCTCGCATCGGGAACGCACTCGGTCGCGGCCCGCGCGGGCGAGGCGCCGAAGGCGCCGATCGCGCCGCCGAGCGCCATCGCAAGCACCGCGATGAGCAGCAGGAAGCCGGTCGAGCGGCGGGGGCGATCACCGCGGAGCGCGTGGGCCTCGAGGAGGCCGCCCCCCGCGCGCGTCGAGGGCATCGTCGCCCCCGCGAACGCCGGTGGTCGATTGGTTCGGGTCACTGTGCCTCCGTGGAACGCGTGCGCCGAGCACCCATCGACGCTGCCTGGGATTGGGATAACAGGGACGATCGTAGCGGAGACGCGGGACCGCGGCCGACAGCGGGGCGGAAACAGTGCGGGATCGTGATCGGGACGGGTCGCTCGCCCGGCGCCGGCGAGCGACCGACCCCGCCCGCCGAGCACTAGACTCGTCAGCATGGCAGAGCGATCCTGGTCCTTCTCGAAAGCGTTCCGCAACATCTTCAGCGGCCCCGAGCTGATCACGGAGGACACCTGGGACGACCTGGAGACCGCGCTCATCACCGCGGATTTCGGGCCCGATGTGACCGAGTCGATCCTCGACGGGCTGCGCGCCGAGGTCGAACGCCACCGGGTGACCGAGGTGAAGGAGATGCGGCGCATGCTGCGCGACGCGATCGAGGAGCGCCTCGCGGCCTACGATCCGACGCTGCACCTCTCGGAACGGCCCGCGGTGATCCTGGTGGTCGGCGTCAACGGCGTCGGCAAGACGACGACCATCGGCAAGTTCGCGAACTACCTCAAGAACTTCGACAAGAAGATCCTCGTCGGGGCGGCCGACACGTTCCGCGCGGCGGCCGTCGAGCAGCTCGGCACCTGGGCCGAGCGCGCGGGCGTCGAGATCGTGAAGCCCCAGCAGCAGGGTCAGGATCCCGCCTCCGTGGCGTTCCAGACGGTGCAGCGCGCGATCGCGGATGGGCACGAGATCGTGATCATCGACACGGCGGGTCGCCTGCAGACCAAGGGCGGGCTCATGGACGAGCTCGGCAAAGTGCGCCGCGTGATCGAGAAGCAGGCGCCCGTCGCCGAGGTCCTGCTCGTGCTCGACGCGACGACGGGGCAGAACGGTCTGTCGCAGGCCGAGGCGTTCATCGAACACGCCGGGGTGACGGGGCTCGTGCTCACCAAGCTCGACGGCTCGGCCAAGGGCGGGTTCGTGCTCGCGGTGCAGGAGAAGACGGGGCTCCCGATCAAGCTCGTCGGCCAGGGCGAGGGGATCGGCGACCTGACCGGCTTCACCCCGCACGTCTTCGCGCAGCAGCTCGTCGGCTGACGGTTCGTCCGATCCGCCGGCGCATCACCCGCTGGTCGACGCCGCTGCCGCTCGACCCGCCGCGGAGCGCGCGGGCACGAGTCGGCGTCGCCCCTCGACGCGGACCAGCTCGACGAGCTCCTTCCGCGCCTGCGTGCCGACCCACTTCCGCGAGCGGTCGCCCGACGCGATGAGGCGGTCCGCGAGTGCGATCCCGAGGTCCCGGTGGACGAGATCGCGCTGCCCGATCTCGCGCAGCGCCCACGCGACGGCCTTCCGCACGTGGTCCCTGGGGTCCGCGGCCGCGCTTTCGATCCAGTCGAGGTATCGGGCCAGGAGGCCGCGCGGGATCTCGCGCTCGTGGGTCGCGGCGGAGGCCATGAGCGAGAACGCGGCCCGGCGGGTGTAGAGCGGTTCGGACGCCTGCCAGCGTTCGATGAGCGATGCGTAGCCCGGCAGCCGAACGAACAGACCGTTGCAGAGGTGGTCGCAGAGGTCCCATGACACGACATCCGCAACGAGCCCGTCGGCGCGCTCGAGCCGGAACGTGCGGGGGTCGTACACGAGCGCTGCCAGCAGGCGCGCCTCGTGGATTCCGGTCGCCCAGAGCGCGTCGGCGACGGCGTCGTCGCGGCCGGCGCGCTTCGCGATGCGGCGGACCTCGGGCACCGAGACCCCGATGCTGCGGTCCTCGGGGATCCCGAGCCGCGCGACCGAGCGCTTGCGCTCCGGCGACGCGACCGCGCGCAGCTCGGCGACGAGCGAAGCGGCGTCCATAGGTCTCCACGGGGGTCGGCGGTGCGGGGGAGCCGCCGCCAGGGTCCGGCGGGCGGCGGAGCGGCACCATCATCCCACGAGGCACCGCTAGAATCGAGGAATCATGGCTACTTTCGGAAACCTCTCGTCGCGGCTCACCGACACCTTCAAGAACCTCCGGTCGAAGGGCAAGCTGTCGGCCTCCGACGTCGACAGCACCGTCAGGGAGATCCGACGGGCGCTGCTCGAGGCCGACGTCTCGCTCGACGTCGTGAAGTCCTTCACGGCGAAGGTGCGCGACCGGGCGCTCGGCGACGAGGTCAACCAGGCGCTGAACCCCGCCCAGCAGGTCGTGCAGATCGTCAACGAGGAGCTCATCGAGATCCTCGGCGGCGAGTCCCGTCGGCTGCAGTTCGCGAAGAATCCGCCGACGATCATCATGCTCGCAGGCCTGCAGGGCGCAGGCAAGACCACGCTCGCCGGCAAGCTCGCCAAGTGGCTCAAGGGGCAGGGGCACACGCCGCTCCTCGTCGCCTGCGACCTGCAGCGCCCGAACGCGGTCACGCAGCTCGGCGTCGTCGCCGAGCAGGCTGGCGTCGCGATCTACGCCCCCGAGCCCGGCAACGGGGTGGGCGATCCCGTGAGGGTCGCGCGGAACGGCGTGGCCGAGGCTCGGGCGAAGCACCACGACTTCGTGATCGTCGATACGGCCGGTCGTCTCGGCGTCGACGCCGAACTCATGCAGCAGGCCGCCGACATCCGCGCGGCAGTCGACCCCGACGAGGTGCTCTTCGTGATCGACGCCATGATCGGTCAGGACGCCGTCGCCACGGCGCAGGCGTTCCAGGAGGGCGTCGATTTCACGGGCGTCGTGCTCACGAAGCTCGACGGCGACCAGCGCGGCGGCGCGGCGCTCTCGATCCGCGGGACGACGGGCAAGCCCATCCTCTTCGCATCGACCGGCGAGGGGCTCGACGACTTCGAGCCGTTCCACCCCGACCGCATGGCGAGCCGTATCCTCGACCTCGGCGACATCCTCACGCTCATCGAGCAGGCGCAGCAGACCTTCGACGAGGAGGAGGCCCGCAAGGTCGCCGAGAAGATCGCGACCGACGCCTTCACGCTCGACGACTTCCTCGGCCAGATGCAGCAGCTGCGCAAGGCCGGCTCCATCAAGAAGATGATGGGCATGCTGCCCGGCATGGGCAAGATGAAGGATCAGCTCGAGAGCTTCGACGAGCGCGAGATTGTGCGCACCGAGGCGATCATCCAGTCGATGACCCGGGCCGAGCGGCAGAACCCCAAGATCCTCAACGGCTCCCGCCGCCTGCGCATCGCCAAGGGCTCGGGGATGACCGTCACCGATGTCAACGCGCTCGTGCAGCGCTTCGAGCAGGCGGCGAAGATGATGAAGACCGTCGCCCGCGGCGGAGTGCCGCAGATCCCCGGCATGGGCCCGATGCCCGGGATGGGGGGCCACGGCGGCAAGAAGAAGCAGCAGGCGAAGGGCAAGGGCAAGAAGCAGTCGGGCAACCCCGCCAAGCGCGCCCAGCAGCAGGCCGGACTGGCCGCGGCCCCCGCTGCCGCGCCGGCCGGATCCGGTTTCGGTCTCGGCGCGGGCAAGGCAGCGCCGAGCGATGAGGAGATGGCCCAGCTGCAGCAGATGCTCGGAAAGGGTCTGCGCTGAACCGGACTCCGGGCCGCCGAGCGTGAGCGCGGCCGGCTCGGGCGGTTTCCGGGAGCGCGCGTGGCGCGAGCCGTCGATGGACGGGCTCGACCGGCTGCGCAGCACCTGGCCGGCTCGGGTGAGCTGGCGCGCGGTCCGCGAAGCCGATGCCCGGGCGTTCCGCGACGCAGCCGTCGGCGCCGCGATGGCGCCGTGCGCGGTGCTGCTCGCTCTCGCCTGGGCGGGCTTCATGTACGAGCTGCCAGTCGCGATCGCCCTGCCCGATGCGATCGAGTGGATCCGCGGCCCCCTCACCGTCGCGCTCTTCTGGACCGCGGCGATGGTCGGCGTGTTCGCGCTGCTCATGTGCAGGCGGCCCGCGGACGTGCGACGCGAACTCGCCTATCGCGCCTTCGCCGAGGCGCAGGGCCTGTCGTACTCCCGAGAGGGTCGCGGCCCCGCGCCGCGGGGCATCTTCTTCGCCGAGTCGCGAGACGCGGCACCCGCGCGTTCCGCGACGACCCCCTCGCGTTTCCGCGTGCAGCACGCGCTCGAGCTCGGTCGCACCGATGACGAACCCGACCTCCAGGTGGCGGTCGCGGGCTATGCCGGCCAGAAGGGCGATCCGAGCGCTCCGCGCGCCGTGTTCCGCTTCCTGCAGATGAAGCTGCCGCGGCGGTTGCCGCACCTGATGATCGATGCGCGCGCGAACGGCGGCCTGAGGCACCTGCTCCCGGGCGCGCAGCGCATCACCCTCGAGGGCGACTTCGACCGGCACTTCACGGTCTACGCGCCCGAGGGGTACGGCCGCGACGCGCTGGAGCTGCTCACCCCCGATGTGATGGCCGCCCTCATCGACCTCGGGCGGGCATGGGACATCGAGGTGGTCGAGAATCGCATGATCGTCGTGTCCCACCGCTTCGCTCGACGGTGGGACCGGACGGACACGACCGCGCTGCTGCGGTTCTCGGAGATCGTCGGCGGCGAAGTGGTGCACCAGGCGATGACGTATACCGACCCGCGCGCCGCACTGCCCCGGGTGCAGGTCGCCGGTCCCGGCAGACGGCTACGGCGTCGCTCGCGCGCGTGGACCACAGCGATCGTCGTCGGTTGCGTGGTCGCCGCGTTCGCCTATCCGTTCCTGCTCGGCTGGCTGCTGGATCTCGCGTGAGCCGCTTCCGGGCGAACGCTCCGACCCGGCGGATCTCGGATCTCCCTGGCGGTACGCTGTGCGGGTGGGAGCAGACGAGCTGAGCGGTGCGCGCATCGAGCGGCGCGACGCCCGGCTCGAGGCGTTCCGCGCCGACTGGCCGAAGCGCGTGAGCTGGGCCGACGTGCGCGTCGCGGATCCCGAAGCGTTCCGGTCGGCGGCGCAGGGTGCCCGGCTGGGCCTGCTCGCGGTTCCGGCGACGCTGCTCGCGAGCAGCCTGACGATCGAGTTCCCGATCGCGATCCCGCTCCCGTCCTGGCTGGACTGGGGTCGTGCGCTGTGCATGATGGCAGCGATGCTCGTGGCGATCGGGTGCTGGATCTGGGCGGGGGCGCTGCTGTCGATGCCCGCCGACGCGCGGCGCGGCCTCGCGGTGCAGCGGTTCGCGGAACGGCGCGGGCTCAGGTACACGCGGTTCGGCGCGAGGCCGGAGCGGATCGGGATCGTCTTCGCCGAGGGGCATCGGGCGGCGGACGGCGCGTCGCGATCGGCGCGTCGCTCGGAACCGTCGCCGGAGCCGCTCTACGACACGCAGTTCACACTCGCCTCGACTGATGTCCATCGCCGATCCGGCGTCCCCGAGATGCGGATCGGCGTCGCGACCTACGTCGGCGGGAAAAGCGATCCGAAGGGTCCGAGGCCCGCGTTCCGGTATCTGAGCCTGCGGCTGCCCCGACGCCTGCCGCACCTCCTGATCGACTCCAGGCGGAACGGCAGCCTCCGTCGATTCCTGCCCGGATCGCAACGGATCTCGCTCGAGGGCGACTTCGACCGGAGCTTCACGGCATACGCGCCGCGCGGATACGAGCGCGATGCGCTCGAGCTACTCACCCCGGACGTGATGGCGTGCCTCATCGACCACGGCGGCCGCTGGGACGTCGAAGTCGTCGACGATCTGCTGATCGTCGCGTCGTCGCGCCATCGCGCGTGGTGGGACCGGGCCGAATCCACGGCGCTGCTCCGCTTCGCGGAGCTGGTGGGGGACGAGCTCGGGCATCAGGCCGAGAGCTACAGCGACCCGCGGTCCTCCCGCCCGCGGTCCCGGGTTGCCGAGGCCGGGAGGCGCTTGCGGCTCCGCTCCGCCGCTTGGGCGACGGTCGGCTGCGCGCTGTTCCTCGCCGCCTGGCTGGGCCTGCCCCCGCTGGTGGAGTACCTGTTCGGCGGCAACTGAGTCGCGCGCCTCAGACGATCGGGGGACCGCTCGGTTTACTATGTGCTATTGCACAGTTCGATTCGCATGAGCGGGTTCGAGGCCCGCATCGGAAGGAGCGCGCGTGAGCGCCGAGTACACCATCGGAACCGACATCGTCGCCCGGGACATCTGGACGACGGTGCCGCTCGACTGGAACGACCCAGACGGGGAGACGATCCGCGTCTTCGCGCGCGAACTCGTCGCGGCGGAGCGGCGGCGCGAGTCGCTCCCGCTCATGCTGCACCTGCAGGGCGGTCCCGGCGGGAAGGGGACCCGGCCGCTCGGGCGTTCGGGCTGGGTGGGCGCGGCGCTCGAGCGGTTCCGCCTCATCATCCCGGATCAGCGCGGCACCGGGCGGTCGACGCCCGTGTCCGGAGCCGACTTCGCCGAGCTCCCGGCGGAGGAGTCGGCGCGCCGGCTGGCGCTGCACCGCGCCGACTCGATCGTGCGCGACTTCGAGGCGATCCGCGCGCAGCACTACGCGGGGCGGCAGTGGTGGACGCTCGGGCAGAGCTACGGCGGCTTCCTCACGCTCCACTATCTGTCGACGGTCCCTGAAGCGATCGTCGCCTCCGCGGTGACGGGCGGACTCGCCGCGCTCGACCCGGATCCCGATGAGGTCTACCGGCGCACCTTCCCGCGCATGGTCGAGAAGAACCGGATCTTCCGCGAGCGCACCCCGCATCTCACGGACCGGGTCGCGCGCATCGCCGACGTGCTCGATGCCGAGGACGTGCGGCTGGCGGACGGCGACCGGCTCACCGTCAGGCGGTTCCAGACGCTCGGGATGGGGTTCGGGATGGGCCCGGGCTTCGATCGGGTGCACTGGCTGCTCGACGAGGCGTTCGCCGACGCGGGGGAGCGCCGGCTCAGCGACACCTTCGTCGACGCGGTCGGATCGGGCTCCTCTTTCGCTCAGGATCCGCTCTACATGGCGCTGCAGGAGGCGATCTACGGTCCGGGGCCGTCGGCCTGGGCGGCGCAGCGGGAACGCGATGGGCGCCCCGAGTTCGCGGAGTCCGCTCGCCCGCTGCTCTTCACCGGCGAGACGGTCTTCCCCTGGATGTTCGCGGAGATCCGGGCGCTCCGCGGTTTCCGGGCGGGCGTCGAGCTGCTCGCCGAGCGCGCCTGGCCGATCGAGATGTACGACGCGCAGCGCCTTGCCGCGAACGAAGTGCCGGTCGAGGCTGCGATCTACTTCGACGACCTCTACGTCGACTCCGGCCTGTCGCTCGACACGGCGTCGCGCGTCTCCGCGCTCAACGCCTGGGTGACCAACGAGTACGAGCACGACGGGGTGCACCACGATGGCGTCGCCGAGCGCCTGTTCACCGCACTCGAACGCCGGCTCGGCGGCACCGTCGCGGAGCGGGCTCGATGAGCGCGCGCGACCACGGTCCGGTGCTGAGCGGGCTGGGCGCCGCGGTCCGCACCGTCGACTGGGAGTCGGGGATGCCGAACTCGCGGTCCGAGCGGCGGGATCCGCGGATGCCGCTGCTGGCCACTACCCCGGGGTTCTCGGAGTGGATCCGGACCGGTTGGGGCGACGCCGACCGCACCCCTCGGCTGGAGCCGGGCGCCGTCGAGGCGGCAGCCGCGCACCGGGCCCGGCTGTCCGAGGCGCTGCCCGGGCGCACGCTCGTCGTCACTGCGGGTCGCGCCCAGTTGCGCATGAACGACACCTTCTTCGAGTTCC
This sequence comes from Leucobacter zeae, assembly GCF_016758175.1. Classification (GTDB taxonomy): domain Bacteria; phylum Actinomycetota; class Actinomycetes; order Actinomycetales; family Microbacteriaceae; genus Leucobacter; species Leucobacter zeae. Next base: position 1,764,220 of record NZ_QYAB01000001.1, read on the forward strand.
GCGCCGACAGCGATTTCCTCTGGCTCACGGGATACGCGGTCGAGGACGGGGTGCTCGTGCTGACGCCCGTGGCCGGAGGGCACGACGCGACGCTGTTCGTCACCCCGCCGGCACGCCCGGGCGATCCCGCGTTCCACGCCGATGCCGCGCACGGCGAACTGTGGGTCGGCCCGCAGCCCGGCACTGCGGAGCTGGAGGCCGCGCTCGGGATCCGAGTGCGCGCCGTCTCGGCGCTGGACCTGCCAGAGGAGGCCCTGATCGCCGGGGCCGCGGTGGTGGCCCGGGGTGCGGGGGCGCACCTCGACGGACGTCCCCGCTCGGCCGAGCTCGCGCGGGTGCTCTCGGAGCTGCGCCGGATCAAGGATGCGTGGGAGATCGCGGAGCTGCGCAGCGCTGTCGCCCGCACGATCGACGGCTTCGCGGAGGTGCGCCGAGAGATCCCGCGAGCTATCGAACGCGGGGGAGAGCGCTGGCTGCAGGGCACCTTCGATCGGCACGCGCGCACCGTCGGGCAGGCGCCGGGCTACGCCACGATCGTGGGCTCCGGAGCGCATGCCCCGATTCTGCACTGGGTGCGCGCCGACGGCGAGATCGACCCCGATGCGCTGCTGCTGCTCGACATGGGGGTCGAGAATCGGACCGGCTACACCGCGGATGTGACCCGCACCATCCCCGCGGGCGGGCGGTTCAGCGACGTGCAGCGCCGCGTGCACGACCTGGTCGAGCGCTCGCACCGGGCGGGTCTCGCCGCGGTGCGGCCAGGAAAGCCGTGGGCGGACTTCCACGCGGCCTCGATGGAAGTCCTGGCGCAGGGGCTCTCCGACTGGGGTCTCCTGCCGGTGTCCGTCGACGAGGCGCTGTCGGAGGTCGGCCAGCAGCACCGCCGGTTCATCGTGTGCGGCGTCGGGCATCATCTCGGGCTCGACGTGCACGACTGCGACGCCGCGAGCTACGGCGCCTACCTCGGAGGCACGATCGAGCCGGGCATGTCGCTCACCGTGGAACCCGGCCTGTACTTCCATGCCTGGGACGAGACGGTTCCGCCCGAGCTGCGCGGCATCGGCGTGCGGCTCGAGGACGATCTGATCGTCACGGAAACGGGGATCGAGGTGCTCAGCGACGGCTTGCCGATCGATGCGGCGGGCATCGAGCGCTGGATGGCGCGCACCATCTAGTGCGAGATCGCGTCTCCGCTTCACGAAAACACCAGGTCCCAACAAAAATTGCATTCTCAACCCTTCTGTGCGAGGATTGTCGGGTTCGCGATTTTCGCGTGCCCGAGCTTCCGAGCCCCGACCGGGGCCCGCGTCGTACCATCGATTCAAGGAGTCATTCATGGCTGTCAAGATCCGTCTGAAGCGCCTCGGCAAGATCCGTGCGCCCTACTACCGCATCGTCGTCGCCGACTCGCGCACCAAGCGCGACGGCCGCGTCATCGAGGAGATCGGCAAGTACCACCCGACCCAGCACCCGTCGTTCATCGAGGTCGACTCGGAGCGCGCGCAGTACTGGCTCTCCGTCGGCGCGCAGCCGACCGAGCAGGTGGCCGCCATCCTCAAGCTGAGCGGCGACTGGGGCAAGTTCACGGGCACCGGCAACACCGAGTCCCAGATCCTCGCCCCCGAGGCGAAGCCCGTCTTCGAGGCAGACACCGCGAAGAAGACCGTGCTGCGCCCCAAGGCAGAGAAGCCGGCCGAGGCTCCTGCTGAGGCTCCCGCCGAGGCCGACGACAGCGCCGAGACCACCGAGGCGTAAGACCCTTGGCTGAGCAGGCGCTTGCCGAAGCGCTCGAACACCTCGTGAAGGGCATCGTCGATCGCCCGGAGCACGTGCGGGTCGGTTCCCGCGACACCGGGCGCGGCGACGTCCTCGAGGTGCGCGTGCACCCCGATGACCTCGGTCGCGTGATCGGTCGCGGCGGACGCACCGCCTCCTCGCTGCGCACGGTCGTCTCGGCCCTCGCGGAGGGCGAGCGCGTGCGCGTCGACGTGATCGACACCGACGACGAGTCGGATCCGGTCGAGCTCGCGGCGAGCCCGACCGGGGCTTCGGAGGGCAGCGCCTGATGGCCGACGCACCTCAGCGCGTGCGAGCTCCCCGTCCCGCTAGCGGGGCGGGGAGTTTGCGCGTCGGACGCCTGACCAAGCCCCACGGGCTGAAGGGCGGCATCAAGCTCGAGCTCTTCACCGACAACCCAGAGCTCCGGTTCGTGCCGGGCGCCGAGTTCCACCTGCAGGTCCCGGAGGACTCGCCGTGGTTCGGGCGCACGGTCACCTTGCGCGAGCTCCGCTGGTTCAACGACTCGCCGGTCGGCTTCTTCGACGAGCTGCCGGACCGCACCGCCGCCGAGGGCATCGTCCGCGCGATCCTCTGGATCGACGAGGACGCCGTCGCGGGCGGAGAGGAGGAGAACGCCTGGTACCACCACCAGCTCGTCGGACTCGACGTCGTCCGCGCGTCGCCCGAGGGCGAGCCGGTAGTGCTGGGAACGGTCGCCGAGGTCCAGCACTTCCCGGCCCAGGATCTGCTGCTCGTGACCACCGAGCGCGGCTCCGTGCTCGTGCCGTTCGTCGAGGCGATCGTGCCGAGCGTGGACATCGAGGCCGGAATCGTCACGGTGACCCCGCCCGAGGGCCTCTTCGAGGAAGCGGCCGAATGAGGCTCGACGTCGTCACGATCTTCCCGGGGTACTTCGACGCGCTGGAGCTGTCGCTGCTCGGGAAGGCGCGGCAGCGGGGACTCATCGACCTGCGCGTGCACGACCTGCGCGAGCATGCGCACGACCGGCACCGCACGGTCGACGACACCCCGGCCGGCGGCGGCGCCGGGATGGTGATGAAGCCCGAGCCGTGGGGCGAGGCGCTCGACGGGATCCTCGCCGACGGCCGCGCTGCCGCCGGCGGTGACGCGGATCCCGACCCGCTCATCATCTTCCCCTCTCCTGCCGGAGACGTCTTCACCCAGTCCATGGCGCGCGAGCTCGCGGAGGAGTCCCACCTCGTCTTCGGCTGCGGCCGCTACGAGGGCATCGACCAGCGCGTGTTCGACGAGTACGCTGCGCGCGGTCGCGTGCGGCTCGTGAGCATCGGCGACTACGTGCTGAACGGCGGCGAGGTCGCGACGATCGCGATGATCGAGGCGATCGGGAGGCTGGTGCCTGGCGTCGTGGGGAACCCCGAGAGTCTCGTCGAGGAGTCGCACGAGGAAGACGGGCTGCTCGAGTACCCGAGCTACACGAAGCCGGCGACCTGGCGGGGGCGCGAGGTGCCCCCGGTGCTGCTCGGCGGCAACCACCGGGCGATCGCCGAGTGGCGACGCGAGCAGCGGGTCGAGCGCACGCGGCGAGTGCGCCCGGACCTGCTCCCGCGCGAACGGCCCGCGCGCCACGCCGCGGACGAGTAGCACGTGGGCGGACCCGGGGCGCAGGGCGGGCCCCGGCGTCGACGATAGTCTTGATCCATGCGTGATTTCCTCTCCGCCGTGATCGGCAAGACGGTCCGGCAACTCGCGAAACTGCGCGGCGGCGGCGGGTCCGCACTGCCGGGGCTCGTGGTCGAGAAGATCGATCCCGGCTTCCTCGCGCGGGTGCTCGGACGTCTGCCCGAGGGCGTCATCGCCGTGAGCGGCACGAACGGCAAGACGACGACGACCAAGATGATCGTCGAGATGCTCGAGGCGCAGGGTCGCCGGGTCTTCACCAACAAGACCGGATCGAACTTCTCGCGCGGCGTGGTCGCCGCCGCCGTGCAGGAGTGCTCGCTCGGCGGCACACTCGACGCCGATATCGCCGTGCTCGAGCTCGACGAGGCGCACGCCATGTTCTTCATCGAGCGCGTGCAGCCCGACCGCACACTGCTGCTCAACGTGCTGCGCGATCAGCTCGACCGGTTCGGCGAGATCGACACGACCGCTCGGCTGCTGCAGCGCATCGCGGACGCGACGACGGGGACGCTCATCGTGAATCGGGAGGACCCCTTGATCGCGGCGATCGGCGACCGCACCCGCGAGCGGGCCGGCTCGGACGGCCCCGAGGTGCGCGAGTTCGGGCTCTCGGAGCCGCTCCGCGCCATGTTCCCGAGCGACGACGATTTCCACGCGACGCAGGCCGCCGAGTCCGTGACGGACCCCGAGGATCGGCCGGAGGCAGACGTCACGCTCGTGTCGATCGGCGATCACGAGGCCGCGTTCCGCATCGACGGCTCCGAGTACACGACGTCGCTGCAGCTCGAGGGGCTCTACAACACCTTCAACGCCGCTGCGGCGCTCGCGACGGTGCGCGCTGCGCTCACGGTCCCGAACGGAGCACCGGGACCGGAGGCGGAGCGGCTCATCGCCGCGCTCGCCGAGGTGCGTCCGGCCTTCGGGCGCGGCGAGCGGCTCGAACTCGACGGTCAGCCGCTGGAGCTCGTGCTGGTGAAGAACCCGGCGGGCTTCCGCCTCGGGCTCGCCTCGTTCGAGGCCGCCGGTGTCGCGACGATGATCGCGATCAACGACCAGTACGCCGATGGGCGCGACATGTCGTGGCTGTGGGACGTGGACTTCACATCGCTCGCGGGGGAGGGCGTCGACACGGTCTCGGGAACCCGCGCCTGGGACATGGCGCTCAGGCTCGAGCACGACGAGGTGCCCGTGGGGGACGTCGAAGAGCAGCTGCGCGCGGCGCTGACGGCGTTCCGCGAGCGGACGCCGGGACGGCCGCGACGCATCTACTGCACCTACACCGCGATGCTCGAGCTGCGGCGCGCGCTCGCGGAACTGACGGACGTGGAGGACATCTGGTGAGCGGATCGACGGGGGAGCGGATCGACGCTCAGGGCCGGGGCGCATCGGGCGAGGAGCTCGTGATCGTGTCGCTGTACCCGCGGGACATGAACATCTACGGCGATCGTGGGAACGTGCTCGCGCTCACGCGCCGCGCGCGAGCGCACGGTTTCGCGCCCCGCGTCGTCGAGGTGAACCCCGGCGACCCGTTCCCCGAGGCGGTGGACATCGTCATCGGCGGCGGCGGCCAGGACTCTGGGCAGGGGCGCGTCGCGCGCGATCTGGCGGTGCGCGCTGACGAGGTCCGCGCACGCGCCGCGGACGGCACCCCGATGCTCATGGTGTGCGGGCTCTATCAGCTCTTCGGGCACCGATTCATCACCCACACGGGCGAGGAGCTCGCCGGGATCGGCGTGCTCGACGTGGAGACCCGGGGCGGTTCCGAGCGCATGATCGGCAACATCGTGCTCGAATCGGCCGAGTTCGGGGAGATCATCGGCTACGAGAACCACAGCGGGAACACGACGCTCGGCCCGGGCTCGCAGCCGCTCGGACGCGTGCTGCAGGGGGCGGGGAACAACCCCGACTCCGGGTTCGAGGGTGCCCGCTCCGCGAACGTCATCGGAACGTACCTCCACGGCTCGCTGCTGCCCAAGAACCCGGCGCTCAGCGACTTCCTGATCGGCGAGGCCGCGCGGCGGCGCACGGGAGGCTTCACGCCGACGGCCGGCGTCGACGAGACGGCGATGCGGGCGCGCGAGAGCGCCAAGCGGCGCCCCCGCTGAGCCGCGGCGACACGCCGGGCGAAGAATCTCGCTCGGGCCGGGAATATGCATGCGCATGTATCTGTTGACCTTCCCAGTACCCACACGACTGAAAGGCAGCACATGTCCATCACCGCAGAGCAGATCCCCGGCTACCGCGCAGGCACCTGGACCATCGACCCCACCCACTCCGAGGTCGGCTTCTCGATCCGCCACCTCGCGATCAGCAAGGTCAAGGGCAAGTTCGAGAACTTCGCCGCAACCTTCGTCACGGGCGAGAACCCCCTCGATTCGAAGGTCGAGGCCTCGGCCGAGGTCGCCTCGGTGAACACGAACCAGAAGGACCGCGACGCGCACCTCCGCTCGGGCGACTTCTTCCTCGCCGAGGAGCACCCCGAGATCACGTTCGTCTCGACGGGCGTGCGCGTCGACGACGGCGAGTTCCGCGTCGACGGCGACCTCACCATGCGCGGCGTGACGCGTCCCGTGACCTTCGACCTCGAGTTCGGCGGCTTCGGTGAGGATCCCTACGGCAACTACAAGGCCGGGTTCACCGCGTCGACCGTCGTGAAGCGCGAGGACTTCGGCCTCACCTTCAACGCACCGCTCGAGAAGGGCGGCATGCTGCTCGGCTCCGACGTCACCATCACCCTCGACGTGCAGGCGGCGCTGAACGCCTGACGCTCACTCGAGCTCGCCCGTGATCCGGCCGCGTACGCGGCGCAGGTCCTCCATGAGCGATCCAATGAGCACCCAGTGCTCCGGGGGCGGCCCCGGAATCGTGTACGGCGCGGTGAGCGCCGGCGGTTCCGGGGCCGTTTCGGCGTCCTCGGGCGATGTTCCGGCGAGGAGCGCGAGATCGTGCGCCGCGCGCCGGATCTCCTCCACCATGCCCACCACCTGCGGCGTGCCGACGAGATCGGGTTCGTAGAGGTCGGTGATCGCACGCGACATCCCGATGATCTGGGTGACGATGGGCTGCAGTCGCTGGAAGAGCGCGTCGTCGGCGTCGAGCGCATCGCGATACCGTGCGCCGCGCGGGTTGAGCCGCAGGCTCTCGCGCGCCTGGCGCAGCAGGTCGTGCACCCGCGTGCGCTCCTGCTGGAGCGCACGCGACTCGGCGTGCATCTCGCGCAGCCAGGCGGCGTCGCGGGGTTCCGCGAGACTGTCGGCGATCCGGCGCAGTGCCGCCGAGGCGAGGTCGCCGAGCTCGGTGATCGCGGAGTGCACGGACGAGGTCCGCACGGGGGCCACGACGAGCGCGTTGAGCAGCACGCCGATGGCGGCGCCGATCGCCGTCTCGATGAGCCGCTCGAACCCGTAGTGCAGTTGCAGCCCTCCGAGCGCGATCATCAGCAGGGCGCTGATCGCCACCTGGTTGGTCGAGCTCGGGGACATGCGGAAGGCCCATCCGACGAACATCGCGACGAAGATCGCGGCGATGAAGAGCCACGCCTGCGGACCGAAGAGGATCCCGGCGCCGAGCGCGACCGACACGCCGAGGAGCACGCCGACCACGCGTTCGATGCCGCGCGTGAGCGACTGATCCACGTTGTCCTGCATGACGATGAGCGCGGCGATCGCGCCAAAGATCGGCAGCTGCTCGGGAAAGATGGCGAGGCAGACGAACCACGTGATGACGGCCGCGGCGGCTGCTTTGAGGATCTGCAGGATCGGCGGGCGCCTCGGGGCCGTGAAGCGGCCCGTGAGCCGGCGCTCGACGCGGCGCCAGGGCCGGGTCGGTGCTGAGCCGCTGCGCGCCATCACCGGATCAGGCCGAGCTTCCTGAGCGCCTCGCGCAGCGTCGCGCCGTCCGGCCCGTAGACCCAGGGAACCCCGCTCGCACTGCGGTGCAGCCGGGCCTTCGATCGTCCGCCGGCGAGCACGGCCTCGCCGACCGTGAGCTGCCGGATAGCGACGGCGGCGACGTTGTCGGGATGCGCCATCGCGAACTCGTGGTACAGCGCCTCGTCGTGCTGCCCGTCGTCGCCGATGAGCACCCACTTGATGTCGGGGAACTCCTCGGCCAGACGCTTGAGCTCGCGCTGCTTGTGCTCGCGGCCGCTGCGGAACCAGCGGTCGTGCGTGGGGCCCCAGTCGGTGAGGAGCAGGGGGCCCATGGGGTAGAGGTTGCGTTCCAGGAAGCGGCTGAGGGCGGGGGCCGCGTTCCACGCTCCGGTGGAGAGGTAGATCACCGGCGCTCCGGGGTTGCCCGCGACCAGGTGGTCGAGCATCACCGCCATGCCCGGGGTGGCGGCGCGCGCGTGCTCGTCCAGCACGAAGCTGTTCCACGCTGCGACGAAGGGCTTCGGCAGCGCCGTGCGCACGATGGTGTCGTCGACGTCCGAGATCACGCCGATGCTGGCCGCGGGGTCCACGATGTTGACCGGGGCGTCGGCGGTCTCTCCCTCGCCCGCCTGCAGCGTCACGGTGTGCCAGCCGGGAGTCAGTCGCACGCGCACGAGCGAGTCGATGACGCCGCCCCGGTCGGCGATCACCTCGGTGACGGGTTCGCCGTCGACCAGGATCCTGACGGGCTGATGCGGCGCGTAGAGGCTCGTGAACGTCCGCCAGCCGCGCACGCGGGAGACCGCGGCGACGTCGGGGCGGAATCGCGTGTGCTCCCGGCTGTCGGGCCGAAGGTAGAGGACCCGGCCGAGCACCCGCACCCACTCGGTCGTCCCGTAGCCGATGTAGGGGATGACGGAGGGCAGCTTGCCGCGGGCGATCGCGCGCTTCGCACGACGGACGTGGGTCCAGTCCTCGAAGCGGGCGGCCAGCCTGGGGCGGGTGTCCGGGTGTTCCTGCGCAGTCACCGGTCCAGTCTAGGGCTCGGGCCTCCGAGGGCCCCGTCCGGGCACGCGCCCGGCCGATATCTCGGCCCCGAGAGGAATATGACTCGACGTCGAGAGATACATCTCTCGACGTCGAAACGGATTCGCAGGAAACTCTCAGGATCGCTAAAATCGGGAGTGAGCCGGTCGTCGACCGGCGCCACGCAGGAGGCGACTCCCGCGGCGGATCTCACTACGGGAGTGCGGCTCCCGGAGGGGTGCCCGCTGCCGACGGGAGCGATCAATGAACGAAACCCTCGACGCGCTGCTGCTCGCAAGATGGCAGTTCGGACTGACCACCCTGTACCACTTCATCTTCGTGCCGCTCACGGTCGGCATGGCCCTGCTCGTCGCGATCCTGCAGACCGCCTGGGTGCGCACGGGCAAGGCGAAGTACCTCCGCCTGACGAAGCTCTTCGGCAAGATGTTCCTCATCAACTTCGCGATGGGGGTCGTCACCGGAATCGTCCAGGAGTTCCAGTTCGGCATGAACTGGTCGAACTACTCCCGTTTCGTCGGGGACATCTTCGGCGCACCGCTCGCGATGGAGGGCCTCATCGCCTTCTTCTTCGAGGCGACGTTCATCGGCCTCTGGATCTTCGGCTGGGACAAGCTGCCGAAGCGCATCCATGCCGCGACGATCTGGTGCGTCTGGATCGGCACGGTGTTCTCGGCCTACTTCATCCTCGCGGCGAACGCCTTCATGCAGAATCCCGTTGGCTACGAGATCAACGAGGAGCGGGGTCGCGCCGAGCTCACCGACATCGCGGCCGTGCTCACGAACCCCGTGGCCGTGACGCAGTTCCCCCATACGATCTTCGCCGCGACGATGTTCGCCGGCGTCGTCGTGGTCGCGGTCGCAGCCTGGCACCTCCAGCGGAACCAGTACGTCGACGAGATGCGCACCGCGCTCCGCTTCGGCGCATGGACCAACATCATCTCGTTCATGGGCGTCGGCCTCAGCGGTCATACCCTCGGCGAGGTCATGACGCAGACGCAGCCGATGAAGATGGCCGCGGCCGAGGCGCTCTACGACACCGCGAGCGGTCCCGACGCATCGTTCTCGCTGTTCAGCCTGGGCACGCCGGACGGGGCGCACGAGATCTTCTCGATCCGGATCCCCTACCTGCTCTCGTTCCTCTCGAACGGCACCTTCAACGGCACGGTCGAGGGCATCCGCGACCTGCAGACCGAGTACGAGGCGCTCTACTGCGGCGCCGATTCGCTGCTCACCTGCCCGAGCGACGGGCAGTTCGCCCCCATCATCTGGGTGACCTACTGGGCGTTCCGCTGGATGATCGGCCTCGGAGCGCTCGCAGCGCTCGTCTCGGCCGTCGGCCTCTGGATCACCCGCAAGCACGTCGACCTGCCGAAGTGGGTCTGGAAGGTCGCGATCTGGACGGCGCCGATCCCGATGCTCGCCTCGCTGATCGGATGGATCTTCACCGAGATGGGCCGCCAGCCGTGGATCGTCTTCGGCGTGATGACGACCGAGCAGGGGGTCTCGCCAGGGGTGCCCGCCTGGGCGGTGCTCGTGTCGCTCATCGTGTTCACCCTCGTCTACGGCGCGCTCGCGGTCGTCGAGTTCAAGCTGATCGCGAAGGCCGCCCAGGACGGGCCGCCCGATCTCGGGGACGAGGACGCCCCGGATCAGCAGCAGCTGGCCACGGTCTACTAGGAAGGAAGCGGACATGGAACTCACCTCCATCTGGTTCGTGATCGTCGGCGCGATGCTCATCGGCTACTTCGTGCTCGACGGCTTCGACTTCGGCGTCGGGATGTCGCTGCCCTTCCTCGGCAAGGACGACACCGACCGTCGGGTGCTCATCAACACCATCGGTCCCGTCTGGGACCTCAACGAGACGTGGTTGATCGTGGCCGGCGCATCGCTCTTCGCAGCCTTCCCCGAGTGGTACGCGACGATGTTCTCCGGTTTCTACCTCGCGCTGCTCCTGATCCTCGTAGCGCTCATCCTGCGCGGGGTCTCGTTCGAGTACCGCCACCAGGGCAAGGGGGAGCGATGGACCGGCTGGTTCGACCGCTTCATCTTCTGGGGCTCCGTGCTGCCGCCCTTCCTCTGGGGCGTCGCGTTCGCGAACCTCGTGCAGGGCGTGCCGATCGCTCCGCTCGAGACCGGCGGCTGGATCTACGAGGGCACGCTGCTCACGCTGCTGAACCCGTACGGACTGCTCGGCGGCGTCGTGATGCTCCTCGTCTGCTTCGTGCACGGGCTCGTCTTCGTCTCGCTCAAGACCGAGGGGGAGATGCGCGGGCGCGCCAGGCGGCTCGCGACGCGGGTCGGGATCGCCGCCATCGCCGCTGCGGCGGCGTTCCTCGCATGGACGGTGGCGCTGCACCTCGACAGCCCGAACCTCGGGCTCATCATCGGGTGCGCCGCGGTCGCGGCGGCGGGACTCGTCGCGGGATTCCTGGCCAACCTCGGCGGACGCGAGGGCTGGGCGTTCACGGGCAACGCGGTCGCGATCGCGTTCGCCCTGCTCGCGATCTTCGCGGCGCTGCACCCGAACGTCATCCACTCGAGCATCGACCCCGCCTATTCCATGTCGGTCTCCGGGGCCGCGAGCTCGCAGAAGACGCTCGAGCTCATGACCTGGGTCGCGGTGTTCACGTTGCCCCTCGTGCTCGCCTATCAGGCCTGGACCTACTGGGTCTTCCGACGCCGACTCAGCCGGGCCTCCATCCCGGTCGGGCACTGACGGCGGCCTCCGTTGCGGGTCGCGCACTCGGAGCGCCCGAGTCGCGCGGCCCGATAGGATACATCTGATGAAGCCATTCGATCCGCGGCTGCTCCGCTACGCCCGGGCCGCGCGCGGGGTCCTCCTCGTCGGCGCCGGTCTCGGGGCCGCGCGGACCCTCGCGATCCTGCTGTGGAGCTGGTGCCTCGCGCAGTCGCTCGCGGTCGTGCTGCTGCCGGTGCTCGGGAACGACGGGGCGGCGAGCGGGGAGGGCCCAACGGGGCGGGTCGCCGAGGGCGCTGCTCCCGCTGCGGCGCTGCCGCTGATCCTCGCGGCCGCGGCCGCAGCGGTCGTGGTCCGCTCGGCGGCCTCCTGGGGCATGGACGCCGTGGCCGCGCGCGGGGCGATCCGCGTGAAGTCGGAGCTGCGCGGCGCCGCGCTCGACGCGCTCGACTCCCGTTCGCCGGTGCGGACCGACGGACGCTCTGACGCCCGGCTCACCACGATGCTCGGACGCGGGCTCGACGCGCTCGACGGGTACTTCTCCGGCTACGTGCCGCAGCTGATCCTGACGGCGGTCGCGACGCCCGTGCTCGTGCTGGCGGTGCTCCTCGCCGACCCGACCAGCGCGGTCGTCGTGCTCGTCGTCTTCCCCGTGATCCCGATCTTCATGGTCCTCATCGGTCTCGCCACTCAGGCGGTGCAGGACCGGCAGTGGCAGCAGCTCCAGCGGCTCTCGTCGTCCTTCCTCGACGTGGTCGCCGGCCTCCCGACCCTCAAGATCTTCGGCAGGGAGCGCCGGCAGCGGGAGCGCATGGCCCGCGAGGCCGACGAGTACCGCTCGCGCACGATGCGGGTGCTGCGCGTGACCTTCCTCTCGGGATTCGTCATGGACCTGGCGGGCACGTTCTCGATCGCGCTCGTCGCCGTCACGGTGGGGACGCGGGTCGTCGTCGGGGAGTTCCCGCTCGCCCTCGGCCTCTTCGTGCTGCTGCTCCTGCCCGAGGTCTTCATCCCCATCAGGCAGGTCGGCGCGGCGTTCCACGCATCTGCGGAGGGTCTCGCCGCCGCCGACGAGGTCTTCGCGCTGATCGAGGGCGACCCCGCAACCGGAGGCGCCTCCTCCGACGCTCCGCGGGAGCGCGGCGATGCTTCCGTCATCCTGCGGGAGCGCAGCGACTCGCGGGATCCAGACCCCGTGATCGTGCTGACCGACGTGCGCGTCGCGCTCGGCGGCCGGGAGGTCGTCGGCCCGGTGTCGTTCGAGGTGCGCCGAGGCGAGGTCGTCGCGCTCGCAGGGCCGTCGGGGGCGGGCAAGTCCACGCTGCTCGCGACGCTGCTCGGCTTCGTCACGCCGTGCTCTGGCACGGTCGCGGGGCCCGACACCGTCGCATGGGTGGGGCAGCGCGCCGGGCTCCTGCAGGGCACTGTGGCCGAGAACGTCGCGCTCGGCACCCGATCGGACGGCGCCGACGGGATCGACGGCTCCCGCGTCTCCGCGGCGCTCTCGGACGCCGGGCTGCCCGGGTTCGCGCACGACCTGGCGCTCGGCGCCGGCGGCGGGGGCGTCTCGGGCGGGCAAGCGCAGCGGATCGCGATCGCTCGCGCCCTCTACCGCGCGCGCGAGCTCGGAGCCCCCGCGCTGCTGCTCGACGAGCCCACCTCGGCGCTCGACGCCGCGCACGAGGCGGTCGTCTGCGGAGCGCTCCGTCGCGAGGCGGATGCCGGCAGGGCGGTGCTCGTGGTCAGTCACCGCGAGGCCGTGCTGGGCGCTGCCGATCGCGTGGTGCGGATCGGGGCGGAGGTGCCCGCGTGAGCCGCTCGGCGAACCGCGCTCCGGCGCCCGCCTCCGCCGCCTCCGTGCTCCGCGGTGCGGTGCCGCGCGCCGCGCGCCGAGCGCCTGGCATCCTGTTCGGGGTGCTCGCCGACGCGTGCGTCGTCGGGCTCCTCGGGCTCAGCATGTGGCTCATCGTCCGCTCAGGCGAGCAGCCGCCCATCCTGCACCTCACCTTCGCGATCGTCGGCGTGCGCGCGCTCGCGATCGGTCGCGCGGCGTTCCGGTACGCCGAACGCCTCGCGAGCCACGATGCGGCGCTCGCACAGATCGCGGCCCTCCGCGCGAGCACCTTCGACGCGCTGGTGCCGCGCATCCCCGGTGCGCTCGACTCGCGCCGCCGCGGCGAGGTGCTCGCGACTTTCGTCGACGATGTGGACCAGCTGCAGGACGAGGCGGTGCGCGTCCGCCAGCCGCTCGTCGTGAGCGGGTTTGTCGTCGCGCTGAGCCTCATCGCGGTGGCGCTGCTGTCACCGGTGGCGGCCCTCGTGCTGACGGTCGTGCTCGGCGCGGCGGGGGCGGCCGCGGTCGCGCTCGCGAACCGAATCTCCGCGGCGGACGACCGCGAGCTCGCAGCGGCGCGGGCCGGTCTCGTCGACGCCCTGCTCGACCGATTCGCAGCCGCCGAGGTGCTCGCGGCGTTCGGTGGGCTCGGGGCGCAGCGACGCCGGATCGCGCAGGCCGAGGACCGGCTCGCCCGGGTGCAGCAGCGGCGCGCGCGTTCCGCCGGGCTGTCGGGAGCGGTGCTCTCGTTCGGCGCGGGTATCGCCTCGCTGATCATCCTGCTCGCGCTGCTGCCCGGAATCACGGGGTCCTCGGCCGCACCTGCGCCGTCGGCGCCGGTGATCGCGGCGCTCGTGGTGGTCCCTGCCGCGGTGTTCGAGGTGTTCGCGCAGGTGCCCGTGGCGCTCGCGGCCCGTCGCGTCGTCCGGGCGAGCGCTGCGCGCGTCGCGGACCTCGTCGGGGCTCCGATCCCGATCGAGGTCCCGACGGAGATCCCGCTCGAATCTCCCGCAGTGTCCGCCGACGGCTCCTGCGCTCCCGGTGCGGTCGCGGTCGCTCCTCCGCGGGACGCGTCGGTGCCGGGTGCGCCGCCGCTGATCGCGGTGCGAGACCTCGTGGTGCGCCGTCCCGGCCGCGCCGAGCCCGTCGTGAACGGGATCGACTTCGAATTGCGCGCGGGGGAGACGGTCGTCGTGACCGGCGAGAGCGGCTCGGGGAAGACGAGCCTCGCCGAGGCGATGGTCGGGTTCCTCGCATACGGCGGCTCCTACCGCGTCCGGGGAGTCGAGGCCGCCGCGATGCCCCCGGCCGAGCTCAGGTCCGTGGTCGGGCTCTGCGAGCAGCAGCCGCACCTCTTCGACACCGATCTGCGCCAGAACCTCAGGTTCGCGAGCGATCGCGACGGTTCCGGCGGCGCCGACGACGCCGTGCTCCTCGCTGCGCTCGAGCGCGTGGGTCTCGGCGGATGGGTCGAGGAACGCGGTGGGCTCGACGCGCCGGTGGGCGAGCGCGGTGCGCTCGTGTCGGGCGGCCAGGCGCAGCGCATCGCCCTCGCGCGCGCGATCCTCGCCGACTTCCCCGTCGTGATCCTCGACGAACCCACCGCCGGGGTCGACCGCGAAGTCGCCGACCGGCTGCTTCGCGACCTGCTCGGAGCGGTCCCGCCGGATCGGGCCGTGATGCTCATCACGCACACCGATCTTCCCGACGGGCTCGCTCCGCGCCGACTCGTGCTGGGGCGATCGCGCTGAAGCGGGATGGGGGCAGAGCCGACGCGGCTACTGCGCCGCCTCCGACTTGCGCGGCCTCCCGCGCCTCGGCATGGGGCGCGCACCGGGGTCGCGCCCGGCCTCGGCGAGAGCCCGGCGCAGCAGCACCTCGATCTGCGCGTTCACCGAGCGCAGGTCGTCGGCGGCCCATTTCGCCACCGCCGCGTGCACGGCCGGGTCGAGCCGCAGCAGGACCTGCTTCCTGCTGCGGCTCGACCCGGTGGGATCCTGCTCGGACATGTCAGCTGTACAGGGATCCCGTGTTGATGACCGGGGTCGCGCGCTGATCGCTCGTCAGCACGAGCAGCAGGTTCGAGACCATCTGCGCGCGACGCTCGTCGTCGAGGGTCACGATGCCCTCGTCGTCGAGCCGAGAGAGCGCCTGGTCGACCATCGTCACCGCCCCCTCGACGATCTTCTCGCGCGCGGCGATGACGGCGCTCGCCTGCTGGCGCTGCAGCATGGCCTGGGCGATCTCGGGGGCGTAGGCGAGGGAGGAGATGCGCACCTCGAGCACCTCGAGGCCCGCGATCGCCACGCGGGCGGCGACCTCGTCGGCGAGCTCGGAGGAGACGATGTCGGTGCTGCCGCGCAGCGAGAGCTCACCGGGGTCGGGCTCGTCGTACGGGTGCGTGGTCGCGACGTGGCGCAGCGCCGCTTCCGCCTGGGTCTCGATGAACTCGGTGTAGGCCTCGACCGCGAAGACGGCCTTCGCCGTGTCGGCGACCTGCCAGACGACGATCGCCGCGATGTGGATCGGGTTGCCGTCGGAGTCGTTGACCTTGAGCTCGTTCGTCTCGAAGTTGTGCACGCGCACGGAGACCTTGCGACCCGTGGTGAACGGGGCGACGAAGCTGATGCCGTTGCTCCGCACCGTCCCGACGTACCGTCCGAAGAACTGACGCACCGAGGTCTGACCCGGCGCGACGATGGTGAACATGGTGAAGATCAGGACCGCCACGATGACGCACACGATGCCGAGGGTGAGCAGCAGGCCGCCCGATCCGTCGCCCGCGTCGAGCAGCACGCCGCCTCGGATCGCGAGGAACACGCCGAAGGGGATCGCGAGCACCCCGAGCAGGAACGCGGTGATGCCGGCGGCGCTGCCCTTGTGCCAGGCCGCGTGCTCGGAGATGTCGACGCGGATGCCGTCGTGGCCGACGGGCTCCGTCGAGACGGGTTCGGGGGCCGGTGCGGCCTCGGGGGTATGGACGTCCATGGTGATCCTCTCGGGCTGCCGTGCGTGAGTGATATAAAAACGATATCACTTTTTGTCGTGCGCGGAACACCGCAGCAACGGGGCTTCGCGAACGGGCCGACCTCGAGCCGATCACCCGCGAGCGGGCCACCCCTCGAGCGGCTCCCAGCTGCGATCGAGCGCTCCGCGGAACCACCGCAGCCGGTGCTGATCCGGCGCAGCCTGCGCGATCCCGTCGATGCGCGTGACGACGCGGATGCCGTGCAGCGCGTTCACCGCCCAGACCTCCGAGCGCCGCAGCTCAGCGAGCGTCGGACGCCGGCGCGACAGCGCACCGGAGGGATGCGAATACGGCTCCCGGCGATCGAGCCTCCGCTGCGCCGCATCGACGAGAATGCTCTCGGTGACCGAGGCGACTCGGGCGTCCGACCCGATCACGCGCCCGGACGCGTCGGTGCCATCCGTCCACCACACGAGGCTCGTGGTGGCGCCCTCGATCGCCCGACCGTCATCGTCGAGCAGGAGCGCCTCCGCCATGAGGCCGCGGTTGAGCGCCAGGAGCCGGTCGAGGTTCGGCCCCTTGCGGTCGGGGCGGTCGAGCCGGATCCCTGGCGCGCTGCGCAGCTCGATCGACTCTCGCAGTTCGGGGAGCGGCCGCAGCGACAGGCCGAACTCGGGCTCGCCCCCTGGCGCGGGGGCCGCGCGGAGCTCGAGCCTCGGGAAGCCCTCGCCGTATGCGGCGATCCGGGCGCGTGCTTCGTCGAGGAAGGCGTCGATTCGCTCCTGGAGCGCCGCGTGATCCGCTGCATCGTTCTCGGGCCGGGGGAGCGCCGCCAGCGCCGAACTCGTGAACCTGGCTGCGTGCCGCCCCCATCTGCGGACTTCGGCGGCGCCGGTGCGCGGGTGCCGCCGGACGCGGAAGGAATCGGCGACGAGCAGCTGCGCCTCCGGTGCCGACGGGCCCGGACGCGCGTGCTCCGCAGCCATCCCGCTCATGCGGCGAGCGTAGCAGCCGTCATCGCCCGCGCCTCCCGACGATCCGGGTCGATTCGGGGGTGTGTTCGGCCGCAACACACCCCCGAAGCGACCCGGATTCGGGTGGGCGCCCCTGTGGAGCGCGTCGCGCGCCGCCGCGTGCGCGAAGATAGTACGGTGCCGAACCTCGCCGACCATCGGCCCGCGCGCCGCGGGCTCTCCCTCCGCGACCTCTCGATGTCCGCGATCGTGGCCGGGCTCGTCGCGGTGCTGGTCGGCTACGCCGGATCTCTGGTCATCGTGCTCGAGGCGGCTCGGGCCGCCGGTCTCGACGCGCAGCAGACCTCGTCGTGGGTGTGGGCCATCTCGATCGGCAGCGGGGTGTGCGGAATCGTGCTCTCGCTGTGCACGCGGATGCCGATCCTGCTCGCCTGGTCCACGCCGGGCGCGGCGCTCCTGACGGCATCGATCGGGGGCTTCGCGTACTCGGATGCGATCGGCGCCTTCCTCATCGCATCGGCAGTCGCAGCCGTCGTCGGCTGGACCGGGTGGTTCGGCAGGCTGCTCGCACTCGTGCCCGAGCCGATCCTCCAGGCGCTGCTCGCCGGCGTCCTGCTCCCGTTCGTCGTCCAGGCGGGCTCCGCCTTCGCGTCCGCGCCGCTGCTCGCCGGCGGCGTGATCCTCGTGTACTTCGTGGGCAAGCGGCTCTTCGACCGCTGGGCCGTCCTCGCGGCGCTCATCGCGGGTCTCGGACTGGCGGTGGCGACCGGCGCCTTCGACGGCTCGAACCTCGCGGGCGGGATCGCCCCCACGCTTCCGGTGCTCACGGCGCCCACCTTCGACCTCGCGGCGATCATGAGCATCGGGCTGCCGCTCTTCGTCGTGACCATGACCTCGCAGAACGCGACGGGGCTGGCGGTGCTCCGCCTCGACGGCTATCGTCCGAACGACCGGCTGCTGGTCGGCGGGGTCTCCACCGCATCGGCGCTGCTCGCGCCCCTCGGCAACCACGCGATCAACCTCGCGGCGATCACGGCCGCCATCGCGACCGGGCCGGCGACGCATCCGGATCGCTCGCGACGCTACGTCGCCGGGGTCGCGGGCGGGCTGGCCTACATCGTCGCCGGGATCTTCGGCGCGACCATCATCGGGCTGTTCGCCGCGATCCCGTCCGAGGTCGTCGCGTCCCTCGCCGCCGTCGCGCTGCTCGGCGCGACCCTCGCGGCGCTGCAGAGCGCGGTCGGCGGGGCGGGATCCGACCCGCGGTCCGGGATCGCCGCGCTCGTCACGCTCGCCGTCACGATGTCGGGCCTCACGCTGTTCGGCACCGGCAGCGCGTTCTGGGGCCTGATCGCCGGGATCGCAGTGCACCTCGTGCTGAGGTCGTGGCGCCGATGAGCGGGTCATCGGGGAGCCGCGCACCCGGCGGCCGATCGCCGGGAGGCGCACCAGCGGTCACCGTGCTCGACCGACCGATCGACGCCCTCGCCGTCGCGCGCCGGCTCGCCGCGTCCGGCCGCGCCTGGTTCTGGTTCGACGGGGCCGTCGCAGCGCCGGGGGAGGCGTCGATGAGCTACCTCGGAACCTCCTCCGAGGTGCGGTATGCGCTGCCGGGGGGAGAGCGCGAGTTCCTGGATCTCCTGCGTCGCGCGTTCCGCGAGGAGTGCTCCTCCGACCGGGGATTCGCCGGGGGGTGGGCCCTCGCGCTCGGCTACGAGTTTGGCGTCGGCCTGCTGGGCGTCAGCGCGGGCGATGCCGATCGAGCCTGCGGGAGAGAGACCGCGTTCGCGCTGCGGACCGACCTGGTGCTCGCCGTCGATCACCGATCGGGCACCGCGGAGCTGCGGGGCGGGACCGCCGCGCAGCGGGAGCGCTGGACCGAGGCGTTCCTGCGCGACGGCGGGGACGACGCCGGCGAGTGCGGCGCACCCGATCGCTCGCCGGAAGGGCCGACGGAGCGCGCTGCGGAGGCGGACGCCAGGTGGCGCGCCGACGACGGCCGCTACGCCGATCGCGTCGAAGCGTGCAAGCGCGCGATCGCCGCGGGCGATGCCTACGTCCTCTGCCTCACGGACACGGCCGAGCTGCGCGGCGCCTTCGATCCCGTGGGCGTGTATGCGGCGCTCCGCGCCTCGGGGTCGGCGATCCGCGGCGGCGTCATCGCGGCGGGCGGCACCGCGCTCGTCTCCGCGAGCCCCGAGCGATTCCTGAGCGTCGCGGCCGGACGGGTGTCCACCCATCCGATCAAGGGCACGCGCCCCCGCGGAGCGACCCCGCGCGAGGACGCCGCACTCGCCGCCGAGCTCGCGGCCGATCCGAAGGAGCGCGCGGAGAACCTCATGATCGTCGACCTCATGCGCAACGACCTCAGCCGCGTCTGCGTACCGGGGTCCGTCGCGGTCGACGGCTTCCTGCGCGTCGAGACGCACCCGCATGTGCATCAGCTCGTCAGCACGGTGACGGGGCGCCTGCGCAAGGGCGCCGACGCGATCGACGCCATCCACGCGTGCTTCCCGGGAGGCTCTATGACCGGCGCCCCGAAGCGCCGCGCGGTCGAGATCCTGGCGTCGCTCGAGGACGGACCGCGCGGCCTGTACTCGGGGTGCTTCGGCTGGATCGACGCGGGAGGCGACGCCGAACTGGCGATGACGATCCGCAGCGTCGAGCTGCGGGACGGCATCGCCAGCGTGGGCGCTGGCGGCGGCATCACGGCCGACTCGATCGCCGCGCACGAGGTCGCCGAGAAGCATCTGAAGGCCGCTGCGGTGCTCGCCGGGATCCGCGCCGCGCGCTGAGCGCGCGCCGGCCGGAGGCGCGCCTAGATCGAGGCGGTGCTCTCGGCGAGGGCCGCGAGCGCGGCGGTGACGGCGCCCCAGCCGTCGAAGAAGCCGAGCGCCTCGTGCCGATCCCGATCCGCGGGGGTCCCATGACGCACGACCACGTCGTACGCCGTTCCCTCGGGGTGATCGTCGAGCGTGATCGTCGCGGTCATCGCCACCGGTGCCGGGAGCGCGGGGCGCAGCGCGCTGTCGAGCGCGTTGGTGAAGACGATGCGGCGGCCGGCCTCCACCTCGAGGAAGACCGCGTCCATGTGCGGCACGAAGTCCGTCCCGTCCTCGCTCATGCGCGTGACGAGCGCCCCGGCCGGCCGCAGCTCCAACCGGTCGACACGGGCGATGGTCGGCGCGGGGAGCCACCATCGTGCGAATCGGTCCGGATCGGACCAGGCGCGCCACACGTGCTCGCGCGGGGCGCGGATGACGCGGTGCAGGGTCAGATCGCGTGCGGGGTCGATCTCCGGGTTCATGAGGGCTCCGATCGTTCGCGGGCGGGTACGGCGGCCCTGGGTGCGGGCGCGGCGTGAACGGACTCGGCCGCGGCGTCGGTCTCGGCCTCGGCCTCGACGAGCGCGGCGAGGCGGTCGCCGCGTCCCTCCCACACGCGTCGTTGATCCGCCAGCCAGTGCTCGACGATGCCGAGCCTCGCGGTGCTGAGCGCGCAGCTCCGCACCCGCCCCGTCTTCCTGGTCCGGATGAGGCCGCACGCCTCCAGCGCGCGGACGTGCTTCAGGAACGACGGCAGGGCCATGTCGAACCCGCGCGCGAGGTCGCCGACCGTCGCCGGCCCGGTGCCGAGCCGCCGGATCACCGCGCGGCGCGTCGGGTCGGAGAGTGCCGCGAATACCGCGTCGAGGTCCGCGTGCGACGTCCTCGTCGGGAGGGGCGTCGACGATGAGTTATCCATACGGCTAAGTATTGTCCCGGTCTCGATCCCGCGCAAGAGCCGGTGCGCGGAAACCGGTGCGCGGAAACCGGTATTCTGGTCCGGTGTGCGTCCGCGGCAGCGGGCGATCAGGACGAGATCGAGGTGCAAGTGACCGAGCAGCAGGCCGAGGGCTACGACTTCCAGGCGATTCAGGATCGCTGGCTTCCCGTGTGGGATGAGCTGAAGCCGTTCGAGGTCGGCGGTGCGGGCGACGCTGCATCGGGCAAGCCCAAGAAGTACGTGCTCGACATGTTCCCCTATCCGTCGGGCGACCTGCACATGGGCCACGCCGAGGCGTTCTGCTTCGGCGACGTGCTCGCGCGCTACTGGCGCGGTCGCGGCCACGATGTGCTGCACCCGATCGGCTGGGACTCCTTCGGCCTGCCTGCCGAGAATGCGGCGATCAAGCGCGGCGTCGACCCCCGGGAATGGACCTACGCGAACATCGCGCAGCAGAAGGCCTCGTTCCGCGTCTACGCCCCGTCGTTCGACTGGAGCCGTGAGCTCCACACGAGCGATCCCGAGTACTACAGGTGGAACCAGTGGCTGTTCCTCAAGATGTACGAGAAGGGGCTGGCGTACCGCAAGGCGAGCTGGGTGAACTGGGACCCGGTGGACCAGACCGTGCTCGCGAACGAGCAGGTGCTCGCCGACGGCACCTCCGAGCGCTCCGGCGCGATCGTGGTGAAGAAGAAGCTCACCCAGTGGTACTTCCGCATCACGGACTACGCGGATCGCCTGCTCGACGACCTCGACCAGCTCGAGGGGCAGTGGCCGGCCAAGGTCCTCAACATGCAGCGCAACTGGATCGGCCGCTCGCGCGGCGCCGAGGTCGAGTTCGAGATCGAGGGCCGCGACGCGAAGGTCCCGGTCTTCACGACCCGGCCCGACACCCTCCACGGGGCGACGTTCATGGTGGTGGCGCCCGACTCGGACCTCGCCGCGGAGCTGGCAGCGGGCGCCTCGCCCGAGGTGCGCATGCAGTTCCAGGCCTACCTCGAGCAGGCGCAGAAGCAGACCGAGATCGAGCGCCAGAGCACCGAGCGCGAGAAGACCGGCGTCTTCCTCGACCACTTCGCCGTGAACCCGGTGAACGGCGAGCGCATCCCCGTGTGGGCGTCGGACTACGTCCTCGCCGACTACGGCCACGGCGCGATCATGGCCGTGCCTGCGCACGACCAGCGCGACCTCGACTTCGCACTGAAGTTCGAGCTGCCGGTGCGCGTGGTCGTCGACGTGCGCGACGCGGACG
The DNA here is from genome assembly GCF_016758175.1 of Leucobacter zeae. Classification (GTDB taxonomy): domain Bacteria; phylum Actinomycetota; class Actinomycetes; order Actinomycetales; family Microbacteriaceae; genus Leucobacter; species Leucobacter zeae. The sequence goes on from NZ_QYAB01000001.1 coordinate 1,786,071, forward strand.
GGGAGGCTCTGCCTGACCCGGCCGTGAGCGGGGTCGCGACCTCGGGCGACGGGGTGCTCGTGAACTCCGCCGAGCTCGACGGGCTCGGCAAGCAGGATGCTATCGCGAAGGCGATCGAGGTGCTCGAGACCCGCGGCACCGGCCGCGCCTCGACCACGTACCGTCTGCGCGACTGGCTGATCTCGCGCCAGCGCTACTGGGGCACGCCGATCCCGATCCTGCATGCCGAGGACGGCTCGATGCGCCCCGTGCCCGAGGCCTCGCTCCCGGTCGAGCTGCCTGCGTCCGAGGGGCTCGACCTCAAGCCGAAGGGTGCGTCGCCGCTCGGCGCCGCCACGGAGTGGGCGACCGTCGTCGATCCCGAGACGGGGGAGACCCTCACCCGGGACCCCGACACGATGGACACCTTCGTCGACAGCTCCTGGTACTACCTCCGCTACCTCTCGGCGACCGACGACACGCAGGCGTTCGATCCCGAGCTCGTCAACCAGTGGGGCCCGATCGATCAGTACGCGGGCGGCGTGGAGCATGCGATCCTGCACCTGCTCTACTCTCGCTTCATCACGAAGGTGCTGCACGACCTGGGGTACCTCGACTTCGAGGAGCCGTTCACGTCGCTCCTCAACCAGGGCATGGTGCTGCTCGACGGGGCCAAGATGTCGAAGTCGAAGGGCAATCTCGTCGAGTTCGCCTCCGAGCTCAAGGAGCACGGTGCCGACGCGCTGCGGGTCACGCTCGCCTTCGCCGGACCGCCCGAGGACGACATCGACTGGGCCGACGTCTCGGTGCAGGGCTCGGCGAAGTTCCTCGCGCGCGCCTGGCGCGTCGCGGATGACGTCGCGAGCGCGACAGGGGTCGACTTCGCCTCGGGCGACGCAGGACTGCGCAAGCACACCCACCACCTGCTCGCCGACGCGCCCGGCCTCGTCGAGTCGTACAAGTTCAACGTCGTCGTCGCGCGCCTCATGGATCAGGTGAACGTGACCCGCAAGGCGATCGACGCCGGGTGCGGGGCCGCGGACCCCGCGGTGCGCGAATCCGCCGAGGCGATCGCCATGATCCTGTCGCTCTTCGCGCCCTACGCGGCCGAGGACATGTGGGCGAAGCTCGGGCACGAGCCGACGGTCGCGCTGGTGGAGTGGCCCGAAGCCGATCCCGCGCTGCTCGTGGAGGACGAGATCACGATGGTCGTGCAGGTCAACGGCAAGGTGCGGGATCGGCTCACGCTGCCCGCCACCGTCACCGAGGCCGAGGCCGAGGCCGCTGCGCTCGCCTCGCCCGGCGTCCAGCGCGCGATCGGGGAACAGCGGATCGTCAACCTGATCGTCCGCGTGCCCAAGATCGTCAGCATCGCCGTGAAGCCGTAGGTCGGGCCGGGAACGGTGGCGATCGGATCGACGATGCACACCTTCGAGGTGTCGCTGGCCGACGTGGTGCGCGGGGTGTACGAGGACTTCACGCTCCGCGTGGCGCTGCACCCCTCGGAGACGCCCGAGTTCATGATGACCCGGGTGCTCGCGTACTGCCTGGAGTACGAGGAGGGCATCGCCTTCGGCGGCGGCGTCTCGACCCAGGGGGAGCCGGCGGTGCTCGTCCGCGACCTCACCGGCGCGCTGCGCGCCTGGATCGAGGTCGGGGCCCCCGACGCCGCCCGGGTGCACGCGGGCAGCAAGGCGGCCGAACGCGCGGCGGTGTACACGCATCGGGATCCGGTGAAGGTGATCGCCTCGTGGACGGGGAAGACGATCCACCGGGGCGACGAGGTGGTGCTCCGCAGCTTCGATGCCGGCTTCATCGACCGCGCGGTCGCCGAGGTGGGGCGGCGGAATACGCTCATCCTCTCGTTCTCGGACGGCCGGCTGTACCTCGAGCTCAACGGGGCATCGCTGAGCTCCGAGGTGCACGAGCACCGCATCTCCACGCGCTGAGCCTCCGCCGCGGACCGTGATCGCGGGTCGCCGAGCGTGCGTCGTCGACCGCGTCAGTGACGGGCGGAGCACCCGGTCCCGGTGGCCGCGAGACTCCGTCCTCAGGCGGTTCGAATCGGGTGGGATCGGCGAGTTCTCCCCACTCGCATTCCGCACCCCGATCGTGCGGCATCGCGGCCTCTAGCGTAGCCGCATGCAGCAGGAAGCATCGGATCGAGCGGACGGCGACGGCGAGGCCGGAGATGCGGTGGACTCGCGTCGGCCGGCCTGGAGCGCCGAGGCCGTCCTCGAGCGCGCGGGGTGGCGGGAGCGACACCGCCCCGACGCCGGGGTCGACGCGCCAGCGGTGCTCGAACTCGACCCGGAGGTTCCGCTGGGAAGACGGCTGAAGCGCGCCGTCTCCGCTCCGGTCATCGCCGGCGGAGCGGTCTTCCTCGCCGCGGTGGTGACCGCGATCACCGTGACGCTGCTCCAGGGGCCCGGTGCGCTCGAGGCGGCCGGCGCGCTCGGCGGTGCGGTCGCGGGCGCGGCGGACGCGGCGGGGTCGGAAGCCGTCGACGGCTCGACCCCGGGACCGGGCTCGCCCACGGGCGGCAGCGCGGGCGCCGCGACGCGGGGCTCTGCGCCACCGGGTGCGGTGGCGCAGAGCGGCACGGTCTTCGTCCACGTCGTCGGGGAGGTGGACGAGCCGGGCATCGTCGAGCTCCCCGCCGGCAGTCGCGTCGCCGACGCACTCGAAGCAGCGGGCGGCACGACAGCGGACGCCGTTCTCGAGCGGCTCAATCTCGCGCGCGTCGTCGTCGACGGCGAGCAGGTGGTCGTTCCCGATGCAGCGGCTGCGGTCGCGGCATCGGCGGGCTCGGGAACCGCGGCAGCGGGTGCGGCATCCGGTGCGGGCAGCGCAGGGGGAGGCTCGTCGACGGTCGGCGATGCGGAAGACGCGGCCGTGGAACTCAACTCCGCCGACCGCGCAGCGCTCGAGACGCTCCCCGGAGTCGGCCCGGCGCTCGCGCAGCGGATCATCGACCGGCGCGAGCAGAACGGCCCGTTCACGGCCGTCGACCAGCTCCTGGACGTGCGGGGCATCGGTCCGAAGGTCTTCGCCGGTCTGCGGGATCGGGTGGTCCTGCGATGAGCGCCGGCATCGACCGGAGCCAGCGGTCGCCCCCGGGAGTGTGGCGGCTCTTCGCACCCGCACTGCTCGCCTGGGGTGCTGCGGCGCTCGCGGTCGCGCAGCCCGATCTCCGCGTCGGGGCATGGCTCGCGTTGACCGCCGCGACGATCGGCGGCGCGGGCGTAGCCCTCTCGTGTCTCGGCGGCTCGCCCGGCGCACTGGGACGGGGCGTGCTCGCCTCCGCGGGCGTGGCGTGCGCGGTGCTGCTCCTCATCGGCGCACGCGTCACCGCGGAGGAGCGGGTCCGCGCGGATCCCGGCCTGTCCGCCGCCGCGGCCGACGATCGCGTCGTCGAGCTGGAGGCGATGCTCGACGGCTACCCGGAATCCTCACGCGGCCCGTTCGGCGACCGGACCTCGGTGCGCGCCACCGTCGACGGACGCGCCGGACGGGTGCCCGTTCTGCTCTGGCTCGACGACGCATCGGCCGCACGGAGCGCGACCTGGGGACCCGGCACGTCGGCTCGGGCGTCCGGCACGCCGGTCGCGCTCGCGCTGCCCGCGTCGACCGCATTCGGCGTGCGCGTCGAGCGCCTCGTGGAGCTCCGCACGACCGGCCTCGGCGCCGGATTCGCGCGCGGTACAGCGGGGCTGCGTTCGGGTCTCTCGAGCGCGGCCGCGAACGTGCCCGGCGCCGCGCTCGTCCCGGGGATGTCCGTCGGCGATACCTCGCTCGTCGACGATGAACTCGAGGCGCTGATGCGCGACAGCTCACTGCTCCACCTGCTGGCCGTCAGCGGCGCGAACTGCGCGCTCGTCACGGATGCGCTCATCTCGGGTGCCGCCGTCTGCGGGATCGGGAGGCGCGGACGACTGGTGCTCGGGGCGGGCGGGCTCGCCGCATTCGTCGCGGTCGTGGGACCCGACGCGAGCGTGAGGAGGGCCGCGGTCATGGCCTGCGTCATGCTGGTCTCCCGCTTCGGCGGCAAGCGCGCGGTTGCGCTTCCGAGTCTCGGTGTCGCGATCCTCGTGCTGCTGCTCCAGGATCCGTGGCAGGCCGTCCAGGCAGGCTTCGCGCTCTCGGTCGCGGCGACCGCAGGCATCCTGCTGCTGGTGCCCGCGCTCTCCGAGGGGATTCGCCGTCTCGTGCGCGCCCCCTCGTGGCTCGTGCTCCCGATCGCGGTCGCCATCGCGGCGCAGCTGTCGTGCGGGCCGTTCCTCCTGCTCCTGCAACCGGGGATCCCCGCGGTCGGCATCGCCGCGAACGCGATCGCCGGACCGGTCGCCCCGCTGGGCACGGGGCTCGGGCTGCTCGCGATGCTCGTGCTGCCGGCCTGGGAAGAGGGAGGGACGCTCCTCGTGACCGCCGCGAGCCTGCCGGCGCGGTGGGTGGAAGCGACGGCGCGGGTGACTGCCGAGCTGCCGCTCGCGCACTGGTCCTGGCCGCAGGGGTGGATCGGAGCGGTGCTGCTCGCGGGAGCCGAACTCTCGTTCCTCGCCGCCCGGCTGCTGCTGGCGGGGCGCCTCGGCAGCAGCAGCAGCGATCCGGCTTTGGAGGCGGGTCAGGATCGGCCGGGACCGGCGCCCTGGCGGGCACGTCGCCCGCGCCCGGAACGTGTGCGGGTCGCCGTCGCGGTGCTGCTCTGCGGGGGCATCGGCGTCTTCGTCGGCCCGACCCTCGTCGCTCCGGCCGTCACGCGAGCGGGCACACCCGACGACTGGATCGTCGCGGCCTGCGACGTCGGGCAGGGAGACGCGATCCTGCTGCGAGACCCGCGCGAACCGGCCAGGACCATGCTCGTCGACACGGGCGACGATCCCGAACGGCTCGGGGCGTGCCTCGAGCGATTCGGGGTCGGGCGACTCGCGCTGCTCGTGCTCACGCACGACGATCGCGACCACGTCGGCGCGCTCGACGCCGTCATCGACCGCGTCGACGAGGCGATCGTGGCGCCCGACAGCCTCGAAGACGCCGGGCCGCGAACGGTGGTCGCCCGGCTGGAGCGCGCGAGGGTGCCCGTCACGCGGGCGTCGTCCGGGATGACCGGCGCGCTGTCCCGTCCCGGGCTGGCGTGGCGCGTGCTCGCGCCCGACGCCGGGGCGGTACCCGCCGACACGAACGCCGCAAGCGTGGTCCTGCGGGTCACGGCGGGAGGTGCCGTCGTCCTGCTCCTCGCCGACACCGGCGCCGAGGAGCATCGATCGCTCATGCGCAACCAGGCCTCGCTGCTCCGCGCCGACGTGCTGAAGGTCGCGCATCACGGTTCGCGCGACTCCGACGCCGAGCTGGTCCGCAGCGTCGGCGCGGCCTTCGGACTGGTCTCGGTCGGCGCGGACAACGGCTACGGGCACCCCGCGGCTGATGCTCTCGCCGCGCTCGAGCGCGCTGGGACGGTGCCGCTCCGCACGGATCGACTCGGATCCATCGCGCTGAGCCCCGCGTCCGGTTCCGGAAGCGGACACGGGCCGGACGGGATCCGGGTCTGGGTCGAGCACCGTCCGGGGCGGAACGTTCCGTCAGCGGCATCGGCACCGAGCGCGATGCGGGCGATGTCGGTGCACGTCGATAGGCTTGATCCGTGGCGACGGCAGGCAAGAGCACAGCGAGCACGGGCTCGGCGAAGAAGATCCCCCAGCTCGATTGGAGCGAAGCGCGGCCGGCACCGGTGGTGCTCATCAGCGGCCCCGAGACGTTCCTCGCGGACCGGGCCGCCCATGCGATCCGCGAGTCTCTCGCGCAGCAGCATGCCGAGCTCGAGATCCACGACGTCGACGCCGCCGAGTACACCGCGGGGGAGCTGTTCACGATCGCGAGCCCCTCCCTGTTCGCTGAGCCGCGGTTCATCCGCGTGATCGGCGTGGAGCGGTGCTCGGACGCGTTCCTCGTCGACGCCAAACGCTACGTCGCCGAGCCCGCCGACGATACGACGCTGGTGCTCAGGCACGCCGGAGGTCAGCGGGGCAAGGCCCTGCTCGACCTGGTGCGTTCGGGGGCAGGGGGAGGCGCGGAGTTCGTGTGCGCCGAGGTGAAGAAGGACCAGGATCGCCTCGCGTTCGCGCAGGCGGAGTTCCGCCGGCTCGGCGCTCAGGCCACTCCGGGCGCAGTCCGCATGCTCGTCGCCGCCTACTCGGGCGGCATCGGCGAGCTCGCCGGCGCGTGCGCCCAGCTCGTCTCGGATGTCGGCACCCGGATCTCGGAGGACGAGGTGGGGCGCGCGACCGAGGGCCGCGTCGAGACGAACGCGTTCAAGGTGGCGGATGCCGCCACAGCCGGTCGCGCCGCCGACGCGCTCGTGCTGCTGCGTCAGGCGCTCTCGACGGGAACCGACCCGATTCCGATGCTCGCCGCGCTCAACATGAAGGTGCGCGGCATGGCGCGCGTCTACGGCGCATCCGGGCCGAGCGGACAGATCGCGAAGTCGCTCGGCATGGCGCCGTGGCAGGTCGAACGCGCGCAGCGCGAGGTCCGCGGGTGGCGCGAGGCCGACCTCGCGCGCTGCATCGACCTGGCGGCCGAGACCGAGTGGATGCTCAAGGGCGGCACGCGCGATCCCGAGTACGCGCTCGAGAAGTTCCTGCTGTTCGTCGCGCGGCGCGGGCGAGACCCGCAGGTCGGTCGCCGCTAGCGCCTGTTCGCGCTCGACGGCGTCGCACGCGCGGCCGGCGATTCCTCCTCGCGTCGGTCCCGCTGGCCGGTGTCGCCGAGCCACTACCGGAGCTTCCAGATGGCATCGGCGCCGATGCCATCTCGACGGGCCGGTAGGGGATCGAGGCGCCAGTGCCGGAATCACGGCATGGGGCGGGCAGCGGGACGGTCTGGCCCGAAGACAGCAGTAGGGCCCCGCCGGAGCGGGGCCCTACTGCATGAGCACTCGTTCGAGTGCGGGAGCGCGGTGCTTAGAGCGCGGCCACCTGGGCGGCGAGCTTCGACTTGCGGTTCGCTGCCTGGTTCTTGTGGATGACGCCCTTCGAGACAGCCTTGTCGAGCTTCTTGCTCGCCACGGCCAGCTTCGCCTCGGCGACGCTCTTGTCGCCAGCGGCGATCGCGGCGCGGGTCGCGCGCACGTGGGTGCGGAGCTCGCTCTTGTACGCGCGGTTGCGCTCGGTCGCCTTGCGGTTGGTCTTGATGCGCTTCAGCTGCGACTTGATGTTTGCCACGTTGTGTTGTGTCCTTAACAGGTAAAGGTTTGACGGGTTGTCCGCTCGGCGAGAGAGGGCACCTCGCGGGATGTGTGGTGTGATCCACACGCAAGCCAAGAGTCGAGTTTAGCAGAAACCCGGTGCGGATTCACTCGATGAGCTCGACCGTGTCGCCCACGCGAATCGTCCCGCCGCCGTGCAGGGGCAGCAGGAACCTGCCGAACGTCGGACGTTCCTGCCCGATCACCCGGGTCAGCGTGGTGAGCACCTCGGCGTCGCGCACTCCGGTCTCGGGGTTGGCGTGCGTGTTCAGGCAGCGCCCGATCGGCTCCTGCGGTGCGAACTCGAGGTCGCCGATGCGCACGCGGGAGAGTTCGGAGATCTCCTGCCAGGGGGCCACGCCATCGATGACGATGTTCGAGCGGAACCGATGGTCCTGCATGGGGCGACCGATGGCGGCCTCGAGCGCGCCCAGGCTGGCGCGGCTGTGCATCGACGCGAAGCCCTGAGCGCTGTCCTGGAACCGCGACCTCGCCGCATCGCCGAGCAGGTGGAGCGGCAGCCGTCCGGGGCGATCCAGCCCGGCCCCGTCGGGGGTGGCGCGCAGGTACTCGGTCACCGCGGCGGAGAGCCGGGCTCGGCCCGCATCCGAGAGCTCTTCCTCGGCGAGAGGGCCCTCGGGGCCGTCGATCCTGATCCGGCCGCCGTGCGCGGATCCGGGGTGGAGGTCGAGCGACAGGCGGAGCGCCGCGAGCGAGGGATACTCCATTCTCGTGAGGCCCTTGGACTTCGACCAGATCTCGAGCCCGTTCCGCTCGCGCGGCCGGAGTGCGTCGTCGTATCGAAAGGAGAAGGCGCGATCGCCCGCGATCCTGCCGTCGTCCTGCACGACGAGCTCATCGGCCGCCTCCTGGCTGAACCCCTTGACCGGAAAACGATAGAGCGCGACGATCTGTGCCATGCGGTTCATCATCGCAGAACCCGACGTGCACCGGGCGCCCCGGTTGTCTGAGATAATGCCCTCTATATGTCTCCCCGCAGCGTGAACCCCCCAGTCCCGGCGTCGACCGACCCCGCGAAGATCCGCAACTTCTGCATCATCGCGCACATCGATCACGGCAAGTCGACGCTCGCCGACCGCATGCTGCAGGTCACCGGCACGGTGTCCGACCGCGACATGCGCGCCCAGTACCTCGACAAGATGGACATCGAGCGCGAGCGCGGCATCACCATCAAGTCGCAGGCCGTGCGCATGCACTGGCAGGCGGATGGCGCGGAGTACGCGCTGAACATGATCGACACTCCCGGCCACGTCGACTTCAGCTACGAGGTCTCCCGCTCGCTCGCGGCGTGCGAGGGCGCCATTCTGCTCGTGGATGCCGCGCAGGGGATCGAGGCGCAGACCCTCGCGAACCTGTATCTCGCGATGGAGAACGATCTCGAGATCATTCCGGTGCTCAACAAGATCGATCTGCCCGCGGCCGATCCCGAGCGCGTGTCGCGCGAGATCGCCGACCTCATCGGAGGCGACCCCGACGACATCCTGAAGGTGTCGGGCAAGACGGGCGCCGGTGTCGAGGAGCTCCTCGACCGCGTCGTCGAGCGGATCCCCGCCCCCGTCGGCGATGCCGACGCGCCGGCCCGCGCGATGATCTTCGACTCGGTCTACGACCCCTACCGCGGTGTCGTCACGTACGTGCGCATGGTCGACGGCAAGATCTCCCCGCGCGAGAAGATCCAGATGATGTCGACCGGGTCCGACCACGAGGCACTCGAGATCGGCGTGTCGGCGCCCGAGCCGCGACCCTCCAAGGGGCTCGCCGTGGGCGAGGTCGGCTACCTCATCACCGGCGTGAAGGACGTCCGACTGTCGAAGGTCGGCGACACGATCACCTCCAAGATCCGCGGGGCCGAGACTCCGCTTCCCGGATACACGGACCCCAAGCCGATGGTGTTCTCGGGCCTGTATCCCTTGGACGGGAGCGACTACCCGATCCTGCGCGAGGCGCTCGACAAGCTGAAGCTCGAGGACGCCGCTCTGCAGTACGAGCCCGAGACCTCGGTCGCGCTCGGGTTCGGGTTCCGCTGCGGCTTCCTGGGCCTGCTCCACCTCGAGATCATCTCCGAGCGGCTGCGCCGGGAGTTCGACCTCGATCTCATCGCGACGGCCCCCAGCGTCGTCTACGAGGTGACGACCGATGACGGCAAGCAGGTGACGGTCACGAACCCGTCCGAGTACCCCGACGGCAAGATCTCGAGCGTGCGCGAGCCCGTCGTCAAGACCGCGATCCTGGCGCCGAAGGATTACGTCGGCGCGATCATGGAGCTCTGCCAGAGCCGCCGCGGGAGCCTCCTCGGGATGGAGTACCTCGGCGACCGCGTCGAACTGCGCTACAGCATCCCGCTCGGCGAGATCGTGTTCGACTTCTTCGACCATCTCAAGAGCCGCACGCAGGGCTACGCGAGCCTCGACTACGAGCCGATGGGCGACCAGGAGGCCGACCTCGTGAAGGTCGACATCCTGCTGCAGGGCGATCAGGTCGACGCGTTCAGCGCCATCGTGCACCGCGACAACGCCTACCACTACGGCACGATGATGACCGAGCGCCTGCGCAAGCTCATCCCGCGCCAGCAGTTCGAGGTGCCCATCCAGGCGGCCATCGGCTCGCGGATCATCGCGCGCGAGAACATCCGCGCGATCCGCAAGGACGTGCTCGCCAAGTGCTACGGCGGTGACATCAGCCGCAAGCGCAAGCTGCTCGAGAAGCAGAAGGAGGGCAAGAAGCGCATGAAGATGGTCGGCAGGGTCGAGGTGCCCCAGGAAGCGTTCATCGCCGCCCTCTCGGGCGACGTGGAGGGCAAGGAGTCGAAGCGATGAGCGGTGCACGGGACGCCGGCGGCCGCCGCAGCAGCCACGTGGAGATGCCGGTCGCCTACGCCGCCGTCGGCGCGTCCAAGGCCGCCGACCTGCTGCGATTCCCCCCGGAGGGCACGACCCCCTACGAGGAGCGTCTGCGCATCGGCAGCGGGCAGGATCGGTTCCTGCTCGCGTCGAGCCTGCTCATGACGTGGGGGGCGCAGCGGGGTGCGGGGATCGAGGTCGTCGACGTCGTCCGCGGATCGGGCTCCCACTACGAGGGTCCGAGCTTCGACGACGACGGCCGACCGCAGGCGGCCGGCGCCCCTGAAGAGCACTTCGGCCCCGATGGCGAGCCGTACATTCTTGCGGGCACGACCGCGACGATCCGAGTGGATGGCCAGGATCCGCGCGCGATCCTCGTCGTGTACACGATCGACGAGGAGCGGCGGGTGGGCTTCGCCTGGGGGACAGGCGACGAGCTCGGCGCCGTCGGCGAGCAGCTCTTCACGGTCGAGCACCGCGACGACGACACCGTCTGGGCCGTCGCCCGCGGCTTCCTCGCCGCGCCGAAGAGCGGCCTGTTCGGGCTCAAGGCCCGCGCCGACATCGCCGCGGCTCTCGACACGGCCAAGCGTCAGGTGCAGGCGCTCGCGCCCGGCGTGATCCCGGTGCCGGCCGGTGCCGCCGCGATGATCGACGACGCGCCCGGGGCCGCGGATCGGGATCACCGCTCGTCTGCGGACGACGTGGGCGATGCGGTCACCGGCGTGATCCACCTCGAGGATTCGGAGGCCGGGGGCAGTGCCGAGCGCTCTTCCTGACGGCGATACGGCCCCGGAGGACGGGGCGCTTCCGTCCTCGGCAGCCGTCGGAGCGGAGCATCGGGCGTTCGGGGTCTACGTGCACGTCCCGTACTGCCGGGTGCGCTGCGGCTACTGCGACTTCAACACCTACACCGCGAGCGAGCTCGGCGGCACCCGTCGCGACGACTACGCCGACCAGGTGCGCGCCGAGCTCCGCTTCGGGGGCGAGGTGCTCCGCAACGCGGGGATTCCTGACCGCCGCGTCTCCACGGTGTTCTTCGGGGGCGGAACGCCGACACTGCTGCCCGCGTCCGACCTGGTCTCGATGCTCGACGGCATCCGGTCGGAGTGGGGGCTCGCAGACGGCGCGGAGGTCACGACAGAGGCGAATCCGGACTCCGTCGACGAGGAGTATCTGCGCACGCTCGCCGATGCCGGCTTCACGCGTGTGAGCTTCGGCATGCAGTCGGCGGTGCCGCACGTGCTCGCGACGCTCGACCGCACCCACACGCCCGCGCGCGTGCCCCAGGTGACGCGCTGGGCGAAGGCCGCCGGCCTCCAGGTGAGCGTCGATCTCATCTACGGCACGCCGGGGGAGAGCCTCGACGACTGGGAGCGTTCGATCGACGCCGCGCTCGAGACGGAGCCCGACCACATCTCGGCCTACGCCCTCATCGTGGAGCGCGGCACCAAGCTCGCCGCGCAGATCAGGCGGGGCGAGGTCCCCGAGCCCGACGAGGATCTGCACGCCGAGATGTACGAGCTCGCCGATCGCCGCTTCGCGGCTGCCGGCTTCTCCTGGTACGAGATCAGCAATTGGTCGCGCACTCCCGAGCGCCGATCCCGGCACAACCTCGCGTACTGGACGGGGGAGGACTGGTGGGCAGCTGGTCCGGGAGCGCACAGTCACGTCGGCGGCGTGCGCTGGTGGAACGTGAAGCACCCCGGCGCATACGCCGAGCGCATCGCGCGCGGCGTCTCGCCCGCCTACGCCCGAGAGACGCTGGGCGAGGATGCGCGGCGCGACGAGCGGATCCTGCTCGAGACGCGCATCGCCGACGGCCTCGCGATCTCCGAGCTCGGCGCCGGCGGCCGGACCGCCGTGCCTGAACTCATCGCCGACGGGCTCATCGACGGCCGCGCCGCGATCGGTGCGGCAGGGGCCCCCGGGCGAATCGTGCCCACGCTGCGCGGCCGCCTGCTGGCCGACACGGTCGTGCATCGCCTGCTCGGGTCGTAGCGGCCGGCTGCGCGCCCGCTCCTCCGAGCGCGCCCGCTACGTCCCCCGCGGGCGGAGCCTGGCACGACCGCGACCAGCTCCTCCGAGCGCGCCCGCAATGTCCTGCGATAGACTTGGCACTCATGAGTTCCGAGTGCCAGTCGCGGCGCCGGACGGGTCCGGGCGCCGCGCGCCCGGAAGAGCGAGCAGGGGAGGGCCGATGATCTCGGAGCGCAGCCTCGCCGTGCTGCATGCGATCGTGAGCGACTACGTGTCCTCGAACGAGCCCGTCGGTTCGAAGGCGATCGTGGAGCGGCACAGCTTCGGGGTCTCAGCGGCGACCATTCGCAACGACATGGCGCTGCTCGAGGACGACGAGCTGATCGCGCAGCCCCACACCTCCTCCGGGCGCGTCCCCACGGACAAGGGCTATCGCCTGTACGTCGACACGCTCGCGAGGATCCGCCCGTTGAGCCCGGCGCAGCGCACCGCGATCGAGCGGTTCCTCGGCGAGTCGGCTGACCTCGACGACGCGATGGTCCGCACGGTGCGGCTGCTCGCGCAGCTCACGAACCAGGTGGCCGTCGCACAGTATCCGTCGCTCCGACGCACGGTGGTGCGCCACATCGACCTCGTGGCGATCGCCGAGGACCGCGTGCTCTGCGTGCTCATCCTCGGCAGCGGTGTGGTCGAGCAGCAGATCGCGCGGCTTCCGGCCTCCCGGGTCACCGAGGCGTGGGTCCAGGGGCTCCGGGGCAGGATCGCGGACGCGGTCGTCGGCGTCGACGTCGAGGGGGCCGTCGCCGCGGTCACCCGCCTCGAGGAGAGCCTCGAGGCGTGGGCGGAGCCGGCCGAGGCGAGCCTCGTGCAGCGCGTGCTCGGGGTCGTCAGCGATCAGCTCCAGGCGAACCGGAACGACCGGATCGCGGTCGCGGGCGCGGCGAACCTGAGCCGACCGGGGGAGTTCCACGGCGCACTGCCCTCCGTCCTCGAGGCGATCGAGGAGCAGGTGACGCTGCTCCGGCTGTTCGGCGAGCTCGCCCAGGACGGCCGTGACGTCGCCGCGTCAATCGGGCGCGAGAACGAACGGTACGGCCTCGCCGCCACCTCCGTGATCGCGACGAGCTACGAGGAGGACGGCGCGCTCGTCTCGAAGCTCGGCGTGATCGGCCCGCTGCGCATGGACTACGCGGGCAACATCTCGACGGTGCGCGCGGTCGCGCGCTACCTCAACCGCTTCCTCGACGAAGCGCAATAGACCTCGGCGACGGCCGCGACGATCGGCCGCCCGACCCCGACGAACCACGACGAACGACCTGAGGAGCAACTGCAGTGGCCGACCACTACGAGACGCTCGGCGTCACGCGCGAAGCGACGCCGGAGGAGATCAAGAAGGCCTACCGCAGGCTCGCGCGGGAGCTCCACCCCGACGTGAATCCCAGCGAGGAGGCCTCCGAGCGATTCAAGAGCGTGACGCACGCGTACGACGTGCTCAGCGACCCCGAACAGCGCCAGCGCTACGACATGGGCGGCGACCAGGCCGGCGGCATGGGCGGGTTCGGCGACATCTTCGAGACCTTCTTCGGCGGAGGCGGCGGGTTCGGGGGCGCGCAGCGCGGCCCGCGTCCCCGGTCGGAGCGCGGCGACGATGCGATGATCCGCGTCGACGTCTCGCTCGACGAGGTCGTCTTCGGCACGCAGCGCGACGTCACCGTGAACACCGCGGTGCTCTGCGGCACCTGCCAGGGCACCTGCTGCCAGCCGGGCACCCATCCGGTCACCTGCGACGTGTGCCAGGGGCAGGGGCAGGTCCAGCGCCAGGTGCGCTCGCTGTTCGGCAACGTGGTCACGATGCACCCCTGCGGCAGCTGCCAGGGCTACGGCACGATCATCGAGCACCCGTGCGTCGAGTGCGGCGGCAAGGGTCGGGTGCGCGAGCGTCGGACGATCCCCGTGGACATCCCCTCGGGGATCGACACCGGCACGCGACTGCAGATGCGCGGCGGCGGCGAGGTCGGCCCCGGCGGCGGCCCGAACGGCGATCTCTTCATCGAGTTCCGGGTGATGCACCACGACACGTTCAGCCGCGACGGCGACGACCTGCTCTGCACCATGCAGCTCGCCATGACCGACGCGATCCTCGGCACCGATGCGACGCTGCGATCGCTCGACGGCGACGTCGTGGTGGAGATCCCGGCCGGCACGCAGTCGGGCGACCTGCTCACGGTGCGCGGTCGTGGGATCCAGGCGCTGCGTTCGACGAACCGCGGCGATCTCAGGATCGCGGTGCAGGTCGCGACGCCGACCAAGCTGTCCAACCGCGAGAAGGACCTGGTCCGGCAGCTCGCCGGGCTCCGCAAGGACGATCCGCCGCATCTCGGCGAGTTCCAGCAGGGGTTCTTCGGCAAGATCCGCGACCGCTTCTTCCGCCAGGGCTAGGCCGGGCATGGCGAACCTCTACTACCGCGAGGAGTTGCCTGCCTCGGCGTTCGCCGTAGGCGGCGTCGTCGAGATCGCGGGGGATGAGGCCCGCCACGCGGTGCGGGTGAGCCGGCTGCGGGTCGGCGAGCGCATCCTCGTCGGCAACGGGCGAGGCGCGCTCGGCGAGGGCGTCGTCGAGGCGACCGACAAGGATCGCTTCGCGGTCCGCATCGAGCAGCGCTCGGACGCGGCGGCGCCGGAGACCCGCCTCGTGCTCGCGCAGGCTCTCGCCAAGGGCGACCGGGATGAACGCGCGGTCGAGCAGGCGACCGAGTTCGGCGTCGACGCGATCGTGCCGTGGGAGGCGTCGCGGTCCGTGTCGCGCTGGGGCACCGAGAAGCGCGAGAAGGGCGTCGCCAAGTGGGCGAGGACCGCACGCGAGGCATCGAAGCAGTCCATGCGCCCGAGGATCCCCGTGATCCGCGACCTCGAGCGACTCTCCGGCCTCTGCTCGCACGCCGCGTCCGACGGCGTCGCCGTCGTCGCGCTGCATCCGCGTGGCGACGCACGGCTCTCGGAGTGGGCCGGCGGTGACGCCGCGCGCGCCGCCAGCGAGATCGTCATCGTCGTCGGCCCGGAGGGCGGCTTCGCCGACGAGGAGCTCGACGCGCTCGAGGCGGCAGGCGCGCGCACGCTCGTGCTCGGCGACTCCGTGCTGCGGACCTCCAGCGCCGGTCCGGCCGGGCTCGTCGTGCTGAACACGGCGCTCGGGCGCTGGTAGCGCAAGCCGCGTCGCGCCCCTCGGGGGCGGGTCGGTCCGGCGCGGCTGACGCTAGACTGGCATCCATGACAGCAGAGACCGTGTTCGGCAAGATCGTCTCGGGCGAGATCCCGGTCGAGTTCCTCGCGGAGACCGACCGTGTCGTCGCGTTCAACGACATGCACCCCCAGGCCCCGGTGCACATTCTCGTGATCCCGAAGACCTCCGCGTATGCGAACGTGGCCGAGCTCGCCGCGGGGGACCCCGATCTGCTCGCCGAGATCGTGCAGGTATCGCGGGAACTCGCCGAGCGCTTCGCCGACGGGGATTTCCGTCTGATCTTCAACAACGGCGCGAACGCCGGCCAGACGGTGTTCCACGTGCACGCGCACGTGCTTGCCGGCGGACTCGAGGAGGGTTCCCTCGTTGGATCCTGAATCCGGCCGCTCGGAGGCAGCCGGCTCGACCTCCGATCCCGAACTGCAGCGCACGGTGCTGCTCGACGGGGTCGACCTCGGCGCGTTCCTCGGGCACCGCGACCAGTTGCTCTCGGACCTCGAAGCGCAGCATCCTGGCGTGGCGTTCCACGCCAGGGACCAGGTGCTCACGCTTCGCGGCCCGGCCGGTGCCGTGCGCGCCGCAGAGGAGGTCGTGCGCGAAACCCTCGAGCTCGCCAGGCGCAGCGGCGCCGTCACCCGACACGATGTGAAGGAAATGACCCGAATGGTGCACGAGGGCAACGGCCCCGGAGCGGCCCAGATGCTGAGCGAGGCCATCGTGACCGTCCGCGGGCACTCGGTGCGCCCGCAGACCCGAGGCCAGCGCGCGTACGTCGACGCCATCGACCGGAGCACGATCGTGTTCGGCATCGGTCCGGCGGGCACCGGCAAGACCTATCTCGCCATGGCGAAGGCGGTGCAGGCGCTGCAGCGGCGCGAGGTCGCGAAGATCATCCTGACGCGCCCCGCGGTCGAGGCGGGCGAACGGCTCGGCTACCTCCCGGGCTCGCTCGAGGACAAGATCGATCCATATCTGCGTCCGCTCTTCGACGCGGTGGGATCGATGATGGACCCCGACGTCGTGCCGAAGCTCCTCGCGAGCGGCACGATCGAGGTCGCACCGCTCGCCTACATGCGCGGACGCACGCTGAACGAGTCGTTCGTCATCCTCGACGAAGCGCAGAACACGACGCCCGAGCAGATGAAGATGTTCCTCACGAGGCTCGGTTACGGCTCGAAGATGGTCGTCACGGGCGATATCACCCAGGTGGATCTGCCGATCGCGGCGAGCGGCCTGCGCGTGGTGAACCGGATCCTGCGCGGCGTCGAGGACGTCGATTTCATCGAGCTCGGCGCCGACGACATCGTGCGGCACAGCCTCGTCGGAAGAATCGTGGACGCCTACAGCGCCTATGAAGAGCGCGCCCATGCGGAGCGCGAGCAGCAGCGGAAGGGAGACGCCCGGTGAGCGTCGAGATCAACAACGAGTCGGGCATCCCGGTCGAGGAGGACCGACTGCAGCGGCTGGCGGCGTTCGTCCTCGAGTCGCTGCACGTCCACCCGAGCACCGACCTCGGCGTCGTGCTGGTCGACGAGGCGGCGATCGAACAGCTGCACGTGCAGTGGATGGACGAGCCCGGCCCCACGGACGTGCTCAGCTTCCCCATGGACGAGCTCAGGCCCGGCCGCGTCGACGCGCCGACGCCCTCCGGGCTCCTCGGCGACGTCGTGATCTGCCCGCAGGTGGCGGAGTCGCAGGCCGAGGCGGCCGGGCACGATCTGGCGCAGGAGATCTCGGTGCTGCTGACCCATGGCATGCTGCATCTGCTGGGGTTCGATCACGCCGTGCCCGATGAGGAGGCCGAGATGTTCGGGCTCCAGCGGGACCTGCTGCTCGCGTTCGCCATGCGCGAGCGGGCTCGATGAGCGCCGGACTCACGTTTCTGCTGCTCGGGGCGGCCCTGGTGCTGCTCGCGATCGGCGGTCTCCTCGCGGCCGCGGACGCCGCCCTCGGCGTCCGGTCGAAGGCCGAACTGCTCGCGCTCGCCGAGCAGTCGCCGCGCACGGGAGCGAAGATCCGCGCCATCGCCGAGGACGAGGCCACCCACCTCGGTGCGCTCGGCTTCGCGCGAGTGTTCGCGGAGACCCTGAGCGCCGTGCTCATCACGCTCGTGCTCGCGTACTCCCTCGACGAGCTGTGGCTCGAGCTCGTGCTCGCGACGCTCGTGATGACCGCGGTCACCTTCGTGCTCGTCGGCTCGAGCCCGCGCACCGTCGGTACGCACCACCCGGATGCGATCATCCGGTTCGCGGCGCCGACGGTGCGAGCGCTCCGGCTGCTGCTCGGCCCGCTCGCGACGGCGCTCATGCGATTCGGCGACCGCGTCACGCCGGGTCGGGCGTCGGGTCGGGGCCGTATCCGCGACGAGCAGCAGTTGCTCTCGATGGTGGATCAAGCGGCGGAACAGGAGCTGCTGGAGCACGACGATCGCGAGTACATCCACTCGCTCGTCGAATTCGGCGACACGCTCGTACGGGAGGTCATGGTGCCCCGCATCGACATGATGACCGTGTCGAGCGAGGACTCGATGCGCGAGGCGCTCGAGCAGATCCTCGCATCCCGGCATTCCCGGTTGCCCGTGATCGCCGGCGAGGTCGACGACGTCGCCGGGATCGTGCATCTGCGCGATGCGAGCGGCTTCGTGCTGCGTCGTCCCGATGAGGCCGAGAGCGCCCCGGTGACCCGCGTGATGAAGCCGGCCATGTTCGTGCCAGAGGTCCAGCGCGCCGACCGGCTCCTCCGGCAGATGCAGGAGGAGTCGAACCATCTCGCTCTCGTCGTCGACGAGTACGGGGGCATCTCGGGGCTCGTCTCGCTCGAGGACCTCATCGAGGAGCTGCTCGGCGAGATCACGGACGAGCACGACCGCGACGCACCGGAGGTCGTGCTGCAGGAGGACGGATCGTTCCTCGTGAGCGCACGGCTCTCCGTCGAGGAGCTCGGCGAGCTCTTCGAGATCGAACTCGAGGACGACGATGTGGAGACCGTCGCGGGACTCGTCGCGAAGCGCCTCGGTCGCCTGCCCGAGTCCGGCGACGCGATCGTCGTCGCGGGGATCGAGCTCACCGCGGCGGATATCGAACGCCGGAGGCAGCGTCTGCTGACGGTCGAGGCGCGCTGGATCGGCGTGCAGGAGGAGGAGGACGGATCATGAGCGCAGCGGATCGGCCGGCGGGGGCCGACGTGCCGGAATTCAGGGCGGGCTTCGTGTCCTTCGTCGGACGCCCGAACGCGGGCAAGTCCACACTCACGAACGCGCTCGTCGGCGAGAAGATCGCCATCACGAGCCCGAAGCCGCAGACGACCAGACGCGCGATCCGCGGCATCGTGCATCGCGAGGACGGTCAGCTCGTGATCGTGGATACGCCCGGGATCCACCGTCCGCGGACGCTGCTCGGAGAGCGCTTGAACGCGCTCGTCGAGGCCACGCTCGGGGATGTCGACGTGATCGGCTTCTGCGTGCCCGCGAACGAGAAGCTCGGCCCGGGAGACCGCTTCATCAACGAACGCCTCGAGGATTTCCCCCGAGCGAAGAAGGTCGCGATCCTCACCAAGGTCGACGAGGCATCGCAGTCCGAGATCATCGATCAGCTCACCCGGTTGGGGGAGCTCCGCGAGTGGGACGCCGTCGTGCCGATCTCCTCGGTGACGAACGAGCAGCTCGACGTGCTCGCCGACGTGCTCCTGGGGCTGATGCCCGTGTCCCCGCCCTTGTACGAGGCGGACCGGACGACGGAGGAGACCGAGGACGATCGCATCGCCGAGCTGATCCGCGAGGCGACGCTCGAGGGCGCGCGCGAGGAGCTGCCGCACTCGCTGGCGGCGACCGTGGACGACCGTGAAGAGCGCGAGGACGGTCTGCTCGAGCTCTACGCGTCGATCTACGTGGAGCGCGACAGCCAGAAGGGCATCGTGATCGGCAGGGGCGGTGCGCGCCTGCGCGATACGGGCGAGCGGGCGCGACGCGAGATCGAGGCGCTCCTCGGGCGACGGGTGTACCTCTCGCTGCGCGTGAAGGTGCTGAAGGAGTGGCAGCGCGACCCGAAAGCGCTCGGCAGGCTCGGATTCTGAGGAGGACGCACATGGACAGCATCACGGAACAGACGCAGATCACCGCGCTCGCGCAGCAGTACGGCGTGTTCGCCATCGCCTGGTACGTCATCGTTGCGATCGCGCTCTGGCGGGTCTTCTCCAAAGCCGGCTACCCGGGAATCCTCGCGATCGTCCCGATCCTCAACGTGTTCATCCTCGTGAAGGTCGCGGGCTACTCCGCATGGATGACGCTGCTCTACCTGATCCCGATCGTCAACTTCGTGTTCGGGATCTTCGTGGCCATCCGCCTCGGCGAGCGCTTCGGCAAGGGCGGCGCCTTCTCGTTCTTCCTGCTCTGGCTCATCGCGCCCATCGGGTATCTGATCCTCGGCTTCGGCGGCGCCGGCTATCGGCGCCGCTAGTCCACCTGCCGTCGCGTCACTCCGCCGACGGGCGGATCTCGGCGCTGTGGCTCCGGCGTGCCGGGGCGGCCACCGACCCGTCGATCAGCTCGGCGAGCAGGTGCGCCGCCTCTCGCCCGAACTCCCGGGGGCGCACGTCGAGGCAGGTGATGCGCTCGTCGAGCATCTCGGACACGGGGTCGCCCACGAGCGAGACCAGCTCGAACCGCTGCCCCGGCGTCCTGCCGTGCGCCGCGAGGTGACCCACCAGCCGGCCGGCGAGCCCCTGGTAGCCGCAGAGCAGCACGTCGATGCCGTCGTCGCGCACTGATCCGGCCGCCGGCTCGCTTCCGAGCACCTCCGAGAGCACCGCGGTGAGCACGGCCGGGCTCGGGTGCAGGGGGAGCTCCCGGATGACGGGTGCGCGGTCGTGCGCGGAGCACCAGTCCCGATAGCCCGCGAGCACGTCCTCGGGGAACGAGGAATGGAACTGCTGGTCGGGGAGGAGGAGCGCGGGCCGACGGCGGCCTGCGGCCGCGGCGCGATCGAGCAGCTGCCCGATGCGCTCTGCGTAGGGGACCTCGATCGTTCCGTGGGCCAGGGGCGCACTCGGATCCAGCTGCCGGCCCGCCGTCACGAGCGGCACCCCGAGTCCGCGCAGCACCGGGAGCACCGGGTCCCCGGGGAGCGGGTCGATCGCGATCACCCCGTCGACGGACGGGGGTCTCGCCGCGAGCGCGTCGACGTCGCGGGTCAGATGCACGAGGTCGACACCGAGCTCGCCTGCGGCCGAGACGGCGCCGAACACGAACTCCATGTAGAAGGCGAAGCTGCGGACGACCGGCGGGATGTGCAATCCGAAGGCGCCTACCCTGCTGCCGCGGAGCTGCTGGGCCGCACGGTTGCCGACGTATCCGAGTTCCGCGGCCGCTGATCGGACTTGGACGACGGTCGCAGGCGCGACCCGCCCGCGACCGTGCAGGGCATCCGAGACCGTCGTCTTCGACAGGCCGAGCGCCGCTGCGATGTCGACGATCGTTGCCCGCTTCCGTGCCATGCCCTCATGCTAGCGCCGAGCGGGGCCTTGACGCGCACGCCAGGGGAAGGCACCATGGGATCAGTGCCGGAACGTTCCGGCACATTCGGCAGTGTCGCCGCCGGCAGTGTCGCCGACCGAAAGGATTCCCCCATGTCCGTTCCCGCACGCTCAGCGCCGCGGCGCCCGCGTCGTGCCGCGATTCCGGCGCTCGTCGGATTCTGCTTCTTCATCACCCTCTTCCCGCCGCTGCAGTGGATCGTCGGAGACGGAGGAGTCTGGTTCTTCATCGTGACCGGCGCGCTCGTGCTCGTCTCCCTCTGGGCGATGTATCTGATCGACGCCCGCCTCGATCCGGAGACGATCGACGGGCCCGGGACGCATTCCGACTCCGACCCCGACGAGGAGGCCGGTCGATGATGTTCCTCGGCTACGGGGGCGTGGCCCTCTTCTTCGTGCTCATCGTGATCGTGCTCGAGCTCAACCGCAAGCGCGGCGAGAACTTCAGCGAGTACGCCACGGCGGGTCGCTCGTTCGGTCCGTTCTTCTCGACGATGGCGTTCGTCAACACCTGGCTGCCCGGCACGATCTTCATCTCGTTCGCCGGCTACGCCGCTGCGGCAGGGGCCATCGGGTTCTACTCGGTGCCCTACGCGCTCCTTGCCGTCGTCCTCATGTTCCTGCTCGCCAAACCCGTGCACACCTGGGGCAAGCGGTTCGACCTGCGGACCCAGGCGGACCTGCTCGGGCTCCGCTACGGCTCCAAGGCCGTCCGGGTGATCGCCGCCGTGATCGGCATCATCGCATCCTTCCCCTGGATCGTGCTGGGCATGCAATCGCTGACTCTCGTGTTCACCTACCTGTCCTTCGGTCAGGTGGCGGCGGGCACCGCCGCGTTCATCGGGATCGGCGTCCTCGTCCTCAGGCAGGTCTGGACCGTGCGGATGGGCGCGCGCGGACTCGTCATCAGCGACATGGTGCAGGGGCTCGTGGCGTACGGCGTCGGTCTCGTGCTCATCCTCGGCCTCATCACGTGGTTCCTGACCAACGGGCACGGCTTCGCCGAGGCTCCAGAGGGCTTCTTCCGGCTCCCCGGCCCGGGCAGCCCGGAGGGGCCGCTATACCTGTTCTCGCTCGTGCTCACGGGCGCGCTCGGCGGATGGTGCTGGCCGGACATCTTCGTGCGGCTCTTCGCCTCAAGCGGCACGCGCACCATCAAGCGATCCGCCCTCATGGCGGCGCCCATCCTCTTCGTGTTCGGCACCGCGCTGTCGATCCTCGCCCTGCTCGCCGGGTCCATGCCCGAGGTCGCCGCGGCGACCGATGCGGTCTGGTTCATCGCCGCCGGAGTCGGCGGGCCGGTCGTGCTCACGCTCGCGGGCATCTGCGTCGTCGCCGCAACGATGGGCAACGTCGGAGCCAACCTGCAGGCGCTCGGGGCGCAGACCGCGAACGACATCGTCGGGGTGGCGCGCAACGAACGGATCGAGGATCCCCGCGCCGGGAAGATCGCGGTCGCCGTGCTCACCATCGTCGCCGGCGCGATCGCCGTGGCGAGCGCGTCCACCGTCAGCGGCCTCATCGCACTCGCGATGATCTCGTACCAGGGCATCGTGCAGCTGGCTCCCACGCTCCTGCTCGGGATCTTCTGGCGTCGCGGGAACGCCGTGGGCGCGATCGGGGGCATGGTGTCGGGGTTCCTCGTCGCGGCGGCCCTGCAGATCTTCTTCCCCATCGCGATCCCGTTCCTGGGCGGAATGACGAGCGGCGTCGCCGCGCTCGTCGTCAACACCGCCGTCTATGTGGCGTGCGCCTACCTCGTTCCCGTCCCCGCGCGCGAACGCGCGAGGGTCGACGGGCTGTTCGATTCACTGCACGAGCCGGCCGCAGCGCCGGCGCCCCTCGCGGAAGGAGTCGCGCGATGACCGAGCGACGCACGGGATACGTCTGGCATGAGCGCTACGCGTGGCACGACACCGGCACGGGAGTCGGCATCGCCGGGTCGGGCGGCTTCAATCAGCCGCACCAGGCGTTCGAGAGCTCCGAGTCGAAGTCTCGCTTCGCCGGGCTCGTCGAGGTGTCCGGACTGATCGATGACCTGGTGCGCATTCCTGCGAGGGAGGCGAGCGACGCCGACCTGCTGCGGGTGCACACGCCGGAGCACGTGGATAGGATCCGGCGCGAGAGCGCGGATCGCGGCGGCGACGGCGGGGACGGGTTCACGCCGTTCGGCCGCGGATCCTTCGAGATCGCGAAACTCGCGGCGGGCGGCACGATGGCCGCGGTCGAGGCCGTGGTGCGCGGCCGCGTCGACAACGCCTACGCGCTCGTCCGGCCTCCGGGGCACCATGCACGACGGGAGATGGGCATGGGGTACTGCATCTTCTCGAACGTCGGCGTGGCGATCGAGTACGCGCGTGCTGAACTCGGCGTCGGGCGCGTCGCGATCGTCGACTACGACGTCCACCACGGCAACGGTGCGCAGCAGATCTTCTGGGACGATCCGGACGTGCTGGCGATCTCGATCCATCAGGACCGGCTCTTCCCGCAGGACTCCGGGTCGGTGGAGGAGGTCGGCGGCGTCGGGGCCGAAGACACCACGATCAACATCCCGTTGCCCGCGGGCTCGGGCAACGGCGCCTATCTGGCAGCGATCGACCGGGTCGTGCGCCCAGCGATCCTCGGATTCCGACCCGAGCTGATCCTCGTCTCCAGCGGATTCGATCCGAGCGCCGTCGACCCGCTCGGGTGCATGTCGGTGACGGCAGGCGGATTCCGGTCCATGGCGGCGCGGCTCGTGGAGATCGCGGACGAGACCTGCGGGGGGCGCATCGTGTTCTCCCACGAGGGCGGATACTCGCCCGTGCACGTCCCGTTCTGCGGACTCGCGGTGCTCGAGGCGCTCAGCGGCAGGGATACCGGGGTCGAGGATCCGTTCGCGATCTCGTTCGACGACTCGCCCGCGCACCCGCTGCAGCCGTGGCAGGACACCGTGATCGAGCGCGCCGAGGAGATCGCCGCACGTCTCGGGCTCGGCCGAGCCGAGCCGGGGGAGCGGTAGCCGTCGCGGAGGCGGGCCGGAGCCCTCCGCGGTGTCGCGGACGGCTCCGGCCCTTCGGGCGGTGTTATAGTGGCAGCATGCTGTTCGGCTCGCTTCTTCTTAGCTGCCGCGACGAGTCCTAATCCTCAGGCCTCCCTCGTCGCGGAGTTTCGTGTTGGCTGAACCCAGACCTCAGACGAGAAAGACCGAGCCCATGAAGAACACGCAGCAGCCCTCCGGTATGCCCACGCACCGCTACCGCCCGTTCCACGAGATCATCTCCGTCGATCTGCCCGACCGCACCTGGCCGAGCAAGCGGATCACCGAGGCTCCTCGCTGGTGCGCGGTCGACCTGCGCGACGGCAACCAGGCGCTCATCGATCCCATGAGCCCCGAGCGCAAGCGGATCATGTTCGACCTCCTCGTGAAGATGGGCTACAAGGAGATCGAGGTCGGCTTCCCCTCGGCGAGCCAGACCGACTTCGATTTCGTGCGCCACCTGATCGAGGACGACGCGATCCCCGACGACGTGACGATCCAGGTGCTGACCCAGGCCCGCGAGCACCTGATCACCCGCACCTACGAGTCGCTGGTCGGGGCGAAGCAGGCGATCGTGCACCTCTACAACTCGACGAGCATCCTGCAGCGCGACGTGGTGTTCCGCTCGGATCGGGAGGGGATCAAGCGGATCGCGATCGACGGCGCGAAGCTCTGCCGCGCGAGCGAGCACATCTGCGCCGGGACCGAGATCTTCTACGAGTACTCGCCCGAGTCGTACACGGGCACCGAGCTCGAGTACGCCGTCGAGGTCTGCAACGACGTGCTCGAGGTCTTCGAGCCGACGCCCGAGCGCAAGGTGATCATCAACCTGCCCGCGACGGTCGAGATGGCGACCCCGAACGTCTACGCGGACTCGATCGAGTGGATGAGTCGCAACCTCGCGCACCGCGAGAACGTGATCCTCTCGCTGCACCCGCACAACGATCGCGGTACCGCGGTCGCAGCGGCCGAGCTCGGCTACATGGCCGGCGCTGATCGCATCGAGGGCTGCCTCTTCGGCAACGGCGAGCGCACGGGCAACGTCGATCTCATCGCGCTGGGCATCAACCTGTTCACGCAGGGGATCGATCCGCAGATCGACTTCTCGCGGCTCGACGAGGTGCGCCGCACCGCCGAGTACTGCAATCAGCTCCGCGTGCCCGAGCGCAGCCCGTGGGCGGGGGATCTCGTCTACACCGCGTTCTCGGGGTCGCACCAGGACGCCATCAAGAAGGGCTTCGAGCGCATGGCGCAGGACGCCGAGGCCGCCGGGGTGTCCGTCGACGAGATCGAATGGGCCGTGCCGTACCTGCCCGTGGATCCGAAGGATCTCGGCCGCTCCTACGAGGCCGTGATCCGCGTCAACTCCCAGTCGGGCAAGGGCGGAGTCGCCTATCTGCTGAAGTCCGACCACCATCTCGACCTGCCCCGGCGGCTGCAGATCGAGTTCAGCGCGGTCGTGCAGGGCGTGACGGACAGCGAAGGCGGCGAGGTCTCGAGCGAGGAGATCTGGCGGATCTTCCAGGACGAGTACCTGCCCGCGCAGGAGGACGGCGCCGAGCGCTGGGGCCAGTACGAGATCTTCCGCACGTCGACGACGAGCGCCGGAGACGGCGTCACCGAGCTCGTGGTGGACTACCGCAACGGCGAGGAGCGCACGCAGTCGACGTCGCGCGGCAACGGTCCCGTGGACGCCTTCCTCGCCGCGCTCAACGAGAGCGGGCACGCGGTCACGCTCTTCGACTACGTCGAGCACGCGATGAGCTCGGGCGGCGACGCGGTCGCGGCCTCGTACGTCGATCTCGAGGTCGACGGGCAGCGCCTGTGGGGCGTCGGGATCGATCCCGACACGTCCCGCGCGACGCTCAAGGCGATCATCAGCTCCGTGAACCGGGCGGTCCGCAACGGCGAGTCCCTGCCCGAACGGGAGGCCGTCGCCGTCTGACGGATCCCGCCGAGCGCGCAGCCGCCGCACCGCCCATTCGGACATATCTTCGAATGCCCGGTGTGGCGGCTGCGCCGTTGTCGGGGGAACGCCCTAGGGTGGGCTTGTGATTGCTTCGATTCGCGGGCAGGTCCTCGCTTCAGGTGCCGGTTGGGTCGTCGTCGAACCGGGGGCGGACGGCGGATCAGGAGTCGGCATGCGCGTCGAGGTGCCGAGCGGCCGGGTCTCCCAGTCCGCACCGGGGGACACGGTCTTCCTGCGCACGTCGCTCGTCGTGCGCGAGGACTCCCTGACGCTCTTCGGGTTCGCGACCCAGGAGGAGCTCGACGTCTTCGGGCACCTGATCGCGGTCTCGGGCGTCGGCCCGCGCAGCGCGCTCGGAGTGCTGTCGGCCCTCGCGCCCGCCGAGATCGCGGCCGCCGTCGCGTCTGAGGACGAGAAGCCGTTCCGCAAGGTGTCCGGGATCGGCCCGAAGACCGCGAAGCTCATCGTCGTCTCGCTCGCGGGGAAGCTGTCCGACGTGGCGCTCGCATCCGCATCGGCGCCGGCGGCGACGGATCCGTCCGCGGCGACCGCCGAAGCCGTGCGCGAGGGGCTCGTGGGCCTCGGCTGGAGCGATTCCGATGCCGAGCGCGCGGTGCAGGATGCCCGGGATGCCGGGGCGCCCGAGGACAGCGCCGGGCTGCTGCGCGCCGCACTCGCCCTGCTGCAGGGAGCGCGTTCCGGCGGCCGCGGGGTCCGCCGATGACGGGGGAGCTGTCGCCCCAGGCGACGCCGTCGGAGCAGGGGTACGAGGGAGCGCTCCGCCCGGCCACCCTCGATGAGTTCGTGGGCCAGGCCAAGGTCCGCCAGCAGCTCGGCCTGCTGCTCAACGCTGCGACGATGCGGCAGAAGACGCCGGATCACATCCTGCTCGCCGGGCCGCCCGGGCTCGGCAAGACGACCCTCTCGATGATCGTCGCCACCGAGCTGGACAAGCCGCTGCACCAGACCTCCGGCCCGGCGATCCAGCACGCCGGCGACCTCGCAGCGGTACTCTCCGCGCTGACCCCCGGCGAGGTGCTCTTCGTCGACGAGATCCACCGCATGGCCCGCAGCGCCGAGGAGATGCTCTACCTGGCGATGGAGGACTTCAAGGTCGACATCATGGTCGGCAAGGGAGCCGGTGCGACCTCGGTGCCGCTCGAGCTCGCCCCGTTCACCCTCGTCGGCGCGACGACCCGCGCGGGCCTGCTGCCGAACCCGCTCCGCGACCGGTTCGGGTTCACGGCGCACCTCGAGTTCTACTCCGACGACGAGCTCGCGCGCGTGGTGCGGCGGGCCGCGGGGCTCCTCGAGTTCGAGGTGTCCGAGCGCGGCATCGAGGAGATCGCCGGGCGGTCGCGCGGCACGCCGCGCATCGCGAACCGGCTCCTGCGGCGCGTCCGCGACTACAGTCTCGTGCACGAGACACCGGGAGACACGGCGAGCGTCGAGGCGGCCCTGCACCTGTACGACGTCGATCAGCACGGCCTCGACCGGCTCGACCGCGAGGTGCTGCGCGCCGTGGTCGAACGCTTCGACGGCGGCCCCGTCGGCCTGTCGACGCTCGCGGTGTCGGTGGGGGAGGAGCCGGAGACGATCGAAGCGGTCGTCGAGCCGTTCCTGGTCCGCGCAGGGCTGCTCTCGCGCACCCCTCGCGGCCGGGTCGCGACGCGCCTCGGCTGGGAGCACGTCGGCGCCGTGCCCGATTCACAGTGACGACACGGTAGGCTTTGCGGGTCTGTGCATTTCGCGATTCTGCGATCCGCACCCGGTAACGCCCGACGAAGGGACCTCAGCTCGCCATGGATCCGATCACTCTGATGATGTTCGCACTGATCGCAGTGCTCATCTTCTTCATGTTCCGCAACAACAAGAAGCGTCGCGCGGCTCAGGAGGAGATGCAGAACAACCTGCGCCCCGGTGCCGAGATCATGCTCCAGTCCGGCATCTTCGCGACGATCGAGTCGGTCGACGACGAGCAGAACCGCGCGACCGTGCGCAGCGGCGACTCGACCCTCGTGGTGCACCGCAACGCGATCGCACAGGTCGTGGCCCCCGTCGAGACTCCCGAGGAGTCGGGCGACGCGGACGTAGTCGCACCCGACGACGATCCCGCGTTCGGCGAGCGCATCGCGAACGGCGCGCCGGCTGCGGACGGGGACGCCGCCGTCGAGGAGACCACGACCGACGGCAGCACGGCCGAACCGTCCGCCGACCCCTCCGAGCGCACCGATTCGCCCGAGGGCGGCACCGACGCCACCGGCCCGGAGACCCCGAAGGCCTAGCGCCCCGCCCGGGACGCCCGGGCGACGTTCCCACCCCCGTTGAGAGAAAGCAGTCCTGTCTTGGCATCCACACCCGCTGTGCGGAAAGCCCGTCGCTCCCTCGTCATCCTGCTCGTCATCATCGTCGCCCTCGGCGGTCTGATCACGCTCGGCGTGTTCCGCAGCGATGCGACATGGACGCCGAAACTCGCGCTCGATCTGCAGGGCGGCACCCAGGTGCTGCTCGCGGCGGAGCAGACCGACGGCAAGGCGGTGAGCGGCGAGCAGCTCCAGCAGGCCGTCTCCATCATCCGCCAGCGCGTCGACGCCGCCGGCGTGTCGGAGTCCGAGATCACGACGCAGGGCAACGAGCACATCTCCGTCTCGATCCCGGGCAAGGCGGATGAGGCGACGCTCAAGCGCATCGAGGCGTCGGCCCAGCTCGACTTCCGTCCCGTGCTCTCGGTCGGGATCGGCGTCGACCTCTCGCAGGGCCAGGAGGGCGCGACCGAGGACGCCGCGGTCACCGGTGAGGACGGCGCCGCCGACGATGCGCAGGCGGATGCCGCGGCGGATGCCGGGAAGACCGACGCGCCGAAGGCGGACGAGGAGCAGAACCGTAAGCCCGCGCAGACCGAGGACGAGCCCGCCGCGGATGACGCGAAGCAGACCGACGCCGAGTCCGACGACGAGAACCTCGATCCCGAGACGCTGCCCGAGGGGGCGGGCGACCTCGCCTGGATCACGCCAGCGCTGCAGGCCAAGTTCGACGCGTTCACGTGCGATTCCGAGGCCGCGCTCGACACGCGAGACGCTCCGGCCGATCGTCCGCTCATCACCTGCGACGAGTCGGGAACCGCGAAGTACATCCTCGGCCCGGTCGAGCTCAACGGCGACGTGATCACCGATGCGAGCGCCGGCATGGCGACGACGCAGACCGGAGCCACCACCGGCGAGTGGGTCGTGCAGATCGTCATGAACAAGGCGGGCGCGAAGACCTTCGGCGAGATCAGCTCGCGCCTCTTCGGCGCGCAGGAGCCGCTCAACCAGTTCGCGTTCGTGCTGGACGGCCGCGTGCTCTCGGCGCCGACGATGCAGGGGCAGATCCTCGACGGACGCCCCTCCATCAGCGGCAGCTTCACGCAGGAGAGCTCCGAGGCGCTCGCGGACCAGCTCAAGTTCGGCGCTCTGCCGATCGGATTCACCGTGCAGAGCCAGGAGGACATCTCGGCGACGCTCGGCGGCAATCAGCTCCAGGCGGGGCTGCTCGCCGGCCTCATCGGCCTGCTGCTCGTCGTCGTCTACTCGATGTTCCAGTACCGCACCCTCGGGACGTTGACGATCGCCTCTCTCGCGGTCGCGGCCGTGCTGACGTACTTGCTGCTGACCTTCTTCTCCTGGAGGCAGGGCTATCGGCTCTCGCTCGCGGGTGTCGCGGGCATCATCGTCGCCGTCGGCTTCACCGCCGACTCCTTCATCGTCTACTTCGAGCGCATCCGCGATGCGCTGCGCGACGGGTTCTCGATCGAGTCTGCCGTCGAACACGGCTGGAAGCGCGCCTTCCGCACGGTGCTGGCATCCGACGGCGTGAACTTCCTGGCCGCCCTGGTCCTCTTCATCCTCGCGGTCGGCAACGTGAAGGGCTTCGCGTTCACGCTGGGTCTCACGACCCTCGTCGACGTCATCGTCGTCGCGCTCTTCACGCACCCGATGATGGTGCTGCTGGCACGCACGCGCTTCTACCGAGAAGGCCATCCCGCCTCGGGTCTCGATCCGCAGGGACTCGGCGCCGTCTACCGCGGGCGTGCCCAGTTCCGCGCCCCCGTCGTCGCGGCGAAGGGCGCGGGGAAGAAGAACGCGCGCAGCCAGCGCGAGGCCGAGAAGCGCCAGACCATCGCCGAGCGCAAGGCCGCGGAGCTCGCCGGCGTATCGCCGTCCGCACCCGCCCAGACCGGAAAGGAGAGCTGACATGGCTCGCCGTTCATTCGCCGAATTCGGCAACGCTCTCTACACCGGTGAGAAGTCGATCGACTTCATCGGGAAGCGCAAGACCTGGTACCTGATCTCGATCGTCCTGATCATCATCTCGATCGCGGGGCCGATGCTCCGCGGGGGGTTCGCCTTCGGGATCGAGTTCACGGGGGGCAGCCAGTTCCAGGTGCACCTCTCGGAGGCGCAGGACCGCGACACCTCCCTCGCCGAGCGCGCCGTCGAGGAGGCGCTGCCCGGCAGCGCTCCGCGCATCACGGAACTGGGCCCGACCGATATCCGGGTGCAGACCGAGGCGCTCGGCGACGCGGAGAAGTCGGAGGTGACCACGGCGCTCGTCGACGCCTACGGCATCGACGCGGACGCGGTCACGTACTCGTTCATCGGGCCGACCTGGGGCCAGGACATCACGCGTCAGGCCATCGTCGCGCTCATCGTGTTCATCCTCTTCTCGGCGCTCGTCATGTCGATCTACTTCCGGACGTGGAAGATGTCCCTGGCGGCGATCATCGCTCTGCTGCACGACCTCGTGATCACGGCGGGCATCTACGGCATCTCGGGATTCGAGATCACTCCCGCGGCGATGATCGGCTTCCTGACGATCCTCGGATACTCCCTCTACGACACGGTGGTGGTCTTCGACAAGATCCGCGAGAACACGCTGCCGGGCGAACTGAACGACCGCCGCACCTTCGGCGAGTCGGTGAACCTGGGCGTCAACCAGACGCTGGTGCGCTCGATCAACACCTCCGTCGTCGCGTTGCTCCCGGTCGGTTCGATCCTCTTCATCGGGGCCTTCGTGCTCGGCGCGGGAACGCTCCGGGACATCTCGCTCGCGCTGTTCATCGGCATCTTCGTGGGCGCGTACTCGACGATCTTCATCGCCGCCCCGGCCTACGCGCACCTGCGCGAGGGCGAGGAGTCGGTGAAGCGCCGCGATGCGAAGGTGCTCCGGGCTCGGGCCAGGGCCGAGGACGACGTCGCGGATGCCCCGGCGGAGCCGGCCGGCGCCGGAACCGGCGGGGCGCACTAGCCCTGCGGGCCGGGCGGTCCTCCCGGTTCGTTGGAATGGCCGCGCGTGGTGTAGCGTTCAATCATTCTGAAGGAGGTGTCGCCCGTGGCTGCCAGTGATGTGACTCATTCCGGAACCACGGCGCTGCGGCGCCTCGTGCCCCGCATCTTCTCTCGGGGAAGCGCCCCTGGTGCGGTCGATCAGCTCGTCCGCACCGTTCGCGCGAACTATCCGAGGGCGGATCTCTCGGTCATCGAGCGTGCCTACACCGTCGCGGAGCGCGCCCACCGGGGGCAGAAGCGCCGCAGCGGGGAACCGTACATCACGCACCCGATCGCCGTCGCCCAGATCCTCGCGGATCTGGGCGTCGCTCCGGTCGCCATCGCGGCAGCCCTGCTGCACGACACCGTCGAGGACACGGACTACTCGCTCGAGCAGCTGACGGAGGAGTTCGGCGAGGAGATCGCCATGCTCGTGGACGGCGTCACGAAGCTCGACAAGGTCAAGTACGGCGACTCGGCCCAGGCCGAGACCGTGCGCAAGATGGTCATCGCGATGTCCAAGGACATCCGCGTGCTCGTGATCAAGCTCGCCGACCGGTTGCACAATGCGCGGACCTGGGGGTTCGTCTCGAGCGACTCGGCGAAACGCAAGGCGCAGGAGACCATCGAGATCTACGCGCCGCTCGCGCATCGCCTCGGCATCCAGTCCATCAAGGCGGAGCTCGAGGACCTCTCCTTCGCGGTGCTCAAGCCGAAGCTGTACGCCGAGATCGAGAACCTGGTCGCCCAGCGCAACCCGCAGCGGGACGAACTCGTGGGCCTCGTCGTCGGATCGATCGAGTCCGACCTGCGCGACGCGCGGATCCGGGGTGAGGTCACCGGGCGTCCGAAGGAGCTCTACTCGATCTATCAGAAGATGATCGTGCGGGGTCGCGACTTCGACGACATCTACGATCTCGTGGGCATACGCGTGCTCGTGAACTCGATCCGAGACTGCTACGGCGTCCTCGGCGCCGTGCACGCGCGCTGGACACCGGTGCCCGGCCGTTTCAAGGACTACATCGCCACGCCGAAGTTCAATCTCTACCAGTCCCTGCACACGACCGTCATCGGCCCCGACGGTCGCGCCGTCGAGATCCAGATCCGCACGGTCGAGATGCACCAGCGCGCCGAGTACGGCGTCGCCGCGCACTGGAAGTACAAGCAGGGGGCCCAGGGCTCGCAGTCCACGAGTTCGAACGACATGGCGTGGCTCGCGCACATCTCCGACTGGCAGGCCGAGACGGAGGATCCCGGCGAGTTCCTCGACGCGCTGCGCTACGAGATCGGTGCCAAAGAGGTCTACGTCTTCACGCCGAAGGGCCGGGTGATCGGCCTCCCCGCCGGGGGAACCACCGTCGATTTCGCCTACGCGGTGCACACCGAGGTCGGGCACCGCACGATGGGCGCGCGCGTGAACGGGCGCCTGGTCTCGCTCGAGACTCCGCTGCAGAACGGCGATGTGGTCGAGGTCTTCACGTCGAAGGATCCCAACGCCGGACCGAACAAGGACTGGCTCGGTTTCGTCAAGAGCAAGCGCGCGCAGAACAAGATCCGGCAGTGGTTCACGAAGGAGCGCCGCGAGGAGGCCGCCGAGACCGGCAAGCTCGAGATCACGAAGGCCATGCGCAAGCAGAGCCTGCCGCTGCGTCAGATCATGAACTCGGAAGCGCTGCACCAGGTGTCGCTGCAGCTGCGCTACGCCGACGTCACGGCGCTCTACGCTGCTGTGGGCGAGGGGCACGTCTCGGCGCAGTCGGTGATCGAGAAGGTGTCGGCGCTCGTCGCGGACGAGCAGACCTCCACAGAACCGGCGCTCGCGACGCTGCCCATCGCGGAGTCGCCTCGCGCGGCGAAGAGCAGCGAGTCGGGGGTCGTCGTCAAGGGCGCCTCGGATGTGCTCGCGAAGCTCGCGAAGTGCTGCACCCCGGTGCCCGGCGACGACATCAGAGGCTTCGTGACGAAGGGTCAGGGCGTGTCCGTGCACCGCGCCGACTGCCACAACTTCCTGGAGCTCGAGAAGCAGACGGACCGTCTCGTCGAGGTCGAGTGGGCGTCGAACGGGCGCACCGTCTTCCTCGTGCAGATCCAGGTCGAGGCGCTCGACCGCTCCGGGCTGCTCTCGGATGTCACGCGGACGCTCGCCGAGCATCACGTGAACATCCTCTCGGCCTCGGTCAACACGTCGTCCTCCCGTCTGGCGATCAGCCGTTTCGTCTTCGAGATGGCGAACGCCACCCACCTCGATCACGTGCTGAACGCGGTGCGGCGCATCGACGGCGTCTACGACGTCTACCGCATCACCAACTGACCGGGGTCTAGAGCCGATCCAGCCGGCGCAGCGCCGTCGCGCGGTACTGGCGCCTGCCGCAGGCGATGCGCTCTCGGAGCGCGGCGCGCCCGCCTGGCACCCCGAGAAGCAGGAGCCGGCACGCCACCCGATGCGCAGGGGCGAACGATGCAGTGTGCCTGAGCATGTCGACGAGCGTGCGCTCGGGTGCGGTGACGCGGAATTCGCCGAACGCGATGATCTCATCCGGAGCGCAGGAGAACTCGCGGATCCTCGTCAGCGGTGCCCGCGCTCCCGCTGCACGCCCGCCACCCGTACCGAAGTCCAGCTCCGGGTCGGGTGAGCGCAGAGCTCCCCACACCCAGGCCGCCGTGGCCATGACCGCGATTCGGCGGTCCGCTCCCCAGGGCGCGAGCGCATGCAACCGCACCCGCGGGGACTCCGGCCAACCGACGAGTCGGAGGCCGGGCCCGCAGCGCACGAGCGTGCCCCGCTGCAGCTCGGCCGACCGGACCGCGACGGGCCAGCGGTCGATTCGCGGCGGTACGGGGACCGGGCGGGACGGACGCGGTCCGCCGAGGTCGCTGGTTGCTGTCGTACCGGTCGGTCGTGGATGCATGCGCCCATCCTCGCCCGTGCGGCCGGGTTCCGGGAGCCTGACCGGGAGGACTGTGGATAACGAACGAACGGCGCCCGGATTCCGTACGCAGTGCACGGAGTCCGGGCGCCGTCTGACGCGCGGTGGTTCGACTCAGTCGCCGAGCGCCGCCAGCCAGGAGCGCTGCGTCGTGAGCTTCTCCTCCGCCGCGGCGCGCGTCTTCGCATCCCCGGCGGCCTCGGCGGCGGCGATCTCAGCGGTGAGCTCCTCGATCGATTCCTCGAGCTGCCCGCGCAGGCCCTCGCTGCGGGCCTTCGTCTCGGGGTTCGTGCGACGCCAGTGCTCCTCTTCGAGAGACTTCACGTGGTCCTCGATCTTGCGGAGCCGGCCCTCCACCTCGCGCAGCGCCTCGCGGGGCACACGACCGATCTCGTCCCAGCGCAGCTGGATCGCGGTGATGAGCTTGCGGGCCTTCGCGTGGTCCGTCTCCTCGAGGATCGGCTGCGCCTCGTCGAGGAGCTCCTGCTTGCCCGCGAGGTTCGCCGCGTACTCCTCGTTGGTCTGCGCGGCCTCGGCGGCCTTCGCCTCGTAGAGCACGTCGCCCGCGGCCTTGAACCTGGCCCAGAGCTGGTCATCGACCTTGCGGCTCGCGCGTCCCGCGGCCTTCCAGTCGTCGAGCAGCGCACGGTAGGCCGGGATGCCGTCGACGCCCTTCGGCGCGAGGGCCTCCGCGGCGGCGATGATCCGCTCCTTGCGGTGCTTCACCTCTTTGTTGTTCGCATCCATCTGCGCGAAGTGCGCGCGACGGGCCGAATCGAAGGACTGGCGTGCGGAGCGGAAGCGCTTCCACATCGCATCGGCCTGCGACTTCGGGATCTGCGGACCCTCGCGCTGCGCCGTCTGCCAGTCGGTGAAGAGCTGCTCGAAGGCGAGGCTCGTGTCCTTCCAGCGGATCGAGGCCTCCGGCTGCGCGGCGAGGCGCTCGGCCTCGGCGACGACGGCCTCGCGCTTCGCGATCGCCTCCTGGCGCGCCGCCTCGCGCTCGGCCTGCTGCTTCTCGGTCAGCTCGGCGGCCCGTCCGCCGAGCTTGTCGACCCGGGCGCGGAGCGCCGCGAGGTCGCCGACCGCGGCCGGCTCGACGAGCTGTTCGCGCAGCTTCGACACCGCGTCAGCGACGGACGACTCCGCGGTGCCGCGCGCGATTCGCGCCTCGAGCAGGGTGACCTGCCCCGCGAGGTCCGCGTACTTGCGGGTGAAGTACGCGAGCGCCTCCTCGGGCGTGCCGTCGGGGAAGGAACCCACGACCCGCTCGCTCTCGCCGTCGCGCACGTAGACGGTGCGGTCGTCGTCGACGCGCCCCCAGGACGTTTCGTTGCTCGCTTCGCTCAAGGTTCTCTCACCTGTCGTGTGTTCGGGTCGGCGCGCCGACCGTGCGGAATAGACCTCTCCACTATGCCACAGCCGGATGCGATCCTCAGGTGGCGCCTCGTACCTCGGACGGCCCGGGGGAGCGGCCCGAAGCCCACGGGCGCGGCTCCGGTGTCGGTGGCCGTCGATAGCATGGGGACGTGGATCCCAACGCCTCGCAATCGCCCACCGCGCCGCTCGCGGTGCGGATGCGGCCGCGCTCGCTCGACGAGGTGGTCGGGCAGCAGCACCTCCTGCGCCAGGGGTCGCCCCTGCGCACGCTCGCCGACGCGTCGGGGGGAGGCGGCGCGGTCTCCGTGATCCTGTGGGGGCCTCCGGGAACGGGCAAGACCACGATCGCCCAGGCGGTCGCGCAATCGAGCGGGCGCAGGTTCGTGGAGCTCTCTGCGGTGACCGCCGGGATCAAGGACGTTCGCACGGTGATGGAGCGTGCGCTCAACGACCGCGACCTCTTCCAGGTGTCGACCGTCCTGTTCCTCGACGAGATCCACCGCTTCACCAAGGCGCAGCAGGACGCGCTGCTGCCCGGCGTCGAGAACGGGTGGGTCACCCTCGTCGCCGCGACCACGGAGAACCCGTCGTTCTCCGTGATCAGCCCGCTGCTGTCGCGGTCGCTGCTCCTGACGCTCGAACCGCTCGACGACGCCGACCTCACGGCGCTGCTCGTGCGCGCCGCCGAGGACCCCAGAGGTCTGGGCGGCGCCGTGGTCGTCGAGGAGGCGGCGTACGAGGCGCTCGTCCAGCTGGCCTCGGGCGATGCCCGTCGCGCGCTCACGGGGCTCGAGGCCGCTGCGGCGTCAGCGCTCGCCGAGGGCGTCGACGTCACCGCCGAACTCGTCGCCGCGGTCGTCGATCGCGCGCTGCTGCGCTACGACCGCAACGGCGATCAGCACTACGACGTGATCAGCGCGTTCATCAAGTCGATGCGCGGATCGGACCCCGACGCCGCCGTCCACTACCTCGCCCGCATGATCGAGGCAGGGGAGGATCCCCGATTCATCGCGAGACGCCTGATGGTGCACGCGGCCGAGGACGTCGGCATGGCCGACCCGCAGGCACTGCAGATCGCCGTCGCGGCCGCGGAGGCGACGCAGCTCATCGGCCTCCCCGAGGCGCGGATCCCGCTCGCGGAGGCCACGATCTACATCGCGACCGCGCCGAAGTCCAACGCCGTCATCTCGGCCATCGACGCGGCGATCGCCGATGTCAAGGCGGGCCGCTTCGGACTCGTGCCGAATCACCTGCGCGATGCGCACTATCCCGGGGCGAAGCGGATGGGGCACGGAAAGGGGTATCTCTATCCCCATTCCGATCCGCGGGGGGTCTCGACCCAGCAGTACCTCCCCGACGAGCTCGTGGGCA
This sequence comes from Leucobacter zeae, assembly GCF_016758175.1. Lineage (GTDB taxonomy): Bacteria > Actinomycetota > Actinomycetes > Actinomycetales > Microbacteriaceae > Leucobacter > Leucobacter zeae. Next base: position 1,822,876 of record NZ_QYAB01000001.1, read on the forward strand.
AGACCTACTACCAGCCGACCCAGCACGGGAACGAGCGGGGGCTCTCGGAGCGCCTCGAGAAGATCCGCAGGATCACGCGGGGCTCGTGAGGCGAACCGGCAGCGCGTGATCCGGGACGCGCGGGGCGCGAGTTCCGCGGATGCGCCGGCGTTCTGATAAGATCGTCGTTGGCCAACACCGCTTCGACCGCAGGCTGCAGTTCGGAGCCAGGTGGCAGTCGCCCTGTAGCCGGGTTTCTGCACTGGTCGTTCCCTCACCGATACATCGGTTCGCTGCGTCGCGTGCGTCACGAAGGCTCTCTGCCGAGAGCCCGGTTGTCGCGGGCGCAGCATCGCCGGGAGAACGCGCGATTCGATCCCGAATCGCGAGGACAGACAGAAACCTGAAAGGACACACGTGTCGACTACGTCGCGTACCCGTTCGCAGACCCGCCGCTCGCGCGCGCTGGGCATCGCCCTCACCCCGAAGGCCGCTCGCTACCTCGAGAAGCGCCCCTACGGCCCCGGTCAGCACGGCCGCACCAAGCGCAAGAGCGACAGCGACTACGCCGTCCGTCTGCGCGAGAAGCAGCGTCTCCGCGCCCAGTACGGCATCCGCGAGAAGCAGCTCGTCATCGCCTTCAAGGAGGCGAAGCGCCAGGACGGCCTGACCGGTGAGAACCTGGTCGAGCTGCTCGAGATGCGTCTCGACGCCCTCGTGCTGCGCGCCGGCTTCGCCCGCACCACCGCGCAGGCCCGTCAGATGGTCGTGCACCGCCACATCCTGGTCGACGGCAAGATCGTCGATCGTCCCTCCTTCCGCGTGAAGCCGGGACAGCTCATCCACGTCAAGGAGCGCTCCGAGGGCACCGAGCCCTTCCAGGTGGCCGCTGCCGGCGGTCACGCCGAGGTGCTGCCCCCGGTTCCGGGCTACCTCGAGGTCGAGCTCGACAAGCTCCAGGCCCGCCTGGTCCGTCGTCCGAAGCGCGCCGAGGTCCCCGTGACCTGTGAAGTGCAGCTCGTCGTCGAGTACTACTCGGGTCGCTAAGCACTCGTGCACTGCGGGTCCTCGAGACCCGCGGCGGAAAGGGCATCGGTCTTCCGGTGCCCTTTCCGCGTTCCCGGACCCGTGGCGCTCCGAGGATCGCGACACCCGCACCCGCTAAGCTGAGGTGATGCTCGGGGCGCCTGGGAACACGCGGCCCGGGCGGAGTTCGTACCCTGGACGAGGAAGAAGAGGAACATGCGCAGACTGCAATGGCTGCTGAGCGGGGTCGTGCTGGGCTTCGTCGCGGCGCACTTCGTGAACCGGACCCCAGAGGGGCGACGCTTCTTCGACCGGGTGAACCGGGGCCTCGACGAGTTCGGCCGCGCCTTCGCCACCGGGTACCGGGAAGAGGAAGCCGTCTCGAACGAGACGATCGACGACGTCGAGGCCGCACTGCGCGACCTCACCGACAAGCGCTGACCGCCGCGCGGACACCGAACCAAGAAAGACAGACATCCGGATGCAGACCGCCGAAATCCATCGCCGCTGGCTCGACTTCTTCGAGCGGCGTGGGCACACCGTCGTCCCCTCCGCCTCGCTCGTGAGCGACGACCCGAGCCTCATGTTCACGGTGGCCGGGATGGTCCCGTTCGTCCCCTACCTCTCCGGCCTGGTCCCCGCGCCGTACGATCGCGCGACGAGCGTGCAGAAGTGCATCCGCACCAACGACATCGAAGAGGTCGGCAAGACTCCCAGGCACGGGACCTTCTTCCAGATGTGCGGGAACTTCTCCTTCGGCGACTACTTCAAGGAGGGCGCGATCCGCTTCGCGTGGGAGCTGCTCACGACGAGCGAGGCCGACGGCGGGCTCGGCTTCGACCCGAAGGATCTCTGGGTCACCGTCTACGAGGAGGACGACGAGGCGATCGCCCTCTGGAAGCAGCACTCGACGCTGCCCGAGGAGCGGATCCAGCGGCTCGGCAAGGAGACCAACTACTGGTCGACCGGCCAGCCCGGGCCCGCCGGGCCCTGCTCGGAGATCTTCTTCGACCGCGGCCCCGAGTACGGCATCGACGGCGGCCCAGCGACCGACGACGATCGCTATGTCGAGATCTGGAATCTCGTGTTCATGCAGTACCAGATCACCGACGTGAAGTCGAAGACGGACTTCACGATCGTGGGCGACCTGCCGAAGCAGAACATCGACACCGGCATGGGCCTCGAGCGCGTCGCGTTCATCAAGCAGGGCGTCGACAACATGTACGAGATCGATCAGGTGCGTCCGGTGCTGGATCGCGCGGCCGCGCTCGCCGGTAAGACCTACGGCGCGGATCACGCGGACGATGTGCGCCTGCGCGTCATCGCCGACCACGTGCGCAGCGGCCTGATGCTCATCGCCGACGGCGTCACGCCGTCGAACGAGGGCCGCGGCTACATCCTGCGCCGTCTGCTCCGGCGCGTGATCCTCTCGATGCGACTGCTCGGATTCGACGGACCCAGCTTCGCCGAGCTGTTCCCGGCCTCGCGCGATGCCATGAAGAGCGCCTATCCCGCCGTGGAGCGCGACTTCGAGTTCATCTCGCGTGCCGCCTACGCCGAGGAGAAGACCTTCCTGCGCACGCTCGCGTCGGGCATCCAGATCCTCGACGGCGCGATCGGCACCGCGAAGGACGCGGCGGCGGGAGTCCCGGGCGATACCGCGTTCCTGCTGCACGACACCCACGGGTTCCCGATCGAGCTCACCATGGAGATCGCCGAGGAGGCCGGGGTCGCGGTGGACCGCGACGTCTTCGCGACGCTGATGCAGGAGCAGCGCGATCGCGCCAAGGCCGACGCCAAGGCGAAGAAGGGTCAGCGCGCCGACCTCTCCGTCTACAAGGAGCTCCGGGGGCTCGGCGAAACGCTCTTCACCGGGTACGACGAGCTCGTGCACGAGAGCCGCGTGCTCGGCATCGTCGTCGACGGTGCGCCCGTCGCCGCCGCGCACGAGGGCGACATCGCCGAGATCGTGCTCGCCGAGACGAGCCTCTGGGCCGAGTCCGGCGGCCAGGACTCCGACCAGGGGGTCATCGTCGGCGACGGTTTCGAGGCCGAGGTGCTCGACGTGCAGAAGCCCGTGCAGGGACTCGTCGTGCACACGGTGAAGGTCGTGATCGGCACGATCTCGGTCGACGCGCGTGCGGAGACCCGCGTCGACGCCGATTATCGGCGCGGGGCCACGCAGGCCCACTCGGGAACGCACATCGTGCACGCGGCGCTGCGGGAGGTGCTCGGGTCGACCGCCCACCAGGCCGGCTCGTACAACAAGGCCGGGTACCTGCGCCTCGATTTCACGCATGGCGACGCGCTGTCGGCCGAGACGAAGAGCGAGATCGAGGAGATCTCGAACCTCGCGATCCGCTCGGACTACGAGGTCGTCACGCGGGAGCTGCCGATCGACGAGGCCAAGGCGCTCGGCGCGATGGCGCTGTTCGGCGAGAAGTACGGCGATCGCGTGCGCATGGTGGACATCGGCGGCCCCTGGTCGCGCGAGCTCTGCGCCGGGACGCACGTCTCGAGCTCGTCCGAGGTCGGCATGATCAGCCTCGTCTCGGAGAGCTCCGTCGGCTCGACCAACCGCCGCATCGAATCCCTCGTCGGCATGGAGGCGTTCCGCAACTTCGCCGCTGAGCGCGCGATCGTGCAGCAGCTCTCGAGCGGCCTGAAGGTGCCTCGCACCGAGCTCATCACCCGCGTGCAGGATCTGGGGGCGCAGCTCAAGGCTGCCGAGAAGCGAGTGGCGGCGCTCGAGGCCGAGAAGCTCGCGCAGCGGGTGCCCGAGCTGCTTGCCGGCGCGGATCGCGTGGGCGGCGTCGCGGCGGTGCTGCGATCGCTCGGAACCGTCGGTTCTGCCGATGACCTCCGCGGTCTCGCGCTCCAGCTGCGCGAGCGTCTCGGCGCCGAGGCGGGCGTCGTCGTGCTCGCGGGAGCGGTGTCGGGCGGGGACGGCGCTGACAAGCCCGTGGTCATCGCGGCGACCACCGCGGCCGCGCGCGACCTCGGCGTCAAGGCCGGCGACCTCGCCAAACTCGCCTCTCGGGTGCTCGGCGGCGGCGGCGGCGGCAAGCCCGATCTCGCCCAGGGCGGGGGCAGCGACGCGTCCAAGATCGACGATGCTCTGGTGGAGATCCGCCGGAGCCTCGAGGGCTAGTCGCTTGCGCACGGGTGTGCGGATCGGCGTCGACGTCGGCAAGGCCCGCGTCGGCGTCGCCCGCAGCGACGCGCACGGCATGCTCGCGACCCCGGTCGAGACGGTCCCGCGCGATCTCGACGGAGATGCCGACCTGCATCGGATCGCCGAGATCGTCGCCGAGCTCGACGCGGTGGAGGCCGTCGTCGGTCTGCCGCTGAACCTGCGCGGCGAGCGCACCCCCTCGACGGAGGACGCCGAGGCGTTCGCCCGTCGTCTCGCGACACGACTCGCCGCATCCGGCACCGCCGTGCGGCTCGTGGACGAGCGCCTCTCGACGGTGTCCGCCCAGGGCCAGCTGCGGCAGGCGGGGAAGAAGACGAAGCAGAGTCGATCCATCATCGACCAGGCCGCTGCGGTGGTCATCCTGCAGCACGCCCTCGACATCGAGCGCTCGCGCGGCGAGGCTCCCGGCGACGCGGTCGCCCCAGAGACCCCCCGGGAAGGGAACGAACCATGAACGCGAAGCGCCAGCGCGAAGGCAGGAGCATTCTGAAGCGCGTGCTCATCACGCTCCTCGTGCTCGCCGTGCTCCTCGGCGGGCTCGCCGCAGCGGGAGCCTACCTGTGGTCCCACTTCGGCGACCGGGTCTCGCTCGCCCTCGGCTGGACGACGAACGACTACGAGGGCGAGGGGCACGGTGAGACCGTCGTCGTGATCACCGAGGGCGAGATCGGCGAGGACATCGCGAAGTCGCTGGCCGACGCCGGGGTGGTGAAGACCTCGGAGGCGTTCTACGAGCTGCTGCTCCAGCAGAACCCGGCGGTCGAGTTCCTGCCCGGTTCGTACCGGATGAAGCTCGAGATGAGCTCACAGGCCGCGCTCGACGCCCTGCAGAATCCCGAGAACCGCATGGCGTTCACCGCAATGATCCCCGAGGGCCTCACCGTCGCGCAGGTCCTCGAACGCACGTCCGCCGGAGCCGATATCCCGCTCGAGGAGCTGCAGGCCGCCGCGGAGGACGTCGCCGCCTACGATCTGCCGAAGGGCGTCGACAGCCTCGAGGGCTGGCTGTTCCCGGCGACGTACGAGTTCGAGGAGAACACGACGGGCGAGCAGGCCATCGCGCGCATGGTCTCGGAGCAGAAGGCGGTCCTCGACGAGCAGGGCGTCGCCGAGGCCGACCGGGAACGCGTGCTCAACATCGCCGCGATGGTGCAGCGGGAGGCCGGGCGTCTCGAGGACTTCGGCAAGGTGTCGCGGGTGATCGCGAACCGGCTCGACGAGGGCATGAAGCTGCAGATGGACTCGACCGCGCAGTACGGGATGGGCGAGCACGCCGACGGCAGCGTGTGGTCGACCGACGAGGCGCTCGCCGATGACAATCCCTGGAACACCTACGTCCATGAGGGGCTGCCGAAGGGGCCGATCTCGAACCCGGGACGCGACGCGATCGCTGCCGCGGTCTCTCCCGAGCCGGGGGACTGGCTCTACTTCGTCGCGGTGAACCTGGACACGGGCGAGTCAGCGTTCAGCTCGTCCCTCGAGGAGCACGACGCCGCGGTGGCGAAGCTCGGCGAGTGGTGCTCCGCGAATCCCGGCAAGGGGTGCTGATGGCCGGAGCGGGCGCGGGCGGCTTCAGCGCAGCGGACGGGGTGCTCCGCGAGCGCCTCGCGGTGCTCGGGTCGCCGATCGCGCACTCGAAGTCGCCCGCCGTGCACACCGCCGCGTACGCCGAGCTCGGCCTCGACTGGGCCTACGATCGCACCGAGTTGCAGGCAGAGGAGCTCGAGGAGTATCTGGCGTCCCGCGACGCGGCGTGGCGCGGGTTCTCGCTCACGATGCCGCTCAAGGAAGCCGCCCATCGTCTCGCCGCGGTGCTCGACCCCGTCGCCGCCGAGAGCGGCGTCGTGAACACGCTGCTGCGCATTGCGAGCGGTGTCGACGGCGCACCGCGTTGGGCGGGATTCAACACGGACGTCCCCGGACTCGCCGCTGCGATCGGCGCCGCCGGTCTCGACCCGGCGCGCACCGTCGTGCTCGGCGCGGGCGCGACCGCGGTGTCCGCGCTCCTCGCGGCGCGCCGACTCGGCGCACGGAGCGTCACGATCGCCGCCAGGAGGCCTGCGGCGGCCGAGCTGCTCGTCGAACGCTTCGACGGCACGGAGGAGCCCGGGGGGTCCCCGCTCCGGGTGCTCGCGCGCGGACTCACGGAGCCGCTCCCCGCAGACACGACGCTCGTGGTCTCGACGCTCCCGGGGCCCGCCGGCGGCGATCTTCCGCTGACGGCGGGGATGGGCGGCGCACCGCTCTTCGATGTCGCCTACGATCCCTGGCCCTCGCCGCTCGCCGAGCGCTGGCGGGATGCGGGCGGCGCGGCGCATCCTGGCACCGACATGCTCGTCGAGCAGGCGCTGCTACAGGTGCGGATCTTCCGCGGCGGGGATCCCGGGATCCCGCTGCCCGAGGAGCCGACGGTGCTCGCCTCGATGCGCGCGGCGGTCTGAACCCGACGCCTGGCGCCCCCGACGCAGGGGGAGCGGTCGCCGAACGCGCGTCGCGCGCGAACGGACTCCCGCGTATGGGAGGATAGAAGGTATGCTGCGTTGGCTCACCGCCGGAGAATCTCACGGCCCCGAACTCATTGCCGTCCTCGAGGGGCTGCCCGCCGGGGTCCCCGTCTCGCTCGATGGGATCCGCGAGGATCTCGCGCGCCGCAAGCTCGGCTACGGCCGCGGCTCGCGCATGAAGTTCGAGCAGGATGAGCTCCACCTCTCGGGCGGCGTCGTGCAGGGCGTCTCCATCGGCGGCCCCGTCGCGATCCGCGTCGGCAACACCGAGTGGCCCAAGTGGACCGAGGTGATGTCGGCGGAGAAGACCGAGCTCTCGGAGAAGTCGCGCGGGCGCGGCGCGGCGCTGACCCGACCCCGCCCGGGACACGCCGACCTCGTCGGAATGCAGAAGTACGGTTTCGACGAGGCGCGGCCGGTGCTCGAACGCGCGAGCGCCCGCGAGACCGCCGCCAGAGTCGCGCTCGGCGCGGTCGCGCGCGCGTTCCTCGCCGAGCTCGGCATCTCGCTCGTGAGCCACACGATCTCGATGGGCGACGTCGCGGTGCCCGAGGGCTCGCCGCTGCCGCGGCCCGAGCACGTCGCCGCTCTCGACGCGGACCCGCTGCGGTGCTTCGACGCCGAGACGAGCGCGCGCATGGTCGCCGAGGTCGACGACACCAAGAAGTCGGGTGACACGCTCGGCGGCGTCGTCGAGGTCCTCGCCTATGGACTGCCGCCCGGGCTCGGATCCTACGTGCACTGGGACCGCCGGCTCGACTCGCGCCTCGCCGGAGCCCTCATGGGGATCCAGGCGATCAAGGGCGTCGAGGTGGGCGACGGCTTCGAGACCACCCGCAGGCGCGGCTCGGTCGCGCACGACGAGCTCCGCATCGACGGCGGGCGCATCGCGCGCGATACCGGCCGTGCCGGCGGGATCGAGGGCGGGATGACGACCGGCCAGGTGCTGCGCGTACGCGCGGGGATGAAGCCCATCGCGACCGTGCCGCATGCGCTGCCGACCATCGACGTGGCGACCGGCGAGGACGCGAAGGCGCACCACCAGCGCAGTGACGTCACTGCGGTCCCCGCGGCCGGAGTGGTCGCCGAGGCGATGGTCGCACTCGTGCTCGCCGACGCCGTGACCGAGAAGTTCGGCGGCGACAGCGTGGCAGAGACCCGCCGGAACCTCGAGGCGTACGTGTCGGCGATCCCCGAGCGGCTGGCGACCGTCGTCGAGTCGTGAGCGGGGTTTCGTCGTGAGCGGGCAGCGGCGGGCCGGTCGCGCCGCCGGGCCCCCGGTGCAGCGCCCGAAGCCGTCACCGCCGACGACCCCTGCACTGCAGCAGCCCCCGACGGGATCGGTCGAGGTTCCGGAGCCTCCCAAGCCTGGTCGCCGCAGCCGCGGATCCCGCCGGCGTCGGCGGGGACCCCGTCTGCCCGACCGCGCGATCGTCTTCGTCGGCCCCATGGCCGCGGGCAAGACGAGTCTCGGCAAGCGCGTCTCGCGCGAGCTCGGCGTGCCGTTCATCGACACCGACGCCGTCATCGTGCGCCGTCACGGCCCGATCACGGAGATCTTCGCGCGTCGCGGCGAGGAGGAGTTCCGCAGGATCGAGGCCGAGGTCATCGCCGAGGAGCTCGCGGTGCCGGGCGGTCGCGTCGTCGCGCTCGGCGGCGGCGCCGTCATCACTGAGCGCACCCGCGCACTGCTCGCGCAGTACCCGGTCGTGCTGCTCATGACGACGCAGGAGGCCGTGCTGCGCACCGCGAACCTCTCGCGCCGCCCGTTGCTGCGGGACGATCCCCAGGCCTGGGGACGCATCCTCGAGGAACGCAGACCGTTCTACGAGGAGGTCGCGGACGTGACCTACCGCACGGACCGCGCCACGAAGGAGCAGCTCGCCCGCCGCGTCGCGCAGTGGGCGCGCAGCTTCCGCAAGGAACCCCGTTGAACGAACCCCATGTGAAGGGACCCCAGTTGACCGAGAGCACTCCCGAGCGCACACCCGCCGCGGCAGCAGCCACCGGCGCGTCCTCCGCAGACTCCGCTGTCACCACGATCGATGTGACGGGCGAGTCGGCCTACTCCGTCACAGTCGGCAGGGATCTGCTCGGCCGCGTGCCCGAGGCCCTCGGCGATCGCGTCTCGAAGGTGCTCATCGTGCACACCCCGACCGTCGGCAAGATCGCCTCCGATCTGCGGGAGTCCCTCCAGGAGCGGTACGCACAGGTGCTGCTGGCCGAGGTCCCGGACGCGGAGTCGGCGAAGCGGGTCGAGGTCGCTGCGTTCTGCTGGCAGATCATGGGGCAGGCGGACTTCACTCGTACGGACGCCGTCATCGGCCTCGGCGGCGGCGCGCTGACCGACCTCGCCGGGTTCGTCGCCGCGACCTGGCTCCGCGGCGTGCGCCTCGTCACGATCCCGACGAGCGTGCTCGGCATGGTCGATGCCGCGGTCGGCGGCAAGAACGGGATCAACACGACCGAGGGCAAGAACCTCGTGGGTACGTTCTACGCCCCCGCCGCCGTGATCTGCGACCTGCGGCTCGCCGAGACGCTGCCGAAGAACGAGGTCCTCGCCGGCTTCGCCGAGATCGCCAAGTGCGGCTTCATCGCCGAGCCCGAGATCCTCGATCTGCTCGAGGCGGACGTGGACCGGGCGACCGACCCGACGACGCCCGAGTTCCAGCGGGTCGTCGAGCTCGCGATCGGGGTCAAGGCGCGCGTGGTGTCCGAGGACTTCCGCGAGGGCGGCCTCCGCGAGATCCTGAACTACGGCCACACCCTCGGCCACGCGATCGAGCACGCCGAGCGGTACCAGTGGCGCCACGGCGTGGCGATCTCGATCGGCATGATGTTCGCGGCCGAGCTCGGCCGCATGGCGGGTTCGCTCTCGGACGCTGCGGTCGACCGGCACCGCCGGGTCCTCTCCTCACTGACCCTGCCCCTCTCGTACCCCGCCGGACGGTGGCAGGGGCTCCTGGCGGCGATGCAGCGGGACAAGAAGGCGCGCGCCGGCATGCTTCGGTTCATCGTGCTCGACGACATCGCCAAGCCCCGTGTGCTGGCGGGCGTCGACGAGTCCGTGCTGCAGTTCGCCTACCAGGAGATCGCGAACTAGTCCGGGATCGCCACGGCGAGCAGTGCGACGCCCGGAACCGTGACCGAGGCTGCCGCCAGGACGGCGACCCCCGGCAGGAACGGCATGCCGCGCAGTCTGACGGGGACGGCCGCGAGGTAGACGGTGATCGGGATCAGGCAGAACAGCACGCCCGAGAATCGGCCCGTCCAGGTGGCGTGCGACAGTTCGCCCGCTCCGACGACTTCGACCGAACCGATGGCAAGCGATGTCGCGTACGCGGTTCCGCCCGCGATGAGCCCGACCGCGGCGAGCACGACGCCCGGCACCAACCACTTCCCGCAGCCGAGCGGAGCGCCGGCGGTCAGGACGGACAGCGCCGAGGCTCCGAGGAGCATGAGCATCTGACGGACCCCGAACCCGTACTCGGGAGCACTGGCCTCGTGCCCGAATTCGACGAGCAGCCCTCCCATGATCTGCCATGCGGCGAGCGTCGCCGCCGCACCGAGTACTCTGACGGCGAGAATCGTCACAGAACCGCGTCCCTCGCCGCGTACATCCGGGGTTCTCCGCATCAGCATCGGTCCAGTGCGGCGTCGGTCTGTGTCAGCATCGGCGGCATCAGCCGATCCGGAATCCCTGCCCCTCGAGGATCAGGCCGAGCACCCGGCGATCCTCGCGATGCATCACGCCCTCGACGAATCGGCCGAGCGCGCGCTCCAGCGTGACCGCGCCGGCGCTCCCCGCAGCCTTCTGCAGGATCGCGACGAGTGTGCGCGGCGCGATCACCGACTCCTCGAGGCCGGGCCGGCCGTCGATCTCGCGCTCCGTGCTGACGAACTCGGCGAACCCTTCGCCGTGGGAGCCGGCGAATACCTGCTGGCTGATGAACGCCGCACGGACCGCGCGCATCAGCTCGCCCGGGCCGATCGCGGCGGGCAGGCGGCCGTGCGGGTCGGCGATCGCGGCGACGGCGAGCAACCCGTTCTCGGCGGGGAACTCCTCGTACCGCCGGCCGGCGTCGGGGTAGTGCACCCGGTAGCCGTTGGCCCCGAAGCGGTTGATCAGCTCGGCGCTCAGCCGGTCGAGGCCCCGGTAACGGTGCGGAGTCTGCTCGTTGGCGGTCGCGATGATCGCGAAGCCCTCCGCGATCGTGACCACGCGCCCCGCGTCCTCCTGCACTCCGAGCGTGTCGCCCGGCCGCAGCTGCAGGATGCGGTTCAGCCGCTTCAGGAACTCGGGGGGCATCGCGTTCACCTCGTCGAGGATCACCGGCCGTCCCTCGGCCATGGCGCGCAGCAGGGGGCCGGGCACGAACGCGCTCACGGTGGCACCCGCCTCCGCCCGGAGCTCGTGCGACCCGATGAGCTGCGCGCTCGTGATGTCCCCGTAGCCCGAGACGAGCTCCGGCTCCAGACCGGCGCCGTGTCGGGACAGGTACTCGGCGAGCGCCGTCTTCGCGCCTCCCGTCTCGCCGACGAGCAGCACCGGGTCGCCGCGCAGGATCGCGGGCAGCGCCTCGGCGATGATCCCGCGCATCTGCGCGGTCAGCAGCAACCCATCGCGCAGCTGACGCCTGGCCTCGCGGATGCGCATGGTTCCCAGTGCCTCGATGACTCCGTCGCGGACCGTCGCGTCCGTGACGCGCTCGCGCCATGCCGCTTCCGAGCTCATCGTGTCCGTGGCGACGGCGGCGCGGGCGGACCGTCGCAACCGCGCAGCCGCGGCGGCTTCGCCGCGCGTGAGATCGCGGTCGCCCGCGGCCGCGCGCGCCACGATCGCATCCGCCGCGGCATCTGACGCCTCGGCGTCCTTGCGCTCGCGCCGCGCCGCGAGCGCAAGGCGCAGCGTGCGCGCCCGGAGCTCGAGCGCACGCCGCACCGCGACGCCGGATTCCGGGTCCGTCGCGATCTCGTCGAGCCGCGCGTCGAGGTGCGCGAGGTCGGCCGCATGATCGTGTCCGACCGTCCCGGCCTCGGCCGTTCCGTCGGTCTCGGCCGAGCCGAGGCCGCGAACCCGTTCGGCGATCCGGGCGTCCGCTGCGATGGCTCGGAGCACCCGTCTGCGCTCGCGACCGAGCTGCTCGGCTTCGGAGACCGCGGGCGACGCATCGAAAGGCAGCATGCCGTCACGCTATCACCGCTCGTGGGGTCGGCCCGACGCCGACGGATAGTGTGGGGGCATGTCTGCGTCCGCGTCCTCCGCTGCACGGCTCGAGGCCGTCGCGGCCCTCCTCGGGATCCCCATCGAGGTCACCGACGGCGCAGAGTGGGAGGTGACCGACGGACGCCTGCGCGTCGGCCTCGGATGGTACGCCGTTCGCGGCCACGGCCCGGCGGAGGCAGAGGCGCTCGCGCTCCTGCAGCTGTGGGAGACCGTGCGCGCGGATCGAGCGGCACCGGATCGTGAGCGCCGCCGCAGATCGATCGCGACGCTCAGGCCCGAGCTCGACCCGCTGCTCGAGGCCGTCGCGCGCGTGCAGGCCTCGGCGGAGCTGATCGAGGCCATGCCCGGGATGCGCACGGCCCTCGTCGCTGCGATCCGGCGCAGCATCCCCGATGATCTGAGCAGCTGGCAGCGCCACCTGCAGTGGGTCGGAGCGCTCATGCGCGCGGGGATCGCCGCCGCCGCAGGGGCAGGACCGTGGACCGACCCGGGGGTGTCGGCGTCCGAGGCCGCGGTCTTCGGGCTCGATCCCGCGGTGCTCGACGAGTGGGCCGGGCTCGGGCGGATGGATGCTCAGCGGATCCCGGATCCGACGCACGAGCCGCTTCGGCGGGTGCTGATCCCGGATCCGTCGCGCACGCCGCTCCGCAGGTTCGAGCGCGCGCTCGCTCTGCTGCTGCCTCCGTACGAGCGCCTGCTGCGTCTCGACGCCGAGACGCGCGGCTGGTCGGGCGGCGATGGGGCGCGGGACGGAGTCGACGGGGGCGACGGTGCGTCGGACGGAGGCGAGTTCGGCGAATCGGCTCCGGGCGCGAGCGGCGCCGACCCCGATGCCGGCGACGCCGAGGGAGCGGGGGAGTCCGCGACGGCCGAGTCCGAGCGGGACGCGGCCCGGAAGGGCGAGGGGCGTCAGACCGCGGAGGGGGCGGACCTGTTCGCGGCCGAGCAGGCGGGCTTCGTGAGCACGATTCTCGCGACGCCGATGCCGAGCGACGGTGCGGTGTTCGCGGCGCTGCTCGACGCGCTCCCGGATGCACTGGCTGCGGCGGATCGCGACCGGGACGGCGCGCCGGCGGCGCAGGGGGCGCACGCCGCACCGGGTGACGGCGGAGCGACCGCGATCACCGAGTACCGCGCGCGAGCCGACGATCTCGCCGACGCGATCGAGCGGATGCGCGACGTGTGGTCCCGCGTCATCGCGGAGCGCGTCGGCACCCGTGCGGCGCTCAGCCGCGACGCCCGTCCCGAGGGGGAGTCGCTTGCGACGGAGCGGCTCGCGGGCGCGGTCGCCGAAGCGCGTGCGGGGGTGCGACGGCCCGCGGCGTTCCGGGAGCGCGTGCACCGTCGCCGGCGGACTCGGAGGGCCGGCAGCACCGACTACGTGCTGCTGGTCGACCGCTCCGCCTCCATGAGCGGCCCGGCGGCAGAGGCAGCCGCAGACGCGATGCTCATCATGATCGAGGCGCTGGCAGGGGTGGAACGCGACATCCTGCACGCGGAGCGCGCGGGCGGCGTCGATCTCGAGCTCGACATCCGCACCGCCCTGATCGTCTTCGACGCTGAGGCCCACGTGGTGAAGCCGTTATCGCACGGGCTCGATGACGCCGCGCGACGCGCGGTGCACTCCGCGATCCGCTCGCCGCGCGGGTCCACCAACGATGCGGCCGCATTGCGGGCCGCGGGAGCACAGCTGGGCGTTGGCGCTTCGGCGTCGGAGGCGCGCACCGCGCCCGACGGGTTGCAGCGCCGCCGTATCGCGATCCTCGTCGGTGACGGAGGGACGAGCGATCCGCTGGCGGCAGCCGTGGAATTGCGGCGACTGCGCGATGCCGGCGTCGCGGTCCACGGGATCGGGATCGGCGACGACGACATCGTCGCGCGTTACGCGCCGAGCGGGCGGCGTCTGGACGATCCGCGCGGACTCGCCGAGACATTGCGAGAGCTCGTCGCCGATGAGCTACCGTGAGTGGCGTGGGGCGACCGACGGCGGACGAGCCGGGCAGTGGAGCGAGAAAGGGCGGGGCAGTGGAGCTAGGAGCGGGCGGACGAGCCGAAGAGCGGGAGCGGCTGGGGTTGATGCGCGCGCTGTTCCCGGACATCGCGCTGGATCTCGACCGCGCGCTCGACGCGCACGGTCACGCTGACGCGTCCGCCGCATTCGACGCCTGGATCGACGCCCGCGCAGACGCCGTGATCCCCGGCGCCGGCTTCGCGCAGGTGGAGGACGTCGAGAGCGCGGAGCGGTTCCAGCAGGCGTTCGCCGCCGCGCGGCGCGCGGCGGCCTGGTTCGGCGGCGCGGCGGAGTCCGGTACCGGCGCGCCGGGGTCGGACCCGGTCGGCGCGCGCTCCGCCGCCTCCGCCCCTCGCGGGCTCGCCGTGCCCGAGCCCGAGGCCTTCTCCGAGGCCGGAGTCGACTTCGCCAGGCTCGCCCGTGCAATGGCCGCGGACCCGTCGCTGGTACCGGTGCCAGCGCCCCACGGATTGGGAGCGGATGCCTGGCGAGCGGCGTACCGTGCCGCCGCGTCGGCGTACGTTCGAGGGGCGGCTTCGGAGACGGGTGCCGCCGAGGTCGGGCCGGCGGTCGGGGAGCCCGGTATCGCGGCCGGGCCGCTCGCGCTCCCCGAGGGCCCGGGGGGCTCGCCGCTCGTGCTCGCCTCCGAAGCCGAGCGCGGGTTCGCGCAGCTCGACGCGGTCCCCGTGTCCGGTGGACGCGCGGCCGCGGTCGTCTCGATGGGGTGGGAGGCGAGCGCGGGCTCGGGCGCGGCTCCGCGCACGATCCCCGGAATCGATGCGGGCTCCGGATCGGCCGAGCGACGACGGCCCCGCTGGACGCTGCGGCTCGTGCCTGCTGGGCAGCGACCGCAGACGCTCGGTCTCGGATTCGCGCACGGAGAGCATGTGTCTCTGCCCGAGATGCTCATGCTGCAGCTGATGAACCTCGCCTCGGGGGAGGAGCTCGTCGACTCGGAGAGCTTCACCTGGCTGGCGGGTCCGGTCGCCGACGGGCGCATGGCGGCGCGCCACGTCTACGATGCGGGGGAGCGCGTCATCCGCATCACCTGTCGCGAGGTCGGCAGCCAGGGCCCGCACATGGGGACTCGACCGCCCGTCGGGTAGGGCGCCACGTCACGTCCGCGTCGGCGTCAGGGAGCGCTGCCGCCGACCTACTCCCAGACGCTCAGCGCGTCGTCCCGGAGCGATGGTAGCCGGGTGGACGCGCCCCAGGCGAGCACCTCCTCGGGCACGCGCAGCTCCTCGGGGTCGGCGCCGCTCTTCTCGAGGAGCTCGTCGATCGGCACGACGCCGCCCGAACGACGCAGGATCCTGGCGCGGACGATCGCGCGCGCGTAGACCTCGGGGCGTCCCTCGGCATCGGGTCGCACGAAGCGCTGCTCCATGTACACGGCCTGCTCGTCGAATCCGAGGATCCGCGATTCGATCCAGAATCGCATCCAGGGGTTCAACGACCTGCGGTACGAGATCGTCTGGCCCACCACCACCGGGTACCAGCCCTCGCGCCTGAAGAGTCCGACCACTCCGTTGCGCTGGATGAGATCGAAGCGGGCGACGTCCATAACGGAGAGGTACTTGCCGTTGTTCATGTGCCGGAGCAGGTCGAGATCGGTGGGCCAGACGCGGAACCGGGATCGGGAGACATCCCCGAAGCCGAGACGGTGCCCGCGCGGGCCGACGAACAGGAAGTGCCAGACGGTACGGAAGAGCATGTGCATGCGGCGAGCCTAGGTCCGCCGGCCGGGAGCATCTCCGTCGGTTGTGCCAAAAGTGCATGCTCAGGCGCTCACGGCACCGTGAGTGCTGCGACTCCGACAGCAGTGGTCGGCAGGCGCGCGCTGAGCGCTCGGGGCCGAGGCATCGGTGCCGAGCCCGGTGCGGCTTCGCGCGCCCGCCGCCTCACTGCACGGGGAGGGCGTCGTTGTCGTAGCAGGCGAGATCGCTCTCGTGGAGCGCGCGCGCCTGCGCGTCCGTGGTGTCGTTCATGACGTACTCGGGGTGGGCTTCCCCGACGCGTGCGAGTGCGGCACGATCGGCGCCGAGGTAGATCACGGCATAGGAGTTCGCGACCCCCTCTCCGTAGGCATTGTTCCATTTCACGGCGGACTGGTTACCGCATTGGACGTGAATGAGCTTGTGCGCGATCTCGTGCTTCATGGTGGCGACGAATGACGGATCCGCGACCTTCGCCATGCCCTCCGGGGTGTACGTGATCAGCCCCCAGCCTCCGTAGTCCCCGCCCAGGCATACGAACGCAGCGATGTCCTTCTCGAGGTTCGGGCACCCCGCCTCGTCCTGGTCGAGAGTGATCCGTGAGCCCACGAGGGCCGCGAGCTCTTCCGCGACCCTCAGATACGAACCATCGGAGTCCGGTGCGATGTCGGTGTCCGTGATCCGCTGCTCGATCTCGACGATCGCCGGATCCTGCGGGAACCCCCGCGTCTCGAGCTCGGTGCCGGCGCCGCCGAAGAGGATGCTGCCGGCTTGCTCCTCGATGTCCGCGCCGAGCGTCGAGTACGCGTAGCTTTCGGCAGCATCCAGCGTCTCGAACTGCATACTCCCCGCTTCCTCGACCGTGGCGATCACCGACTCGAGGTACTCGCGGGCCGCGGCCCGGTACCCGGGCGATGCGCGGACGACGAACTCGGCCGGCGGCGCTGCGAGCGGATCGATCAGTGCATCACCGGCCGGGAGCTTCGCGCGCAGATTCGTCAGTTCGCGTTGGTAGAAGTCGGCTTCGGACAGCGGCACGCCGCCATCCGCGCTCCCACCGGATCCTGCGGCAGAGCTCGTGCCGGACGTTCCGTTCGGCACGAACGCCGATGTGAACTGGTGGGCGCCCCAGACGACGGCGGTCACGAGACCCAGCAGCACGACGACCCCGGCGGACACCCAGATGATCAGGCCGCGTCGCTTGCGCCGCCCGGGAACCGACGCTGCAGGTCGCTCCGACGGAGCCGGCGGCGCGTCCTGCACGTGATCGGTCCAGGAGGTGCCGTCCCAGTACCGGTGCCGAGCCGGATTCTCAGGGTCGGCGTACCAGCCCGCGGCGGGCGATGGTTCAGTCACGATAGGTCCCTTCGGAGTGCCAGGTATCGGAAGAGTGAGCAGCGCATCGCCTGCCGAGGTATCGACCCGCCGCGCCACCGGATCGCTGTGCTGCACGTCCGCGGCGGAGACGACACCACGACGCAGGGGCGGCCCGGAGCGGGATCCCGCCTCCGGTCGCCATCAGGCATCGTGCGCCACCGCATCCGCTGCGCCTGCTCTGGCTCATGGGGACCTCTCGGTTCGCTGCATCCCCCATGCGTTGGCCAGACTACAGGCGGAACCGGACCAGGGCCATCTCATCGACCGATCCGCCGCCCGTGTCTGCAGGGGAGCGGTGGCCGGGCCGGGACGGCCCGCCTGACGGCCACGATTCCGAGCCGGGTGTAGACTGTATCGGCGCGCTCAGCAGCTGAGATCCCGCGCTCGAACCCCACAGAACCGGAGAAGCACTGCATGGCAACCTCGAACGACATCAAGAACGGCACCGTGATCAAGGAGAACGGGCAGCTGTGGAGCGTAATCGAGTTCCAGCACGTCAAGCCGGGCAAGGGCGGCGCCTTCGTGCGCACCAAGCAGAAGAACGTCGTCTCGGGCAAGATCATCGACAAGACCTACAACGCCGGTGCGAAGATCGAGACCGCGAACGTTGACCGCCGCGACTACCAGTACCTGTACCAGGACGGCGCCGACTACGTCTTCATGGATCAGGCCGACTACGACCAGCTGACCGTCTCGGCCGTCGTCGTGGGCGATGCCGCACGCTTCATGCTCGAGAACCAGCAGGTGCAGATCGGCCTGCACGAGGGCGAGCCGCTCTACCTCGAGATGCCCGCCTCCGTCGTGCTCGAGGTCACCTACACCGAGCCGGGCCTGCAGGGCGACCGCTCGACCGGCGGCACCAAGCCCGCGACCGTCGAGACCGGCGCCGAGATCCAGGTCCCGCTGTTCCTCGAGACCGGCACCAAGGTCAAGGTCGACACCCGCACGGGCGACTACCTCGGTCGCGTGAACGACTAGTCCTCGGTGTCTGCACGTACCAAGGCGCGCAAGCGCGCCCTCGACATGCTCTTCCAGGCCGATGTGCGGGAGGAGTCGATCGCCGCGATCGTCAACGCCGAGGCGAAGCGGGCGTCGGCCGAACCCGAACGCGCCGCCTCGTGGCTCTATGCCCGCGAGATCGTCGACGGCGTCACCGACCATCGCGAGGAGATCGACGAGCTCATCATGAGCTACGCCCAGGGCTGGACCCTCGAGCGGATGCCGCACGTCGATCGCGCCCTGCTGCGCCTCGCCTCGTGGGAGATCCTCTACAACGACGAGGTGCCGACCGCGGTGGCCATCGACGAGGCCGTCGAACTCGCCAAGGAGTACTCGACCGACGATTCGGGTCGCTTCGTGAACGGCGTGCTCGGCAAGATCGCGGATCACGCCAGGGCGTAGGCTCGGAACGATCCCGAAGGGCGGGACGCGCGCAAGACACTCCGGATCCGCGCGCGTTCCGCCCTTCGGCGTATCCGGATGCGCTAAGCTGGACCGGTAACAGCTTTTCTTTAAGACCGTCCGGTGAGGCGGAGAAGGGGGGCTCGAATGACGGGTACGCGAACGGTGCTGGAAAGCGCCGACATCTCGCGCGCGCTGACTCGAATCTCGCACGAAATCATCGAAGCGAACAAGGGCGTCGACGGCCTCGTACTCGTAGGCATTCCCACTCGCGGCGTGGTGCTGGCGAAGCGCATCGCGGAGACGATCTCCCGCATCGAGGGCGTGCCGCTCTCCGCAGGCAGCCTCGACATCACGCTGTACCGCGACGACCTCGCGAAGCATCCCACGCGTGCGCCCCAGCCGACCGACATGCCGGCGTCCGGCATCGACGGCGCCACGGTCGTGCTCGTGGACGACGTACTCTACTCCGGCCGCACCGTCCGCGCGGCGCTCGATGCGCTGAACGATCACGGCCGCCCCAGGGCCGTGCGCCTCGCCGCGCTCGTCGATCGCGGCCACCGCGAGCTGCCGATCCGCGCCGACTACATCGGGAAGAACCTCCCGAGCGCCAAGCACGAGCGGATCTCCGTGCGTCTCCAGGAGATCGACGGCGAGGACGCGGTCACGATCAGCTCGGGCGCGACCGCCGCGGAGGGGACCGCATGAGGCACCTGCTCGATACCCGGACGCTGAGCCGGGAGGATGCGATCCTGATCCTCGACACCGCCGAGGACATGGCCGCCACGCAGCATCGCGAGGTCAAAAAGCTCCCGACGCTCCGCGGCAAGACCGTCGTCAACCTGTTCTTCGAGGACTCGACCCGTACGCGGATCTCCTTCGAGGCGGCCGCGAAGCGCCTGAGCGCCGACGTGATCAACTTCAGCGCGAAGGGATCGTCGGTCTCGAAGGGCGAGTCGCTCAAGGACACGGCGCAGACCCTGCAGGCGATCGGCGCCGACGGCGTCGTGATCCGGCACTCGGGCTCCGGCGCCCCGCACCGGCTCGCGAGCAGCGGGTGGATCGACGCCGGCGTGCTCAACGCGGGCGACGGCACCCACGAGCACCCCACGCAGGCACTGCTCGACGCGTTCACGATGCGCCGACGCCTGTTCGGCGAGACGAGCCGGGGTCGCGACCTCGACGGCATCTCGGTCGTGATCGTCGGCGACATCGCGCACTCGCGGGTCGCACGGTCGAACCTCTGGCTCCTGACGGCGCTCGGGGCGCAGGTCAGCTTCGTGGCCCCCGAGACGCTCATCCCGTTCGGCGCACGGCAGTGGCCCGTCGCCGTGCACCACTCGCTCGACGAGGCGCTCCGCATCGAGCGCCCCGACGTCGTCATGCTGCTCCGCATCCAGACCGAACGCATGCACGCCGCGTTCTTCCCGAACGAGCGCGAGTACGCCCGCAACTGGGGACTCGACGACGCGCGTCTCGCGACGCTGCCGGAGCGCACGCTCGTCATGCACCCCGGCCCCATGAACCGCGGCCTCGAGATCTCGTCGGGCGCAGCGGACTCCGCGCGGTCGACCGTGCTCGAGCAGGTGGCGAACGGTGTCTCCGTGCGCATGGCCGCCCTGTACCTACTGCTGTCCGGCGAACGAGGAGAGAACGCATGAGCCCCACCGGAACGATCGACGCCGACATCCTGATCCGCGGCGCCCGCATCGCGGGGGATCTCGCCGAGCGCGGCGCCGACCACCTGAGCGCACCCGCGGTCGACCTCCGGATCTCGGGCGGACGGATCGCCGAGCGCGCATCCCAGACCGACGGCGGCCTCCAGCCGCGCGATGGGGAGCGCGTCATCGAGGCCGACGGCCTCGTCGCGATGACGGGCCTCGTCGATCTCCACACGCACCTGCGCGAGCCGGGGTTCGAGCAGTCCGAGACCGTGCTCACGGGCACGCGCGCCGCGGCGGCGGGCGGGTTCACGACCGTCTTCGCAATGGCGAACACGATGCCGGTGCAGGACACCGCCGGAGTCGTCGAGCAGGTGCAGGCCCTCGGCGAGTCGGCCGGGTACGCGACCGTGCGCCCGATCGGCGCCGTGACCGAAGACCTCGGCGGAGCGAAGCTCAGCGAGATCGGCGCGATGGCGCAGTCCCGCGCGGCGGTCCGCGTGTTCTCGGACGACGGCAAGTGCGTGCACGATCCGCTGCTCATGCGGCGGGCGCTCGAGTACGTGAAGACCTTCGACGGCGTCATCGCCCAGCACGCGCAGGATCCCCGCCTCACCGAGGGGGCCCAGATGAACGAGGGCGTGCTCTCGAGCGAGCTCGGCCTCAAGGGCTGGCCCGCCGTGGCCGAGGAGTCGATCATCGCCCGCGACGTGCTGCTCGCCGAGCACGTCGGCGCACGACTGCATATCTGCCATCTCTCGACCGCGGGGTCGGTCGAGGTGATCCGGTGGGCGAAGGCCCGGGGCGTGCAGGTGACCGCCGAGGTCACGCCGCACCATCTCATCCTCACCGAGGAGCTCGCTCGGACGTACGACCCGCGCTACAAGGTGAACCCGCCCCTCCGGCGCGATGCCGACGTCCGCGCGCTGCGCCAGGCGGTCGCGGACGGGATCATCGACATCATCGCCACCGACCACGCGCCGCATCCCCTCGAGGCGAAGGAGTGCGAGTGGAGCGCGGCCGCGTTCGGCATGGTCGGACTCGAGTCGGCGCTGCCCATCGCGATCCTCACCCTGGTGCGCGAGGGGCATGCGAGCTGGGCGGAGCTCGAGACGCTCCTCTCGCAGAAGCCCGCTGAGATCGGGCGCCTGGGCGACGTCCTTCCCGGTGGTCATCCGAGCGCGCTCGTGCCGGGCGAGCGGGCGGACCTCGTCCTCGTTGACCCGAGCGGCTCGAGCGAGTTCGGCACCGAGGATCTGCGCGGCCTGAGCGTGAACTCGCCGTTCCTCGGCATGCAACTGCCGGGACGCGTCGCCTACACGCTGCGCGGCGGGTTCCCCACCCTCGACGACGGCGAGCTCGCCTCCGTCGAGACCGCCGCAGCGCACGGGAACGGTGAGGTGCGGTGAGCCGCACGTCATTCGCGATCCTCATGATCGCGATCGCCGCCGCGGTGCTGCTGCTCATGTGGCTCGCGTGGCGCGGCCGACGACGACGGGACTCGGCGATCGTGGTCAGCACGACCTCGGCCGCCGAGATCGCCTCGGACCGCCGGCTCGCATCGTTCGCCGACGTCCCGTACGTCTCGACGACGCCGGTCGGTTCGCCGTTCGAACGGATAGCGATCCCCGGGCTCGACTACAAGGGCCCCGCCGACCTCGTCGTCACCGCATCGGGCGTGATGATCTCAGTGGCGGGCGCGCCCGAGGTCGCGCTTCCGGTCGCGCAGCTGCGCGGCACGGGCACCGCGAACGGCAGGGTCGGCAAGATCGTCGAGCGCGACGGGCTGTCGCTCCTGCGATGGGTGCCGGCAGCCGCTCCCGGCCCCGAGCGCGAGTTCGAGTCGGCCTTCCGCTTCACAGACCCGGCGCAGCAGCAGCGCTTCGCCGCAGCGATCGTCTCGCTCGACGAGGCGGCGCCCCGTACACATTCAGCATCGCCGGTCGCTCCGCAGGACGCGGAGCGACCGGATACAGCCACGCAGCGCGAGAACGCTGCGCACACGACCCAGGAGGACGCGTGACCACCCACACCGCAGCAACCGGAGTCACCGCCCCGCCGGCCTCCGCCATTCCCGCAGGCCAGGCCGTGCTCGTGCTCGAGGACGGCTCGCGATACGTCGGGCGCGCGTACGGCGCGACCGGGCGCACGCTCGGCGAGGCGGTCTTCTCGACCGGCATGACCGGATACCAGGAGACGCTGACCGACCCGTCGTACGCCGGGCAGATCGTGCTCATGACGACTCCCCACGTCGGCAACACCGGCGCGAACGACACCGACATGGAGTCCCGCAAGATCTGGGTCTCGGGCTTCGTGGTCCGCGACCCCGCACGCCGGGTCTCGAACTTCCGCGCGGAGCGGTCCCTCGACGAGGACCTCGTGAACGACGGCGTGGTCGGCATCTCGGGCATCGACACCCGCGCGGTGACCCGCCGCATCCGCTCCGCGGGCGCCATGCGCGCCGGCGTCTTCTCGGGGGCCGATTTCGCCCTCGGCGAGGACGAGCAGCTCGCCCTCGTGCGCGAGCAGGACGCGATGGCGGGCAAGAACCTCTCGGCCGAGGTCACGACCCCCGAGCGCTACGACGTGCCCGCGAAGGCGGACGTCGCTCGCGTCGGGTCGATCGCCGTGCTCGACCTCGGGATCAAGCGCGCCACCGTGCAGTACCTCTCCGACCACGGATTCGACGTGATCGTGCTGCCCGCGGCGACGACGGTCGAGGAGATCCGGGCGATCGGCCCCGACGCGCTCTTCTACTCCAACGGACCGGGGGATCCCGCGGCCAGCGACGCGCAGGTCGAACTGCTCCGCGAGCTGCTGCGCGACGGCGTGCCCTACTTCGGCATCTGCTTCGGCAACCAGCTGCTCGGCCGGGCTCTCGGCTTCGACACCTACAAGCTGCCCTTCGGTCACCGCGGCATCAACCAGCCGGTGCTCGACAAGCGCACCGGGCGCGTCGAGATCACCGCGCAGAACCACGGCTTCGCGGTCGATGCGCCGCTCGAGGGCGAGATCGACTCCCCGCAGGGCTTCGGTCGCGTCCAGGTGAGCCACTACAGCCTCAACGACCAGGTGGTCGAGGGGCTCGAGTGCCTCGACATCCCGGCGTTCTCGGTGCAGTACCACCCCGAGGCCGCCGCCGGCCCGCACGACGCCTTCTACCTCTTCGATCGCTTCCGCCAGCTGGTCACGGACCTCGCCTCGGCGTCGAACACTGCACACGGCGAGACCGCCAAGGAGACCCACTAATGCCCAAGCGCTCAGACATCAACTCCGTCCTCGTCATCGGCTCAGGGCCGATCGTCATCGGCCAGGCCTGCGAGTTCGACTACTCCGGCACCCAGGCCTGCCGCGTGCTGCGCGAAGAGGGCGTGCGCGTGATCCTCGTGAACTCGAACCCGGCGACGATCATGACGGATCCGGATTTCGCCGATGCGACGTACGTGGAGCCGATCACCCCCGAGGTCATCGAGTCGATCATCATCAAGGAGCGGCCGGATGCCATCCTGCCGACCCTCGGCGGCCAGACCGCGCTCAACGCGGCCATGTCGCTGCACGAGCTCGGGATCCTCGAGAAGCACGGCGTCGAGCTCATCGGCGCGAAGGTCGACGCGATCCAGCGCGGCGAGGACCGCCAGATCTTCAAGGACCTGGTGATCGAATCGGGCGCCGACGTCGCGCGGTCCCACATCGCGCACACGCTCGAGGAGGCCAAGGAGTTCGCCAAGGACCTCGGCTACCCCCTCGTCGTGCGCCCCTCGTTCACCATGGGCGGCCTCGGCTCGGGCTTCGCCTACACCGAGGAGGACCTCGTCCGCATCGCGGGCGACGGCCTGCACTACAGCCCGACCACCGAGGTGCTCCTCGAGGAGTCGATCCTCGGCTGGAAGGAGTACGAGCTCGAGCTCATGCGCGACACCGCCGACAACACGGTCGTCGTCTGCTCCATCGAGAACGTCGACGCCGTCGGAGTGCACACGGGCGACTCGATCACCGTCGCGCCCGCGCTGACGCTCACCGACCGCGAGTTCCAGAAGCTCCGCGACATCGGCATCGACATCATCCGCCGCGTGGGCGTCGACACGGGCGGCTGCAACATCCAGTACGCGATCGACCCCCAGACCGGTCGCGTGATCGTCATCGAGATGAATCCGCGCGTCTCGCGCTCGTCGGCGCTCGCGTCGAAGGCGACCGGCTTCCCGATCGCCAAGATCGCCGCGAAGCTCGCGCTCGGCTACCGCCTCGACGAGATCCCGAACGACATCACGCAGAAGACGCCCGCGAGTTTCGAGCCGACCATCGACTACGTCGTGGTGAAGGCGCCCCGCTTCGCGTTCGAGAAGTTCCCCGCAGCCGACGACACGCTCACCACCACCATGAAGTCGGTGGGCGAGGCCATGGCGATCGGCCGCAACTTCACGACGGCGCTGCAGAAGTCGCTCCGCTCGCTCGAGAAGCGCGGCACCTCCTTCCACTGGGACCCGGTGGCACCGGGGGAGGAGAGCCATCGCGTCACCGAGCTCCTCGAGACGATCAAGCGCCCGACCGACGGCCGCATCGTCGACGTGCAGCAGGCGCTCCGCCTCGGCGCGACGATCGACCAGGTCTTCGCGTCGACCGCGATCGACCCCTGGTTCCTCGACCAGATCCAGCTCATCAACGAGGTCGCGGCAACAGTCCAGGCCGCCCCGCAGCTCACGCTCGACGTCCTCCGCGAGGCCAAGGACCACGGCTTCTCCGATGTGCAGATCGCCGCGATCCGGGGCGTCTCCGAGTCCGAGATCCGCGGCCTGCGCCACGGGCTCGGCCTGCGCCCGGTGTTCAAGACGGTCGACACCTGCGCGGGGGAGTTCCCCGCGCTCACGCCGTACCACTACTCGTCGTATGACCTCGAGACCGAGGTCGCGCCGAGCGAGCGCAAGAAGGTCGTCATCCTCGGCTCGGGCCCCAACCGCATCGGCCAGGGCGTCGAGTTCGACTACTCGTGCGTGCACGCCTCGTTCGCGCTGTCGGACGCCGGCTACGAGACCATCATGATCAACTGCAACCCCGAGACGGTCTCGACCGACTACGACACGAGCGACCGACTCTACTTCGAGCCGCTGACGCTCGAGGACGTGCTCGAGGTCATCCACGCCGAGCAGGCCTCCGGCGAGGTGCTCGGCGTGGTCGTCCAGCTCGGCGGCCAGACCGCTCTGGGCCTCGCGCAGCCGCTCAAGGACGCCGGCGTGCCGATTCTCGGCACCACCCCCGAGGCGATCGATCTCGCCGAGGAGCGCGGCGCGTTCTCCGCCATCCTCGAGCGCGCGGGCCTCACCGCTCCGCGCAACGGGACCGCGATCGACGAGGAGGGAGCCGTGCGCATCGCCGAGGAGATCGGCTACCCGGTGCTCGTGCGCCCCTCGTTCGTGCTCGGCGGGCGCGGCATGGAGATCGTCTACGACACCGCCTCGCTCCGCGGCTACTTCGAGCGCATCGAGGGCCACGCCCTCGTGGGACCCGGCCACCCGCTCCTCGTCGACCGCTTCCTCGACGACGCGATCGAGATCGACGTCGACGCGCTCTACGACGGCGAGCAGCTCTACGTCGGCGGAGTGATGGAGCACATCGAGGAGGCGGGGGTGCACTCCGGCGACTCGAGCTGCACGCTGCCGCCCGTCACGCTCGGACACGACCAGATCGCGCAGGTCCGCCAGGCGACGCTCGGGATCGCCGAGGGCATCGGCGTGCGCGGCCTGCTCAACGTGCAGTTCGCGATCGGCCAGGGCGTGCTCTACGTGCTCGAGGCGAACCCGCGCGCATCGCGGACGGTGCCGTTCGTCTCCAAGGCGCTCGGGATCCCGCTCGCGAAGGCCGCGTCGCGCATCATGGCTGGCGAGACGATCCAGCAGCTGATCGACGCCGGCTTCCTGCCCGAGCGCGACGGCTCGCGCACTCCCGTCGACGCGCCCATCGCCGTCAAGGAGGCCGTGCTCCCGTTCAAGCGCTTCCGCACCCACGAGGGGCTCGTCGTCGACTCGCTGCTCGGACCCGAGATGCGCTCCACGGGAGAGGTCATGGGCATGGACCGCACCTTCCCGACCGCCTTCGCGAAGAGCCAGTCGGCTGCGGGCAGCGAACTCCCCACGTCGGGCACGGTGTTCCTCTCGGTCGCCGACCGGGACAAGCGCTCGATCGTCCTTCCGGCGCTGCGCCTGCAGGAGCTCGGCTACCGGCTGCTGGCCACGCAGGGCACGCAGGTCGTGCTCAGCCGCAACGGCATCGCCACCGAGACGGTGCGCAAGCACAGCGCCCACGCCGAGGGAGACACCATCGTCGATCTCATCAATCGCGGCGAGGTCGACATGATCGTCAACACCCCCTCGGGCAGCTCCGCCCGCGCGGACGGCTACGAGATCCGCGCGGCCGCCGTCGCCGCGGACAAGCCGATCTTCACGACGGTCTCGGAGCTGTCGGCCGCGGTCGGCGCGATCTCGGCGCAGCAGCAGGGCTTCGATGTGAAGTCGCTGCAGGAGTACCAGGCGGACCGCGATGCGGCCCGCGCCGAGGTCGCTGGATGAGCCGGGCATTCGGTGTCCGGCTCGGTGAGGCGCTCGCCGAGCGTCGGCACCTGTGCGCGGGCATCGATCCGCACGCGGCGCTCCTCGCCGACTGGGGCCTCGACGACGACGCGGCCGGCGCCGAGCGGATGGGCCGCGAGGTCGTCGCGGCGTCCGCCGGCGTGGCCGCGTGCGTGAAGCCCCAGGTCGCCTTCTTCGAGCGTTTCGGATCGGCGGGGATCGCGGCGCTCGAGCGCGTGCTCGCCGACGCGCGCGCCGCGGGCCTCCTGGTGATCGCCGACGTCAAGCGCGGCGATATCGGGACGAGTTTCGCGGCGTACGCCGACGCCTGGCTCACGCCGGGGTCGCCGCTCGAGGCCGACGCCATGACGGTCGCCGCATATCAGGGCTTCGGCAGCCTCGCCGGCGGCTTCCGCCACGTGCGCGAGCACGGGAAGGGCCTGTTCGTGCTCGCGGCGACCTCGAATCCCGAGGCGCGTGAGGTGCAGACCGCGGTCCGCGCCGATGGTCGCACGATCGCCCGCTCGATCGTCGACGACGCGCTCGCGTTCGAGTCGCCGCTCGACGCGCACGTGAAATCGATCGGCGTCGTACTCGGAGCGACCCTCGACCTCGCCGACTTCGGGATCGATGTCTCGCTCCCGCCCGCCAGCCCGGCGCTTCCGGTGCTCGCGCCCGGGTTCGGGCACCAGGGGGCCAGGATCGAGGACGCGCGCGCGATCTTCGGCGGACTCGGCTGGGCCCTGCTCGCGAACGAGTCCCGCGGCATCCTCTCCGGAGGCGCCGACGGTCTCGCCGATCGCATCCGGGCGCGGTCGGAAGCGCTCGCCGACGCACTCGCGGTAGCCTAGAGTCTGCAACGGAAACCGAAGCCGATCAGGGGCGGAAGGAAGAGGATGAGCGACACGCAGGGGGATACGGATCGCATCATGCCCGAGGTCGACCGCGAGGCCGCGAACCGCGCGGCCATCGCGGCCAGGCAGGCGAGGGCCGAGCTGAAGCGCAAGCTGCGCACCGGGGAGCTGTCTCCGTTGAAGGCCCTCGAGCAGTCCCGCGTGCCCGGCAGCCCGGCGGCGAGCCTGCGGATCACCGACTTCCTGCTCTCGTTCCCCGCGATCGGCAGCGTCAAGGCGGATCGGATCCGCCGCGACCTCGCGATCTCGGATCGCAAGCGCCTCGGCGGCCTCGGGAAGCTCCAGCGCGAGCGCCTCGAGCGCTTCGTCCGCGAGCGTACTGGCGCCCGTCAGACGGGCGGGCGCCCGCCCCTCACCGTGCTGGCCGGCCCCACCGCCGTGGGCAAGGGAACGGTCGCCGCCTACGTGCGCGAGCACCACCCCGAGGTGCGTCTGTCCGTCTCGGCCACGACGCGCAAACCGCGCCCGGGCGAGGAGCACGGCGTGCACTACTACTTCGTCGACGACGAGGGTTTCGATCGCATGCTCGCCTCGGACGATCTGCTCGAGTGGGCGACCGTGCACAACCAGTCCCGGTACGGCACGCCCCGAGGCCCGGCCGTCGAGGCGGCCAGGCGCGGTGAGCTCATGCTCCTCGAGATCGATCTCCAGGGCGCCAGGCAGGTGCGCGCGAGCATGCCCGAGGCGCGACTCGTGTTCCTCGCGCCTCCGAGCTGGGACGAACTCGTCAATCGGCTCGTCGGACGCGGCACCGAGGACGCCGAGGAGCGCGCGCGACGACTCGAAACCGCGAAGGTCGAACTCGCCGCTGCGGACGAGTTCGACGAGATCATCGTGAACGACGAGGTGCCGCGCGCGGCCGCGCGCCTCGTCGAGCTCATGCGAGGAGACGCGTAGTGCCGTTTCCGGCGGACCTCGGGTTCGTCGCGGCGCAGGCGGAGCTCGCCGGGCTCGACCCGCGTCAGTTCCTCGGCATCCCGCTCGCGCTGCTCGGAGCGGCGTTCCTCGCCTTCGGAGCGCAGTACCAGTCGCGAGGCCTGAACAAGGTCGAGCGGATCATGGGCGCGAGCGCTGGATCCGGCCTCTCGTTCGGGCACATCCGCAACATGCTGCGGCGTCCGTCGTGGGTATCGGGCACCGTGCTGCTGGGACTCGCCGTCGTCTTCCAGATCGGCTCCCTGTCGCTGTCCCCCCTGATCATCGTGCAGCCCATCGGCGTGGTGGGGCTCGTCATCACCTCGATCCTGAACTCGCGCATCAATCGCGTCCGCATCGGCAAGCGGGTGCGCGGCTCCATCGCCCTCGCAGTGGCCGGCATCATCATCTTCGTCACGGTCGCCGCGTTCACCGCCGCGGACCAGCCCGTCACCGACGCCAAGCTCCTGGCGATCCTCATCATCTTCGGCGCCGTGTTCGTGCTCTTCATGCTGCTCTTCGCCGTCTTCCGGCATCGCAGCGCCGCCCTCTTCTACATCGTCGGCGCAGGCACGCTCTACGGCTTCGTCGCGACGTTTGCCAAGGCCGTCATCGGGCGTCTCCAGCAGGGTGAGTTCGAGTGGCTCACCTGGGCCTGCGTCGGCGCCCTCGCTGTCGGCGCGCTCGTCGGCATGGTGTTCGTGCAGAACGCGTACTCGTCGGGGCCGCCGGACCTGGTGGTCGCCGGGCTCACCGTCATCGACCCCATCGTCGCGGTGCTGATCGGCATCGTCGTGCTGGGCGAGGCCGCGCACGCGCCGGCCTGGGCGGCCGCCGTGTTCATCGGGTCCGGCGCGCTCGCGGTCGCCGGCGTACTCGGCCTGGCCAAGTTCCACCCGCAATCCGGCGCATCCGCATTGGAGGCGCCCGGCGCCCGGGATGCGACGGCATCGGGGGAGGGCCCCGCCCTCTGACGCGGAACGTTCAGGCGACTTGCGCGCGCCACTTCATCAGATGTTAGAATTCATCAGATGTTAGGTTCGCCTAACTATCATGCGATGTAGTGACCACCACTCCGCATCTCCGTCCGACCGCCCAGCGGTCCGTCTGAAGGGATCGTCTCTTGCGCGTCTCACGAATCCTCGGCGTCACCGCCGCAGCCGCCGTCCTCCTCTCCACCGCCGGATGCTCCGGCGCCGATGCGCAGCAGGCACCGTCCGGGTCGTCCGATAGCGGTTTCCCGATCACCATCGAGCATGCGCTCGGCACCACGACCATCGAGCAGAAGCCGGAGCGCGTCGCGACCGTCGCCTGGGCGAACCACGAGGTGCCGCTGGCACTCGGGATCGTTCCCGAGGGCATGAGCAAGGCGACGTGGGGCGACGACGACGGAGACGGCGTCCTGCCCTGGGTCGAGGACCGTCTCGAGGAGCTCGGCGGCAAGACCCCCGTGCTCTTCGACGAGACCGACGGCATCGACTTCGCGGCCGTCGCCGACACGGAGCCCGACGTGATCCTGGCCGCGTACTCCGGCCTCACGCAGGAGGACTACGACACGCTCTCGAAGATCGCGCCGGTGGTCGCCTACCCGGACACGCCCTGGGGCACCTCTCTCGAGGACATGATCGCCCTCGACTCGCGGGCGCTCGGCCTCGCCGATGAGGGGGAGCAGCTGAACGCCGAGCTGCGGAAGCAGACCGAGGAGTCGCTCGCCGCCCACCCCGAGCTCGACGGGAAGAAGGCGCTCTTCGCCTTCATGAACCCGTCCGACCTGTCGAAGATCGGGTTCTACACCGTGCACGACACGCGGCCGGGATTCCTGGCGGACCTCGGGCTCCCGCAGCCGAAGGCCGTCACGGCCGAGACCGAGAAGACGAGCGAGTTCTACGTCGAGTACAGCTCGGAGATGGCCGACGAGTTCGCCGACGTCGACGTGTTCGTGACCTACGGCGACCCCGAAGGCGACCTCGTGAAGCAGCTCCAGGCCGATCCCCTGATCTCGCAGATCCCCGCAGTGCGGGCCGGGCGCATCGCGATCCTCGAGGACTCCACCCCGCTCGCGGCCTCGGCGAACCCCTCGCCGCTCTCGATCGGCTGGGGCATCGACGACTACTTCGACGTGCTCGGCTCCGCCGCGGCACAGACCGGGGAGTGAGCGAGACCGCGAGCGCCGTGGCCGACCGCCCTCGGATCCGCGCCGCCGGCGCGTCTCCCGCCGAGCGCCAGACGCGTCCGGTGCGTGCGGGCGACGCCGCACGCCGCACGGGCTGGATCATCGCGCTCGCCATACTGCTCGTCGCGCTCTGCGCGGCGTCCGTCGCCCTGGGCGCGCGCACCGTCGGCCTCGACGACATCCTGGGTGCGCTGCAGGGCGGTGCGGACACGATCGGCGAGGGAGCAGTGCTCAAGCGCCTCCCGCGCACCGCGCTCGCGGCGCTGGTCGGCGCGGCGCTCGCGCTCTCGGGCGTGGCCATGCAGGCGGTCACGCGCAACCCGCTCGCGGAACCCGGCATCATGGGCGTCTCGAGCGGAGCCGCGCTCGCCGTGGTCGCCGCCATCGCCGGCTTCGGAGTGCACCGCCCGTTCGCACTGATGGCGGTCGCGATCTGCGGTGCCGCAGCCGCCGCACTGCTCGTCTACACGATCGGCACCATCGGTGGCGGGGGCGCGACGCCCTACAAGCTCGCGCTCGCCGGTGCGGCGTGCGCCGCCGCCTTCATCTCGCTGACCAACGCGATCATGCTGCCGCGCGTCGACCTGCTCCGCACGTTCCAGTTCTGGCGGGTCGGCAGTGTCGGCGGTGCGAGCTGGGAGAGCATCTCCGCCGCGCTGCCCCTGCTGCTCGCCGGCGCGGCGCTCTGCGCCGCGCACGCGCGCGGCATGAACTCGCTCGCCCTGGGGGACGAGCTCGCCGCAGGGCTCGGCGAGCGGGTCGGGCGCACTCGAGCGCTCGTCGCGATCGGCGCGGTGGTGCTCTGCGGTGCGGCGACGGCGGTCGCCGGCCCCATCGCATTCGTCGGTCTGCTCGTCCCGCACGTCTGCCGGACGCTCTCGGGCCCCGACCACCGCTGGCTCCTCCCGATCTCCGCACTCGCCGGCGCCTGCCTGCTGCTCGCCGCCGACGTGCTCGGGCGAGTGCTGGCTCGGCCCGAGGAGATCGAGGTCGGCATCATCACCGCCTTCCTCGGCGCCCCGCTCCTCATCTGGATCGTCCGCAGGCGGAAGGTCAGGGAGCTGTGACCGCGACGATGCTCGGCGAGACGCTCGCTGCGGGGCGCAGGCGCAGGTTCCGACGGCGGGCGATCGCGATCGGCGGCCTGCTGGCGGTGCTCGCCCTCGGCTTCGGCGCGAGCCTCATGATCGGCGACCGGGTCTACGGCCCGGGGACCGTGCTGGCCGTCCTGTTCGGCGAACCGATCCCCGGGGCCTCGTTCACGGTGGGAGAGCTGCGGCTGCCCCAGGCGACGCTCGCGCTCCTCGGCGGATTCGCCTTCGGCATCGCGGGCGCGACGTTCCAGACCCTGCTCGGCAACCCGCTCGCCTCGCCCGATATCCTCGGCGTCAGCGCCGGGGCGGGCACCGCCGCGGTCTTCGCGATCGTCGTGCTCGGACTCGACGAGACCGCTACCGCAGCGTTCGCCCTCGCCGGGGCGATTCTCACAGCCGCCGCGATCTTCGGGTTCTCGCACACCGCCGGCTTCGTCGGTGCGCGGTTCATCCTCATCGGCATCGGCCTCGCCGCGATGCTGCAGAGCGCGACGTCGTACCTGCTCGCCCGCGCCGCCGAATGGGACATCCAGAGCGCGATGCAGTGGCTGAGCGGCAGCGTGAGCGGCGCGACGTGGGAGCGCACCCTGCCGCTCGCCATCGCGAGCGCAGCGCTCGTGCCCGTGCTCGTCGTGCTCGGGAAGCCGCTCGATCTGCTCCGTCTCGGATCCGACACCGCGACGACGCTCGGCGCTCCGGTCCCGAGGATCCGCGTCGTCCTGGTGCTCGCATCGGTGGCGCTGCTCGCGTTCGCGACGGCGGCGTGCGGGCCCATCCTGTTCGTCGCATTCATGGCCGGCCCGATCGCCGCGCGCCTCTCGGGGCCGGGGGCGCCGGTACTGCTCCCCGCCGGACTCACGGGCGCCGCGCTCGTGCTGCTCGCCGACCTGATCGGCCAGAACCTGCTGGCTGAACGCTATCCGGTGGGCGTCATCACCGGCGTCGTCGGTGCACCGTATCTGATCCTGCTCCTCATCCGCTTCAATCGGACGGGGCGCGCATGAACCGCACGGAGGGTGCGTCTTGACTGAAACCCGCTCACTCTCGGCCGAGGGACTCGGCATCGCCTACGGGGACCGCGCGATCCTCGAGGGGCTCGACATCGCGTTCGCGCCAGGCGGCGTCACCGCGATCGTCGGACCCAACGGATGCGGCAAATCGACGCTGCTGCGCGCGTGCGCGCGCCTGCTGAAACCGAAGCGCGGATCGGTGCTGCTCGACGGACGCGCCATCGACGCGCAGCCGACCAAGGCGCTCGCGCGGATCCTCGGGCTGCTGCCGCAGAATCCCATCGCGCCGGAGGGGATCACCGTCGCCGACCTCGTGGGCCGCGGCCGGCATCCGCACCAGCGGGCGCTCGCCCGCTGGTCCGCGGCGGACACGGCCGCCGTCGGCGCCGCGCTCGAGGCGACCGGCGTCGCAGAGCTCGCGGACCGGCCGGTGGACGAGCTCTCGGGCGGGCAGCGCCAGCGGGTCTGGATCGCGATGGCGCTCGCTCAGGAGACGGAGGTGCTGCTGCTCGACGAGCCCACCACGTACCTCGACGTCACGCATCAGCTCGAGGTGCTCGACCTCGTCCGAGACCTCAACCGCAGCCGGGGCACGACGATCGTGATGGTCCTGCACGACCTGAACCTCGCCGCGCGCTACGCCGACGAACTCGTCGCGATGCGGGAGGGCGCGGTGCACGCGGTCGGTGCGCCGTCCGAGGTACTGCGCGCAGAGCTCGTGGCTGCGGTCTTCGGACTCGACTCGCGGATCATCACGGACCCCGTCTCGGGGACCCCACTCGTCATACCGATCGGAAGGCACCATGTCACCCACAGCAGCGAAGCGCCAGAGCCGCACGAAGCCGAGCTCGGAGGCGGGGACCGGCTCGAGTCCGGTCGCGATCGCGGAGCGGCCGCCCGTGCCCGCGGCTGAGCCGCTGCCGCCGTTCGCCGCGGTCGTGGCGACCGTCGAGCGCGTCGAGCGCGTCTCGCCGAGTTTCGTGCGCATCACGCTCGGCGGCGCGGAGCTGCGCGACGTGGGCAACCCGGACCGGACGCTCGACCAGCGCATCAAACTCGTGTTCCCTGGCCCGACGGGGCGCGTCGCCCGGATCCCCCGGGAGGCTCCCGACTGGTACGGCGCCTGGCTCGAGATCCCGGAGTCCGATCGAGGCACCATGCGCACCTACTCGATCCGTCGGATCGACATCGACGCATCGGGCGCGACCCGCCTGATCATCGACTTCGTGCTGCACCTCGCGGAGGGAGCCACCGGGCCCGCGTCGCTCTGGGCGAGCCGCGCGGCCGAGGGGGACGCGCTGACGGTGGTCGCGCCCCGCCGCGGGCGGCACGACGCCGGAGGCATCGAGTTCGCGCCGGGCGGGGCCGAGCGAATCGTGCTCGCCGGCGACGAGACCGCCGCCCCCGCGATCGCACGCATCCTCGAAGAGCTTCCGCGGAACGCCGCCGGCACCGCGTTCATCGAGGTGCCCGAGGCGGGAGACCGTCTCGGCATCGACGCGCCCCCGGGTATCGATGTGCGCTGGCTGGTGCGCGAGCGCGGCGACGGGATCGTCCTGGTGCACGGCGAGGCGCTCATCCCCGAGGTGCTCGCCCACGTCGGGGAGCGCTCCCTGCCGCCGATCGTCGACGATCCCGCCGCCGAAACGCTCGTCTGGGAGACGCCGCAGTACTCCGAGAGCGGAGAGGTCGCCGAGACGCGGCCCAACACGCACGACCGCTACTTCTGGATCGCGGGGGAGAGCGGCGTCGTCACCACGCTCCGCCGCCACCTCGTGCGGGACCACGGGATCGAGCGCGCCCAGGTCGCGTTCATGGGCTACTGGCGCCGCGGCGTCGCGATGAAGGGCTAGGATCCGGCCGCTCGCGGGCGCACCGCGACCCGACGGGGTCGAACGACCCTACCGCGGCGCGCCGCGCCCCGGCCGGAACGCGCTCACCGTGGGATCGCCCGCGATCCAGAACCGCCAGGGGAATGCGGGACCGCCGGCGTCTCCTGCCACGCCCACGCGGGGGCCCTGGCCGATGGACTCGGGAGCGATCGCTCCCGGAGTCGGCGGCGAGAACGCGAAAGGCGGCGCGAACAGGTCGAGCCCGTCGTGCGAGCCGCGCTCGATCCCGAGCGCGGCGGCGAGGTTCCCCGGTCCCCGGGCGAGCAGGTGCTCCGCCGGGGCAGCGGAGCCGGGACGCTTCCGCAGACGACGCGCCGCAGCGAGGTCCGTGCCTGCGACCACCTCGCCCGCCCGGAGCAGCACCCCGCCGGCGGTGCCCTCAGGAGAGCAGACGAGGTTGATCGCGAAGTGCATGCCGTAGCTGAAGTACACGTAGACGTGGCCGGGCGGCCCGAACATCGATGCGTTGCGCTCGGTGCGGCGATCCCTCGCATGCGATCCACCGTCGTAGGGACCGGCCGTGCCGACCCCGTGGTAGGCCTCCACCTCGGTGATGCGGATCGCCACGGTGCCGTCGTCCCCCGTGACCGCCAGACGCGCGCCCAGCAGCGACGGCGCGACCTCGAGGGCGCGGGGGAGGAAGAGGTCGCGAGTCACACCGACATTCTCGCAGCAGCAGGAGCTGACCGGAACGCGGGCGGTTCGCCCGTGGCGATCACTGAGCGGGATCCGAGCCGGGTCGCGTACGGTGAAGGGAACCGCGCGGGCCAGGCCCGCGGAGCGTCTCAGGAGGTCGCCGTGCACGAGCCCGTCATCATCACCGGAGGTCAGCCGCGGCGCTCGCCGCGCTGGGTCCTTACCCTCGTGGGGGCGCTCGTCGTCGCGGCCGGGGTCGGGCTGCTCGTCTGGCCGTTCATCGCCGCCGGCTGGATCCTCGCGATCCTCTTCGGCTCGGCCCTCATCGCCAACGGGCTCGCCCTCATGGTGCGCGCCCGATCTCGCGGGTTCGGGATCGCCGGCGGGGCGCTGCTGCTCGTCGCAGGCATCGTGGCGATCGCATTCCCGCAGTTCACCGCGAACGCGCTCGTCACGTTCGTCGGCGTCGGCTTCATCGCGATGGGCGCGATCTGGATCCTCGTCGGCTCGCGGCTCGGGGGCGCCGGGATCCCGGTGGCACTCGCGCCAGGCGTGCTCCTCATTGTCGGCGGCATCGTCGCGCTCGTCTGGCCGAGCGTGGCACTCGGCATCGTCGCGGTGCTCGGCGGCCTCTGCATGCTCCTGATCGGGATCGCGATCATCGCGGGCGCCCGCGGTCTCGGTCGGCGAGCCGGCCGAGGTCGAGCCGGCGACGACGCCGCGCAGACCACGATCATCATCTGAGGCCGCACCTCGGGGACGACGGCTCAGACGCGGCGGCCGGGAACCCGGCGCAGCAGCAGCGGCGCCGCGACGCCGTGGAGCAGGATGCTGCTCAGCACGGTGAGCACGGCGACCTCGAGCACGATCGACGACGCCGGGTCGGGCAGCCGGTTGAACGCGATGAGCCCGAAGACGATCGTCGCGGTGCCGCGCGGGCCGCCGAAGCCCATCAGCGCGACGGAGCGGACCGGGAGGCCCGAGCCGAGCATCGCGAGCGCGACCGGCACCGCGCGGAACACCGTGAGCGCCAGGAGCGCCAGCGCGAGCACGCGCCAGTCGATCCCGGCGAGCACGACGCTCATCGCGGTCGCTCCCAGCACGAACCAGACGAAGTGCCCGACGAGCGTGCCGGCCTCCTCCACGAGCTGCAGTTCGGCGCGCGGGATCGCATCGTGCTGCGCGCCGCGCGTGCGCGACACCCGGCACACGACACCGGCGACGAACGCGGTGACGAAGCCGTTCGCACCGACCGCATCGAGCGTCGCCACCCCGTAGGCGAGCAGCGGGATCAGCAGCATCACGAACCGGATGCCCGAGGCATCGGCCCAGCCCCGGGCCGTGGCCCAGCGGATCAGCAGTCCGAGCAGGCCCCCGATCGCCGCGCCGAGCAGGATCGCCGTCGCCGCGGCGGGGATCGCTCCGAAGAGCGCGGTGAACAGTTCCTCGAGATCGCGTTCCAGCGCCGCCTCCGCCCGGCCCGAGAGCCCGCCGTCCGACGACACCGCGTCGATGAGCTTCGGCAGCGCCAGGGCGGCGGCGAGCGACATTCCGAAGACGGGGGAGAGCAGCCCGTCGTTGTACCCGCTCTCGACCCCCATGATCCGTCGCACGCGCGCCGGGATCCGCTCCGTTCGTCGGAGGGAGGCGGCCGGAGCGAAGTCGATCGGCATGATGATGCAGCCGACGACGATGAGGACGAAGACGTCGAGGTCGGGCAGCGCCCATGCCCCGAAGAGCACCACGAGGACGAGCGACAGCGGGAGCGCGATGAACAGCAGGCGCGCGAGCGCGCGCCCTTCGCCCCCGAACACGCCACCGCGCACCTCGCAGGCGTCCACGAACAGCAGGATCGCGAGAATGAGCTCGACCGCCCGGAGCGCCACGGCGCTGTCGATGGCCTCGGTGAACGCGCTCGTGTCCACGAGCACGACCAGCGCGCCGACGAGGGCGAGCACGGCGGGGCCGGCGATACCGTTGCGCTCGAAGCGATGCGCGACCAGCGACCAGAGCGCGATGGCGAGGCAGCCGCTGAGCAGGATGACGGGCATGCGGGATCCCTCAGTCGGCCGAGCGCGCCGTGGAGCGCGTCCAGGCCGCGGCGGACTCGCCCGTGAGGGCGAGCAGGGCGAGGCACATCAGCGAGGCCGAGAAGAGCGTGCCGTTGAGGCCCAGCTGCTCGATGCCTTGGAGATAGCCGACGGCGGTGCCCACGATGTTGACCGCGAGCATCACGATGAGTACGACGCGGGCCCTGCTCCGGCGCCGCAGCACGCCCCAGCACAGGGCGAGCTGCGCGATCGTCAGCACGGCGCTGAATCCCCCGATGACGAGGATCACGATCCGCCCGACGGCTTCGGGATCCTCGATCCAGATGCGTCTGAGATCCGCGTCCACGGCCCAGGCCAGCGCATCGACGATCGCGCCGAGCGCGAGCAGCAGCGTCGCCGCGGTGACCGGGAGCGGCGCCCGCTCCAGCGCCGTGGCCGGAGCCGCCTCGGCCGAGGTCGCGGGAACGTCGCCCGATCCGGGGTCGATGGCGGAGACGTCGAGCACCGGAAGGTGCCCATCGGTGATGAACCGGTCCCCGCCGCCGTTGCGCGCGTGGTATCCGGTCGTGAAGTCACGGAGCTCTCTGAGCCCGACCTCCGGCGACGCGCCGCGCACGCTCGCGACGACGAAGTCGCGTTCCTCGTCGGTGTTCTCATCGATGCGGTGGGTGACCTGCAGGGTGAAGAGCGACAGGCCGACGTCGGTGTCGTACGTCCCGGCGCCCAGCCAGTCGGTCCGTGCGCCGCCCGGCAGCAGCCAGCCGGGCGGGCAGCGCCAGAAGCGCACGTGGTGGCGTTGCTGGGGGTTGCCCGCGACCTCCTGCTGATAGGCGGCGTCGTGACGCCTCCCGAAGAGCATGAGCGGGGAGACGGGGGCCGTCGGATAGCTCCGGCGCATCAGCGTCGAGACGATGATGCCCCAGGTCGACGCCAGCGTGATCTCGTCGGCGCGGTGCCACCCCGCGCGCCGCATCGCCGCATCGAGCTGATCCGCTCGGCCGTCCGCCCCCAGGTTGACGGGGTCGCCCAGCAGACCCTCCGCGGTGCGCGTGCGTCCGAAGAAGTAGTCGGGCACGTAGAGGTCCGAGAGCATGCGGTGCAGCCGGGGGAGCACGAGGTACGCGGAGATCGCCCAGACCGGGATGAACAGCCAGACGGTCCACGGCGAACGCACGCTCTCGATCGAGAAGATCACGGCGAGCCAGGCGGCGGAGACCGTGCCCACGAGGAACGACGCGCGGTCGAACCGGGTCGCATTCGAGAGCGGCTGCTGCATCTGCATGGCGAAGCGACGCCGCGACGCGTGCTCGGTCGCCGATCGCGGGGTCCGGCCGCCGCCCTCCGCCGCGCCGGCGCCGCGAGTTCTGGACATGACGTCAGCCTAGTCAATCGCGCGCAGGCGCATGCGAACCGCACACGTCGCTCATCGGGCGGGACCGGGCTGATCCGGAGGAGTAGGGCATGCGGGACTTGAACCCGCGACCGACGGATTATGAGTCCGCTGCTCTAACCGACTGAGCTAATGCCCCCTGGGCAACCGTTCCATCCTATTCCACGGATCGCAGTCCATCGGCGGCGGTCAGTCGACGATCATCGCTCCGGGATCGTATCCGGCGTCGATGAGCGACGTCGCGCGTTCGGTCTGCGAGCCGAAATCGAGCATGTCCGTCCGCAGGCCGAGGTCGCGATCGACGTGCAGCGCCATCGAGTGGGCGGCGCTGCGCACATCGCGCGCCTCGATCGCGTCGATCACCGCGCCGTGGTCGAGGTGCATCGTCTCGAGGGAGGCGCCCAGGATGACGCGGCCAGACACGCTCGCGCGCTGCAGCACCGACATCACGCCCAGGTACAGGTCGAGCAGCAGCTTGCTGCCGCTCGCCTCGACGACGATGAGATGGAACGATTCCGGGTTCGTGCTCTGCTCGCACGAGACCACGCGGTCGGGCTCGGCCTCGAGCGCGCGTCGATGCGCGGCGCGGAGCCGCTCGAGATGCTCGTCCGAGCGGTTCACAGCGGCGTGCTGGGCGGCCTCGATCTCGAGGGAACGCCGGTAGACGAGCACCTCCTCGAGGCTGTGATCCGACAGGAACTCCGTAAGGATCGTGCTGATCGGCGTCCGCGATCGCACGAACGTGCCCACGCCGGGGACGGTCTCCAGCATCCCGAAGGCCGCGAGGGATCGCACGGCCTCGCGCACGGTCGACTTCCCGACGCCGATGAGCTCCATGAGCTCGGGCTCCTTCGGGATCAGCTCGCCGACGGGCCACTCGTCCGACGCGATCTTCGTACGCAGGAACTCGAGCGTGTCGCGGGCCTTCTGAGAACCGCGGATGGGGCTTGTCATGCACGACCTCTCGAGCCGGGACGGAGAACTGCTTCCATCCTATCGAGCGGCAGCCGGGCGCACGGCGCACCCACAGTCGATCCACATCTGCTCTTTCACATCAGATGTACAGGTCGACCGGTGCTAACGTGCCGTCCATGACCACTGACGCCCCGCACCGCGCGCCCGAAGCCCGCCCGTACGACGCACTGCTCCTCTGCTCCTTCGGGGGCCCGAACGAGACGGCGGACGTGATCCCGTTCCTGCGCAACGTGACGCACGGCAAGGGCATCCCGGAGGAGCGCCTCGCCGAGGTCGGCGAGCACTACTACCGGTTCGACGGCAGGAGCCCGATCAACGCGCAGAACCTCGCGCTCGTCGATGCGCTGCAGGCGGAGCTCGCCCGCCGCGGGGTCGACCTGCCCGTGATCTGGGGCAACCGCAACTGGCACCCGTACACGGTCGATACGCTGCGCGATGCCGCGGCGTTCGGGGCCCGCAGGGTCCTGACCCTCGTCACGAGCGCGTACGCCTCATACTCCGGGAGCCGGCAGTACCGCGAGCACCTCGCGGCCGCCGAGGCGGAGCTGGGGGACCGGTCGCCGGAGATCGACGTGCTGCGCCCGTTCTTCAACGATCCCGGGTTCGTACAGGCGAACATCGAGGCGATCGCGGACGCCGCGGGGTCTCTCGACGGCGGCGCCGAAGGCGCGTACGTGCTCTACGTCACCCACTCCATCCCCGATACGATGCAGGACGCCTCGGCGGTCACCGGCCCCGGATACCGGGAGCAGCACGAGGACGTGCGGGCGACGATCGACGCAGCGCTCGCCGAGCGATTCGGCTGGCGGCACGAGTCCTCTCTCGCCTACTGCTCCCGCTCCGGCGATCCGCGCACCCCGTGGCTCGAACCCGATGTGAACGACCGGATCGAGGAGCTCGCGGCCGCAGGCGTGCGCAAGCTCGTCATCGCTCCGATCGGCTTCATCTCCGATCACATGGAGGTCGCGTTCGATCTCGACGTCGAAGCGCTCGAGACCGCCGGGGAGCACGGCGTTCAGGCCGTCCGCGCGGGCACCGTCGGCACGCGCCGGGCGTTCGTCTCGGGTCTCGTCGACATGGTGCTCGAACGCGCGGCGCGCGAGCGCGGCGAGGATGCGCCTGCGCGCACCGTGGGATCATTCCCGGCCCTGCCCGACACGGCGCCCGCCGGCAGCTGCCGCATGCGCCACGGCGAGGTCACCGGGGTCCCCGTACTCGGCGGTCGGGAGGACTGAGCGCGGCGCCCCTCGGCGCACGTAAGCCGAGCCTTGCCTTGCTTGCGCGCGCCGGGAATCGGCGTACGGTTGAAGATGTCGGGCCGCGGCGAACTGCCACGACCCGCGGCAGAGAACTCCGGACGAAAGGGGACCACTCGATGGCCACCAAGCAGATTACGGTTCCGGCGGCGCAGGGCGACCTGCATCGTCCCACTGGCGTCGCCCAGTACCTGACCCCGGTCGTGCACGACCTCGTCGCGCTCGCGGTCAACGGCAAGCAGGCGCACTGGCATGTCCGCGGCGAGAACTTCATGGGGGTGCACGAGTTCCTCGATCAGGTCGTCGAGCATGCCCAGGACGCCTCCGACACGGTCGCGGAGCGGATCGTCGCGCTCGGCCTCCCGCTCGACGCTCGCATCGGCACGGTCGCCGCCCGCGCGACGACCCCCGAGATGAGCGAGGGTTTCCAGCAGTCGGACGTCACCGTCCGTGAGATCGTGGCACAGCTCGACGCGACCCTCGCGACGGTCTACGCCGCGGTGAAGGGGCTCGACGACGTCGACCTCGTGAGCCAGGACATCGTCATCGCGATCGCGCAGCAGCTCGACAAGGACCGCTGGTTCCTGTTCTCCCACTACGCGGAGTAAGGACGTCGCGACCGCCCGCAAGGAGCGACCGCACGATCCTGTTCTCCCATTACGCGGAGTAAGCCGAATCGCATCACCCGAAGCGCGGGGCCGACACTCGTCGGCCCCGCGCTTCGGTCGTCTTTCGACCTCCGGACCGACACGCGGTGTACCGCCTTCATACATCAGATGAAGTGTGCTAGGTTTTCTCCGTAAGGCATACCTTACCTAGATCACATGAGACGAAGGAATGTTGCCGCGTGATCGGTACGCTGATGATCGGCCTCCGCGAAGGCCTCGAAGCAGCGCTCGTCGTGAGCGTCCTGCTCGCCTACGCGAAGCGCCTCGACAGGCGTGACGCCGTGATGAAGATCTGGGCGGGCGTCGCTGCCGCGGTCCTGCTTTCCCTCGCCACCGGCGCCGTGCTCACCTTCGGCGCCTACGGGCTGTCGTTCCGAGCGCAGGAGGCGATCGGCGGCATCCTGTCGATCGTGGCCGTCGGCATGGTGACCTGGATGGTCTTCTGGATGCTCCGCGCCGCACGCCACTTGAGCGGCGACCTGCGCGGCAAACTCGACCGGGCCCTGCTCGGCGGCGGCTGGGGCGTCGCGGCCATCGGGTTCATCTCGGTCGGACGCGAGGGCATCGAGACGGCGCTCTTCATCTGGGCCACGACGCGCGCCAGCGCGGTTTCGCCGCTCGTCGGCTTCCTGAGCGCGGTCTCCGGCATCATCGTCGCGGTGCTGCTCGGCTGGGCGCTCTTCCGCGGCATGATCCGCATCGATCTCACACGCTTCTTCCGGTGGTCCGGGGCCCTGCTCATCCTGTTCGCCGCAGGCGTGCTCGCCTATGGCGTGCACGACCTGCAGGAGGCCGGGTTCCTGCCCGGGCCCTTCGCCCCGGTCCCACCCGGAGCCGGCGCCTTCGCGGCCGCATGGTTCGGGGACGCCGCATGGGCGTTCCGGATCCCGCACGTCATCGCACCCGACGGCTTCGTCGGCGCGCTGCTCAAGGGCGTTCTCGGATTCTCTCCCGAGATGACACGGCTCGAGGTGCTCGTGTGGGTCGCCTATCTCGTTCCGACCATGTTCTTCTTCCTGCGCGGCTCCCTCGCGCAGGGGCGCACGCAGCGCAGGTCGCAGGGGCCCGCCCAGGGCGCCGAGCACGATCCCGCCCGCACGCCAGTCCCCCCTCAGAAAGGACCCACGTGGACCACGCACCCCGCACCCGCCGCTTCGCCGGAGGCCTGATCGCGCTCGCCTCGAGCAGCCTCCTCCTGACCGGCTGCGTGCCGAACGCCGCGCCTGAGTCCGCCGCGAGCATCGCCGTCACCGCGAGCGACGCCGACTGCGCCGTCGAGCAGCACGAGGCGACGAGCGGCACCGTGACCTTCACGGTGCAGAACGACGGCACCCAGGTCAACGAGTTCTACGTGCTCGGCAGCAACGAGCTGACGATCGTGGGCGAGGTCGAGAACATCGCGCCCGGCGCGAGCCGCGATCTCACGGTGCAGGTCGGCCCCGGGGACTACTTCACCAGCTGCAAGCCGGGGATGATCGGCGCGGGCGTCGGCCAGGCCCCGTTCACCGTGACCGGCGACGCGATCGAGACGTCTCCCGAGGACGACGCCGTGATTGCGCAGTACGTCGCCTATGTCAAGGCGCAGACCGAGGAGCTCGTCCCGCAGGTGCAGTCGTTCGTCGATGCCTACCAGGCGGGCGACGACGCCGAGGCGAAGCGGCTCTTCCCGCTCGCCCGGGTCAGCTACGAGCGCATCGAGCCGACCGCAGAGCAGTTCGGCGATCTCGACCCGAAGATCGACTACCGCAAGCCCGGTGCCGACGAGGAGGGCCTCGAGTTCACCGGCTTCCACCGGATCGAGATGGACCTCTGGCACGACGAGGCCGTGGCGAACGGCGACTACACGGGCGACCCCGATCTCACTCCGCTGACGCCCGAGCAGCGCACCGAGCTGGGCGACCGCCTCGTCGCGGATATCACCGAGCTCAAGGACTCCGTCGCGAGCCCCGACTTCGCGCTCACCCTCGCCGACATCACCGAGGGCGCGAAGGGCCTCCTCGACGAGATCGCTGCGCCCGACGGCAAGCTCCCGGGCGAAGAGAACGAGTTCGCGCACACCGATCTCTACGACTTCACCGCGAACGTCGAGGGCGCCCAGGTGGCCTTCGAGACGGTGCGGCAGATCGCAGAGGCGAACGGCGAGGAGCAGCTCACCGCCG
Organism: Leucobacter zeae; assembly: GCF_016758175.1. Lineage (GTDB taxonomy): Bacteria > Actinomycetota > Actinomycetes > Actinomycetales > Microbacteriaceae > Leucobacter > Leucobacter zeae. Next base: position 1,866,666 of record NZ_QYAB01000001.1, read on the forward strand.
ACATCGAGCGGCGCTTCGACGACATGCTCGCGCTGCTCGCGACCTACGGCTCCTACGAGGACGGCTTCGTCTCCTACGACACGGTCGACGACGCGGCGCGCAACGAGCTCGCCGCGAAACTCGGTGCGCTGAGCGAGCCGATGTCCCGGCTGACGGCCGCCGTCGTGCAGGCCTGACGGGGTGACCGACGTGCGGGACGCGGCGGCCGACACGGCTCCGAGCGGTGAACCGGCCGACCTTGATGGGATCGACGGCGCTTCGACGCGGCCGACCCGCCGGGGACTGTTCGGCCTGCTCGGGGCCGGCGCCGCGGGTCTCGCGCTGGGTGCCGCCGGGGGCGCGGCGACCGCGGCGGCCGTCTCCGGCGGCTCGGGCCGCGGCTCCGGAGTGGTCGCGTTCCGGGGCGCGCATCAGGCGGGCATCATCACCCCCGCGCAGGACCGCCTGCACTTCGCATCGTTCAACATGCTCTCCGGCACGGGCCGCGACGATCTGATCGCCCTCCTGCGCGACTGGACGACCGCGGCCGAGCGGCTCACGAGGGGCGAGGAGATCGGCACCGGCATCGAGCCTGAGAACCCGCTCTCGCCGCCCGACGACACCGGCGAGGCGAGCGGTTCCGCAGCGGGACATCTCACCATCACGTTCGGGCTGGGCCGCGAGCTCTTCACCGGGCGGGAGGCGAAGACCGGCGGAACCGAGGCCGCGCACGACCCGTACGGGATTCTCGACCGGCTCCCGCCGGCATTCGAACCCTTGCCCTCCTTCGCGTTCGATCTGCTGGAACCGGGCATCAGCGGCGGCGACCTCTGCGTGCAGGCGTGCGCGGACGACCCGCAGGTCGCCGTCCACGCGATCCGCAATCTCGCACGCATCGCGTCGGGACGGGCGCACCTCGCCTGGAGCCAGCTCGGATTCGGACGCACCGCCTCGACCTCGCGGTCGCAGGAGACCCCGCGCAACCTCTTCGGGTTCAAGGACGGCACGGCCAACATCATGTCCGATGAGGCGACCGCGCTCGACGATCACGTGTGGGTCGGAGACGAGGCGCCGGCCTGGCTGCGCGGCGGGAGCTACCTCGTCGCGCGCAAGATCCAGATGACCATCGAGACCTGGGATCGGTCATCGCTGGGGGAGCAGGAACGGATATTCGGCCGTTCCAAGCGCGAGGGCGCCCCGCTGTCCTCGGGGGCAGCCGGCTCGGAGTTCGACGAGCCGGACTTCACCGCGGCGTCCCCGGTCGATCCCGCCGCTCCCGCGATCGACACGGCGGCGCACGTCCGACTCGCGCACCCCGACATGAACGGCGGCGTGCGCCTGCTGCGCCGCGGGTACAACTACGTCGACGGCTCGAACGGGCTCGGCCAGCTCGGCGCCGGGCTGTTCTTCATCTCGTTCCAGCGCGATCCCGCCGCATTCGTCCGCGTGCAGCGCTCGCTGAAGCCCGACCTCCTGAACGAGTACATCAGGCACATCGGATCGGGCCTCTGGGCGGTCCCGAGCGGGGTGGGCGCGGGCGAGTTCATCGCGCAGGCGCTCTTCGAATAGCGGGTCCGGTCAGGCCGCCAGCGCCGGGCGCTCGGGCTCGGGAGCAGCCGACGACAGGTACTCCTCGACGAAGCGGCCGAGCACCATGTGCGAGGCGCGGACGTCGACGCGCTCCGCCTGCTCGATGATCGCTTCGACCTCGGCGGGGTCGAAGTACCCGTGGTCGGCGTACGCGCGCACGCGCGAGGTGAAGGACGCGGTGTCGAGCTCGGGGTGGAACTGCGTCGCATAGACGTTGCGCCCCACGCGGAACGCCTGCACCGGGCACGTCGGCGAGCTCGCCAGCACGGCGATCGTGTCCGGGACCCGGCTCACGGCCTCCTTGTGCCCCACGAACGCGTCGAACTCGGCTGGCAGCTGATCGAACAGCGGGTCCGCGAGCCCCGCTTCGGACAGCCTGATGCGCACGGCCTGCGAGGACTCCCCGTAGGTGCGGTCGACGCGGGCGCCCTGGTGCGCCCCGATCGTGCCGATCCCGTAGCAGACGCCGAGGAACGGGAAGTCGAGCTGCACCACGCGATCGAGGAGTTCCGCGAGCTCGCGCTCGACGCGAAGCTCGGTGGCCGACTTGGTCTCGGTCGGCTCGCTCACCGTGAAGGGGCTGCCTGCGAGGATGATCCCCGAGAAGCGCTCGAACGCGATCGGCGCGAGCGGGGCCCGGTCGATCCGCACCCACGCGAGCTCCTCGGGCAGCAGTCCGGTCAGTCGGCAGTAGGCGGCGTGCTCATCGGCAGCGACGTCGTCCTCGCCACGCGTGGTGATGAGCAGGAACGGCTTCATCCTTCTACCGTAGCGCGGTTCGGCCGCTCCGCCCGTCGCGACGTCACCTGACGACATGCAGGCGTGGCGCGGGAGCGGAAGGAGAACCTTGCACGTCGCCGCCGAATCGCGATAGAACGGGGGCATGGCACTGCACTGGAAACTCGTCATCGACTGCACCGACGCCCCGGCGCTCGCCGAGTTCTGGTCGGAGGCGCTCGGCTACGCGCTGGAGGATCCGTCGGAACTCGTCGGCTCGCTGCTCGCATCCGGCCGCATCGACGCGGCCGCCGTGGTCGAACGGGACGGCCGGAAGCTGTTCCGGGGGCTCTCCGGGATCCGGCATCCCGAGGATCCGCACGACGCCGCGAGCGGCGTCGGACGCGGGCGCCGGATCCTGTTCCAGGAGGTTCCGGAGGCGAAAGTCGGCAAGAATCGGCTTCACCTCGATGTGCACGCGGGCGAAGCCGGCCTCGAATCACTCGTCTCGCGACTCGAGACGCTCGGCGCAGAGCGCGTCACCGAGGTCGATCGCGGACCGGCGGGGCACTGGTGGGTGATGCGGGATCCCGAGGGCAACGAGTTCTGCGCCGCCGGCTGATCCCGAAACGCGCACGGCCCGCCGCGGAGCGGATGCTCCGCGGCGGGCCGTGCGCGGTCCGTCGGACGCGTCAGTCGACCGAGCGGACCGCGACGACGGCGTTGTGGCCGCCGAAGCCGAAGGAGTTCGAGATCGCGAGCTGCTGACCGTCGCCGAGCGGCTGGGCCTCGCTGGAGACGCTGAGCGGGATCTCCGGATCCTGATCGATGAGATTGATCGTCGGCGGAGCGACGCGGTTCTGCACGGCGAGTACGGCGAAGATCGCCTCGAGCGCCCCGGTGCCGCCGAGCAGGTGACCGGTCGCGGCCTTCGTCGCCGACACGGGGATCTCGCGCACCCGATCGCCGAAGACCTTCTGCAGCGCGGTGTACTCGGCGATGTCTCCGACGGGCGTCGACGTCGCGTGCGCGTTGATGTGCGTCACGTCGTCGAAGGAGGCGCCGGCCTGCGACAGCGCGAGCTTCATCGCGCGGATCGCCCCCTTGCCCTCGGGGTCGTTCGCGGTGATGTGGTACGAGTCGGCGGTCACGCCGCCGCCCGCGATCTCGGCGTAGATCTTCGCCCCGCGCGCGATCGCGTGCTCCTCGGTCTCGAGCACGAGCGCACCGGCGCCCTCGCCCATGACGAAGCCGTCGCGGTCGACGTTGTAGGGGCGCGACGCCGTCGCGGGGGAGTCGTTGCGCTTCGAGAGCGCCTGCGCCGAGTTGAACGACGCGAGCGTGATCGGGTGGATCGCGGCCTCGGCGCCGCCGGCGATGATGACGTCGGCGAGGCCGGCCTGCAGGTGCTCGTACGCGTTCGCGATCGACTCGGTGCTCGAGGCGCACGCCGACGCGACGGTCCGGGCGAAGGCGCGGGCCTCGAGGTGCATGGAGACCGCGGCAGCTGGAGCATTGGGCATGAGCATCGGGACCGTGAGTGGCATGACGCGCCGCGGGCCCTTCTCGCGGAGGGTGTCCCAGGCGTCGAGCAGCGTCCAGAGGCCGCCGATGCCGGTCGCCCAGTCCACGCCGAGGCGCTCGGACGGGACGTCGGGGGATCCCGCATCGGCCCAGGCCTCGAGCGCGGCGACGAGCGCGAACCGGCTCGACGGATCCAGGCGCTTCGCGACCGGGCGCTCCAGCACGTCCGCGGGGTCGACCTTCGCGGTTCCGGCGAAGTTCACGGCGAGACCGTACTGCTCGGCCCAGTCGTTGTCGAGCGTGCGCACGCCCGATTCACCGGCGAGCAGGGCGTTCCAGCTGTCGGGGGCCGTGCCGCCGATCGGGGAGGTCGCGCCGATGCCGGTTACGACAATCTTCTTCGTCATGTGCTTCAGTCTCCGCGGTGCAGGGGTGGAAGTCGGTGGGGTGGTGGTGCTGCGGGGGCGGGGAGGCGGGTCGCCCCCGCCTCCCGCCCGCCGCTCGATTAGGCCTGGGCCTTGACGATGAAGTCGACGGCGTCGCCGACGGTCTTCAGGTTCTTGACCTCTTCGTCGGGGATCTTGACGTCGAACTTCTCCTCGGCGTTGACCACGATGGTCATCATCGAGATCGAGTCGATGTCGAGGTCGTCGGTGAACGACTTGTCGAGCGCGACGACGTCGGCGGCGATCCCCGTCTCGTCGTTGACGAGCTCGGCCAGACCTGCCAGGACCTCTTCGTTGCTGAATGCCATAGTGTGTTTCTCCTTTGGGTTGTGGTGGTAGAAGTGTACGTTCGTGGGGCGCCGCGGGAATCGCGACGCGCTAGGGAAGCTCGACGACCTGGGCGCCGTAGACGAGGCCGGCGCCGAAGCCGATCGTCAGGGCGAGCCCGCCCGAGAGTTCGGGGCGCTCCTCGAGCAGCGCGTGCATGGCGAGCGGGATCGACGCGGCGGAGGTGTTGCCCTGCATCTCGATGTCGCGGGCGATCGCGACGCTCTCGGGCAGCTTGAGCTGCTTCGCGAACTCGTCGACGATGCGCATGTTCGCCTGGTGGGGGATGAATGCGGCCAAGTCGCCCGGCTCGACGCCCGAGGCCTCGAGCGTCTGGCGCGCGACCTTGGCCATCTCCCAGACGGCCCAGCGGAAGACGGTCTGCCCGTCCTGGCGCAGCGTGGGCCAGGGGACCTCGGTCGGATTGTTCCGGTACTCCTCGAACGTCGAGGTGACGCGGATCGTGTCCCACTTCTCACCGTCGGAGCCCCAGATCGTGGGGCCGATGCCCGTGTGGTCTCCCGGACCGACGACGACGGCGCCCGCGCCGTCCGCCAGCAGGAAGGAGATCGAGCGATCGGTCGGATCGACGATGTCGGAGAGCTTCTCCGCCCCGATCACGAGCACGTTGCGACAGACCCCCGAGCGCACGAGGGCGTCGGCCTGCGCCACGCCGTAGACGTATCCGGCGCAGGCCGCGGAGATGTCGAACGCCGCAGCGGGGGTGAGCCCGAGCCGGTGCGCCGCGAGTGCCGCCATCGACGGGGTCACCGCGACGTTCGAGATGGTCGAGATGATGACGCCGTCGATGTCGGAGCGCTCCAGCCCGGAGCGCGCGATGGCCTCCTCGCCCGCCTCGACCGCGAGATCGACGGCGCCGATCTCGGCGCTCGCCCTGCGGCGCTGGACGATACCGGTGCGCTGACGGATCCACTCGTCCGAGGAGTCGATCGGGCCGACGAGGTCGTCGTTGGGCACGTCGAGGTCGCCGCGGGCCGCGCCGACGGAGAGAATCCGGCTGTGCGCGGGGCCCGAGGGCTGCACGAGAGAGGCCATGGGTGATTCCTTTCGAACGGATCCGGTCGGTCGGGGACCGGGGTGTCGGGGAGTCGGCTGCGCCGGCTGGACCGAGCGGCGACCCGAGCGGTCAGTCGGCCTCGGCGAGAAGCGCGACGGCTGCGTCGAGGTCGGCGGGGGACTTGATGGCGACCGTCGGCACGCCCTTCAGGCCGCGCTTGGCGATGCCCGCGAGCGCACCTGCGGGGGCGAGCTCGATGAGTCCGGTGATCCCCGCATCCTGGAACCCCGCCATGCAGGCGTCCCAGCGCACGGGATTCGCGACCTGGCTGACGAGGAGCTCGACGAAGCGGTCGCCCTCGGCGACCACCGAGCCGTCGGCGTTCGTCCACAGCGGTCGGGTCGGGTCCGAGACCGCGACGTCGGCCGCAGCGGCGCGCAGCGTCGGGATCGCGGAGGCCATGTAGTCGGTGTGGAAGGCGCCGGCGACCTGCAGCGGCACCACCCGCACGCCGCGGGGGGCGTCCTCGGCCAGCGCGGCAAGGGCTTCGAGCGCGCCAGCCGCCACGATCTGGCCGCCGCCGTTGCGGTTCGCGGGAGTGAGGCCGTGCGCCTCGATCTTCGCGATCACGTCCGCCTCGACCCCGCCCAGCACTGCGGACATCCCGGTGCGGGCGCTCGTGGCGGCCTCGGCCATCGCGCGACCGCGGATCCCCACCAGGCGCAGCGCGTCGGTCTCCGAGAGCACGCCGGCGGCGCCGGCTGCGGCGAACTCGCCGACCGAGTGCCCGGCGAGTCCCGCAGCCGACGTGTCGGCGCGCTCAGAGAGCGCGCGCCAGGCCAAGAGGCTCGCGGCGACGATGAGCGGCTGGGCCACCGCGGTGTCCCGGATCGTGTCGGCGTCGCTCTCGGTGCCATGGGCGACGAGGTCGACACCCGAGGCGTCCGAAGCGGCTGCGAGAAACTCGGCGGAGCCGGGGAGTTCGAGCCAGTCGTTCAGGAATCCGGGGGTCTGTGAGCCCTGTCCAGGGCAGGCGATGACGATCACGTGTTCCAGTTTCTCAGATCGGACGGTCCGACTCTGCATATCTTCAACCATAATTCGCGGGAATCGTTGTCGATCCCCTCATTTCGGTCGGCGCGTCGCGGTTCCGCCGGTGTGCGGCTCACCGGGCCGTCACGGCCGCTTCCCAGACGACGCCGCGCGTCGTCCATGCTGAGCGATCGAGCCCGCGATCAGAGCCGACTGCAGGATCAGCGCCTCGCGGGCGCCGGTCGCGTTCCAGCCGATGACCTCGGAGACCTTCTTGAGTCGATAGCGCACGGTGTTCGGATGCACGAAGAGCTCGCGCGCGGTCGCCTCGAGCGAGCGCCCGTTGTCGAGATAGCACCAGAGGGTCTCGAGCAGCTCGCCCGAGTGCGCGCGGAGCGGCTCGTAGATCTGCTCGATGAGCGTGCGTCTCGCGAGCCCGTCGCCTGCGAGCGCGCGCTCGGGCAGCAGGTCATCGGCCGGGCAGGGTCGCGGCGCGTTCCGCCAGGAGCGCGCCACGGCGACGCCCGCGAGCGCGGCGCGGGCGCTCCGCGAGGCGTCCACGAGGTTCTCGACGGTGGGGCCGAGCACGAGCGGTCCGTCCGAGAACCCGTCGGCCAGGCGCGTCGCGATCTCGAGGAAGTCGAGCGCCGGGGGAGCCGGCGCCTGGGGGTCGCGCTGCGCGGAATCCATCCGCCCGAGCACGAGCACGAGACGCGTCCCCTGCAGGCCGACGAGCACGTCGGCCCCCGAGTGCCGCGCGGACCGCCGCAACTGGTCGACGTCGACGACGCGCTCGGCAGTGCCGACGAGCACCGCCGCCTCGCCGTCGCCGTGCCACCCGAGCGCCGCGATCCGGCTCGGCAGCTCGTCGTCGGACTCTCCCGTGAGGATCGAATCGACGACGAGCGCCTCGAGACGCGCGTCCCAGAGCCCCCTGGCCTCGGCGGCCCTGGCGTACACGTCGGCAGCCGCGAAGGCGACGTCGCGCGAGTAATGCAGCACCGCCTCGCGGAGCGCCTCGCTGCGGGGCGCGACCCGGTCCTCGACCACCCCGACCACGACGCGGATCAGCTGCAGCGTCTCGGGCAGGCTGATCGAGCGCAGTAGCTCGCGCGGAGCGGCGCTGAAGACGTCGGACGCGATCCACGGCGTCGACGACGGGTCGTCGTACCACTGGATGAACGAGCTGATCCCGGTCTGGGCGACCAGCCCGACCGCCGACCGGCGGCTCGGGGGCATGTCCCCGTACCAGGGGAGCGTGTCCTCGAGCCGCGTGATCGTCTGCGTGGAGAGCTCGCCCGTAATGGTCCGGAGCCAGGCGAGCTCCTGTTCTTTGGTGCGGTCCATCGGCATGCGGTCCGGTGCCCCCGGGTTACGCCTCGCCGCCGGCGCCGCCGGTGGTACCGGCGTTGACGTCGTTCAGGCGGTAGCGTTCGGCGGCGCGACGCGGGATCTCGGCGTCGATCTCGCCCAGGGCCGCGAGCCGCTGCAGCACCTTGACCACCACGGACTCGCGATCGATGCCGAAGTAGCGTCGTGCCGCGGCCCGCGTGTCGGAGAAGCCGAAGCCGTCGGCGCCGAGCACCGAGTAGTCGCCGGGGACGTAGGGCCGGATCTGCTCGGGGACCTGCGTCTCCCAGTCGCTCACCGCGACGAACGGGCCTTCGGCTCCGGAGAGCTTCTCCGTGATATAGGCCGTCCGAGGCTCCTCGCCGAGGTTGCGGAAGTTGTGCTGCGACGCCGCGAGGCCGTCGCGCTTGAGCTCGTTCCAGCTGGTCACGCTCCAGACGTCCGCTGCGACGTCCCAGTCGCGCTGCAGCAGCTCCTGGGCCTCGATCGCCCACGGCACGGCGACGCCGGATGCGAGGATCTGCGCACGATGCGCGCCCGCTCCAGCCGCACTCACGCGGTGGATGCCGCGGATGATCCCGTCCACATCGACGTCCTCGGGCTCGGCCGGGTGGACGATCGGCTCGTTGTACACGGTGAGGTAGTACATGACGTTGGGGTCGGGATGCTGTCCGCCGTACATCCGCTCGATGCCCGAGCGGACGATGTGCCCGATCTCGTAGCCGTATGCGGGGTCGTACGCGACGACCGCCGGGTTCGTCGACGCGAGCGCCATCGAGTGGCCATCGGCGTGCTGGAGCCCCTCACCGGTCAGCGTCGTACGGCCGGCGGTGGCGCCGACGATGAAGCCGCGCGCCATCTGGTCGCCCGCGGCCCACAGGGCGTCGCCCGTGCGCTGGAATCCGAACATCGAATAGAAGATGTAGATCGGGATCAGCGGTTCGCCCTGCGTCGAGTACGAGGTGCCGACGGCGGTGAAGGCCGCCGTGGCGCCCGCCTCGTTGATGCCCACATGCAGCAGCACGCCCTGCGGGCTCTCCTTGTACGCCAGCAGCAGCTCGCGGTCGACCGAGACGTAGTTCTGGCCGTGCGGGTTGTAGATCTTCGACGTGGGGAAGTAGGCGTCCATGCCGAAGGTGCGCGCCTCGTCCGGGATGATCGGGACGAAGCGCGACCCGAAGCCCTTGTCGCGCATGAGGTCCTTGAGCAGGCGCACGAAGACCATCGTCGTCGCGGCCTCCTGCTTGCCCGAGCCCTTGGCGGCCACCGCATAGCTCTTGTCCTCGGGGAGCTCGAGCTGCGTGTACTTCGACCGGCGCTCCGGCAGGTAGCCGCCGAGGGCGCGCCTGCGCTCGTGGATGTACTGGATCGCCTCGTCCTGCTCGCCCGGGTGGTAGTAGGGCGGCAGGTACGGATCGGCCTCGAGCTGCGCGTCGGAGATCGGGATCCGCATGGTGTCGCGGAACGTCTTGAGGTCCTGCAGCGTCATCTTCTTCATCTGGTGGGTCGCGTTGCGGCCCTCGAAGTGCGGGCCGAGGCCGTAGCCCTTGACCGTCTTCGCCAGGATGACGGTCGGCCGCCCCTTGTGCTCCATCGCGGCCTTGTACGCCGCGTAGACCTTGCGGTAGTCGTGGCCGCCGCGGCGCAGCTGCCAGATCTGGTCGTCGCTGTAGTCCTCGACGAGCCGCAGCGCGCGCTCGTCCTTCCCGAAGAAGTGGTTGCGGATGTAGGCGCCGTTCTCGGCCTTGTAGGTCTGGTAGTCGCCGTCGGGAGTCGTGTTCATCACGCCCAGCAGCGCGCCGTCGGTGTCGCGGGCGAGCAGGTCGTCCCATTCGCGGCCCCAGATCACCTTGATGACGTTCCAGCCGGCACCGCGGAAGTAGCTCTCGAGCTCCTGGATGATCTTGCCGTTGCCGCGGACCGGACCGTCGAGGCGCTGCAGGTTGCAGTTGATCACGAAGGTGAGGTTGTCGAGCCCCTCGTTCGCGGCGACCTGGAGCTGCCCGCGGCTCTCGACCTCGTCCATCTCGCCGTCGCCGAGGAAGGCCCAGACGTGCTGATCCGACGCGTCCTTGATGCCGCGGTTGGTGAGGTACTTGTTGAGCTGGGCCTGGTAGATCGCGTTGATCGGTCCGATACCCATGGACACCGTGGGGAACTGCCAGAAGTCCGGCGCCAGGCGGGGGTGCGGGTAGCTCGGAAGACCGCCGCCCAGGTGCGACTTCTCCTGGCGGAAACCGTCGAGCTGGTCGGCCGTGAGGCGTCCCTCCAGGAACGCGCGCGAGTACATGCCGGGGGAGGCGTGCCCCTGGACGAAGATCTGGTCGCCGCCGCCCGGGTGATCCTGGCCGCGGAAGAAGTGGTTGAAGCCGACCTCGTAGAGCGAAGCGGCGGAAGCGTACGTGGAGATGTGACCGCCGACGCCGATCCCGGGGCGCTGCGCGCGGTGCACCGTCATCGCGGCGTTCCAGCGGATCCACGAGCGGTACTTGCGCTCGAGCTCCTCGTTGCCGGCGAACTCGGGCTCGTCCTCCGAGGCGATGGTGTTGACGTAGTCGGTCGTCGGCACCTGGGGGACGTTCAGATGGAGCTGCCGCGAACGGTCGAGCAGGCTCGTCATGATCTCGCGACCGCGACCGGCGCCGCGTTCGTCGACGACCGCGTCGAGCGACTCGCGCCACTCCGAGGTCTCCTCCGGATCGATGTCGTCGCGATCGGGTGCGTACGGATCCTGCGTGTTCACAGCCAAGATGTTGCTCCATTCACCATGAATCGTGCGGCGGCGGAGCGCAGGTTGACGCGCGTGCTCGCAGCACGATGGGTCCCACACCGGTTCGCGGGGACGCCCCCAGACTAGCGAACATCCACCACGAAACCCCGAATGCCGTTGTCGAGAGTGTCATATTCGAACAATCTTCGGCGCCGCGCGGACGACGGAAGCGGCGCGACACATCCCGACCGCATCCTGCGGCGGGCCCTCCGGGTCGCTAGTGTGGGGTGCGTCGGATTCGAACGATGGCGCGGACGGCGCCGGAGAGGAGGGCACCTTGGTGCTCCAGGTCGGCGCGGAGGCGCCCGATTTCACCCTGTCGGACCAGCACGGCGAGGAGCTCACGCTCTCCGAGCTGGTGGCGGAGAGCCCGGTCGCGATCGTGTTCTTCCCGCTCGCGTACTCGGGCATCTGCACCGGTGAGCTCTGCGAGCTGCGCGACAACCTCTCGATCTTCGAGGACAGCAAGATCCGTCTCATCGGCGTCTCGGTCGACTCGGTCTACACGCTCAAGGCGTGGACCGAGCAGGAGGGCTACGAGTTCTCGATCCTCTCCGACTTCTGGCCGCACGGCGAGGTCGCGAAGGCCTACGACGCGTTCGTCGAGGAGGCGGGGATCGCGAACCGCGCGACCCTCGTCATCGGCCAGGACCGCACGGTGCTCGCGTCGTTCGAGACCGCCCCGGGCGAGGCCCGCGACTTCTCGGCCTACAAGGACGCGATCGCCGCGCTCGCGTAGCGCTCGATTTCATCCGAGGAGCGGACTCCCATAAGCTATGGGGGTCCGCTTCGCGGATTCGGGGCCTGTAGCTCAGCTGGTAGAGCGCCACGTTTACACCGTGGATGTCGTCGGTTCGATCCCGGCCGGGCCCACTCAAAGTGTCTTCCGGGAACACGCGATATCGCTGCTCCCGGTCGCTGAGCCTGTCGAAGCGTCCCGCTTGACTTCCTTGCCCCCGGCCGCCTCTCGAACGATGGTCGCGAACGGTTCGTCGAGGCGCGGACACAGCTCTTCATCCTCGGCGATCTCCAAACGTGTGTAGAACGCCTGGTTCGCCAGTCTCCTGCTCCCGTCGTCGGAATGGGCATGGGCGTCGTGGGCGTCAGTGAGCAGCCGCAAACTGTCGTTGAGGAACGCCCGACCGCCGACGTGCTGCTCAGCGTGCTCGCACAGGCGGAGCTCGATGTCGGCGAGCCCGGCACGGATGCGATCCTGATACCGTTTGAGCGTGGGCAGGTCGATGGCATCGGCGAAGTGCGCCGCGAGCAGCTAGTCGCTCTCTGCTTCCAGGCGCGCCCGGTTCGCAGTGAGGTCAGCTAACTCCTGATCGCGTCCCGCTCCGCGCTTGTCGAACGCGGCGTCGACTTTGGCGGCGAGGTGCTGGTAATCGACTTCGCTGATCGTGATGTTGGCGTAGGAGTCAGCGACCAGCGACTCCGCGACCTGGACGGGCGCCGCGCACCGGGTGCAGTCGATCTTCTTCGCTGCCCGGCCTGCGCAAACGAAGTAGGCGTAGGTCTTGCCGCGGGGGTTGGCGGCGAAGTCGAGCAGCATCCTCGACCCACAGTTGCCGCAGTGCGGCGGACCTGTGATGTGGTGCGCGTGTTGGGCGTGTCGGGTTGCGTGGGCGTTGCGCGCCTTGAGCAACTCGACAGATCGAGCAAGCGGCCAAGACCACGGTCGGAATCCACAAGGTCAACCAACGAGATCTCGGTCGAGTCCTCCTCCCGGTTCCATCAATACGCGAGCAGGGTCGAATCGTCGCCGAAGTCTCGCGGGAGCGGGAGGCTCTCGAACGCCTCATACGAAGCGCAGATGTCGCACGCGCCCATTCTGCCGCCCTCCGTCGTTCCCTCTTGGCCGCAGCCTTCTCACGTCGCCTCGCGGGATCATCGCCAGAGATGTCAGTGGTCGAGGAGAGGATTGAGGCATGAACGGCAAGCAAGTAGAGCTCTTCCTCGTGGACGGTACGCCCGGTGGTTTGACGACGGCAGAGATCACGAACTGGACGGGCAGTGTGCTGTCCGCGCGCCGCTCTGACCTGGCGGAACTCCTGCGGCGTGAGGAAGCCCAGCGCACCGGTGCGTACCTTCTCTTGGGCGAAGACGAAGATGCGGTGAGTGATACGAGCTGCTACGTCGGAGAGGCTGATGTCGTAGCGACGCGGCTCCGTGCTCACGCCAAGGACAAGCCGTTTTGGAACCAGGTGGTGCTCATCACCTCGAAGGATACGAACCTGACGAAGTCACACGTGCGGTACCTGGAGTCGCGACTGATTGAACTCGCCCAACAGGCCGGTCGCGTCACGCTAGAGAACGGCACGGCACCACCGAGGCCCCGTCTCCCCGAGGCTGATGTATCGGACATGGAGTACTTCCTCGGCGAACTACAGATAGTGCTCCCTGTTCTCGGCGTCAACGTCATCCGGGTGCGCGTGGCGAGGTCGCAAACCGTCGCCTCGACACTCTCCGAGTCCCCGGTGTTTGCGCTGACGAACAAGCACAAGACGGTTGACGCTCGCGCGCAGCAGGTTGACGGCGAGTTCATCATGCTCAGCGGGTCCGCCGTCGTCCCGACGTGGCACGGCGTGGGTAACGCGCGCAGTACCCAGAAGGCGTATGCGAGCTACCGTGCCCGGCATGAGGGCCTGGTCGCCGATGGCTCCATCGTCGTAGAGGATGGGACGGCCCGAACGACCCGTGACATCGTCTTCGGCTCACCCTCGACGGCGGGTGCGGTCGCACTCGGCCGCTCGTGCAACGGGCGCGTCGAGTGGGTGAGCGCCGAGGGCTCGTTCGGTGCGTGGGAGAGCCGCGGGATCGAAGATGACTGACCTTCGAAGTACTTGGTCGATGGCCCGGGGTGGGGTTACACTTGAGTCAACAGTTCAGCCCGCCCAGTCTTCTGGTGTGGGCTGGATCTCTTTTCAGGGGTGGCTCGGGTGACGCGCCCCGTCAAGCCGTACGGCTCACTCGATGAGCACCTTGCCAAGCTGGAGCAGCGCGGTATGGCGCTCGACCGCGCGTTCGCAGCGCAGTGGCTCGGGAGTGTCGGCTACTACCGGCTGAGCGGCTACTGGTATCCATACCGCGTCCTGCATAGCAACCAGCGCGGCGACACCTTCGAAGCCGGGACCTCATTTGCTGACGTGGTTGCCTTGTATGAGTTTGACCGGAAGCTCCGCACGCTCGTCCATGACGGCATAGAGCGGGTCGAGGTGATGCTACGCACGCGGCTCAGCGAGACCGTCGGAGCGAATGGCGCTTTGGCGTACCTTGACAGAGCGCACTTTCGTCCCACGTTCGATCACGCAGCCTGGTTGGCCACAGCACAGAGGCGCATCGCCCGCTCGCGGCGCCGCAACGATGCCGTGCGACATCATGATGAGCACTACGGTGGGCAGTTACCGATCTGGGTACTTTCGGAGGTGCTCGACTTCGCGGACGTATCCCGCCTCTATGAGGGGTTGCCTGCGAGGGCGCAGTGGGAGATCGCTGAGCAACTGGGCGTGCAGATCGATCTTGGCGCGTTGAGTAAGAGTCAGGCCGATCGGTCCAAGAAGAACCATCCCCTCGTTCGATGGTTCGAACAGCTAGCGATCGTGCGTAACTCAAGTGCTCACCACGCGCGACTGTGGAACCGATCCTTCGCACCCGTGGGAACTGCGGCGATACGGACGATTCCAGAACTCGTCGCCCTCCCCGAGGGACAGAGCGAGCGACTCCATGGCGCGCTATGTGTGATGGGCCTTCTCCTCGAAGCAGCTTCGCCGGGAACGACCTGGCAGGGCAAGGTCCGTGACCTTGTCGAAATCTCGTTCACTCAGATACATGGTCGTCGCGTCGAGGAGATGGGCTTTCCCGAATCATGGAGTGACGACCCGTTCTGGTCGAGGAAGCCGCCCCCGTCGGCCTCTCACGCTTGCAGACCCTCATCACCTCCACTGGCACGCCCCGCTCCCGGCTCGGGGCATGATTGACGCATGCCGGCGACATCTCCGACCGAACTGCTGCCCGACGCGTCGACGTGGATGCCCGCGACTGGAGGCGAATCGGGCGCCATCGTGCTCCGCGACGCGGGCGGCGGCCGCTACGCGAAGATCGTCCCTCCCTCGGCCGCAGCAGCGCTGTCGGACGAACGCGACCGCATCGAATGGCTCTCCGGCACCGGGATCCCGGGCCCTGAGGTCCTCGACTGGCGCGAGACGGAGCACGGGGCCTGCCTGATCACGAGCACCGTCGAGGGCGTGCCCGCGGACCGGCTGGATCCGGGCGGTCTCGCCCGCGCATGGCCGTCGATCGCAGACGCGCTCGTCGGGCTGCACGGCATCCCGGTCGACTCCTGCCCGTACGGCAGGACGCTCGACGACATGATGGTTCTGGCTCGAGCGACGGTCGCCGAGGATCGGGTCCGGTCCGAGTTCCTGCCCCGGCACCTCGTCGGAACCCCTCCCGCCGTGATCCTCGAGGATCTGGAGCGCGAGCTCCCGCTGCGCATGGCGCAGGAGGCATCCGAGTCGGTGATCTGCCACGGGGATCTCTGCCTGCCCAACGTCCTCGTCGATCCGAGCACGTCGCGCGTCGCCGGGCTCATCGACCTGGGCCGCCTCGGGCGCGCCGACCCCTGCGCCGACATCGCGCTGCTCCTGGCGAACGCCTGCGAGACCTGGCCCGATGCGCGCGCCACCGAACGGGCGGACCGCGCATTCGCCGCGCGCTACGGCATCGTGCTGGACGAAGCACGGCTCGACTTCTACCTCCGACTCGACCCGCTGACCTGGTAGCCCGCGATCCGGACCACCCGCGCGGCGGCCCCGAGCGTAGACTCGCGACATGGGACTCCTGACTTTCAGCCTCAACGTCACCCTGGACGGCTGCGTCGATCACGAGGAGGGCATCGCCGACGAGGAGACGCACGCCCACTTCACGCGCCTCATGGACGATGCCGGAGCCATGCTCTGGGGCAGAGTCACCTACGAGATGATGGAGGTCTACTGGCCGGCGGTCGCCCGCGGCGAGGAGGACGCGTCGCCCGCGGTGCGCGAGTGGGCGGTCAAGCTGGAGGCCAAGCCGAAGTACGTCGTGTCCACCACCCGGAGCGACTTCCCTTGGAACGGCACCCACCGCATCTCGGGCGACCTGCGATCGGGGGTGCAGGCGCTCAAGGATGCGACCCCGGACGGCGTGCTGCTCGGCAGCGGGGTGCTCGCCGCCGAGCTGGACCGACTCGACCTGATCGACGACTACCGGTTCCTCGTCCACCCGCGGATCGCGGGCCACGGCCCGCGGCTGCACGAGAGCGGACTGTCCGAAACCCGGCGCCTCGACCTCGTGTCGGCGATCCCGCTCGGCAATGGTGCTGTAGACATGCACTACCGCCGCGCGCGCTGATGGATCACCCCGCCGCGACGCACGCGGCGACCCCGGCGCGATGGAGCGGGCTTCCCATAGGATGATCGCGCGGACGTCGCGGAGTACGGCCGCCGGCCGCGTCGGCGCGGCCGAGTACCAGTGAGGCAACGGAGGCCCGCATGTCCGCCATCGACGCACTGACCGCCGCGCTCGGCGGCATTCTCGGGACCGAACGGGCCGACGAGCTGCTCGCGCAGCTGGACGCGTTCTCGAACCAACCCAACGCGGTGAAGGGCGCCGCGAAGCGCGCGGGGGATCCCGAGGTCGAATCCGCCGCGCTACGAGTGTTCGTGCAGGCGGATGCCCGGACGATCGCCGGAGCGCTCGACTCGATCGCGATGTGGGGCCTGCTGACGCTCGCGGCACGCGCCGATCCCGCTGTGCTGGACGGGCTCCCCGAGCACCTCGCGGCATCGCCCAAGGCGGCGTCCATCCGCCGAGCCGCGACGAAGCACCGGAAGTCCGCGTCGGCCGGGCCCCGAGCGGGTACCGGCGAGTCGGCTCCGGGCGCCGCGACCGCAGCTGCGGCGGACGACGAGCCGGCGCTACCGACGAAGATCTCGGAGGTCGCGAAGTGGATCGCGGCCCATCCCGACGTCGACCCGGCGCGCTTCACCGCGCACCCCGGCCAGCGCGCCGCCGCGCGCCGGGTCGCCCTGCGCGCGCTCGGCGCCATCGCGAGCCCCGCGGCGCTCGAGACCCTCTCCGGCTACGCCTCGCCTGCATACTCCGATGCCGAACTCGCCGAGCTGCACCGCGCCTGGGGCGAGTTCGATCGCCGCGACTTCGCCGCCGCGATGTTCGGGCCGGGCTCGGCCGGGCTCCGCCTCGGTGCGTGCTCATCGATCGAGGGGATCGGGGCGGTCGAGGGCCTCACCGCGCTCGACGTGATCCTCGAGCGCCACGCGGACTTGACGCCGCTCGCCGAGTGCGTCGAGCTGCGGGAGCTCCGCGTGCACGCGACCATCGGCTCGGGACTCACGAGCATCGAGCCGATCGCGGGGCTGCCGCATCTCGAGCATCTGGAACTCATCGGCGTCACGCGTGATGCCGACCTCGCCGTGCTCCGGCAGACGCCGATCGCGCAGCTCTACGTGCATCTCGACGGCGCCGACGGGTCCTTCCTGACCGAGATGCCGCGGCTTCAGGGCCTCCGCGCGAGTTTCGCATGCGAGCTGAATCCCGCGTTCGAGGAGCCGGACGACGCGCCCGATGAGCGCCCCGCCCACGCGGGTTCCGCTGAGACCGTGCTGGCGCTCGTGCGCTCCGGCGTCACCGTGGTGCTGTTCCACCACGAGAGCTGGGTCCCGCCGTTCATCGCGGGACTGCCGGGCGACGTCTCCGCAGAACAAGCCCGCGGGCTCGTCCGCCTCAGCCGAGCGGCATAGCTCCCCGGCCCTCCGGAGCCTGCGGCCGGCGACGAGTCCCGGCGCGCGTCCGAATCAGGGGCACCGCCGCACGGCACCGGCGATCGTCGAGACGGCCCAGGCGACGAGGAGCATCGCGGCGAGGAGCGGCAGCACGGCGGCGCAGAACACCAGGATCGTTCCGGTCGCGAAGTCGGCCGCTCCCGTACGCCCAAGCCCGATCGCACCGCCCCCGAAACTGTCGCGGGCGACCAGGATCTCGCCGTCGAGCCACCCCGTGCGCTCCGCACATTGTACGATATGCTCGCCGGCCCGCCGGGCCTCGATCCCGACCACCTGCTGGAACATCGGGCGGTCGCTGACCCACCAGAGCACGTCGGACCACTCCAGCGCAGGCGGGCGCGTCGTCGGCGCTTCGGCGCCAGTCGGGTCGATGACGGAGCACGAAGAGGTTGCGAAGGCCGTCGCCGCGCTGTCCATCCAGACCCCGGCGCGCTCGCCCGTTGCGAGACGTATCGTCACCGGGACGTCGAGCGGCCCGGGCGTCGAGGCCTCCAGCGACCTCGCGATGGGGAGCGCCCAGAGCATCCAGACGAGCACCGCGCCGATCGCGCTCAGCGCGGCGACGGCCAGCACGCGTTTCGGGTGTCTCACCGCATCAGTCTGCCAGGTGCCGACACGCGTCGTCGCGGGACGGACCGTCGAGTCTTGCGAGGAACGCTCGCGCCGCAGACAGGAACGCGTCGTGCGCCTCGAGCTGCGCCCAGTGCCCGCACCGCGGTTGGAGCACGAGCTCGCCGTCCGGCAGCGCCGCGGCCGCGCGGCGCGACCCGTCGGGATCGACGAGACGGTCGCCCTCGCCGTGGAACAGCAGCGTCGGTGCCCGGAGCCCGGCCATGCGATCGCTCAGATCGTTGAGCATCCGATCGCGCCCGATCGATGCCTGGTTGTAGCGCAGGTAGCCGAGCGCGCCGTCGCGATGCGCCGACATCCGCACGAACTCGTCCACGACCTCGGGCGGCAGCGAGCCGGGATCAGCCACCATGGTTCGGATCGCGCTCCTCGCGAACCGGTTGGACCAGCGCGCCGCAGGCAGGAGCACGCGGTCGGGAAGCCGCGCCGCCCACCAGGCGAGCCGGTGGAGCAGCGGGTTGCGGAAGATCGGGATCAGCCCCCCGGGGGCGATCGCGATCACTCCCGCGGTGATTCCCGGCCGATCCAGCGCCAGGTTGAGCACGACGTCTCCGCCCATCGACACCCCGACGACAGCGACCGGGCCGTCCACGACCGACGCGATCACCTCGGCCACGACCGCCGCAAGGGCCCGGGCGCCGCCGACCGGTGCGACTCCGATGCTGCCTCCGAAGCCCGGCAGGTCGATCGCCCACGCCTCGCGGTCGGCCCCGAAGGCGCCGAGCAGCCGGTACCAGGAGATCGCAGCGGCATCCCCGCCGCCGCCGTGGACCAGCACGACCGGGATCCTGCCCGGACGCGGTGCTCCGGCGTGCAGCACGCGCAGTCCGCCCGCGGAGGTCGTGACCGTTCGCGCGTCGGCGCCAGGCGGGATCATCGCACCGGGCTCCGGTGCCGGGGGTCGTCGCCCGGTCACTGCAGCGCGGCCTCGATCGCTGCGATGACCGCGGGATCGTCGGGCTCCACCTGGGGACGGAAACGAGACGCGGTACCGTCCGCTCCGATGACGAACTTCTCGAAGTTCCACTTCACCCGACCGGTGCGGCCCGAAGCGTCGGGGACCTCGTGCAGGCGCGCATAGAGCGGGTGTTTCCGGCCTCCGTTGACCCGGGTCTTCTCCATGAGCGGGAAGCTGACCCCGTAGGTCAGTGCGCAGAACTCCTTGATCTGCTCGCCGGAACCGGGTTCCTGGCCGAGGAACTGATTGCACGGGAACCCGACCACACTGAACCCGCGTTCCCCGTAGGTCCGCTGAAGAGCCTCCAGCCGCTCGTACTGAGGCGTCATGCCGCAGCGCGAGGCGACGTTCACGACGAGCACGGCGCGCGTGCCGAGCGCCGCGAGCGTCGTCGGCGCCCCGTCGATGGTCGTCAGCGGGATCTCGAACAGCTCCATGCCTCCACCCTATGCCGCGACCGCCCCGCCGGTGCCGGGGAATACGCCGCGAGCGCGCCGCGTTGCCTCACCTGGGAAACGTTCCGAACGAAGGGAAGTACCGGGTATGAACGCGCAGGATGCGGCGTCGAGACGGATCGAGACGAGCGGCGCCGAAGCGCTGAAGGCGGCGTTCCGGGAACACCCGGCGGGGATCGCGCTCATCACGGCCGAGACCCCCGACGGCCCTGTCGGGCTCACCGCATCGAGCGTCGCATCCGTCGGCATCGATCCGCCCGCGCTCTCCTTCTCGGTCACGCGTGCGACCGGAAGCGCCGGAGGCATCCTGGGCGCGAGCAGCTATCTCGTCCACCTGCTCGACAGCCGCCACGTCGAGATCGCGCGCTCGTTCGCCGTCTCGGGGGCGGAGCGCTTCACGGAGGCGCAGGGCTGGGAGCGGCTCGTGACCGGCGAGCCGTATCTCCCCGGCACGCGTGCGGCGCTGCGCTGCCGCACCCTGCACTCCCTCGGTGTCGGGTCGTCGGTGATCGTGGTCGCCGAGGTGCTCGAAGCCGTCTTCGGCGCCACTGCGGACCCCGTGGTGTACGTCGATCGCGGGTTCCACGAGCTTCCTCTGAGCGCGGCCTGACACCGGCCGGGGGGTCGCTGCCCCGTCATCCTGCGCGAGCGGAGCGAGTCGCAGGATCCACCCGTCCGTCAGTCGTCGAGCGAGAACCCTCGGATCGGGATCCCGACGGTGTCGATGCTCCGCGCACGATCGCGTCGCTGGACCCACACGCTGACGAGTGCGAGCAGGAGGCCCAGGACGCCGAGACCGGCGCCGACCCAGCCCGGGGCGAGGTATCCGAAGCCCCCGGCGATGACCAGTCCTCCGAGCCACGCGCCGAGGCTGTTGCCCACGTTGAACGCCGCGTGATTGACCGCCGCCCCGAGCAGGGCCGCCTTGTCGGAGATGCGGATGAGTCGCGCCTGGATCGACGGGATGAGTGCCGAAGAGGTGATGCCGAGCATGAACACGCTCGCGATCAGACCGATCGGATGCCATGCGAACATCGAGTACGCCACGAGCGACAGGATGAAGCCCGAGAACCCGATGGTGATGGTCTTCACGGCGTCCACGTCGGTGGCCCATCCGCCGATCAGGTTGCCGAGGGTCATACCCAATCCCAGGCATGCGAGCACCCACGGCACCGTCGACTCGGCGAGGCCGGTCTCCCGCGTCGTGACCTCGGCGATGTAGGAGTAGACCGCGAAGAACCCGCCGAATCCGATCGAGCCGACGGCGATCATGAGCCACGTGCGGAAGTTGGCGAGCGCCGAGAGCTCCTTGAGCGGGCTGCGCTCCGGGTTGCCCGGGTAGCGGGGGAGGAAGACGAGCGCCAGGAGGAGCGTCACGGCGAAGATGCCCGCCACGAGGGCGTAGGCGGCGCGCCAACCGGCGACCTGCCCGAGCCATGTCGCGAGCGGCACGCCGACCACGTTCGCGACGGTGAGGCCCGAGAGCGCGAGCGCGACGCCGCGTCCCTGCTTCCCCGGTCCCATGATGCGCGCGGCGAGCAACGAGGCGACGCCGAAGTACGCACCGTGCGGAAGCGCAGCGATGAACCGGAACGCGGCGAGACTGCCGAAGCTGGGCATGCATGCCGAGGCGACGGTGCCGACGATGAAGAGTCCGAGCAGCCAGAACGCGAGCTTCGTCTGCGACATGCGCGCCGCCAGCACGGCGAAGGTCGGAGCTCCGACGACCACACCGAGGGCGTACGCGGTGATGAGCGCACCGGCGCGGGCGATGCCGACGTCGGGTGCCGCTTCGAATCCCGGCAGGAGATCGCGGGCGATGTCGGGCAGCAGACCCATCGTCGCGAATTCGGTGACCCCGATCCCGAAGCCGCCGAGTGCGAGGGCGAACAGGGCGATGTTCCTGCGGAGGGGGCTGAGCGGAGGCATCGGACCAGGATATCGCTCGGCGGCACGTTCGCGGCAGCCATCTGAGATGCAGCAGGCACGGCGCCGGCCACTGCTGTCACGGAAGGTAATGCGGCCAGGCGCACGTCTCAAGGGCGGGCATACTGGCCGAGCGCAGCGCGCCTTGGGCAGCCGGACGACGCGCGGCGACGCACCCCGGCACGAACCCCAGGAGCTCCATGACCCGCCGCAGTTTCCGTTTCCTGATCCCCGCGATCGTCGCGGCCGCAGCGCTTCTCGTGTCCGGCTGCACGAACGCCGACGCGCCGGATGCCGCGGCGGATGCCGCAGGAACCACCGCGACGCAGGGCGGCGCAGCGCGCAGCTGGGCCGAGATCGAGGCATCGGGCGTGCTGAACGTCGGCACGATCACGGACTATCCGCCGAACGAGTTCAAGACCGACGACGGGCGTCCGACCGGGTGGGCCGTCGAGCTCGTGGAGGCGATCGCCGACGAGCTGGGTCTCGACGTGGAGTACGAGCTCCTGCTCTTCGACAATATCCTCCCGCGGATCCAGGGCGGCTCGATCGATCTCGGCGTCGGATCGTTCACCGACACTCGCGAGCGGCAGCAGGTCGTCGACTTCGTCAACTACTACGAGGCCGGCACGCTCTGGGCCGGGCCGGCGGGCAGCACGGTCGACCCCGAGCACGCGTGCGGCCTGACGATCGCCGCGATGACCGGCGGCACCCAGCAGCTCGACGAGCTGCCGAAGCGCAGTGCGGACTGCGAGGCGGCGGGGGAGCGCGCGATCGAGATCCTGCCCTTCACCGGGCAGCCCGAGGTCACTCAGGCCGTGCTCGACGGTCGCGCGGACGCATTCTCCGCGGACTCGCCGGTGACCATCGACGCGGTCGTCGCACTCGACGGGCGGATCGAGGTGGTCGGCGACATGTTCGACTCGGCGCCGTACGGGTTCCCCGTGCCCCGCGACGGAGAGATCGCCGAGCCCGTGCGCGAGGCGCTGCAGCGCCTCATCGACGACGGCACCTACCTCGACATCCTCGAGAAGTACTCCTCGGAGTCGGGGGCGATCGAGCGGGCGACCATCAACATCGCTACGGAGTAGCGGACGCCGCGTGCGCCGCAACGCGGGCGACACGGTCCGAGATCTCGCGGACCTCGCCGGCGTCGACGCGGCAGCAGCCTCCGATCAGGCGCGCGCCGAGGGCGATCCACTCGTCGACGTACTCCGCGAGCGGCCGTGCGGTGCCGGTCCAGCTGCGCGCGCTCGCGTCCCACACCTCGCCGCTGTTCGGGTAGATCATGAGCGGCAGGTCGCAGACGCCGGCCATGATCCGCAGCGCCGCGGTCGCGTCGTCGGCGCTCGCGCAGTTCACGCCGACCGCGACCGCTCCCTGGGCTCGCGCGGCGAGGCGCGCCGCATCGGCGATCGACTCGCCCGAGCGCAGCCGGCCGTCGGCCACCGTGAAGCTCAGCAGCAGCGGCACGCCGAGCCCCTCGGCCTCGGCGCAGACCGCCTCGGCCTCGGCGAGCAGCGGGATCGTCTCCGCGAGGAGCGCGTCGGGCCGGGCGTCTGCGAGCACGCGGAGCCGGCGCGCGTGCCACGCGCGGAGCGCGCTCACCTCAGCGAACTCGCCGTACGCGCCGGTGTACTCGCTGCCGTCTCCGAGCGACGCGCCGAACGGCCCGATCGACGCGAGCACGAACGAGCGCTCCCCTCGGAGCGAGTCGGTCGCCGCTTCGCGCGCGAGCTCGACGCTGCGCACGAGCAGGTCATCGACCGTTCCGGCCGAGACGCCCGCCCGCGCGAAGCCCTCGTGACTCACCTGATAGGAGGAGGTGATGGCGGCCTCGGCGCCGGCGGCGAAGAAGTCGGCGTGGGCGGCACGCACCTCGCCCGGGTCGCCGCGGAGGATCTCGGCCGACCACAGCGCGCCGGTCACGTCGTTGCCGCGCGCATCGAGGCGCGTGCCGAGGCCGCCGTCGAGTGCGACCGGCCCGCGCGCCAGTGCGGTGACGAGCGACGGCCTCGAACCCGGTCCGGCGGCCCGGGGCGTGCTCGTCACCACCCACGCGCCAACCAGGCGTCGAGCCCGGGCAGCTCGGTGCCGATGGACGTCCCATCGCCGTGCCCCGGCAGGGCCGCCGTCTCGGTCGGCAGGGAGAACAGCCGCGTGCGGATCGACTCCACGATCTGCGGGAAGCTCGAGTAGTCCCAGCGCGTCGCGCCCGGCCCGCCCTGGAAGAGCGTGTCGCCCGTGAACACGGTATCGAGCGCGGGGACCGCGAAGCAGACCGACCCGGGCGTGTGCCCCGGAGTGTGCAGCGTCACGACCTCGACGCCGGCAGCCAGGAACGCTGCCCCATCGGCGAGTTCGAAGTCGGGGACGGCTTCGCGATGGGTCTCCTCCCAGATGCCGAGGTCTGCGGGATGGAGGTAGAGGTGGGAGTCGAGGCGGCGCGCGAGTTCGACCGCGGCGTTCACGTGGTCCTCGTGCCCGTGGGTGAGCAGGATCCCGAGCGGTTCGCGATCGCCGACGGCATCTGCGATCGCGGATGCGTCGTGAGACGCATCGATGACGAGCACCTGCTCATCGTCTCCCAGCAGCCAGACGTTGTTCTCGATCGGGACGCCGCCGGCCGGATACCCCGGCCGGCCGGCGCCGAGCAGCCCACTGGTGACGATGCGTTCGACCCGCGCCCCGCCCATCGCGTGCCCTCAGGCCCTCGTGACGATGACCGGGCAGGGCAGCGCCTGCAGCACGCCGTGGCTCACCGAGCCGAGCAGCAGGCGGGAGATCCCGCCGCGACCGCGGCTGCCGACGACGAGCAGTTCGGCACCCTCGGCGGCCTGCACGAGCGCGGCGACCGGGGGCGACTGCAGGATCTCGCGACGGACCTCGAGGTCCGGGTAGCGGGAGGCCAGCCCCGCCGTCCCGATGGCGATCGCTTCCTCGGCAGCGGTGCGCTGGGACTCGACCAGCTCCTCGCTCCACAGGTACTCCAGGCCCGGGGTGAGCGGCGGCATCCAGGCGTAGACCGCTACGAGCGGCACTTCGCGGCGGGAGGCCTCCTCGGCCGCGTACGCGATCGCGCGGCGGGAGGCGTCCGACCCGTCGATGCCGACGACGACGCCCGTACCGGGTTCTGACGCCGACTTCGGGATGACGGCGACCGGGCAGTGCGCGGCGGCCGCGACCTTGACAGCGCGCGTGCCGAAGAACGAGCCGGCGAACCGACTGCCTCCGTGCGCACCGAGGATCACGAGGTCGGCGCGCTTGGACGCCTCCTCGAGTTCGGCGATGGGGTGCCCGACGACGGCGACGCCCTCGAGCGGTCCCGCGAATCCGAGGGACCGCGCGTAGGCCGTCTCGGCCTCCAGCATCTGCTCCGAAGCGCGCTGCGCTTCGGAGAGGAATGCCACGCTCTCGGACAGGAACGAATCGTCGGCGACGTGGACCAGCTGCACGGACGCCCCGCGCGCGGTCGCGCGCGCGAGGCCCCAGGCCAGGGCCACCCTGCTCTGCTCGGATCCGTCTACCCCAATGAGATACTTCTCGGACATTTCCGGTTCCTTTCTCCTCGTGATGTTCAGTCTGGGCGAGCAGGGCGACCCGGTGCTCAGGCCTCCAGCGCCGGGAGGTGCGTGGGGTGGCTGCCTGCGAGCTGCTCGATGATGCGCACCACCTGGCAGCTGTAGCCGTACTCGTTGTCGTACCACACGTAGACCATCGCGCTGTCGCCGGTCACGATCGTGGCGAGGCCGTCGACGACGCCAGCGCGGTTCGAACCGACGAAGTCGGTCGAGACGATCTCGGGGGACTCGACGTAGTCGATCTGCGTGCGCAACGCACCGGTGAGCGACACCTGCTCGAGCAGGGCGTTCACCTCCTCGGCGGTCGTCTCCTGCTCGAGCTGCAGATTCAGCACGGCCATCGAGACGTCGGGCGTGGGAACGCGGATCGCGTTGCCGGTCAGCTTGCCCTCGAACTCGGGCAGCGCCTTCGAGACGGCCTTCGCAGCGCCCGTCTCGGTCAGCACCATGTTGAGCGCCGCCGAGCGGCCGCGGCGATCGCCCTTGTGGAAGTTGTCGATGAGGTTCTGGTCGTTGGTGTAGGAGTGCACCGTCTCGACGTGACCGCGCTTGACGCCGAAGCGGTCGTTGAGCACCTTGAGCACGGGTGTGATCGCGTTCGTCGTGCACGACGCGGCGCTGATGATCTCGTGCGCGTCGGTGATCTTGTCGCTGTTCACGCCGAAGACCACGTTGAGCATGTCGCCCTTGCCCGGAGCGGTGAGCAGCACGCGGGCGATGCCCGGGCGGGCGAGGTGCTGGCCGAGCCCATCGGCATCGCGCCAGCGGCCGGTGTTGTCGACCAGGATCGCGTTCTCGATGCCGTACTCGGTGTAGTCGACCGTCGAGGGGTCGTTGGAGTAGATGAACTGGATCCGCACGCCGTTGGCGAGGATCGCGTTCTCCTCCTCGAGCACCTTGATCGTGCCGTTGAAGGGACCGTGGACCGAGTCGCGGCGCAGCAGGTTCGCGCGCTTGACGAGGTCGTTCTCGGCGCCCTTGCGCACGACGACCGCGCGCAGGTTCAGGCCGTTGCCCGAGCCCGAGTGATCGATGATGATGCGCGCGAGCAGGCGGCCGATGCGGCCGAAGCCGTAGAGCACGACGTCGGTGCCCGTTCCCGGGGCGGCGTCGAGCGCCGGAGCCAGGGTCTCGCGGAGGTAGCCCTCGAGGTCGTCGGAGCCCGAAGCGCGGAAGCCGTTCGCGAGGATCGCCAGATCGACCGAGACGGGACCGGGCTGGATCTGCGCGAGCGCCTCGACGATCGCGGAGGTGTCCTCGAGCGGCAGTTCGACCTCGTCGATCTTGCGGGCGTAGCTGTGCGCCCGGATGATATCGATGGGGGAGCGGCCCACGAGGCTGCGCCCGTGCACCGACATGACCACGTCGTGGTCGCGGTAGAGCTGGCCGATCAGCGGAATCATCCGCTCTGCGAGTTCCTGCTTCGCCTTCCAAGCTTCGAGGTGAGCATCAGCACGCTGGTTCATGTGAACGGGTGATTCCTTTCAAGGACGTCGAAGGGGTCTCGGCCTGCCCGCCGGGGACGGAAATGCGTCTGGTTCCAGTATCCCATGCGCATGACGCTCTATGACACGGAGATTTCGCAGGCGCACGGGCGTGCCGCAAGCTGGATCCCGTCGACCGCGGAGCCGTTCCGCGGTCCTTCCCCCACTCTCGAACGAATGAGGAACACCATGGCGATCAGGAAGCGCGGCGTGCTCGCCGCATCGGTGACGGCGCTCGCACTGGCCGGCGCGCTCGTCGGCTGCTCCGCGAGCGGCGGAGACGCCCAGGGCTCGGGCGAGTCCGGCGCGGCCGAGACCGTCAAGATCGGCGTCGTCGGCGCCAGCGATCCGTACTGGGAGACGTTCACCGAGGCGGCTGCCGCCGAGGGCATCACGGTCGAGCTCGTCGACTTCACCGACTACAACCAGCCCAACCCGGCGCTGTCCGAGGGCGAGCTGGACCTCAACCAGTTCCAGCACATCCAGTACCTCGCTGACTACAACGTCGCGAACGACGACGACCTCGTCGCCATCGGCGCGACCGCGATCTACCCGCTCGGCATCTTCTCCACGAAGCACCAGGACCTCGCCGACATCCCGAAGGGCGGCGAGGTCGCCGTTCCCTCCGATCCGTCGAACCGCGCCCGTGCGCTCAACGTGCTGCAGGCCGCGAAGCTCATCACCCTCACCGACGGCGGCACGCTGTTCTCGACGCCGGCCGAGATCGACGAGGCCGCGTCGAAGGTCAAGGTCACCGAGATGGACGCCTCCTTCACGGCCACCTCGCTCGCCGATGTCGACGCCGCAGTGGTCAACAACGACTTCGTGACCGACGCCGGTCTGAAGTTCGATGAGGCCCTGTACCAGGACGATCCCGAGGACGAGGGCGCGAAGTACTTCATCAACATCTTCGCCGCGAAGGCCGCCGACAAGGACAACAAGACCTACCAGAAGCTCGTCGAGATCTACCAGACGAACGAGGAGGTGCAGGCGGGCGTGCTCGAGAACTCGGGCGGCAGCGCGATCCTGCTGCAGACCCCGGTATCGGAGCTCCAGGAGATCCTCACCGACGCCCACGACCAGATCAAGGGCAACGGCTGACCCGTCGGACTCGACGGGAACCCATAGGATCGGGGCGTTCGGTGTGTACCGGACGCCCCGATCTGTCACTACCGAGGAGGGGACGCCGATGACGCGCGTCAAGATCACCGACGTATCGAAGCGATACCCCGGTCGCGGCAGGGACGCCGCACCCGTGGTCGCGGTCGACGACGTCTCCATCGACGTGGCCTCGGGCGAGATCCACGCGATCATCGGGTACTCGGGAGCGGGCAAGAGCACGCTGCTGCGACTCGTGAACGGGCTCGAGCGCGCGACGTCGGGCAGCATCCTCGTCGGGGACGACGAGATCACGACGATGCCCGAGGCGAAGCTGCGCGTCGCGCGCGGCGGGATCGGCATGATCTTCCAGCAGTTCAACCTCTTCCACTCGAAGAAGGTCGCCAAGAACGTCGAGTACCCGCTCGTCGTCGCGGGGGTGCCCGCCGCGGAACGCGCCGGCCGCGTCGCCGAGCTGCTCGACTTCGTCGGGCTCTCCGACAAGGCCGGTGCCTACACCGACCAGCTCTCGGGCGGCCAGAAGCAGCGCGTCGGCATCGCCAGGGCGCTCGCGACGAACCCCGGCGTCCTCCTCGCCGACGAGGCCACGAGCGCCCTGGATCCTCAGACGTCGCAGGAAGTGCTCGCGCTGCTGCAGCGCGTCAACGCCGAGTTCGGGATCACCATCATCCTCATCACGCACGAGATGGAGGTGGTGCGGGAGATCGCGCACCGCGTCACGGTGATGGAGGGCGGCCGGGCCGTCGAACAGGGGAACGTGTTCGAGGTGTTCTCGAGCCCGAAGACCGAGACCACGCGGCGCTTCGTCGCGACCGCACTGCCGACGGAGCCCGAGGCGGCCCACCTCGAGGAACTGCGCAGGCGCCACCTCGGCAAGCTCGTGACCCTCACCTTCCGAGACGGCGACGTGGACCAGCCCGTCGTCTTCCAGACGCTCGCCGAGCGCGGCGTCGGCGTGAGCATCGTGCACGGTGGCGTCACGGACGTCGGCGGGCGCAGCTTCGGCAAGCTCACCCTCGAACTCATCGGCGACGACCTGCGCGTGGAGCACGCGATCGCGGCCCTCGCGCAGCAGACTGACCTGGAGGTGCTCGCCTGATGGACAAGCTCATCGGCCTCTTCGAGAGCGGCCAGTTCCTCGAGGCCACATTCGAGACGCTGCTCTATGTCCTCGTCGCGATGGCGATCGGCGGCGTCCTGGGGCTCATCATCGGGACGGCGCTCACGGTGACCCGTCAAGGCGGGATCCTGCAGAACCGCCCGGTGTTCCTCGTCCTGAACCTGCTCGTGAACTTCTTCCGGCCGATCCCGTTCGTGATCCTGCTCGCGGCCATCCAGCCGCTCGGCCGGCTGGTCGTCGGCACGGGCATCGGAGACCGCTTCCTGATCTTCGTGCTGGCCTTCGCGGCGACCTTCGGGATCGCGAGACTCGTCGAGCAGAATCTGCTCACGGTGCCGCCCGGGGTCATCGAAGCCGCGCGCGCCATGGGTGCCGGGCCGTTCCGCACGATCGTCACCGTGCTCATCCCCGAGGGCCTCGGGCCGCTGGTGCTCGGGTACACCTTCGCGTTCATCGCGGTCGTCGACATGACCGCGATGGCCGGCGTCATCGGCGGCGGAGGCCTCGGCAACCTGGCGCTGCAGTACGGGTACCGCCAGTTCAACCCCTGGATCACCTGGACCGCCGTGCTCGTCATCATCCTCATCGTCCAGCTGGTCCAGCTGCTCGGCAACGTCATCGCTCGGAAGCTGCTCAGGCGGTAGCCCGAGCGCCGGAGGCGGGCGGGTTCCGGTAGCCTCGACGCATGGCTTCCGGAACCCGTTCGACGTCCCCCGGCTCCTCGAGCACGCTCGCGGATCTCCGCCGCACGGCCGAGGCGTTCTGGCCGGCATCGACCGCGGAGAGCTGGGATCGGGTCGGACTCGTCTCGGGTCGCGACTACGCCCCGCTCCGACGCGTGCTCCTCGCGGTCGACGCCGTCGCGGGCACCGTCGACGAGGCCGTGGCCTGGGGCGCCGACGCGCTCCTCACGCACCATCCGCTGCTCCTGCGCGGCATCCACACGGTCGCCGAGGACACCGCGAAGGGCGCCCTCCTCGCGCGGCTCATCCGCGCCGACTGCGCGCTCCTCGCCGCGCACACCAATGCCGACCAGCCCGAGGGCGGGGTCTCCGATGTGATCGCGCGGCGCCTCGGCCTCGCGGGAGCCGCCCCGATCGTTCCCCTCGCCGCGGACCCCGCATCGGGAATCGGTCGGGTCGGGGCGCTCGACGCCCCCGTCGCGCTGCGGACGTTCGCCGCGCGGGTCGCGGCGATCCTCCCCGATACGGCGAGCGGCGTCCGGGTGGCCGGGGATCCCGACCGGGTCGTGCGCCGCGTGGCCCTGCTCGGCGGTGCGGGCGACAGCCTGCTCGACCACCCGGCCGTCCGGGCCTCCGACGTGTACCTCACGTCCGACCTCAGGCACCACCCCGCGCAGGAGTCGCTCGAGCTCTCCGCGGCGGTCGGCGGGCCGGCCCTCGTCGACGTCGCGCACTGGGCCTCCGAATCCCTGTGGCTCGACGGCGCCGCCGAGCGGCTGGCCGCTGCGCTGCCCGGGGTCGAGTTCCGCGTGAGCCGGATCCGTACCGACCCGTGGGACTTCGTCGTCCACGGCTGACCCGGACTCGGATACGGCGCGGAAGCCGCACGCGGAACGCTAGTCTTGATCCCATGAAGGCCAGCCCACGCCAGCAGCGACTGCTGCTCGATCTGCAGCAGCTCGACAACGACCTCGCACGCCTCAGGCGCAAGCGCAAGACCCTTCCCGAGCGCGGTGAGCTCGAGGGGCTCTCGGGCGTGTCCGCCGAGGCCAGGGACCGCTTCATGCGGGCGCAGCGCGAGCTCGACACGCAGAACGCCGAGCTCGAGCGCGTCGAGTCCGACGTCGCGCTCGTGCAGCAGCGCCGCAAGCGCGACGAGGACCTGCTCGCCGTGAGCACCTCGGGCAAGGAGGCCCAGGCCCTGCAGGCCGAGCTCGACACGCTCACCCGGCGCAAGTCCGAGCTCGAGGACCGCGAGCTCGAGATCATGGAGATCCAGGAACGGGCGCAGGCCGAGTTCGACGAGGCGTCTCGCGTGCTCGCGGGCGTCGACGCGCGACGCGCCGAGATCCAGTCGCGCATCGACGACGCCGAGCGCTCGCTCGATCGCGAGATCGCGTCGCACGCCGAGGAGCGCGGCGGCGTCTCCGCCGAGATCCAGCGCGACCTCGTCGAACTCTACGAGGAGCTCCGCGGCCGCATCGGGATCGGGGCTGCGCGGCTGCGCGGCAACGTCTCCGAGGCGAGCAACATGGCCCTCACGCCCGCCGAGCTCAGCGACCTGCGCTCGGCGGCGCCCGACGAGCTCGTCTTCTGCCCGGGGACCGGTGCGATCCTCGTCCGCGTCGAAGAGGACTAGACTGGGTCGCGGAATGGGTCGATGAGACGGTCGCGTCGCGGTGCTTCGGCACACGCGCCGAGGAACGTCCGGGCTCCGCAGGGGAGAACGGTGGGTAACGCCCACCCGGGGCAACCCGCGAGAAAGTGCAACAGAGAGCAGACCGACCGCACGGCGCGAGCCGAGCGGCACGGGTGAAAGGGTGGGGTAAGAGCCCACCAGCGTCCGTGGTGACACGGGCGGCTAGGCAAACCTCGTTCGGAGCAAGGCCAGACAGAGCATGCCGACGCGCCTCGCCGAGTGCTCGGGTAGGCCGCTAGAGGGTACTGGCAACAGTGCCCCGAGAGAGATGACCGTCGCCTCCGCACGGAGGGACAGAACCCGGCGTATGATTCGGCCCATTCCCCGAGTGGCCCCGTCCACCGCATGATCATGCGGCGGACGGGGCCACTCGTGCGTTCGGGAGCTTCTCCGCGAGGCGTCCGCGGGCGTGCGGGAGGTCCCGCTGAGCGGCCCGCACCGGCGTCACGACTCGCTCGAGACCTCCGCGAGCACCTCGGGCCAGCGGCGGTCGAGGATCCTGCCGCCGAGCACCGAGCCCGCCCAGATCGCCACGACGCCGAACACGAGCGCGCACGCGAGGCTCGCCCACCCCAGCACCGGCGTCCAGAGCGCGGCGATCGCGAGCCCGAGCGCCGGAGCGCCGATCACCGCCGTCACGGGGAGCATGATGAGCAGCGCGAGCATGGACTGCACCCCTCCCGAGGAGCCCTTTCCGAGCGGGTTCGCTCCCGGCGCGGGCGCCCGGCCGGGCAGGAACGCGCCGACGAGCGCCCCGGCACCCGAGGCGACGAGCACGAGCCCCACCGATGCCCCGAGGCTCGCGGGGAGCAGCGACCAGCGGCCGACGAACGCGCACGCGAGGACGCTGAGGAGCACCGTGATCGGCAGCGCGTACACGATGGCGCCGATCAGGCGGCCCAGCCGGTCGTCGCGCCCGCGCACGCCCGTGAGCACGTGCAGGGCGATCGCGTCGTTGTCGTACGCGAGGCCCATCTGCACGACCGTGCTCACGAGCAGCGCGTTGATGGCGGGGATCAGCACGAGCGCGGCGGGCACCGACTCAGCCTCCATCGGTCCGTTCATGGCGAACACCCCGAGCATCACGGCCGGAAGGAGCAGCAGCATCACCGCGTTCACGAGGTGCCGGGGGTCGCGGCGCGTGTAGCGCAGCGATCTGGCCGCGATCGCGCCCGCCGCGGTCCCGGGCAGCAGGCGGTCGAGCAGTGCGCCCGAGCCGACGCGGCCACCGCCGCTCCGCACGACCGGCGCCACGAGGCGGGTAGCGAGCGATCGCTCCGACGCGACCCACAGCACGACCACCGTAGCGACGGCCACGACGAGGCGCAGCAGCGCGATGGCGGGGTCACCCGCGGCGAAACCGGCGGGCACGCCGAACACCGCGCCAAGGGGCGTCCAGGCGAGCACGCCTGCGACGGTGTCGACCATCGCGCCGGGCGACCCCAGCGAGGAGAGCGCCGAGACCAGCAGGTTGAGCAGCAGGCCCGAGCACGCGACTGCGAGCACGCCGAACGTGACGACGAGGTCGCGCGTGCGCCGACGCGCGAGCCACCCCGAGAGCAGGCCCTCGACGGTCCGCGCACCGAGCACGCAGGTCGCGAGCGCGAGCGGGACGAGCAGCACGGCCGACACGAGCGCGAGGGGATCGGCGGACCATCCGACGAGCATGGCGAGCAGCGCGATCGCGGTGCCGATGCCGCCGATCGTGGTTCCTCCTGCGATGACCAACCCGGGCAGCAGGCGCTTGGCGCTGACCGGGAGCAGCGCGAACCGCTCGGGTGCGAGCGTGTCGTCGGCTCCGACGATGACGGCGCCGATCCACCATCCGCAGACGATCGCGGATCCTGCGATCACGAGGAGCGACGCCGCGGTTTCGGGTGCCGCGAGGCGCAGTGCCACGAGGCCGAGCACGAGCGTGAGCAGCAGGCCCGTGGCGGTGAGCGCGCTCAGCACGAGCGCCACGAGCATCCACGGGTTGCGCGTCAGCTGATGTCCGAGCTGCCGCCACTTGAGTCCTACGAGGAGCGCAACCACGACAGCGTCTCCTCTCCGAGGTCGTGCGATCCGACGAGGCTCAGGAAGCGGTGCTGCAGGCTCTCGCCCGCGCGCACCTCGTCGAGCGAACCGTGCGCGAGCAGCCGGCCCTCGGCGACGATCGCGACCCGGTCGCAGAGCGACTCGACGAGCTCCATCACGTGGCTCGACAGCACGACCGTGCCGCCGCCGGCCACGTACGCGCGGAGGATCTGCCGGATCGTCTCGCCCGAGACCGGATCGACGGCCTCGAGCGGCTCGTCGAGGATCAGCAGTCGCGGTGCGTGGATCAGCGCGCACGCCAACCCGATCTTCTTGCGCATGCCCGCGGAGTAGTCGACGACCAGCGTGCCGGCCGCATCGGCGAGCCCGAGCGCGTCGAGGAGCTCGGCCGCGCGTGCGACCGTCTCCGCCTCGCTCATCCCGCGCAGGAGCCCCGTGTAGCGCAGCAGCTCGGGCCCGGTGAGCCGATCGAACATCCGGATGCCGTCGGGCAGGACTCCCATCAGCGCCTTCGCCGCGGCCGGGTCCGACCAGACGTCCGCACCGAGCACGGTCGCCGTACCCGCGTCGGGGCGCAGCAGTCCGGTGGTCATGGCGAGCGTCGTGGTCTTGCCCGCGCCGTTCGGCCCCAGCAGACCGAGCATGGCGCCGCGCGGCACCTCGAGGGCGAGGTCGTCGACCGCGACGCGCGGGCCGAATCGTTTGGTGAGCCCGCGGAGCGCGAGCACGGTCTGGGCGGTGTCGATGTCGGGCATGGACCCATCACATCATCCCCGGCGGCGGCGCGCGAACGCCACCGCGGAGTTTCACCGGATCGCGCGGGCCGGGGCCGGCCGCGGCGCTCCGCTACTCCGAGACGGTGAGCAGCTCGAAGCCGTCCTCGCGGATCACGACGGTGTGCTCGAACTGGGCGGTGATGCTCTTGTCGCGCGTCGTGACCGTCCAGCCGTCGGCCCACTGGTCCCACTCGTGCGTCCCCAGCGTCAGCATCGGCTCGACCGTGAACACCATCCCCGGCACGATCACGTCGGCGTAGCTCGGCGCCGAGTCGTAGTGGGGGATGATAAGGCCCGAATGGAACGACGAGCCGACCCCGTGTCCGGTGAAGTCGCGCACGACTCCGTAGCCGAATCGCTTCGCGTAGGTCTCGATGACCCGACCGATGACGTTGACCTGCCGTCCGGGACGCGCCGCGCGGATCCCGCGCATCATCGCCTCGTGCGTCCGCTCGACGAGCTGGTCGACCTCCTCCGAGACCGCCCCCACCCGGAACGTGCGGTTGGTGTCCCCGTGGTACCCATCGAGGTAGGCGGTGACGTCGACGTTCACGATGTCCCCCTCCCGCAGCACCGTGTCGTCGGGGATCCCGTGGCAGATGACCTCGTTGACCGAGGTGCAGCTCGACGCGCGGTAGCCGCGGTAGCCGAGCGTCGACGGGTAGGCGCCATGCGACACGACGTACTCGTGGGCGATGCGGTCGAGTTCCGCCGTCGTGATCCCGGCGCGCACGGCATCGCCGACGGCGTCGAGCGCGCGCGATGCGATCCTGCCCGCGGCGCGGATCTTCGCGATCTCGCCCTCCGCGTACGTGTTGTCGCCGGAATAGGGCGGCGGCACTTCGAGCCCGACGTAGGGCGGCCGCACGATCTCCGCCGGGACCGTCCGGAGCGACGGCGATGTACCTGGGATGAGATGTCCGTGTGCGTCGAAAGGCATGGCCCTAGTCTAGAAGCGAGCGGGACGCATCGCCCGCCCCGAGCGCCGAGAGGAGCACCGCGATGAGCAAGCAGGACTGGGGGATCGAGGATCCCGAGCACACCTACTGGTTCAACACCCGCACGGGCGAGGTCGAGGAGGGGCCGCAGTCCCTCTCCGTGGATCGCATCGGCCCGTTCGCGAGCCGCGACGAAGCCGCCCGCGCGAACGAGATCGTCGCCGAGCGCGCCAAGCGCTGGGCAGAGGAGGACGCGGCGGAGGACTGACACACCCCGCGCGCGGGGTGCGAGCGGGCGGAGCGCTCGCGGCGACCGGCGACCGCACGCCGGAACACCGGTCGCGCGCGATAGTCTGAAGCAGTCGAGCGGCCGGATGGCCCCGAACGGACGGAGCAGGCGTGAGCAAACAGCGTGATTTCGTACTTCGCACCATCGAGGAGCGCGGGGTCAAGTTCGTCCGACTCTGGTTCTCGGACGTGTCGGGGACCCTGAAGTCGGTCTCGCTCGCCCCGGCCGAGGTCGAGGGCGCGTTCAGTGAGGGCATCGGGTTCGACGGGTCGGCGATCGAGGGCCTCACCCGCGCGTACGAGTCCGACCTCCTCGCCGTGCCCGACCCGTCGACGTTCCAGCTGCTCCCGTGGCGCAGCCAGTCCGCGCCCACGGCGCGCATGTTCTGCGACATCAGGACGCCGAACGGCGAACCGGCGGTCTCCGATCCGCGCAACGTGCTCAAGCGCACGCTCGCGCACGCAGCCGAACTCGGGTTCACGTTCTACACGCACCCCGAGATCGAGTTCTACCTGCTGAAGTCGAAGGAGTTCGGGCCCGATGGCCCGGTCCCGGTCGACCGGGCCGGCTACTTCGACAACGTGCCGGGCGGCACGGCGCACGACTTCCGGCGCGAGAGCGTGGCCATGCTCGAGGACCTCGGCATCTCGGTGGAGTTCAGCCATCACGAGGCCGGCCCCGGCCAGAACGAGATCGACCTGCGGTACGCCGACGCGCTCACGACCGCGGACAACATCATGACGTTCCGCTCCGTGGTCAAGGAGGTCGCCATCGCGCAGGGCGTGCACGCGACCTTCATGCCCAAGCCGCTCGCGGGGCAACCCGGCTCGGGGATGCACACGCATCTTTCGCTCTTCGAGGGCGACGCCAACGCCTTCTACGACCCCGCCGCCGAGTACCAGCTGTCGCAGACCGGCCGGCGCTTCGTCGCCGGCCTGCTGCGCCACGCACCGGAGATCTCGGCGGTCACGAATCAGTACATCAACTCCTATAAGCGCATCTGGGGCGGCGACGAAGCGCCCTCGTTCGTCAGCTGGGGGCACAACAACCGCTCGGCTCTCGTGCGCGTGCCGATGTACAAGCCCGGTAAGGGCGGGGCGGCCCGCGTCGAGTACCGCGGGATCGACAGTGCCGTGAACCCCTACCTCGGCTACTCGGTGCTGCTGGCGGCGGGGCTCCGCGGGATCCGCGAGGAATACGAGCTGCCGCCCGAGGCCGAGAACAACGTCTGGGCGCTCAGCGACGGCGAACGGCGCGCGATGGGCTTCGACCCGCTTCCGGCGAGCCTCGACCACGCGCTCGCCGTGATGGAGCGCTCCGAGCTCGTCGCCGAGACGCTGGGGGAGCAGGTGTTCGCCTACTTCATCCGCGACAAGCGACGCGAAGTCGCCGATTACCACAACCAGGTGACGCCGTACGAGCTCGCCTCGATGCTCGACACGGTGTAACCCGGAGATGGCAGCGGATCGCCCCGCGCTGCGGCTCGCGGACATCGCGCGCGCGGGCTTCCAGGATCTGACCGACGCGCGGGACGAGCTCGTCCCGCTCGCGGGCAGGGTCGGCGTCCCGGTCGACGCGCTCCTGGACGCGTTCGCGCTCGCCGCCGACCCCGACTCCGCGCTGGTCCGCCTCCGCCACTTCGCGGACCTGCATCCCGGGGCCGTGGAGCGGCTCGACGACACCAGCCTCCAGCGCCTGTGCCTCCTCGTGGGCGCTTCTCCGGCGCTCGGCGACTTCTTCGCGCGGCACCCCGATCGGCTCGGCGAGATCCTCGCAGAGGGCGGACGGGTGATCGGACGCGACGAGGCGGTCGCCGAGATCCGCGCCGCCATCGCGGCGCCGCCCGAGGAAGCCGCCGCGGACCAGGCGGCACTCGGCGTCAGGTCGGGCGACGCGGGCTGGAACGCCCTCCGCGTCCGGTACCGCGAGTTGCTGGCCGAGCTCATGCTCCACGACCTGCTCGCCGGCCTGAGTGCGCCTGGCGGCGCCGTCGCACAGTTCGACGCCGTGTCGGAGTCGCTGTCGGTGCTCGCCGGAGCCGCGATCGAGGCCTCCCTCGAGGTCGCCAGGGCGACGCTCGCCTCGGGCGGGTCGGGCCCCGCGGTCTCCGCCGGACGCCTCGCTGCCGTGCGGCTCGCCGTGGTCGCGATGGGCAAGTGCGGAGCCGAGGAGCTCAACGTCGTCTCCGACGTCGACGTCGTGTTCGTCGCCGAGTCGGCTGACGACGACGTGGTCGACGGAGAAGCGCTCACCCGGATCGCGACCAGGCTCGCGAGTGAGACGATGCGCGGGATCCACGACCCGGCCGTCGAACCGCCCCTGTGGCAGCTCGACGCGAACCTCCGGCCGGAGGGGCGCAACGGTGCGCTGGTGCGGACGCTCGGCTCGATGCTCGCCTATTACGAGCGCTGGGCCAAGGCCTGGGAGTTCCAGGCGCTGCTGAAGGCGCGGCCGCTCGCGGGGGACCTGGCGCTCGGGGAGGAGTTCGTGCGCCGCACCCGAGACCTCGTCTGGGCGTCGTCGTCGCGCGAGGATTTCGTGGGTTCGGTGCAGCGCATGCGCCGACGCGTGACCGAGCACATCTCAGCGGACGAGCTCGAGGTGCAGTTGAAGCTCGGCCCAGGCGGGCTGCGGGACATCGAGTTCAGCGTGCAGCTGCTGCAGCTCGTCCACGGGCAGTACGACGAGCGCCTCCACCTGCGTGGCACGATCGAGTCCCTCGATGCCCTCGTCTCCGGCGGGTACATCGCCCGCAGCGACGGCGAACGGCTCGCCGCGGACTATCGGGCGCTTCGCGTGCTCGAGCACCGGCTGCAGCTGCGCGAGCTGCGCCGTACCGCGCTCATGCCGCGCGACGACGAGGGCTTGCGGATCCTCGCCAGGGCCAGCCGCCTCGCCGAGACCGGCGAAGAGCTGCGGCGCACGTGGGAGCGGATCAAGCTGGAAGTGCGCGAGCTCCACCTCAAGATCTTCTACGCCCCGCTGCTCAGCGCCGTCGCCGCGCTGCCCGAGGAGGAGTTCGTACTCGGCAGCGACGAGGCGCGCGCACGCCTCGTGAGCATCGGCTTCCGCGATCCCGACGGGGCGATGCGGCACCTCGCCGCCCTCTCGCGCGGCACGAGCCGGCGCGCCAAGATCCTGCGCAACATCATGCCCGTGCTGCTGCAGTGGCTCGCGGACGGGACCGACCCCGATTTCGGCCTCCTCGCCTTCCGCAGGGTCACGGAGGCCAACCGCGAGTCTCCGTGGTACCTCCGCCTGCTGCGCGACGGCAGCGAGGCCGCGGAGCGCCTCACGCGGGTCCTCTCGACCTCGCGCTTCACCGCGGAGCTGCTCGAGTCGGTGCCCGAGGCGGTCGCCTGGCTCGAGCGCGACGACTCGCTGCGCCCCATCGGGATCTCCGCGCTGCTCGAGGAGATGCGTGCGCTCGCGTCGCGACGGGACGGGATCGAAGCGGCCGCGAAGGCCCTTCGCACCGTGCATCGTCGGGAGGTGCTCCGCCTCGCGATGGGACGGGTCACGGGCGTCATCGGCGAAGCCGAGGTGTCGCGCGGCCTCGACTCCGCGCACACCGCGCTGCTGGACGGTCTGCTTCGTGCACTCCGATTCGTGGAGGCCACCGGTTCCGACCCCGCGAGCGGCATCGAACTCGCCCTCATCGGCATGGGGCGCTACGGCGGCGGCGAGCTCGGCTTCGCCTCAGACATCGACCTCGTGGCGGTGTTCCGAGCTCCCGAGGGCGTGCCGGCGGATCGGGCGTCCCGCGCGGCGACCCGCCTCGTGTCCGAGCTCCGCAGGCTCGTCTCGGACCCGAGGTTCCACGTCGACCTCGACTTCGACCTGCGCCCGGAGGGGAAGAACGGGCCGCTCGTGCGCAGCCTCG
Organism: Leucobacter zeae; assembly: GCF_016758175.1. GTDB lineage: Bacteria > Actinomycetota > Actinomycetes > Actinomycetales > Microbacteriaceae > Leucobacter > Leucobacter zeae. The sequence goes on from NZ_QYAB01000001.1 coordinate 1,905,839, forward strand.
ACGCCTACCGCGCCTACTACGAGCGCTGGTCGGTCACGTGGGAGGCTCAGGCGCTGCTCCGGGCGCGCGCGGTCGCGGGGGACAGCGCGCTCGGTGCGGACTTCATCGCGCTCGCGGACGAGATCCGCTACCCGGCCGAGTTCGGCGAGAAGGACGTGCGAGAGGTGCGCAGGATCAAGGCGCGTATGGAGGCCGAACGGTTGCCGCGCGGCGCGGATCCTCGGCGGCACCTGAAACTGGGCCCCGGCGGCATCAGCGACGTCGAGTGGCTGGTGCAGCTGCTGCAACTGCGCCACGGGGCACGGTATGCCGACCTGCGCACCGTGTCGACCCTCGCGGCGCTCGATGCTGCTGCGGAGTTCGAGTTGCTCGACGTGGAGGACGCGCATCACCTGTCGGACTCCTGGCGGTTCGCGAGCGAGGTGCGCTCCGCGCTCAAGCTCTGGACCGGGCGGGCCTCGGATTCGCTCCCCACGGACTGGAACGATCTCGCGGGCATCCTCGGGGTGCTCGATCTGTCCGATGAGCTCACCTCCGAGTTGGAAGAGCGCTGGTTCGCCCTCTCGCGCCGGGCCAGGGCCGTGGTCGAACGGGAGTTCTTCGGGTACTCGGAGGACGACCGGTTCCCGCTCAGGTGAGCGTCAGGCGTGGAACCTTCGGGCGGCGCGCGACCCGACCGCATTCCCGACGGGTTTCCGCCCCGACACGGAATCGACCCCGAGTGTTCACCTCGGCCTCTGGTCAAAACCGTTATCGAAGCGTAGCCTAATCGTTATGCAGTATTTACAGACATTCCTCGAAGCGTTGCTCGCCGAAGACGGAGCCGAGTTCGAAGACGAACTCGAGTCCTGACTTCCCTGACCCGGCCCCGCGGCCGCAGCGCGGCACCGCCGCCGCGCGCACGCGAACGCCCCCGGCGCGACCCTCACGGATCGCGACCGGGGGCGTTCAGCTCGGTGCGGGGGCTTCAGCCAGGGAGAGGCTGTTCCCGTCCGGGTCGATGATCGTGACGTGGCGGACTCCGTTGCCGTAGGTCTCGACCGGCTCATGCACGAGCCCGAGCGCTCGCCAGCGCGACAGGTGCAGCGCGATGCTCCCGACCCCCAAGGTGATCAGGCCGCCGCCGGCCCGCCGAATGTCGGGCGTGACGAATATCCAGGTGTTCGCACCCACCTGCCACATCGCCTCGTCCCCGACGATCTCGTCGGCTGCTCGCCCGAAGCAGGCGGCGTACCAATCGAGGGCGGGCTCGAGCTCGCGGACCGGCATCCCGGCGAAGACCTCTGCGTCCATGGCTCTCGATCCTACGCGCACGCGCGGAAACGAGTCGGGCCCCGGGCGGCAGCTGCCGCCCGGGGCCCGGGAGATCGTCGGCCTCGCAGACCGGGAGTGCGGTCGCTCGGAGGCCTCGACGTCACACGGCCTAGTTCAGTTCGAGCGGCCAACGGGACGACCCATCGTAGCCCTCGTCCCGAAGCTGCTGATCCTTCGCTTCCGAACAGCGCGGATCCGACGAGGGCACCGTTCCTTCCATGAAGTAGTCGTCCACGACCACGTTGACACACGGCGACCGGCCGTAGACCGTGTCCCATGCTCCCTCATAACTCACGAGTGTGCCGCTTTCGAGCTGCCCTGCGAGCGCTTCGGACCAGGCGTACGGGAAGAGCGGGCTCTCGGTGGCGCTGAGGACGAGGATCGGGGCGGCACCAGCACCTGAGACCGCCTGTGGCTCTCCGGACGCCGGCTCAGGCCAGGAAGCGCAGGTAAGAGCGCCGTACGCCAGGTACGGTCCGAGCGTCGGCGCGGCGGCCTCCATCTTCGTGGCTTGTTCGCGCAGATGCGCGGGATCGGCATCGGCAGGCATGTCGAGACAGCTGATCGCAGTAAACGCCTCGGTGTCGTTCGAAGCGTACTCACCGTTCGTACGCCCGTTGCCGTAGTCAGCAAACTCGAGCATGTTGTCGTAGTTTCCCTCGGACACACCTTCGAACGGGTATCCCGGTGCCAGCCATGTGTCGCGGCTGTTCAGTGTAAGGATGATCGCGGTGAGTGCGGTCGAGGCGGTCACCGGGCGGCCGTCGGAACCCCTTCCCGGAGCTGCGTCGAGTTTGTCGAGCACGGCGCGAATCTGCCGCATGGCCTCATCAGGTGTCCCGCTCAGCGGACACTCGGGGGACTCGAGGCACGACTCGACATACTCCCTCAGCAGGCCCTCGATGCCCTTCGCTTGGGCGAGATCTGACTCGTCACGCGTCAGCGAAGGGTCAAGTCCCGTGTCGAGCACCATCCGTCCGACACGATCAGGAAACTCGTCTGCGTACTTCGCCCCGATTCCGGTGCCATAGAGGCCGCCGAGAAAGTTCAGCTTCTCGTCGCCGACGAGCTCCCGCAGATGTTCGAGATCGCGCACCGTCGATGCGGTATCGACGTGTCCGAGCAAATCACCGGACTTCTCCGCGCAGGCCGCACCGAACGTCCGCTGCCGCTCGGTCTCCGCTGCGATCCATGCATCGCTTCCGCGCTTCGCGCCCCCGGAGGCGTCACCGTAGAGATAGTCGTCCATGCCGGCGGCATCGAGGCACTCCACCGCGGTCGAAGACCCTACGCCGCGCGGGTCCCATGCGACGACGTCGTAGTGCTCCTTCACCGCAATGCCCGTGGCACCCGGGTGGGACACGGAATAGTAGTCGACGCCCGATGCCCCCAGGCCATCAGGACTGATGAACAGCGTGCCGAGCTTGTCGCCCTCAGCGACGCGCTTGATCAGTGAGAGTGTGATCTGCTCCCCATCGGGATCGTCCCAGTCGAGCGGCACGTCAGTCGTTGCGCACTGCATGAGCCCCTCGTTGCACGACTCCCAGTCCAGCTGCTCCTCGGGTGCGCTTGTCGAACCGCGCTTGTCGCCACCACCATTGAGCGCCGCGAACGGGAACAGGACCGAGCACCCGGAGAGAGCGGCGGCCATCGCCAATGCGACGATGGCGACAAGCGGAGCTCGTCGAAGCCCCTTCAGGGGCCGTCCCGGCTGCGAGAAGGGTGAGTGACGTGGCATGGGGTTCCTCCTGATAAAGTGCGTGGCTCGGCGCAGAAACACCAGCCGTCCCCCATTTGCACATTCAGCCCGAAGTCCGGATGTCCCCGAAGGGAGACTAGCAGAACAGTCGCGCCACAGAAGTGCGGCATGCGCCTTCACGTCGGCGAGCATGCGGCAGTCTCGGATTGCGTCGATTGCCGAGGCTTTTCCATGGCGATTCGCCCCTTCACCGATCGCCCAATTGCGCTGAACCCCCACATCGGTCCAGCGGAGCAGACCTCGCGCAAGATACTCAGTCCCAGTTGAGTTCTTGAGTAACGAATGCCAGTGAAGCCGGACATGAATCGTCTTGTATCCGGGTGATGGGTTCATGATGTACGAGCCGTTTTCCGAACACCCTGATCAAGTTTCTGTATGCCTTCTGCATCAACGGCCGAATCTCGTCCTCGCGCCCGAAGCTGCGAGTCGGTGACGGATGGGCAAGAAGCACGAGTTCCGATCCGGCGGGAACACGTCGTGCACAGACCACGGCAAGCGTCGGCACGACATACGACCAGGTGAAAGGCACGAGAAGGTCGTCAGGATCCCCGAGGCCCGGAGTGTGGAAGAGTCCGGTCGTTCGGGGGTTCCCGACTAGCAGTTCGGTAGCGATCCATGGAGATCTTGAAGCGGCGAGTTCCTGGACCAGGTCGTCGGCACCCAAGATGAATCGGGCCTCCTTCATGGCGGATACCCCCAGCGAGAGTGCTTCGTGTGGCTCCGTGTGGGAGACAAAGCGCCCACCTCTGACCCCTTCTCGAGAGGTAAGCGGGGCGATTCGCGTGCGCTTCCCTCTACCGATGAACATCTGGGTCTCCCTTTCGGAAGCAGGCCTCAGCGCGCAATCTCATGTTTGCCTCTTTTCCTTAGCGACCATCTGCGTCAGCGCGACTCCGAGCAGCACAGCTGCACCGACATTGGTCTCGCGTTCGGGACTCCGAGTGCAGCTTCACTCAAAGTAGTCCGATGCTACTGCGCCACTACCGTGGGCAAACTACCCCGCCGACCGTTGACCCCTGAACGCAAGAACCCCCTGAAACGCCTCGGCGCCATGGGGTTCTTGGTCTTGAGGTCAGAGCCCGAGTTCGCGGCGAATGACCTGCACCGCCGCCCGGCTGTCGAAGTTCTCGAGCCGGGTTTTCAGCTGCGACATGATCGCACCGATTGCGCGTCCGCTCTGCTCGACGAGATCATTGCCGAGAGTTTCGAGAATCTCCGCGACGGCCATCTCGATCTCGTACGAGGACGCTTCTCGCGGAAGGAAACCCCGGAGCACAGCAGCTTCGGAAAGCTCCGCCTGAGCGCGATCCTCAGCACCTGCGTCGGTGTAGATCTGCGCGCTCTGCTCCCGCTTGGCGACCTCCTTCTTTACGACCGCGAGCACATCATCGTCGGTCAGCTCGACGCGCTTGTTCTGGTACGTCGTGCGCCGGCGCTAGTGAATGACTTGCTCGCATGCTCACGTCACCAGAATGCGAGCGTCCGGTTACGCGACATCACCCAGTTTGAGCTTCCTGCAGGTGCCCGAAGAGCCGGAGCACTTGCTCATCCATCTCGACCTGGGCCATCACCACGCCGACCGAGCCATCGGCATCGACGAAGAAGTCAGTTCCGAGCCCGCCGGACCAGCCAAAGCTCCCTCGGTGCGCTCCCTTCGTCACGATCGAGACGCCGTAGCCCCATCCTGTAGCGTCCCAGAAGCCAGGGAAGAAGCTGTCTGGCGCTTTGGCCGAAGGTGGGACCTGATCGCGCCTCAGTTGCGAGAGCAGGTCCGCATCGATCAGGCGCCCGTCCAGGAGGGCGCGCAGGAACGCTTGGTAATCGGGTACGGTCGACACGAGTTCGGAATGACTGACATCGAACGGCGGTGCAACCGAGAATCCCGCGCCCGCGGGTTCCGTCTCGACGAACCCGTCCTCCGAGCGCCGGAAGGCCGCTACCAGCCGGTGTTCTTGCCCCGGCCGGACCGTGAAACCGGTGTCGACCATTCCAGCCGGGGAGAACACGGTCGTCGTCAAAACCTCTTCCGTGGAACCGCGTCCCAGACGCCCGAGCAGAATGCCGAGGATGCCGAACGAGTGGTGGTAGCGCCATCCCTCTCCGGGGTCGAACGCGAGGGGGAGGGTGCTCAGCGTGTCGAGCCATTCCTGCGCCCCACGCGTCACGGGCTCGGCACCCGCTTCCATCCCGGTGTCGACCATCGCCTGCCGAAGCGGGGAGTCCGTCGTCATCATCCCGTAGCCCGACGTATTGGTGAGCAGATGGCGGACCCTGATCGGACATTTCGTCGGGCGCGCCTCGAACAATGGGGCGTCCGGATGGGGGAGCGCCCGTAGGCCGCGCAGCTCCGGGAGCCACTCGTCGACGGGGTCGTCGAGCGCAAGCACACCTTCCTGGACCAGGTGTAGGGCGGCGACAGCGGTCACAGGCTTGGTCATGGATTGGATGCGGAAGACGGCGTCTGGTCGCAGTGGAGCACCGCCGGGGGCGTCGAGGCCCTCAGCCACGGGGCTGCCGTCGCCGAGGACACCGACTGCGCCGGGCACCGTGCCGCCTGCGACATGTCGGGCGAGGACATCGGAGAAGAGCTCGGACACGCTGGGGCCTTTCGTCGCCGGAGGATGGCTCCCAGTGTATTGAATCATCAGTCCACGTCATCGCCCGGTGCATGTGCATGTGCTTCTGCAAGGGTCGCGGTGCCGAACATGCTCTCGGAGACGCTGTGCGATCTAGTGCCGAAGTCGCTCGCTTACCTTGACGAAGACGTGGTGGAAGGGGATCAACGCTCACACATTGCGGAGCTGCGGCTTTCACGCGGGGAGGTTGTGTGGCACTCGACCCGACGGGGCTCGGATCGTCTCACGCGCCAGCTCAACGTTGCAGCGAACTGAAGTAGTCGGCGAGTTTGTGCGTGCCGTGCGGCTCACCGACGGAGTCGGTCTGCATGCCGTCGAGGAAGAACCGAGTGAGCGATCCGGCGCGGGGGCTGATCCGGTCGGCCGTCCAGACGGCAGCGGAGGCGAGGGGCTGCGGGACGCGCGTGTACCTGGGCTTCCTGTCCGCCGCTTCGAAGGCGAGCCGGACGATGTCGCGGTAGGTGAGCATCTCGGGGCCGCCGATGTCCCAGGTGCCGGCCCCGCTGCCGATGTGCGACACGCAGAAGTCGGCGAGATCGGCCCCGTGGATGGGGGAGAGCCGCACGCTGCCGTCTCCCAGTCCGAACGCCATGCCGCGCTTCGCGAGATCGTAGATCTCGGTAAGGTCGGAGAAGTACCCGGAGGGATTGACGATCTGCGGCGAGACCCGTGACCGGCTCAGGGCCTCCATGAAGGCGTGCTTGGCGCGGCTGACGGCAGAGGACCCTGTGGAGGTGTTCATGACTCCGACGTACAGGAAAGACTCCGTGTCCGAGAGCTCGGCGAGCTCCAGATAGCGGAGGTTCAGAAGGAAGTCGATGGCCCACGGATCGGCGTTCTGGCGGGTCACGCCGAGCGCGGACACGACGTGGTCGACGTCGGCCATCGCCTGCGGATGCAGGTCGGCTGCGCCGCCGGGCGCGAGGACCCACTCGTCGACGAGGCCTTCGAGCGCGGGCGCGCCGTACGCTCCCGGAGCGGCTGCGCGCGCTCTGTCGCGGACCGCGGCGCGCACGACGAAGCCGTCGTCGTGCAGTCGAGCGATGATGTGCCTGCCGACGTATCCGGTCGCTCCGGCGACGAGAACGCGCTTCCTTGCGTCTGTCATCGTGTGCTCCTTCGTGAGGTAGTGGGGTGCGGTCGCGGATATGCGGTTAATCGTGGATTCCGGCACCTTCGCGCAGAACCGTCAGTGCGACTTCCAGTGGGGCGTCCTCGTCCAGGGCGCGGTGGAGCAGGAGCCCGTCGAGCAGCGCGGCGAAGAGCGCGGCGGAGCCCGCGATCCGTTCGGCCGACCAGTGTGGTCGTTGCAGTTCAAGCCATGCCGCGATGGCGGCACGTGCTTCCCGCAGGTCCTGGCGGAACGCGGCTCCCAGATCTGGATCATGGCTGGCGCCGGCAATGAGTTGGACCGCGAGTCGGACGCGACGCTCGTCTGCGACCAGATCGGCGATTCCGGTCTGAAGCGCGTCGAATGCCGCGTCGACGTCATCGCTACGCAAGAAGACCTGTATGAGCGGGCCGATGGCTTCCTCGCTCGCGCGTTCCGCGAGAGCGAGGCGCAGCCCAGGAAGACCACCAAAGTGATAGTGGATGAGCCCGACGTTCGAACCGGCCAGTGTTGCCACCGCTCGCGTGGTCACGGCTCCCCAGCCACTATCGGCGAGCAGTGCGACGCCCGCTGCGACAAGACCGTCCCGGGTGCGCTGGCTCCGCTCAGAAAGACGACTATTTACAGATTTAGTCATATGACTAATATACATCTCGTGGAGATGCAAGGCGCAGGCGAGGTCGATCTCCGGTCGCGGGCTTATTCCTGGTCGTCCTCATGCGAAGCATCGTCGGTTCTAGGGATAGTGGCGTGATGATGTCAACCGAACCCAGGGCCGATTCTCCGCTGTGCTCCGCCCGATCGCGTCGAATGCGCGACGATAGGTTGAAGGAGAAGGACATCTCCACCATGAGGGACAGACATAGCATCGGACATCAATCTCGCCGCACGAGTACGGCAGCGCGGCATTCCCAATATTGTCGCGGTCATCGCGACGGACGGCGGCGAAACTGTCAGCCCTGCACTCTTCTAACGGTCGGCGCACCGCAAACGGATGCTCGGTTGCTCACCGGCGCTGGGACGAGCCGGGACCGAGTGCCCCTTGAGGCGATCACCTGGGCCAGAGCTACGAGCTGAGCAACGGACTTGCGTCGATTGGTCCACCGGCAATCTCGCCGCTTGAGCAACCCGCGAGCCTTGTGATCGGGATCACTGCAAACGCCACCGTGACAACGACACCTATAGCGAGCCCAGTTGAGCGCAGATAATTCAGGGCCGCCCAATGAGTGCCGGTCCGTTGCCTTTTCCTCGGGCAAGCGCCCCTGGGGACGCCGATCCACCTGCCACTCAGGTCGAGGTTTCCAACTGCAGCGAGTACCAGGACGAGCGATGCCGGATAGCAGATTCGCCAGGTCGCGATTGCGACGGCGGAGACGAGGGAAGTTCCGGAGAGCACAACGGCAGCCTTCGCAATGACGCCGACCACAAAGATCCCAGGCAACGCGAGGCGTGTGCCACAACCTCGACGAGCAATCGCGGCCTATGGCAGGTTAGGGAACCTGGAGGTAACGAGATCGGACTGTCATTCGTCCGTCCAGGGGTGAGTAGCGATCAGCGCCTAGGGTGGACGCCGAATCGCCCCTCACCACGGCAGGCGATGAGAGGCGATTCGAGTGTGGATCTTGGACGTAATCTGGACGTAACGAGAACGTACTTTGATGTACTTCCGTGTATCTAGATGTAGGTCGAAAATCCGTGAAAATCGAGGCTACGACTGGGATCGAGAGGGAAACACCAGGTCAGCGCGACACTCCCGAGATCCCGATTTTCACACGCCGTAGTAGAGCTCGAACTCGTACGGGTGCGGGCGCAGCGCCATCGGAGCGATCTCGGCCTCGCGCTTGTACTCGACCCAGGTGCGGATGAGCTCCTCGGTGAACACGCCGCCCTCCAGCAGGAACTGGTGATCGGCTTCGAGCGCCTCGAGCGCCTCCTCGAGCGACCCCGGCACCTGCGGGATGTTCTTCGCCTCCTCGGGGGGCAGCTCGTAGAGATCCTTGTCGATGGGCTCCATCGGCTCGATCCGGTTGCGGATCCCGTCGAGGCCGGCCATCAGCTGGGCGGCGAAGGCGAGGTACGGGTTCGCGGAACCGTCGGGCGCGCGGAACTCGATGCGCTTCGCCTTCGGGTTCGAACCGGTGAGCGGGATGCGCACCGCTGCGGAACGGTTGCCAGCCGAGTAAGCGAGGTTGACCGGAGCCTCGTAGCCCTTGACCAGTCGGCGGTAGCTGTTGATCGTCGGGTTCGTGAACGCGAGCAGCGCGGGGGCGTGGTGCAGGATGCCGCCGATGTACCAGCGGGCGATGTCGGAGAGCTGCGCGTAGCCGTTCTCGTCGTAGAACAGCGGATCGCCGCCCTTCCAGAGCGACATGTGCGTGTGCATGCCCGATCCGTTGTCGCCGAAGATCGGCTTGGGCATGAAGGTGGCGGTCTTGCCCCAGACCTCTGCCGTGTTCTTGACGACGTACTTGAACTTCAGCACGTCGTCGGCTGCGGAGACGAGCGTGTCGAAGCGGTAGTTGATCTCGGCCTGGCCGGGTGCGCCGACCTCGTGGTGCGAGCGCTCGAGGTGCAGACCGGCCTCGATGAGGCGCAGCGAGATGTCGTCGCGCAGGTCGGCCTGCTTGTCGACGGGGGAGACCGGGAAGTACCCGCCCTTCTCGGCGGTCGTGTTGCCGAGGTTTCCGCCCTCGACCTTGCGCGCGGAGTTCCAGTGGGCCTCCTCGGAGTCCACCTCGTAGAAGGTGCGGCGCGGGGTCGTCTCGTAGCGCACGGAGTCGAGGATGTAGAACTCCGCCTCAGGGGCGAAGAACGCCGTGTCCGCGATACCGGTCGAGACGAGGTACTGCTCGGCCTTCTTCGCGACCTGACGCGGGTCCTTGGAGTAGATCTCGCCCGTGCGCGGGTTGAAGATGTCGCACACGATGATCAGCGTGCGCTCGAGCCGGAACTGATCGATGTAGGCGGTCGTCACGTCGGGGATGAGCTGCATATCCGACTCGGCGATACCCGCGAACCCGCGGATCGAGGAGCCGTCGAACATCTGACCGACCTCGAAGAAGTCCTCATCGGCTGCGGAGGCCGGGATGTTGAAGTGCTGCTGCACACCGGGGAGGTCCGTGAAGCGGATGTCGACGAACTTGACGTCGGTCTCCTGGATGAATTCGATGACTTCCTGCGGGGTCTTGAACATACTGCTCCTTAGGCTGTGCCGCTTCGAACGGCGCCGGTCGCTTGGCTCCAGCCTACGCGAGCCCGGTTTCGAGAACGTGAGTCGAGTGTTTCGCGTGTGTTTCGCGCCGGTTCATCCTCTGATCAGAACGGTGCCGGCGATCTTGTCGTGGAATCCGCGCTGGTCGGAGTCCCAGACGAGCAGGGGGATCACGAGCAGCAGCAGCGCCGTGCGCACGAGGGGGCGCCACATCCCGATCCAGCCGCCGCCGAGCGGCACGACGCGCAGGCCGAGCAGACGGTGGCCGACGGATCCGCCGATCGTCGGGATGAAGACGATCTGCATCACGCCGAAGATGAGGATCTGCCAGAGCTCGGGGTGCGCACCGCCGATGAGCAGGTATGCGGGAAGCGCCGCGAGCGCCCAGTCCGCGATGATCGCGAGCGCACGGCGTCCGATCCTCGCGATGGATCGCGGACCCTGCTCCGGGAGCCCGAGGCGTTCGCCCGGCCAGGTGCTGGGTGCGAGGTCGCCGAATCGCTGCGGCGTCGTTCTGCCGGTCACCGGTCCGGATCCTAGCGCGGCCGCTGCGAGCGCACGCGGTTCGGGTCCATGCCCTTGGGGATGCCGACAGGAGCTGCCTGCAGGGACACGAGACGGTTGTACACCGCGGTGATCTCGTTGCGGTTGAGCTTCGGCTTGAGCTTGTTCAGCGTGCGCGAGAGCTGGTGCAGCGGCACGCCTTCCTCGTCGGAACCGACGTACAGGTGCACGATCTCGACGTTGCGCAGCGCGCGCTTGATCTTGCGCTCCTCATCGGAGGCCATGCGCCGGGTGCCCTGGAAGCTGCCCTCCGAGATCAGCACGATGCCGCCGCGGCCGACGACCCGGTAGACCGCATCCTGGTTGCGGTTGATCGCGACCGGGACTTCGGACCCGCGCCACGAACGACGGAGCGCGCCCTGGACCACGGCGCCGACCGCGCCGGGGCGGCCGGCGATCTGCTGATAGGCGACCTTCTCGGCTCGGCGTCCAAGCACGATCATCGCGAGCAGCAGGCCGACGAGCACACCGGTGACGGGCCACAGCACCCAGCTGATCCAGCTTCCGCCGGGCAGCAGCCATGCCAGCAGCACGGCGACGACGATCGGAGCGATGAAGACGAGCAGCAGCGCCATCGGCAGATTGCGGTCATGGACCTTCGTGGTCCGGTAGACCTCGATCATCTGCCTGATGCGGCCGTTCTTGCGCTTCGTCTGCTCTGCTGCCATAGCTCCAAGAATACCGGGTCGCGGCCGTTCCCGATGCCGGATGCGAGCGGGCCGCGCTGGAGTTCGCTCACAGCGGCGCCCGGAGACGGAGGAGGCCGGGTCATCCACAGATCCGCGCGATCGTGCGCGCGGCGTTCCGTGCTGGAGGAGACTCGATGCATCGGGTGCAACAGGTGCATCCGGGGCACGGGCGACCAGCGCACAGGAGGTGCCATGAGAAGACTCGATGTGACCCGGCGTCGGGTGCGTCACGCCGGCGGCGACGAGCTCCCAGGCGCAGCCGCGTCGATGCGAATCGGCGGCAGGAGGAGCCCCCCGCCGGACACGGTCGCGCGCTCGCGGATTCCCGTATCCCGCGCGGGGAGCGCAGCCGCGCTCGCATGGGGGCTCGAGCGCTGGTGCCTCGCGGGCATCGCGCTGCGGGCTGAGGGCCGGTGCGCCTCTCGCGAGCATGAGCGTGCGGGGCGCCGAGCCGGTGCCCACGATGCCGGCTGCCTGACGCTCGGCATCCCCTTCGTCGAGATCGGACGGGAGCTGCGCAGGCGGGATCGCGTCTCGGCGGCGGGCCTGCTGCTCGAGGCCGTCGCAGAGGCGGTCGAGGAGATCGCCGGGTACGGCGACGCTTGGACCGCCGCTGCCGCCGCGGAGTCGCTGGCGTACGCCCTGCGCCGCCGGATCGGTCCCGTCGCACCGCGGTCGGAGACCCGGTGAAACGCGGAAACCCGCATCCCGAAGGATGCGGGTTTCCGGTACCGGAACGCCGAGGTTCAGATCCCCAGGTTGCCGAGGAAGTCGCCTGCCTCGAGGCGCTGGCGCACCTGCGTGAGGAAGCGAGCGGCGTCCGCGCCGTCGACGATGCGGTGATCGTACGAGAGCGCCAGGTAGACGGTCGAGCGGATCGAGATGGAGTCGCCCTCTGGGCCCGAGATCACCACGGGCTTCTTCACGACGGCGCCCGTTCCCAGGATCGCGACCTGCGGCAGGAACACGAGCGGCGTGTCGAAGAGCGCGCCGCGCGAACCCGTGTTGGTCAGCGTGAAGGTGCCGCCCGACAGCTCATCGGGAGTGAGCTTGTTGTCGCGGGTGCGCTGCGCCAGGTCGGCGATCTCGCCCGAGATCTGGGCGAGGTTCTTCTCACCTGCATCGCGGAGCACCGGGGTGAGGAGACCGCGCTCGGTGTCCACGGCGATGCTGACGTTCTCGTGATCCGGGTAGACGATCGAATCGCCGTCGACGGTCGCGTTGATGATCGGGTACGTACGCAGGGCCTCGGCGGCGGCCAGGGCGAAGAACGGCAGGAACGAGAGCTTCGATCCGGTCTTCGCGAAGAACTCGTCCTTCTTCGCCTGACGCAGCTGGGCGACCCGGGTCACGTCCACCTCGACCACGGTCGTCAGCTGCGCGGTGCCCTGCAGCGACGCGACCGCGCGCTCGGCGATCACCTTGCGCAGTCGGCTCATCTTCTGCGTCGTCCCGCGCAGCTCGGAGACGGTCACGGCGGGAGCCGCAGCGGGGGCCGAGTCGCCGGACGCAGCAACGGGTGCGACCTTGGCCGCGGCCTCGACGACGTCCTCCTTGCGGATGCGGCCGCCGACACCGGTCCCGGTGACCTGGGTCAGGTCGACTCCGGCCTCGTTCGCGAGCTTGCGGACGATCGGCGTGACGTACCCCGCGGCGCTCGCGTCACCGGCGGGCGTCGGAGCCTCGGTCGGCGCTGCCGCCGCAGGAGCAGGAGTCGCGGGCGCCTGAGCCGCGGGTGCCTGAGCTGCCGGCGTCGGAGCCTCGGTCGGCGCTGCCGCCGCAGGAGCAGGAGTCGCGGGCGCCTGAGCCGCGGGAGCCTGGGCTGCCGGAGCCGGGGCCTCGGGAGCCGGAGCAGCGGCGGGGGCCGGGGCCTCGGGCGCCGACGCGGGGGCCGCGGCTCCGCTGCCGACACGGGCCAGCGCTCCGCCGACCTCGACGGTGTCGTCCTCCTGCACGTAGATCGCCTGGACGATTCCCGCGATCGGCGACGGGACCTCGGTGTCGACCTTGTCGGTCGACACCTCGAGCAGCGGCTCGTCGACCTCGATGCTGTCGCCGACGCTCTTCAGCCAACGGGTCACCGTGCCCTCGGTGATGCTCTCGCCGAGGGAGGGGAGCACGACGTCCTCGCCGTCGCCCGAGTCGCCTGCGGGCGCGCTCGGCGCGGCCGCGGGCTCGGCGGGTGCGGCCGCGGGCTCCGCCGACGCGGCGGGGGCGGCCGGCTCTGCAGCGGGCGCGGGCGCTTCGGCGGCGGGGGCCTCGGCGGGCGCGGCCGAACCGCTGCCGTCACCGACGCGCGCCAGCACGGCGCCGACCTCGGCGGTGTCGTCCTCCTGCACGAGGATCTCCTCGAGCACACCCGCGACGGGCGACGGGATCTCGGTGTCGACCTTGTCGGTCGACACCTCGAGCAGCGGCTCGTCGACCTCGACGGTGTCGCCGACGTTCTTCAGCCAGCGGGTCACCGTGCCCTCGGTCACGCTCTCACCCAGTGCGGGGAGGATCACCGATTCACTCATCGTGTTTTCTCCGTTCGTTCCGTAATCAGTGCGCTGGCCGCTAGATGGCGTGCAGCGGCTTGCCGGCGAGCTTCAGCATCGCTTCGCCGATGGTCTCGTTCTGCGTGGGGTGCCCGTGCACGAGCGGCGCGATGTCCTCGGGGTACGCCTCCCAGTTCACGATGAGCTGCGCCTCTCCGACGAGCTCGCCCACGCGCGCGCCGATCATGTGGACGCCGACGACGGGGCCGTCGTTCACGCGGACGGCCTTCACCGAACCCGCGGTGCCCAGGATGGAGCTCTTCGCATTGCCGGCCAGGTTGTACTCGTAGGCCGTGACGTTGTCCTCGCCGTACTGCTCCTTGGCCTTCGCCTCGGTGAGCCCCACCGAGGCGACCTCCGGATCGCAGTAGGTGACCTTGGGGATGTTCACGTCCTGCACCACGACGGGGTTCAGGCCGGCGATCTCCTCGGCGACGAAGATGCCCTGCTGGTAGCCGCGGTGCGCGAGCTGCAGACCCGGGACGATGTCGCCGATGGCGTAGACGCCGGCGACGTTCGTGGCGAGGCGCTCGTTCGCGAGCACGAAGCCGCGATCCATCTCGATCCCGACCTCCTCGAACCCGAGGCCCTGGGTCGCCGGCCCGCGGCCGACCGCGACCAGGAGGTAGTCGGCGTCGAGCACCGTGCCGTCTGCGAGGGTGACCTGGACGCCGTCGGCGTCCTGCGTGACGCCCTGGAAGAAGACGCCGAGCTTGAAGCCGATGCCGCGCTTCTTGAAGGCGCGCTCGAGCTGCTTGGAGACCGATTCCTCCTCGTTGGGAACCAGGTGGGGGAGACCCTCCACGATCGTGACGTCCGCACCGAACGAACGCCAGACGCTCGCGAACTCCACGCCGATCACTCCACCGCCGAGAATGACGACCTTCTTCGGCACCTCCTGGAGCTCGAGCGCCTGCTCGCTGGTGATGACGCGTCCCTCGATCGCGAGACCGGGGAGCGAGCGGGAGTACGATCCGGTCGCGAGCACGATGTGCTTGCCCACGACGCGGTCGCCGCCCACCTGAACGGTGTCCGCCGAGACGAGCTTGCCCTCGCCCTCGATCACGGTGATGCCATTGGCCTTCAGCAGGCCCTGCAGGCCCTTGTGCTTGCCGGCGACGAGCTTCTCGCGATAGTCGTTCACCTTGGCGATATCGACGCCGGAGACGCTCGAGAGGATGCCGTAGGTCTCACCGGTGCGAGCCACGTCCGCGACCTCTGCGGAGTGCAGCAGCGCCTTCGTCGGGACGCAGCCGCGGTGGAGGCACGTGCCACCCAGCTTGTCCTTCTCGATGACGGCGGCGCTGTAGCCCAGCTGAGTGGCGCGGATGGCAGCGGCGTAACCCGCGCTGCCCCCGCCCAGGACGACGATGTCAAACTGCTGATCGGCCAAGTGGGATCTCCCTCGGATTGTTCGCAATACACGTAGCGGAGCCGCTGTCTCGGCACCCGCTCTCGCACCACCCTACACCTGGGCCCGCCGGGCCGATCGGGTTCGCTCGTGCGGCGTCATAATCGCGGTCCCGGGTTCGCTGAGGGCGTGACCGCGCGCCCGCTCCCTGGGCGGGTCGATCCCTAGGATGGAATCGTGACCGATCCGATCTTCTCCGCCGACTACGCCGAACGCCGCGCCCTCGTACCGCGGGGCCTGCCGCTCATCGTGGCCCTGCAGGGGCTGAGCGATGCCGGATCCGCGGTCTCCCAGCTCGACGATTACCTCTGGGAGCGCACCGGGCCAGAAGAGCTGCTCCGCTTCGACTCGGATCTGCTGCTCGATTACCGGGCCAGGAGGCCGGTGATCACGTTCGACGAGGATCACCTGGTCGACTACGCGCCAGAGGAGCTCTCCCTGAATCTCGCGCACGACGAGCTCGGCAAGCCGTTCCTGCTGCTCAGCGGGTTCGAGCCCGACTTCCGCTGGGAGCAGTTCATCGATGCCGTGCTCATGCTCGTCCACGAGTTCGAGGTCTCGACCACGGTGTGGACGCACGCGATCCCGATGCCCGTGCCCCACACCCGGCCGCTGACCACGACAGTCAGCGGCTCCCGCGACGATCTCATCGAGGCCCGTTCGGTGTGGCGACCGACGACGAAGCTCTCCGCCTCCGCGGCCCACGTGCTGGAGTACCGCCTGCACAGCCTGGGCGAGGAGGTCGTCGGGTTCGCCCTGCTCATCCCGCACTATCTCGCGAACACCGAGTACCCCGAGGCGCTCCACGCGTCGCTGGACGGGATCATGGCGGCCACGGGACTGATCTTCGCGACGGACCCCGTGCGTGAGGCGTCGCGGAAGTTCATGGCGCAGGTGGATGCGCAGATCGCCGAGAACGCGGAGTCGGCGGAGATGGTGCGCACGCTCGAGCAGCGCTACGACGCCTATATGGAGGACCGCACCGTCCGATCGCCGCTGATGAGCGAGGACGGGACGATCCCGACCGCCGAGCAGATCGCGAGCGAGCTCGAGCGCTTCCTCGCGGAACGGCAGGACCCCGAGAACGGCGACCGGCGGCCGGGTGCACCCGGCCTCGGCGACGGTCCGGCCTGAATCCCGAACGGTCAGATTCAGGCGCGGGAACGTGCAATAATAGAGGCTGGCAACCCATTCAATCCCGCCCGTTCCGGCATCGTCGGAATAAACGGGGCTTGACATGGGTTTTCATGCTGTAGGCACTCGTCGGCGACTGGCCGACGGCACGGCAGGCATTCCGACACAGAGAGGCGGCTGCGTGGCAACTGCATCCACGACCACAACTCGCAAGGCTTCCGCGAAGGCCGCTGCGAGCGCCGAGAACGCGGAGGAGACCTCGACCGAAGCGGTCGACGAGGCTCCCGCGAAGAAGACGGCAGCGAAGAAGGCGCCGGCGAAGAAGAGCGCCGCGAAGTCCACGACGGCCGCGGCGGCGAAGAAGACGACCGCCGCCAAGTCGTCGGGCGCGAAGAAGCCCGCGACTCGCGGTGCCGCCAAGGCGGCCGAGGAGATCGACGAGACCGAAGCGCACGAGGTCGAGGAGGAGGCGCCCGAGGAGCAGAAGACCTCGGTCATCACCGAGCCCGTCCCCACCGGCGCGATCGTCCTGAAGGCCGGCGACGAGGAGGACGTGCCGACCATCACGACCGCGATCCCCGGCGCGACCGCGGATCCCGTGAAGGACTACCTCAAGCAGATCGGCAAGGTCGCACTGCTCAACGCCGCGGAGGAGGTCGAGCTCGCGATGCGCATCGAGGCCGGTCTCTTCGCGGAGGAGAAGCTCGGCACCGAGAAGGGTCTGCCCAAGAAGCTCGAGCGCGAGCTGAAGTGGGTCGCCCGAGACGGCCAGCGCGCGAAGAGCCACCTGCTCGGGGCGAACCTGCGTCTCGTCGTCTCGCTCGCGAAGCGCTACACGGGACGCGGCATGCAGTTCCTGGATCTCATCCAGGAGGGCAACCTCGGCCTCATCCGCGCGGTCGAGAAGTTCGACTACACCAAGGGCTTCAAGTTCTCGACCTACGCGACCTGGTGGATCCGCCAGGCCATCACCCGCGCGATGGCCGACCAGGCGCGCACCATCCGCATCCCGGTGCACATGGTCGAGGTCATCAACAAGCTCGCGCGCGTCCAGCGGCAGATGCTCCAGGACTTGGGCCGCGAGCCCACGCCCGAGGAGCTCAGCCGCGAACTCGACATGACCCCTGAGAAGGTTGTCGAGGTGCAGAAGTACGGCCGCGAGCCGATCTCGCTCCACACTCCGCTCGGCGAAGACGGCGACAGCGAGTTCGGGGACCTCATCGAGGACACGGAGGCGGTCGTGCCTGCGGACGCGGTCGGCTTCACCATGCTGCAGCAGCAGCTGGAGCAGCTGCTCGACTCCCTGTCGGAGCGCGAAGCCGGCGTGATCCGCATGCGCTTCGGACTGGGGGACGGCATGCCGAAGACCCTCGACCAGATCGGCGACACGTTCGGCGTCACGCGCGAGCGCATCCGTCAGATCGAGTCGAAGACCATGGCGAAGCTGCGCCATCCCTCGCGGTCGCAGCAGCTGCGCGACTACCTCGAGTAGGCCATCGGCCGCTCCGCGCGAGATCGCAGGGGACACGAAGAAGCCCCGGGCAACCGCCCGGGGCTTCTTCGTGCTGTCTGGATCCTGCGATTCGCTGCGCTCACGCAGGATGACCGGCTTCGCTGCGCTCAGGCGGTCAGCTTGTGGCTCTCGTCGTGCCAGACCTCGGCCATGGGCCGCAGCTTGGCCTCGTGCTTATGGGCGTGGTGGGCGCAGAACAGCAGCTCGCTGCCGTTCAGCACGGCGCGCACGTAGGCCTGGGCGCCGCAGCTGTCGCAGCGGTCCAGCGCACTGAGCGGGCGATCCGCGGCCCCGACCTCTTCGGCACGATCCTGCTCGAGTGTCGTCATGGCGTCCTCCCGTTCCTCGAACTTCCCCTTCTCCGGGCTTACCTCTATCCAAGCACGTTCCGCCCGGGAATCCACGCGGGCGGCTCACCGGTTCGCTGTGCGCGTAGCCCGGAACGACGCGGTTCGCCACTCGCCGGGGTCGTGAACGGACGACGTCCGAGGCATGTTCTAGTCTGGGATCCGTCGATCGAGCAGAGGAGATCCCGCAGTGGCGTCGCAGCAGAAGGAATCGAGCTATTCCGCACGGCATCTCACCGTGCTCGAGGGGCTCGAAGCGGTGCGCAAACGTCCGGGCATGTACATCGGCACGACCGATTCCCGCGGCCTCATGCACTGCCTCTGGGAGATCATCGACAACTCGGTGGACGAGGCCCTCGCCGGCCACGGGAGCGAGATCGGTATCGAGCTGCACGACGACGGCAGCGTCACCGTCTCGGACCGCGGGCGCGGCGTTCCCGTCGATATCGAACCGAAGTCGGGGCTCACCGGCGTCGAGCTCGTCTACACCAAGCTGCACGCTGGCGGGAAGTTCGGCGGCGGGGGATACGCCTCGTCCGGCGGGCTCCACGGCGTCGGGGCCTCCGTGGTCAACGCGCTCTCGTCGCGCCTCGACGTCGAAGTGGACCGGGACGGCAAGACCTGGGCCATGTCCTTCCGCCACGGCGAGCCGGGCGTCTTCACCGGCGAGGGCCCCGATGGCGACTTCGCACCGTTCGAGGAGTCATCCGAGCTCCGCGTGATCGGCAAGGTGAAGAAGGGCGTGACCGGTACCCGCGTCCGCTACTGGGCTGATCCGCAGATCTTCCTCGCATCGGCGCGCTTCGAGCCCGAGGCGCTCGTCTCCCGCGCACGCCAGACCGCGTTCCTCGTTCCCGGCCTCGCGATCGAGATCGTCGATCGCCGCAGCGAGTCGCTCACCGAGGCCGGGCAGCCCGCGGTGCACCGCTTCGCCTACGAGGGCGGCATCTCCGAGTTCGTCGATTTCCTCGCCGTCGATGCCCCGCTGACCGAGACGTGGCGCGTCACCGACGCCGGAACGTTCACGGAGACGGTTCCCGTCATGGACGAGACGACGGGGCACCTCGTCTCCCGTGAGGTCGAGCGACGCTGCGAGGTCGACATCGCGATGCGCTGGGGCACGGGCTACGACACCGAGGTGCAGAGCTTCGTCAACATCATCGCGACGCCCAAGGGCGGCACGCACCTCAGTGGCTTCGAGCAGGGACTGACGAAGTTCTTCCGCAAGCAGATCGAGCAGAACGCCCGCAAGCTCAAGGCCGGCAGCGACAAGCCCGAGAAGGATGACATCCTCACAGGCCTCACCGCGGTCGTCACGGTGCGCGTGCCCGAACCGCAGTTCGAGGGCCAGACCAAGGAGGTGCTCGGCACGGCGGCCGTGCGCGCGATCGTCTCGAAGGCGATCGTCGCCGGCCTGAACGAGCGCTACGAGTCCACGAAGAAGCAGGACAAGACGCAGACCGGCGCGCTGCTCGAGAAGATGGTCTCCGAGATGAAGGCCAGGATCTCGCTGCGCGCCCAGCGCGACACGGCCAGGCGCAAGAGCTCGCTCGAGAGCTCATCGCTGCCGGCGAAGCTCATCGACTGCCGCTCGAAGAACGTCTCGGACACCGAGCTCTTCATCGTGGAGGGCGACAGCGCGCTCGGCACGGCGCGCCCCGCGCGCGACAGCGAGTTCCAGGCGCTCCTGCCCATCCGAGGCAAGATCCTGAACGTGCAGAAGGCGTCCGTCGCCGAGATGCTGAACAACGCCGAGTGCGGAGCGATCATCAAGGTGATCGGCGCGGGTTCGGGCCGCGATTTCGACCTTGACTCCGCCCGCTACGGCAAGGTGATCCTCATGAGCGACGCCGACGTCGACGGCGCGCATATCCGCACCCTGCTGCTCACGCTCTTCTTCCGCTACATGCGCCCCATGCTCGAGGCTGGACGCGTCTACGCTGCGGTGCCGCCCCTGCACCGGGTGGTCGTGCAGCACGCCGGTCGCAAGCCGAACGAGATCATCTACACCTACAGCGAACGCGAGCTGAACGCGCTGCTCGCCGACCTCCGCAAGCGCGGCAAGAAGTACCAGGAGCCGATCCAGCGGTACAAGGGGCTCGGCGAGATGGACGCCGATCAGCTCGCGGAGACGACCATGGATCGGGAGCACCGCACCCTGAGACGTGTGCGGGTCGAGGATGCGCACGTTGCCTCGCAGGTGTTCGAGCTGCTCATGGGCAACGACGTGGCGCCGCGCAAGGAGTTCATCATCGACAACGCCGACGATCTCGATCGGGAGCGCATCGACGCCTGATCTTGTCCGGCGTCGACACCACCGCGTGCCGACCTCTGGCGTGCCCCGGCCCGGACCGACATGACCTGCACAGGGCCAACATCGAGCCGACGACACCGGGCGGAAAGAACTGCGTTCCGCACGCTGCTAGATTGATAGCGACAGCACCTAGGGTTCCGGGGCAGTTCGCCCGCCTGGTCCGAGCGGTGCCACGGTGCGATCCGCGTCGCGCCGTCATCTGAACGGACAAAAGCCTGGAGGAACCACAGCCTGTCGCAGCCGTGCGTCGGGCAGAAGGTTCTGCCATGTCGACGACCGCGCTCATCCTCGTTCTCGCCGCTGCCATCGCGCACGCCGCCTGGAACATCATCGCTGCAGGCTCCAGCAGGTCCGGGCTCCCGTTTCTCTGGTGGGGTTCGCTGTTCGGGGCAGGCATCTGGGCCGCCGCGATCCCGCTCACAGGCGGGCTGGGTGACGCGAACATCAGCGACTTCATCCGCGGCATCGTCGTCTCCGGTGTGCTGCACGTGGCATACATGCTCGTATTGCAGCGCGGCTACGCCTCGGGCGATCTGGCCACCGTCTATGCGACAGCGCGGGGGAGCGGCCCGATCCTTACCGTCATCGTGGCCCTGCTGCTCTTCGGCGAGCGGCCCACGCCGCTCGCACTCGTCGGAGTCGCGGTCGTCATCGCCGGTGTGGTCGGCGTCGGCTTCGCCGGTGGCGCGCCTGTTCGCCGTACCACCGGCGCCGGTCGACACCGGATGGATCCGGGCATCATCTACGGACTGCTCACCGGTGTCGCGATCGCCGCGTACACGCTCTGGGACGCGCACGCGATGACCGAGCTCGGCCTGCCGCCCGTCGCCTATTTGGTGGGGTTCATGGCCCTCGAGCTGCCGTTCTTCAGCGCGCTCATGATGCCGGGCCGCCGCTACCGGGAGCTGACCGCAACCTTCCGTGCAGGCTGGAAGTCGCTGCTCGCGTTCGGCCTGCTGTCGCCGCTGTCGTACATCCTGGTGCTGATCGCAACCACCATCGCCCCGATATCGCTCGTCGCGCCCGTCCGAGAGGTCAGCGTCGTGCTGGTCAGCGTGTACGGCGTCGTGGTCGCGCATCGCAGTCGCCCGCTGCTGCGCATCGGGGCCGCCCTCGTCGTCGTATGCGGGGTCGTGCTGGTCGGCTCCTGAACTCCCCTGGCACGAGGGTTCAACCGTTCGATTGAGGCGGCGGGTTCTCGGCGAGCGTACGCTGCGATGCATGACTGCTTCGCTCTTTCGCCCCACGACGGCCGGCGGTGCCCGCTCCACGGCCGGGGGCCGCCGCCGTCCGAACGGCGCCGCCGTGCTTGCCCTGGTCACCCTTCCATTGCTGGCAGCAACCGGCTGCGCCGCTGAGAAGGCGCCGGCAGGCGTCACCGAGTCCGAGGCAGGAACCCCTGCTGGCGCGCCGACCGCAGCAGCGCCTGAGACCGAGAAGCAGGCTTCTCCTTCGGAAGCGTCCCGCCAGGATCCCGAACCGGCGACGGACGGAATCGAGGAGAACCCCGGGTACGATCAGGCCGGATTGGACGAGCACCTGCGGTCGGCAGCCTGGTCAGATGACGTAGCTGCCGCCGAGAAGCTCATCGCCTGGGGCGCAGACGTGAACGCACGGGATGAGACGATGCAGTCCGCATACCTCATCGCGACCAGCGAGGGCCATCTGGAGCTCTTGCGACTCACTCTCGCGCACGGCGCTGACGTGCGCGACCTCGACAGTTGGGATGGCACCGGGCTCATTCGCGCAGCCGAGCGCGGCCACTGGCAGGTCGTCGGCGAGCTCATCCAAGCGGGTGTGCCGCTCGATCACGTGAATCGGGTGGGGTACCAGGCCATACACGAGGCCGTCGTCTTCGGCCGCGACGACGAGAGCTATCACGCGACCGTCCGCGTGCTCATCGCGGGCGGGGTCGATTTCTCGACGCCATCGGTCTCCGAAGGGCAGACCCCGCTCCAGATGGCGTACGCCAAAGGATTCCCCCGGCAGGCAGCCCTGATCGAGGCGCTCACAACGGCTCCGGCGCCTCAGGACCCGGAGGCGGCGCTGTTCGCTGCGGCCGAATCAGGGGATCCCAACGCCGTCGCAATCGCGCTCCGAGCAGGCGCAGCACCCGATGCGAGGAATGCCGACGGTCGAACCGCGCTCGAGATCGCGGAGGCGAACACGCATCCGGCCTCGGCCCAGATTCTTCGCGCGCTCGGCGGGTGATACCGGTCCCGACGAACGAGGTCCGTCACGGCGCCTGCGGAATGCGCCGCCGCATCGACAAGGGCCTTACGGCGCTGACCCGACGAAAGCCGCAGCCCCGTCGATCGGTTGCCCCGATCCGTCCCGCTTGCCGAGCTCCGTCGGGAGCTTGCGCGCAGCTCCGTCAGCGGAGAGCACCCGCGGCTCGCCCGTACCGACCCACGCGCACGCGATCTGGTCCTCCCACTTGAGGAAGCGCTGCGCCCGCACGCCTCCGGTCGCTCGTCCCTTCGCGGGGAACTCCGCCCAGTCGGAGACCTTGGCGGTCGCCACATCGGTTCCGGGCAGCGTGATGGAACTGTCGGCGACCGTGACGACGCGGGCATCCGCGCCGTTCTCCACCGCGCCGGCGAACACGACGCGCGCGTCGGCTCCGAGCCTGATCCCCGCCATCCCGCCTGCGGGACGGCCCTGCGGGCGCACGGAGGACGCCGGGAAGCGCAGGAGCTGGGCATCGCTCGTGACCACGGCGAACTCGCTCCCGTCATCCGCGGGGAACGCGCCGACGAGCCGGTCGCCGTCCTTCAAGCCGATCACCTCGAACTCGGGCCGCGCAGGCAGATCGGTCAGCACCACGCGTTTGACGGTGCCCTGCGCGGTGAACATGCCGATCGGGGTCTCCGTGTCGAGCGGCACAATGCCGACGACCCTGAGCTTCTTGTCGGCGACGCCGATGTAGTCGGTGAGCTTCACCCCCGCGGAGAACGCGATGCTCGCCGCGGGCACGAGGGGCAGGTCGACCGGGGTGAAACGGTGCAGTGTGCCGTCGGACAGGACCGCGCCCAACTCACCTCGCACCGTGCCGTCGACGCGGGACAGCACCGCCCCGTGCTTCGTCGCGCGCGACGCCGACCGCGGCGATTCGAGGGCTTCGGGATCCCGGTCGACGCGAAGCGCTCGCCCGGTCACCGAGACGAGCACGGTGCACGGCGTATCCGCGACCTGCAGCGAGGCACCCTGCGCCGCGGCGCGGGTCGGGCGCGCGACGGCTCCCGTGAGCACCGTGCGACGCGGCGTGCCGAACGCCTCAGCGGCCTGGTCGAGCTCGTCCGCGACGACCCCCCGCAGCTTGTCCTTGCTGCCGAGGATCTCGAGCAGGCGCTCGATCTCGGACTGCAGCTCCGCGCGCTCCGCCTCGAGCTCGACGCGGGAGAACTTCGTCAGGCGCCGCAGTCGCAACTCGAGAATGTACTCGGCCTGCACCTCGGAGAGATCGAACACCTGCATCAGGCGCGTGCGCGCAGCCTCGGCGTCGTCGCTCGTGCGGATGAGCTGGATGACCTCGTCGATGTCGAGGATCGCGAGGAGCAGCCCCTCCACGAGGTGCAGGCGCTCGCGCCGCTTCTTGAGCCGGTACTCGCAGCGGCGCGTGATGACCGAGATGCGGTGGTCGAGGAACACGCGCAGCATCTCGCGCAACCCGAGAGTCTGCGGCTGGCCGTTCACGAGCGCGACGGAGTTGATGCTGAACGAGTCCTCGAGCGGCGTGTACCGGTAGAGCTGCTCGAGCACGGCCTCGGGGGAGAACCCGGTCTTCAGCGAGATGACGAGCTTCAGCCCGTTCTTGCGGTCGGTGAGGTCGACGACATCCGAGATGCCCGAGAGCTTCTTGGCCTCGACGCCCTGCTTGATCTTCTCGATCACGCGCTCGGGACCGACGAGGTACGGCAGTTCCGTCACCACGATGCCGGTGCGCCGGGGACCGAGCTGCTCGACCGAGGCCTTCGCGCGGGTGCGGAAGGCGCCGCGGCCCGTGCGGTAGGCGTCTTTGACCCCGTCGAGGCCGACGATCGTGCCGCCTCCCGGCAGGTCGGGACCGGGGATGAACTCCATCAGCTCGTCGACCGTCGCGTTCGGGTGCCGCAGCAGGTGCTTCGCGCCGTCGACGACCTCGACGAGGTTGTGCGGCGCCAGGTTCGTCGCCATCCCGACGGCGATCCCGCTGGCGCCGTTCACCAGCAGGTTGGGCACCGCCGAGGGCAGCACGTCGGGCTGCATGATCTGGTTGTCGTAGTTCGGCACGAAGTCGACCACGTCCTCGTCGAGCGACTCCGTCATCGCGAGCGCGGCGCCCGCGAGCCGAGCCTCGGTGTACCGCGAGGCGGCGGGCCCGTCGTCGAGCGAGCCGAAGTTGCCGTGCCCGTCGACGAGCGGCAGGCGGAGCGCGAACCCCTGGGCGAGGCGGACGAGCGCGTCGTAGATCGAGGAATCGCCGTGCGGGTGCAGCTTGCCCATCACCTCGCCGACCACGCGGGCCGACTTCACGTGCCCCTTGTCGGGGCGCAGACCCATGTCCTGCATCATGAAGAGGATGCGGCGCTGCACGGGCTTGAGCCCGTCGCGCGCGTCGGGGAGCGCGCGCGAATAGATCACGGAATAGGCGTACTCGAGGAACGACCCCTCCATCTCCTGCGAGATGTCGATGTCCTCGATGCGTTCGCCAGCGGTCTCGTGAGGGACTCCTGTGGCATCGGTCATAATGGATTTCATGCTACCGACCGCCACCGACAACGGCGCGAGGCTTGCCGCGATTCTGCCAACAGGCCTCGCCGCGGTCGCCCGCGGCGCGGGAGCCGACCCGGCCGAGGTGCTCGGGCGCGCCCTCGGCGCCGGCACGCTCGACGATCGGGTCCGACTCGCCGCGTCCGGGGCGCTCCCGGCGATCCGCTCCTTCGTGCTGGTGGTCGTCGACGGGCTGGGCCACGCGAATCTGGCGGAGCGCAAGGGCCACGCTCCCGCTCTCGCGAAGCTCCAGCGGCGCAGGATCGAGACCGTCGCCCCCTCCACGACGGGCGCCGCGCTGACCACGCTCACAACAGGCAGGCTCCCGGGCGAGCACGGGCTCATCGGCTACCGCATCCGCCACCCAGAACTCGGTCTGCTCACGACGCTGCGCGACTGGGAGGGCATCGCCGACCGGGCAGCCTGGCAGCGGGCCGCTCCGCTCTTCGGACTGGCCGAGTCGATCGGGGCGAGGTCGATCGCGATCGGCCGTCCGGCGCACGCCTCGGGCGGGCTCACCGAGGCGATCCTGTCGGGAGCCGAGTACCACCCCGGTCAGCGCATCGACGACCGGTTCGCGATCGCCTCCTCGCTGCTCCGCACGGGTGAGCCCGCGATCGTCTACCTCTACATCGACGAGCTCGACAAGGCCGCCCACGAGCACGGGTGGCAGAGCGACGCCTGGGTGCGACGGCTCGAACAGCTCGACGCGGCGCTCGACGGGTTCCTCCGCACCCTTCCGGGCGGCGTCGGGGTGGCGCTCACCGCCGATCACGGGATCATCGACGTCGCGGCGCATCAGCAGGTGATGCTCGACTCCGAGCCCGATCGATTCGCCGATGTCGCTGCGGTCGGGGGCGAGCCCCGCATGCGCTCGCTCTATCTGCGGGACGGCGTCGACGCCGCGGAGACCGCGCGGGCGTGGGCCGGGATCGAGGGCGACCGGGCCTGGGTCGCCACGCGCGAGGCGGCGGTCGCGAGCGGGTGGTTCGGCACCGTCGCCCCCGAGGTCGCCGAACGGCTCGGCGACGTGATCATCGCCGCGCGCAAGCGCGTCGCCTACTACTGCGGCGACGACGACCCGCGCGCACTCGCCATGGTCGGCCAGCACGGATCGCTCTCCGAAGAGGAGCGGGGGGTGCCCCTCGTGCTCGCCGGGGCGCTCGCCGGAACCGGCTTCGCGGCGGCGGCGGCCGCGAACGCGCGGGCCGTCCCCGGCGCGCTCCCCGGCCGCTAGACGGGGCCCGGCGCCTCCGCGCGACGGACCCGCCGGGCAGGAGCCCGCTAGCGCTCTGCGGGGTCCTCGTCGCTGCGCGTGCCGAAGAGGATGTCGTCCCAGCTCGGGATCGACGCCCGACCCTTCTTCCGTCCTTCGGCCTCCGTCCTGCCGCTGCTCTGCTGAGTGGTCTCCCGATCCGCCGCACCGGCGCCGAATGCAGCGCCGCGCGGGGCATCGGGCCGCTCGGAGCTCTGACGATCCGCTCCGGAGCGCACCGCCGCCAGATCCACGGGCTGCGCACCGCGCGCCTCCTGCCGGTCGGCCTTCGAGACGGCTGCGCCGGCCCAGATGCTACGTCCCTTCGCCCGCGGCTGCACCGGGGCGTCCTGCGCGGCATCGTGCGGCGAGCGGGACCCGCCGCCGTCCGAATCGGACGGAACCGCGGAACCGTCGGATCGGTCCGTCGGCTCGGGCGCATCGGCTGCGGGCTCGTGGTCCGAGGCGCGGTTCGCCAGCTCGCGTTCGCCGCGTCGCCGGCGGAGCGCATCGAGGAGGTCGGCGGTCTGGCTCAGGTCGACGGGGCCCTCGTCGGACTTGATGGCGCGCTGGTCGATCTCGCGACGCCGCGCGTACTCGGCGTCGGCATCGGCGAGGGAGGGGGAGTGCCCGTCGCGGTCCTCGTCCCCGGCGCCGTCGCTCGCATCGGAGGAGTCGCCGCCGTCGACGTCGAACTGGAGCTGATCCGGGTCGATCGCTCCCGTGTCGAAGGCGCCGGAATCGAACCGCCCCGATTTCTCGCCGTCATCGACGGCGCGGAGCTTCGGAATCAGCCGATCCCCGACATCGCCCTGCTTGGACAGGTTGACGGCGTCGGGATTGACGGGGGAGAGGGTGCCCTTGCGATGCTCGAACGACCAGACGGCACGGTGGGCGACGTCGTGCGAGATGAACTCGAGACTCACCATCCACCCGGTCTCGGCGTCGCGCCAGGAGGACCATTCGCTCGCGTCGGCTCCGAGGGAGATCAACCGCTCGGCGATCACCGCGCCGAAGCGCTGATCGGCCTCGTCGTGCGCGTCGGTGCGGACGGGCACGGCGTGAGCGCGCTCGAGGATGTATCGGCGCTCGGCGAGCACCGGCTCCTCGTAGCGTTCGACGTCCGCCTCGTCGAGACCCGTCTCGGCCGCCACCTGAGCGCGGCTCCTACCCGCTCGGATGAGCGCCTGGATCTCCCGCGGGCTGACGCGGGCGGACTCCCGCTCGCGCTTCGCGAGGTGGCGCAGCTCGAGCAGGGCGGCCTCGTCGACCACGAAGCGGAACTCCTCGTCGGCGTCGTTGACCACGATCAACGACTGGTCCTCGCGTCGCACAAAGCGCAACTCGTCCATCGGCGCTTCCCTTCCCTGGCTCGCGAACCAGCGTGCCACAGGGTGCCCGTTCCCCGCGTATTGAGGCGGGCGCGTATGAAAGTTCTCGCGTGCGCATTCCGCGCTCAGAGAACTCGAAGGCGGCGGGTTTGCGCAGACCGCGCTCCGTAAGGCAGACTATGGCCGCTCGAAGGATGCGTGCCAGCACGGCACGGGAATGCAGGAGAGAATGGCCACCGACTACGACGCCCCCCGCAAGACCGAAGAAGATGCCGAGTCGATCGAGGCGCTCAAGGAGCGCGGTCCGGCGAAGGGTTCGTCTGGCCTCGACTCCGAGGACGCCGACAACCCGAGCTTCGCCATCGGCGGAACGGACCTCTCCGGGGTCGAGCTCGACATCGTAGTGCTCCCGCAGCAGGACGACGAGTTCACCTGCGTGAGCTGCTTCCTCGTCCGACACCGCTCGCAGCTCGACCACGAGACCGATCTGGGCCCGGTCTGCGCGGAGTGCTCCGCCTAGACCGAGCAGCCGCGAGGCCCCGCCGCGTGTCGATGCAGGCGGCGCCCCGAACGCCGGAGCGCGCCGGAACCCATCAGGGTTCCGGCGCGCTCCGCTGTCGTATCCGGCTCCTCGTCGGGATGCGTCGCCCCGACTCGCGGTCGGCGTCAGGCGGATCCGGCCTCGGCGCGCGATGCCTCGATGGCGTCGGCGAGCCGGCGCGGGTGCCGGGTCGTGATGATCCAGTAGGGCGCCGGGTCGGCTGGATCGATGTTGGCGATCCGCACGCCGCGATGGATCCAACCGCGCACGAGCAGGTAGCTCCGGGCGTCGAGTCCCGGGCCGATCGCCTGACGGAGCGCCTCGGCCCCGAGCAGCTCGATCTCGCCGAGCTGCGAGACCGGGATCCGCGCACGACCGGCCTCGAGCACGCCGCCGGCAAGACGCACGGTCGGGCTGAGCGTGAAGAGCAGCACGGCGCACAGCACGTAGACGATCACGGCGGTCGGCACGGCGATGGGCGCGTTGACCGGGGTCAGCACGAGGGAGACCGCGGGCACGACGAGCAGGACCGCGAGGAAGAGGCCGGGGCCTGGCACGAGCCGCTCGCGGTAGTCGGTCGTGCTTTCCTGCGCGGTGTCGTGTTTCGCCATGCGCCCATTATCCCAGCGCCGAGCTGCGGCGACGGCCCCGACTCACGGACGCATCCGGTAGCCTGTCCGGGTGACAGATGTCGTTGAGATCCCCATCAGGGCGGAGCAGCCGCCGAAGTACGCGCACGTCGGCGACGCCGGAGCCGATCTGCGGTCGACGGAGTCGGTGCGGATCGAACCGGGCGAACGCGCCCTGATCGGAACCGGGATCTCGTTCGCGCTCCCCGAGGGCTACGCCGCATTCGTGGTCCCGCGCAGCGGTCTCGCCGCGAAGCACGGCATCACCGTGCTGAACTCGCCCGGCACGGTCGACGCCGGGTATCGCGGCGAGGTCAAGGTGACGCTGCTCAACACGGATCGCGAGCACGCGTTCCAGGTGGAGCCGGGCGACCGCATCGCCCAGGTGATCTTCATGCCCGTCTCGCGGGCGGTGTTCGCCCCGGTCGATGACCTCCCGAGCAGCGAGCGCGGCACCGGCGGCTTCGGCTCGACCGGGATCGGCGACGAGCGCGGCTGAGCGCGACCGGCACACCGCCTCCGTGCGGGTTCCAGAGTGAGGAAGATTCGAGATGAGTGAAGAGGGTTCGCAGATGAACGAGGAGCGCACGGCGGAGGACGCGGTCGAGCTGCACGACGGGGGAGCGGAGGCCGAGGTCGACGAGACGAAGTCGGCGCCGTCCGATCGCGAGACCGCCGGACCGTTCGACGCGAGCGAGGTCCCCGCGATCCGTCCCTACGTCGATCTGGGCGGCATCAAGGTCGCCCCGCGCGAGGGTCTGCAGCTGCGCCTCGAGGTCGACGAGCGCAACAACCGCGTCGTGGCGGTCTCGCTCGAGTACGCGGAGTCGCTGCTGCAGGTCCAGGCGTTCTCGGCGCCGAAGACCACGGGTCTCTGGAACACGATCCGGGCGGATCTCACCCGGCAGCTGGCCGCGCAGGGCGCCGAAGCGGTCGAGGAGGACGGCCCGCTCGGCACGGAGCTCCTCGCACGCACCGACGTTCCCGCCGAGCAGGGCGGCGGCGTGCGCGTCGCGCGCTTCATCGCCGTCGACGGCCCCCGCTGGACGCTGCGCGGCACGATCATGGGCAAGGCAGCGGTCGACGCATCGGCGCGCGAGCAGGTCATCGACCTCTTCCGCGAGCTCGTCGTCGTGCGCGGCGATCAGCCGCTGCCCCCGAGCGACCTCCTGCCCCTGCGGGTGCCCGCCGGGGTGCAGGCGCCGCAGCGGCAGGACCCCGCGGCCGGAACCACCCAGGCGTGAGCGGCTCTGCGGCCGACGACGCGCCCGGGCCGGATCGGGATCCCGAACCGGCCCGGGGGTCCGAGTCGACCGCCGATCCCGGCGCCGCCGAACGGATCGGGTCGCGGATCGGCGGCGGACTCGCCGACGCGATGCGGTCCGGAGCCAGCGGCGAGCAGTTGACCGCTGACGGCCTGCTCGCCGCGATCGGCGGCTGGCGCGGGATCGGCGAGTCGCTCGTTCCGGCACTGCTCTTCCTCGCGATCTACATCCCGACGCAGGACGCCCGGCTCTCGGCGCTCGTACCCGGGGGGCTCGCGGTCGCGCTCGTCGTGATCCGTCTCGTCCGGCGCGAGACGCTCGTCTCCGCGATCTCCGGCATGCTCGGTGTCGGCGTCGCGGTGCTCATCACGCTCATCACCGGGCGCGGGATCGACTACTACCTCTCGGGCTTCGTGATCAACGCCGCGTGGGCGCTCGGGCTCTTCATCTCCGTCATCGTGGGCTGGCCGGCGCTCGGCCTCGCGATAGGCGCCTTCTCAGGGGATCTCACGGGGTGGCGCAGGAAGCCCGCGGTCCGGAGGGTCGCGACGCTGCTCACGCTGCTGTGGCTCTCGCTGTTCGTCCTGCGCCTCGCCGTGCAGCTTCCGCTCTACCTCTCCGAGCAGGTCGCGGCCCTCGGGTTCGCCCGCATCGCGATGGGCGTTCCGCTCTTCGCGGCGGTGATCGTCGTCACCTGGTTCACCGCCCGCAAGCACCTGCGATCATCTGATGATTCGGCGGGCGGATCCGTTGCGGAGACTGGGCAAAACACCCCGCCTGCGTGACAATTGAGGGACCCCGTACGGTGCTAGAGTTATCTTGACATCGAGACACTTTTGGAGGAGCCTCATGGGAGCGGTCAACAGCTTCGACGCGAAGAGCAGCATCGCCGTCGGCGACAAGGAATACGGGATCTACCGGATCGATCGGGTGCCCGGCCACGAGCGGCTGCCGTACAGCCTGAAGGTGCTGCTGGAGAACCTGCTCCGCACGGAGGACGGCGCGAACGTCACGCGCGAGCACATCGAGGCCCTGGGCGGCTGGGACCCGGCGGCCGAGCCCGACACCGAGATCCAGTTCACCCCCGCCCGCGTGATCATGCAGGACTTCACGGGCGTCCCCTGCGTCGTGGACCTCGCCACGATGCGCGAGGCCGTCGTCGACCTCGGCGGCTCGCCCGACCAGATCAACCCGCTGGCCCCGGCCGAGATGGTCATCGACCACTCGGTCATCTCCGACGTCTACGGCACGCCGGGAGCGGCGGCCCGCAACGTCGAGATCGAGTACCAGCGCAACGGCGAGCGGTACCAGTTCCTCCGCTGGGGCCAGGGCGCGTTCGACGAGTTCAAGGTCGTTCCCCCGGGGACGGGCATCGTGCACCAGGTCAACATCGAGTACCTCGCCCGTGTCACCTTCACCCGCGAGATCGACGGCCAGGTCTTCGCGTACCCCGACACCTGCGTCGGCACCGACTCCCACACCACGATGGAGAACGGCCTCGGCGTGCTCGGCTGGGGCGTCGGCGGCATCGAGGCCGAGGCCGCGATGCTCGGCCAGCCCATCTCGATGCTCATCCCGCGCGTCGTCGGCTTCAAGCTCTCGGGCCAGATCCCGGCCGGCGTCACCGCCACGGACGTCGTGCTCACGATCACGCAGATGCTGCGCAAGCACGGGGTGGTCGGCAAGTTCGTCGAGTTCTACGGCGAGGGCGTCGGCTCCGTGCCGCTCGCCAACCGCGCGACGATCGGCAATATGAGCCCCGAGTTCGGCTCGACGGCCGCCATGTTCCCGGTCGACGACGTCACGCTCGACTACATGCGCCTGACCGGCCGCCCGGCCGAGCAGATCGAGCTCGTGAAGGCCTACACCCAGGCCCAGGGCATGTGGCACGACCCGGCCCGCGAGCCCGAGTTCAGCGAGTACCTCGAGCTCGATCTCGGCACCGTCGTCTCCTCGATCGCCGGCCCGAAGCGCCCGCAGGACCGCATCGAGCTCTCGCAGTCGAAGGCGCAGTTCGAGACCGACCTCAAGAACTACGCCCAGGCCGCCAACCCGGCGAAGGTCAAGGACCAGCAGGGCAACGAGTTCGAGATCGACCACGGCGCCGTCACCCTGGCCTCGATCACGTCGTGCACCAACACGTCGAACCCCTCGGTCATGCTCGCAGCGGGCGTGCTCGCGCGCAACGCCGCGGCCAAGGGCCTGAAGGCGAAGCCGTGGGTCAAGACCACGCTGGCTCCGGGGTCGAAGGTCGTCACCGACTACTACGAGAAGTCGGGCCTGAACCGCGACCTCGAAGCGCTCGGCTTCTACACCGTCGGCTACGGCTGCGTGACCTGCATCGGCAACTCGGGCCCCCTCAACCAGGAGATCTCCGACGCCGTCAACGAGCACGACCTCGCCGTCACCGCGGTGCTCTCGGGCAACCGCAACTTCGAGGGCCGCATCAACCCCGACATCAAGATGAACTACCTCGCCAGCCCGCCGCTGGTGATCGCGTACTCGCTCGCGGGCACGATGGACTTCGACTTCGAGACCCAGGCGCTCGGCCAGGACGAGTCGGGCAACGACGTCTTCCTGCGCGACATCTGGCCCGATCCGGTCGAGGTGCAGAAGATCGCCGACGCGTCGATCGACTCCGATATGTTCTCGGCGAAGTACGCGACGGTGTTCGACGGCGACGAGCACTGGACCTCGCTGCCCACGCCCGACGGCAACACCTTCGCGTGGGACGAGAAGTCGACCTACGTGCGCAAGGCGCCCTACTTCGACGGCATGGAGCTCGAGCCGAGCCCGGTCGCAGACATCTCGGGCGCTCGCGTGCTCGCGAAGCTCGGCGACTCCGTCACCACCGACCACATCAGCCCGGCCGGCAGCTTCAAGGCCGAGACCCCTGCCGGCCAGTACCTGGTCGCCAACGGCATCGCCCCGAAGGACTTCAACACCTACGGCTCGCGCCGCGGCAACCACGAGGTCATGATCCGCGGCACGTTCGCGAACATCCGCCTGCGCAACCAGCTGCTGGCGGCCGAGAACGACGGCAAGGGCGTCGAGGGCGGCTTCACCCGCGACTTCACGCTCGAGGGCGGGCCGAAGTCGTACATCTACGACGCGTCGCAGAACTACCAGGCGGCCGGCACCCCGCTCGTCGTGCTCGGCGGCAAGGAGTACGGCTCCGGGTCGTCGCGCGACTGGGCGGCCAAGGGCACGCGCCTGCTGGGCGTGAAGGCCGTCATCACCGAGAGCTTCGAGCGCATCCACCGCTCCAACCTCATCGGCATGGGTGTGCTGCCGCTGCAGTTCCCGGAGGGCCAGAGCGCCGACGACCTCGGACTCGACGGCACCGAGACCTTCGACATCTCCGGGATCACCGCGCTCAACGAGGGCGTCACCCCGAAGACGGTCTCGGTCGTCGCGACCAAGGAGGACGGCTCGCAGGTCGCGTTCGAGGCGATCGTGCGCATCGACACCCCGGGTGAGGCGGACTACTACCGCAACGGCGGGATCCTCCAGTACGTGCTCCGCTCGCTCGTCTGAGTTCGCGGCGGACACGGCGGAGGCCCGGGCTCGCGCCCGGGCCTCCGCCGTGTCCGCGAACTTGCTGGTAGTTGAGACCCGGGTGTAGCTACCAGCGCGGGGTCCAAGGTCACGGCTCCTCATGCGAGCCGCAGAACGACGAATCCCGCGTGATGCCACGCATAGAGCTCACCGCTGTCAATCGAGAATGGCCCGACCCTCACCCAAGGATCAGGGCCTTACTCGTGCTAGCGAGCTGGGTCAGGGACGCCCACGGCTCCCTCGACTAAGAAGCCGATAGAAATCTGGTAGCTCTCGGGAACGCGGTTGCGTGAGCCTGCGGGCCGTGAGCCGCGCACAGTACATTGGGGCCTCATCGAATCGCCACCAGGTTGACCTCTTCGCATAATGCGGAAGCATTCCCCGCCCGTGTACCGCGCTGGCGCTGCGGGGCGGGCGGACAGCGCCTGTTCGGTGCCTATCGCGTGCTCTGACGAAGTGCGCTGGCCCAGTCCTCGACGTGGGGGACTGTCCAACTAGCGGTGAATCTGGTCAGGCCTGACCAAAAGGAAAGGCGATGCCGCCGCCCAGTGCAAGGTCGCCAGCTGACCGTCCCAGCGAACTCTGCTCAACGCATGGGCTACCCCAGATTGACTTCGCCTGATGGTGACCATATTTCGTTGTCACGATGTGTGACCAGGATTACCGTTGACGGGCGAGCTGACAAGGCCTGAGCGATATGACGCTCCGTGGCGATATCCAACGCGGATGTTGCTTCGTCGAGGATGAGAATGGGTGAATCTCTGAGGAGCGCACGCGCGATCGCCACACGTTGCCGTTCGCCTCCGGAGAGAGCGTTGCCGCGGTGTCCGACCTGTTGCTGGATACCTTCGAGATCCTGAGCAATGACGGTCTCTAGCGCAGCTTGGCGTGCCGCTTCGATTACCTCTGCATCGCTGGCTTCAGGGTTACCGATTCTGATATTATCGGCGAGTGTTCCGGAGAACACGTCGGGGTTTTGAGGGACGTAGGCAATCTGTGCAGCGATCTGGTCGTAGTGAAGATCCCTGAGATCGGCACCACCGATCGTAATGCTGCCCATGTCTGGATCGTCGAAGCGCATAAGCAGGCTCAGAAGGGTACTCTTCCCGCTCCCTGTCGGGCCTTGGACGTTGACGGTTGACCCTTCGGGAATGCTCACGGAGACGTTCTGCAGGGACGGAGCGTGAGTGACGTTCCGGATCTCAATGCTGTGCCCGTTGATGTCCCCAGCGCTTGCTGGTTCGGGGAGTACCGGCACCTCCCTGATAGCGCGGATCTGGTCTGCTGCGTTGCGGAGATCGTTGATGGCGAGTCCGGCGATCGCGAGCGCTTCAAGTGGTGCGGCTGCCCGAAGCGTCAGCACGATGATCGCGAGCATCATGGGCGCATCGTAGGTTCCTGTCAGAACAAGCAATAGCAATACGCCTGCGGTGGGGACGGCACCGATCAGCGTGGACAGCAGCATGGCTTGCGTCGTGGCGCGGTTCGTGCGGCGGAGAGCAGCTCGCTGTCCCTCCCAGTGTTGGGCGGTACGGCTGACTGCATCTGCAGAGCCGAGAGCGGTGCGAAGTAGCTCCAGATGGTCAAGGAACTCGTATGAGGCGTCGTTCGCGGATGCCTCTTCTCCCGCTCGTCCTGCATCAGCATCGGCAAGTGTGCGCTGGGCGAAGAACTGTATGACGAAGGAAACGACAAGCAGGAGAGCGACCCCACCGGCGATACCGATGTCTGCAACGATCCACATTCCGACAACGACGAAAAGTGGGAGCAGCGGTGCGACGATCAAGGTTTGGAGCTGATGAGCTGGCACACTCATGAGGAACGGGATGGTGCTGCCAGCGACGGTGCCAGTGAAGGCACGGTTGGTCTCGGTGAACCACGCCAGCTTCGCCCGTGCGAACGCTTCGCCGAGCGTTTGGTAGAGCTGGACTGCGAGCCCTGCTCCAGTGAGGTAGCCACCGCGGGATACGAGAACTGTAGCCGTGATCGCGACCGCTGCGGCAGCGATAACCGCCAGCGGAGGCTGTCGGTTGGCAATTGAGAACCCGAGCACGGTGTACGCGAGCGCCTCGATCAAAGCGACCAGTGCCCAGCCTCCCGATATGATCGTGAGTTTTCTCCGTGCTGAGGGGGCGAACCCTTGCAGCATCTGAGCGAGAGAGATGCTCATTGGCTCATTCCTGTCTTCTCGCGGCTAAGACTGTCTAGTGAGAGCCGCACATCGGCCATCTCTGCGATACGTGGATCGTGGGTGACGATGACCAGAGCACATCCCTGCTGTTTGGTCATCGTGCGCAGCTCGTGAAGGACTCGAATGCTGGTCGTGTCGTCGAGCGCGCTGGTTGGCTCATCCAGCAGAATCGTCGGTGCGGAGCTGAGGAAGGCTCTCGCTATTCCTAGGCGCTGGCGTTCCCCTCCGGAGAGGAATTCAGTCGGGGTATTGAGCGGGAGCTCGAGCTGTGCCCGCCGAAGCGCTTCCAGGAGGGACCCGTCATCGGTCTTGGACGAGCCGAGGCTGACTGTGGCTCTGATAGTGCCGGGAAGGAGATCGCCGCCCTGCGGAATGAGCAATACCTGTCGGTGTGGCGCAGATTCTGCGTCGCTGCCGCCCGGTTGGATTTCTCCTTCGTGCGCCGTATCGAGTCCGGCGACGAACCGCAGGAGCGTCGACTTCCCTGAGCCGCTTGGTCCAGTGATTGTGGTCACGGTGCCAGGCTCGAAGGTATGTGTGAGGTTGCGCACGAGCGGGCGATCATCCTGCATAAGCGTGAGTCCCGACAGTCGCAGTCCCTGGGCCACATCGTTCTTGATACTTCGCGTTACGGGAAGCGTTGGTCCTGCGAGGAACTTTGTGATGCGCTGTGCCGCCACTCGGCCGCTTCGGATGTAATCGATGCCGTGACCCAACCGCATTGCTGGTGTGACGATCGCGAGTCCGAAGAACAGCATCGCCGCAAGCACCTCTGGCTGCTGGTCATACCCGACCGCGTAGGCGATCGCGTAGGTGGCGACAGCTTGCAGGAATGCCGTTGCGACAGCGGAGAACGTGGAGACCTTCCGGACGTAGCCGACGAATCCCTCAGTGAAGTTGCGGGTGGCTCGCGCATAGTCGGAAGCCGCACCACTCGTCACCCCGTAGATGCGGCAGGTGCGCATGCCTGCGGCGTAGTCATCGACCGCCGTAAGGATCTCTCCCATGACCCTCGTGGTCTGCTCACCGTACCGGGCAGACATGCGCGGCACAACAATCAAGAAGTGTGCGGTCGCAAGTGCCCCCGGAATCAGGACAAGAAGGCCGATCGGACCAGCGCATGCGAGCAGCAGCGCAATCGAGGTAAGCGGCACGATCACGAGCGTGGCAATCTCCGACGGGAAGTGCGCGACCATATGGTGCAGCGCAGCCACGTCATCTCCGATCAGCCGCCTGAGGTCGTTGCCGCTGTACTTCGAGATATCGCGCATGGGCATCCCCGCAAGGTGTTCAGCGGTTCGGCGCCGAAGGCTTGAGGCGAATCTGGCCTCTCCTTCATGAGCGAGCCAGGAAGAAGACGCTGAAAGCGCTGCGCCGAGTACCCACGCCGTACACGCCCACAACACGGAGTCGAGACCAGGTTCTGCAATGAGCCGCACGACCCACCACAGTGCTCCGAGCATGGCGAGGCCGCTCCCGGCAGCGGTGAGCACAGCGAAATTGAGCTGCCAACGCCCTGTTTTCAGTGCCCGACGCAGCGGTGTTCTCAGCCCGGCGGCATCCGTCGTTCCTTGGACGCTCATCGTGCATCTCCACTTCTCGTGCTTGGCCACTCACGCTGATCACTCGTTCTGCCGAGCGGTACGACCTGCGGTGTGCCTGCCACGGGATCCGGCACGACACGGCAGGGTAGATTAAAGACCCGCTCGATCATTTCCTCAGTGATGACTTCTTGGGGGTCTCCTTCCGCGACGATGGTCCCATCACGCATCACGATGAGATGCGTTGCGTAGCGTGCGGCCTGGTTGAGGTCGTGCAGCACGGCCACCAGGGTGCGCCCCGAGTGGTGAAGGTCGGTGAATAGCTCGAGCAGCTCGATCTGGTGAGTGAGATCGAGATACGTGGTCGGCTCGTCGAGCAGCAGAATGTCGGTCTGCTGAGCGAGCGCCATGGCGACCCAGACCCGTTGACGTTGCCCACCCGAGAGTTCATCTACAAGGCGGTCAGAGAGGTTGCGCACACCGGTCGCGTCCATCGCCTCGGAAACGGCGGCCTCGTCGGTTTCGGTCCATTGCTTGATGAGGTTCTGGTAGGGGTATCTGCCTCGCGAGATCAGGTCGGCGACGCGGATACCATCGGGGGCGATGGAAGACTGCGGGAGTAGACCGAGGCGGCGCGCAACTTCTTTGATGGGGTACTCGTGAATGCTGCGCCCATCGAGCACGACCTGGCCTGCTTCGGGTTTCAGGAGGCGGGAGAGACCTCGGAGCATCGTGGACTTGCCGCAGGCATTAGGGCCGATGATCACCGTGAATGAGCCGTCCGGGATCGTGACGGAGAGATCCCGGGAGATCGAGCGCTTATCGTATGCGAGAGCCAGATGCACGGCGCGTAATCGTGACTCAGTGCTCGTAAGTGTGTGGTCTCTCGTAAAGGTGAGAGGTTCCGTTCGAGTCATATGGACTTTCTCGTTTCTCGAATAAGGAGCCAGATCAGGTAGAGGCCACCGAGACAGACGGTGATCAAACCAACCGGTATCGGCCTATATGCTTCGGCGATGAGGAGCGAGAGGGTGTGGGCGCCGGCGAGGAGTGCTGCGCCCATGCAGGCCGCAGAGCCTACGGTGACGCCAGGGGTTCGGGCGAGACGCCTGGCAAGTTGCGGGGCCGAGAGCGCTACGAACCCGATGGGGCCTGCAGCTGCGGTCACGAGTGCCGTTGCAGCGACTCCGATGATGAGAAGTGCTGGGCGGGCATGGTTCGCATTGACTCCCTGGGCGAGGGCGGCATCATCCCCCAGCTCAAGCTGTCTGAGTGACGGTAAGAGCATCACGACCAGAATGAAGATGATGAGTCCCCCGATAGAAGCGGGGATCAGGCCCTCCCAACTGACCCGGCTCAAGGAACCCGCCGCCCAGAAGCCGACGCTCATCGCATCGGTGATGTCTGCTCGGGTGACGAGGTAGATATTGACGGCTCCGAGCATGGCCGAGACTGCGATGCCGACGATGATCAGCCGGAAGCCCTGCACCCCGCGTCGATATGCCAGGAGGTAGACGACAGCTGCCGTGGCGAGCCCACCGATCAGCGCTGCACTAGCGATACCCCAGTAGTGCTTCGTTCCGATCATCAGTACGGTGACCACGACTGCGGTGTATGCGCCGGCGTCGAAACCGATGACGTCGGGAGAGCCCAGTGGGTTGCGGGTGAGCGATTGGAAGATCGCGCCGCCGATGCCAAGCAGCGCACCGAACAACACAGCAGCGATAGCCACTGGGAGTCGCCACTCTGTCACGATCATCCGCTGGAACTCGGCTCCATGCCCCGTGAGTGCTGTCACGACTTCGAGCGGGTTGAGTGGGTAGTCTCCGAAGCCCAGTGCGAGCACCGCCACGGCCAGGGCGATGAAGACGAGAATGGTGTTGACCGTTGCGCTTCGCGCGCTCCATCGAAGCGCGGCGATCCCACCGACGCGCACTTGACGAGCCCGATACCCGAAATCGATGTGCGAATCGGGTTTCATCCGCATACTCATAGACCGGAGGCCTTTCTGCGCCGCACAAGCGCGATCAGCACCGGAGCGCCGATCACAGCGGTCATGACCCCTGCCTCGATCTCTCCAGGACGTGCGATCACGCGGCCGAGCACGTCGGCACCGAGCACCAGTACCGGGGAAGCAATCACTGTGTAGGCGATGATCCACCGCTGATCGGGTCCTGTGAGCCACCGAACGAGATGAGGCACGGCGAGCCCGACGAATGCGATCCCACCGGTGAGTGCGTTAGCGCCTCCCGCGAGGAGCGTCACCGCGATGAGCCCGATCGTGCGAGTACGCTTGACATTCGTCCCAAGAGAGGCGGCTTGATCGTCGCCAAGCGCTACGGCGTTGAGTGAGCCCGAGATGGTCGATGCCAGCAGCAGCCCCATTACGATCAACGGCAGCACCGTGAGCGTATCCGAGACTGGGACTCGTGCGAGTGATCCGAGACTCCAGTTGCGGAACGACCGGAACGTCTCCTCGTCAATGAGCTGCAGGAAGGTCGAGAACGCCGTCAATACGGCGGCAAGCGCGATACCTGCAAGCACGAGCGTAACCGGTGAGACCGCACCGCGTCCGCCTGCACCGATGAGATAGACGAGCACTGTCGCGGAGACCGCGCCGATGAAGGAGAACCAGACGTAGCCGGCGATCCCTGTCACCCCAAATACCCCGACCCCGACCGTGATGGCAAACCCGGCTCCCGCGTTAACGCCTAGGATGCCGGGATCAGCAAGCGGGTTGCGAGTGATGGCTTGAATGAGTGCACCTGCGACACCAAAGGCTGCGCCCGCGACGA
Organism: Leucobacter zeae; assembly: GCF_016758175.1. GTDB lineage: Bacteria > Actinomycetota > Actinomycetes > Actinomycetales > Microbacteriaceae > Leucobacter > Leucobacter zeae. The sequence continues at coordinate 1,946,240 of NZ_QYAB01000001.1, forward strand.
TACCGACGAGCGTGCGCGGCACGCGCAGCGTCCACACGATCGAAGATGCTTCAGTGCCGTCCGGGGTGAAGACAGTGCGCCAGACCTCAGTGATAGGAAGCGGGTTCGCGCCGTAGGTGATACTCAGCACGAGCACTGCTCCTAGCGCGGAGATGAGCACCATGATCCCGAGGAGCCGACGCCGAACCATCGGGTCACCGGCTGCTGGTAGTCGTGTCGTCGTCTGAGCATTCGCAAGGGAGACCATCTCTGCTCCTGACTAGTGGTTGTGAGAGGGCGCGGTGCCGGAGTGCGACGCCGCGCCCCCGGATCGATTGCGCTGTTAGAACTTCTCTGCGATCATCGGTACGACCTGCTCAGCGGCCCAGGCGTTCCCGATGGGGCCACCGCTGGTGATTGCCCAGAGAAGATCGCCGCCGTCCTCGGCCTTTGGCGGGAACTGGATGAACTTGCCAGACTTCACTGCTCCAAGGTTCATGAAGAGTTCCGTACCGGTCACATGCCGTTCCATTTCTTCAGGGGTCGTCGCTTCGCTCTGGCCTAGCAGCAGTACGTCGGCGTCGATTTTTGCGATCAACTCATCGCTAACCATGGTGTCCTGAGCGAACTCGGCGGCATTCGGGTTGGGGGAGAAGCCGAGATCGGTGAGGAATAGCTCAGGGGCTGATCCGTTCTGTGAGAAATACTGGAGCCCGTTCGCTGGGCCATAGTAGATCGCCCAGGTCGCCGTCTTCCCGGCGAACTCGGGGTGCTCTGCACGGATCCCCGAGAACAACTCGTCGTGCTCGGCGATCACTGCCTCTGCCGCGTCGCTCAGATCAAGCGTCTCACCGAGGATGCGGATCGAGTCCTGCCACGGGATCATCCGCTGGTCGGGAGCAGGGCTCGTCACAACCGGAGCGATTTTGGCGAGTCGATCGTAGATGTCCTTGACTTCGCCAAACCCCGGTACCCAGCCCACGGTCACGATGAGATCAGGCTTGGCCGCGGCGATCGCTTCCAGTGGCACATCCTCACCACGGACGAACTCGTAGGTTTCGAGTTTCGACGCTCCGTGCGCTTCGAGGTAGCCGCCCTCGCTGATCATGCTCGAGTTCAGCACCGGAGTTACACCGAGCGAGAGAAGCAGCTCCGTGTCAACGCCATTCGGCACGATTGCCGCGATTCGCTCGGGACGTTCTTCGAGCACCGTCTCTCCGTAGGGAGACTCAAGAGCCAATGGGTACTCTGTCTTGCCTTCGGCTGCCGGAAGCAGGCTCGACGTTTCCGTACGAGCGCCGGAATCGTGTGCGGGAGCATCTGATGCGCAGCCGGAGAACAACAGGACGGCGGTGAGTGCCGCGCTGACCAGTGCGCTCTTTCGTAAACGTGTGCTGAGGGACATGAATGCCTTTCGTTAATGGATTGAATCGGAACGGTCCGCCTGCTCTGGTGTGGACAAACCGCAGTGTCCACGCCTCCAGTAGCCGGTGAAACTGACCGCCTGGCGAGGAATGCCGCGCTCGTTGACGAGATATCGTCGTGCCGCCTGGACTTCTGACTGCTCACCGGCCACCCAGACGAAGAGGTTCTCAGCCGGAAGGTCGCGATCCTGCAGCGCCGCACAGAGCGTCCGTTCCGTCTTCTTCTTGCCGGGTTCTACGACCAGCCAGTGCACTTCGAATGGATCCGGGCTCGTGAGGGGGTAGATGTAGTCGCCGTTCGGGACCGTAATGAACGCTTCACCTTCACTGTTCGGCGCGAGTTCCTCGAGGAATCTCGCAATCGCGGGGATTGCTGTGTCGTCCCCGAGTAGCACTGACCGGTTGACGTCCTTCGGCAGCGGGAGCGTCTTGCCCGGCCCGACGACCGGGATGGGGTCCCCGATGGCAACCGTCTTCGCCCAGGTCGAGGCGTAACCATCACCATGCAGGATGAGGTCGAGGTCTAGCTCTCCAGCACCGGAATCGAACCTTCGCACGGTATAGGCCCGCGCGATCGGCCTGCGCCCCGGCGCAAAGGTGACTCGCCCGTTTTCAATCACGGGCAGCACTGGAGTGACCTCGCCAGGGTACGGGAAGAGCAGTCGGACATCGTCGTCGAAGTTTGGGCTGAGGAACTCCGCCGTGAAGTTGCCACTGGAGTCGGTGAACTCCTTGAGCTCGGCGCCTGTCAGCGTGATGCGCCGCATCACTGGTGTCACGTCGGCAAGCCGTGCGACCTGTAGTGAGCGGATCCCCACTGGCATGAGGCAGACGGGTCGGGCAGCAGCAGGCAAGAGTGCCTCCTTCGAAACAGAACAGGACATGAAAACAGGCACCGGGCAGCACCGAACTAATGAGTAAGGCTACCCTTGCTATGATCAGATGATTTATCCTGAAGTGCATGATTCGCATACCCAGATGGGGGCCTGAAACGCATGAATCGGTTGCTGGTGTTGCCACGCGAGATCCCCGCAGTGGCCGCCTCGCCGATCCGGAACGCTCGGGAACCTTCACTCATCTGGGTGCATTCGGGCGAAGCGAAGGTGTCCGTCGGTAGTGAGGATCACTTGCTTCAGGAGGGCGATGCGATCTGGGTTCCTGCTGGTCTGACCTACGGCATTCATGCCGCTCCTGGAACAGTTGCTTTCCCAATATTTCCCGCGGCGAGGCGCGTTCGCTTTCAGATCGACGCCCCCACAAGGACTCACTTCCCGTCGGAATGGAACGATTGGCTGATCTACCAGTTCGCTCGGAGTATCGGGTACTTACGAGGAATCGCTGCCTCGAAAGGACTCGCGAGTATCGTCGTGGGATCCCCAGGATCGACCCCGAGCGGAACACCTATCCCGGCCCCACCCATCGCGCTACCTTCTGAACCCACCTCAGACGCAGCGGCAAGGGTCGCGCGCCGCCTGATCCAAGACCCCGGCGACCCTGCAACAATCCCCGAACTGGCAACCAGTGTGAACGTCTCTGTGCGAACACTGCAAAAGCAGTTCGTTGACGAGACCGGAGTCAGTATTGCGACTTGGAGAACCAGCGTTCGAATTGCAGCCTCGGCCACCTTCATCGATCTGGGACACGACATTGGGTGGGTGGCGCAGCAGGTCGGATTCATGACTCCCGCCGGACTCACGAGAGCGTTTCAGAGACACACCAGTATGACCCCACGTGATTTTGCGAAACGACGGGCCGGTCGCCGAGCTCTATCAGACTCCTCGTTCGATCTTCCGCTTCCAAACCGATCCGACTCAACTCAAGGGGTCGAGAAAGTCGAGATCCTACTCCCACCGCTGGTAGCACCGAGCAAAACCTGGAACCGGATAAATGACTTTCATGTTCTCGTTTGGGTCTACCGAGGCACCGCGCGCGTAGAGATCGGTGAGAGAACGTTTGACCTCAGCCAAGGGGATGCCGCTTGGCTGCCTGCTAACGAATCGAATACTGTGGATGTGAAAGAAGGCTCGATTCTTCTCCCGCTCGGCTCACGAGATATGAAGCGACAGGCCAAAGGCCCGGATGGGTTGGTGCAATCGTTCGCGCAGGAGGATGAAGCATTCTTGTTGCATACCTTTGTCGCGAATTACAGCCAGCTCAGGCCGGAGCCGCATGATTCGCATTTCATTACACGTCTTTTTCTCGAGCATGCGTGCAGCTCGACTGAAGACGCGCGCCCGGGTACGAACGATGTATCGATTCAAGCAAGCACGGTCCTTCAGAGAGTGAGAGCGACCCCCGCCGACAGCAGGCCGCTCTCCGCTTGGGCTGCCGAACTCGGAACTGCTGTTGAAAACCTCGCGCAAGAGGTGAGGTCCGCGGTCGGTATTCCATTCGCGCGCTGGAGAAGCCAACTCAGGATGACGCTCGCGAGACACTACCTCGAGGACGGTTTGAGCGTAGCCCAGATATCCAAGAGACTCGGTTACGCTCATCCTTCAAGCTTCACCAAGGTCTTTACCGAACAGCACCAGATGTCACCAAGCGCATACTCGCGCTTCGGGTGGCACCAGACCAAGGAGTCCTTAATCGTGCCTTAGCCTCGATGCACCGATTCGCCTGAGCGTGGTGGGGTTGGCATGATCGGTGCGGGGTGACGGCCCGCGGGTGGGGCGTCACTTGATTGGGCGGAGTGCGTGGTTGTTGCCATCGAGGCATACGCAGCGGAGAAAGTATGCCCTCCAAGGCTGATGCGCGGTCCAGCCGAGGAGGCGAGGCGCCGGTGGCTTCACCTATCCCTAGACTCATGCCGAATGCGGCTTCAAACTACCGCATATTTCACGAAGCACGTTCCAGTACGTGCTCCGCTCGCTCGTCTGAGTTCGCGGCGGACACGGCGGAGGCCCGGGCTCGCGCCCGGGCCTCCGCCGTGTCCGCGAAGAGTAGACTGGTGAGATGCCCGGTCGCCCCGACCGCGGCACGATGGGGAGGTTTCTCGAGTGGCGATTCTGGATCGGATCGACGGGCCGCGCGACCTCGACGCCCTCTCAGCAGAGGAGTGCAGGCGGCTCGCCGGCGAGATCCGCGAGTTCCTGATCGCCGAGGTCTCCAAGACCGGCGGGCACCTCGGCCCGAACCTTGGAGTGGTCGAGCTCACGATCGCCCTCCATCGCGTCTTCGACTCCCCGCGCGACCCCATCGTCTTCGACACCGGTCACCAGAGCTACGTGCACAAGCTGCTCACCGGGCGGAAGGACTTCTCGGCGCTGCGGAGCCGGGGCGGGCTCGCCGGGTACCCGCAGCGGGCGGAGTCCGAGCACGACATCGTCGAGAGCTCGCACGCCTCGAGCTCGTTGAGCTGGGCGGACGGCATCTCGCGCGCGTTCGCCCGACGGGCGCACTCGGATCCGTCGCAGGCCGAGCGCCATGTCGTCGCCGTCGTCGGCGACGGCGCGCTCACGGGGGGAATGACCTGGGAGGCGCTCAACAACATCACCGACGACAACGACCGCAATCTCGTCGTCGTCGTCAACGACAACGGACGCTCCTACGCCCCGACCATCGGCGGCATGGCCCGCCTCATGAACTCGGTGCGCGTCACCGACGGCTACCGCGACCTGCAGGAGGGCAGCGAACGGCTCTTCCACCGCTTCGGCGCACCCGGTCGCACGATCTACCACGCGGCGCGCGGCGCGATGCGCGGCCTCGTGAGCCGAGCATCCGGCAATCAGGACCTCTACAGCAATCTCGACATCAAGTACGTCGGTCCGGTCGACGGGCACGACCTCGAGGCCGTCGAGCACGCGCTTCGCCAGGCGAAGGGCTACGGACGCCCCGCGCTCGTGCACGTCATCACCGAGAAGGGCCGCGGGTACGCGCCTGCCGAGAACGACGTCGCCGACCAGTTCCACGCCATCGGCCAGATCGACCCGGGCAGCGGCGAGCCGCTCGAGCGCACGAACGGCCGCAGCTGGACGTCGGTGTTCCGCGAGCGCATCGTGGAACTCGCGGAGGCGGATCACGACGAGCGCATCGTCGCGATCACCGCGGCCATGCTGGCGCCGACGGGCCTGGACTCCCTCGCCGAGAAGCACCCCGAGCGCGTCTACGACGTGGGCATCGCCGAGCAGCATGCCGTGACGAGCGCTGCCGGGCTCGCCTACGGCGGTCTGCACCCGGTCGTGGCCCTGTACGCGACGTTCATGAACCGCGCGCTCGACCAGCTGCTCATGGACGTGGCGCTGCACCGCGCCGGCGTCACGTTCGTACTCGATCGGGCGGGCATCACCGGCCCCGACGGCGCGAGCCACAACGGCGTCTGGGACCTCGCGACGCTCCAGATCATCCCCGGGATCCGGATCTCGGCGCCCCGCGACGCCCCGACGCTCCGGGAGCTGCTGACCGAGGCCGTCGCCATCGACGACGGCCCGACCGTGATCCGCTACCCGAAGGGCGCCGTGGGGGAGGACGTCCCCGCGCTGCGACGCACCGAGGACGGTGTGGATGTGCTCCGCGAGGACGCCGAGGCGAATGGGGCGAGCGACGTGCTCTTCGTGACGGTGGGCCCCATGGCCGGGATCGCCCTCGAGGCGGCCGAAGCGCTCGCGGCCCAGGGAATCAGCTCCACGGTCGTGGATCCCCGGTGGGTGGTCCCTGTGGCTGACTCCGTCGTGGACCTCGCGCGCGGCCACCGACTGCTCATCAGCATCGAGGACGGCATCCGCGTCGGGGGCGTCGGCACCCGCATCCGCCAGGCCCTGCGGGACGCCGGCGTCGATACCGCGGTGAGCGAGCTCGGCACGCCGGACGAGTTCCCGGAACACGCCTCGCGCGCGCAGCTGCTCGAGGACGCGGGCCTCACCGCCGCCCAGATCACCGCGGATGTCGCGGCGCAGGTGCGCGGGGAGCGCATCCCCGTCGCCCGTCCCGAGTAGGGTCGCGGCGCACCCGCACCGCACCTCGACAGCAGCGCAGAGGCCCCGGTGCCCCGAGACGAACTCGGGGCACCGGGGCCTCAGACGCGCGAACCGCTACCGCGCTCCGGCGATCCTCGGATCGTGGAACGTCGCGCCGAAGACGCGGTCGCTCGCACCGACGCGGTCGAGGTACGGCGTCGCGCCGCCGGCCTGGAACGGCCAGCCAGCACCGAGGATCAGGCAGAGGTCGATGTCCTCGGCCGCGGCGACCACGCCCTCATCGAGCATGATCTTGATCTCGCCGGCGAGCTCGTCCTCGACCCGGCGCAGGATCTCCTCCTCGGAGACCGCGGTCTTGCCGAGCACGAGCGCCTTGCGACCGGCCCGCGAGAGGTCCTCGACCTTGCCGAGCTTCGACTTCTCGAGCGGCTTCTCGACCTCTGCGAGGCGATGCAGGTTCTCCGAGGCGTAGAAGCGCTCGGGGAACGCGCCGACCATCGTGTCCTGGACGTGCGCAGCGACCTTCCAGCCGACGAGATCGATGAGCTCGAAGGGGCCCATCGGCAGGCCGATCGGGGCGAGCGCCCGCTCGACGACCGGCATCGGGGTGCCCTCGTCGAGTGCACGGGCCGCCTCGCCCATCACCTTGGCGAGCAGGCGGTTCACGACGAAGCCGGGGCGATCCGCCGTGATCACGGCGCTCTTGCCGAGCTTCTTCGCGACGGCCATCGCCGTCGCGAGCGAGGCGTCGTCGGTCGACGGCACCTTCACGACCTCGATGAGCGGCATGACCGCGACCGGGTTGAAGAAGTGGAAGCCCACGAGACGCTCCGGGTGCGCCAGGTTCGCGCCGATCTTCTCGACCGACAGGGACGACGTGTTGGTCGCGATCACCGCGGTCTCCGAGATGATCGGCTCGATCTCGGCGAAGACCTGCTGCTTGACGCTCAGCTCCTCGAACACGGCCTCGATCACCCAGTCGCAGTCGGCGTACAGCGACTTGTCGGTCGTGCCGCTCACGAGCGCCTTGACCTGGTTCGCATCATCGTGCGACAGGCGGCCCTTCTCCTGCATCTTGTCGATCTCGCCTCGGATGTACTCGAGCCCTTTGTCGACGCGAGACTGGTCGAGGTCGGTGATCAGCACCGGCACCCGCAGCTTGCGCGCGAAGAGCAGCGCGAACTGGCTCGCCATGAGTCCGGCTCCGATCACGCCGACCTTCTTGACCGGCTTCGCGAGCTCGCGGTCCGGGGCGCCGGCGGGGCGCTTCGCCCGCTTCTGGACGAGGTCGAACGCGTAGATCGATGCCGCGAACTGGTCGCCCGAGATCAGCTCGGCCAGCGCGTCGTCCTCGCGCTCGAAGCCGCGCTCGAGGTCGTTGTCCTTCGCGGCGCTGAGCAGGTCGAGCGCGATGTACGGCGCCTGCGCAGCCGTGCCCAGGCGCGCCTTCAGCGTGTCACGGGCGATCTTGATCGCGGCGGGCCACTTGGTGAGGCGCTCCAGCTTGCCTGGCACGTGCGGCCGATCGACCTTCACCGCGCCCGAGAGGACTCCGTCGGCCCAGGCGACGGAGCGCTCGAGGAAGCTCGCGGCGCCGAAGAGCGCGTCGAAGAGGCCGAGCTCGAACGCCTGCTTCGGCTTGAGCATGCGGTTGTTCTTGAGCGGGTTCGAGACGATGACCTCGAGCGCCTTCTCGATGCCGATCAGGTTCGGCACGATCGTCGCGCCGCCCCAGCCGGGGATGATGCCGAGGAAGACCTCGGGGAACGCGAGCGCGGCTGCCGAGGAGTCCAGCGTGCGGTAGTCGCAGTGCAGGGCGATCTCCATGGCGCCGCCGAGCGCGAGGCCGTTGACGAAGGCGAACGACGGGACGCCGAGCGTGCCCAGCTTGCCGAGCACGAAGTGCCCGTACTGCGCCATGAGGCGGGCGTTGGCCTCCGTCGCGAGCGTGGACACCTTCGACAGGTCGGCCCCGGCGGCGAAGATGAACGGCTTGCCCGTCACGGCGACCGCCGCGATCTCGCCCGCCGAAGCCCGGGCGCGCTGGGCGTCGAGCACGGCCCCGAGCGCCTGGAGGGTACGCGGGCCCAGCGTGTTCGGGCGCGTGTGGTCGCGTCCGTTGTCGAGCGTGATGAGCGCGAGCGTGCCGCCCGAGGGCAGCGCGACGTCGCGCACGAAGGACTCGGTGACGACCTCGTCGGCCGACGCCTCGATGAGCGGGGAGAAGTCGATGCTGGTGTAGTCGGTCATGGCGCGTTACTTGCCCTTCTTGCCGTCGAAGTGGGGGTTCTCCCAGATCATCGTGCCGCCCTGGCCGAGGCCGACGCACATCGCGGTGCAGCCGTAGCGCACGTCCGGGCGCTCGGCGAACTGGCGCGCGAGCTGGATCATGAGACGCACGCCGGTGGCGGCGAGCGGGTGGCCGAGCGCGATCGCCCCGCCCCACGGGTTCACGCGCGGATCCTCGTCGTCGATCCCGAATCCATCGAGGAACGACAGCACCTGCACGGCGAACGCCTCGTTGAGCTCGAAGAGCCCGATGTCCGAGATCCGCAGGCCCGCCTTCTGCAGCGCCTTCTCGGTCGACGGCACGGGGCCGAGGCCCATGACCTCCGGTTCGACACCGGCGAAGCCGAACGACACGAGGCGCATCTTCGCCGAGAGCCCGAGCTCCTTCGCCGTGTCGGCGCCGGCGAGCAGCGACATGGTCGCGCCGTCGGTGAGGGGCGAAGCGGTGCCCGCGGTCACGCGGCCGTGGGGACGGAACGGAGTCTTGAGCCCGGCCAGATCCTCCATCGTGGTGTTCGGGCGACGGCCTTCGTCCTCGGTGGCGAGCCCCCACCCCGCGGCGCTGCGCGTGGCGACCGGCACGAGGTCGTGCTGGATATCGCCCCGGTCGTACGCGGCCTGCACCTTGTGCTGGCTGAGCATTCCGAAGCGGTCGGCGCGCTCCTTGGTGAGCTCGGGGAAGCGGTCGTGCAGCCGTTCCGCGGTGATCCCCATGTTGAGGGCATCGGGGCTCACGAGCTTCTCTGCCACGAACCGCGGGTTCGGATCGGCGTCGAGGCCGATCGGATGCCGCCCCATGTGCTCGACGCCGCCGGCGACGGCGATGTCGTACTGACCCGCTCCGATGGCCGCCCCCATGAAGGATGCGGTCGTCATCGCTCCGGCGCACATGCGGTCGAGCGCGAAGCCCGGCACGGTCACGGGCAGGCCCGCGAGCATGGCCACCGTGCGGCCGAGGGTGAGCCCCTGGTCGCCCTGCTGCGTCGTCGCGGCGATCCCCACGTCGTCGATGCGGTCGAGCGGGAGGTTCTCGTTGCGCTCGATGAGCCCCTGCAGCGCCTTCACCGCCAGGTCGTCGGCCCGCGTCCCCGCGTACATGCCCTTTTCGCCAGCGCGTCCGAAGGGGGTGCGCACCCCGTCCACGAACACGACTTCTCTCATTGCGGCCACTGCGCCTCCATCAGGTATGCGAATTGCGTCACGACCCAGTGTAGAGACGGAGTCTCAAGAAGTGGGGACGAATGATGGATTCGTCGCGATTCTGCATGATCCCACGAAGTGACTTATTCGTTATCTACAAAAGTGGAGGCCAGAATTGGTGCAGTGAGTGCAACCTGCCAGGGGCGCGCACCCAACTCCGTGAGACGGAGTGCAATCTGCTCGGACGAAGTCTCCGCGGGCGGTTGCCAGGCGAGACGTCGCACGTACTCGGGGGTGAGCAGGTTCTCCACGGGCATCCCGAGCCGCTCGGACTCCGCCTCGATCGCGGCGCGCATCGCGGTCAGCCGCTCCGCCGCCTCGGGGTGGCGCTGCGCCCATCCGCGATGGTGCGGGATCGAATCAGGGTCGCGGGGCCTGGGGCCGGGCAGGTCCTCGGTGGTCTTCCCCTTCAATACCGCCCGCCACCAGCGATCGATCTCCGTCCGGCTCGCGCGACCTCGGAACGTCTGCAGCCGCGCGAGGTCTCCCTGGGAACGCGGGTTGGCCACCGCGGCAGCGACGACCGATGCGTCGGGTATGAGTCGACCCGGCGCGACGTCCCGCTCGCGCGCGACGGCATCACGCGCGTTCCACAGTTCCCGGGCGATCGCGAGCGCGCGCGGGCTCTTGAGCGCGTGCCCGCCCGAGAGCCGGCGCCACGGCTCGGCGCTGCGCGGCTTGGCCGGCTTGGTGCGCACGGCTTCGAACTCCTGTGCGGCGAACTCGGTCTTGCCCTGGGCCTCGAGCTCCCGCGCCACCGCGTCTCGCAGATCGGGAAGCAGTGCGACATCGAGTGCCGCGTACTCGAGCCAGGACTCCGGCAGCGGCCGCTGCGACCAGTCGGCGGCGGAGTGCGCCTTCTCGAGTTCGATGCCGAGCAGCGCTTCCACGATCGCCCCGAGACCGACCCGCTCGTATCCGAGCAGACGCGCCGCGAGCTCCGTGTCGAAGATCCGGTCCGGGATCAGGCCGATCTCGGTGAGGCACGGGATGTCCTGGCTCGCCGCGTGCAGGATCCACTCCTCGCCGCCGACCGCTTCGGCGAGCGGGGCGAAGCTCTCGATCCCGATCGGATCGAACAGGAACGTGCCGGCGCCCCTGCGGTGCACCTGTACGAGGTACGCCTCGGATCCGTATCGGAACCCGGACGCCCGCTCCGCGTCGACACCGGCCGCGCCGTCTCCTGCGGCGAGTCGCTCGGCGGCTCGGACGAGCCCGGAATCGTCGGTGACGAGGGTCCACTCCGGTCGGAGTTCGGACTGGGCGACCACGGGTCAGGCACCTCCGTTGGTTCGAGCGGCCCGGCGCGCGGCGAGCGAATCGACGCCCTCCTGATGCGGCAGGCCTGCGAGCAGGCAGAGCAGTTCCGACCAGGCGCGGATGTGCGCGTCGAAATCGGTGCCCAGCGGAGTCCAGGAGGCGCGCAGCTCGATCTGCGCGCCGTCGCCCTGGTCCTCGAGGGACCCGAAGCCGGTGGAGAGGGTCTTCGTCGCAGTCCCCGAGATGAACTCGTACTCGGCGCCCCGCGTCTCGAGGGCGTCGACGAGCCAGGACCACGCGACATCGGAGATGAACGGATCGACGCCGATCTCGACCTCCAGTGGCGCCTGCGCGAAGCAGACGATCCTGAAGGGACCGCCCCACTCCGCCGCGGAGTCCGGATCGTGCATGAGCACGAAGCGCCCGGCGCCGTAGGGGGAGTCGACCGATGCGTCATCCGCGTCTCGTCTGGGGCCGCGGGTCACTCCGGCGGCGAACGCGACGGAGCGGGGGGCGATGCGCTCGGGAGCCGGGATCTCCCGGGTCGCCAATTCGCTGCGCAGCTCGGCGGAACGCACCTGCTCCGCTGCGGCCGCGAACTCGGCGGGCTGCCCCGCGATGCTTGCAATCACACAGGAAGACTAGAGTTTGCTGTGAAGCGCTCGGAGCCGCCACGCCGGTGAGCGCCGAAGCCGCTTGGACCCACGACCGACTGAAGCCGAGGAGACGACGTGCCGACAGAGCAGAGCAATTCGGGGGCCGCCCGGGCGATCGGCATCGGGGCGGCCGCCGCCGCCCTCGGCATCGCCGCTGCCGGAGCCGTCGCCGCCGGGGCCGCGGTCTCGCTCGCGAGGCGCGTCGTCACCCCGGCGCTCGTGCCGGACGAGCCGGTGGTCCTGGAACGGCTGCAGCGCGAGGGCGACGGCGCGATCGCATGGATCCGCGGTGACGACGCGAATCTGCCCGGCAGGTACTCGCTGCTCTTCGACGGCACCGACGGTCATGCCCGCCTCGGTCCCGTGCTGACGACCTCCGGGTCCGGCAGACACGGCGTCTTCGCGCGGCGCGTCGTCGCCGTCGACCGCGGGTCCTTGCGAGCAGGTGTTCGCGGACGCCTCACGGGCTGGTGGTACACCGACCCGGGCGAGCTGGGTCTGCGCAGCGAGCGGATCGAGTACGAGACCGAACTCGGGGCGGCCGACGCGTGGCTCGTGCACCCGCGGCGTTCGCGCAAGCGGCGGTGGGCGATCCACGTCCACGGCAGGGGAGCGCTGCCCGCAGAGGCGATCCGCGGCGTCGCTCCGCTCGCGGAGGCGGGAGCGACGAGCCTCGTGATCAGCTACCGCAACGATCCCGGTGCACCGGCCGGCGCCCACGGGCGCTACGGCAACGGAGTCGCCGAGGCGCGCGATGTGGATGCGGCGATCGCCGAGGCGGTGCGGCGGGGAGCGGAACGGGTCACCCTCTTCGGATGGTCCATGGGAGGCACCGCGGCGATGATCGCCGCGACCCGGGGAGCGCACGCCGATCTCGTCGACGGCGTGATCCTGGACTCGCCTGGGCTCGATTGGAGCGAACTGCTGCGGCACCAGGCGAACCACATGCGGGTGCCGCATCCGATCACCGACGCGGGCATCGCCCTGCTCGGTCGCGGGATCGTGCGCGCAGGCGTCTCCGGAGGCATCCCGTTCGACGAGCTTTCGCCCGAGCGGTTCGCCCGCGACCTGCGCGTACCCGTGCTCATCCACGCGAGCGACGCGGACACCTTCGTGCCGAGCGCCGCGGCCCATCGGCTCGCCGCCGCCCGCCCCGAGCTCGTGCAGTTGCGACTGACACCCGACGCGGAGCACGTGCGTCTCTGGAACGCGGACCCCGAGGGGTGGGAGCGCGAGACGGCCCGGTTCGCCCGCGCACTGCCGCAGCCCGCCTGGCGGGGTTGATCCCGGCGAGCCGGCACGACGGTAGACTTTCCCCGATGTCCTCCGAGCACCAGCACAGTTCCGCACGCCTCGTCGACCGACGCCCGAGCATCACGGGAGCCGACCTCGTCGCGACCCTCGTGCCGCCTCCGCAGTTCGACCACGCGTCGTTCGAGTCGTACCGCCCCGACCCCGACTACCCGTCGCAGGAGGAGGCGCGCGACCTGCTCCGCGCGTTCGCGGCCCCCGAGAAGCCCGCTTCCCGCGGGGGCGGCGGATTCTTCGGCTTCGGCCGCAAGAAGACGCCGGAGCCCCAGTCATCGACTCCCACGAAGCCCGGCGTCTATCTCGACGGCGGCTTCGGCGTCGGCAAGACGCACCTGCTCGCGGCGACCTGGCACGCGACCGCTGGACGCAAGTACTTCGGCACGTTCATCGAGTACACCGCGCTCGTCGGCGCGCTCGGCTACAGCGGAGCGGTCAGCGTGCTGCAGGGCGCCAGGCTGATCTGCATCGATGAGTTCGAGCTCGACGACCCGGGCGACACCATGCTCATGACGCGACTCATCAACGACCTGACGTCGACCGGCTCGCGGTTCGTCGCAACGTCGAACACGCCGCCGAACGCGCTGGGCGAGGGACGATTCGCGGCCGCGGACTTCATGCGCGAGATCCAGGCCATGTCCGACCGCTTCCTCACCCTGCGCATCGACGGCATCGACTACCGCCAGCGCGACATCACGGGCGACGCCATCGCGCTCGAGGAGGACGCGTACCGCTTCGCCCTCGCCGACGTGGCCGCGGCGGGCGACCGGATGACCGACGACGGGTTCGACGAGCTCATCGCGCACCTCGCGACCGTGCACCCCTCGAGCTACAGCGGGTTGCTGACGGGCGTGAGCTGCATCGGTCTGCGGGGGGTGCACGAACTCACCGATCAGTCCGCGGCCCTGCGGTTCGTCGCATTCATCGACCGCGTCTACGACGCGCAGATCCCGATCCGCGCGACCGGCATTCCTCTGACGTCGATCTTCGGGGGAGGCATGCTCGACGGCGGCTACCGCAAGAAGTACCTGCGGTGCATGTCCCGTCTCAACGCGCTGACGGCGAGCGAGATCGCCCAGTGAGCCGGTCCTCGGGATCCCGGTGGATCGGCGAGTTCCTCCGCTCCTTCGCGCAGGCCCTGCTGCGATCGACCTCGTCGAAGCCCGGTGAACGCGCAGGTGACCGGGAGACGGGCGCCCGACGCCCGACTTCGAGGACCGGTGCCGGTCGGGTCGCGGACGGGATCCGCGACGACCGCATCGGAGCGGGCTTCGACGCGAGCCCCGGCAGGGACGGATCCAGCGCCACCCGGGATCTCGCACCCTCCGAGATCCGCACGCTGCGACCGAGCTACGATCCCGCGCCGGACGGCGACCCGGATCCCGGCGAGGTCGTCTGGACCTGGGTCCCGTACGTCGAGAACGACGGGCGGGGCAAGGATCGACCCGTGCTCATCATCGCGCGCATCGATGCCACGAGCACCGCGGGCTGCTATCTCAGCACCAAGGAGCACCGCGGCTTCGTGCCGGTCGGCTCCGGCGGCTGGGACGGGCAGGGGCGCGAGAGCTTCCTCGCGCCCGATCGGGTGTTGCGCGTGTCGCACGACGGCATGCGCCGCGAGGGGCACGTGCTGCCTCAGGAGCGCTTCTCGCGCGCCGTCGATGCCGTCGCGCGAAAGCACGGGATCGGCTGACGATCCGCCGCACCGACCGGGTCACCCCCGCGAGAGGATCCCGCTCACCAGGGAGACGATCGTCGCGACCACGAGGGCGTTGAATGCGAACGCGATGAACGTGTGCGTGCGCACGGTGCCGAGCCCCGCGCGCGTCCGCGGCTTGCCCGCCGACATCGCGCCCACCGACGAGACCATCACCGACATCGAGACAAAGTCGATGAACTCGACGGGCTCGTCGAGATCGAACGTGATCCGTTCGCCGCCTGCGTCCAGCCGGAAGTATCGCAGCGCGAACGCGTAGACCATGGTCGCCCAGGCGGTCCCGGCCGTCAGCAGGACGAGCACGGGGAGCCAGACGGCGTTCCCAGGCCCTACGACCGTCGCAGCCACAGCGACGATGAGCGCGCTGCTCGCCGCGAAGATCGCCCAGTCCTCGGTCCGCGCGAATCCCAGGAGGCGCGCGAGCCGGCTCGGCCCGCGTCGGTGCTGCGCGGCGGCGATCCGCGCGGCGCGTTCGCGGTCGAGG
The DNA here is from genome assembly GCF_016758175.1 of Leucobacter zeae. Classification (GTDB taxonomy): domain Bacteria; phylum Actinomycetota; class Actinomycetes; order Actinomycetales; family Microbacteriaceae; genus Leucobacter; species Leucobacter zeae. The sequence continues at coordinate 1,961,470 of NZ_QYAB01000001.1, forward strand.
CGCGCGTACACCCGGTGCGTCCAGATGAGGTAGACGAGCGAGAACCCCGAGAACATCGCGCAGAGCGCGACGAAGGCGATGAGCAGCACCTCGTCCGTGAACCCCGCCTCAGGGGCGACCGTCGCGATCGCGGCGATCGGAACGGGAGCGGTGACGAGCGTCGCGATCCCGGCGCGGAACCCGTCGTCGAATCGCAGGGGGATGTCTCTCTGGCGGCGCGCGAGCATGCCGGTGATTCTACGGCGCGGGCGGCCGACGGGGACCGAGGCGCACCGTCCCGCCGACGAGGACGCGAGACCCGTGCACCGGACGCATCCGGGTTCCGCCTGAAGGACACCGAGAATTTTCCCGCCGCCTCTTCCGCTCCGCGTATGCACCGCGCCATAATGTCGGCAACGGGTGGAAGCGCCCGTCCGCCGAACGGAAGGACACTGCATGGGTATCGAGGATCTGGGGAAGCAGGCGCAGGACCTCGCCGGGAAGGCGGGCGACTTCGCCAAGGAGAACGCCGACAAGATCGAGGATGCGCTGAAGAGCGAGCAGGCGGAGTCCCTCACCGACAAGCTGCTCGACGGTGCCGCGGATCTCGCGAACAAGGTGACCGGCGGCGCACACGCCGACAAGGTCTCCGAGGTGCGGGACGCGATCGACGGAAAGCTCGGCAACGAGTAAGTAGTATCGACCGACTATCTACGGAATCCCCTTCGCCAGGCTCGTGCCTCGGCGGAGGGGATTTCTCATGCTCCTCCCGGTTCCGCCACGGGCCGCAGGAACCGATGCACGCCCCGGGATCGACTCGCGCCCCACACGAGGGCGCCGGCGCCGAGCAGCGCGACGAGGAGGCCCGCGACGTGGAGCGCGAGCGAGGCCGCGCCGTGCTCGGGCAGCAGGAACCCGTACGGCACCCAGCCGTCGGTGGCGCCCCGCACGAGCACGACGGCCAGCCAGACTAGCGGGTAGGGGAGCACGATCCAGAGTCGGCGCCAGGGGAGCGGCTCGCGGTCGCCCACGAGCACCCAGTCGAGCACGGCGTAGGCGGGAAGGACCGCATGCAGAGCTGCGCTCACCCAGGGCGGCGCCGATCCGGTGCCCGGTACGAGGCCGTTGTAGACGACTGCGACCACGATCGCGCACGCCGTCGCCACTGCGCGGATCGAGGACAGAGCGGCACCCCCGGCTCGGCGCCATGGCCCGCCGCCGGAGCGCGCAGTCAGTCCGACGGCGCCGCTGACGGCGAGCACGACGCCCACGACGAGGCTCTTCTGGTTCGTGAAGTATCCGAAGAAGTCGAAGGGGTTGGCTCGCCCGTGGTCGATCGCATCGGCGTAGGCGTATCCGACCACGCAGATCGCGAGGACGCCGACCGTCGCACGGATCGCGCCGATCGGCGCGATGGCGACCTCGGCCACGGTCTCATCCGAGGGCGGCGTCGAGTAGAGTCGAGTGGTCATTCACCCATTGAAACAGGCAGACGACCCGATCTCCGTCGCCGTGCCGGGAAACGGATCATGCCCTCTCACCGCTCGCGCGTCCTCGCCGCCTGGTCGGTCCACGCCCTCACGCTCACCGGCGTGATCTGGGCGACGCTCGCGTTCCTCGCGCTCTTCAGCGACCACCCGAAGCTGATGTGGGCCTTCCTGGGCATCGCGCTCATCGTCGACGGGGTCGACGGGACGCTCGCGAGGCGCGCCGAAGTGCAGAAGTACGCGCCGCACTTCGACGGCGTGATCCTTGACTCCGTGGTGGACTACCTCACCTGGACCCTCATTCCGGCGATCTTCATGTATCGGGAGGGGCTGCTCGGCGAGGGCGCGCTCGGCATCGTGCTGTTGCTCGTCATCAACATCACGTCGATGTTCTGCTACGCCAACACGAAGATGAAGACCGACGACTTCTACTTCATGGGTTTCCCGGCGGCCTGGAACATCGTCGCGCTCGCCTTCTGGCTCTTCACCCCGAGCACCCCGGTCGCCGCGGTGCTCGTCGTGGCGTTCTCCGTGCTTACCTGGGCCCCGATCACGTTCGTGCATCCGTTCCGCGTCGCACGGTTCATGGTCGTGAACGTGCTCGCGACGGCCGTCTGGGTGGCGGCGTCCGCGATGCTGGTCGCGTCCCACCCCTCCGGTCATCCGGTCGCGGTCTGGGCATGGGTCGTCTCGGGCTCCTGGCTCATCCTGCTCGGCCTCGTGCGCACCATGGCGCAGAAGCGGTCTCAGCGCGCGACCGCGAACGACGGAGCGGCCGAGACAGTCGACGCCGTGCGGTAGCGATCGCGCAATCGCCGCTCCTGCAGGTAGCGGCCTGCCTCGAGGATCACGCTCGACGCCGTGAGCACCGCGATGACGATCGGCACGTAGGGCGGATAGCCCCTGCCGTTCACCCAGAAGTACACGTAGGGCACGACGAAGGTGACCAGTGTCGTGGCAGCGGCGAGGAGGCGGATGCGCCCGCGCGGGTCGAAGAGCATCGCGAGCACCCCCCAGGTGTAGGGGACCGCGGTCACCACGTCGATGGCCCAGAGCACGAGGAGACTGCCGTGGAACTCGCGGACGAGGGCGACCGGGAGCACGCGGAGCGAGGAATAGACGAACACGATCGCGTAGACGGGCAGGCTCGGGTGCAGCAGCGCCCGGCTCAGCGCTGACTCGCGATGGACCGGGGCGCTGGGCGGGAGCAGTGCGAGCGCATCGCGGTGCACGCGACGCGTGGACATGCCCGCCAGCGCCCGCAGCGTCGCGGTCCCATCCCGCTCGAGGCTGTGGCGGAGCAGGACGGCGACATTGACGGCGTACACGGCCGGGTGCGCGGCTTCGGCACCGACGGCGGATCCATCGCTCGCACCGCGCGCGATCGCCCCCGCCCCGTCGACGCGCACGGCGATGCCTGCGGGAAGCGCCGCTCGGAGCTCCGAGGCGTCACCACCGCCTGCGAGCACCACGATCGCCCCGCACTCGAGCGCCTCGCGCAGGACGCGTGCTCGGCTGTCGGGGCCGATCAGCGATTCGATCGGCACGACACGGGTGTTGCGCGGTCCGAGCTCGGCCACGCGCTGCACGCCTGCGACGCCGCAGAGCAGGTCGGGATCGATCGGCGCGCCCGCGATCAGCGGATCGGCCGCGAGTGCGCCGGGGGAGACCATGAGCGACTCCGCAACCCGCCGCACCCACCGCCACACCATGCAACGAAGACTATCGCGTCGTCCCAGGGGGAACGCATCCGGTGGGGCACCGCTCGTCCGACCGCCGATTCCACCGGAGCACCGCTGTGCCGCAGGGGTCGGCCGGTCTTCGTCGTCGCGGGTGCGTGGGCCCGGGCTGCCGGAGATATGCGATCGGCGGGATATCTGCTCATCGGCCTCCCGAATCGGCATATGTCCGACCGATCTCAGATATCCGGCAGGCGTGATCCTCCCTCGGCCGCTGAGCCACTGCTGGTCCGTCGAGACACTACTGGTCCGTCGAGACGGCATCAGCGCCGATGCCGCCTCGACGGACCAGTAGCCGCTCGGCACGACTGCTCGGCACGACTGCCCGGATGCCGAGGGTGCGCACGCGATGAGGTCGGAGAAACACGAAAACCCCCGGTGAAACCGGGGGTTTTGTCTGTGCGCGATACTGGGATCGAACCAGTGACCTCTTCCGTGTCAGGGAAGCGCGCTACCGCTGCGCCAATCGCGCCTAAAGAAGGCTATTCAGTTGTGAAGCGAGGTGGCGACGGGATTCGAACCCGTGTATACGGCTTTGCAGGCCGCTGCCTCGCCTCTCGGCCACGCCACCGTATGGGGTGTTGCCACCTTGTAAACAAGCAATCGGCCGAAGCCGATTACCAGAGCGGATGACGAGACTCGAACTCGCGACCCTCACCTTGGCAAGGTGATGCGCTACCAACTGCGCTACATCCGCATGACTGCTTTCGCAATCCCGCTCACGTTGCCGTGAACAAGAATTACTATAGGGGCGTTTCGGGGGAGTGCGCAAATCAGCCCTGTCCGCCCGGGCGCGCCGCAGCCCAGATCATTGACTTTACGCCACTTTTCGCTCGAATGGAAGGTATTCGTCGGCGGTCATCGATACGGTGGTCTCATGGCGGGGACGGCGCGCAAGCGGGTGAAGCGCTGGTTCGGCGCGCTCGTCGCACTGCTCGTCCTCTGCCTCATCGTCTTCGCGGCGATGCACCGCCAGGAGATCCAGGACCGATTCCGGGCCATCGGCTTCGAACCCTCGGAGAGCATCGTGCGCGTGCTCGACTCCCTGCATCTCACGGATGCGGGGAAGCGCATCTTCCTCGCGACGAGGCCCACGATCGACGGCAGCCAGCGCTTCAACGAGCAGTGCTCCGATGTGGATCACTCCGACCAGGGGCACGTGCTCGGCTGCTACACCGACAATCGCATCCATCTCTTCGAGGTCAGCGATGCGCGCGTCAAGGGCATCGTCGGCGTGACGGCCGGCCACGAACTGCTGCACGCCGCGTTCGCCCGACTGGGCGAGGGCGATCGGACGCGGCTCTCCGAGCAACTCAGGGAGGCGTACGACACGCTCGCCGAGAACGACCCAGCGCTCGCGGAGCGCATGTCGCTCTACGAGAACCTCTCGGACTCCGCCTACACGAACGAACTTCACTCGATCCTCGGCACGGAGGTGCGCGACCTGCCCGACTGGCTCGAACAGCACTACGCGCAATGGTTCGCCGACCGCGACTCGCTGCTCGACGCATTCGACGCCTATCACGCCGTCTTCGTCGGCCTGCAGAACGAAGCCCAGTCGCTCGAGCGCACGATGCGCGAGCTGCGGCTCGACGTCGAGCGCCGCAAGACCGACTACGACGCCGCCGTCGAGCGGTTCAACGCCGACGCGGCGGAGTTCTCGAAGCGCAACGACCGCTTCGAGTTCTCCGACGACCCGCGCGAGTTCGAGCGCATCCGCGGGGAGCTCGCGGACCGCCGATCGGAGCTTCAGGCCACGATGGCCGGCCTCGAGGCCGACATCGAGCGGTACAACGACCTGCGCGCGCAGCTCAGCGCACTGAGCGAGACGAGCTCCGAGCTCGACCAGCAGTTGAACAGCGAGCTCGCCCCCGTCACGACACGCCCGAGCTGAACCGCCCAGTCCCGCAGGATCCCGCCTCGGAACCGCCCGATTTCATCAGCTCGGGAGTTTGCGTGTACTATCGATCAGGTTGGCCGCGATCGTAGCGATCACGGCAACGGGCGATTGGCGCAGCTGGTAGCGCGCTTCCTTCACACGGAAGAGGTCGTCGGTTCGAGCCCGGCATCGCCCACAGCGCAGAGCCCCCCGGAGATCCACCGGGGGGCTCATTGCATGTCCGGCCCCCGGTGCGCCGTCCCGGCTACCGGTAGAATCATGGGGTCCCGCATCCAGTCTCGAAGGAGCACCCCAGTGGCCGATGGCTTCTCCCTGTTCACCGACCGTTCGATCGTCGCCATGCGCGTCAACGGCGAGCTCCGCGACCTCGCCGCCGAGGTCACGGAGACGGACACGGTGGAGCCCGTCGGAATCGAGTCGGAGGACGGCCTGAACATCCTGCGCCACTCGGCGGCCCACGTGCTGGCGCAGGCGGTGCAGCGCATCAACCCGGAGACCACGCTCGGGATCGGTCCGCCCATCGCCGACGGCTTCTACTACGACTTCGATCCGAAGCAGCCCTTCACGCCCGAGGACCTCAAGGCCATCGAGAAGGAGATGCAGCGGATCGTCAAGCAGGGCCAGCGCTTCGTGCGCCGGGTCGTGACCGAGGACGAGGCGCGCGCCGAGCTCGCGAACGAGCCCTACAAGCTCGAGCTGATCGGCCTCAAGGGCGGCGCCGAATCCGGGAGCGACAATGAGAGCGTCGAGGTCGGCGGCGCCGAGCTCACCATCTACGACAACATCGATCCCAAGACCGGCGAGCTCTGCTGGAAGGACCTCTGCCGCGGGCCGCACGTGCCCAACACCCGCATGCTCGGCAATGGCTGGGCGCTCATGCGGTCGGCCGGGGCCTACTGGCGGGGCAGCGAGAAGAACCCGATGCTCCAGCGCGTCTACGGCACCGCGTGGCCGACGAAGGACGAGCTGCGCGCGTATCAGACCCGCCTCGAGGAGGCCGCGAAGCGCGACCACCGCAAGCTCGGCGTCGAGCTCGACCTCTTCAGCTTCCCCGACGAGATCGGCTCGGGCCTCGCGGTGTTCCACCCCAAGGGCGGCATCATCCGGCACGAGATCGAGAACTTCATGCGCTCGGAGCTGCTGAAGAACGGCTACGAGGTGGTCAACAGCCCGCACATCACCAAGGGAACGCTGTTCGAGACCAGCCAGCACCTCAACTGGTACAAGGACGGGATGTTCCCCGCCATGCACCTCGACGCGGTCGAGAACGCGGAGACGGGGGAGGTCGTCAAGCCGGGCCAGGACTACTACCTGAAGCCCATGAACTGCCCGTTCCACAACCTCATCTTCCGCGCGCGCGCCCGCAGCTACCGCGAGCTGCCCCTGCGCCTCGCCGAGTTCGGCACCGTGTACCGCTATGAGAAGAGCGGAACGCTCTCGGGGCTCACCCGCGTGCGCGGGCTGACCCAGGACGACGCGCACATCTACGTCACGGACGAGCAGGTGAAGGACGAGATCAAGCGCCAGCTGGACTTCGTCTTCGCGACGCTGCGCGCCTACGGCCTCGACGACTTCTACCTCGAGCTCTCGACCCGCGACCCCGAGAAGTCGGTGGGCACCGACGAGCAGTGGGAGATCGCGACCGAGACGCTGCGGCAGGTCGGCGAGGAGTCGGGCCTCGAGCTCGTCGCGGATCCCGGCGGAGCGGCGTTCTACGGCCCGAAGATCTCGGTGCAGGCGCGCGACGCGATCGGGCGCACGTGGCAGCTCTCGACCGTGCAGCTCGACTTCAACCAGCCCGCGCTCTTCGAGCTCGAGTACGCCGCTGCTGACGGGACGCGCAAGCAGCCCGTCATGATCCACCGCGCCCTCCTCGGCTCCGTCGAGCGCTTCTTCGCGATCCTCCTCGAGCACTACGCCGGTGCGTTCCCGGTATGGCTCTCGCCCGTCCAGGTGGTCGGGATCCCGGTCGCCGAGCAGTACGGCGAGCACCTCGACGGCGTGATCGCGCAGCTGCGCGCACGCGGCGTGCGCGCAGAGGTCGACCACGGCGATGATCGCATGCCGAAGAAGATCCGCACGCACACGAAGGCCAAGGTGCCCTTCCAGCTCATCGCAGGCGAGGAGGACCGCGCCGCCAATGCCGTGAGCTTCCGGTTCCGCGACGGCACCCAGCTCAACGGCGTGCCCGTCGACGAGGCGATCGAGCGGATCGTGCGCTCGATCGAGTCGCACGAGCAGGTGTCGACGGCGTGGACGGAGTAGAGAGCCTCTCATCGACCGCTGCGGTCGGCGACCCTGATGGCATGCAGCGGTTGTGGGTGCCGCATCGCATGGTCTACGTCGCAGACGACCACCAGCCCGACCGCAGCGACTGCCCGTTCTGCGCCGCGCCGGCGAAGTCCGACGAGGACGCGCTGATCGTGGCGCGCGGCGCGCACGCCTACGTCCTGCTGAACCTCTTCCCCTACAACAACGGGCACATGCTCGTCTGCCCGTACCGGCACGTCGCCGGCTACGACGAGGCGACGCCGGAGGAGGCCGCCGAGATCGCAGAGCTGACCCAGCGGGCCATGCGCGTCGCCCGGCGCGTCATGGGCTGCCACGGCTTCAACATCGGCATGAACCAGGGCGCGATCGCGGGGGCGGGCGTCGCCGCGCACCTGCATCAGCACATCGTGCCCCGCTGGGCTTCGGACGCCAACTTCTTCCCGATCATCGCGAAGACGAAGGCCATGCCCCAGCTGCTCGGCGAAGTGCGCGAGCTGCTGGCCACCGCGTGGGCGGACCCACCGGATGCGGGCGCTTCCCGCTGAACCCCCGCATCACCCCGAACGACAGAGAAAGAGGAGCTCCCGTGTCCGGACACTCCAAATGGGCAACGACCAAGCACAAGAAGGCGATCATCGACTCCCGTCGCGCCAAGGCCTTCGCGAAGTACATCAAGGTGATCGAGGTCGCCGCGCGCATCGGCGGCCCCGACCTCGAGGGCAACCCGGCGCTCGCCGATGCCGTCCACAAGGCCAAGAAGAACTCGGTCCCCGGCGACAACATCGACCGAGCGATCAAGCGCGGCGCCGGCATCTCCGGTGAGTCGATCGAGTACACGACGATCATGTACGAGGCGTACGGCCCGAACGGCGTGGCACTGATGGTCGAGTGCCTCACGGACAACAAGAACCGCGCCGCCGCCGAGGTGCGCACGGCGCTCAGCCGCAACGGCGCCACGCTCGCGGACCCCGGCAGCGTCGCCTACAACTTCGCGCGCAAGGGCGTCATCACCGTGCCCGCCGAGGGGACGAACGAGGACGACATCCTGCTCGCCGTGCTCGAGGCCGGCGCCGAAGAGGTCAACGCGACCCCCAACGGCGAGGCGTTCGAGATCGTCACCGAGGCGTCCGACCTCGTCGCGGCCCGCTCCGCGCTCGTGGAGGCCGGCATCGACTACGATTCCGCCGAGGCCGAGTTCGTGCCCAACCTCAAGGTCGAGATCGACGCCGACACCGCGCGCAAGGTCTTCCGCGTGATCGACGCGCTCGAGGACAGCGACGACGTGCAGAACGTCTACTCGAACTTCGACCTGAGCCCCGAGGTGCAGGCCGAGCTCGAGTCGGACGACTGAGCGTCGTACCCCGGCCGACTGCCGGACCGGAGGAGGGGCCCGGATTCGGACCCCTCCTCCGGTCTCACCGGGGGCCAGCACCCCACACCGTCAGGAGCACGGCATGCGCATCATCGGGATCGACCCGGGACTGACCCGCTGCGGCGTGGGCATCGTGACCGCGGGCCTCTCGCGCAAGGTCACCTTCGAGCACGTGGAGGTGCTGACGAGCAGCGCCGGGGACCCGCTGCCGGAACGCCTGCACCGCATCGGGACGGGCATCCGTCGCCTCCTCGACGGCGAGAAGCCCGCGGGCATCGCGCTCGAGCGGGTGTTCGCGCAGGACAACCTTCCGAGCGTCATGGGCGTCGCCCAGATCAGCGGCGTGGTGATGTTCCTCGCCGCCGAGCGGGGGATCCCCGTCTCGCTCTACACGCCCAATGAGGTGAAGGCGCAGGTCACGGGCTACGGCGCCGCCGAGAAGGCGCAGGTGACGACGATGGTCACGCGGCTGCTCGGCCTCGCGGCTCCGCCGAAGCCCGCCGATGCGGCCGATGCCCTCGCCCTCGCGATCACGCACGCCTGGCATCTGGGACGCGGCGGATCCGCGAGCCGTATGGAGCGCTTCGAGCTCGATGCGGCACCCGGCGAGACGCCGGCGCAGCGCGCGTGGCGCGAGGCCGAGGCGAAGCTCGGCCGCAGGCGCGGCGCCCGGTCCTAACCGCCGGCGGGCCGATCCCGGTCCCGGCCGTCGTCCTCGGCACCGTCGAGCAGCTCCTGCGGCAGCGTGATCGCGCCGGTGTGCAGCGCCTCCTCGATCGCCTGCTCGACCTGGCGCTGACGCCGCAGGCGGATGCGGCTCAGCGCGCGCTGCTCCGGAAGGCTCCAGCCGAAGCGGACCGACAGCAGCCTGACCGCCGCGGTCACGATCACGCAGATCAGACCCGAGACGTAGATATCCGATCCGAGCGCCTGCAGCAGCACGAGCACGGCGACGCCCGCGAGACTCGCGACCGCGTAGAGCGATCCGACGTGCATGAGCGCGATGGGGATGTTGAGCATGACGTCGCGCAGCGCGCCCCCGCCCACCGCGGCGACGGTTCCGATGAACATGGCGGGCACGACGGGGATCCCCATGGCCAGCGCCTTCGTCACGCCGATCGCCCCGAACATCCCGATGCTCAGCGCGTCGAGCAGTGTGATGACGGGGTCGACCTTGTGCAGCACCCGTGCGAGCAGCATACCGATGAACGCGGCGCCCGTCGCCACGAGGAGGTAGTGGTCGACCGTCAGCGTCGCCGGCGCGATCCCGAGCAGGATGTCGCGCAGGAAGCCTCCGCCGATGCCCGATGCGATGCCGATGATCGCGACGCCGAGCAGATCGAGGCGCTTGAAGCCGGCGGCGAAGAGGGCGCCCTGCAGACTGCCGACGCCGACGGCGACGAGGTCGACGGCGAACGGGATCTGGAAGGTCTCGGCGAGCACCCCTCCATTCTCGCTCATGCGGGATAATCGGAGGGTGCCCCTGTATCGCGAGCAAGGCGTCGTCCTGCGCACCCACAAGCTGGGAGAGGCCGACCGTATCGTGACGCTCCTCACCCGCGGCCGCGGGCTCCAACGCGCCGTGGCGAAGGGTGTCCGTCGCACCTCGTCGAAGTTCGGGGCCCGTCTGGAGCCCTTCATGGTGGCCGACATCCAGTGCTACGAGGGACGCACGCTCGACACCATCACGCAGGCCGAGACGCTCGGCGCCTACGGGCCTCCGATCAGCGCCGACTACGACCGCTACCGCGCGGGGAGCGTGATCGTCGAGACCGCGGCGCGGCTCGCCGAGGGCGACAGCTCGCGGGAGCTCTACACCCTGCTCGTCGGGGCGCTGCGCACGCTGGCCGGGGGGAGGATCCCGCCCGAACTCGTGCGCGACGGGTACCTGCTGCGCGCGATGGCCGTCGCCGGCTGGACACCGGGGCTCGACACCTGCGTGCGCTGCGGCGCGCCCGGCCCGCACACGGTCGTCGCGGTGCAGTACGGCGGCGTGCTCTGCGAGACCTGCCGAGCACCGGGATCGCCGCGGCTCGACCCGGGCAGCATCCGGCTGCTCGTCGCGCTCCTCGCCGGCGACTGGGACGCCGCACTCGCGTCGAGCGAACGCGAGCGCGGACAGGCGGCCGGGATCGCCGCAGCCTATACCCAGTGGCACCTGGAACGCGGGCTGCGCTCCTTCACGGCGCCGAGGTCATAGGCTGTCACCCATGCGCACCGCACCCGCCACGCTCGTGCCCGTCGACTGGACGGGGGAGCAGCCGCCGACCTTCGATGGGCCGGCGCCGAAGCACGTCGCCATCGTGATGGACGGCAACGGCCGCTGGGCGAACCGCCGCGGCCTGCCGCGAGTCGAGGGGCACCGCATGGGTGAGCAGGTGCTCCTCGACGTCGTGGCCGGGGCGATCCAGGCGGGCGTCACGCACCTCAGCGTCTACGCGTTCTCGACCGAGAACTGGCGACGCTCGCCGGACGAGGTGCGCTTCCTCATGGGCTTCAACCGGGACGTGCTCCGACGCAGGCGGGCCCAGCTCGACGCGTGGAACGTCCGCATGCGCTGGGCCGGCCGACGGCCCCGGCTCTGGGGCTCCGTGATCAACGAGCTCAAGGCGGCCGAGCGGGCGACCGCGCGCAACACCGGCCTCACGCTCACCATGTGCGTGAACTACGGCGGCCGCAACGAGCTCACCGACGCGGTGCGCGCGATCGCGGCCGAGGTGCAGGCGGGCCGGTTGTCGCCGAACGGCATCACCGAGCGCACGATCGAGCGGCACCTGTACGTGCCCGAGCTCCCGCAGGTCGACCTCTTCCTGCGCAGCTCGGGCGAGCAGCGCACCAGCAACTTCATGCTCTGGCAGTCCGCGTACGCCGAGATGGTGTTCCTCGACACCCTGTGGCCCGACTTCGGGCGCCAGGAGCTTTGGGACGCGATCCGCATCTACCACGATCGCGACCGGAGATTCGGCGGCGCGGTGGATCGCCCGACCGGCGCCTGACCCGCGCGAGGATCTGCGAGAATGGGAGCGATATGACTTCCCAGACCCTCACCGATGGCCGACTGCGCATCGGACCGATCGAACTCGATGTGCCCGTCGTGCTGGCGCCGATGGCCGGCATCACCAACACCGCGTACCGCCGGCTCTGCCGCGAGTACGGCGCGGGACTCTTCGTCAGTGAGATGATCACGACCCGCGCCCTCGTCGAGCGCACGCCGACCTCGCTGCGCCTGATCACGCACCACGAGAGCGAGACGCCGCGCTCGATCCAGCTCTACGGAGTCGATCCGAAGACCGTGACCGAGGCGGTCAAGTTCCTGGTCGACGAGGATCGCGCCGACCACATCGACCTGAACTTCGGCTGCCCGGTGCCGAAGGTCACGCGGCGCGGCGGCGGCTCGGCCCTGCCGTGGAAGCGCGACCTCTTCAAGGCCATCGTGGAGGGCGCCGTGCGGGCCGCCGGCGACATCCCCCTCACCGTCAAGATGCGCAAGGGCATCGACGACGAGCACCTCACGTATCTCGACGCCGCGCGCACCGCAGAGGACGCCGGCGTCGCGGCGATCGCGCTCCACGGCCGAACCGCCAACCAGCACTATTCCGGCCAGGCCGACTGGTCGTCCATCGCCCGTCTGAAGGAGGCGGTCACGAGCGTACCCGTGCTCGGCAACGGCGACATCTGGTCGGCGGAGGACGCCGTGCGCATGGTCCGCGAGACCGGGTGCGACGGCGTCGTGGTCGGGCGCGGCTGCCTCGGACGCCCCTGGCTCTTCGGCGACCTCGACGCCGCGTTCCGCGCGGAGTCCGGCCGGTTGAGCCGCGACGACGCGCGGAACGCCCTGGCGAAGCCGCCGCTCGGCGAGGTGATGCGGGCGATGCGCCGGCACACCGAGCTCCTCATCGAGTTCTACGAGAACGAGGAGGACCGCGGCTGCCGCGACATCCGCAAGCACGTCGCGTGGTATTTCAAGGGCTACGGCGTCGGCGGGGACACCCGCCGCGCGCTCTCGATGGTCGAGTCGCTCGAGCAGATGGACGAGATCTTCGCGACCATGGACGCCGACATGCCCTACCCGGGCGAGGACGCCGAGGGCCCGCGCGGCCGCGCCGGGAGCCCCAAGCGCACCGTGCTGCCCCACGGGTGGCTCGACAGCCGGACGAGCGACAGCGCGGATCGCGCCGCGGTGGCCGAGGGCGAACGGATCGACGGCGGCTCCGATGGCGGCTAGGCCGCAGGCCCGCCGCGAGGCCGGAGCCCCGCACGAGGCAGGGCTGCCCGCGGGGTACACCGCGGTCGACGCCGAGCGGTTCCTCCCCGAGGCCCACGGGGGCCACCGCAGCGACTTCGCGCGCGACCGCGCCCGCGTGCTGCACTCGAGCGGCTGGCGGCGCCTCGCTGCGAAGACGCAGGTGCTCAGCCCGACGGCAGGGATCGACTTCGCCCGCAACCGGCTCACGCACTCGCTCGAGGTCGCGCAGATCGGCCGCGAGCTCGCCGTCTCGCTCGGCGTCTCGCAGGACGTCGTCGACACCGCCTGCCTCGCCCACGACCTCGGACATCCGCCGTTCGGGCACAACGGCGAACGCGCGCTCGACGAGTGGATGTCGGGCTTCGGCGGATTCGAGGGAAACGCGCAGACCCTGCGGATCCTCACCCGGCTCGAACCGAAGCGGTTCGCCCCGGACGGCTCGAGCGTCGGGCTCAACCTGACCCGTGCCACGCTCGATGCGAGCTGCAAGTACCCGTGGGCGCTGGACGAGGCGGCTCCCGGCAGCCGGAAGTTCGGCTACTTCGCCGACGACGCTCCGGTCTTCGCCTGGCTGCGTGGCGGCGCACCCGAGCGCAGGAAGTGCGTCGAGGCCCAGATCATGGACTTCTCGGACGACGTCGCGTACTCGGTGCACGACTTCGAGGACGCGATCGTATCGGAGCACATCGATCCGCAGTTCCTCACGGCGCGCTCGGGGCACTCGGCGCTCATCCGAGCCGTGGCGGACTGGGCGGGCGGGGACTTCACCGTCGACGAACTCGGCGCGGCGTTCGACCGGATGGCGCGCAGCGAGAACTGGCTGAACGGCTGGGACGGTTCGCGTCGCGATCAGGCGAGGCTGAAGAACTTCACGAGCGACATGATCGGCCGCTTCGCGCGCGCCGCGATCCGGGACACGCTGCACGAGGCCGATGGCCTGCCGCTCGCGCGGTACGGCGCGCGGATGGTGGTGCCGCGGGAGGTCAGCGCCGAGATCGCCGTACTCAAGGGCGTGGTCGCGGCCTACGTGATGCAGAGCGGCAGGCGGCAGCCGACGTACCGGCGTCAGCGCGCACTGCTCGCGGAACTGCTGCACACGCTCTGGGAATCGGGAGCGCACGAGCTCGAGCCCGCCTACGCTGCGGACTTCCGGGCCGCAACCGACGAGGCAGCCGCACGGCGCGCGGTCGTCGATCAGGTCGCATCGCTCACCGACCAGTCCGCGATCGCCTGGTACGAGCGGCTCTGCACGGCGCCGCTGGTGTAGGCGACACGCACCGGCGTTCCGCTCCAGCGGCGCGGCCGCCGCTCCGGTCGCTCGTCTAGTACCCTCGAGCTATGGCAGGCCGAATCCGACAGAGCGACGTCGAGGAGGTCAAGAAGCGCACCAACCTCGCCGACCTGGTCGGCGACTACGTGACGCTGAAGAACGCCGGCATCGACTCCATGAAGGGGCTCTGCCCGTTCCACGACGAGCGCAGCCCGAGTTTTCACGTGCGCCCGGCGCTCGGTTACTACCACTGCTTCGGCTGCGGCGAGTCTGGCGACGCGTTCACCTTCGTGCAGCGCATGGACCACCTCACTTTCGCCGAGACCGTCGAGCGGCTCGCCGCACGGATCCACTACGTGCTGACCTACGAGGAGGGCGGGTTCCAGCGCGAGCAGGGGCCGAACCGCGCTCGGCTGCTCGCCGCGAACCAGGCTGCGGCGGCGTTCTTCGTCGCCCAGCTCGCGACGGACGAGGGTGCCGCAGGGCGGGACTTCCTCACTGGGCGGGGCTTCGACCCCGCCGCGGCCGAGCGCTTCGGCGTCGGATACGCGCCGCGCGGTTGGAGCGGCCTCACCGAGCACCTCACCGGGCAGGGATACACCCCCGCCGAGCTCGCGCAGTCCGGCCTCGTCTCCGAGGGCCAGCGCGGCGTCTACGACCGCTTCCGCGGACGGGTCGTGTGGCCGATCCGCGACACGAGCGGGCAGACCCTCGGCTTCGGAGCGCGCAAGCTCTACGACGACGATCCCGGGCCGAAGTACCTGAACACTCCGGAGTCTCCGGTCTACCACAAGTCGCAGGTGCTCTACGGCCTCGACGTCGCCAAGCGCGCCATCTCGCGCGGCAAGCGGGCGGTCGTGGTCGAGGGCTACACCGACGTGATGGCGTGCCACCTCGCCGGGATCGAGACCGCGGTGGCGACCTGCGGTACCGCGTTCGGCCGGGACCACATCGCCGTGCTCCGGCGCATCATGGGCGACGACTCCGCCGCAGAGGTCGTCTTCACCTTCGACCCCGACGAGGCCGGCCAGAAAGCGGCGCTGCGCGCGTTCAGCGAGGAGAAGCGCTTCACGGCGCAGACCTACGTCGCCGTCGCGCCCGACGGCCTCGACCCGTGCGACCTGCGACTCCATCGCGGCGACGAGGCCGTGCGCGAGCTCTTCACCCGCAAGACCCCGCTGTTCGAGTTCGCACTGCGCCAGGCCGTCGCTCGCTTCGACCTGAACAGTGTCGAGGGGCGCGTATCCGCGCTCCGCGAGGCGGCGCCCATCATCGCCGAGATCAAGGACCCGTCGCTGCGCCCGGGATACGCGCGCGAGCTCGCCCGCATGCTCGGCGTCGACCTCGCCGAGGTGCAGCAGGCGGTCCGAGCCGCGGGCCAGCACGCCGCACGACGCGCCGGGGGACAGGCCCGCGGTGCGCAGGGCGGGCCAGGAGGGACCGGGGGATCGGGAGGCGGCCGACCGTCTTCCGGCGGTGCCGATGAACGATTCGCGGGCGCCTCGGGTCGGGGGGCCGGCACCACCGCCGGCGACGACCGTCTCGATCCCTCCGAGGATCCCGGATCCGGCCGGCCGGCCCCTCGCATCGGGCTGTCCTCGCTGCGCAGCGCGCCGACGACCTGGCTGGAGCGCGACGCCCTCATGGCGATGCTGCAGCAGGGGGAGCACGTCGGCGCGGACCTCATGCAGCAGGCCGCGACGGCCATGGTCTCGGAGCCGAACCTGCGCGTCGTGCGGGACGCGATCGCCGCTGCCATGGCCGCGGCTCACGGCGCGGCCGGGCTCGAGCAGGTGCTCGCCGCGGCGCCGGAGAGCCATCACGGGCTGATCCGTGAACTGGCGATGGCCCCGATGCCGGAGCGGCGGCCGGAGCACCTGGGAGCGTACGCGAGGGATGTCGTCGTCTCGCTGCTGGACCGCGACCTGCTGTCGTTGAAGCAGGAGCTCCTCGCCCGGCTGCAGCGGATCGCGGGCTCCGACCCCGCTGCGTCGCGTCGCATTCAGGAGCAGCTCGTCGCGCTCGAATCGGCGCGGCGAGGGCTCCGGGACGAGTAGCGTCCGTGCCGTAGTCTGTTGGGCATGCCGCATCCCGACCTCTCCGCGAACCCGATCGTCCGACTCTCCGACCTGTCGCTGTCGTACCCGGCGCACTCGGGCGGGCGGGAGTTCGAGGCGGTCGAGGGCTTGACGCTCGACGTCGCCCAGGGGCAGGTCGTGGCGCTGCTCGGGGAGAGCGGCTCGGGCAAGTCGACGCTCGCGAAGTTCATCGCGGGCCGGGCGTCCGACGCCACGGAGAAGGGTGCGAGGATCAAGCTCACCGGCGGTGCCGCGCACGTCATGAACGTGCCGATGCGCCGGCTGAGCCGGCGGACGCGCTCCCGGCTCACGGCGTACGTGGGCTACCTGGCGCAGGACGCGGGCGCGACGCTCACGCCCGAGCTCAACGTCGGCGACATCCTCTTCGAGCCGATCGTCGAGCGGAGCAAGCACTTCGATCGCGACGAGCTCGGAGAGCGCATCGCCGAGATGATGGACATCGTGGCGCTGCCCCTCAGCAAACTGCAGGAGTACCCCTACGAGCTCTCGAAGGGCCAGCGCCAGCGCATCGCAGTCATGCGCGCCCTCATGCTGGACCCGTCGCTCCTCGTCATCGACGAGCCCACGCTCGGCGTCGACGCGAACAACCGGCCGAAGATCGTCGACCTCATGCGGTGGTACCGCGAGCGCACGAACGCGGCCATGGTGCTCATCAGCCACGACATCGGGATGCTGGAGGCGCTGGGCCAGGAGGTGCTCGTGATGCAGCAGGGGCGGCTCGTCGGGCAGGGGGACATCAACGAGATCTTCCGCAGCGCCGACCACGGATACGTGCAGCGGCTCGCGCAGGCGCTCCGCGCGACGGCGTACGACGAGATCGCCGAGGAGTAGGGTCGTGCGTCCCGGCTCGCCCGGGCGGCACGATCCGATTTGCGCGGGATCGAATTCGTTGCCTAAGATAGAGGACGTTGCTTCGGCAATGATCCCCTGTAGCTCAGTTGGCAGAGCGCTTGACTGTTAATCAGGATGTCGCTGGTTCGAGCCCAGCCGGGGGAGCGGAAACGGCGAACGGGCCCGGGTGTTCACCCGGGCCCGTTCGCGTATCCGGACCGTCCGCCCGACGGACCTCGCTCGGGCGATCTATGATCGGGATCGAGGCGGTGCGTCGACGGACGACGGGTGCCGCCGCGGTACCGGCGAGGAGGCCCCCATGCAGCAACGGGACGACGCGAACGAACACCTCGGGACGCGGGATCGGCACGGCTCCGTCATCGCCGTCCCGCCCTACGGCGCACCCGATCTGCACGAGTCGGTCTGGCTCGCCCCCGGCTCCGTGATCGTCGGCGATGTGACCATCGGCGAGCAGAGCAGCGTCTGGTACAACGCCGTCGTTCGAGGCGACTCGAACCGCGTGCGCATCGGCGCTCGGACGAATGTCCAGGACGGGGTCGTGATCCACACGCAGCGCGGAGGCGACGAAGGCGCCGCGATCATCGGCGACGACGTCTCGATCGGCCATAACGCCGTCGTGCACGGGGCGACGATCGCAGACGGTTGCCTCATCGGCATGAACTCGACCGTGCTGAGCGGCGCCGTCATCGGGGCCGGCTCGCTCGTCGCAGCGGGTGCGCTCGTTCCCCAGGGCGCCGTGATCCCGCCCCACTCGCTCGTCGCGGGGATCCCGGGCCGCGTGATCCGCGAACTCCGGGACGAGGATCGCCGAGGAGTGCGCGAGAACGCCGAGATCTACGCGGCCTACACGGACAATCATCGGGCCGCGACACGCGGCGCGGACTACGGAGTATGAGTCGACGGCGAGCATGCACTATGCTCGGTGGGGTGCTTCGGCGCACTCGGCTGATCTCAGCTCGGGGATGTAGCTCAATGGTAGAGCCTCAGTCTTCCAAACTGATTACGCGGGTTCGATTCCCGTCATCCCCTCCATCTCATCCACGGACATCACCCCGACCCGGCGCGCCCGTCCAGCGGCGATGCGAAATCCTCGCGGCTTTCCGATAGACTTGCTCGGGTTGTGCGCGCCCAGGCGCGCCATCGCAAGTCGAAACATCGAGGTTTCGGGGCGTAGCTCAGCTTGGCTAGAGCGCCCGCTTTGGGAGCGGGAGGTCGCAGGTTCGAATCCTGTCGCCCCGACCAGGGTCGATCGACCCGATAGCGACAACAGCACGATTCCGATCACGAGAGGCCAAATTGCCGAACACGACAGCTGAGAAGCTCACTCCGACCCGCGCCAAGCTGACCGTGGAGGTCACGCTCGACGAGCTGGATCCCTACCTCACGCAGGCCTACAAGACCATCTCCGAGCAGGTGTCGGTTCCCGGCTTCCGCAAGGGCAAGGTCCCCGCGCCGATCATCGACCAGCGCGTCGGCCGCGAGGCCGTCATCCAGGAGGCCGTGAACGCCTCGCTCGACGACTTCTTCCAGGCCGCCCTGGCCGAGTCCGGCGAGCGCCCCATGGGCCGCCCGACGGCCGACGTCGAGCAGTGGATCGACGCGAAGGATGCCGACAGCAAGCTCGTGCTCGCGTTCGAGGTCGAGGTCCGCCCCGAGTTCGAGCTGCCGAAGTACGACGGCATGAAGCTCGTCGTCGACGACGCCGAGATCGACGACGACGCCGTCGAGGCCGAGCTCACCAAGCTCCGCGAGCGCTTCGGCACCCTCGTGACCGTCGATCGCCCGGCCAAGACCGGCGACTTCGTCGAGCTGGACCTCACCGCCACGATCGACGGCGAAGAGGTCGACCAGGCGAGCGGCGTCTCGTACGAGGTCGGCGCGGGCAACCTGCTCGCCGGCACCGATGAGGCCGTGGAGACCCTCACCGCGGGCGAGACCACGACCTTCACCTCGCAGCTGCTCGGCGGCGAGCACGAGGGCAAGGACGCCGAGGTCGAGCTGACGCTCACCGCGGTGAAGGAGCGCGAGCTCCCCGAGGCCGACGACGAGTTCGCCCAGCTCGCGAGCGAGTACGACACGATCGTCGAGCTCCGCGACAGCCTCAAGGACCAGGTCGGCCGCGCTTCCGTGTTCGCGCAGGGCCAGCAGGCGCGCGACCTCTTCACCGCGACCCTCATCGAGCAGGCCGGCATCCCGGTCTCCGAGGAGCTCGTCGAGGAAGAGGTGCACCGTCACCTCGAGAGCGAGGGGCGCCTCGAGGACGATGAGCACCGCGCCGAGGTCCGCAAGTCGTCGGAGGAGCAGATCCAGCTGCAGCTCCTGCTCGACGCCATCGTCGAGGCCGAGGGCGTCACCCCGACGCAGAACGAGCTCTCGCAGTACATCTTCCAGTCGGCCCAGCAGTACGGCATGGAGCCCACCCAGTTCCTCCAGGCGATCAGCCAGGGCAACCAGATGGGGATCATCCTCGGCGAGGTCACCCGCAACAAGGCGCTCGCGATCGCCCTCGCCAAGGCCGAGGTCGTCGACCAGTCGGGCAACGCGGTCGACCTGAGCGAGTTCACCGCCGTCGACTCCGACGACGAGGCCGATGACGAGGCCCCCGCGGCGGACGAGGCACCCGAGGCCCCCGCTGCCGAGGCTTCCGCCGAGTCGGCCCCCGCCGCAGAGGCGCCGAGCGAGGACGACGCCGAGGCCGCCAAGAAGGCTGCGCGCTCGGCAGCGGCGAAGAAGGCCGCAGCCACCCGCGCCGCGAAGAAGGCCGCAGCCGAGGCCGAGAAGGCCGCAGAGTAGCCCGAACCCGGCTCGGCGACCAGGGCCGCACGGCCCCGCACCCCGCGAATCCCCGCCTCCGTCCTCGGAGGCGGGGATTCGCGCGTCCGGCCGCCCTCCTCGCCGCGCATGCGCCCACGGCGAACAGCCCCGAATTCGCGCCCGCGAGTCGGTAGCCTCGTATCAGGCAACAACGAATGGAGCGCCGCATGGCAGAACAGACGCCGATGGTCAGCGTGTTTGACCGGCTGCTGAAGGACCGCATCATCTGGCTCGGATCCGAGGTTCGGGACGAGAACGCGAACGAGATCTGCGCGAAGATCCTGCTGCTCGCAGCCGAGGATCCTGAGGCCGATATCTACCTCTACATCAATTCACCCGGCGGCTCGATCACCGCGGGCATGGCCATCTACGACACGATGAGCTTCGTGCCGAACGACATCGTCACGGTGGGCATCGGCATGGCCGCGTCCATGGGCCAGTTCCTGCTCACCGCGGGCACCCGCGGCAAGCGCTACATCACGCCGAACGCCCGGGTGCTGCTGCACCAGCCGCACGGCGGCTTCGGCGGCACGGCGAGCGACATCCAGACGCAGGCGCAGCTCATCACCTCGATGAAGAACCGTCTCGCCGAGATCACGGCGAAGCAGACGGGCAAGACCGTGGAGCAGATCAACGCCGATGGCGATCGCGATCGCTGGTTCACGGCGGACGAGGCGCTCGAGTACGGCTTCGTCGACTTCATCCGCGACTCCGCGTCCGACGTGGTCGGCGGCGGCGGCACCGGCAAGTAACCAGGGGAGAAAGACGACCATGACCCAGCTGCAGATGCCCCAGGCCGGCGGATCCCGCGTGGCGGCGCCCGAGTCCCGCTACGTGCTGCCCTCCTTCGAGGAGCGCACCGCGTACGGCTTCAAGCGACAGGATCCGTACGCCAAGCTGTTCGAGGATCGCATCATCTTCCTCGGCGTCCAGGTGGACGACGCGTCCGCCGACGACGTGATGGCCCAGCTCCTCGTGCTCGAGAGCCAGGATCCCGAGCGCGACATCACGATGTACATCAATTCGCCCGGCGGCTCGTTCACGGCCATGACGGCGATCTACGACACGATGCAGTACATCCGTCCGCACGTGCAGACGGTCTGCCTCGGCCAGGCAGCGTCCGCCGCGGCGGTGCTGCTCGCCGGCGGCACGCCGGGCAAGCGCCTCGCGCTGCCGAACGCGCGCGTGCTCATCCACCAGCCCTCCTCCGGACAGGGCGGCCACGGCCAGGCTTCGGACATCGAGATCCAGGCCCGCGAGATCATGCGCATGCGCGAGTGGCTCGAGGAGACGCTGTCGAAGCACTCCAAGCGCACGCCCGAAGAGGTCAATCGCGACATCGATCGCGACAAGATCCTGAGCGCGCAGGAGGCCCTCGAGTACGGCCTCGTCGACCAGGTGCTGACGAGCCGGAAGAACCCGCAGCCCGTCATCTCCCAGTAGCGGATCGGAGCCCCGGGGACGCCCCCGGGGCTCCGGCGCGCCGTCCATGAATGTCAGTGGCGACCGCTACCCTTTTCGAAGAGGAACCCAGCCCGTTCGACTGTTGAAGGAGCCACCGAATGGCCAAGATCGGCGAGAGCAGCGAGCTGCTGAAGTGCTCCTTCTGCGGGAAATCGCAGAAGCAGGTGCAGCAGCTCATCGCCGGCCCGCAGATCTACATCTGCGACGAGTGCGTGGCGCTGTGCAACGAGATCATCGAAGAGCGCCAGGCCGAGCATCAGACGACCGAGCCATCGGATTTCACGCTCCACAAGCCGCGCGAGATCTCGGAGTTCCTCGATCAGTACGTCATCGGACAGGATCGCGCGAAGCAGTCGCTCGCCGTCGCGGTCTACAACCACTACAAGCGGGTGCGCGCCGCATCCGCCCTCACGAGCGCCGAGATGGCCTCTGAGCAGGTCGAGATCGCGAAGTCCAACATCCTCATGGTGGGCCCGACCGGCTGCGGGAAGACCTATCTCGCCCAGTCGCTCGCGCGGCAGCTCGGCGTCCCGTTCGCGGTGGCGGATGCGACCGCGCTCACCGAGGCCGGATACGTCGGCGAGGACGTCGAGAACATCCTGCTCAAGCTCCTGCAGGCAGCCGATTTCGACGTGCAGCGCGCCGAGACCGGCATCATCTACATCGACGAGATCGACAAGATCTCGCGCAAGGCCGAGAACCCGTCGATCACGCGCGACGTCTCGGGCGAGGGCGTGCAGCAGGCGCTCCTGAAGATCCTCGAGGGCACCGTCGCCTCCATTCCGCCCCAGGGCGGGCGCAAGCATCCCAATCAGGAGTTCATCCAGCTCGACACGACGAACGTCCTGTTCATCGTCGCGGGCGCCTTCGCCGGGCTCGAGGAGATCATCGGCGCTCGGCTCGGCAAGGGCGGCATCGGTTTCGGCTCTCCCGTGGCCAACAAGCGCGCCGGCGACGACCTGTTCTCCGAGGTCCAGCCCGAGGATCTGCACAAGTTCGGCCTCATCCCCGAGTTCATCGGCCGTCTTCCGGTCGTCGCGACCGTCGATCCCCTCGACGTCGAGGCGCTCAAGCGCATTCTCACGGAGCCGAAGAACGCTCTCGTGAAGCAGTACCAGCGCATGTTCGACATCGACGGCGTCGGGCTGGAGTTCGAGGACGCGGCGCTCGAGGCCGTCGCCGAGATGGCGGTGGCGCGCAAGACCGGCGCCCGGGGCCTGCGGGCGATCCTCGAGACGCTGCTCGGCCCCGTGATGTTCGACGTGCCGTCGAACGACGAGATCACGAAGGTGATCGTCACGCGAGAGTCCGTGCTGGGGGAGGCGCCGCCGCGGATCCTGCAGTCGCATCGCGGGCGCGAAAGCGCCTGAACCCCGACTACCTGCTCGCGTCGGGCTCCAGGTCCGCGCGCCGGGGCGGGTTCGCCCCGGCAGCCGACACGGCGTGCCCTGCGGCGCGGGCGGCGCGGTCCAGCACCTCCGCAACCCGCTGTACCGCGCCGTCGAGCCCGTGCTCGAGCACGCTCGATATCAGGCTCGCCATGAACGAGTCTCCCGCGCTGATCGTGTCCACGACTGCGACGCGCTCCGCGGGCACGGATACCGCACCGGTGCCGGTCAGCGCGACGGCGCCCTCCGCCCCGCGGGTCACCACGACGAGCGAGGGCCCCGGCCGGCGAGTGTCCGAGCTGCGCAGCCCGAGCACCCGGGCCGCCGCCTCGTGCGGCGATGACGACGGGTAGAGCCATTCCGCGTCCTCGTCGCTCAGCTTGACCAGGTCCGACACCGCAGCTGCGGCTTCGAAGCGCGCGAGCGCGTGCGCGTGGTCGGGGAGCAGCGACGGGCGGATGTTCGGGTCCAGCGTCGCGACGGCGTCAGCGGGGCGCGATCCGAGCAGTCGGAGCACCTCGGCTCCGCCCGGCTCCATGAACAGCGCGATGGATCCCGCATGCACGAGCTCGACGTCGACGGACTCGATCCGGGGGAGCTCCCACACGATGTCGAAGCGGTACTCCGCCGCACCGTCCTCCGCGATCATCGCGAGCGCAGTGGCCGTCGGCGCCGCGACGAACGATTCGGGCAGCAGCTCGACGCCCTCGGATGCGAAGTGCGCGGCGATCCGCCGCCCGCGGTCGTCGGCCCCGATCCTCGTGAGCAGGCGCGTCGGATGCCCGAGCCGCGCGAGACCCATGGCGACGTTCGCCGGACTGCCGCCGATGTGCTCGGCGGTGGAGTGCGCGGTCTCGACGATGTCGATGAGCGCCTCACCGATGACGAGGGCGCTCGCGAGCGAACGAGAGCGGTGCTGATCGTGCTCGGTCATCGGAGCGCGCGTCCCGCCGATCCCAGCTGCTCGGCGGCCAGGACGACGCGCGCCGCCATCGAGGCCTCCGCCGGCTTGCCCCAGGCCCGCGGGTCATAGGCCTTCTTGTCCCCGTAGCCACCATCGACCTTGAGCACCCGGTTCCAGTTCGACATCATGTGGCCGGCGATCGAACCCGTGAATGCGTACTGGGTGTCGGTATCGATGTTCATCTTCACGACGCCGTGCGAGACCGCGGCGGCGATCTCCTCCGGCGCCGATCCCGAGCCGCCGTGGAAGACGAGATCGAACGGCCGCTCGCGCCCGGTCTCTGCGCCGATCTCGGCCTGGATCTCGCCGAGGATCTCGGGGCGGAGGTGCACGGACTCCGGGTGGTAGACGCCATGCACGTTGCCGAAGGTCAGCGCGGTGAGGTAGCGTCCGCGTTCGCCCAGACCGAGGGCCCGCACGGTCGCACGCGCGTCGTCGACCGTCGAGTACAGCTCTTCGTTGATCTCGTGGGAGATGCCGTCCTCCTCGCCTCCGACGACGCCGATCTCGACTTCGAGGATCGTGCGGGCCCGGTCGCTGAGTTCGAGCAGCTCCTCCGCGATGCGCAGATTCTCCTCGAGCTGCACGGCGGACCCGTCCCACATGTGCGACTGGAAGAGCGGGTCGAGCCCGCGCTCGCGACGCGCGAGCGCGTCGCCGATCAGCGGCCGCACCCAATCGTCGAGGTGCTCCCTGGGGCAGTGGTCGGTGTGCAGCGCGATCGTGACGCCGTAGTCGGACGCGACCTCGTGCGCGTACGCCGCGAGCGCGAGCGAGCCCTTCGCCCGATCCTGCACGCGCGCGCCCGACAGGTACAGGGCGGTGCCCAGCGACACCTGGATGATCCCGTCGCTCTCGGCGTCGGCGAGGCCCTGGAGCGCCGCGTTGAGGGTCTGCGAGCTGGTGACGTTGATGGCAGGCAGTGCGAAGCCGTGCTGCTTCGCGTGATCGATCACGGCGGCGTACCGCTCGGGGGTGGCGATGGGCATGCGGATCCTCTCGGTTCAGGCGGTGCAGCCGCAGGAGGTGCGACGGTGGGGGACGGTCTCGATGGTGCGGCGTTCGAAGGGCCGCGCGTCTCCGCCGATCCTGGCGAGCAGGAGGTCCACAGCGCCGTTCCCCATGCGGACGACGTCCTGGGCGACGGCGGTGAGCCCCGGTTCGAAGAGATCGCTCCACTCGAAGTCGTCGTATGAGGCGAGGGCGAGATCCGCCGGGATGCGGATCCCGGCCCGCTGCGCGGCCCGCAGCGCGCCGATGGCCATGGCGTTGTTGAGCACGAGCAGCGCGGTCGGAGGATTCGGGCGCGCGAGCATCGCGGTCACCGCCCGATCGGCGATATCGGACGCGGATCCTCCGGAGACGATGAGCGACTCGTCGACGGCGAGGCCGTGCGCCCTCAGCGCCTCGCGATAGCCGCGCTCGCGCTCCTCGGTGGAGTCGATGCCCGGCAGTCCGGTCACGGCGGCGATCCGCTCGTGCCCGTGAGAGATGAGGTGCTCCGTCAACTCGTAGGAGGATCTCCGGTTCTCGGGCGTCAACTGGTCGCACGGATAGTCGACGCCGCGGTCGATG
The DNA here is from genome assembly GCF_016758175.1 of Leucobacter zeae. Classification (GTDB taxonomy): domain Bacteria; phylum Actinomycetota; class Actinomycetes; order Actinomycetales; family Microbacteriaceae; genus Leucobacter; species Leucobacter zeae. The sequence continues at coordinate 1,986,890 of NZ_QYAB01000001.1, forward strand.
AGCACGAGCGGCGTGCCGGCTCGTTCGATCAGAGGAGCGCTGTACTCCAGGAAGTCCGCGGATGGCGCCACGATGAGGCCGTCGACGCGGCGGTCGAGCAGCGACTCGAGCACGCGCCGCTCCATGTCGGCCTCGTCATGGGTGTCGCCGAGCACGAGCACATACCCTGCGCCCGAGACGCGCCGCTCGATCGCGTGCAGCAGCGGGCCGAAGTACGGATTCGTGAGCCCCGAGATGGCGAGACCGACTGCGCGCGAGCTTCCTCCGGCGAGCGTGCGCGCCACCGCGTTGCGACGATACCCCAGGGTCGTCACCGCCGCCTCGACGCGCTCGCGCGTCTCCGCACTGACCCGCCGCGTCTCGTTGAGCACGTGGGAAACGGTGCTCGGTGACACTCCGGAGAGGCGCGCGACATCGGCCATCGTCGCCATTGCTCGCCTCCTCAAGCGCGTTTCGCGGCTGCTCGGGCACCTGCTCAGCGCGACATCATGCCCGTCGGGCGACCGCCCGTTCGGCTCACGATAACAGATGGGCTCCCAGCGCGGAAGCGCACACGAAAGCGCTTGCGCAAGCGCTTTCGTACGGCTTATGGTGTGGACGGACGCAGTCGTCCGCCCACACCGAGATCGAAGGAGCTCTCATGATGCACGGCAAGCCCGCCCAACGACTACTGGTTCGCGCCTCCGCCATCGCGGCAGCAGCGCTGCTGCTCGGTACCACGGCGTGCAGCAGCGGGGATGGCGGCACGGGTGACGCGGGATCGGGAGGGTCCGGCGACGCCATCAAGGTCGGCCTCATCACGAAGACCGACTCGAATCCGTTCTTCGTCAAGATGCGCGAATCGGCGCAGGCGGCGGCGGAGGAGAACGGGGCAGAACTGATCGCGCTCGCCGGCGCCTTCGACGGCGACAACGAGGGCCAGGTCGCCGCGATCGAGAATCTGGTGAGCCAGGGCGTACAGGGGATCATGATCACCCCGAACTCGTCGTCCGGCATCCTCGCCGCGATCAAGCAGGCGCGCGACCAGGGCGTGATCGTCGTCGCCCTCGACACCGCGACCGAGCCCGAGGACGCCGTGGATGCGACGTTCGCCACCGACAACTTCGCCGCAGGCGAGGCGCAGGGCGCATGGGTGAAGGGGAGCCTCGGCGGTGCCGACCCGAAGGTCGTGATGCTCGACGGCACGCCCGGCGGCACGGTCGACACCTTCCGCCACGACGGGTTCCTGAAGGGCATGGGCCTCCAGGAGGACTCGCCCGAGGTGCTCGGCATGGAGAACACCAACGGCGATCAGACGAAGGCGCAGACCGCCATGGAGAACCTCCTCCAGCGCGCGCCCGAGGCCAACGCACTCTACACGATCAACGAACCCGCCGCCGCGGGCGGCTTCGCCGCGATCAAGGCGGCGGGCAAGGAGGACCAGATCGTCATCGGCTCGATCGACGGCTCCTGCACCGGCGTCGAGAACGTCGAGAAGGGCGTCATCGGGGCGACCGTGATGCAGTTCCCCACGAAGATGGCCGAGCAGGGCGTCGAGGCGATCGTCGCGTATGCGAAGGACGGCACCAAGCCGAAGGCGGGCTTCAACGACACCGGATCCGAACTGATCACCGATCAGGCGGTCGACGGACTCGACTCGAAGGACACCGCCTGGGGCGCGGAGAACTGCTGGGGCTGATCACCCCGTCCGATTCGATCCTGAGCAGGGCGGGCCGCGATCGGCGGCCCGCCCCCGGAGGAGGACGCTACTCATGACACCCACACCCACCATGGCGGTCCCGACCGGGGGGCGCGCGAAACGCGGCTTCACCCGGCTCGCGCAGGCGCCGCTGTTCGGATCCACGGTCGCACTGATCATCGCGATCATCGTGTTCAGCGCGCTCTCGCCGCGCTTCCTGACCCCGGCGAACTTCTCGCTGATCCTGCAGCAGTCCATCGTGATCGGGATCCTCGCCGTCGCGCAGACGCTGATCATTCTCACCGCGGGCATCGATCTCTCGATCGGGGCGATCGCGATCCTGGGCACCATCGTCCTCGCGATGTCCTCCGGATCGGCGGGGGCGGTCGCCGGACTGCTGCTCACGCTCGTCGTCTGCGTCGCCTTCGGGGCGCTCAACGGCGCACTCGTGACGTTGCTGCGCCTTCCGCCGTTCATCGTGACGCTCGGCGCATTCACCGCGATCGTCGCGGCGACACGGCTGATCGCGGGCTCCCAGACCTTCCCCGTGACCGATCCGCTGCTGACCTTCCTCGGCACGTCGTTCAAGATCGGCTCGTTCGTCACCACCTACGGCGTCATCGCGATGCTGCTCGTCTACCTCGTCGTCGGGTACGCGCTGACGCAGACCGCGTGGGGCAAGCACGTCTACGCGGTGGGCGGCAACCCCGCGGCGGCCCGCCTCTCGGGTGTGAAGAGCGACCGCACGATCTTCTCGGTCTACGTCGTCGCGGGTGTCATCGCCATGATCGCCGCGTGGGCCGCGCTCGGCCGCATCCCCAATGCCGATCCGAATGCGTACCAGAATGCGAACCTCGAGACGATCACCGCCGTCGTCATCGGCGGGACGAGCCTGTTCGGCGGTCGGGGCGGCGTGCTCGGCACGCTCATCGGCACGCTCATCGTGGGCGTGCTCCGCAACGGACTAACCTTGGCGGGCGTCGACAACCTGTATCAGAACATCGCCACCGGCATCCTGGTGGTCGTCGCGGTGGCGGCCGATCAGTTCATGCGCCGCAAGAGCAGCCGGTAGACGGGGAGAACGACCATGAACACACGCTCAGCAGAAGCACCCCCGACCGCCCCCGAGCTGCCGCCGCCCCCGCTCGCGCTGCAGGCCCGCGGCCTCGTGAAGCGCTACGGCAGCGTGACGGCGATCAACGGTGCCGACTTCGATCTCCGACCCGCAGAGGTGCTCGCCGTGATCGGCGACAACGGGGCCGGGAAGTCGAGTCTCATCAAGGCCCTCGCCGGCGCAGTCGTCCCCGACGAGGGAGAGATCCGGATGGGCGGGAAGCCGGTCCGGTTCCGCAACACGGGCGATGCCCGTGCGCACGGCATCGAGACCGTGTACCAGGACCTCGCCGTCATCCCGGCTCTGGACATCGCCTCAAATCTGTACCTCGGCCGCGAGATCCGGCGCGCGGGCATCATGGGTTCGCTCTTCCGGCGGCTCGACATGCCCGCCATGCGCGCGGAGGCCGCGAAGCACCTTACGGAGCTGAAGATCGGCATCACGTCCGTGACCCAGGCGGTCGAGACGCTCTCGGGCGGCCAGCGGCAGGGCGTCGCGGTGTCGCGAGCGGCGGCGTTCGGCCGAGGCGTCATCATCCTGGACGAGCCGACCGCCGCGCTCGGCGTGCGCGAGTCGGGACAGGTGATCGAGCTGATCAAGTCGATCCGGGAGCGCGGCATCCCCGTCGTGCTCATCAGCCACGACATGCCCCACGTGTTCGAGGTGGCTGACCGCATCCATGTGCACCGCCTCGGCCGACGCGCGGCCGTGGTGGATCCGAAGGTCCGCACGATGCCGGAGGTCGTCGCGCTGATGACGGGGGCCGAGCGCCCCACGGATCTCGAGGCGGCGGGAGGTGTTTGAGTCCGCTCCGCACGGCCTGTTCGTCGGGCTCACGACGCTGGATGTCATCCACCGCGTCTCCGCGTCTCCGGGCCGGAACGAGAAGGTGACGGCGAACGCGCAGTTCGTCGCGGCAGGGGGACCCGCCGCCAACGCGGCCGTCGCATTCGCCGCGCTCGGGGGTCGTGCGACCCTGCTCACCGTGCTCGGCAGCGGGCCGATCGCCCGGACCGTGACGGAGGAGCTCCGCGGCGTCGGCGTCCGCGTGGTCGACGCAGCGCCCGACCTCGAGGGCGCCACCCCCGTCTCCTCCGTGGCGGTCATCGAGGGGACCGGCGAACGCTCCGTGATCGGCGGGGACGCGCGTGCGCTCGTCGCAGCGGCGCCGGACGCATCGCTCCTCGCAGAGGTGCTCGCCGACGCCGATGTGGCACTGTTCGACGGGCACCACCCAGAGCTCTCGGCCGCAGCGGCCGAGGCCGCTCGGCGGAGGGGCGTCCCGAGCGTGCTCGACGCCGGGCGCTGGAAGCCGATCATGCCGCGCATGATCTCCGCAGTGTCCGACGTGGTCGCGTCCGCCGACTTCCGCATGCCGGGGACGCTCGACAGCGCGGGGACGGCGGACGGGATCGTCGCTGCGGGCGCACCCGTCGTCGTCACGACGAACGGCGCCGATCCGGTACGGTGGTCGAGCGACGGCCGATCCGGCACGGTCCCGGTGCCGCGCATCCGAGCGGTCGACACGCTCGGCGCAGGAGACGTCTTCCACGGCGCGTACGCCTTCGCGCTCGCGCTCGGGGCGGACGTACCGAGGCGGATCGCGTTCGCGAGCGAGGTCGCCGCCACCCGCTGCGCGCACGTCGGCCCGCGAGCCTGGCTCGACGCGATCGCCGAAATCCCACTACCGTCCGAGGAGCCCGCATGACCCACCCGCACGCCGGTCCCCAGCCGCACCACGGACCGCAGCGGCACCTCAACGGGGCGGCCCCGTCAGCGGTCGTCGACGCCGCCTTCACCGAGCTGCTCGAGCGCGCCCGGGCCCTCGCCGGGCGTGGCCGACGGGCGATCCTCGGCATCACGGGCGCTCCCGGGGCTGGCAAGTCGACGCTGGCCGAGCGGCTCGTGGCCGAGCTCGGGCCCGAGATCGCGGTGCTCGTCCCCATGGACGGCTTCCACCTGGCCGATGCGGTGCTCCACGAGCTCGGGCGCCACGCCCGCAAGGGGGCCCACGACACCTTCGACGCCGCCGGCTACGTCTCGCTGATCCGCCGTCTCGCAGCGCAGGGCGCCGACCGGGAGGGCCCGGGAGACGCCACGGTCTACGCGCCCGTCTTCCGCCGGGACCTCGAGGAGCCCATCGGCTCGGCGATACCGGTGCACCGCGACGTGCCGCTCGTGGTGACGGAGGGGAACTACCTGCTCCACGAGGCGGACCCCTGGCCCTGCGCGCGCGCCGAGATCGACGAGGTCTGGTTCCTCGCCCCGGGGGAGGAGCAGCGCCTCGAACGGCTGATCGAGCGGCACATGCGGTTCGGTCGCTCGGCCGAGGAGGCGCGCGAGCGATCGCTGGGCAGCGATCAGCGCAACGCGGACCTCATCGGCTCCACCGCGGAACGCGCCGACCTGATCGTCCGGCTCGTCGACTGATCTCGCGCGGGGACGACCACGGGGCGACCGCAGAGCTTCCGGTCGCGCGCGTCACGACAACCAGTCGTCGTCCTCATCGTCCTCGTCGAGCGCGCCGCCCGGGCCGGCCTCGGTCCCGGGAGTTCCGGCGCCCTGCAGCGGGACGACCCCGTCGAGCGTCACGAGCACGAGGTCGTCGAGCGCGCAGCGGGGTCGCCCCTCGAGCCAGGTCAGCGTCCACGAGGAGGCGCCCGGGTGCAGCGCCTCCTGCTCCGCGATCGGAGCGTGCAGCTCAGGGGGCACGCCGCGATGCGGGGGATCCCCGGCTCGCCAGCGCGCCCCCATCCGCATGCCTAGGCCTCCGCCTGCTCGAGACGGATCTCGGCGACGGTCACGGAGTCGACCTCGGCGGCCTCGATGCGCAGCTCGGCGATGCGGCCGGTCGCGGCGAGATCGTCGGACGCGAGCGCGAGACGATCCCGGTCCGCCGCGGGCGCGTGCACCACCGCCACCTCGACCGGGGTGCGCTGCGACGCCTTCGCGTCGGTCTTCGCACCGCGGATGCCCACGAGCGCGCGGCCGACGAGGCCCAGCAGCTCGGGATCCGCGCCGGCGCCGGCGAGCTCGGCGGCCTCGGACGCGACGGGCCATGCCGCCACGTGGACCGACCCTTCGCCGAACCACGACCACACCTCCTCGGTCGCGAAGGGGAGGAACGGCGCGAGCAGGCGCACGAACGCCGAGAGCGCGGCGCGCAGCGCGGTGACCGCGGAGGCCTGCACCTGGCCGCTGCCGTTGTGCGCGCGCTCCTTCACCAGCTCGAGGTAGTCGTCGCAGAAGGTCCAGAAGAAGGACTCGGTGATCTCGAGCGCGCGCGCGTGATCGTAGTTCTCGAACGCGCGCGTCGCTCCCTCGACGACGGTCCCGAGATTCGCGAGCATCGAGCGGTCGAGCGCTTCGGTCACGGAGCCGGCGCCCGAAGCGTCGAAGGAGAGCGTGAACTTCGCGGCGTTGAGGAGCTTGATCGCGAGACGCCGCCCGATCTTGATCTGGGTGGGGTTCTGCGGGTCGAACGACGCGTCCGTGCCGAGCTTGGCCGACGCCGCCCAGTAGCGCACGGCGTCGGAGCCGTGCTGCTCGAGGAGGCCGGCGGGCGTCACGACGTTGCCCTTCGACTTCGACATCTTCTTGCGGTCGGGATCGAGGATCCACCCCGAGATCCCCGCGTGCTGCCAGGGCAGCTGTCCGGCCTCGAGCTCGGAGCGCAGCAGGGTCGAGAACAGCCAGGTGCGGATGATGTCCTGCCCCTGCGGCCGCAGGCTGTAGGGGTACACGAGCTCGAAGAGTTCGGGATCGCGCTCCCAGCCCCCCGCGAGCTGCGGCGTGAGCGACGAGGTCGCCCAGGTGTCCATCACATCGACCTCGCCCTGGAAGCCGCCCGCCCGACCGCGCTGCTCCTCGGTGTAACCCGCCGGCACGTCGCTCGAGGGGTCGACGGGCAGCTGGTCCTCGTTCGGGACGATCGGCTGATCGAAGACGGGGTTGCCGTCGGCATCGAGGGGGTACCAGACCGGGATCGGCACGCCGAAGAAGCGCTGGCGCGAGATGAGCCAGTCGCCCGAGAGCCCCTCGACCCAGTTCTCGTAGCGCACGCGCATGAAGTCGGGGTGCCATTCGAGTTCCTTGCCGTGCGCGAGCAGACGCTCGCGCAGCTGCTCGTCGCGAGCACCGTTCTTCACGTACCACTGGCGCGTCGACACGATCTCGAGGGGCTTGTCGCCCTTCTCGAAGAACTTCACGGGGTGCGTGATCTTGCGGATGTCGCCGACGAGCTCGCCCGAGGCCTGAAGCGCCTCGACGACGGTCTGCTTCGCGCTGAACACGGTCTTCCCCGCAATGGCGGCGTAGGCCGCGAGGCCGGATTCGCTCGTGATCGCCTCGGGGGCCTCCGAGATCACGCGGCCGTCGAAGCCGAGGATCGCACGATTCGGGAGATCGAGCTCGCGCCACCACACGACGTCGGTGACATCGCCGAAGGTGCAGATCATAGCGATGCCGGTGCCCTTGTCCTGCTGCGCGAGGTGGTGCGCGACGATCGGCACCTCGACGTCGAACAGCGGCGTGCGCACCGTCGTGCCGAAGAGCGGCTGATAGCGCTCGTCGTCCGGGTGCGCCACGAGCGCCACGCAGGCCGCGAGCAGCTCGGGTCGGGTCGTGTCGATGAGGATGTCGCCGGACCCGTCGGACTTGTGGAACGCGAGCGTGTGGTAGGCGCTCGGCTGGTCCCGATCCTCGAGCTCGGCCTGGGCCACCGCGGTGCGGAACGTCACGTCCCACAGCGTCGGCGCCTGGGCCTGGTAGGCCTCGCCGCGCTCGATGTTGCGGATGAAGGCGAGCTGCGAAGCGCGCAGCGAATCTGCGCCGATGGTGCGATAGGTCTGCTTCCAATCGACCGAGAGTCCGAGCGTGCGCCACAGATCCTCGAACTGCCGCTCGTCCTCGACGGTGAGCCGTTCGCACAGCTCGATGAAGTTGCGGCGCGAGATCGGCTGCTGATCGGCCGCCTTGACGCTCTTGCCGTCGCCTCCGTCGTGGGGCGGCACGAAGCCCTCGACGTACGGGAGCGACGGGTCGCAGCGCACGCCGTAGTAGTTCTGCACGCGCCGCTCGGTCGGCAGGCCGTTGTCGTCCCATCCCATGGGGTAGAAGACGCGCTTGCCGCGCATGCGCTGGAACCGGGCGACGGCGTCGGTGTGCGTGTACGAGAACACGTGTCCGACATGGAGCGAGCCCGACGCGGTCGGCGGGGGAGTGTCGATGCTGTAGACGTCGCCGCGCTCGGCCCCCTCGCGGGGGAAGTCGTAGGTGCCCTGCGATTCCCAGACGGCACCCCACTTCGCTTCGAGGCCTTCGAGTGCCGGCTTGTCGGGGATCGCGCTCATTCAGGGCTCCGTTTTCGCTATGGGCGGCACCGCGTAGTCGAGCGGAACGCCGCTCTGGTGCCTGAAGGTTGAACCCGAACAGTCTACCGGGCGAACCCGGCGGGTCGCGCTACTGCACCAGTACCCCGACGAGGGTCTCGTTCTCCGACGGATCGCCGCCCGGCTTCGGCTCGGTGAGGTACTGCTCCCACGAGACGCCCGTCGGTTCGAACCCCTGCTCCGCGATCCACGCGTGGATCCGCTGATACGCGCCCGAGAGCTGCTCGTAGTCGCCGCGCACGAGGAGCGTCGCGGTGCGCGAGGCGGGGATCGTCTCCGCCGAAACCTCCGCCGAAACCTCCGCCGACGCCTCCGCCGGTGCGGAGAACGGCTCGCGAACGGGCACCGCGACCGAGAGGTCGAGCCCATCGTCGGGAGTGCCGTGCACGACGCCCATCGGCGCGGCGGCCGGCGCGATGCCCGCGGCCGCGAGCGCCCCGAAGATGAGCGGGTACGCGCGATCGTAGAGGGCGGGGATCTCGGAGAACGCGACGGTGGCCCTCACGACGGCGAGGTGGATCTCGGGGCGATCGACGATCTCGGGGGCGACTGCGTTCATACCGGCTCCTCGGTCCGTCCCGGGATCCGGACCCCCGGGCTCGCTCCGATCCTACGCCGCGGCCGAGGCCCGTCGCCATGCCGCACGGAACTCGATTCGGCCCCCTTCCCGGGCGGGAAGGGGGCCGAATCGAGTTCCGTGCGCGAGCACCGCAGCCCGTTCACTCGGGAGCAGCACGAATCGAGCGCGGCGATGCCGCGATGCGGCCGCTACTTCGTCAGGATGCCGGGGTACGCGTCGCCGTGCTCGGCGATCCAGGCGTCGACCGCGCCCTCGGGATCGTCCTGGTACTCGTCACCCGTCACCAGGCCCTCGAGCGCACCGTAGGCCTCGTCATCGAGCTTGATGCTCTTGATGTACTCCGCGACCTCGGCGTGATCCTCCGCGAATCCCTGCTTGCCGAGGAAGTGCAGCGATTCGGGCTCGCCCATCGCGCCCTTCGGGTCCTCGAGGTCCTTCAGCGGGAACGCGTCGTTCGCCCAGAAGGGGCGCCACAGGGTCACGACGATGTCTTCCTTGTTGTCGATCTTGTCCTGCAGCGTCGCCAGCATCGTGGCGGTCGACGACGTCACGAGCTCGTAGTCCTTGTCGAGCCCGTACTCGGGCATCGCGACCTTCTGGGTCTGCTCGGTGAGGCCGGCTCCCGGCTCGATGCCGACGATCTCGCCGCCGAAGCGGTCGGCCTTCCCCTGCAGGTCCTCGATCGAGTCGATGTCGACGTAGTCGGGCACCGCCAGCGTCAGTACCGCGCCGTCGTAGTATCCGCCGAGATCCTCGATCTGATCGCCGAACTTCTTCATGTAGGAGGCGTGCGTGACCTCGGGCCACGCCGACGGGTAGATGTCGAAGTCGCCTCCTGCGAGACCCGCGTACAGGACGCCGGCATCGGTGAGCTCCTCCATCTCGACGTCGTAGCCCATCTTGCCGAGCTGATCCTCGAGCAGATACGCGGTGCTCAGCCCGTCGGTCCAGCCGGGCAGGAAGCCGAGGGTGATCGTGCCCTTCTCATCGCCGCCGCCGTCGCCGTCGCCGGATCCGCCGGACGAGCAGCTCGTGAGGGCGAGGGCCGCGGCGGCCCCCAGAGCGATGATGCCGGTCAGTGTGCGCGTGTTCATGATGCGTCCTTTCTTCCCGCGCGCGGCGCGCGCGGCGGTGGGAATCGGTGCGTTCGGGGTCTGGATGGGATCGTCGGCGCTACGCGGCCTTCGCGACGGCCTGCTTCCGCCGGGCGTCGCGACGCTTCCGGAGCGCGCCGAGCAGCGAGTGCCGATAGTCGCCCGGGTTGCCGAGGGCCGCCGTGACCCGGTCGAGGAAGACCGCGAGGATCACGACGCCGAGACCGGCCTCCACGCCCTGCGCGATGTTCAGCGACGAGATCGCGGCGACGACCTCCTTGCCGAGTCCATTGGCGCCCGCCATGCCCGCGACGACGGCCATCGAGAGGGCGAGCATGATGACCTGGTTGATGCCGGCCATGATCGTCGGCATCGCGAGCGGCAGCTGGATGCCGCGCAGAATGCGGCCGGGGGAGGCGCCGAACGCGTATCCCGCCTCGACCGTCTCGGCGTCGACGCCGCGGATCCCGAGCTCGGTGAAGCGCACGCCAGGAGCCACTGAGAAGAGGACCGTGGCGAAGACGCCCGGCACGAAGCCGATGCTGAAGAAGATGACGGCGGGGATCAGGTAGACGAACGCGGGCATCGTCTGCATGAAGTCGAGAATCGGCTTCACGACGGCACTGAACGCGTCGTGCCTGGCCGCGAGTATCCCGAGCGGCACGGCGATCACCACTGCGATCACGGCGGCGACGAGCACGAGCGCGAGCGTCAGCATCGCGTTCTCCCACTGATCCATCGCCACGATGAGCAGCATCGTCACGACGGTGCCCACGGCGAGCTGCCAGGAGCGCACGAGCCAGCCGATCAGCGCGAAGACGAGTATCAGCACGAAGAAGGGCACGGCGGTGAGCCCGTCGGCGAGCCCCTCGACCAGGGTCTTCACCACGAGCGTGATGACGTCGAGCGCGCCGTCGCAGGTGACCTTCACCCAGTCGAGCGCATCGGCGGCCCAGTCGCCGACCGGAATGCGGAATCCATCCATCAGCGCACCTCCTCGGTGTCTTCGGCGCCGAGGTCGACGGCGGCTCCTGCCGGCGCAGCCGCGAGCGTCTGCGTGATGATGGCTGCGGGGACGTCTGGCGTGGGTTCGATGATCGGGATCTCCGTGGTCACTGCGGGCAGGTCGGTGAGCGCGGCGAGCAGGGTCACGCGGGGCACCACGCCGATGAGGCGTCCTTCGTCATCGGTGACCGCGACGGGGAGCGGGCTCTCGACGGCCAGCTCGAACAGCTCGGAGATGAGCTGATCCCGGCGCACGATCGACGGGGTCGGCCTGAGGCGCGCCGACAGGTCGCTCTCGCCCTCGCGCACCTGGCGCAGCACGTCCTTGTCCCGCACGACGCCGAGCAGTTTGCGCGAGCCCGTCGTGACGAAGCAGGCGGAGGTCTGCAGATCGCGCATGGTGCGCAGCGCCGTGCGCGGTCCGGCGCTCGCAGGGACGACCGCGCGCGGCGGTTCCATCACGTCGCCCGCGGTGAGCACGCGGGCCCGGTCGACGTCCTGCACGAACTGGGCGACGTAGTCGTTCGCCGGGTCCGTGAGGATGTCGTTGGGCGTGCCGACCTGCACGATGCGGCCGTCGCGCATGACCGCGATGCGGTCCCCGAGGAACATGGCCTCGTTGAGGTCGTGGGTGATGAAGACGATGGTCTTGTTGAGCTCCTGCTGGAGCTCGACGAGCTGTTCCTGCATCTCGCGCCGGATCAGCGGGTCGAGTGCCGAGAACGCCTCGTCCATCAGCAGGATATCGGTGTCGGCCGCGAAAGCGCGTGCGATCCCGACGCGCTGCTGCATGCCGCCCGAGAGCTCGCCGGGCAGGTGGTCCTCCCAGCCGCCGAGGCCGACGCGCTCGAGCCAGTGGCGCGCAAGTTCACGGCGCTCCGCGGGCGCGATGCCCTGCAGTTCGAGCCCGTAGGCGACGTTCTCGAGCACGGTGCGGTGGGGGAGCAGCGCGAAGTGCTGGAACACCATCGACATCCGGTCCCTGCGGAGCGCGCGCAGATCGGGTCCCGCCAGGCCGACCACCTCGGTCCCGAAGACGGTGATCGAGCCGTCGGTCGTGTCATTCAAGCCATTCAGCATGCGGATGAGCGTCGACTTGCCCGACCCCGAGAGGCCCATGACGACGAAGATCTCGCCCTGCTGCACGGAGAAGCTCGCGTCGATGACGGCGGCGGTGCCCTGGGGCCGCACCTCGTCGCGCGAGGCGCCCTTCCGCAGGCGCTTCACCACCTCTCGGGGGCGTCTGCCGAAGACCTTGTAGGCGTGCGACACCTCGATCGCGGTCTGTTCGGTTGTATGGGTCACTACTGCACTCCTCGTTCGTAGGCACAGGAACTCGGAGGCACGCCGGATCGAGCGGCGGGAGCGCTGCGGTGTTCGCGCGCGTCTCGCACGGCGGCCTCGCGATAGGCCAGTCTCATATTGCGGAGGCATGGGCCGCGCTCGACGTCCCGCACTCCGGGGCGGCGGATCTCGACGCAGGTGCTTCCCGGAGCGACGCGGGACGAATGGCACACGGCCGCCCTCAACGCTGATTCGACGCTAACAACGCGCTGCGCCGAATTGCAAGGCAGGACGACTCGGAAGCGGAGCCGAATCACTCAGGAATATCGCCCTGACCGGCGATTTCAGACAACATGCATCGTTACCCGTTCGTTACCGAACGGTGTCGACGCGGGATCATCGGGCCTCGATCCGCCGACCAGCGCGCTTCCCCGGGCTGCGATAGACTAGTGACATCGACTGCGAACCGGCCATCACCGGGGAGTCTTCGGAAGAACGGCGGCGAGCTCGCCCCGCGGAGCACCGCGGAGGGATCGCGCCGCCCAGTAGAACCGAACGGGAGGGGCCCGTCACAGCCCAATGAAGCGGTCGCCGCGCTCCCCGGAGCACGGTCGGCAAGCGGGGTGGTACCGCGGGGAACGGATCGGGATCCGGACCTCGTCCCGGCAGCAGGCGCAGCACGTCAGCAGTATCGAAGCCGGAACCGAGAAGGACCCCATGCCGTACCCTCAGCAGCCCACGGGAACCCAGCAGCCCAGCGGAGCCCAGTCGTCCGCCGGAGACGCGACCGAGCACGCCGCGGGAGCGGCGTTCGGCGTCTCGCCGTCGCCGAGGCTCCCGGAGATCGAACGCCGCGTCCTCGACTTCTGGCGGCAGGACGACACCTTCCAGGAGTCCATCCGTCAGCGCGCTGACGCTCCGGAGTGGGTCTTCAACGACGGCCCGCCCTTCGCGAACGGGCTGCCGCACTACGGGCACCTCCTCACCGGGTACGCGAAGGACGTGTTCCCCCGTTTCCAGACCATGCGCGGCAAGAAGGTCGAGCGTCGGTTCGGATGGGACACGCACGGCCTGCCCGCCGAGCTCGAGGCGATGAAGCAGCTCGGGATCACCGAGAAGTCCGAGATCGAGGAGATGGGCGTCGCGGCCTTCAACGCGAAGGCGCGCGAATCGGTGCTCCAGTACACCCGGGAGTGGGAGGAGTACGTCACCCGCCAGGCCCGCTGGGTGGACTTCGAGAACGATTACAAGACCCTCAACCTCGGCTACATGGAGAGCGTGCTCTGGGCGTTCAAGCAGCTGTACGAGAAGGGCCTCGCCTACGAGGGGCAGCGGATCCTGCCGTACTGCTGGCGCGACGAGACGCCGCTCTCGAACCACGAGCTGCGCATGGACGACGACGTCTACCAGATGCGCCAGGATCCGTCGGTCACGGTGACGTTCCCGCTGTCCGGCCCGCGTGCGGCAGAACTCGATCTGACCGGGGTGCGCGCGCTCGCCTGGACGACGACGCCCTGGACCCTGCCCACGAACGCCGCGCTCGCGGTCGGCCCCGAGATCGCCTACGCCGTCGTGCCCGCGGGCCCGTCCGGCGCCTCGGACGGGGGCGCCTCCGCGACTGACGGGTCCGGAGCGGATCGCTACCTGCTCGCCGCGGACCTCGTCGGGAACCACGCGAAGGATCTCGGCTACGAGTCGGCCGAGGCCGCCGCCTCGGCAGTGGAACGCACCCTCGCCGGTTCCGAGCTCGCTGGCGTGCACTACGAGCGGCTCTTCGACTACTTCGCGGACGCCGAGGTCTGGGGCACGCAGCACTGCTGGCAGATCCTGGTCGACGACTACGTCGAGGCGAGCGACGGTACCGGAATCGTGCACCAGTCGCCCGCATACGGCGAGGACGACTACCGCATCACGACCGCGGCGGGCATGCCGACCATCGTGAGCGTCGACGACGGCGGTCGGTTCATCAACGCCGTGACCGACGTCGCCGGCGAGCTCTGGATGGACGCCAACCGTCCGCTGATCCGCCTGCTCAAGCAGCGCGGCCGTCTGCTGCGCGAGCAGAGCTACGAGCACTCGTACCCGCACTGCTGGCGCTGCCGCAACCCGCTGATCTACAAGGCGGTCTCGAGCTGGTTCGTGCGCGTGACCGATTTCAAGGACCGCATGCTCGAGGTGAACGAGCAGATCAACTGGGTCCCCGCGAACGTGAAGCACGGCCAGTTCGGCAAGTGGCTCGAGGGCGCTCGCGACTGGTCGATCAGCCGCAACCGGTTCTGGGGCAGCCCGATCCCGGTGTGGAAGAGCGACGATCCCGAGCACCCCAGGGTCGACGTCTACGGCTCCGTGGCCGAGCTCGAGGCCGACTTCGGCGAGCTCCCGCGCAACGCCGAGGGCGAGGTGGACCTGCACCGCCCCTACATCGACGCGCTCACGCGCCCGAACCCGAGCGACCCGACCGGCAGGTCGACGATGCGGCGGATCGAGGACGTCTTCGACGTCTGGTTCGACTCGGGATCGATGCCCTTCGCCCAGGTGCACTACCCGTTCGAGAACCGGGAGTGGTTCGACACGCACCAGCCGGCCGACTTCATCGTCGAGTACATCGGGCAGACGCGCGGATGGTTCTACCTGCAGCACGTGCTCGCGACGGCGCTGTTCGACCGCCCGGCGTTCACGAACGTGATCAGCCACGGCATCGTGCTCGGGTCCGACGGCAACAAGATGTCGAAGTCGCTGCGCAACTACCCGGATGTGAACGAGGTGTTCGATCGCGACGGCTCCGACGCCATGCGCTGGTTCCTGATGGCCTCGCCCGTCGTGCGCGGCGGCAATCTCGTCGTCACCGAGGAGGGGATCCGCGAGGGCGTCCGGCAGTTCATCCTGCCGCTCTGGAACTCGTACTACTTCTTCTCGCTCTACGCCAACGCCGACGGGGTCGAGGCCGAGCGACGCACGGATTCGACCGACCCGCTCGACCGCTACATCCTCGCGAAAACCGGGCGGCTCGTGCGCGACGTCGAGACCCACCTCGAGGGGCTCGACACCACGAGCGCGGCCGAGACGCTGCGCGACTTCGCCGAGGTGCTGACCAACTGGTACGTGCGTCGTTCGCGCGACCGGTTCTGGCAGGGTGTGCACGGCGCCAACGGGGCCCCCGAGAACCGCCAGGCGTTCGACACGCTCTTCACGGTGCTCGAAACGGTGGCGCGCGTCGCCGCTCCGATGGCCCCGCTGGTGACCGAGGAGATCTGGCGCGGGCTCACGGGCGGACGCTCGGTGCACCTCGCGGACTGGCCCGACGCCGCGGAGTTCCCGGTGGACGACGAGCTCATCGCCGCCATGGACGAGGTGCGTCGGATCACCTCCCAGGCCCTCGCGCTGCGCAAGGCCCGCCGTCTGCGCGTGCGCCTGCCGCTCGCGGGGCTCACGGCCGTCACGGCGCACCCCGAGGCGCTCGAGCCGTTCGCCGAGATCCTGCGCGAGGAGCTCAACGTGAAGACCGTGGAGATCGTGCAGCAGACCGAGACGAGCGCCGCGGAGCACGGCATCGTGCAGACGCTCTCGGTGAACGCACGCGCGGCGGGGCCCCGCCTCGGCAAGAACGTGCAGCAGGCCATCCGCGGCGCGAAGTCGGGCGATTGGTCCGAGACCGCAGGCGTCGTCACCGCGGGCGGCATCGAGCTCGAGCCGCACGAGTTCGAGCTGACCCTGAGCACGTCCGCCGGCGCTGACGGTGCGCAGGGTCCCGCGCTCACGCTGATCCCCGGCGGCGGCTTCGTGATCCTCGACACCGAGACCACGCCGGAGCTGGAAGCCGAGGGGCTCGCGCGCGACGTGATCCGCGCCGTGCAGGAGGCCCGAAAGAACGCCGGCTTCGACGTCAGCGACCGCATCGAGCTGAGGCTCTGGTTCACCGCGCTCCAGGATCTCCTCGACGTGAAGGAGGCGTTCCACATCGCCGGGGTCGCCGCCGACACCCTCGCGGAGGCCTACTCCCTCGGGGCGAAGGACGAGGCGCTGCTCTCCTCCGACTGGCTCGACTGGGGGATGTTCGCCGGCGCGTTCGAACACGAGGAGACCGTCGCCGGAGGCAAGTACGCGAACCGCGGCGACTTCACCATCAGCCTGCGACGGGCGAACGGAGCTTCCGCATGAACGCCGAAGAGGTCTACGAGCAGCTGCTGACGCGCGTCGGCGAGGCGAATCCGAGACCGCGCATCGAACCGGTGCGCCGCCTCGCCGAGCTCGCCGGTTCGCCCCAGCTCGACTTCCCCGTGATCCAGGTCGCCGGCACCAACGGCAAGACCTCGACGAGCCGGGCCATCGAGTCGCTGCTGCGCGCCCACGGACTCCGGACGGGGCTGTTCACCAGCCCGCACCTGGTCGACTTCACCGAACGCTTCCAGATCGACGGCGCGCCGATCGACGAGACCGTGCTCGCGTCCTCCTGGGAGGAGCTGCGGCTGCCCCTCGAGGTCGTCGACGCGGAGCTGGAGGCTTCGGGGCAGGGGCCCATCACCTTCTTCGAGGCGCTCGCCGTGCTGGCCTTCGCCGCGTTCGCGGACGCGCCGGTCGAGGTCGCCGTGATCGAGGTCGGCATGGGCGGCGAGTGGGATGCCACCAACATCGTCGATGCCGAGGTCGCGGTGTTCACGCCGATCGACCTCGACCACACCGCGGTCCTCGGCCCCGACATCCAGTCGATCGCGCAGACGAAGGCAGGCATCGTGAAGCCGGGCAGCGTCGTCGTCTCGGCGGTCCAGGATCCCGACGCGCTCGCCGAGATCGAGGCCGCGGCCGCGGAGCGCGGCGCGCGAGTGCTCGTGCAGGAGCGGGACTTCCGCCTCGTCGACGACCGGCTGGCCGTCGGCGGGCGGCAGATCGACGTCCTCGGCGCGGCCGGTCGGCCCTACGATCCGGCGTTCGTACCGCTCTACGGGCGCCACCAGGCCGAGAACACCGTGCTCGCGATCGCGGCGGTCGAGGCGTTCTTCGGAGCGGATCGACCGCTGCCCGAGGAGGTGCTCGACGAGGGTCTCGGACAGCTCACCTCCCCGGGCCGGCTGCAGCTCATCGGCACCGATCCGATCGTCTACGTCGACGCGGCGCACAACCCGCACGGGGCCGAGGCCCTCGTCCGCGCGGTCTCGGAGTCGTTCGACTTCGAGGAGGTCGCGCTCGTCGTCGGCGTGCTCGAGGAGAAGGACTCCGCCGGCCTCTTCGCGGCGCTCGCGCCCATCGCGCACCGGGTCACGGTGACCCCGGTCGACTCGCCGCGCACCTCGCAGGCCGACGCGCTGTACGAGGTCGCCGCGGAGCAGATCCCGGACACTCCGATCGAGATCGCGGAGTCGCTTCCCGAAGCGCTCGACGAGGCGCGCGCCTGGGCCGGTCGCGCCGAGGGGCGTGCGGTGCTCGTGGTCGGATCCGTCGTCCTGGTCGGCGAGGCCATCGCGTTCGCGCGCGCCGAGGGCTGGGGCATCGCATGAGCGACCCGCACGCGGAATCCGCAGGCGGATCGCACGCGTCCGCCGGCCCCGAGGGCTCGGGGGACGCCGAGGACCTGCGGCTCTCCCCGTCGGAGACCATGGCCCACAACTCCGCCATGCGCGTCGCGGGCGCGTCGCGCGGCGGGCAGTCGACCCAGCGCGCGCTCGCCTCGATCGTGCTCGGATTCGAGCTCATCATCGTGGTGCTCATCGGGTTGACGCTGTTCGGGCTCGGGACGCTGGAGCCGCGCGAACTCGGGCTCTTCCTCGGCGGCGGCCTCGCCGTGGTCATCGTCGCCGGCCTGGCGCTGATGCGTCGAGGTCGCGCGGGCATCGTGACCGGCTGGATCGTGCACGCGCTCATGCTCCTCACCGCGTTCCTGCTGCCGATGGCGCTCGTGGTCGGGCTCCTGTTCACGGCGTTGTGGGTGTTCTGCATGGTCAAGGGCTCGCAGATCGACCGCAACCGGGAGGCCTGGCTGGCCGAGCAGGCCGACGCCTGAGCACCCCGCCGCGATCCCGACCCATCGTTCCGCGGCCGCGATCCCGAGCCGTCATTCCGCGGCCGCGGAGCGGATCGCAGAATCTCACTACACTTGAACCGACGACCACGCACCACGAAGGAGCACGCATGTCCGAAGCCACCCTGATCCTCGTCAAGCCCGACGGAGTGGCCCGCGGCCTCACCGGCGAGATCCTCCGCCGGATCGAGGCGAAGGGCTACGTCGTCACCGGGCTGCGCATGCTCGAGGCCGATCGCGAGCTGCTCGCAGCGCACTACGCCGAGCACGAGGGCAAGCCGTTCTACGAGCCCCTCATCGAGTTCATGAGCTCGGGCCCGACCGTCGCGATCCGCGCCGAGGGGCACCGGGTGATCGAGGGCTTCCGCTCGCTCGCGGGGACGACCGACCCGAGCACCGCAGCGCCCGGCACGATCCGCGGCGACCTCGGCAGGGACTGGGGCCTCAAGGTCCAGCAGAATCTCGTCCACGGATCCGACTCCGTCGAGTCGGCCGAGCGCGAGCTCGGTCTCTGGTTCTCCTGAGCGGATCCCGAATCCGCCCGAGCGGCTCCCGCACGACTGCGCCCGCTCCCCGCATCACGCGCGGGGAGCGGGCGCAGTCGCATTCGGGCGGCCGGCCCGCCCGGTCCTCGGTTCAGGGGACGATCCGCACGGCGCCCTTGTCCGCGGACTGCGCGAACGCCGCGTAGGCGCGCAGCGCGTCCGAGACCCGGCGGTCGCGGTGCTTCGGGCGGTACCCGCCTGCGGCCACGAGCGCGGCGCGCCGCCGGTCGAGCTCCTCCTGCGGCACGTCGAGGGCGAGCCGGCGTGCGGGGATGTCGATGGAGATCGTGTCGCCGTCCTCGACGAGGGCGATGACGCCGCCCGCGGCGGCCTCCGGGGAGACGTGCCCGATCGACAGGCCCGACGTGCCTCCCGAGAAGCGGCCGTCGGTGACCAGTGCGCAGGCCTTGCCGAGGCCGCGCCCCTTGAGGAACGAGGTCGGGTAGAGCATCTCCTGCATGCCGGGGCCGCCCTTCGGGCCCTCGTAGCGGATCACGACGACGTCGCCCTCGGCCACCTGCTTGTTCAGGATCTTCTCAACGGCCTCGTCCTGCGACTCGCAGACCACGGCGGGCCCCGAGAAGGTCCAGATCGACGCGTCGACGCCGGCGGTCTTCACGACCGCGCCGTCGACGGCGATGTTGCCCCGCAGGACGCCGAGGCCGCCATCCGTCGAATAGGCGTGCTCGACGCTGTGGATGCAGCCGTGCTCGGCGTCGAGGTCGAGGTCTCGCCAGCGCTCCGACTGCGAGAACGCGGTCGAGGACCGGACGCCTCCCGGGGCCGCGTGCCAGAGCTCGAACGCCTCGTCGCCGGCCTTGCCGCCGCGCACATCCCACTCGTCGAGCCATTCGCCGAGGGTTGCAGCGTGCACGGTGTGCACCCGGTCGTCGAGCATGCCGCCGCGGCGCAGCTCGCCGAGCAGGGCGGGGATGCCTCCGGCGCGGTGCACGTCCTCCATGTAGTAGGTCTTGCCGTTCGCGACGTTCGGTGCGACCTTCGCGAGGCACGGCACCCGTCGAGAGATCGCATCAATCTCGTCGAGCCCGAAGTCGACGCCCGCCTCGTGCGCGGCGGCGAGCAGGTGCAGGATCGTGTTGGTGGAACCGCCCATCGCGATGTCGAGCGCCATCGCGTTGCCGAATGCGGCAGGGGTCGCGATGCTGCGCGGCAGCACCGTCGCGTCGTCGTCGTCGTAGTAGCGCTTGGTGATGTCGACCACGAGGGCGCCGGCCTTCTCGTAGAGCGCGCGGCGGGCGGTGTGCGTGGCCAGCGTCGAGCCGTTGCCTGGCAGCGAGAGCCCGATCGCCTCGGTGAGGCAGTTCATCGAGTTCGCGGTGAACATGCCCGAGCACGAGCCGCAGGTCGGGCACGCGGACTCCTCGATCCTCTGGATGTCCTCGTCCGAGACGTTCTCGTTCACGGCCTCGGAGATCGCATCGACGAGATCGAGCGTGCGGACCATGCCGTTCGCGAGCACGGCGCGTCCCGATTCCATGGGGCCGCCGGAGACGAACACGGTCGGGATGTTCAGGCGCAGCGCGGCGAGCAGCATGCCCGGCGTGATCTTGTCGCAGTTCGAGATGCAGATGAGGGCGTCGGCGCAGTGCGCGTTGGCCATGTACTCGACCGAGTCGGCGATGAGATCGCGCGAGGGGAGCGAGTAGAGCATGCCGCCGTGCCCCATCGCGATGCCGTCGTCGACGGCGATCGTGTTGAACTCCCGCGGGATCCCGCCCGCCCGCGAAATGGCCTCGGAGACGATCCGCCCGACAGGAGCGAGATGCGTGTGGCCGGGAACGAACTCGGTGAAGGAGTTCGCGACGGCGATGATGGGTTTGCGTCCGAGGTCCGCACCGTCGACGCCCGCCGCGCGGAAGAGTGCGCGGGCGCCGGCCATGTTGCGTCCGTGGGTGACGGTGAAGGAGCGATAGGTGGGCATGCCTCCATTCAGGCGGAGGATCCTCCGGCTCGGAAGGGAGGGCTGGTCCTGGTACTGCCACTACTAGAGACCCCGGATAGGATGAGCGCATGGCCCGCCCTCGCACCCCGCGCCGCGTCGAGCTCGGCGAGTTCCTCGCGCTGCGCCGCAGGAGCATCGACCGCGGCGCCGTCGGCCTCCCGCCCGCGCCCCGGCGCGGCGGGTCGGGGCTGAGTCGCGAGGAGGTCGCGATCCTGTCCGGGATCAGCGTCAGCTGGTACACCTGGCTCGAGCAGGGCCGGGAGATCAACGCCTCCCGCCAGGTGCTCGACGCGGTCTCCCGGGTCCTCCGATTGAGCGATGCCGAGCGCGACTACGTGCGCGCGCTCGCCGATCCCGACGGTCGGTCGAC
Source organism: Leucobacter zeae (assembly GCF_016758175.1). Classification (GTDB taxonomy): domain Bacteria; phylum Actinomycetota; class Actinomycetes; order Actinomycetales; family Microbacteriaceae; genus Leucobacter; species Leucobacter zeae. Next base: position 2,007,926 of record NZ_QYAB01000001.1, read on the forward strand.
CGCGGGCGCGGTCGACCCGGCGATCCGGTCCCACCTGCAGCGGTTGGTGGACGCGCTCGACTTCCCGGCGTTCATCGTCGGGACGGACTGGGCGATCATCGGCTGGAACGCGCGCTACGAGTGGTTGTACGGGCCGATCGCCACCCTCCCGGAGACCGAGCGCAACCTGCTCTGGCTCGTCTACACCGACCCGCGACTCCGCGAGATCCTGCCCGACTGGGAGCGGGACAGCCGCCGCTTCCTCGCCGAGTACCGCGCGGAATCCGGAGCGCACCGGGGGACCGGTGCCACGCATCCGTCCATCCCCGGATCGGCGGACCGCCGTTCGGTGGTCGAGCGCCTGCAGGAGGCGAGCCCCGATTTCCGCGCCCAGTGGGCCGAGCACTCCATCGAGCGCTTCGCCTCGCGCCTGCGCACGTTCCTGCATCCCGACGAGGGGAGGCTCGTCTTCGAGCACCACCGGCTCGCGCCCGCCGAGTCCCCGGGGGCGCACGTGGTGATGTACGTCCCGGTCGCAGAATCGTGCTCGGGATCGGGCGACCTCGGCGCGGACGATGTCGGTGGCGTGGAGTAGCGTGTGCTCATGCCTACGCACCCCCGATCGACGATGACGCTCAGCGCCGCCGAAGCGCGACGCACCGCCCTCGCCGCGCAGGGCTTCTCCGGGGCGCCTCGGCTGCGTGCGCGCAGGCCGTTCGACCCGGCGCTCGAGCGCCTGCACGTGCTGCAGATCGACTCCGTGAACGTCTTCGCCCGCAGCCACTACCTCCCGGTGTTCTCACGCCACGGCGCGTACGATTCCGACCGGCTCGACCGACACCTGTGGGGGAGCGGCGAGTTCACGGAGTACTGGGCGCACGAAGCCGCATTCATCCCGGTCGGCGATCGGCCGCTGTTCGCCTGGCGCATGGACGACTTCCGCGCCCGCCACACGCGCGACGGGCGCGCGGATGCCCTCGCGGGCACCATCGCGCATGTCCGGGAACGACTCGCGGCCGATGGCCCGCAACTGGTCAGGGAGCTCGAGGAGGAGCCTCGGGGACGCCGGGGTCCGTGGTGGGACTGGAGCGACACGAAGCGCGCGGTCGAGGTGCTGTTCGCTCGGGGCGAGGTCGTTGCCGCGACGCGCGAGGGGTTCCAGCGGCGATACGCCCTGGCTGAGCAGGTGCTCCCGGAGCACGCGCTGGCACGCGTTCCCCGGGCCGAGGCCCAGCGCGCACTCGTGGAGCGCGCCGCCCGCTCGCTCGGCGTCGGGACGCTCGCGGATCTCGCGGACTACCACCGGCTCCCTTCCGCAGACACCCGGGCGGCCGTTCGGGACCTCGAGGAAGCTGGCGTGCTCGTCCCCGTACGCGTCGCCGGCTGGGAGCGCACGAACGGCCGTTCCGAGTCCGCTTGGATCCACCGAGACGCACGCGTGCCCGCGCGGCTCGCGCCCGACGCGCTCCTCACGCCGTTCGACCCGGTCGTCTGGTTCCGACCGCGCGCGGAGCGCATGTTCGACTTCCACTACCGCATCGAGATCTACACACCGAAGGAGCAGCGACGGTTCGGCTACTACTGCCTGCCGCTCATGGTCGGCGGGCGCCTCGCGGGACGCATCGATCTCAAGGCCAACCGAACCGGGCGGGAGCTCCTCGTGCAGGCCGCTTGGCGCGAGGACCGGGCTCCGGACCGCACCGCGGAGATCGCGGTCGGTTTGCTCGCGCGCGCCGCGGCGTGGCAGGGCCTCGAGACCGTGCGCGCCGCGGGAGCGGGAAATCTGGTCCTGCCCGAGCGCTTCCCCGCCGCGGCCTGAATCCCCGGCTGGTTCGAGCCCGACGTCTTCCGCGCACGCCCGGCTCAGACCGAATCGGAGGGGCTCCGATCCGCGAGCCGGTCGCGAACGGCCGCGAGCAGCGCCTCGGGCTCGTCCGCCCAGAACCGCAGGCGGTCGACCTCGTGCACGCCGCCCTTCGGGGCGAGCCCCGGGAGTCGGATCGCGACGGGGTGCTCGAACGCCACGGCGAGGTTCGTCTCTCCGCCGACCCAGACCGCGCACGTCCGCTCGCCCTCGTACGCGAAGACACGGCCGGGCTTGTCCGTGCTGGTCGGATCGATGCTCTCCTCGGCGAGGCGGTCGATGCGGATCGAGGCGAACTCCTCCCAGGCGACGGGGATGTCGAGTTCGAGGCCCTCGCGGATCCGGAGACCCTCAGGCCCGACCGTGTGCGGGCGCGTGAGATACGCGCAGAAGAGGCCGATCATCCACGTGAGGCCCCAAATCCCCAGGATCAGGAACCCGATGCGCACCGGTGGCCAGCGGTGCACGATGGCATCGATGATCGGGATCTCGATCGCGGAGAGCACCATGAAGATGATGAGAACGGTGAAGACCGGGCGGTGATAGCGGAAGCCGACGGCCCCCTCGGCGATCCTCGGGCGGCGCGCGACCGCGCGCCACAGGCTCTCATAGATGCGCAGCTCCATGCGGAGCGCGCGCCCGGCGAGGTCGCCGACCTTCGCCCATCGGCTCATCGGTAGCTCACCGCCTCGTTCCGGACGAGGTCGTCCAGCCGCCAGAAGACGGCGTTGACGCCGCGCTCGAACGCGGGGCGGTCCGCCGCGTCGACGGACTCGATCAGCTGATCGCTGAGCCGCCGATGGTCCTCCTGCATGCGCTCCATCAGGCGGAGCGCCGGCTCGGTGAGCGACACCACGACCGCACGGCGGTCGGTCGGGTGGGGGGACCGCTCCGCATATCCGGCCGACACGAGCCCGTCGACCAGAGCGGAGACGCTGCGCGGGGTCGTGCCGAGCGCGGCCGAGAGCCCCTGCTGCGTCGACGGGCCGCCGTGGTGGAGGACCCAGAGCGCGTGCACCCGCGCCTCGGTGAGCGCGGTGCCGGCGAAGGCGCGCTGCATGTCGGCCTGGAAGAGCGAGCTGATGGCGAGCAGTCGGTCGAGGATCGTGGGCTCCATGGTCATTACAGTACCACTTAATTACATTATGTAATCATGAGCCCCTGTCACCAACGCGGCTTCTGTTCGCCCGCCGAGAGAATGTCGGTGGCCGGGAGTACCCTCGAGACCATGGAAACCACCCGAAGCGTTCGACCCTTCGAAGTCGTCAGCGAATACGAGCCGTCCGGCGACCAGCCGAAGGCCATTGAGGAGCTCGCGAAGCGCATCAACGCAGGCGAGACCGACGTGGTGCTGCTCGGGGCCACCGGTACGGGCAAGTCCGCGACAACGGCCTGGCTGATCGAGGCGGTGCAGCGCCCGACGCTCGTGCTCGCCCACAACAAGACGCTCGCGGCGCAGCTCGCGAGCGAGTTCCGCGAGCTGCTCCCCAACAACGCGGTCGAGTACTTCGTCTCCTACTACGACTACTACCAGCCCGAGGCCTACGTGCCGCAGACCGACACCTTCATCGAGAAGGACTCGTCGGTGAACGCCGAGGTCGAGCGATTGCGGCACTCGACCACGAACGCGCTGCTCTCCCGGCGCGACACCGTCGTCGTCTCGACCGTGTCCTGCATCTACGGTCTCGGCAAGCCCGAGGAGTACTACGAGGCGATGGTCCCGCTCGTGGTCGGAGACCGCCTCGACCGCGACGTGCTGCTCCGCCGCTTCGTCGACATGCAGTACCAGCGCAACGACATCGAGTTCGTGCGCGGCAACTTCCGCGTTCGCGGCGACACCGTCGAGATCATCCCGATGTACGAGGAGCTCGCGATCCGGATCGAGTTCTTCGGGGACGAGATCGAGGCGCTCTACTACCTGCACCCGCTCACCGGCGAGGTGATCAAGCAGGTCGACACGGTGTCGGTCTTCCCCGGATCCCACTACGTGGCGAGCCGGGAGGTGATGAATCGTGCGATGCACGACATCACGGCGGAGCTCGACGCGCGCACCGCCGAGCTCAAGCGGCAGAACAAGCTCGTGGAGGAGCAGCGGCTGCGCATGCGCACGACGTTCGATCTCGAGATGATGGAGCAGATCGGCTTCTGCTCGGGCATCGAGAACTACTCGATGCACATGGACGGTCGCAAGCCCGGCGAGGCCCCGCACTGCCTGCTCGACTACTTCCCCGACGACTTCCTCGTCGTCATCGACGAATCCCACGTCACCGTGCCGCAGATCGGCGCCATGTACGAGGGCGACTCCTCGCGCAAGCGCACGCTGGTCGACCACGGCTTCCGCCTGCCGAGCGCGCTCGACAACCGGCCGCTGAAGTTCAACGAGTTCAAGGACCGGGTCGGCCAGACGGTGTACCTGTCGGCGACGCCGGGCAAGTACGAGATGGAGCTCGCGGACGGGGTGGTCGAGCAGATCATCCGTCCGACCGGTCTCGTCGACCCCGAGATCGTGGTGAAGCCCTCGGAGGGGCAGATCGACGATCTGCTCGAGGAGGTCCGCGCCAGGGCCGAGCGCGACGAGCGCGTGCTCGTCACCACGCTCACCAAGAAGATGGCGGAGCAGCTCACCACGTTCATGGAGGAGGCGGGGGTGCGCGTACGCTACCTGCACTCCGACGTCGACACCCTGCGGCGCGTCGAGCTGCTGACCGAGCTGCGCGCCGGCGTCTACGACGTGCTGATCGGCATCAACCTGCTGCGCGAGGGTCTCGACCTGCCCGAGGTCTCCCTCGTGGCAATTCTCGACGCCGACAAGGAGGGCTTCCTGCGGTCGAGCACCTCCCTCATCCAGACCATCGGACGCGCAGCGCGCAACGTCTCGGGACAGGTCCACATGTACGCCGACACGATCACCCGCTCCATGCGCGAGGCGATCGACGAGACGAATCGCCGTCGCGAGATCCAAGTCGCATACAACACGGAGCACGGCATCGATCCCCAGCCGCTGCGCAAGAAGATCGGCGACATCACCGCGATGCTCTCGCGCGAGGCCGCCGACACCGAGGACGTGCTCTCCCGTACGGGCGCGCACGCGCAGCGCAAGGGCAGTTCTCCGCAGCGCGCGAAGGGCAAGGCCGCTGCGCGCGCCGGGGCGATCGCCGAGGAGGGCGCAGGCAAGCTCGAGGCACTGATCTCCGATCTCACCGAGCAGATGCTCGCCGCCGCGGAGGAGCTCAAGTTCGAGCTCGCAGCGCGACTGCGCGACGAGGTCTCGGAACTGAAGCGGGAGCTGCGGAGCATGGACGCGGCGGGACACCTCTGAGTCGGGCGGAGCGTCGCGCGTGCACCGGGAATTCGCCGTGCCGGGCGTCGGGACCCTCTGGGTCTCCGGCGCACCGCGAACCGGCTCCGGCCCCGAGTCCGCGATCCCCGGGGTCGCGCCGGCGTCGCCCGGGGCCGTCGCTCCAGCTCCCGAGAGCCTCGCGATTCCCGCGGACGGGTGCGCCGACCTGATCCTGCGCGACGACGCGCTGATCGTCGCGGGGCCGTCCACGCGGTGGCTGCTCCCCGGAACTGGGGAGGACCCTCGGATCATCGGGTTGCGCTTCGCCCGCGGTCGAGCCGGCGCGGGGCTCGGTCGCCCCTCGTCCGATCTCGCGGATCTGGTCCTCCCCGCTGCCGACGCCGTCGATCCGGGGGTGCGTCGCCGCGGTACCGAGATGCTCCGCGCGCTCCGCGAGCAGCTCTTCGACGCGTCCGGCGCCATGAGCCCCGTCGTCGCGTCCGCCGCCAGCCGCTCCGACGGTATCCGCGCCAGCATCCTCAGCGCGGCCGGCGCGACGGCCGAGGAATCGGGCGCGCGTTTCGGTGAGATCATCGGCGGCCGCGCGGGCGCGCTCTGGGTCGCGGAGGCGATGCGTTCGGCCGCCGGGCGCGAACCGTTCTCTGCGCTCGCCGCTCGCCTCGGATACTCGGAGCGCCAGTTGCACCGCCGCATGCTCGCATGTTTCGGCTACGGCCACGCCGCGCTGCGTCGCGTCCTGCGCGCCGAGCGCGCTCGGGCGGCGCTCCGCTCGGGCTCGCGCCCCGCCGAGGCGGCTCAGCTCGCCGGGTACAGCGACCAGGCCCATCTCACCCGGGAGTTCGCCAGGCTCGTCGGCACCTCGCCCGGACGGCTCGCTGCGGCTGCGGCCGTGGCCGCTCAGCCCGCGTCGCCACCCAACGGCGCGTAGAGGTCGATCGAGTTGCCGTCCGGGTCGAGCACGGTCGCATAGCGCTGACCCCACGGCGCGTCCCAGGGAGCGGTGCATCCCGCGTCCGGATACCGCTCGAGCAGGTCGGCGTAGACGCCGTCGACCTCGGCCGGGGAGTCGGCCCGGAAGGCGAAGCCGATCCGGTTGTCGCCCGACGGCAGTTCGAAATCGGGCAGGAACCCGCGAATGGTGGAAACCGGGTCCCATGCCAGCGTCATGCCACCCGGCAGGGTCGTCTCGACGTGCGGTGCATCGTCCAGCCCCTCGGGAAGATCCAGGCCGAGGGCCCGGTAGAAGGCGAGCGAGCGGGGCAGGTCGTCCGTCACGATGGCGATGAAATCGAAGGAGAGCGTCATGGGAATCAGCGTACGGTCCTGGCGGACCGCGCGCTTGAACGAATCGGACGCGAACTGCGGCGAGCGCGCTCGGACGACTCAGAGTACGAGATATCCGTAGCGGTCCGCCGCGGCGTCGATGACACCCGAGAGCTCCTCCCGGTCGAGCCGCAACTGCGCAAGCGGATGCCGCGGGAGCGCGTCCGCCGCGGGGGACCAGAGCGCGGCGATGCGCGCGCTGGGCACCACGGAGGAGGCCGAGACCACCCCGTCGATCTCGGGGTAGGTCGCGCGTATCGCTCGCGCCCACTCCCGCGATCGGGAGCGCTCGCCGGACGAGATGGCGGAGTTGCCGCCCGCGACGGCGACCCAGTCGCTGTCGCTGAGGTCGAGCAGCCGGAGCGGCCGGACCGGCGCGAACGCGGCGAGCGTCGGGGCGCCGTCGCCTCGCCGGATCATGCGCGTCTGCTGGAACACCTCCAGCAGACAGGCTGCGAACGCGGAGTCCTCGCGCGCCGAGGACGCGTCCGCCGCCCCCTCGACCACGGCGTAGAGCACCCCGTCTCCCGGGTGCACGTCGACGGGGGGCGGGTGCGGGTCGAAGCGCGCGTCGAGCGGTCCGTACTCGCGGAACTCGTGCCATTCGACCGGATGCGGTCCCGCCGCGCGGAAGATCCTCGCGAGCGTCGTGGGCGCGGCGACGAGCCGGATCCACCCCGGATCGTCGGAGAGCCGGGGGAAGCGGGCCGGGTCGGGCCGGGGAAGTCGCTCGCTCACGGCAGGCGATGCAGCGCGTCGTCCACCGCGGCCGCCGCTTCCCGCGGATCCCCGCCCTCGGACAGCCACTCCAGCGGCGAGAGCTCCTCGCCCCCCGCGCCCAGGCGGGGCGAGGGGGAGGTGAGGACGCGTTCGACGAGCACCAGGGGCGTCGCCCGCGGGATGGCCTGAGCGACGATCGCCCAACCGCGCGGCTCGCGCCGGTCCTGGAACTGGAACGCGGGAAGATGCCACCCGTCGCTGCGCCGCTGCGCGAGGAGCGTTCCCGCAGCGCAGCGCTGACGCACCCGCGCGGGCGTCACCCCAAGGATCTCGGCGGCTTCAGCGACCGAGACGGCCTGTCCCTCCATCTGCCGCTCCCAGGCCCGGCCGCGCGTCGCGGCGCGCAGCGCCGTAGGCCGCTGCAGGTCGCCTTCGGAGACCCCCAGCCGGGAGAGCACCGAGACCTCGGCATCCGTCAGCCCCCGCGTGCCGGCCCGCTGATGGGCGATGATCTCCGCGAGCATCTCCTCTGCGGTATCGAGCCGATCCCCGTCGATCTGCGTCACGAGGGCGACGAGCCGGTCGCGCACCGAGCGCTCCCTGCCGCCCCGCCCCTCGACGGCGTCATGGGCCCCTCCGGGCAGTTGCGCGATCGACATGACGACTCCTTTCACCCGCTTGCGTCAATAGTACCCGAAAGCGGTCGGGCAGGGAAGGAATGCGTACGACCCTCGTAGATATGTTCGAATACTCAGCCGCTTCGCAGTAGAATGAACCGGTGACTTCGCAGCAGACGACCCCGATCCGCTCCTCCGCCTCCCACGCCCACATCAGTGTGCAGGGCGCCCGTGTCCACAACCTCGACAACGTGGACCTCTCGATCCCGCGCGACTCGATGGTGGTCTTCACCGGGCTCTCCGGGAGCGGCAAGTCGAGCCTGGCGTTCGACACGATCTTCGCCGAGGGCCAGCGCCGCTACGTCGAGTCGCTGAGCGCGTACGCCCGCCAATTCCTCGGACAGGTGGATCGCCCCGACGTCGACTTCATCGAGGGCCTCAGCCCGGCCGTCTCGATCGATCAGAAGTCCACGAACCGCAATCCGCGATCGACGGTCGGCACCATCACCGAGATCTACGACTACATGCGCCTCCTGTGGGCGAGGATCGGCGTGCCACACTGCGCCGTCTGCGGCGAACGGATCGCCTCGCAGACCGTGCAGCAGATCGCGGACCGCCTCATGGAACTGCCCGAGCGCACTCGATTCCAGGTGCTCGCTCCGGTCGTCAGCAAGAAGAAGGGCGAGTTCGTCGATCTGCTCCAGGATCTCGCCGCGAGCGGCTACTCCCGCGCGATCGTCGACGGCGAGCTCGTGCAGCTCTCGGACCCGCCGAAGCTGAAGAAGCAGATCAAGCACGACATCTCGGTCGTCATCGACCGGCTGGTCGCGAGCCCCGAGGGTCTCGGACGTCTGACCGATTCGCTCGAGACGGCGCTCCGGCTCGCCGGGGGCATCGTGCTGATCGATTTCGTCGACCGCGACGCCGACGCCGAAGATCGCGTGCGCACCTTCTCGGAGCACCTCTCGTGCCCCAACCAGCACCCGGTGCAGCTCACCGAGATCGAGCCCCGCACCTTCTCCTTCAACGCGCCGTTCGGCGCCTGCCCCACCTGCTCGGGTCTCGGCACGAGCATGTCGGTCGACGAGGACCTGGTGCTCGGCGACCCGGCGCTCTCCATCCAGGAGGGCGTCATCGTCCCCTGGACCAGCCAGGGCAAGAGCCTGTACCAGTACTACGAGAAGCTGCTGGTCGGACTCGCGAACGACCTCGACTTCTCGCTCGCGACCCCGTGGGAGGAACTGGACGAGGGCGTACGCGAAGCGGTGCTGCGGGGCAACAATTTCAAGGTGAACGTGCGGTGGAAGAACCGCTTCGGCCGCGAGGTGAAGTACTCGTCGGGATTCGAGGGAGTCATCCCGTTCATCGAGCGGCAGTACGCCGAGGCCGAGTCCGATGCGAAGCGGGACCGGTGGTCGGAGTTCCTGCGCGAGGTGCCGTGTCACGCCTGCAACGGACAGCGGCTGAAGCCCGAGGTCCTCGCGGTGACCGTCGACGACCGGTCGATCGCCGCGGTGGGGGAGTTCAGCCTGACCGACGCGAAGCGCTTCTTCGACGAGGTCGTGCTCACCGAGCGCGAGGCGAAGATCGCGGCGCAGGTGCTCCGCGAGATCCGGCTGCGCTTCGACTTCCTGATCGAAGTCGGCCTCGGCTACCTCACGCTCGCGCGCGCCGCCGGCACGCTCTCGGGCGGCGAGGCGCAGCGCATCCGCCTCGCGACCCAGATCGGCTCGGGCCTCACCGGCGTGCTCTACGTGCTCGATGAGCCGTCGATCGGCCTCCATCAGCGCGACAACCGCCGACTCATCGAGACCCTGATCAAGCTGCGCGATCTCGGCAACACGCTCATCGTCGTGGAGCACGACGAGGAGACGATCGAGGCGGCCGACTGGGTCGTCGACATCGGGCCTGGCGCAGGCGTCGAGGGCGGCACGGTCGTGCACTCGGGGGAGTACCGCGAGCTGCTCGAGAATCACCGGTCCATCACGGGCGACTACCTCGCAGGGCGGAGATCGATCGAGACTCCGAAGCGACGCCGCAAGCGCGACCGCAAGCGCGAGCTCCGGGTCGTGGGTGCGCGGTCGAACAACCTCAAGAACGTCGATGCGACGTTCCCGCTCGGCGTGATGACCGCGGTCACAGGCGTCTCGGGCTCGGGGAAGTCGACGCTCGTGAACGACATCCTGTACCGCGTGCTCGCGAATCAGCTCAACGGCGCCCGGCTCGTGCCGGGAAAGCACACCCGCGTCACGGGGCTCGAGCATCTCGACAAGGTCGTCCACGTCGACCAGGCGCCCATCGGCCGCACCCCGCGCTCGAACCCCGCGACGTACACGGGCGTCTTCGACAAGATCCGGAACCTGTTCGCCGAGACCCCCGAGGCGAAGACCCGCGGCTACCTGCCCGGCCGATTCAGCTTCAACGTGAAGGGCGGGCGCTGCGAGGCCTGCTCGGGCGACGGCACGCTCAAGATCGAGATGAACTTCCTCCCGGACGTCTACGTGGCCTGCGAGTCCTGCGGGGGCAAGCGCTACAACCGCGAGACGCTGCAGGTGCGTTACAAGGGCAAGAACATCTCGGAGGTGCTCGAGATGCCGATCGCCGAGGCCGAGGAGTTCTTCGAGCCGATCTCGTCGATCCACCGCTACATGAAGACCCTGGTCGACGTCGGCCTCGGCTACGTCCGGCTCGGGCAGAGCGCCACGACCCTCTCGGGCGGCGAGGCGCAGCGGGTGAAGCTCGCGACCGAGCTGCAGAAGCGCTCGAACGGCCGGAGCATCTACGTGCTCGACGAGCCCACGACGGGCCTCCACTTCGAAGACGTGCGCAAGCTGCTGCTCGTTCTGGGCGGACTCGTCGACAAGGGCAACACGGTGATCACGATCGAGCACAACCTCGACGTGATCCGCAGCGCCGACTGGGTGATCGACCTCGGCCCCGAGGGCGGCTCCGGCGGCGGCACGATCATCGCGGAGGGCACGCCCGAGCAGCTCGCGAAGGTCGAGGAGAGCCACACCGGCCAGTTCCTCGCCGAGGTGCTGCACGGACGCGGCGCGAAGGCGGCGGACGCCCAGGCTGCGAGGGCGAAGGCCACGGCGTGATGGAGGCCGCCGACAATCGGGCCTCCTTCCGCCCGGCACAGGGCGAGATCCCCACGAGCCCGGGCGTCTACCGCTTCAGCGACAAGCACGGTCGCGTGCTGTACATCGGCAAGGCCAAGAATCTCCGCGCCCGGCTGTCGAACTACTTCCAGCCGCTGCACTCGCTCATGCCGCGCACGCGACGCATGCTCGCGCTCGCGGCGAAGGTCGACTGGACCGTGGTCGCGACCGACACCGAATCCCTCGTGCTCGAGCACACCTGGATCACGGAGTTCAAGCCGCCGTTCAACGTCCAGTTCAAGGACGACAAGACCTACCCCTACCTCGCCGTGACCCTGCGCGAGGAGGCGCCGCGCCTGACGATCACCCGCAACGAGAAGATCAGGGGGGCGAGATACTTCGGGCCGTACCCGAAGGTCTGGGCGCTGCGCGAGACGACGGCTCTGCTGCAGCAGGCGTTCCCCATCCGCACCTGCAACGACGCCGACTACAAGCGGGCCATGTCGAGCGGCCGCCCGTGCCTCGCCGGCCAGATCGGCCGCTGCCACGGCCCCTGCTCGGGACTCATCTCCGTCGAGGACCACCGAGCGCGCGTCGACGAGCTCGTCTCGTTCCTCGGCGGCGGCGACACGAGCCACCTCCGCGAGCTGCAGCGTCGGATGCGCGACGCCGCCGCCGAGCAGCGCTACGAGGACGCGGCCCGGCTCCGCGACCAGACGCGCGCGGTCGAGCACGTGATGGAGAAGAACGCCGTCGTGCTCGGACTCGACGTGAACCTCGACGTCTTCGGGCTGCGTTCGGACGAGCTCGCCGCAGCCGCGCACCAGTTCATCATCCGCGGCGGGCGGATCCGCGGTGAGCGGAGCTGGATCGTGGACGTCGAGCTCGACGACTCGCCAGGCACGCTGCTGGAGCAGGTGATCCAGAGCGCGTACGAGGGGGAGCGCGAACCGCCGCCCGAGATCCTCGTCCCCGTGCTGCCCGAGAACGCGGCCGAGCTCGAGAACGCGCTTGGCGAACGCCGACCCCGCAGGGGCCGCGTGCGCGTGCGCGTGCCGGAGCGCGGCGGAAAGGCCCAGCTCATGGAGCGAGCCGTGCTCAATGCGGGGGAGCACCTCATCCGCTACAAGCTCAAGCGCTCCGCCGACCTGACCGCGCGCACCGATGCCCTCGCCGAGCTGCAGCAGGCGCTGGGCATGGACGAGGCACCGCTCCGCATCGAGTGCATCGACGTGTCGCACCTCCAGGGAACGGGCGTCGTCGCGTCGCTCGTCGTCTTCGAGGACGCGCTGCCCGCGAAGGGCGCTTACCGCAAGTACCGCATCGAGGAGACCCGCGACGACACCGATTCGATCCACCAGGTCGTCTCGCGCCGCGCCGCGCAACTCAACCTGGCGCGCGCGAACGACGAGCAGCCGAGCGGCGTCTACCGCGACCGCCCGCAGCTGCTCATCGTCGACGGCGGCGAACCGCAGGTCAAAGCGGCCGCGCGCGCGCTCGCGGAGGCCGGGATCACGGACATCGCCCTCTGCGGCGTCGCGAAGCGCCTCGAGGAGATCTGGCTGCCGGGGGACCCCTTCCCGGTCATCCTGCCGCGCACGAGCGAAGCGCTCTTCCTCGTGCAGCGCATCCGCGACGAGGCCCACCGCTTCGCGATCACCTTCCAGCGCCAGCGCAGGAGCGCGTCGATCACGAGCCGATTGGCGGAGATCCCTGGGCTCGGCCCCAAACGCGTCACCGGACTGCTCAAGCACTTCGGCTCGGTCACCCGCCTGCGCGCAGCATCGCTCGCCGAGCTCGCCGCCGCACCGGGGCTCGGCCCGAAGCTCGCCGAGCAGGTGCTCGGCCACCTGCAACCGGACCCCGCGGCTGACGGTAAGATTGGTGAGTCAGTCGAGGGATCGCAGAGCGCAGAGGGAGGCACCGGGTGAACATCACGGCGTCCGAACAGGAGATCCTGATCGTCACCGGCATGTCCGGTGCCGGCCGGAGCACGGTCGCGAACACCCTCGAGGATCTCGGGTGGTACGTCGTCGACAATCTCCCGCTGTCCATGCTCAAGACGCTCGCCGACATGGCCGATCGTTCTGGCGGAGCGCTGCCGCGCATCGTCGCGGTCGTCGACGTGCGCGGTCGAGACCTGTTCGACGAGATCCAGAGCACCGTCGACGAGCTGCGGGAGGGCGCCACGGTGCGCGTCGTGTTCCTCGATGCGACCGACGAGATCCTCGTCCGCCGCTACGAGGCCGTGCGCCGCCCGCACCCGCTGCAGGGCGAGCAGGGCAGCCTCCTCGAGGGCATCCGCCTCGAGCGCGAACGGCTCCAGGAGCTGCGCGCGTCGAGCGACGTGGTCATCGACACCTCCCGGTACAACGTGCACGAGCTGTCGACGGCGACGCGGGAGCTCTTCTCCGACGACAGCACGCCCGGGCTGCAGCTGTCGGTGCAGAGCTTCGGCTTCAAGTACGGCGCCCCCACCGATGTCGATCTGATGGTCGACATGCGATTCCTGCCCAATCCGTTCTGGGAGCCCGATCTGCGGCCGCTCACCGGCGTCGACCCCGAGGTCAAGGACTACGTGCTGAGCCGCGACGGCGCCGCCGAGTTCCTCGATCACTACGTGGCCGCGCTGACGCCCGTGCTCGCCGGATTCCAGCGCGAGAACAAGCGGCACGCCTCGCTTGCGGTAGGCTGCACCGGCGGCAAGCATCGCTCCGTCGCGACCGCCCGCGAGCTGGCGGACCGCCTCGCGGGCCTTCCCGGCGTGAGCGTCAACCTGCGCCACCGCGACCTGGGTCGCGAGTAGCACCGCGCCGCGGATCCGGCGATCCGCGGCCGCCACCGACGGCACCGGGCTCGTCCCGGACCCCGTGCGGTCACCCGACATCCCATACGTTCCACCCCCATTCCCGAGAGGATCCAATTCGTGCTGTCTACCCCCGAGGTGAAGAGTGAGCTCGTGCGTTTTCCGGTGCAGCGCACCAGCGAGCGGAACGCGGAGGTCGCCACGATCCTGCGTCTTGCCGGAGGACTCCACACGATCTCGGGCCGCATCGCCCTCGAGGCCGAGCTCCACACCCCGCAGATCGTGCAGCGCGTGCGCAAGGACCTCGCCGAGCTCTACGGGGTGCGCTCCGAGGCGAAGCACCTGCCCCCGTCGAGCACCCGCCCCGGCGCGCCCCAGTTCCTCGTGCGCGTGCTCGACGGCGAGACCCTCGCGCGCCAGCTCGGCCTGCTCGACCAGCGCCGCAGGCAGATCCGGGGCCTTCCCAACCGTCTGACGACCGGAGCGCAGGCGGAGCTCGCCGCGATCTGGCGCGGGGCCTTCCTCGCGCGCGGCGGCATCACCGCCCCGGGCCGCTCGGCCGCGCTCGAGCTGGTCTGCCCGAGCAACGAGGTCGCCATGGCGCTCGTGGGCGCTGCGGGCCGCATCGGGATCGAGGCGAAGAACCGCGAGATCCGGGGCCAGCACAAGGTGCTCATCCGCGACGCCGAGACCATCGGCGAGATGCTGGGCGCGATGGGCGCGACCGCCGCCCGTGCGAGCTGGGACGAACTGCGCAAGGCCCGCGAGACGCGCGCGACCGCGAACCGCCTCGTGAACTTCGACGACGCGAACCTCCGCCGTTCGGCGCAGGCCTCGGTCGCGGCGTGCGCGCGCGTCGAGCGCGCGCTCGAGATCCTCGGCGAGGAGATCCCCGAGCACCTGCGCTACGCGGGGGAGCTGCGTCTCACCCACCGCGAAGCGAGCCTCGACGACCTCGGCGCCCGCGCCGAGCCCGTGCTCACGAAGGACGCGATCGCCGGTCGCATCCGGCGCCTGCTGGCCATGGCCGACAAGGAGGCCGAGGCCCGCGGGATCCCCGGGACCGAGGCCAGCCTGCCCGAGGAGCTGGACGCACTCTGACGTCGACTCCGACCCCCGTCGCACGACCCGATCGGGTCGCGGCGAGGGTCGAGCCCGCTCTGGGCGAACACTCCGTCACACGGCGTCGCCCCGGGCATAGACTGAACGGACAACCGTCCACCCAGAGAAATGGAGCGCGCTATGGCCGTCTACTCACTTCCCGAACTTCCCTATGATTACGCAGCCCTCGAGCCGCACATCAGCGGCAAGATCATGGAGCTCCACCACAGCAAGCACCATCAGGCGTACGTGACGGGTGCGAACAACGCGCTCGACCAGCTCGCCGCGGCACGCGAGTCCGAGGACTTCGCGAACATCAACCGTCTCGAGAAGGACCTCGCGTTCCACCTCGGCGGTCACACGAACCACACCGTCTTCTGGAACAACCTGTCGCCGGAGGGCGGCGGGGAGCCCGAAGGCGAACTCGCCGCGGCGATCGTCGAGCAGTTCGGCTCGTTCGCCAAGTTCCAGGCCCAGTTCGGCGCCGTGGCCAACGGCATCCAGGGCTCGGGCTGGTCGGTGCTCGCCTGGGACGCGATCGGTCAGCGCCTCTCGATCTTCCAGCTGTTCGATCAGCAGGCCAACGTGCCGATCGGCCAGACTCCGCTGCTCATGCTGGACATGTGGGAGCACGCCTTCTACCTCGACTACCTCAACGTCAAGGCAGAGTACGTCAAGGCGTTCTGGAACCTCGCCAACTGGCAGGACGTCGCGAAGCGCTTCGACGCGGCGCGCAGCCAGACGCCCGGCCTGATCTAAGCACCCCGTCCACGTCCCCCATCTGAGGAGCCGGCACAGCCCTATGCGCACCATCGAATCCCTGGGTCAGTTGCGCGGTCGGACGGTCATCGTCCGCTGCGATCTCAACGTCCCGCTCGCCGACGGCGTTATCACCGATGACGGGCGCATCCGCGCCTCACTCACGACCATCCGCGAGCTCAGGGAAGCCGGGGCGAAGATCGTACTGATCAGCCATCTCGGCCGCCCCCAGGGCGAACCGGAGGAGCGATTCTCGCTCCGGCCGGTGTCGGTCCGCATGGGGGAGCTGCTGGGGGCTCCCGTTTCCTTCGTGGAGGAGACGGTGGGCGAGGCCGCGACCGCTGCGGTATCGGCGCTCGGCGAGGGCGACGTCGTCCTGCTCGAGAACCTGCGCTTCAACGCGGGGGAGACGAGCAAGGACGACGACGCCCGCCGGGCGTTCGCGCAGCGGCTCGCCGATCTCGGAGACGCGTTCGTCTCGGACGGATTCGGCGTCGTGCACCGGCGCCAGGCGAGCGTCACCGACCTCGCCCAGCTGCTGCCGAGCGCCGCCGGCCGGCTCGTCGCAGGCGAGCTGGAGGTGCTCCGCCGCCTCACCGAGGAGGCCGAACGGCCGTACGCCGTCGTGCTCGGGGGCTCGAAGGTCTCCGACAAGCTCGGCGTCATCTCGCACCTCATCGAGCGCGTGGATACGCTGCTGATCGGCGGCGGCATGGTCTTCACCTTCCTGGCAGCCCAGGGTCACGGCGTCGCGGCGAGCCTGCTCGAGCAGGATCAGCTCGACACCGTTCGCGGGTACCTCGAGACGGCCGAGCAGCGCGGCGTGCGCATCGTGCTGCCGACCGACATCGTGGTGGCGGAGGCCTTCGCCGCGGACGCCGCCCACGAGGTCGTTCCTGCCGACGCAATCGAGTCGTCGGCGTTCGGCGCCGCGGGCATCGGGCTCGACATCGGGCCGGATTCCGCCGCGGCGTTCGCGCAGGTCATCGCGGAATCGAAGACCGTGTTCTGGAACGGCCCCATGGGCGTGTTCGAGATGGACGCGTTCGCCGGCGGCACCCGCGCCGTCGCCCGGGCGCTCACCGAGACCTCGGGGTTCACCGTCGTGGGCGGAGGCGACTCGGCCGCGGCCGTGCGCGCCCTCGGTTTCGCGGACGACCAGTTCGGCCACATCTCCACGGGTGGCGGCGCCAGCCTCGAGTTCCTCGAGGGCAAGACCCTTCCCGGCCTGGAGGTGCTCGCATGAACGCCTCTGCCGCGCAGCGCACGCCCATCATCGCGGGCAACTGGAAGATGAACCTCGATCACCTGCAGGCCATCGCGCTCGTCCAGAAGCTCTCGTGGGGCCTCAAGGACGTGCGTCACGACTACGGTCAGGTGGAGGTCGCGGTGTTCCCGCCGTTCACCGATCTCCGCTCGGTGCAGACGCTGCTCGCCGCTGACAAGCTGTCGATCGTGCTCGGCGCGCAGGACGTCTCGCCCCACGAAGCGGGAGCCTATACGGGAGACGTCTCGGCGCAGATGCTCGCGAAGCTCGAGGCGAAGTATGTCATCGTCGGACACTCCGAGCGTCGTCACGGGCACGGGGAGAGCGACGAGACGGTGGGATTGAAGGCCCTCGCCGCGCACCGCGCAGGCCTGGTCCCGATGATCTGCGTCGGCGAGACCGCCGAGGATCTCGACGAGCACGGCGCAGCGGCGATCCCGCTCGCCCAGCTCGCCGCGGCGATCGCACCGCTCCCCGCCGACGCCGAGATCGTCGTCGCCTACGAGCCCGTCTGGGCGATCGGCAGCGGGCAGGCCGCCACCCCCGAGCAGGCCCAGGACGTCGCGAGGACGCTGCGCGACTCGCTCCGCGACCTGCGCGGCGACTCCGTCGCCGACGCCACGCGCATCCTGTACGGCGGGTCGGTGTCGAGTCAGAACATCGCCGGCTTCATGCGCCAGGCCGATGTCGACGGCGCACTCGTGGGCGGCGCGAGCCTCAAGTCGGACGAGTTCTCCCGCATCATCCAGTTCCCGAAGCACGTGACCGGCTCCTAGCCCGTCGCGCCTTGCTCCTTCCGCGGCCGCACCCGGGTATACTGGGCGCTGGCCTTCCCACGCCCTCGACCCCTGAAAGGCGGACTGCGTGCTCATCCTCAAGATCGCCCTGATCGTCATCCTCGTGATCACGAGCCTGCTGCTCACCCTGTTCATCCTGCTGCACAAGGGCCGCGGAGGCGGCCTCTCCGACATGTTCGGCGGCGGTGTGACCTCGAGCCTGGGGTCGTCGGGCGTTGCGGAGCGCAACCTGAACCGCATCACGGTGATCGTCTCGCTCGTCTGGGTGATGTCGATCGTCGGACTCGGGCTGATCGCCCGTTTCAGCGTCGTCTAACCGGCGGGAACCGTCCGCGGCCGGTCGCCGCGGGGAACCCCCAGCTTCACAGCAGAAAGGTCACCATGGCCGGCAGTAACGCCATTCGTGGTGCGCGCGTCGGATCCGGCCCCATGGGGGAGAAGGATCACGGTGCCCGCGCCGATCGTACCCAGGTCTCGTACTGGGACGCTCTCGGGAACGAGACCGTCCGCTACTTCGCGTCGGACGTCGCGGAGGAGGACATCCCCGAGCAGATCGATTCGCCCTCGACCGGCCTGCCCGCAGGTCGGGATCGGGAGAACCCTCCCGTGCTCGCGAAGAACGAGCCCTACAAGACGCATCTCGCGTATGTGAAGGAGCGGCGCACGCCCGACGAGGCGGAAGAGCTGCTCGAGCAGGCGCTCGAGAAGCTGCGTCTGCGCCGCGGCACGGCGAAGAAGGCGGCGGTCTGACCCTCGCCTGCGACGCTCGCACGAAGAACACCCCCGGATCCCGGACCGCTGCACCGCAGTCGGTCACGGATCCGGGGGTGTTTCGCGTTTCCGGATGCGCCGGAACGAGCTCGGGCCGGATCGGGCCCGACGCCCGCTACACGGCCGCTACGATCTCTCGCAGCGCGGCCTCGGGATCGGCGCACCGGATCGCGAGCACCGGGCGACCGCGTGCGGCGAGGACGTCGCGGTCGCCGCGCGCCTGAGCCGTGATGAGGTCGCCGAACCCGGAGGCCTGGCCGGGGATGGCGACGTCGGGGAAGGCGCCGTCCGTCACCTGCAGGAACGCGCCGAGGGCCGGACCGCCCTTGTGCAGCTGCCCCACCGAGTGCAGGTACCGCGGGCCCCACCCGAGGGTGACCGGCACGCGGAGCCGCTCGGCGAGCCGCCCGCGCAGGCGCTCGAGCGTCGCCGCGTGCTGACCCGCGGGGTCGAGGTACGCCTGGATCGCGAGATAGCCGTTCTCGGGGACCATCGCCTGCACCGCCGCGACCACGCCGGCGGCCGACTCGAGGGAAGGGTCCTCGCCGATCCCGCTCGATGCGAGCAGCGAGACACCGGCGAGGCCGGCGACGGGACGGCCCGCGTCACCATCCGTCCGGTCCTCCCGGGGATCCTCCGTGGAGTCCGCGGCTCCCGTCCGAGCGAGCGCCTCGCGAGCCGCGACCTTCGCCGACTCGACGTCGGGCTGGTCGAACGGGTCGATGCCCATGAGCTTTCCCAGGGCCGCGGTGAGCACCTCCCACATCATGAAGTGCGCACCGAGCGTTCCGGTCACGGCCGCCGAGCCCGAGAAGTCCTGATAGAGCGGGTCAGCCGTCTCGCCGTAGAGGTGCACGAGTTCCATGTTGCCCGGCCGGTCGCGCAGCTCGGGGGCTGCGACCGGCAGTGCGACGGGCAGCACGCCCGTGCCGTCCTTGCCGGTCGATTCGGCGATGAGCTGCTCGACCCAGGCGCCCAGTCCCCAGTCGGCGCTGTTGCCCGACGAGAGGGCGAGCAGATACCGATCCGGCAGCCCCGCCGCAAGCACCGCCGCGAGCACCAGCGCCGGATTCTCGACCGAGTCGGCGGCGACGCGCGCCACGACCGAGGACGCATCGGCGAGGAGCCTGCGCACATCGGCGCCGGCGAGTCCCGTCGGCACGAGGCCGAAGGCCGTGAGCGCCGAGAACCGGCCGCCCACGTTCGGGTCGGCGAGGAACACGCGCTGCCCGGCTTCCCGAGCATCGGCCTCGAGCGCAGAGCCCGGGTCTGTGACGACGATGATCCGGCCTGCCGGGTCGATGCCCGTCTCGCGGAACGCATGGTCGAACGACGCCCGATGGCTCCGGGTCTCGATGGTGCCGCCCGACTTCGAGCTGACGACGACCGCGGTGCGCGAGAGATCCGCAGAGAGCTCCCGGCGCATGACCGCGGGGTGCGTCGAGTCGATCACCGTCAGGGCGACGCCGGACCACCGCGCGATGACCTCGGGAGCGAGACTCGATCCGCCCATCCCGCACAGCACGATCCGGTCGACGCCGCGACCGGCGAGTTCCGCCCGCAGGGCCTCGACCTCGTCGAGCAGCGACTCCGCTGCGGCGAACGGATCGGTCCACCCGAGTCGGATCTCGGCCTCGGCCCGGGCGGCCTCGCCCCAGAGCGTCGTGTCATGGTCGAAGATCCGGCTCGCCACGCGGTCCGCGACGAGGGCTTCCAGCAGCGGCGAGAAGTCGCCCGGGTCCGCGCCGATCGCGACGTCGAGTTCGGTGAGCCGGTCCGACATGATCAGCCCGCCTGGCCCAGGGCGCGCTCGACGGTCTCGAGCAGCTCGGCCCACGACGCGTCGAACTTCTCGAGGCCCTGCGCCTCGAGCAGCTCGGTCACCTCGACGTAGTCGACACCGGCGGCGTCGATGGCGTTCAGCGTCTGATTGGCCTCGGCGTACTCCGACGTGATCGTGTCGCCGCGCACCTCGCCGTGGTCTGCGAACGCGCGCAGCGTCGCCTCGGGCATCGTGTTGACGACGTCGGGCGCGATGAGCTCGGCGACGTACAGCGTGTCGGGCAGCGCGGGATCCTTCACCCCGGTCGATGCCCAGAGCGGGCGCTGGGCGTTCGCGCCGAGAGCGATGAGCCCTGCGGCTCGCTCGCTCGCGAACGACTGCTCGTAGACCTCGTAGGCGAGGCGCGCATTCGCGACGCCCGCGCGACCCGTGAGCTCGAGCGCGGCGGGCGTGCCGACCGCCCTGAGCCGTGCGTCGATCTCGCTGTCGACGCGCGACACGAAGAAGGACGCGACCGAGTGGATCGTGGAGAGGTCGTGGCCGGCCGCGCGCGCGCGCTCGAGTCCGGTGAGGTAGGCGTTGATCACCTGGCGATAGCGCTCGAGGCTGAAGATGAGCGTGACGTTGACGCTGATCCCGGCTCCGATGGTCGCGCTGATGGCTTCCAGGCCCTCCGTCGTCGCCGGGATCTTGATCATCGCGTTGGGCCGGTCGACCCGCTGCCAGAGCTCCCGCGCCTGGGCGATCGTGCCCGCCGTATCCCGGGCGAGGCCGGGCTCGACCTCGATCGAGACGCGGCCGTCGCGACCCGACGTGGCAGCGGATACGCCCGCGAAGACGTCGCACGCGTCGGCGACGTCTGCCGTCGTCAGCTCCACGATCGTCGCCGCTGCGTCGAGTCCGCGCTCGGCGCACGCCGCGATGCGATCCGCATATCCTGCGCCGCCGCCGATGGCGCCGGCGAAGATCGTCGGGTTGGTCGTCACGCCGACGATGTCGTGGCTCTCGATCAGCTCGGCGAGTTCGCCGCTCTCGATCCGTGCGCGGGACAGGTCGTCCAGCCAGATGCTGACGCCCGCCGCGCCGAGTGCTCGTGTCGATTCGCTCACTGCGCGCCTCCTGCGGTCTCGGTGATGGTCTGCCGTGCCGCCTCGACGACGGCGTCGGTCGTGATGCCGAACTTCTCGAACAGCGTGACGTAGTCGGCCGAGGCCCCGAAGGTCTCGATCGACACGGAGCGGCCCGCGGCTCCGACGTAGCGCTCCCAGCCGAGCGAGATGCCGGCCTCGACGCTCACGCGGGCCGTGACCGCCGCGGGCAGCACGCTCTCGCGGTACTCGGCCGGCTGCTCGGCGAACCACTCGAGCGACGGCGCCGACACGACGCGGACGCCGATGCCCTCGGCCGCGAGGCGTTCGCGCGCCTCGACGGCGAGCTGCACCTCTGACCCGGTCGCGATCACGATCGCGTCCAGCGATCCGGTGGGGGAGTCCGCCAGCACGTACGCGCCCTTCCGCACACCCTCGGCCGAGGTGCCCTCGAGCACCGGCACGTTCTGGCGCGTGAGCGCGATCCCGGTCGGGCTGGTGTGGCGCTGCAGCATCTCGTGCCAGGCGTATGCGGTCTCGTTCGCGTCGGCCGGGCGCACGATCGTCAGATTCGGGATCGCCCGCAGCGCGGCGAGGTGCTCGATCGGCTGGTGGGTCGGCCCGTCCTCGCCGAGGGCGATCGAATCGTGCGTCCATACGAAGATGCTCGGCACGTTCATGAGCGCCGCGAGGCGGACCGCCGGCCGCATGTAGTCGGCGAACTGCAGGAAGGTGCCGCCGTAGCTGCGGGTCTTGCCGTGCAGCTGGATGCCGTTGAGGATCGCGGCCATCGCGTGCTCCCGGATCCCGAAGTGGAGCACGCGGCCGTAGGGGTCTCCCGACCAGGTCGACGTCGAGTGGCCCGCAGGCACGAATGAGGGAACTCCCGGGATCGTCGTGTTGTTCGACCCAGCGAGGTCGGCCGATCCGCCCCACAGCTCGGGCATGATCGGGCCGAGCGCCGCGAGCACCTTGCCGCTGGCCGAACGGGTCGCGACGCTCTCGCCCGGGGCGAAGGTCGGCAGCGCCTCTGCGACGCCCTCGGGCAGCTCGCGCGCCTCGAGCCGGTCGAACAGCGCCTTGCGCTCGGGATTCGCGGCGGCCCAGGCGTCGAAGGAGACCTGCCACGCTGCGCGCTTCTCGGCGCCTCGCGCCACGGCCTCGCGGGTGTGCTCGATGACCTCGGGGGCGACCGCGAAGTGCTGCTCGGGGTCGAAGCCGAGCGCGGTCTTGAGCCCGGCGAGCTCCTCGGCCCCGAGCTTCGAACCGTGGATGCCGCCCGTGTTCTGCTTGCCGGGGGAGGGCCAGCCGATGATCGTCTTGAGGATGATGAGGGACGGCTTGCCGGTCTCGGCCTGCGCGGCCTCGATCGCGGCGTGCAGCTCGGCGACGTCCTCGACGTAGGCGCCCGTCTTCTTCCAGTCGACCTCGATGACCTGCCAGCCGTACGACTCGTAGCGCTGCGCCACGTTCTCGGAGAACGAGATGTCGGTGTCGTCCTCGATCGAGATCTGATTCGAGTCGTAGATCGCGATGAGGTTGCCGAGCTCCTGGTGGCCGGCGAGCGACGACGCCTCGCTGGTCACGCCCTCCTGCAGATCGCCGTCGCCAGCGACGACGTAGACGTAGTGGTCGAAGGGGCTCTCGCCGGGGGCCGCTTCGGGGTCGAAGAGGCCGCGCTCGTAGCGCGCGGCGTATGCGAAGCCGACCGCCGAAGCGAGACCCTGGCCCAGGGGACCGGTCGTGATCTCGACGCCGTCGGTGTGCCCGTACTCGGGATGGCCGGGGGTCTTCGAGCCCCAGGTGCGGAGTGCCTCGATGTCCTCGAGCTCGAGTCCGTACCCGCCGAGGTACAGCTGCACGTACTGCGTGAGCGAGGAGTGGCCGACCGACAGGATGAAGCGGTCGCGCCCGACCCAGTGGGCGTCCGAGGGATCGTGGCGCATCACCTTCTGGTGCAGCAGGTACGACACCGGCGCCAGGCTGATCGCGGTCCCCGGATGGCCGTTGCCGACCTGCTCCACGGCGTCGGCCGCGAGCACGCGCGCGGTGTCGACCGCGCGATCGTCGAGTTCATCCCACTGCAGTTCGGTTCCCAAGACACACCTTTCCGAAGCCATGACGGGCGCGTTCGCGCACACGCGTTCAATCCTACTGGGCGCTCCGCCCACCGCGCCCGGGAACATCTCGGGCCGGGTAACATAGGAAGCGATGTCTGCACGAACCTCTGCCCAGCACCCGCTCACGGAGTCCGCTCCGCGACCGTCGTTCGGTCGTACCGTGAAGAACTACGTGGCCCTCACGAAGCCCCGGGTGATGGAGCTGCTGCTCGTGGTCACCGTGCCGGCCATGATCCTCGCGGCCGGGAAGCTGCCGAACCTCTGGCTCGTGCTCGCGACGCTCATCGGCGGCGCCATGAGCGCCGGGGCCGCAGGCGCCTTCAACTGCTACATCGACCGCGACATGGATCGCAAGATGCAGCGCACGAAGAACCGTCCGCTCGTCACCGGCGAGATCTCGGATCGCAACGCGCTCGTCTTCGCATGGGTGCTCGGCGTGCTGTCCGTGGTCTGGCTGCTCGCGACGACGAACTGGCTGGCGGCCGCGCTGTCGGCTGCAGCGATCTTCTTCTACGTGGTGATCTACACGCTGATCCTGAAGCGTCACAGCGAGCAGAACATCATCTGGGGCGGCATCGCCGGCTGCTTCCCCGTGCTCATCGGCTGGGCCGCGGTGACCGGAGACCTCGGCTGGCCCGCGTGGATCTTCTTCCTCATCATCTTCCTCTGGACCCCCGCCCACTACTGGCCGCTGTCGATGCGCTACCGCGACGACTACGCTGCCGCCGGCGTCCCGATGCTCGGCGTCGTGCGGGGGCGGATCACCGTCGGCCTGCAGATCATCCTCTACACCTGGGCTACGGTCGTCTCGAGCCTGCTGCTGATCCCCGTCGCGCAGATGGGGTGGGTGTACACGATCGGCGCGCTCGCGACCGGCGCGTACTTCATCATCGAGGCGCACCGTCTGTACGGCAACGCGATCCGCGGCCGTGAGGGCAGCCCGATGCGCGTCTTCCACGGGTCGATCACCTATCTCTCGGTGCTGTCGCTCGTGATCGCGATCGATCCGCTGCTGCCCTTCTAGGGCCGGGTTCCGCCGCGGCGGATCGGGACGGAAGCCCCGCGGCTGCATCGCCCTCCGTGCCCACTTCCGAATCGTCGAGCCACTACCGACCAGCCGAGACGGCATCGGCGCCGGTAGTGGCTCGGCGCGCCGGTAGTGGCTCGGCGCACGCAGGCGGCGGCCCGGTAGTGGCTCGGCCCACCGGGCCAGACCGAGGCTCGGTGAGGCTGGCCCGCGGCGCTCAGGCGGCCGGGTGCGGCTCGACGGCCGGGCGCTTGAGGCGCAGCACGACGACCGTCATCGCAGCCGCGGTGAGCGCTGCGAGCACCATGTGGATCCCGACGAGCGGCGCCGGGAGTCCCGTGCGAGCCTGGGCGACACCGACGACGATCTGCACGAGCATCATCACGAGCAGCGCGACGTTCCACCTGAGCGGGCGCAGACTCTTGGCGGCCGACCACGCCAGCAGCGCCACGACGAGCACGAACGCCGCGTATCCCGGCCACGAGTGGATGTGGCTCATGAGCACGGCGTCGACGCCGTCGCGCTGGATCGTCGCATCGCCGGAGTGCGGGCCTGAGGCGGTGGTGAGGACCCCGAACAGCACGGAGACGGCCATGACGACGGTCGTGACGTGCGTGAGGATCATGAAGGGCTTCGGCACCGCGAGCACGCGCGGCGCCGCGGGCTCGTACATCCGCACGAGATAGGCGGCCGTGATGCAGACGAGCGCGAGCGACACGACGTAGTGGAAGCCGACGAGGTTCGCATTGAGGTGGAGCCAGACGATGACGCCTCCGACGAGCGCCTGCAGCACCACGAGCGCGAGCACGACGATCGAGATCGTGAAAAGGTCGCGTCGCGCGGCGCGGATGCGCCAGGTGAGCACCGCCACCAGGATCGCCGAGATGAGGAGCGGACCCGAGATCGTCCGGTTGCCGAACTCGATGATGGAGTGCCAGCTGAGCTCCTCGGTCGGCACAAGCGAGCCCGGCGCGCAGAGCGGCCAGTTCGGGCAGCCCAGCCCGGATCCCGTCAGACGCACCGCTCCGCCCGTCCCGATGATGATGGTGTTCAGCGCGAACGAGATCCATGCGACGATCCGGAGCAGTCGCGATGCACCGCCGACACCCGCGCCGTGCTGCGCGAAACGGGGGAGTGCGCTGGACGTGGTGGCGCTGGACAACTGGGCTCCTCTCGGGGCTTCCCGCCGCGCGCCGGACCCCGACACGCCCATACCGGATTCAAGTGAAACCCTGTAGAATGGGAAGCTGTGGTTGCGTACTGAGTAGGCGAAGACGCGATGCGAAGCATCCGTACGAGCGACTCCGTGCGAAGCCCAGACTACTGCACCGCTGCAGGGCCAGGTCTGTGTGCCCGATGATTCCTTCGTGTGCGCACGGGTCGCCTGCCTGCGGGATGACGAATGACAAGGGAGGGATCATGCCCGAGGTACTGATCGACCGACCCGAGCTCGAAGGCTTGGGCCAGTACGAGTTCGGCTGGCACGACAGCGACGAGGCCGGAGCGCTCGCGAAGCGCGGCCTCAACGAGGACGTCGTGCGCGAGATCTCCGCACTCAAGAACGAGCCCGAATGGATGCTCGAGCGCCGCCTCAAGGCGCTGAAGATCTTCGAGCGCAAGCCGATGCCGACCTGGGGCGCCGACCTCAGCGAGATCGACTTCGACAACATCAAGTACTTCGTGCGGTCCACGGAGAAGCAGGCCACCACCTGGGAGGACCTGCCCGAGGACATCAAGGAGACCTACGAGAAGCTCGGCATCCCCGAGGCGGAGCGCCAGCGTCTCGTCGCGGGCGTGGCCGCCCAGTACGAGTCGGAGGTCGTGTACCACCAGATCCGCGAGGATCTCGAGGCCCAGGGCGTGCTCTTCCTCGACACCGACACCGCGCTGCGCGAGCACCCGGAGATCTTCCAGGAGTACTTCGGCACGGTCATCCCCTCGGGCGACAACAAGTTCGCCGCACTGAACACCGCCGTGTGGTCGGGCGGCTCCTTCGTGTACGTGCCGAAGGGCGTGCACGTCGAGATCCCCCTGCAGGCCTACTTCCGCATCAACACGGAGAACATGGGCCAGTTCGAGCGCACGCTCATCATCGCCGACGAGGACAGCTACGTCCACTACATCGAGGGCTGCACCGCGCCGATCTACAAGTCGGACTCGCTGCACTCGGCCGTCGTCGAGATCATCGTGAAGAAGAACGCGCGCGTGCGCTACACGACGATCCAGAACTGGTCGAACAACGTCTACAACCTCGTCACCAAGCGCACGGTGGCCGAGGAGGGCGCGACCATGGAGTGGGTCGACGGCAACATCGGCTCCAAGGTGACCATGAAGTACCCGTCGATCTACCTGACCGGCGAGCACGCGAAGGGCGAGACGCTCTCGGTCGCGTTCGCGGGCCCGGGCCAGCACCAGGACGCCGGCGCCAAGATGATCCACCTCGCCCCGCACACCAAGTCGTCGATCCTCTCGAAGTCGATCGCGCGCGGCGGCGGCCGCACGGGCTACCGCGGCGAGGTCCGCGTGGAGGCGAACGCCCACCACGCGGCGAACTCGGTCGTCTGCGACGCGCTGCTCGTCGACACCATCTCGCGCTCGGACACGTACCCGGCGATCGACATCCGCACCGACGACGCCACGCTCGCGCACGAGGCGACCGTGACGCGCGTCAGCGAGGAGCAGCTCTTCTACCTCATGAGCCGCGGGCTCGCCGAGGAGGAGGCGATGGCGATGATCGTCCGCGGCTTCATCGAGCCGATCGCTCGGGAGCTGCCCATGGAGTACGCGCTCGAACTGAACAAGCTCATCGAGATGAGCATGGAAGGATCCGTCGGATAACGATGACAACGTCTCAGACTGAACAGCTCGGGTTCAAGGCCCACTCCGACGGCGACTGGGAGAACCGCGCCCCGGTGCAGACCCGCTCGGATCGCCTGAAGTCCGCGAACCGCTCCGACTTCCCGTCGGTCACCGGCCGCGAGGTCAACTGGAAGTTCACGCCGATCGCGAAGATCGCCCACCTCCTCGACGGCGAGCTCGCCGACGGCGCATCGGCGCTCGAGGTCTCCGATGCCGCGGGCGTCGAGGTCTCCTCCGTGCCGATGGAGTCCGACCTCGTCGGCCGCGCCGGCCTGCCCGAGGACCAGGCCGCGGCCAATGCCTGGGGCCGCCTCGAGACCGCCCAGCGCATCCTCGTCACCAGCCAGGAGCGCCAGACGGTCGTCGTGAAGCGCACCGCGCTCACCGCTGCCCCGACGGCCGCGCACACCGTCATCGAGGCCGCGGCCCAGGCGAACGCGCTCGTCATCCTCGAGAACTCGGGCGACGCGAACCTCACGGAGACCGTGGAGATCGTCGTCGGCGATGCCGCGAACCTCACCGTCGTCTCGATCCAGGAGTGGAACGACGGCGCGGTGCACCTCGCGAGCCACAACGCGACCGTCGGCCGCGACGGCAACCTGCAGCACATCGTGGTCTCGCTCGGCGGCGGCGTCGTGCGCGTGAACCCGTCGATCCACCTCGACGGCCAGGGCGCGAACGGCGAGGCGTACGGCGCGTACTTCGCCGATGCGGGCCAGCACCTCGAGCACCAGGTCTACATCGACCACAACGCACCGCACACCCGCAGCCGCGTCGCCTACAAGGGCGCGCTGCAGGGCGAGGGCGCGCACGCGGTCTGGATCGGCGACGTGCTGATCCGCCGCGTCGCGACCGGCACCGACAGCTACGAGGAGAACCGCAACCTCACGCTCACCGAGGGCACCCGGACCGACTCGATCCCGAACCTCGAGATCGAGACCGGCGACATCGAAGGGGCGGGCCACGCCTCGACGACGGGCCGCTTCGACGAAGAGCACATCTTCTACCTGCAGAGCCGCGGCATCTCCGAGGACGAGGCGCGCAAGCTGGTCGTCCGCGGGTTCCTCTTCGAGGTCATCCAGCGCATCGGCAACGAGGAGATCGAGGCGCGCCTGCAGGCCGCGATCGAGGACGAGCTCCAGCAGAGCGTGCTCGCCTGATGCCGCGGACGAAGGTGCTCGCCGCGAGCGACCTGGTGCAGGACCAGGCGACGCGCGTCGTCGTCGACGACGTGCCGATCGCCCTGGTCCTGGACTCGAACGGCGAGATCCACGCCATCGGAGACACCTGCTCCCACGGACAGATCAGCCTGTCAGAGGGATTCGTCGAGGGCGACACGCTCGAGTGCTGGGCGCACGGCTCGGCGTTCTCGCTGGCGACCGGCGTCCCTCAGAACCTCCCGGCGTACGAGCCGGTTCCCGTCTACGTCGTCGAGATCGAAGACGGCGACGTGTACATCGACCCCAGCGTTACGAAAGAGATTGAACAATGAGCTCCGTTCTGGAAATCAAGGACCTGCACGTCAGCGTCGAGACCGAGCAGGGTCCGAAGGAGATCCTCAAGGGTGTGAACCTCACCATCAAGCAGGGTGAGACCCACGCGATCATGGGCCCCAACGGCTCGGGCAAGTCGACCCTCGCCTACGCCGTCGCCGGCCACCCCCGCTACGAGATCACGAGCGGCCAGCTGCTGCTCGACGGCGAGGACATCACCGAGGCCGGCCCCGACGAGCGAGCCCAGGCCGGCATGTTCCTCGCGATGCAGTACCCGGTGGAGATCCCGGGCGTCACGAACGCCAACTTCCTCCGCACCGCGAAGACCGCGATCGACGGCGAGGCGCCGGCGATCCGCACCTGGATGGGCGAGGTCAAGGAGGCCATGGCCAACCTGCGCATGGACGAGTCCTTCGCCTCGCGCAACGTGAACGAGGGCTTCTCGGGCGGCGAGAAGAAGCGCAACGAGATCCTGCAGCTCGAGCTCCTCAAGCCGAAGTTCGCGGTGCTCGACGAGACCGACTCCGGCCTCGACGTCGACGCGCTGAAGATCGTGTCGGAGGGCGTCAACCGGGCTAAGGAGAACACCGGCCTCGGCGTGCTCCTCATCACGCACTACACCCGCATCCTCCGCTACATCAAGCCCGACTTCGTGCACGTCTTCGTGAACGGCAAGGTCGCGGAGGAGGGCGGCCCGGAGCTCGCCGAGCGTCTCGAGGAAGAGGGCTACGACCGCTTCCTCGTCGGCGCTTCGGCCTGACCCCTGGTCTAGGCTGATCGCATGAGCGACGCAACCGCACCCGTTCCCCAGTCGATCGACCCGGAGTTCAGAGAACAGGCGATCGAGGCGCTCAAGGACGTATCGGACCCCGAGCTCGGCGTGAACATCGTCGACCTCGGCCTGATCTACGACCTGGCCTTCGATCAGGAGCACGACGCGCTCGTGATCAGCATGACGCTGACGAGCGCGGGGTGCCCGCTCACCGACGTCATCGAGAACGACATCGCCGAGGCGCTCGACGGCCTCGTCACGGCGTTCCGCATCAACTGGGTGTGGATGCCGCCGTGGACGCCCGAGCGCATCACCGATGACGGGCGCGACATGATGCGCGCACTCGGGTTCGCCATCTAGATGCTCCGGTCGAACCCGCTGCGCTCGCCCGACGATCCTCGCCTCAGCAGGATCGCCGGGCCGAGCGCGCTCGTCATCTTCGGCGTGACAGGGGATCTGTCGCGCAAGAAGCTGATGCCGGCGGTGTACGACCTCGCGAACCGGGGGCTCCTGCCCCCGGGCTTCGCGCTCGTCGGCTTCGCGCGCCGCGACTGGGCCGACCGCGACTTCGCCGAGATCGTGCACGACGCGGTGCGCAAGTACGCGCGCACGCCCTTCAGCGAGGACACCTGGCAGCAGTTCGCCGAGGGGATCCGCTTCGTGCAGGGCCGCTTCGACGACCCCGACGCCTACCGCAGGCTCCGCGAGACGGTCGACGCCCTCGACCGCGAGCGCGGGACGATGGGCAACCACGCCTTCTACCTCTCGATCCCGCCGCGCTCGTTCCCCGAGGTCGCCCACCATCTGAGCAGCTCGGGGCTCGTCGATCGCTCCGACGAGCGCGGCTCGGCGGGGTGGCGGCGCGTCGTCATCGAGAAGCCCTTCGGGCACGACCTCGCGTCCGCGCGCGAGCTCAACGACACTCTCGAGTCGGCATTCCCCGCCGACTCGATCTTCCGCATCGATCACTACCTCGGCAAGGAGACGGTGCAGAACATTCTCGCGCTGCGCTTCGCCAACGCGATGTACGAGCCGATCTGGAATCGCAACTACGTCGATCACGTGCAGATCACCATGGCCGAGGACATCGGCGTGGGCGGTCGAGCGGGCTACTACGACGGCGTCGGAGCCGCGCGCGACGTGATCCAGAACCACCTGCTGCAGCTGCTCGCGCTCACCGCGATGGAGCAGCCCATCAGTCTGAGCGCCGAGCACCTGCGAGCCGAGAAGGAGAAGGTGCTGGAGGCGGTCAGGCTTCCCGAGGACCCGGGCTCCGCCACGGCGCGCGGCCAGTACTCCGGCGGTTGGCAGGGCGGCAGGCCCGTCAACGCCTTCCTGCAGGAGGAGGGCATGGATCCCGCCTCGCGCACCGAGACCTACGCCGCCATGAAGCTCGAGGTCAGCACCCGGCGCTGGGCAGGGGTGCCGTTCTACCTCCGCACCGGAAAGCGGCTCGGCCGTCGCGTCACCGAGATCGCAGTGGTCTTCCGGCGCGAGCCGGGCGAGCTGTTCGGCCGGTCCCAGACCGCCGAGCAAGGCTCGAACGCGCTCGTCATCCGCGTGCAGCCGGACGAGGGCATCACCATGCGGTTCGGCGCGAAGGTGCCAGGCGCGGGGACTCGGGTCCGCGATGTGACCATGGATTTCGGCTACGGTCACGCATTCACCGAGGCCAGCCCCGAGGCGTACGAGCGGCTGATCCTGGATGTGCTGCTCGGCGATGCTCCGCTGTTCCCGCGACAGCGCGAGGTGGAGCTCTCGTGGCGCATCCTCGACCCGATCGAGCGGCACTGGGCGTCGGTCGATGCTCCGCTCGAGCAGTACGCTCCCGGATCATGGGGGCCGGATTCCGCTCACGAGCTGCTCGCGCGCGACGGGCGGACCTGGAGGCGCCCGTGATCGAGAGCCTGCCCAACACGAGCGTGAGCGAGGTCGCGAAACGCCTCGTGTCGATGCGTCAGGAGAGCGGCGTCTCGGCGCTCGGACGTGTACTCACCCTGGTCATCGCCGCATCGGGCGAGCTCGACGAGGCCGCGATCGAGGCGGCCAACCATGCCTCGAACGAGCACCCGATGCGGGTGATCGTGCTGCTGACCCGGCCGGACGAGGCGGAGCCGCGCCTCGACGCGGAGATCCGCGTCGGCGCCGATGCCGGAGCCAGCGACGTGGTCGTGCTGAGCGCCTACGGGGCCGCGGCGACGGGCGTCGAGAGCCTCGTGACGGGCCTGCTGCTGCCCGACGCCCCGGTCGCGGTCTGGTGGCCGGAGGACGCTCCGGATCGCCCGGGATCCGATCCCGTCGGCCGCATCGCGCAGCGGCGCATCACCGACGCGGTCAACGCCGGCTGGGGCGGGCGCATCGCGGGCTACTCGCCGGGGGACACCGACCTCGCCTGGACGAGGCTGACGCGCTGGCGGGAGTTCCTCGCGGCGATCCTCGACCAGCCGCCGTTCGACCCGGTGACCTCGGTCGAGGTCGTGGGCTCGGTCGAGTCGCCCTCCACCGAGCTCCTCGCGGCCTGGCTCGAACTCGCTCTCGACGTCCCCACGTCGTGCGTGCTGCTCGACCGCGCGCAGCACGCCGAGGGCGTGCGCTCCGTCACGCTGCGGCGCGCCGGAGGAGACGCCGTGCTCGAACGCACCTCGGCATCGCGCGCCGACCTGCGGCAGCCGGGCCAGCCGACGCACGAGATCGTGCTGCCGAGGCGCTCGCTCAGCGAGTGCCTCGCGGAGGAGCTGCGCGGCCTCCACGAGGACATCATGTACGGCCGCGTGCTGGAGCAGCTCCGCCGCTCCCGCGCGGCGCGCGGCGCGGCAGGCACCGCCCGCGCGACGACCCCCAGCACCGAAGAGATGGAGCACTGAACGTGACAGGAACCGCAGCGAACATCGGCGTCGTCGGCCTCGCCGTGATGGGGGCGAACCTCGCGCGCAATCTCGCGAGTCGCGAGGGCAACACCGTCGCGGTGCTGAATCGCAGCCCCGAGCGCACCGAGCGCCTCGTCGCCGAGCACCCCGAGGCCGGCTTCGTGGCGACCTTCTCCGCCGAGGAGTTCGCGGCCTCCCTCTCGCGGCCCCGCACCGCGATCATCATGGTGCAGGCCGGTGCGGCGACCGACGCCGTCATCGACGACCTCGTACGCGTCTTCGAGCCGGGCGACATCATCGTCGACGGCGGCAACGCCTTCTTCCCCGACACGATCCGTCGCGAGCGCGCGGTGCGCGAGACGGGGATCAACTTCGTCGGCGCGGGCATCTCGGGCGGCGAGGAGGGCGCGCTCAACGGCCCCAGCATCATGCCGGGCGGGTCCGAGGAGGCGTGGCGCACCCTCGGCCCGATCCTGCGCTCCATCGCCGCCGTCGCCGACGGTGAGCCCTGCGTGACGCACATCGGTCACGACGGCGCAGGCCATTTCGTGAAGATGGTGCACAACGGCATCGAGTACGCGGACATGCAGCTCATCGCGGAGGCCTACGACCTCATCCGCCGAGGCACGGGCAAGAGCCCCGCCGAGATCGCCGACATCTTCGCGGAGTGGAACCGGGGCGAGCTCGAGTCCTACCTCATCGAGATCACCGCCGAGGTGCTGCGACAGGTGGACGCGGCCACCGGGCGCCCGCTCGTCGACGTGATCCTGGACCAGGCCGGCGCGAAGGGCACCGGCGCGTGGACCGTGCAGACGGCGCTCGCGCTCGGGGTGCCAGTGTCCGGCATCGCCGAGGCCACCTTCGCCCGTTCGCTGTCCTCCCACCCCGAGCAGCGCGCCGCTGCGGCCGCCCTTCCAGGCCCGGTGGCGCCGGTCTCCGCCGGGGCCGACGCAGCGGAGACCGCCGCGTTCATCGAGGACGTGCGCCAGGCCCTGTACGCGTCGAAGATCGTCGCGTACTCCCAGGGCTTCGATGAGATCCGCGCCGGCGCCGCCGAGCACGACTGGTCCATCGACCTCGGCGCCGTCGCGAAGATCTGGCGCGCCGGCTGCATCATCCGCGCCCAGTTCCTGAACCGCATCGCCGAGGCGTACGCCGCCGAGGCCGAGCTGCCCCTCCTCATGTCCGCGCCCTACTTCGCGGACGCGCTCGTGCGCGGACAGGAGGCCTGGCGCCGCGTGGTCGTGCGCGCGACCGTCTCGGGCATCCCCGCGCCGGCATTCTCCTCGTCGCTGGCCTACTACGACGGACTGCGCGCCGAGCGCCTGCCCGCCGCTCTCGTGCAGGGGCAGCGCGACTTCTTCGGGGCGCACACCTACCGCCGCGTCGATCGGCCCGGATCGTTCCACACGCTGTGGTCGGGGGACCGCAGCGAGGTCGAGGCCTAGGGCACGGCACCGGATGCGCACCGCCGTCTTCGCGGGCGTCGACGAGCTCGCCGACGCCCTCGCCGCCGAGCTGCTGGCCGTGCTCCGCGACCGCCAGGCCGATGGCGCGATCCCGTGCGTCGTGCTCACGGGCGGCACCGGGGGAGCGGCCGCACTCGCCGCGCTCGCGCGTCGGTCCGGCGAGCCCGGCGTCGACTGGTCGCGCGTGCGCTTCCTCTGGGGCGACGAGCGGTGGCTGCCGACCGGCGACCCCGAGCGCAACGACCGGCTGGCCGACGACTCCCTCTTCGCCGCCGTGCGGGTCGCTCGGGAGCTCGTGCACCGCGCCGCGGCATCCGACTCCGGCACGTCGCTCGATGCCGCCGCCGCTGACTACGCCGGCGTCGTCGATGCGGTCGACCGCATCGACGTCGCCATCGCCGGCGTCGGCCCCGACGGTCACGTCGCCTCGCTCTTCCCGGGGCGGCCTGAGCTCCGCGTCGTCGGCCCCGATGCGCCCTCGGCCGTGGCGGTGCGCGACTCGCCGAAGCCGCCGCCCGAGCGGATCTCGCTCACAGCCCCCGCGCTCAACCGAGCGGACCGCGTGTGGCTCATCGCCGCAGGGGCGGGCAAGCGCGACGCCGTGGCCGACCTCTTCGAGCCGCGACGGAGCCCTGCTGCGGCGCTGGACGGCCGCATCGAGACCGTGCTCTGGACCGACGAGGCCGCCGCGGCCGGCTGACCGCGTCGCCCTGCGGCGTCGCTCAGGCGCGGGACCGGTAGACTAGTGAGGTTGTCCGCGCACCAGAAGGAGCCTCTCCCGTGATTACCGTCGAGGATCTCGCGATCGACGTCGGCGCCCGCCGCCTGATGTCGGGCGTCACGTTCCGAGTGAACCCGGGAGACAAGATCGGTCTCGTCGGCCGCAACGGCGCGGGCAAGACCACGCTCACCCGCACGCTCTCGGGCGAGCTGCAGCCCGCCGAGGGCAGCATCTCCGTCACGGGCGAGCTCGGCTTCCTCCCGCAGGACCCGCGCACGGGCGATCCCGAGCAGATCGCGCGCCACCGGATCCTCGACGCCCGCGGGCTCGGGACGCTGCAGCAGAGCATCGCGAAGGCGACCGAGGACATGGGCTCCGACGATCCCGCGGTCGCCGAGAAGGCGATGAAGCGCTTCGGCAACCTGACCGACCGGTTCCACGCGCTCGGCGGCTACGCCGCGGAGTCCGAGGCGGCCTCGATCTCGAACAACCTCGGCCTGCCCGATCGCATCCTCGATCAGCCGCTCAAGACGCTCTCGGGCGGACAGCGCCGTCGCATCGAGCTCGCGCGCATCCTGTTCTCGGACGCCGACACGATGATCCTCGACGAGCCCACGAACCACCTCGACGCCGATTCGATCGTCTGGCTGCGCGAGTTCCTGAAGACGTCGAAGGCCGGCGTCATCGTCATCAGCCACGACATCGACCTCGTGGGGGAGACCGTGAACCGCGTCTTCTACCTCGACGCGAATCGCCAGGTCATCGACATCTACAACATGAACTGGAAGCTCTACCAGCGCCAGCGCGCCGCAGACGAGGAGCGCCGCCGCAAGGAGCGCGCGAACGTCGAGAAGAAGGCGTCCGTGCTCAAGGATCAGGCGGCGAAGTTCGGGGCGAAGGCGTCGAAGGCCGCCGCCGCGCACCAGATGGTCGCGCGCGCCGAGAAGATGCTCTCCGGCCTCGACGAGGTGCGCCAGGTGGAGCGCGTCGCGAAGCTGCGCTTCCCCGACCCCGCGCCCTGCGGCAAGACCCCGCTCATGGCCGAGGGCCTGTCGAAGTCGTACGGCTCCCTCGAGATCTTCGCGGGCGTCGACCTCGCCATCGACCGCGGGTCGAAGGTGGTCGTGCTCGGCCTCAACGGCGCGGGCAAGACCACACTGCTGCGCCTGCTCGCGGGCGTGGACGAGCCCGACACCGGCGAGCTCATCCCCGGGCACGGCCTGCGGGTCGGCTACTACGCGCAGGAGCACGAGACGCTCGACGTCAAGGCCAGCGTGCTGCAGAACATGATCTCGGTCTCGCAGCACCTCACCGAGACCGAGGCGCGGCGTGTGCTCGGTTCCTTCCTCTTCACGGGGGACGACGTGCACAAGCCGGCCGGCGTGCTGTCGGGCGGCGAGAAGACCCGCCTGGCGCTCGCGATGCTCGTCGTCTCGAGCGCGAACGTGCTGCTGCTCGACGAGCCGACGAACAACCTCGACCCCGCCAGTCGCGAGGAGGTGCTCGACGCGCTCGCGCACTTCTCGGGCGCCGTCGTCCTGGTCTCGCACGATCCCGGCGCGGTCGAGGCGCTGAATCCCGAGCGCGTCCTGATCATGCCCGAGGCGACCGAGGATCACTGGTCGAAGGAGTACCTCGAGCTCATCGAGCTGGCGTAGCGCCCGTCACTCCGCGTCCGACGCCGCGGAGGGCGACGCGCCGTCAGCGGCGCGTTCCCCGGCGCCGTCCTCGGTGGCGTCGGGATCGGCCTTCCGCTCGCCCGAGCCCTTCGCGGCGTCGGGATCCGCCGGCCCGAGTCGCGTGATCACGAACGCGGCGCCGTCCTGCGGCATGCCGTTCGTGTAATAGGCGACGTGCGGCTTCTCATCGAGGTCGAGACTGCTCTGGCACACGAAGTCCCCCGCCACGCAGTAGTCGCGGATCCGGTCGGCGAAGTCCTCCAGCGCCCCGACCGGGCGGGGGAGCAGCCCGTTCAGCGCCGGATCGAAGCCGCCGGTGTTGAACTCCTCCGCACCGACGAAGCGCGGATCCCCGAAGAAGACGATCGCGAGGATCGCGTCGGCGGCGCCGTCATCGATCGTGCCGACGGTCCCGCCGACGAGACGCGCCTCGGGGTCGGAGAGCGCGTCGCCGATCACGAGGGCGCCCTGTGAGTAGCCGAGCAGCACGAACCGCTGATCGGGGCAGGCCTCGTGCTGCACGTCGAGCGTATCCACCAGCAGACGCGCGCCGAGGGTCCCGCCCTCGTTGACGTCGGTGTCGGCCGGGTAGTCCAGGTCGAGCGTGTCGACCTCTCCCGGCCGCGCATCGGAGACGGACTTCGCGACGGTCGCGACGAGCTGGCCCTTCGACGGTTCTCCCGTGCCGCGTGCGGTGATCACGAGGTAGGGGGAGCAGTCGATCGGTTCGACGAGGGGATCCGGATGCGCCTCGGCATCGTACTCCTCGGCGGCCTGCACCGGCGCGGGATGCTCGGTCACCTCGGTCAGTGACTCCCGGGTGGTCTCGGGGTCGGTCCCCGGCGCGCACGCGGAGAGCAGCAGCGAAACGCCGGCGAGGCAGGCCGCGAGGAGTGCGCGCGCCGGAGCGCCGCGCCTCGGTCGGGCGGCGGAACGCAGAGAGTCGGGCGCGGTGCGGGCGTCAGGCATCGATCAGTGCGTCCTCTTCTTCGGCGTCGCTCGGTCCGCGCCGCTTCCGGCGCTCCGAGGTCCTGCGGTCCTGTTCGAGCACCTCTGCGCTGCCGGCGTTGAGGCCGCGATACTCCCGGCGCGCGGCATAGGCGACGCCGATGCCCGCGATGATGATGAAGACGTACCACTGCAGTGCGTAGGAGAGGTGCGGGCCCTCGTCGCGCTCGGGCCGCCGGGGCAGGTCGCCGTGCTCGCCCTCCGGCGTCTCCGAGATCAGCATGCCGTATGCGCCGACGTACGCCTCGCCCGACGTGCCCGTGACGCGCGCGACCTCGGGCAGGTCGATGCTCGCGACCGTGCGGCCCTCGGACGTACGGCCCGGGATCGGCGGCTCGCTCGCGCGCAGGCGCGCCTCGACGCGCACCTCTCCCGCCGGTGCGGCGGGCAGTGCGCTCGTCTCGATGGATTCGGCCGTCGCGCCGTCCACCGCCACCCAGCCGCGGTCGACGAAGAAGACCTCGCCGGTCGTCGTGCGCAGCGCCTGCACGAGGTCGGAGCCGACGCCAGACGGGCCCGGGCGGTTGCGTGCGAGCATCGGCTCGCCGATGTACTCGCCGACGACCTCGACCGGGCGCCACTTCTGCGAGTCCTCGTCGAAGGAGTCTGGGGAGGGGAGCTGTTCGGCGAGCGGAGTCGGGGCAGCGTCGTAGTTCGCGTCGATCCGCGCGATCTCGGCCCTGGCCTCCGCGCGACGGTCGAACTGCCAGTTGCCGAGCAGCACGCACGCGATCGAGAAGACCACGAGCATCGCGAAGTACCCGAGCCAGCGCGCCGAGGAGAGGAACCGCCAGCCGACCTGCTCGGTTCCGGAATCCGCCTCAGCCATCGAGCTCACCCACCGATCTCGTCTCGAGCGGGAAGTCCCGCGTCGCCAGGAACTCCCGCAGCGTCTCAAGATGCGCGGGGCACGCGAGCCAGGTCTTGCGCCGGTCCTCAGCATGGATCTTCGGATTGCGCCAGAGGATCGCGTGCAGCGCCTCCTCGCGGCATCCGGCGCGCGAGCACGTGAAGCGGTGCGCCGGAGCGCCGCCGAGCATCGGGATCGGCGATCCGGCGCCGATGCCCGTCACGTCGCAGCTCCGGGCCCGCGGGGAGCATCGGGATCTTCCGAGGCGCGCGGGGCGTCGTCGACCGGGGCCCCGGTGCGCGAGGCGCCCCGGCGCTCGGGGACGACGTCGACCACGATCACGTCGTCGGAGACGCGCGCCGCATCGGGCCGCGCATCGGCGGCGTCAGATTCCCCGCGCACGAGCCGGAGCGGTTCCGGCGCGTCGGGCGCGCGGCCGCCGCCGTGCGCGACGGCGTTGCCCACCATGACCGCGAACCAGGGGAGCACGACCGAGCCGATGGCCGGCACCAGGATCCACCACCCGCGGAGCCAGAACAGCGAGACGACGCAGAGCACGCGCAGACTCATCGCGATGAAGTACATGCGCATGCGGTGCGCGCGGTCCTCGGCGGGGTTCACTCCGACCGATGTCACGCTGTAGCTCGCCCCAGCAGCTGTCTCCCTGGCCATGCGCCCCTTCGTTCGTACTCCACCAGCCTACGCCGTCTAGTCTGGAACCTGCTGACACGACCGAAAGGGATCATCATGACCACCTCGCGCACCGTTCTCGTCACCGGCGGAAACCGCGGCATCGGCTACGCCATCGCCGAGCGCATGATCGCGGACGGCCACCGGGTCGCCGTGACCTCCCGCTCCGGCGACGGCGGGCCCGAGGGCGCGCTCACCGTGCGCGCCGACGTCGGCGACGCCGCGTCCATCGACGCCGCCTTCTCCGAGATCGAGGCGCAGCTCGGCCCCGTCGAGGTCGTCGTCGCGAACGCCGGCATCACGAAGGACACCCTGCTGCTCCGCATGACGGAGGAGGAGTTCACGAGCGTCATCGACACGAATCTGACGGGGACCTTCCGCGTGGTCAAGCGGGCGGCGAAGGGCCTGCTCAAGGGCCGATTCGGCCGCGTCATCCTGATCTCGAGCGTCGTCGGCCTGTACGGCGGCCCCGGTCAGATCAACTACTCGTCCTCGAAGGCGGCCCTCGTCGGCTTCTCCCGCTCGCTCACGCGCGAGCTCGGCAGTCGCGGCATCACCGCGAACGTCATCGCCCCCGGGTTCATCGAGACCGACATGACCGCTGCGCTGCCCGAGGCGCAGCAGCAGCAGTACCTCGGGTCGATCCCGGCCGGGCGCTTCGGCCAGGTCGCCGAGATCGCCGGCGCCGCGTCCTTCCTCGCAGGCGACGACGCGGCGTACATCTCGGGCGCGGTCATCCCGGTCGACGGCGGCCTCGGCATGGGGCACTGACGTCGCGGCTGAACCCGTGGTGCGAATCGGGGCGGGGGCCTTCCAGTGCCTCCGCCCCGCGTCGTAGCCTGGGGGCATGAACACGAACGAGCACCCCCGAAGCCACGCGCGCGTCGCCGTCGACGCGCAGACCCTCGCGGAGCTGTACGCCGCCCCGGAGATCCTCCGCGTCGTGAACGTCTGGGACCCGGTGAGCGCGCGCGTCGTCTCCGAGCTGCCCGGCACGCGCGCGATCGCGACGGCGGGGCACGCGATCGCCGCGAGCCACGGCTACGCCGACGGCGAGCAGATCCCGCTCGACCTCATGATCGCCGCGATCGAGCGCATCGTGCGTGCGACGAGCCTGCCGGTCACCGCCGATCTCGACGGTGGATACGAGGACGCGGGGGAGACCGTGCGACGCGCGATCGAG
This sequence comes from Leucobacter zeae, assembly GCF_016758175.1. Lineage (GTDB taxonomy): Bacteria > Actinomycetota > Actinomycetes > Actinomycetales > Microbacteriaceae > Leucobacter > Leucobacter zeae. Next base: position 2,047,941 of record NZ_QYAB01000001.1, read on the forward strand.
GTCGGCGTCTCCGGCGCGAACATCGAAGACCGCCTGCGCCCGATCGACGAGTCCGTGGCGGTCATGCGCGCGGCGATCGAGGCGGGCGAGCGCGCCGAGGTCTCCTTCGTGCTCAACGCGCGCACCGACGCCCTCGTGCGCGGCGGCGACCGATCGCGCGATGCGAGCCTGGCCGATGCGATCCAGCGCGGGCGCGCGTACCTCGAGGCCGGCGCCGCGTGCGTGTTCGTGCCCGGTGTCATCGATGCCGACGAGGCGCGCACGCTGGTGGAGGGGATCGGCGATCGGCGCGTCAGCGTCATCGGACTGCCCGGTGCGCTCTCCGCCGCGGAGTACGAGGCGCTCGGCATCGCCCGGATCTCCTACGGACCGATGCCGCAGAACGTGGCCCTCACGGCGCTCAAGCGGCTCGGGGAGTCGCTCCTCGACGACGGCGTGATCCCCGCGGGCACCGAGAAGCTCAACGACTTCTAGAGTACCCGCGGACCGGGCGCCGGCACGGTCACGGCCCGGGCTCAGAGCCGATCGAGCATCGGGATCACGAAGGCGAGGTCGTCCTCGATCGACACGTCGGCGCGCTCCCGCACGACGGGCTTGCCGTTGAACGCGACGCCGAGCGCCGCAACGGCCATCATCTCGAGGTCGTTCGCGCCGTCTCCGACCGCGACCGTCGCCGAGAGCGGGATCCCGCTCTCGGCGGCCCACTCGCGCAGCGCCGCGGCCTTCGCGGAGGCGTCGATGATCGGGCCGACCGTCCGCCCCGTGAGCGCGCCGTCGGCGACCTCGAGCCGGTTCGCCCGGCGGTAGTCGAGTCCGAGGTCCTCCGCGAGCGGATCCAGCACCTCGTGGAACCCGCCCGAGACCACGCCGACCCGGCCGCCGCGCTCGTGCACCGCCGCGATGAGCTCCCGGATGCCCGGCGTGAGCCGGATCCTGCCGACCGTCTCGGCGAACACCGACTCGGGCGTGCCCGCGAGCGTCGCGACGCGCTCGCGGAGGCTCTCCGCGAAGTCGAGCTCGCCGCGCATGGCGCGTTCCGTGACCTCGGCGACCTGCTCGCGGGTCCCGGCGGTGTCGGCGATCAGCTCGATCACCTCGTCCTGGATGGTGGTGGAGTCGCAATCGAGGACGACGAGCGGGCGCGTGCTGGCGGCGGAGTTCACGCCTCCCAGGATAGGCTGGCACGCATGGTCAATGTGCTGCGCCTCGCCGATGTCTCATACGTGCGCGACGGCCGAGCGATTCTCGATGGAATCGACTGGGCCGTCGAAGATTCGGAGCGGTGGGTGATCCTCGGCCCCAACGGCGCAGGCAAGACCTCGCTCATGAAGCTCGCCACGGCGAACGACTTCCCGACCCGCGGCACCGTCGACGTGCTCGACCGGCGACTCGGGCGCGTCGACGTGTTCGAGCTGCGCAACCGGATCGGCTTCGTCTCCTCCGCCGGCGCCAGGCGCATCCCCGCGAGCGAGCTCGTCCGCGATGTCGTGCTCACCGCCGCCTACTCGGTGGAGGGCCGCTGGAACGAGCACTACGACTCGATCGACGTGCGCCAGGCCGAGCGCATCCTGGACGAGTGGGATCTCGGCGCGCTCGCAGATCACCGCTTCGGCACCCTCAGCGACGGGGAGCGCAAGCGCGCCATGATCGCACGCGCCGTGATGACCGATCCCGAGATGCTGCTCCTCGACGAGCCGAGCGCCAGCCTCGACCTCGGCGCGCGCGAGCGGCTGCTGCAGATGCTCTCGGGATTCGCCCGCTCGCCATACTCTCCGGCGATGGTGATGGTCACCCACCACGTCGAGGAGGTGCCGCCGGGATTCACCCACGCGCTCCTGATCCGCGACGGACGGATGCAGGCGGCAGGCCCCATCGCCGAGACGCTGACGGCCGAGAACCTCGAGGCGACGTTCGGCATGCCGTTCGAACTGTCGGTGCGCGACGGCCGCTACGCCGCGGTCGCTCGCCCCTGACCCGTTCCGGTCCCGGCGCGGCACGGTCCCCGGAATCTCGGTTTGCTGGTAAAGTAGATCCTTGGTGCGGCGAATGCCGCCGATCCCAAGTCCTCAGAGCGTGCTGCTACACGCTCACCCCCAGGCACATTAAGGAACACTCATGAAGACCGACATCCACCCCGAGTACAACGCCATCGTGTTCCGCGATCTGGCTTCGGGCGAGACCTTCCTCACCCGTTCGACGCTCACCAGCGAGAAGACCATCGAGCTGGACGGTGAGACCTACCCCGTCATCGACGTCGAGATCTCGAGCGCATCGCACCCGTTCTACACGGGCAAGCAGCGCATCATGGACTCGGCCGGTCGCGTCGAGAAGTTCAACCAGCGCTTCAAGGGCTTCGGCGCGTAAGCACGACCCTGCAACGCCGAAACGGGGCGGGACCGAACGGTCCCGCCCCGTTTCGCGTTTCCGCGGCGCGGCCCGGCGCTCGGACGCGCCGTCAGCGGCGCACCGGCCAGCGGCCGTCGGCCACGAAGGAGGGATCGCGCACGCGGCGCATGTAGCTCTGGAAGTCCGCGGCCTGCGCGGCGGCCCACGCGATCTGGGCGCGGTGCAGCTCGTCGAGCTCGCCGGGGATCACGTCGGCGTACTTCACGGCGATCCGCTGGAGCACCCGGCCCGCGGCGATCGCATCGTCACCCGCGTCGTGGGCGTTGCCCAGGTCCACCCCGTGGTGCGCCGCGACGAGCTCGAGCGTGCGCTTCCCCTTGCGGTACCGGTCGAACTGCTTGTCGAGGAGCAGCGGGTCGATGACGGGGGAGAGCGTCTCGGGCAGCGGCACGCCGTGCCTGGCGGCCTCCGCCGCGAGCAGCGTCAGGTCGTACGGCGCGTTGTAGGCGACGATGGGGAAGCCGCGCTCGATCATCTCGAGCAGTTGATCCACGATCTGGCGTACGCCGACCGCCGCGTCGATCCCGCTCGCGCGGGCGATCTCGGTGGTGATCCCGTGGACGCGGATCGCCGGTTCGGGGATCTCGACCCCCGGATCGAGCAGCCAGTCGTAGCGCTCGACGACCTCGCCGGCCGGGCCGAGCAGCGCGATCGTCGCGCTCACGATGCGGGAGCTCGAGGTGTCGATGCCCGTGGTCTCGGTGTCGAACACCGCGAGCCCGGAGGCCCAGAGGGGGAGGGGAGCGGTCACAGCGGTCCTTTCGTCGTCTCTCGATGGTACCGAGTGGCGGTGTGCGGCCCGACTTCCCGGAACGGGCGGAGCGCGGCGCAGCCGCCTGCCAGCCCGCCCGCATAGGATCTTCGATGTGACTCCTGCACCCGCGCCGCACTCCATCGCACCGGACCTCCTCGTGCCGACCCTCGGCACCGAGACCCGCGCCTGGGCGTTCGGGGACCCCGACGGGCGTCCGCTGATCCTCGTCCATGGTTTCCGCGGGGACCATCACGGCCTGCAGGGGATCGCCGAGAGCCTCGCAGCTGCGCTGCCCGGCGTGCGCGCGATCGTTCCGGACCTTCCCGGATTCGGCGCGAGCCCGGCGATCCCTGGCCGCACGCACGATCTCGACCTCTACGGCGAGTGGCTGCGCGCGTTCGCCGCGGGCATCGAGCCAGAAGGCTTCGCAGTGCTCGGGCATTCGTTCGGCTCGCTCGTCGTCGCGAACGCCATCGCGGGCGGTCTCGCGCCCGCGCGGACGATCCTCGTCAACCCCATCTCGGCGCCCGCGCTCGAGGGGCCGCAAGCCGCGCTCACGCGGCTCGCGATCGGCTACTACCGCGCCGCGGACCTGCTGCCGGAGCGCTCGGCCCGCGCGCTGCTCGGCAATCCACTCATCGTGCGCGTCATGAGCGAGGTGATGGCGAAGACCGGCGATCCTGAACTGCGGTCATGGATCCACGGCCAGCACGCGAGCTACTTCAGCGTGTTCTCCGATGCCTCGACCCTCCTGCAGGCGTTCCGCGCATCGGTGTCGCACACCGTGGTCGAGTACGCGCCGACGTTCGACATGCCCGTGCTGCTGATCGCGGGGGATCGCGACGACATCACGCCACTGGAGCGTCAGCTCGACCTGCACCATCGCCTCCTCGACTCCCGGCTCCGGATCGTCCCGGGCGTCGGTCACCTCGTCCATTACGAGGCAGTGCCAGACGCGGTCGCCTGCATCTCGGAGTTCGTCACCGACCCGCGCCCGGAAGGCGCCTCGCGCGCCAGGTCCGAGGAGGTCGCGGCGTGAGGACGATCCGGATCGACGACCTCGACCTGCCCGAGCTCGCCGACTACACCCGCCTGACCGACGTCGCGCTCCGACGCGTGCTCGAGCCGGAGCAGGGGCTCTATCTCGCCGAGTCGCCGAAGGTGATCGAGCGCGCGCTGGGCGCCGGGCACCGTCCGCGCTCCGTGCTGCTGCTCGAGGAGTGGCTGCCGAAACTCGAACCGCTGCTGGCGGCGCACCCCGAAGCGCCCGTCTACGTGGGGGATTCCGCGCAGCTCGAGCGTCTGACGGGGTTCCATCTGCACCGCGGGGCGCTCGCCTCGATGCACCGCCCCGCGCCGCGGGATCCGGTCGAGCTGCTGCGCGCGTCGCGGCGGGTCGTCGTGCTCGAGGACCTGGCCGACCACACGAACGTGGGCGCGATCTTCCGCTCCGTCGCGGCGCTCGGAGCCGACGCGGTGCTGCTGTCGCCCGCGTGCGCGGACCCGCTCTACCGCCGCGCCGTGCGCGTGAGCATGGGCGCGGTGCTGCAGGTGCCGTGGGCGCGGCTTCCCGAATGGCGCGAGGCCGGTCCGATGCTGCGCGACGAGGGATTCGAGCTCGCCGCATTCGCACTGCGCGACGATGCACAGGATCTCGCCGAGTACGTCGACCGCCTTCCCGAGCGACTGGCCCTGATGTTCGGCACCGAGGGCACCGGCCTCAGCCGGCGCGCACTGGCCTCTGCGACGACGTCCGTCGTGATCCCGATGGAGCACGGGGTCGACTCGCTGAACGTCTCGACCGCCGCGGCGCTCGCGCTGTGGGCGGTGCGCACCGCAGACGGCCGGGTGGGCGCGTGATCGAGCTCCGCCACGGCGGGCGCCCGATGGCACTCTGGTCGCTGCTCTTCTGGGGAGCGGTGGGCGCCGGGTCGTACCTGCTCGGCGTCCAGAACGCGCTCGGCCAGCGCGCCGAGGACAGCGTGCTCGAGGCCGCGGACTTCACGACCTCGCCGCCCCCGCCGCTGAACCTCGTCTCGATCCCGTCGGTCGCGGTCGCGCTGCTCGCGGTCGGCGCGATCGCATTCTTCGCCCACGGCATCAAGCGCGCGCTCGTGGTCACCATCGTGCCTGCGCTCGCGATCGCGGCGTCCCAACTGCTGAAGCTCCGTCTGCTCTCGCGCCCCGAGCTCTTCGAACTCGACGCGCCCAACACGTTCCCGAGCGGGCATATGACCGTGTTCGCGGTGCTGACGGCGGCGTTGATCTGGGCGGTCCCGACCCGCACGCGCGCCTTCGTCGCGCTCGGGGGAGCGGTGCTCCTCTCCGCGGTCGGCTGGCAGCTGCTCGCGTACGGGTGGCACCGTCCGAGCGACGTGCTCGGCGGGATCTCACTGGGCACCGCCGCGTTCGCGCTCGCATGCCTCATCCGGCCCGCCCGATCCCGGGGGAGCGCAGCGCTCGCCCGCACCGCCTCGATCGGTCTGGTCGTGCTCGGCTGGGCATTCGTCGCGGCGGCCCTCGTGCTCGCGGCCCTCGCCGCAGGGCAGGGCAGCGCGCCGCTCATGCTGAGCGCCGGCCAGTTCGGCTGCATCGCGGCGGGCATGCTCTCGGCGCGAACGCTGTTCCGGCTGAGTTTCGGTCAGCCGTAGGGTTCGGCTGCGGCCTTCCCGCACCTGTCGAACGATGATCGCCCTGAAGCCACCGCTGCGGGCGTGGCTCTGCCGGATGTATGCGATCGGCCAGACATATGCTCATCCCACGGTGCAACGGCATATGTCTGGCCGATCGCATATATCCGGCAGGCGCTCGAGCACCCGAGCACCCGAGCACCCGAGCACCCGAGCACCCGAGCACCCGAGCACCCGAGCACCCGAGCACCCGAGCGATTATCGTGCACGCAACCCACCCGAAACCCGACTTGCCTGACACCTCACCCGCTCTCCACCCCGCTCCACAGCGTGCACGATAATCTATATTATGTCAGCTCGCCTCGCGCGCACGCCCCCTGCTCGTAGACTGGATCGCATGTACGTGAAGATCTGCGGCCTGCGCGACGCGGGCATCGCGCTGCACGCGGCGCGCCACGGCGCCGACGCCATCGGCGTCGTCATGAGCCCGGCGTCGCCGCGGCACGCGAGCGACGCCGATGCGCGCGAGGTCGTCTCGGCGATCCGCGCCGAGGCTCCGGACATCGACCTCGTGCTCGTCGTCAACACGCTGCCCGCCGCCGAGGCCGCGGCGATCGCGGCACGGCTCGGGTTCGACGTGCTCCAACTGCACGGCGGCTATTCCCGAGACGATTTCGACGCCGCACGGGCGATCCTGCCGCGCGTGTGGCGCGCGACGTCGATCGAACACGATCCCGATCTCGCGGCCGGCGACCGCGGCGAGGAGCGCCTGCTGCTCGACGGCTCCACCCCCGGCTCCGGCACGGCCTGGGACCTCGGGATCATCGGCCCGGGAACCGCCGCGCGTCGACGGCTCGGCGACGACTGGCTGCTCGCGGGCGGCCTTCACCCAGGCAACGTCGGTGCCGCCGTCGCCGAGGTCGCGCCGGGCGGAGTCGACGTCTCGAGCGGCGTGGAGTCCTCCCCCGGCGTCAAGGACCCGGAGCTCGTGGCGGCGTTCATCCGCGCCGCGCGCGGATGAACGCCGCGCACCCGCCCGCGCCGCCCCGAGAATCCCGGTTCCTCGACGGCGACACGGCGATCCACTGCTTCCGCTGGGAGCGTCCGGGCGCACCGCGACTCCTGCTCGTGCACGGGATCGGGCTCGGCCACAGCGTCTACGACCGGTTCATCGGCGAGATCGCGGCGGACGCCGACGTCCTCGCCGTCGACCTTCCCGGATTCGGCTCCTGCCCGGAGCCCGCCATCGCGCTCTCGATCCCCGAGATCGCCGACCTGCTCGCCGCGGCGATCACCGAGGCCGGTGTCGCACCGCTCACCGCCGTCGGGCACTCGATGGGCGCCCAGGTGGTCGCGGAGCTCGCGGCGCGCCACCCGGAGCTCGTCGACCGGGTCGTGCTCATCGCCGCATCGGTGAATCCATCCGAACGAAGCCTCTGGCTCCAGGGCCTGCGCATGATCCAGGACATCTCCGAGGGCGAACCGCGCTCCGTGCTCACCCGCTCCACGCGAACCTATCTCCAGGCGGGGCCGCGCTGGTTCGCGAAGCAGCTGAGACTGATGCTCGCACACCGCCTGGAGGACGCGCTGCCCCGGATCGAACAGCCCGCGCTGGTCCTGCGAGGCGCTCGCGACCGGGTCAGCCCACGCGGGTGGGCGGTTCGGATGTGCGGGCTGCTCCCCCGCGCGGAGATGCAGCAGATTCCCGACCGCGGGCACGAGGCGCTGATCAGCTCAGGCGAACCCGTGGCGCGTATCGTGCTCGACTGGATCCGCGACGCGTGACGCTCCCCCGACGACCGAGCCTGGATTTTTCCGATCCGGGCCTGTAACCTATTCGTTATATTTCGCCGCGTCCGATTCGGTCGCCATCCTCGACCGAAAGCCTGTATGCCCGAGACACCTGCCAGCGACCAGCCCGCCTACCCGTCGCGACGCTCGCTTCGCGAGCAGCGGCAAAGCAGCGGACCGGCCGCGGAGCCGCAGCGCCCCAGTGCGGAGATGCGCGGTGCGGCCGCCGCCGACTCCGGCTCCGAGACCCCGCGGTTCGTCAGCTCCCCCGTCCGGGAGCACGTTCCCGCCACCGCGCCGTCGGCCGCTCCCCCGGCCGCCCGCACCCCGGTCCCGCTGCGCAGGCGCGTGGCGGCGACCGCAGCGGCTGCGAGCGTCTGCGGGCTCGTCCTCGCCGCGGCGGTGCCCCTGCTGGATGCGACGAACTCCGCCGCCGAGACCCCGGGAGCTGCGGCCCAGCAGCGCCTCTTCTCCGAGGTCTCGACGAGCGACCTGCCCGCCTCATTCACGGACATCACCGCAGTCTCGACGGAGCAGTCCGTGCGGGCCGCGTACACGTTCCGCCCCGAAGCACTCGTGAACTATCCGTTCGCACGCCCGGTGATGCTCACCGACCCGTTCGGCTACCGCACCGCACCGGTCGAACAGTTCCACGACGCACAGGACTTCGCGGCGGCGCAGGGCACCCCCATCCAGGCGATCGCCGACGGCACGGCCCTCGAGGCGGGCTTCGCGAGTGACGGCTGCGGCTTCGGACTGAAGCTCGAGCACGAGATCGACGGGAACACCGTCACCAGCCGCTACTGCCATATGGTCGACGGCTCCCACTCGATCAAGGTCGGCGACACGGTCAAGATGGGCGAGAAGGTCGGCGAGGTCGGAGCGACTGGCATGGCATTCGGCGCGCACCTCCACATGGCGATCCGCGTGGACGACACACCCGTCGACCCGATGCCGTTCCTCGCGAAGTACAGCGCGATGGACAAGGACGACGAGAGCACGAAGCCTTCCGAATACGTCGACCCGACCGGCTCGCGTCCCGACGTCGTCGAAGCGCTGAAGCAGCACCGGAACGGCTGAGCCGGCCGGCCGCGGACGCGGCGGCCTGCGGCCGCATGCCCCGCTAGGGGGCGGACGTCTCCGCGGCCTCCTGCGTGCTCTCGGCCCAGGCGGCCAGCTTCGCAGCGGCGCTGCCGGAGTCGATGGCCCCGGCTGCGACCTCGATCTTCTCGCCGAGCCGCTCGAGCAGCGCGCGCTCCGCGGTCTCGGGGGATGCCGCCAGGTCGTACGCCACGAGGCCGGCTGCCGCGTTCAGCAGGACGATGTCGCGCACGGGGCCGCGCTCCCCCTGCATGACGCGGTGCACCACGGCGGCGTTCTCCTCGGGGGTCCCGCCGACGAGATCCCGGATCGATGCCCGCGGCAGACCGAGATCCCGCGGATCGATGTCGTGCTCGGTGAGCCCGCCCCTGCTGACTTCCCAGAGACGCGAGTGCCCCGTCGTCGTCAGCTCGTCGAGACCGTCGTCGCCCCGGAAGACCAGCGCGGATGCACCGCGCAGGCGGAACACTCCGACGAAGATCGGAACCCGTTCGATATCCGCCACGCCGACGGCGGACGCCTCGGGTCGCACGGGATTGCAGAGCGGGCCGAGGAAGTTGAAGACCGTCGGGATCCCGAGCTCACCGCGCGCGGCGGCGACATGGCGGAACCCCGGGAGGAAGCGGGCCGCGTGCACGAACGCGATGCCCGCGCGATCGAAGGCGCGCGCCAGCTGGTCCGCGTCCAGCGAGAGGTCGATGCCGAGCGCGCCGAGCACGTCCGACGAGCCCGAGAGGCTGCTCGCCGCGCGGTTGCCGTGCTTCACGACGGGAGCGCCGGCTGCCGCTGCGGTGATCGAGGCCATCGTCGAGACGTTGACCGTACCGAACCGGTCGCCGCCGGTGCCGACGATGTCGAGCGACATCGCCGGGAGCGAGAGCGGCGCCGCCTCGGCGAGGATCGCGTCCCGGAAGCCGATGACCTCGTCGACCGTCGCGCCCTTGGCGTTCAGCGCCACCAGGAACGCCCCGATCTGAGCGCCGCTCGCCTCCCCCGTCATGAAGCGGGACATGGCCCATTCGGCCTGCGAGACGCTCAGGTCCTCGCGCTCGAGGAGGGTGGTCAGCACGGTCGGCCAGGTGCGCTCATCGATCATGCCGATATCCTATCGAGCGCCCGGCGACGCACGCCCGGCGGCCGACCCGCAATCCCTTGCGATCAGGGGCAGAAACGCCCACTTCATCGGATGAATTCCGCGCCGCGCACGTGCGCGAACACCCCTCCGCAGGCGATAGGCTTGTCGGGAATCTCGCAGAAAGTTCGGCGCGCCGCACGGGTGTGAATTCACACACCAAACTTTCAGCCATAATGGAGGGGTGACAACGACCACTATGAATACCAAGTCAGCCGTGCCCACGGTGAAGCGACCGAATATCGTCGCCGTCGGCACGATCGTGTGGCTCGGCAGCGAGGTCATGTTCTTCGCGGGCCTGTTCGCGATCTACTTCACCCTCCGGGCCATGAACCCGGAGCTGTGGGCAGAGCAGACCGAGAAGCACAACTTCACCTTCGCGCTGATCAACACGTTGATCCTGGTCGCCTCCTCCTTCACCGCGCAGGCCGGCGTCTTCGCGGCGGAGCGCATGCAGCCGCGACGCACCGGCAAGGGCATCAAGAACTGGGGAACCGTCGAGTGGTTCTACCTCACCTTCTTCATGGGCGCGATCTTCGTCGCGGGCCAGGCGTTCGAGTACGCGACCTTCGTCTCCGAAGGCATCTCGCTGTTCTCCGACCCGTACGGTTCCGCGTTCTACATGACCACCGGCTTCCACGGCATCCACGTGTCGCTCGGCCTCGTCGCCTTCCTCCTGGTCATCGGCCGCATCTACGCGGTGAAGAACTTCACGCATAAGGAAGAGACCACCGCGATCGTCGTGTCCTACTACTGGCACTTCGTCGACATCGTGTGGATCATCCTGTTCATCATCATCTACGTCCTCAAATAGGGTCAGGAGAAATCGGCACCATGGCTCGCCCCCAGAAGAACGTCCGCAAGACCGGACGGCGACACCCGCTCGCGACCGCTGCGCTGGTCGCCGTCGGCCTCCTCGTGACCGGAGCCGCCTACACCGGCTTCAGCCAGACCTCCGCAACCGCTGAGATCGACCTCGAGTCCCCCGCGACCATCGAGGCCGGCGAGAAGCTGTTCGGCGCCAACTGCGCCACCTGCCACGGCGCCGGCGCCCAGGGCACCGACGACGGCCCCTCGCTCATCGGCGTCGGCGCCGCTTCCGTGAACTTCCAGGTCGGCACCGGCCGCATGCCCCTCGCCTTCCAGGGCCCGCAGGGCATGGTCAAGCCGCAGCAGTTCTCCGAGGAGCAGACCCTGCAGATGGCGGCGTACGTCGCGTCGCTCGCACCGGGGCCCGCGCTTCCCGAGTCGCAGTACCTTCAGGCCGACAGCGATGACGAGGGCGTTGCACGAGGCGCGACGCTCTTCCGCATCAACTGCGCGATGTGCCACAACGTGGCCGCCGCAGGTGGCGCGCTGACCGAGGGCAAGTTCGCTCCGAAGCTCACCGGTGTCGAGCCGACGCACATCTACGAGGCCATGATCACCGGCCCGCAGAACATGCCCGTCTTCAGCGATGCGAACATCACTCCGCAGGAGAAGGCCGACATCATCTCGTACCTCAAGTACATCGAGAACAAGCCCGCGGTCGGCGGTCTCACGCTCGGCTCGATCGGCCCCGTGGCCGAGGGTCTCTTCATCTGGGTGATCGGCCTCGGCGCCATCGTCGGCCTCACCGTGTGGGTGACCGCGAAGTCGAACTAGTTCGATCGCACGCAACGAATTCATGAGTCAGGAATCAAGGAGCAACATGGCAGAGGAAGCGCAGAACAACGGCGGAGATAGCGCCGTTGTCGCCGCCCAGAGCCACAGCTCGAGCACGATCTCGGCTGGAACCGCCGTAGTCGCGCACGATGCGGTGCAGAATCCGGGCCTTCCCCCGCATCGCAAGCGTGTGACGGACCTGGACGGCAAGAAGGAGAAGCGCGCCGAGCGCACCGTCTACTCGCTGTTCTACATCTCGATCGCCGGCAGCCTGGGAGCGGTGCTCGCCTACATGTTCTTCCCGATCGAGTCGGGCGAGCTGATGGCGATCCGCCTCCACACGATGTTCGTCGGACTGGGCATGGCGCTCGCGCTGCTCGCCGTCGGCATCGGTGCGGTCCACTGGGGCAAGGCCATCATGGCCGACCACGAGTCGATCGACGAGCGCCACCCGGTCCCCAGCGACGAGCCCACCCGTGAGGCCTCGGCCGAGGTGTTCGAGCTCGCGGACCAGGAGTCGGGCTTCTCCCGCCGCTCGCTGGTGCGCAACAGCCTCATCGGCGCACTCATCGCGTTCCCCCTGCCCGGTGTGACGCTGCTCCGCGGCCTCGCTCCGCAGGATCGCGACGCGGTCCAGCTGCTGAAGCACACGATGTGGGACCAGGGCGTCCGACTCGCGCGCGACCCCTCCGGCGTCCCGATCAAGGCCAGCGAGGTCACGATCGGCTCCGCCTTCCACGTCATTCCGGAGACGCTCAACCACGAGGACTTCGCGAAGCTCAGCCTCGACGAGCGCGGCGGCAGCGAGAACCTGCTCGACGCGAAGGCCAAGGCCATCGTCCTGCTGATGCGCCTCGATCAGTCGGAGCTCAACGAGCTTCCCGAGCGCAAGGACTGGTCGTACAACGGCATCGTGGCGTACTCGAAGGTGTGCACGCACGTCGGCTGCCCCGTCGCACTGTACGAGCAGCACACGCACCACCTGCTGTGCCCCTGCCACCAGTCGCAGTTCGACGTGTCCGAGCACGCCAAGGTCATCTTCGGACCCGCGAAGCGCCCGCTGCCCCAGCTGCCCATCACCGTCGATGACGAGGGCTACCTGGTCGCGCAGAGCGACTTCCATGAACCTGTCGGCCCGAGCTTCTGGGAGCGCCTCAAGTGAGCAGCACCAATTCCGATTCGTCCGCCCAGAGCGGCTCCAGCCGTTTCACCGCAGCTGCGGCGAACTACATCGACGAGCGCACCAAGATCGGTGTCGCGGTCAAGGAGTTCGGCCGCAAGGTCTTCCCCGACCACTGGTCCTTCCTGCTCGGCGAGGTCGCGCTCTACAGCTTCGTCGTCATCCTCCTGTCGGGCACCTTCCTGACCCTGTTCTTCCAGGCGTCGATGGTCGAGACCCACTACAGCGGTCCCTACGTCCCGATGAAGGGCATCGAGATGTCGGCCGCCATGGCCTCGACCCTCGACATCTCCTTCTCGGTGCGCGGCGGCCTGCTCATGCGCCACGTCCACCACTGGGCGGCCCTGCTGTTCGTGGCCTCCATCGGCCTGCACATGCTCCGCATCTTCTTCACCGGTGCATTCCGCAAGCCGCGCGAGCTCAACTGGGTGATCGGTTTCGTGCTCTTCATCCTGGCGATGGCGGAGGGCTTCACCGGCTACTCCCTCCCCGATGACGTGCTCTCCGGCAACGGTCTCCGCATCATCGACGGCATCATCAAGGCGATCCCGGTCATCGGCACGTACCTGTCGTTCTTCTTCTTCGGAGGCGAGTTCCCGGGCACCGACATCGTCGGACGCCTGTACATGCTGCACATCATGCTGCTGCCCGCGATGGTGATCCTGTTCGTCGCGCTCCACCTGGCGTTCGTGGTCATCCACAAGCACACGCAGTACCCCGGCCCGGGCAAGACCCAGGGCAACGTGGTCGGCTTCCCCGTGCTCCCCGTGTACGCGGCGAAGGCCGGTGGCTTCTTCTTCATCGTGTTCGGCGTCATCGTGCTCATCGCATCGCTCGTCGGCATCAACCCGATCTGGAACTACGGTCCGTACGACCCGTCCCCGGTGTCCGCCGGCACTCAGCCCGACTGGTACATCGGCTTCGCCGACGGCATGCTGCGTCTCGTTCCCCCGGGGCTCGAGGCCGAGTGGTTCGGCTACACCTGGTCGTTCAACATGCTGCTGCCGCTGATCGTGATCGGCGTCTTCATCGTGATCGTCATGATCTACCCCTTCATCGAGGCCTGGGTCACCGGCGACAAGCGCGAGCATCACCTGCTCGACCGCCCCCGCAACGCCCCCACGCGCACCGCGATCGGTGCCGCCGGCGTCACGTTCTACGCGGTCATGTGGGCCGGCGCGAGCTCCGACCTCATGGCGACGCACTTCCAGCTCTCCATGGAAGGTGTGATCCACGCCCTGCAGCTCCTGCTGATCCTCGGCCCGATCATCGCCTACCAGATCGCGAAGCGCATCTGCCTCGCCCTGCAGAAGAAGGATCGCTCCATCGCTCTGCACGGATACGAGTCCGGTCGCATCGTCCGCCTCCCCGGCGGCGAGTTCATCGAGGTGCATAAGCCGCTCGACGCGTACGAGTCGTGGCAGCTCGTGAGCTACCACGATTACGCACCGCTCATGCTGCGCCCCGATGACAACGGACGCATCTCCTTCGGCAAGCGCCTTCGCGCCGGGTTCAGCCGCTGGTTCTTCGAGGACCGCATTGCTCCCCCGACGCAGCGCGAGATCGAGGACGGCCACCACTCGGGTCACTGACCCGGAGCACCGTCCGCGCACTGAAGGGCCCCGCAGGTGAGTACCTGCGGGGCCCTTCAGCGTGTCGCCGGTCCGGTGCATCGGTGCGCGTCTGGCGCAGTTCTCGGAAGACCTCTGACACCGGAAGGGCATTGGCACCGGGATTCGCGCCGCTTCGCTCCCGGTCTCCGACAACAGCGGGCCCCTCGTCCCGGATCGGGCTGGGTCCCGCCGTCGAAGAGCGAGGCCCGCCTCGAAGCGCGGGTAGAGTGGCAGACATGCCCGTCGATCCCGTCGCCCCTGTCCGAGAGTCCTATGACCGCATGAGCGACCGCTACATCGAGCTCCTCGGCCGCGTGGACCTGATGCACGTCGACGACCGGCGCAGGATCCTCGAGTGGGCGTCCGGGCCGGCAAACGACGCGGCGGTGAGTGCGGAACCTCCCGAGAGGGCACCTCGAGCGGGCTACCTGGATCTCGGGTGCGGGCCGGGCCACTGGACGGATGCGCTCCAGCGCGCCGGGCTCCAGGTGTCGGGGATCGACCTCTCCCCCGCGTTCATCGCGTCCGCGAGACGCGAGTTCCCCGATGTCGACTTCGAGGTCGGCGACGCTCGCTCCCTGCACTACGAGAGCGGGGCTCTGGAGGGGGTCCTCGCCTGGTTCTCCCTGATCCATACGCCGCCGCGCGACCTCCCACCGCTCCTCGACGAGATCGCGCGCGTGCTGGCAGTCGGCGGGCGGCTTCTCGTGGGCTTCTTCAGCGGCGAGGAGCTGAAGCGCTTCGACCACGCGGTCGCCCCCGCATGGTTCTGGCCGCCCCACGCCCTCGCCGGCGAGCTCGAGGCCGCCGGCTTCGAGATCGTCGACCTCGAGGAGCGCCGCGAGCCGGGTGAGCGGGCCGTGGCGTCGCTCTCCGCGTCACGTCGCTGATCGCCGAGCGCTCCGTGGCGGCGCACCGGTCGACGCCGTCGCATCAGGACGATGCCGGCCCGGGCGCGCCGGAACCGGCAGCTCGCCGGGTACAGCTTGCGCCGACGGCCGAGACTACGCGGAGTCCGTCAGTTGCGCATCCGCCGCCGCGGTGAGCAGCTCCGCGAAGCCGAGATCCCCCGCACGCCGCCGCAGCGCCAGCAACAGCGGCGCGAGATCGGGGCGCAGATCCGCGTCGCGCACCGCGGCGCAGGCCTGGAGCACGACGAGGGCAGGTTCCTCGAGAGCAACCACGACGAGCTCCCCGTCGATCGGCCCGGTCGGTGCGTCCGCTCCAGCACGCGCACGCCCGACCGCGGAAGCATCGTCGACCGGGCTCGGCGCTTCGAGCGCGCGCTCGATCGTCTCGCAAGCACGCACCACGCACGCGAGGAAGAGCTCCCGTTTGGAGGCGAAGTTCGCGTAGACGTGCGGCTGCGGCACCTCGGCGCGCGCGGCGATGCCCGCCGTCGAAGCGCCGGAATAGCCGAAGAGGCCGAACTCGATGAGTCCGGCCTCCAGCAGGCGTTCACGGTTCTCGCCCGGCCTGCGCCGCGAGCGAGCACGTTCGGGTGCGCTCACTATCGCAGGTCGAGGACCTTGCGGTAGTGCTGACCCACGACCTCGAACCCACGGTGGTCGTAGAACTTGCCGATGCGCGCCGTCGAGGCCGAGAGCTGACGTACTCCGCGCCCCATGCAGTAGTGCTCATTCGCCTGCATCAGACGATCGCCGACGCCGGATCCCCGCGACTCCTCGTCGACGACGATCTCCTGCAGATGGGCGGTGAGACCCGGCGCGTGGAGCAGACGGGAGACGGTCATCAGGGAGTAGCCGACGATGCGGCCATCGTTCTCGGCGACGAAGAGCACGTTCGCCTCCTGATCCCGACGACGCAGCACGTTGTCGAGCGCGACAAGGAACTCGTCGCGAGTGATGGGCTCGCGCCCCGTCTGGAACTGGAGGGCCAGGGCGAAGAGCGCGGACGCGTCCTCGCTCTGGCCGCGCCGAATCGAAATGCTCACGTCAGCAGCCTATCGGGCGAAGTGGCCGCGGTAGTACTCGTACACCCAGCCCACGACCGCGATGGCGACCAGCGGGACGGTGAGGAACGCGAGCCAGAAGTTGAATCCGATGCACAGGCCGAGGACCACGAGGGACGCGGCGAAGGCGAGGAAGAGCGGCCACCAGCTCCACGGGCTGAACTCGCCCAGCTCGGGATCGCCGTCGTCGATGTCGCTCGTCTCGATGTCCTCGACCAGGACGCCGCCCTGCTTGCGCTGCACGAGCATCAGATAGACCGCGATGAACGATGTCAGACCGGCGGAGACCGCGATCATCGTAGTGACGGGCCAGTCGAAGTCGTGACCGTCCAGATGGTTCCAGACCGCGTAGACCGCCGCGACGATGAGCAGGTACGCCGTCAGGATCCAGAAGATGACGATGTTGGATTTCATGTCTCGATGCTCCTCTGGCTACTTCTTCTCGGCGAGCTCGTGCTCGCTCTCGCGACCGGGCTGGACCACGCCGCTGACCTCGGGGTGGTGCAGATCGAACGCCGGGGACTCCGAGCGGATGCGCGGGATCGAGGTGAAGTTGTGACGCGGCGGCGGGCAGGAGGTCGCCCACTCGAGGGAACGGCCGTAGCCCCACGGGTCGTCGACCGTGACCTTGGGTGCCCGACGCGCGGTGATGTACACGTTCAGGAGGAACGGGATCATCGAGGCGCCGAGGATCATCGCGCCGACCGACGAGAGCTGGTTGCCCCAGGTGACGCCGTCCGACGGGAGATAGGTGTAGTAGCGGCGGGGCATCGCCATGACGCCGAGCCAGTGCTGCACCAGGAAGGTCGTGTGGAAGCCGATGAACAGGACCCAGAAGTGGATCTTGCCGAGACGCTCGTCGAGCAGCTTGCCGGTCCACTTGGGCCACCAGAAGTAGAAGCCGGCGAACATCGCGAACACGACCGTGCCGAAGACGACGTAGTGGAAGTGCGCCACGACGAAGTAGGTGTCGGACAGGTGGAAGTCGAGCGCGGGCGACGCCAGGATCACGCCGGTGAGACCGCCGAACACGAACGTGACGAGGAAGCCGAGCGACCACAGCATCGGCGTCTCGAACGTGATGGAGCCGCGCCACATCGTTCCGAGCCAGTTGAAGATCTTCACGCCGGTCGGGACCGCGATAAGCATCGTCATCAGCGAGAAGAACGGCAGCAGCACGGATCCGGTGACGTACATGTGGTGGGCCCACACGGTCATCGACAGCGCGGCGATCGAGATGGTCGCGTAGATCAGCGTCTTGTAGCCGAAGATCGGCTTGCGGCTGAAGACCGGGAAGACCTCGGAGACGATGCCGAAGAACGGCAGGGCGATGATGTAGACCTCGGGGTGCCCGAAGAACCAGAACAGGTGCTGCCAGAGGATGGCACCGCCCTCACCGCTGTAGATCTGGGCTCCGAAGATGCGGTCGGCGGCGAGGCCGAACATCGCGGCGGCGAGGACGGGGAAGACGAGGAGCACGAGGATCGACGTGATGAGGGTGTTCCAGGTGAACACCGACATGCGCCACATCGTCATGCCGGGAGCGCGCATCGTGATGATCGTCGTGATGAAGTTCACGCCGCCCATGATGGTGCCGAAACCGGAGATGCCGAGGCCGAGCACCCAGAGGTTTCCGCCGACACCCGGCGAGTAGGTCATGCTCGACAGCGGCGAGTAGGCGAACCAGCCGAACGATGCCGCACCCTGGGGGGTCAGGAACCCGCCGACTGCGATGAGCGATCCGAAGGTGTAGAGCCAGAACGCGAACGCGTTGAGTCGCGGGAACGCGACGTCGGGGGCGCCGATCTGGAGCGGCATGATCACGTTGGCGAAGCCGGCGAAGAGCGGCGTCGCGAACATGAGCAGCATGATGGTGCCGTGCATGGTGAACAGCTGGTTGTACTGCTCCTTGGTGGCGACGACCTCGAGGCCCGGCGCGAACAGCTGCGCGCGGATCACGAGGGCCATCAGACCGCCGATCAGGAACCATACGAAGGAGCTGATCAGGTACATGTACCCGATCACCTTGTGGTCCGTGGACGTCAGCCACGAAACGATGACATTGCCCTTCTTCATCTTCTTGCTATCCCTCGTTACTGGTTCTGCGACTTGGCGTTGTCGTTGTCAATGGAGAGCTCGGCCTGGTTCGGGTTGTACTCGAGCGAGACCTGTCCCTCGTTGCCGGCGTCGCGCAGCGAGGCGACGTAGGCGTCGTACTCGTCCTGCTCGACGACCTTGACCTTGAACAGCATCATCGAGTGGTACTCGCCGCAGAGCTCGGCGCACTTGCCCATGAACTCGCCGGTCTTGGTCGGCGTGAAGCTCATGTAGTTCGTCTGCCCGGGGATCATGTCCTTCTTGTAGAGGAACTCCACCACCCAGAAGGAGTGGATCACATCGCGCGTCTCGAGGCGGATCTCGGTGGTCTTGTCGACCGGCAGGTAGAGCACGGGCATGCTCTCCTCGGTGGCCTCGCCGTCGTCGTCGGTCTGCACCTGGACGCCCTGGAAGAACACGTCTTCGTTCACGTAGTTGAAGTCCCAGGCCCAGCGCTTGCCGATGACCTCGACGACGTTCTCGGGGTTCTCGTACCGGGCCTCGATCTTCGTCTGCTCCTGAGCGGTGAAAGCGAAGAAGCCGAGCACGAGGATCACCGGGACGATGGTGAAGAAGGTCTCGATCGGCATGTTGTAGCGCAGCTGCACCGGAAGGCCCGTCTGCCCCTTGCGACGGCGGTAGGCCACCGCGGCCCAGATGATGAGGGCCCAGGTGATCACACCGACGGCCAGGAGCACGATCCAGGAGGTCACCCAGAGACCGGTGATGCCGCTCGTGAGGTTGGTGGCTTCCTCGGATCCCGCGGGGAGGAATCCGCGCTGCTGCTCGGGGGTGCAGCCGGCCAGCAGGATTGCAGCACCCAGCGCTACCGGGGCCGCGACCCACTTCATTCGACGATTGGAACGCACCGCATACCTTTCGAAACGTGTTATCTCGTCCGCACGCACGGCAGACGAAGCTGATGACTCCCTGACAGCTTAGCGCGATCCTGAGGGTTCCCCGAACCAATGAGGGGTGTCGGAGAACTCGGGAGCGCGACGTGCCGTCAGCTGAAACTGTCTCCGCATGCGCAGCTGCCCTGCGCGTTCGGGTTGTCGATCGTGAAGCCCTGCTTCTGGATCGTGTCCTCGAAGTCGATCGAGGCGCCGTCGAGGTAGGGGATGCTCATCGCGTCCACCACCACACCGACCCCGTCGAACTCCACGACGGCGTCGTTCTCGAGCTCCCGCTCGTCGAAGAACAGCTGGTAGATGAGGCCGGAGCAGCCCCCGGGCTGCACCGCGATCCTCAGCCGCAGGTCATCCCTGCCCTCCTGCGCCAGCAGGCTCTGCACCTTCTCCTGCGCGGCGGCGCTCAGCGTCACGCCGTGCGCGCGCTCCTGCACAGCCGTTCCGGTCCCCGGATCGATGGCGTCCGCACTCATCCGTACCCTCCTCGTTCGAGTGATGATGATCGTCCTCCAGTCTATCGCGCGGCGGGCGTGTCGGCCGGTTCACCGCGCGGCGCTGTACCCTGGGTGGAGCGCCGGCGCGGCCGGCGCTGCATTCATCGCGCGCGAAGCGCAGTATCGAAGGGATTGGCGTGGCACAGAAGGGCGCTGCGGACGCGGCCGGGACGAGCTCCGACGAGGGCCAGGCGGCGGGCAAGGGGCGTCCGACGCCGTCGCGCAAGCAGGCGCAGGCCGCGAACGCGCGGCCGATCGTCGGCTCGAAGGACAAGGCCGTGCTCAAGGAGCAGCGCCGGCAGCAGGCGAGCGCTCGCGAGCGCGCCCGCATCGGCATGATGGAGGGCGACGAGCGCTACCTCACCGCGCGGGACCGCGGTCCGCAGCGGCGCTTCGTCCGCGACTACGTCGATGCCAGGTGGAGCGTCGGAGAGCTCCTCATCCCGATGATGTTCGTCGTGCTCATCATGACCTTCATCCCCGGCGTGATGCAGGTCGTGAGCCTCATCGCCATCTGGGCGTTCGTCGGTCTCGCCGTGCTCGATGCGGTGCTGCTGGGCGTGCGTCTCAAGAAGATCCTCGGCGCGAAGTTCGGCGTCGACAAGGTGCAGCCCGGCTTCCGCTGGTACGCCGCGATGCGCGCGTTCCAGTTCCGCCCGCTCCGCATGCCGAAGCCGCAGGTCAAGCGGGGCCAGCGCCCCGCCTGACCCGCGCGGCCCCTACGAGCGGCCTGCTGCGCGCCACCCGGCCCGCAGCAGGCCGCGATTGATGTCCCGGGCCCACAGCGGCCCCTCGTAGATGAATGCCGTGAAGCCCTGCACGAGCGTGGCGCCCGCGCGCAGCCGCTCGAGCACGTCGTGCGCGTCCGCGACCCCGCCGACCGAGATCACGCAGAAGCCGGGATCCGGAGCCGCGGCCCGGATCCGGCGCAGCACCTCGAGGGACCGGGCGCGCAGCGGCTCCCCGGACAGCCCGCCGGCCCCCATCCGCTCGATCTCCGCGTCCGTGGCGCGGAGGCCCTCCCGGGAGACGGTGGTGTTCGTCGCGATGATGCCGTCGAGTCCGAGCCGGAGCGCGAGCGCGACGATGCCGTCGATCTGCTCGTCGCCCATGTCGGGGGCGATCTTCACGAGCAGCGGTGTTCCCGCCGCGGCGTCCCGGACCGCGGCGAGCAGCGGCTCGAGCATCTCGAGCTCCTGCAGCCCGCGCAGCCCGGGCGTGTTCGGCGAGCTCACGTTGACCGCCAGGTAGTCGGCGATCGGGGCGAGGCGCTCGGTGCTCCAGACGTAGTCCGCGACGGCGTCCTCGACCTCGGTCACGCGGCTCTTGCCGATGTTCACCCCGATCACCGGGCGCCTGCGGACGAGCCGCGCGCGCTCGATGCGGGGCACCGCGGCCGCCGACCCACCGTTGTTGAAGCCCATGCGGTTGATGAGCCCGCGGTCCCCCACGAGCCGGAACATCCGCGGCTTCGGGTTGCCCGGCTGCGCATGCCGGGTCAGCGTGCCCACCTCGACGTGACCGAACCCGAGATCGCCGAGACCGATGATGCCTGCCGCGTTCTTGTCGAATCCGGCCGCGAGCCCGAACGGACTCGGGAAGTCGATGCCGAGCGCCCGCACCCGGAGCGCCGGGTCCGGCGCGCAGAACCGCCGCACGAGTCCGGCGGAGAACGGCGCCGCCTGGATCACGCGGAACGCCCAGTGGTGCGCGCGCTCGGGATCCATCCGTCGCAGCACGGTCTGGAAGAGGGTCGGGTAGAGACGCATGTGCGGTTACTCCTGAGCGGTATCGGGCGGGGAAGATTCCGGGCGCGCGGCGCCGGATCCGGGGTGCGCGCGCAACTCGGCGATGGCCGCGTCGAAATCGGCGAGGGACTCGAATGCCTGGTAGACGCTCGCGAAGCGCAGGTAGGCGACCTCGTCGAGGTCGCGCAGATGGGGCAGGATGGCGAGCCCGATCTCGTTGGCGTCGAACTGCGCGATGCCCGTCGATCGTACGGATTCCTCGACGCGCTGCGCCAGCACCGCGAGATCTCCCTCGGTGACGGGGCGCCCCTGGCAGGCCTTGCGGACCCCGCTCATCACCTTCTCGCGACTGAAGGGCTCGACCACGCCTGAGCGCTTGATCACCGTGAGGCTGGCGGTCTCGGTCGTCGTGAAGCGGCGTCCGCACTCCGGGCACTGGCGCCTGCGGCGAATGGAGAGGCCGTCGTCGGCAGTGCGCGAGTCGATCACGCGCGAGTCCGGGTGTCGGCAGAACGGGCAGTGCACGATCAGACCCCCGTTTCGAAGCGGGCGCTCACGGCCTCGCCGTGCGCGGGGAGGCCCTCGGCTCCGGCGAGTGCGAGGAGCGGAGCCTCTGCCTCGGCGAGCGCCTCGCGGCCGTAGACGACCACCTGCTGCGGACGCAGGAAGGTGTGCGCGCCCAGCCCCGATGCGAACCGCGCCGTGCCCCCGGTCGGCAGCACGTGGTTGGACCCGGCGAGGTAGTCCCCCAGGCTGACCGGCGTGAAGCCGCCGAGGAAGATCGCCCCGGCATCGGAGATCCCCGCGAGTACCCCCTCGTCGTCAGCGGTCTGGATCTCGAGGTGCTCGGGCCCGTAGGCGTTGCTCACCCGTGTCGCCGTCGCGAGGTCGTCGACGAGCACGATCGCGGACTGCGGACCCGCGAGGGCCGTCGCCACGCGGTCGACGTGCCGCGTGCGCGAGGCGCGCAGCTCGACCTCCCGCTGGACCCGGGCCGCGAACGCCTCGGAGTCGGTGACGAGCACCGATGCCGCCGCCTCGTCGTGCTCGGCCTGGCTGATGAGATCGGCGGCGACGAACCTGGGGTCGGCGGAGTCGTCCGCGATGACGAGGATCTCGGTCGTGCCTGCCTCGGAATCGATGCCGACGATGCCGCTCACGACGCGCTTGGCGGCCGCGACGAACACGTTGCCCGGCCCGGTGACCACATCCACCGGGTCGAGGCCGATCGCGTCGACGCCGTGGGCGAAGGCCGCGATGGCGCCCGCCCCGCCGATCGCGTAGACCTCGTCGATGCCGCAGAGCGCTGCGGCCCAGAGCACCGCCGGGTGCGGCAGGCCGTCGTTGTCGGCCTGCGCGGGAGAGGCCAGCGCGAGACCCGGAACACCCGCGGTCTGCGCGGACACGGCGTTCATGATGACCGAGGACGGGTAGGCCGCCTTGCCGCCCGGCGCGTAGAGTCCGACGCGCGACACGGGCTGCCAGCGCTGGCGGATCTCCGCACCGTCGCCGATCCGGGTGACCCGATCCTCGGGCACCTGCGCCGCGGAGCCGCGGCGCAGGCGCGCGATGAGCTCGACGAGGGCGTTCCGCACCTCGTCGGGGCAGTCCGCGAGCGACGCCGAGATCCGATCGATCGGGACGCGCAGGGCATGGCCTTCCACCCGGTCGAAGTCGCGCGCCTGCTCGCGCAGCGCGGCCTCGCCGCGCTCGGCGACGGCAGCGACCAGCGGGCGGACCCGCTCCACGGCCTCGTCGGCGCCGAGCGCCGCCCTCGGAACGAGCTGCAGCAGTTCGGCTCGGGAGAGGGACTTCCCCCGCAGATCTATGGTTCGCATCACCCGAACAGTCTACCGATCCGAGGGGCGCAACATTCCGAGCCAGGCGAGCTCCCGCGCTCCGGCGACGAGCGCCTCGCGCGCCGCGCCGGCGTCCACCTCGAGGAGCTGCGCGAGTGCGTCTGCGATCTGGACGAGCGACAGGTCGCCGTCGCACGCGCCGACCGCTGCGGCAAGGAGCGGATCGGCCGCGACCCGGCGTGCGATCGGGCGGTCCGTCGTGAGCGCGATGGCCCGGGGTGCCTCCTCCCCCGGCGCGTGCTCGCGCTCCTCCGAGACCGCCGCATCGAGGATCCAGCGAGCTCCGAGCACCGCGGCGTCGTCCATGCGGCTCGCCGCGACGCCGGCTGCGAAGGCTGCGTCGAGCCCTCGGCCGAGCGCCTCCGCCGCATACGCGCCCACGGCCTGATCGGCGTGGACCACGGTGTCCGATCCGGACGCGGCGCGCCGCACGCGGATCGATCCCAGCCCGATCGACACGACGCTGCGGCCGGCGAAGTCCTCCAGCCAGGCGTCGAGCATCGTCTCGAACGCCGGAGTTCCCGGGCGTGCTCCGCCGTCGCGGGCCCAGGTCTCGGCGTACTGCGACGGTGCGACGCGGTCGCGCTCGACGATCCAGGCGTCGAGCGGCCCGCTCGACGCGGCTGCCGCAGCGACCCACCCCTGCACCCGCTCCAGCCCGTTCCCGCCCCATGGCGTCTCCCAGTTGGCGAGGCAGATGAGGGTCCCTCCCGCGGTGAGCACCGCGGGCGTCTCGGTCACGACGCGCTCGGCCAGCGCGTCGCCAGAGAGGCCGCCGTCGCGGTACTCGTAGACGGGAGCGGCACCGTCGCGCGGCGAGATCACGAACGGCGGATTGGAGAGGACGAGGTCGAACGTCTCGTCCGCCACGGGCTCGAGCAGGTCGCCGAGGCGGAACTCGATGAGCTCCTCGGCGCCGTTGAGGCGGGCGTTCGCGCGCGCCAGGCGGAGCGCGCGCTCCGAGATGTCGGTCGCGACGACCGGTCCGCGACGCGCGAGGTGGAGCGCCACGATGCCGCACCCCGTGCCGAGATCGAGCGAGCGCCGCGACGCGCGCGGCGGCGCCTGCGCGACGAGCGATCGGGTGGCGCCGCCCACTCCCATCACGTGGTCGGGCCTGGCGGGTCCGCGGCGCAGCTGGTCGTCGAGGTCCGAGATGATCCACCACTCGATCGGGGCATCGGTGATCGCGTCGGCCAGCTCCACCGGGTTCAGCGAGAGGCCGGCGGTCCAGCAGCCGTCCGCGGCGGGGACGATCAGACCGAGGGCCTCGGCCCCGTCTGCACCGAGGCCGGGCAGAGCCAGCGACACTTCCCGGGAGTCGACCGGCTCGCCGAGCAGGAGCAGCCGGACGAGCGCCGCCAGCGGGCTCGCCCCCCTGGCTTCGAGGGCGCGCCGCGCCGGGGCGAAGACCCCGCGGAGCCTGGCCGCGTCGGCGTCGGGCCCGAGCAGCGCCCGCACGCGGGAGGCGCGGTACTCGGCCGCTCCGAGGTCGATGCGCAGTCGGTCGACGAGTTCCGGATCCATCCCACCAGCGTACCGGCGCGCCCGGGGCAGGCGGCTCAGTAGGCGACGGTGAACCGTGCGCGGTGGTGCTTCGGGTCCTCGATCTCGTCGACGATCGCGACGCCGAAATCGGCGCCGCCGATCGCCGATCGGCCGTCCTCGTCGGTCAGCAGGACATCGCCGCCCACGCGGTAGCGCCCCGTGTACTCGCCGGCCACCCAGGGTCCGAAATCTCCGGCGGGGCTCACCAGGAACCAGTCGGGGGCGCCGTCCATCGCGCGGAGGTCGTCGAGCACGCCGCTCATCTCCTGCGCCTCCGGCCGGTAGTCGTCGCCGAACTCGGGCTTCGTGTGCAGCGCCTCGCCGCCCTCGCGATCGAGCAGGGATCCGGCTCCTCCGACGACGCCGAGACGGACGCCTGCGGCCGCAGCATCCGCCGCGAGGTCGGCGATCACGGGGCGCAGAGCGCCGGCCATATCGCCGCGCGGGGAGACCGCGACCACGACGACGTCGGCGCCGTCGAGCGCACGGGCGCGGTCGGCGGGGTCGGTGATCGAACCGGTCTCGTACGCCACGCCCGCGACCTGCTCGGCCACGTCACCGCGGCTGAAGCTGCGCACGTCGAGCCCGCGCACCGCGGCGGCCTCGACGATGTGGGATCCGGCGTAGCCGCTGCCTCCGAACACGGTCACTCTGGTCATGCTGGTCCTCCGTCTCCCGGGCCCGCACCGTGCGCGCCCGCTGTTCGGGACAACCCTGGCGCTACGGCGGGTATTCCCCCTCGTGTCGATCCGGTGTTCGCGCCAGGAGAACGGGGCCCGCAGCCGAGCCCCTGCTCACGCCGTCAGACCGCGGCGAACCCGCGGTCGCTCGCGGCGACGGGGCTCGGGAGCACCGTATCCCCCATCAGATAGCGGTCGACCGAAGCCGCGGCGGCCCGCCCCTCGGCGATCGCCCAGACGATGAGCGACTGACCGCGCCCGGCGTCGCCCGCGACGAACACTCCGGGCAGGTCCGTCCCGTAGTCGTCGTCGCGCACGAACGCGCCGCGCGCGCCCGTCGGCAGCGGGAACGCGGGGTCGGCGACGGCCTCGGGCCCGGTGAATCCCATGGCGATGAGCACGAGATCGGCCTCGATGAGGCGCTCGGTGCCCGGAGCCGGCACCCGACCGGCATCCGTGTAGACGGTCTCCGCCACGCGCAGCCCGGTCACCGCGCCGGCGGCATCGCCCACGAACCCGACGGTCGACGCCAGGTACGCGCGATCCCCGCCCTCCTCGTGCGAGCTCGACACCTCGAAGAGCACGGGGTGCACGGGCCACGGCTGCGACGGGCTCCGCGTCTCGCCGGGGCGCCGGCCGATGGCCAGGCTCGTGACCGATGCGGCCCCCTGCCGGTGGGCCGTGCCGACGCAGTCGGCCCCCGTGTCGCCGCCGCCGATGACCACGACCCGTTTGCCCGCCGCGTCGATCGGCGAGCCGGAACGAGGCGCGCCGCCCCCTGGGACGACTTCGGAGGAGGCGGCTTCGTCGGAGACCCGGTTCTGGGCTCCCAGGTACTCCATCGCG
The DNA here is from genome assembly GCF_016758175.1 of Leucobacter zeae. Lineage (GTDB taxonomy): Bacteria > Actinomycetota > Actinomycetes > Actinomycetales > Microbacteriaceae > Leucobacter > Leucobacter zeae. Next base: position 2,074,347 of record NZ_QYAB01000001.1, read on the forward strand.
TAGTGGATCCCGGCCAGCCCGCGGCCCTCGAGCTCGAGCGGGCGGGGCACCGTCGCACCGGTCGCGACGACGACGGCGTCGAAGCGCCTGCGCAACTCCGTCCAGCTCATGTCGCCGCCGATCTCCACGCCGCAGCGGAAGCGCGTGCCCTCGGCGCGCAGCTGCTCGATGCGACGGGCGACGAGCGGCTTCTCGAGCTTGAAGTCGGGGATGCCGAACCGGAGCAGGCCGCCGGGCTCCTCGTCGCGCTCGTAGACGACGACGGTGTGGCCGGCGCGGGTGAGCTGCTGCGCCGCAGCCAGGCCGGCCGGGCCGGAGCCCACGACGGCGACGGTCTTGCCCGTGAGCCGCTCGGGCGAGCGCGGCACGACCCACCCGTTCTCGAACGCCTGATCGATGATGCTGTTCTCGATCTGCTTGATCGTGACGGCCGGCTGGTTGATCCCGAGCACGCACGCTGACTCGCACGGCGCCGGGCAGGCGCGGCCCGTGAACTCGGGGAAGTTGTTCGTGGCGTGCAGCCGCTCGATCGCCTCGCGCTCGCGACCGCGGTGCATCAGGTCGTTCCACTCGGGGATCAGATTGCCGAGCGGGCACCCCTGATGGCAGAACGCGACGCCGCAGTCCATGCAGCGCGAGGCCTGGCGCGCGACGAGCGTCGGATCGGCGGGGTCGACGACCTCCCGCCAGTCCATGAGCCTGAGCGCGACGGGTCGCTTCGGGGCGAGCTCGCGCTCGCGGGTCTTCAGGAATCCACGGGGATCAGCCACGGGTCGCCTCCAGAATCTCGGTCCATACCTGCTCGCCGTCGGGATCGGCTCCGCGGGCGTGCGCGCGCTCCCGGATCTCGAGCACCCGCGAGTAGTTCCGCGGAACGAGGCGGGTGTACCGAGCGAACGCGCGTTCGGGATCGGCCTCCGACTCCGCGAGCAGCCCCGCGGCGAGCGCGGAGCCGGTCTGCTCGACGTGCCGCTTGAGCAGCGCTCGGACCCGGTCTCGGAGCTCCCCCGCGACGGCGGTGAGCAGCAGGTCGCCCGAAGCCAGCTCGGCGGCGTTCACATCGGCGGGGTCGAGGTCGAGCAGCACGGCCTCGCCGCCCGACATGCCCGCGCCGATGTTGCGGCCCGTAGGACCGAGGATCAGGGCGAAGCCGCCCGTGAAGTACTCGAGCGCGTGGTCCCCCGTGCCCTCGACCACCGCGGTGGCTCCCGAGCCGCGGACCATGAACCGCTCCCCGACGACACCCGCGATCCAGAATGCGCCTCCGGTCGCTCCGTAGCCGATCGTGTTGCCCGCGATCACGTTTCCAGCGGCGCCGTGGCCCGCGGAGGGGTCGGGGCGGATCGCGATCTCCCCGCCCGAGAGCCCCTTGCCGACGTAGTCGTTGGCATCGCCGATGAGGCGCAGCGCGACGCCCGACGGCAGGAAAGCGCCCAGCGACTGCCCCGCGGAACCGGTCAGGGTGATGTCGATCGTCTCGGGGGCGAGCCCGGCCGGGCCGAACCGCCGCGTCACCTCGTGTCCGAGCATCGTGCCGACGGCGCGGTCGATGTTCGTGATCGGCAGGTCGATGATCACCGGGTCGCGCCGTTCGAGGGCATCCTCCGACATCTCGATGAGCGCGGCGTCGAAGTGGGTCTCGAGCTCGTGATCCTGCGCCCGCCCGTGCCTGCGCGGCTCGGACGCACCGAACTCGGGGCCGCGCAGGATCGGCGTGAGGTCGAGCCCGTCGGCCTTCCAGTGCCGGATCGCGTCGTCGACGTCGAGCGCCGCCGTGTCGCCGACCGCCTCGTCGAGGGAGCGGTACCCGAGGGAGGCGAGGAGCTCGCGGACCTCTTCGGCGATGAAGCGGAAGAAGTTGACGACGTGCTCCGCCTGACCCGTGAAGCGCTCGCGCAGCTCGGGGTTCTGCGTCGCGACGCCGACCGGGCAGGTGTCGAGGTGGCAGACCCGCATCATGATGCATCCCGAGACGACGAGCGGGGCCGTCGCGAAGCCGAACTCCTCTGCGCCGAGCAGGGCGGCGACGACGACATCGCGGCCGGTCTTGAGCTGCCCGTCAGCCTGCAGCACCACGCGCTCGCGCAGACCGTTGAGCATCAGGGTCTGCTGGGCCTCGGCCAGGCCCACCTCCCACGGCGATCCTGCGTGCTTGAGCGAGTTCATCGGGCTCGCGCCGGTGCCCCCGTCGTGCCCGGAGACGAGGATCACGTCTGAGAGCGCCTTCGCGACGCCCGCCGCGACCGGTCCGATCCCGGACTGCGCGACGAGCTTCGTGGAGATGCGGGCTGCGGGATTGGCGCGCTTGAGGTCGAAGATGAGCTGCTTCAGATCCTCGATCGAGTAGATGTCGTGGTGCGGCGGCGGGGAGATCAGCCCGACGCCCGGCGTCGCGTGGCGGGTGCGCGCGATCCAGGGGTACATCTTGGCGGGCGGGAGCTGTCCGCCCTCCCCCGGCTTCGCGCCCTGCGCGAGCTTGATCTGGATCTCGTCGGCGCTCGTGAGGTACATCGAGGTCACGCCGAAGCGTCCCGATGCGACCTGCTTGATCCGGCTGCGCCGCTCGGGATCGGCCAGCCGCTCCTCGCTCTCACCGCCCTCTCCGGTGTTCGACCGCCCGCCCAGCCGGTTCATCGCGATGGCGAGCGTCTCGTGCGCCTCCGGGGAGATCGACCCGTAGCTCATGGCGCCCGTCGCGAAGCGCGTGACGATGGCGTCGACGGGCTCGACCTCGTCGAGCGGCACGGCGGGCCGCGTGGGCGAGAATCTGAAGAGGCCCCGCAGCGTCATGAGCCTGCGCTGCTGGTCGTTGACGCGCCGCGTGTACTCCGTGAAGATCTCGCGGCGCCCCGTGCGCGTGGCGTGCTGGAGCTTGAAGATCGTCTCGGGATCGAAGAGGTGCGGTTCCTCCCCCCGGCGCCAGCGGTACTCGCCGCCGGTGGCGAGGCGCTGGTGCGCGAGCGCTGCGGGGTCGTCGGGATAGGCGGAGCGATGGCGCGCGGCCACCTCGGCCGCGATCACGTCGAGTCCCACCCCTCCGAGCCGCGAAGCGGTGCCGGTGAAGTAGCGGTCTACGACGTCCTGCGCGAGCCCGACCGCCTCGAACGTCTGCGCCCCGCAGTACGAGGCGACGGTCGAGATGCCCATCTTGCTCATCACCTTGAGCATGCCCTTGCCGAGGCCCTTGACGAGGCGGGCGACCGCCTGCTCCTCGGTGACCCCCGCGATCGAGCCGTCGCGTACGAGCAGCCCGACCGTCTCCATGGCGAGGTAGGGGTTCACCGCGGCGGCGCCGTAGCCGATGAGCGCGGCGACGTGGTGGACCTCGCGCACGTCGCCCGCCTCGGCGATGAGCGCGACGCGCATGCGCTGCCCCTCGCGGATGAGGTGGTGATGCACGGCGGAGATGGCGAGCAGCGACGGCACGGGGGCCAGGTCCTTGTTCGAGTCTCGGTCGGAGATGATGAGGAACTCTGCGCCTGCCGCGACGGCCGCGCTCGCCTCGCGGCACATCGCCTCGAGACGGTCGGCGAGGCCCCTCGCCTCGAAGTCCACCGGATAGAGCCCGCGGATCGTCACGGCGCGCTCGCGGTCGAAGTCCTCGCCGAAGTGCTGGATACGGGCGAGCGCGTCGTTGTCGATCACGGGGAAGTCCAGGATCACCTGACGGGCATGCGCGGCCGATTGGGTGAGCAGGTTCTCCTGGGGACCCATCCCGGCGCGCAGGCTCGTGACGAGTTCCTCGCGCAACGCGTCGAGCGGCGGGTTCGTCACCTGGGCGAACTGCTGCACGAAGTAGTCGAAGACGAGCCGCGGGCGCTGGCTCAGCACCGCGATCGGCGTGTCGGTGCCCATGGCGGCGATCGGCTCGATGCCCTCCCGCGCCATCGGGGTGAGCAGCAGGCGGAGCTCCTCGTCGGTGTACCCGAATGTGCGCTGCCTGCGCGTGACGGAGGCCGGGGGGTGCACGAGGTGCTCGCGCTCGGGCAGGTCGGAGAGCCGGATCCGGCCCTCCGCGAGCCACTCGCCCCACGGCGCGAGGCCGGCGAGCTGCCGCTTGACGGCTTCGTCGTCGCGGATCGCTCCGCTCGCGAGATCGACCGAGAGCATCCGCCCGGGCTGCAGCCGCCCGCGCTGCACGACGCGCTCCGGCGCGATGTCGAGCACCCCCGTCTCGCTCGCGATCACCATCAGGCCGTCCGAGGTGACGAGGAACCGCCCCGGGCGCAGGCCGTTGCGGTCGAGCAGGGCGACGAGCTCGGTGCCATCGGTCGCGATCATCGCGGCCGGGCCGTCCCACGGCTCCATGAGCAACGAGTGGTACTCGAGGAAGTCCACCAGCTCGGGGTGCAGCCCGCGCTCCGACTCCCACGCTTCCGGCACCATCATGGCGAGCGCGTGCGGCAGGCTGCGCCCCGCCATGACGAGCAGCTCGAGCACCTCGTCGAAGCTGGCGGAGTCGCTCCCGCCCTCCGAGCAGATCGGGGTGAGCCGGCTCACATCCCCGAGCGCATCGGAGGCCAGCTGCGCCTCGCGGGCGCGCATCCAATTGCGGTTGCCGCGCACCGTGTTGATCTCGCCGTTGTGGGCGACCAGGCGCAGCGGCTGCGCCAGGTGCCACGACGGGAAGGTGTTCGTCGAGTACCGCGAATGGACGATCGCGAAACGGCTCGCGAAGCGCTCGTCGGCGAGCTCGGGGTAGAAGGCGGGCAGCTGGAGCGTGGTGACCATGCCCTTGTAGACGATGGTGCGCGCACTGAGCGACGGGAGGTAGACGCCCGTCTCGTGCTGCACGCGCTTGCGGGTGCGGAACGACAGGCGCTCGAGGCGATCCGTCTCGGATCCGGACCCCGCGGCGGCGGCCGCGGCGCCGAGGATCGGGTCGACCGGCCCGGCGGCGGGCACAAGGATCACCTGCTCGATGTGCGGGCTCGCGAGCCGCGCGCTCTCGCCCAGCACCTCGGGACGCACCGCGATGGGCCGCCAGGCGAGGACGCGCAACCCCTCCTCCGCCGCGATCGCCGCGATCCGGTATCGGACCGAGCGGCGCTCGACGGAAGAACGGGGCAGGAACACGAGTCCGGCCGAGTAGCCGCCGGGCTCGGGCAGCAGGAGGTCGGGATCCTGCACCGCGAGCTCCTCGCGGATGAGCGGGTCGGGCAGGTCGGTGAGAATCCCGGCGCCGTCGCCCGTCCCCGCGTCGGATCCCACGGCCCCGCGGTGCTCGAGGTGCTCGAGCGCTTCGAGGGCGAGAGCGACGATCTCGTGCCGGGCCTCCCCCGACAACGACACGACGGAGGCGAGGCCGCAGGCATCGCGCTCGTCGGCGGGGTCGTAGAGACCGACCGCCGCCGGCGGGAGGCTCCGGCTCGCGGCGGTCCTGCGGTCGGGTCGGGTGGGCTGGCTCGTGCTCATCGACGTCCTCTCTCTCGGCGGGACGTCGGCGACCCGGGGCGAACAGGGCCTTCAATGTAGCACTCGAAAATTCGGCGGAATCAACTCGATGGCGCATCTTCTGCATACTTGCTGCGCCCACCCGGAGAGTTCGCGCAGAATCTTCACGTAATCGAGTGCGCCACCGAATCGTCGAGCACTTCGTAACCTCCCCGAAACATTCGTGTCGCCGTACTGAAACCGAACGGGTCGATTCGGCCGTCCGATAGTTCGCGCGGTCGGCGGCACGGTGTTCGATTATCGAACACCGCGATCCGTCCGACGGACGGGACCGCCATCGCGGGCCGTCGGAGAACGGGCAGGGAACCGCGCGACCGAAGCGCTTCCCGCGGCCCGCAGACCCGGACCCGGCGCTCGACGCGGATCCTCGTCGCGGATCCTCAACCCGGCCTCTCGACCCGGCCACTCGACCCGGCCACTCGGCAGGGTCGAGCGCCGGCCGGATATCTGCGATCGGCCGGATATATGGCGGTTCGGCGCCGAACGGGCAGATATCCGGCCGATCGCAGATTCTGTGCCGACGCGGACGGGCCGCTCCTCGACGACGATCGCGAACATACTCGCGGGGCACGGGGCACGGGGCACGGGGCACGGGTCACGGGTCACGGACCACGCGGTCCGCGCACGGAACCGCCGCCGCAGCGTCTCCGGACAGCGCGACGGCGCCCGCGGAGCATGCTCCGCGGGCGCCGTCGCGCTGCTCGACTACTCGCCGCCGAAGCTCGAGGTATCCCCGACGAGGCGCGTGTGGTCCGCCGGCACCGGCTCGACCGCGGCCAGGGCGACCTCCGCTGCGAACTCCGCGACGTTGTAGAGCCGGCCGGCCTGCTCGCGGCGCTCCTCGATGGCGCCCGGGTTCAGGCGGTTGAGCAGTGTTGCGGTGACGGTTCCCTCGATCATGTCGCCCGACACGACGACGAACCCGATGCCGCGCGCCTCGAGCTCGTCGATCCGGTCCCGCAGCGCGTCCTCGCCCGCGCGCTTCGATTCGGCGACGGGCACGTACTCGGGCATCGTCGGAGTCGTCCGGATGAAGTGCGCCTGGTGACTCGTGACGAACACGACGCGCGCGCCCTCGCCCATCAGCGGCAGCGCGGCATCGAGCATGCCGACCTGCGCGTCGCGGTTGAGCTTCAGCGCGTAGTCCTCCGCCATGCCGCCCTCCATGCCGCCGGACGCGTTCAGCACGAGGATGTCGATTCCCCCGAACTCGTCGCCCACGGCGGCCATCATCGCGGCGACCGACGCCGGATCGGTGAGGTCGGCGCCCTGCACGAGCGCGCGGACGCCGAGCTCGCGCAGCTCGGCCGCGAGCTTCTCGGCGCGGGGCGCCTTGTTGCGGAAGTTCACGACGACGTCGGCGCCGGCCTCCGCGAGGATGCGCACGGTGTCGGCGCCCACTCCGCGCGAGGATCCGGTCACGAGGGCGCGGCGGCCGGCGAGGCTGCCGGGTTCGAGGATCTGGGTCACAAGCACTCCTATTGCAAGTCGGGGAATCTGCCTCAAGAGTAGTCGACGTGTCCTGCTGATCCGGGATACGGGGTGACGCGGACTCGCGCGGAGCGGTAGTGTGCAGGAAAGCACCGCGGTTGGTGCGGAGAAAGCGGCGGAGTCGCGCGAGCGGATCCGCCGGTGACAGCCGAGGAGGTCCCCATGGCCGATCGAACGCTTCGAGGAACGCGCATCGGCGCGACCAGCCTGCAGGGCGAGGAGGGCGTGGAGCTCTCCCCCCGGCGTCCCGTGGAGTACCTCACCGACCGAGGCGCCCGGTTCACCGTGCTCTTCGACGCCGACGCGGAACCCCCGGCAGAGTGGACGGACCAGAAGTCCGGGGAGACCGGCTTCCTCGACGACGAGGCCGGCCGTACCGCGCGGGCCGAGTTCGAGGAGAAGGAGGCCTCGCAGCGCACGCCGTGGGACATGCTCATCGAACGGCGCACGCGCGAGGAGCTCGAGGAGCTCCTCGAGGAACGGCTCCAGCTGCTGCGGGCCCGCCGCGGCGGCTCCTGAACCATCGACGCCGCTCGGGATCCAGCGTCGCTCGGGATCGCGTGCAGCGCTCCGGTCCCCGCCGCCCTCAGGCGGTGGCGCCCGACGGCGCTGCCGCCTCGCGCCAGCGGCGCCTCGCGCCCGCGTCGAGCCGCAGCCAGGAGCGATCCCTGATGAAGATCGCGTCGATCGCGATCATCGTGAGCGAGAACCACGGCAGGCCCATCACGACGCCGATCGCGATGTGGAAGCCCAGGATGCCGACGAGTCCGAAGAGCCGCGTCGGTCGGGTGAGCAGCAGCAGCGGGAACCCGATCTGCAGCAGGATCGACCCCCACGACGCGATCGCCACCATCGGACCCCACGTGGTCATGATCTCGGACAGTACGGGCCAGGTGCCGAACCGCATGGTGTGCAGCGGATCGTAGACCGCCCAGCCCCCGGCCCACGGGTCGCCCTGCGCCTTGTAGAGGCCGCCGGAGACGTAGACGAAGGAGACCTGCGCGACCAGCGCCACCAGCGCGAGGTTGTGGAACACGGTGCCGAGCTGACGGGGCCCGCTCCCCTCGGGGAACCATTCGCCCTTCCGCTCGCGACGCCGCGCATCGAGCGACCAGCGCGCCGCAGGGTCGGCGAAGAAGAGCAGCATCAGTGCGATGCGCTGCATATTGTCGCTCTGATCGCCGACCATGTCGTTGACCTCGATGAACGAGACCCAGCCGACGAAGAAGAGCGGCAGCACGATGCGGAACCGCCATCCGAGGATGAACAGGACCGCGAGCCCGATGAGCACGACGTACCAGAACGTGAACCAGAAGTCGTTCGCCGCGACCCGGTGGAACAGGCTGAAGATCCAGATGTTCGGGAAGTCGCTGACCGCCTGCTCGATCTCGCCGTTCCAGGCCGATCCCGAGCCGAACGTGTACAGGCGGGTCCCGAAGTTCGAGAGCAGGAGCCCGAGCATCGCGAGGCCGAAGAGCATTCGGGTCACCGCAAGGCCGTACAGCGCCTTCTTCCCGTCGAAGAGCCAGCGCTCGCAGAACTCGACCGCGGCGCCGAGACTCTCGATCAGGCCGTTCCATGCCGCCGCGATCAGGCTCCCGATGAAGGCGCCGACGCGCGCGACCGCGGACCGGCCCGTTCCGCCCTGCGCGCTCATCCGCTGATCCTCTCGTACTGGGCGCGGAACGTCCGCGCGAAGTTCTCATCGTTCTGGCCGGGCTCCACGACGAGCTCGCGCCATCCCGATTCCGTCATCTGGGGGTCGGGGCGCTGGGCGTCGGGGTTCTTCCGTTCGCCGAACGGCACGATGTTCTGGCGGCTCACGCGGAACTGGACCGCGGCGATGTCCTCGCCCCAGATCGCGCGGGCCACCTGGGTGGCGTACGCGGCCGAGATATGCTCCTGCGCCAGGTAGGCGTCGACCTGCTCGGTCGAGGCGCGGTCGCTGCCGAGGTCGGACCCGTCGACCTCCACCGCGCCCGCGGCCAGCTCGTCGCGCATCCGCGTCTCCCAGTCATCGCCGCGGTACGCCCCGGCGACGAGGTCCTTCTGCGCGCCGCCCAGGGCATCGTACGCGTCCTTGAACCCCGACGCGACCTCGGAGGACTGGATGCCAGCGCGCGGGGGGAAGAGGTTGTACCGGATCATCGACAGCTCGACGTCGGTCGCACTGACCCATCCCGTCTCGGTCTCGCCGTCGGCGAGGATCGCGCGCACGTTGAAGTGGTAGTCGCCGTTGATCGGCTCGGGCGCGAAGACGCTCCACGATTGGCCGAACATCGGCAGCATGTAGGAGCTCAGGGCATTGCCCGGCACCACTTCGCGCAGCGGGGAGTACGGCGCGATCCACAGGAACGACGCGAAGACCTGCCACGCCGTCAGCACGACCGCGCCCGCGGCGATCGCCCGCACCCACCAGGCCCGCTTCGGCGTCGGGCGGAGCGCCTCTCGGCTCGTCGGCGCCTCCGTGCGCGCGTCTTCGCTCTCCACTCAATCCCCCTCGAGTTCGATCCCCTGCGGCAACATTACACTTCTCCGGCGTCCCGGCCGCGCCGCCGGGCGACGGCGCGGATCGCGACGGCGGACGCGGTGCCGGCGAGGCCGACGACGATCCAGGCTCCGGCGATGCCCGATCCGAAGCGGATCGCTGGGGTCTCGCCGGCCGAGAGCGGCACGTCGGCGGTCATGGCGCCTGCGGTGAACGGCGCGATCGCCGCGAGGTCGGAACCCTCCGGGTCGATCGTCGCACTCGTGCCGACCGTCGAGATGTTGACGACGGCCCGACCGGTCTCGATCGCGCGGAGCCGCGCGATCGCGAGCTGCTGGGCGCTCTCGTCCGTCCGCCCGAAGTCCGCGTTGTTGGTCGGGGCGAGGATCACTTCGGCGCCGGCGTCGACCATGGCGACCGCTTGGGCGTCGAACGTGATGTCGAAGCAGATCGCGACTCCGGCGCGCACCGGCCCGGAATCCCCCGGAACGTCGACGGCGGCCGGCCGCACCCCCGGCGTGTACTCGAGCTGCACGAGGTCGACGAGGTCGGGGGCGAGCGCGTGGAAGAAGTCGCGGTTCGGCATGTACTCAGCGAACGGCACGGGGAAGCGCTTGTCGTAGCGCCCCCCGCTCGCGCCGTCCGGCCCCCAGACCACCGCGCTGTTGCTGTAGCTGCCGTCGTCGTTCGGCAGCACCGTTCCGACGAGGATCGGGGCGTCGGCCCGCTCGGCCAGCCGGGCGACCCTGAGCTCGGCGAGCGGATTGTTCGTGAAGTCGAACTCTCCGCTGTTCTCCGGCCAGACGATCAGATCGACGCGGTCGTCCGCGCGCTCGAGCTCGTCGAGGAGCCGCTCGGTCGCCGCGAGGTGGTCGCCGAGCACCGACCCCGAGTCGCGGTCGTCGAAGATGCCCGACTTCGAGTTGCCCTGGACCGCGGCGACCCTGAGCGTGCCGGTCCGTTCGAGCGGCGCGGCCGGAACGGCGGCGAGCCCGAGCAGCAGCGCGACGCCCGCGGCCGCAGCGATCGCGATAGCCCGACGGGATCGGAGGACCCGGTCCGCTCCGCCCGCCGCCCCGGCGAACCAGGCCGCGACCGGCAGCGCGCAGGCGAGCGCGATCGCGCCCGAGAGGCCGGAGAACCCGAACCACGACACGGACTGCGCGAGCGGGCCGTCCGCCTGGGTGTGCGCGAGGCGACCCCAGGCGAAACCGCCGTAGGGCCACGAGCCCTGCACGCTCTCGCGCGCCACCCAGAGTCCCGCGACCGCGAGCGCCTGCGTCGCGATCAGCGCGACGCTCCCCCTGGCCCCGCCGAGCCTCGGGATCCGTTCCCGCCCGAGCGCGAGGCCGCGAGTGGTGATCGCCGCCAGGACGCCGAAGAGCGCGAACCACAGGATCATGACGGCGCAGAGGCCGAGCCACGGCACGGGGCCCAGGTAGAGCGTGAGCCACGAGATGTGGGGCATCCAGAACGCGGCGCCCGCGAGGAACCCCGCGCCGAGTCCCGCGCGGACCCCCTGGTTCCAGATCGCAGCGCACACGAGCGCGCATCCGAGGAACGCGGCGGGCCACCAGGCGACGCCCGGGCTGGCGACGTCGAGAAGCAGCCCGCCAGCGACGGCAGCAGGCAACGCGAGGACGACGGGGAGGCGGCGCGGGGCTCCGGCTCTGCCGGTCACGAGGTGCTCGAGGCTTCCACGATCCCCCGCTTCACCGAGCGGCGCGCCTCGCGAGCGAGACGCGCGAGTTCCTCGAGCCGTCCGTCGGCGTCGATCCCGGCGGCCGAGGCGGCTTCGCACGCTTGCCTGATCTGGTCGAGCAGGTCGATCGTCTGCTTCGCCCAGCGCACGAAGTCGCCCGCGCCGATGCCCGACCGTTCCAGGATCCGTTCGATCCTGCCGCCCGATGCCCAGTCGTGCATCGTCGCCGCGAGACCGGCGTGCGGCATCTCCGGCCGCGGGAGTCGATGCCGCTCGGCGAGGTCGTCGACGCGCACCCAGGCGTTGAGCACGCGGTCGAGCGCCTCCGCGAAGCCCGCCCCGCCCGGCAGCCGCGGCTCGCCCTCGTCATCGCGCCGCGGCTCGTAGCTCAGCACGCAGCACATCGCGGCGATCCCCGCGGCGTCGAGACCGCGCAGCAGATCGTGCCTGAGGCACTCCGCGACGAGCAGATCCCGCTCGCCGTAGATGCGCCGCAGCAGCTCGCCCCACGCCGTGACCTCGATCCGATCGCGTCCGGACTGCTCGAGATATCCGAGCTCGAGCAGTTCCTCGACGACGCGATCGAACGTCCGGGCGATCGTACCGGTGCGCGACGCGATCTGCCTGCGGCCCCGTTCGATCCGCCGCCTCAGCTTGCGTGCGCGGTCCTCCCATCGCTTGCGATCGGATCCCTGCGAGCGCTCCACTGCGGCGTCGTACCCGGCCAGGGACTCCTGCTCGGCGCGCAGCTCGCGCGCGTGATCCACGACGGCCCGGTCGGCCTGGAACTGCGCGAAGGAGCGCTCGAGGAGGTCCCGCGCGGTGGCGCGATCCATGCGCTGCAGCAGGTTCACCGCCATGTTCGGGGTCGGGCGGAAGCTCGATCGTACCGGGAACGACCGGGCACCCGCCAGGTGCGCGAGCGCGTCGAGGTCGACATCGTCGCTCCAGAGCACGACCGCATGCCCCTCGGTGTCGATGCCGCGTCGTCCGGCTCGGCCGGTGAGCTGGGTGTACTCGCCCGAGGTCAGCGGTACGCGCTCCTCGCCGTTGTACTTGTCGAGCCGCTCGATCGCGACCGCGCGCGCGGGCATGTTGATGCCGAGCGCGAGCGTCTCGGTGGCGAAGACCAGCTTCACGAGCCGGCGCTGGAACAGCTGTTCGACGACCGCCTTGAACCCGGGCAGCAGGCCGGCGTGATGTGCCGCCACGCCGCGCTCGAGCCCCGCGAGCCAGTCGCGCGCGCCGAGCACGCGCTGCTCCTCGTCGCTCATTCCGCGGAGCTCGGCCCGGGCGACGCGCCGGATCTCCTGCCGCTCCTCGCGCGTCGTGAGCGCGATGCCCTCGCGCAGGCACTGCTGCACCGCCTGGTCGCAGCCGTTGCGGCTGAAGACGAACACGATCGCCGGCAGCAGGTCCGTCTCGTCGAGCGCGCGCGCGATGTCGGACCGGGAGACGCGGCGGCCGCGTCGCACGGGAGCACGCCCCCGCGACCGCTCCCTGCCGCGGGCGCTTCCGCTGCGCGCCTCGAGCATGCGCAGCTCCGGGTTCAGCCGTGCGCGCCCGCCGTCGCCCGCGACGGTGAGGGGCAGCAGCGCCTTCGGGGTGAGGACATGCTGGTAGAGCGGCACCGGCCGGTGCTCCGAGAGCACGACATCGGTGTCGCCTCGGACGGCGTGCATCCAGTCGCCGAACTCCTCGGCGTTCGACACCGTCGCCGAGAGACCGACGATGCGCACGTGCGGCGGCAGGTGCAGGATGATCTCCTCCCACACGGCGCCGCGGAAGCGATCGCCCAGGTAGTGCACCTCGTCGAGGACGACGAACGCGAGATCGTCGAGCCTGCGCTCCCCCGGCCCCTCGGCGTCGTCGGCGTAGATCATGTTCCGCAGCACCTCGGTGGTCATGACCACTACGGGCGCGTCGCCGCGGATGTTGACGTCGCCGGTGAGCAGACCGACTTCGTCCTCGCCGTAGGCATCGCAGAGCTCCCGGAACTTCTGGTTGGAGAGCGCCTTGATGGGCGCCGTGTAGAAGATCCGCGCGTCCCGCTCGCGCCTGGCGAGGTAGACCGCGAACTCGGCGACCGTCGTCTTCCCCGAACCCGTCGGCGCCGCGACGAGCACGCTGCGGCCCGCCTCGAGTCGTTCGCAGGCGGTCCGCTGGAAGGCGTCGAGGGGGTACCCGAGACGCCCGGCGAAGTGCGCCAGCGCGGGGTACTCGGCCTCGGTCATGCAGTGCCCTTCGGTCGTGACGAATCCGTGCGGGCGGCGCCCCGGCCTGGTCGGCCCTGCGGACCGGAGTCGTCGAGCTCGGCGACGTCGATCCCGTACTCGGCGAGTTCGTCGCCGCGCCGCTTGTCCGCTCTCCGGTCGTGGAGCACGGCGATGCCCGCCGCGATGAAGTAGAGGACGACCATCGGAGCGGCCAGCAGGAACATGCTCATCATGTCGGCGGCGGGGGTCGCGATCGCGGCGAACAGGATGATGACGATGATCGCGACCCTCCAGCTCTTCAGGATCGATGCCCCGCGGAGCACGCCGAAGAAGTTGAGGAGCACCAGGAACGCCGGCATGACGAAGCCGACGCCGACCGCGAGCAGCAGCTTCGTCGCGAAGTCGAGATAGCTGCGCGCCGAGAGGTTGAACGTGTCCTCGTCGGCCTGGAAGCTCGCGAGCAGGCGCACGATGTTCGGCAGTACGAGCCAGCCCGCGTATGCGCCCCCGAGGAAGAGCGGCACCGCCGCGGCGAGGAACCCCACGCCGTTGAGCTTCTCCCGGCGCGTGAGCGCCGGAGCCACGAACGCCCAGATCTGGTAGAGCCAGACGGGCGACGCGATCAGCACCGCGATGAAGAGCGCGATCTGCACCCGGGTGTCGAAGCCGCTCGAGATGTCACCGTAGGAGATGACCGCGTCGCGCCCCTGCAGACGCAGATCGTTGATGGGGCGCCGCAGCATGTCCCATACCCAGGGGGTCAGGAACCAGCCCGCGACGACGCCGACGACGATCGCGATCGCCGAGATGATGAGTCGTTTGCGGAACTCGACGAGGTGCGCACCGAGGCTCATGCGCCCTTCGGGATTGCGCGGCGCGCGCGCGGCTCTGACCATTCGCCCAGTTTATCCCAGGCGCGCCTGGGGGGCCGCGTTCACGCGCCTATCCACCGTACGCGGCGAGGGATCGCGCCGCCCAGTCGCGCACGAGCTCCACCGCCGTCTCGGGGGACACGACGACCACATCGCCCGGGGCCACGAGCACCGCGCGGATCGCGGCCTCCGGGTACCACGCAGCGATGCGCACCGCGACCCATCCCTCCTCGGGCTGGCCGATCGGCTCTGGGCGGAACCCCTGCAACCGCGGCAGCGCCCGCTCGCGCACGCGCGCGACGATCTCGATCCCCCGATCGGAATCCGCGGCGGCGCGCTCCCGGCCGCTCCGGGCGGCGGCCGCCGGGTCCGGCCCCTCCGCCGCGCGATCAGATGCGCCGCGCGAGCGCGCGTCGTCCTCCGGATCCGGACCCTCGGCGCGTCTCAGCGAAGCGATCTGGTCCACGCGGAACGTCCGGTCCGCCTCGCGTTCGAAGCAGAACCCCCGCAGGTACCAGGTGCCCCCGCCCTGCGTCAGCGCGTACGGTGCGACGGTGCGCGAGGTCTGGCTCCCCGAGGCGTCGCGGTAGGCGAACTCCAGGCGTCCGCCCGAGTCGATCGCCGCGAGGATCTCCGCCACCCGCGGATCCTCTCGATCCGCGGTCACCGTGATCCCCGCGCGCCCGGCGGAGCCGAGCGCTGCTCCGAGCTTCTCGGCCGTGGCACGCGCGAGCGCCGCGTCCGCCTCACCGAGCACCCCGGTGAGCGCCTGCAGCCCCGCGATGAGCGCGGCGGTCTCCGTCGGCGCGAACCTCGGCGCGTCGTCGACTGCGACGGTGCGCGTGAGGCTCACGACGTCGTGCTGCTCGAGGGCGTCCCAGTCGATGTCGAACAGGTCCTCGTGCTGATAGCTGAGGGTCTCGCCAGGCACCCCGGCAGTGCCGAGGAACCGGACCAGCGCGCGCAGCAGCGCCGGCCGCACCGAGAACGCCTCGGCAAGCTCGTCGATCGTCGTCGGCCCGTGCTCGCGCAGATACGGGACGAGCGAGAGCAGCAGAAGCACCCGATCGGGTGCGAGCAGCGCCTTATCCACGGGACACCTCCTGCGCATCCGGGAGCGTTCTCCCTGCGTCGTGCGCCCCGGCGACAGCGCAGATGCGGCCCACGACGAGGTCGCGCAGCGAGGCGGGAGCGCGAACCACGACGTCAGGTCCGAAGGCGACGAGCTCGTCGGCGAGGACGTGCGGGTCGAGCGCGTCGATGGTCATCTCCACGGAGGCGCCGCCGTGAGCGGAACCGTCGACGGAGGCTGCACCTGCGGCCTCGACGTTCCGGGCACGAGCGCCGAGCCGCGCCTCCGCGACACTGCCGCGACGCACGGAGACCGTCGCGACGTGGCGCTCGCGCTGATCCAGCAGCTCCGCGACGAGCCGGTCGGCGTGTTCGCGGAGGCCGGGGGCGTACGCCTCCGACCCGATGCGCACGGCGCCATCGATCCGCGACAGCAGGTAGACGCGCCCGGCGTCGCGCTCGAGGTCCCATGCGATCAGGTGCCACCTGCCGTCCGCGCGGTGCAGGCCGAGCGGCGCGACCCGGCGCTCGAGCGGGGCCGATCGACCGGGGTTGATGTAGTCGAAGCGCACGATCCTGCCATCGTCGATCGCACGTTGCAGCGGGCCGGCGGCGGGCTCGGCGGTGCCCAGCCGCGGAGCGACGCCGAGCTGCTGCACGTCGAGCCCGGCGCCGAGCGCCTCGAGCTTCATCGCTGCGCGGCGGGACTCGGCGTTCAGGCTGCCCTCGCTCCAGGCGAGCGCGGCGACGCGCAGCAGCATGAGCTCCCGCTCCGAGAACCGCAGATCGTCGGGGAACTGGAGGCGCTCCTTCGAGATGCGGTAGCGGGTCAGCTGGTTGTTGCCCGGCTCGAGCGGCGAGTCGATCGTATCGACCGGGATGCCGAGCGCGCGCAGCTGATCCTTGTCGCGCTCGAACTGGCGCTCGATGGCGACGCTCGGCCGGGCCGGATCGTACCGGTCCGAATAGCCGTAGACCGAGGAGAGCAGCTGCCGCTTGGTCAGCCCTTCCGGGCTCGCGACGAGCGCGAGCACCAGGCTGAACACGCGCTGCTCGCCCGGAACGGACGAGCGTGCGGCCGATCCCGCCACTTCGGACCTCAGCCCACCGCGAGGATGTCGACCACCACGACCTGCGGCTCCGCGCCCTTCTCGTTCTCGACGACGACGACCTGCGAGCCCACGGTCTTGCCGGTCAGCTCGGCGCGGAAGGTGTTGCCGCTCTGCGCGACCTGGTCCTCGTTGCCGAGGATGTTCTCGCCGCTCAACGCGCCTGCAGCCCAGGTGTTGCGCTTCTCCGAGCCGTCCCAGCCGACCGAGAGCACCTGCGCGATGACGTTGTCCCCGGCTTCGACCTCGGCGCCGTCACCGACGATGCGGCTCGCCGAGGACGTGCCCGCCCGCGGGTCGCGCGGAGGCAGCACGACTCCGGGTCGGCCCGTGTCGTCCGTGACGACGGCGGGGTATCCGGAGGGCAGACCGCGGGTGCGGCCCTCGGCATGGGTCGGGGCGACCGCGGCGACGTCGATCACGACGACGAGGGGGTCGGCGGGGTCAGCACCCAGCTGCATCGCGAGCTGCGCGCCGTCCTCGGGGGCGATCGCCAGCACGACGCGCTCTCCGGGAGCGGTGCAGCGCACGGCCTCGCTGAGGGGGTTCGCGGCGTCCTTCGCGACCATGAGGAACTCGACGTCCTGCGCGGGATCCTGCAGCGACGGGCTGGTGTAGATCTGCTTGCCCGTGCCCGAGTCGACGACGGTCAGGGTCGCCGAGACGATCGATCCCTCGCCCGCGACGCGCTCCCGATCCGATGCCTCCGTCACGACGGTGCGCTGCGTCGCCGAGATCTTCGCGATGTCCTCGGGAACCGAGACCTGCGGGACCGCCCCGGCGTCGCCGAGCACCGTGACGCTGTCGCTCAGCACGCCGGCCTGCAGCGATGCGGTGCAGTCGGCCGACGCCGACTGGGCGCTGCAGGCGGTCAGTCCCGTCAGCAGCAGCGCGGCGGCAGCGGTTGCGGGAACGAGTCGACGAAGCATAAGCACCTCTCGCGGAAGCCTGTGGGTGAACCCGCCCATCCTATCGAATGGCGGCTGGGGACGACGCACTCCGGGCGACGGCGCCGCCAGGAGTGCGCGGGCTACTCCGCGGCGCCGTCGGAGCCGTCGACCGCGCCGCGCGCGTTCCCGCCGCGCTCGTCGGCCATGCGCCGGGCCTCGCGGCCCTTCTTGCGCAGGATCTTGTCGCTCTTGACGCGCTGCCCGAGCGCCTCGGGCTCCCACACCCGAGCCCCGGCCTCGGCGCCCTGCGGCCCGAGATCCGGCAGCCAGGTGCCGAGATCCTCGTCGCTGAACTCGCTCTTGGAGGCGCGGCGCTTGAGGCTCGGCATGACCGCTCCCGGGGCGAGGCGGCGGGCGGTGATCAGGAAGCCGGTGTGCGCGACCATGCGGTGGTCGGGGCGCACCGCGAGGCCCTCGACGTGCCAGCCGCGCACCATGGTCTCGGACGACTGCGGGTGGGTGAACGCCCCGCTGCGCCGGATCTCCTCGGCCGTGCGGGAGAGCTGCGTGACGGTCGCGACGTAGCAGATCAGCACGCCGCCCGGCGCGAGCGCGGCGGAGGCCACGCCGACGCACTCCCACGGCGCGAGCATGTCGAGCACGACGCGGTCGATGCTGCCGTCGGCGCACGTCCCGGGAAGGGTCTCCTGAAGATCCCCGACCGTCACCGTCCAGTTCTCGGGGCGCGCGCCAGCGTAGGCGTCCACGTTCGCGCGGGCGATGTCGGCGAACTCGTCGCGGCGCTCGAAGGAGAAGAGCTCGCCGTCGGCGCCGATCCCGCGGAGCAGGTGCAGCGACAACGCGCCCGATCCGACGCCGGCCTCGACGACGCGCGCCCCGGGGAAGATGTCGGCGAGCGAGAGGATCTGCGCCGCGTCCTTGGGGTACACGATCGCCGCGCCGCGCGGCATCGACATCACGAAGTCCGAGAGCAGCGGCCGGAGGGCGAGATACTCCTCGCCGCCGCTGTTCACGACGACCGAGGCGTCGGGGAGGCCGACGAGCTCCGAATGGCGGATCATGCCGTGGTGGCTGTGGAACTCGCCCCCTGCGACGAGCGTGATGGTGTTGAGGCGGCCCTTGGGTCCCGTCAGCTGCACCCGGTCGCCGTAGCCCAGCGGACCGCGCGGCGCCGGCCCGGTCCCCCGAGGCTCGACGGACGCGGAATCGCGCTCCGCTCGCAGGCGCGCGAAGCGCACCGCGGCTTCCCCGGCATCCACGCCGTCGAGCGTCGACCAGAGCGCGTGCGACGGCGCGCCGTCGAGATCCACGAGGTTCGGGATCCCGACGGCGATCGCGCCCGAATCGTAGGCGGAGCGCAGGCCCGTGACCGAGTCCTCGAACGCGAGGCAGTCCGAGATGGGCACCCCGAGGAGCTCGGCCCCGCGGAGGTAGGGATCCGGGTGGGGCTTCTCGTGCTCCACCGAGTCGCCCGTGACGATCCCGCTGAACGCGCCGGCGGGGAGCATCTCGACGACGGCGTCGGCGATCGAGCGGAACGACATCGTGACGAGCGCGCTCGGCACGCCGGCCTCCGCGAGCGAGTTCAGCAGCTCGACGGCCCCGGGGCGCCACGCCGGCTCGGACGCGCGCAGGCCGGCGACGACGGCCTCCGCCCACTCGGCGATGATCTCGTCGATCTCGAGGGGCACCCCCAATGCGCGGAACTCGGCGGCCGCGGCGCGCAGGCCCGACCCCACGAGGCGATCGCGCAGCTCCGGCGTCAGCTCGAGGCCGTACCGCTCGAGCATGGCCGTCTCGGCGGCGATCCACAGGGGCTCGGAATCGATCAGGGTGCCGTCCATGTCCCACAGCACCGCCGCGGGTCGTGCTTCTGCTCCGTATGCGCTCATCCGCACAATCATACCTTCAGCAGTCGGTAGTCTGGAGTGCATGTCCGGTACCCCCACCCCCTCGCCTCGCGTACTCATCGCCGCGTTCCAGGGATGGAGCGATGCGGGCGACGCGACGACCGAGGTGCTGCAGCATCTCGGGGCGCTGCTGGACGCCGAGGTGCTGCACGTCATCGGATCCGAGGGCTACGTCGATTTCCAGGTGCATCGCCCGAAGGTCGTGCTCGACGCCGCGGGGAACCGTTCGCTCGAATGGCCCGACACCCGGCTCTACGGATCGGTGCAGCGCCCGGGGCGGATCCCGCCGGATGCGATGGACGGCGCGGCGGATCCCGATCGGGCTGGCGCCTCCGGAACCGCGGATGCCGGCGCCGATGCCGAGGCGGCCGCGATGGCGGCGTCCGTCGCATCGGCTGCGGCATCCGCGGAGCGGATCAGGCGCATCGACGGCACGCCCGTCACCGACCTGTTCCTGCTCGCGGGGGTCGAGCCGGCTCGCGACTGGCAGAACTTCGCCGACGAGATCGTGGAGCTCGTGGACGTCTGGGCGATCGATCGCGTGATCCTGCTCGGGTCGATGTTCTCCGACGCACCGCACTCCCGTCCGATCGTCACCACCCTGACGAGCGAGAGCGCGGAGCACCGCGCCGAGACGGGGGCGAAGCGCAGCACGTACGAGGGCCCCGTCGGCGTCTCCACAGCGATCGATCTCGCCCTCACCGAGGCCGGCATGCCGCCGATCTCGCTCTGGGCGCAGGTGCCCCACTACGTGCACAGCACCCCGTCCCCCAAGGCGACGCTGGCGCTGCTCGACAAGCTCGAGGAGCTGCTCGACATCGTGATCCCGCGCGGCGAGCTGCTCGCGATGGCCAACGAGTGGGAGGCCAACATCAACCGGATCGCGGCCGCCGACGACGACATGATGCAGTACATCCGGCGCCTCGAGGACTCGCGCGACGAGGAGCTCGCCGCGGAGTCGACCGGGGACGCGATCGCACTCGAGTTCGAGAAGTTCCTCGAGGACGGCCGCAACGCGCGCCGCATCGACCCGTGGACGGACCGCGACTCCGAGCGGCCGACGGATGCACCGGAGGACGATTCGGACGCCGACTCGGGCAGCGCAGAACCCGATCCCGACGCGGATCCGGGCCGTCCCGAGGCCGGCTGAGCGCCGCAGCGCCGCCGACCCCAACCCCCTCCGAGCCACGGCTTCCCCGGCCGGGCCGCGCTGGACCCGTCGAGTCGCTATCGGACCGCCGAATCACTATCGGCGACAGTAGTGGCTCGGCGCTCCGGTAGTGGATCGGCCGCCAGGCGAATGCGGCCAAGCCGCCAGCCGCCAGGAGCCGCGCCGCGCCGCGCCGCGCCGCTCCGCCCGCTACAGCCGCACGCCGAGCAGCGCGTGAGCCGCGTCGGCGACGAGCCTCGGCTGGTCGATCCCGCGGTCGAACGCCGCGTCGAGGATGGCGAGCATGACCGGGGTGTCGAGGTCGTTCGCGAGCGCCGCGCGCAGCTGCTGGATGACGCCGAGCGCCGACGCGCGCTCCTCGCGGGGCGCGTCGTCCGGGGCGGCGAGGTCGCGGGCTCGCGCGGCCTCACTGCGCTCGAGGCCGGTGCGCCACGCCTCGAGGCGGCGGGCCGCCGTCTCGAGATCGGCGTCCTGCCACTCCCACTCCGAGCGGTAGTGGTGGGCGAGCAGGCCGAGGCGGATCGCCGACGGGTCGGCGGGTCCGCCGGTCTGGCCGGGGTGGGTGCCGTTCAGCAGCTTCGAGACGAAGACGAGGTTGCCGCGCGACTTCGACATCTTGTGGCCGTGGTATCCGACGAGGCCGGCGTGGGAGTACGCGTGCGCGAGCGGCGTCCCCGACAGCGCGGTCGCGTGCGCCGCGGTGAACTCGTGGTGCGGGAACACGAGGTCGGTGCCGCCGCCCTGCACGGTGAACGCGCCGCCGAGCGCCTCGGTCGCGATGACCGAGCACTCCACGTGCCACCCGGGCCGGCCCACGCCGACCGGGCTCTCCCAGCTGGGCTCCCCCTCGCGCGCGGCGCGCCACAGCAGCGGGTCGAGCGGGTCGCGCTTGCCCGAGCGATCCGGGTCTCCGCCGCGCTCCGCGCTGAACTCGAGCATCGTGGCGCGATCGTAGGGCGCCACGTCGCCGAGCCGCCACTGGGAGTCCCGGGAGGCGCCCTGCACGTCGAAGTAGACGTCCTCGCCGGCAGCGCCCTCGGTGGGCACCCGGTAGGCGAACCCGCGGTCGAGGAGGTCGCGCACCGCCGCGGCGATCTCGTCGATCCGTTCCGTCACCGCGACGTAGTGGTCCGGCGGGATCATGCCCAGCCGGAACATGTCGGAGCGGAAGAGCCCGATCTGGCCGTCCGCCAGGTCGCGCCAATCGACGCCCGTGTCGTGCGCGCGCTCGAGCAGCGGGTCGTCGATGTCGGTGATGTTCTGCGCGTACACGGTCTCGATGCCCGCATCGCGCCAGGCGCGCTGCATGATGTCGAACGCGAGGTAGGTGAACGCATGCCCCAGGTGGGTCGCATCGTACGGCGTGATCCCGCAGACGTAGAGCAGCGCGCGCCCCTCGGGGATGGCCGGGTGCTCGAGCCGGCCGGTGGCCGTGTTGAAGAGCTTCGGCGCCGTTCCCGTTCCGGGCAGCTCCGGGATCTCGGGCGGGGTCCAGGTCCTCACAGCGCCGCTCCCGCCGCGACGGCCTGGGCTGCGGCCCCGGAGGCGGAGGCAGTGCCGCCCTCGGCCGTGAGCACGCCGGTGGCGAGCAGCACGATGATCCCGATCCCGAGCGCGATGCGGTACACGACGAACGGCATGAAGCTGCGCTTCGAGATGTAGCCCATGAAGAACTTGATGACGAAGATCGCGACGATGAAGGCGATCGCCGTCGCGATGAGGGTCATCGACATCGGTGCCCCTCCGCTCGGCTCGCGCACCTCTTTGAAGAGCTTGTAGAAGCCCGACCCCAGCACGGCGGGGATCGCGAGGAGGAACGAGTACCGGGCCGCGGCCTCGCGCTTGTAGCCCATCACGAGGCCGGCCGTGATCGTGCCGCCCGAGCGCGAGACGCCGGGGATCAGCGCGAGCGCCTGCGCGAAGCCGTAGGCGAGGCCGTGCTTCCAGGTCAGCTGCTCGAGGGGGCGGGTCTTGCGGCCGATGCGGTCGGCGATGCCGAGCAGCACGCCGAAGACGATGAGCATGGTCGCCACGATCCAGAGCGAGCGGAACGTGGTGTCGATCTGATCCTGGAAGAGCAGGCCGAGCACGACGATCGGGATCGACCCGAGGATGATCCACCATCCCATGAGCGCGTCGGGGTCGTTGCGGCGCACCGTCTTCCCCGAGAGCGAGCGGAACCAGCGCCCGATGATGCGCACGATGTCGCGCCAGAAGAAGACGATGACCGCCGCCTCCGTGCCGATCTGCGTGATCGCGGTGAACGCGGCGCCGGCGTCGCCGATGCCCATCAGCTCGCTCGCGATGCGCAGGTGCGCGCTCGAGGACACCGGGAGGAACTCGGTGAGCCCCTGGATGATGCCGAGGAGGATCGCCTCGAAGATTCCCATCGTTTCCTTTCATCGCGGCACGCGCTCCGGTGCCGGACCTGAATCGGGCCGCCGTCCAGGATAACCCACGGGCGCGTTCGAAGTCCCTGAACGCGGCCGGGCGCGACGATGTTCCGCAGAGGCCTGCGGAACGCGGTCGCTCCCCGAGGATCGGGTCAGTAGCTGCGCAGCAGGTCCACGAGCACGCGGTGCCCGAAATCGAGCGCGTCGAGCGGCACGCGCTCGTCGACTCCGTGGAACATGCCGGGGAAGTCGAGGTCGGCGGGGAGCCGCAGCGGCGCGAATCCGTACCCGGTGATCCCGAGGCGCGATAAGGCCTTGTTGTCGGTTCCGCCGGACAGCAGGTACGGCAGCACCCGCGCCTCGGGATCGTGCCGGCGCAGGCTCGCGGTCATCGCCTCGACGACCTCGCCGCCGAAGGGCACTTCGAGCCCGATGTCCGAGTGCACGGTCTCGATCTCGATGTCGGGGCCGACGATCTGCTGCACGAGGTCGAGGATCCCGTCCTGCTCCGCGGGCAGTGCGCGCACGTCGACGAGCGCCTCAGCCGTGTCCGGGATCACGTTGTGCTTGTAGCCGGCGGAGAGCACGGTGGGATTGCTCGTGTTCCGCAGGCTCGCATGGATGAACCCGCCGCCCTTGCCGAGGCGCAGCACGAGGTCCTCCGGGCTCGCCTCCGTCGGATCCTCGCCGAGGATCGACGCGAGCTCGTCCACCAGCTCGCGCGTCGTGTCGCACAGCGACAGCGGCCACTCGTGCCGACCGAGCGCCGCGATCGCCTCGGCGAGCCGCGTCACGGCGTTGTCGCGCCAGACCCGGGATCCGTGGGCGGCGGTCCCCCTGGCGCGCAGTCGGATCCAGTCGAGCGACTTCTCCCCCGTCTGAATGAGATAGGCCCGCGTGCCCTCGACGTCGATCGAGTATCCCCCGACCTCGCTGATCGCGGTGCCCGCGCCGGCGAAGAGCTCGGGGTGGTGCTCCACGAGATAGTGCGACCCGAAGATCCCGCCGTTCTCCTCGTCCGCGAAGAACGCGAGGACGACGTCGCGCCGCGGCCGTTCCCCGGCGCGCAGCAGTTCGGCGATCGCGGTGAGGATCATCGCGTCCATGTCCTTCATGTCGACCGCGCCGCGGCCCCACAGCATCCCGTCCTTGACCGCGCCCGCGAACGGATCCACCGTCCAGTTGGCCGCATCCGCCGGAACCACGTCGAGGTGCCCGTGGAGCACGAGCGCGGGCAGCGACGGGTCGGCCCCGGCGACGCGAGCGATCACGCTCGCGCGGCCGGGGGCGGACTCGATGATCCGCGGCTCCAGACCCAGATCGGAAAGGTACGCGGCGACGTAGTCTGCGGCCGGGCGCTCGGGTTCGGCGTCGCCCCCGCCGCGATTCGTCGTGTCGATGCGGATCAGGTCGCGGGCGACCCGCGCGGTCTCTGAGAGGGCCTGCTCGCCCGATTCGGTGCTCTGGCTCGTCGCGGTGCTCATGCCCCCAGCGTAGCCGGACGATGCGGAGAGGGACCCGGCATGACGATTCGCGACACGGCCTCGCGCGGAGCGCTCACCGGAGCGAGGTGCGCCGTTCGACCGAGCGGACCGCCCACCAGGCGAGCAGCGCAGTCACCAGGATCGAGAGCGGCAGCATCCCGAGGCCGATCACTCCGGGTTCCGTCGACCCGCCGTCCTCGATCGCGACGACGAAGTCGGACCACATGCCCTGGGCGACGAACGCACCGGCGTCGGGGCCCGTGAGCCGCATCCCGAACGGGAGGAAGAGCATCGCGGCGAGGCCGAGCACCTGCATCACGACGTACAGCAGCGCACCGCCGATGACCGGCGCGCCGAATCCCAGGCGGTTGAAGCGCCCCTCGGCACCGATCGTCATGAGCGCGCTCCCCGCGACGACGATGTAGACCAGATTGACCAGCACCGATGCCGCCGCGAACCAGAGCGCCGAAGCGTCGACGACGGAGAGCGTTTCGCGGAGCTGCGCGACGCCGTCAGCGAGCGGCACCGCGTTCGCCATCGTGAAACTCGCGAATCCCACAGCGCCTCCGACGAGGGTGAGCGCCGCGGCGACGAGCGCGACCGCCAGACCGAAGAGCGTCTTGGAGGCGTACAGGGTGCGGCCCCGGACCGGGATCGACATCGTGAAGTACCCTTCGCGCCCGTACATCGTGCGCCAGTAGCAGGCGGCGAGCAGCGCGAGGGCGACGGGCACGAACATCGCGGTGACGAGGAGGCCGAGGACGAACCCGATTCCGCCGACCACGGGTATGCGCAGCGCATTCGTGGCGAACGAGACGAGCGCGACGAGGAGCATGAGCCCGAAGGCCGTGGCGAAGAGCCTGCGGGTCGAGCGGAACTCCTGCGTGAGCAGCGTGGACATCATGATGCGTACACCTTTCGAAAGAGCGAATCGAGCCCCATGCCGTGCGTCTCGCGCAATGCATCGGCCGGCCCCTGCAGCAGCACCTCTCCGCCGCGGAGGAACACGACGGAGTCGACGACGGCTTCGACGTCCTGGATGAGATGCGTGGACATGAGCATCAGCGCGTCCTCCTCGAAGTTCGAGATGATGCCCCGCAGGATCACATCGCGGGACGCCGGATCGACCCCGGAGATCGGTTCGTCGAGCAGATAGACCCTCGCGCGTCGGGACATCGCGAGCGATATCTGCAGCTTCTCGCGCATGCCCTTCGACATCTCGCGAAGCGTGCGGTCCCCGGGCAATCCGAAGAAGTCGATCATCCGGCGCGCGCGATCCGCGTCGAAGTCGTCGAAGAAGCGCGCATACTGCGCGATCGATTCCGCGGGCCTCTGGCCGTCGGGCAGGAACGAGGCGTCGGGGAGGAAGGAGACGAGCGCCTTCGACTCCGGGCCGGGCGCATGGCCCGCCACTCGCACGTCCCCCTCCCAGTCCGCGAGCAGCCCGGCGAGGATCTTGAGCAGCGTCGTCTTGCCGGAGCCGTTGTCCCCCATGAGGCCGACGATCTGACCGGGTGCGAGTTCGAGGTCGATCCCGTTCAGCACGGTCCGACCGCCGTAGGCCTTCGTGAGCCCGCGCACCCGGACCACGGGTTCTCTCGCATGCGTCGCATCGGTCATTGGTTCGTCCTTCCGTCCTGCGCCGGTGAATCGGCGGCGTTCGTGGTCCGGGAGCTCGGCTCCCGGTGGGGTTCGGGATCGACGCGGGCCGCGGGATCCGCAACCGCGATCCGCCAGCGGCCCGCCAGCAGATCGGTCGCTTCGGCGAGGCTCATTCCGATGCCGGAGACTGCGATGGCGAAGCCGTCGACGGTCTCTGCGGCGATGGCCCGCCGTGCTGCGGAGACGGCCTCGGCGTCCGTCGTCACGAAGCGACCGGAGGTGCGCTCGGTCGACGTGAGCCCGCGCCGATCCACCTCCGCGAGCGCCTTCTGCACCGTGTTCGGGTTCACGCCGAGGTCGAGCGCGAGTTCGCGCACGGACGGGAGTTTGCGACCCGAGGGCCACTCCCCTGAAACGATCCGCCGGCAGAACTCGTCCACAAGCTGCGCCCAGATCGGCCGGGATTCGTCGATCTCCATCTGGCCCCATCTCCGGGCGGCCGGTACCGCCACCCATCGGTCATCACGTTGATTCATACTGTATTACGACAATAATACAGTGGTCAAGTGCGCAGCATCGATCGAGCACCATCGACCGCGAGCGCGATCGCTCCGCGGGCCGCGAGACGCCGAGAGGCATCTGGGGACGCGGCGAGACACGGCGAGGCGGGGCGAGTCCCCGAGAAACGCAAAAGGCTCCCGGCCCGAGAATTCCATCTCAGGCCGAGAGCCTTTCAGTTCGCGTGCGCGGAGGGGGACTTGAACCCCCACGCCCTAATACGGGCACTAGCACCTCAAGCTAGCGCGTCTGCCATTCCGCCACCCGCGCGAACTGTTCCGGACCTTCATCGGCCGAACAAGTAGATAACTTAGCACGGATACGGAGGCGGCACGAATCGTCGTCGCGAATCGCGTTTTCCGGGCGTTTCGCACCGGCGCGACCCCTCGATTCCCCCGCGCGCGCGAATCCGAGTGAGTTCGTGCGAGTCTGCCCCGCTCCACGCAGCACGAACTCACACGAAGTCGCCCCGTCACCGCGGGCCGATGCGCTCCGGTGCCGTCCGGCGCGGTTCCGGGCGGCCGATGTCCGCCAGCACCGCACCGGTCGCACGCACGAGGTCCGCCGGGTCCAGCTCGAGGTCGAGGCCGCGGCGGCCTCCCGAGACGAGCACGGTCGCATGCTGTCCGGCCGACGCGTCGAGCACCGTGCGGATCCTCGTGCGCTGACCGATCGGGCTGATCCCGCCCACCACGTACCCGGTCTTCCGCTCGGCGACCGCGGGGTCCGCCATCTCCGCTCGCTTGCCCCCGAGCGCCGCGGCGAGCGCTTTCAGGTCGAGCTTGCCGGAGACCGGCACGATCGCGACCGCCAAAGCGCCGTCCACGTCGGCGAGCAGGGTCTTGAAGACGCGCTCCGGGGCCGCGCCGAGCGCCTCCGCGGCCTCCGCGCCGTAGTCGTCCACGGCGGGGTCGTGCGCGTACGCGCGGGCCGCGAACGGGATGCCCGCACGGGTCAGCGCCGTCGTCGCCGGAGTGGATGCCGAGTGTCCCGTTCGTTGCTTCGCCACACGCACACCCTACGACGATTCAGCGCCGGGGACGCCTGCCGCATCCGCGACTATGGGCGCAGTCGGCGGCGCAGCAGGTCGATGCGCTTCTGCAGCTGGGTCACCGAGGCCTGGGCGACCGCGGGGCCGCCGCAGACCCGGCGCAGTTCGGTATGCACGTCCTTGTGCGGCTCCCCGGAGACCTTCGCGTACATGCCGACCAGCGAGCTCAGCAGCTTGCGCTGCTCTCCGAGCGTGCGGTGGAGCGCCTCCGGCGCCTCCGACTTCTCCGGGGCGTGCTCGAGGATCCCCTGCCGCGCTGCCGAACGCCTCGCCTGTTTGGCCTGGCGCTGCTGCAGCAGGGCCTTCACCTCCTGCGGTTCGAGGAGGCCGGGGAATCCGAGGAAGTCGAGCTCCTCCTCCGTCTCGACCTCCGCATAGCCGCCGAACTCCGCGCCGTCGAAGACCGCGCGGTCGAAGTGCGCGTCGGAGCCCAGCGCCGCGTACGCGAACCCCTCGCCCTCGAGCAGCTCGGACGACGCCTGATCCCCGCGCTCGGCCTCCGCCATGAGGGCGGCCTCGGCATCCCACATCTCCTCGGCGCTCTTCGGACCCTCGAGCACGTGGTTGCGCTCCTTCTCGAGCTCCGAGGCGAGCTGCATGAGGGCCGGCACGTTGGGGATGAAGACCGATG
The DNA here is from genome assembly GCF_016758175.1 of Leucobacter zeae. Taxonomy (GTDB): domain Bacteria; phylum Actinomycetota; class Actinomycetes; order Actinomycetales; family Microbacteriaceae; genus Leucobacter; species Leucobacter zeae. The sequence goes on from NZ_QYAB01000001.1 coordinate 2,102,461, forward strand.
CGACCTCGCCGCGGCGGCGCGAGCGCACGAAGCGGCCGATCGCCTGGGCGAAGAAGAGCGGGGTCGACGAGCTGGTCGCGTACACGCCGACGGCCAGGCGCGGCACGTCGACCCCCTCGGACACCATCCGCACCGCGACCATCCAGCGCGAATCGCCCTGGGAGTACTCGTCGATGCGGGCGGAGGCGCCGACGTCGTCCGAGAGGATCAGCGCGACCTCCTCCCCCGATATCTCGTGCAGCTGGCGCGCGTACGACTTCGCGGCGGCGTGGTCGGTCGCGATGACGAGCCCGCCGGCATCGGGGATCTGCTGCCGCACCTCGGTCAGGCGCCGGTCAGCGGCCCGGAGCACCTTGGCGATCCAGTCGCCCGACGGGTCGAGCGCCGTGCGCCACGCCTGCGAGGTGATGTCCTTGGTGTTGCCCTCGCCGAGCGAGGCCTCCATCTCCTCGCCGGCCGAGGTCTGCCAGCGCATCTTCCCGGCGTACACCATGAAGATGACGGGCCGCACGATGCCGTCGGCGAGCGCACGGCCGTAGCCGTAGTCGTAGTCCGTCAGCGAGATGCGGGAGCCGTCGCCCTGGGGCGCGTACTGCACGAAGGGAATGGGCGCCTCGTCCGACCGGAACGGCGTCCCCGTGAGCGACAGGCGCCGCCTGGCCGACCCGTAGGCCTCGCGGATGGCGTCGCCCCAGCTCAGGGCGTCGCCTCCGTGGTGCACCTCGTCGAGGATCACGAGGGTATCGGCGCTCTCCGTGAGCAGCCGGTGCTGCACGGGCTTCATCGCGACCTGCGCGTAGGTCACCGCCACGCCGTGGTAATGGCGCCCGTAGCCGAGCCCGTCGCTGTTGGAGTAGTCGGGATTGAGGCGGATCCCCGCGCGCGCCGCGGCGTCGGCCCACTGGGTCTTCAGGTGCTCCGTGGGGGCCACCACGATGATCTGTGAGACCGTGCGGTTCGAGCGCAGGATCGCCGCGAGTCGCAGCGCGAACGTCGTCTTGCCGGCGCCCGGCGTCGCTGAGGCCAGGAAGTCCCTGGGGTTCTCCTCGAGATAGAGGCGAATCGCCTCCTCCTGCCATTTCCGCAGGGTTCCCGCGGTGCCGTGCGCGGCCCGTTCGGGGTACGCGGGAGGCAGGTGTTCGGCTGCACTCGTCCCCGGGAGATGGAGCTCGCCGGATTCTGTCACAGCGTTCGATTCTAACCGAGCCGACCCTGGCGGCGGGCCGTGCGCGGAGTCCGACCGGGCTGCGGGCGCCGCCTCCGCTGGCGACGCGCCGGATAGGATGAAGCCGTATGCATCGAAACCCGCCGCGCGCTGCGCGGCCCGAGCAGCAGGGGTGTGCAGTGGTCGAGAACCGGGCCTCCGACGCCGATCCGGCGGAGCGCGTCGAACTGCCCTGGTCGCGTTTCGTCGCGATCGGGGATTCATTCACCGAGGGCGTCGGCGACCCCGATGCCGACAGCCCCGGGGGCCTGCGCGGCTGGGCCGACCGGTTCGCCGAGGTGCTCGGCGGATTCGACGCGGAGTTCTCGTACGCGAACCTCGCCGTCAGGGGCAAGCTGATCCAGCAGATCTCCGACGAGCAGGTCGACGCCGCGCTCGACCTCCGACCCGACCTGATCAGCGTCTGCGCAGGCGGCAACGACGTGATCCGCCCCGGCACCGACCCCGACGAGGTGGCCGCGAAGCTCGACCGCGTGCTCGAGCGGCTGAGCGAGACCGGTGCGACGATCCTCGTCTTCACCGGCGTCGACGTCGCCTTCCAGCCCGTGTTCCGGTCCATCCGCGGCAAGGTCGCGATCTTCAACGAGAACGTGCGCAAGGTCGCTCAGCGCCACGACTGCATCGTCGTGGATCAGTGGGCGATCGAAGAGCTGCAGGACAGCCGCTACTGGGCGGGCGATCGCCTGCATCTGAACGCGCTCGGGCACCACACGATCGCGCGCGCCGCACTCGACGCGCTCAACGTACCGCACGACCTCGCCCCCCTCGACCCGCCGGCGCTGCCGGTGCGGACCTGGCGCCACGCGCGCAAGGAGGACGTCGTCTGGGCCAGGGAGCACCTGGTGCCCTGGGTGGTCCGCCGGATCAAGCACGTTTCCTCGGGCGACCACATCGAGCCGAAGCGCCCCCTGCCGGGCACTGTGCGAATCCCCAGGCACGACGCGGGCGATGCCTGACCCGAGCGAGTAGGGTGAAGCCATGGCACATCTCACGAAGCAGCTTGCAGAAACCCTGACCCAGGTGGGCGTGCATACGGCCTACGGCGCCCCCGTCGACGTCGACGGCACCACGATCATGCCCGTGGCGTGCGCGGCCTACGGGTTCGGCGCGGGCGAGGGCGGCGGAGAGGGCGACCTCGCCCATGGCGAGGGATCGGGCGGAGGCGGAGGCGGCTTCGCCGTCCCGGTCGGCGCCTATGTGAGCCGCGAGGGCACCACGCGCTTCGAGCCGAACATCATCGCGCTGCTCGTCGTCGCGGTGCCGTTCGTCTGCGTCGCGGGCAAGGCGCTGTCGCGCGTCATCCGCGCGCTCAAGAAGTAGGGATCCCGCTTCAGCCGGTCCACACCCACGGCTCGCGCGGCAGCGCGGCCGGGTCGAAGCGTCGCAGCACCGCCGCCGCGGTGACGCGCTCGCCGCCCTGCGCGAGGCCCAGCGATTCTGCGATGCGTCCCAGCACCTCGGGCGCTTCGACCCCCTGCGCGCGAAGGTCGCCGAGCGTCACCGCGCCGTCGCGCTTGGCGAGGCGCTTGCCCGTCGGTCCGAGGACCAGCGGAACGTGGGCGTACTCCACCTCGGGCGGCGTCGGCAGCCCGAGCAGGCGCTGCAGCAGGATCTGCCGCGGCGTCGACGGGGCGAGGTCGTCGCCGCGCACGACCTGGTCCACCCCCATCGCGGCGTCATCGACGACGACCGCCAGGTTGTAGGCGACCGTGCCGTCGCCGCGCCGCAGCACGAAATCGTCGATGTCGCCGTGCGCTTCGCCGAGCACCAGGTCATCGAACCCCGGGGTCGCCGTGCCGTCGGGCACGCGGAGCCGCAGCGCGGGCTTCCGGGGCAGGATCGCCGCACGCTCGGCGGCGCGCTCCGCATCGCTCCGGTCGCGGCACGTCCCGGGGTACGCCCCCGGTGGAGCGTGCGGTGCGCTCGGCGCGGCGAGAATGTCCTTCCGGGAGCAGGTGCACTCGTAGACCAGGCCGGCTGCGGCGAGCGCGCGGATCGCGGCGTCGTGATCCCCACCGCGCTCGGTCTGCAGCACAGGATCGCCGTCCCAATCGATCCCGATCCGTTCGAGGTCCGCGAGCTGGGCTGCACCGTTCCCGGCATCCCTCGCCCGATCGAGATCCTCGATCCGCACGAGGAACCGGCGTCCGCTCGACCGCGCGAACAGCCACGCGAGGAGCGCCGTACGCAGGTTGCCGAGGTGCAGGTCGCCCGAGGGGCTCGGCGCGTAGCGCCCGGCGCCGGCGCTCTGGTCCACTACTCCCATCCCTCGATCCTCCCATGCATCCGAGCGATGCTGGCCGTCCCATCGCGTCGCGCCTATGGTGAAGGCATGAGAAATGCGTTGTCGGTCGGTGCCGTTCTGGTGCTCGCGATGTCGGGGTGCTCCGGCACCGGCCCCACGCCCGCGGGCGCCGAACAGACGGCGTTCGGCGCGGTCGCGCTGCACACGAACCGAGGGGTCAGACTGCTCGCGGAGACCTCTGCGGCGCCGACGGGTGACGAAGCACGGGTCTCGGGGCCGCTCATGGAGAACGACGCCGACTGCCTCGGCATCATGGACGACGGCGGGAACTTCGTCGGAGTCGTGTTCCCCTTCGGCACGTCCATCGACGACTTCGGTCTCGTGACCTTCGGCGGCGCGAGCCTGTCGGTCGGCGAGGAGGTCTCCTTCACCGGTTCGATCGGCGAGGCCCTCGGGACCGACGAGGCGGCGGCCTTGACCGCGTGCGAGCTCGAGGAGCCCGTGTTCCGGGCTCGGGGCGAGGTGCTCACTCCGGAGGAGTGACGTCGCGCGGCGCTCGGTCGCGCCGACTCTCGTTCCTGAGCTGCAGGCGGCGGTAGCCTGGGACCGTGACGAAGCACGATGCGGACCTCGACGAGCTGCGGGACCGGCTGGGAGACCGACTGCTCACGGGCGACGAGGCGATGGCGCCCTACACCCGCGACGCCTCGCGGGCCGTCCCCGACGGCGCCCCGATCGCCGTCGTGCGAGCCGAGTCCACCGCTGACGTCTCGGCCGCGCTCTCCTGGGCGCACGCCGCGAACATCCCCGTCAGCGTACGCGGCGCCGGGACAGGCCTCGCCGGCGGCGCGAACGCCTACCGCGGGGGCCTCGTGCTGTCGCTGGAGCGCATGAATCGCGTGCTCGACGTCGACGTCGCGAATCGGCTCGCGGTCGTGCAACCCGGCCTCGTCACGGCGCAGCTCGACGCGCGCTGCCGCGAGCACGGGCTCTTCTTCCCCCCGGATCCCGCCAGCGCGCGCATCTGCACGGTCGGCGGCAACATCGCCACGAACGCCGGCGGCCTGCGCTGCGTCGCGCACGGCGTCACCGCCGACTCCGTCGCGGCGCTGGAAGTCGTGCTCGCCGACGGCAGGGTGATGCGCACGGGGGCGCGTACCCGCAAGAACGTCGTCGGGTACGATCTGACCCGGCTCTTCATCGGTTCGGAGGGGACGCTCGGCGTGATCACCGAGGCGACCGTTCGTCTGAAGCCCGTCCCAGAGGGCCGGCCGCGCACGTTCCGCGCCTCGTTCGCGAGCGTCGAGGACGCGGGGCGCGCAGTCACCGCGATCGTGAACGGCCCGACCCCGCCCGAGGTGCTCGAGCTCATGGACGCGCTGAGCGTCGAGATCATCGAGGCCTACTTCCCGACCGGGCTCGAAACGCCGACCGGAGCGATGCTCGTCGGGCAGACCGTCGGGCCCGACGCGGCGGCGCGGGCCGAGGCGATCACGCGGGTCTGCGCCGAGCACGGGGCCGACGACACCGGCGTCTCCGATACCGACGCGCTCCTCGAGGCGCGCAGGCGCTCGAACCCGGCGCTCAACGCCCGCGGTCTCAAGATCTCGTGCGACGTCGGTGTGCCGATCGCCGCGCTCGCCGATGTCTTCCGCGGTGTCGCCGGGATCTCGGCGCGCCACGGGCTCCGCGTGTCGACCGTCGCGCACGCGGGCGACGGCAACCTGCACTGCACCGTCGAAGCCGAGGGCTCCCCCGCGGGCATCGCTGCGGCGGACCGCGTGATCGACGACATCACCCGTCTCGCGCTGGCGCTCGGCGGCACGATCTCGGGCGAGCACGGCGTCGGCTCGCTCAAGCTCCACGAACTGCCGTGGCAGCAGGACGCGGTCGCACTCGAGGTGCAGCGCGCGATCAAGGCGGCGCTGGATCCGCTCGGGATCCTCACCCCCGGCCGCGCGGTCTGACACCGCCGCGCCGCGCGCGGAATGGTCCATCGTTCTCGCAGGAAAGTGGTCCGAATCGTCCGTCGATGGGAGGATCGGGAGCATGAGCATCCTGTCGATCCAGTCCTCCGTCTCGTACGGCCACGTCGGCAACTCCGCCGCGGTGTTCCCGTTGCAGCGGATCGGCATCGAGGTGATGCCGGTCTACACCGTGTGCTTCTCGAACCACACGGGGTACGGCGCCTGGCGCGGGCCGATGCTGAGCGGCTCTGACGTCACCGATATCGTGATGGGGATCGAGGAGCGAGGTGGCCTCGACGACGTCGACGTGGTGCTCTCGGGGTACCAGGGCGGCGACAGCATCGGCGACGCGATCCTCGACGCGGTCGCCCGCGTGAAGCGGCGCAACCCCGATGCGATCTACGCCTGCGACCCCGTGCTCGGCAACGCGAAGTCCGGCTGCCACGTCGCACCCGAGGTGCAGAACCTCATCCGCGACCGCATCGTGCCGAGCGCCGACCTGATCACCCCCAACCAGTTCGAGCTCGGCTTCATCACCGGCACCGCGCCCGACACGCTCGAGACCACCCTGGAATCGATCGACGCCGCGATGGCCCTCGGCCCGAGCACCGTGCTCGTCACGAGCGTCGAGCGACCGGACGCCCCGAGTGACACGATCGAGATGCTGGCCGCGACTGCCGAAGGCGCATGGATCGTCCAGACGCCGAAGCTCCCGCTCAAGGCGAACGGCTCGGGCGACGTCACCGCCGCGCTCTTCACGGCGCACCTGCGCCGCACCGGGAACGCGGCCGAGGCGCTCGAACGCACCACCGCCAGCGTGTACGAACTGCTCGAGCGGACGCTCGCCTCCGGCAAGCGCGAACTGCAGCTCGTCGAAGCGCAGGAGTCGTACGCGAACCCGAACCTGCGGTTCGCGGCGCGCCGCGTCCGCTGACAGCGCCTGCCGCCGCGCGGAGCGAGCGCGCCGCTCAGAGCGAGCGCGCTGCCACGATCCCGACCAGCGACAGCGCGACACCGAGCAGGAGCATCCCCGGTCCGTTGAGGAGCGCAGCGAGGGTGCGGCGTCCGGCGAGCAGGCGGACGGTGTCGAGGCTCGCGGTGCTGAAGGTCGTGTACCCGCCGAGGAATCCCGACCCCGCGACCGCGGCGATGGGGTGATCGAGCGCGAGGCCGACGAGCACGCCGAGCGCGAACGACCCGGTGAGGTTGATCAGCATGATGCCCCACGGGAACCGGGCGCGCACGCCTGCCGGGATGCCGGTGTCCAGGAGGTGGCGCACGGCGGCGCCAGCGCCGCCCGCGCCCGCGACCGCGACCGCGGTCCAGAAGCCGCTCACGTTGCGCCTCCCCGGCGCCGGGCGAGCCCTCGCGCCGCGAGGACGCCGGCCCAGCTCGCCGCGCCACCGACGACCAGCGTCACGAGCGCGTATGCGAGCCCCTCGAGCGGTCGCAGTGCGAGCAGCAGCTGCGCAACCTCCGTCGCGAACATGCTGTAGGTGGTGAAGCCTCCCAGCACGCCGGTGCCGAGCAGCAGTCGTGCGGAGCGCAGGCGCCCGGCGTCCGGTCCGATACGCCCCAGAGATTCGACGAGCAGCCCGAGCAGGAAGGCGCCCGTCAGGTTCGCCGCGAACGTGCCGAGCGGCCACCCGTCCGCCTCCGCGCCCGCGCCGAGCGCGACGGCCAGTCCGAATCTCGCGAGCGACCCCGCGGCGCCTCCGATGAAGACGAGCGCGAGCTCGGCGATCCGCCCCGTCGGCCGGGACGCCGCGGCACCTGCCGTCCTGTCGATGCCGTCTGCCACGCCCCCAGGCTACTCCGCTCGGCCGCTCCGCCGCTCCCGGGCCCATCGCCCCCCTGCACGACGGACCTGCGCACGTCTGCCCGACCTTTCCGGCCCGCCCCGACGGACGTAGGCTGAGGCCATGAACGCCGCACCTGCCCCCACCGCCCCGCAGCCGCTCGATCTCTCCGGTGTCGACCGCATGCTCGTGGTCGTCGCGCACCCGGACGATCCCGAGTACGGCACGTCCGCCGCCGTGGCGGAGTGGACCGGCACCGGCGTCGAAGTCGGCTACCTCCTGCTCACCGCGGGAGAGGCCGGGATGCAGCGCGCGCCCGAGGAGGCGGGGCCGTTGCGAGCCGCGGAGCAGCGCGCGGCCTGCGGCGCGGTCGGAGTGCAGCACCTGACGATCCTCGACTTTCCCGACGGCGCCCTCGAGTACGGCCTGACCCTCCGCCGCGCGATCGCGCGCGAGATCCGCCGCTTCCGCCCGGACGCAGTCGTCTGCGGCAGTGGCGAGCTCTTCGTCGGATGGGGCGTCGACCACGCCGACCACCGCGCTGCGGGCCTCGCGGCGATCGATGCCGTGCGCGACGCCGACAACCGCTGGTGCTTCCCCGAACTGCTGCGCGATGAGGATCTCGCACCCTGGGGCACCTCCCGGCTGCTGCTCACGGGCACGGCGCCGAACGTGTTCGTGGAGATCACCGAGGCGTCGGAGCTCCGTGCGATCGCCTCGCTCTCGGCCCACGCCGCATATCTCGCCGATCTGCCCTGGCACCCGTCCCCCGAAGACATGATCCCGGAACTGCTCCGCGCGCAGGGCACGGCAGCCGGGGTCGCGCGGGCGATCGGATTCGCCGAGCATCGACTGCGCGACGCGCGCACCTGATCGGACAGTCGCGCAACTGGCCTGATTCGTGGATATGATCAATAATGTTCGGCATGACGAACATTATTGATCGACACACGAAATGAGAGGCGGAATGAACAGATCCGCGGGCGCTTCGCGCCCACATGCCCGTTCGAACGGCAGGAGCAGCGCCGTCCTCCGCGCGGCCGCCGCGACCGTGATCGCCGGCTCCGTGCTCGCCGGGTCGCTCTCCGGATGCGCCCCGCACGCGCCTGGCGACGACGCCGGAGCCTCCGGCGATCGGCCGGTCGTGCTCACCACATTCACCGTGCTCGCGGACATCGCCGAGAACGTCGCGGGTGAGCACCTCGAGGTGCGGTCGATCACGAAAGCGGGTGCCGAGATCCATGGCTACGAACCGACGCCGCTCGATATCGCCAAGGCTTCGGAGGCCGAGCTGATCCTCGACAACGGCCTCGGCCTCGAGTCGTGGTTCAAGCGATTCGTCGCGCAGATGGACGTGCCCCACGTCGTGGTGTCCGAGGGCGTCGACCCGATCGACATCGCCGGAGGCGAATACGCGGGCAAGGCGAACCCGCACGCGTGGATGAGCCCGGATGCGGCAGCCGTCTACGTCGACAACATGGTCGAGGCCTTCTCGGAGCTCGACCCCGCGCACGCCGACGACTTCGCAGCGAACGGCCGGGCGTACCGCGACCGGCTGACGTCCGTGCAGCGCGACCTGGAGGAACGGCTCGCAGGAATCCCGGAGGGCCAGCGCGCCCTGGTGACATGCGAGGGCGCGTTCTCCTACCTCGCGCGGGACGCCGGTCTCGAGGAGCGGTACATCTGGCCGGTGAACGCCGAGCAGCAGGCGACGCCGCAGCAGATCGCCCGCGTCGTGGAGTTCGTGCGCGAGCAGCGCGTGCCTGCGGTGTTCTGCGAGTCCACCGTCTCCGATCGTCCGATGCGTCAGGTCGCCGCGGCGACCGGAGCGGACTTCGGCGGCACGCTCTACGTGGACTCGCTGTCCGAGCCCGATGGGCCCGTGCCCACCTACCTCGACCTGATCCGGCACGATGCCGACACGATCGTGGCCGGGCTGACGGCGACCGGACGGGAGGGCGCATGAAACCGGCGATCGAGGTCGACGACGTCGTGGTGCGGTACGGGGAGCTCGTGGCGCTCGACGGCGCGACCGTGGCCGTGTCGCCGGGGCGGGTGACGGGGCTCATCGGCATGAACGGGTCGGGCAAGTCGACCCTCTTCAAGACCATCATGGGGGCGGTGCGCCCCGCGCACGGTTCGGTCGCGCTGCTGGGGATGGACCCGGCGTCGGCCCGCAAGCACGGGGCCGTCGGGTACGTCCCGCAGAGCGAGGACGTAGACTGGGCCTTTCCCGTGTCCGTCCGCGACGTCGTCATGATGGGCCGATACGGGCGCATGGGCCCCACGCGCCGACCGCGCCAGGCCGACCGCGCGGCCGTCGACGAGGCGCTCGAGCGCGTCGAGCTGACCGAGTACGCCGACCGCCAGATCGGTCGGCTCTCGGGCGGCCAGAAGAAGCGTGCCTTCGTCGCCAGAGGAATCGCGCAGGGAGCCGATGTGCTCCTGCTCGACGAGCCCTTCGCGGGCGTCGACAAGCGCTCGGAGGCGACGATCGTGCGCCTGTTGCGGGAGCTCGCCGCAGCGGGCGGCACGATCCTGGTCTCGACGCACGACCTGCACGCGCTTCCCGAGCTCGCGGACGAGGCGGTGCTGCTGCTGCGGAAGGTGCTCTTCCACGGAGATGTGCGCGAGGCGCTCGAACCCAGACGCCTCGCCGGGGCGTTCGGCCTGGACCCGGAGGCGCTGTCATGATCCCCCTCGATGCGCTGCTCGCCTCACCCCTCGACGTCCTGCTCGAGCCGCTGCAGTACGAGTTCATGGTGCGCGCGCTCGCGACGACGGTCGTGGCCGCCGTGCTCTGCGCCGTGCTGTCGTGCTGGCTCGTGCTGATCGGCTGGTCGCTCATGGGCGACGCGGTCTCCCACGCGGTACTGCCCGGCGTCGTGCTCGCGTACGTCGTCGGCGCGCCGTTCGCCCTCGGAGCCCTGGTCTTCGGCTTCCTCGCCGTCGCACTGATCGGCGGCATCCGTCACACCACGCGGGTGAAGGAGGACGCGGCGATAGGCATCGTCTTCACGACGCTCTTCGCCCTCGGGCTCGTGCTCATCTCGGTGACGCCCAGCCAGACCGACCTGAACCACATCATCTTCGGCAACATCCTCGGGGTGTCGACCGGCGATCTCGTGCAGATCGGCGTGCTCGCCGTCGTGGCGTTCTCCGTACTGATGGTGAAGCGGCGCGACCTCACGCTCTACGCCTTCGACCCGACGCACGCACGGGCCATCGGGCTCAGCCCGCGCCTGCTGGGCGCGCTGCTGCTCGGCGTGCTCGCGCTCACAGCCGTGGTCGCGCTGCAGGTCGTCGGCGTGATCCTCGTGGTCGCGATGCTCATCATCCCGGGGGCCACGGCGCAACTGCTCACCGACCGCTTCGGCCGCATGCTGGTGATCGCCCCGCTGCTCTCGGCCGCCTGCTCCGTCGTCGGCATCGTCGCGAGCTACTGGCTCGACGCGGCCTCCGGCGGCCTCGTGGTCGTGGCCCAGGGCGCGGCGTTCCTGCTCGTGTACCTCTTCGCCCCCAGGCAGGGGCTGATCGGCAAGCGGCTACGGCTGGCGCGCGAGTCGCGGCGGGATCCCGATCCTCTGCGCGAACCGAGCTCCTGAGGGTGCGGTGGCGTCGGCCGTCAGCCGGCGTCACCGCCGTCGGAAGCCGGCGGTCAGGCACCCGCACACCCAGACACGAAGAAGGCCCTCGCTCTCGCGAGGGCCTTCGATGGTGGATCCTACGGGACTCGAACCCGTGACCCCCTGCATGCCATGCAGGTGCGCTACCAGCTGCGCCAAGGACCCGTGGAAGTCGAAGAAATGCTCCCCCGACAACTCTTCTAGCTTACACCGTGAACCCGGGATGAACGCAAATCACGCGTTCCCGGGCGCGTCCTGCGGCTGCGCGAGCATCGACGAGACGTCGATGACCGGGCAGTCCTGCCAGAGGCGCTCGAGCTGGTAGAAGTCCCGCTCCTCCTCGTGGAAGACGTGCACGATGAGGTCGCCGAAGTCGAGCAGGACCCAGCGGCCCGTCTCGCGTCCCTCGCGGCGGATCGTGCGGGTGCCGTGCTCGTTCAGCGCATCCTCGATGGCGTCCGAGATCGCCTGCACGTTGCGCTCGACCGAGCCCCCAACGATGAGGAACGCATCGGCGAGGCCGAACTGCTCCGTCACCTCGAGCGCTACGGGGCCGGTCGCCCCCTTCGCGTCAGCGGCGTTCACCGCGAGCGCGAGATCCGCGAGCACGCGGTCGTTCCGAGTCTGATCCTCGTTCAGTGTCTTTCCTTACGTTTCGGCTCGCCGCGGGCGCGACGGGCCTCGATTATCCGAACCAGCCCTGGGTCGCCCCGACGACGCCGATCCCGGCGACGACGACGAGCAGACCGCCGCCGGTGAGCGAGAGCACGAGCGGGAGCTTGTTGCGCTCCTTCACGGGCTTCGCCACGACGGGGATGCTGGAGGTGATCTGGGCGCTCACGGCATGACGCGCGGCGACCGGGGCCAACCCGGCCTGCTCCGCGGTGACCTGGGGATCCTCTTCGGGCATGCCGCTGACGGGATCCACCTCGACGGAGTCGTGCAGCGCAGAATGCCCGCCGGTCTCGCCCAGCGACTTCGGCAGCTTCAACGATCCGGTGACGTACATGTCGCCCGTCGCACCGAGCGGGCCGGTGAGCCCGCCCGTGTCCTCGGGCATCGTCGGCAGGATGAGCGCGGACGTGTTGCTGCTCGCCGTGCTCTCCTGAGCGACCGCTCGCGAGATGAGATCGTCGAAATCGCCATCGGCCCGCTGCCCCGATCCGGTGCGCGGCGTGGGGTCGTCGAACACCGAGCGCCACTCCTCGGGCGGAGCGATGTCCGGGAAGGAGTACGTCGGTGCGGGCTCGGGCTCGGCGGCAGCAGGCTCCGGTTCGGCAGCGCGCGGCGCCGGAACGGGCTCCGCGGGAGCGGGTGCCTGCGGAGCGGCGGGAACCGGCTCTGCGGCGGCCACCGGTTCGGCGGGCGCCTCCGGCTCCGCAGGAGCCGATGCGGCGGGTTCGGCGTCGGCGAGTGCCGCCTCCACGGGTGCTTCCGCTTCGACCGCGGCGTCCTCGTCGGCTCTGTTGCGCTTCCAGGGGAAGCGGCGCTTCGACTTCGCGGGCTCCGCCGGCGCCTCGGCGGCCGCATCCTCGGGCGCTTCGATGGACTCGGGATCGGCGGCAGGATCGGGGTCCGCCGCGGGCTCGGGAGCGGCTGCGGGCTCGGCGTCGGCAGCGGATCCGGCGCTCTCGGCCTCGGCGAGCTCCTCGACAGTGAAGGCCTCGGTCGGCGGCGAGATCAGCGTATCGAAGTCGATGCGCTCCTCGGGAGCCTCATCGACGGCGGGCGTGCGCGACTCGGCCGCCGCGAGCTCGGAGGCGTCGAATGCGACGGTCGCATCGTCGGGCTCTTCAGCGTCGGTATCCTCAGCAGTGGTCTCCTCGACCGCGGGGGCCCCGGCGACCGGCTCCTCGACCGCGGGCGCCTCCAGGGGCTCGGCTTCGACGGCCTCGGCCTCGACGGCCTCAGCCCCGGCGGGCTCCGCCTCGACGGCCTCAGCCCCGGCGGGCTCCGACTCAACGACTTCAGCCACAGCGGCCTCGGCCTCGGCGGGCTCCGCCTCGACGGGGTCCGGATCCTCGGGCGCTGCCGCTTCGACGGCCGCAGCGGCGTCCGCCTCGCGCGCGGCCGCGAGCTCTGCCAGGGCGGCCTCGCGGAGCTGTCGCATCTCGCGCCGGCTGCGCGGCGTGCCGTCCTCGTTGACGGGCGAGATCTCGATCTCATCGGCGGAGGACGCGGTTGCGTCTGCGGCGTCGGTCGGTTCGTCGACCGGGGTCGGCTGCCCGGCGGGCCGCGCGCCCACCTCGGACAGATCGAGAGCACCGGTCGCCGCCATCTCCTGCAGCCGACGCTCGCGTCGGGTCAGGGGGCGTTCTTCCTCGTGGTCACTCATTCTTCGTCGCTTCCTCGGTGTATAGGCCGTACTTTGCAATGTACTGCACCACACCGTCCGGTACGAGGTACCACACCGGATAACCCCTTGCGACCCGCGCGCGGCAGTCCGTGGAGGAGATCGCGAGCGCGGGCACTTCCAACAAGCTTACGTGCTCGCCCGACAAACCCGAAAGCGAGAGCTCGTGTCCTGGCCGCGAGACCGCGATGAAGTGGGCCAGCTCCCAGAGCTTGTCCACGTCCTTCCACCCCAGGATCTGCTCGACCGCGTCGGCTCCCGAGATGAAGAACAGATCGGCCTCAGGGTGCTGCTCGCGCAGGTCGCGCAGCGTATCCACGGTGTAGGTGGGCCCGTCGCGATCCACGTCGACGCGGCTCACCGAGAACTGGGGGTTGGAGGCGGTCGCGATGACCGTCATCAGGTACCGATGCTCGCTCGGGGTGACGTTGTGCTTCTGCCACGGGCGACCCGTCGGCACGAACAGGACCTCATCGAGGCCGAAGCTCCGCGCGACCTCGCTCGCGGCGACGAGGTGGCCGTGGTGGATCGGGTCGAACGTGCCGCCCATCACTCCGATGCGTCGTCGAGTAGACACGTCCGGCGCAGGTCTGGATCAGTGCTGGGCGTCGGCGCCGTGCTCGCGCGCGTATGCGGCGGCCTTCTCGGCGTGGCGGTTGGCGACGTCGCGGAACGAGAACGTCACGATCGCGAGCGCGACGAAGATACCGAACACGATGAGACCGTAGGCGATCGCCGGGATCGGCAGCTCGACGAGCTCGTGGCCCTCTTCAGCGGCGACTGCAAGCGTGGCGAGAAGCGACATTGAAACCCCTGGATTCGTTGTGATGGGTGGTGAACTCCACCCAGTCTACCGGTTCCGGCTAGCGGATCTGGCCCGAGCCGCGCACGAGCCACTTCGTGCTCGTGAGTTCCGGCAGGCCCATCGGCCCGCGCGCGTGGAGCTTCTGGGTGGAGATGCCGACCTCGGCCCCGAAGCCGAACTCGCCGCCGTCGGTGAAGCGCGTCGAGGCGTTCACCATCACGACCGCGGAGTCCACCTCGGCGAGGAAGCGCTCCGCAGACGCGAGATCCTGCGTGACGATCGATTCCGTGTGCCGCGTCGAGTACCGCTCGATGTGCGCGAGCGCCTCGTCGAGCGAGTCGACGACCTTGATGGCCATCTCGAGCGCGTGGTGCTCGGTCGCCCACGTCTCCTCGTCCGCCGGGAGCGCGCCGTCCACGGCGACGAGCGTCGCCGCGTCACCGCTCACCACCACGCCCGCGGACATCAGCTCGGCCGCCAGACGCCCGAGCAGCCGCTCCGCCGCGTCGCGATGGACGAGCAGCGTCTCGGCGGCGTTGCACACGCTCGGGCGGTGCGTCTTCGCGTTCTTCACGATGGCGACGGCCATCTCCTCGTCTGCGGTGGCGTCGACGTACACGTGCACGAGACCCGACCCCGTCTCGATGACGGGAACGGTCGACTCCTGCACGACGGTCGAGATGAGGCCGGCGCTGCCGCGCGGGATCAGCACGTCGATGTATCCGCGGGCCCGCATGAGACGCCCGGCGCCCTCGCGCCCGAACTCGTCGACGGTCTGCACCGCTCCCCCGTCGAGGCCGACCGAGTCGAGCGCCTCCTGGATGAGCGCGACGAGCACCGCGTTCGTGCGCTCGGCGGCCGAGCCGCCGCGCAGCACCGTGCCGTTGCCGCTCTTCAGCGCGAGCGCCGCGATGTCGACGGTCACATTGGGCCGGGCCTCGTAGATCGCGCCGACCACGCCGAACGGCACGCGCACCTGGCTGATCGCGATGCCGTTCGCGAGCGTGCTGCCGCGCACGACCTCGCCCACGGGGTCGGGCAGCGAGATCACGTCGCGCACTGCCGCGGCGAGGGCGAGGATCCGCGGCTCGTCGAGTCGCAGACGGTCGATCAGCCCCGCTCCGATCCCGTTGCGCTCGCCGCGCTCGAGGTCCTCCGCGTTCGCGGCGACGATGCGCGGCACCGCGGATTCGAGTGCGGCGGCGATGGCGTCGAGCCCCGCGTTCTTCCGGGTCGTGGTGAGATTCGCGAGCCCTTTGGCCGCAGTGCGGGCGCGCTCGAGCTTGGCGAGGAACGGATCGACGCTGGACATGCTCTCCAGCCTAGCGGCACGACGGCTCCCGCCGTGCCGCCCGCGCGAGCGCCGCGCCGTCGCGCGGGCTACTGCGCGCCGGGAGCGGGATCGAACCGCGTTCCGTGGTCCGCGCCCTCGAGCACCGCGGCGAGCAGTCGGGTCTCCGTGAGCAGCACCGCGGCACCCGCCTCCGCGGCGAGCCGCGCCGCCTGCACCTTCGTCGCGGCGCCGCCGGTGCCCCAACCTGATCGGCTCTCGCCGATCTCGATGCCCTCGAGCGGGTCGCCGTAGGGCACGTGCGCGATGCGCCGCGCGCCCGCCATCACGGGCGGAGCCGTGTAGAGCGCGTCGACGTCGGAGAGCAGCACGAGCCGGTCCGCGCACACCAGTCGGGCGACGAGCGCGGCGAGACGGTCGTTGTCGCCGAAGCGGATCTCGTGGGTCGCGACGGTGTCGTTCTCATTGATGATCGGCAGGATCCCGAGCTGCAGCAGGCGTTCGAGCGAGCGCCGGGCGTTGCCCCGGTGCGTCGGGTTCTCCATATCGCTCGCGGTCAGCAGCACCTGCCCCGCGATGATCTCATGGGCCGTGAGCGCGCGCTGATACCGGTTCACGAGGATGTTCTGCCCGACTGCCGCGGCGGCCTGCTGGGTGGCGAGATCCTCGGGCCGCTCCTCGAGCCGCAGGAAGGGCACCCCGGTCGCGATCGCGCCGGAGGACACGAGGATCACCTCGGCCCCGGCCGCGTGCAGACGCGCGAGGGACGCAACGAGCTCGGGGATCTGGGCGGCGTTGTCGCCGCTCACCGACGACGAGCCGACCTTGACCACGACGCGACGCGACGCGAGCAGCTCCTGCCCCACGTTCGCGGTCGCGCCCATCATTCCTCGCTCCACATTCCCGCCTCGCGCTCGCGTTCGAGCTCGGTGCGGGCATCGGACTTCGCGTCCATCATCTCGTGGTAGGCCGCGCGCCGCTCCTGCGTCGTGCGGCGGTGGTTCGGCGAGATCCGCAGGTCGGTGCCGCGGGCGCCCACCTGCACCTCAGCCGCGCTCGTGACGGTCGGCTCCCAGTCGAAGACGACGCCGGAACCCGGCCCGATGACGACCGTGGAGCCCGAGGTCGCGCCGGCCTTCATGAGCGCCTCGTCGATCTTGATCTTCTGCAGACGGTCTGCGAGGTAGCCGATCGCCTCGTCGTTCGTGAAGTCGGTCTGCGCGACCCAGCGCTCGGGTTTCGCGCCGAGGATCCGGAAGACGGTCCCGTAGGTGCCGCCCTCGGTGACCACGCGGAAGCCGCCGTCGTCGACCGCCTTGGGCTGCAGGACGATGCGGGGCTGCGCCTCGAACTCGGCGAGCTCCTGCGCACGAGCGGTCGCGACGAGCTCGGCGAGCGCGAAGCCGAGTTCGCGCAGACCCTCGTGCGAGACGGTCGAGATCACGAACACCCGGTACCCCTGAGCCTCGAGCTCGGGCCGAACGAAATCGGCGAGCTCCCGCGCCTCGGGGACGTCGACCTTGTTGAGCGCGACGAGCTGCGGCCGATCGAGCAGCGGCGTCTGCCCCTCGGGCACCGGGTAGGCCGCGAGTTCCTTCTTGATGACCTCGAGGTCCGACAGCGGGTCCCTGCCGCCCTCGAGCGTCGCGCAGTCGAGCACGTGGAGCAGCGCGCTGCAGCGCTCGACGTGACGGAGGAAGTCGAGCCCGAGGCCGCGGCCGTCGCTCGCACCCTCGATGAGACCGGGCACGTCGGCGATCGTGAACCGGTGGTCCTCGACCTGCACGACGCCGAGGTTCGGGTGCAGCGTCGTGAACGGGTAGTCGGCGATCTTCGGCTTGGCGGCGCTCATCGCGGCGATGAGGCTCGACTTGCCGGCGGAGGGATACCCGACGAGGGCGACGTCGGCGATCGACTTGAGCTCGAGCGTCACGGTGCACGATGCTCCCTCGGTGCCGAGCAGCGCGAAGCCGGGCGCCTTGCGCTTGACGCTCGCGAGGGCGTTGTTGCCGAGGCCGCCGATACCGCCCTCGGCCACGACGAAGCGCGTACCGGGCTCGGTGAGGTCCACGAGCGTCTCGCCGGCTTCGTCCTTCACCACCGTTCCGACGGGGACCGGGAGCACCATCTCGGCGCCGTTCGTGCCCGCGCGGTACCCGCCTGCCCCGTAGCCGCCGTTCTCGGCGACGCGGTGCGGGCGACGGTGGTACTCGAGGAGCGTCGTCACCTGCGGATCGGCGACCACGACGATATCGCCGCCGTGTCCGCCGGCGCCGCCGTCCGGTCCTGCCAGCGGCTTGAACTTCTCGCGGCGGGTCGACACGCAGCCGTTCCCACCCCGCCCGGCCTGCAGGTGCAGCTGCACCCGGTCAACGAACGTCACCATAGCTGCGTTCCCCTCCTCGAAAAATGTCCCTGGATACGGCAAAAGGCGAGCCGAAGCCCGCCTCGCCGTGTGCGCCCGTGATCAGGCGGCAGCTACGATGTTGACGACCTTGCGGCCGCCCTTCGCGCCGAACTCGACCTCGCCTGCGGCGAGGGCGAACAGCGTGTCGTCCTTGCCGCGGCCGACGTTCACACCGGGGTGGAACTTGGTGCCGCGCTGACGGACGATGATCTCGCCGGCGTTGACCTGCTGGCCGCCGAAGCGCTTCACACCGAGGTACTGGGGGTTGGAATCGCGGCCGTTGCGGGTCGAGCTCGCGCCCTTCTTATGTGCCATGAGTCTTTACTCCTTGGTAGTGGCTTGCAGCCGTTACTTGATGCCGGTGATCTTGAGGCGGGTCAGGTCCTGACGGTGACCCTGACGGCTCTTGTAACCGGTCTTGTTCTTGTAGCGCTGGATCACGATCTTCGGACCGCGGAGATCGTTCAGCACCTCGGCGGTCACCTTGACCTTGGCCAGAGCCGCGGCGTCGGTCGTCACCTGGTCGCCGTCGACGAGCAGGACCGCGGGAAGCTCGATCTTGCCGTCGGCGTCGCCTGCCACACGATTGACGGTGATGATCGAGCCGACCTCGACCTTCTCCTGCCGACCGCTTGCGCGCACTACTGCGTAAACCACTAGTTCACCTATTTCTTCGAAGGGAGTTGTACTTGTCGAAGCGCAGTATGCCCGCGCTCGAAGTCTGAGACGTTTTACCACCCGACACGGGTGGCGCCAACACTCAATACTATCGCGATGCGATGCGTCCGGTCAAATAGGACCGATCGCGTGTCATCCCCGACCGGCCTCGCGCTGCTTCACCGTGGCGTCGAGCGCCTGGGCGAGTGCGAGCTGCGCCGCGAGCTTCGGGTCATCGGCGGCGGCCGGGGGCGCGGTCGGACCCGCCTCGCCCGCTGCGCCCGGGGCATCCGGCCCGGTCGTGACGATCGGAGAGGAGGACACCCGCCGGTTCTTGGCGCGGCCGTTCCCGGCCGCCGGGGCATCGGGGAGCGCATCGAGCACGGAATCGAGCAGGCCGCCTGCGGCCGCGCGGCCGCGCGGGGCATCATCGGACCGCCGCTGCGCACGGGAGTTCGCCCGGCCGGTGATCCGCGACTCGGCCGCGACGGCCTCCGGGCGTTCGGCCTCGATCGAGGGCGCGTGCTCGTGCGGGGCGTCCTCGGGGTGCTTCGCGCCATGGAGCGTCGAGGCCGCCACCTGCGCGAGCATGTTCTTCGCGCCGTCGGTGATCGCGTGCGTCTGGGCCTGCTGCTTCGGCTCGTGGTGCTGGTGCTGCTGCTTGCCGCGACGCGATCCGCGCGACGGGGCCTCGGCGCGCTGCTTCATCACCGGCTCGTGGTGCACGATCACCCCGCGGCCCGCGCAGACCTCGCAGGCCTCGCTGAACGATTCGAGGAGGCCGAGCCCGAGCTTCTTCCGGGTCATCTGCACGAGGCCCAGCGAGGTGACCTCGGCGACCTGGTGCTTGGTGCGGTCGCGGCTCAGGCACTCGACCAGCCGACGCAGCACGAGGTCCCGGTTCGACTCGAGCACCATGTCGATGAAGTCGATGACGATGATGCCGCCGATGTCGCGCAGACGCAGCTGGCGGACGATCTCCTCAGCGGCCTCGAGGTTGTTCTTCGTGACGGTCTCCTCGAGGTTGCCGCCGGAGCCCACGAACTTGCCCGTGTTCACGTCGATCACGGTCATCGCCTCGGTGCGGTCGATGACCAGCGAGCCGCCCGACGGCAGCCAGGCCTTGCGATCGAGCGCCTTCACGATCTGCTCCGAGATGCGGTACTCGTCGAAGATGTCGCGCTCGCCCTCGAACCGCTCGACGCGGGTCAGCAGATCCGGGGCCACCTGCGACAGGTAGTCCTCGATCGTGGCAGCCGTGTCGGCGCCCGAGATGAGCAACCGGTGGAAGTCCTCGTTGAAGACGTCGCGGATGATCTTGATGAGCATGTCGGGCTCCGAGTGCAGGAGCACCGGGCCGCCGCCCTTCTCGACCCGCTTCTGGATCGACTCCCACTGACGGGCGAGCCGCTGGACGTCGCGCGTCAGCTGCTCCTCGCTCGCGCCCTCAGCCGCGGTGCGGACGATGACGCCGGCGCCCGAGGGCAGTACGGCTTTCAGGATCTTCTTGAGGCGCGCGCGTTCGGTATCGGGGAGCTTGCGGGAGATGCCGTTCATCGCGCCGCCCGGCACGTAGACGAGGAATCGGCCCGGCAGCGAGATCTGGCTCGTGAGCCGCGCGCCCTTGTGCCCCACGGGATCCTTCGTGACCTGCACGAGCACCTGGTCGCCCGGCTTCAGCGCGTTCTCAATCTTGCGCGCGGTGTTGCCGCCCTCGAACTCCGACCAGTCGACCTCGCCCGAGTAGAGCACCGCGTTCCGTCCGCGCCCGATGTCGACGAACGCGGCCTCCATGCTCGGCAGCACGTTCTGCACGCGGCCGAGGTAGACGTTGCCGATGAGCGACGACTCGCTCGAGCGCGCGACGTAGTGCTCGACGAGGACCTTGTCCTCGAGCACGCCGATCTGCACGCGGTCGGCCGTCGTGCGCACGACCATCTCGCGGTCCACCGACTCGCGTCGCGCGAGGAACTCGGACTCCGTGATGACCATGCGCCTGCGACCGGCGTCGCGGCCGTCCCGGCGCCGCTGCTTCTTGGCCTCGAGGCGGGTCGACCCCTTCACCTTCTGGGGCTCGGTGATGAGGGGCGCCTGGCGCTGCTGGCGACGCGGCGCGTCGTCCTCCCCCGGCTCGGCGGACTGCGACCGGCGACGGTTGCGACGGTTCTGGCCGGGCTGCTCCCGCTCGTCTGCAGCGTCGTCGTCGTGGGCGAACTGTCGATCGAGCAGGTCGTCGAGCTGGCGCAGCTCGGTACGACGCAGCTCGGTGCGGCGGGGACGCGGCTCGACCGGCGGAACGTCCGGTGCCAGGAAGATCAGGCGTGTCGTCGCGCGGAAGCGCTCCGCCGGGGTCATATCCGCGAGCGGCAGGATCAGCCGCGGCTTCTCCTCCCCCGCAGGTTCGACGGGCTCGGGCGAATCGCTCGGGGCCGCGTCAGCCTCCGTCTCCGCGGGGGCCTGATCCTCGGCCGCGACGGTCGCGTCCTCGAACGCGGCATCGGCGGCCCCGGTCGCTTCGGGGGCGGCTTCTGCGGCCGCGGTGTCGGTCTCTTCGATGTTCTTCTTCACCATTGCTGGTGTTCTCCTCAACCCGGGGAGAAGCTCGTTCTCACCGGAAACTTCAACTGGTGCGGTGTCTCCGCAAAATCCTGGTCACCGCGGACGCTGGGTCCGCGCTCGGTCGGTCATCGACCGGTGCCCGCCTCGCGGCGGACGGAAGTCTGTGCTCGTCTCGCGCATTCTCGGCGCGTCGCACGCTAGCCATTATGTCATGACACCAGCCGAATTCGCAGATCACGCCCAGTAGTATCGCCTCATGAGCCGAGAAACGTCCGTCTCCCAGCGCCCAACGGGCTTCGCGATCTTCACGATCATCGCCGGAGCCGTCGGGTGGTTCGCGGCCTTCGAGCTGCTGACCGAGTACATCAAGACGCTGCAGAACTCGGAGTACATCCCCAACTGCTCCGTCAGCAAACTGGTCACCTGCGGACCCAATATGGATTCGTGGCAGGGCTCCCTCTTCGGGTTCAGCAACACCATCATCGGCGTCTCGGCATTCGTGGCACCGATCGCCGTGGGAGTCGCGCTGCTCGCCGGCGCCCGCTTCGCGAAGTGGTTCTGGGTCGTCTACCAGCTGGGCCTCTTCTGCGGGTTCGTGTTCATCATCTGGCTGTTCACGCAGAGCGTGTTCGTGCTCGGCACCCTCTGCCCCTGGTGCATGGTGGTCTGGGCCGCGATGATCCCGCTCTTCTGGGTGAGCATCACGAAACCGTACGCCGCCGGCCTCGTGCCGCTGTCGGACCGCGCGCGGTCCGCGGCTCAGGCGCTCGCCTCGTGGGCCTGGGTCGCGATCCTGCTCACCTACCTGCTCATCGCGTTCATCGCGCAGGTGCGCATCGACTGGTTCGCGGAGTTCGCCCGGATGTAGACCGTCCGGCCGGCGGATTCAGCCGGCCGACCCGATGAGGCGCGTCCACAGCGCATCGACCTGCGCCAGGGTCTCGGCTTCGGTCCCCGAGGTATCGATGACCACGTCGGCGACCGCGCGCCGCTCCGCGTCGCTCGCCTGGCGGGCGACACGGTCGCGGGCCTCGCGCTCGGACATCCCGCGCAGCTCGACCATCCGCGCGACGCGCTGCTCGACCGGCGCGTCCGCGACCACGATGAGGTCCCACCCCGCAGTCGCTCCGGTCTCCACGAGCAGCGGGAGTTCGTAGACCACGACCGCATCGGGATCCGATCCGCGCAGCTCCGCGAGGCGCTCCTCGAAGAGGCGGCGCACCTCGGGATGGACGATGGCGTTGAGGTCCGCGAGCGCTGCCGCGTCGCCGAAGACGCGGCCCCCGAGGGCGGTCCGGTCGAGCCCGCCGTCCGTCGCGAGCAGCTCCCGGCCGAAGCGCTGCAGCACCCGTTCGAGCCCGGGCGATCCCGGCGCGACCGCATCGCGCGCGAGCGCGTCCGCGTCGATCCTGTATGCTCCGAGCTCCGCGAGCCGGCGACCGATGGTGGACTTCCCCGAGGCGATGCCCCCTGTGAGCGCGATCAGCTGCATGTCCGCCAGACTACCGGGGCGGTACGGTGCTGCACGTATCCTGAAGGCATGCTCGAGATCATCACCGGAGGATCGCTCGCCGCCGCTGCGGGGCTCAACGCCTACATCCCGCTCCTCGGCCTGGGCCTGCTCGCGCGGTTCACCGGCCTCGTGCAGCTCCCCGACGGGTGGGCCTGGCTCGCGAACGAATGGTGCCTCGGGATCCTCGGCGTCCTCCTCGTCGTCGAGGTCGTCGTCGACAAGTTCCCGGCGCTCGACAGCGTCAACGACGTGCTGCAGACGATCGTCCGACCGGCGTCGGGCGGGATGGTCTTCGCCGCGGGATCCTCGAGCGGGACCGTCGCCGTCGAGGATCCCGCGGCGTTCGTCGCATCGGCGCAGTTCTGGCCGGTCGTCCTCGGAGTCGCGATCGCGCTCGTGCCGCACCTGCTGAAAGCCGTGGCCCGACCGATCCTCAACGTGCTCACCGCGGGAGCGGGCGCTGCCGTGTCGAGCACGATCGAGGACGTCGCCGCCGTCGCCATCACGATCCTCGCGATCGTGGTTCCGATCATCGCGCTGATCGCGATCATCGTCGTCGTGGCGCTCATGGTCAGGCGTCTGCGCCGCGCCGTCGCCGCCCGTCGCGAGCAGCGCGCCGCGCGCGCGGGCACAGGACTCGCGCAGCACTAGCCGATCCCGGCGCGGCCGAGCGGGGTCGAGCCGGCCCGCCCAGGCCTCCGGCGCGGCGAGCCACTACTGTCCCGCCCGGCTGGCATCCGAGCCGATGCCGTTTCGACGGGGCGGTAGTGGCTCGGCGAGGTCGACTGTCGGGACCCGTGGTGGCCGAGTGCCCCGGCGACCGCGCGCAGGCCCCGAGAACGCCGCAGGCCCGGCCCCCGAAACGGGGACCGGGCCTGTTGAGCGGTGAGGGTCAGTTGCCCTCGAGCTGCGCCTTCAGCGCCGCGAGTGCGGCATCGTCGGCGAGAGCACCGGTCGAGGAGGACTCGCTCGAGAAGCTGCCCGAAGCGGGAGCCTCGGCTGCGGGAGCCGCAGCGGCCTCGGCGATCGAAGCGGCGACCTGCTTCTTGTGAGCCTCCCAGCGCTCCTGGGCAGCAGCGTACTCCTGCTCCCACTTCTCGCGCTGCGACTCGAAGCCTTCCTTCCACTCCTGGGTCTCCGGATCGAAGCCCTCGGGGTACTTGTACTCGCCGTTCTCGTCGTACTCCGTGGTCATGCCGTAGAGCGCGGGATCGAACTCGGTGCCCTCGGGGTCGAGGCCCTCGTTGGCCTGCTTGAGGCTCAGCGAGATGCGACGACGCTCGAGATCGATGTCGATGATCTTGACGAAGACCTCCTGGCCGGCCGAGACGACCTGCTCGGCGAGCTCGACGTGCTGGCCCGACAGCTCCGAGATGTGCACGAGGCCCTCGATGCCGTCCGCGACGCGCACGAACGCGCCGAAGGGAACGAGCTTGGTGACGACGCCCGGAGCGATCTGGCCGATCGCGTGGGTGCGGGCGAAGACCTGCCACGGGTCCTCCTGAGTCGCCTTCAGCGACAGCGAGACGCGCTCGCGGTCGAGCTCGACGGAGAGCACCTCGACGGTGACCTCCTGGCCGACCTCGACGACGTCCGATGCGTGCTCGATGTGCTTCCACGAGAGCTCCGAGACGTGCACGAGGCCGTCCACGCCGCCCAGATCGACGAACGCGCCGAAGTTGACGATCGACGAGATGACGCCCTTGCGCACCTGGCCGGGCTTGAGCTCCGCAAGGAACGACGAGCGGGTCGCCGACTGCGTCTCCTCGAGCAGCGCGCGGCGCGAGAGGACGACGTTGTTGCGGTTCTTGTCGAGCTCGAGGATCTTCGCCTCGATCTCCTGACCCAGGTACGGGGTCAGATCGCGCACGCGGCGCAGCTCGATGAGCGAAGCCGGGAGGAAGCCGCGGAGCCCGATGTCCACGATGAGACCGCCCTTGACGACCTCGATGACGGTGCCGGTGACGACGCCCTCTGCCTCCTTGATGCGCTCCACATCGCCCCACGCGCGCTCGTACTGCGCACGCTTCTTGGACAGGATGAGGCGGCCTTCCTTGTCCTCCTTCTGGAGCACGAGCGCCTCGACGGCGTCGCCGACCTCAACGACCTCGTCGGGGTTGATGTCGTGCTTGATGGACAGCTCGCGCGAGGGGATGACGCCCTCGGTCTTGTAACCGACGTCGAGGAGCACCTCGTCGCGGTCGATCTTCACCACGGTGCCCTCGATGAGGTCTCCGTCGTTGAAGAACTTCAGGGTCGATTCGACCGCTGCAAGGAAGTCTTCGGCCGATCCGATGTCATTGATCGCGACCTGCTTGCTCTCGGTCGTTGCGTTCGTCATGTAATTGGTCTCCAGAATGGACAGGGTATTCAGGCGGAGGCGCGCCGTTTCCGGCCGAACCGAGCGGTTCGCGAGCGCTCCCACGTGTTGACATGGTTGAGTCGCCACAGAAGTGACACTCCAGTCTATCCCCGCAATGCGCGGATGTTCAAGCGCAACCCCCGGGCGTGTCGCGCCTCAGTGAGCCGCAGCGTTCCAGTTCGCGCCGTGCCCGACCTGCACCTCGAGCGGCACCGAGAGTTCGGCCGCGCCCGCCATCTCCTCGCGCACGATCGCCTCGAGCTCGTCCCACTCGCCGGGAGCGACCTCGAACATCAGTTCGTCGTGGATCTGCAGCAGCATGCGCGACTGCAGCCCACCCTCGCGCATGCGGCGCTCGACCTGGATCATCGCCCGCTTGATGATGTCGGCCGCCGAGCCCTGGATCGGCGCGTTGAGCGCGGCGCGCTCCGCGTTTTCGCGGAGCACCCGGTTCGGGCTGGCGAGGTCGGGGAACGGACGCCTGCGACCGAAGATCGTCTCGGTGAAGGTGTCGCGCTTGGCCTGGTCGACGACCGACCGCAGGTAGTCGCGCACGCCGCCGAAGCGCTCGAAGTAGTCGACCATGAGCTGCTTGGCCTCGGCCGCCGAGATGTTCAGCTGCTTCGAGAGCCCGAACGCCGAGAGCCCGTAGGCCAGCCCGTACGACATCGCCTTGACCTTCGAGCGCATCTCGTTGGTCACGTCCGCGGGCTCCACGCCGAAGATGCGCGATCCGACGAAGCGGTGCAGGTCCTCGCCCTGGTTGAACGCCTCGATGAGCCCGGCATCGCCCGAGAGATGGGCCATGATGCGCATCTCGATCTGCGAGTAGTCCGCGGTCATGAGCGTCTCGAACTCCGGTGCGTGGATGAAGCCCTCGCGGATCCGCCGACCCTCTTCGGACCGCACCGGGATGTTCTGCAGGTTCGGATCAGTGGACGCGAGGCGGCCCGTGCTCGATCCGGTCTGCACGAACGTCGTGCGGATCCGGCCGTCGGGCTGCACGGCCTTGATCAGCGTCTCGACCATCTGGCGCAGCTTGTTCGCGTCGCGATGCGCGAGCAGCGCGTCGAGGAACGGGTGCGGGTTCTTGGCCTGCAGATCGGTGAGCGCCGCAGCGTCCGTCGTGTATCCGGTGCGGGTCTTGCGCGTCTTCGGCATGTCCAGCTCGTCGAAGAGCACCTCCTGCAGCTGCTTCGGCGATGAGAGGTTGACCTCGCGGCCGATCGCGTCGAAGGCGCGCTGCTGGAGCTCAGCGACGCGCGCGGTCAGTTCGGCGTCGTGCGCCTCGATGAGCGGGGAGTCGATCTGCACGCCGCGCCGCTCGAGCGCCGCGAGGACCGTCAGGAGCGGAAGCTCGATGTCGCGGTAGATCTCGCCCGTGCGGGACTGGAAGCGCTCCACCGCGGCGTCGTGCGCGCGGATCGTGTACCAGGCGAGCACGGCCGGCCCGGCCGCGGCTCCCTCGTCGGGAACGAGCTGGTTCGGATCCCCCTCCGGCACCTGCTCGCCGAGGAAGCGGAAGGCGGCCTCGGCGATGCTCTTCTCGGCCGTCGACGGGCGGAGCAGCCAGGCCGCGATGAGCAGGTCGCCGTCGATGCCGCCGATCGTCGTGCCGGCCTCCGCGGCCAGGGCGATCTGCTGCTTCGCATCGAAGAACACCTTGGGCGCTCCGGAGGCCAGCCACTGCTCGAACTGCTGGTAGTCGCGGCCTCCGGGCTGCCATCCGAAGGACACCGAGGCGTCCGCCGTCGAGACGCCGACCTCGTAGCCCTCCCCGACGCGCTGCAGCACCACGGCGGGCCGCTCGTGCTTCGCCAGCCAGTCCCCGAGCTCCTCGTCGATCAGGTGCTTCGGCTCGGGACGCTCGGGCGCGAGCGGAACGACGGCGCTCGCGGCTCCCCCGCTCGGCACCTCCGCGCCAGCGAGCTTGCCGACGCGCTGCAGCAGCGTCCGGAACTCGAGGCGCGCGAAGACCTCCTGCACGGCGTGCATGTCGATCTCGCCGCGCTTGAGCTCGTCGAGCTCGACGTCGAGCTCGACGTCGCGGACGAGGCGGTTGAGCCGGCGGTTGCGCTCGGCGAGGTGCGCGTGCTCGCGGAGGCTCTCCCCCACCTTGCCGCCGATCTCGTCCTGGCGCCGCAGGATCTCCTCGAGCGAGCCGAACTGGTTGATCCACTTCACCGCGGTCTTCTCCCCCACCCGGGGGATGCCGGGCAGATTGTCGCTCGTCTCGCCCACCAGCGCCGCGATCTCGGGGTACTGCTCCGGCCGGATGCCGTAGCGCTCCATGACCTTGGCCGCGTCGTACCGGGTGAGCTCGCTCACGCCCTGCTTCGACGGGTACAGCAGCGTCACGCGGTCGTCGACGAGCTGGATCGTGTCGCGGTCGCCCGACACCACGAGCACTCGGTAGCCCGCCTCCGCACCGCGGAGGGAGAGCGTCGCGAGGATGTCGTCCGCCTCGTAGTTCTCCTTCTCGAGCGTCCGGATGCCCATCGCATGCAGCGCTTCCTGCAGCAGCGGGATCTGCCCCTTGAACTCGGGAGGCGTCTCACCGCGCGTGCCCTTGTACTCCGGGTACTCCTCCGTGCGGAAGGAGTGCCGGGAGATGTCGAACGCGACCGCGAGCGCGTCGGGGCTCTCGTTGCCGAGCAGATTGATGAGCATCGCGATGAAGCCGTGGATGGCGTTGGTGTGCTGGCCGGACTGGGTCTGGAAGCTGTCCACCGGAAGCGCGTAGAAGGCGCGGAAGGCCAGCGAGTGGCCGTCGATGATCATGAGGGTAGGCTGAGAATTCGACACGGCCCCAGCCTACAAGCCACCACCGACGAGGGACTAGACGAGGATCATGACCGATCGCATCACGCACGACGCCATCTCAGACGAACCGGGCCGCGGCTACATCGCGAGCCGCGGCCTCGGAGCCCTCGCCGCGCGCATGGGCATCGAGATGGTCGAATTCGACCGGGACCATGCGGTGGCAACGATGCCCGTCGAGGGGAACACGCAGCCGATCGGCCTGCTGCACGGCGGCGCGTACGTCGTGCTCGGCGAGACGCTGGGTTCCATGCACGCGAACTTCGTCGCCCCCGAGGGCTTCGTCGCCGTCGGGGTCGACATCAACGCGACGCACACGGGCTCCGCAACCTCCGGAACCGTCACCGGCGTCTGCACGCCGATCAAGCTCGGCCGAAGCCTCGCCGTGCACGAGATCGTCGTCTCCGACGAGGCGGGCCGGCGCTGCTCGACCATCCGCATCACGAACTTCTACAAGGAGCACCGCGGGTGAGCACGACTCCCCGAGACGCGTGAAGCCCCGGCGGTTGCCGGGGCTTCACGCGTCTCGGGGATCGGGACGATCAGTCCTTCTTCGGCCCGAGCTGGTCGATGATGGTCTTCGCGACGTCCTGCATGGTCAGGCGACGGTCCATGGACGCCTTCTGGATCCAGCGGAACGCCTCGGGCTCGCTCAGGCCCATCTTGTCGTTCAGGATGCCCTTCGCGCGGTCGACGAGCTTCCGGGTCTCGAACCGCTCGGCGAGGTCGGCGACCTCGTTCTCGAGCGTCACGATCTGCTGGAACCGCGAGAGCGCGATCTCGATGGCCGGGATGAGATCGGCCGGGGTGAAGGGCTTCACGACGTAGGCGAGCGCGCCCGCCTCGGTCGCGCGCTCGACGAGCTCGCGCTGGCTGAACGCGGTCAGCAGCACCACGGGCGCCATGTGGGTCTTGTTGATCCGCTCTGCGGCGGAGATGCCGTCGAGCTGCGGCATCTTGACGTCCATGACGACGAGGTCGGGCCGCAGCTCTTCGACCAGCTTCACCGCGGTCTCGCCGTCGCCGGCCTCTCCGACCACGTCGAAGCCGTTGTCTCGCAGCGTTTCGACGATGTCGAGGCGGATCAGGGATTCGTCTTCCGCGACGACGACGCGTCGCGGTGCGCTCGGTGCAGTGCTCTGGTCATTCACGCGTCCCAGCTTACGTCATCGCGGCCGTGCCGCGCCCGGGAACGCGCCGTGGAGCCGGGCTTCGGGGCCTGC
Source organism: Leucobacter zeae (assembly GCF_016758175.1). Taxonomy (GTDB): domain Bacteria; phylum Actinomycetota; class Actinomycetes; order Actinomycetales; family Microbacteriaceae; genus Leucobacter; species Leucobacter zeae. Next base: position 2,131,313 of record NZ_QYAB01000001.1, read on the forward strand.
ACCCGCGCCCGCGAAGGGGCGCTCGTACCGGATAGGGGACTCGAACCCCTACGCCTCTCGGCAGCGCATTTTGAGTGCGCCGTGTCTGCCAATTCCACCAATCCGGCGAAGCCCGTCCAGCCTATCGCAGGACGGGATGCCCGCTCGCCATCGCGGATCGCCGGGATCGCGCGTCGCCGGGATGGGATCCGACGACGGCACGGGTCTCCGGGCCCCTCCGACCCGGCGGTCGGCCCGGGAGACGACGGAGCGCACGGATGCCGAGGCCGTCCGTGCGCTCCGTCCTTGCGCGCCAGACTCGGCGCGCGGGGTCCGCAGAACCTAGACGAACACCTTGCCGCGGCCGATCGTGTGCTTGCGCGGACCGGCCTCGGGCAGCCGACCGGTCGCCTCGCCCATCCGGTGGATGCGCAGCGTGTTCGTCGTGCCGACGACCCCGGGAGGGGATCCGGCGATGATGAGCACCTTCTCGCCGATCTCGAGGCGCTCGGAGTCGAGCAGCACCTCGTCGACCTGCACGAACATCTCATCGGTGCTGCCGACCCGCGGCACCAGGTAGCTCTGGGCCCCCCAGGTCAGCTCCATCCGGCGGCGGGTCTCCGGGTCCGGCGTGAATCCGATGATCGGGATCGGCTTGCGCAGCCGGGACATGCGGCGCACCGTGTCCCCGGACTCCGTGAACACGCAGATGTACTTCGCACCGATGAAGTCGGCGACCTCGGAGGCGGCGAGCGTGAGCGCGCCGCCCTGGGTCCGCGGCTCCGAGCCGATCGGATCGATGCGGTCGAGCGCGTGATCCTCGGTCGCCTCGATGATCTTCGCCATCGTGGCGACGGCCTCGACGGGGTACGCGCCCACGCTCGTCTCGCCCGAGAGCATCACCGCGTCGGCGCCGTCGAGCACTGCGTTCGCGCAGTCGGAGGCCTCGGCGCGCGTGGGCCGGGGGTTCTCGATCATCGACTCGAACACCTGGGTGGCCACGATGACCGGCTTCGCGTTGCGCCGCGCGATCGCGATGGCCTCCGTCTGCACGAGCGGCACTCGCTCGAGCGGCAGCTCCACGCCGAGGTCGCCCCGGGCGACCATGATGCCGTCGAAGGCCGCGACGATCTCCTCGAGCGCCTCGACGGCCTGGGGCTTCTCGATCTTGGCGATGACGGGCAGGCGGACGCCCTCCTCGTCCATGATCTCGTGCACGCGCGTGATGTCCGCGGCGTCGCGGACGAAGGAGAGCGCGATGTAATCGGCGCCGAGCTCGATCGCCCACCGCAGGTCCTGCTCGTCCTTCTCGGACAGCGCCGGCACGTTCACCGCGACACCCGGCAGGTTGATCCCCTTGTTGTTGGAGACGAAGCCCGGGATCTCCACGGTCGTATGGACGGTGTCCTCCGTCACCCGAACGGCGCGGAGCGTGACCTTGCCGTCATCGATGAGCAGGGGATCCCCCGGCTTCACGTCCCCCGGGAGTCCCTTGTGGGTGGTTCCGCAGATCGATGCGTCGCCCACGATATCGCGGGTGGTGATGGCGAACTCGTCGCCGACCTCGAGCTCGTAGGGGCCGCCCTCGAACTTGCCGAGACGGATCTTCGGGCCCTGCAGGTCGGCGAGCACGGCGATGGGGCGTCCCACCTCGGCCTCCGCGCGACGGATATTGCGATACACGCCCTCGTGCACGTTGTAGGTGCCGTGCGACATGTTCAGACGCGCCACGTTCACCCCGGCCCGGATGAGCTCGAGGGTGCTGTCGTAGCTGGAGACCGCTGGCCCCCACGTAGCGACGATCTTGGCGTGACGCATGTATTCTCCTTGGTCTGCGAGGTACTGCTCAGCTGCGGGACTCGACCGCGACGGGCTCCTTCGCCGCCGCGGGATCGTCGCCGTCTTCGGTGGCATCGCTCCGCGCGGAGGCGTCCCCGCCGCGGTCGATGACGTGGTAGAACTCCTCGGGGTCCGCGGTGTCGCTCAGCACGGAGTCGAGGGGGTTCGAGCGGCCCGGGAGGTAGGGCGACAGCTCGATGCCCGTGTGCCTGCGGCGCTGGACGATGAAGAGCACGATGCCCACGACGATGGCGATGAGCGCGGCGAGGACGTTCGTGCGGATCCCCAGGAAGAGCAGGCTCGGGTCGACGCGGAGCGACTCCGTGAACGAACGGCCGATGCCGTACCAGATGAGGTAGAGCGCGAAGAACTGTCCCCAGCGGGGGCGCCACTTGCGCTCGACCGCGAGCAGCACGACGATGCCGAGGATGTTCCAGAGCGACTCGTACAGGAAGGTCGGGTGGAACAGCGTCCCCTCGGGCAGGCCGATCGGGAACGCGGGGTTGGACGACTCGATCTCGAGGCCCCACGGCAGCGTGGTGGGCCCGCCGAACAGCTCGTGGTTGAACCAGTTGCCGAAGCGGCCGACGGCCTGTGCGAGCAGCAGGCCGGGCACGAGCGCGTCGGCGAACGAGAGGAAGCGGATGCCCGTGATGCGCGAGGCGATCAGCACGCCGATCGCGCCGCCGAGCAGCGCGCCGAAGATCGCGATGCCGCCCTTCCAGAAGGCGAACACGTCGAGCGGGTTGCTCCCCGGACCGAAATAGTCTCCCCAGTGCGTGACGACGTGGTACAGGCGTGCGCCGATGATCCCGAGCACGAGCGACCATACGATGAAGTCGAAGACCGCGCCGCGCTCCCCGCCCCTCGCTCCGATGCGACGGGCCGTCCAGATGCCGGCGAGCAGGATCCCGAGGATGATGCAGAGCGCGTAGAAGTGCACCACGAACGGGCCGATCTGCCAGCCGAAGATCGGCAGTGCGGGGATCTCCCAGAACGAGACGTCAGGACTGGGAATACTGAGGGGCAGGATCATTCGCTTCTCTCTCGCCTGCGGCGTGCCGCTGGAACTCGCTTACTCGTGGGGCCGGAGAACCCGTTCCGGCCGGACGGATCAATCCTAGCGCGGACGGTCGTGCGCTTCCGCTGCGCGCTAGCGGGCCGCGCCCGCTGCGATGCCGCGGACGACCTCGGCGAGGCGCTCCACTCCGCCGTCGCGCAGCGCGCGCACGAACGCCGTGCCGACGATCGCACCGTCGGCGTAGTCGAGCGCGTCCGACACCTGGCCGGCGGTCGACAGGCCGATGCCGACGCAGGCGAGGTCGACGCCCTGCTCGCGCAGGCGCGCCGTGAGCCCGCGCGCCGCGGCATCCAGCTGGGCGCGCTCGCCCGTGATGCCCATGGTCGACACGGTGTACACGAACCCGCGAGTGTGCTCGACCACCAGACGCAGCCGGGCATCGCTCGAGCTCGGCGCCGCGAGGAAGACGCGGTCGAGCCCGACGCGGTCGCTCGTCTCGATCCAGTCGGCCGCCGCGTCCGGGGTGATGTCGGGCGTGATGAGCCCGGCGCCGCCGGCCTCTGCGAGCTCGCGCGCGAAGCGCTCGACCCCGTACTGCAGCACCGGGTTCCAGTAGGTCATGACGAGCACCGGCGCATCGACGGCCTCGGTGATGCGGCGCACGGCCTCGAACACGTGGGCGACGCGGAAGCCGCCGGCGAGCGAGACCTGGGTCGCCTCCTGGATCACCGATCCGTCCATCACGGGATCCGAGTACGGCAGACCGAGCTCGAGCACGTCGACGCCCGCCCCGACCATGGCGATGGCGGCCTCGACGCTCGTGTCGAGATCGGGGAAGCCGACCGGAAGGTATCCGATCAGGGCGCCCTTGCGATCCCGCTTCGCGGCGCGGATCGCGTCGGCGACGCGGGATCCGGTCTGGTTCGCCTCGCCGCTCATCCGTCGACTCCCGTCTCGTTCTCGCCCAGCAGGCCGAAGTAGCGGCCGGCCGTCGCCATGTCCTTGTCCCCGCGCCCGGAGAGGCTCACGGCGATGATCGCCTCGGGACCGAGCTCGCGCCCGATGCGGATCGCTCCCGCGAGAGCGTGCGCCGACTCGATGGCGGGGATGATCCCCTCGGTCCGGCTGAGCAGGCGCAGGGCCTGCATCGCCTCGTCGTCGGTGGCAGGGATGTACTCGGCGCGTCCGATGTCCGCCAGCCAGGAGTGCTCGGGGCCGACGCCCGGATAGTCGAGGCCGGCCGAGATCGAGTGCGACTCGATCGTCTGCCCGTCCTCGTCCTGCAGCACGTACGTCTTCGCGCCGTGCAGCACACCGGGCCGGCCGCGCTCGATCGACGCGGCGTGACGCTCGGTGTCGACCCCGTCGCCCGCGGCCTCGACCCCGTAGATGCGCACATCGGGATCGTCGAGGAACGCGTCGAACATGCCGATGGCGTTCGATCCCCCGCCGACGCAGGCGACGACCGCGTCGGGGAGCCTGCCGGTCTTCTCGAGGATCTGGGCCCTGGCCTCCTCGGAGATGATCTTCTGGAAATCGCGGACCATCGCGGGGAACGGGTGCGGACCGGCGGCGGTGCCGAAGATGTAGTTGGTGCGCTCGACGCTCGCGACCCAGTCGCGGTAGGCCTCGTTGATCGCATCCTTGAGCGTGCGCGAGCCCGCGGTGACCGGGATCACCTCGGCCCCGAGCAGCCGCATGCGGGCGACATTGAGCGCCTGGCGCTCCGTGTCGACCTCGCCCATGTAGATGGTGCACTCGAGGCCGAAGAGAGCCGCCGCGGTGGCCGTGGCGACACCGTGCTGGCCCGCGCCCGTCTCGGCGATCACCCGCGTCTTGCCGAGCCGCTTCGTGAGCAGAGCCTGTCCGAGCACGTTGTTGATCTTGTGCGACCCGGTGTGGTTGAGATCCTCGCGCTTCAGCAGGATGCGCGCTCCCCCGGCGTGCTCGGCGAACCGCGGAACCTCGGTGATCGGCGACGGACGGCCCGCGTAATCGCGGAGCAGGTCGGCGAGTTCGGCGCGGAAGGCCGGGTCGGCCTGGGCTGCGGCGTACGCCTCGGTGAGCTCGTCGATCGCGGCGATCAGCGACTCGGGCATGTACCTGCCCCCGAACTCGCCGAAGAACGGGCCGTGCTGATCGCGGAGCGAGGTGACGCGCGCGCTCGCCTCGGCGGAGCCCGTGGCGGGCGAACCGGTCTCGTCTGTCATGGTCTCACCTGTCGGTCGGACGCCCGGAGGACCGGGCGTTGCGGTCGTGCCTCCGCCTGGTCCCCCGGCGGAAGCGGGAATCAGACGTTCACGTAGGCCTGGAGCGTCGCGATGGGGTCGCCCGTCACGAGCGCCTCGCCCACGAGCACCGCGTCGGCGCCGGCCTCGCGGTAGCGCTCGACATCGGACACTTCGAGCACCGCGGACTCGGCGACGCGGATCACGCCCGCCGGGATCTGGTCGGCGACGCGGCCGAAGAGGTCGCGGTCGAGTTCGAACGTGCGCAGATCGCGCGCGTTCACCCCGATGAGCTGCGAGCCGAGATCGACGGCGCGCGCCACCTCGTCGTCCGAGTGGGCCTCGACGAGCGGGGTCATGCCGAGTTCGCGGATCATGCCGTGCAGCGCGACGAGCCGGTCCTGGGGCAGCGCCGCGACGATGAGCAGCACCAGGTCGGCTCCGGCCGCTCGCGCTTCGAGCACCTGGTACTCGTCGCCGATGAAGTCCTTGCGGAGCACCGGGATGCTGACGGCCTTGCGCACGGCCTCGAGATCCGCGAGCGACCCCTTGAACCGCCGCTCCTCGGTCAGCACGCTGACGGCGCTCGCGCCGCCGGCCTCGTACTGCGCCGCGAGCGCGTGCGGCTCCGGGATATCGGCGAGATCGCCGCGCGAGGGGCTCGCGCGCTTGACCTCTGCGATGACGCGCATGTGCTCGATCGGGGCGAGCGCCGCGAGGGCGTCGAGCGCCGGGATGCGCGCGAGCGCGTCGGCCTCGACATCGGCGTACGACCGGAGCTCCCTCCGGGTCCTCGCGTCCTCGAGCGAGCCTGCGAGCAGTTCCTCCAGCACGTCAGTCGTGCGTCTGGGGGATGTACTTCGGGCCGTTCACTCCGTAACCGGCCTTCGAGAGGATGAACCCGAGCAGCGCGCCGAAGACGACGACCCCCGCGCACACCCACACCAGGGTCGGCATGTGCAGGAAGAAGAAGACGGTGCCGGCAGCGATGCCGAGCAGCATCACCACGACCGCCGTCCATGCGGCGGGCGAATCGCCGTGACCGGGGTCTCCGTGCTGGTTACTCATGAATCTCCTCTGAACCGAAACGATCACCGACAAGCCTATCGGATAACTCGGCACGGGTCGCCGCGCACGGCGGCGGGCCGGAAAACCCGGCTCGGAGGCGCCCCGCCCGGCCCCGTGCCGAGGGTCAGTCCGAGGAGGTCGGATCGCCGCCCTCGCTGAGCGCGTCCCAGTCGGAGATGCGGTCGGAGCCGGCTCCCGCTGGCGCGCGCTGCGCGCTCGCGTCGTACTTCCGCCCGCCGGCCGCCCAGCGCCCGCCGAGCACGATCACGAGCGCGCCCGCCAGCACCGCGAGGGCGCCGGCGGCGATGCTGACCCACGCCCACGCCGCGACGGAGTGCCAGACCACGAGATCGCCGGCGACGTCGCCCGCGATCCCCGTCAACTCGGTGATGCGCGCGCCGACGGCCGCGATCGGCGAGGCGACCACGCTCGCGCTCAGCGCGACGAGCCCCGCGCCGAGCAGCGCGACGAGGCCCCCGAGGATCCGCCGGAACACCGGCCCGGCGATGGTCAGCGCGAGCGCGGCCGCCACGAGGGCGATCGACACCGGCGAGAGCGCGGCGTTCACTGCGTGCCCCGTCACGGCTTCGAGGTCGTGCGTGCCGTCGAGCATGAACGACACCCAGGTCTGCGACCCGGCGATCAGACCGAGCGCTCCCGCGATCGCGATCGCGAGGAGCGACAGCGGCTTCGCCCGCCTCATCGGGGCTCCAACCCGTGGAGCGTGTTGGCGATCGCGATGGCGCGCAGCGGCGCCGCCGCCTTGCTCTGGCATTCCGCGTCCTCGGACGCTGGCACCGAGTCGGCGACGATCCCCGCGCCTGCCTGGACCATCGCCACCCCGTCCTTGATGGTCGCGGTCCGGATGGCGATCGCGAGGTCGGCGGCGCCGCCGAGCCCGAAGTATCCGACCACGCCCCCGTAGACCCCCCGCTGCACGGGCTCGAGCGCGTCGATGATCTCGAGCGCGCGCGGTTTCGGCGCGCCCGAGAGCGTGCCTGCGGGGAACGTCGCTCGGAAGACGTCGACCGCGTTCTGGTCCGGCCGCAGCCGGCCCTCGACGCTCGAGACGATGTGCATGATGTGGCTGAACCGCTCGATGCGCATGAACTCGGTGACCTCGACCGAAGCGGGCTCGCAGGCGCGCAGCAGGTCGTTGCGGGCGAGGTCGACGAGCATCAGATGCTCGGCGCGCTCCTTCTCATCGGCGAGGAGGTCGCGCTCGTGCGCCTGATCCTCGTCGACCGTGGCGCCGCGCGGCCGCGAGCCCGCGATGGGGTGCGTCATCACGTGGCCGCTCTCCTGAACGGTCACGAGCGCCTCGGGGCTCGACCCGACCACGGAGAAGGGCGTCCCCCCGGCATCCTCGAGCTGCAGGAGGTAGAGGTAGGGGCTCGGATTCAGGTGCCTGAGCACGCGGTAGACGTCGAGCGGATCCGCGGTGCACTCCTGGTCGAAGCGCTGCGACGGCACGACCTGGAAGATGTCTCCGTCGACGATGTGGCGCTTGGCCGTCTCGACCGCCGCCATGAAGCCCTCCGAGCTGGTGAGGCGGTGCGGCCGCGGCTGAGCGGAGCGATCGAGGGCGCCGAGCGGCGACGGGGCCGGGGCCGAGAGCGCGGCCTGCAGCGCGTCGAGGCGCGACTGCGCCTCGGTCCACTGCCGTTCGGGATCGGCGATCCGGGAGCCCGAGGAGTCGTCGAGGGCCCGATCGTTCAGCACGTTGGCGAGGAGCACGACCGATCCCTCGCGGTGGTCGATGACCACGAGCTCGGAGACGAAGCTGAGGCCCTGGGTCGGCAGACCCGGCCCGTCCTGGGGGCCCTGCTCGAGCTTCTCGAACTGGCGGACGGTCTCCCAGCCGAGGTACCCGACGAACCCGCTCGCGAGAGGCGGGAGCCCCTCGACCTGCGGCGCGCGCCAGCGCTCGTAGACGGCGCGGAGGGCTTCGACCGGCGCGAGATGCGCCACCCCGCCCGGGAGCAGCCGTTCCTCGGCGACGCCGCCCTCGGCGGCAGCCCAGTGGGCCCGTCCGCCGCGCTCGCCGAGCACCCCGAAGCTGCCTGCGCCGACGAAGCTGAATCGGGTCCACACCCCGCCCTGCTCGGCGGACTCGAGGAGGAAGGTGCCCGGCCGCGACCCCGCGACCTTGCGATAGATGCCGACGGGGGTGTCCGCGTCGGCGAACACCTCGCGGCACACCGGGATGACGGACTGGGAATCGAGGGCAGCGTCGAAGGCGGCGCGCGTGGTCGTCAGGCTCACCGCTCCAGCCTACCGCGGGCTCAGTCCTCGGGATCGCCGACGAGCGCCGCGATCTCCCGGCCGTCGAAGCAGGTCCGGCTCCCCGTGTGGCAGGCCGCCCCGAGCTGCACGACCCGCACGAGCAGCGTGTCGGCGTCGCAGTCGACGGCGACGCTGCGCACGTACTGCCGATGCCCCGAGGTGTCCCCCTTGCGCCAGTACTCCCGTCGCGAACGCGACCAGAAGGTCACGCGGCCGGTGGTCAGCGTCCGCCGCACGGCCTCGTGGTCCATCCACGCGAGCATGAGCACGTCGCCCGACGCGTCGTCCTGGATGATGGCGGGCATCAGCCCGTCGGCGTTGAACGTCAACCCGTCGGGGACGGGATCGATCGCGGTCATGCCGCTCCCTCCGTGAGGCGCACGAGGTGTCCGGCCTCCGCCAGCGCGCGCTTCACATCGCCGATCGTGAACCTGCCGTAGTGGAATACCGATGCCGCGAGCACCGCGTCGGCTCCGGCCGCGACTGCCGGCGCGAAGTGCTCGAGCTCTCCCGCGCCGCCCGATGCGATGACCGGGACGTCGACGAGTTCGCGCACGCGCGCGGTGAGCTCGAGATCGAAGCCGTCCTGCGTCCCGTCGGCGTCCATCGAGTTCACGAGCAGCTCGCCAGCGCCGCGCTCGACCGCCTCGCGGCACCACTCGAGGGCGTCGAGATCGGTCTCGCGCTTGCCGCCGTGCGTCGTGACGACGAAGCCGCTCGGCGTGCGTCCGCTGCGCCGCACGTCGAGCGAGAGCACGACCACCTGCGCACCGAAGCGATCGGCGATCTCGCCGATCACGGCCGGCCTCGCGATGGCGCCGCTGTTGATGCCGACCTTGTCGGCACCGACGCCGAGCAGCCGCGCGACGTCCTCGGGGCCGCGCACGCCGCCGCCGACCGTGAGCGGGATGAACACCTGCTCGGCGGTGCGCTGCACGACGTCGTAGGTCGTCGAACGGTCGTCGACGGTCGCGGTCACGTCGAGGAAGGTCAGCTCGTCGGCGCCCTGCGCCGCGTACCGCGCCGCGAGCTCGACGGGATCCCCCGCGTCCCGGAGGTTCAGGAAGTTGACGCCCTTGACGACGCGTCCGCCGGCGACGTCGAGGCACGGGATGACCCGGGTGGCGATGCTCATCTTCAGATCCCTTCCGCGGTCAGAGCCGTGCCGCGTGGATCGCGGTCACGAGAATCGCCCGGGCACCGAGGTCGTAGAGACGGTCCATGATCGTGTTGGCGTCGTCGGCCGGCACCATGACGCGCACGGCCACCCATCCCTCGTCGCGCAGGGGGGAGACCGTCGGCGACTCGATGCCGCCCGCGACCGCCGACGCCTCCTCGAGCTTCTCGACCGGGAGGTCGTAGTCCATGATGACGAACTTCCGTGCGACGAGCACCCCGCGCAGGCGGCGGATGAGCCGGTCGATGCCGTCGTGCTTGCTCGGCCCGCCGATGAGCACCGCGGTCGACTCGAGGATGACCGGGCCGAAGATCTCGAGGCCCGCGGCGCGCAGCGTGGCTCCGGTCGACACGACGTCGGCGACGGCGTCCGCGACTCCGAGCTGCACCGCGGACTCGACGGCGCCGTCGAGCTTCACGAGCGTCGACTCGACCCCGCGCTGGCGCAGGAAGTCGTCGACGAGCTTCGGATAGCTCGTCGCGACCCGCTTGCCGTGCAGCGCCTCGAGCTCGCGGATCGCACCGGCTGCGGGGGACGCGAAGCGGAAGGTCGAGTCGGCGAAGTCGAGGTGCGCGATCTCGCGGGCTCCCGATCCCGAATCGAGCAGCAGGTCGCGCCCGGTGATGCCGACATCGAGCGCGCCCGAGCCGACGTAGGTCGCGATGTCGCGGGGGCGCAGGTAGAAGAACTCGACGTCGTTGCGGGTGTCGGCGTGGACGAGCTTGCGGCTGTCGCGGCGACCCGAGTAGCCGGCCTCGGCGAGCATCTCGGCTGCGATCTCGGAGAGCGATCCCTTGTTGGGAACGGCGATGCGGAGCATGGGGGTACGGATCCTTCCGGTGCGGCCGAGTGCCGGCCTATCGATTCAGAGGTCATCGGCGAGCGTCGGCGCGCGGGGAGGCGTGCGCCGACGCTAGAGATGCGCGTAGACGTCCTCGAGCGTGAGGCCCTTGGCCAGCATGAGCACCTGCAGGTGGTACAGGAGCTGGCTGATCTCCTCGGCGCACTCCGCGTCGGTCTCGTGCTCGGCCGCCATCCAGACCTCTGCGGCCTCTTCGACGATCTTCTTGCCGATCGAGTGGATGCCGGCGTCGAGCCTCGCGACCGTGTCGCTTCCCTCGGGTCGGGTGGCCGCCTTCTCGCCGAGCTCGGCGAACAGTTGGTCGAAGGTCTTCACAGGTCTACACTACCGCGAGTCGGCCGCGCTCAGTGCGCGTGCGCCGCCGCTGCCGCCCTGAGCTCGGCGATCCGGTCCTCGGGAACGCCCCCGTAGACCGCAGATCCGGCCACGAAGGTGTCGGCGCCCGCCTCCGCCGCGATCCCGATCGTGTCCTTCGACACGCCGCCGTCGACCTGCAGCCACAGGTCGAGTCCGAGCCGCGCCTTCGCCTCGGCGAAGCGGCGCAGCTTCGGCATCATATCCGGCATGAAGGACTGGCCCCCGAAGCCGGGCTCGACCGTCATCACGAGGACCTGGTCGAACTCGGGCAGCAGCTCGAGATAGGGCTCGGGATCGGTTCCCGGCTTGAGCGCGATCCCGGCACGGGCGCCGATCTCGCGGATGCGCCTGGCGAGGGCCACGGGATCTGCCGCCGCCTCGGCGTGGAACGTGACCGAGGATGCCCCGAGCTCCGCGTACCCCGGAGCCCAGCGATCGGCGTCGGAGATCATGAGGTGCACGTCGAGCGGGATGGGCGACACGGCCTGGATGCGCTCCACGATCGGCGGTCCCATCGTGAGGTTCGGCACGAAGTGGTTGTCCATCACGTCGACGTGCACGAGGTCGGCGGTGCGGATCGCCTCCAGCTCGGACTGCAGGTTCACGAAATCGGCTGACAGGATGCTCGGGTTGATGCGCTGTGCGGTCACCCGTCAAGCCTAGGGCGTTCCGGCCCGAACCGCGCACGACGCGCGTCGCGATCCGACCGGCCGAACCCGCTCGCGCGGCGGTCTACGCTGGAGCGTATGGACGACACCGGGGCCGCGGAGGATCGGGCGCAGGGGCAGGCGCGCCCGGAAGTCCGGGAGCCTGCGATCGCACCGGAGCCGTCGACTGCGCGTGAGCCGGAGCTCGCGCAGGAGCCTCAGCTCGCGCAGGAGCCTCGCCTGGCGTCGCTGCCGCCTGCCGGCCTCCCGCCGTCGACCGGGCTCCCGCCGTCTCCGGGGATCCTGCCTCCGACGCTGACTCCTCCGCCCGCGATCGCGGCGCCAGGGTCCACGACCCCGATGCCGGAGGGCACCGCGTCGGTTGCGCCCCCGGCCCCGCAGGCGATCGCGAGCACACCGGCGGCGCAGGCCGCGACCGCACCGCCCGCGGCCTCGCTCCCCCACGGCGCGCCCGTGCCCGGGTCGGTTCCGGCGGGGTCCGTACCGGCCCCGCCCGCACCGGTGCCGCCCGCAGAACGCTCGCGGATTCCCGGAGCGGGCTCGACTCCCCCCGCGACGGCGAGCCCCGCTCCTCCGCGACACCGCCCGCAGCCCGACGCGCTCCGGACGGGGAAGCGGATCGGTGCGTGGGTCGTCGGAGCCGTGGTCGTCGGGCTCGGACTGACGGGAGCGGTCGGCTTCCTCAGGAGCGCTGCGGACGGCCTCGGCCAGCCACCCGGCCCCGAGGAGCGGAATGCCTACGCCGAGAGCGAGGAGTTCGCGGGATCGGCGCAGGCGGTCGAGGACTTCCTCGTCGCGCTTGCCGAGGGCGACGCGGAGACGGCCCGCGAGCTGACCGGTAGGGACGGGTCGGAGCCCCTCCTGAGCGCAGCGGCGCTCGACGAGGCGATCCGCGCCGCCCCGATCACCGCGATCGAGGTGGAACCCGGCGAGGCCTCGGACGGCGCCTACGACGCGGAGGTAGCGGCCGCGTACGAGGTCGGCGGCGAGCGGATCGAGCGGACGTTCCAGCTGTGGCACTGGAGCGACGGCTGGGTCCTCGTCGACGCCACCGAGTATCTCGCCCTCTCGGCGTACTCGGGTCTCGGCCTGACGCTCGGCGGCGTCGCGGCCGAATCCGACGGCGCGTACGCCTACCCCATCGCCTACCCCGCAGCGCTCGAGTCGCCCTGGTTCGACCTCGCCGCGGCGGAGGACGGAGTCGTCGTGCTCGCTGACGCCGACGCGGCGCGCGCGCTCGACAACCCGGAATGGACGCTGAACTCCGACGGGGTGCGGGAGTTCCGCGCGCGGGTCTCGGACTCGCTCGAGCGCTGCGCCGGGATGGCGACGCTCGACACGCCCTGCGGGATGTCGGTGCAGGAGGAGTTCGAGGACGGCTGGGTCCCGCTCGACGGCTCCGTCGTGCGCACGCTCGAACCCGAGGCGCTGGCGGAGCTCGGCGCACTGGAACCCGTCACCTCCTACGACCCGATCACCCGGATGACCGCGTACGTCCGGTTCTCCGCGAAGGTCTCGCTCGACGTCGAACTCGATGGCGAGGTGCGCTCGGGGGAACTGGCGTACCCGGAGACGTCGCTGCAGCCCTTCGTCGATTTCGCTGACCCCGACCTCCCGGTGACCTGGGAGTAGGCCGTCCGTGCTCACCCCGCGGAGGCGGGATCCTCCGCCGCGCCAGCGGCATCCGCGACTTCCTCGCTCGTCGCCGGCCGCGCAGCGAACTCGGCGGACAGCATGCGGTAGGAACGCGTGCAGAGCGCGGCGAGCGCGAGGGCGACCATCGCGATGCCCGACCAGAGGAAGACGAGCGCGATGCCGCGGCTCTCGCCCTCGCCGAGCAGCCAACCCCATCGGTCCTGCCCGGCGCCGGACTCCATGTAGGGCACCACCCAGAACTCGGCGACGGGCGCGATGAGGAACGAGGTGATCGGTGCGGCCGCGGCCTCGAAGGTCATTGCGAGACCGAACACGCGGCCCTGCTTCTCGAACGGCACCACGCGCTGGATCACCGTCTGCTCCGCGGCCTCGATCGCCGGCATCATCACCATGAAGAGCCACATGCCTGCGATGAACAGCCACGGCCACTCGCGCACCGTGAACACCGCCCCGAGCACGCCGAGCGCGGCCACCAGCACGAGCATGGTGCGGATCGGGTTCTTCCCGAGCCCCCGCTTGGCCACGATCGCGCCGCCGACGATGAATCCGGTGGATGCCAGTCCGAAGACGATCCCCCACATCTCGACCGGGAACATGTCGAGGCCGTAGGGGTCGAGCAGCGCCATGAAGACGCCGCCGGAGAGGTTGTTGAGCATGGTGAAGATCACGAGCCCGAACAGGCCGGGCACCGCGAGCATGGCGGCCATACCGCCGCGGAAGTCGACGGCACTACGGGTCGGATCGTGCGCGATCTCCGGCTCGGGGATGCGCAGCAGGTGGAGATGGATGATGGGCGCGGCGGTGCAGGCGGTCGCGATGACGACCGTCGCCCCCATGCCGAGCAGACCGACCGAGAGCCCGCTGAACACGCTGGTCGCGATGAACGCGATCCCCTGGACCGTGCCCACGAGGCCGTTCGCGTTCGCGTGCCGCTCGACCGGCACGAGCAGGGTGACCGTGGTCGAGAGCGCGAGGTTGCGCAGCAGTTCGACGACGCATCCCGCGAGCATGACGAGGGTGAACACCCAGAACCACGGGCCATGCAGACGCAGCAGCTCGTCGGCCGGAACGGAGAAGAAGACGGCCGCCCCGACGGCGAAGGCCGCGAGCGAGCACCACGCCGATACGATCATGACGCGGTGCTTGCGCATCCGGTCGACGAGCGACCCGAACCACATCGAGCAGACGGCGATGAGCAGCATGTAGACCCCGCCGAGCAGACCCGTCGCGAGGATGCTGCGCGTCTCGAGGTACACCCAGAACACGACGGCGAACCACAGGAAGTTGGTCGTGAGGTTGGCGACCGCGGTGTTGACGAGCAGGTGCGCGAAGGTGCGCATGCCGCCGGGAGGCGGCTGCGGTGCGTGCGCGTCGGCGTTCATGGTTCCAGCGTAAGCGCTCCCACCGGCATCCGGACAGGCGCGGCGGGGGCCGGACGGTCAGCGCCGTTCGAAGAGGGCGACGAACATCGCGTCGGTGCCGTGCGCGTGCGGCCACAGCTGGGCGCTCGGCGCGGATCCGGTGAGCCGGAATCCGCTTCCCGCCTCGGGTGCCGCATCGTCGCCATCGGGGCGCGCCGCCGCCGCGCCGCCCGCCTCCGCGCGCACGAGACCGCCGATGACGGAGCGCGCGTCGAGCTCGGCGATGCCGTCGTGCCGCCGCAGCAGCCGGTCGATGATCGCTCGCGTCTCGGCGACGTGCGGCGAGCACGTGACGTAGGCGAGGAGACCGCCGGGCGCGAGGTGCGCCACGGCCGCGTCGAGCAGCTCGGCCTGCAGCCGCGTGAGCTCGGGGAGGTCGCTCGGGCGCTTCCGCCAGCGGGCTTCGGGGCGCCTGCGGAGCGCTCCGAGACCGGAGCAGGGTGCGTCGACCAGGATCCGGTCGAACCGGGCGTGAGCGCCGCCGAACGCCGCGTCGTCCCTACCGTCGTGGGAGACGACGTCCACGGCCTCGGCGACGGCCGCGACCGAACGGCGCACGAGCTCGGCCCGGTGCTCCGAGACCTCGTTCGCGCGCACCGTCGCGCCGGCTGCGATCGCCTCGGCGCCGAGCACCGCGGTCTTGCCTCCCGGTCCGGCGCAGAGATCGAGCCACCGCTCCCCTGGCACCGCGGCGCGGGCCCGCGTGAGCGCGAGCGCCGCGAGCTGCGAACCCTGGTCCTGCACGCGCGCGTATCCCTCGCGCCCGCCGAGGGTCGCGATGGCGCGTCCGGGGTCGCCGCCGCCCAGTTCGATGCCGATCGGCGACGGCCCCGTCGGGGCGGCCCCGAACTCGGTCAGGCGGCCCGCAGCGGCCGCGGCGCTCACGTCCCCTCCCGGCAGCAGGGCGAGGCTCACCCTCGGCGGAACGTTGTCGGCGTCGAGCAGCTCGCGCAGCTCGGCGGCCCGCCCATCGGCGCGGAGCGCGTCGCGGAGCGCCCGGAGCACCCAGGCGGGGTGCGACGTGCGTGCCGCGAGCGCGTCGTCGGGGTCCGACGCGTGCTCCGCGATCCGTCGGTCCCACTCCTCGTTCGACGCGCGCCCGATCGAGCGGAGCACGCCGTTCACGAAGCCCGCGGCTCCGCGATTGCCGACGCGGCGCTGCAGCTCGACGCTCTCGTTCACCGCCGCGTGCGCGGCCGTGCGCATGCCGAGCAGCTGGTGCGCGCCGAGGCGCAGCACGTCGCGGGTGCTCGCGTCGATGCGGTCGATGGCACGGTCGGCCGCGAGCTCGATGATCCGGTCGTAGCGCCCCCGCCCGCGCAGCGCTCCCGCAGCGAGCTCGGTCGCGAGTCCGGCGTCGCGCGGATCGAGCCCGGCCTCACGGATCCGCACCGGCAGCGCGAGGTTCGCGTACGCGTCGCGTTCCGCGACATCCCGGAGCACGTCGTACGCGACCAACCGGGCCGGGGAGATCCGCGGCCTCGCGTCGCGCTGCCCGGCGTCGCGCGGCACCGCCGCGCTCCGACCCTGACCTCCCGTCCCGCGCTCGGACCGCTGCCTGGGGCGTGCTCCGTGATCCCGAGGTCCGCGGCCGCGCCGCTGACCGCCGTCGCCGCGCCCGCCCTGCTGCCGATCGCTCACGCGAGCACCGCCTCTCCCCCGCGGCCGCGCAACCACGCGGCCCCGTCCATCTCGGCCTTGCCCGCGGGCTGCACCCGGGCGAGCACGAGCTCCCCCTCTGAAAGACTCAGGATCGCCGAGCCCCCGTCGAGGCGCACCGTCCCGGGTGCCCGCGCTTCCGTCGCGACGGCGGCACCCGTCCCCCGATCGGGTGCGCCGCCGACCGGGCGCAGCTCGCGGAGCTTGAGCGGCGCGCCGTCGTGGAGCGCATAGGCTCCGGGCTCCGGTGTGACCCCGGCCCACTGGGAGAGCACCTCCGCCGCGCCGGCTCCCAGATCCACGCGTCCGTCCTCGCGCGTCAGCTTGTGCGCATAGCTCGCCTCGCCGACCTGCGGTGCTCCCGCGGCCGGATCGGCGCGAAGCGCGGAGACGGCCTCGAGCAGCGCGGACGTGCCGTCCGCGGCGAGCGCGGTGAGCGCGGCGCCCGCCGACGTGCCCGGCGCGAACTCGAATGCGTCGCGTGCGAGCACGTCGCCAGCATCGAGCGCTTCGACGAGCCGGAAGACCGTGACCCCCAGACGCTGCTCTCCGGCCTGCAGCGCGCGCTGCACGGGAGCGGCCCCGCGCCAGCGCGGCAGTTCGGAGAAGTGCAGGTTGATCCACCCGTGGTCGGGGAGGCTCAGCAGCGGCTCGCGCACGAGACCGCCGTACGCCACGATCACGCCCAGCTCGGCGCCGAGGCCGCGCACCCACTCCGTCGCCTCGTCGCCCAGTCGGTTCGCCTTGAGCACGGGGACGCCGAGCTCCTCGGCCGCCCGCGCGACGGGCGACGGGGTGAGCACGCGCTTGCGGCCGAGGGGCGCATCCTCGCGGGTGATCGCGCCGAGTACATCGTGCCCGGCTGCGGCGAGCGCGTGCAGACTGGGGACGGCGAACTCCGGGGTTCCGGCGAAGACGATGCGCATCCGTCCATTCTCGCAGGTCGGGCCGCTCGGGCGTACCGGTTCGCGCCATGCGCCGCGCGCCACGGCCGGCTCGTCCGCGCCGCGGAACCCGAGGCGGCGCCGTTCACCGAGCCGAACGGGGCCGGATCGAGTTCCGCGGCGCCAGAATCGCGACACCGGGCCCTCCGCTCCGAGCGTTCAGGAGGGACGCGGGATCACCAGCGGCGATCCCGTGTGGGGATCCGGGATGATCGTGCACGGCAGCCCGAACACCTCCTCGACGAGGTCCGAGGTGAGCACCGATCCGGGATCGCCGGTCACGACCACGCGCCCGGCCGACATCACGATGAGGCGGTCGGCGTACCGTGCGGCCTGGTTGAGGTCGTGCAGGACCGCGACGAACGTCCGGTCTCCCTCGCCGTGCAGCCGGCGCAGCAGCCCGAGCAGCTCGTACTGGTGGGCGATGTCGAGGAAGGTCGTCGGCTCGTCGAGCAGCAGCAGCGGTGTCTCCTGCGCGAGCGCCATCGCGACCCACACGCGCTGCCGCTGTCCGCCGGAGAGCTCGTCGACGGGGTTGCCGGCGAGGTCGGCGGTGCCGGTCGCGGCGAGCGCGCGGGCCACCGCGCGCTGGTCGGCGGGCGACCACTGCCGGAAGATCCCCTGATGCGGGTGCCTGCCTCGCGCGACGAGGTCGGCGACCGTGATGCCGTCGGGCGCGATCGAGGTCTGCGGCAGGAGCCCGAGCCGGCGCGAGACGTCCTTCGCGGAGCGCGAGCGGATGTCAGCCCCGTCGAGCAGCACGGCCCCCGACGCAGGACGCATCACCCGCCCCAGCGCGCGCAGGAGCGTGGACTTGCCGCAGGCGTTGGGTCCCACGATCACGGTGAACGATCCCTCGAGGATCTCGGCGCTCAGCCCCTCCGCGACCACCCGTTGGTCGTAGCGCAGGGTCACGGACGCCGCGGCGAGCACCGGCGCGCGCCGCGCAGCGCCGTCGGCGGGAACCGCCCGATCCGGTTCGACGATCTCGCGATCGTGTTCGGTGAGTGCGTTGGTCATCGTCTCCTCGTCTCCGTCACCAGCAACCAGCTGAGGTACAGGCCGCCGGCGCAGACCGTGACCACTCCGACGGGCAGCTGGGCCCCGGGGAGCAGGCGCTGCGCGGCGAAGTCGCTCGCGATGAGCAGCAGGGCGCCCATCGCGGCGGCCGCGCCGACGGTGACGCCGGCGGACCGTGTGAGGCGCCGCGCGAGCTGCGGCGCCGCCAGCGACACGAACGCGATCGGCCCGGCGGCCGCGGTCACGGCCGCGGTGCACCCGACCCCGACCACGACGAGCGCGAGTCGCATCCTCCCGGCGCGCACCCCGAGCGCGACCGCGGCATCGTCCCCGAGGTCGAGCGCCCGCATCCCCCGCGGCAGCGTCGCGACGGCGCAGGCGAGAGCCGCGAGCACGATCAGCGCGGGAACGGCCTGCGCCCACCCGACGGCGTTGAGCGATCCGCTCCCCCACGCCCCGGCGGCCAGCGCGATCTGCAGGTCGGCGTTCAGGATGATCCACGTGTTCACCGACGCGAGCATCGCCGTCACCCCGATACCGACGATGATGAGCCGGAAGCCCTGGGATCCCCGGCGGAACGCGAGCAGGTACACGATCGCCGCGGTGCCGAGCCCGCCCAGCAGCGCGCCTCCCGCGACCGCCGCGTATCCGGTGCCGACCGTCGTGATCACGAGCAGGGCTCCGCTGTAGGCCCCCGCGTCGAAGCCGATGATGTCGGGGCTCCCCAGCGGGTTGCGCGTGAGCGACTGGAAGATCGCTCCGGAAGCGCCGAGCGCAGCGCCGAACACGAGCGCGAGCAGCACGCGGGGCATCCTCCAGTCGAGTACGACGAGCCGCGCCCGGTGATCCCCGCCCCCGAGCAGGGTCGCGAGCACCTCCTGCGGCGCCACCGCGAAGTCCCCGCTGCCCAGGCTCACCACGGCGATGGCCGTCGCGACGAGCAGCAGTGCGGACACGACGATCGCGTGCCGCACCCCGAGCCGCATGCTGAGGCGGCCGCCCGGGGAGCGCAGTACGACCGCCCGATACCCCGGCCGCACCTCGACGGCGCCTGATTCGGCGTCGGATTCGGCGACGCCTGCGTTCCTGTCCGCCCGCGGCAGCTCGACCTCGTGCAGCGCGCTCACAGCCCGGACGCCTTCCTGCGCCGCACGAGCGCGATGAGCACGGGCGCGCCGACGAAGGCCGTCACGATCCCGACCTGGAGCTCGCCGCTGCGCAGCACCAGCCGCCCGACGATGTCGCTCGACAGCAGCAGTACCGGTGCCGCGACGACGCTGCCCGCGAAGATCCACCGCTGGCCGGGTCCGGTGAACCAGCGGACCGCGTGCGGCACCATGAGTCCGACGAACCCGATCGGGCCGGCGCTCGCGGTCGCCGCGGCGCACAGCAGCGTCGAGGCGACGATGGCGATGATCCGCGTGGGCGCGACTCGGGATCCGAGCGACACCGCCAGTTCGTCTCCGAGCGCGATCGCATCGAGCGGCTTGGCGATGAGCAGCGCGAGGATGAGCCCGGCTCCGACCATCGGCGCGAGCCACGCGAGCTGTTCCCCCGGGATCGCGGCGATGCTGCCGGCGTTCCAGCCGCGCATGCGGTCGAAGGTCTGGGGCAGCAGCAGCGTGATCGCCGATGTGATTCCGCTGAGGCACGCCCCCAGTGCGACGCCGGCCAGGGTGATGCGGAGCGGGTCGCCGCCACCGCCGGACCCGATGAGATACACCGCTCCGGTGGTGAGCAGCGCGCCGATCAGCGCGTACCCGACCGTGCCGGAGATGCTGGTGACGCCGAACACGGCGACGGCGACGGCGACTCCGAGCGCCGCCCCCGAGTTCACGCCGAGGATCCCGGGATCCGCGAGCGGGTTCCTCGTGAACGCCTGCATCACCGCCCCGGAGACCCCGAGCGCGGCGCCGACGAGCACTCCGAGGATCGTTCGCGGAAGCCGCAGATCGCGGATGATGGTCGCGGCCTCGTGGTCCGTCCCCTGCAGCCCGGCGAGCAGCCGGTCGACGGACAGCGGTTCGGACCCCACCACGAGGCTCAGGATCGCGCACCCCGCGAGGGCCGCGAGCGCGAGCGCGAAGCCGAGCGCCCGCCGCCTGGCCGAGACCGCGATCGCGGCGAGCGCCGCGTCCACGGGCACCGGCGCGGCGCCGTCCGTGCGCTGCGCGTCCGCGTCGGCCCGTCGGGCATCAGAGACCGTGCGCTGCAAGGGTCTCCTCGTACTCGTCCTCGAGCTCCTCGGCGTCCCGATCCTCGCTCCACATGTCGCGCAGGCGCGCACGCACGGCGTCGGGGAGCGCGTCGTAGCGCTCGGCCCACAGCTCGGCGTTCTCGGTCCAGTATCCGACGACCTTGTAGGCGGTGGGCGGCAGCCGCAGTTCGTGGCGCAGGAAGCGCCTGACGCCGCGCGTGGCCCGCGTCTCCCCGGCGACCCAGACGTATCCCGGACCGGCGGGGAACTCGGAGGCGCGCACGATCTCCTCGATGCGCGTCGGGCCGTTCCCGTTGCCGCCGTGCACCCATGTGAGCTCGACGTGGGGCGGCAGCTCGATCCGCTGCTCGTCCCACGGCCCCGCGACCTCGAGCACGACCCGCGTGCGCACCCCGGCGGGGGCCTGCTCTGCGAGGCGCAGCGCGGCGGGGAGCCCGGTCGCATCCGCGACGAGCAGCTGCCAGGCGATCCCGCTCGGAGGTGCGTAGAGCCCCCGAGGGGTGTTCACCCCGGCGACGTGCCCCGGGCGGGCTCCGAGCGCCCACGCGGCGGCGATCCCGCCCTCGTGCACGACGAAGTCGATGGTCAGCCTGCCTGCGGATCCGTTCCAGGCCCGCACCGTGTAGGTGCGCATCTCGCAGGGTTCGACACCCGTGGGGAACTCCCAGGAGGCGTCGCCGACGGGCACCGGCAGCCGGGGCTCGTCGTGACCGCGTTCGGGGAGGAAGAGGCGGAGGTACTCGTCGCCGGTGCCGGACGACACGAACCCGTCGAGGCCGGCGCCGCCGAACACGACGCGCAGCATCCCGTCGGTGAGGCGCTGCGTCTCGACGACCTCGACGCGGTGGATCAGGTTCACTTCGGAGCGGCTCATCCGAGCAACGCCTTCCGCACGGTTTCGAGCAGGCCGTCCTGCCCGCTCGGGGAGCCGTAGCTCATCTCGTAGTTGTAGCCGAACACCCGGCCGTCTTGCACTGCGGGGAGGTCGGTCCACAGCGCGTTCTTGCGCAGCGCGGGCTCCTCGGTGATCAGTCCCGATCCGTCCTCGCTCACGCCGGTGAAGATCACGTCGACGTCCGCGAGCTGGCCGAGCTGCTCCATGCTGAGCTTCCGGCCCTCGTTGTCCGGTTCGCCATCGCCGTCGCCGTCCGCGAGGGGCGTGATCTCGAGGCCGAGATCCGCGAACACGAGGCAGGAGATGCTGTAGCAGCCGACGCTCACCTCCCCCTCCCAGAACGAGATGTCGGCGACGACCGGGTGGATGTCCTGCGCATCGAGCTGCTCCTGCACCTCTGCGGCCCGCGCGGCGTACGCGTCGAACCACTCCTCGGCCTGGGCCTCCCGTCCCAGGTCCCTCGCGAGGGTGCGGAACTTCTCGCGCCAATCCCCGCCGTCGAACGCGTTGTAGGTGTACGTCGGGGCGATCGGGGTCAGCTGGTCGTGCAGATCGGTCTCGTACCCGAGGCCGTTCAGGATGAAGTCGGGTTCGATCTCGAGGATGTGCTCCAGATTGAACTCCGGGTAGTTGTGGAACCCGCGCACCCCCGCCAGCTCCTCCTGCGGGAAGAAGCTCGGGAACGCATCCCAGTCGTCCCGGATCGGCTGTTCGTCGGCGAGCTCGTACCCGAGGGTGATGAGGATGTCGACGTCGGTCGTGTAGAAGCCGAGCGCCTCGCGCGGCTCCGCGGGAACGGCGACCTCGCCGAAGTCGGTCTCGGCGATGATCGAGTCCGGCTTCGGGGCTGCGCCCGCAGTGGGCGATGAGCAAGAGGCCAGCAGCAGGGCGCCGACGACGGCGCAGGCGCCGAGCGCCGAACGGCGCAGGGATACGGAGGATGTCATGGAACCTTCTTCATCATATGTAACTTAGGGTGACCTAAGCCGGGATCCATGCTGGCACACTCGCGTATCGCGAATCGGCCGCCGTATGGTGTCAGACGGACGAATCCCGCAGGTGCGCGCCCAGGGCCCCCGACATCGAGCCGGGCGTCCCGCCGACCTCCCGTCGGAAGGCCTGTACGAACGCGCTCGGCGTCGCATACCCGACTCGTCGCGAGACCGCGCCGACCGGTTGACCCGCGGCGAGGAGCTCGGTCGCGGCGAGCATCCGCGCCTTGAGGCGCCACTCCGCGAAGGTGACCCCCGTCTCCCGACGGAAGAGCCTGGCCAGGTTCCGCTCGCTCGCACCGACAGCGGCGCCCCATTCGCGGAGCGTCCGCGCATCCGAGGGATCTCCGACCACTCCCTCCGCGACCCGTCGCGCACGATCGTCCTGCGGCATCTCGAGCACGAGCCGCAGCGATTCCGAGCGATCGAGGAGGCGCGGGATCAGCCGCTCGGCGAGGCGTCGCGTCTCGGCGTCCAGGTCGACGCGGGAGAGCTCGTCGAGCAGCACGCGCACCGAGGCGGGGATCCCCACGGCCCCGACATCCGCCCGAGGAGGCTCGCCGATGCCGCGCGCCAGGAAGGTGCACGCGAACTCCGTCCCCCGCTCCGCCCGCACCCGGTGGGCCGCGCCAGCGGGGATCCAGAGGCCGACCGCCCACGGCACGGCATGACTCCCGGCCTCGGTATCGACCACGAGGGCACCGCGCGTCCCCCAGAGCAGCTCGTCGGCGTCGTGCCGGTGCCACCCCCACTCCTCGCCGTCGCGCACCGCGAAGAACCCCGTACTGATCCCGGACAGTGCGATCGGCTGCTCCTCGGGGTCGCTCGCAGACGATTCGAGCCCCGGATCGGAGCGCTGTCCGTATGACGACATCTTCCGTCTCCCCCAGTTGATCAGATGTAAGTAAGGCAACCCTAGGCTAGAGCATCGTGTCCTCCGTACTCCGCTCAGATCCCCCGCCCGGCAGAGCCGTGCGCTCCGTACTGCGCGGCCGCCGCGTGCTCCTCGTCCTCGCGATCGTCGGCTTCGTGGGCCACCAGATCGCCGAGACGCTCGTCCCGGTCGCCATCGGGCTCGTGATCGACCGGGCCATCGGCCCCGGCGACGGCACCGCGCTCCTATGGTCGCTCGCCGCACTCGGCGGACTCTTCCTGGTGCTCCTGACCGCGTGGCGACTCGGCGAGCTGACCTCCGTGCGGCTCGGCGAATCGGGTGCGCGCGACCTGCGTCGTCTCGTCGCCGGACGCGCGCTCGGCCGCTCGGGGTTCGCCCGGCCGCGGACTCCCGGCGAGGTGCTGAGCATCGCCGGCACCGACGCCGAGCGCACCGCCGAGGTCGTCTGGATCATCGGGGCCGCCGCGGCCCAGGCGGCGGCCGTGCTCACCGCTGCGGTGTCGCTGCTCCTCATCTCACTGCCGCTCGGAGTCGGCGTGCTGATCGCGACGCCCGTCATCGTGCTGGTGCTCCACTTCGCCACCGGGCCCCTCGAACGGCGACGGGACGCGGAACAGGCCGCCGCAGCCGCAGCGAGCGCGACCGCAGCGGATCTGCTCACCGGCTTCCGCGCGATCGTCGGCCTCCGCGCCGAGGCCGCTGCGACCGCGCGTTTCGCGGCGGTCAGCCGCGAGTCCCTGAGCGCCGCGCGCCGCGCCATCTCGTCGGCGGCCGCGTACACGGTCGCGAGCATGATCGCCTCGACCGCGCTGCTCGCGGGCATCGTCGCCGCAGCCTCGGCGTCCGCCATCTCGGGGCGCATCACCGTCGGCGAGCTCGTCGCGGTGCTCGGCCTCGCCCAGTTCCTCCACTGGCCCGTGCGTGGCCTGGCATTCGTCGGCGCGGAGCTCGCCGGGGCACGCGCTTCGGCGCGTCGCGTGGACCGTCTGCTCGGTGATCCTCCGGCGCACAGCCGCCCTCACGCCGCCGAGCCTCCGCGGATCGCGCCACCGGCGCCGGATTCGGGGCCGGGCGAACCCGTGGACATCGTGCTCGACGCCCTGCGGACCCCGCACTCGGGCCCGTATTCCGCGAGGATCCCCGAGGGCGCGTACGCCGCGATCGCGGTGGCCGACCCGCGCGGCGCGCGCGAGCTCCAGGAGCTCTTCGCCGGGCTCCGGCGCCCCGAGTCCGGCAGGCTGTCCATCGCCGGTCGGGACCCGGACGACCCCGCCGCACGTGCGCTCGTCGTCGCCCCGCCCCATCACGCCGCCGTGTTCGCGGGGACCCTCCGCGAGAACCTGGCGTTCCACGGCGACGACTCGGCGCACACCCTCGAAGCGGCGGCCGAAGCGGCCGCCCTCGCCGATGTCCGCTCGCTCGGCGACCAGGGCTGGGACCTGGCGATCGGCGAGCGCGGACTCACCCTCTCCGGCGGCCAGCGGCAGCGCGTCGCGCTCGCGCGGGGAATCGCCAGAGGATCGGCCGTTCTCGTGCTGCACGACCCCGCGAGCGCCGTGGACTCGGTGACCGAGGCCGCCGTCGCGGCCCGTATCCCGGCGGAGCGCACCGGTCTGACCACGATCCTCATCGACGCCGGTCCCACGTTGACCGCCCACTGCGACCTGACCGTGGAGGAGCACCCCGTATGAGCCCGAACGCCAGCATCACCCCGCTGCCGACAGCCACCCCCGCGGAGACGCGGCGCGCGCTCCGCGCACTGCTCGGAGCACGCTGGGGAGCGGTGGTCGCCGGCGCCGGCGTCCTCACCGCCGCCGCGATCGCCGGGCTCGCGCTGCCCGCCGTGCTGGGCGGAGTGGTCGATGCCGTCGTCGATCGCGATCCCTCGCGGCTGCCCCTGCTGCTCGCCGTGCTCGTGGGTGCAGGGCTCGCCCAGGCCGTGCTCACGGGGCTCGGCCGGCTGCTCGTCGCGCGGCTCGGCGAAGCGGTGCTGGCCGAACTGCGCGAGCGCGTGGTGGCCCGGCTGCTCCGGCTCCCTGCGGCTCGCCTCGAGCTCGCGGGCAGCGGCGACCTCGTCTCGCGCGCATCGGGAGACGCCCGTATCGTCGGAGACACGGTCTCGAACGTGCTGCCGACCTTCGCCGGCGCAGCGAGCTCGATCGTGATCACGGTCGTCGGGCTCGGGATCATCGACGTCCGCTTCGCACTCGCCGCGCTCGCCGCCGTCCCGATCCAGGTGCTGGCCACGCGCCGCTACCTCCGGCGCGCCCGACCGGCGTACCTCGCCGCCCGCGCAGCGGCGGGTGAACGCTCGCGCAGGCTCCTCGAATCGATCGAGGCGGCGGACACCGTGCGCGCGTACGACGTCGCCGCGGCGCGCGAACAGCACATCGACGCGGCCGCGGCAGCCGAGGTCGAGCGCGAGATCGCGGCAGCCCGCGTGAGCGTGGGGTTCTGGAAACGGTTGAACTTCGCCGAGTTCGCCGGATTGGCGGCGGTGCTCGCCGTGGGCTTCGCGCTCGTCTCGGCCGATGCCGCGACGATCGGCGGAGCCACATCCGCTGCGCTCTACTTCCACGCGCTCTTCGGCCCGATCGGCGCCGTGCTCGGCGGCGTCGACGATCTGCAGAAGGCCTCGGCCGCGCTGTCTCGCATGATCGGGGTGCTCGAGCTGCCCGAGCGGGAGCGGGAGCGGGAGCGGCCCGGCTCGGCGAGGCGCAGAGTGCCGGCTGCCGTGTCCCTGCAGTCGGTCGCCTACACGCATGCCGGGGGGTTCCGGATCGCGGATGTCACGCTCGAACTCGAGGCCGGGCGCACGACCGCCGTGGTCGGACCGAGCGGCGCAGGCAAGAGCACGATCGCGGCGCTCGTGCTCGGCAGCCTCGAGGCCGAAGCCGGTCGGATCGTGTTCGCACCGGCTGCGGACCGACCGTCTGACACCGCGGACGAGGGCGCCCCAGGCGACGCCGCATGCACCGGATCCACGAGCCTCCGCCCGAGGGTCGGACTCGCCGGACAGGAGCCGCACGTCTTCGCGGCGACCGTGGCCGAGAACCTGCGGCTCGCCCGCCCCGACGCCCCGGACGACGCGCTCTTGCACGCCCTCGACGAGGTCGGCGCGGGCTCGTGGGCGGCTCGCATGCCCCATGGGCTCGAGACCGTCGTGGGCTCAGGCGGGCACGCACTCTCGCCGCTCGAGTCCCAGCAGCTCGCACTGGCGCGGCTGGTGCTGCACGATCCGGACGTGCTGGTGCTGGACGAGGCGACCGCGGCCGCGCGCGGGGCTTCCGCCCTCGATGCGGCGGTCGCGCGGCTCGCCTCCGGTCGGACGACCCTCACGATCGCGCATCGGCTCGATCAGGCCGAGCGCGCTGACCGTGTCGCGGTGATGGACTCCGGACGGCTCGTCGAGACGGGCACGCACTCCGAGCTCCTCGCGCGGGGTGGCCGCTATGCGGAGCTCTGGGCGGCCTGGTCGCGCGGCCGCGGCGCCTGATACACTCGCCGCATGCACGTCGCGCAGCAGTGGTGGACCGCCTGAGGGCGGTCCGACGCGCGCATTTGCATGCACCCGACACCGCCTCCTCGCAGGCGGTGTTTTTCGTCTCGAGTGGCGCAATGAAGCAAAGGACCCACCACCATGACCGATACCCAGACCTCCCCCTACCGCGCCGATGATCGCGGCTACTTCGGCGAGTTCGGCGGCGCCGTGCTGCCGCCGTTCCTCGTGGAGCCGATGGCCGAGGTGGCCCTGGCCTACGACGAGGCGAAGCGGGACCCCGCGTTCCAGGAGGAGCTGCAGGCGCTCTTGCACCGGTACGTCGGCCGGCCGTCGCTGCTCTACGCCGCGGAGAATCTGACGCGGGAGCTCGGCGGCGCGAAGGTGTACCTGAAGCGCGAGGACCTCAACCACACGGGCGCGCACAAGATCAACCACACGCTCGGCGAGGCCCTCCTCGCGAAGCGGATGGGCAAGTCGAAGGTGATCGCCGAGACCGGTGCCGGTCAGCACGGCGTGGCCCTCGCGACGGCCGCGGCGCTCGTGGGCCTCGAGTGCGAGATCCACATGGGAGCCATCGACGTCGAGAAGCAGCACCCCAATGTCGTGCGCATGGAGCTGCTCGGCGCGAAGGTCGTGCCGGTGGAGCGCGGGGGGCGCTCGCTGAAGGAGGCCGTGGATTCGGCCTTCGAGGTCTACGCGGCGCACCCCGAGGAGTACCTCTTCGCCATCGGTTCGGTCGTGGGCCCCCACCCCTTCCCCTCGATGGTGCGGGACTTCCAGTCGGTGGTGGGCCGCGAGGCGCGCGCGCAGATCCTCGAGGCCGAGGGCCGTCTGCCCGACGCGCTCGTCGCCTGCGTCGGCGGCGGATCGAACGCCATGGGCCTCTTCGACGCGTTCCTCGAGGACGAGGCCGTGCGCGTGATCGGCGTCGAGCCCGCGGGCGAGGGGCTCGACACGGACCGGCACGCGGCGACCATGACCCTCGGCGTGACCGGCGACATCCACGGCATGCACACGAAGGTGCTGCTCGACGCCGCCGGCGAGCCCGCGCCCGTGCACTCGATCGGCTCGGGCATCGACTACCCCGGCGTCGGACCGCAGCACGCGCACCTCGAGCAGATCGGCCGGGCCGAGTACGTGAGCGTCACCGACGCTGAGGCGCTCGCCGCGTTCCAGCTGCTCACCCGCTCCGAGGGCATCATCCCGGCGCTCGAGTCGTCGCACGCGCTCGCGCACGTGGTGCGGCTCGCTCCCACGCTGCCCGCAGATGCGATCATCATCGCGAACCTCTCGGGTCGGGGCGACAAGGACGTCGACTTCGTCGCGGAGCGCCTGCGCGGCTGACGTCCCCGCCGACGCACCGGGGGCTCGCGCCCACCGGTCACCGGCTCAGCGGTCTCCCGGTCAGTCGCACCGGCACCGGGAGACCGCCACGATCACCCGTCGAACACGCCGCGATCGTCGAACCGCAGCCGGAGCGCCTCGGGGCGCGCGCGCCCGGGGGCACGCCCGCGGGCGCGGGACGAGGATCCGGCGGCGTCCGCGACCAGTGCGCCGCGCAGACGCCCGGCGACCTCGGCACCCTGGGCGTAGTCGAAACGCACGATCGCGCGGACGAGGCCGGGCGGGGTGCGGGCCGCGCCGCCCGCGGGGATCGACGTCGGCCCGAGGTGGTCGACGCCGCGGAGCTCGTCGAGCTGCCTGAGGGCGCGCTCGACCTCGTCCGCACCCCCGCTGACGCTCGCGACGCGCACGGCAGGCGGGTAGCGGAGCGCTCGTCGATCCTGCAGCTCGCCGCGCAGCCACTCCTCGGTGCGACCGGTGACGAACGCTCGCACGGCGGGCCCGCCCCCGGAGGCCATGAGGCAGATGCCGTCCGCGGCGGTCATGGCGGCCGCGTTCTCCCACCAGCGCAGGCAGTCCTCGCTCGCGCGGAGCGTCTCGAGGCTCAGCAGGCGCTCGGCGTCGAGCAGCACGACCGCGCGGTACCCGCCCGCTGCGAGCGGCTCCGCGCCCCGGGTCGCGACGACGAGCGCCGGACGGGCGTCGACCCGCTCGCGGACGTGCTCGCCGTCGCTCAGGATCACTTTCGCTCCCGAAAACTGCCGCTCGAACTGCTCGACCGTGCGGCCCGACCCCATGCCACGCTCCTCGAGCGAGCGGCCGTCGCACGTCCGGCAGCGCCAGTCGGCCGCGTACTCGCCGCACCACCGGCACGACGCCCGGCCCACCACGCGGAACCCGATCGGTCCGCTGCAGGCGCGGCACCGCGCGAGGTCGCCGCAGTCGCCGCACACCGCGACCGGCGCGTACCCCGGTGTCGCGACCTGCACGAGCACCGGCCCGCTCCGCAATCCCTCGCGGATCGTGCGCGCCGCGAACTCGGGCACGCGACCGGCGAACGCGTCGGGCGTCATCGACGCATCTGCGTGCACGATGCGCGCGCGCCGCGGCGGGTGCTGCTGCGCGGCGACGTACCCCAGGTCGACGAGGCGCTGCACCTCCGCGCTCCGCGTGTGCCCCGCGAAGAGCAGGCCGGCACCCGACTGCTCGGCGCGCACGAGCGCGGCGTCGCGCGCATGGACGTAGGGGGTGAGCGGCTCCGCGAGCACGGGATCGCCGTCGTCCCAGAGCAGGATCGCTCCGAGGTCGTGCGCTGGCGCGTACACGGCGGAGCGGTTGCCGAGCACGATCCGCGGCGTCGCATCGAGGGCGCGCAGGAACCCCGCGTACCGCTCGCCGTTCGACTGCCGCGAGTCGACCCGCACCGCGGAGTCGTGCCCGAGCGCGGCCAGCGCGTCGCGGAGCTGATCCAGGTCGCGGTAGTCGGGAGCGACGATCACGGCGCTCCGCCCCGCCGCGTGCACGGCGATCGCGGTCCGCGCGAGCACGGCGGCCCATCCGCCGACCCACTCGCCGGTGTGGAGCCGTTCGAGGCCGTGCGACGCCGTGAGCGCGACGCGCGCGCCGCCGAGCAGGGTCGCCGCGATCGCCGTCTCCGGCGAGCCGGCGTCGGCGGGGCCGCCCGCGGAGGAGGCCGGCTCAGCCGGCCGACGATCGAGCTCGCGCCCCTCGGCGCCATGCGCTTCGGCCTCGTGCGCCTCCGCCCCGGCGGCGGCGAGGTGCTGCTTCTCGACGCGCACCTGGCGCGTCGGGATCGCGAGTCGCAAGATGTCGCCTGCGGATCCCCCGGCGCGGTCGGCGACCGCGCGGGCGAGACGCCAGATGTCGGGCGCGAGCATCGGCACCCGGGTCACGATGTCGGCGATCGGCGCGAGCTCTCCCCCGAAATCGCTGCGTTCGGCGAATTCGATGACGTACCCGAAACTCTTGCGATCCTTCGAACGGAACGGCACGCGCACACGCTGCCCGACGCGGAGCTCGGTCGCGAGCTCCGCGGGCACCGCGTAGTCGAAGAGGTGATCGAGCTGCGGGAGCGCCGAATCGAGCAGCACGCGCGCCACCGGACGCCCGTTCGGCGCCTCGGCCCGCTCGAACGCGCTCACCGCGGGCACGGCGGTCTAGAGCCCGGCTGCGGCGCGCAACTCCGCGACGCGCGGGGTCGCTTCCCAGGTGAAGTCGGGGAGCTCGCGGCCGAAGTGCCCGTAGGCGCTCGTCTGAGCGTAGATGGGGCGCAGCAGATCGAGGTCGCGGATGATGGCGAGCGGACGCAGATCGAACACCTCGCGCACGGCGGACTCGATGCGGGCGAGCGGTACGGTCTCGGTGCCGAAGGTCTCCACGTAGAGGCCGACGGGGTGCGCGCGGCCGATCGCGTAGGCGACCTGGAGTTCGGCCCGGCGTGCGAGGCCCGCGCGCACGACGTGCTTCGCGACCCAGCGCATGGCGTAGGCCGCGGAGCGATCGACCTTCGACGGATCCTTGCCGCTGAAGGCGCCGCCGCCGTGACGGCTCGTACCGCCGTAGGTGTCGATGATGATCTTGCGTCCGGTGAGCCCGGCGTCGCCCATGGGTCCGCCGATCACGAACGGGCCTGCCGGGTTGATGAAGAGCTCCGCGTCTGCGCTCGCGAGCTCCACCCGATCGAGCACGGGACGGATCACCTCGCGCTCGACGGCGTCCCGCAGCGCCTCCTGGGAGACGCTCGGATGGTGCTGCGTCGAAAGCACGACGGCCTCGATCGAGGCGGCGCGGTCGCCGTCGTAGCCGATCGTCACCTGGGTCTTGCCGTCGGGGCGCAGCTCGGGCAGGATCCCGGCCTTGCGCACCTCGGTCAGGCGCTCGGAGAGCCGGTGCGCGATCCAGCTGGGCAGCGGGTGCAGCTCCGGCGTCTCATCGGTCGCGTACCCGAACATGATGCCCTGGTCGCCCGCGCCCTGCCGGCTCAACGCGTCCTCGAGGTCCTCGGACGCGCCGCTGCGGACCTCGAGCGACGCATCGACGCCGTTCGCGATGTCGGGCGACTGCTGACCGATCGACACGGAGATGCCGCAGGAGGCGGCGTCGAACCCCATGTCGGAGCTCGTGTATCCCACCTCGCGCACGGCCTCGCGCACGATCTGGGGGATCTCGACGTACCCCGACGTCGAGACCTCGCCGGCGACGTGCACGAGCCCCGTGGTGACCATGGTCTCGACCGCGACGCGCGCCCCGCGGTCCTGCTCGAGCATCGCGTCGAGGATCGAGTCCGAGATCCGGTCGCAGATCTTATCGGGGTGCCCCTCCGTCACGGACTCCGAGGTGAACTGGCGCAGCTGCGCGGCACTGGTGGGCACTGTGGCTCCTTGCTGATTCGTGGGTGCGGGACGCCGAGGCGGGCTGGAAAACGCCGATGGCGCCGGACCCATTCAGGGTATCCGACGCCACCGTCATCGCTGCGCGTGCAGCGAAAGATTACGCGGTCTCAGCCTCGTCGTCGACCGGGTCGACCGACTCCTCGGTGCTCACGCGGTCGGTCATCGAGAGCTTTCCCTCGACGATCTCGTGGAGCGCGATCGAGAGCGGCTTGTCGTCGACGGAGGAGTCGACGAGCGGCCCGACGTTGTCGAACAGGTTCCCGTCGTGCAGATCGCTGTAGTAGTCGTTGATCTGACGAGCGCGCTGCGAGGCGAAGATCACCAGTGCGTACTTCGAATCCACCTTCTCGAGCAGGTCGTCGATGGGCGGGTCGATGATGCCGTTCACATTGGCCATGTATTCACTCCTCCGGTTGACCTGTCCATCTTAGCCGAGGATCGGCGTCCTCGCTGCCAGGGTCGGCGACCGCGCCCAGAACGCCATCAGAGACGGAGCTCCGGGTGCTCGTCGAGCCACCTGTTGATGGAGGGAGCGAGCGTGCGCGCGTAGGTGTCGGTGAGGTGCGAGCCGTCGAAGTAGGTGATCATTCCGCCGATCACGGCCCGGCAGGTCCCCTCCGGGCAGATCCATTCCGTTGGATCGAGCACCGCGGTACTGGCGGAGAATCCGTCCGCGGCCTCCGCCAACGGATCCATCCAGTGCCACTCCTCCGTCGTGCCGTCGCACGCGGTCGGGTCGCTCAAGTGCGCTGCGACGCAGTCCGGGACGATGACGTCCTGCTTGCCGGGGTAGGGGGTGTCCCGGATCACCATGACGGACAGGCCGGCGTCGTCCCACGCGCGCAGCATCTCCGCCTGGGCGTCGATCATCGGCCGCTCCGTCGTCTCCCATGTCCCTCCCGCGACCTCGACCGACTGCCGCTGCGAGACGATGACGGCGTCGAACTCGCCGCCCGTGGTACGCTCCCGCACGTATTCGGCGTACTCCTGGCAGCCCGCGGTCTTGGCCTCGGTATCGAACGCGAGCGGGGTCGTGACGGTTCCGTTGCAGCGATCGATGAGGAATGTCGTGATCGTCCATCCGCGGGCCTCGGCCAGATCCGTGAGCGGACCGAGCCAGTGCCCGGCGTGCGAGTTGCCGACGAGCGCCACATCGATCGCTCCGTCTCCGTAGGTGCAGGTCGGGCGCTGGGCGAAGTCGCCCGAGGACCAGCACCGGTCGTCGTACGCCACGGACTTGTCGGTCTGCGCCGCGACGGGGTTCAGGGTCAGGTCGTCACCGGTGATATCGCAGCCGCCGGGCCCGCCGGCCGAGGTGGGAAGCGCCGCCGCTCCGACGCAGGGAGCCCCGCTCTCGGCGAGCGCCGCGATGCGCGCCTGAGCCGTGCCGCGCACCTGCTCGGCGTGGGCCCAGAGTCCCGCCCCTGCGCCCGCGACGACCAGCATCGCGATGAGCGCACCGACGTACGTGCGGCTGAGCGGCCGCCAGTACGCCCCGGACCGGAAGACCGGTTCGACGTAGGTCGAGGTCAGCCAGGCGAGAGCGAGCGTGGCGACCAGCAGGAGCCCCCGGTCGAGCGGCCCGAGCGTTCCCGAGATGCCCGGCGCGAGCACGATGAGCGGCCAGTGCCAGAGGTAGATCGCGTACGAGTGATCGCCGATGAATCGCGCTGGGGCGGAGCTCAGCAGACGTGCGGGCGAGCCCCTCGTCTCCGAGCCGCACCCGAGCACCAGGGCGGTTCCCGCGACCGGCAGCAGCGCGGCGTACCCCGGGAACGGCATCGTCGGGCTGAGCCAGAACGCGGAGAGCACGATGAGCCCGAGCCCGAGCCAGGCGAGCGCGCCGCGGGCCGGGATCCGCCCGTGCAGGCCGCGCGCCGCGCCG
Source organism: Leucobacter zeae (assembly GCF_016758175.1). Lineage (GTDB taxonomy): Bacteria > Actinomycetota > Actinomycetes > Actinomycetales > Microbacteriaceae > Leucobacter > Leucobacter zeae. The sequence continues at coordinate 2,164,642 of NZ_QYAB01000001.1, forward strand.
ATCGCGACCAGACCTCCGACGCCGAGCTCCCAGATGCGGGCCGGGGTGACGAAGTACGCGGCCGCCGGCTCCGCGAACGTGAGCCAGAGTCCATAGCAGAACGACGCGAGGACCACCGTCAGCACCAGGACCGCGAACCATGCGCGATTGCCGCCGCGGCGCGCGACGAGCCGTCCCACGAGGAGGAACAGCACGGGCCAGACGAGGTAGAACTGCTCCTCGACGCCGAGGGACCAGAAGTGCTGCACCGCCGATGCCGCGGTGTCCGCCGCGAGATAGTCGACGCTCTCCGTCGCCAGCTGCCAATTGCTGACGTAGAACACGGCGGCGACCGCCTGCTGCGCCGTGGTCGTCCACATCGAGGAGGGAGCCAGCAGGAACGCGCCGATGATCGTGGCCAGGAGCACCAGGAGGGACGCCGGGAGGAGCCTGCGGATGCGGCGCGCCCAGAACTCGACGAGATCGCGCGGCCGCTCGGGCACCCGCCGCAGCAGATGGCCGGTGATGAGGAAGCCCGAGATCACGAAGAACACGTCGACGCCGGCGAACCCGCCGGGAAGCCGGGTCGGCCAGAGGTGGTAGACCACCACCATGCCGACCGCGAGCGCGCGCAGTCCCTGGATATCGCCTCGGAACGCCGAGGCAGGGCGGGCGGATCGTCGCTGCAGCGTGCGTGCGCGGGGAGCTTCGGTGACTGTCATACGTGCGGGAAAGGCCTCATCGGTGGAACGGGGTGCGGGTGCCAGCGTACCGCCCCGGACAGCAGCGGAGTCCGTGCGACCGCTTCGACCCGCGCGACGGCGACCTCACCCGAGCAGGGAGCGCACGAGCACGTGACCACGGTCGGTCGAGAGTCTCAGCCACGTGAGGGAGCGCGCCACGCGCACGGGTTCGTCGGAACGCAGGAATCCCATCGCCTCGGCCGCGAAGGCCGCGGATGCGGGGATCCCGGGCACCATCTCGGCGCCCCACACCGACGCCCGCACGCGCTGCACCACGGCTTCCCCCGGGTCCTCCGGAAGCGCGGCCGCGACACGCTCGATGCCCTGCGCGGCGACGTCGGCCATCGATGCGGCGTCGATCGTTCCCGCCGGCTCCCACCCGGAACGGGGCGGCAGCACACCGGCCCACGCGACCATCGCGGGCACCTCGGGCACCTCGAGCGCGAGACCGATGATCCCGAGCCGCGCGATGCGGTCGAGCAGCGCGCGGGCCTGCACGGTGGCGTCGACCGCCTCCTCCGGCTCCGCGGAGAGGGCGAACGCCCGCATGGCGAGCACGACGGGCACGGGGTCCGTGATGCCGCGCGGGGCCTGCGTGCAGCCGTAGACCGCGAGCGCTCGGCCCCGGGACACGAGGCGCACCTCGGCCTGGCCGGCTCGCACGAGCCGTTCGAGGAAGATCCGCAGGTCGTCTCGGGTCGCGTGGTCGGCGAGCGGTAGTGTGGCAGCCATCACCACCAGCCTAGCGCCAGGCGTCCGCGGGCTCCGCGGACCTAGACTGGAACGCACCGGCCGCGACGCCCAGGAGGAACCATGACCGCAGCTCCCGATCTGCTCGACATGCTCTCGCTGCTCGATTCGGGCGCCCGCACGCACGAGGACATCCTCACCGGGCCGCCGCTGCCGACTCCTCATGGACGCTCGTTCGGCGGTCAGGTGCTCGGCCAGGCCATCGCCGCCGCCGGCGCGACGGTCGGCGAGGATCGCGAGATCCACTCGATGCACGGGTACTTCCTGCGTCCGGGCGACAGCGAGGACCGCATGACCTTCGAGGTCGCGCGCCTGCACGACGGCCGGTCCTTCTCCACGCGGCGCGTGCAGGCCTACCAGCGCGGCGAAGTGCTCATGTCGATGATCTCCTCGTTCCAGACCGATGACGACGGCGTGGAGCATCAGCAACCGATCGACCTGTCCGACCTCCCCGATCCCGAGTCGCTGCCGAGCGTCTGGGAGAAGTACGGCCACCTCGCGGGCAACGGTCGCGCCTCGTGGGTCCTCAACCGCCCCTTCGACTTCCGCTACGTCGAGTCCGACATCATTCTCGAAGTCGCCGAGCGCACGCACCGCCAGCGGGTCTGGATGCGCAGCAGAGACGCGTTCGACGCATCGCCGTTGCTGAACGCCGCGGCACTGGCCTTCGGCAGCGACTACCTGCTGCTCGAGCCCGTCACTCGCAAGCACGGGATCCCGTGGGCGACCCCGGGCATGCGCGGCGCGAGCCTCGACCACGCGATGTGGTTCCACCGCCCGTTCCGCGTCGACGAGTGGCTGCTCTATGAGCTCGACTCCCCCACCGCGCAGGGAGGCAGGGGCATGGCGCACGGCCGCTTCTACGACCGTGAGGGCCGGCTCGTCGCCAGCGTTGCGCAGGAGAGCATGATCCGGCTGCCCGGCCGCGACTGAGGCGCACGAGCGGAGCGGCCACGCCGCAGGCCCCCTGGCCTCAGCCGCGGCGGAACCGCAGCGGCTCGTCCATCCACGGCTCGACGGCGGCCCGGCCCTCCGCGCTCAACCGCACGGGGCGCAGCGTGCGGCCGTCCACGACCACGGCGGTCGTGATCGCACGGGCGACCACTGAGCGCCCGGTGGCAGCGCCGTCCACGACCTCGTAGTGGATCTCGAGGCTCGAACCGCCGAGCTTGCCGATCCACAGTTCCACCGTGATCGGACTCGGGCCGTACTCGAGCACGTTCAGGTACTCGATCTGCTGGTTGGCGACGAGGGTCTTGAGCCCCGTCGCCCCCTCGCGGAAGTGGCGTTCCATCCCCGTGCGCTCGCGCGCCGAGCCGAGCTCGAAGACCCGCACGCGGGCCTCCTCGAGATACCGCGCGAAGGCCACGTTGTTCACGTGCCCGTAGGCGTCCTGATCGCCCCAGCGGAGCTCCATGTCGATGTGCGCGCGGGCCATGCGCGTCCTTCCTCGATGGAACGGAACGGGTGCGGCCCCGAATCCGGAAGCCGCACCCCGCCCGTCCGATTAGTCTCGCGTGAGCTTGCGGTAGTGGCTCCGCGACGGCTTCGCCGCCTCGGGCCCGAGCCGCTCGAGCTTGTTCGCTTCGTACGACTCGAAGTTGCCTTCGAACCAGTACCAGCTCGAGGGATTCTCGTCGGTGCCCTCGTAGGCGAGGATATGGGTCGCGATGCGGTCCAGGAACCACCGGTCGTGCGTGATCACCACGGCGCAGCCGGGGAACTCGAGCAGCGCGTTCTCGAGCGACTGCAGCGTCTCGACGTCCAGGTCGTTGGTCGGCTCGTCGAGCAGCAGCAGGTTGCCGCCCTGCTTCAGGGTCAGCGCGAGGTTGAGGCGGTTGCGCTCGCCGCCCGAGAGCACGCCTGCCTTCTTCTGCTGGTCGGGCCCCTTGAAGCCGAACTTCGAGACGTAGGCGCGCGACGGGATCTCGGTCTTACCGACCGTGATGATGTCGAGCCCGTCCGAGACGACCTCCCAGAGGTTCTTCTCGGGGTCGATGTTCGCACGGTTCTGATCGACGTAGCTGATCTTGACCGTCTCGCCGATCTTGAGCTCGCCGCCATCGAGCTCCTCGAGCCCGACGATCGTCTTGAACAGCGTGGTCTTGCCGACGCCGTTCGGTCCGATGACGCCGACGATGCCGTTCGGCGGGAGCGAGAACGAGAGGCCGTCGATGAGCGTGCGGTCGCCGAATCCCTTGACGAGGCCCTTGGCCTCGATCACGACGTTGCCGAGGCGCGGGCCGGCCGGGATCTGGATCTCTTCGAAGTCGAGCTTCTTCGTGCGCTCGGCTTCGGCGGCCATCTCCTCGTAGCGCGAGAGTCGCGCCTTGGACTTCGCCTGGCGGCCCTTCGTGTTCGAGCGGACCCACTCGAGCTCCTCCTTGAGGCGCTTCTGCAGCTTCTGATCCTTCTTGCCCTGGACTTCGAGTCGGGCGGCCTTCTGCTCGAGGTAGGTCGAGTAGTTGCCCTCGTAGCCGATGAGTCGGCCGCGGTCGACCTCGGCGATCCACTCGGCGACGTTGTCGAGGAAGTACCGGTCGTGGGTGATCGCGATCACTGCGCCGGGGTACTTCTGCAGATGCTGCTCGAGCCAGAGCACGCTCTCGGCGTCGAGGTGGTTGGTCGGCTCGTCGAGGAGCAGCAGGTCGGGCTTCTGCAGCAGGAGCTTGGTCAGCGCCACCCGGCGCTTCTCGCCGCCCGAGAGGTTCGCGATCTCCGCGTCGCCCGGAGGCGTGCGCAGCGCGTCCATCGCCTGCTCGAGCTGGTTGTCGAGGTCCCAGCCGTCCGCGGCGTCGATCTCCTCCTGCAGCGTGCCCATCTCGGCGAGCAGCGAGTCGAAGTCGGCGTCGGGCTCGGCCATCAGCGCCGAGATCTCGTTGAAGCGGTCGAGCTTCGCCTTGATCGCGATGCCGTCCTGGATGTTCTCGAGCACGTTCTTCGAATCATCGAGCTCCGGCTCCTGCATGAGGATGCCCACGCTGTAGCCGGGGGCGAGCATCGCCTCGCCGTTCGACGGGGTGTCGAGACCCGCCATGATCTTCAGGATCGTGGACTTGCCGGCGCCGTTGGGGCCGACCATGCCGATCTTCGCCCCGGGCAGGAATGCCATGGTCACGTCGTCCAGAATCAGCTTCTCGCCGACCGCCTTGCGGGCGCGGACCATCTGGTAAATGTACTCAGCCATAAAATCTCTCGGGCGCGGGGCGCCCAGAACTCCCTCGATGAAAGACGGTGGGTTGCAGTCACCCTCTACTGTAGTCGGCTGCGGCGCGATCGGCCCTCGGAGACCCGGTCGGGGCCGAGGCGCTCCGACCGGAACGCGGCGAATCCGCGTTCTCCGGTCGGTGCGGGACGGGATCCTGCGCCGTGAGAGGATACCGCCATGGTGTCGAAACCCCTCGCCGCGATCCCGGACGGACCGGTCGACGTGCCCGCGGCCGTCGCGGAGCTCGCCGGCGATCGCCCGCTCAGACCTGTCTGGCGGAACGCTCTCGGCGGCGTGACGTTCGAGCTGAACGGCGGCATCGACGGAGGAACCGACGGCGCGGAGCCCTCCCGGTTCGTGAAGTGGGTCGCGGCGGGGACGCTCGAGTCCGACCTCGTGGCCGAGGAGGTGCGCCTCGCCTGGGCCGCCGAGCACGGCGCCCGGGTGCCGCGGGTCCTCTCTGCGGGGGCCGATCCGCACGGATCGTGGCTCGTCACCGAGGCGATCCCTGCGGCCTCGGCGGTATCGGACCGCTGGATCCGCGACCCCGCGACGGCGGCGCGCGCGATCGGCGCGGGACTGCGCGAACTCCACGAGACGCTGCCGGCGTCGGGCTGCCCGTTCGAGTGGTCCGTCGGAGCGCGCCTCGCCCGGGTCCGCGCACGAACGGAACGGGGCGAGGGACCGGCGGACTGGTCCCGCGAGCACCGCGGGCTGGGCCGGGAGCGCGCGCTCGCGATCCTCGCGGATCCGCCCCCGGTCGACCGCTCGGTGGTCTGCCACGGAGACGCGTGCGCGCCGAACACGCTCATCGCAGCGGACGGCGCCTTCGCCGGCCACGTCGACCTGGGCGACCTCGGCGTCGCCGACCGCTGGGCCGACCTCGCTGTGGCCGCGTGGAGCACCGAGTGGAACTACGGCGCGAGCTACGCCGACGAACTGTTCGCGGGGTACGGGGTCGAGCCGGACCGGAGGCGGATCGCGTACTACCGCCTGCTCTGGGACCTCAGCTGAGGCTGCGCCGTTCGCTCGACGAAGTGCCCTACTCGACCGGGGCCGTCTCGCCGATCAGACAGAGGTTCTTCTCGGGGCCGACGGCCGGCGCGGTCTCAGCGACGACGCTGCGGTCCTCCGCGACGACCTGGCCGATGAGGCACTCCGGGCCGATCCGCACCGAGACGAAGATGTTGTCCGCGGGAAGGTCGGTCTTCGTCCGGTCGAAGCTCACCTGCATCGCGTCTGGGGCGAATCCGGCATCGATGACCGCTCGTGCGATCGGCTTGCCCTGCACGGCGCCCGTTCCGGCGGCGTAGTCCGTGAGCACCGAGCGGAAGAAGGGCAGGTTCTGCTCGGCCGAGCCGTCGGGCACGTACTCCGGGGTCTGCTCCGGCGGAGCGGGGGTCTCCCGCTTCGGGACTTCGGGGCTGGGGCCCTCGAGCAGGCTGCAGCCGGCGAGCAACGGGATCACCATGCCGATGGCGAGGAGGGCGCGCGTACCGCGGCCCGGGAGCGCGCGGGTGTCCGGTGGGGTCTTCACTGCTGTGGGCACCCCGACAGTCTATGCAGCCCGCCGGCCCCGAGCCTGGCGATTGGCCGGGACGGGCCCGGCGCGCCGAGACTCCGGCGTCCGCCCGCGGATTCCGCTCACAGGCCGCGGACATCATGCCCCCGACGCGAGTTCTCCACAGTCGACGCAGACCCACACCGCCGCACCGCTCGCGGCGCCCAGACTGGTCACGAGCGGACGGGCCGGTGACGCGCACGGGCCGGTCCGTCCGCTCGTCACACGATCCCGTCCGAAGGCGACGCCGCCTCGGCCCAGTGAAGGAGCATCCCATGTCCACTCGAATGTGCATCGTCGGGACGGTCGCGACCGTCCCCTACTTCTCCAAATCCGGCGACCGGGTCGCGTTCTGCTCGTTCCGGGTCGCGAGCAACGACCGCGTGTTCGATCAGGAGCGTCAGCAGTGGGTCGACACGGCGACCAACTGGTTCACCGTGAACGCGTTCAGATCCCTCGCCGAGCACGCGCGCAAGTCGCTCTCCGTCGGCGACCGGATCGTCGCATACGGCAGAGTGCGCGTGAACAACTGGGAATCGAAGGGGAAGGTCGGCACGTCGACCGAGCTCGAGGTCGAGGCGCTCGGGCCCGACCTGCGCTGGGGCGTCACGACCTTCACGAAGCTCGTGGAGGCACGACCGGCATCGGAATCCGGCGCTTCGGGCCCTCCGGTGCCGACGCACGGGTCCGAGGCGAGCGAGGAATACTCGAACGCACCCGAGATCGGTTCGGGCTGGGCCGCCGCGGATTCCGCCGACTCCTCCGATGCGGGCGAGTTCGGCAGGGCGGCCGCGTGAGCGGAACGGTACGGCGGGAGGGCGCTGGATGCGCGCGGATTCGGCGTTCCGACCGCTACGCCGGCTCCTCCGAGCCCCGCCACCACTCGTCATCCGGCGTCACCGGCAGCGCGCGCTTGTGGCGTGTGCCCAGGAACCTTCGCTCGAGGTTGGCGGCAGCCGCATCGGATACCCTCTCGCCCCGCAGATACGCGTCGATCTCGCCGTAGGAGACCCCGAGGCTCGATTCGTCCGTCTGACCGGGCTCGCCGTCGAGCAGATCGGCGGTGGGAACCTTCTCCCACAGCCGATCCGGGGCGCCCAGGTGCTCGAGCATCGCGGCGCCCTGTCCCTTGGTCAGGCCGGCGAGCGGCACTACGTCGGCCGCGCCGTCGCCGAACTTCGTGAAGAAGCCCGTGATGGCTTCGGCAGCATGATCGGTTCCGATCACCACGAGCCCGCGGTCGCCGGCGAGCGCGTACTGCACGACCATGCGCATGCGCGCCTTCACATTGCCCTTGTTGAAGTCGGTCACCGGCTCGTCCGTGGCGTCGACGACCGCCCCGGCGAGCGCGTCGACCGCCGGCGCGATGTCCACCGACACCGAGCGATCGGGACGGATGAAGGAGAGCGCGAGCTGCGCGTCGTCCTCATCTCGCTGCACGCCGTACGGCAACCGGACGGCGAGGAACTCGGCGTCGTGCCCCTCCGCACGCAGTCGTTCGACCGCCAGCTGCGCCAGTCGTCCGGCGAGCGACGAGTCCTGTCCGCCCGAGATGCCGAGCACGAACCCCCGCGCGCCGGGGATCGATCGGAGGTAATCGCTGAGGAACGCGATCCTGCGCTCGATCTCGGTCGTCGCGTCCGCGTCCGGGTGCACACCCAGCGCCTCGATGATCTCCCGCTGCAACTCGCTCATGCGCTCCACCCTACTCTCGGTCGGGCGGCGCCACACGGGCGACCGCCCGGAGCCCAGCCCGTTCGGAGGTCCGCGCGGGGCGCCGGCGCATCACCCGACGAGCTCGTCGATCCCCATGAGGCACCGCGGGCCGAGCAGGCCCTTGAGCTCGCCGAAGAGGTCGGCGGTGATCCGCACCTGCTGGCGCAGCTCGAACACCCGGATCGCCTCCGAGGTCAGCAGCTGCAGACGCACCTCGCTGTCGCCGCGATGCCGCTCGAGCGTGCGTTTGAGTTCGTCCATCAGGTCCTCGGTCGCCCGCGTGTCGCTGATCGACAGCGTCAGCGTCGTCGCGTCCTCCTGCACGCCGGCATCGATCGGCTTCACCCCGTACGCGTGCATCGACATGCCGTCATCGCGCGCGTTCATCTTTCCGCGCAGCGCCACGATCGTGTCCGGCTGCAGCAGCGAACCGAACTCCTGGTACGACTTGCCCATGAACAGCGCCTGGATCTCACCGGTGAAGTCCTCGACGGTGACCATCCCGTAGAGGTTGCCCGACTTCGCCGTGCGGTGCTGCACGCTCGTGAGGAGGCCGGCGATCGTCACGATCTCGCCGTCGAAGCCGGGGCTCGCATCCGGGTTCGTGACCTGCTGCACGGTCGCGCTCGCCTCCTTCGCGAGCGCCGAGTCGAGCCCGCGGAGCGGGTGGTCGGACACGTACAGCCCGAGCATCTCGCGCTCGAAGGCCAGCTTGTCCTTCTTCGTCCACTCGGGTCGGTCCGGCACCTGGGAGACGACCTCGGCGGTCTCCCCCGCAGCCTCCGCGGCCTCGGCGAAGAGGCTGTCGAAGTCGAAGCCGACGTCGCCGTTCTCCTCGGCCCGCTTCTCCTTCACCGCGCTCTCGATGGACTGCTCATGGATCTCGACGAGCGCGCGCCGCGTGCCGCCGAGCCCGTCGAAGGCCCCTGCCTTGATGAGCGACTCGACCGTCCGCTTGTTCAGCGCGACGAGCGGAACCTTCTTGAGGAAGTCGTGGAAGGTCTCGAACGCGCCCTTCTGCTCGCGGGCCTCGCGCACCGCCTCGACGACGTTCGTGCCGACGTTGCGGATGGCGCCGAGACCGAAGCGGATGTCCTCCCCGACCGCGGAGAAGTTCGCGAACGAGTCGTTCACCGCCGGAGGCAGCACCTTGATCCCCATGTGCCTGCACTCGTTCAGGTAGAGCGCGAGCTTGTCCTTCGAGTCGCCGACGCTCGTCAGCAGTGCGGCCATGTACTCGGCCGGGTAATGCGCCTTGAGGTATGCGGTCCAGTAGCTCACGACGCCGTACGCGGCCGAGTGGGCTTTGTTGAAGGCGTAGTCCGAGAACGGGAGCAGGATGTCCCACAGCGCTTTCACGGCGGCGTCCGAGAACCCGCGCTCGTGCATGCCGCTCGAGAACCCCTCGTACTGCTTGTCGAGCTCCGACTTCTTCTTCTTGCCCATCGCGCGTCGCAGAATGTCCGCCTGGCCGAGCGAGAAGCCCGCCACCTTCTGCGCGATCGACATCACCTGCTCCTGATAGATGATGAGGCCGTACGTGGTGTCGAGAATCTCCCTGAGCGGTTCCTCGAGCTCGGGGTGGATGGGCGTGATCGGCTGCAGACCGTTCTTGCGGAGCGCATAGTTGGTGTGCGAGTCTGCGCCCATCGGGCCCGGACGGTAGAGCGCGAGCACGGCCGAGATGTCCTCGAAGTTGTCGGGCTTCATGAGGCGCAGCAGACCGCGCATCGGGCCGCCGTCGAGCTGGAACACGCCGAGGGTGTCGCCTCGGGCGAGCAACTCATAGGATGCGACGTCGTCGAGCTCGAGGCGTTCGAGGTCGAGCTCCTCCCCGCGGTTGAGCTTGATGTTCTCGAGGGCGTCGGAGATGATCGTGAGGTTGCGCAGCCCCAGGAAGTCCATCTTGATCAGGCCGAGGCCCTCGCAGGTCGGGTAGTCGAACTGCGTGACGATCTGGCCGTCCTGCTCGCGCTTCATGATCGGGATGATGTCGATGAGCGGATCGCTCGACATGATCACGCCGGCCGCGTGCACGCCCCACTGCCGCTTCAGCCCCTCGAGCCCCAGCGCGGTGTCGTACACGGTCTTCGCCTCGGGATCCTCCTGGATCACCGCGCGGAACTCCGCCGCCTCCTTGTATCGGGGGTGGTCGGGGTCCGTGATCCCCGAGAGCGGGATGTCCTTCGCCATGACCGCGGGCGGCATCGCCTTCGTGAGCTTCTCGCCCATGCCGAAGGGGAAGCCGAGCACGCGCGAGGAGTCCTTGAGCGCCTGCTTCGACTTGATCGTGCCGTAGGTGACGATCTGCGCGACGCGCGCATCGCCGTACTTCTCGGTCACGTACTTGATGACCTCGCCGCGACGGCGATCATCGAAGTCGACGTCGAAGTCGGGCATCGAGACGCGGTCGGGGTTCAGGAACCGCTCGAAGATCAGCCCGTGCTGGAGCGGGTCGAGGTCGGTGATGCGCATCGCGTACGCGACCATCGATCCCGCGCCGGAACCGCGGCCGGGGCCCACGCGGATCCCGTGGTCCTTCGACCAGTTGATGAAGTCGGCGACCACGAGGAAGTACCCGGGGAAGCCCATCTGCGTGATCACGCCGATCTCGTACTCCGCCTGCTTGCGCACGTCGTCCGGGATGCCCGACGGGTACCGGTAGTGCAGGCCCTTCTCGACCTCCTTGACGAACCAGCTGTCCTCGGACTCGCCCTCGGGAACGGGGAATCGCGGCATGTAGTTCGCCGACGTGTTGAACTCGACGTTGCAGCGCTCGGCGATGAGCAGCGTGTTGTCGCACGCGTCGGGGAAGTCGCGGAAGAGGTGCCGCATCTCCGCGGCGCTCTTCAGGTAGTAGCCCGAGCCGTTGAACTGGAAGCGGTTCGGGTCGTCGAGGCGGGATCCCGATTGCACGCAGAGGAGCGCCGAGTGGGACTCGGCGTCCGCCTCGTGCACGTAGTGGAGATCGTTCGTCGCGACGAGCGGGATCGAGAGATCCTTCGCGATCTTCAGCAGGTCGCCCTGCACCCGGCGCTCGATCTCGAGCCCGTGATCCATGAGTTCGCAGAAGAAGTTGTCCTTGCCGAAGAGGTCCTGGAACTCGGCGGCGGCATTGACGGCCTCGTCGTACTGGCCGAGCCTCAGGCGCGTCTGGATCTCGCCAGACGGGCATCCGGTCGTCGCGATGATCCCCTTGCCGTAGGTCTGCAGGAGCTCGCGGTCCATGCGCGGCTTGAAGTAGTAGCCCTCGATCGAGGCGTAGCTCGACAGCCGGAACAGGTTGTGCATGCCCTCGGTCGATTCCGACAGCATCGTCATGTGAGTGTAGGCGCCGGCGCCCGACACATCGTCTCCGGCCCCGTCTCCCCAGCGCACGCGGGTGCGGTCCGAGCGGTGCGTGCCGGGGCTCAGGTACGCCTCGATGCCGATGATCGGGTTGAGCCCGTGATCGCGCGCCTGCTTCCAGAAGTCGAAGGCGCCGAAGGTGTTGCCGTGGTCCGTCACCGCGATGGCGGGCATGCCCTGGGCCTCGACCGCCTCCATCAGCTGCCCGACTCGGGCCGCGCCATCGAGCATCGAGTACTCGCTGTGCGTGTGCAGATGGACGAAGCTGTCAGTTGACGACACCGAGGAGACCCCTTTTATTCATCGCGTATGTCACGGGAACCGCATCCAGGGTACCGCCCCGCCCTGTGCGGGATCGCTCAGGCGTCGAGCACGTCGAGCGCGTGCTGCAGGTCCGCCGGATACACCGACGAGTACTCCACGCGCTCTCCCGTTCCCGGGTGACGGAACCCCAGTCGCATCGCGTGCAGCCACTGGCGCGTGAGCCCGAGACGCGCCGACAGCGTGGGATCGGCGCCGTACATCGCGTCGCCGACGCACGGATGCCGCTGCGCCGACATGTGGACCCGGATCTGGTGCGTGCGTCCGGTCTCGAGCTCGATCTCGAGCAGAGACGCGTAGGGGAAGGCCTCGATGGTCTCGTAGTGCGTGACCGAGGGCTTGCCGTCGCGGGTCACCGCGAACTTCCACTCGTTCCCGGGGTGCCGCCCGATCGGCCCCTCGATCGTGCCGGAGAAGGGGTCGGGATGCCCCTGGACGACCGCGTGGTAGATCTTGTCCACCTCGCGCTCCTTGAACGCCCGCTTGAGCTCGCTGTAAGCGCGCTCGCTCTTGGCCACGACCATGAGGCCGCTCGTACCGGCGTCGAGGCGGTGCACGATGCCCTGGCGCTCAGCGGGACCCGATGTGGCGATGCGGAACCCGGCTCCGGCAAGCGCCCCCACTACGGTCGGTCCGGTCCAGCCGATGGACGGGTGCGCCGCGACGCCGGCCGGCTTGTCCACCACGACGATGTCGTCGTCGTCGTGGACGATCCCGAGATCGGGCAGGTGCACGGGCACCACCTCGGGTCCCCGCTTCTCCTCCCAGCTCACCTCGAGCCAGCCGCCTGCGACGAGCCGATCGGACTTGCCGAGCGCGCGACCGTCGAGCAGGACGCCGCCGGCCTGCGCGATCTCGGCCGCGAAACTGCGCGAGAACCCCAGCATCTTCGCGAGCGCCGCATCGACCCGCTCCCCCGCGATCCCGTCGGGGACCGGCAGACTACGGTGCTCCATCCGCGGCCCTCTCGGTCCGCGCGCCGTCCTCTGCCGGCGCGGCCGATTCGCGCGCGCCCCGCGGCGAACCGTCGATGTGCAGCCCGAGCAGCGTGATCAGCACGAACAGGATCATGCCGCTCACGATCGCGATGTCCGCGACGTTGTAGATCGCCTCGTTGAACCCGAGCCACATCCACGGTGTCGAGATGAAGTCGATCACGTGCCCCTCGGGGAAACCGGGCTCGCGGGTCAGCCGGTCGGTCAGGTTGCCGAGCACGCCGCCGAGCAGCAGGCCGAGGAACAGGGCCCAGGGGATCGACCTGAGGCGCCGGATCTGCCAGAGCACGACGACCACGACGACCGCGGCGAGGATCGTGAAGATCCACGTGGAGCCGCTGGCCATGGAGAAGGCGGCCCCGGGATTGCGCACGAAATGCCAGCGGAGGAAATCTCCGAGCACCGGAACGGTACGGCCCTCGGTCAGGGTCTCGACGACCCGGTTCTTCGCGAGCTGATCGACCGCGAGCACGACGAGCGCGACGCCGAGGGTGACCAGGGGCACCCAACGACGTCGCGCTGACGAGCGGGCGGCCGACTCGGCCGCCGCGGGGGTATCGCGGTTCACTCTCCGGACTACTGCAGACCGTCGGGTGCGCCGGCCGGCTCGGGCGAGCCGTCGAGGCCGCGCAGCTGCGACTGGATGTAGGAGCGCAGGGTCGAGCGGTACTCGCTCTCGAACTGACGGAGGTCCTTGATCTTGAACTGCAGGTCGCTGCGCTCGTCGCCGAGCACACGGAGCTCATCGGCGCGCTGCTTCTGCGCCTCTTCGACGAGCTGGCGTGCGGTCTGCTCGGCGTCGGAGATCATCTGATCCCGCTTCGCCTCGGCCTCGCTGATGAGCTTGTCGCGGGTGCTCTCGCCCTCGTGCACGTGCTTGTCGTGCAGCTCGAGCGCGAGCTGCAGCATGGCGCTCGACTTCACGGCATCGGGCTGCGGCGAGGCCGAGGGGGCTACGGCGGGAGCAGCAGGGACCGGAGCGGGCTGCGCGGCAGGCGCCTCGACGACGATGGTCTGCTCCGAAGCCGCCGGCGCCGACTCGGCGGCGGGGGCCGCAGCCGCGGCGGACTCGGCCTCGGCGAGCTTCGTCTCCAGCTCCTCGATCTTCGCGAGCAGGTCGTTCTTCTCCTGCTCGTGCTGGCGGAGCTCCTCGACGATCGTGTCGAGGAAGTCATCGACCTGGTCGAGATCGTATCCGTCGCGGAACTTAGTGATCGTGAACTTATGGTTCACGACGTCTTCGGGAGTCAAGGCCATCGTTACGTCTCTTTCGCTTCGGGTCCACTCGCGTGGTCTAGGTCAACGCTAGCAAAAAAAATCCGGATCCCGCAGGTCGGGTCACCAGCTCCCCACGATCGCGATGAGGATCATGCAGGAGATCATCGTCAGGAACCAGCCGAGGTCGAGGGCCACGTTCCCGATCCGCAGCGGCGGGAGCACGCGGCGGAACATCTTGATCGGCGGGTCGGTCGCGGTGTACACGACCTCGACCAGGATCGCGAGCGCCCCCTTGGGCCGGAAGCGCCGGTTGAGCACCATGACCCAGTCGAGCACGAAGCGCCCCCAGAGGACGAACGTGTAGATGCGGAGAATGATGACGAGGATCGCACCGATCGTGTGGAGAATCATTACCGCTTACGCCGAAGGGGGGACGAAGAAGGATCCGCTGTCGTTCGCACCCTGCTCGCCGCTCGCGACGTCGATGTGCTCGGGGGACAGCAGGAAGACCTTGCTCGTGACGCGCTCGATGCGGCCGTGCAGCCCCATGGTGAGCCCGCTCGCGAAGTCGATGAGGCGCTTGGCATCGCCCTCCTCCATGCTGGAGAGGTTGATGATCACGGGGATGCCCTCGCGGAAGCTCTCGGCGATGCCCTTGGCGTCCTTGTACTCCGTCGGACGGACGGTGATGATCTCGTTCATGGCGGGAGCGGCGCTCTGGCGCGTCGGGGTCACGCGGCGCAGCGGCGTGACCGACGCCCGCTGGGGTGCCGGCTTGGGGGCCTCGGCCTTCGGCGCCGCAGCCTGCGGGGCCTTCGTCGCCGGAGCGGCGGGCTGCGCCGCCGGGGCGCTCTGCTCGTCGAGGTCCTCTTCGGCCAGACCCAGGTAGACCATGGTCTTCTTCAGCGGATTGCTCATGTCTTCTCCCAACGTACGGTGCTTCGAGACTACTCGGGCGCCGGCCTGTTTCCCGTGATTGCGCTGCCGATCCTCAGGTGTGTCGCCCCCGCGGCGATGGCCTCGCGGTAGTCGTGCGTCATGCCCGCCGAGATGGCGGTCGCCTCCGGCGCGACGCGTCGCAGCCGTTCGGCGAGGCCGTGCAGCCGGGCGAACGCCGAAACCGCCTCCTCCTCCTCGGGGAGCGGGGCGACGGCCATGAGGCCGCGCAGGCGCAGCGTCGGCGTCTCGAGCACGCGCTCGGCGAGTCGCTCCAGGTCCTCGGGCGCGGCGCCGCCGCGACCGGGGTCGTCCGTGAGGTTCACCTGCACGAAGGCGTCGATCGGCGTCGTCACCTCGGCGGTGGCCAGCGCATCGACCAGGCGCTCCCGATCGATCGAGTGGATCGCGTGCGCGTACCGGGCCGCCTGCCGCGCCTTCTTGGTCTGCAACTGACCGATGTAGTGCCAGCGGAGGCCGAGGTCGGCGAGCTCCGCCGCCTTCTCCTGCGCCTCCTGATGCCGGTTCTCCCCCACGTCGCGCACGCCGAGCTCCGCGAGCGCGGAGATGAGGGACGCCGGGTGGAACTTGGTGACGACGATGAGGGTCGTATCCTCGGGATCGCGGCCGGCCGCCCGGCAGGCGTCGGCGATGCCGCCGCGCACCCGCTCGAGCCGCTCGCCGAGCCCGGGGAAGCCCGCAGGTGCAGCGTTCGACATCGCGCCTACTTCAGGAAGTCGGGGATGTCGAGGTCGTCGTCGTCATCGCCGTCGAACGCCGGGTCCGCGAGCTGCGCCTCCACCGGGGGGTTCGCGAGCACCTCGCCGAACTGTCCCGTCTGCGGATTCTTCGCCTCGCCCGCGCGCTCAGCGACCGGGTTGAACCCCGGGAACCCGAGCCCGGTCGACTCGCTCGTCGCGGCGACGCGAGGTGCAGGGACGTCCTCGATGCTCTCGACGTGACTCCCCCGGCGACCGCGCTCGCGCTCGACGGGCTCGGCCTTGGGCGCGTCGTCGTCGAAGCCGGCGGCGATGACGGTGACGCGCACCTCGTCACCCAGGGTGTCGTCGATGACGGTGCCGAAGATGATGTTCGCCTCGGGGTGCACCACGTCCTGCACGAGCGTCGACGCCTCGTAGATCTCGCTGAGTGCGAGGTTGGACGAGCCCTGGATCGACAGCAGCACGCCGTGCGCGCCCTCGACGGACGCCTCGAGCAGGGGCGACGCGACCGCGAGCTCAGCCGCCTTGATCGCACGGTCGGCCCCTCGGGCCGAGCCGATGCCCATGAGCGCGGCGCCTGCGCCCTGCATCACGGACTTCACGTCCGCGAAGTCCAGGTTGATGAGACCGGGCGTGGTGATGAGGTCCGTGATTCCCGAGACGCCGGCGAGCAGCACCTGATCGGCTGCGGCGAACGCCTCGATCATGCTAATACCGGGCTCGCTGATGTCGAGCAGGCGGTCGTTCGGCACGACGATCAGGGTGTCGACGGCCTCGCGCAGCGTGTGCACGCCGACGTCGGCCTGCGCGGCGCGACGCTTGCCCTCGAAGCTGAAGGGGCGCGTGACGACGCCGATGGTGAGTGCGCCGATCGACTTCGCGATGCGCGCGACGACGGGGGCGGCGCCGGTTCCGGTGCCGCCGCCCTCGCCCGCGGTCACGAAGACCATATCGGCACCGGCGAGCGCCTCCTCGATCTCCTCCGCGTGATCCTCCGCCGCACGACGCCCGACCTCGGGGTCGGCCCCGGCGCCGAGTCCGCGGGTGAGCTCGCGCCCCACGTCGAGCTTCACGTCGGCGTCGCTGAGCAGCAGGGCCTGGGCATCGGTGTTCACGGCGATGAACTCGACGCCGCGCAGGCCGAGCTCGATCATGCGGTTGACCGCGTTCACCCCGCCGCCGCCGACACCGACGACCTTGATCACCGCGAGGTAGTTCTGGTTCCCTGACACCTGTGCGCCTCCACCCTAAACCTTAAACCTCAAGCTGAAGTTCAGTGTTAGTATTGCCGAATACGTTTACGGCACAACGGTAGGCGCAACGGTGCGACCCGACCGAGCCGACACGCCGCGTTGCGGCGCACTCATCGCAGGAGCGGAGGTTGCACGCCCGACTGCCCGGATCAGTTGAAGACCGGAGCCTCGAAGGACGAGACGTCGATCCGCTCCACCTTGCGTCCCGTGAGCGCCTCGGATCCGAGCATGCTCTGCAGCACGATCGACTTGCGCTTGCTGTTCTCGGCATCACCCCAGAGCACATCGATCCCGCTCCGCAGCTGGAACTCGACGTTCTGTCCGCTCGACGCCGTCACCGCGACGATCTGGGAGCGCAGATCCGCAGGCATGTCGCGCAGGGCTCGCGAGGCGGCCGCGAACGGCTCGGACGAGAGGTCGGCGACTTTGCCCGACGCGACGGGCACGTTCTCGGGGAGGGCGTCCGCAGTGCTCAGCAGCACCCCGGCCGCATCGTACAACCGGAATGACTTCCCGTCCGCCACCGCGACCACCGGAACCCGCTCGACGATCCGCACGACGAGCGTGCTCGGCGGGACGATCTCGGTCGCGTAGCTCTGGATGCGCGGGAACGGCTCGAGCGCGCGGTGCACATCGGCATCGCGCACGAGCGCGATGGGCACCCCGTCGAACCGGGCGAGGGCCTTCCGCACCGCGGGCTCATCGACCTGCTCCGCCCCGACGAGTTCGATGCTGCGCACCGACATGAGCGGCGTGAACACCCCGACCGCGACGAAGAGCGCGAGAGCTCCCACCGTCCCGAGCGCCACCCACCACGTGCGCCTGCGCTTGCGCGCCTCGGCCGAGAACCTGCGCCGCTCGCGGCGCTCCTGCGCCCGGCGCTCCTTCTCGGCCGCGCGCAGCCGACGTTCGGCCGCCGCGACGGGGTCGGAAGCCCGCTGGTCGCGGAACGCCGCGAGCGCGCCTCCCCGCACCTCGCGTTCGCCGCCCCGCAGGCGGCCGAGCACCCCCGCCGAGCGCTGCGCGCGCACCTCTCCGAGATCCACGGTGGGGGCGATTCCGGTCTCCCCCGCTTCGTGCTGCGGGCCGGCGGCGTCGGCTTCGCGCCGCTCGTCGGGTATCGGGGACACCGGCACCGCGGACACCGGAGAAGGGGAGACCGGCGCCGAAGCACCCGCCCCGACGCGATCTGATCCGAACTCGGGCTCGAACTCGGGCTCGGGCTCGGGCTCGGGCTCGGAGTGATCGGACCCGCGACGCTCGGGCATCCGGAACGCGGACTCGCGGCGTTCGGAGTCGCGAGGCTCCGGGGTCGCCTCGTCGGGCTCCGGGGATCGCGGTTCCCGGTCGAACCCGTTCGGCCGCTTCACCGCGACCCGGGCTCGAATCGTCCGCGGAGCGCGTCGACGACCTGCGGGATGATCCGGTAGACCGATCCGCAGCTCATCGTGACCATCACGTCGCCCGGCCGGGCGATCTCCGCGAGGTAGTCTGCGGCGTCCTGCCACTCGGGGCGGTAGGCGACGCGCGACGCGTCCGCGAAGTCGTCGGACACGAGCGCTCCGGTGACGCCGTCGACCGGATCCTCGCGGGCCCCGTCGACCGCGAGCACGACCGTGTGATCGGCGCCGCGCTCGAGCACCTCGGCGAACTCGCGATGGAACATCGCGGTGCGGCTGAAGAGGTGCGGCTGGTGGATCGCGATGAGCCGACCGTCGCCGACGACCGCGCGCGCGGAGTCGAGCAGCGCCTCGACCTCGGTGGGGTGGTGCGCGTAGTCGTCGTAGACTCGCACCCCGCCGACCTCGGCGTGGAACTCGAAGCGGCGCTTCGTGCCCCCGAATCCGGCGATCGCGGCGAGCGCCGGCCCGGCCGCGAATCCGAGGCCCGCGAGCACCGCGAACGCCCCCACGGCGTTCACGGCGTTGTGGCGGCCGTACACGGAGAGCTGCGCCTCGTGGCGCTCGGCGGCACCGTCCGCCCCCGCGAGCTCGACCTCGAAGCGGACGGGGCCGGAGTCGTCGATCGACACGATGCGGACATCGGCGCCCTCCGCCTCCCCGAAGGTGCGGATCCGGGCCGTCGGCGAGGCCGCGCGCACCGCGGTGAGCACCTCGAGCGCCCCCGGGTCGTCGGCGGAGATGACGATCTGCTCGCGCGCGCCGAGCGCGAAGTCCACGAACGCCTGCATGAACGCCTCACGCGAACCGTAGAAGTCGAGGTGTTCGGGGTCGACGTTGGTGATGAGCGCGATCGCGGTGTCGTAGAGCAGGAACGACTTGTCCGACTCGTCGGCCTCGATGACGAAGAGGTCGTCTGCGCCCGGGCCGGAGCTGACCCCGAGCGACTCGATGATGCCGCCGTTCACGAACGAGGGGTCGGCTCCGACGCCGAGGAGACCGGTGACGATCATCCCCGTCGAAGTGGTCTTGCCGTGCGCGCCCGCGACGGACACGACGCGCTTGCCCCGTGCGAGCCAGGCGAGCGCCTGCGAGCGGTGCAGCACCGGCAGCCCCCGCTCGAGCGCGGACCGGTACTCGGGGTTGTCCTGCCAGAGGGCCCCCGTCACGACGAGCGTGTCGGCGTCGCCGACGTTCTCGGCGTCGTGCCCGATCGACACCCGGATCCCGAGCTCCTCGAGCGCCGCCGTCGAGTAGTTCGCGCTCCGGTCCGACCCCGTCACCGTCACCCCGGCCTGGTGCATCATGCGGGCGATGCCGCTCATGCCGGACCCTCCGATGCCGACGAAATGGACCCGTCCGAGCTCGTCGGGAATCTCCATGTCGAGATCGGGGTAGATCATGGGGCGCCTCCTCAGGTCGTGCCCGACAAGACTATCGCTCCGAAGCTGCGACCCGACGGAGTCCCGCGTCCGTGCTCCGTTCGGGGCCACGGCGGAGCCGGGCTCGTTCGCGGGGCACGAGCGGGACGGCGAGCGCCGGGGCCGCCGCGATGACCGCGAGCGCGGCGGGTACGCCGACGACCGAGATGAGTCCGCCCACGATCGGTCCGACCGCAGCAGCGGCGAGGAACTGACCCGTGTTCTGGATCCCGAGCGCCCGGCCCGCCCATCCGCGGCCCGCGATCTCGGCGACCGCCGTGAACGCCAGCCCGTTGTCGGCGACGCTCACGCAGCTCGCGACCACGAACGCGACAGCGGCGGCAGCGCTCCACTCGGCCCAGCCGAACGCGGCGGCGAGCAGCAGCACGATGACGCCGGCGACGGAGACCTGCAGCAGCGGGCGCAGCCTGGAGCGCACGCGGTCGCTCCAGACGCCGACGACGATGCGCCCCGCCGCGCCCGCGAACTGCGCGACGGCGACGAGCGTTCCGGCGGCGAGCGCGCTCCAGCCCAGTCCGACCGTGAACCAGACGAGGCCGAACGTCGAGAGCGCGAACTGCGGGATCACGAGCAGCATCGACACGGCGTGGATCCGCACCAGGGCCGCGGAGCCGCGGTAGGGGTTCGCGGGGCGCTCGGCGTCGGTCCCGGCCGCCGGCGCGTGCGCTCCAGGCGAGTCGACCACGGTGCAGGCGCAGGCGACGAGACTCACGACGAGGAGGGCGCCGCCGAATCCGAACGCTGCCGCGAGGCCGGCCCCTGCGGCGATGGGCGGGATCGCAACGGCCGCGATCGCCATGCCGAGCGGTTGGCAGGTCTGCCTGATGCCCATCACCAGTCCGCGGCGATGAGCCGGGAACCACCCGGTGATGAGCCGCCCGCTCGTGTTGTTGATGCACGCGGTCATCGCTCCGCTGAGCACGAGGGCGGCGCCGAGCCAGAACGCGTCGCCCGCGAGCATCGAGAGCACGACGGCGACCGTGCTCAGCCCCAGTCCGACCAGCAGCACGCGCCGCTCGCCGATGCGGTCGGCCAATGCGCCCCAGAGGAAGAGCGCGAGCACGAGGCCGAGGTTCGGCATGCCGGCGAGCAGGCCGGCGCCGGCGAGGCCCATCCCCCGCTGCTGCGTGAAGTACGGGATGAGGAACGCCGGCGTGGCGACCACGACGGTGGTGGCGGCCTGGCCGAACACCATGACGGCCAGCATCATCCAGGGCCTGGGGCGGATGGGCATGCGGATTCTCCGATCAACGAGCACGATGACCGGCATGGCGACGGCGCCGCTCACAGGGCGCCGGTCGGATCACACCCTGTCGCGGCTCCGAAGGAGGAGGTTCCGGGACATGGTGCGATCCTACCGCAACCCGCTACTGGGCGGCGGCCCAGGCCTGCCACTCGGCTTCGCCGAACGCGTCGTCCTGCAGCTTCGCCCGCAGGTCCATCGAGAACCCGCCGTCGCGATCGAGGGCCAGCTGCCACGCCGATCCGCCCGAGTCCTCGACGAACTGGTAGAAGCTGCCCGCGACGGCGTATGCTGCGTTCGCATCTGCGCTCACGAGCAGCTCGTCGGACATTGCGGATTCCCCTCGCGAGAGGATCGACGCCCGCACTGCCGGGTCCGCGAAATAGGGGTCGCCGACGCCCGCGGCGTTCTCGAAGTAGCGCGCGAAGCCCTCGGTGGGGGCCGCCGACTGCGGGAGCATGAGCTCATAGGGCACGGCGGACTCCTGGATCACGTGCGCGAACTCGTGCACGAGGACCTGTTCGCGGTTGCTCGTGCTCGCCGGCCCCAGTGCGACGAGCGACCCCGACGAGCGGGTCCCCGTCGCCACGGACGGCGGGAGCGAGTCCGTGTACTCGTTCGGGCGCAGCGTGGAGCCCGCGAATCCGGCTGCGTTCATCTCGATGTCTTCGCCGAACCACCGGTCGAACCGGTCCTCGCGATCGGTGAAGGCGACCACGAAACCATCGATCGGGGCTTCTCCTCCGATCCGCTCGAGGGTGTCGAACGCCAGCACCGCGGCCTCCTCGGCGACGTCCGCGTTCGCGTCGACGAGGGCACGTTCGTCGGCCATGCCGTACACGGTCACATGGTCGCGTTCGACGGCGTAGATCTCGCCGTCGTCCCAGGGCATCGGAGAGTTCTTCGGAGTCAGACCCGAGATCTTCGCGTCCTCCCCCGCACCGTCGAGCACGAGCTCGTAGGCGAAGTTCTGCGTCAGCTGCAGCCCCGCGTCCTCCGTTCCACTGCCGCGATCCGGATGCGAGGCGAAGCGCAGCTGCCCTCCGAGCATGAGATAGCTCGGGGGCTTCTCGGCCTCGTATGAGTCCATGGTGTCGTAGGAGTCCGCGAACGACAGCGTCCGACCGATCCGCTCGGTGCCGTCCCACCAGCGCGCAAGAGCCTCGGCCCCCTGCCCGCTCGACATGGAGAGGAACTTCGCACGGTCGCCATCCTCCAGCCCGGCGCTGAGCGCCTCGAGCCATGCGGGTCGCGACTCATCGACCTCGAGATCCGCCGTCGGCACCCACGCATCGGAGCTGCCGGAGGGGATGTCGGCCGACGCGCCGTCGGCGTCCGATGGCCACCCCGCGAGAACGATGCCACCGATCGCGACGAGGAGGATCGCCGTCACGCCCGAGATGATCAACTGCGCGGAACGTGCCCGCCGGTTCCGTGGCGCTTTCGATTCGGTCATCGCTGCTCCCCCGCGCCCAGTTCGGTGATGGTGATGAGTCGGGCCGACATCCGCTGCTCCTGCTCCCCCTCGAGTTCGGTGGAGGCGAATACGATCACGTACTGGCCCTTCGCCGTCTTCAGGTGGTACTCCATGATCGGGGGCAGCTGCGCGGAGAACCTCGGATCGAGACCGGTCAGCTCGCGCGGAGCGAACTGCGGCTTGAGCGCGTCGATCACGGGGAACGCCGACGCCAGCGCATCGGCGTCGAACCCCTGCGAGATCGGGTAGTGATTCTCGGAGAGCGGCACGCAGGAACTCGAGATCGTGCCGTCGATCCGGGCGACCTCCGAGAGCTGCTGGAGTGCGCGCACGGGGTCGAAGCAGATGTTCCCGTCGACCGCTGCGTCGTAGGGTTCGCTGAGGTCCGAGGTGAAGAACGTCTGTTCCCGATCGTCCTCCGCGTTCGGCCCCGCGTCGGGCAGCGTCAGGCTGGTGACGCGCCACGGTCCGACCTGCGAGGGGGTGCGACGCGCATCGGCCCGCTGCGCGTCCTGCGAGCCGTAGTAGAACGGCCGGGTCAACCAGACGACCTGCTTCGCCGTGCCGCTCTGGCGTTTTCCGTAGGCGTCGTAGCTGTAGTGCAGCGTGACCGGGGCCGAAGCGAGATCGTAGTCGTCCGCGCCGGACCAGCTCGACGGCCCCTCGAACGACAGCTCGCCGAGATCGTACTCGATGTTCAGGCCGATGGCCGCCGCCGTCACGGGTTCGCCGCCGATCGGGGCGCCGACCTCGACCTTCTGCGAGAGGCCGGGCGTCGCGTACGTCCTCCAGTCAGGATCCCGATCCACCGCCGCGGACATGAACCGGTCGAGCACGGCTTCGGCCTGGTCCCGATAGGCGTCGGCGCGGGCCGTCAGCAGCACGATCGGCGTCGCGATGAGCAGCGCGAGGCACACCAGCAGCACGATGACGGTCCGGAGTGTCCATGCGCGCGACCCGCGAGGGGGCCGCGTCGCCCCTGCCGGCGCACTGCTCGAGACGGCGCCGTCGCCTGCAGCCGCCCCGGGCTCCGGGCCGGGGCCCGACACCGTGTGGTCGGGCGCCAGATGCTCCGTCCATCGCGCACCGTCCCAGTAGCGGAGCCCGCCGCTTCCGCCGGGATCGGGATACCACGAGGCCGGGGGAAGACTGCCGCTCGTCACAGGCGCAACGCTCCGTTCGTCAAGGGGCCGAGGGTTCGACGCCGCTCAGGAGTCTACTGGAACTCGGAACGCGTTCTGCATCCGGGATCCCGTCGCTTTGTCGACGGCGCGGAGCCCTCGGCTCACCGCGCCGCGACGGCCTCGTGCACGAGCTCGAGCAGGCGCTCCGTCCCGTCGAGCGTGCCCGCGCCGCGCGCTGCCTCCGACATCCGCGCGAGCGCGTCGTCGTCCCGCAGGAGCGGGATCAGCGCGCCGCGCACCCACTCGGGGGTCAGCTCGCCGTCCTCGACGAGCAGCGCGCCGCCAGCGGAGACGACGCTCGCTGCGTTGAAACGCTGCTCGCCATTGCCGACGGCGTACGGAACGAGCACTGCGGGCACTCCGAGGCCGGAGAGCTCGCTGACGGTCGTCGATCCCGCGCGGGAGACGGCGAGGTCGCAGGCGGCGAACGCGAGGTCCATGCGGTCGCAGTACGGGATCACGGCGTAGCCGTCGATGCCGGGGTCCTCGAGCTCCGTGAGCCCGCCCCAGACGTGGAGCACCTGGATGCCGGCGTCGACGATCTCGCGCGCCGAGCCCGAGACGCCGCGGTTGATGGCGCGGGCGCCGAGCGACCCGCCGGTGACGAGCAGCGTGCGCCGCTCGGGATCGAGCCCGAAGTGCGCCCGCGCAGCGCGCCGCGCATCGGGGCTCGAGCGGTCGAGCCCGGTGATCTCGGGACGCAGCGGCATGCCCGTCACGCGGGAGTTCGGGATCGGGGTCCCCGCGAAGGTCACGCCGACGTACGGCGTGCTGCGGGCGCCGAGCTTGTTCGCCATGCCCGGCTTCGCGTTCGCCTCATGGATGACGACCGGGACGCCCTCCTTCGACCCCGCCCGGTAGGCCGGGGCCGAGGCGTAGCCGCCGAAGCCGACGACGACGTCGATGCGCCGCTCCCGGATCAGCTCGCGCACGCGGCGCACGGCGCGGGCGAAGCGGGCGGGGAAACGCACTGCCGCCGCGTTCGGGCGACGCGGGAACGGCAGCCGCTCGATGTGCACAAGCTCGTAGCCCCGCTCGGGCACGAGTCTGGCCTCGAGGCCCTCGCGGGTGCCGAGCACCACGATCTCGGCATCCTCCTCCGTCGCGCGGATGAGGTCCGCGAGGGCGAGCAGGGGGTTGACGTGTCCGGCGGTGCCGCCGCCGGCGAGAAGATACCTGGTCATCGCTGCGTGGGGGTCCTTCCGGGATCCTGTTCGAGTTCTTCCTGGTGCTTCGCGCCGTCGCGCGCGATCGAGATCACCACGCCCATCGCGAGCAGGCACGAGATCAGCGCGGTTCCGCCCGAGCTGACGAGCGGGAGCGGGACGCCGAGCACCGGGAGCACCTTGATGACGACGCCGATGTTGACGAGCGCCTGCCCGACGATCCAGACCATGATGCCGCCGACCACGGCGCGGCCGAAGCGGTCGCGCGCGCGGGCGATCACGCGGAGCATCAGCGCCGCGAGCACGACGAAGAGCGCGATCACGAGGACCGTGCCGATGAGCCCGAGCTCCTCGCCGATGATCGCGAAGATGTAGTCGTTGTCTGCCGCGGGCAGCCACGACCACTTGGCCTTCGAGTTGCCGAGGCCGACACCGAAGAGACCGCCTCCCGCGAGCGCCCACAGACCGTGGGTCGCCTGCCAGTCGATCCCGCTGTAGTCGTCGGTGCCGCCGGCGTGGCTGAGCAGCCGCCGCATGCGGTTCTCGCTCGAGAGCACGAAGAACGCGACCGCGAGCACGCCGCCGAGCACGGTCACGCCGAGGGTCTTCCAGCTGACGCCGCCGAAGTACATGGCGCCGAGCACGAGGGCAGCCATGATCATCACGGTGCCGAGGTCGCGCCCGGCGAGCACGACGCCGAGGGCGACGACCGTGCCCGGGATGATCGGGATCACCTCGTGCCGCATCTGGCCGAGCAGCGGCTCCTTCTGGAGCAGGACCGTGCCGATCCACACCACGAGCGCGAGTTTCAGCATCTCAGAAGGCTGCCCGCTGAACGACCCGATCTGGATCCAGTTGCGGTTGCCGTAGTTGTTGATGCCGAGCGGCGTGAACACCAGCAGCTGGAGCGCGATGCCGAGCCCGAGCAGAGCCCACGCCCAGCGCTTCCAGAACGAGATCGGCATCGCCGCGGCGATGAGCATGAGCGGGATGCCGATGAGGGCGAATGTCGTCTGGCGCCAGAAGCGTCCGAAGAACCCCTCGTGCTGCAGGTACGACGTGATCGACGAGGAGGACAGCACCATGATGAGCCCGAACCCGACGAGCAGCAGCGTGATCGCGTACAGCCAGCTCACCGTGCGATCGGTCCCCGGTCGGAGCACCGCGCCGAGGTTGATCCGCGTCAGCCCTCCCGAGGCCACGCTCACTCCAATGCGTCCACGGCCGCCTGGAATCGGCGCCCGCGATCCGGGTAGTCCACGAACTGGTCCATCGAGGCCGCGGCCGGGGCGAGCAGCACCGTGTCCCCCGCCGAGGCCATGCCCGCGGCGGCTGCGACGGCTTCCCGCATCACGCGCTCGGCGTCGTCGGCGCTCTTCTCGCCCGGCGCGATCGCGACGACGGGGATCCCCCCGCCGTGGCGCTCCAGCGCGGCGAGCACGGGCTCCTGCTCGACGCCGATCACGACGGCTCCGCGGAGCCGGCCGGCGTGCGTCGCGACGAGCTCTCCGATGTCGACGCCCTTGAGCAGGCCGCCGACGATCCAGACGACGTCGCGCAGCGCGCGCAGCGACGCATCGGCCGCGTGGGCGTTCGTCGCCTTCGAGTCGTCGATGTAGCTCACGCCCCCGTGCTCGCCGAGGCGCTGGGCCCGATGCGCATCCGGACGGAAGCCGAGGATCGCTCGCGCGACGTCGGCGGGGCCGACCCCGCGCGCCCGGGCGAGGGCGCTCGCGGCGAGGATGTTCTGCACCATGTGGGGCGCGTCGAGTCCGCGCTCCGAGAGCTCCTCGAGGGTCACGAGCTCGAACGCCTCGCTGTGACGCTCGGCGTGGTAGCCGCGGTCGACGAGAATGCCCTCGACGATCCCGAACCCGCTGGGCGGCGGCGTGTCGAGGCCGAAGCCGACGGCGCGAGCACCCTCGATCACGTCGGCCTGCTCGACCATGCGCTCGGTGGCCGCGTCGGCGCGGTTGTAGACGCAGGCGACCTGCGTGTGCTCGTACACCCGCGCCTTCGCCGCCCAGTAGGCTTCGGCGGAGCCGTGCCAGTCGAGGTGGTCGTCCGCGAAGTTCAGGCAGGCGCTCGCGTACGGCGAGATCGCGCTGACCTCGCCGCCCGAACCGATCCGCTCGAGCTGGAAGCTCGAGAGCTCGACCACGATCGCGTCATAGCCCTGCGGGTCGCGGAGCGCGTCGAGGATCGGGGATCCGATGTTGCCCGCAGGGGTGACCCGCAGCCCGCCCTCGGCGAGCATGTGCGCCGTCAGCTGCGTCGTGGTCGTCTTGCCGTTGGTCCCCGTGATGCAGATCCAGTCGGCGATGCGGTCGGTCTTGTCGCGCAGGCGCCAGCCGAGCTCGATGTCGCCCCAGACGGGAATGCCCTGGCCCTCGGCCCACGTCGTCAGCGGGTGGTCCGGGCGGTACCCCGGCGACACGATGACGAGATCGGGGCCGAAGGCCGCGAGGTCTCCCAGCTGCTCGGGATGCGTCGCGGCGCAGTGGCGCTCAGAGCCGATGACGTCGAGCAGTCGCTCGCGGTCGGGGTCGGGCGCGCCGTAGATCACGCGCACGCGCGACCCGAGCTCGACGAGCGTGTCCGCCACCGAGAACCCGGTGACGCCCAGCCCGAGCACCGCGACGCGGAGACCCGACCAGTCGTCGTGCCAGCTCGAGAGCGTCGCGATCCGTTCAGCCGTCGTGGGGTGCATTCCGTGCTCCGTCGTGTCCGTCATTGCTGCAGCAGCCATTCGCCGTAGAACGCCCCGACGCCGCCGATCACGAAGAGCCCCGCGATGATCCAGAAGCGGACCACGACGGTGACCTCCGCCCAGCCCTTGAGCTCGAAGTGGTGGTGGATCGGGCTCATCAGGAAGATGCGCTTGCCCTTGGTCACCTTGAAGTAGAGGCGCTGGAGGATGACCGAGCCGGTCTCGATGATGAACAGGCCGCCGATGAGCACGAGCAGCAGCTCGGTCCGGGTGAGGATCGCCAGCGCGGCGATCGCGCCGCCGATTCCCATCGATCCCGTGTCGCCCATGAAGACCTGAGCCGGGTTGGTGTTCCACCAGAGGAACCCGGCGAGGCCGCCGAGGAACGCCGCGGCGATCACGGCGAGGTCCATCGGGTCCCGCACCTCGTAGCAGCCAGGCTCGTTCGCGGTGCTCACGCAGCTCTGCGCCGCCTGCCAGAAGCCGACCACCAGGTAGGCGCCGAATGCGAAGATCGCGGCCCCGGCGGCGAGCCCGTCGAGCCCGTCGGTCACGTTCACCGAGTTCGTGGTGGCGGTCACGATCAGCACGATCCAGATGATGATGAGGCCGACGCCGATGATCGGGCCGAAGGTCATGAGGTCGAGCGGCAGGTCTCGGAACACCGAGATGTGCGTCGAGACCGGGGTGAGCCCCGCGTCGTTCGCGAAGCGGATCCCGAACAGCGCGAACGCGACCGCGACGAGCACCTGGCCCACGATCTTCGCCCACCCGTTGAGGCCGGCGGAGTGCTGCATCCGCGCCTTCATGAAGTCGTCGATGAAGCCCACGAGGCCTGCGCCGACGGCCATGAGGATGACGAGCAGCGCCGACGGCGACGGCTGCTCTCCCATCACCAGCTTGCCGATGAAGTAGGAGATGACGGAGCCCGAGAGGAAGATGAGACCGCCCATGGTCGGCGTCCCCCGCTTGACCTCGTGCTCCTTCGGGCCGTCCACGCGAATGGGCTGGCCCCAGCGCAATCGGTTGAAGGCCCGCACGAAGAGCGGAGTGAGCAGCAGCGAGTACAGCAGCGAGAGTCCGCCTGCGATGAGGAGCGCGATCATGCGAAGGCCTCCCCCAGTCGATCGCCGAGTCTCTGCAGACCCGCCGCGTTCGACGACTTCACGAGCACGGTGTCGTTCGGGCGCAGCGTGCGCTCGAGATAGTCGAACGCCGCGTCGTGCTCCTCGAAGAACACGCTCTCGCCGTCCCAGGACCCCTCGTTGATCGCGCTGATGTGGAGGTGCCGCGCGGAGGCGCCCACGACGACGAGCTCTGAGATGCGGAGTCGCACGGCCTGCAGGCCGATGCGGATGTGCTCCTCGATCGAGTACTCGCCGAGCTCGCTCATCTCGCCGAGCACGGCGACGGTGCGGCCGTCGGGGCGCCCGATCTGGGCGAGGGTGCGCAGCGCAGCGCTCATCGAGTCGGGGCTCGCGTTGTAGGCGTCGTTGATGATCGTGATGCCGTCGCGCCCGCCGAGCACCTGCATGCGGCCGGGCGCCGCGAGTTCCGCGGCCTCGAGCACCTCGACGACCGAATCGAGATCGAGTCCGAGGGCGAGACCGACCGCCGCGGCCGCGAGCGCGTTCATGACGTGGTGCTCGCCGAGCACGCGGAAGTGCACGCGACGGGAGCCCCCGTCGGCGTGCAGGGTGAAGCGCGTGCCCTCCGCCGAGGCGTCGACGTCGCTCGCGCGCACGTCCGCATCGGGGTGGAGGCCGAACCAGCGCACCTGCGCGGCGGTGAGGTCGGACATCGATGCCACGCGCGGGTCGTCGCGGTTGAGCACGGCGATCGCGGATCCGGGCAGGTCGCGCACCATCTCGCTCTTCGTGCGGAATGTCGTCTCGATGCCGCCGAACTCGCCCGCGTGGGCGAGCCCCACGGAGAGCACGACGCCGATGTGCGGCGGGGCCATCGCGGTGAGCCGGGCGATCTCGCCCTCGCCGCTCGCTCCCATCTCGGCGACGAGCGTGCGGGTGCCTGCGTTCACGCGGAGCATGGTCAGCGGCCCGCCAACCTCGTTGTTGAACGACTTCTCCGAGGCGACGGTCGAGCCGAGCCGCTCGGCCATCGTCTGCACGAGGTTCTTCGTGGTCGTCTTGCCGTTCGAGCCGGTGATGCCGACGATCGTCAGGTCGCCGCCCGAGCGCACGCGGCGCACCGCCTCGGTCGCGAGCGCACCGAGCGCATCGGTCGTCTCGGGCACGATGATCTGCGGCACGTCGATGTCGGACTCGCGCTCGGCGACCACGAGGGCCGCCCCCGCGGCGACCGCCTGGGGCACGAATCGGTGCCCGTCGGTCTCCTCACCTCGCCTGGCGAAGAAGATCTGGCCGGGGCGCACCTCGCGGGAGTCGGTCTGCGAGTCACCCGATACGGTCGTGTCGGGCCGGGCCCCCGAGGTCCCCGAGACCAGGCGGCCGCCGGTCGCGGCCGCGATCTCTGCAAGCGTCATTTCGATCACGGGAGCAATCCTGCCTCGCGGAGTGCCCCGCGTACCTCGTCACGCGCCGAGTACGGGAGAAACCGTCCGGCGACTTCCTGGTAGTCCTCGTGTCCGGGACCGGCATACAGGATAACGTCCCCCGCCTCGGCCAGCGAAAGCGCGAGGCGGATCGCCGTGCGAGGGTCGCCCTCCTCGATCACCTCGGCGTGATTCGCGGACCGGGCTCCCGCGAGCAGCTGCGCCCGGATCGACTCCGGCGGCTCGGAGCGCGGGTGGTAGTCGCAGATGATCACGACGTCCGCGAGCGCGCCGGCGATCCGGCCCATCTCCTCGCGCTTCGTCGTGTCGCGATCCCCGTCCGCGCCGAACATGAAGATCACGCGGCCGGGCGCGACCGCGCCGAGCGCCTCCAGCATCGCCTGGAACGCCCCGGGCGTGTGGCCGTAGTCCACGTAGAAGCGCGGGCCGTCCCCGCCGCTGGACATCTCCTCGAGGCGACCGGGGATGTAGACGGGGATCCGACCCCGCTCGAGGCCGGCCTCCACCTGCGCGATCGGGATCCCGGCCTCGTGCAGCATGATCAGCGCGAGGGCGGCGTTCTCCGCCATGAAGCGCCCGAACATCGGCACGCTGCCGCGGAAGCGCGCGCCCTCCGGGCCCTGGAGCACGAACGAGACGCCGTCGATGGTCTCGCGCGTGACGGCGAGGTGCCAGTCGGCGTCCTGCCCGTACTCGGTCGCCAGGCGCGTCACCGGGATCCGCGACTCCCGAGCGATGCGCTGGCCGTGGGGCGAATCGACGACGACGACGCCGCGCGCGGCGTGCTCGGGTGCGAAGAGCGCGAGCTTGGCGGAGAAGTAGGACTCCATGTCGCCGAAGTCGTCGAGGTGGTCCTGCGAGAAGTTGTTGAACGCGACGACGTCGAACTGGACGCCGTCGATGCGATGACGCTCGACCGCGTGGGCGGACACCTCGAGGGCCACGCCGTCGACGCCCGACTCGACCATGCGCCCGAGCAGGCCGTGCAGCTCGGGCGTCTCGGGGCTCGTGAGGTTCGACACGATGACCTCGTCGCCGATCCGGCGCTCGGCGGTGGAGCTGAGCCCTGGCGTGAAGCCCGCGGCGCGCAGCAGCTCGGCGAGCAGGTAGACGACGCTCGTCTTGCCGTTCGTGCCGGTGATGCCGAAGACCTTGGCGTCGAGGTCCGCCGTCCCGTAGACGAATGCCGAGACGTCGCCGAGGATCGTGCGCGGATGCTCCGCCGAGACGAGCACCGGGAGGGCGACCCCCGCGTCTCGGGCGAGGCGCCCGCCCGCCGCGTCGCTCAGCATCGCGACCGCGCCGGCCGCGGCGGCCTGGGCCGCGAAGTCCGCGCCGTGGCGATTCGCACCGGGCAGCCCGACGTAGAGGTCGCCGGGTCGCACGTCGCGGGAGTCGAGCGAGACGCCCGTGACGACGAGCCCGTCCGGGGTCGCGTCCGCCTCGAGGCCGAAGCGCTCGACGAGATCCGCGATCGCGATCGGGTGCGGGGAACGCGGCCTGATGCTCAGCGCGTCTGCGGTACTCACGGGGTCTGCCTCCTGGCGTGGGGAACTCAGTACTCGGTCGGAAGGGGCGTGAACTCCCCCTCGGACGGCGGGACGTGGAAGGTGCGGATCGTCGCCTCGGCGGCATCGCGGAACGCGGTGATCGCCGCGACGCCGCCATCGCCGGCCGTCGGGAACGCAATCGATGCTACCGCGACGTACTGCGGGTCGTCGGCCGGGAAGATCCCTGCAAAGGAGTGGACGTAGTCGGTGCGGTAGCGCCCGGTGGCGGGATCGACCTGCTCCGCCGTGCCGGTCTTGCCCGCGATGCGGTAGCCGGGGATCTCGAGGAACTCGGTGAACCAGCCCTCTGTGGCCACGGTCTCGAGCATGCGCATCACGGTCGCGGAGCTCTCGGGGGTGATCACCTCCACGGGGTCGCCGTGGTCGGGCGTCTTCGCAGTGCCGTCGGCCTCGACGCACCGCTTGACGAGCGTGGGAGGGATCCGAACGCCCCCGTTGGCGATCGCCTGGTAGGCGCCTGCGGTCTGCACGATGGTCGACGAGAGCCCCTGCCCGAAGGTCGTGTTGTACGAGGTCTGACGGTCCCAGTCCTCCCAGGAGGCGAGCTGCCCCCGGTCCTCGAGCGGCATGCCGGCCTCGGTCGACGTCCCGATCCCGAACTTCTTGAGGTACTCGTAGCGCTTCTCGGCGCTCAGCTGCGTGCCGAGGGTCGCGGTGCCCACGTTCGATGACTGCACGAGGATGCCGGTCAGTGTCCACTGCATGGGCGGGTGGTTGAACGAGTCGCCGAAGCGGACGTTGGGCTCGGGTTCGAGGAAGTCGGGGGTCAGGTTGCGCGTCTCGGGCGTCGCGACGCCCTCATTGATGAGCGCCGCTGCGGTGAGCGCCTTGAAGGTGGAGCCGGGCTCGTAGGGCGAGGTGAAGGATCGCGCCTCGCGCTTCAGCGGGTCGGAGGCGTCGACGTCGTTGGGGTCGACCGAGCCGTCCTCGGCGACCGCGACGAGCTCGCCGGTCTTCACGTTCATGACGACCAGGTAGCCCGACTCCGCGCCGGCCTCCTGCACCTGGCGGTTGATCGACTGCTGCACCTCCCACTGGAGGTCCCGGTCGATCGAGAGTTCGACGGTGCCCCCGTCGACGGCCTTGCGCTCGACGACGACGCTGCCGGGGAGCGGCACGCCGTCCTCGCTGCGCTCGTAGCGCTCGGAGCCGTCGGTTCCGGTGAGGCACGCGTCCTGCGAGAGCTCGATACCCGCCTGGGGCACCTCGTCGAGCCCCGAGAATCCGACCAGGTTGCCGCCGACGGCGCCGTTGGGGTAGACCCGCTTGTGATGGCTCTCGAAGGTCAGCCACGGGATCTGCAGATCCTTGAGGCGGTTGAGCGTCGACAGGTCGACCGACCGCTTGACGTATGCGAAGTCCGACTTCGGGTTGTCCGCGAGGGCGTCGTCGACGACCTTCCGGATGTCGTCGGCGTCCTGCCCCGTGATGTCGGCGATCTCGGCGTACGCCTGCTCGGTCGTCACCTCGACGGTGCCGGCGCCGCGCTCGGTGTCGTACCGCCAGAACTTGCCGCCGGTCGCCCGGGTGTTCTTGGGCGACAGCTGCACGTCGTAGCGCTCGTCGGTCGTGGCGAGGATCTCGCCGTCGCGGTCGACGATGTCGCCGCGCAGGCTCGGGATCGAGATCGGGACCGCCCGCTTCTCCTTCGCCTCGGCGTTCAACGCGGATGCCGACACGACCTGCACGTCGACGAGCCGCACGACGAAGGCGAACGCCGCGATCACGACCAGTCCGAGCGCGATCGCCCGACGCAGCCGGGTGCCGCGCAGTCTCTGCATCCCGTTCCTCCTGACCCGCGCGACCTAGTGGGTGTTGGGGGCCGGCAGTTTGCCCTTCCACCGTACCGGCGCCTCGGTGGAAGCCTTCTGAGCGGAGGCTCCCGCAGCGCCGGCCGCAGCGGCGTCGCGATCGACGAGCAGTCCCTTCGCGTCGACGACCGGCATCGACTCGAGGGTGGCGTTGGGCACGAGGTTGCCCGGAGCCTCGGTGGTCGACGCGGCGAGCTTGCCGAGGATCGCCCCGTCGCTCAGCCGCATGGTCGCCGGCGGCGCGTTCTGCACCATGCCGAGCGCCGCGGCGTTCTCCGCGAGATTCTGCGGCGAGGCGAGCTTGTCGACGTTCTGCGACAGCACGCGCTCGACCCGGCCGAGGTCGCGCTGCTCGATCTCGAGCGCGCGCGCCTCGTAGGCCCCCTGCGACACCGCGATGCTCAGACCGAGCTGCACGGCGAGGATCACGAGCACGACGCCGACCGCGGCGAGCGAGCCCGCGAGCGGCGTGAGCCCCGGCCGCTTCCGAGGCCGCGCGGCGGGCTGCGCGAGGCGGAGGTGGCGTTCGCCGCCCGGGGTCTCCGGTGCGGGCGCCGGAGCGCGCAGGAGCGCGCGCCGGTCGACTTCGATCGGCACCGTGCTGCTCATCGGGTCTCCCTCAGTCGTTCCGCGGCGCGGAGGCGCACGGGGATCGCGCGCGGGTTGCGCGCGCGCTCAGCATCGTCGGCGAGTTCCGCCCCGCGGGTGAGCAGGCGGAACTCCGGGCTGTGCTCCGGGAGCTCCATGGGGAGCCCCGGAGGGGTGGTCGATCTGCTGCGCGCCGAGAGCTCGCGCTTCACGAAGCGGTCCTCGAGCGATTGGTAGGCCATGACGACCGCGCGACCGCCGAGGCTCAGCAGATCGAGCGCCGCCGGGATGGCGCGTTCGAGCACCGACAGCTCGCTGTTCACCTCGATGCGAAGCGCCTGGAACACGCGCTTGGCGGGGTGGCGCTGATCTCGCACGGCGGCGGGCGTTGCGGCCTGGAGTACGTCGACGAGCCGTCCGCTGCGCTCGATCGGCGCCTCCGCTCGAGCCGCGAGGATCGCCCGGGCGTACCGACCGGCCAGCGGCTCCTCGCCGTAGCGCTCGAAGATCGCCCGGAGGCGCCCCTCCGAGGCAGTGGCGAGCACTTCGGCCGCGGTCTCCCCGCGGCTCTGATCCATGCGCATGTCGAGCGGCGCGTCCTGCGCGTAGGCGAACCCGCGGTCGGCCTCGTCGAGCTGCAGCGAGGACACGCCGAGGTCGAAGAGCACGCCGTCGATCCGCGAGAAGCCTGCGCCGCGCACGGCGCGCTCGATCTCGTCGTAGACGGCGTGCACGCGGATCGCGCGCTCCCCGAACGGGGCGAGCCGTGTGCCCGCGAGCGCGAGCGCCTCCGTGTCGCGGTCGAGCCCGATCACCGTGAGCCCGGGGTGGGCCGCGAGCATCGCGGCGCTGTGCCCGCCCATGCCCAGGGTCGCGTCGACGACGACGGCGCCGGGTCGCGCTGCGACGGGGGCGAGGAGGTCGAGGCACCGGTCGAGCAGCACCGGGACGTGCAGCTCGCTCGGGTCTCGGGCGTCCAGCCCTGCGGGTTCCTGATGGGTCATGGGGAATCCGGGCTAGAAGAGGCCCGGAATCACCTCCTCCTCGGATTCGGCGAACACGGATTCCTGCTCGGCCAGGTAGCGCTGCCAGGCCTCGGCATCCCAGATCTCGGCGCGCGATCCCGCGCCGATGACGGCGAGCTCCCGATCGAGACCGGCGTACTCGCGCAGCGTCTGCGGGATCGTGACGCGGTGCTGCTTGTCCGGGGTCTCGGGGTGGGCGCCCGAGAGGAACACGCGGAGGTAGTCCCTGGCCTGCTTCGAGCCGGCAGAAGACTTGCGCCCGCGCTCGTGCATCTCCGCGAACTCCGTCTCGGAGAACACGTACAGGCAGCGCTCCTGCCCCCGGGTGATGACGAGGCCGTCGGCGAGTTCATCGCGGAATTTCGCGGGGAGGATCAGGCGCCCCTTGTCGTCGAGCCGGGGCGTGAAGGTACCGAGGAACACGGGCGCCTCCTCTCCTGGCTCGACGGGTGCCTCTAATGTACTCCACTTTCCTCCACTTTCATGAGAAATCCCTCCCGCACGACTCGAAGGGCCACGGAGATTCGCACAAAGTCGCGGGAGTGAACCCCTGGAACCGGGAGCCGCACGGAACCTGTGCGGCCCACGCGCGGGGAGCGCAATGCCTCGCGGATGGCGGGATCACGCGGAACCGCACGCCCGGCAGCCCCGGGTGGAGCGGAGTGGAGGGACCGAGGTGGAGGAGAGTGGAGCGGGGGGGGCGGACACACGAAAAAAGGGGCCGCGGTCGAAACCGCAGCCCCTGGCCGGACGCCTCCCCGGCGCCGGAACGTCGCGTCTAGCGCTCGCCCCCCATGCGCTCGTCCCAGCGGCGCTCCATGCGCTCGCTGAAGGACTCCTTCGGGGCGCCGCCCGTGCCGGCGGATCCCCCGCCCACCGGGGCGTCCTCGATCGGCTCCTCGGTCGCGCGGGACAGCATGAGCATGACTCCGCCGAGCATCGCGGCGAACCCGATGAGCCCCAACCACAGCTGCTGAGCGGCGACGCCGCCGATGAGCACGCCGACGCCGACGAGCACGACGATCACTCCAAGCACGAGCGAACGGTAGTTCACTCGGCGGCGTACCCCCGGCTTCGTCTGCATCACATCGGCTTCGCTGCGGTAGAACCCGCGCTCCATCTCGTCAAGCAGCCGCTGCTCGTGTTCTGACAGCGCCATGACGTCCTCCCGACGATCCAAACATCCTTACCGACAGTCTACGGCCCGGGCCCGCGAGTAGGCTAGTCGCGTGCATGAAACGAAGCGACTTGCAGGGCTTATTCAGGAGCGCATCGACGACGCGGTGCTCGCGCACCGGGAGGCTCTGGGACCGCTCGGGCCCGACATCGCCCCGCTCCTCGACGAGGCGATGGGGTTCCTCTCTGGCGGCAAGCGATTCCGCGCCCAGTTCGCGCTGCTCGGCTACCGCGCCGTGCGGCCGCTCGATGTCGACGGCCCGGTCGACGCGGAGTTCGGGGCGGCCCTCGACGCCGCGTGCGCGCTCGAGCTCTTCCACGCCGCCGCCCTGATCCACGACGATGTCATCGACCGCTCGAACACCCGTCGCGGGCGGCCCGCGACCCACCGCGGATTCGCGGCGATGCACCGCGACGAGGGTTGGCGCGGGAGCGCGGAGCACTTCGGCGTCTCCGGAGCGATCCTGCTCGGAGACCTGCTCCAGTCGTGGTCCGATGAGCTCATGCAGCGCGCGTGCGAGGCGCTTCCCGATGCCGCGCGGGCGGGGCGCACACGCGCGCACTTCAATCGGATGCGCAGCGAGGTCGCGGTCGGCCAGTACCTCGATGTGCTCGAGGAGCAGCGGACGGAGTTCGCCGGGCACGAAGAGCAGCTCGAGCGCTCCACGCGCGTGCTCGTCTACAAGTCGGCGAAGTACAGCGTCGAGGCCCCGCTCCTCATCGGTTCGGCGCTCGCGGGCGCCGCTCCCGAGCAGGAGGAGGCGCTCGCGAGCTTCGGGCTGCCCATCGGCGTGGCGTTCCAGCTCCGCGACGACCTGCTCGGCGTGTTCGGCGACGAGGAGCTGACGGGCAAGCCGAGCGGCGACGACCTCGTCGAGGGCAAGCGGACCGTGCTCGTCACGCTCTCCCGCGAGGAGCTCCCGGCGAATCAGCGGAGGATCTTCGACGACCTGCTCGGCACCGATCTCGACGCCGACCAGGTCGCGATGCTGCAGCTCACGATCCGCACGAGCGGGGCCGTGGAGCAGGTCGAGGAGATCATCTCGCGGAACGTCGAACGCGCGACGGAGGCGCTCCGCGGCGCCCCGGTGCGGCAGGACGCGGCGACGTCCCTGCTGCGGCTCGCGGAACGCGCCACGCAGCGCGCCTTCTGACCACGCCGAGCGGGCCGGCGATCGGCTAGAACGCGAGCGACTGGGTCGCGCGCCGCACGGCGCTCTTGCGTCCGGCGACGAGGGAGTCGATCGGGCGTTCGCCGAGCTCGTCGTTGTCCGAGAGCAGCCAGCTGACGGCCTCGTCGTTCGAGAATCCCGCGTCGAGCAGCACGAGGAGCGTCCCGCGGAGGGGCGGCAGCGGGTGGTCGTCCTGCACGAACATCGCGGGCACCTGGACGACGCCGTCGATGCGGACGGCCGCGAGATGGTGGTCCTCGATCAGGCGGTGGAGCTTGCCCGGAGGGAGCTGGAAGCGCTCGACCAGGTCGGGGATGGTCAGCATCTCGATATCGTCGAACGGGCGGCTTGCGGGTGCGGAGTTCTGAGGCACACGACCACTCTGCCATCCGCGCCGATCGAGTGCAATGCGAGCGGGTGCGGCGCGCATGCGGGTGGGGGCGCGGAAACTTCCGTAGACTCTCGGGGTGACCACCGCGCCTGCAGACCCGATGATCGGGCAGACCCTCGACGGGCGGTACGCGATCCGATCGCGCATCGCCAGGGGCGGCATGGCGATGGTCTATCTCGCCAACGACCTGCGTCTGGAGCGCAGGGTCGCGGTCAAGGTCATGCATCTCCATCTGGCCGAGGAGGAGAACTTCACGCGCAGGTTCGAGCAGGAGGCCCGCAGCGCGGCCAGGCTCTCGCACCCGAACCTCGTCAACGTCTTCGACCAGGGCCACGACCAGGGACGCACGTACCTCGTCATGGAGTACTTGCCGAGCATCACACT
Source organism: Leucobacter zeae (assembly GCF_016758175.1). Lineage (GTDB taxonomy): Bacteria > Actinomycetota > Actinomycetes > Actinomycetales > Microbacteriaceae > Leucobacter > Leucobacter zeae. The sequence continues at coordinate 2,202,665 of NZ_QYAB01000001.1, forward strand.
GCGCGACCTGCTCAAGCAGCAGAAGCGGCTGAGCACCGACGAGGCGCTCGAGATCGGCGAGGCCGTGCTCTCCGGGCTCGCCGCCGCGCACCGCGCCGGGATCGTGCACCGGGACCTGAAGCCCGAGAACGTGCTCCTCGCCGACGACGGGCGCATCAAGCTCGGCGACTTCGGGCTCGCGCGCGCCGTCAGCGCGAACACGACCACCGGGCAGGCCCTCCTCGGCACGATCGCCTACCTCTCCCCCGAGCTCGTGACGCGCGGCGTCGCGGACGCGCGCAGCGACCTCTACGCCTTCGGCATCATGATGTACGAGATGCTCACGGGCGAGCAGCCGTTCACGGGCGAGCAGCCGATGCAGATCGCCTACCAGCACGCCCACTCGGAAGTGCCGGTGCCGTCGCTCGTCAGCGATCAGGCCACGCCCGAGCTCGACGAGCTCGTGCGCTGGACGACCCAGCGCGATCCCGAGCTCCGGCCGTCCGACGCGGGCGAGGCGCTCGAGTATCTCGCCCCGCTGCGCCAGGGGCTCGTCCCGCCGAACGCCACCCGCGTGCTGCCGACGGGCGTGCTCGACGGGCCGGCGCCCGAGACGACCGTGCTCCCGGGGACCGGTGCCCAGTGGGACGATGCTGCCGCGACCACGGCCGCGCCCGCGGTCGCGCCGGCTCCGGACGCGGCCCCCGAGGCGCCCGCGGTTCCCGCGACGCCGATCGACCGCGCGGCGGGCGCCGCCGTCAAGCGCCGCCGCCGCGGCGTCATCGCCGCACTCGTCGTCACCGCCCTCGTCGCGCTCGCGGGCGGAACCGGCTGGTGGTTCGGCCAGGGCCCTGGCTCGCGCGTGGCGATCCCGGACGTCGCGGGATCGGAGATGGCTGAGGCGCGGGCCGCGCTCGAGGAGCGCACGCTCGTGGTCGAGCCGACGCAGTGCTCGAGCCTCGAGGTCGCCGCGGGGCTCGCGGTGTCGACGGAGCCGGAGGCGGGGACCCGGGTCGACCGCGGCGCTTCGGTGCGGCTCTGCGAGTCGACGGGCCCGCGATCGCTCGACGTGCCGACGTTCGTGGGCGAGCCCCTGGGCGAGGCCGAGCGCATCATCGAGGACGCCGGCTTCACCGTCGGGAAGGTGCTCGAGAAGCGGTTCTCGGACGCGGAAGCCGACGTGGTCATCGCCGCGCTCGGCGAGAACGGCGACGCGCTCGGGGACACCTACCCGGAACAGGGAAGGATCGATCTCATCGTCTCCGCAGGTCCGCTGCCGGACGTCGCCGGAATGACGGCGAAGCAGGCGACCGCCGAGCTCGAGGACCGCGGCCTCGTGGTCGACCCGGAACTCGCATCCGAAGAGCACTCCGACGACGTCCCGAAGGGCGACGTCATCGCCCTCACCACGAATACGGACCCCGTGCGCCCCGGCGACTCGGTCGGCCTGCACACCTCGCTCGGACCGCAGCTCTTCGAGATCCCCGACGTCTCGGGCATGGGGCTCCAGGAGGCGATGGACGCCCTCTCTGGTGCCGGTTTCGCGCCGACGACGCTCGTGCCCGACGCGCTCCGCCAGTTCGCGAAGGCGACGGGGACCGACCCCGCGGCGGGCGATCAGGTCCCCGCCGGGACCGAGATCCGGGTCAAGAGCACCATCTCCCTCTGAACGAGGGCGTCCTCCGCACCCGTGGGCGGCTGGGGATCCCAGGCGCACACCCGTCCACGTCGACCCACTACTGAACCCCCGAACGGGCATCCGGGCCGATGCCCGTTCGGCGGTTCGGTAGTGACTTGACGACGAGGCCCCGCCCCGAGCAGGGGCGGGGCCGTCCGTCCGGCGGCTCAGCGCGTGAGCTGCTTGAGCTCCTCGGCGACCTGGAAGGCCAGCTCGAGGGACTGCATGTGGTTGAGGCGCGGATCGCAGAGCGACTCGTAGCGCGTCGCGAGCGTCTCCTCGTCGATGTTCTCCGAACCGCCGAGGCACTCCGTCACGTCGTCGCCCGTGAGCTCGATGTGGATGCCGCCGGGGAAGGTGCCGACGGCTCGGTGCACCTCGAAGAAGCCGCGCAGCTCGTCCATCACGTCGTCGAAACGGCGGGTCTTGTACCCCGTGGCGGTCGTCATGCCGTTGCCGTGCATCGGATCGGTGACCCAGAGCGGGGTCGCGCCTGCGTCGCGGACCCCCTCGAGGAGTCCCGGCAGCACATCGCGGATCTTGCCTGCGCCCATGCGCGTGACGAAGGTGAGACGGCCGGGCTCGCGCTCGGGGTCGAGCTTGTCGATGAGGCGCAGCGCGTCGTCGACGGTCGAGGTCGGGCCGAGCTTCACCGCGATCGGGTTGCGCAGATGCGACAGGAACTCGACGTGCGCGCCGTCGAGCTGACGGGTGCGCTCGCCGATCCAGAGCATGTGCCCCGACGTCCCGTAGAGATCCCCCGTGCGCGAATCGATCCGGGCGAGCGGGCGCTCGTAGTCGAGCAGCAGCGCCTCGTGGCTCACGTAGAACTCGGTCTGGGTGAGGGCCGTGTGATCGACGCCGCAGGCGTCCATGAACTTCAGCGCGCGGTCGATCTCGGCCGCGAGCGACTCGTACCGCTGGTTCGCGGGGTTCGAGACGAAGCCTTTGTTCCACTCGTGCACCTGCCGCAGATCGGCGAAACCGCCCTGCGTGAAGGCGCGGATGAGGTTGAGGGTCGACGCCGAGACGTGGTAGCCCTGCAGCAGGCGCCCCGGGTCGGCCGTGCGCGATTCAGGCGTGAAGTCGTACCCGTTCACGATGTCGCCGCGGTACGCGGGAAGGGTCACGCCCTCGCGGGTCTCGCTGTCGCTCGACCGCGGCTTCGCGAACTGCCCGGCCATGCGCCCGACCTTGATCACGGGCATCGCGGCGCCGTAGGTGAGCACGACGGCCATCTGCAGCAGGGTCTTCACCCGATCGCGGATCTTGTCGGCCGTCGCCGCGGCGAAGGTCTCCGCGCAGTCCCCGCCCTGGAGCAGGAACGCCTCTCCCCTGGCGGCGGCGGCGAGCCGCTGCTTGAGCTGGTCGGCCTCGCCGGCGAACACGAGCGGCGGCTGGGAGGCGAGTTCGGCGGAAGCCGCTGCGGCGAGCGAGGGATCCGGCCACGTCGGCTGCTGCTTGGCCTCGAGCGCGCGATACGCGTCGAGCTCCGCGAATGCACCGGTTGCAGCGGTCTCGTGGGTCTGGATCGTCATCTTCGATACCTCGGGGTTGTGGTGGAGTGCTCCCGCGCGAACACGCAAGAAGCATGCCGCGACGCAGCGCCGCGACTCCCCCAGCCTACCGGCTCCGACACGCGGAGCGGCGATTCAGCGGTTGCGTACGCTGGAGGCGTAGACGTCCTGATACTGCTGACCGCTGAGCTTCTGGATCTCGACCATGATCTCGTCGGTCACGCTGCGCAGCACGAAGCGGTCCGCGCTCATCCCGGCGAAGCGGGTGAAGTCGAGGGGCTTGCCGACGACGGTGCCGATGCGGCGGAGCTTCGGGATCTTCGCGCCGATGGGCATGGCCTTCTCGGTGTCGATCATGACGATCGGCACGACCGCAGCCCCCGACTCCAGCACGAGCCGCGCCACTCCGGTGCGGCCGCGGTAGAGCTTCGCATCGGGGCTGCGGGTGCCCTCGGGGTAGATCCCGAGCACATCCCCGCGGTCGAGCACGGCGAGCCCGGTGTTCAACGAGGCCTCCGACGCCTTGCCGCCCGAGCGGTCGATCGGCAGTTGGCCGACCGCGAGCATGAAGTGCTTCACGAACCAACCCGAGATGCCCCTGCCCGAGAAGTAGTCGCTCTTCGCGAGGAAGTAGACGCGGCGGTCGATCATCAGCGGCATGAAGAACGAGTCGATCACCGACAGGTGGTTTCCCACAAGAATTACCGGACCCGACGCCGGAATATTCTCGGCACCCTCCACCCACGGGCGGTAGATCGTTTTCAGAAAAGGCCCGATAATCAGGTGTTTGAAGATCCAATACCACACAGTCCGCGATTTCCTCTCGACTGAGAACACCTTACCCGTTCAGAGGTCGTCGACACGTATGCATATAGGCTGATTGCAGAATCCAGCGGCCATGGCGGCCGTCTTTCCCGGAACGGTACAGAGGTATCAAAGGAGCTGCCGTGCAACAGACCGAGACCCCGATCCTGATCCCTGTCAATCCCGACGACAACATCTCGAACCTGCTCGAGGAGCGGGTGGCCGCCACCCCGGATCGCGCGCTGTTCGCCGTGCCCGACGGCGCCGGATGGAAGGACATCACGGCCAGCGGCTTCCGCGACCAGGTCGTCGCCCTCGCGAAGGGCCTCGTCGCCGCGGGGATCGAACCGGGCGACCGCATCGCCTTCATGTGCACCACCAAGTACGAGTGGACGCTCGTCGACTTCGCGATCCACTACGCCGGCGCGATCATGGTGCCCGTCTACGAGACGTCCTCGCCGCTCCAGATCCACTGGATCCTCGAGGACTCCGGTGCGCGCGCCATCATCACGGAGACCGCCGACCACGCCGACCGGCTGGGCGAGATCCGCTCGGAGCTCCCGGGGCTCGAGCTCTCCTGGCGTCTCGACGAGGGCGCGATCGCCGCGCTCGGGCGCGACGGGGCCGATGTGGCGGACGAGGAGATCGCCCGCCGCCGCGGGCTCGCCGTCGGCAGCGACGTCGCCACGCTGATCTACACCTCGGGGTCCACCGGCCGCCCCAAGGGCTGCGTGCTCACGCACTCGAACTTCGTTGACCTCTCGCGGAACGCCGCGGGCGCCCTCGCCGACGTGGTGCAGGAGCAGGGCGCGTCGACGCTGCTCTTCGTGACGCTCGCCCACGTCTTCGCCCGGTTCATCTCGGTGCTCGCCGTGCACGCCGGCGTGCGGGTGGGGCACCAGGCCGACACGAAGCAGCTGCTCCCGGCCCTCGGTTCGTTCCAGCCCAGCTTCCTCCTCGCCGTCCCCCGCGTCTTCGAGAAGGTCTACAACTCGGCCGAGCAGAACACCGAGGCCGAGGGCAAGGGCAAGATCTTCCGCGCCGCGGCCAAGGTGGCCGTCGCCCACTCCGAGGCGCTCGATGCGGGCAGCGTCCCGTTCCTGCTCGGCGTGAAGTTCAAGATCTTCGACAAGCTCGTCTACGGGAAGCTGCGCGACAAGCTCGGCGGCCGCGTCAAGTACGCGGTCTCGGGATCCGCCCCGCTGAGCCACTACCTCGGCCACTTCTACCGCAGCCTGGGAGTCAAGATCCTCGAGGGCTACGGCCTCACGGAGACCACCGCTCCCGTGACCGTGAACCTGCCGGACAAGTTCAAGATCGGCACGGTCGGCCCGGCGCTCCCGGGACACACCGTCCGGATCGCCGAGGACGGCGAGATCCTGGTGAAGGGGCTCGACGTCTTCAAGGAGTACTGGAACAACCCCGAGGCGACCCGCGCGGTCTTCACGGATGACGGCTTCTTCCGCACCGGCGACATCGGCCAGCTCGACTCCGACGGCTACCTGTCGATCACGGGCCGCAAGAAGGAGATCATCGTGACGGCCGGCGGCAAGAACGTCGCCCCCGCGGTGCTCGAGGATCCGATCCGGGCCAACACGATCATCGGCCAGGTCGTCGTGGTGGGCGACCAGAAGCCCTTCATCTCGGCGCTCGTGACCCTCGATCCCGAGATGCTCCCGACGTGGCTCAAGAACAACGGAGAGGATCCCGGGATGTCCCTCGAGGAGGCTGCTGCCAATCCCCGGGTGCGCGCCGAGGTGCAGAGCGCGATCGATGCCGGCAACGCCTACGTCTCGCGCGCCGAGTCGATCAGGGAGTTCGTCATCCTGCCGACGGAGTTCATCGAGGCGAACGGTCACCTGACCCCCAAGATGAGCATCAAGCGCGACAACATCCTGCGGGATTTCGCCGGAGAGATCGCGAAGATCTACGGCGACAATCCGCAGACCGAAGCCGTGAGCACGCCGAGGTAGACGCACGTGACCCCTCCGGGCCCCCGACTCCCCGAGCAGCAGGGACCGCAGTCCGTCCCGCGGTCGCGGGACGGACTGCCCGGTTGGGCCATCGCCGTGATCATCGGCGGTTCCGCGCTCGCGCTCCTGGTCGCGATCGGATCGGTCGCGGCTCTGGGCGCGATCGCCTGGACCGTCGTCTCCACGGCGCCGAAGGTCGATACCCTCGTCGTCCCGCCGACGCCCGAGACGCCGATCGATCCGGAACCGGACAGCGCCGAGGCAGAGGCGCTCGCCCAGCACATCGTCGATACCTACGACACGTACCTCGCGGCGGTGAGCGACGACAGCATCTACGACGCCGTCCCCGGCGGCCGCGACGTGGACCCCGACTACATCGCGGCCTTCATCTACACGCTCACCGACTACCGCAGCGCAGTTCGATTCATGAGCCTCGACCAGGATGCGGACCGGCTCGCGGATCTCGCAGAGCAGACGGACGAACTGGAACGGCGCTTCCTCGCCGGAGAGGATCTCGACGTCGAGATCGAGATCACGCGCGAGGACGGTACCGTGTTCCGTTCGGACGGCGAGTACCGCACGATCGACGAGCGCCCGGAGGCTGGCGGATCACCGGCCGAGCGCTAGGCCCGGCCGGTTCCGCTTCCGCATTCAGAACCAGGTCGAGGTGCGGATCCGGCGCATGGCCTCTCCGCGGGTCTCCCGGTCCAGTCGGCTGAGGTAGAGCTTGCCGTCGAGATGATCGCACTCGTGCTGGAGCGCCTGCGCCAGGAGCCCCTCGCCCGAGATAACGACCTCGGCGCCGTCGAGATCGATGCCGCGCACCGTCGCCCGCGGATAGCGCATGACGTCGAACCACAGGTCGGGCACCGAGAGGCAGCCCTCGCCCGTGGGCACCGGCTCCCCCTCGAGCGCGACGATCTCGGGGTTGAGCACGTAGCTGACCTCGCCGTCGATGTTCAGGCTGAACGCGCGCACGCCGTGTCCGATCTGCGTCGCCGCAAGGCCGGCCCTGCCGTCGAACGCGACGGTGTCGCAGAGGTCGGCGACGAGCGCGCGCACGCCGTCGTCGATCTCGCCGATCGGATCGCACACCTTCCGCAGCACGGGATCTCCGAAGACGCGGATGTCTCGAACTGCCAACTGTGGTCCTCCTACGCGATGACGACGATCAGGTCCCCGGCCTCGACCGAGCGGGTGCCGGCGAATGCGGCACGCTCGACTGTACCAGCGACCGGTGCGGTGATCGCGGCCTCCATCTTCATCGCCTCGATCGTGGCGACGGGCTGGCCGGCCTCGACCGTCTGACCCGGCTCGACCTTCACCGTGACCGTACCCGAGAACGGCGCCGCGACCTGACCCGCGACCGTGCGGTCGGCCTTCTCGGCGACGGCGGCCTCGACCCGCACCGACTCGTCCTTGACGTAGACCTGGCGCAGCTGCCCGTTCACCCGCACCATCACGGTGCGGACGCCGTGATCGTCGGCCTCGCCGATCGCCTCGAGCCCGACGTAGAGCCGCACGCCCTTCGCGAGGTCGATCGCGACCTCCCCACCGGCCTCGAGGCCGTAGAGGTAGTCGGGCGTATCGAGCACGGAGAGGTCGCCGAACTGCTCGCGCGCCTCCTCGAACTGGCGCGTCGGCGCGGGGAACAGCAGGCGATTGAGCGTCGCCCTGCGCTCGGCGCTCGTTCCCTCGAGCAGCGCCGCATCGGCGTCGGAGACCGGCGCCACCGAGATGTCCGGCGTCCGCCCGCCGAGCACCTTCGACCGGAAGGGCTCTGGCCAGCCGCCCGGGATCTCGCCCAGCTCGCCCGCGAGGAACCCGACCACCGAGTCGGGCACGTCGTAGTTCTGCGGATGCTCCTCGAAGTCCGACGGATCCGCGTCGACCGCGGCCAGGTGCAGCGCGAGGTCCCCGACGACCTTGGACGACGGGGTGACCTTCGGAATCCTGCCGAGGATCCGGTCGGACGCCGCGTACATGTCCTCGATCTTCTCGAAGTTGTCGGCGAGGCCGAGGGCGATCGCCTGCTGCCGCAGGTTGGAGAGCTGGCCGCCCGGGATCTCGTGGGTGTAGACGCGGCCGGTGGGCGCGGGCAGCCCCGACTCGAACGGGCGGTACACCGACCTGACCGCGTCCCAGTACGGCTCGAGGGCGTAGACCGCATCCGCGTCGAGCCCGGTGTCTCGGTCCGTGTTCGCGAGCCCGGCGACGAGCGCCGACAGCGACGGCTGCGACGTCGTGCCCGAGAGCGGCGCGGACGCCGCGTCGACGGCGTCGACGCCCGCCGCGCTCGCGGCGAGCAGGGTGGCGAGCTGGCCGCCGGGGGTATCGTGCGTGTGGAGGTGCACGGGCAGATCGAAGCGCTCGCGCAGCGCGGTCACGAGCTGCGCCGCGGCCTGCGGCCGCAGGAGCCCCGCCATGTCCTTGATCGCGAGCACGTGCGCCCCCGATCCGACGATCGACTCCGCGAGCCGCAGGTAGTAGTCGAGCGTGTACTTGTCCTCCGCCGGCGACAGCAGGTTGCCCGTGTACGACATCGCGACCTCGGCGACGGCCGTGCCGGTCTCGCGCACGGCGTCGATCGCGACCCGCATCTGGTTCACGTCGTTGAGCGCGTCGAAGATGCGGAACACGTCGACCCCGGTCTCCGCTGCCTCCCGCACGAAGGACTGCGCGACGCGCGCAGGGTACGGGGTGTAGCCGACCGTGTTCTGGCCGCGGAGCAGCATCTGGATCGGGATGTTCGGGAGCGCCTCCCGGAGCGCAGCGAGCCGATCCCACGGATCCTCGCCCAGGAATCGCAGCGCGACGTCGTACGTGGCGCCACCCCACGCCTCGATCGACCACAGCTGGGGCGTGAGCCGGGCGACGTACGGGGCGATCCGGGCGAGATCCTTCGTGCGCACGCGGGTCGCGAGGAGCGACTGGTGGGCGTCGCGGAAGGTCGTCTCCGTCACGGCGAGCGCGGTCTGCTCCCGCAGGCTCCTGGCGAACTGCTCGGGGCCGAGGTCGAGCAGGCGCTGCCGGTGCCCTGCGGGCGCCGGAGACGCCAGGTCGACGGCAGGCAGCTTCGCGGCAGGGTCGACCGCTCCGGCGCGCGGACCGTTCGGCTGGTTCACGGTGACGTTCGCGACGTGCTGGAGGAGCCGGGTCGCGCGGTCCTTCGGCTTGTTCATGTCGAGCAGTTCGGGCCGCTCCTCGATGAACGAGGTCGCGACGTCGCCCGCTTGGAAGGCAGGATCGGCGAGCACCGCCTGGAGGAACGGGATGTTCGTGGACACGCCGCGGATCCGGAACTCGGCGAGCGCGCGCCGGGCGCGCACCACCGCATCCGCGAAGGAGCGCCCGCGGCAGGTGAGCTTCGCGAGCATCGAGTCGAAGTGGGGGCTGATCTGGGCGCCGGCGTTGATCGTGCCGCCGTCGAGGCGCACGCCGCCGCCGCCCGGGGAGCGGTAGGCGGTGATCCTGCCGAGGTCAGGGCGGAAGCCGTTCGCGGGATCCTCGGTCGTGATCCGGCACTGCAGCGCGGCGCCGCGCAGCTCGATCCGGTCCTGCGTCAGGTCGAGCTCCTCGAGGGTCGCCCCGGCCGCGATCCGCATCTGGGATCGCACGAGGTCGACGTCCGTGACCTCCTCCGTGACCGTGTGCTCGACCTGGATGCGCGGGTTCATCTCGATGAACACGTGCTCTCCGGCCCGCGCCCCCTCGGTGTCGAGCAGGAACTCCACCGTTCCCGCGTTCTCGTAGCCGATGGACTCGGCGAACGCGATCGCGTCGCGCGTGAGCTCGTCGCGCTTCTCCTGCGAGAGGTTCGGAGCCGGTGCGATCTCGACGACCTTCTGGTGCCTGCGCTGGACCGAGCAGTCCCGCTCGAAGAGATGCACGGTCGCGCCCGTGCGGTCCGCGAGCACCTGGACCTCGATATGGCGGGGACGGAGCACGGCCTGCTCGATGAACATGGTCGGATCGCCGAACGCCGACTCCGCCTCGCGCATCGCCGACTCGAGGGCGTCCCGCAGGTCCTCCTCGCGCTCGACGCGGCGCATGCCGCGGCCGCCGCCGCCCGCCACCGCCTTGGCGAAGACCGGGAAGCCGATCTCCGCCGCGCCGGAGATCAGCGCGTCGACGTCGGTCGAGGGCGGTGTCGAGCGCAGCACCGGCACCCCTGCGGCGATGGCGTGCTCCTTCGCCGCGACCTTGTTGCCCGCCATCTCGAGCGCCCGACGGCCCGGCCCGATGAAACGGATCCCGGCGGCCTCGGCTGCCCCTGCCAGGTCGGGGTTCTCCGAGAGGAAGCCGTAGCCCGGGTAGATCGCGTCGCACCCGGCCTCGCGAGCGACCCGCACGATCTCGTCGACGTCGAGGTACGCCCGGACCGGATGCCCGACCTCGCCGATGAGATACGCCTCGTCGGCCTTCAGCCGGTGCAGGGAGTTGCGATCCTCGTACGGGAACACCGCGACCGTCCGCGCGCCGAGCTCGTTCGCCGCACGGAACGCACGGATCGCGATCTCGCCGCGATTGGCAACCAGAACCTTCTTGAACATTACGGAAGTACCTCTCTGTAATCGATCTGCAGATCCCATCAGCGGTTGCCCAGACCGTGAAGTGATTCGATATCAAGATACCTGGCGGCCCGCTCGGCCTGCCACCGCGAATCGCGATTGGCAGGATCCCGACCGGAATCTGGCGGCATTCCGCGCCGCTGCGCCAGTCGCATCGCTTCCCGGGAAGCCGCGCCGTCGCGCCGACCCGAGCCGCCTGGCCGGGTCGCCGCGGACGGGCGCGGCACGTCCTCGGCCTGTTCCCGGAGCGGATCGTCTAAACTCGTCGTGTGCATGTATTGAGCGTGAGTTCCCTCAAAGGCGGCGTCGGCAAGACGACCGTGACCCTCGGCCTCGCCTCGGCGGCGTTCTCCCGCGGTCTGCGAACGCTCGTCGTCGACCTGGACCCCCAGTCCGATGTCTCGACGGGGCTGGCCGTGAATCCCTCGGGCTACGCGAACATCGCGGATGTGCTCGAGAGCCCCAAGGAGAAGACGGTCAGGTCCGCCATCGCGCACAGCGGGTGGAGCGAGTACCACGAGGGCGGCACGATCGACCTGCTCGTGGGCAGCCCGTCCGCGATCAACTTCGACGGCCCGCACCCGTCCACGCGCGACATCTGGAAGCTCGAGGAGGCGCTCGCCATCGTCGAGTCCGAGTACGACCTCGTGCTCATCGATTGCGCCCCCTCGCTCAACGCGCTCACGCGCACCGCATGGGCCGCGAGCGACCGCGTGCTCGTCGTCGCCGAGCCCAGCCTCTTCGCCGTCGCCGCAACGGACCGCGCGCTGCGCGCGATCGAGGAGATCCGCCGCGGAGTCAGCCCGCGCCTCCAGCCGCTCGGCATCCTGATCAACCGCACCCAGCCGCAGTCGATGGAGCACCAGTTCCGCATCCGCGAGCTGCGCGAGATGTTCGGCCCCCTCGTGCTCAACCCGCATCTGCCCGAGCGCACGTCCCTGCAGCAGGCGACGGGCGCGGCGAAGCCCGTGCACGTCTGGCCGGGCGAGGCCTCGCAGGAGATGGCAGCGAACTTCGACCAGGTGCTCGATCGCGTGCTCCGGTCGGCGGGCATGGACGCGGCGAAGGCCGGCAAGCCGGCTCCGAGCGCGGGCACCGTCACCGACGAGTCCTGACCGCGCCGCCGCCAGGCACCGCTCCCCTCCCGGTCGTCCCGAGGCCGCACAGCGACGTGCCGAATCCATCCGGCGCGGGCCCTGCGACTCTCCCTCGTGCCGAGCGCCAGGCGCACGCGCTAGGAGATCTTGCGCGTCTTCCGCCTGGCGGCGAGCTCGTCGACGGCGTCCGACTGCTGCTGCTCGCGGTGCTCGTCCATGTCCACGAGCGAGGACTCGACCTCGCGCAGCACCTTGCCGACGGCGATGCCGAACACCCCCTGACCCTGGCTCACGAGGTCGATCACCTCGTCGTTCGAGGTGCAGAGATAGACGCTCGAGCCGTCGCTCATGAGGGTGGTGCGCGACAGGTCGTGCACGCCTGCCTCGTGGAGCTGCGCGACCGCCGTGCGGATCTGCTGCAGCGAGATGCCCGTGTCGAGCAGGCGCTTCACCAGCTTGAGCACGAGCACGTCCCGGAACCCGTAGAGCCGCTGCGACCCCGACCCCTTGGCACCGCGCACGGTCGGCTCGACGAGCCCCGTGCGCGCCCAGTAGTCGAGCTGCCGATAGCTGATCCCCGCGGCCCTGGCCGCGGTCGCACCCTTGAACCCGCCGTCCTGATTCGGCTTCGGGAGCCCGTCGTCGAAGAGGAGCGCATCATCGATGGACGGCCGCGCGTCGGCGGAAGGGGCGCCGGATGCAGACGCAGCCTCGCCGCTCGGCAGCTCTGTGTGCTCCATCTGGTTCCTCTCTCCGCGGCGTGTACCCAGCGGATGCGGGGGCCGAACTCCCCCAACGCTACCGAGCGGACATGCCCCGTGCAACGACCGCCGCGTCTCAATTTCAGCGTGTCGACCTCAACTAGAGGGTTAAGGTTGAAATCACGCGGATCCGGACCCGTCAGAGGGCCCCGAAACGCCTCCGCAACACGCCGGAGCGCACCGTGTCGAGGTAGTCCGCGAGCTCGAGCGAGTCCTCGGCGCCGTGCGGGGTGCCGTTCTTCACGCCTCGCGACGACACGGCATGCGCGATCAGCTCGGCTTCGCGTTCGGCGGCGACCCGCAACGGTCGCAGGTGGCGCGGGGTGACTCCCCGCTCGGCGAGCTTCATGAGCGCCGTGAGCTGACCGACGGCATCGTGGGGGAACACCTCCGCCGCCGGCAGCAGGCCGGCCGCGATCGCCTCTCCGAGGAAGCGGGGGCTCGCACCCGTCGTGCGGCGCAGCTCCTCGGCGCTCAGCACGCGCTTCGGCGCGAGAATGCTCGACGCGTTGCGGGGCGACGCACCCGGAATCACCGGATCCCGGCCGGCGTCCATCTCCTCGAGCACCTCGGCGATCACCTTGAGCGGGAGGTAGTGGTCGCGCTGCAGGGTGAGGATGAGTCGGAGCCGCTCGATGTGCTGCTGCGAGAACTTGCGATAGCCCGACTTCGTGCGCTCGGGGGTCACCAGTCCCTGCTCCTCGAGGAAGCGGAGCTTCGACGGGGTGAGATCCGCGAAGTCGTCCTGCAGGCGCGCCAGCACCTGCCCGATGCTCAGCAGCCCCGTGGGGGACGATCCGGCCTGAGCGGCCGCCATCTCAAGCAGCGCTCTCGAGATCGAAGCGCGAGCCGAAGAACGTGAAGCGGAATTTGCCGACCTGCACCTCGGCCCCGTCGACGAGCGGGACCTCGCCGTCGATGCGGGTTCCATCGCAGAACGTGCCGTTCAGCGACCCGAGGTCGACGACGGAGAACTGGGTGCCCCTGCGGTGGAACTCCGCGTGCTTGCGGGACACCGTGACGTCGTCGAGGAAGATGTCGACGGCGGGGTGGCGGCCCGCGACGGTGACGTCCTGATCGAGCAGGAACCGGGCACCCAGGTTGGGGCCGCGACGGACGACGAGCAGCGCCGCGCCGGAGGGCAGCGCCTCGACCGCGTCGCGCTCATCGATCGTCAGGTCCGTCGCGCGAGCGCGGATCATCGACCCGAGATCCTCACGGAACTGCTGGGTCGCCCGGACCTCGGTGTCGTCGGTGCGACGGGCATGATTCTCAGCGGCCATGTCCTCACCCATTCCTGAAACTCGAGGGATACTTCTGGGCCGATCGGCCCGTTTCTTCTACGCTATCGCAGCGCGACCGCGCGGCGCATCCCGAGCGGCGAATTCACACCTCGCCTCACCGCTCGTGGGACTCGAGGAACGCGTACACCTCGTTCGAGTCGACCCCCGGGAACGTCCCGGTGGGCAGCGCCGCCAGCAGGCTCGTCGGCGTCGCCGCCTCGGGCCACGCCGCCGACTCCCACTTCCGCGTCAGCTCACCCGACGCCTGCCTGCAGCAGCGGTCGTCGGGGCAGAAGGACTGCGAGCGGTGGCGGGTCTCCCGCCCTCGGAACCATTTCACGTCGTCGAAGCGCACGCCGACGCTCACGGAGTACAGCCCCTCCTTCGCCTTCTCCACGCGGGACGTGCACCAGTACGTGCCGCCCGACGCCATATCGGTGTACTGGTACCATGGGTTGAAGCGGTCGGGCTGAGCGAACACGGTGCGCGCGGTCCAGTTGCGGCACACGTTCGCACCCTCGAAGTTGCCGAGCGCATCGGAGGGGAAGCGCACGCCGTCGTTCTCGTACGCTTTGATGAGCGTGCCCGACTCGTGCGCCTTCATGAAGTGCACCTGCAGCCCCAGCCGCTCGGTGGCGAGGTTGGTGAAGCGGTGCGCCGCCATCTCGTACGAGACCCCGAACGCATCGCGCAGGTCCTCCATCGAGATCTGCCGCTGCGTCTTCGCCTCGGCGAGCAGTTCGACGCTCGCCTCCTCTGGCAGCAGCACGGCGCCGGCGAGATAGTTCGCCTCGACCCGCTGGCGCAGGAAGTCCGCGTAGCTGCGCGGTTCCTCGTGCCCGCACACGAGGCTGGCGAGCGCGCGCAGGATCGGGGCTCGGGCATCGCGCGACGGGAGATTGCTGCTCAGGTAGATGCGCCCGTTCCGACGGTCGATCACCGAGCGCGTCGAGTGCGGCATATCGTGCACGTAGTGCAGGCTGAACCCCTGCCGCTCGGCGATGCTCGCGATCGCCTGCTGCGACACCGGCCCGCCGGCGTACCCGACTCCGCGGAGCAGTTCGGAGGCCGCACGCTCGAGGTCGGGGTAGTAGTTGCCCGCGACCCGCATCTCACGGCGGAGCTCGGTGTTCGCGCGCCTCGCCTCCTCGGGCGTCGCGGCGCGCTCGCGGTGCAGACGCTCCACCTCCTGATGCAGCCCGAGGATCGCCTTCAGCGTCTCGTCGCTCGTCGCCTTCGATACGCGTACCGGCTGGATCCCGAGCGAGCGGAAGACGGCACCGCGCTGCGCGCGCTCCACGGCGATCTCGAGGCCGGCGCGCTCGCTCGGCGCCTCGTCGATCAGGAGCTCGTCCACCGTCGAGCCGAGCGCGGCCGCGAGCGCGCGCAGGAGCGGGAGCCGCGGCTCGCGCTTGCCGTTCTCGATCGCGGAGAGCTGCGACGGGGCGCGGTCGACCGCCGAGGCGAGCTGCTCGAGCGTCATCCCGAGTTCCGCGCGCTTCTCCCGGATCCGCCTGCCGAGGGTCAGAGCGTCCCCGCTCTCGTGCTCCCCCTCGGGTTCCGTCGCGCGGCCGCGTGCCGGGGCGGCAGGTCCGGCGGAGCTGTCCCATGGAGTCATAGCCCCATGGTGCCAGAGGACGGTTCTTCCGGCAAGCAGAAGAACTTCGGAATTTCACACCCCGATCGACCGCTTCCGCCCTTCGTGAGGCCCCCAGGATGGAACTACGGCGAAGCGCGACGGCACCGTTCGCAGCGATTCGTATCCCCCACCGTTCCCGACGTAAGGATCCGATCATGACCACCACGCAGGCGGCCCCGCAGCACACGCAGACCGCCCTCTCCTCCCGCACCCCGCGCATCGAGGTGCTCGGCCGCCCGTTCGACCGCAGCGACGAGATCCTCACCCCCGAGGCGCTCGAGTTCCTCACCGAGCTGCACCACCGCTTCGCCAGCGGTCGTCACGAGCGACTGGCCGGCCGCCAGCGCCGCCGGTACGAGATCGGCAACGGACGCGATCCGAAGTTCCGCGAGGACACCCGTCGCATCCGCGAGGACGCCTCGTGGCGGGTCGCCGGCCCCGGACCGGGCCTGGAGGACCGCCGCGTGGAGATCACCGGACCGACCGACCCCAAGATGACGATCAACGCGCTCAACTCGGGAGCCCGCGTCTGGCTCGCCGACCAGGAGGACGCCACCAGCCCGACCTGGCGGAACGTGATCGGAGGCCAGCTGTCCCTGTTCGACGCGATCCGCGACCGGCTCGAGTACACCAGCCCCGAAGGCAAGGAGTACCGCGTCACTGCCGAGCGCACCCCGACGATCGTGATGCGCCCGCGCGGTTGGCACCTCGTCGAGAAGCACCTCCGGTTCGTCGACGCGCACGGCCAGTCCGGCGCGGCGTCGGGCAGCCTCGTCGACTTCGGCCTCTACGCCTTCCACAACGCCCGCGAACTGGTGGCCCGAGGGCGCGGCCCGTACTTCTACATCGCCAAGCTCGAATCGAGCGAGGAGGCGAAGCTCTGGGACGACGTCTTCGCGTACACGGAGCAGGCGCTCGGGCTCGCGCACGGAACGATCCGTGCCACGGTGCTGATCGAGACCCTGCCCGCTGCGTTCGAGATGGAGGAGATCCTCTACGTCATGCGGGACCACATCGCCGGCCTCAACGCCGGCCGCTGGGACTACATCTTCTCGATCATCAAGAACTACCGCGGCCGCGGCGCGCGCTTCGTGCTGCCGGATCGCAGCGAGGTCACGATGACCGTGCCGTTCATGCGCGCGTACACCGAGCTGCTCGTGCAGACCTGCCACCGGCGCGGCGCGCACGCCATCGGCGGGATGAGCGCCTTCATCCCGAACCGCCGGGATCCCGAGGCCACCGCTCGCGCCGAGGAGAAGGTGCGCGCCGACAAGCGCCGCGAGGCGGGCGACGGCTTCGACGGCACCTGGGTGGCCCACCCCGACCTGATCCCGGTCGCTCAGGCCGAGTTCGACGCGGTGCTCGCGGGGCGCCCGAACCAGGTCGACCGGCAGCGCGACGACGTCGAAGTGACGGCGGCGCAGCTGCTCGACGTGCGCATCGGGCGCGACATCACCGAAGCGGGCGTCCGCGAGAACGTCTCGATCGGTCTTCGCTACATCGAGGCCTGGCTGCGCGGCAACGGCGCGGTCGCGATCGACGGGCTCATGGAGGACGCCGCGACCGCAGAGATCAGCCGCTCGCAGATCTGGCAGTGGATCCATCAGGATCAGTCGACCGCGGAGGGCACCCGGATCACCCGGGAGTGGGTGTCCGGCCTGGTGGACGAGTCGCTCGCGGGCTTCGAACGCTTCTCCGGGGACCGGTTCGACGACGCCGCAGTGCTCTTCGCCGACGTCGCGCTCGGAGACGACTTCCCCACCTTCCTCACGGTGCCGGCCTACAGCCGCTACCTCGTGGACGCGTAACCGCGACTCGATCCCGAACGACGCGAGCGCCCGGTCCCCCGATCGACGAGGGACCGGGCGCTCGCGCGGGTGGGCACCGCGCGCGGCCGGGCGACTGCCCGCCGACCGCAGGCGGCGCTACAGCGTGTCGCTGCGCTCGATCGCGGGGCCGAGCTCGTCGATGATGAGCGAATCCGTATCGATCTGCCCGGTACGGTACGCGGCGCGTCCGACCATGTGGGCGGCCGCCGGCGCCGTCAGCGATTGGAAGACGAAGACCGGGATCAACGCCAGCAGCGTCGGGATCGAACGCTGGTCCAGCGCGATCGCCAGGATCACCAGCAGCAGGCCGAAGATCTGCGGCTTCGTGGCGGCGTGGAGCCTGCTGAGGGCGTCCGGGAATCGGAGCAGTCCGACCCCGGCGGCCACCGAGAGCACCGCGGCGAGGAACACGCAGACCATCGCCGCGAGGTCGAGCAGCTGCTCGATCAGCGTCGCATCAGACATGGCCGGCTCCCTTCGTCGGATTCGGCGAGACGGGTCGCTCGGCCCGGCGCTTGACGAAGCGCGCGACGACGATCGTCGCGAGCGTCGCGGTCGCGGCGATCACCGTCATCAACGCGATGTTGTCGGTGTGCCCCCGCACGACCATGTCCGCACCGACCGCGAGCATGAGCGTGGTCAGCAGCACGTCGGACGCCACCATGCGGTCGAGGATCGTCGGCCCCCGGACGATCCGCACGATCGCGGCGACCGCCGTCGCGGTCAGGCCGGCGCCGGACGCCAGCACCAGCACCGTCATCGCAGCGCTCATCGCAGCCTCCCGATCTCCTCGCGCGACCCGAGCGTGCGCACGAGCAGACGCTCGATGCGGATCACTTCGCGCCGCATGGCCGTGATCTCGCGCTGCGACGGCGTGTTCATGACGTGCAGATACAGGGTCGAGGCGAATCGGTCCACCTCGGCGACGAGGGATCCCGGGATCAGCGAGATCGTCAGGCCCACCATCGTCAGGATGAAATCCGATCGGGTACGCAGTCGAACCCCGATGATCGAGGTCCGCGGCGGCGGACCGGGCCGCACGGCGAGCCAGGCGACCTGCCACGAGGCGAGCGCGAGGTGCCAGACGAAGTAGCCCAGATAGCAGAGCGCGAACCACGGGTTGAAGCGGCCGGCGAGCACGACCGGCGGCAGGTAGAACACGCGCATCACGACGATGGCGACGACGAACCCGCTCACCACCGAGAGCAGCGAGACCTCCTGCCAGAGCATCATCCAGAGCAGCACGAGGCCGACGAGCAGCGGGAGCTCGTGCAACCGCACGCCGAACTCCAGCCTCCGCGCGGTGCGGGGCGTTCCGGTGCCGGTGCCGCTCATTCGCCCCCTCCGTCCGGTCGGGTCGTCCCGCTGCCGCCGCCGAGCTGGCCAGGGGTGTCCCCCAGTACGAGCTCGACCATGTCGCGCGGCGCGGCCATCTCCTCGCCGGCGCGCGTCGCGTAGGCGTAGAGCGGCCCCGCGAACACCGTGAGCGCGAGGCTCACACCCACCATCGCAGCGGTCGCGGCGAACATGAGCTTGGGCGTCTGCTTCTGCTCCTGCAGCGGCCTGGCGTCGGGGGCATCCGTCAACTGCTCGATGAGCGCCTCCTCGCGCGCACGCAGCATCTGCGCCTCCGGGCTCGGCAGCGGAGCCGTCGGCGCGTCGCCCGCATCGGAGGTGCGGATCGGACGCCAGAAGGCGAGCACCCACGCGCGCGCCAGCGCGTAGAGCGTGAGCAGCGACACCAGCGCTCCGATGCCGATGAGCCAGTAGGCGCCAGGAGACGCGATCTCGGCCGCCACCGTGAACAGACCGATCTTGCCGATGAAGCCCGAGAACGGCGGTATCCCGCCGAGATTGAGCATCGGGATGAAGAACAGCACCCCGATCAGCGGGGCCCGTCGCAGCATGCCGCCGAGGTCGGAGAGCGACGTCGTGCCGCCCTGCCGCTCGATGAGGCCGACCGCGAGGAACAGGGTCGTCTGCACGATGATGTGATGGGCGATGTAGAAGATCGTGGCTGCGAAGCCGGCCGCGTTCGCCAGAGCGATGCCGAAGATCATGTACCCGATGTGGCTGATCAGGGTGAACGACAGGAGTCGCTTGATGTCGAGCTGCGACACCGCTCCGAGGATGCCGACGAGCAGCGTGAGTCCGGCGATGACGAGGAGCAGTCCGTCGACGCTCGATTCGGGGAACAGCTGGGTCTGCGTGCGGATGATCGCGTAGACGCCGACCTTGGTGAGCAGGCCGGCGAACACCGCCGTCACCGGCGCCGGCGCCGTCGGATAGGAGTCGGGCAGCCAGAACGACAGCGGGAACACGGCCGCCTTGATCCCGAACGCGATGAGCAGCGCGAGGTTGAGCAGCAGCTGCATCTCGCTCGGCAGCTCGGCGATGCGGACCGTGAGCTGCGCCATGTTCACCGTGCCGGTCGCGCCGTAGATGAGTCCGATCGTCGCGAGGAAGAGGATGGACGAGACGAGCGAGACGACCACGTACGTGACTCCGGCACGGATGCGCTGCGTCGTCCCGCCGAGGGTGATGAGCACGTAGCTCGCCACCAGCAGGATCTCGAAGCCCACGTAGAGGTTGAAGAGGTCGCCCGCGATGAACGCGTTGAACACGCCAGCGCCGAGCACGAGGTAGGTCGGATAGTAGATCGAGACGGGCGTATCCTCGTCGCCGTCGGCGAGGCCCTGGCCGATCGAGAACAGGAAGACGCCGAGCAGCACCACCGACGAGACCGCGAGCATCAGCGCCGACACGCGATCCACGACGAGCGCGATCCCGAACGGCGCGGCCCAGCCGCCCACCTCCATCACCTGCGTGCCGTGCGCGTCGACCGCCCACATCAGGGCGCCGCTCAGCGCGAGGACGAGGCTCAGCGCGGCGAGCGTGATGCCCTGCTGCAGCTTCCGGTGGCCGGGGACGGCCAGGGCGATGGCGGCGCCGACGAGCGGGATCAGCACCACGAGCGGAACGAGGACGGTCATCGTCGGTCCCCCCGTCCGTCGCGGGCGTCGTCGGCGTCTCGTGCCGCCTGCTCGCGCAGCGCGGCGACCCGCTGCGCGGAGCGGCGCTCCTCGTCGACCTCGAGCATGTCGTCCGTGACCTCAGCGTCGTCGGCCGTCTCGGGAGTGACCTCGAGGTCCTCGTCGAGCACCTCGTCGGCGGACAGCGCCTCGGTGAAGGAGATCTCGAGATCGGCCTCGTCGTCGACCACGGAGTCCCCCTGGGTCTCGTCGAGGCGCTGCACGAGGCGCCAGGAGCGGTAGATCAGCGCGAGCAGGAACGCGCTCACGCCGAAGGTGATGACGATCGCCGTGAGGATGAAGGCCTGCGGGAGCGGGTCGCTCATCTCCTCGGCGGAGCCGTTGCCGAAGAGCGGGGCGACGCCGAACGAGCCGGACATCAGGAAGATCAGCAGATTCGTCGCGTTGCCGACGAGCAGGAACCCGAGCAGGATCCGCGTCAGCGTACGGTCGAGCATCAGGTACACCCCGCAGGCGTAGAGCACGACCATCACGGCGACGAGGACGAGCGGCATGGTCATCGAGCGGCCTCCTCTTCCTCGAACGCGGCCACATCGGCCTCCTCGTGCTCATCAATCTCGGAACCGAGGCTCCGCAGCACATCGAGGATGAGCCCGAACACGACGAGATACACGCCGATGTCGAACAGGGTCGAGGTGACGAGCGGTAGCGTGCCGAACGGTCCGAGGTCGACATCGACCCAGGCCGAGGCGAGCGCCGACTGGCCAAAGAGCATGGGGAGCAGCGCCATCGACACCGCGAGGGCGAGCCCCGTGCCGAGGATGCGTCCGGCGTCGAGCGGGACCGTCGCGCTCAGCTCGTGCCGTCCGCCTGCGAGATAGCGCGCGACGAGCGCGAGACCGGCGACCAGTCCGCCTGCGAATCCGCCTCCCGGGGTGTTGTGCCCGGTCAGCAGCAGGTAGACGGACAGGATGATGAGGCTGTGGAACAGCAGCCGCACCACGACCTCGAGCAGGATCGAACGCCGGTTCGGGCTCAGGTGGCGGCCCGCGAGCAGCCACGAGACCCGGCTGGCCGGATGCTCAGGATCCGCGATCCGCAGCAGATGCTCCTGCGCCTGGGACCGGGCGTCCTTGCGCCGGAGCTTCGGACGCAGGTCGGCGCGGGTCTTCAGGAACACGAGCGAGGCGACGCCCGTCGCCGCCGCGAGGATCACCGAGAGCTCGCCCATCGTGTCCCACCCGCGGATGTCGACGAGCATCACGTTGACGGCGTTGCTCCCGTGCCCCCCGGAGTAGGCCAGGCCGGGGATCTCGAGCGAGATCGGATCCGCCATGCGAGCGCCGAGCGCGACCACGGCGAGTGCGCCGAGCACGAGCCCGACCGCAGCGCCGATCACGGCGCGGATCCAGCGGCGTCGCACAGCGGCGCGAGCGCCGAACCGCTGCGGCAGGCGGCGGATCACGAGCACGAAGGCGATCATCGTGACGGTCTCGACGAGCGCCTGTGTCAGCGCGAGATCCGGAGCACCGTGCATCGCGAAGATCGCAGCCATCCCGTATCCCGTGACGCCGACCAGCACGACCGATTGGAAGCGCGTCTTCGCTCGGATAGCGAAGAGGGCGGCCACGATCATCACGACCGCGATCGGGATCTGCACGGGCGAGCTGAAGAACTCGATGCGCTCGGGCCACTGGTCGGCCGCGACGAGTCCGCCCCCGAGCGCCGCGACGACGACGATGAGAATGACCGCGAGGTAGAAGGGCAGGGAGCCGCGCTGGGTCAGCGAGGTGACCCGCACCGCGAGAGAATCGACCCAGTGGGTCACGACCCAGTACGCGTGCGAGGCAGAGAATCGCTCGGACACCGTCGGCAGCGGTCGCTGCCTGCGCACCAGCATGAGGGCGAGCAGGCCGCCGAGCAGGAGCACGACCACCGATGCGCCGAGCGCCGGCGTGAGCCCGTGCCAGAGCGCCAGGTGCTCCGCGGGCCCGGCATCGGGGGCTCCGGCGAAGGGACGATCGCCGATCGCGGCCTGGAGCAGCGGATCGAGCGCGTACCCGAACGGACCGCAGGCGAGCGCGAGCACCGAGAAGATGGCGGGGGCGATACAGATCCGCCAGCCCGGCCGATGACCGACAGCGCACTCGACGGCGCTCGCCTTCTCCGCGAAAGCACCCCAGAGGAAGCGACCCATGTAGGCCACGGTGAGGAGGCTGCCGAGCATCGAGACGACGAAGACGACGGACGCGATCGGCGTTCCGATGGCGAGCATCTCCGTGAACGCCGACTCCTTCGCGACGAACCCGAAGAACGGCGGCGCGCCCGCCATGGAGAGCGCGGCGAGCGTCGTGATGACCGCGACGGCCGGCATCCGTCTGCCGACCCCGTTGAGGCGGCGCAGGTCGCGAGTGCCGGTCGCGTGATCGATGATGCCGACCGCGAGGAAGAGCGGCGCCTTCGCCAACGCGTGCGCGAAGAGCAGCGCGAGGCCGGCGAGTGAAGCGCGCGGGTCGCCCACGCCGATGACCATCACGAGGAATCCGAGTTGGCTCACCGTTCCATGCGCCACGATGAGCTTGATGTCGAACTGCTTGAGCGCTCGGATACCGCCGTTGAGCATCGTGATCGCCCCGAGCACGACCAGCGTCTCCCGGAACCCGATGACATCGCTGAAGCCGGGACTCATCCGGAGGATCAGGTAGACCCCGGCCTTCACCATCGCTGCGGCGTGCAGGTACGCGCTGACCGGAGTCGGAGCCGCCATGGCGCCAGGCAGCCAGAAGTGGAAGGGGAAGATGGCCGACTTCGAGAGCGCGCCGGCGAGGATCAGGAACACGGCGGTGGTCGCGAGCGGCCCGCTCGGCGGATCAGCGACGATGTCCGACAGCAGCGAGCTCCCCGCCGCACGCGCGAGCAGCACGAATCCGACGAGCATCGCCAGACCGCCGAGGGTCGTGACCATGAGCGCCTGGAGCGCAGCCGCGCGAGCGGTCCTCAACCGGGTGACGTGCCCGATCAGCAGGAAGGAGAACACCGTCGTGCCCTCCCAGAAGATGAAGAGCAGGTACACGTCGTCGGCGAGCACCAATCCGAGCATCGACGTCGCGAACCCCATGAACACCGCTGCGAACCGGGGAAGTGCGGCGTCGGACGCGTCGAAATAGCTCGCGCAGTAGAGCAGCACGAGTGCGCCGGCGCCCGTCACGAGCAGAGCGAAGAGCGCCGAGAGCGTGTCGAGCCTGAGCGACAGCGACATCTGCAGCTGAGGGATCCACTCGTGCGATTCGAGGAGCGGCACTCCCCCGAAGACCGGCAGCGCGGCGATGAGCACCACGACGAACGCCGCCAACATCGCGGCCGAGAGCGCGAGCAGGGAACGTCGGCCGACGACCTTGACGAGCGGATGAACGAGGAGCGAGAGGAGCGCGAGGACGAGCAATAGGCCCATCAACGTCCCCATAGGCAGCCAGCTTTCGTCGCGTTCGGTGTGCTCTCTCGTATGCCCACCAGTCTACCGGAACGGGCCTCCCCCGGCCCACTCGACCCGCGCGGGAACGTGCACGCTCGACCAGGCTGCGGGAGCTGCCGGCGCGCCCCGAGAAACGCGAAAGGCTCTCCCGTGAGCACCCGACCACCACTGGTCGGGTCCTCTCGGAAGAGCCTTTCTGAAAAGGTGTCCGGCGGTGTCCTACTCTCCCACGAGGTCCCCCTCGCAGTACCATCGGCGCTGTCAGTCTTAGCTTCCGGGTTCGGAATGTGACCGGGCGTTTCCCTGACGCTATAACCACCGTAACTCTATCAACTTCACCCACCCCCACCCCCACAAAGGAGAGCACAGGGTGTGGCCATCAGTTGGGAACCACAAAGCGGACGCGAACATCGTTACACACAAACACTCATGCCCCAAAACACATTTGGGATAAAGTCAAGTCATCGGCTTATTAGTACCAGTCAGCTCCACACATTACTATGCTTCCACAT
>NZ_QYAB01000002.1:0-294702 GCF_016758175.1 Leucobacter zeae
GGGGGTGGGGGTGGGTGAAGTTGATAGAGTTACGGTGGTTATAGCGTCAGGGAAACGCCCGGTCACATTCCGAACCCGGAAGCTAAGACTGACAGCGCCGATGGTACTGCGAGGGGGACCTCGTGGGAGAGTAGGACACCGCCGGACACCTTTTGTGAGGGTCGTGGAGTTGATGGGGTATCGCCAGGGTTGGTGGTACACCACTCCACGACCCTCAACCAGTTTATAGACTCATATTTTCACAGCGCTGCTTTCCGGGAGGACCCCATGAACGATCGACCCCGTCGAGACGATCGCGACGACCGCGGTCCCCGGAACCAGCGCGACGACTCGCGTCAGCATCGCTCCGGCGGCGACCGCCGCGAGGGCGGTTTCCGGCCGCGCCGAGACGGCGATGACCGGCGTGAGGGCGGTTTCCGGCCGCGCCGAGATGGCGATGACCGGCGTCCGCGCCGGGATGGCGATGATCGGCGTGAGGGCGGTTTCCGGCCGCGCCGAGACGGCGACGATCGGCGTCCGCGCCGGGATGGGGATGATCGGCGTGAGGGCGGTTTCCGGCCGCGTCGCGACGGCGATGACCGGCGGCCGCGCCGCGATGGCGATGATCGCCGTGAGGGGGGCTTCCGGCCGCGCCGCGAGTTCGACCGCGACGATCGGCGTCCGGACCGTGATGGCGATGACCGGCGTGAGGGCGGTTTCCGGCCGCGTCGCGACGGCGACGATCGGCGGCCGCGCCGCGATGGCGGCGACCGCCGTGAGGGGGGCTTCCGGCCGCGCCGCGAGTTCGACCGCGACGATCGGCGTCCGCGTCGGGACGGCGATGACCGGCGTCCGCAGCGGAGCTCGGGAGACCGCGACTCACGTGGCGGCGACCGCGATGCCCGAGGGGGAGAGCGGCGTTTCGGCGGGCGCGACTCCGGGCCCGAACGCGTACGCGGGGGTACCCGCGGCGGCGGCAGGAGCGATCGGGGCGGGCAGGCGCGCGAGTACACGGAGGCCGAGCGTCTGCAGCACCAGCTGCGGCCCGTGCGCGCCGATCACAACGACCCGGTGATCCCCGAGGACGTGCAGGCGAAGGATCTGCATCCGGCCGCCCGCAATGAGCTCAAGACGCTGCAGGCCGACGTGCAGGAGCGCGTCGCCCGGCACCTCGCGATGGTCGCGATGCTCATCGACGACGATCCCGAGCTCGCGCATCAGCATGCGCTGTCGGCGAGTCGTCGCGCCGGCAGGATCCCGGTGGCGCGCGAGACCCTCGCGATCACCGCCTACCGCACGGGCGACTTCGCGCTCGCCCTGCGCGAGCTGCGCACCCACCGACGGATCAGCGGTCAGGTCGGTCACGTCGCGCTCATGGTGGACTGCGAACGCGGCCTCGGGCGCCCCGAGAAGGGGATCGAAACGGGCCTCGCGGTCGACGCGAAGACCCTGGAAACCGAGGAGCGCGTGCACCTCGCCATCGCGATGTCCGGCGCACGCCTCGACCTGGGGCAGACCCAGCAGGCGCTCTTCGAGCTCGAGATCCCCGAACTGAACCCGCGCAAGGCGTTCTCCTGGAGCCCTGACCTCTTCGGCGCCTACGCCGCGGTGCTCGAGGACCTGGGGCGCGACGTCGAAGCTGCGCAGTGGGAGCGTCACGCGCGGCACGCCGCGAACGCGCTGCAGGAACTGGTCGGCGGACACGACGAGCTCGAGGTGTTCGAGGTCCCCGAGACCGAGATCGTCGAGGAGGCGTCGTCGATCGAACCGGCGCCCGTCGGCGATGCAGACGATTCGGCGCAGCGCGACGAGCCGGTGCCCGCGGGCGATGCATCGGGCGATTCCGGTCCCGCACCCGCGTCGGAGGACGCGGCGCCCGCGGAGCACGCGGACGTCGTTCCGGAGCCGGCTTCCCTGAGCTTCCAGGAGGAGATCGAGGCCGAGGTCGACGAGCTGCTCGCCGAGGCCGGCCTCGGCGACGAGGGGGACCGCTCGTCCGGCGAGGACCGCTGATGGGGATCTTCGGGAAGCGCCACGGCGGGTTCGGCCCTGCACCGGTCACCGGTCGGGACCTGCTCCTCGCCGATCTCGACGGGGTCGTCTACCGCGGCCCCGAGGCGATCCCGGGTGCCGTCGAACAGCTCAATCTGGCGTCCGAGTCGGCCCGGCTCGCGTACATCACGAACAACGCCTCGCGTACGGATGAGACGGTCGCAGCGCATCTGCGCAGCCTCGGCCTGCGCGCCGCGGCCTCGGACGTCGTGACGTCACCCCAGGCGGCGGTGGCACTGCTGGCTGAGACCGTTCCCGTCGGCTCCACGGTGCTCGTGGTCGGCGGCGACGGCCTCATCGATGAGTTGCACAAGGCGGGCTTCGTCTCGACGCGGAGCGCCGAAGACGATCCCGCGGCGGTCGTGCAGGGCTTCGCCCCCGAGGTCGGGTGGACCCACCTCGCCGAGGCAGCCTTCGCGCTCGCGGAGCAGCCGGGGCGCGACCCGCTGCCCTGGATCGCCACGAACACGGACTGGACGATCCCCGTCGCGCGCGGCCTGGCGCCGGGCAACGGCACGCTCGTCTCGGCGGTGCACACCGCGGTGCAGCGGCTTCCGGTGTTCGCGGGCAAGCCCGAGACGCCGATCTTCGAAGCCGCTTTCGCGCGCTTCGGCACCCGCGACGCGCTCATGATCGGTGATCGCCTCGACACCGACATCAAGGGAGCGCGCGCTGCCGGTATCCCCGCGCTGCACGTGCTCACGGGCGTCGACCGCCCGAAGCAGCTCGTCGCGGCATCGCGGGACATGCAGCCCGACTACATCGTCGCGACCCTCGCTGAGCTCGGCGAGCCGTATCCGCGCACGACCTTCGGCAAGGACGGTGCCGCGCAGGTCGGTGCCGCGCGCGTGCGGATGGACGGCCACGTCGTCACGGTGGTGCAGGAGGGGGAGGCCCCGCTGGACCTCCTGCGAGCCGGGTGCGCGGCGATCTGGGCCTCGGGCCTCGCCATCTACGGTCTGAAGGTCCCCGAGATCCTGTACGAGGATCACTGGGGCTGACCCGAAGATATGCGATCGGCGATTCGTATGCCGGTTCCCGCCGGATCCGCCATACGGATCGCCGATCCCATACGACATGCCGGGCGGTCGCGCGACTCGATCCTCGACGTCGGAGGCGGCGGCTAGGCTGGTCGCATGAACGAACTCGAGCACCGCGCGGCCGAAGCCGCGCCCCGGCCCGGAACGGAGTCCGATGCGGACGGGCTGCTCGGGAGGCTCGAGCTGATCGAGGCCGAGCCGTTGGCGCACCGTGCCGCACTGCTCGAGCAGCTGCACGACGAGCTGCTGGTCGAACTCCAGCGGAGCGATCGCAGTGGTGAATGACGCCTCGCACGGCGCGACCTGGACCGGCGCGCCCGCGCGCCTCGACCGCGTCCTCGCCGAGGCGGGGCTCGCGCGCTCCCGCAGCCGAGCCGCTGAGCTGATCGCGTCGGGCGGCGTGCGGGTCGACGGCGCCATCGCGACGAAGGCCGGGGCGCGGGTCGCGGCCGGATCCCGGATCGAGGTCTCGGGCGACGACCACTACGTGAGCCGCGCCGCCCACAAGCTCATCGCCGGCCTCGACCGCTTCGGCATCGACCCGTCCGACGCGGTCGCGATGGATCTGGGCGCGTCGACGGGCGGGTTCACCCAGGTGCTGCTCGAGCGCGGGGCGCGAGCGGTGCTGGCGATCGACGTGGGGCGCGACCAGATCGTCGACGAGCTGCGTTCGGACGCGCGGGTGCGGCTCGTCGAGGGATGGAACGCGCGCGAGCTCGATGCAGACGCGCTGGCGGAGCGCACGGGCGTCGACGAGCCGCCCGGCCTCGTCGTGGCCGACCTGTCGTTCATCTCCCTGACGCTGATCCTCCCGGCGATCGCGCGGGTCGCGGCTCCTGGGGCCGACCTCGTGCTCCTCATCAAGCCGCAGTTCGAGGTCGGCCGGGTGCGCGATGGCGTGGTCACCGATCCCGGCCTCTGGGCCGAGGCGATCCGCCTCGTGCTCTCCGCTGCGACGCGCCACGGGTTCGGCGCGCGCGGGCTCGACGCCTCCCCGATCGCGGGCGGGGCGGGCAATCGGGAGTTCCTGGTCCACTTCCAGCGCGGCGGCTCCGGGGATCCGACAGAATGGGACGAGCGGATCGCCCAGCTCGTCTCGGAGGCCGCGTCCGCGCCGGCCACGGGCGGAACGTCGGCCCCCGGTGGATCCCGGGAGGAACCCGAGCGGATGTCGGAAGGAGCGTCGAGATGACGGAGCGGAGCACGGAGAGCCGGTACATTCTCGTGGTGTCGCACACCCACCGCGACGAGGCCGTTGCTGCGACGGTCGACGCGGTCTCATCGCTGCTCGCTGCCGGCGTCGTTCCCGTGCTCGACGCGCAGGACCGCAGGGAGTTCGCACCGCACATCGACATCGAGTCCACCGCGGAACTCGGCGACGGCGTGGAGCTCGCCGATCTCGAGGTCGCGATCGTGCTCGGCGGCGACGGGACGATCCTGCGGGCCGCGGAGCTGCTGCGCGGCTCGGAGTGCCCGATCGTCGGCGTGAATCTCGGACACGTCGGATTCCTCGCCGAGATGGAGAGCTTCGACCTCGCCACGACGCTCGAGCGGGTCCTGAGCGGGGACTACACGGTCGAGGAGCGGCTGACCCTCGATGTCACGGCCACCTGCAACGGCGAGGTCATCGCCGGCACCTGGGCGCTCAACGAGGCGAGCGTCGAGAAGCGGCGCAGGATGCTCGAGGTCGAGATCGGGGTCGACGGGCTGCCGGTGAGCTCGTTCGCGTGCGACGGCGTCGTGCTCGCGACCCCGACGGGGTCCACCGCGTACGCGTTCTCCGCGGGCGGTCCCGTGGTGTGGCCGAGCGTGCAGGCGATGCTGCTCGTGCCGATCGCGGCGCACGCCTTGTTCGATCGACCGCTCGTCACGGGCACCGATTCCGAGCTCAGCGTGCGGATCCTGCCCGAGAACATCGGGCCGGGGGTGCTCTGGTGCGACGGCCGTCGCCGCACGGAACTGCCCGCGGGCTCGGTGGTCACCGCGAGCCGTTCGACCTCGTCGGTCCGGCTCGCGCGCCTCGATGCCGGCGTGTTCTCCGATCGTCTCGTGCGGAAGTTCCACCTGCCGACCTCGGGGTGGCGGGGTGCACGACGCGAGGAGGATGCCCGCTCATGATCGAGGAACTGAGGATCCGCGACCTCGGAGTGATCGCGGATGCGACGCTGCCGCTCGGAGCCGGCTTCACCGCGATCACGGGGGAGACGGGCGCGGGGAAGACCATGGTCGTGAGCGCGCTCGGCCTGCTCATGGGGGAGCGCAGCGACGCCGGGGCCGTGCGCACCGGAGCGAATCAGGCGCGCGTGGGCGGCATCGTGCGGACCGCCGACCCCGCGGTCGTGGACCTCGTCGAGGAGCTCGGAGGCGGGATCGAGGACGGGGAGCTCGTGCTCAGCCGCACGGTGAACGCAGAGGGGCGCAGCCGTGCGAGCGTGGGCGGCACGGCGGCGCCTGTCGGCAGTCTCGGCCGGCTCGCCGAACGGCTCTTCGCGGTGCACGGACAGTCGGAGCAGCTCCGACTGAAGTCGGCCGCGGCGCAGCGCGACACGCTCGACCGCTTCGGCGGCGATGAGATCGCCGCCCTGCTCGCGGAGTACCGCGAGGCGCACCGCGCGCGTCAGGAGCTCGCTGCGCGCGTGGCGGAGCTGACCAACGCACGCGACGAGCGGGCCGCGGAGGCCGTGCGACTGCGCGCCGAGCTCGACGAGATCGCCGCGGTGGATCCCCAGGCCGGCGAGGAGGACGAGCTGGCCAGACGCATCGAGCGTCTCAGCAACGTCGAGGAGCTCCGGTCGGCGACCTCGGGGGCGCACGAGGCGCTCTCGAGCGAGTCCGACGACCCGATGCGGCGCGATGCCGGCGGTCTCGTCGACGAGGCCGTGCGCGAGCTCGAGCGGGTCGCCTCGCACGACGAGGCGCTCGCCGGGCTCGCGGAGACCCTGCGCGGGGTGAGCTTCCAGATCGCCGACGCGGCGCGGGAGCTCGCGGCCTACGCCGACGACCTCGACCAGGAGGGCCCCGGGGAGCTCGCCGGAGCGAACGAGCGCCTGGCCGCGCTCACCGCGCTCTTCAGGCTCTACGGACCGGACGCCGCCGCCGTCGTCGCCTACTCGGAGGGGGCCTCCCGACGGCTCACCGAGCTCGAGGGGGACGACGAGACGATCGACGCGCTCGCCGCGAGCCTCGCGGCGGAAACGGAGCGCGAGCGCGCCCTCGCGGACCGGTTGCACGAGCTGCGGACCGCGGCCGCCCTGCGCCTCTCCGCGGCCGTCACCGCAGAGCTCGGGCATCTCGCGCTCCCTGACGCCGAGTTCGTCGTCCGGGTGACCCCGATCGAACGCCTCGGCTCGTCGGGCGGGGACGAGGTGCAGCTGCTGCTCGCGCCGCACCCCGGCTCGCAGCCCCGGCCGATCGCGAAGACCGCCTCGGGCGGAGAGCTCTCGCGCGTGATGCTCGCCCTGGAGGTCGTGGTCGCGGCGGTCGACCCGGTGCCGACCTTCGTCTTCGACGAGGTCGACGCCGGCGTGGGCGGCGCCGCTGCGATCGAGATCGGGCGCAGGCTCGCCCGGCTCGCGCGCACGTCGCAGGTGATCGTCGTCACGCATCTGGCGCAGGTGGCGGCCTTCGCGGGCAATCACCTGCAGGTCGTGAAGGACTCCTCCGGAGGGTTCACGGAGAGCAGCTGCCGGCGGCTGGACGGGGACGCCAGGCTCGCCGAGATGGCGCGCCTGCTCTCGGGTCTGAGCGACTCGGAGAGCGCGCTCGAACACGCGGCCGAACTGCTCGCGCTGCGCGACTGATCCGCTCGCGACGCGGGCTCAGACGGAGCCGAGCTCGCCGCTGAGCCGGGAGTGGAAGGTCGCGGTGACGTCGTTCATGCCGATCAACTCGACCGCGGCTCCGTGTTTCGCGTACTTGGTCTCGATCGCGTCGATCGCCGCGACGGTCGATGCGTCCCAGATGTGC
The DNA here is from genome assembly GCF_016758175.1 of Leucobacter zeae. Lineage (GTDB taxonomy): Bacteria > Actinomycetota > Actinomycetes > Actinomycetales > Microbacteriaceae > Leucobacter > Leucobacter zeae. Next base: position 7,038 of record NZ_QYAB01000002.1, read on the forward strand.
GACCGCGTGAGGTCGATGATCACCCGCTCGGGATCGCCTGCGTAGTCGAAGAGCGTCGTGAGCTCGTTGCTCGACGCGAAGAACAGCTCGCCGTTCACGGTGTAGCGCGCCGCGTCGGCCCCGTCGATCCTGACCAGCTCGCGGTCGACGGTGACGACCCGCGCGACGCGCCTGACGAAGAGGACGGAGGCGACGACCACGCCGAACACGACGCCGATCGCCAGGTTGCTCGTCGCGAGCACCACGACGACGGTCGAGATCATGACGAGCGTCTCGCTCAACGGCATCCGTCGCAGCGTGGACGGGCTCACCGAGTGCCAGTCGAACGTGGTGGCGGACACGACGATCATCACCGCCACGAGCGCCGCCATCGGGATGACGGCGACGAGGTCGCCCAGCGCTACGACGAGCACGAGCAGGAACGCCCCGGCGAGGAATGTCGAGATGCGCGTGCGCGCTCCCGAGACCTTCACGTTGATCATGGTCTGGCCGACCACGGCGCATCCGCCCATGCCGCCGAAGAGGCCCGAGGCGATGTTCGCGACGCCCTGGCCCCACGACTCGCGCGTCTTGTTCGAGCGCGTGTCGGTGATGTCGTCCACGAGCTTCGCCGTGAGCAGCGTCTCCATCAATCCCACCAGGGCCATGCCGAGCGCGTACGGGGCGATGAGGCGGAGGGTCTCCCACGTGACCGGCACGTCGGGCAGGAAGAACTCGGGCAGGCTGCTCGGCAGTTCGCCCTGATCCCCGACGGTCGGCACGTGCATCGCGAACGCCACCGAGACCGTCGTGACGACGACGACCGTCACGAGGGGGGCCGGAACGACGCGCGTGAGCCGGGGCAGCACGACGAGCAGGAGCAGACCGCCGGCGACGAGCGGATAGACGAGCCAGGGCACCCCGATGAGATGCGGGAACTGCGCGGCGAAGACGAGCAGCGCGAGGGCGTTCACGAAGCCCACCATCACGCTGCGCGGGATGAAGCGCATGAGTCGCGCGACGCCGAGCGCGCCGAGCAGGATCTGGAAGACCCCTGCGAGGAGCACCGTGGCGATGAAGTAGTCGAAGCCGAGCTCGCGGGAGACGGGCGCGATGACGAGCGCGACGGCCCCGGTCGCCGCGCTGATCATCGCCGGCCGTCCCCCGACGAACGCGATGGTCACCGCCATGATGAAGGACGAGAAGAGGCCGACCCTGGGATCGACCCCGGCGATGATCGAGAACGAGATCGCCTCGGGGATGAGCGCGAGGGCCACCACGAGACCTGCGAGCGCCTCGCGGGTGAGCGCGCGCGGGGACCGCAGCGTCGCGAGCACCGTCGGTTCCGCGCGGTACGGGGAGCCCCCGGCCGTCGTCTGCCGATTCGCTGGGGTCACCGTGATCTCCTCCGGGGTGCGTCGGGCCGTTCGCCCGCGAGGCCCCCAGACTAGCGCGCCGACGGCCGCGGCCCCGCGGTGTCCGACGCTGGTGCTACTCTCGCCAGCATGGTGAAGATGTTCGGCCGCAGGGCGAGGCGCGAGGGGAACGACCCGGGAGTGGACGAGGCTGCGGCGCGCGCCGCGTACCTCGAAGAGCACCCGGATGTCGTGCACGCCGATCTCGAGCAGATGGACGCGGCGACGCGCGAGATGTACCGCAACGCCCGAGAGGCGGCGGTCGACGCACGCGAGGAGCGTGCGAAGACGCCGCCCCGCGAGTTCGTCGTCCGTGCCCCGTTCCAGGTCGGGTTCACGGTCACGCTCGGGGTGCTGGTCGCGATGCTGTTCGGCGGCATCGTCGGCCAGCTCAGCACGATCATCATGTACGTCGTGGCGGCGCTCTTCGTGGCGCTCGGCCTCGACCCGGTCGTGCGCGCGTTCGAGCGGCGCGGCCTGTCCCGCCCGCTGGGCATCGCCGTGGTGTTCGGCGGCTTCGTGCTCGTCATCGGCACGCTGCTCGCCATCATCATCCCGATGATCTCGAACCAGGTGGCGCTGCTCGTGCAGAGCGCCCCGAGGCTCTTCCGGGAGATCACCGGCCAGGGCTGGTTCGGCGACCTGCAGCGCAACTTCGGCGAGTACGTCGACCTCGACGGGCTGCTCAAGACCGGACAGGACCTGGTGAGCAACCCGGGCAACTGGGCGCAGGTCGCCGGCGGCGTCTGGCAGGCGGGGATCGGCATCGCGAACGGCTTGACCGCCGGTCTGATCGTGCTGATCCTGTCGCTCTACTTCCTCGCGTCGCTGCGCAGCATCAAGCGCGCCTTCTACTCGCTCGTGCCCAACTCCGGCCGGGCGAAGGTGATGGACATCACCGAGCAGGTCACCAAGTCGGTGGGCGGGTACGTGAACGGCATGGTCATCCTCGCCCTGACCAACGCCGTGCTCGGCTTCGTCATGATGTCGATCGTCGGAGTGCCGTTCGCCGGTCTCGTGGCGGTCGGAGTCTTCTTCCTCGCGCTGATCCCGCTCATCGGGTCTGTGCTCGCGACCGTCCTGGTCGGCGTCGTCTCGCTCTTCCAGTCTCCCGTGGTCGCGATCATCGCGGTCGGGTACTACCTGATCTACATGCAGGTCGAGTCGTACCTGCTCACCCCGCGCATCATGAATCGCGCCGTGTCGGTTCCCGGAGCGCTCGTGGTCATCGGGGCGCTCGCGGGCGGCACGCTCCTGGGCCTGCTCGGCGCGCTCATCGCGATCCCCGTCACGGCCGCGGTGCTCATGGTCATCCGGCAGGTCTGGGTGCCCCGACAAGAACAGCGCTAGCGGGACCCGCTCGCCGTGCCAGGAATCAACTGATAGGATCGAAGCCCGTGGAACCAGAGCAGCGCGCGGACCAGACCAGGACGACCAAGCACATCTTCGTGACGGGGGGTGTCGTCTCCTCTCTCGGCAAGGGATTGACCGCTGCGAGCCTGGGCAACCTGCTCACCGCGCGCGGCCTGCGCGTCGTGATGCAGAAGCTCGACCCGTACCTGAACGTCGACCCGGGGACGATGAACCCCTTCCAGCACGGAGAGGTCTTCGTCACGGACGACGGCGCCGAGATGGATCTCGACATCGGGCACTACGAGCGCTTCCTCGGCATCGAGCTGTCGCGCGCCGCGAACGTCACGACCGGCCAGATCTACTCGACCGTCATCGCCCAGGAGCGACGCGGCGAGTACCTCGGGGACACCGTCCAGGTCATCCCGCACATCACCAACGAGATCAAGCGGCGCATGCGGCTGCAGGCCGATGAGCGGCCGCAGCCCGACGTGATCATCACCGAGGTCGGGGGCACCGTCGGCGACATCGAGTCGCAGCCCTTCCTCGAGTCCGCCAGGCAGGTGCGCCACGAGCTCGGTCGCCAGAACGTCTTCTTCGTGCACGTCTCCCTCGTGCCGTTCATGGGCGCATCGGGCGAGCAGAAGACGAAGCCCACGCAGCACTCCGTCGCGGCGCTCCGCTCGATCGGCATCCAGCCCGACGCGCTCGTGCTCCGCAGCGACCGACCCGTGACCGACGACAACCTGCGCAAGATCGCGCTCATGTGCGACGTCGACGAGGACGCGGTCGTGAACGCGATCGACGTTCCGAGCATCTACGATCTGCCGCAGCTGCTCAACGATCAGGGGCTCGACCGCACCATCATCGAGCACCTCGGGCTCGACGAGCGCGCGGGCGATGTCGACTGGACCGCGTGGCAGCCCGTGCTCGACGCCGTGCACCACCCGAAGGGCGAAGTGACGATCGCCCTCGTGGGCAAGTACATCGATCTGCCCGATGCGTACCTCTCGGTCACCGAAGCCCTGCGCGCCGGCGGCTTCGCGCACTCGACCAAGGTCAACATCCGCTGGGTGCCGTCGGACTCCTGCGAGACGCCCGAGGGAGCGCTCGAGCAGCTCGGCGACGTCGACGCGATCTGCGTGCCGGGCGGGTTCGGCGTGCGCGGCATCGAGGGCAAGCTCGGTGCGCTGCGCTTCGCGCGCGAGAACGGTGTCCCGACGCTCGGTCTGTGCCTCGGCATGCAGTGCATGGTCATCGAGTACGCGCGCAACGTCGCAGGCCTCGGAGACGCATCGTCGACTGAGTTCGACCCCGAGACCCCGACGCCGGTCATCGCGACCATGGCCGAGCAGGTCGACATCATCGACGGCGGCGATCTCGGCGGCACCATGCGCCTCGGACTCTACGAAGCCGCGCTCGCCGACGGCTCGCTTGCCGCCGAGCTCTACGGCGCTGCGAGCGCGAGCGAGCGCCACCGCCACCGCTACGAGGTGAACAACCGCTACCGAGAGCAGATCGGCGCCGCCGGCCTCGCGTTCTCGGGAACGAGCCCCGACGGCGAGCTCGTCGAGTACGTCGAGCTGCCGCGCGACGTGCACCCGTTCTACATCGCCACGCAGGCGCACCCCGAGCTGCGTTCGCGCCCCGGCACCCCGCACCCGCTGTTCGCCGGGCTCGCCGAGGCCGCGATCACGCGCCGCGAGGCGACCCGGCTGTTCGAGGTCGAGGGCGGTGAGTAACGAGCCGCTCGCCGACGAGCGGGCCGATGTGCGCGTGCTGAGCAGCGAACTGCTCGTGCAGGGGCACGTCTGGGACGTGCGTCGCGACCGTTTCGAGTTCGCGGGATCCGAGCTCGTGCGCGACTACCAGGATCATACGGGCGCCGTCGCGGTGCTCGCGCTCGACGCCGACGACCGCGTGCTGCTCATCCGTCAGTACCGGCACGCGATCGGGTACCGCGACTGGGAGATCCCGGCGGGTCTCATGGACGTCGCGGGGGAGTCCGGTCTCGCCGGCGCTCGCCGCGAGCTCGCCGAGGAAGCGGACCTGAGCGCCGATCGGTGGGACCTGCTGCTCGACCTGTTCCTGTCGCCCGGCGGGACGAGCGAGGCGATGCGGATCTTCCTCGCGCGCGACCTGGGCCCGGTCGAGCACGAATACGTGCGCTCCGAGGAGGAGGCCGAGCTCGTGCCGCGCTGGGTGCCGCTCGAGGAGGTGGTGGAGGCCGTGCTCGACGGCCGCGTCCACAACGCGGTGACGGCGAACGCGGTACTCGCCGCGCTCGCCGCCCGGGAGCGCGGCTGGCGCACGCTGCGCGATCCCGAATCCCCGTGGACGGCCCGCGAGGCCGCCAGGGGCGAACGCTCGAAGTAATGGGAGTCACGGCGGAGCACGGCGCGGAGCGCTACCTGCGCCACGTCGCCCTCGAGCTGGGGCTCTCGGCGAACAGCCGGTCGGCCTACCGGCGGGACCTGACCGCCTACGCCGGGTGGCTCGGGACGCGCGGCATCGCGGATCTCGCCGAGGTAACGCCCGAGACCCTGTCCGCGTACGTCGCCGAGCTCGCGGAGCCGGTCGACGGCGGCCGCGCGCTCGCCGCGGCGTCGATCACGCGCCGGCTGTCGACGGTGCGCGGGATGCATCGATTCCTGTTCGAGGAGGGTCTGCTCCCCGCGAACCCCGGCAGCGGGGTGCGCACCCCGAAGCGCGCCCAGCGGCTGCCGAAGGCGCTGGCGCTGGAGGAGGTCGAGGCGCTGCTCGCCGCGGTCGCGGGCGAGGATCCCGTCGCGCTGCGCGACCGCGCGCTGCTCGAACTGCTCTACGCGAGCGGCGCCCGAGTGAGCGAGGTCACCGCGCTCGACATCGACGATCTGATCGCGGGTCCGGGCGGCGGCGACGCCTGGGAGGACCCGCCGACGGCGCTCGCAGCGGGCGGATTCATCCAGGTGACGGGCAAGGGATCGAAGCAGCGGATCGTCCCGTACGGCAGCTTCGCGGGTCGCGCCCTCGCCGCATATCTCGTGCGCGCGCGCCCCGAGATGGTCGCGCGGGGACGCGGCACGCCCGCGCTCTTCGTCGGCCCCCGTGGCGCGCGGCTCTCGCGCCAGAGCGCCTGGCTCGTGATCCGCGCAGCCGCCGACCGCGCGGGGATCACCGCGGACGTCTCGCCGCACACCCTCAGGCACTCGTTCGCCACACATCTGCTCGCGGGCGGGGCCGACGTGCGCACGGTCCAGGAGATGCTCGGCCACGCGTCCGTCACCACGACGCAGATCTACACGCAGGTCACCGCGGACACGCTGCGCGAGCACTACCTCATGTCCCACCCGCGCGCGCGGTAGCCGCGGCGGGCGCATGTCCCGCGCGCGCGGGTGCCGCGGGTCGCCTCGGCCCCGGCGGCCCCGGACCGATCGGGTCGCCCGGTCAGGCCGGGGCGACCGGGATGCGGATGCGGACGCTCGTGCCGGCGCCCTCCCGCGATCGGATGGCGACGTCGCCGCCGTGGCGCTCCGCGACGACGCGCACCAGCGACAGCCCGAGGCCGCTGCCCTCGACGCGGCGGGCACGTCCGCCGCGCCAGAGTTCGTCCCACACCCGGACGAGCTCGTCCTCCGGGATGCCCCACCCGGTGTCGGCGACCTCGATCACGACCCATCCCGCATCCTCGGCGCCGCGGATCTCGATGCGTGCGCCGGGGTCGGCGTACTTCGCGGCGTTCACGAGCAGGTTCCGCACGGCGACGGCGAGCAGGTCGGCGTCGCCGGCCACGCTCGGGAGCGGCCACGGCGCGGCGGGGAGCTGCACGTCGATCTCGCGGCGCATCCCCCGCGCGGCGAGATCCTCGGCGAACGCATCGGTCTCGTCGCGCACGACGGCGGAGAGGTCGACGGGCGCGCGCTCGATCTCGGAGGTCTCGAGCGCGGAGAGGGAGCGCAGCTCGCCGATGAGGACCGCGAGGCGGTCGGCCTGCCCGGCGGCGACCGCGAGCGACGGCGACGGCTCGAGATCCGTCTCGAGCGCGGCGCGGATCGCGGTCACGGGATTCTTGAGCTCGTGATCGAGCCGGGCCAGGAATCGGCGGTGCGCCTCGCGCTCGCGCTCGGATCCCATCGCGATGCCGCGCTCCTCCCGCGAGCGGAGCGATCTGCGCGCTGCCGATCCGACGGCGATCGCGCACGAGAGCACGAGGCCCGAGACCAGGAGCGCGCTCGTGAGCGGGAAGGTCACCGCGACGACGCCGTTCGCCCCGGCGGCTGCGACTCCGGCGGCGGCCGCGACCCCCGCGAGTGCGGGGGCTGCGACCGCCGCCGCGCTGAGCAGGCGCCGGCGGGTCATGCCCGCACCACCGCTCCGCAGAACCGGTAGCCCGCGCCCGGGACGGTCTCGATCCAGCGGGGACGCTGCGGGTCGTCGCCGAGCACCCGGCGGAGTTCGGCGACGCGGTGATCCACGGCCCGGGTCGTCACCGCGAACTCGAACCCCCAGAGCGCGGAGAGCAGATGCTCGCGGGTGTGGATCTCGTCGGGGTGCGCCATGAGGTAGTCGAGCAGCGCGACGGCCTTCGGGGTCAGCTCGACGGGGCGGCCGTCGATGCGCGCCCGCCGCCCGGGGCGGTCGAGCTCGAGCCCGTCGCTCGCGAGCAGGTCCGCCGCGGAGAGCGGACGTCCGCCCGTGGTACGGCGCAGCACCGCGCGGATCCGCGACACGAGCTCCGACGGCAGGAACGGCTTGCCGAGGTAGTCGTCGGCGCCCTCATCGAGCGCCGCAGCGCGCTCGGACGCCTCGTCCACCTGCGTGAGCAGGATGACCGGAGTCCAGGTCTCGGCGCGCCTGAGCCGACGCACCAGCTGCCGACCGTCGATGCCGGGCATGAGCACGTCGGAGACGACGATGTCGGGGCGGGTCTCAGCGTGCCTGGCGAGGCCGGCCTCGCCGTCGCTCGCGATCACGACCTCGAACCCCGCGCGCTCCAGGTAGGGCCCGAGGGTGGAGGTGATCGCCTCCTCGTCGTCGACGAGGAGCACGCGGCGGCGCGGCTCCGTCGTCACGGCAGGCTCACCGCCCAGCCGATCGCGCCGACGGCGACGAGCGCGACGAGGGCGATCGCGGCGAGCGAGAGGTATCCGATGACGAGCGCGATGACGGCCATCACCGCGCCGGAGCCGCCGGTGCGCCCGATGACGGCGAGCGAGACGTGGCCGAGGACGACCGCGACGATGTTCAGGCCGACGACCGCGCAGATCAGCGCCGCGATCGCGAACCCATCGGTGGGGGCCGGCCTGGCGCAGGGCCGAGCCGCGGGCGGGAGCGGGCCGCTCGGGGCGCTCACGGTCATCGCCTACTCGCCCGCGTCCCAGCTCGTCGGCAGCAGCACATTGCCGACGCCGCTCTCGGTGACCACGGGGTCGCCGGTGGACCAGGCGACCGTGTTGCCGTTCCCGGTCGTGTCCACCGATCCCAGCCGCGCGACGAAGAGCGTGTTGCCGGTGCCGGTCACCTCGAGCGCGTCGATGTTCCGGGCGAGCACCGACATCCCGTTGCCCGAGACCGTGATGCTCGCGCAGTCGCCCTCGAGCGCGATCACGTCGCCGACGCCCGAGATGTCGAGCACGCCGTCGGGGCAGCTCACCGACTTCGTCACGTTGGCGCCGAGCACGTCGTGGACGGACTGCAGCTCCCCGGGCGGCAGCTGCGAGAGGTCGCCGATCTCGGACAGCGCATCGACGTCGGTGATCGCGCCCTCGGCGGATGCGGCGCCCGAGGTCCCGGGGGAGTCCCGCGCCTCGGGATCCGGCTCGACGGACCGCTGGGGGGTCGTGGAGGGCTGCGTCTCCGACGGCTGCTGCGCGGCGGCGTCTGAGTCGGGTGTGAACGCGACGCCGCAGCCCGTGAGGCCTCCTGCGGCGACGAGCAGCGCCGCGACTGCTGCAGCGGTGCGGGGGAGGAGCGTGCGCGATGCGGTCATGGGGGAATCCTTTCACGTTCTCGGGCCGGCGGTGCCGCCCGGGTCCCCGGTGCGTCCGGGGCGATCCCCACGCTACGGAGCATCCCGCCGGAGGTGATCGCGGGGGCGTCTCAGACCCGTCGCAGTTCTGCGACATCCTCCGGGGCCGCGCGCACGGGGGTCCCCGCCTGGCCGCGCCAGCGCCCCTCGGCCCGGCGCCCCCACGCCATCGCGACGAGGAGGATCCCAGCACCGATCCAGCCGACGAGTCCGATGCGCTCGCCGCCGATCACCGCTCCGATGAGCAGCGCCCAGCCGGGTTCAGAGCCCAGCATCAATCCCGCGCGGGAGGCCGACGTGCGGCTCGTGGCCCAGAGCTGGCCGAGGAAGGCGAGGACCGTGCATCCGAGCGAGAGGTAGAGCACGAGCCCCCATTGGCCTGCTGAGAGGGCGGGCAGGCCGGCGACGACGCCGACGCCGCCCCATGCGCTGAAGAGCAGGGCTCCCAGCGCCACTTCCACCGCGGTGAGCCCGAGCAGATCGGCGCCCCGGCCGCGCGTCGCCCGGGCCTCGGCGACCCCGAGAGCCGCGCGCGTGACAGCCGCGATCAGGATCAGTCCGTCACCAGGATTCAGGGCGTCGAAGCCGGCCCCTCCCACCAGGAGCGCGATCCCGCAGAGCGCGAGGAGCACGCTGCCGATGAGACCCGGCGTCAAGCGCCGCCCCGTCGACCAGGACTCGAGGACGGGGGTGATGAGGATCGACAGGCCGATGAGCAGGCCGGCGTTCGTCGCGCTCGTCATCGTCACGCCCACCGTCTCGAGCGCGATCGTCGCCGCGCGCAGCGCACCGAGGATCGACCCCGCACCGAGCGACGCCCGGAGGCGGGGACCGCGGCGGGCGCACACGAGCGCACCGAGCACGACCGCGGCCGGCAGGAACCGCGCGCAGAGGACCGCCGCGACTCCGAGCGTCGCGGCGAGCTCCTGCGCGGCCAGGTAGCTGCCGCCCCACACTGCGGCGATGCCCAGCAGGGCGAGATCGGGGAGCGGTGATCGGCGAGGACTCAGGGAGGTCGGCATGACCTCGACGATGCCCGATGCATCGATGAAGAACCACGGGCAATGTCTTCATCAAGAGGTAAGATCTGCTTCATGGAGGTCCGGCATCTGCGCACGCTGCGCGAGCTCCGCGATCGGGGTTCGGTCACGGCGGTCGCAGCCGCACTGCATCTGTCCCCCTCGGCGGTCTCGCAGCAGCTGGCGGCGCTGCAGCGCGGGTTCGACGTCCCGCTCACGGAGCAGCGCGGACGGCACCTCGGGCTGACGCCGGCCGGGGAACGACTCGCGCTGGCCGGCGACGGGGTCATCGCAGCCGTTGCCCGCGCGGAACAGGCCGCCCGCGGGACCGATGCCGAGCCAGGCGAGCCCGTCACCGTCACTGCGTTCCACAGCGCGGCGCTCGCCTGGTTCCCTGATCTGATCGCGCAGAGTCTCGCGGATCCGGACGGGCCGAGCGTGCGGTGCCGGGACGAGGACGTCTCGATCTCGGAGTTCGTGGGCCTCGCGGCCGATCACGACCTCGTGATCGCGCACCGTCCGCCCGCGGCCGAGCCGTGGCCGGACGGGAGGATCGTCTCCGTTCCCGTGCTCGAGGAACCCATCGAGCTCGCCCTGCGCCGCGATCATCCGCTCGCGGCGCGATCCACCGTGGAGCTCGGTGATCTGGCCGCCGAGATCTGGGTCGCCGCGCACGAGGGCTTCGCCCTCGAACCCCTCGTGGTGCAGGCGCTCGCCGCGGGCGCGGGCGACCGCCTCGAGATCGCGCATCGGGTGAACGAGTTCAACGTGGTGGCCGCGATCATCGCGCGCACCGGAGCCGTCGGACTGCTGCCGCGCCACACCGGGCTGCCTGCGGCCCTGCGCGACGAGCTCGTGCTGCGGCCCATCCGAGGCGTCTCGGTGACGAGGCGCATCGATGTGCTCGCGCGGCCGGAGGCGCTGACCCGGCCGGCGGTGCGGGAGGTCGTCGGCCGGATCGTCGAGATCGCAGGGCGCCGATCCCGCGAGGGCGAGGCACGGTAGGATGGGGCGTTAGCAATCGGAAGGAGCGGGAATGGCGACCACCCTGTTCGACTTGGGCCCCACCGGGCGCCCCGACCGGGTCATCCCGCCCCCCGCGAAGCTGGAACGGCACGGGCCGGCGCGCATCATCGCGATGTGCAACCAGAAGGGCGGGGTCGGCAAGACGACGAGCACGATCAACCTCGCCGCGGCGCTCGCGCGGTACGGGCGCCGCGTGCTCGCGATCGACTTCGATCCCCAGGGCGCGCTCTCTGCGGGCCTCGGAGTCCCCGCGCACGACGTGCCGACCATCTACGACCTCATGCTCGGCAAGGAGAAGGATCCGCACGCCGCGATCCAGCGCACCGCGACCCCGGGGCTCGACGTGATCCCGGCGAACATCGATCTCTCCGCAGCCGAGGTGCACCTCGTCACCGAGGTCGCCCGCGAGCAGATCCTCGCCGGAGTGCTGCGCAAGGTCGCACCCGACTACGACGTGATCCTGATCGATTGCCAGCCGTCGCTCGGCCTGCTCACCGTGAACGCGCTCACCGCGAGCCACGGAGTGCTCATCCCGCTCGCCTGCGAGTACTTCGCGCTGCGCGGCGTCGCGCTGCTGGTGGAGACCGTCGAGAAGGTCAGGGACCGGCTGAACCCGGCGCTCGAGCTCGACGGCATCCTCGCCACCATGTACGACTCGCGGACGCTGCACGCGCGTGAGGTGCTCGAGCGCGTGGTCGACACCTTCGGCGATACGGTGTTCGAGACCGTGATCGGGCGTACGGTGAAGCTGCCCGACGCGCAGATCGCGGCCAAGCCGATCCTCGACTACGCGCCGTCGAACGCCGCGTCGGAGGCCTACCTGAAGCTCGCGCGGGAACTGGTGCAGCGCGGCGTCGTCGCCTAGCCGCGGGATTCCTGGATGACGGCCCCGCGATCGGAGCACGGACCGGGCGCCGCGGGCGCGCACTCGGACGAGGACGACGGCTTCCGGGTCTCCCTCGAGGTGTTCGACGGCCCCTTCGACCTGCTGCTGAACCTCATCGGCAAGCACGAGCTCGACATCACCGAGGTCTCGCTGAGCCTCGTCACCGACGAGTTCATCGCCTACCTCGGCCGGCTCGAGGGGCAGGACGCGGCCCGGCTCGATCGCGCGTCGGAGTTCCTGGTCGTCGCGGCGACACTCCTCGACCTCAAGATCGCGAGCCTGCTGCCGCAGGGCGAGGCGGTCGACGCCGAGGACATCGCGCTGCTCGAGGCCCGCGACCTGCTCTTCGCGCGACTGCTGCAGTACCGCGCATTCAAGCAGGCGAGCGCGTGGTTCCGCGAGCGACTCGAAGCGGAAGCGGCCCGCCATCCGCGCCTCGTGCCGCTCGATGCGAAGTATCGTGATCGCGCGCCGGAGCTCGTGTGGAAGCTCTCCGCCGAGGACTTCGCGGCGATCGCGACGCTCGCGTTCGCGCCGCGCGAGATCCCGACCGTCGGCCTCGACCACCTGCACGCGCCGCTCGTGTCGATCCGCGAGCAGGCGGCGATCGTGGTCGCGCTGCTGCGGCCGGCGGACGGACGCGGCGGCGCGCGCAGCTTCCGCGAGCTCATCGCCGGCGTCGACGAGCGCGGCGTGATCGTCGCCCGCTTCCTCGCGGTGCTGGAACTGTACCGGCGAGCCGCGGTGAGCTTCGAACAGGCGGAGCCGCTCGGCGAGCTGCACGTGCAGTGGACCGGCGAGAGCTGGTCGGACGATGAACTTGCTACCTTGGGGAACGACTATGACTGACACGAACGAGACCCGGGCCGAAGGGGCGACGGAACTGGAGCGCGCTCGCGCGACCCACTCGCTCGCGCAGCAGCTCGAGGCGCTGCTCATCGTCGCCGACGAACCGCTGAGCGCCGTCGCGCTCGCGACCGCGACGGACCGGCCGGTGCGCGAGGTGCGGGACGTGCTCGACGCGCTGATCGCGGACTACGACGGCGCGGGAGCGGAAGGGGACCCCGCAGGCGGATCCGGATCCGCGGCCACCGCCACCGCCGCCGACGCGCCTGGGTCCAGGGGATTCGAGCTGCGGGAGGTCGCGGGCGGCTACCGGTTCTACGTGCGCGCGAGCCTCGACCCGCTCATCGCCGACTTCGTGCGGCAGCAGACGCCCGCGAAGCTCTCGCAGGCGGCGCTCGAGACGCTCGCCGTCATCGCCTACCGGCAGCCGATCTCGCGCGGCGCCATCGCCTCGATCCGCGCGGTCAACGTCGACTCGGTCGTGCGGACGCTGCTGGCGCGCGGGCTCATCACCGAGGTCGGTCGCGATCCCGAGACGAACGCGACCCTCTACGGCAGCTCCGAGACGCTGCTGGCGCACCTGGGCATCGGGGACCCCTCCGAGCTCCCCCCGATCTCGCCCCTCCTCGACGACGGAAGTGAAGGATTCGATCATGAGCCGATCTGACGACGCGCGGCGCGAGCCGCGGGACGCCGAGGGCGTCGAGCCGGCCCGGGGCGCGGGCGCCTCTGGCGGGGAGTTCACGGTCGACGGTCAGGCCGTCGACATCGACCTCGCCGAGTGGGGCTGGCCCGCGGACCGCGGCAGCGGCGGGGGCGAGGCGCCCGTCCGGGATGAGCCGGCCGACGATCGGCCGCGTCTGCAGAAGGCGCTCGCGCACGCGGGCGTCGCCTCCCGCCGCGCCTGCGAAGCGCTCATCACCGGCGGGCGCGTGACCGTCAACGGGGCCGTCGTGCGCGAGCTCGGCAGCCGTATCGATCCGGGTGACGAGGTGCGCGTCGACGGCGTGGTCGTGCAGCTCGACGCGAGCAAGCGCTACTTCGTGCTCAACAAGCCCCGCGGGGTCGTGTCGACGATGTCGGACGAGCACGGGCGCCGCGACCTGCGCGAGTTCACGGACCGCATCGATGACCGGCTCTACAACGTCGGGCGCCTCGACACCGACACCTCGGGGCTGCTCGTGCTCACCAACGACGGCGACCTCGCGCATAAGCTCGCGCACCCGAAGTTCGGAGTCCAGAAGACCTACATCGCGAAGGTGTCCGGTCGGGTGACCCCCGCGACGATCCAGCGGCTCAAGACCGGCATCGAGCTCGAGGACGGCCCGATCCATGCCGATGCCGCGAAGCTGCTGCCCGGCGAGGGCGGGAGGAGCTCGCTCGTCGAGATCACACTGCACTCGGGCAGGAACCGCATCGTGCGCCGGATGCTGGCCGCGGTCGGGCACCCCGTCGAGGAGCTCGTGCGCCGCCGGTTCGGCCCGCTGAACCTCGGAACGCTCCGGCTCGGCGAGATGCGCGAGCTCTCGGATGCCGAGCGCGGTGCGCTCCTGACGGCTGCCGAGGGCGGCGGCGGGCGCCGCCGGCCCCCCTCGGCGGGTCGGCCGGGCGACGGCAAGGGGGCGAAGGGGATGCGCGGGATCGCGGCCCGCGGCAACCCGCACGGCCGCGGCGGTCCCCGCAAGACCCGCTAGTTCTGCGCCGCCGCCGATCGGCTCGGTTCGAGGGTCGCGAGGACGCCGAGCAGCGAGCCGGGAACGAGGGCGGCGTCTGCGGCGCCGTCGCGCACGATCGCGGCGATGCGCGAGCCGAGCTCGGCGGTGGAGGCGCCCATGCCCGGTCCCGAGAGCTCGGGCAGCGAGGCCAGCACCTCGACCGTCGCCGCCTCGACGGCGCGCGCGGCATCGGCTTCGCCGAGGTGGCCGAGCATCAGCGCAAGCGAGAGGATCGCGCCGGACGGGTTCGCCCAGCCGGTGCCCGCGATGTCTGGGGCCGAGCCGTGGATCGCCTCGAACATGCTGGGCGCCGAGCCGTCGAGGTTGAGGTTCGCGCTCGTCGCGACGCCCAGTCCGCCCTGGATCACCGCGCCGAGGTCGGTGATGATGTCGCCGAACAGGTTGTCGGTGACCACCACGTCGAAGCGCTCGGGGGCGAGGGGCAGGTGGAAGCACATGGCGTCGACGTGCACGTAGTCGGTCTCGACCTCGGGATAGCGGGCGCCGACGTCGGCGACGACCTCCTGCCAGAGCTGCCCGGCCGCGACGAGGATGTTCGTCTTGTGGCACAGGGTCAGCCGCTTGCGCCGGCCGGCGGCGAGGCGGAACGCGAAGTCGACGACGCGCTCGATGCCGGCGCGGGTGTTCAGGGACTCCTGCATCGCGACGGCGTGGGGCGTGCCGGCGTGCACGGTGGACCCGCGTCCGACGTAGGCGCCCTCGGTGTTCTCGCGCACGATCACGAGCTCGCAGCGCTCGGGGGTGAGGCCCGCGATGGGCGTCGGGACGCCCGGGTAGAGGCGGACCGGGCGGACGTTCGCCGCCTGCTGGAACCGCTGGCGCATCTCGAGGATGAACCCCCGCTCGAGGATGCCAGGGGTGACGCGCGGGTCGCCCATCGAACCGAACAGGATCGCATCGGCGCCCCGCAGCTCCGCCTCGAGCTCCGCGAACAGCTCGCCGGTTTCGAGGTAGTGCTCCGCCCCGGCCGCGTACGTGCGGCGCTCGGTGCTGAAGCCGTAGCGGGCCTCTGCGGCGTCGAGCACGTCGAGCGCGCAGCCGACGACCTCGGGGCCGATCCCGTCGCCGGGGAGCACGGCGATCTGGTGGGAGTGCGTCATCGGGGGTCCTTCCGTCGGGGCGCGAGCGGCGCGGCGAGAGCCGGCATTGTTGCGTCGTGGATCTTGAACTATATTAAATGGTAAGGCCACTCAAGCAAGGATTCAGCGCATGCACGCAACGCCCCCACGCCTCGCCCCCGCGGGCGCCCTCCCCATCGGCGCCGGCTGGCGCGAGTTCGCGGAGGCGTCGGACGTCGTCTTCCCCTACGACGGTTCCGTGATCGGTCGTGCGCCGGTGAGCCGCGCGGCGGACTCGCTCGATGCGCTCGACGCCGCCGAGGCGGCGCGGACTGAGGTCGCCGCACTCACGACCGCCGAGCGGAAGTCGATCCTGCTCGCGGTGCACGACCGGCTGCGCGCCGACGCGCAGCGCTTCGAGGATCTGCTGGTGCTCGAGACCGGGAAGCCCCGGATCGACTGCCGCACGGAGGTGAACCGCACGATCGTCACTCTGCAGGCCACGGCGGAGGAGGTCTCGCACGTGCGCGGCGAGACCGTGCCGCTCGATCTGCAGGATCTCGGCCGGGGCATGATCGGCTACTACACGCGCAAGCCCGCTGGCGTCGTCGTCGGCATCGCCGGCTTCAACTACCCGGTGCTCCTCGCGACCCACAAGCTCGCGCCCGCGATCGCAGCCGGCTGCCCGGTTGTTCTGAAGCCCGCGCCGAACACCCCGCTCGCCACCATCGAGCTCGTCGCCATCGTGCGCGAGACGCTCGCCGAGCACGGCGTCACCGGTGCCGCGGTGCAGCTCGTGAACGGCGGCCCGGAGGTCGGCGAGACGCTCGTGCGGGATCCCCGCGCACAGGTCGTGTCGTTTACCGGTTCCGCGAAGATCGGCCATCTCATCGCGCAGCAGTCGGCGCCGCGCAAGGCCCTGCTCGAGCTCGGCTCGAACACGGGCTTCATCGTCGCGGCCGACGCCGACGTCGAGGCCGCCGTCGACGCCGTGCTGCGCGGCGGCTTCTACGCGAACGGCCAGGCCTGCATCTCGGTGCAGCGCGTCGTGCTCGAACGCCCGATCGCCGAGCGGTTCTCCGAGCGCCTCGTCTCGCGCATGGGGGAGCTCGTCGTCGGGGACCCCAGGGACATCGCGACGCACGTCGCGCCCGTCATCAACGCCGCGTCCGCGGACCGGATCCGCGCGACCGTCGACGACGCGCTCGCCGCGGGCGCCGCGCTGCTCAGCCCCGCCGAGATCCCGGCTCCGGGATCCGGGACCGAGGGCGCGTCCGCGGCCCTCGTCGCGCCGATCGTGCTCGGCGATGTGCCCCGCGACGCCGAGGTCTGGCGCGAGGAGATCTTCGGGCCCGTCGTCTGCCTCACCGTCGTCGACTCGGTCGACGAGGCGGTCGACGTGGTCAACGACTCCCGCTACGGGCTGCAGGCCGCGATCTACACCGCCTCGCTCGAGAGCGCGTTCGCGGCGGTCGAGCGCCTCGAGGTCGGCGGCGTCGTCGTGAACGAGATCCCCGGCTTCCGATCCGACATCATGCCGTACGGCGGCGTCAAGGACTCTGGCATCGGCCGCGAGGGCCCCCGCTACGCGATCGAGGAATTCACCGTCACCCGCATGGCCATGATCCGCCCGACCCCCCGAAAGGTCTCCGCATGAACGCCGCCCAGGCAACCCCCGACTACGCGAAGCTGTTCCGCCTCGACCACCGCACGGTCGTGGTGATCGGTGCGGGCAGCGGGATCGGCCGCGAGGCCGCCCAGGCGCTCGCCGCGCAGGGGGCGCACGTCGTCGTCGCGGACTATTCGCTCGAGAGCGCGGAGCGCACCGTCGCGATGATCGGCGAGTGCGGCGGCGTCGCCGAGGCGTACGAACTGAACGTGCTGGACGATGCGGCCGTCGAGACCGCGGCGGAGCGCTTCGGCACCGCCGCCGCGCTCGTGTTCACCGCGGCGACGAACGTGCGCAAGCGCATGGACGACTACTCGATGGACGAGTTCGATCGGGTCGTGAACCTCAACCTGCGGGCCTCGTTCCAGCTGATCCGTCGCTTCGGCGCCCGGTTCGCGGCGAACGGCGGCGGCTCGATCGTGGGCTTCGCGTCGATCCGCGCGCAGGTCGTCGAGCCGGGCCAGGGCGTCTATGCGGCGACGAAGGCCGGACTGGTGCAGCTCGCGAAGACCGCGGCTGCCGAGTACGGCGATGCAGGCGTGCGGGTGAACGTCATCGCGCCAGGGGTCGTCGAGACGCCGCTCACGGGCCAGATCCAGGCCGACGAGGAGTGGTACGGCGCCTACGCCAGGAAGGCCGCGCTCGGCCGCTGGGCGCGCCCCGACGAACTGGCGGGCGCGGTCGTGTTCCTCGCCTCGGACGCCTCGACGTTCGTGACCGGATCGACGCTCACCGTCGACGGCGGCTGGACCGCGATCGACGGCCGGTACACTCCGCCGGCATCGTAGGGGCGGCGCGGACGGACGTCGCCCGCCGTCGCGGGGCGCGGCGGCCGGGCTGCCGAGGTCAGTCGCCGCGTCGATGGATCGCGAGGTCGGACCTCCCGGGCGCGATGGCGGGGTCCAGGGTGCGGCTCCGGGTGTAGTCGCCTCCGCGCATGCTGCGGAAGGGGATCGGCGTTTCCTCAGCGAGACCCGAGATCCGCGCGCGCAGGCGTGCGGTCTCCCGGGCGATGTCGGAGCTGTCGAAACCGTCCGCGTCCGCAATCGCGTGCACCGGGAGTACCTCGACCCCCGTGTAGAAGAGCGTGCCGTGGATGAGGCCGAACAGGATCGAATCGAGGTCGCCTGCGATGCCGCGCGGACCCATCGCCGACGCGGACTCGCCGAAGGAGACGACGATCAGCGCTCGGGTGCCGGTGAGCAGGCCGTCGCCGTACTTGCGCGTGCGGCCGGTCGCGGGATCGACGACATCGAACCCGAATCCGGCGGTGAGGACGCGGTCGAACCAGCCTTTGAGGATGGCGGGAACCGAGTACCACCAGAGCGGGAACTGGATGACGACGACGTCGGCCTCCCGCAGTTTCCGCTGCTCGTCGAGGATATCCGAGGCGAGGCCGCGCGACGCGGTCGCGCGTCCCCACCGCTCCAGGAAGGTGCCCGGCTCGCGGCCGCTGGCGCCCAGGTCGCAAGTGGTCAGCACCGGGTCGAATCCCATCGCGTAGAGGTCGCTCACGGCCACATCGTGCGTGCGTTCCAGTTCGGCTCGCGCCGCCGCGAACAGCTCGCGATTGAGGGAGTGCTGCTCGGGGTGCGCGAGGACGTAGAGGGCTTGCGGTCGGGATCGGCTCATGGCACCATCTCAGCAGGTCGCACGCGCTCGGGGAAGTACGCACTTTCTCGGCAGATACTGACGGATGGGATAGTGATATGCGCTCGGGAACGAAGCACGCGCTCTCGGTCTGCCCGGTCGAGGTGACCGTGAGCGTGGTCGGCGGGAGCTGGAAGCTGACGATCGTGCAGAAGCTGCTCCGCGGCGCCCTGCGCTTCGGCGAGCTGCGTCGCGCGGTCGGCGACGTCACGGAACGGGTGCTCACCCGTCAACTCCGCGAGCTCGAAGCCGACGGCCTCGTGCACCGAGAGGTCTTCGCAGAGGTGCCGCCGCGCGTCGAGTACTCCCTCACGCCATTGGGGGAGTCGGCCCGGCCGCTCGTCGACCTCATGGAGGCCTGGGGGCGCAACTGGGTGCAGGCGACGGGCGCTGCCGCGGAGGCGGGGCCTCAGGCGCGGCCGCTCGAGTGAGGCCGGGCGCTCAGCGCACCGCGTCCCAGTCCACGGTCGCCCCGGGCCCGCGCACCGTCTCGAACCAGTGCGCCACGCGCAGCAGTCGGTCGTCCGAGCCGATGGGTCCGGCGATCTGGAGGCCGACCGTGCGCCCGTCGGCCTGGATCCCGGCGCCGATCGATACGGCGGGCTGCCCGGACATGTTGTAGGGCACGGTGAACGAGATGTGCCCCATGGTCGCGAGCGGATCGGTGATGGGCATGGGATCCTCTGCCGCGAACGCCGCGACGGGCGTCACGGGAGAGAGCACGAGGTCGTAGGGCGAAGTGGCCGCGCGGGTGAGGCGGGCCATCTCGTCGACCATGCCGCGGTTGCGGACGGTCTGCGCCGCCGAGAATCCGGCACCGGCCGCGCACCACTCGACGATGAAGGGCAGTACGCGCGCACGGTCCGCGTCGCTCAGCGGCTCGAGGTCGGCGTAGGAGCGGCTCCGCCAGAAATCGACGAGCCCGTCGAGCACGTCCGCGGGAACGAAGGGATCGAGCGGTTCGACCGTCGCGCCGGCTGACGCGAACCGTTCGGCAGCGGCCTCGATGAACGCGCGGGTGTCGGGCTCGACCGGCAGGCCCGAGCCCGCGTCGAGCTGCACCGCAACGCGCAGGCCGACGGGCGAGAGCGGTTCGGTCGACCAGTCCATCTCGGCGTACGGGCGCGTCAGGTAGTCGCGCGGGTCGGGGCGCGCGACGATCGACATCAGCCGGATCGCGTCGGCGGCAGTACGGGTCAGCGGGCCGGCGGCGCGGCCCGCATAGGGCACGTCGAGCGGGATCAGTCCCTCGCTCGGCTTGAGTGCGGCGACGCCCTGCCAGGACCCGGGCAGACGGATCGAGCCGCCGATGTCGGTGCCGATGTGGAAGGGGCCGTAGCCCGCGGCGGCGGCGGTGCCTGCGCCCGCGCTTGAGCCGCCCGAAGTGTGCGCCGGGTCGAGCGCCCCGCGCGTGATCCCGTGCAGGCTCGAGACGCCCGAGGAGAGCATGCCCCAGTCCGGCATCGTGGTCGAGCCGACGATCACGGTCCCCGCTTCGAGCAGGCGATCGGTCGTCGGGGCGTTGCGATCCGGAACGGGCGGGTTCGGGATCGCCGTGCCCGAGGGCTTCGGACGTCCCGCACGGGCGATGTTCTCCTTGACGGTGACCGGCACGCCGTCGAACGCGCTGCGGGGCGCGCCGGCCCGCCAGCGGGCGGTCGACGCCGCGGCATCGGCGCGGACCTCATCGGGCTCGAACAGGTAGAGCGCGTTCAGCTCGGGCTCGCGCTCCGCGACCCTGGCGAGCACGCTCTCGGCGACCTCGCTCGGAGTGAGGGTCCCGTCCGCGTAGCGCGCGGCGAGGGAGCCGGCGTCGAGGTCGGCGAGGTTCTGCTCGGGGGTGGCGGTCATCCGGGGTCCTTTCGGGAGGTTCGGCTCGGGCCTTCGTGCTGAGGCCACTGGTTCGGCTGGGAGGCTGCTGCCGGGGCGGGATCAGCCGCTGCAATCGATATGGGATCCGCGGGTCGTATGGCCGTCGGTCCTGCGTGACGACGTATCGCTTGCCGATCCCATACCGTTGGGGGCGGAAGCCGCCCGCCCGCCCGATCGCTCAGCCGCTCTGGGCGAGCTCCTGGCGCAGGGTGAGCGACGAATCGATGAGGCGCTTCGTGTACGGATGCTGCGGATCCCGGTAGACGGCCTCGGTGTCGCCGGCCTCGACGATCTCGCCGGACTGCATCACGATCACCGAGTCGCAGAGGTGGCGCACGACGTTCAGGTCGTGCGACACGAACACGAGCGTCAGGCCGTACTCGTCGACGAGGTCCGCGAGCAGGTTGAGCACCTGCGCCCGGACGGAGACGTCGAGGGCGCTCACGGGCTCGTCCGCGACGACGACCTCCGGCCGGCAGATGAGCGCGCGCGCGATCGAGATGCGCTGCCGCTGCCCGCCCGAGAACTGGTGGGGGTAGCGCTCGGCCGCCGAGGCGGGCAGGCCGACGGCCTCCAGCATCTCGGCCACCATGCGCGAGCGCTCGGCTGCCGTCTCGGAGCGTCCGCGAACGAGCAGCGGCTCCGAGATGATCTGCTCGACCGTCATGCGCGGGTCGAGCGAGCCCATCGGGTCCTGGAACACGATCTGCAGCTGCTGGCGGAGCTCCCGCAGCTGCGCCTCCCGGGCGCCGGCGACCTCGTTGCCCGCCACGACGGCGCTGCCGGAGGTCGGCTGGTCGAGGCCGGCGAGGATCCGGAGCAGCGTCGACTTGCCCGATCCCGATTCGCCGACGACGCCCAGCCGTCCGCCGCGCGGCACCTCGAACGAGATGCCGCGCAGGGCGCGCACCTCGGGAGCTGGCTTGAACAGGCTCGTGCGACCGCGGGTGTACGTGCGCACGAGATCGGTCACGCGCATGACCGGCTCGGACGCGGCGCCCCCGCCATCGGCGCGCCGCGCCGCATCCGCGCCGGTCTCCGGTGCGGATGCGGGGCCAGCGGGGTCCGTCGGGTTCGCCCCGTCGACCGTCGGAGGCACGTAGTCCTGCGCGCTCGCGACGGTGAACAGCCGGCCGTCAGCGTCCGTCGCCTCGAGGTCGGAGGCCGCGAGCAGCCCGCGCGTATAGGGGTGCTGCGGACGGGTGAAGATGTCCTCGGTCGCGCCCTCCTCGACCACCACGCCCTGGTTCATCACGAGGACCCGGGTGCACATGTTCGCGACCACGGCGAGGTCGTGCGTGATGAAGAGCAGACCGGTGCCGCGTTCGCGCACGAGTTCGAGGATCAGGTCGAGCACCTGGCGCTGCACGGTGACGTCGAGCGCGGTCGTCGGCTCGTCGCAGAGCAGCAGGGACGGGTCGTTGGCGAGCGCCATGGCGAGCATCACGCGCTGCCGCTGCCCGCCCGAGAGCTGGTGCGGGTACGCGCGCGCTGCCTGGGCGGGATCCGGCAGCTTGACGGCGTCGAGCATCTCGACGGCCCGCCTGCGGGCCTCGGCCTTCGAGGGCGCCAAGCGGTGCTGCAGCATGATCTCGGCGACCTGATCGCCCGCGCGCATGAGCGGATTCAGCGCCGTCAGCGGCTCCTGGAAGACCATCGCCATGTCGCGGCCGCGGATCCGCATGAGCTCGCGCTCTGGGGCCTCGAGCAGGTTCCCCTCGTGCCCGTCGAGTCGCACCGAGCCGTCGGCGGTGACCCCGTTCGGCAGCAGGCCGAGCAGGGCGGTCGTGGTCATCGACTTGCCCGACCCCGACTCGCCGATGAGCCCGATCCGCTCCCCGCGTGCCATGTGCAGCGTGAAGTTCTCGACGAGCGTGCGCTGCGGGGTGCGGACGTTCAGTCCGTCGACGGTCAGCAGCGGCGTCTCCGGCCGCGTCTTCGTTTCGTGGGTCATCAGCCGCGGCTCCCGTTCAGCTTCGGATCGAATCGGTCCCGCAGCCCATCGCCCAGCAGGTTGAATCCCATGACGGCGATCGCGATGGCGATGCCTGGCACGATGGCGAGCAGCGGGTGGGTGCCGAGGAACTGCTGCGACTCCTGCAGCATCCGGCCCCAGGACGGAGTGGGCGGCGGGGTGCCGAGCCCGAGGAAGCTCAGGCCGGCCTCGGCCAGCACCGCGAGTGCGAACGACACCGAGCACTGCACGACGACGATGCCGACGATGTTGGGCAGCACGTGCCGGATCGCGATCCGCGTGCGGGACTGGCTCGCCGCGCGGGCTGCGAGCACGTACTCGGTGTTCATCACCTGCAGCGTGCCGGAGCGCGCGACGCGGGCGAAGGCCGGGATCGTCGAGATCCCGATCGCGACCATCGCGGTCAGCGTCGACGCCCCGAACACGGCGGCGAACATGATCGCGAGCAGCAGCGCGGGGAATGCGAGGGCGATGTCGGACGCGCGCATCACGACCTCCTCGATCCAACCGCCGCGGATCCCGGCAAGGATGCCGAGCGGGGTGCCGATGAGCAGGGCGATCCCGACCGAGATGATCCCGACGAAGAGCGTGATCCTGGCGCCGACGAGCATGCCGGAGAACAGGTCGCGGCCGTACTTGTCGGTGCCGAGGAGGTGCGCACCGCTCGGCCCTTGGAGCCGGTCGGCCGCGTTCACCTGGATGGGATCGTAGGGCGTCCAGACGAACGACACGACCGCGGCGAGCACCACGATGCCGACGAGGACGAGCCCGGCGACGAGGGTGGGGGAGAGGCTGCCGAGGGTGCGCCGGGTGCGCGGCGGGGCCGGTGCGGCGATCGCGGTCGTGCGGGGCGCCTGCGACGGCGGCGTCGGAATGTGCTTCGTATCCATGGTCACGCGCTCTTTCGCATCCGCGGGTCGACGATCGTGTAGACGACGTCGATCACGAGGTTCAGGATCAGGGTGATGGCGACGAGCACCATCACGACGGACTGCACGGTGAGCAGGTCCCGGTTGCCGACCGCGTCGAGCAGCATCGAGCCGAGGCCGGGGATCACGAAGACCCGCTCGATCACGACCGCGCCGATGATGAGGGCCGCGATCTGCACGCCCGTCACCGTGATGACCGGGATGGCGGCGTTGCGCATGCCGTGCTTGAGCAGCGCCGCGGTCGGGCTGAGCCCCTTCGCGCGGGCGGTGCGGAGGTAGTCCTCGCTCATGATCTCGAGCACGGCCGAGCGCACGTAGCGGGTGAGGATCGCGCCCTGCACGGATGCGAGCGCGAGCACGGGCAGGATCAGGCGGCGCAGGAAGTCGCCGAAGTCCTCGCCGGGCGGGGTCCACCCGCCCGCGGGCAGCCAGCCGAGCCCGACGGCGAAGACGAGCACGAGCAGGATGCCGGCGAGGAACCCGGGGACGGCGACGCCGAGCTGGGATCCGGCTCCGATGATCACGCCGGAGGCGCTGCGGTGCCTGACCGCCGCGATGGTGCCGAGCGGGATCGCGGCGAGGAGCGCGATGACCATCGCCGTGAGCACGAGGATCAGGCTGACCTGCAGGCGGTCGACCACGAGCGGGCTGATGTCGGCGCGCGTCACGTACGAGGTGCCGAAGTCGCCCGTGAGCAGGCCGCCGACCCAGTCGAAGTACTGGACGACGAGCGGGCGGTCGGTGCCGAACTCGCGCCGGGTCTGCTCGAGCAGCTCGGGGCTCGCGTTCACGCCGAGCGCGACCTGCGCCGGGTCGCCGGGGATGGGGCGCATGAACAGGAAGACGACGACCGTGGCGACGAGGAACGTCACCGCGAATCGCGCGAGGTTGATGAGTATCCGGATGGCCATGCTGATCCTCTGGAAGACGGACGCCGCGGCGGTCGCCGCGGCCGTGGACGGGGTGGGGATGACGGGGCGACCGCCGGTGCGGCCGCCCCGTCACCGGGTCACTTCCAGGCGAGACCGGTGAGGTCCAGCGACTCCACGATGGAGTTCTCGGGCATGCCCTCGAGGCCCGACTGGGTGATGACGATGTTCGGGAAGAGGAACAGCACGCCCGACGCCGCGTCGTCGACGATCTGCTCCTGCACCTGCTGCATGTCGGAGATGAAGCCCTGGTCGTCGGCCTCGTCGGCCTGCGCCGCGATCGGAGCGATCTTGGCGTTGTCGTATCCGATGTAGTAGTCGGGGTTGTTGAAGACCGTGAGCAGGTCGCGGGCTTCGACGGCGAGCACGGTCGTCATCTGATAATCGTGCTTCGTGAAGACCTCGTCGAGCCAGACCGCGGGGAACTCGGAGGACTCGATCGTGACGTCGATGCCGACCTCCTTGAGCTGCGAGACGACGATCTCCGAGACGGCCTGCGCGTAGGGGCGCGTCGGCACGGAGTACGTGATCGAGAGATTCTCGGCGCCCGCCTCCTTGAGGAGCTGCTTCGCCTTCTCGGGGTCGTACGGGTACGCGTCGTTGAGGTCGACGTAGTAGGGGTCGGTCGGGGTCGCGTAGGTCGCGACGAGCGAGCCGTAGCCGTTCCAGGCCGTGTCGATGATGGCCTGCCGGTCGAGCGCGTAGAGCACCGCCTGGCGCACGCGCTTGTCGTCGAACGGCGCGACGCGGTTGTTGAAGGACAGCGAGACCTCGCCGCTCGAGGTGCCAGAGGTGACCGTGAACTGGTCGTCGTCCTTGAAGGTGTCGACGAGCTCGGGCGCCTGCAGGTTGACGATCGCGTCGACGTCGCCGGTGCGCAGCGCGTTGGTGGTGGCGGTGGCGTCGGCGAAGTACTGCAGCGTCACCCGATCCACTTTCGGGGCCTCGCCCCAGTAGTCGTCGCGGGTCTGCAGCACGATGTTCTCGTTCTGCTTCCACGAGTCGACGGTGAAGGGGCCGGTGCCGACGGGGGCGTTCGCGAGGTCGTCGACGCCGTCGGGCGAGAACATGGCCCCGACCGGCGTCGCCATGTCGAAGAGCCAGGCGTTGGAGGGGCGGCTCAGGTGGATGGCGACCTCGGTCGGGCTCGTCACCTCGACCTCCTCGACCACGTCCATCTTGGCCTTCAGCGTGGTGGTCCAGTCCGCCTGCACCCGCTCGATGCTGAACTTCACATCCTCCGCGTCGAACGCGTCGCCGTTCGAGAAGGTGACGCCCTCGTGCAGCGTGAAGGTGTAGGTCTTGCGGTCGTCGCTGACCTGCCATTCCTCGGCCAGCTGGGGCACGATCTCGCCGCTCTGGTCGACGCGCACGAGGCCCTCGTAGACGTTGGTCATGAGCGCCTGCGGGATCGCCGAGCCCGCGGTCTTCGTGAAGTCGAGGTTCACGGGCGCGCCGGTCAGCGCGACGGTGACGTCGGTCCGGTCGGAGCCGCCCGACTCGGTTCCGCCTGAGCCGGCGGAGCCCGCCGAGCAGGCCGTGAGGGCGAGGGTGCCGACAGCGACGAGTGCCGCGGCGAGGGTCAGTGGGGTCTTGCGTCGCATCATTGCTTCCTGTCGCAGGTGGATCCGGCCGGGGATCGGCCGCTCGGGGCGCCGGCGGGCGGGTGTGCTGCCGGTTGATTCGAACGGTGCTGGTGGCACCCCTCCGCATGCATCTTCCTCGATGCGCGCGCTCGAACCAAGAGGTGTAAACCAGGATACATGGTAAGGCCACTTGTTCCAGCGCTAAGATGAGGGCACTTCGGCTCATCGATGAGCGCTCCGGGTCCGTGCTCGAGCGTTTCGGGCCGGATCGAACTCGAGCCGCTCAGGAGGCGCCGCCGTTGTCCAGCCCCCACAGCTTCGCCCCAGCGGTCCCGGTGCACACGTATCAGCGCATCGTCGAGCAGATTGAGCACGCGATCGTCTCGGGGGAGATCCCCGTCGGGTCCCAACTGGCCAGCGAGCGCGAGCTCATGGTGCAGTTCGACGTCAGTCGGCCGACGGTGCGCGAGGCCCTGCGGGTGCTGCAGAGCATGGGGCTCATCGAGTCGCGGCCCGGGACGCGCGGCGGGCCGCAGGTGCTGGCCCCGTCGCCGGACGTGCTGCGTCGGTCGCTGCGGGCCATGCTCGGCACCGCGGCGCTCGACCTCGCCGAACTGGTGCAGTACCGCGTGGTCCTGGAGGGCTCCGCGAGCGCGCTCGCGGCGCTGGAGCACTCGGACGGCCAGCGCGAGGAGATGCGGATTGCGGTCGATCGGATGCAGCTCGCGGCGGAGGCGAACGCCGAGGAGTTCGCCGACCTCGACCTCGCGTTCCACCAGCTCATCTGGGCCGCGAGCGGCAACCGGATCTTCGCGCTCAGCGGCGAGGCCGTCTCGGGCGTGCTGCGCACCGTGATGCACCGCGACGCCGAGGGCGCCCACCACGACAACCGCGTGAAGCTCGAGTCGGCGACGATCGACCGCGGGCTCTTCGACGCGATCGCGCGACGCGACGCCGCCGAGGCCGGGAGGATCGCGCGGGGGGCCGTCGCGAATCGATTCGGACCGCTGCTCGAACCCGAGCAGCGGGAGGCGCTCGCGCTGCTCGCCGGGTGACGGGCGCGCGGCGCCGCGGCGGGGATCCGCCCTCATGCGGATGAGCGCTTCGCGCGATTCCGCTCAGGAGCGGGTCCGCGCAGCGCTGCGAGGGACGCTTCGCCCGCCGGGCGGCGAGAGCCGAGCCCGCCGCATGCGGTGAGCACTGCCGCCAGCGCGACGAGCGCGGCGAACCCGAGAACTGCGATCGGGAGCCCGACACGGGCCGCCGCGAATCCGAGGGCCAGCACCGGCACCGCGCTGCCGAGGTAGGTGACCGTGTAGATCGCGCTGACCGTCGCGCCGTGCCGCGCAGGGGGCACCGCGGCCACTGCTCGGCCGAACGCCGACTGGAATGCGAGGCCCTGCCCGATCCCCGCGGTGATCGCGCCGGCGATGACGAGTTCGAGGCGGCCGGTCAGCGGAGCGAGGCCGAGGAGCAGGATCCCGACGGCGAGCAGCGAGAGCCCCACCGGTTCGCGCCGGTCGCCGTGCACGGGGATGAGCTGGACCGACGCCGAGGCGAGCAGGGTGAGCGCGGCGAGCAGCCCGACCGCGGTGCGGGACTCGACGGGCAGCAGCGCCGCGAACGCGGAGGGCGCGAGTGACAGGCAGAATCCGAAGAGCGCGAAACTCAGGAACCCGATGCCCGCAGCGCGGCGCACGGCCCGTTGCTCGGTACCCCGCTCGCCGTTGCGTGGGGTGCCGCGCTCGCCGCCGCGCTCCCGTGCACCGCTCCGTCTCCGGCGGCCTCGCGGATCCGCGGACAGCGGCACGGCGTCCTCCGCCCGGCAGGCGCCGTGCGGCACGACCGCGAGGATGACCGGGGCCACGAGGGCGAGCAGGAGCGCGAGCGCGACGAAGGGGGTGCGCAGCGGCGCCCCGGCTTCCGAGAGCGCGCCGCCGAGCACCGGGCCGAGCGCGACTCCGCCCGAGCTCGCGAGCAGCGTCAGCCGCCCCGCGGTCCGCGGCCGCCCGGAGAGCAGCACGCGGAACGCGCTCGAGGCCGTTCCCGTCGCCGCCGCGATCGCGAGGCCCTGCGCCGCCCGGGCGGCGCAGAACCACGCGAGCGTCGGAGCGAGCGCGAGGCCCAGCGTGGCGAGTGCACCGACGGCGAGCGCCGAGACGAGCACGGTGCGGCGGTTCAGGCGGTCGGCCAGCCGCCGGAAGAGGATCAGTCCCGCGAGCATGCTGAGCACGTAGCTGGAGAAGGCGATCGTGATGCCGAAGGCGTCGATCCCGAGCCGCTGCTCGAGCAGCGGGTAGAGCGGCGTCGAGAGGTTCGCGGCGACGAGGAGCGACGCGAGCGTCAGGGCGGTCAGTGCGACCCGGATCCTGGGACGGGCCGTGGTGACGGCGGGTGCGAGGGGCCGGGCGGCGAGAGCATGGGGTGCGCTCAAGGGGGTTCTCCATTTCGGGCGTGCCCTTGTGGGGCGGTGTCCGTGATCCGGTTCGCGCGGGGTGGTGCGCTCGCGGATCTCGATTGCGGGCGGGTGCACTGACCGTGCCCCGCTCATATTCAAGGATCAGGGTACCGAATTGCGCAAGCGAGCTCTTGCTGATTGAGCGATATGATCAATAGCGACCGTGAATATTGGGCAGAAGGTGAGCAGAATGAGCGATCTCGATCAGACTGACCGGCGCATCCTGCGCGAGCTGGACACTGACGCGCGCATGCCCGTGGCGATGATCGCGCACCGGCTCGGGCTCGCCAGAGGCACGGTGCAGGCCCGCCTCGACAAGCTCGACGCGGCTGGGGCGCTGCGGCTGCCGAGCACGCGGATCACGCCGCAGGCGCTGGGGAGGCCCGTCGCCGCGAGCGTGCAGGTCGAGCTCGATCAGCACCGCATCGCCGAAGCGATCGCCGCGCTCGCCGATATCCCCGAGGTGCTCGAGTGCTTCGCACCCGCCGGAGACACCGACCTGCTGCTCCGCGTGGTGGCGCGGAACCCCGACGACCTGTACCGGGTGAGCGAGGAGATCCGGCTCTGCCCTGGCATCACCCGCACCTCGACGAGCCTGTTCCTGCGCACCGTCATCCCGTATCGGGTGACGGGACTCCTCGCCGGGGCGTGATCTGGGAGAATGGGCGGGGTCGAGACGGACGAGCGCGAGGGCGGAAGATGAACGAACAGTCGAACGGGCTGGTGAGCCGCGTCACCGGGACGGTGCACGTGATCGGCGCGGGGCTGCTCGGTGCGAGCGTCGGGCTCGGGCTGCGCGAGCGCGGGGTCACCGTGACGCTCGAGGACCTGTCGCCCACGACGGTCGCCCTCGCAGCGGACTACGGCGCTGGGCGGGCGCGGACCGCCGACGATCCCGAGCCCTCGCTCGTCGTCATCGCGACGCCGCCCGATGTGACGGCCGACGTCATCGAGCGCGCGCTCGCGACGTACCCGAGCGCCGTCGTCACGGACGTCACGAGCGTCAAGCTGGCACCGTTCCTCGAGCTCACGCGCCGCGGGATCGACCTCACCCGGTACGTCGGCTCGCACCCGATGGCCGGGCGCGAGCGCGGCGGCGCCATCATGGCGCGCGCCGACCTCTTCAAGGCGCGGCCGTGGATCGTCTGCCGCGACGGCGAGACCCCCGCCGGCGCGCTGGCGCTCGTGGAGGCGGTCGCGCTCGACCTCGGCGGAGTGCTGCTCGAGATGACGCCCGAGGAGCACGACCGATCCGTGGGGCTCGTCTCGCACCTGCCGCAGGTCGTCTCGAGCCTGCTCGCGGCCCGTCTCGTGCCGGCCCCGGAGCAGGCCATCGGGCTCGCCGGAGCCGGCCTGCGCGACACGACGCGCATCGCGGCGAGCGATCCCGAGCTCTGGGTGCAGATCCTCGGTGCGAACCGGGCCCCCGTCGTCGACCTCCTCGACGCGTTCGGCGCCGATATCGCCGAGTTCGCAGATGCCCTCCGCGATCCGGACCGGCCCGGCGCGAAGCGGCGCATCGCCGACCTGCTGGCCGACGGGAATCGGGGCGTCGCGCGCATCCCGGGCAAGCACGGATCGTCCGACCGGTTCACCGCGATCACCGTGCTCGTGGACGATCAGCCCGGCGAGCTGGCACGCCTGCTCACCGAACTCGGAGATCTGGGTATTAATATGGAGGACTTGCGCCTCGAGCACTCGCCTGGCGCCCAGATCGGTTTCGCGGAGATCGCCGTGCTGCCCGAGGTCGCCGAGCGCGCGACCGCCGATCTCATCGAACGCGGATGGAGGACGCTGTGAGTGATGCTGCTGTGAACGGTGCCGCGTCGACCGCGCCGCTGCTCGTCGCGATCGACGGTCCCGCGGGGAGCGGCAAGTCGAGTGTCTCGCGCGTCGCGGCCGCGCGGCTCGGGTTCGGGATACTCGACACCGGAGCTGCGTACCGCTCGCTCGCGTGGGCGTGCCTCGAAACCGGAACCGACCTCGACGACGAGGCCGCGGTGCTGGGCCTGCTCGGCTCGTGGCGGTATTCGATCACGCTCGTCGGCGAGCAGCGCGTCGAGGTCGTGCTGGCCGCCGGGTCGAGCGCAGCGCACGACATCACCTCTGCGATCCGCGAGCACGCGGTGAGCGGACAGGTGAGCCGCGTGTCGAAGCACCCGGAGGTGCGGGAGCGGCTGAACGCGATGTTCCGCGACATCGTCGCGGACTCCGGGCTCCCCGGCGTGGTGATCGAGGGCCGCGACGTCACCACGGTCATCGCGCCCGACGCGCCCGTGCGCATCCTGATGACCGCTTCGGCCGAGGTGCGCGCCCAGCGGCGCGCGGGCGAGCTCGACGGGCTCTCCCACGAGCAGGTGCTCGCCGACATCGCGGCGCGCGACGCGAAGGACGCGCTCGTCGTGGACTTCTTCACCCCGGCACCGGGGGTGACGCTCGTGGATACGAGCGATCTGGACTTCGAGCAGTCGGTTCAGGCTGTGGTCGATATCGTACGAGCGGCCCAGGACGCCGCGGAAGAGAGCGAATGATGAGCGAGCAGGACGCAGGGCGTGACGGCGTCGAGCCGGAGCGGAACGATTCCGAGGTCTTCGAGCTCGACGACGCGGACATCGCGGTCGACGCCGACGATGTGATCGTCGGGGAGGGCTTCGAGGGCGGGCTGACGGACGAGGAGCGCCTCGCCTCGATGCGGGAGCACCTCGCCGGGTTCGACCTCGAGGACGACGATGTCGCCATCATCGGCGACGACGGGGAGTTCATCGGGTTCCGCGAGACGCTGGCCGAGGCGCTTCCGGTCGTCGCGATCGTGGGGCGACCGAACGTCGGCAAGTCGGCGCTCGTCAACCGCATCCTCGGTCGGCGCGAGGCCGTCGTCGAGGACCTCCCCGGCGTGACCCGCGACCGCGTGAGCTACCCCGCCGAGTGGACGGGCAAGCGCTTCACGCTCGTCGACACCGGCGGGTGGGAGCCCGACGCGCGCGGCATCGACGCGTCCGTCGCGCTGCAGGCCGAGGTCGCGATCGAGCTCTGCGACGCCGTGATGTTCGTGGTCGACTCCCGAGTCGGCCCGACCGCGACCGACGAGCGCGTCGTGCAGCTGCTGCGCCGCACGAACAAGCCGGTGTTCCTCGTCGCGAACAAGGTCGACGACGCCGTGCTCGAGCCCGAGGCGGCCCAGCTGTGGTCGCTCGGCCTCGGCGAGCCCCATGCGGTGTCCGCGCTCCACGGGCGCGGGGTCGCCGACCTGCTCGACCTCGTCATCGCGGCGCTGCCCGATGAGTCCGCCGTGGCGCAGCCGAAGCTCGCGGGGCCGCGCCGCGTCGCGCTGCTCGGCCGCCCGAACGTCGGCAAGTCGAGCCTGCTGAACAAGGCCGCGGGCGAGGAGCGCGCCGTCGTGAGCGATCTCGCCGGCACGACCCGCGACCCCGTGGACGAGCAGGTCGAGATCGCCGGGCGCGTGTGGACCTTCGTCGACACGGCGGGCATCCGCCGTCGCGTGCACCTGCAGAAGGGGGCGGACTTCTACGCCTCGCTGCGCACGACCGCGGCGCTCGAGAAGGCCGAAGTCGCCGTGGTGCTCATCGACGTGACGCAGGAGATCAGCGATCAGGACCTGCGGATCATCGACCTCGTGCTCGAGTCGGGCCGCGCGCTCGTGCTGGCCTTCAACAAGTGGGACCTGCTCGACGACGACCGCCGCCGCTACCTCGAGCGCGAGATCGACCAGGACCTCGCGCACGTCGACTGGGCGCCCCGCGTCAACATCTCGGCACGGACCGGGCGGCACCTCGAGAAGCTCGTGCCCGCGCTCGAGCAGGCGCTCGAGTCGTGGGACACGCGCATCCCGACCGCCAAGTTCAACGCGTTCATCGCCGAGCTCGTGCAGGAGCACCCGCACCCGCTGCGCGGCGGCAAGCAGCCGAAGATCCTGTTCGGAACCCAGGTGCAGAACCGCCCGCCGACATTCGTGCTCTTCGTCTCGGGCTTCCTCGATCCGCAGTACCGGCGCTTCATCCAGCGGCGCCTCCGCGAGACCTACGGTTTCGCAGGCACGCCCATCGTGCTGAACATGCGCATCCGCGAGCGCCGGCCGCGCCCGTAGGCGCGGGCCAGCAGGCGGGTCGCTCGCGGCGCTCGAAACCGGCACCGGCCGCACCCCGACTCGGGGTGCGGCCGGTGCCGGTTTCGCGGTGCGCGGTCGCGCGCCGTGCCGCCGGGTGGCGCGTGCCCGTGGGCTCGTGCTCACGCGGTGCACGGTGCGCTCTGCGGTCCCGCGCCGCGGTCGGTCAGCGTTCGGGGTGCGCGCCGAGCACGCGATCGAGTCTCGACAGCGTCACGGGGGCGGTGCGGGACCGCAGGCGCACCAGGAGCCAGAGGCCCGAGAGCGGGCCGACGCAGACCGACGTGACCCAGACGGCCGTGAGCCCGTCCGGCAGCAGCGGGTTCGGCCCGACCTCGGGCTGAGCTCCGGAGCCGGGCAGCGACAGGAGCCAGGCGGCGAGCAGCGCCAGCGCGACGCCCGCGACCGGAGCGAGCACGGCGATCGCCTTCTCCCAGCGGAACCAGAACCGGCTCGAAGTGACGAGGCCGGCGCCGATGGCCCACCCGAAGCCGGGCAGGGCGATCCCGGCGACCCCGAGCGCGATCGCCCCGGTGATGGCGAACCCCCGGGTGTCGACGAGGTACCGCGCCGCTGGCGCGGGATCGCGGGGCGCCGGCGGCGTCGGGGCCGCCGGTGCAGCTGTCGCCGGGGCAGTTCCCGCCGGTGCGTGCTCCGCGCGGTCGGTCCCTGCGCCGCTCTCGGCGGATGCGGCGGCGGCGACCGACTCGGGGGACCCGAGCTCCGCGATCCGCGCGGCCGTGTCCGCGGCATCGAGACCCGAGAGCTCCTCGGCGATCGCGGACCGCAGCTCGGAGGCGACGCCGTACGGGATCGCCTGCAGCGCGCGGTCCAGCCGGCTCAGGTAGGCGTCGCGCTGCTCGGTCGCGGTGCACTCGGTCATGACGGTACCTCCTGGATGATGTCGCCGACGGTCCGGGCGTACGGCCCCCACTGCTCGCGGAAGGCCCGGAGCTCCGCGACTCCGGCGTCGGTGAGCCGGTAGTACTTGCGTGTCGGGCCGTTGGCGGAGGCTTCCGCGAACGTCTGCACGAGCTCGCGGTCGCGCAGTCGCGCGAGCAGCGGGTACAGCGTGCCGATGCTGGCGATGAGCCCGCGTTCGGTCAGCGCCTCGGCCAGCTGCCAGCCGTACATCGGCGCGCGCGCGAGCAGACCGAGCACGCAGTACTCGACCACGCCGCGGCGCAGCTGCGTGCCGATGTCGCCTGTCATGTGACACAAGATAGCATGCGTCGCATGATAGTGGGAGTCGCGCGATTCCCGAGCGCACGCCGTGTCCCGCTACCCTCGAGGGATGACGAACGGCGCGCGCGAGTTCACCCGCCTCGAGCGCGCGATCGACCGGGCCGCGCACCGGATCCTGCGCGATGCTCCGGCTCGGGGCGCGCGCTCGATCCTCGTCGAGTGCATCGTGTTCGTCCTGAAGCAGGCCTGGGCGTGCGTGTTCGGCGCGCTGCTGCTCGCGGTGATCGTCGCGGCGCGGCTCTGGTATCCGGACGATGCGCCGCTCGCGCGCAACGACGCGCTCACGGTCGCCGCGATCCTGATCCAGATCGGCATGCTCGCGTTCCGCCTCGAGAGCGGGCGCGAGCTCTGGGTGATCGTGCTGTTCCACGTCACCGGCACGGTGATGGAACTCTTCAAGACCGACGTGGGCTCGTGGAGCTATGCGGGGGAGGGGATCCTCAGGATCGGCGCCGTGCCGCTGTTCTCCGGCTTCATGTACGCCGCGGTCGGCTCGTACATGGTGCGCGTGTACCGGCTGCACGAACTGCGATTCTCGCGCTATCCGCGGCGCTGGATCACGGCGGTGGTGGGGGCGCTGATCTACGTCAACTTCTTCAGCCACCACTTCGTGTTCGACTTCCGCTGGATCCTGCTCGTCGCGGTTCTGGTGCTCTGGCTGCCGACGGTCATGCACTTCCGCGTGTGGCGCGCGACCCTGCGCGTGCCGATCCTGCTCGTCTTCGCGGGCGTCGCGCTCTTCATCTGGTTCGCGGAGAACATCGCGACGTGGGGCGGGGCCTGGTTCTATCCGGATCAGGCCGCAGGGTGGTCCCCCGTCTCCCCGCAGAAGATCATCGCCTGGTTCCTCCTGATGATCATCTCGATCGTCCTGGTCACGTTCGTGTATCCGCCACGCACCCCAGGGGGCGGGACCTTCGGGGACGGTCCGAGCGCGTCCGAACTCACTCGCGAGTGAGTCGGTGCGGGTGGTGGCGGTTCGATCCCGCATGAACTGACTCGCGGTTCTGCGGATCCGGGAGGAAGTCGTTCGCGAGTGAGTTGGTGCGGGGCTCTGGCGCCCGAAGCGGCATGAACTCACTCGCGAGTGGAAACCCGTAACCTGCGACGCGGGCGACCCGGAACCCGCGACCCGCGACCCGCGACCCGCGGCCCGCGGCCCGCGGCCCGCGACCCGGACCCGGGGTCCGCGCGGCGGCGGGCTCCGGGTCCGAGCGGATCAGGCGGCGATGAACGGGATCGCGAGGAGCCCGAAGCCGACCAGTGCGAGCACGGCCAGCAGCGCGAGCACGGTCAGTGCGAGCATGACGCCGTTGAGCCAGACGCCCCAGAGGGCGAGCTTGCGGTCGTCGGCCCGGCGGCGCAGCGCGATCGAACCGAGGATGATGCCCGTGAGGGGGGCGACGAAGGTCCAGCCGAACACGATCGAGGCGATGCCGAGCAGGAAGCTCGTGAGCGCGAGCGCGCTCGACTCGCCCTCCTCGGAGGCGCGGTACCGGTCGTCGCCCGACGCCGGGGAGGCGCCCGGCTCCGGCGCATGCGCGAAGTTCGGGAGCACGGTGACGGGGTGGGATGCGTTCGCGGTCATGCGGGTCTCCTTCCGGGAGAGAACCCCGGGACTCCGATGCGGTTCCGGGATGATGCTTCCACGCTACGGGCGGTGCGGGACCCCCGCGTCCTGCCGCGGTATCGGCACGCTCGTACTCCGGTACCGGAGCGCGTCGTACCGACGCCGCGCCCCGCCGTCAGTGCCCCGCCGAGACGTCAGTGCCCTTCGGGGTGAGGAGGAAGATCGTCAGCGCGACGGCCAGCAGCAGCGAGCCGCCCACGATGCTCGTCGTCTGCATCGACTGGGTGAACGCGATCCCGGCCTCCTGCGCGAGGGCGGGCAGACCGAGCTGCTCCGCGACGGTGACCGCGCCGCCGAGCGACGACTCGGCATCGGCGACGATCGCGGGATCGGGCGTTCCCGGCCAGGCGAACCCCGCGATGTTCGACCGGTACCAGAGCGCCGCGAGGCTGCCCAGGATCGCGACCCCGAGCACGCTGCCGAGCTCGTACGAGGTCTCCTCGAGCGCCGCGGCGTTGCCCGCGAGCTCCTCGGGGCTTCCCGACATGATGAGCGCGGATCCGATGGCGAGGGAGCCCGTCCCGAGCCCGACGAGGATGAGCACGACGAGGACGGTGAGCTGCGAGAGGGCGCCTGGCTGCAGCCCGAGCAGGAGCATGCCGGCGCCCGTCGACGCGATGCCGGTGGCCAGCACCGCGCGAGCGCTCGTCCAGCGCGCGAGCGCGGGGGCGAGGAGCGACGCGGTGGCTCCCGCGATCGCCGCGGGGAAGAGCCGGAGCCCCGTCTCGAACGGAGAGGCGCCGTCGACGAGCTGCATCCACTGCGCGAGGAGCAGCAGAGCGGCCCCCATGGCGAAGCTGGATCCGAGTGCGCCGATGATGCCTGCCGAGAACGGTCGGCTGCGGAAGAGCCTGAGGTCGAGCAGCGGCTCGGGGCTGCGCAGGTTGCGCCGCGCGAACCATGCGAGCAGGGCGAGCGATGCGAGCAGCCCTGCCCACGCCGGAGGGTTCGAGAGCGATGCGCCCACGCCGAAGTCCTTGACCGACCAGACGAAGAGGGTCATGCCGGCGAGCGACAGGACGACCCCGATCGGGTCGAGCCTGCCTGGCCGTTCCAGGCGCGACTCCGGGAGCACGAAGAGGCCGGCGACGAGTGCGACGACCATCAGCGGGACGTTGATCAGGAACGCCGAGTGCCAGGAGAACCGTTCGAGCAGCATGCCACCGATGAGGGGGCCGAACGCGGCTCCGAGGCTCGAGGCGGCGGCCCAGATCCCGAGCGCGACCGTGCGCTCCCGCGGGTCGCGGAAGACGACGCGGATGAGCGACAGCGTGGTCGGCATGATCATCGCGCCGCCGACGCCGAGCAGCACGCGCAGGGCGATGACCGCCTCGGCGCTCGTCGCCCAGAGGACGAGCAGCGAGGCCCCGCCGAAGATCGTGTAGCCCAGCATCAGCATGCGCTTGCGGCCCCAGCGGTCGGCGATCGCGGTGCAGGTGACGAGGAGCCCCGCGAGCACGAGCGAGTAGACGTCCACGATCCAGAGCACCTGGTCGGCGCCGGGCCTGAGCTCCTCGGTGAGGTCGGGGATCGCGATGTTCAGGATCGTCATGTCCATCGTGATCACGAGGAGGCTCGCGGTGAGCACCGCGAGCGTCCCCCATCTGCGGGCGCTCGAGTAGCGCTGCTGGGGCGGGCCTGCGGTGGCGGCGTGCGGGTGCGCGGCGGACATGGGTCGGTGCCTTTCGGTGGTCGTGAATCGGGGAGGGGGTCGCGGATCGACGGGATCAGTCGGGCATGTCGAGCAGGCCGCGCAGAGCGCGCAGGAGCTCGTCGCGCCCGAGCGGGGCGTCGTGGAGCGCTGCGTGCATCGTGGCGCCGTCGAGATAGACGGCGACCGCGGTCGCGCGCCCGCGCCCGATATGGGCTGCGAGCATGTCGATGAGCCGATCCGTCCAGCGCAGCGCGAGCGGCCGCATGCGCGGGTCGGTCGTGCCCGATGTCATGAGGGCGACGTCGGCGTGCACGGCGCGGGGATCGTTGAGGAACTCGAGGATCTCGTCGAGCGCTCGCTCCGGGTGCCGCGCGATCTCTGCGGCGTGGGGCTCGAGCGCCGCGAGCGACGCGTCGATCTCGTCGGCCAGCTGCTGCAGCGCCGCCTCGCGCAGCTCGTCGATCGAGGCGAAGTACTGCGTCGTCGACCCGAGGGGCACGCGGGCGCGGGCCGCGATGGCGCGGTGGGTGAGCGCGGCAGCGCCCTGCTCCACGACTAGCTCGGACGCCGCGGTCAGGATCGCGCGCCTGCGCCCTTCGGGATCCCGTCGTCTCGGGGCGAGCGCGCGGTCGGCGCCCGTGCGCGGTGCGTCGTGCATCATCGGTCCTCCCGGTCGTCGCTATCCTGTACATCTGTACATGTACTTTTGTACAGAGATTCATGCGGCGTCACAACCTCGCGCGGCTGGGCATGCGCCGAGCGTTTGTCGGAGGGAGCGGCTAGCGTGGAGGGTGCGATGCGGCCGACCGGCCGCATTCGTGACGAGAGGAACGAGCATGGCTCAGATCAGTACCGCCGACCTGTACGACGAGCGCGGAGACGAGCTGGACTCGGTGGCGCTGCAGTTCCAGGACATCGGGGGCATGACCGGGTTCACGGGGACCGTGCGCACCGTGCGCTGCTTCCAGGACAACGCGCTGCTCAAGCAGGTGCTCTCGACGCCGGGCGACGGGGCCGTGCTCGTGATCGACGGAGCGGGGTCGCTCGAGACCGCGCTCGTCGGAGACATCATCGCGGGCCTCGGCGTCGACAACGGCTGGGCCGGGCTGATCGTGAACGGCGCGATCCGCGATCGGGTCGCCATCGGCACGCTGCCGTTCGGCGTGAAGGCGCTCGGGTCCAACCCGGCGAAGTCCACCAAGACCGGCGCCGGTGAGACCGACGTGCCGGTCGAGATCGGGGGAGTGGTGTTCACTCCCGGTGCGACGGTGTGGTGCGACGAGGACGGCATTCTCGTCGAGCGGGCGGGGTAGTGCGCCCGGCGCTGCGCGGCCTGCTGCCCTACGCGCCCTACGCGGCGCTGTCGGCGGTCCACGTGATCGCGCGGTTCGCCGAGCATCCGAGCGCCGGCCCGACGAAGCTGCTGCTGATGCCGGCGCTCGCCGCGGGCGTCGTCTGGGCCGCGAGCCGCGCGGGGATGCTGCGGCGCCGCGCGCCGGGGGCGATGGGCACCGCCGACGTTCCCAGAGCGCCGGGAGCGATGGGCACCGCCGACGTTCCCCGCGCCGGCGGCGCCATCGCGCTGCTCGTCGCATCGATCGCCTGCTCGTGGCTGGGCGACGGCTCGTCGACCTTCTTCCCGATGTTCGACGACGAGCTCCCGATGATGCTGCTCTGCTTCGGCATGGCCCACGTCGCCTACGTGCTGCTGATGTGGCGCGCGGCAGGCCTCGCCGTGCGGGGCCTGCCGCAGTGGTCGCTCGTCTACGGAGCGGCGTACCTCGTGCTGATCGCCGCGCTCGTGCCGCACACCGGAGGGCTCACGATCCCCGTGATGGTCTACGGCCTGCTGCTCGTCGGCACCGCCGCACTGGCGTCCCGATGCGGCGCGGTCATCGCGGCCGGCGGTGCGTGGTTCCTGCTCTCGGACGCGATCCTCGCGTTCCTGGTGTTCGTCCCACAGGCCATGCCGCCGGCGTCGGGCGGCATGGTGATGCTCACCTACACGCTCGGTCAGGGCCTGCTCGCCGGAGGCATCGTCGCCGCGCTCGCGCGTCGCGGCTCCGGAGGCCGGATCACCGGAACCGGGGTCAGTCGGGCAGCAGGTTCAGCAGCTTCCTGACGCCCCGAGCCGACGCCGAGCCGGCCGCACCTGCGCGCACCTTCAGCTCGGCGTCGCTCGTGATGACCGTGACGCGCGCGCCGACAGCGGTGAGACGAGCGACCTCGGCGACGATCGTGTCATCCCCGAGCTCCTCGGCATCGATCACGCGGACGTGCGAGCAGCCGCCGATGCCGCGGGCCACTCCCTCGACGACCATGGACCAGTCCGGGTGCACCCGGGTGAGCCCGGGCACGACGGCCTCGCCGAGCCCGAGGAAGCCGGCGCGCACGCCGTCGGTCGACGCTGCGAGCACCTCGAGCCGGTTGCGCAGGCGCTCGGCGGCGCCCCGGCGATCCTTCCACCAGCCGTCCGGGACGCTGCCGATGACGTTCGCCGCGTCGACGATCACGACGGGGGTCGCCGTGAGCAGGGGGCGCAGCAGCGGCCAACTCGCCTCGAACGCCGGGTGCAGCTCGTACGAGTCGACGGCGTCGAGGGGGACCCAGGCGAGTGCGTGGCTCTCGGGGTCGGTGATCTCGGGCTCGAAGGGGTCGACCACCTCGGCGATGAGCGTGGTGTAGGTCCAGCCGCCCCGATCGAGCACGTGCGTGTATCGCGCGCGCACCGCGTCGTCGGGCACACCGGCCTCCTCCTGCGATTCCCGCAGCGCCCCGGCTGCGGCGGATTCGCCCTCGTGCCGCGCGCCGCCCGGGATGCCCCAGGTGTCGCCGTGGTCGCTCCAGGTCACGCGGTGCTGCAGCAGGATGCTGTCGCGGGCCCGGTCGTAGGCGAGCAGGCCGGCGGCACCGAACCTGCCCCAGTAGCGCTCGCCGTCTGCTGCCGTCACCCACGCGTCGCCGGTGGCTCGGAGATCGCTCATATCGTCCAGCGTAGCGGGGACGCGCTCGAGCCGCTGATGTCCGCCGCGACGGCGCGGCCGGCGGCGCGGCCGGAGAACAGGCACCCGCCGAGGAAGGTGCCCTCGAGCGCGTTGTAGCCGTGCACGCCCCCGCCGCCGAAGCCCGCGGCCTCGCCCGCCGCGTAGAGTCCGGGGACCGGCGCGCCGTCGGCGCCGAGCGCCCGCGATCCGAGGTCGGTCTGGATCCCTCCGAGGCTCTTCCGCGTGAGCGTGTGCAACCGCACCGCGATCAGCGGGCCGGCCGCGCGGTCGAGCAGCCGGTGCGGCGCGGTCGTGCGGGTGAGCCGGTCTCCCAGGTACCGGCGCGAGTTGCGGATGCTCATCACCTGAGCGTCCTTCGAGAACGGGTTGCGCACCTCGGCGTCCCTGGCGCGGACCACCCGATCGATGTCGGCGACCCGCAGCAGCTCCGTTCCGGTGAGCGCGTTCATCCGCGAGACGAGCTCGGGCAGGTCGTCCGCCGACACGAAGTCGTCGCCGCGGTCGATGAACGCCTGCACCGGCCCGGGGGCGCCCCGTCCGAGCCGGGTCTTGAGCAGCAGCTTCCGGTCGCGCCCGGTGATATCGGGGTTCTGCTCCGACCCCGAGAGCGCGAACTCCTTCGCGGCCATCCGGGCCGTCACGATGAACCACGAGTGGTCGTATTGCGCGATCGCGGGATCGGTGCGGAGCAGCTCGAGCGTGCCCAGCGTGTCGTGGCCCGGCAGGCCGGGCGGCGGCAGCCTGCGACCCAGGGCGTCGATCCAGAGCGGCGACGGGCCGGGCAGGATCCGGATGGCGTGCCCGGGCCACACGGGGTCCCAGTTGCGCACGCCCTCGGTGTAGTGCCACATCCGGTCGCGGTTCACGAGGCGCGCGCCCGCCGCACCCGCGAGGTCGATCGCACGTCCGTCGACGTATGCGGGAACCCCCGTGACCATGCGTTCCGGCGGTGTGCCGAGCCGCTCGGGCCAGAAGCGCCTGACGAGGTCGTGGTCGCCGCCGATCCCGCCGCTGGCGACGATCACGGCCGCGGCGCGCAGCTCGAACTCCCCGGCCTCCTCGCGGGTCGAGGGGGCGCCGCGGCGGTTGCCGTCGGCGGCGAGGACCGCGCCGCGCACGCCCACGACGGCTCCCGCCTCGACGATGAAGCCGTCGCAGCGGTGGCGGTGGAGGATGCGGGTGCGACCCGCGTCGACGGCCCGCCGGGCATCGGCGATGAAGGGTTCGACGACCCCGGTCCCCGTGCCCCAGGGCACGTGGAAGCGGGGAACCGAGTTGCCGTGGCCGCCAGCGGTGAGGTCGCCGCGCTCGGCCCAGCCGACGACGGGCGTGAGCTCGATGCCCGCCTCGCGGATCCACGCACGCTTCTCGCCCGCCGCGAACTCGACGTACGCGCGGCCCCAGCGCTCGGCCCACGCGTCGGCTCCGCCGTCGCCGAGACGATCCCACTGCGCGCTGCCCCGCCAGTCCTGCCACGCGAGGTCGAAGGAGTCGCGCACGCCCAGGCGGCGCTGCTCGGGGGAGTCGACGATGAAGAGGCCGCCGAACGACCACCACGCCTGCCCGCCGAGATCCTGCGGCCCCTCCTGGTCGATGATCACGGTCTTGAGCCCCGCGCGCGAGCACTCCCGCGCGGCCACGAGGCCGGAGAGCCCGGCCCCCACGATGATGACGTCGGCGTCCATGCGCCCATTCTGCCCGCAGCCGAGGCCGCAGCGCGAGTACCCCGGGCGGTCGTCCGCAGGCGGATGAGCGCCCGCTCCTCCCGCCCGTCCTAGGATGGTGCGCATGACGACCCTCTCCGCAGACCTCGCGATCATCGGCTCCGGATCGGGCAACTCGCTCATCACTCCGTTCTGGGACGACAAGCGCGTCGCGATCGCCGAGGGCGGCGTCTTCGGCGGCACGTGCCTCAACTTCGGGTGCATCCCCACCAAGATGTACGTGCGCCCGGCCGCGCTCGCGCGCGTGCCCGAGGAGGCCGCCCGTCTCGGCGTGACCCAACGGACCGAGTCGGTGGACTGGCCCGCGATGCGCGACCGCATCTTCGCGCGCGTCGACGCGATCTCCGCCGGGGGCGAGCGGTACCGCTCCGAGGAGCTCGAGCACGTCGACCTGATCCGGCAGTACGTGCGTCTCGACGGCCCCCGAGCCTTCGTCGCGGAGGACGGCACCCGGGTCGAGGCCGAGCGGCTCGTGATCGCGGCGGGCTCCCGGCCGGTACTGCCCGATATCCCCGGGATCGACCTGCCGCAGGTGCACACGTCGAACACGGTCATGCGCATCGACGACCTGCCTGCCCGGGTCGTGATCATCGGGGGCGGGTACATCGCGTGCGAGTTCGCGGGGATCTTCTCCGGGCTCGGTGCGGAGGTCGTGCAGGTCGTCCGCGGGGAGCGCCTGCTGCGCAGCGGCGACGCCGACATCTCCGAGCGCTTCACCCGGATCGCGGGCGAGCGCTGGGACCTGCGCCTCGGCAGCACGGTGGCGCGCATCGACGCGGCGGCGGACGGTCGGGTGACCGCCGAGGTCCACGACGGTTCGGGATCCCGCGGGATCGAGGCGGACATCGTGCTCGTCGCCGTCGGGCGCACCCCGAACTCCGACCTCGTGGGCGCCGCAGAGGCGGGCCTCGACCTGCATCCCGATGGGCGGATCGCGGTCGACGCCTTCCAGCGCGTGCTCTCCGCGGGCGAACCGGTGCCGGGCGTCTTCGCGCTGGGCGACGTCAGTTCGCCCTCCCAGCTCAAGCACGTCGCGAACCACGAGATGCGCGTCGTCGCGCACAACCTCGAGCACCCGGACGACCTGCGCGCCTCACGGCAGGAGGCCGTGCCCGGGGCCGTGTTCAGCGACCCCGAGATCGCGATGGTGGGGCTGACCGAGGCGGAGGCCAGGGAACGGATCGGGGCCGAGCACGTGACCGCGAAGCTCCAGGACTACGGCGACACGGCATACGGCTGGGCGATGGAGGACCGCACGGGCGTCTTCAAGGTCGTCGCCGATCGCCGGGACGGCCGGATCCTCGGTGCGCACGCCATGGGCTATCAGGCCTCGAACCTCATCCAGCCGGTGATCATGGCGATGAGCCTCGGCATCGACGCGTACACCGCTGCGCGAGGCCAGTACTGGATCCACCCGGCGCTCATGGAGGTCACGGAGAACGCGCTGCTCGGCCTCGACGTACCGCAGGGCCCGCACCTCTAGACGGCAGTCGGGGCCGTTCCCTCCGCGTCCGGTCGCCGGTACGCTGTGCTCATGGGTACGCGCGCCGAGACGATGGAGTTCCTCACCGACCAGCTGAGCGCGCTGCCGAACATCCGGTCGCGCCGCATGTTCGGCGAGTTCGCGCTCTACTGCGACGAGAAGGTCGTGGCGTTCGTCTGCGACGA
Source organism: Leucobacter zeae (assembly GCF_016758175.1). Lineage (GTDB taxonomy): Bacteria > Actinomycetota > Actinomycetes > Actinomycetales > Microbacteriaceae > Leucobacter > Leucobacter zeae. The sequence goes on from NZ_QYAB01000002.1 coordinate 50,477, forward strand.
CGAACTCTTCATCAAGCCCACCGAGGCCGGACGGGCGTACCTGGGGACACCGGACGAGGCCCCCGCGTATCCGGGGTCGAAGCTCTACTTCCGCATCGCAGGCGACCGCTGGGAGGACCGGGAGTGGCTGACCGGTCTCATCGCGGAGACGGCCGCCGAGCTGCCGGTACCCGCCCCGAAGCGGCCGCGCGCCGCGCGCAAGCGGTAGCGGTCCCGGAAGGCCGCGGGTCGGCGCCCCGCTCAGCCGGCGAGCAGAGCCGGGAACACGACGTCGGTGTTGAGCGGAGCGATGCCGTCCCGCGGGGTGGCGGGGTCGACCCACTCCAGGTGCTCGATCTCGGCCAGCGGAAGCGTCTGCAGCGCTTCGGCGACGAGCGGATGCGTGAACACGGTCGCCTCGACCGTGAAGCCGGGCTCGTTGGCGGCGCTCGCGCGGAAGACGCCGAGCAGCGTCAACCGGTCGGGATCCAATTCCACGCCCAGCTCCTCCAGGAACTCGCGGGCCGCGGTGTCCCGGGGATCCTCGCCGGGTTCGTGCTTGCCGCCCGGCAGCATCAGGGCGTCGGTGCCGCGCTTGCGGACGTTGAGGACCCGCCCCTCCGCGTCGCGCATGACGACGGCGCTGACACGGATGATGCGGTTCACGGGATCGATCGCTGCGGCCATCCTTCGAGCCTACTCCCGGCCGGGCGGTGCCCGGCGCCGTCGTGCGTCAGTCGGCGTAATCGGGCGCTGCGGGCAGGCCGAAGAACTCCTCGAGCGTCGACACGCCCCGGTCGCGCATCTCCCCGGCGAGCTCGGGACCGACGTAGCGGAAGTGCCAGGGCTCCGGCATGAAGCCGGTGATGTCCTGCTTCCCGTCCGGGTAGCGGACGATGAAGCCGTACTCGGCAGCGTGCTCGGCGATCCAGGTTCCCGCGGCCGTGCCGCCGAAGCACGCCTCCAGCGCGCAGCCCGAGCCGTCGTCGAAGTCGACGGTGAGGCCCGTCTGATGCTCGGAGTGACCGGGGCGGGCGGAGTAGGTGTCCGCCGCCGCCTGCCCGTCGCGCGCGATGTAGCTCTCGTAGAGCGAAGTCTGCAGGGCGGAGTCGCGGAACGCGCTCAGGATCTGCACCGGGTGCCCCGCCGCCGCCGCATCGGCGATCAGGCGCTCGACGGCTCGAGCGGCGGGCTCGCGCAGCGGTTGGCCGTTCGCGTTGACGACTCCCTCGGGCATGACGAGGTCGCTCGGCACGAAGTCCACGGGATTCAGCGGCCGGAGCTTGTTGCTCACGACCCAGATCGACATCGGGTCGTCGATCGAGTGCGCCTGCGCGTCGAACGTCGGGGTGGGGCTGGGTTCCGGTGCGGGCGTCGGCGTCGGCGCTGCCGTCGGTGCGGGCTCGGTCTTCGGTGACCTTGTCTCGGGCTTCGGTTCCGGGTGATCGTCGGGCTCGGGGGCGCAGCCCGAGAGCGCCGCCGCCAGCGCGACCGCGATCGCGCCGACCGCATATGCCCGCCGAGGCATGCCTGCGCGGCCGGGCGCGTGGACGGGGGAGCGCTTCGAGGATGCCATGCTCCCACCCTACGCGCGCCTCGACGGCGTCGTGCAGGATCGGAGGACCGCGGGAGCGCTCTCGCCTCTGACGCGTTCCCGCCGGTCAGGCGGTCGCGAGCAGGTAGACCGCTCCGAGCACCGTGAGCGCCAGAACGGCGTAGTCGAATGCCCGCTGGTCGATGCGTCCGGCGACCCACCTGCCGAGCATCGCGCCGAGGATCACGCCGGGCACGAGCAGCAGGTCGAGCAGCGCCCCGGGCGCGGTGATGAGGCCGAGGCCGACCGAGAAGGGCACCTTGAACACGTTGATGATCGCGAAGAACCAGGCCGCAGTGCCGAGGAACGCCTGCACCGGGAACCGTGCGGCGAGGAAGTACATCGACATGACGGGGCCGCCGGAGTTCGCCACCATCGTCGTGAAGCCCGCGAGCGAGCCGAACCCGGACCGTGCGACGGGGCCGGAAGCCGCTCCCGAACCCCGTCCGTAGCGCAGCCAGAGCGTGACGCCGACGAGTGCGAGCAGGATGATCCCGATGACGCGGCGCACGCTCCCGTCGCCGGCGAAGGCGAGGAAGACGACCCCGAGGATCACGCCGGCGACGACGGCGGGGGCGAGACGCACGAGCGTGGGCCAGTCGGCGTGCTTCCGGTAGGTCCAGACGGCGAACGCGTCGCCGACGATGAGCAGCAGCAGCAGCGCTCCGGTGGATTCCCGAGCCGGAAGGATCGAGGCGAACACGGCGATGGAGATCGTGTTGGCGCCGGGGAGCGCGGTCTTCGAGAACCCGACGATGCACGCCGACAGCGCGAGGAGGGCCCACGCCCACGGCGCGAGTGAGGGGAGCAGGTCGAGCACCCGCCCACTCTATGCCCGACCGGGCCCGAGACGCTTCTTATGTTCTGACATTACGTCGGTGTCGTGGGCGATGGGGCAGAATGGCACCATGAGCATCGACACCGCAGAGCTGCCGGATCCGGAGGGCCCCGAGGATCACCCGACGCCCGCGGGGAACCCCGGCTGGCTGAGCGATGACGAGCTGAGCTTCGTGCGGGGGCGGCTGCCGATCGTCTACGTCGAGGCGGTGCCGGTGCGCCTCGACGGGCTCGGGCAGGTGACCGAGGTCGGGCTGCTGCTCCGCGCGACGCCCGAGGGCGAGATGACCCGGGCGCTCGTGTCGGGGCGCGTCCGCTTCGGCGAGACGCTGCGCGAGGCGCTCTTCCGCCATCTCGAGAACGATCTCGGGCCCATGGCCTTCCCGCAGATGCCCGCGGCGATCGCGCCCGTGCAGGTGGCGGAGTACTTCCCGATGCCCGGCATCTCGCGCTACGTCGATGAGCGTCAGCACGCGGTCTCGCTCGTCTACGTCGTGCCGGTCACGGGCACCTGCAACCCCAGGCAGGACGCGCTCGAGGTTAGCTGGATGGCGCCGGAGGAGGCGCTCGCCGCCTCGACCCTCGACGAGCTGCCCGGCGGCAGGGGCACGCTGCTGCGGCAGGCGCTCTCCGCCCTCGGCTGCTGAGGGCGCTCGCGCCGTTCGGAGGCCTCAGCGCCGCGACCAGGCGATGAGGTGCGCTCGCGAGAACCCCCGCGCGCACTTCGCGCACGAGGACTCTCGTGTGGGCCGCCGGAACCGGAAGTGCTCGTGCCCCGCCGGGCAGCGCCCCACCCACGGGGCCCGCTCGTGCGCGATCTCGCCCGTGTGGGTGCGCCCGCCGACGTATCCGATCTCGGCGGCGATCTCCTTCCACCGCGGTCCGTGGCCGGCGCGGGATCCCGCCATCGCGTGGGCGACCTCGTGGAGCAGCACCTGATGGATCTCGTCGTCGTCGAACTTCGCCGAGAGGTAGCGCGAGACGGTGATGCGCCGGTTCGTGTAGTCGCAGAGCCCCGCGCGCCGTTTCGCGTGGTCGAAGCCGAAGGTCCACGGGGCGCCGGGGGCGTCGCCCAGGTGCATGCGGATGAGGGCCTCCGCCCACACCCGCACCCGCGCCGGATCAGCCACGGTCTGGATCCATCATGGTCGGGATCATCCGCGGTCGAACAGCTCGCGGGCGGGTGCGGGGGAGTCGACCGCGGTCGCGTCGGTGACGATCGCGGCGCCGCGGGCGAACTCGTGCAGCTCGCGTCCGACGAGCATGCGAGCGGGGTGGGGGCCGCTCGCGAGCAGGCGCGGCAGCCAATCGAGTCCGTCGGTCGCGAACGCGTCGCCCGTCGGCTCGTCGGCGTCGCGCAGGGCTCCGGTCTCCGCCGCGCCGCCCGCGGCCGCAGCGACGAGCACCACGTTGCCGAAGCGTCTGCCCTTGAGCACCTGCGGCTCGGCGATCGCCGCGACCGCGCCGAAGAGCCGTGAGAGGGTCGCGACCTGACTGCGGACGAAGCGCATGCCGGCGCCGTCCGCAGCGTTGACGACCACGAGGCCGCCGGGCGCGAGGAGCGGGCGCAGCAGCTCGTAGAACTCGACGCTCGAGACGTGCGCGGGGGTGCGGTCGCCCGCGAAGATGTCGACCACGACGAGGTCCATCGCGCCGTTCATGCCCGCGGGGAGCCGGGCGAGCGCTGCGCGCGCGTCGCCGCGCCGCACGCGGATGCTCGCGCGCCTGGGCAGCGGAGCCGCCTCGCGCACGAGATCGACGAGAGCGCCCTCGATCTCGACCACCTGCTGCCTGCTGCCCGGCCGCGTGGCTTCCACGTAGCGGGGGAGCGTGAATGCGCCGCCGCCGAGGTGCAGCGCCGAGATCGGGGCGCCCGGCAGCCGGAACAGATCGATGACGTGCCCGATCCTGCGGATGTACTCGAAGAACAGCTCGGACGGATCCTGCAGATTCACGTGCGATTGCGGCGTGCCGTCGACGAGCAGCTGGATCGCCCCGGGAACCCAGCGGTCCTCCTCGATCTCCGCGACGAGCCCGGACGAGAGGGCGACGGGCGCCGGGAGGATCACGATGCGGAGCCGAGCGACAGCTCCGCGATCTTGCGCAGCATGTCGGCGTTCGACGGTTCGACCTGATGGCTGCGGTCGGGGTAGACGATCACGGGAATGTTCGTCCGGCCGCTGATGTCCCTGGCCACGTCCGCGGCGGCGGGATCCTGCACGAGGTCGACGTAGCGGTAGGGGGCGCCCGCGCGATCGAAGACGAGCTTCGCCCGCCGGCAATCGCCGCACCAGTCGGCGCCGAAGATGATCGTCTCGGCGGGCTCGGCGCCCCCCGCGTGGGTCTGCGAATCGCTCATGGGTCCAGCCTACGCGCGACCTCCGACGCCGGGCGGCCGCTGCCGCTCGGCGGTGCCGAACCAGACGCGCCTCGCGAGGATCGCGGTGCAGGCGCCGAGCAGGGCGCCGGCGACGGTGTCGGTGAGCCAGTGCACGTGGAGCGCGGTGCGGCTCCACATCATGCCGGCGATCCAGACGCCCGCCGCGATGCCCGCCCACCGGAGCCCCTCGCGCGAGACGCGCTCCGAGCCGGCCAGCACGAGCACGAGGGACACGGCAAGCGCCGCAGCGCCCATCGAGTGCCCGGACGGGAAGGAGCTGGCCTGCGAATGGTAGAGCTGGTCCCAGGGGCGCGGGCGGAGCACGAGGGCCTTCACTGCCTCGGAGAGGGCGATCCCGAGCACCGCCGCGGTGACGACGAACGCCGCGTCGCGCGCTCGCCGCATGGCGAGGAGCAGGGCGGCGGCGATCGCCGTGCACGCCGCGGCCCCGATCCCGCCGCCGACCTCGGCGAAGAAGACCGCGACGGCGAACGGCGCTGATCCCGGGGTCGCGCCCGCGGCGCCGTGCCACCACAGGTCGATGCCCAGCGGGCCGTGATCGATGAATCTGAACGCCGCCCCGGCGAGGAGCACGGCGAGGATCCCGAGCAGCGCGCCGCGCACCGCGGCTGCGGTCGGCGCCGATCGCGCGGCAGGGCGTGCGGTGGATCCTCGGCTCATCCCGCCACGATAGCCGGGGGAGGCGCACCCGCAGCTGGGAGGGCCGGGCGGCTCGACGGCGTGTCGCGCGGAAATCCGCGGTGCGGACGGCTGGACAGCGTGTAACGATGCTGTTACAGTAGATAGCTGCACTACGGACACCAGTGTGCCTTCATATAGAGGTCGGCCTCGAGAGCTGGCGCGAAAGCGCAGATGAGCCTCGCCCGCGTGATCCGATGCAATTCTCGCAAGACCAGGTCAACCGGCCCGACGGGGCCCACGGAGGTAGTTTCCTTGGCTGCTGCGCGCAACGCATCGTCAACCACCCAACCGAAGAACGGCCGCGATCACTCGCGTCTCTCCTTCGCCAAGATCACCGACAAGCTGTCTGTGCCGAATCTGCTGGCACTGCAGCTCGAGAGCTTCGACTGGCTCGTCGGGAACGACGCGTGGAAGGAACGCGTCGTCGAAGCACAGGCCGAGGGGCGCGACGACATCGCGCTGAAGAGCGGCCTCGAGGAGATCTTCGACGAGATCTCGCCGATCGAGGACAACGCAGGCACCATGCAGCTGTCGTTCGAGAACCCGATCCTCGACGAGCAGAAGTTCACCATCGAGGAGTGCAAGGAGCGCGGCAAGACCTACGCCGCACCGCTCTACGTCGAGGCGGCGTTCTACAACACCGAGACGCAGGTGCTGAAGAGCCAGACGGTCTACATGGGCGACTTCCCCATCATGACCGACAAGGGCACCTTCATCATCAACGGCACCGAGCGCGTCATCGTGTCGCAGCTCGTCCGCAGCCCCGGCGTCTACTTCGAGCGCACGCAGGAGAAGACCTCGGACAAGGACGTCTTCACCGCCCGCGTGATCCCGAGCCGCGGCGCGTGGCTCGAGTTCGAGGTCGACAAGCGCGACCAGGTCGGCGTCCGCATCGACCGCAAGCGCAAGCAGTCGGTCACCGTCTTCCTCAAGGCGCTCGGCATGACCAGCGAGGAGATCCTCGAGGAGTTCGCCGGCTACGAGTCGATCGCGCTCACGCTCGAGAAGGACGCCATCCTCACCCAGGAGGAGGCGCTCAAGGACATCTACCGCAAGCAGCGTCCGGGCGAGCAGGTGGCGATCGAGGCCGCGCGCGCGCTCCTCGACAACAGCTACTTCAACGCGAAGCGCTACGACCTCGCGAAGGTCGGCCGCTACAAGATCAACCGCAAGCTCGGCGTCGACGCGCCCATCACCGATTCGGTGCTGTCGCTCGAGGACATCGTCGCGACGATCAAGTACCTCGTCGGCCTGCACGCGGGCACCGAGACCCTCCCGGGCGTCCGCGACGGCAAGCCCGTCGACATCCGCCTCGACACCGACGACATCGACCACTTCGGCAACCGCCGCATCCGCGCCGTCGGCGAGCTGATCCAGAACCAGGTCCGCACCGGCCTGAGCCGCATGGAGCGCGTCGTCCGCGAGCGCATGACGACCCAGGACATCGAGGCGATCACGCCGAACACCCTGATCAACACGCGCCCCGTGCTCGCGGCGATCAAGGAGTTCTTCGGCACCTCGCAGCTGTCGCAGTTCATGGATCAGAACAACCCGCTCGCGGGTCTGACCAACAAGCGCCGTCTGTCGGCGCTCGGCCCCGGCGGCCTCTCGCGCGACCGCGCGGGCGTCGAGGTGCGCGACGTGCACCCGTCGCACTACGGCCGCATGTGCCCCATCGAGACCCCCGAAGGCCCGAACATCGGCCTGATCGGCGCGCTCGCGACCTTCGCGCGCATCAACGCCTTCGGGTTCATCGAGACCCCCTACCGCCGCATCGTCGACGGCAAGGTCACGGACCAGGTCGACTATCTGACCGCGCACGAGGAGGACGAGTTCCTCATCGCGCAGGCGGGCGCCCCGCTCAACGCGGACGGTTCGTTCGCAGAGGATCAGGTGCTCGCGCGTCCCCGCGGCTCCGAGGTCATCATGGTCGACGCCTCTCGCGTCGACTACATGGACGTCTCGCCGCGCCAGATGGTGTCGGTCGCGACCTCGCTCATCCCGTTCCTCGAGCACGACGACGCGAACCGCGCGCTCATGGGCGCCAACATGCAGCGCCAGGCCGTGCCGCTCGTGCGCAGCGAGTCGCCCGTGGTCGGCACCGGCATGGAGGGCTACGCGGCCATCGACGCCGGCGACGTGGTCATCAACGAGAAGGCCGGTGTGGTCGCCGAGGTCTCGGCCGACTACGTCACCGTCGAGCACGACGCAGGCGGCAAGAAGAGCTACTTCATGCGCAAGTTCGACCGCTCGAACCAGGGCACGAACTACAACCACCGCGTCATCGTCAAGGCGGGCGAGCGGATCGAGGCGGGCGAGGTCATCGCCGACGGCCCCGCGACGGAGAACGGCGAGCTCGCGCTCGGCAAGAACCTGCTCGTCGCGTTCATGTCCTGGGAGGGCCACAACTTCGAGGACGCGATCATCCTGAGCCAGAACCTGGTGAAGGACGACACCCTCTCGTCGATCCACATCGAGGAGTACGACGTCGACGCCCGCGACACCAAGCTCGGCAAGGAGGAGATCACCCGCGACCTCCCCAACGCCAGCATGGAGGCGCTGAAGGACCTCGACGAGCGCGGCATCATCCGCATCGGCGCCGAGGTCGCGCCAGGCGACATCCTCGTCGGCAAGGTCACGCCGAAGGGCGAGACCGAGCTCTCGGCCGAGGAGCGCCTGCTCCGCGCGATCTTCAACGAGAAGAGCCGCGAGGTCCGCGACACGTCGCTGAAGGTGCCCCACGGCGTCTCCGGCACGGTCACGGCGGTCAAGGTCTTCGACGCGGAGAACGACAACGACGACGAGCTCGGCTCGGGCGTCAACCAGCGCGTCGTGGTCTACATCGCGCAGAAGCGCAAGATCACCGAGGGCGACAAGCTCGCCGGCCGCCACGGCAACAAGGGCGTCATCTCGAAGATCCTGCCGGTCGAGGACATGCCGTTCCTCGCGGACGGCACGCCGGTCGATGTGATCCTGAACCCGCTCGGCATCCCGGGCCGAATGAACTTCGGCCAGGTGCTCGAGATCCACCTCGGGTGGATCGCCAAGCAGGGCTGGAAGGTCGAGGGCAACCCCGAGTGGGCCGCGCGCCTGACGGAGGCAGCGCTCGAGGCCGCCCCGAACACCAAGGTCGCGACCCCGGTGTTCGACGGCGCCTCGGAGGCCGAGATCGCCGGGCTCCTGGACTCGACCCTCGAGACCCGCGACGGCGAGCGCCTCATCGGTTCGAGCGGCAAGACCCGCCTGTTCGACGGCCGCTCGGGCGAGCCCTACCCGTACCCGATCTCGGTCGGCTACATGTACATCCTGAAGCTGCACCACCTGGTCGACGACAAGATCCACGCGCGTTCGACGGGTCCCTACTCGATGATCACGCAGCAGCCGCTGGGCGGTAAGGCCCAGTTCGGCGGCCAGCGCTTCGGCGAGATGGAGGTGTGGGCCCTCGAGGCGTACGGCGCCGCATACGCGCTGCAGGAGCTCCTCACGGTCAAGTCCGACGACATCCTCGGCCGCGTCAAGGTCTACGAGGCGATCGTCCGCGGCGAGAACATCCCGGAGCCGGGCGTGCCCGAGTCGTTCCGCGTCCTCATGAAGGAGATGCAGTCGCTCTGCCTGAACGTCGAGGTGCTCGGCGCCGACGGCCAGGCCGTCAACCTGCGCGACAACGACGACGAGGCCCACCGCACCGCGGAGGAGCTCGGCATCAATCTCTCGTCCCGTTTCGAGACCTCGTCCGTCGACGAGATCTGATCCGGACCGAACGAACTTTCACAGTTACCAAGGAGAACATTTTGCTCGAGGGTACGAGTTTCAACGAGCTGCAGATCCGCCTGGCCACGGCCGAGGACATCCGCAGCTGGTCGTTCGGCGAGGTCAAGAAGCCGGAGACCATCAACTACCGCACGCTGAAGCCCGAGAAGGACGGTCTGTTCGGCGAGCAGATCTTCGGGCCCAGCCGCGACTGGGAATGCGCGTGCGGCAAGTACAAGCGCGTCCGCTACAAGGGCATCGTCTGCGAGCGATGCGGCGTCGAGGTCACGAAGTCGAGCGTGCGCCGCGAGCGCATGGGCCACATCGAACTGGCCGCGCCCGTCACGCACATCTGGTACTTCAAGGGCGTCCCGTCGCGTCTGGGCTACCTGCTCGACATGGCGCCGAAGGACCTCGAGAAGGTCATCTACTTCGCCGCCTACATGATCATCGACATCGATGAGGAGGGCCGTCACGAGGATCTGGGCGAGCTGGAGGCCGAGCTGCGCCTCGAGCTGAAGTCGCTCGAGGACCAGCGGGACATCCAGATCGCGCAGCGCCAGCAGCAGGCCGAGTCCGATCTCTCCGCGCTCGAGGCCGAGGGGGCGAAGGCGGATCAGCGCCGTCGCGCCGAGGCCTCCGCGGAGAAGGAGATGACCGCGATCCGCAAGGGCTTCGACGACGACATCGCGCGTCTGCAGCGCGTCTGGGAGGACTTCCGCAACCTCAAAGTCGGCGACCTCAAGCCCGAGGACGCCGTGTTCGCGGACCTCATGGACCGCTACGGCGACTACTTCGAGGCCTACATGGGCGCCGAGGCGATCAAGAAGCGCCTCGAGGGCTTCGACCTGGAGGCCGAGGCCGAGACGCTGCACCTGCAGATCGCCGAGGGCAAGGGCCAGAAGAAGATCCGCGCGATCAAGCGCCTGAAGGTCGTCAGCGCCTTCCTGCAGACGGGCGCGAGCCCGGCCGCGATGGTGCTCGACGTCGTTCCGGTGATCCCGCCGGAGCTGCGCCCGATGGTGCAGCTCGACGGCGGCCGCTTCGCGACCTCGGATCTCAACGATCTGTACCGCCGCGTGATCAACCGCAACAACCGTCTGCGCCGCCTGCTCGATCTCGGCGCCCCCGAGATCATCGTGAACAACGAGAAGCGCATGCTGCAGGAGGCCGTCGACGCGCTGTTCGACAACGGCCGCCGCGGGCGCCCCGTCACGGGCACCGGCAACCGCGCCCTGAAGTCGCTCAGCGACATGCTCAAGGGCAAGCAGGGCCGCTTCCGTCAGAACCTGCTCGGCAAGCGCGTCGACTACTCGGGCCGCTCGGTCATCGTGGTCGGCCCGCAGCTCAAGCTGCACCAGTGCGGCCTGCCCAAGCAGATGGCGCTCGAGCTCTTCAAGCCGTTCGTCATCAAGCGCCTCATGGATCTGTCGCACGCGCAGAACGTGAAGGCCGCCAAGCGCATGGTCGAGCGCGCGCGCTCCGAGGTCTGGGACGTGCTCGAGGAGATCATCCGCGAGCGCCCGGTCCTGCTGAACCGCGCCCCGACGCTGCACCGCCTGGGCATCCAGGCCTTCGAGCCGCAGCTCGTCGAGGGCAAGGCGATCCAGCTCCACCCGCTGGTCTGCACCGCCTTCAACGCCGACTTCGACGGCGACCAGATGGCGGTCCACCTGCCGCTGTCGGTCGAGGCGCAGGCCGAGGCCCGCGTGCTGATGCTCGCGTCGAACAACATCCTGAAGCCCTCGGACGGCCGTCCGGTGACCCTGCCCTCGCAGGACATGATCATCGGTCTGCACCACCTCACGACGATCAAGAAGGACGCACCGGGCACCGGTCGCGCGTTCGGCTCGATCGCCGAGGCCATCCTCGCGATGGACGAGGGGTCGCTCGACCTCGGGGCCAAGGTCAAGCTCCGCCTGACCGGCTACACGGACGCCGATGGCGTGACCACCGAGAAGCCGCTGCTCGTCGAGACCTCTCTCGGCCGCGCGATCTTCAACGAGGCGCTGCCCGTGGACTACCCGTACTTCGAGCGCGTCGCCGACAAGGGCAGCCTCTCCGGCCTGGTCAACGACCTGGCCGAGCGCTACCCCAAGGTGGAGGTCGCCGCGACCCTCGACCGGATCAAGGACGCCGGCTTCTACTGGGCCTCGCGCTCGGGCATCACGGTCGCCCTGTCGGACATCGTCACCCCCGCCAACAAGGGCGAGATCATCGCGGAGCACGAGAAGCGCGCCGCGAAGATCCAGCGCGACTACGACCTCGGCAAGATCCAGGACAGCGACCGCCGCAAGGCCCTGACCGAGATCTGGACGGAGGCCACGGAGGAGGTGGCGCAGGCCATGCGCGAGTCCTTCCCCGAGGACAACACCATCTTCCGCATGGTGTCCTCCGGAGCGCGAGGCAACTGGCTGCAGATCCGCAACATCGCCGGTATCCGAGGCCTGGTGTCGAACCCGAAGGGCGAGATCATTCCGCGTCCGATCATCAACTCGTACCGCGAGGGCCTGTCGGTGGCGGAGTACTTCATCGCCACCCACGGTGCGCGTAAGGGTCTGGCCGACACGGCGCTCCGTACCGCGGACTCGGGCTACCTGACCCGTCGTCTCGTGGACGTCTCGCAGGACGTGATCATCCGCGAGGAGGATTGCGGTACCCGTCGCGGGCTCGACCTGCCCATCGCGGAGGCCGACGCGAACGGCGTCCTCGTGCGCGACGAGACCGTCGAGAACTCGGTCTACGCGCGCACCCTGGCGACCGACGCGGTCGCGGCGGACGGCACCGTCGTCGCCGCGGGCGGCGAGGACGTGGGCGACGTGCTCATCGATCGACTGATCACGGCGGGCGTGACCGAGATCAAGGTGCGCTCGGTGCTCACCTGCGAGTCGGCCGTCGGCGTCTGCGCGACCTGCTACGGCCGCTCGCTGGCGACGGGACAGCGCGTCGACATCGGCGAGGCCGTCGGCATCATCGCGGCGCAGTCGATCGGCGAGCCCGGCACCCAGCTGACGATGCGTACCTTCCACACGGGCGGTTCGGCATCGGCTGCGGACATCACGCAGGGTCTGCCCCGCGTGCAGGAGCTCTTCGAGGCGCGTACCCCCAAGGGCGCGTCGCCGATCGCGGAGGCCGCCGGTCGCATCACGATCGAGGACACGCCCAAGGGCCGCACCATCCTGCTCACGCCGGACGACGGCACCGAGGAGAAGGCGTACCCCGTGCTGAAGCGCGCCACGCTGCTCGTCGAGGACGGCGATCACGTCGAGCTGGGCCAGCCGTTCCTGCAGGGCACGCTCGACCCGAAGGACATCCTCCAGGTCGGCTCGACCGATGGCGCGAAGCACATCCCGGGCGAGCGCGCGGTGCAGAAGTACCTCGTCGAGGGCGTGCAGGGCGTGTACCGCTCGCAGGGCGTGCCGATCCACGACAAGCACATCGAGGTGATCGTGCGCCAGATGCTGCGCAAGGTGACCGTGGTGGATCACGGCGAGACCGAGCTGCTCCCGGGCGAGCTCGTGGACCGCTCGCGCTACCAGCGGATCAACCGCGAGGCGCTGCTCGAGGGCAAGCGCGCCGCGACCGCCCGCCCCGAGGTCATGGGTATCACCAAGGCCTCGCTCGCGACCGAGTCGTGGCTGTCGGCCGCCTCCTTCCAGGAGACGACGCGCGTGCTCACCCAGGCGGCGATGGAGGGGTCGAAGGATCCGCTCATCGGGCTCAAGGAGAACGTCATCATCGGTAAGCTCATCCCGGCCGGCACCGGCCTGGGCGTGTACCGCGATGTCGACGTGCAGGCGACCGAGGAGGCGAAGGCGGAGCGGTACCCGAACCGTCTGTTCGCGACCGAGGGCACCTTCGACGAGAACGACCTGTCGTTCGTCGACTTCGACAGCTTCACCGCTGACGAGTTCAACCCCGGCAACTACAGCTAAGCGCTGAGTCGGAGCGAAGCGGGCGTCCCCTCCGGGGGCGCCCGCTTCGTCGTACTCCGAGGAGTTCGCGGAGTCGCATCCATCGGGGGCCCGTATCCCGGGAAACCGGCGCGCGCTACGCGCGATGTCCGGGGAGGCTTGTACGGTGGGGCGCAGAATGTTCTGCGCCCGGCGTCCGCCGGCTCCGGGTGCACCGACTCCTACGAGAGGTGATGCCATGAGCGACGAGCGCGAGACGGGCGCGTCGAGGGCCGCTGAGACGCCTGAATCGTCGGTGAATCCCGGCGCCCCGGTCGAGGAGACCGAGGCCAGCCGCACCGAGATCCTGGAGGCCGTCGAGCGCTCGAAGGGGGCGTCGGACTCCGGATCGGAGGATGCTGCGACCGCGGGAGCAGCCGTGCCGGCCGAGGGAATCAGCGCGAGCGAGGCCGATGGCCCGGGTGCCGGGTCCGACGCCGCTTCCGCCGAGGGCGGGGATCCCGACCCGCTCGGGATCGCCGAGCGCAGGCATCGCGAGGAGGTCTCGGCGGTCAACACGCAGCTCGACCTCGAGCCGCCGGTCGCGCGCGGGGCGGCGACGAGCCGCATCGGGGAGATCGACGAACTGCCGAGCGCGGCGGCCGAGCCCGTCGACAGCCCGGCACGCGACGGCGAGATCCGCATCAGCGCCGACCATCCCATGGCGGCCCTCTACATGCAGTCGCCCATGCCCCCGGAGCTCAAGGGCAACCGCGGCGCCGGCGTCCTCATCGCGCTCGTCGCCACGATCGGCTTCGCGGCGGTCTACGCCGGCGCGCTCGCCGCGTGGCTCGCGCCGATGTACCCGCCGTCGGTGTTCCTGAGCGAGGGCTTCCTGCCGCTGGTCACCTCGTGGGGGTTCTTCGCCGCGGTGCTGGCGTTCTTCGTCGGGCTGGTCCTGCTGATCCTCATCGTGGGCAGGGCCGGCTGGTGGGCCTACGTGCTCGGAGGCTTCTTCGTCGCGGTGTTCGTGTGGGCTGCCGCGCTCGCGGCGTTCGTCTCGTTCGGCGGCCCCTGGGGCCGAATCCCCGGGATCGACGGGCTCGATCTCAGCGCGAGCGGCATCCGCGCCGCGGTGAACTCGCTCGGATTCACGTTCCCGCTGCTCGCCGCGGCGGCGGTCGCGCGCGAGGCCACCGTGTGGTTCGGCGCCTGGATCGGCTTCCGCGGCCGCCGGGTCAAGCTGCGCAACGCCGAAGCGCTCGCCGAGTACGAGTCCGCGATGGCCGAGGTGCAGGCGAAGCAGCCATGAGCGACGGCCCCCGGCGCGGGGTCACCCGCGGCTACGTGGGGGGCCTCATCGCGGCAGCGGCGATCGTGGCGGTCGCCCTGACGGTGGCGTGCTGGGGCATCATCGCGCTGCTCTCCGGACGCGACCCGGTGACGAGCGCGGTATCCGCTGCGCTCGCGCCCAGCCTGCTCGTCGCTGCGCTCGCGATGCTCTGCGTCGCGCTCTGGCGCCAGGCGCTCGCGCTGCTCCGCGGCCGCCGTTCGGTCTCCGTCGGAGTGCCGGTCTCGCTCGCGGGCGGTGCCTACCTGGTGTGGTGCCTCGGCGGGGGGCTCGGCGGCCTGAGCATCGACGAGACGTGGCTGAGTCCGTTCGCGGCGGTGCTCGCGCCGATCTGGGCGGCGTCGTCGCTGCTCTTCTGGTCGGTGCTCGCCCGACGCGTCTACACGGACCGGCCCGCGCCCCGCTGGCCCTGGGAGCGCGAGGACGACGGGGAGTGATCGTGGCGGCGACGATCGATGAACGAGTGACCGCGGCGGTCGACGCCTGGCTCCGCTGGGTGCCGGGGTGGCGGCCGGGCACGCACCGCGGCCGGGCGAGGCTCTGCCGGAGGTGCACGGGCTCGCCGATCCTCGCGGCCGCGGGGATCGCCGCCGACGTGCCGCACCAGGTGGCGCACGCGCTGGTCTCCCGCATGCAGCGCATCATCGATCGCAGGGTGGACGAGTTCACGGAGGCGGAGCTGCCGACGCTGCACGCGGAGCTCGCGGGCGACGCGGTCTGGAAGGTCGGGGGGTACGACCCCTCCGAGGGCCTTGCGCCCGAGTTCGACGGACTCGATCCCGACCCCGAGCCGGCGGACCTCGAGCAGCCGTTCCTCTTCACGCTCTCGGGTCTCGCGGAGGAGACCCGGCCCGAGCCGCCGCTGCCGCGTCCGCCGCTCAGCGCCGAAGAGAAGCAGCGGCTGCGTCGTGAGATCGAGCTCGCCGACACCTGCGCCGAGGACGCCGGGCGAGCGGTGTGCTTCGCCCTCGCCGCGCATCGGCCGCGGATCGAGGCGGCGGTCGCGCGATTCGTCGAGCCGCAGGTGCGGGCGATGCTCGAGGAGCTGAGCCGCACGCTCGAACCGCCGCAGTAGCGGCGGGGGCCGGGGCGCCGGAGGTCCCGGATCCCGGGCGTTGCGCGATGCGGTGCCGGGCAACTATAGTGGGTTCCTGGTGTGTTCCACAGTTTTGTGCTGCGCTCGCGCGGTGCCCGGCGGGGGAAAGCACCATGGGTCAAGCGCTCGGAAGAGCTGAAACCCCCACGGCATAGCTGCACTCGGCTGCCGCCCGGACCGCTCACGCGGTGCGCGTGCGGGAGCAGCAGCTTCGCGGACGCGCAAGCGCTCGCACATGCTCAACCATTGCAGCATTCCTGTCACCGTGCAGGATCAACTAGGAGAATCAGTGCCAACTATTCAGCAGTTGGTTCGCAAGGGACGGTCGCCCAAGGTCTCGAAGACCAAGGCGCCCGCTCTGAAGGCGAACCCGCAGCAGGCGGGGGTTTGCACCCGCGTCTACACCACCACGCCCAAGAAGCCGAACTCCGCGATGCGTAAGGTCGCGCGTGTGAAGCTCCGCAACGGCACCGAGGTCACCGCCTACATCCCGGGCGAGGGCCACAACCTGCAGGAGCACTCGCTGGTGCTCGTGCGCGGCGGTCGTGTCAAGGACCTCCCCGGTGTCCGCTACAAGATCGTGCGCGGCGCGCTCGACACGCAGGCGGTCAAGGACCGCAAGCAGGCTCGTAGCCGCTACGGTGCGAAGAAGGTGAAGTAATGCCTCGTAAAGGTCCCGCTCCGAAGCGCCCCGTCGTCGCCGATCCGGTCTACGGTTCGCCCGTCGTCAGCCAGCTCGTCAACAAGATCCTTCTCGACGGCAAGAAGGGCCTCGCCGAGCGCATCGTCTACGGTGCGCTCGAGGCCGTCGCCGAGAAGTCCGGCCAGGACGCCGTGACGGTTCTCAAGAAGGCGCTCGACAACGTGCGCCCGACCCTCGAGGTCCGTTCGCGTCGCGTCGGCGGCAGCACCTACCAGGTGCCCGTCGAGGTGAAGCCGCACCGCGCCAACACGCTCGCGCTCCGCTGGCTCACCAGCTACGCGAAGGCTCGTCGCGAGAACTCGATGACCGACCGTCTCACCAACGAGATCCTCGACGCGTCCAACGGCCTCGGCGCCGCTGTGAAGCGTCGTGAGGACACGCACAAGATGGCCGAGTCGAACCGCGCGTTCGCTCACTACCGCTGGTAGTCGCCCGCGCGCCGGATCCGGCGGAACGCGATCGCGCTTCCGCCGGATCCGGCGCACGGAAGGCCGCTCCCGGCCGCTCCCGCAACTTTCACCCCCAGTACGGAGGAGACCCCGTGGCACAAGACGTGCTCACCGACCTGAACAAGGTCCGCAACATCGGCATCATGGCCCACATCGATGCCGGCAAGACCACCACCACCGAGCGCATCCTGTTCTACACGGGTGTCAACCACAAGCTGGGCGAGACGCACGACGGCGCCTCGACCACCGACTGGATGGAGCAGGAGAAGGAGCGCGGCATCACGATCACGTCTGCCGCCGTGACCTGCTTCTGGAACAAGAACCAGATCAACATCATCGACACCCCCGGCCACGTCGACTTCACGGTCGAGGTCGAGCGCTCGCTCCGCGTGCTCGACGGCGCGGTCGCCGTCTTCGACGGCAAGGAGGGCGTCGAGCCCCAGTCCGAGACCGTCTGGCGCCAGGCCGACAAGTACGGCGTGCCCCGCATCTGCTTCGTCAACAAGATGGACAAGATGGGCGCCGACTTCTACTTCACGGTCGACACCATCATCAGCCGCCTCGGCGCCAAGCCGCTCGTGATGCAGCTCCCGATCGGCTCGGAGAGCGACTTCATCGGCGTCGTCGACCTGCTCTCGATGAAGGCCTTCGTCTGGGAGGGCGACGCCAAGGGCGACGTGACCCTGGGCGCGAACTACGAGACGCAGGAGATCCCCGCGGACCTCCAGGCCAAGGCCGAGGAGTACCGCGCGAAGCTGGTCGAGACCGTCGCCGAGACCGACGACGAGCTGCTCGAGAAGTTCTTCGGCGGCGAGGAGCTGTCGATCGACGAGCTCAAGACCGGTATCCGCAAGCTCGTCGTGAACAACGAGATCTACCCCGTGTACTGCGGCTCGGCGTTCAAGAACCGCGGCATCCAGCCGATGCTCGACGCCGTCGTGGACTTCCTCCCGAACCCGCTCGACGTGGGCTCGATCGAGGCGCACGACCCCCGCGACGAGTCGATCGTCATCGAGCGCAAGCCCTCGGCGGACTCGCCGTTCTCGGCGCTCGCGTTCAAGATCGCCGTCCACCCCTTCTTCGGACGTCTCACCTACGTGCGCGTCTACTCGGGTCAGCTCGACTCGGGCGCCCAGGTCATCAACTCGACCAAGGGCAAGAAGGAGCGCATCGGCAAGATCTTCCAGATGCACGCCAACAAGGAGATGCCGGTCGACAACCTGACCGCCGGCAACATCTACGCCGTCATCGGCCTGAAGGACACCACCACCGGTGACACCCTCTCGGACCCGGCGAACCAGGTCGTGCTCGAGTCGATGACCTTCCCCGAGCCCGTGATCGAGGTGGCCATCGAGCCGAAGACCAAGGGCGACCAGGAGAAGCTCGGCGTCGCGATCCAGAAGCTCGCCGAAGAGGACCCCACGTTCCGCGTGAGCCTCAACGCCGAGACCGGCCAGACGGTCATCGCCGGCATGGGCGAGCTGCACCTCGACATCCTCGTCGACCGCATGAAGCGCGAGTTCAAGGTCGAGGCCAACGTGGGCAAGCCCCAGGTCGCGTACCGCGAGACCATCCGCAAGACGGTCGAGAAGTACGACTACACCCACAAGAAGCAGACCGGCGGCTCCGGCCAGTTCGCGAAGGTCCAGATCGCTCTCGGCCCGCTCGACGCGGAAGAGGGCAGCGACAAGACCTACGAGTTCCAGGACAAGGTCACGGGCGGCCGCGTGCCGCGCGAGTACATCCCCTCGGTCGACGCCGGTATCCAGGACGCCATGCAGTACGGCATCCTCGCGGGCTTCCCCGTGGTGAACGTGAAGGCGACGCTGCTCGACGGCGCGTACCACGACGTCGACTCCTCGGAGATGGCGTTCAAGATCGCCGGTTCGATGGCCTTCAAGGAGGCCGCTCGCATGGCGCAGCCCGTGCTGCTCGAGCCGATGATGGCCGTCGAGGTCCGTACTCCCGAGGAGTACATGGGCGATGTCATCGGCGATCTGAACTCGCGTCGCGGTCAGATCCAGTCGATGGAGGATGCGTCGGGCGTCAAGGTCGTCCGCGCGCTCGTCCCGCTTTCCGAGATGTTCGGGTACATCGGCGACCTCCGGTCGAAGACCAGCGGTCGTGCCGTGTTCTCGATGACCTTCGACTCCTACGCTGAGGTGCCGAAGGCCGTGGCCGATGAGATCGTTCAGAAGGCTAAGGGCGAGTAACACCGCCCGAGGATGTCGGTCGGGCGAGCCCCGACCGACATCCGCCAGGCTCGGGTCGCGTTCATCGGCCGGAGCTTGTAACATAATTACGCAAACCCCTGTGTTCGTGCCCTTCGAAAACCGTCGAAGGGAAGCGGACGCGCGATGTCCTGAGGAGGACCATAGTGGCGAAGGCCAAGTTCGAGCGGACCAAGCCGCACGTAAACATCGGAACGATCGGTCACGTTGACCACGGTAAGACGACCCTTACCGCGGCCATCTCGAAGACCCTCGCCGACAAGTTCCCGTCCGACGTGAACGTGCAGCGCGACTTCGACACGATCGACTCGGCTCCCGAGGAGCGCCAGCGCGGCATCACGATCAACATCTCGCACGTCGAGTACGAGACCGACAAGCGCCACTACGCTCACGTCGATGCTCCGGGTCACGCCGACTACATCAAGAACATGATCACCGGTGCCGCTCAGATGGACGGCGCGATCCTCGTGGTCGCGGCGACCGACGGCATGATGGCTCAGACCAAGGAGCACATCCTGCTCGCCAAGCAGGTCGGCGTTCCCTACCTGATGGTCGCGCTGAACAAGAGCGACATGGTCGACGACGAGGAGATCCTCGAGCTCGTCGAGATGGAGGTCCGCGAGGAGCTCTCCAAGCAGGGCTACCCGGGAGACGACGTCCCCGTGATCCGCGTGTCGGGCTACGAGGCGCTCCAGGGCAACGAGAAGTGGGTCAACTCCATCGTTGAGCTCATGGAGGCGGTCGACGAGTCGATCCCCGATCCCGTGCGCGACAAGGACAAGCCGTTCCTGATGCCCGTTGAGGACGTCTTCACGATCACCGGTCGTGGCACCGTCGTCACCGGCCGCGCCGAGCGCGGTACGCTGAAGATCAACTCCGAGGTCGAGATCGTGGGTCTGCGCCCGACGCAGAAGACCACCGTCACCGGCATCGAGATGTTCCACAAGCAGCTCGACGAGGCCTGGGCCGGCGAGAACTGCGGTCTGCTCCTCCGCGGCACCAAGCGCGAGGACGTGGAGCGCGGCCAGGTCGTCGTCATCCCCGGCTCGATCACCCCGCACACCAAGTTCGAGGGCAGCGCCTACATCCTGAAGAAGGAAGAGGGCGGCCGCCACAACCCGTTCGAGACGAACTACCGTCCGCAGTTCTACTTCCGTACGACTGACGTGACCGGCGTCATCACCCTGCCCGAGGACAAGCCGATGGTCATGCCCGGCGACACCACCGAGATGACGGTCGAGCTGATCCAGCCGATCGCCATGGAGGAGGGCCTCGGCTTCGCGATCCGTGAGGGTGGCCGCACCGTCGGCGCCGGCACGGTGACCAAGGTCGTCGAGTAAGTCTCAGCGAGTCTGAACGACTGACGCGGCGTCTCACGCCGTAGAAGAACCCCCGGGAGCGATCCCGGGGGTTCTTCGCGTCTCCGGAATCCTCCCCGGCCCGTTCGGAAGGGGAAGGACTCCGGGAGGAGGCTGCGACGCGCAGCGGGTTCCCCGATGTTTCGGTCATCGGAGCCCCGGGAACGCGACAGGGCGGGGGCCGTACGGCCCCCGCCCTGTCGCGTTCTCCGAGGAGAACGCCTATTCGGCGCTCGACGATCCGCGGTCGGCGGCGGATCGGCGACGGAGCAGCAGGATCGCTCCAGCGGCCAGCAGCAGCGCGCCGCCTCCGATCGCCCACGGCGCGACGCCCGCGGCGCCGGTGGTGGGAAGCGTGCCGTCGCCACCCGTGCGCGGGGGAGTCCCGCCATCGGCGGCGCCGTTCGCGGTGGAACCGTTCGCGTCGGCGCCCGTCGTCCCGGTGCCGTTCGGGTCGCCGGTACCGTCGGGGTCGCCGGTACCGTCCGCGTCCGCCGCGCCGTTGGGATCCGCGGTGCCGTCGGGATCCCCGGTGCCGGCTTGAACGAGCGCGATGTCGTCCCATCCGATGAGGAGTCCGAGGTCGTCCAGTACGGCGATGCGGTGCGCGCCCAGCGGCGCATCCGCAGGGATCGTGAAACGGGCGGTTCCGGCGTCGGCCGTCGTCTCGCCGAGCGCGATCGGGCTCGAGAAGAGGAGCGCCGAGACGGTCGCTCCGTCGAAGTCGCCGCTGCCGAGCGTGACGGTGATCGTGTCGCCGGGGCGTGCCTCGTCCGGCGCATCCACCGCTCCGCGGGAATCCTCGGTGAGGTCCGCCTCGGTGACCGGGGGAACGTCCGAGGTGGTGTGCCCGACGGTGCAGTCGCCGCAGAACGCACCGAGCGAGCCCGAGGCGGAAGCGTCGAGGGCGGCGCCGTAGGCGCGATCCCGGACCCGAACGGCGAACTCCACGGTCGCGGACTCCGTTCCGGTGACCTCGGGCACGTCCCAGGTGAGCGTCGTGCCGTCGAGCGACAGCCTCGGGTCGAGGGCCGAGGCGTCGAGCTCCGCATCGTCGAGCACCTCGGCGAGATCGACGGTCGCGGTGCCGGCGAGGGGGACCTGGCCGGTGTTCTTCGCGGTCAGCGTGTACGTGATCTCATCTCCGCGAGCGACCTCGCCATCCGCGGGATCCGCGGCGAGGTCGAGGGTCCACGTCGACGGCCAGGCCGGCTTGTCGCCGTCGTAGAGCCAGTCCTGGAAGAACGCGGTGAGGTCCTTCCCCGACTTCTCCTCCGCGAGGGCGATGAAGTCGGCGGTCGACTTGCTCTGCCCGCTGTTCGACTGGATCCAGGTCGTGAGGAGGTCGAAGAACACCTCGTCCCCGACGACCTGGCGCAGCGCCTCGTAGGTCATCGCGCCGCGCGTGTACGACTGCCACCCGAAGAGCTCGACCTGATCGGTCATCGCCGCGGGCGCGACCTTCCAGCGGCCGTGCGCCGCGTCCGTGCCGTTCCAGGTCGCGAAGTAGGACTCCGCGGTCGTCTTGCCGGGCGCAGCTCCGAGCCCGATCTCCTGATCGAACATGGCCGACGAGTACGAGGCCTGGCCTTCGCTCATCCAGATGTTGTTCCAGTCGTCGGGAGTGACGGCGGCGCCGAACCACTGGTGCGCGATCTCGTGCACCAGGGTGCTGAGTCCGGGGACCCCGGGGAAGTAGGAGCGGTCCTGGGTCTCGAGCGCGTAGCCGACGTTCGACTTGTGCACGATGATGCCGGTGCTGTTCCCCGGGTAGGAGCCGTACTTGGACTCCAGGAACCGGTGGATCTCCTGCATGCGCCCGAGGCGGGCGAGCGTCGTGCTCTTCTGCTCGGGGGTGAGGGAAGCGTCGATGAACGACCACTCGGGGATCTCGCGTCCGTCGGTCAGCGTGATCGTGCTCTGGTGCAGGTCGTAGTTGCCGATTCCGACCATCGCGGACATGGTCGCCTGCTGCTTCTGCTGCTTCCAGTGCCAGGTGGTGGTGCCGTCGCCGTTGTCGTCGGACCCCAGGAGCTCCCCGTTGCTGACGGCCGAGGCCGGCTGCGCGTTCATCGTCGTGGGGATCGTGATCCGCATGTCGTAGGTGGCCTTGTCGGCTGGCGTGTTGTTGCTCGGCAGCCAGGCCATGGTGCCGACCGGCTGACCGAGCGCGATCACACCGTTCGGGGTGGCGACCCAGCCCTCGCTGGATCCGTCGTTGTCGATGTGCGTGCTGGGCACGCCCGAGTACTTCACGACCGTGGTGAACTCGCCCTGCACGGGTTCCGCCGGCGTGACCACGAGCTTGTAGGACTCCGACGGCTTGTCGACCGCGGGCCGGGTGAAGGTCGCGGGCGCGCCGTTCACGGTGACGGAGTCGACGGTCATCCCCTCGAAGTCGAGCGAGAACGATCTGAGCGCCTCCGGCGCGGTGGCGGTGATCCCGGCGGTGGCTTCGAGGTCGCCTGCGGGGCGGTCGCCGACCGCGGTGTGCGCGTAGTCGAGCTCGACGTCGTAGTGGAGCACGTCGTAGCCGCCGTTGCCGATACCGGTGAAGAGGGAGTCGCCGTAGCTGAGCGCGCCGTCGATCGGGGCCGCGTGCGCGGCGGTCGCGCCGACGAGCGGCAGCGTCGCGGCGAGCAGCGAGGCGGCCGCGACGCGTGCGGCGCGGCGTCGCGAGTGCGGTGCGCGTGCGAGCGGCGGAGACTCCGGCGTCGAAGGGCGGGCGGCGGATGTGACTGTCATAGCGAGTGCACCTCTGTTCCTTTGCGTCATTGCAGGGGAATGGGCGCTGCGAACCGCGCCCACGCCTGGACATCGCCGATGGCGATCGGATCCAACCTATACAATCTTTCGCGCCGAGGGCTCGTGACATCTTCGGCCGGGGTCCATACGTCGGCTGGAACCGCGGCGCACGGGACGCCCGCGTCGGCACCCAGGGGGCGCGCGGTATCCTCGGAGCAGGGGGTGGAGCGGATGCCCCCAGTCGTCTTCACAGGGATCGGAGCAGGAGTGCCGGAGACCGTCAGCGCCCGAATCGCCCACTTCACGAGACAGTACGGGCTGATCTACCTGCTCGACGTGCTCTCCTGGGGTATCGGCATCGTGGCCGCGCTCGTACTCCGCTTCGACTTCGAGCTCTCCCGTATCCACTGGGGCTGGACCCTCGCCGTCATCGGCGTCACCGCCGTGCTGCAGCTGATCGGCGGCTGGGCCTTCTGGCTGTACCGCAACCGTTTCGAGGTGGGCAGCTTCGACGAGGTCCGCGTGCTCGTGCTCGACATCACCGCAGTAATGGTCGTGGCCTGGGTGTTCGCATTCCTCGTGGGCTACGGCAACGGGATCCCGCGCAGCACGCTCATCATCGCCGCTCCCATCACCTTCAGCCTGATGGGCGTCTCCCGCTACGTGCTCCGGCTGTACAGCGAAAGCCGGCTCAAGCCGGGGGCCGAAGCCGAGCGGACGCTGCTCTACGGTGCGGGCTATCTGGGCGTGCAGTCGGCGAAGCGTCTGCTGACCGACGCGAAGGGGTCGCTGCTGCCGGTCGGCTTCATCGATGACGATCCGCTGAAGCGCCACCAGGAGGTGCGCGGCGTCAAGGTGCTCGGCGGCTTCGACGACCTCGCAGCGGTGGCCCGTCGAACTCGCGCCAGCCGGCTGATCGTCTGCATCGGAGACGCCGACGCGACGCTCATGCGTCGCGTGGACGAGGCCGCGGACCGGGCGGGGATGACGGCCATGGTGCTGCCGCCGCTCGAGCAGATCCTCATGAACTCGTCGGCGATCTCCGACCTGCGCGAGCTCTCGATCGAGGATCTCATCGGGCGCCACCCCGTCCGCCTGAACATGGAGTCGATCGCCGAGTACCTGCAGGACAAGCGGGTGCTGGTCACGGGCGCAGGCGGCTCGATCGGCTCCGAGCTCTCGCGCCAGCTCGCACGTTTCGCGCCGCGGGAGCTCATGCTGCTCGACCGCGACGAGACGGCGCTGCAGGAGACGCAGCTCTCGATCAGCGGCCACGGCCTGCTCGACACCAACGACGTGGTGCTGGCCGATATCCGCGACGCGGAGACGCTGCAGCGGCTCTTCCTGGAGCGCCGACCCGAGGTGGTGTTCCACGCCGCGGCGCTGAAGCACCTGCCCATGCTCGAGCAGTACCCGGACGAGGCGTGGAAGACCAACGTGCTGGGCACGCTGAACGTGCTGCGCGCCGCCGAGGCCGCAGGCGTGGGGACCTTCGTGAACATCTCCACCGACAAGGCCGCGAACCCGACGAGCGTGCTCGGCCATTCGAAGCGCGTCGCCGAGAAGCTCACGGCCTGGATGGCGGAGCGGACCGGCCAGCGCTACCTCTCCGTCCGGTTCGGCAACGTCATCGGGAGCCGCGGCTCGATGCTCCCGACGTTCCGCGCGCTCATCGAGGCGGGCGGACCGCTGACGGTGACGCACCCCGACGTCACGCGGTACTTCATGACGATCCCCGAGGCCTGCCAGCTCGTGGTGCAGGCAGGCGGCATCGGACGTCGCGGAGAGGTCCTGATCCTGGACATGGGGGAGCCGGTGCGCATCCTCGACGTCGCGAAGCGCATGATCGCGCAATCGGGGAAGCACATCGAGATCGTGTTCACCGGGCTGAGGCACGGCGAGAAGCTGCACGAGGTGCTCACGGGGGAGGGCGAGGGCAACGAGCGGCCGTTCCACCCGAAGATCTCGCACGCGCACGTCGACACGATCTCCCCCGAGGTGCTCGACCATGAGGGGTGGGTCGCCCGGCTCGACCTCACCGAGGCCGCCGAGGAGCGCGTGCAGTGACCGCCCTCGGGATCGCCGGTCTCGCCGGCGCCATCGCGCTGCTGCTCAGCCTGCTGCTGCCCGTCGCGGTGAAGCCGCTGCTCGTGCGCCTCGGCATCATGGATGTACCGAACGAGCGGTCCTCCCACGAGCGCCCCGTGCTGCGTGGACTCGGGCTCGCCGTGCTGATCGCAATGACCGTCGCCGGCCTCGTCGCCGTCTGGGGGCTCTCCGCATCGGGACCCGCCGCGGTTCCGCTCCTTGGCGCCGCCGGGGAGTTCGAGGTCGTCGCCGTGCGGAACGGCTGGGGCGGGGCGGCGGTGCCGCTGATCCTCGTCGTGCTCGGGTCGCTGTGCGCCGGACTGCTGGGGCTCGCCGAAGACCTGCGCGGGCTCAGCGTGCGGGTGCGCAGCGCCGCCCTGCTCGCCATCGCGGCGGCGGCGGGCGCCGGGATCGTCTTCGCCGCGCAGCACTCCGCCGTCGACGTCGGATTCGTCGGAGGCGGGGCGGCCGGGTTCGGCTGGTGGGCCTTCGCGCCCCTGGGCCCGCTGCCCGTCTGGGCCTCGGTCCTGCTCGTCGGGTACGCGGTGCTGTTCATCTCGAGCTACATCAACGTCGCCAACTTCATGGACGGCCTCAACGGCATCAGCGGGTTCCACGGCGTGATCGCCGGCCTCGCGTTCGCCGCGTCCGGCTGGTGCGTCGCGCAGCCGTGGCTGGTCGCCGCAGGCCTCGTGCTGGCGGCGGGGTTCGGGGGATTCCTCCCGTGGAACCTCACGAAGCCCGGGGCGTTCCTCGGCGACGTCGGCAGCTATCTGCTCGGCGGAGCGACCGCGATCACGAGCTTCGCGGCGCTGATGTTCGGGGTCCCGCTCCTCGCGGCGATCGGGCCGATGGTGATCTCCTTCGGCGACGTCGGCGTCACGCTCGTGAAGCGCATCAGGGCCGGCCACAAGTGGGATGAACCGCACAAGGAGCACACCTACCAGCGCATCCACCAGCGCGGATACACGCACGTGCAGGCCTCGCTGATGGCCGCGAGCTGCTCGGCGATCGCGTCGATCCTCGGACTGGCCTCGATCTTCGTCGGACCGATCGGCACCGCGGCGCTGTTCGTCGGAGGGCTGGCCGTGCTCGGCATCTATCTGGCGCTGCCGAAGCTGCTGCCGGTGCGCGCGGGCTAGCGCGGGGATCAGGCCCCGCGGTCCTCGAAATGCTCGGGGGTGAGGCCAGCCAGGAGCTCGCCGGGATCCGTGAGGAGCAGCGCCCGCGAGAGGCGGACCACCGTGTAGACGTTCGGAATGCCTCGACCGCTCTCGTACGCCCGCAGGTTCGACGGGTCGATCCCCGAATCGTGCGCGAGCTGATCCTGGGTCAGCCGCAGATCGAGTCGCCTCTCGCGAATTCGACTGCCGACGAGCTTCGCCGCCGCTGAGGGGATCCGTGCCACCTCACCAGCGTTCCGGGACACGGCCGAGCAGAACAGGGCACTAGTGCTCGACCGGGTCGCAATCGCGTCGCCGCTCGGGCGGTCGGGTGCGGCGCGACACGCCCGGGTTGCATTGTCGACGGAGGGCGTGCGAGAATAGACAGGTTCAGTACTCCGCACCTCGGTGCGGATCACTGCCAGGCAGTGCATAATCGCCTCGGGGGACCGGGGTTCTGATTAGGCCGCGGGTAGCGAACACCGCCCGCACGCCGCAGAGCGGCCAGACTCCGGTCCGGCCGTTTTCGTGTGCGTGGGGCTTTGACAGGTGAACAGAGACCCAGCACGAGGTGTAACACTCCGGGTGCCAGGGCGCTGATACGCAAGACGTCCAATGCTGGCGAGCCCTCCGATGCGTCGGAGCGCGAGCGAGTACGACGCAAGTAGAAAGTAGAGACAGTCATGGCGGGACAGAAGATCCGCATTCGACTCAAGTCGTACGACCACGAGGTCATCGACAACTCGGCACGCAAGATCGTCGACACGGTGACCCGCGCGGGTGCGACCGTGATCGGCCCCGTGCCGCTCCCCACGGAGAAGAACGTGATCGCAGTGATCCGTTCGCCCCACAAGTACAAGGACAGCCGCGAGCACTTCGAGAAGCGCACGCACAAGCGCCTGATCGACATCGTCGATCCCACCCCGAAGGCCGTCGATTCGCTCATGCGTCTCGATCTGCCTGCCGACGTCAACATCGAGATCAAGCTCTAAGGGGGGATCCGAACATGTCTGTTACACGCAACGTCAAGGGTCTTCTGGGCACCAAGCTCGGTATGACGCAGGTCTGGGACGAGAACGGCAACGTCGTTCCCGTCACTGTGATCGAGGTGGCACCCAACGTGGTCACTCAGATCCGCACCCCCGAGGTCGACGGCTACAGCGCCGTGCAGATCGCGGCCGGTCAGATCGACCCCCGCAAGGTGAACAAGCCGACCGCCGGCCACTTCGAGAAGGCCGGGGTCACCCCGCGCCGCCACCTCACCGAGGTCCGCACCGCGGATGCCGCCGAGTACTCGCTCGGCCAGGAGCTCACCATCGATGGCACCTTCGAGGCCGGTCAGAAGATCGACGTCGTCGGCACCTCGAAGGGCAAGGGCTTCGCCGGCACCATGAAGCGTCACAACTTCAAGGGCGTCTCGGCGTCGCACGGCGCGCACCGCAACCACCGCAAGCCCGGCTCGATCGGTGGCGCAGCCACCCCGGGTCGCGTCTTCAAGGGTCAGCGCATGGCCGGCCGCATGGGCGGCGATCGCGTCACCGTGCAGAACCTCACCGTGCAGGCGATCGACGCGGAGAAGGGGCTCATCCTGGTCAAGGGTGCGGTTCCCGGCGCTCGCGGTCGTCTCGTTTTCGTCCGCAACGCAGTGAAGGGGGCGTAGTTCATGACTACCGCTACCAAGCTCGAGGTGCTCGACGCGCAGGGCAAGAAGGCCGGATCGGTTGATCTGCCCGAGGCCATCTTCGGCGCCGAGACCAACGTCCCGCTGATCCACCAGGTCGTCACCGCTCAGCTCGCTGCTGCGCGCCAGGGCACCCACAAGACCAAGAACCGCGGCGAGCGCTCCGGTTCGGGTGTCAAGCCGTTCAAGCAGAAGGGCACCGGCCGCGCCCGTCAGGGCTCGGTCCGCATGCCGCAGCACCGCGGCGGTGGCATCGTCCACGGACCCGTGCCCCGCGATTACTCGCAGCGCACGCCCAAGAAGATGATCGCCGCGGCCCTCACCGGTCTGCTCTCGGATCGCGCCCGCGCGAACCGCGTGCACGTGGTCGAGTCCTTCGGCGTCGCCGACAAGCCCAGCACCAAGACGGCCCGCGAGTTCCTCGCGTCGGTCGCCCCGGGGCAGCGCGTGCTCGTCGTCGTCACCCGCGAGGATGAGCTGACCACGCTCAGCGTCCGCAACCTGCAGCACGTCCACGTGCTGTTCCAGGATCAGCTCAACGCCTACGACGTGGTCGTCAGCGACGATCTCGTCTTCACGAAGGCAGCCTTCGACGCGTTCGTCGACGGCCGTGCCGCCAAGGAGGACACGAAGTGAGCCTGAACAAGTCTGCACACGACGTCATCATCCGCCCCATCGTCTCGGAGAAGAGCTACGGCCTCATCGACGCGAACGGCCAGTACACCTTCGAGGTGCAGCCCGCCGCTTCGAAGACCGAGATCAAGCTCGCGATCGAGCAGGTCTTCAACGTGAAGGTCGCCAAGATCAACACGCTGAACCGCAAGGGCAAGACCCGCCGCACGAAGTTCGGGGCCGGCAAGCGCAAGGACACCAAGCGCGCCATCGTCACCCTGAAGTCGGGCTCCATCGACATCTTCACGGCTGCGCTGTAGAAGGGGCGAGAAGGAACACAACATGGCTATTCGCAAGTACAAGCCGACGACCCCGGGTCGTCGCGGCTCGAGCGTCGCCGATTTCGTCGAGATCACGCGTTCGACCCCTGAGAAGTCGCTGCTCCGTCCGCTCCCCAAGACCGGCGGCCGCAACAACCAGGGCCGGATCACCACCCGCCACATCGGCGGCGGCCACAAGCGCCAGTACCGCGTCATCGACTTCCGTCGCAATGACAAGGACGGCGTGAACGCCAAGGTCGCGCACATCGAGTACGACCCGAACCGCACGGCGCGCATCGCGCTGCTGCACTTCGAGGACGGCACGAAGCGCTACATCATCGCTCCGAACAAGCTGAAGCAGGGCGACATCGTCGAGTCGGGTGCCGGCGCCGACATCAAGCCCGGCAACAACCTGCCGCTGAAGAACATCCCCACCGGTACGGTCGTTCACGCGATCGAGCTGAAGCCGGGCGGGGGCGCCAAGATGGCGCGTTCGGCAGGCGCTTCGGTCCGCCTCGTGGCGAAGGACGGCCCCTACGCCCAGCTGCGTCTCCCCTCGGGCGAGATCCGCAACGTCGACGTGCGCTGCCGCGCCACCGTCGGCGAGGTCGGCAACGCCGAGCAGTCGAACATCAACTGGGGCAAGGCCGGCCGCATGCGATGGAAGGGCGTCCGCCCGACCGTGCGCGGTGTCGTCATGAACCCGGTCGATCACCCGCACGGTGGTGGCGAAGGCCGCACCTCGGGCGGCCGTCACCCGGTCAGCCCCTGGGGTCAGAAGGAAGGCCGCACGCGCCGTCCGAACAAGGAAAGCGACAAGCTCATCGTGCGTCGCCGTACCGTTGGCAAGAAGCGCTAGTCGGCAGGTAGGAGAGAGTAGAAGATGCCTCGTAGTCTCAAGAAGGGCCCCTTCGTCGACAACCACCTGCTGAACAAGGTGGTCGTCCAGAACGAAGCTGGCACCAAGAACGTGATCAAGACCTGGTCGCGCCGCTCGATGATCATCCCGGCGATGCTGGGGCACACCATCGCGGTGCACGACGGTCGTAAGCACATCCCCGTGTTCGTCACGGAAACCATGGTCGGTCACAAGCTGGGCGAGTTCGCCCCGACTCGTACCTTCCGCGGTCACGTGAAGGACGACAAGAAGGGCCGTCGCCGCTAAGCGGCGACGTGAAGGAGGAAGAGAAATGGTGGAGTCGATCGCACGCGTGCGTCATATCCGCATCACCCCCCAGAAGGCCCGTCGCGTCGTTGACCTGGTTCGCGGGAAGAACGCTCAGGAGGCGCTCGCCATCCTGAAGTTCGCACCGCAGGCCGCAGCGGAGCCGATTTTCAAGCTCGTCGCCTCGGCGATCGCCAACGCGCGCGTCAAGGCCGACAAGGAGAACCTGCGTCTGAACGAGGACGAGCTGGTCATCGCTCGCGCCTTCGTGGACGAGGGCGCGACGCTCAAGCGTTTCCGCCCCCGCGCCCAGGGCCGCGCGTTCCGCATCAACAAGCGCACCAGCCACATCACCGTCGTGCTTCAGACGGCCGATGAGCTCGCTGCAGCGAAGAAGGGAGCCAAGTAATGGGCCAGAAGATTCATCCCTACGGCTTCCGCCTCGGGGTCACCACCGACCACGTGTCGCGTTGGTTCTCGGACTCGACCAAGAAGGGTCAGCGCTACGCCGACTACCTGGCCGAGGACATCAAGATCCGTCAGCACCTGACGACGCAGCTCGATCGCGCGGGCGTGTCCCGCGTCGAGATCGAGCGCACCCGCGATCGCGTCCGCGTGGACATCCACTCGGCGCGTCCCGGCATCGTCATCGGTCGCCGCGGAGCCGAGGCCGAGCGCATCCGCGCCGACCTCGAGAAGCTCACCGGCAAGCAGATCCAGCTCAACATCCTCGAGGTGAAGAACCCCGAGGCCGACGCGCAGCTCGTCGCGCAGGGCATCGCGGAGCAGCTCGCTGCACGCGTGGCCTTCCGCCGCGCGATGCGCAAGGGTCTGCAGGGCGCCCAGCGCGCCGGCGCCAAGGGCATCCGCATCCAGGTCTCGGGCCGTCTCGGCGGCGCTGAGATGAGCCGCTCGGAGTTCTACCGCGAGGGTCGCGTGCCGCTGCACACGCTCCGCGCGAACATCGACTACGGCTTCTACGAGGCGAAGACCACCTTCGGCCGCATCGGCGTGAAGGTCTGGATCTACAAGGGCGACCTCACCAACAAGGAACTCGCTCGCGAGCAGGCGGCCCAGAAGCCGTCGCGCGACCGCGGCGATCGTCGCCGTGCGCCCCGTGGCGCTCAGGCCGAGGCTGCACCCGCTGCAGCAGGAGCGGAGAAGTAAGCATGCTGATTCCCCGTCGAGTCAAGCACCGCAAGCAGCACCACCCGAGCCGCAGCGGTCAGTCCAAGGGCGGCAACAAGGTCGCCTTCGGCGAGTTCGGCATCCAGGCGCTGAGCCCCGCCTATGTGACGAACCGTCAGATCGAGTCCGCTCGTATCGCCATGACGCGTCACATCAAGCGCGGCGGCAAGGTGTGGATCAACATCTACCCGGACCGTCCCCTCACCAAGAAGCCCGCGGAAACCCGCATGGGCTCGGGTAAGGGCTCGCCCGAGTGGTGGGTTGCGAACGTCAAGCCGGGCCGCGTCCTCTTCGAGGTCGCCGGCGTCGACGAGCAGCTCGCACGCGAGGCGCTGACCCGCGCCATCCACAAGCTGCCGCTCAAGGCACGTATCATCAAGCGCGAGGAGGGCGACGCGTAATGGCGATCGGTACCAAAGAACTGGCCATCACCGAGCTCGACAGCTTCGAGAACGAGCGTCTGGCCGAGGAGCTCAAGAAGGCCAAGGCCGAGCTCTTCAACCTTCGTTTCCAGTCGGCCACGGGCCAGCTGGAGAGCCACGGCCGCGTGCGCCAGGTGAAGCGCGACATCGCTCGCATCTACACCGTGCTGCGCGAGCGCGAGCTCGGCATCCGGGCGACCCCGGCCGCCGAGGCTCCGGCCAAGGCGAAGAAGGCCACCAAGAAGACCGAGCAGGCGGACGCCGCCGCTGAGACGAAGGAGGCCTGAACATGGCTGAGGTCGAGAAGGAACAGCGCGGCTACCGTAAGGCTCGCCGCGGCTACGTCGTCAGCGACAAGATGGACAAGACCATCGTCGTCGAGGTCGAGGATCGTGTGAAGCACCCGCTGTACGGCAAGGTCCTGCGCCGTTCGTCGAAGGTCAAGGCCCACGACGAGCAGAACACCGCCGGCATCGGCGACCTCGTGCTCATCCACGAGACCCGTCCGCTGAGCGCCTCGAAGCGCTGGCGCCTGGTCGAGATCCTCGAGAAGGCGAAGTAAGCCTCCGGCTTACTGACTGAAGGAGTAACAAGTGATTCAGCAGGAATCCAGGCTCAAGGTCGCCGATAACACCGGCGCCAAGCAGCTGCTCACGATCCGCGTCCTCGGTGGCTCGAAGCGTCGTTACGCCGGTCTCGGCGACACGATCGTCGCGACCGTCAAGGACGCGATCCCCGGCGGCAACGTGAAGAAGGGCGACGTGGTCAAGGCCGTCGTCGTCCGGACCCGCAAGTCGACCCGTCGCGCCGATGGCTCGTACATCGCGTTCGACGAGAACGCTGCCGTCATCCTCAAGGCCGACGGGGAGCCCCGCGGCACCCGTATCTTCGGGCCGGTCGGGCGTGAGCTTCGCGACAAGAAGTTCATGAAGATCGTCTCGCTCGCACCGGAGGTGATCTAGTCCATGGCTAGCAAGATCAAGAAGGGTGACCTCGTCGAGGTCATCTCGGGCCCGTCGCAGGAGCGCGGTGGCTACAAGGGCAAGCAGGGTCGAGTCATCGACGTGCTGTCCGAGAGCGATCGCGTCGTGGTCGAGGGCGTCAACTACGTCACGAAGCACGTGCGCGCCGGCCAGGCAGCAGGGGGCGCCCGCGAGGGCGGGATCGAGACCGTCGAGGCCCCGATCCACGTCTCCAACGTCGCTGTCGTCGACCCCGAGACCAAGAAGCCGACGCGCGTCGGTTTCCGCGTCGAAGAGGTCGAGCGCGACGGCAAGAAGAAGACCGTGCGCGTGCGCTACGCCAAGTCGTCCGGGAAGGATCTCTAAATGACCGAGACCACTCAGGTTCTCCCGCGCCTGAAGCAGAAGTACCGGAGCGAGATCGTTCCGGCTCTGCGCGAGGAGTTCAACTACGCCAACATCATGCAGGTTCCCGGCGTCGTGAAGGTCGTCGTGAACACCGGTGTCGGCGAGGCCGCCCGCGACAGCAAGGTGATCGA
Source organism: Leucobacter zeae (assembly GCF_016758175.1). Taxonomy (GTDB): domain Bacteria; phylum Actinomycetota; class Actinomycetes; order Actinomycetales; family Microbacteriaceae; genus Leucobacter; species Leucobacter zeae. The sequence continues at coordinate 83,685 of NZ_QYAB01000002.1, forward strand.
GGGCGCGATCGCGGACCTCACCAAGATCACCGGCCAGAAGCCGATGGTCACCAAGGCCCGCAAGTCGATCGCGCAGTTCAAGCTGCGCGAGGGCCAGGCGATCGGCGCGCACGTCACCCTCCGCGGAGACCGCGCGTGGGAGTTCCTCGATCGCCTCGTGAACCTCGCACTGCCCCGTATCCGCGACTTCCGCGGACTTTCGGACCGCCAGTTCGACGGAAACGGCAATTACACCTTCGGATTGACCGAGCAGAGTGTGTTCCACGAGATCGATCAGGATAAGATCGATCGGGTGCGTGGTTTCGACATCACCGTCGTGACCACCGCGAAGACGGACGACGAGGGTCGCGCGCTGCTCAAGGCGCTCGGCTTCCCCTTCAAGTCCGCCGAATAACTGAATAGTCCAAGCGGAACGGGTGCCCGGGTCTGACCCGGGCACCCGATCCGCGTGTCACCCAGGTCTCACTCCGTGTAACGGGGTGGGATACCAGGCGAGAAAGAAAGAGTCACTCATGACGATGACTGATCCGGTCGCAGATATGCTGACCCGGTTGCGCAATGCCAACAGCGCACATCATGACGACGTTTCGCTCCCCGGCTCGAAGCTGAAGGAGCGGATCGCAGAGATCCTCAAGCGCGAGGGCTACATCAAGGACTGGAAGGTCGAGCCGGCTCGCGTCGGAACGACCCTCACCATGTCGCTGAAGTACGGCACCAATCGCGAGCGCTCCATCGAGGGCATCAAGCGCGTCTCGAAGCCCGGTCTCCGAGTCTACGCGCGCTCGACCGAGATCCCGAGCGTGCTCGGCGGCCTCGGCATCGCGATCCTGTCCACCTCCTCCGGTCTGCTGACCGACCGCGAGGCCGAGCAGAAGGGCGTCGGCGGGGAAGTCCTCGCCTACGTGTGGTAAGCCGTCATGTCACGAATCGGTAAGCTTCCCATCACCGTTCCCGGTGGTGTCGACGTCAAGATCGATGGCCAGCAGGTCACGGTCAAGGGTGCGAAGGGCGAGCTCTCGCTCGTCGTCTCCGAGCCCATCCGCGTTGCTCTCGAGGACGGCCAGGTGCTCGTCACCCGTCCGAACGACGAGCGCGACTCGCGAGCGCTGCACGGTCTGACCCGCACGCTCATCAACAACAACATCATCGGTGTCACCGAGGGCTACTCCAAGCAGCTCGAGGTCGTCGGCACCGGCTACCGCGTGCAGCAGAAGGGCACGGGCCTCGAGCTCGCGCTCGGCTTCTCGCACCCGGTGAACGTGGACGCGCCCGAGGGCATCACGCTCGCGGTCGAGGGCTCCACCAAGATCACCGTCAGCGGGATCTCGAAGCAGGCGGTCGGCGAGGCCGCTGCGAACATCCGCAAGCTGAAGAAGCCGGAGCCCTACAAGGGCAAGGGCATTCGCTACGCGGGCGAGGTCGTCCGTCGCAAGGCAGGAAAGGCAGGTAAGTAACCCATGGCTGCTTCAGTATCCCGGGCTAAGGGCCGTTCCGCCGCGCGCGTTCGTCGCCACGTCCGTCTCCGCAAGAAGATCGTCGGCACGGAGCTCCGTCCCCGTCTCGTCGTCAACCGTTCGGCCCGTCACGTCTTCGTGCAGGTCATCGACGACTCGAAGGGCTTCACCGTCGCTTCGGCGTCGACCATGGAAGCCGATCTGCGCGCCTTCGAGGGCGACAAGACCGCTAAGGCCCGCAAGGTCGGCGAGCTCGTCGCCGAGCGCGCGAAGAACGCCGGTGTCGAGGCTGTCGTGTTCGACCGCGGCGGCAGCAAGTACGCAGGCCGCGTCGCTGCGATCGCCGACGGCGCTCGCGAGGGGGGGCTGGTCCTGTGAGCAACGAAACGAAGGAGCAGGAAGTGTCCGCAGAGGCCAAGTCTGAGACGACGGCCGCGCAGGCCCCGGCTCAGGATCACCGCAACGAGCCGCGCGAGCAGCGTCGCGGGAGCCGCGATCGCGGTACCCGCAACGAGCGCGGCGGCCGCGACCGCGCCGAGAGCCAGTTCCTCGAGCGCGTCGTCACCATCAACCGCGTCTCGAAGGTCGTCAAGGGCGGCCGTCGCTTCAGCTTCACCGCGCTCGTCGTGGTGGGCGATGGCAACGGTACCGTCGGCGTCGGCTACGGCAAGGCGAAGGAAGTCCCGCTCGCGATCTCCAAGGGCGTCGAGGAGGCGAAGAAGAACTTCTTCCGCGTCCCCCGCGTCGGCAGCACCATCCCGCACCCCGTGCAGGGTGAGGCCGCGGCCGGTGTCGTCCTCCTGCGCCCCGCTGCAGCGGGTACCGGTGTTATCGCGGGTGGCCCCGTGCGCGCCGTCCTCGAGTGCGCAGGCATCCACGACGTGCTGAGCAAGTCGCTCGGTTCGTCGAACACCCTGAACATCGTGCACGCGACCGTCGAGGCGCTGCAGCAGCTCGAGGAGCCCCGCTCCGTCGCAGCTCGCCGCGGCCTCGACTTCGACCGCGTCGCCCCGGCTCGCATCGTGCGCGCCGAGGCGAAGGCCGCGGCCGACGCTGCCGCGAAGGCAAAGGCAGGTGCGTAATGGCTAAGGCTCTGAAGATTACGCAGACGAAGTCCGTTATCAGCGAGAAGCAGAACCAGCGCGAGACGCTGCGGAGCCTCGGTCTCAAGAAGATCGGCCAGTCGGTCGTTCGCGAGGACACGAAGGCGAACCGCGGCTACGTGCGCGCCGTTGCTCACCTGGTAGAGGTTGAGGAGATCGACGCATGAGCGAGAAGAACGAAGAGCGCGAGCCCGTGCTCAAGGCGCACCACCTGCGTCCGGCCCCCGGATCCAAGAAGGCCAAGACCCGTGTCGGTCGCGGCGAGGGTTCGAAGGGCAAGACCGCTGGTCGCGGCACCAAGGGCACCAAGGCCCGCTACCAGGTGCGGGCCGGCTTCGAGGGCGGGCAGATGCCGCTGCACATGCGCACCCCGAAGCTGCGCGGGTTCAAGAACCCGTTCCGCACCGAGTACCAGGTCGTCAATGTGGCCAAGCTCGCCGAGCTCTACCCGCAGGGCGGCGACGTGACCGTCGCCGACCTGGTGGCGAAGGGCGCAGTGCGCAAGAACCAGCCCGTCAAGGTGCTGGGCGACGGCGACCTGCAGGTGAAGCTCACCGTCTCCGTGGACAAGGTCTCCGGCTCGGCCGAGCAGAAGATCGTCGCCGCGGGCGGAGAGATCAAGTAATACCCTCGAGCATTGCTCGAACGACGGGGGTGGTTCGGGGTCGGCATTCGTGCTGACCTCGCCACCCCCGTTATTATGTGACGCGGCGCTGCATTCCCAGCGCCCTCGGTCCGGCCCGCCCCCGTGTAGGCTGGAGCAATCGGTTCTCGTCGTTCGGCGAAGGCCCTACGACGTTCCCAGGAGGCAGAATTTTGTTCAGCGCCATCGGACGGATCTTCCGGACGCCGGATCTGCGGCGGAAGATCCTCTTCACGCTCGCGATCGTTTCGCTCTTCCGGCTCGGTTCCTTCATCCCGGCACCGTTCGTCGAGTTCAACAACGTGCAGGCGTGCCTCGTCGCGAATCAGAACAGCGGGGCCTCCGGCCTCTACGACATGATCAACCTGTTCAGCGGCGGTGCGCTGCTGCAGCTGTCGATCTTCGCGCTCGGCATCATGCCGTACATCACGGCCTCCATCATCACGCAGCTGCTGCGCGTGGTCATCCCGCACTTCGAGACCCTCCACAAGGAGGGCCAGGCGGGCCAGGCCAAGCTGACGCAGTACACGCGCTACCTCACCATCGGCCTCGCAGTGCTGCAGTCGACCACGGTGATCACGGTCGCGCGCTCGGGCCAGCTGTTCGGCGCCTCCGCCAACCAGGCCTGCCAGAACCTCGTGTCGCAGGAGTGGTGGGCGATCCTCATCATGATCCTGGCGATGACCGCCGGTACCGGCCTCGTCATGTGGTTCGGCGAGCTCATCACGGAGCGCGGCGTCGGCAACGGCATGTCCCTCCTCATCTTCACCTCCATCGCCGCCACCTTCCCGAGCGCGATGTGGGTCATCAAGCAGTCGAGCGGCTGGGAGGTCTTCTTCCTCGTGCTCGCGGTCGGCCTGCTCGTCGTCGCGGCCGTCGTATTCGTGGAGCAGTCGCAGCGCCGGATCCCCGTGCAGTACGCCAAGCGCGTCGTGGGACGCCGGACCTACGGCGGCAGCAGCACCTACATCCCGATCAAGGTCAACATGGCGGGCGTGATCCCCGTGATCTTCGCCTCGGCGATCCTCTACCTGCCGCTGCTCATCACGCAGTTCAACCAGCCGAAGATCGGCGAGACGGCGAAGCCCTGGGTCGTGTGGATCCAGAACAACCTGGTCTACGGCGACCAGCCGATGTACATGCTCGTCTTCTTCCTGCTGATCATCGGGTTCACGTTCTTCTACGTCCAGATCACCTTCAACCCCGAAGAGGTCTCCGACAACATGAAGCAGTACGGCGGCTTCATCCCCGGCATCCGCGCCGGGCGCCCGACCGCCGAGTACCTCAACTACGTGCTGACCCGGATCACCTCGGCCGGCGCGCTCTACATCGGCATCATCGCGCTCATCCCGCTCATCGCGCTGTCCTTCTTCGGCGCGAACCAGAACTTCCCGTTCGGCGGAGCCTCGATCCTCATCATCGTGGGCGTCGGCCTCGAGACGGTGAAGCAGATCGACGCGCAGCTCCAGCAGCGCCACTACGAAGGACTCCTGAAATGACCGAAACCGCGACCGCTCGACTGCTGATCATCGGCCCGCCCGGAGCCGGGAAGGGCACCCAGGCGTCCCGGATCGCCGAGCGCTACGGCGTGCCGGCGATCTCGACGGGCGACATCTTCCGCGCGAACATCACGGGCGGTACGGAGCTCGGCAAGCAGGTCCAGGCGATCATCGAGCAGGGCGAGCTCGTGCCCGACACGCTCACCAACGAGATCGTCGCCGACCGCCTCCAGCAGGAGGACGCCGCTCGCGGGTTCCTGCTCGACGGCTACCCCCGTACGGTCGAGCAGGTGCACGCGCTCGACGGCATGCTCTCGGGCGCGTCGCTCGACGCCGTCGTGCTGCTGGACGCGGATGTCGACGCCGTGGTGGCGCGGCTCCTGAAGCGCGCGGAGATCGAGGGGCGCGCGGACGACACCGAAGAGGTCATCCGGCACCGCCAGGACGTCTACGCCGCCCAGACCGCGCCGCTCGTCGAGCTCTTCTCGGAGCGCGGGATCCTCGTGTCCGTCGACGGGCTCGGCACCGTCGAAGAGGTCGCGGAACGCATCGCATCCGGTCTGGACGCGAAGCTCAACGCTCCGGTCGGGCAGTAGCGCCTTGGCGGGGCGGGGGTTCCTGCGGCGTTCGATCTACAAGTCGCCCGCGCAGCTGCGACTGATGATCGAGCCGGGGCTCGCGACGGCAGCGGCTCTCGCCGCGATGCGCGGAGCGGTCGCTGCCGGCGTGACGCCGCTCGAGCTCGACGCGCTCGCCGAGGAGGCGATCCGCGCACGCGGGGGAGCGCCGAATTTCATGCTGGAGCCGGGCTACCGGCACACCATCTGCGCGAACGTCAACGAGCACGTCGTCCACGGGATCCCCACAGACCGTCCGCTCGCGCCCGGCGACATCGTCGCGCTCGACGCGGGTGCGGTGCTCGGCGGCTGGAACGGCGACGCGGCGTTCACCGCGGTGATCCCCGATCCGCGGGATCCGGAGCGCACCGCGGAGCTGCAGCGGCTCAGCGACGTCACCGAGCAGGCCATGTGGCGCGGCATCGCGCGCCTCGCCACCGCGAAGCACCTGAACGAGGTCGGCGAGGCCGTGTCGGGTTACGTACGGGGGCACAGCGACTACGGCGTGCTCGAGGACTACATCGGCCACGGCATCGGCCGCAGCATGCACGAGGATCCGCCCGTGTTCAACGTACCCGTGCACCGGCGGGGCCCCGAGGTGAAGCCCGGGCTGGTCGTGGCGATCGAGCCGATCATCTCGGCCGGAGGCATCGACACGGACATCGAGGACGACGACTGGACCGTGACGATCTCCGACGGTTCGATGAGCGCCCAGTGGGAGCACTCCGTCGCCGTGCACGCCGGCGGGATCTGGGTGCTGACCGCCGAGGACGGCGGGGCCGCTGGCCTCGAGCCGCTCGGCATCACCCCGGTTCCGATCCCGTAGCTTGTGATCCCGGGCGTTTCGGAGTAGAGTTGCTCCTTGGTGCTTTGCGCCTGTTTTCGCGTTCGCGGTTTCGGCCGCGTGTTCGGGGCGGCCGAGGCATTCGCACGACGAGTGAACACCTACTAGAGCGATAGTGAGGCTATGGCGAAAAAAGACGGCGTCATCGAGATCGAGGGCCAGGTCATCGAGGCTCTGCCCAACGCGATGTTCCGCGTTGAGCTGACCAACGGACACAAGGTCCTCGCGCACATCTCGGGCAAGATGCGCCAGCACTACATCCGCATCCTCCCGGAGGACCGCGTGATCGTGGAGCTGACCCCGTACGATCTGACCCGCGGCCGCATCGTCTACCGCTACAAGTAGGTCTTCGCTCCGAAGTAACGACCCGCGGCATCCCGCGAGTACGAGGACAGCGAACACGAAGGAAACATCATGAAGGTCAAGCCCAGCGTCAAGCGGATCTGCGACCACTGCAAGGTCATCCGCCGCCACGGCCGCGTCATGGTGATCTGCAAGAGCAACCCCCGCCACAAGCAGCGCCAGGGCTAGTCCCGCGCTGCTCGCGAGCTCGAGCAGAACACGCATCACCGAACACCCATCAAGCGCATCGAAGAACCCGATCCCGGCCGCCAGCGGCTCCAGGGGAGCGGGGGACACCTCGGGGCGGAGGCCCGAACCCCCGATGCGCAACACACCTCCATGATCCGCAAGGAGAGCCAGAATGGCACGTCTCGCAGGAGTCGACATCCCGCGCGATAAGCGCGTAGAGATCGCACTCACCTACATCTACGGCGTCGGCCGCACCAGCGCGCTGAAGACCCTCGCCGACACCGGCATCGACGGCAACATCCGCGTCAAGGATCTTTCCGACGACCAGCTCGTCGCGCTCCGCGACTACATCGAAGGCAACTTCAAGGTTGAGGGCGACCTCCGCCGCGAGGTCGCCGCCGACATCCGCCGCAAGGTCGAGATCGGCAGCTACCAGGGACTCCGCCACCGCAAGGGCCTGCCCGTGCATGGTCAGCGGACCAAGACGAACGCTCGTACCCGCAAGGGCCCGAAGCGCACCGTCGCCGGCAAGAAGAAGTAACCGCCGGTCCGTAGACCACTACACAGAGCTTTTCAGGAGAATACTCAATGGCTGCACCAAAGACGGCGGCTCGCAAGCCGCGTCGCAAGGACAAGAAGAACGTCGCCGTGGGTCAGGCCCACATCAAGTCGACCTTCAACAACACGATCATCTCGATCACCGACACCACCGGTGCCGTGATCAGCTCGGCTTCGTCGGGCGCCGTGGGATTCAAGGGCTCGCGCAAGTCGACCCCGTTCGCGGCTCAGCTGGCGGCCGAGTCGGCCGCCCGCAAGGCGCAGGAGCACGGCATGAAGAAGGTCGACGTCTTCGTGAAGGGTCCGGGTTCGGGCCGCGAGACCGCGATCCGCTCGCTGCAGGCCGCAGGCCTCGAGGTCGGGTCGATCAACGACGTGACGCCGCAGACCCACAACGGCTGCCGTCCGCCGAAGCGTCGCCGCGTCTGAGCTGACGACCTCGCCGCCCCCGCGCGGCGAACGTCGGCGGCCAGCGGTCGGCGGGGATCCCGGATCCCCGCCGGCCCGGGCCGACCGCTCAGGACGCGCCTCGCAGGCCTGGGCCCCTTTCCACATTACGCATGAGTCATATAGCGGACTCCAGCGAAAGGACCACACACAGTGCTCATTGCACAGCGACCCACTCTGACTGAAGAATCGATCTCCGAGTACCGTTCGCGCTTCGCCATCGAGCCGCTCGAGCCCGGCTTCGGCTACACGCTCGGCAACTCGCTGCGTCGCACCCTGCTGTCGTCGATCCCCGGCGCCGCCGTCACCAGCGTGCGCTTCGAGGGCGTCGCCCACGAGTTCACGACGATCCCCGGTGTGACCGAGGACGTCACCGAGATCATCCTCAACATCAAGGATCTCGTCGTCTCGAGCGAGCACGACGAGCCGATCACGGCCTACCTGCGCAAGACGGGTGCCGGTGAGGTCACTGCCGCCGACATCTCCGCTCCCGCGGGTGTCGAGGTGCACAATCCCGAGCTCGTCATCGCGACGCTCGGCGACTCGGCGCAGTTCGAGCTCGAGCTGACCATCGAGCGCGGCCGCGGCTACGTCTCGGCGGCTCAGAACCGCAACGAGGACGCCGAGGTCGGCCGGATCCCGGTCGACTCGATCTACTCGCCGGTGCTCAAGGTGACCTACCGCGTCGAGGCGACTCGTGCCGGTGAGCGCACCGACTTCGACCGCCTCGTGGTCGATGTCGAGACGAAGCCCGCGATCAGCCCCCGCGACGCGATCGCCTCCGCCGGTTCGACCCTCGTCGAGCTGTTCGGCCTGGCTCGCGAGCTGAACACCGCCGCCGAGGGCGTCGAGATCGGCCCCGCGCCGGTCGAGGTCGTCGCCGAGGGCGAGCTCTCGATCCCGATCGAGGACCTCGACCTGTCGGTGCGCAGCTACAACTGCCTGAAGCGCGAGGGCATCAACACGGTGAGCGAGCTCGTGGCGCTCTCCGAGGCTCAGCTCATGAACATTCGTAACTTCGGTCAGAAGTCCGTCTTCGAGGTGCGCGACAAGCTCACCGAGATGGGCCTCTCCCTCAAGGACGCGGTGCCCGGCTTCGACGGCGCTCAGTTCTACAGCTACGAAGACGACAACAACTAACGGTCCGGCACCGCCGCTGACCGCACATTTACTGGAGTAAAGAATGCCCAAGCCCAACAAGGGCCCCCGCCTCGGAGGCGGCCCCGCACACGAGCGCCTCATGCTCAACCAGATGGCAGCTCAGCTCTTCGAGCACAAGCGCATCCAGACCACGGAGACCAAGGCCAAGCGCCTGCAGCCCGTGGCCGAGCGCCTCGTGACCTTCGCGAAGCGCGGCGACCTGCACGCCCGCCGTCGCGTGATGCGTCAGATCCTCGACAAGTCGGTCGTGCACGAGCTCTTCACCGAGATCGCGCCGCTGGTCGAGAACCGCGAAGGCGGCTACACCCGCATCATCAAGACCGGTTTCCGCAAGGGCGACAACGCCCCCATGGCCGTGATCGAGCTCGTGCTCGAGCCCGTCAACCCGAAGCCGAAGGCGAAGAAGGCCGCCGCGGAGGCTCCGGTCGAGGTCGTCGAGAAGACCGAGGTCGAGGAGACCGCCGTCGAGGAGACCGAGGCTCCGGCCGAGACTCCCGCCGAGGAGAAGGCCGAGTAGGCTCGCCTGCGTCTCCGTCGAGAACCCCCGCTGCTGCTGCAGCGGGGGTTCTCGCGTATCTCGGACGGCTCCTCCGGGAGGCGTGTGCGGCGAATCGTACGGGCGCGTCGAGCCACGATGCAGCCGTCGAGTCGGCATCGGCCCCGATGCCGACTCGGCGGTCGGGTGCTGGCTCGGTGAAGCGGGTGCGCTACCGCGCTGTCAGTGCCGGGGGAGGCCGAACCCGACCGCCTCGCCCGGCCGCCCGAGCTCGTCGACCGCGCGCTGCACTGCGTCGGCGTAGATCTCGCCCCCGCTCGGATTGGGATGGATGTCGTCTCCCGCGAGCGCATCCGGGACGCCCGTGACGGCGCCGTCCCAATCGGCGACGACGACTCCGCGGTGCGCGTCGGCGAATCGCGTCAGTGCGTCGTTCACCCCGGGGATCCACTCCCGATCCGCGTGCGCGTTGACGAGTACGAGACCGCGATCGCCCGCCGTCTCGCGCATCGCGGCGAGATCCTCGGGAGCCACCGGGCCGTTCGTGCCGAGGCCGACGACGAGCACCCGGCGCAGATCGCCGCCGGCGGAGAGGTCGTGCGCGATCCCCACGCCGACCCCCATGCCCCGGGAGACCTCCGCGTCGATCCGGATCCCGGGGAAGGAGGATTCGAGCTCGGGCAGGCTCGCCAGCATCACGGAGTCGCCGACCGCGTCGATGTCGCCGCCCGTCGCCCCGCTCCGGGGATGCTTCGCGGTGTCGGATCCTCCCGTGGCCGACCCCGCCGCACCGTCGTCCGCCGCACCGTCGTCCGCCCCGCCCGAGCGGTCATCGCCGCCGTCGGCGTCATTCGGGGCCTCGGACGGCCCGGCCTGCTCGCGCTCGTCGATGGCGCGCTGGCCGCGCGCGATCGCGGCCTCGGCCGTGCTCTGCTCGGGCGCATGCGCGACGGCCATCGCGGTCGCGGGGACGGTGAGCGCGAGCAGCACGGCGACGCCGATCGCGACCGATCGGCGCAGCGGGGTGTAGGAACCGGGCTGCAGCGCGAGACGGACGGACCTGCGCAACCCGAACCGACGCACCGGCTGCTCGATGAAGCGGTGCGAGGCGGCGGCGATGGCGACCGTGGCGACGAGGGTGACGACCGGCACGGCCCACGCCGCTCCGGCGCCGAGCGGCGATGCCGCGGCGGTGAGGACCACGAGCAGCGGCCAGTGCCAGAGGTAGATGCCGTAGGAGCGTTCGCCGATCCAGCGCAGCGGCGGGAGATCGAGCCACGCGCCGATCCGGGCACCGGGCCGCGTGATCGCCCAGACCACCGCGAGCGACGCGAGCGTCGCGAGCTGGAAGCCGCCCTGGAAGGACGCCGCGCTGCCTTCGACGAGCGTGGCCGCCTGCCAGCCCAGGACGCCGAGTCCGAGGGCGGCGACCGCGGCGAGCCCCACCTGTCGTGCGGCTCCTGGCTCGGGGTCGGCGCTCGACGCCGGGACGCGCCGGTGCAGCAGGGCCGCGAGCGCCGCTCCGATGAAGAGCCCGAAGGTGTGGCTGTCGGAGCCGAAGTAGACTCGGGTGGGTTCGGCCCCCTCCATCGACAGGCGCAGCATGAGCAGCGCCGAGAGCGCGGCCAACGCGAGGAGCGGCAGCGCGCGCGTCGCGCGGCTGCGGAACCTGAGGAGGAGCAGCACGAGGAGCGGGAGCAGGATGTAGAACTGCTCCTCGATCGAGAGCGACCAGGTGTTCCGGAAGAGCTCGGGGGTGTCGCGCGCGAAGTAGTCCGCGCCGTTCGCGATGAACACCCAGTTGCTGACGAAGAACGCCGTCCCCGCGAGCTGTCCGCCGATGCCCACCAGCAGGTCCCCTCCGACGAGCGCGCCGAGCGAGGTCGACACGAGGAGCACGAGCGCGAGGGCCGGCAGCAGCCTCCTGGCGCGCCTGCGCCAGAACGCGGCGAGGCGGATCCGTCCGCGCGCCGCGTGCTCGCGCAGCAGCAGCGAGGTGATCAGGAAGCCGCTGATGACGAAGAACACATCGACTCCGAGGAATCCACCGGGCAGCGCCGACGGCCACAGATGGTAGGCGAGGACGAGCGCGACGGCGATCGCGCGCAGTCCGTCGAGGCCGCCGAACCGCGCGGCGCGCGGAGGGTGGCGGTCTGGGGCAGAGGTCATTCGGGAGGGCTTTCGGTCGCGGCGCGGAGTTCCGCTGTCATTCCGACCAGTGTACGCGGGGTTCGTCGGGCGTCTCCGGTGCGCCGGATCGCGCTCGGCGCTGAGCGGGCGCCCGCCGACGCCGCGCCGCGCCGTCGCTGTCTGGCACTATCGAAGGATGAACGAGGGAGCGGAACAGGACCGCGCGGGCGAGCCCGGCGCGGCGACACGGCTGCGGATCGACCTCGCGTACGACGGGACGGACTTCTCGGGATGGGCCGCGCAGCCCGGGTTGCGGACCGTGCAGGGCGAGATCGAGGGCGCGCTCGCCGTCCTGCTGCGCTGCGATCGCACGGAGGTCGGGCTCACGGTCGCCGGGCGCACCGACGCCGGTGTGCACGCCCGCGGGCAGGTCGCCCATCTCGACGTGGGCGATGCCCGACTCGACTCCTGGAGCGGGCGGCGCCGCGCGGCCGATCCCGGCGCGGATCCGGGTGCGGTCGAAGCGGAGGCTGCGCGGCTCCGAGCGCGCAAGCTCAACGGCGTGCTGAAGCGGAGCGCGCCGGACATCGAGGTGCACGCCGTGCGCGTCGCGCCGCGAGGATTCGACGCGCGCTTCTCGGCACTGCGACGCAGGTACGAGTACCGGCTCCGGGCCCCGGGGACGCGACGGGACCCGCTCACGGCGAGGTTCACGGCGGAGGTGCAGAAGCCGATCGACCTCGACGCGATGCAGCGCGCGTCCGACGCGCTCCTGGGCCTCGGCGACTTCACCACCTTCTGCAAGGCCCGGGACGGAGCGACCGCGGTACGGGACCTGCTGGAATTCGAGTGGAGCGAGACCCCCGACGGGGCGTACGCCGCGCGGATCGCAGCCGACGCCTTCTGCCACTCGATGGTCAGAGCGATGGTCGGCGCCGTGGTGGCGGTCGGGACGGGCAGGATCGACGAGACCGAGCTCGTGCGACTGCGGGATGCCCGGGAACGCACGAGCCGGTTCCCGGTGATGCCCGCGCACGGGCTCTCGCTCGAGGAGATCACGTATCCTGCCGACGCGGAACTCGCGAGTCGAGCCGAGCGGACCCGCGCGCGGAGAGATCCTCTCGCGTAGCGGCTGTGCTACAGTAGATCCTTGGTGCGTCAGCACCCGAATTGTTGAGCCCTCCACCAGCTCGCGCACCCTCACGGGACCGGGTATCGGAGCGGGATTCACGAACACCTCCATTTCGACAGAAAGCAGCACGACAGTGACTCGCACTTATTCGCCGAAGGCAGCTGAGCAGAAGCACGATTGGGTCGTCATCGACGCCACCGACGTGGTCCTCGGCCGCCTGGCCACGCACGCGGCAGCCCTGCTCCGCGGCAAGCACAAGACCACCTTCGCCCCCCACATGGACATGGGCGACTACGTCGTCATCATCAACGCCGACAAGGTCGTTCTGACCGGAAACAAGGCCGAGAAGAAGCGCGCCTACCGTCACTCGGGCTACCCGGGCGGCCTGAGCTCGGTCACCTACACCGAGCTGCTCGGCAAGAACCCGGAGCGCGCGGTCGAGAAGGCCATCCGCGGCATGCTGCCGAAGAACTCGCTCGGCGCCGATCAGTTCCGCAAGCTGAAGGTCTATGCAGGTGCCTCGCACCCGCACGCTGCGCAGCAGCCCACCCCCTACACCTTCGGCCAGGTCGCGCAGTAATCGCGCCGACGAGAGAATCAGAGAGAGACTTCGCAGTGACTGAAGAGCAGACCGTGGCCACCGAGAGCTACACCACCGAGACCCCCGCGTCGCAGGCGACCGCTTCGGCGCCGCGTCCCGCGCTCACCGTTCCGGGTGCGGCCGTCGGCCGTCGCAAGCAGGCCATCGCCCGCGTGCGCCTCATCCCGGGTGCCGGCACCATGACCGTCAACGGTCGTGAGCTCGCCGAGTACTTCCCGAACAAGCTGCACCAGCAGCTGATCACCGACCCCTTCACGGCGCTCGAGCTGAACGGCTCGTACGACGTCATCGCCCGCATCGTCGGCGGCGGCCCCTCGGGTCAGGCCGGCGCCCTGCGCCTCGCGATCGCACGCGCGCTCAACGAGATCGACGCCGAGCACAACCGCCCGACGCTCAAGAAGGCCGGCTTCCTCAGCCGGGATGCCCGCATCAAGGAGCGCAAGAAGGCCGGTCTCAAGAAGGCCCGCAAGGCTCCGCAGTACTCGAAGCGCTAAGCAGGAGTATCCCTCTGATGGGACGCCTGTTTGGCACCGATGGGGTTCGGGGTCTGGCCGGGGTCGATGTGACCGCCGAGCTGGCCCTGAACCTCGCCGACGCAGCGGCTCTCGTTCTCGGGCGTTCAGCCCGGAGCGAGAGCCGTCGTGCTGTCGCCGTCATTGCCCGCGACCCGCGGGTGTCCGGCGAATTCATCTCGGCGGCCGTCGCCGCCGGGCTCGCCTCCGCCGGGGTCGACGTGCTCGACGCCGGGGTGATCCCGACGCCCGCTGCGGCCTATCTCGTCGCCGACACCGGTGCCGACTTCGGCGTCATGGTCTCGGCGTCCCACAATCCGGCGCCCGACAACGGCATCAAGTTCTTCGCCGAGGGCGGGCGCAAGCTCGCCGATGACATCGAGGACGAGATCCAGGAGGCGATGAGCCGTCCGGCGATCGCCGTCACCGGACGCGAGGTCGGCCGGATCCGCCGCTTCGCCGACGCCGAGGACCGCTACCTCGTGCACCTGCTCGGCACGCTCGAAGGCGTGAAGCTGAACGGCCTGCACGTCGTGCTCGATTGCGCGCACGGTGCGGCGGCCGGCATCTCTCCCGACGTGTTCACCGACGCCGGCGCGAGGGTGACCGTCATCGGCAACGACCCCGACGGTTTCAACATCAACGACGGCGTGGGCTCCACGCACCTCGAGCCGCTCATCGCTGCGGTGCGCGAGCACGGCGCGGATCTGGGCATCGCCCACGACGGCGACGCCGACCGGTGCCTCGCGGTCGACGCCGCGGGAGATGTCGTCGACGGCGACAAGATCATGGCTATCCTCGCGCTGTCGATGGCATCGCGCGGCAAGCTCGAGCGCAACACGCTCGTGGCCACGGTGATGTCGAACCTCGGGCTGAAGCTCGCGATGGCCGACAACGGGATCGACGTCGTCGAGACCGGGGTGGGCGACCGCTACGTGCTCGAGGAGATCAACGCCCACGGCTTCTCGCTGGGCGGCGAGCAGTCGGGCCACGTCATCATGAGCGACTACGCCACGACGGGCGACGGGATCCTCACCGGCCTGCACATCGCCGCCGAGATGGTGCGCAGCGGCAAGCCGCTCGCGGAGCTCGCGGCGTGCATGACGGTCTACCCGCAGGTGCTCGTGAACGTGCGCGGGGTCGACCGGACCGGCGTGCAGGGCGACGAGGTGCTGCAGCAGGCCGTGCGCCAGGCCGAGGTCGTGCTGGGCGGCAAGGGACGCGTGCTGCTGCGACCCTCGGGCACCGAGCCGGTCGTGCGCGTGATGGTCGAAGCGGAGCACGAGTCGCAGGCGAAGGAACTCGCCGACGACCTCGCCGCGATCGTCAAGGAGCGACTGGCCGTCTGAGCACCCGGCCGGCTGGGCCGACCTCGGCATCTGGCGGAGGGGCCGGTCCGGTGAGCCGGGCTCGTGGCTCTGCCAAACGGTATGGGATCGGCGATTCGTATGGAGATATCCGAGAGATATCTCCATACGAATCGCCGATCCCATTTCTTGTGCGGCACGGTGGGGCGCGGACTCGCAGGCTCGTAGGTGTGCAGGCTCGTGGGCACGCGGGTACGCGGGTCTCCGGGCCCGCGGACTCGTGCGAATCCCCCTGGAGCGTATGCTGACCGCATGAGCGCACTCACCGGAATCGCACGTTTCGTCGGCTGGGCCGGACTCACTTCGGTCGGCGCCCTCCACCTCGTCTGGGCGTCGGGCTCGCCGTGGCCGGAGCGCAGCCGGAAACGGTTGGCCGAGGCGGTCGTGGGCAGCTCCAAGGGCATGCCGGACCCCGGCGCGACCGCGCTCGTGGGCGGTGCAGCCCTCGTGACCGGCGCGATCGCCGGTGGTGCTTGGGGGGAAGGGCGCGCCGCGGTCGGCGTTCGCCGACTGGTGGGTGCGGCGCTTCTGGCGCGGGCCGCGCTCGGGGGAGACGCGGCGCTCACCGCCCTCGGACTCCCCGCGGCCGGCCGGCGCTTCCGTCATCTGGATCGCAGCATCTACCGTCCCCTCTGCACGGTGCTGGGTCTTGCGGTGCTCGTCGGCGCCAGGAGCCGATCCCGCGGGTGACCCCGCGTCCCGACACGGGAGCCCGGCGTCCCGACACGAGTTCCCGGCGCGCGTGAGCGCGGGGCCGGGAGACCCGGTCGCCCACCCGTCGCATGCTCAGGCGTGCGCCAGGTGCAGCCCCTGGGCGACGGCCTCCATGATGAGCGCCTGCACCTCGGGCCACCGGGACATCACCTGTTCGTATCCGACTCGGATGACCGTGTAGCCGAGCAGTCTCAGTTCCGCGTCGTGCTCGATGTCGCTGGTGCGCTGGGCCCCGGTGTGGTCGGCCCCATCGATCTGCAGGACGAGACGCTCTCCGATGAGGAGATCGACGCGGTGCCCGTGCAGCCAGGCCTGCCAGACGAGCCGCACGCGCATCCACTTGAGGCGGATCCGCACATAGGATTCGAGGCCGGAATCCGAGAACGGACTCGTGTCCGCGAGCACCCTCCGTGCGGCCCGGTCGAGCGGGAGGCGTTCGAGTCTTCGCCGGTCGATGAGCCTCCGGCGCAGCGCCGAGTCCCACGCGGCGACAGCGTCCTCGTGCGGTTGACAGTGGGAGATCAGCCAGAGCACGTTCTCGACGCGGTCGACGAGCGCGAACGGCTCTCGGGGGATCAGCGGTCTGCGGTAGTGCAGCGTCGCGCCCTCCGGACGACGTTCGGCACCCGGTCTCGGCACCGCGAAGTGCTGCGGATCGCGATCCCTCACCCAGCACTGCAATCGCCTCGCCTCGGTGACGCAGCTGAGCACGAGGCCGGTGCGCGCGGCGTAGACGAGGCCGGGGTCGGCGTCGGGCAGGGCGACCCAGCCGTGCCGGACGCGCACGAGCCGTCCGGCAGACACCGCCTGGACGATCCGGTGCCTGCTGATGCCGAGGTCGATGAGCGTGCGGGTGCGCATGACGCCGTCGTGGGCGGAGATGATCCGGTGCAACATGAGACCAGATTGCCGCTCCGGGGAGCACACCGAGCCCGGTGCGGAAGATCTGTGGACGGGTGATGGGAGAGGGCTGCGGACGCATGCCTGTGCGCGGAGTCCGGGGCGGCCGGGTGCGCCGGCACACCGTATGGGATCTGCGATCCGTATGGTGGTGGCCGAGCAGAAGCGGGATATGGCTCGCGGATCTCATATGATCGGCCGCGGCGAAGCGCGGCGAAGCCCGGCGAAGCGCGGCGCTCCCCGGCGAACCCCTAGATCTTGCGGAGCAGGACCTTCTGCACGCGGTGATCCGCCTCCTTCCGGAGCACGAGCGTGGCGCGCGCCCGGGTCGGTCGGATGTTCGCCTTGAGGTTCGGCTCGTTGATGTTCGTCCAGAACTCGTCCGCCACGGCGGACGCCGCCTCGTCGTCGAGGGCCGCGAACCTGCGGAAGTGCGAACTCGGGTTCGAGAAGGCGCTCTCGCGGAGGCGGAGGAAGCGGTTGCGGTACCAGCGCTGGATGTCGGCCGTCCGCGCGTCGACGTAGACCGAGAAGTCGAACAGGTCGCTCACGGCGACGGGGTGCTCCATCGACGCCGGCTGCAGCACGTTGAGGCCCTCGACGATGAGGATGTCCGGCCGCTGCACGACCGTGAACTCGCCGGGCACGATGTCGTAGCCGAGGTGGCTGTAGTGCGGCACGCAGACCTCGTCGACCCCCGCCTTGACCTGCGAGACGAACCGCAGCAGCGCGCGACGGTCGTAGGACTCGGGGAATCCCTTGCGGTGGGCGATCCCGCGCCGCTCGAGCTCGGCGTTGGGGTACAGGAACCCGTCGGTCGTCACGAGTTCGACCGAGGGCGTCTCCGGCCACCGCGCGAGGAGGTCGCGCAGGATCCTCGCCACCGTGGACTTCCCGACCGCGACGGATCCGGCGATGCCGATGACGAAGGGGCTCTGGCGTTCCCCGCGGCGGCGCAGGAATCCGCGCGTGAGCCGGTGCATCTCGCGCTCGGCGATCGCGTACTGGTTGATGAGCCGGCTGAGCGGCCGGTACACCTGCGACACCTCCGCGAGGTCGAGCGGTTCGCCGAGACCGCGGAACGCGGCGATCTCGGCCTCGGTGAGCGGCATCGGGGTCTCGCCGGCGAGCCGTGCCCACTCGTCTCGACCGATCTCGTCGAACGGCGAGATGAACTCGGGTCGGACGAGCGCCTGCGTGTCGGTATTGGTGTAGCCGGTGCGTGTTTCGGTCATCGTTCACCTATGGTGCCACTAAAGTGGTGCCCATGTGTGGAATCGTAGGATACGCGGGCCCCAACGACACCGTCGGCGCCCTTCTCGACGGACTGCGTCGACTCGAGTACCGCGGATACGACTCCGCGGGCGTCGCCGTGCTCGATGCAGCCGGCGCGGTCTCCGTGCGCAAGCGCTCGGGCAAGCTGGCCCGGCTCGAGGAGCTGCTCGAGGCGAGCCCCCTCAGCGCGACGGGCACGGGCATCGGGCACACGCGGTGGGCGACCCACGGCGGCCCGACCGATGTGAACGCGCACCCGCACCTCGGGGACGACGGGAAGCTCGCGCTCATCCACAACGGCATCGTCGAGAATTTCGCGGAGCTCCGCGAGGACGTCGCCGCGGCCGGCATCGAGCTGCTGAGCGAGACCGACACCGAGGTCGTCGCGGCGCTGCTCGGGATCGAGGTCGCCCGTACGGGGGACCTCGAGACCGCCTTCCGCGCCGTCGTGCGCCGCCTCGAGGGCACCTTCACGCTGCTCGCGATGCACCGCGACGAGCCGGGCAAGGTCGTCGCTGCGCGCCACCACTCGCCGCTCGTGATCGGTCTCGGCGAGGGGGAGAACTTCCTCGGCTCCGACGTGGCGGCGTTCGTGTCGTCGACGCGGCGGGCCGTCGCGGTCGCCGAGGACAACATCGCGATCATCACGCCCGACGCCGTGCGCATCACGGACTTCGCGGGCGACGCCGTCGAGTTCGAGGAGTTCGAGGTCCAGTGGGACGCCGAGGCGGCCGACAAGGGCGGCTGGTCCTCGTTCATGGCGAAGGAGATCAACGAGCAGCCCGACGCCGTGGCGAACACGATCCGCGGGCGCCTCGATGGCGGCCGCGTCGACATCCCCGAGCTGACGGAGCTCGGCGACGACGTGCTGCGCGACGTCGATCGGATCATCATCATCGCGTGCGGCACGGCGTCGTACGCCGGACAGGTCGGCGCGTACGCGATCGAGCAGTGGGCGCGAGTGCCCGTCGAGGTGCAGCTCAGCCATGAGTTCCGCTACCGCGACCCCGTGCTCTCGGACCGCACCCTGATCATCTCGGTCAGCCAGTCGGGGGAGACGATGGACACCCTCATGGCGGTGAAGTACGCGATCGAGCGCGGCGTGACGACGATCTCGGTCTGCAACACGCAGAGCGCGACGATCCCGCGCGAGTCGGATGCCGCCGTGTACACCCACGCCGGCCCCGAGGTGGCGGTCGCGTCGACCAAGGCCTTCATCGCTCAGATCACGGCGCTCTACCTCATCGGCCTGCACCTCGGCCGCGTACGCGGCACCCTGTCGGAGGAGGATTCGGCCGAGGCGGTCGCGCAGTTCGAAGCGCTCCCCGAGAAGGTCCGGGAGGCCGTCGACACCCACGAGCAGGTCGCGCAGCTCGCCCACTGGATGGCGGACACCCGCTCGGTGCTCTTCCTCGGTCGCCACGTCGGCTTCCCGATCGCCCTCGAGGGAGCGCTCAAGCTCAAGGAGATCGCCTACATCCACGCCGAGGGCTTCGCCGCGGGCGAGCTGAAGCACGGCCCGATCGCGCTGATCGACCACGGTCAGCCGGTGTTCGTGCTCGTGCCGAGCCCGCGCACGTCGCCGCTCATGCACTCGAAGGTCGTCTCGAACATCCAGGAGATCCGGGCGCGGGGCGCCCGCGTCATCGCCGTCGTGGAGAAGGGCGACACCGCGGTGCTGCCCTACGCCGACGACGTGATCCGGATCCCGCTCTCGGATTCGCTCTTCGATCCGCTGCTCCAGGTCGTGCCGCTGCAGTGGTTCGCACTCGAGCTGTCGACCGCGAAGGGCCTCGACGTGGATCAGCCGCGCAACCTCGCCAAGTCGGTGACGGTGGAGTAGGTGATCGTCGGGATCGGAGTCGATACGGTCGACATCGGCCGGTTCGAGCGCGGGCTCGAACGGACTCCGGCGCTGCGCGCGCGCCTCTTCACGCCCGAGGAGCGCGCGCTCCACCTCGACTCGCTCGCCGCGCGCTTCGCCGCGAAGGAAGCGCTGATCAAGGCGCTCGGCGGCTCGGGCGAGCTCCGGTGGCACGACATGGCGGTGGTGCGCGACGAGCATCGCGCGCCGTCGTTCGAGCCGACCGAGCGGTTGCGAGGCGCGCTCGCCGCGGTCGGGGCGGAGCGGGCGCACCTGTCCTTCGCGCACGACGGAGGGATCGCCACTGCGTTCGTCGTCCTCGAGTCGGGGGCGGTGCCGCGAGCGGAGCCCGACGGGCGGGGCGACGAGACTCCCCGAGGAACGGAGCTGGAATGAGAACCGGAGCGATGCGCGTCGCTGAGATCTCTCTGCCGGCGATCCGCCGCAATGTCGCGCGGATCCGCGATCTGACGGGCGGCGCCGTGATCGTCGTCGTCAAGGCCGGCGGGTACGGCCACGGCGCGGCCCACGCGGCGGCGGCCGCGGTCGAGGGCGGCGCCGCGATGGTCGCAACCGCCGACCTCGAGGAGGCCCTCGCGCTGCGCGAGGCGGGCATCGACGCCCCGATCCTGTGCTGGCTGCACGGCCCGCGGACCGACTTCGCCGCCGGAGTGCGCGAGGGGATCGAACTGGCGGTCAACAATCTGGAGCAGCTCGACGGCATCGCAGCCGCGGCTGAGCTCGCCGGCCGCCCCGCGACGGTGCAGCTGAAGATCGACACGGGCCTGAGTCGGAACGGCATCGCGCGGGATCGCTGGGACGACGTCTTCGCGCGCGCCGCGGAGTTGCAGCGGTCGGGCCGGATCCTCGTCCGCGGCGTCTTCAGCCACCTCGCGAACGCCGGGGCCGAGAACGACTCCGCGCAGGCCGCGGTGTTCGACGAGGCCATCGAGCGGCTGCGCCGCCAGGGCGTCGACCCCGAGATGCGGCACCTGGCCGCGAGCGCCGCGACGCTCTCCTCGCCCCACTTGCACTACAACACCGTGCGCGTGGGCGTCGCCGCCTACGGACTCAGCCCGTTCGCGGACAAGACCTCCGCGCAGCTCGGCCTCGAACCGGCGATGACCCTGCGCTCGGAGATCGTCGCGCTGCGCGCGGTGCCGGCGGGCACCGGCGTATCGTACGGCTACAACCACGTCTGCGAGACGGCCACGACCCTGGCCCTCGTGCCGATGGGGTACGCGGACGGCATGCCGCGCGCGCTCAACGGGGCGGGCGCCTGGGTGACCGTCGCGGGCGAGCACCGTCCGATCGTCGGCCGGATCGGAATGGACCAGTTCATCGTGGACGTGGGGCCGCTGGCGGGCCGACTCGCGCTGGGCGAGCCCGTCGTGCTGTTCGGCGATCCCGAGCGCGGCAACCCGCCCGTCGAGATCTGGGCCGGGCTCATGCGCACGATCAACTACGAGATCGTCGTGGGCATCGGCCCGCGCGTCGTGCGGGTGGCCGTCGACGAGGAGCCGGCCGTCGGGGAGGACTCGGAGGCCGGCCAAGTAGGAGCGTCCGACGAGGAGCCCGCCGGATGAGCGGGGCGGCGGAGCATCCCGCGGTCGTTCGCGCGATCGCGGATCCCGATGAGATGCACGAGTTCGGCGTGCGTCTCGGCGCTGCGCTGCTCGCGGGAGACCTCGTGCTGCTCACCGGGCCCCTCGGGGCGGGCAAGACGACGCTGACGCGCGGGATCGGCGAGGGCCTGGGCGTGCGCGGCCCGATCCAGAGCCCCACCTTCGTGCTCGCGCGCACGCATCCGTCGCTCGTCGGCGGCGCTCCGCTCGTCCACGTGGACGCCTACCGGCTCGCCGACGGCGGTGAGCTCGAGGACCTGGACCTCGACTTCGCGGGATCCGTCGTCGTCGCGGAATGGGGAGCCGACATGGTCGAGCGCCCGGAGTCGTGGCTCGAGATCGTCATCGAACGCCGGCTCGGCGGGGCGCAGACGGAGTCCTCGAGCGGCGGGGCCGAGGGCTCCGGCGCCGATCGCGATGACGATGACGACGAGGACTGGTCGGAGGCCCCGGTCGAGGCGCGCACCGTGACGGTGCGCGCATTCGGGCCGCGCTGGAACGAGGGAGTGCCGGGATGATCGACGCACCGGAACTGGGCGGGCGCGTGCTGCTCGCCATCGACACCGCGATCGGCACGAGCATCGCGCTCGGCGCCGACGGCCGAGTGCACACGGCCGTGAGCGATGACCCGCGAGGACACTCGGAGACGATCGGGCGGCTGCTCGCCGAGGTGTTCGCCGAGAGCGGCGCGGCCCCGGCCGATGTCACCGGTGTCGTCGCCGGCATCGGACCGGGCCCGTTCACCGGGCTCAGGGTCGGCATCGCCGCGGCGCATGCGTTCGCGCTCGGCTGCGGGGCGCCCGTGCTCCCGATCCAGGGCCACGAGGGGGTCGCGCTCGACCTGCTCGAGGACGGCGCGGTGTCGGGGGTCCGCGTGATCCAGGACGCGCGCCGCAAGGAGCTCTTCGTGACCCGGTTCTCGGGGCTCGATTGGGCCGGCATCCCCGTGCGCGCCGAGGACCCGGAGCTGATCGCCCGCGACGCGCTCGTCACCGGGCCGAACGACGTCTGGCCCGATCGGATCCCCGCGGCCGCGCTCGTGCGTCTCGCCGCGCGTCGGCTGGCGAGCGGCCGCGACTTCGAGCCAGACAGCGCCCTCTACCTGCGCGCGCCCGACGTGCAGCTCCCCGGCGCCCCGAAGCGGGTGTCGACGTGACGCGGTCCGTGCGCCTGCGCGCGGCGACCGCCGCCGACCTCGACGCCGTCTGGGGGATCGAATCCTCGGTGTTCGGGGCGGAGGCCTGGAGCCGGGGCATGATGCTCGACGAGCTGACCGCGGATCACCGCGCGTATCGCGTGCTCGAGACCGCCGACGGGTCGGTGGTCGGGTACGCCGGGCTCCTGGCGGTGGGGTCCGAGGGCGACATCCAGACCATCGCAGTGGCGCCCGAAGCGCGCGGCGAGGGACTCGGGAGACTGCTGATGGAGGCGCTCCTGACCGAGGCCGGATCCCGCGGCGTGCGCGAGGTGTTCCTCGAGGTGCGCGCCGACAACCCCGTGGCCCAGTCGCTCTACGAGTCCCTCGGGTTCGAGGGGATCGCGGTGCGGCCGAGGTACTACCAGCCCGACGACGTCGATGCGATCGTCATGAGACTCGAACTGCAGGAGGAACGATGAGCGCGGCGGAACCCCTGGTCCTCGGCATCGAGACGAGCTGCGACGAGACCGGGATCGGCATCGTGCGCGGGCGCACCCTGCTCGCGAACACGATCGCCTCGTCGATGGACGAGCACGCCCGGTTCGGCGGAGTGATCCCCGAGATCGCCGCGCGTGCCCACCTGGAGGCCATGACGCCGACGATCGAGCGAGCGTTGGCGACCGCGGGCGTCGGGCTCCGCGACCTCGACGCGATCGCCGTCACCTCCGGGCCGGGGCTGGCGGGCGCGCTCATGGTGGGCGTCTCGGCGGCCAAGGCGCTCGCCGTGTCCCTCGGAAAGCCGCTCTACGCCGTGAACCACCTCGTCGGGCACGTCGGCGCCGATCTGCTGCGCAGCGGCGATCTGCGCGAGGCCGTGGGCTCCGTGGGCGAACTCGAGCTGCCCACCATCGCGCTGCTCGTCTCGGGCGGGCACACGTCGCTGCTGCTCGTGCGCGACCTGGTGGACGACGTCGAGATGCTCGGCGAGACGATCGACGACGCTGCGGGGGAGGCCTTCGACAAGGTCGCGCGCCTGCTCGGCCTGCCGTACCCCGGCGGACCCCAGATCGACCGGGTGGCCGCGGACGGCGATCCGGAAGCGATTCGATTCCCGCGCGGCCTCACCCGAGCGAAGGACCTGGAGCGGCACCGCTACGACTTCTCGTTCTCGGGCTTGAAGACCTCGGTCGCCCGGTGGGTTGAGAAGCAGGAGAGCGCCGGGCTGCCGGTGCCGGTCGCCGACGTCGCCGCGAGCTTCCGCGAGGCGGTCGTCGACGTGCTGCTGACGAAGGCGCTCGCGGCCTGCCGCGACCACGGCGTGCCGCGGCTGCTGCTCGGCGGCGGCGTCGTCGCGAACGCCCGGCTGCGCGAGGTCGCCGCCGACCGCGCGGCCGACGCCGGCGTCGCGCTGCGGGTGCCTCCGCTGGCCCTCTGCACCGACAACGGAGCCATGATCGCCTCGCTCGGCGCGCAGCTGATCGCCGCAGGGCGCGCCCCGTCGGGCATCGCCTTCGGCACCGACTCGACCCTTCCCGTCGAGCAGGTGCAGGTGTTCTGACGCCGCGCGGCGATGCTCGGCCGGGGTGACAGGGCCTCGGACGACCCACTATCTTTGAGTGCAGGAAATGAGACGATCTGCATTTCCGGATGACGACCGAAGGAGACTCATGTCCGACAACCTGCCCGGAAGCGGCCCCGCCGACGACGCCTCGCGTCCGGTCCCGCCGCCCGCGCCTGAGGCACCTGCGGCACCCCAGGCGCCGAGCGCCGCTCCCTATCAGGCGGCCGCACCCGCTCCCCAGTACCCGGCGGCCCCCGCTGCGGTCCCCGGCAAGACCCTCGGCATCGTGGGCCTCGTGCTCGCATTCCTGCTGCCGATCATCGGTCTGATCCTGAGCATCGTCGCCGTCGTCCAGTCGAAGAAGGCCCAGGCGAAGAACATCCCCGGCGTCATCGGCATCATCGTCGGAGCCCTGGGCACGATCGGGTACATCATTCTGATCATCTCGCTCGTGAGCCTCGCGAGCGTCGGCGTCGACGCCGCGCAGCAGTGCCTGAACGGCGCCGAGACCGTCGAGGTCATGGGCCAGATGGTCTCGTGCTCCGAGGTGAACTCGGGCTACTGATCCCGTGACCCGCGCGCATCGGGCCCCGCAGCGGTACTCCGCTGCGGGGCCCGATGCGTCTGCCGGCGCGCGTCCCCGGCCCTTCGCCTGGCGCGCGGCGCTATGCGCGTTCCGCGAGCAGTGCGAGGTGCCCGCCGGACGCGTCGCGCGTGAGGACGAGCGTCGCGCTCGCCGTGCCCGAGAGCTTCAACCGCTTGCGCAGCGCAGCGGGATCCACGTCGGCCCCGCGCTTCTTGATCTCGAGCACGCCGATGCCGCGCGTCGCGAGTGCGCGCTTCAGCTGCTTCTCCCCGGCGGGCAGTACCTCGACGACGCGGAAGGCCCGGGCGAACGGGGTCTCCTCGAGCCGGTCCGATGAGAGGTAGGCGATGCCTGGGCTCAGCATGCCCGCGTCGAGTCTGCCGGCGAGCTCGCCGATGAGCCGCGCGCGGATCACCGCCCCGTCCGGCTCGTAGAGGTATTCGCCGAGCCCGCGCACGTCGGCATCGGGCGCGTCTGCCGGTGCGGTCAGTTCGTCGGCAGCGCCGTCGCTCCGCAGCACGAGCGCGGCCCGCCCGATGCCCGGGCGCGCGACCGATCCGAACCAGAGGCCCGTCTCGACGACCTGCCCGTCGACCGAGATCCACTGCGCCTCCGCCGTGTCGGGAATGAGCTCGCGGTCGAGGCCGGGGCCGAGCTTGACCCCGGTCGGACGGCGCTCGGCGAGCCCGAACGCGAACCGGAGCGAGGGGGAGTAGTCGTCCGGAGAAGCGACGCGTCGGGTATCGCTGTGCCCGGCCGTGCGACGGGCGGGATCGAGGAACACTCCGTCCGCGTCCTCGGGGCCGAGTCGTTCGGCGTCGCCGACGCGCACGCGGGGAGCGGGGGCGCCCGCCGCCTCCGCTCCGACGGCGAGATTGTGCTCGGCGAACGCCGCCGTCAGCGGATCCAGCTCGACGGGACGCGCCGCGACGCCGGCCGCGAGGAGCGCGAGCGATTCGGCGCCGAGCCCGCAGCCGAGATCGGCGACCGTGCGGCACCCGGCCGAGCGGAAGCGTTCCGCGTGGCGCTCCGCGACCGGCCCGCGGGTCGCCTGCTCGAGCCCCGCTCGCGTGAAGAGCATGCGGCGCGAGAGCGGCCCGAACTTCGCGGCGGCGCGGTCGCGCAGCTCGGCTTGCGTGAGCGCCGCAGCGAGCAGGCCGGGATCCGCGTCTCCATCGGAGCGGATCGCGCGCGCGGCCTCCGCGACGGTGCGCCCCGCGGCGCGCAGGTCGTCGATCCGCTCGAGCAGCTCGCGCCCGATCCGGGTCGGGAGCAGTTCCCATCCGGGTGCCGGCGACGACTCCCGGGAGACCGTCACGAGAGCGTGCCCGAGGCGCCCGCCGCGGTGATGAAGAAGCCGATGAACGCGAACCAGGCGATTGCGATGAGCACCCAGAGCGCGATGCCCGCGTAGCCCACGATGACGCCGGCGAGCGCCATGCCGCGCCCCTGCTCGCCCTTGCGCTTGATCTGACTCAGCGCGATGTGGCCCATGACGACGCCGGCGACCGAGAGGATCGCGAACGACAGCAGCCCGACGATCGAGCTGATCATCGAGATGACGGCGAGCACATTGGTCGTGCGGCCGTACCCCGAAGCGGGAAGCGCGTAGGTCTGCTGCGCGCCGTAGGGCTGCTGCGGGGCACCGTACTGCTGCTGGGCCGCCCCGTACTGCTGGACGCCGTGCTGCTGCTGGGCCGGGTACGGCGCGTACGGCTGCAGAGGCGCTCCGTGCTCCTGATGCGCGCTCGGAGGCTCGGGGGCGCCGTACGGGGGCTCGCCCGCGGGCTGCTGTTCAGGGGAGACGGGGTTCGTCACGAGTGCGGTCCTTTCGGGGCGCTGCCGCTGTCGGCTCGGGTCGGCGGTCAGTAGGTCGAGGAGTACGAGCCGAGCTCGGAGAGCGCTGCGCCCATCGTGCCGAACAGCATGACGATGAACCCGACGTACGCGATGATGAACAGCGCGAGGAATGCGAAGTAGGCGTAGCTGATGATGAGGCCGGTGAGCGCGATGCCGCGCCCGCCGTCGCCCGTCCGCTTGATCTGACCGAGCCCCAGGTGGCCGAAGACGATGCCGGCGATCGGCGCGATGAACGCGAAGATGATGGAGAGGAGCGCGTACGCGTTGGTCTCGCCGACGGTCGTCTTCTCGGGGATCGGCTGCGGCTGGACGGCGTAGTGCGTCGGCTGCTGCGGCGCAGCCGGAGCGGCCGGGGCGTCGGCGTACGGCTGCGGGTAGGGGCGCGTCTCCTGCAGCGGGACGGTCGGCTGGTTCTGACCGTGGTCCGGCTGATCGGGCGTGTACGGCGTGCTCATGTCGTGCTCCTCAGTATGCGTCGGATCTCTCGACGGCCCGCGGGTCCGCCCTGGGTTCCGCCCAGTCTACCGAGCGCAGTTCGGCGGGTCGCGTTCGCTATCCGCGATACCGGCGCAGGCGGTTGGCACTCGCCTTGCGAGAGTGCCAACCGGGGTCATAGACTTGCAGCCAGACGCGCTCGCGGTGTGCGAGGCGTATCCCGTACTTCACACCCATTCGGAAAAGAGGTCAACCGTGTCGGTCGCCATCAAGCCGCTCGAGGATCGTATCGTTATCAAGCAGGTCGAGGCGGAGCAGACCACCGCTTCCGGTCTCGTGATCCCGGACAGCGCCAAGGAGAAGCCCCAGGAGGGCGAGGTCGTCGCAGTGGGCCCCGGCCGCGTCTCCGACAGCGGCACCCGCATCCCGCTCGACGTCGCCGTCGGCGACGTGGTGATCTACTCCAAGTTCGGCGGCACCGAGGTCAAGGTCGGCGGCGCCGACTACCTCGTGCTCTCGGCTCGCGACATCCTCGCAGTCGTCACGCGCTGATCCGAGTCGCGCACAACGGGCCGGCGGATCCTTCGGGATCCGCCGGCCCGTTGTGCGTAGGGCCCCGTTGTGCTGCAGGAGATATGGGATCTGCGATCCGTATGGCCGATCCCGAACGAAGCGCCATACGGATCGCAGATCCCATATGCTTCGGCCCCCGGTCCGCTGCTGAGCGCGAGCGACGGGTCGCGGGGCCTCGGGGTGCGTAGACTGGACCGGTGAAGCAAACGCGTTCCGGTCTCGCATACGGCATCTCCGCGTATCTGATCTGGGGCACGTTCCCCGTCTACTTCACGCTGATCGCGGTCGTGAACCCGCTCGAGGTCGTCCCGTGGCGCGTGTGCATCACGCTGCTGTTCTCGGCGATCCTGGTGACGTTCACGCGCAGGTGGGCGCAGGTCGGCGAGATCCTGCGCGACCCGCGACGGTTCGCGTGGTTCGCGCTCTCGGGCGTGCTGCTCTACGCGAACTGGCAGATCTTCATCATCGGCGTCATGACCGGGCACGTCATCGAGACGGCGCTCGGGTACTTCATCAACCCGCTCTTCACGATCCTCATCGGCGTCGTGGTGCGCCGCGAGCGGCTCTCGCGTCTCCAGTGGATCGCCGTCTCGATCGCGACGGTCGGGGTCGTCATCGCGGCGATCGCCTACGGTTCGATCCCCTGGATCGCCCTGGGCCTCGCCCTCACCTTCGGCCTCTACGGCGCGGTCCACAAGCACGTGGGGGAGGACGTCGACGGGCTGACGGGCCTCACCGTCGAGACTCTGCTGACCGCGCCGATCGGGATCGTGCAGATGGTCGTGATGGCGAACCTCTTCGGACTGCAGGCGTTCTCGTTCGGGCCGGGCGTCGCGACGCTCGTGCTGCTGAGCGGCGTGCTGACGGCGATCCCCCTCATCCTCTTCGGCGAGTCGGCCAGGCGGCTGCCGCTGTCGTACCTGGGGTTCATCCAGTTCCTCACGCCGATCCTCGGCTTCCTCTACGGGTACCTCGTGACGCACGAGGAGATGCCTGCGGGGCGGTGGATCGGCTTCGTGGCGGTCTGGATCGCGCTCGTGATCCTCATCGTCGACATGGTGCTGCAGCTGCGCCGGGCGCCCGAGGTGCCGACGAACACGGCGCCGATCCCGCTCGATTGATCTCCGCGGGCATGTTTCGGGGCCGTCCGGCGTTTACGATGGAGTGAGGGCTCACCCGGCCCGACGAACTTCCACCCGCTCTCGACCCCAAAAGAGGTTCCATGGAACAGCGTGACCCCTTCGCGTTCACCGGTCTGACCTACGACGACGTGCTGCTGCTGCCCGCGCACACCGACGTCATCCCGAGCGAGGCGGAGACCTCCACACAGCTCACGAAGCGGATCCGCCTCGGCATCCCGCTCATCTCGGCGGCGATGGACACCGTGACCGAGACGCGCATGGCGGTCGCGATGGCCCGCAACGGCGGTCTCGGGATCCTGCACCGCAACCTGTCGATCCAGGATCAGGCGGAGATGGTCGACCGCGTCAAGCGCAGCGAGGCCGGCATGATCACGAACCCCGTGACCACGTCCGTCGACGCGACCGTGGCCGAGGTCGACGCGCTGTGCGGCGAGTACCGCGTCTCGGGCCTCCCCGTGGTGGACTCCGCAGGCGTCCTGCTCGGCATCATCACCAACCGCGACATGCGCTTCATCGATCCGAAGGACCGCGCCAACGTGCGCGTCGCGGACGCCATGACCCGGTTGCCGCTGATCACCGCGCCCACCGGGATCACCCGCGACGAGGCGCAGGCGATCTTCAGCCAGCACAAGATCGAGAAGCTGCCGCTCGTGGACGGCGACGGGCGCCTCACCGGCCTCATCACGGTGAAGGACTTCGACAAGGAGGAGCAGTACCCGAACGCGACCAAGGACGACGCGGGGCGTCTGCGCGTGGGCGCAGCGGTCGGCTTCTTCGGAGACGCCTGGAAGCGCGCGGGCTCGCTCGTGGACGCCGGGGTCGACGTGATCGTCGTCGACACGGCGAACGGCGACAGCAAGGGCGTGCTCGAGATGATCGCGAAGTTCAAGGCCGATCCCGCGTTCGCGCACGTCGACGTCATCGGCGGCAACGTCGCGACCTACGAGGGCTCGAAGGCGCTCATCGAGGCGGGCGCCGACGCGGTCAAGGTCGGCGTCGGTCCCGGGTCGATCTGCACCACCCGCGTCATCGCGGGCGTGGGCGTGCCGCAGGTGACCGCGGTCTACGAGGCGGCGAAGGCCGCGACGCCGGCCGGGGTCCCGGTGATCGCCGACGGCGGGCTGCAGTACTCCGGCGACATCGCGAAGGCCCTCGTCGCCGGAGCCTCGTCGGTGATGATGGGCTCGCTGCTCGCGGGCACCGACGAGAGCCCGGGAGACCTCGTGTTCCTCGGCGGCAAGCAGTACAAGAACTACCGCGGAATGGGTTCGCTCGGGGCGCTGCAGACGCGCGGCGAGCGCACCTCGTACTCGAAGGACCGCTACTTCCAGGCGGATGTGCCGAGCGACGAGAAGCTGATCGCCGAGGGGATCGAGGGCCAGGTCGCCTACCGCGGCTCGGTCGGAACGGTCGTGCACCAGATGGTCGGCGGACTGCGTCAGTCGATGTTCTACGTGGGATCGCGTTCGATCGCCGAGCTCAAGGAGCGCGGCAACTTCGTGCGCATCACCTCGGCCGGCCTCAAGGAATCGCACCCGCACGACGTGCAGATGGTCGTGGAGGCGCCGAACTACCGCCGATAGGCGTCGGGCCTCACCCTCGCGCGGTTCCGGATCCCCGTGCGTCTCGGTCACCGAGACGCACGGGGATCTCCGCTTCTGCGGAGGTTCGCCGGGGCAGAGGACCGGCGCGCATCGCATGGGACTCGGAACGGCCGGGAATCGGGCGCGGATCGATTGTCGTGTGCTCCCGGATGGGAGGCGCATACGCAATGCACAGTTCCGCTACTCTGGTGCGATGCACTCGAACACGATTCCGACCGAAGCGGCGCAGCAGCCGTTCCGTCGCGTCCTGAAGCGGATCTGCCTGGTCCTCGTTCTCGCACCCCTGATCCTTCCGGCGGTCTCCGTGCCGCCCGCGGCGTTCGCCGAGGGGGCGGTCGAGACGGTGGTGACCGATCCCGCGCCGGAGGGTACCGCCGAGGACGCCGTGGAGGACACCGCGGAGGACGCCGTGATCGGCCGGATCCTCGTCGACGGGAGCGGCAGGGTGGGCGAACCGCTCACCGCGCGGCTCGACGGGTGGGAGCCGCAGCCGGCGTCCGAGGCGATCGAGTGGCGGGTCGGCGGCGTGCCGCGGGGCACCGGTGCGTCGTACATCCCGGTCGGCGACGACCTGGGCGCCTCGGTCGTCGCGACGCTCGTCACCGCAGACGGAACCGCAGTGGAATCCGCGCCGATGGGCATCGTCGAGGGCGTGCTGCGGAACGGTGCGGTCTCGATCAGGGGGGCCGCCCAGGTCGGCAAGCAGCTCACGGCTGTGCCCACCGGCTTCGCGGAGCAGGCGGCAACGCCGAGCTACCGCTGGAAGCGAAACGGGGTCGCCATCGCGGGCGCCGTCGCCGCGACGTACTCGATCGTGGCGGCCGACCGCGGCACGAAGCTCAGCGTCGAGGTCGTCGGAACGCGTGACGGATACGCTCCGACCCGGGCGGCGCTGGCGGCGACGGCGACGGTCGCTGCGGGGGTGCTGAGCGCGCAGACCCTGAAGGTCTCGGGCACGTTCACCGTGGGGAAGACGCTGACTGCCGTCCCGGGGACCTGGACACCCGGCACCGCGCGCAGCTACCAGTGGAAGCGCGATGGGAAAGCGATCGCGGGTGCGACGCGCTCGACCTATCGCCTGGTCGGAGCGGACGGCGGGAAACGCGTCTCGGTCACCGTGACCGGCAAGCTCGCCGGGTACACGACGGTCGTCAGGCACTCGAGCTCGAAGACGGTGCTGCGGACGCTGGCGCCCACGACCCCGAAGATCACGGGAACGGTACGGGTCGGCTCCACCGTCAAGGTTTCGGCCGGTTCGTGGAAGCCGGGTCCGGTGGCGCTCCGCTACCAGTGGCTCCGCAACGGCTCCGCGATCACAGGCGCGACCCGTGCGAGCTACAAGATCACCTCGGCCGACGCGGGCACGAAGCTGACCGTCCGGGCGACCGGCGCGAAGCGCGGCTACGAGGCCGCCTCGAGGACTTCGGGCGCGAAGGCGGTGCCCCGCGTCATGCGCGCCTCGACGCCGGGGATCAGCGGCAGCGCCCTCGTCGGCAAGACGCTCACGGCGAAGCGCGGCACCTGGACCTCCGGCGTGTCGTTCTCGTACCAGTGGTACCGCGATGGGGCTGCGATCTCCCGCGCCACGGGCGCGACGTATCGGATCCAATCGGCGGACGCGGGGCGCCGGATCTCGGTGAAGGTGACCGGGAAGCGCTCGGGATACGCGGCGGAGTCGCGGACCTCGGCGAAGACCGCCGTGGTGCGGCGGCCCGCGCCGCCCACGCGTGCGAACCCGTTCGCGAACGGCGAATGCCCGGCATGGGCGCCGATCAAGGGCAACGCCAGCTCCATGATCTACCACAAGCCGGGAGGCGCCTACTATTCGCGCACCCGGGCGGAAGCGTGCTTCGCGACCGAGGCCGCCGCGCAGCGCGCGGGCTACCGCGCGTCGAAGCGCTGATCCCGGCACCGTGCCGGGGCCCTCGGGTTCCGGCACGGACGTCCGGGCGGATGCCCACCCGGACCCCGATAGACTGGTCGCGTGAGCAACGAGATCGAGATCGGCCGCGGCAAGCGCGCGAGGCGCGTCTACACCTTCGACGAGATCGGGGTGGTGCCGACCCGACGCACCCGCGACCCCGAGCTCGTCTCGACGTCGTGGTCGATCGACGCGTTCCAGTTCGACATCCCGGTGCTCGGCGCCCCGATGGACTCGGTGACGTCGCCGGAGTCGGCGATCGCGCTGGGCCGCCTCGGCGGGGTCGGCGTGCTGAACCTCGAGGGGCTCTGGACCCGGCACGAGGATCCCGAACCGCTGCTCGCCGGCCTGGCGCGCATCGAGGACGAGGTCGAGGCCGTGCACCGGATGCGCGAGCTGTACGACGCCCCGATCAAGCCCGAGCTGATCCGCGACCGCCTCGGGCAGATCCGCGATGCCGGTGTCACGGTCGCCGGTGCGCTCTCGCCGCACCGCACCGCGGAGTTCACCGAGACCGTCGTGAACGCGGGAGTGGACCTGTTCGTCATCCGCGGCAACACCGTCTCGGCCGAGCACGTCGCGCGCGAGGGCCGTGAGCCGCTCAATCTCAAGCAGTTCATCTACGAGCTCGACGTCCCGGTGATCGTCGGCGGCGCTGCGACCTACCAGTCGGCGCTGCACCTCATGCGCACGGGCGCGGCCGGTGTGCTGGTCGGCTTCGGCGGGGGCGCGTCCTCCACCACCCGCGTGACCCTCGGGATCCGCGCCCCCATGGCGACCGCGGTCGCGGATGTGGCCGGCGCCCGATCGGACTACCTCGACGAATCGGGCGGCCGCTACGTCCACGTGATCGCCGACGGCGGCCTCGGCAGCTCGGGCGACCTCATCAAGGCCATGGCCTGCGGGGCCGACGCCGTGATGCTCGGTGCGGCGCTTGCGAAGGCGTCCGACGCCCCGGGCCGGGGATGGCACTGGGGGCAGGAGGCGCACCACGAGGATCTGCCGCGCGGCCGGCGCGTGCAGGTCGGCTCGGTGGCGCCGCTCGCAGAGATCATCAACGGTCCGGCGCACATCGCCGATGGCAGCTCGAACCTCATCGGTGCACTCCGCCGCGCGATGGCGACGACCGGGTACTCGGAGCTCAAGGAGTTCCAGCGGGTCGGCGTCGTCTACGCGGAACGCTGAGCCCCGCGCAGTGCCGCAGCGCAAGCCCGAGTACCTGGGGGAGCCGACGCTCGCCCGGGTGATGCGGCGACCGCGCTGGATCGCCGCACTGCTGCTGGCGCTGCTCGTGGCCGCCGCGTTCGCGTGGCTCGGGCAGTGGCAGATGGGCAATGCCGTGCGCACCCAGTCGGTCGCGGAACTGGACACCGAGACGCCGAGGCCCCTCGCCGACGTCGCCGAGCTCTCCCAGGGAGTGACGGAGGACGGGGCGGGGGTCGTCGTCGAGCTCGACGGATCGTTCGTGCCCGGCGACACCCGCGTCGTGGCGCCCCGGGTGAACGAGGGCGAGACCGGGGCCTGGGTTGTGGGACACCTCGCCACGTCGGGGCCCGATGCGGCCGAGGGCGCGCACCTCGCCGTGGCGATCGGATGGGCGCCGAGCGCCTCAGCGGCCGAGGCCGCCGCGGAGCGCCTCGAGGCGGATCCGGCGTTCGCGGAACCGCTGCGCCTCGAAGGCCGGTACATGCCCGCCGAGGCGCCGAAGATCCCCGACGCCGATGCGGATCCGCAGTCGATGCAGGCGATGGTCCCCGCGCACCTCGCGAACCTCTGGACCGGCGTCGACGGGTCCGTCTACGCCGGATACCTGGTGCTCCACGCGGACGCTGACGGAGGAGCAGCCGACACCGGCCCGATGGCGGCCGCGAGTCTGCTCGGCGCCGCGGACCTCGACGCGATCGATTCGGTCGCTCCGCTGCCCGTCGAAGCCGTCAACTGGCTCAACGTCTTCTACGCGGTCGAGTGGATCGTGTTCGCGGGCTTCGCGATCTTCCTCTGGTACCGCCTGGCTCGCGACTCCTGGGAGAAGGAGCACGAGATGCAACTGCTGGAGGCCGGCGAGGGTGCCGACCCGGAGATCGACCGCACCCGCCCGGAATAGAATGGAAGCCATGCAGCTGCAGCCCAAACCAGCCGATTACCCCCGCATCCGAAATGCGGTGAAGTTCTACAAGGTCACCTCGGTGATCACGGGCGTCATGCTGTTGCTGCTCTGCGCCGTGATGGTGATGAAGTACGCCTTCGGAGTGCAGCTCTTCCTCTTCACCGACACCGGCTTCGCCGAGTTCGTTCCGCTCGCGCCAGAGGGAGTCGAGGCCGACTTCGAGCCCGCGGGGTTCAACCTGTTCAAGGCGATCCTCATCGCGCACGGGTGGTTCTACGTGATCTACCTCGTCTCCGACTTCCTGCTGTGGAGCCCCATGCGCTGGCACTTCGGCTGGTTCCTCCTGATCGCCCTCGGCGGCGTGGTTCCGCTGATGTCGTTCTTCCTGGAGGCCCGGGTGGTGCGGCGGGTCAACGCGTTCCTCGACGCGCACGACGCCCCCGCGACCCGGGGCGCGGGCGCCGAACGGTAGAATTCTCCCTATTCCCTCCTACCCGAAAGGCCTACAGGACCCATATGGCGACACAGGCAGCATCTGACACCGGGCATCGCCCGGTACTCGTGGTCGATTTCGGCGCGCAGTACGCGCAGTTGATCGCGCGCCGCGTCCGCGAGGCGGGCGTCTACTCCGAGCTCGTCCCGCACTCGATCACGGCGGCCGAGGTCGCGGCGAAGCGACCGCTCGGCATCGTGATGTCGGGCGGGCCCTCGTCCGTCTACGAGGAGGGCGCCCCGCAGTTCGACCCCGCGATCTTCGAGCTCGGGATCCCGATGCTCGGCATCTGCTACGGCTTCCAGATCATGGCACACACGCTCGGCGGCACCGTCGGCAACACCGGCGACCGCGAGTACGGCGGGGTCGAGGCGCAGGTCATCGGCGACGGCGGCGCGATCCTGGGCGGTCAGCCCGAGGCGCAGAACGTCTGGATGAGCCACGGCGACGCCGTGCAGCAGGCTCCGGAGGGCTTCGAGGTCTACGCGCGCACCGATGTCACCCCCGTCGCCGCGTTCGGGTCGCCGGAGAAGAAGCTCTACGGCGTGCAGTGGCACCCCGAGGTGAAGCACTCCGTCCATGGCCAGCGGGTGCTCGAGAACTTCCTGCACCACGTCGCCGAGATTCCCGCCGACTGGACCGCGGGCAATGTGATCTCGGAGCAGATCGAGCGGATCCGCGAGCAGGTGGGCGACGCCCGTGTCATCTCGGCGCTGTCGGGCGGCGTGGACTCCGCGGTGTCGACCGCGCTCGTGCACGAGGCGATCGGCGACCAGCTCACCGCGGTCTTCGTCGACCACGGCCTGCTGCGCAAGGGCGAGCGCGAGCAGGTGGAGCGCGACTACGTCGCCTCGACCGGCGTGAAGCTCATCACCGTCGATGCTGCGGACATCTTCCTCGGCCACCTCGCGGGGGTCACCGACCCCGAGGAGAAGCGCAAGATCATCGGCCGGGAGTTCATCCGCGCGTTCGAGCAGGTCCAGCTCGATCTCGTCGCCGAGGCGAAGGCCTCCGGCGAGAAGGTGAAGTTCCTGGTGCAGGGCACGCTGTACCCCGACGTCGTCGAATCCGGCGGAGGCACCGGCACCGCGAACATCAAGTCGCACCACAACGTGGGCGGCCTGCCCGAGGATCTCGATTTCGAGCTCATCGAACCGCTGCGCGCCCTGTTCAAGGACGAGGTGCGCGCGATCGGCCGCGAGCTCGGGATTCCCGAGGCGATCGTCGGCCGCCAGCCGTTCCCCGGCCCCGGCCTCGGCATCCGCATCGTCGGCGAGGTCACTCGCGAGCGCCTCGACGTGCTGCGCGAGGCCGATGCGATCGCGCGCGAGGAGCTCACGGCCGCGGGTCTCGACCAGACGATCTGGCAGTGCCCGGTCGTGCTGCTCGCCGACGTCCGCTCAGTGGGCGTGCAGGGCGACGGCCGCACCTACGGTCACCCCATCGTGCTGCGCCCGGTCTCGTCCGAGGACGCGATGACCGCGGACTGGACCCGCGTGCCCTACGAGGTGCTCGCGCGCATCTCCAACCGCATCACGAACCAGGTGCCCGAGGTCAACCGAGTGGTGCTCGACGTGACGTCGAAGCCCCCGGGGACGATCGAGTGGGAGTGACGGAGTCGCTCCCGCTCGTGATGGGTGCTGCGTGGAACTCGGACGCGCCAGCGGCCGAGTGGGAGTGACGGAGTCGCTCCCGCTCGTGATGGGTGCTGCGTGGAACTCGGACGCGCCAGCGGCCGAGTGGGCGTAGGTTCGGGCGCAGCGGGCGCTGACCCGAGTGTGAAGCCCGGCTGCATTCGCAGCCGGGCTTCCGCCGTTTCCGGGGCCCGCCGATCCCGCTCCGCTCCGGTCGCATCGGAGGCTTCTCTGCACCGACGGCATAGACTGACCGCATGACGACGGTCTCAGCGCACGCCGTGCTCCTCGACATGGACGGGACGCTCGTCGACTCCACCGGGATCGTCGAGGCGGTGTGGACGGCATGGTCCGCGATCCGCGGCCTCGATCCCGAGCACGTGGTGCGCACGGTGCACGGCAGGCAGAGCCGTGCGAGCATCGCCGCGCTGCTCCCGGGGATCTCCGAGGAGCGGTTGCTCGCCGAGGACGCGTGGTTGCTCGAGCAGGAACTGGCCGAGAGCGGTCGCGCTGCCGCGGTGCCCGGGGCCGCCGACCTCCTCGCCGGGCTGACCGAGGTGCCGCACGCGCTCGTCACCTCGGCTCCGGAGGAGCTCGCGCGCGTGCGCATGTCCGCCGCCGGCCTCGGGATGCCCGCGCTCGCGATCACCGCGGAGCAGGTGTCGGCGAGCAAGCCGGATCCGGAGGGCTTCCTGATCGCCGCGGCGCGGCTCGGCGTCGACCCGTCCGACTGCCTGGTGTTCGAGGACTCCGCTGCGGGTATCGCGTCCGCCCGCGCTGCCGGGATGCGCGTGGTCGGTGTGGGTGAGGCCGCAAGCACCCACGCGCCGGACTGGGTGGTGACGACGCTGGCCGCACCGGCCGTTGATCCGGAATCCGGGATCGCCCGGTTCGATCTTGTCTGACGGCCGCGCCGCGCGTCGTTCAGATCGACGCCGCGACGCGGTCGAATGCGTCCAGCGAGCCGCCTGAGCGAGCGATCGCGTAGGATCCGCGCTCTCCTGAGCTGCGCGACCCCCAGACGACCGCGTTCAGCGCGAGACGGACCGCGGCGATCGCGGCGTAGGCGGTCCGCTCGGCGTCGGTGAACGGGATCTCCGCCTCCCATGCCTCGGCGACGGATGAGAGCCCCGCCAGCGGATCGGCCAGGCGCCGTGCCAGGTACGCCGCAGCGATGGCGGGCTCCGCGACGCGCCACCCGACGAGCATGTCGTCGAAGTCGATGATGGCGGCGACGCGCAGCGTCCCGTCAGCCGCGCGGGCGACGAGCAGATTGTCGTCGTGGAGATCCTGATGCACGAGCGTCCGGGGCAGGCCCGCGGCCACGGGAGCGATGCGCTCCGAGTGGAGCGCGAGCGCGGCGGCACCGGTGTCGCGGACGCGCGGGTCGTCCACGAGCGCGAGATGGCGTTCGAGCGCGGCGGCCGCCGAGTGCGCGGCCCAGTCGTGCTCGATCGGCTCAGGAGGCGCATCCATCGCACCGAGATCGCGCTGCAGCCGAGCGGCGGCCCGGCCGATCTCCGCGCCGAGGGCCGCGTCGGGCGTCGTCCGCGAACAGGGGGAGGCGTCGATCCACCGGGTGACGAGTACGGCGACGCCGTGATCCGCGTCGCCCGGATGATCCCGGCCGATGAGGCCGCCGTCGCGGGCGCGGACGGTCTCGGGCACCGGATGCCCCAGCTCCGAGAGCCGCTCGGCGACCCCCGCCCGCCAATCCTGGATCGGCGCGACGCCTCGGTCGGTGCGCTGCATCTTGACCGCGATGCGCCCCGACCCGGTCTCCGCGCGGAACGTGCTCGCGAGCTCGCTGCCCAGCGGCGTGAACGCGGTCGCGGAGATCCCATGGGTCCGGTGCAGCGTCGCTGCCGCGGTCTCCGCCGGGACGGTCAGCGTCTGCTGGGGTATCGGTGTCGGCATCGGCGTCTCCAGGTCGTGCTCCTCGGGTTCGGGGATCCGGGGCGATGTCGTGCGTTCGCGCAACGCCCCGTGCTGCGCGATCCTATCGCGGGGCCGGCCTGCGCCTTTCGGCCTGCGACTTCCGGACTGCGGCTTGCGGCTTGCAGCTTGCGGATTGCCTGCGGAGCCCGTACCGGTTCTCGCTAGCATGAGGGGAGTGTCGGATCGATGGTCGGGAGGCGCGATGGAGCACGGCGGAGCGGGGGAGCGGCGATCGGTGATGGTCAACGGCTACGACGGCGATCCGGGCCCGGGCATGCCCGAGGAGACGCGATCCCTCATCGAACGCAGATCGCGCGTGCTCGGCGCCCCGTACCGGCTCTTCTACCGCGACCCCGTGCACGTCATAGGCGGCTCGCGCGCCCACCTCTTCG
The DNA here is from genome assembly GCF_016758175.1 of Leucobacter zeae. Taxonomy (GTDB): domain Bacteria; phylum Actinomycetota; class Actinomycetes; order Actinomycetales; family Microbacteriaceae; genus Leucobacter; species Leucobacter zeae. Next base: position 122,542 of record NZ_QYAB01000002.1, read on the forward strand.
GGCCGTCGGGCGAGGACTACCTCGACGCCTACAACAACGTCCCCGCCGTCGGACACGGCAACCCGAGGGTCGCCGATGCGGTCGCCCGGCAGGCGGCCGCGCTCAACACCCACACCCGCTACGTCACCTCGGGGCTCGTCGAGTACGCCGAGCGGCTCACGGCGAAATTCCCCGCGCCGCTCGAGCAGGCGATCTTCGCCTGCTCGGGGAGCGAGGCCGTCGACCTCGCGGTGCGCATCGCCCGGAGGGCCACCGGGGGCGACGGGATCATCGTCACGAGGAATGCCTACCACGGGACGACCGCTGCCGCTGCGGAGCTCTCGCCGAGCCTCGGCCCGGGGAACGCCATCCCGAGCCGGGTGGCCGTGATCGACGTCCCCGATCCCGTGCGGGGGCCCGGGGGAGCGGCGGCCGCGGACGCCTGCGCTGCGGCGGTTCGCGAAGCGATTGCGGGGTTCGCGGCGCGGGGGATCGGTTTCGCCGGCATGATCGTGGACTCGGTGCTCTCGAGCGACGGCGTGCTGCTCGATCCAGCCGGCTTCCTGGCACGAGCGGCAGAGGTCGTGCGCGCCGCCGGCGGAGTGTACATCGCCGACGAGGTGCAGCCCGGATTCGGCCGCACGGGCGCCTGGTGGGGCTTCGCGCGGCATGGATCGATCGAATCGCCCTTCGTGCCCGACCTCGTGGTGCTCGGCAAACCGATGGGCAACGGGATTCCGATCTCGGCGGTCGTCGGGCCGTCGGCCCTGTTCGACGGATTCGGGGCCGAGGTCCGGTACTTCAACACCTTCGGCGGCAACCCGGTCAGCGTCGCCGCGGCATCCGCGGTGCTCGACGAGATCGAGGATCGCGACCTCGTCTCGTCCGCCGCCCGGGTGGGCGGGGCGCTGCTCGCAGGGATCCGCTCTCTCGCTGCCGATGCGGCTCGCGGAGGCGGTTCGGCCCGCATCGCCGACGCGCGCGGAGCCGGGATGTTCCTCGGGGTCGAGTTCGTGGATCCCGACTCCGGCGTCGAGCCCGATGCGGCGGCGGCGCTCGCCGTCGTCAACGGACTGCGCGAACGGCGGATCCTCGTGAGCGCCTCGGGGATGCACGAGAACGTGCTGAAGATCCGCCCGCCGCTCGTCTTCGACGACGCGGATGCCGAGCGCTTCCTCGACGGATTCGCGGCCGTGCTGCGCGAGCTGGGGTAGGCGGAGCGCCGTGTCGTGGAGGCGCTCCACGCGGGGAGGGGCGCTCCGAGCGGTCTGCCGGTCGTATGCGATCCGCCGGATGTATGCTCATGGGCCTGCCGAACGGCATATGTTCGGCCGATCGCAGATGGTTCGCAGGTGCGTGATCCTTCGCGGCGTCTTCACCCGCAGGCTTGTTCCTCCGCTGCGGGCCGACCCGCGCCGTCGGGGCGCGAGAACGCGAATGGGCCCGGTGCAGAAGCACCGGGCCCATTCGCCTCGCCTCCGTTCCGGAGGCGGTTCGCGGAATCAGTCGCCGCGCAGGATCGCGAGGATGCGCAGGATCTCGACGTAGAGCCAGATGAGCGTGACCATCAGTCCGAATGCGGCCGACCAGCCCCACTTCTCGGGCACTCGGTTCTTGACGCCGTTCTGAATGAGCTCGAAGTCCATCACGAGCGAGTACGCGGCGAGCAGCACGGCGAGTCCGCCGATGATGACGCCGAGCGGGATGCCGAAGACCCGGACACCGCGCATGCCCCACGGGTCGTCGATCGCGCCGAACATCATCATGCCGAAGTTGACGAGCGAGAAGACCGCGTAGCCCACGATCGCAATGAGGAAGATCTTGTTCATCTTCGGGCTCGTGCGCACCTTGCCGCTGCGGAAGAGCAGCAGCGTGACGGCGAACACGGACAGCGTGCCGATGATCGCCTGCGAGACGATCCCGGCCCACTGCGCCTCGAAGATGCCCGAGATGCCGCCGAGGAAGACGCCCTCGAATGCGGCGTAGGCGACGATGAGCGGGACGCTCGGCTCCTTCTTGAAGGAGTTCACGAGGCCGAGCACCAGCCCGACGATCGCGGCGCCGATGATGGCGATCATCGAGACCTTCACGAGCCACCAGCCGACGGCGCCGAAGGCCAGGACGATGAGGAACAGCATCACGGTCTTCGAGATGGTGTTCTCGTAGGTCATGGGCCGGTCCGACGGAGCGACCATCGGGGGCTGCTCACCGCCGAATCCGGCCTCTGCGGCGGGCACGTCGATGCCCGGGCGCTGGACTTGCGCGGCGGGCTGATCGTAGATGCGGCGCAGCTCGTCGGCGGTGAGGGACTTGCCGTTCAGTGCCGGGTTGTTGCTGAGAGCCGGGTTGCTCATGCGTCGGAATCCTTTCCTGGCGTATGTACTTGATTCACACTATCGGTCGGGGCTTCGGAACGGCTGTGTCCTCGCGATGTCGTCGTGCGCCAGGGGCGAACGGGGCCGCGTGAGGACTCCGTCCCCAGGTTGCGAAGAGCGCGAAGATCGACGATGTGGAGCGGAAGCTGCGCGCGAAGATCGCCGGCGCGGAGCCCCGATTGCCGCAGCGGATCAGCGACGTGCAGTCCGATGTGCGCGGGTTGCGGCAGGACGCGAGCGAGCTCAAGGCTGCCGTGGCGGGCTTGGAGGCCCCGGCCGGTCCGCATCTGATCCTCACGAACTGACGGCGCTCCTGTCCTAGGCTGGAGTCCATGAACGGCCCGCACCCCCGCCCCCTCGTCATCGGGCACCGCGGAGCCCCCGGCTACCGCCCCGAGCACAGCGCGGCGTCCTACCGGCTCGCGTTCGAGCTCGGTGCCGACCTCGTGGAGCCCGACATCGTCGCGACCAGCGACGGCGTGCTCGTCGTGCGCCACGAGAACGAGATCTCGGGAACCACCGATGTCGCGCGGCACCCCGAGTTCAAGAAGCGCAAGCGCACGAAGGTCGTCGACGGGCAGCGCCTCACCGGCTGGTTCACCGAGGACTTCACCTGGGCCGAGCTCTCGAAGCTGCGGTGCGTGGAGCGCCTCAAGCGGGTGCGGCCCGACAACCGCGAGCACGACGGGCTGCAGCCGATCCTGCGTCTGCGCGACGTGCTCGAGATCGTCGATGAGGAGAGCCGACGTCGGGGCCGAGACCTCGGCGTGGTCGTCGAGATCAAGCACGCCCAGTACTTCCTCGGGATCGGGCACGACCTCGCCGCGATGCTGCTGGAGGAGCTTGCCGCCGCAGGCTGGAGCGATCGTCCCGAACGACTCGTCCTCGAATCGTTCGAGCTCGGGGTGCTCGACCGGATCCGCGGGGCCGGGCTGCCCGCCTCGTACGTCTTCCTGACGGAGTCGGCAGGCGCCCCGGCCGATGAGCCGCTGAACGGCGCCCCGAAGCGCGGCTACGGCTGGTACCGCAGCGACGAGGGGCTCGACCTGCTCGCCCAGCGCGTCGACGGGATCAGCGTGGCGAAGGCCGACTTGATCCGCCTCGACGCATTCGGGCGCGCGACGGGGCCGACGAGCCTCGTGCAGCGCGCCCACGACCGCGGGCTCAGCGTCTTCACCTGGACCCTGCGACCGGAGAACCGCTACCTGAGCTCGCGCTTCCGTACCTCTGCGCACCCGGCCGAGTGGGGGGACTGGCAGAGCGAATTCGCCCTCGTGCTCTCGTCGGCCGTCGACGGCATCTTCGTGGATCACCCGGATCTCGGGGTCGCGGCTCGCGACGCGCAGGCGACCTGACCGGTCGGGTCCGCACCACGGCGCCGGCCGGAAGCGCGCCGACCCCTGACCGTCTCCCGGGGGTCGTCGGACGGAACCCGATTCGGCCCTTTTCGCTCGTGCGACGGGGGCCGGATCGAGTTCCCGGTGGCGGTTCGGGAGCTTGCTGGGGCCTCGAAGCCGGCGGTCCGCCGGCTACGCCCCGGCGCACTCCCCGACGAGGTTGCGCTCCATGATCCTCCTGAGCTCGGCCCCGCGGTGGCCGCGGTCGATGAGGAATCCGAGCTTCGAAGTCGCGGCCTCCACCGTCAGATCCGAGCCGTCGATCACCCCGGCGGCCGCGAGCTCGCGGCCGACCGCGTAGCGGTCGAGGTCGACCGTGCCGCTGGTGCACTGGGTGATCGCGACCACCGGGATGCGCGCGCAGACCTCGCGGAGCGCCCCCAGCATTCCGGGGCGCGCGGTGGGTCCGTTCCCGCTGCCGTAGCACTCGAGCACGAGCGCGTCGGGTCCGCCGCCGACCGCCGCGGTGAGATCCGCCGCCGCGACCCCCGGGGTGAAGCGGAACGTGATCGTGCGCGCCGGTGCGGACGGGGGTTCGAGGTCCTCGAGCGCCGCCGGGATCCCCGCTGGTCCGGGGGCGAGCGGGCGCTCAGCGCGGAACGCGCCGAGCGCGACGCTGTCGTGCTTCGTCGCTCGCACGGCGGGCAGCAGTTCGCCCCCGAACGCGATCGCGACGGGGGAGCCCGGGGCGGCCTTGATGGAGGCGCGGATCGCGAGCGAGAGATTGTCGACCGCGTCGGTGCCGTCGGCGCCGTGCGGGAGCTGGCTGCCCGTCACGACGACCGGCACGCCGAGGTCGCCGAGCTCGAAGGCCAGTCGCGCCGCCGTGTAGGCGAGGGTGTCGGTGCCGTGCGTGATGACGACGCCGCGGGGCCGATGCGTGCGCACCCGAGCGCGCACGGCGCGCGCGATCCGCGGCGCGGTCTCGGCGTCGGCGTTCGCGCTGTCGATCGCGGGCGAGAGGTGATTGACCCGCGTGGCGATGCCGAGCGGGGTGCAGATCTTCGCCACGAGCATCTCGAGCACTTCGGGGAAATCGGGATCGGGAGCGAGCCCGCCGTCGGTCGTGCGCATGCCGATGGTGCCGCCGGTCGCGAACACGAGGACGGAGGAACGGGGCGAAACGGATCCAGACATGCCCTCCATTCTGTCCGAAGTCCCGGGTCGACCCGTGCGCGGCGGTGCTCCGGCGCGCGCCGCGGCCCGCGTCGAAGGCGGGGCGGGACCGGGTGTCGGTGGTGCGGCCTACACTGGATCCCGATGAGCGACTTCGAACTTCTCGACCCCTCCGGCATTCCGGTCGGCGGCGCGCAGGGCACCGGCCCCGACGCGCTGCTCGACGGCCTGAATCCGGCGCAGCACCGCGCCGTGGTCACGCGCGGGCCCGCGCTGCTGATCGTCGCGGGAGCGGGATCGGGCAAGACCCGCGTCCTCACGCATCGCATCGCGCACCTCATCAGGGAACGGGAGGCGTGGCCGAGCCAGATCCTCGCGATCACCTTCACGAACAAGGCCGCGGCCGAGATGCGCGAGCGCATCGACGGACTCCTGGGCGAAGCGTCGCAGGGCATGTGGATCTCGACGTTCCACTCGGCGTGCGTGCGCATCCTGCGCCGCGAGGCCGAGCGCTTCGGCTACGTCTCGGGCTTCACGATCTACGACTCCGCCGATTCGCGCGCGCTGCTCAAGCGCATCATCAAGGAACTCGACGCCGACACCTACGGGTTCACCCCGGCGAACGCCGGTGCGAAGATCTCGCGGCTCAAGAACGAGCTCTCCGACGCGGACGCGTATGCGGCGACGATGAACGAGAACGATCCGCGCGATCGCCTCTTCGTCGAGATCTTCAAGATGTACGAGCAGGAGCTCCGTCGGGCGAACGCCTTCGACTTCGACGACCTCATCGGGCAGACCGTGCATCTGTTCCGCGCGCACCCCGATGTCGCCGCCGTCTACCAGCGCCGGTTCCGGCACATCCTCGTCGACGAGTACCAGGATACGAACCACGCGCAGTACTCGCTCATCCGCGAGCTCACGAAGCCGGTCCCGACCGAGGAGGTGGAGCGCCTCGTGCCGCCCGCCCGTGCTCGCGAGCTCGACGCGGCGGGCCGCATCCCGGGCGCGAGCCTCACGGTGGTCGGCGATTCCGACCAGTCGATCTACGCGTTCCGCGGCGCCGATATCCGCAACATCGTCGAATTCGAGCGCGACTTCTCGGACGCCGAGGTGGTGAAGCTCGAGCAGAACTACCGCTCCACGCAGAACATCCTCTCCGCCGCCAACGCGGTGATCGGCAACAACTTCGACCGCCAGGAGAAGAACCTCTTCACGACCGAGGGCGACGGCGAGAAGATCGTCGGCTTCACCGGGTACTCGCAGCACGACGAGGCCCGCTTCGTCGCCGAGGAGATCGAGGATCTGCGGGGCGCGGGAATCGCCTACGGCGATATGGCCGTCTTCTACCGCACCAACTCGCAGACGCGCGCGCTCGAGGAGCTGCTGATCCGCTCGGCCATCCCGTACCGGGTGCTCGGGGGCACGAAGTTCTACGAGCGGGCCGAGATCAAGGACGCGATGGCGTACCTGACGAGCATCGCGAACCCCTACGACCCCATCGCGTGGTCCCGGCTGCTCGGAGCGCCCAAGCGGGGCGTCGGACCGATGGCCGAGGCCCACCTCGCGAACTTCCAGGAGCAGCACGGCCTCTCGTTCCACGAGGCGATGCTGCGCGCCGCCGAGGTGCCCCAGCTCGGGCCGAAGCTGCGCGCGACGGTGCTCGAGCTCGCCGAGCTGCTCACTCGGGCGGCCCGGATGGCCGTCGGCGGCGGCTCGACCGACGTGGCTTCGGCGACGCCCGGGGAGGGCGACGAGAAGGTGCCGGCCCCCGTGGGCGATCTGCTGAAGCTCATCCTCGACGAGACCGGCATGATCGAGAAGCTCCGGGCGAAGCGCGATCCGCAGGACGACGCGCGCGCCGAGAACCTCGAAGAGCTCATCGCCGTCGCGCGCGAGTTCGACGCCAAGCAGCCCGGAGCCGGGCTCCTGGCGTTCCTCACGGAGGTCAGCCTCGTCGCTGCTGCCGACGACCTCGACGACTCGAGCGGCACCGTCTCACTGATGACGATGCACACCGCGAAGGGCCTCGAGTATCGCGCCGTCTTCATCACCGGCGTGGAGGAAGGGCTGCTGCCGCATCAGATGTCGGTCGACGAGGTCGGCGGCATCAGCGAGGAGCGGCGCCTCATGTACGTGGGGATCACGCGCGCGCGGGAGCGTCTCTATCTGACGCTCGCGTCGACGCGCGCCACGTTCGGCGACATCTCGGTCGCCATGCCGTCGCGCTTCCTGCAGGAGATCCCGGAGGGGCTCATCGACTGGCGGCAGTCGCCCGGCGAGGTGACGGGGCGCGGAGGCACGGCGTCGCGCGCGCTCAATGCGCCGCGCGGATCCGGGCCCGGATCCGGCTACTCGGGGTCGCGCGGCGGGCGCTCCGGCGACTCGTCGGTGTCCTTCTCGACCGGGCGATCCTCGGGCTCGGCCGCCGTGTCGGAGCCGGCGAGCGGCAACATGCAGTCCGCACTCGACAAGTGGCGCGAACGCAAGCGGCTCGCCAAGGAGGCGCAGGCGGCGGGAGGCGGGTTCCCGAACCTGATCGGCGGCGGTGCAGGCATCGGCACTCGCGACAACGGCGATCTCGAACTCTCGGCGGGGGACCGGATCACGCACGACGACTACGGCGAGGGCCGGGTCACCGGCGTCACCGGCGTTGGCACCAAGCGCATCGCGCACGTCGTCTTCGAATCGGTGGGCGAGCGGAAGCTCGTGGTGAAGCTGGCCCCGATCTCCAAGGTCGAGTGAACGGGAACCGAGCCGGCTGACCGCGGCGAGCGGGGCGGCCCGCTCAGCCGAGCAGCGCCCGATACTGCGCCATGGCCTCGGCGAAGTCCGCCTCATCGGCATCGACGTCGCCCGACCCCATCATCCACTGACTCATGCGCGTCGTGAGCACCCCGTTGACGAGCGTCACAGCCAGGCCGGCCTCGATCTCGGGGGAACCGAGACGGGCGCGCTCGGGGTGCAGTGCGAGCCAGGTCGCGGCGGTCGCGGTCAACTGCATCGAGGATTCGAGCAGGGTGGAGAGCAGGATGCGCGCGGCGAGCGGCTGGCCGCGCACCAGCCTCGCCCGCCTGCGTGCCACGTCGGCGTTCACCTTGCTGTGGCCGATCGCCGCGAAGACCAGCCGGAAGATGCCGAGCGGGAGATCGTCGGGGCTCCGATCGAGCACGGCGAACGCCTCGGGACCCTCCGGGACCACGATCGCCCGGCCCATGATGGCGTGATCGCGCGACGAGAAGTAGTTGAAGAAGGTGCTGCGCGAGATCCCCGCCTGGTCGCAGATCGTCTCGACGGTGACGTCCTCGATGCCGAGCTCGAGCGCGAGCGCGGTCCCGGCCATCTCGATGGCGTTCTCCGTGGCACGGCGCTTGCGCGCGCGGAGTCCCTCCGGCTTTCCGACCTCCGGCGTCTGGCTCTCGGTGCTGCTCATGGTGCTGTCGTCCCCCGTCGATGCGCTGCTCGACGGCGACTCGCGCTCCGCGAGGCCAGGTGCGCACCGGCTGGACCGAGTGTAGTGCTCGCGTCGCGCCGCCGCGACCGCCGAGCCCGAGGAGGTTCCGTCAGGGTCGGTCGCGGTTGGCGGTGATAGACTCTGCCAGTGGTCGAGTTATCTCGACATCGAGACATTTTTCTGCCTCGGACACCGAAACACTCCGATAGTGAAGGACGTTACGTGGATCTGTACGAGTACCAGGCACGAGATCTCTTCGAGCGATACGGGGTGCCGGTGCTCGCCGGCATCGTCGCCGATACGCCGGAAGAGGTGCGCGCTGCCGCCGAGAAGCTGGGCGGCGTCGTCGTGGTCAAGGCGCAGGTGAAGACCGGCGGACGCGGCAAGGCCGGCGGCGTGAAGGTCGCGAAGAACCCGGACGAGGCGTTCGAGGCCGCGCAGGCGATCCTCGGCCTCGACATCAAGGGCCACGTCGTGAAGCGGGTCATGGTCGCTGCCGGGGCCGACATCGCGCAGGAGTTCTACTTCTCGGTCCTGCTCGACCGGGCGAACCGCTCGTACCTCTCGCTCTGCAGCGTCGAGGGGGGCATGGAGATCGAGCAGCTCGCGGTCGAGAAGCCCGAGGCGCTCGCGCGCATCGCCGTCGACCCGATCACGGGCATCGACGCGGCGAAGGCCGAGGAGATCGCTCGTGCCGCGCGCTTCCCCGAGGAGCTCGTGGCGAAGGTCGTCCCCGTCTTCCAGAAGCTCTATGAGGTCTACACGGGCGAGGACGCGACCCTGGTCGAGGTCAACCCGCTCGTGCTGACGGGCGAGGGCGAGATCATCGCGCTCGACGGCAAGGTGTCGCTCGACGCGAACGCCGACTTCCGTCAGCCGGACCACGCCGAGCTCGAGGACAAGGCCGCCGAGGATCCGCTGGAGGCCAAGGCCAAGGCGCAGGATCTCAACTACGTGAAGCTCGACGGCGAGGTCGGCGTGATCGGCAACGGCGCTGGCCTCGTGATGTCGACGCTCGACGTCGTCGCGTACGCGGGCGAGAACCACGGCGGCGTGAAGCCCGCCAACTTCCTCGACATCGGCGGCGGCGCCTCGGCCGAGGTCATGGCAGCCGGGCTCGACGTGATCCTCGGGGATCCGCAGGTGAAGGCCGTGTTCGTGAACGTGTTCGGCGGTATCACCGCGTGCGACGCGGTCGCGAACGGCATCGTCGGCGCGCTCGAGAAGCTCGGCGACGCCGCGAACAAGCCGCTCGTCGTGCGCCTCGACGGCAACAACGTCGAGGAGGGGCGCGCGATCCTCAACGAGGCGAACCACCCGCTCGTCACGCAGGCCGCCACCATGGACGAGGGCGCCGACAAGGCCGCCGAGCTGGCGAACGCCCGGTAGTCCCGAGCCGAACGACTGTAGAGAGAGAATCATGTCTATCTTCCTGAACCAGGATTCGAAGGTCATCGTCCAGGGCATCACCGGCGGCGAGGGCACCAAGCACACCGCGCGCATGCTCGCGGCGGGCACCAACATCGTGGGCGGCGTCAACGCGCGCAAGGCGGGCACGACCGTGTCGCACACCGATGCGTCGGGCAACGCCGTCGAGCTGCCCGTCTTCGCGTCGGTGGCCGAGGCCATGGAGCAGACCGGCGCGGACGTCTCGGTCGCGTTCGTGCCGCCGGCCTTCACGAAGGATGCCGCGGTCGAGGCCATCGACGCCGGAATCGGCCTGCTCGTCATCATCACCGAGGGCGTGCCCGTCAAGGACTCGGCCGAGCTCTGGGCGCACGCCCAGGCGACCGGGAACAAGACCCGCATCATCGGACCCAACTGCCCGGGCATCATCACGCCGGGCGAGGCGCTCGCGGGCATCACGCCCGCCACGATCACGGGCAAGGGGCCGATCGGCCTCGTCTCGAAGTCGGGCACGCTGACGTACCAGATGATGTACGAGCTGCGCGATCTCGGCTTCTCGACCGCGATCGGCATCGGCGGCGACCCCGTCATCGGCACGACCCACATCGACGCCCTCGAGGCGTTCGAGGCCGACCCCGAGACGAAGGCGATCGTGATGATCGGCGAGATCGGCGGCGACGCCGAGGAGCGCGCGGCCGAGTACATCAAGGCGAACGTCACCAAGCCCGTCGTGGGCTACGTCGCGGGCTTCACCGCGCCCGAGGGCAAGACCATGGGTCACGCCGGTGCGATCGTGTCGGGCTCCGCCGGCACCGCTCAGGCGAAGAAGGAGGCCCTCGAGGCGGCCGGCGTCAAGGTCGGCAAGACGCCGACCGAGGCGGCCCAGCTGCTCCGTGCGGCGTACGAGGCGCTGTAGGCCTCACTCCGCTCGGCGCAGGAGCCCTTCCCGAAGTCTCGGGGAGGGCTCCTGCCGCTGTACCGGGGCCTCGCGACGGCGACGGTGCCCGTGTTCAGAACCCGCCGTCGCTGACGCGGCTTCGGTCGGGGATCCGGGCTCGGTGAGACCTTCGAGGCGCCGAGCGTCCGACCGACGCAGGATCTCTGACGGAGCCCGGCACGACCGCGTCGCCGCTGTCGGAGGTGCCCAGTAGCCTGAACGGGTGAGCGAGACCCCGGGACCCGAAGCGCGATGGTGCGTCGTGGGCCGGATCGCACCCGGCCGCGCAGTCGACGTCGGCGGCCCCGGTGCCGCCGGCGCGGACCCCGGGGCCGCAGGGCCGGCGAGCGCCTCGGGCGATCGCCGATGGCGGATCGGAGCGGTCGACCTGGCGGCGGACGGCACGCCGATCGCCGAGCAGGTGGTGGAGCCCGCCGGATTCGCGGAGTTCGTCGCCGGGCGCGAGTCGGCAGACCGGCCGCGCTGGGTCTGGAGCGATTCGCCGAGCTGGTACCCGGGAGCGCTCGCCGCGGGGGTGCGCGTCGAGCGGGCGCACGACCTGCGGCTCTGCCACGCCATTCTGCGCGGGGCCCGGTCGGTCAGGGATCGCGACGCGCTCGCGGCCGCGGTCGAGTGGGACGCCGCGTCCGCCGCGAGCGAGCCGGACTCGGGGCCGGAGCCCGTCGCGGCGCTCTTCGATCTCGACGAGCCGCTTGCGTCTCCTGGCGAAGTGCCGCACGACCTCGACGCGGCGCTCGCGGAGTTCTCGCGTCAGCGCGCCGCCCTCGCGTCGTCCGAGGACCCCGGGCGCCTCGCCCTGCTGCTCGCGGCGGAGTCCGCCGGCGGACTGATCGCGGTGGAGCTGCGCGCAGCAGGCGTGCCGTGGGACGCCGACGAGCACGACCGTCTGCTGGAGTCGGAGCTCGGGCCCCGGCCCGCGATCGGCGCCAAACCGGAACGCATGCTGCGCGTCGCCGACGAGGTGCGCACGGCGCTCGGCGACGCGCGTGCGAGCCTCGACTCGCCGCCCAAGCTGCTGAGCGCGCTGCGCCGCGCCGGCATCGACGTGCGCTCGACATCGCACTGGGAGCTGGAGGAGCACGAGCACCCCGCGATCGAACCCCTGCTGCGTTACAAGAAGCTCTCCCGGCTGTTGAGCGCGAACGGCTGGGCGTGGATCGACGAGTGGGTGCGTGACGGGCGGTACCGGCCCGTGTACGTTCCGGGCGGCGTCGTGACGGGGCGCTGGGCGTCGAGCGGGGGCGGGGCCCTGCAGTTGCCGCGGCAGCTGCGTCCCGCGCTGCGCGCCGACCCCGGTTGGACGCTCGTATCGGCGGACGTCGCGCAGCTGGAGCCCCGGGTGCTCGCGGCGATGTCGGGCGATCGGGCGATGGCGGCCGCGGGGTTCGAGAAGGATCTGTACTCGGGCATCGTCGAGAGCGGCATCGTGAGCACGCGGCAGGACGCGAAGATCGCGGTGCTCGGCGCGATGTACGGCGGCACGAGCGGCGACAGCGGGCGGCTCGTGCCGCGACTGCGCCGCGGGTTCCCCTCGGCGATGCGCCTCGTCGACCGCGCCGCCGAGGTCGGGGAACGCGGAGGCGTCATGGCGACCTGGCTCGGACGCACCTCGCCGCCCCCGGCACCCGAGTGGGCCGAGCTGCAGGCGGGTGCCAGCCTGCCTGGGGCGACCTCGCGCGACGAGGAGCGCGCTCGCCGCGCCGCCCGCGAATTCGGCCGGTTCACCCGCAACTTCGTCGTGCAGGGCACCGCTGCCGAGTGGGCGCTCGCGTGGCTCGCCGACCTCCGTCTCCGGCTCGCGGCCATCGGCACCGTGGAGTCCGGTGCCGCCGAGGCGACGGCCTCCGGTCCGGCATTCGCACGGCGCCCGCATCTCGTGTTCTTCCTGCACGACGAGGTCATCGTGCACACCCCGGTCGTGCACGCCGAGGCGGTCGCCGCCGCGGTCGAGGCCTCGGCGGTCGCAGCGGGGCGGCTGCTCTTCGGCGCGGCTCCGGTCGACTTCCCGCTCGACATCCTCATCGCGCAGCGCGCCGTGAAGGAGTGAGGCCGGGGAAGCCCATCCGGGATTCCGCCCGCGAGGCCCGTCAACGGGCGACACATACGGGGATGCGGCCGCCGCCGCGCGGGATACTGGAGGGATGAGCGCGCACACGACCGAGCCCCGCGGCTGCCATCTCGTCGGCAGCATCAACTTCGACGACGCCGAGACCACGATGCGGGTCGCCGCCGAGCACCTGGGCGATCGGCTGCGACGGATCCCCGACGGCGAAGTGGGGGAGCGCTTCCACTGGATCGCGTTCCAGCCCGACCGCATCGCCCGGACCCCGGGCATCGAGCGCGTCGGAGACACGCCGATCCCGCTCCGCATGCTCGACATCAGGCCCGTGCGCCTCGCCGCCGGCGTCGCCGCGTCCGATCTCGAGCTCGTCCCGCTCGGGTACGCCGATGCCGCGCTCGAATCGTGGGACGTCTTCGCGCGGCTGCAGCACGAGGGTGCGATTCCGGCCGGCACCCGGTTCCAGGTCTCGCTGCCGACGCCGCTCGGCGTGGTCGGCAGCTTCGTGCACGAGACGGACCGCGCGGCGTTCGAACCCGTCTACGAGGCCGCGCTCGCCGCCGAGCTCGACCGGATCCTCGCGGTCGTTCCGCACGACCGCCTCGCCATCCAGTGGGACGCCGCGCTCGAGTTCGCGATGATCGAGGGAGAGGCCTACGCGGAGCGGGGCGGAACGCGCGCGGAATGGTTCGACGACGTCTGGGCGGGCACGAGCGAGCGGCTCGCCAGGCAGATCGACCGGGTGCCCGAGGACGTGGAGGTCGGCGTTCACCTCTGCTACGGCGACGTCGCTGAGCGGCACTTCGTCGAGCCCGTCGACGTCGGCAACCTCGTGCGCTTCGCGAACCTCGTGCACGCCGCGGCCGCTCGGCGGCTCACGTGGGTGCACCTCCCCGTGCCGATCGAGCGCGACGACGATGCGTACTTCGCCGGTCTGGCGGACCTCGAGCTCGCCGAGGAGACCGAGCTCTATCTCGGCCTCGTGCATCGCGAAGACGGGGTCGAGGGCGCCGCGCGGCGCATCGCGACGGCCCGCAGGCACACCGCGCGCGCGTTCGGCGTCGCGACCGAGTGCGGCTTCGGGCGGGCGCCCGAGGGGGCCGCCGGGCCGCTCTTCGCGACGCACCGGGCCGTCTCCGCAGCCTGGTAGCGTCCGGGTGTCCGGCCCGTGCCCGTGATCACCCGCCTCCGATGATCGGCAGGTCGATCCCGAGCTGCGTCGCGCCGGCGCGCAGCAGCAGGAAGCCGATGATCCCGAGGATCCACGCGGTGTTCTCGGCGCCCGTGCGCTCCAGCCAGTCGGCGAGGCGCTGGAGCGGGCGTTCGACGAGCCCGGCGGCGGCCACGCGCGCCGCGAGGAGCAGCAGCGCGGGCAGGATCATCACGACGCAGTAGCCCGCGAGCAGTCCGAACCGCGTCGGCATGCCGATCGGAGCGTCGGCGATCATCGTCATGCCGATCAGATACGGGAGCATGCTCGCGACCTCCACGAGACCGGCTGCGAGGGCGACCCCCACGACTGCGGCCGGGGCGGTGCCATCGGCGAGCAGCCGCGCCCGCCAGCGCACGATGCGTCCGCTGGTGTACTCGGGTCCGGCCGGCAGCGATCCTGCGCCCGCCGGGCCTCCGGCCGCCTGCAGCTCGCGGACCCGCTCGGCGTACACGGCCTCGGCGCGCTTCCGCTTCGCCTTCGGCGTCGGCATGCAGATCGCGGTCACCAGCATGGCAGCGCCCACGACGAGCATGGCGACGCGGCCGGCGGTCGAATCGAGGAAGCTCCGGCCGACGTCGACGATGTTCACGAGGCCGAGCGTGAAGAGCACCCCGACGGCGAGGTAGAACAGCGTGATGGTGCCGAGGTACAGCAGGATGCGGCGGATCCTCGGGCGGCCAGGGGCGATGAGGAAGAACACCGGGATGAGCAGCGTCCCCACGCTGAGCCCGTCGACGAGCGCGAGGATCGCGAGTGCCGCGGGGAGCGGCAATGCGTTCAGGAAGTCCATGGGCCCAGTCTCCCGGGAGCCTGGGCCGCGCGGATCGGCGAGGGGGATGAGCGCGCCTCATCCTTTGGTCTGAGCCGGCCGGCGCGCAGGACTGGTTGGATGGAGTCATGCAGACGCGGCGACGAGGGTTCGAGCGCCGACGCACCGTGCTCGGGCTGCCCCAGCCGGTTGCGGAGGCGCTCGGGTACGCCCTGGTCGCGGTGCTCTGCGCCTGGCTCGGGATCTCGGGGCTCTGGACCGCGTTCCGCCTGGTGCCCGAGTACGGTTCTCCGTGGTGGACGCTCGCGGCGGCGCTGCCCGCCGCGGCGCTCGCGTGCGCGAAGCGGCGGGCGCCGCTCGCCGGGTGCGTCGCCGCGGCCGCGCTCTTCGCGGTCGATCTCGCGATCACCGGCGGGATCGTGCCGTTCATCGTGCTGCTCGATCTGCTCTACGCCCTCACGGTGTCCCTCGACGCCGTGCGGCGGAGACGGGTGCTCGTGGTCGTCGGCGCGGCGACGGCGGCCATGACCGTGCTCTCCTACGCCGCGACGCGCGATCTGCGGGTGACGGCGCTGATCGGCCTGCAGGTGGGGGCGCTGCTCGGCACGACGTACTGGTACGGCACGGCGGTGGCGCAGTCGCGCGAACTCGTCGAGTTGCATCGGAGGCAGGCGGAGGACGCGACGCGACTCGCGGAGCTCGACCGCATCACCGCGGTGCGCGGCGAGCGGGAGCGTATGGCTCGCGAGCTGCACGACGTGGTCGCCGGGCATGTGGCGGCCGTCGCGATCCGGAGCGAAGCGGCGCTCGCAGATGCGGATCCCCGACCAGGGGACGGGGAGTCCGGGAGGGGTGTCGAGCACGCCGAGCGCGCGGCGCTGCGGGCGGTGCGCGATTCGAGTCTCGACGCGCACGAAGCGCTGCGCGCGATGATCCGGGTGCTGCGCGACGGGGCGGACGGGTTCGTCGCTCCGCCGGGCACGGACCGCCTGCCGGCGATGATCGAGGAGGCCCGCCGCTCCGGGGTGCGGGTCGTGCTGTCGGATCGGCTCGACGGCCAACAGCTCGGGGACGTCGTGGACCAGGCGGTCGCGCGCGTCGTCCACGAGGGACTCGCGAACGCCGTCAAGCACGCGTCGGGATCCGACGTCGACGTCGTGATCGCACCGGACCCCGCCGAAGCGAGCGGGTCTGCATCGAGCGGTCCGCGTGCGCGCGCCGTGCGCGCCGAGGTGCGGTCCCGGGGCGGGGCGCCCATCGCCCGTCCCGAGCTCCGCGGCAGCGGGCTGGGTCTCGTGATGCTCGAGGAGCGGGTCCGAGCGCTCGGCGGCGACTTCGCCGCGGGGCCGAGCGACGACGGCTGGGTGGTGCGGGCACGGCTCCCGCTGCAGGAGGAGGCGCGATGAACGGGATGACGAGCGGGGCCGCGCGGGAGGCCGGATCGGGGCCGCGCGTGCTGATCGTGGACGATCACGGCATGATCCGGGAGGGCCTGCGGCTGATGCTCGAGCGCCAGGGGATCGCCGTGGTCGGGGAGGCGGCGGACGGCGACGCCGCGATCCGGAACGCCCGCTCGCTCCGTCCCGACGTCGTGCTCATGGATCTGCGCATGCCCGGCCTCGACGGCGTGGCCGCGACGCGGGCGATCGTTTCGGATGCCGTCTCCGAGGTGCTCGTGCTCACGAGCTTCGACGAGGACGATCTCGTCTTCGCCGCGATCCGCGCGGGCGCCGCGGGGTTCCTGCTGAAGACCACGGAGTCCGGCGCGCTCGCGGACGCGGTGCGCCGCGTCGCAGCGGGCGACGGAGTGCTCGACCCGAGGGTGACCCGGCGGGCGCTCTCCGCGCTCGCCGAGGCGCCGGGCGACCCCGAGCCGCCCAGGGCTCCGCGCGGCCTCGAGCTCCTCACCGTGCGGGAGCGCGAGGTGCTCGACGAGCTGCGCGAGGGGCGCTCGAACACCGCGATCGCGCTTCGGCTCGGGATCTCGGTGCCGACCGTCAAGACGCATGTGTCGAGCATCCTGGTGAAGCTCGGCGCCGAGAGCCGCACCCAGGTGGTCGCGATGCTCGGCGCATCGCCCGAGGCGTAGCCGTCAGTCGTCGGGCCAGGACATGAGCTCGATCAGCAGGCCCCACGGGGACTCGACGAACGCGTTCGTGAGCCCCGGGGTCGGCCCGTCGGAGAACGTCACGGCCTCGCCCATGGCCCGGACGCCGGGGACCTCCGCGAGCCGCTGACGTGCCGCCGCAGCGTCGCGGACGGCGAGCGCGAGGTGCGCGCCGCCGCCGCGATGGTGCGCCGCCATCCCGCCGGAGTCCGCGTCCCACCACTGCAGCAGTTCGACCCGGGCCTCGCCGAGGCGGAGCATCGCGAGGGCGAAGCTCGCCTCGGGCGGAGCTCCCAGACGGGCGGCTGCTGCACCGCTCTCGTCGACGAATCGGTCGAGGGCGAAGAGGACCTCGGCGTCGAGGTGCGCGGTGAAGAAGTTCACCGCGGATTCCAGGTCCGGGACCGTGATCCCGACGTGGTCGAGGCGATAGCGTGGGTGAGCGGGGGAGGTCATGTCGGCTTCCTTCCGTGCGTCCGGGGGTTCCCAATCCTACCTGTCACATATATGATGACTATCGTAAGATCTGGGGCCAAAGGAGGCAACATGAACGGGCTCGACGGCAAGCGGATCCTCGTGACCGGCGCCACGGGCGGCATCGGCAGAGCGATCGTCGATCGGCTGCTCGCCGAGGGCTGCCGCGTGCTCGCGGTCGACATGGTGCGGCTGGAGGACGAGCGGGTCTCGTTCTCGGGCGTGTGCGATGTGACCGACGAGGCGAGCGTCGACCGGGCGTTCTCCGAGGCCGAGGCCGCCGTGGGCGGGATCGACGGCCTCGTCGCAACCGCCGGCATCCAGGTCTCGAAGCCCACGCACGAGCTCTCGCTCGAGGAGTTCCGGCGGGTGCTCGAGGTCAGTGCCGTGGGCACCTTCCTCGCGACGCGCCGGGTGCTCCCGGGGATGCTGGAGGCGGGCGCTGGCGGCATCGTGACCTTCGGGTCGACCGCGGCCGTCGGTGCCGCACCCGAGCTCGCCTCGTACGCCGCGGCCAAGGGCGCGGTGCTGCAGTACACCCGCTCCATCGCGGCGGAGTACGGCTCGCGGGGGATCCGCGCGAACTGCATGTGCCCGGGCGGGACGATGACCCCGATGATGCGCGAGATCGACGCGCACCGCGTCGGCCGCGACCACTTCCTCGAGCGGCACCCCATCGGCAGGTACGCCGAGCCGGCGGAGATCGCGGCGGCGGTCGCCTACCTGCTCTCGGACGACGCCTCGTTCGTGCTCGGCGCGGCGATGATGGTCGACGGCGGATACTCGATGGCTTGACGGCTTGATGGAATGCTCACGAAGGAGTGCAGATGACTGAACGAACACCAGACGAGCGGCTGCGGCTGCTGCGGCGGATGATCCTGATCCGCCGCTTCGAGGAGCGCGCCGCCCGTTTGCGCGCGAAGGGCCTGATCCCGGGCTTCCTCCACCCCTGCATCGGGCAGGAGGCGAGCGCCGTCGGCATCTGCGATGCGCTCGGCGACTCCGACGTGCTCACGTCCACGCATCGCGGGCACGGCCACATGCTGGCCCGCGGCGCCGATCCCGCCCGGATGTACGCGGAGCTGTTCGCGCGCACCACGGGCTACAACCGCGGCAAGGGCGGGTCGCTCCACATGATCGACAGCGAGCTCGGGTTCCTCGGGGCCAACGGGATCGTCGGCGGCGGGATCCCCCTCGCCACGGGCGCCGCGCTGCAGCTCAAACGGACCGGCAGCGACGGCCTGGCGGTCTCGTTCTTCGGGGACGGCGCGAGCAACGAGGGGGCGTTCCACGAGAGCCTCAATCTCGCCGCGCTGTGGAAGCTCCCGGTGCTCTTCGTCTGCGAGAACAACCTCTACGGCGAGTTCACCCGGCAGAGCGATCACCAGCTGGTCGAGCACGTCGCCGACCGGGCCGACGGCTACGGCATGGTCGGCGTCGTGGTCGACGGCAACGACGTCGAGGCCGTCGCGGAGGCGGCGCGCGAGGCGGCGGACCGGGCCCGCGCCGGCGAGGGGCCGACGCTCATCGAGACGAAGACCTACCGTCATCGCGGCCACTTCGAGGGCGACATGGCCAAGTACCGTCCGCAGGAGGAGGTCGAGCACTGGATGGGGCGCGATCCCATCGACCTCTTCGTCGCGGCGCTCGCCGACTCGGGGGTCGGGGAGGACCGCGTCGCCGAGGTGCGCGCCTCCGTCGAGGAGGAACTCGACGCCGCGGCCGCGTGGGCCGAGGAGCAGCCGCACCCCGACCCGTCCGAATCGACCGAGGACGTCTTTGTCGACGATTGCGAAGGAGCAGCGCTGCGATGAGCAAGTTCACCTATGCTGACGCGATCCGCCAGGCCATCTCCGAGGAGATGGCAGCTGACCCGGACGTGTTCATGATCGGAGAGGACGTCGGCGCCCCGGGGGGCGTGTTCGGCGTGACGAAGGGCCTCTGGGACGCGCACGGCGCCCACCAGCTCTGGGACACCCCGATCTCGGAGGAGGCGATCGTCGGAGCGGCCGTCGGCGCCGCGATGCTCGGGGCGAAGCCCATCGCCGAGATCATGTTCAGCGACTTCTCGACCCTCGCGATGGACATGATCGTGAACCAGGCGGCCAAGCTCCACTACATGACCGGGGGCAAGCTCTCGGTGCCGATGGTCGTGCGCATGGTGACCGGCACGGGCGGATCGACCTCGGCGCAGCACTCCCAGAGCCTCGAATCGTGGTTCACGCACGTGCCCGGCCTCAAGGTCGTCGCGCCCTCGACGCCCGAGGACGCCAAGGGGCTGCTGCGTCAGGCCATCCAGGACCCCGATCCCGTGATCTTCTTCGAGCACAAGCTGCTCTACGGCGGTCGCGGCGGGCCTGCCGGCGACATCGTGCCGGTGGATCCGATCCCGTTCGGGAAGGGCCGCGTGCGGCGCGAGGGGAACGATGTCACCATCGTCTCGTATCTGCGGACGCTCAATCACTCGCTCGAGGCGGCCGAGGCGCTCGCCGCAGAGGGCATCTCGTGCGAGGTCTGGGATCCGCGCACGCTGACGCCCTTCGATCACGAGGGGCTGCGCGCCTCCGTCGCGAAGACCGGGCGACTGCTGGTGGCGCACGAGGCCCCGCTGCGCGGCGGCTTCGGCGCCGAGATCGCCGCGTGGGCGGCTGAGGAGTGCTACGACGATCTGCGTGCGCCGGTGTCGCGCGTCGGGGCCCAGAACGCCCCGATCCCGTACGCCCCGGTGCTCGAGGCCGAAGTGCTGCCTGGGCCGGGCGACATCGCCGACGCCGTCCGGGCGCTGATGCGGCGCTGACCCGGCGCTGGGGAACTCCGCCGTCCGGGCTGCGGAACGGCGACACCGACACGATTGAGGAGGAAGCAATGGCAACGACGTATCCCATGCCGAAGTGGGGCGTGACGATGGAGGACGGTCAGATCACGGAGTGGCGGGTGAAGCCCGGGGACGCCGTGAAGGAGGGCGACGTCATCGGGGTCGTCTCGACCGACAAGATCGACATCGACTTCGAGGCGCCGGCCGACGGCATCATCGCGAAGCTGTTCGCCGAGGAGGGTGACACGGTGGACTGCGGGGCCGACGTGATCGTGCTCGCCGCCGACGAGGCCGACTACGAGAGCTTCCGGCAGAGCGGTTCCTGACCGGACCGCGGCGGAACAGCGGGGCGCCGCTTCGGCGCCCCGCTGTTGCTGTCCCGCCGGGGAGCGGGGGCCCGGGGATCGGGATGAAATCGCAATTGCCCCTATTGCACCACCACATCATGTGGCATGATGTCATATAAGTTGAATCAACGAGGATCAGCAGAGGAGTCGTCAGCGGTATGCACAGTACAGAAGAACGTCTCAACGGCACCGGGGCGACCGGCCCGGATGCGGGGCGCGCTCCCGGCGACCCGGCCTCCGGTGCGGTCGACCGCATCGAGGTGGCGGGAGCGAGCAAGGTCTATCCGAACGGCACGGTGGCGCTCACACCGGTCGACCTGACGGTGCGCGACGGCGAATTCGTCTCGCTGCTCGGGCCGTCCGGCTGCGGCAAGTCGACGCTCCTGCGCATCATCGCGGGGCTGATCGACCCGAGCGAGGGCGGGGTGTCGATCAACGGCGACGCGCAGCGCGCGTTCGTCTTCCAGGATCCGACGCTGCTGCCGTGGCGCACCGTCGACTCGAACGCGAGGCTGCTGCTCGAACTCGAGAACATCCCCCGGGCCGAGCGCGACGCCCGCGTCGCCGAGGCGCTCGAGATGGTCGGGCTCGCCGGCTTCGAGAAGTCCTACCCCCGCGGGCTCTCGGGGGGCATGCGCATGCGGCTCTCCCTGGCCCGCGCCCTCGCGCTGCGTCCCGAGCTGTTCCTGATGGACGAGCCCTTCTCGGCCCTCGACGAGATCACCCGCGAGGTCATGCAGGCCGAGCTGCTGCGGATCTGGCAGGAGAGCGGATTCACCTCGGTCTTCGTCACCCACAATCTCTACGAGGCGGTGTTCCTCTCCCATCGGGTGGTCGTCATGTCGCCCAGGCCGGGGCGGATCGAGCGGATCTTCGAGATCCCGTTCGCCTATCCGCGCACCGAGGAGCTGCGATCCGATCCGGAGTTCATGCGCCTGAGCCAGGAGATCTCCGACTGCCTGAGAGAGGTGAGCCAGTAATGACCGCGACCACGAACATCTCCATCATCAGTCGTCCCGGGCAGCAGAAGCCGCAGGTCGACCGCTCCGTGCGCGTGCGCCGCGCCCTGCTCAACGCCGGCCCGCCCGTCCTGGTCTTCATCGCGTTCATTGCGGTGTGGTGGATCGTGTCGGCGACCGTCTACGGGGACCGGAACTATCTGCTGCCGCGCCCCAACGCCGTCGTGCGGGCCATGGTGGACAACTGGGGCCTGATCGCCGAGGGCACCTGGATCACCTTCACATCCGCGGCGACCGGCTTCCTGCTCGCCATCGTCTTCGGCATGCTCGGGGCCATCGTGATGTCGCTGAGCAAGCCGCTCGAGCGCAGCTTCTACCCCTACGCCGTGCTGCTGCAGACCGTGCCCATCGTGGCCGTCGCGCCCGTCATCGTGCTGTGGTTCGGCTACAACCAGACGTCCGTGATCGTCATCGCCTTCATGATCGCGGTGTTCCCGATCCTGAACAACACCCTGCTCGGCCTGGCCAGCGCGGATCGCAACCAGCTGGACCTGTTCCGCATGCACCACGCGAACAAGGTCGTGGAGTTCGTGAAGCTGCGCTTCCCCGGAGCCCTGCCGAACATCTTCGCCGGTCTCCGGATCTCCGCGGGGCTCTCCGTGATCGGCGCGATCGTCGGCGAGTTCATCATCGGCTCCGGCGGCGAGAAGGGCGGTCTCGGGGTCAAGGTCATCTTCGCCCAGGTCCGTCTGCAGACCGACCTGCTCTTCGCCGAGGTGATCGCTTCGACGCTCCTCGGCTTCCTGTTCTTCATCGTCGTCAGCTGGATCGGGAGCCTGTCGCTCCGGAAGTGGCACGAATCGGCGCTGAAACCCGATGCCTGAGCCCGAGCGAGCTCAAGCATGCTCAATTCGAGAGGAACATCCATGAAACGACAGACTCTGATCGGCATCGCAGGTGCCGCGGTGCTGGCGCTCGGCCTTGCGGGGTGCGGAGGCGGAGGCGGCAATGAGGCCGACGGCGCCGACGGGCCCCAGGAGGCCACGATCCTGACGAACTGGTTCGCCCAGGCCGAGCAGGGGGGATACTGGGCCGCGGAGGCGGAGGGCATCGCCGAGAAGAACGGCGTCGACCTCACCGTGAAGCAGGGCGGGCCGGGGATCCAGACCATCCCGCAGGTCGCGGCGGGGGAGGCCGACTTCGGTGTCGGCAACGCCGACGAGGTGCTCGTCGCCGTCGAGAGCGGCCTGCCGATCGTCGCCGTGGCGGCCGGACCCGCGAAGAACCTGCAGTGCATGGCCTACCACGAGAGCACGGGGATCGCCGGGTTCGAGGACCTCAACGGGCACACCGTCGCGCGCGTGCCGAGCCCGTACTGGGACTACATCCGCGATTCGTTCGACCTCACCGACGTGAACGAGATCAACATCGGCGACCTCGCGAGCTTCCAGAACGACACGGATCTCGTGACGCAGTGCTTCATCACCTCGGAGCCCTACACGATCGAGAAGATGGGGATGACGGACGTCGGGTACCTCCGGGTCTTCGAGGACGGCGGCTACAACGCCTACCAGAATCTGCTCTTCACCTCGCAGCGCTTCATCGACGAGCACCCCGACGTCGTGCAGGCGGTCGTCGAGTCCTCCACCGCCGGGTGGCAGGCGCTCGTCGACGACCCCGCCGCCACCAAGGACCTGGTCATGAAGACCAACCCCGACGGCGATCCGGGAGTGTTCGACTACACGGTCGGGCTGTTCTCGGACGATCCCTCCTACCTGGGCGAGCACATCGGCGAGATGACGGACGACCGCTGGAAGGAGCTGGGCGAGCAGCTGGCGCAGGTGGACCTGCTTCCGAAGGACTTCGACGTCTCGAAGGCCTACACCACCGAGTTCCTGAAGTAGAAGGCGCGATGCGCCCCGGCACCGCCGGGGCGCATCCGTGCGGGTGAAAGGGGGCCACGATGCAGTGGTCGGTATCGATCCAGCTCATGTGGGACGGCCTGCCGTTCCCGGATCGGGTGCGGGCCGCCGCCGCGGCCGGGTTCGACCTGGTGGATCTGTGGGACCAGCGGCAGAGCGACATCGACGGGGTGGCAGCGGCCTGCCGCGAGACCGGGATCGGGATCAACGGGTTCTTCGGCACGCGGGACACGCAGCTGTGCGATCCCGCTGCGAAGGGCGACGTGCTCGACGAGATCTCGCGCAACCTCGACGTCGCGGTGCGCGTCGGTGCGCGTCAGCTCCACGTCTTCTCGAACGCGATCCGGCCAGGGGGGCTCGTGGTCCCCGCCCCGGATCTGCCGGTCGAACGGCTCCTCGACGCGTGCGCCGAGACGCTCGAGGCCGCGGCGGATCGCGTCGCGGGCAGCGGCGTGCAGCTCGTGCTCGAGCACCTCAACACGGTCTTCCTCCCCGGATACCTCTGGGACGATGCGGCGACTTCGGTCGAGCTCGCGCAGCGCATCGGCCGATTCGATCAGGTCGCGGCCGTGTTCGACAGCTTCCACCAGCAGCTCACCCACGGCAGGCTCGCCGAGACCCTCGATGCCGGTCTGCCCTGGTTCGGCCGCGTCGACCTGGCGCAGGTACCCGGCCGGTTCGAGCCGGGCGAGGGCGAGATCGACCTCGGCTACCTGCTCCGCCTGCTCGGCGAGCGCGGGTGGGATCGAACGGTCACGTTCGAGACGACGCCGAAGGCGGGTGATCCGGAACGCGCGGTCCGTGCGATCCAGAACCTCATCGCAGAGCATGCACGCACGACGGCGCGCGCCGATGCGCGGGCCGCACAACCGGAAGGACGGTAGTGATGGACGGGAATCTCGAGGGGCGCGTGGTGATCATCACCGGCGCGGGATCGCGCGGCGGGCAGGGCGAGGCGGAGGCCCGGCTGTTCGCGGAGCGGGGGGCCCGGGTGGCGATCGCCGACCTGGGCGGATCCGACGGCGCCGCGATCGCCGCGGAGCTCGGCGAGCGCGGGATGTTCGTCGAGATCGACGTGACCGACGAGGCGAGCTGGGATGCGTGCGTCCGGACCGTCGCCGACCGCTGGGGGCACCCCGATGTGCTCGTGAACAATGCCGGGGTCTGGCTGATGAAGCCGCTCGAGGAGACCTCGCTCGCGGAGTACCGGCACGTCGTCGAAGTCAACCAGGTGGGCACCTTCCTCGGGATGGCCGCGGTCGTTCCCGGGATGCGGGAACGGGGGTCGGGGGCCATCGTGAACATCTGCTCCGTCGCGGGGATGAAGGGCGGCGGGCAGCCGTTCGCCTACGCGGCGAGCAAGTGGGCGGTGCGCGGCATGACCCGCGTCGCCGCGCACGACCTCGCCCCGTACGGCATCCGGGTCAACTCGGTTTCGCCCGGGGTCGTCGACACGCCCATGATCGAGGGCGGGCCCGAGGTGCTCGATGCGCTCGCGCGGTCGATCCCGTCCGGTCGGGTCGCTGCCCCGGGCGAGATCGCAGAGATCGTCGTGTTCCTCGCGAGCGACGCCAGCAGCTACGTCTCAGGGATCGAGGTCACGGCGGACGCGGCGCTCACGGCGTAGCGGCAACGCGATGCGGGCCCGAGGACGGGAAGTCCTCGGGCCCGCATCGCGTTGCGGCCCTGCCGGTCAGTTCGAGTCGCCGGCGATCGCGAACTGCTCGACCCAGTCCTGCATCTTGCTGGCGTGCTCGCGCGAACGCCGCTCGGCGGACTCCAGGTCGCCGTCGAGGATGGCCTGGAGGATCTCCGTGTGGTCGGCGAACGAACGCTGCGGCTGGCCCTCGCGCGCGAAGAGGATGTGGCGGGACTCGACGAGGAGCGAGTTGAGCTCGCCGAGCAGCTTGTGCAGCAGGGTGCCCCGCGCCGCCGCGGCGATCTGCTGGTGGAACGCGACGTCGAGCTCCGAGAGCTCGACGGGCGACGCCCCCGTCGCCACGGCGTGTCCGAAGGCGTCGTGTGCCCGCTGCATGGCCTCCCGGGTCTCCGGGGTAAGCTGGCCGGCGGCGCTCGACGCGGCGACGCCGTCGAGTGCGCCGCGCACGAAGAGCAGCTCCGCGAGCTCGTGGCGGTGCGTGGCGATGTACTTGCCGAAGGGTCCGACGTAGCCGTCGACCACGCGCGGGCGGACGAAGGCGCCTTTGCCCTGCCGCACCTCGATGAGTCCCGTCGCCGCGAGTCCCGCGAGCGCCTCGCGGACGCTGACGCGGCTGACGCCGAACGTGTCGCAGAGCACGCGCTCGGAGGGGAGCTTGCCGCCCGGCTCGTACTCGCCGCTCTCGATCGCGGCGAAGAGCTGGTTCTGCACCTGCTGCGTCGGGCTCACCCGCGAGACGGTGGAGAAGGCCGAGCCGCGTTCGGCGGGGATCGTGTCCGGTGGGTTCATGATGATCTCCTGAACGGTAGTGAATCCCGGATGGAAAACTTGTTAGTCTTACTAGTATGACATGTGACCATGCAAACGGCCTGATTTTGACTAACGTTAGTCGCGATGACGGCACGAGCGTGGATATCGCGCTCGAACACGGCAGAATCGGCCGGATCTCGGCGTCCGGCTCCGCTGAAGCCACCAGGGGTGCCGCCCCGGGCGCCTCCGCGTGCCGGTGCGAGCGGCTCGACCTGAGCGGATACGTGCTGCTGCCCGCGCCTGCGGAGCCGCACGCGCACCTCGACAAGGCGCTGCTCGGCGCTCGAGCGGTGAACCGCACCGAGGACCTCGACGGCGCGATCGAGGCCATCATCGCAGCGTACGCCTCCATGGACGAGGCCGATACGCTCGCGCGCGCCTCCGAGGCCGTGCGCCAGGCGGTCGCCCACGGTACCACGGCGATCCGCACCCACGTCGACTGCCGCGCCGGGATCGGCAGTCGGAGCGTCCGCGTGCTCGCCGGGCTGCGGGAGCGGCTCGCGGGTCTCGTCGACCTGCAGATCGTCGCGCTCGCCGGCCCGGTCGCCGGGGCGGAAGGGCGCGAGCACCGTGCGCTGCTCGCCGAGAGCCTGGAGGCGGGGGCCGACGCGGTCGGCGGGATCCCGACGCTCGAGGAGGACAGCGCGGCATCGGTGGCGGAGCTGATCGCGGTGGCGTCGGAGTACGGCGTCGGCATGGATCTCCACGTCGACGAGACGCTCGACGCGGATGCGCAGGTGCTCCGGCTGCTCGCGGATCGGATCATCGGCACCGGCTTCGCGCACCCGGTCGCGGCCTCCCACTGCGTCAGCCTCTCCGTGCAGCCGGTCGAACGGATCCGCGAGACCGCGGCGCGGGTGGCGGAGGCCGGGATCGGTATCGTCGCCCTGCCGCAGACGAACCTCTATCTGCAGGGCCGTGAGGCGGGGCACGCCGCGCCGCGCGGGATCACCGCGGTACGGCTGCTGCGCGAGGCGGGAGTGACCGTCGCCGGCGGAGGCGACAACTGGCGCGATCCGTTCAATCCGATGGGCAGGATCGATGCGTTCGAGACGGCGTCGCTGCTCGTCGCGGCGGGGCATCAGCGGGTGGCCGAGGCCTACCGCAGCGTCTCGGTCGATGCGCGCACGGTGATGGGCCTCGAGCCGGTCGCCGTCGAGACCGGCGCCCGGGCCGAGCTGGTGGCGATCCGCGGCGCATCGCTCTCCGATGCGATCGGTCGCGGATCCGAGGAGCGCATCGTCATCTCCCGCGGCCGGGTCATCGCCCGGACCGAGGTGCGTACGGAGCTCGGGCGGGACTGGCCCCGCTGAGGCGGGGCCGGCGCCGATCACTCCCGCGCGAGGAACTCGTCGGTCCAGACCGCGCTCGCGTCGAAGTCCTTCGGGACCGAGCCGATGCCGACGAGCTGCGCTCCGAGCTCCTCCCAGCGCGCCTGCGTCATGGCGCCGACCGGGGACGTGTACCAGCCGCCGGACCCCAGGGCCTTCGCCGAGGCGTCGAAGACCTCCGGGTCGGTGTCCTCGTTCGTCGAGAGCACCGACTTCCTCGCGTCGGCGGGATCGTCGATGAAGCTCTCCCATCCGGCGATGCTCGCGTCGACGACGGCCTGCACGAGCTCCGGGTCCTGCTCGATCATGGCCTCGCTCGTGAAGAGCACCTGGCTGTAGGGATTGTATCCGGCGTCGTCGGCGACGCTGAGCACGTTGATGTCGATGCCGTTCTCCCCGGCGAGGAACACGTCCGAGGTCGCATACCCCTGCTGCACGAGGTCGGGCTTCGCCTTGAACTCGGCCATCGAGCCGTGGAAAGTGATGGGGGTGACGTCGTCGAGCGCGAACTCGGAGGTCACGTAGTCCCAGTAGGGGGCACCCTGGCGGACGGCGACCTCGTGCCCGTCGATCTGGTCGAACGAGGTGATTCCCGTCGACTTCTGCGCCATGAGCACGAAGAGGGTCTTGTCGATGGGGGCCATGAGGCCCACGACGGGAAGTCCGCCGGCGCGCGCGATCATGATGTCGTCGGCCTGGGCGACGCCGAAGTCGTAGCTTCCCGAAGCGACCTGCGGCACCGTGTTGATGCCGGGCCCGCCCTGCTGCACGTCGATGTCCAGGCCCTGCTCCTCGCCGTAGTCGTTGAGCGCCATGTCCCAGTAGCCGCCCTGCTCCGCCTGGGCGAAGTAGTTCGTGAGCAGCGTCGTCGAGCGGCCGTCGAGCGATGAGCCTGCGGATGCCCCGGATCCCTCCGGAGCGCTCGACGAGGAGCAGGCCGCGAGCCCGAGCGTGCAGACGGCCAGTGCCGCGAGGGTGCAGGTGAGTCGAGACTTCATCGTCTTCTCCTAATGCCGTGGATCGATTTCATAGATACATATCAGACCAGAACATGTATGGCCATGGTAGGCGGAGTCGCGCGATCCGACAAGGGGGGGGCGGACGACGACGGCCGCCCTTCCCGGGATGGGGAGGGCGGCCGTCGTCGTCCGGCAGCGGGGGATCAGTCGTAGAGGGTGGTGGTGGTCGGGACGGACCCGTCGAGGCCCGCGCGCTTCGTGATCGCCGCGGCGCGCTCGCGCGCCTCCTCGCGGAGAGCCGGCTCGTCGATGGTCGTGATCCCTCCCTGCGCGAAGACCGCTCGCCCGGCCACCCAGGTCTCCGCGATGCTCGCCGGGCTCGCCGACCAGACGAGCGCCTGCTCCGGGTCGCCGTAGGGGGTCCACTCGTGGTGATTCAGGTCGAAGAGTACGAAGTCGGCCTGCTTGCCGACCTCGAGAGAGCCGATCTCGTCGTCCCATCCCAGCGCGGTGGCGCCGTCAATCGTGGCCATGCGGATCGCCTTCCTGGCTCCGACCAGGGTCGGGTCCCGCCTCGAGTCCTTGAAGAGGCCGGCCACGAGGTGGATCTGGCGGTGCAGGTTGAGATTGCCCGATGCCGACACCCCGTCGGTCCCGACGCCGACGATGACGCCGCGCTCGATCATCTCGGGGTACTTGCCGATATCGGTCGCGCCTTTGGCGAGCTTGAGCGAGGTCGACGGGCAGAACGCCACGGAGGTGCGGTGATCGGCGAGCAGGTCGACCTCCTCGTCGGTCAGCGCGACCGCGTGCGCGAGCACGAGGTTGGAGCCGAGCCCGCCGTGCTGCGCGATCCGCTGCACGGGGGTGAGCCCGTGCTTCTGCTCGCTGACGCGCGACTCCTCCGCGCTCGATGCGATGTGGTAGGTCGTGCCGACGCCGAGGTCGGCCGCGAGGGCCTGCGCGCCGACGTGGAGCTCGAGGCTGCAGGGCTCCTTGCCCTCGATGTTCACCCAGCAGCGCACGCGGCCGTCGGCGTATCCGTTCCACTCGCGCACGCTCGCCTCGAGGGTCTCGAGGGCGACCCGGTGGTCGGGGAAGAAGTGGTGGTCCATCATCTCGTCTGACCAGCCCGGCGGGGCCTGCGCCGGGCGCACGTCCGCGGCGTGTCTGGCCACGACCCCCCGGATGCCGATCTGCTCGACCGCCCGCGCGGTCAGGCCGGCGTCGTTCTGGGCGCCCATGTCGAGGAAGCAGGTGGTGCCGCTGCGCAGCATCTCGGCGGTTCCGGTGAGCACGCTGATGCCCTCATCGGCCTCGCTCACGTGGGCGTAGAAGGGCTTCGCCCAGTGGAAGACCCACGCCCGCGTCGCCAGCACATCGGGGAAGACCGCGCGGCTGAGCGACTCGGAGAGGTGGACGTGGGTGTCGACGAATCCGGGGGTGACGCCCGTGCGGCGCCCGTCGATCACCGTGCCGGGGGAGCGGCTCCCGAGTCCGGCCCGCACCTCCTCAGTCGTTCCGATCGCGGCGATCCTGGTGCCCTCGATGAGGATCGCCGCGTCGCGGATGATCCGATCGTTCGCGTCGGCGGTGATGACGAATTCCAGATGCTCGATGAGTGTCGACACTGCGGGGACCTACCTTGCTCTCGGGTGCGGATGCTTGACGATGCGTCTTGATGAAGATACTAATAGGATGTCTGTTGTAATACCAGATCCAATGAGGGAAGGTGCTCCATGCGCGACACAGTGGTCGAACGCTTGAGAACGGGACTCGAGGAGCATCGCCTCGATGCGATCATCGCGGTCTCCCCCGAGAACGTGGCCTACACGGCGGGGTGCGTGATCCCGTCCCAACCGCTCATGCGGTGGCGCCACGCGATGACGCTCGTCGTGCGCGACGGCGCCCCGGCAGTGGTCTGCATCGACATGGAGGAGACGACGGTGCGGACGGCGATGCCGGACGTGGAGGTGCACGTCTGGAAGGAGTTCGTCGAGCGCCCGATGGCGGCCCTCGCCGGGCTCCTGAGTTCGCGGGGGCTCGACCGGGCGCGCATCGGGATCGAGATGCACTACCTCCCGGCCGCGGATCTGGCCGAGCTCCGGGAGCTCGTGCCCGGCGCCGAGTTCGTGGCGGACGACGAGATCCTGACCCGTGCCAGGCAGGTGAAGACGCCCGATGAGATCGAGCTGCTCGAACGTCTCGCCCGCATCTCGGACACGGCGATCCTGGAGTCGTTCCGAGCCGTGCGCGCGGGCGACACCGAGATGGACATCGCCGCGGTGCTCACCCGGAGCGTCTACGAACAGGGCGCTCAGCAGTTCAAGCTGATGATCGTCGCGACGGGGGAGCGGAGCCAGCTGCCGAATGTCGGGCCGACGACGCGCGCGCTCGTCCCGGGCGACATCTGCCGCGTCGAGATATTCTCGGTCGTCGACGGCTACCATGCGGGCGTGTGCCGCACCGCCGTGGTCGGCGAGGCTCCGCCGATCGCCGACCGCATCTACCGCAACCTCGTCGAGTGCAAGCACGCGGTCTTCGATGCGATCCGGCCAGGCGCGAGCACGCGGGCGGTCTACGAGACCTACCGCGAGACCTTCAATGCCCTCAGAATGCCTGCGATCTCGTTCGTCGCGCACTCCATCGGGGTGAACCTGCACGAGGCGCCCTACTTCGGCCCGTACTCCGACCATACGGTCGAGGAGGGGATGGTGCTCGGCATGGAGCCGCTCGTCTATCGCAGCGGCCACGGCTTCGGCATGCAGATCAAGGACATGATCGCGGTCGAGGCCGGCGGCGCGAGACTGCTGTCGGACGTCATCGACACCGACGAGATCTTCCGCATCGAGGCCTGAGCGCGACGGGGGCGGGGCCGGACGAACCCGGCCCCGCCCCCGTTTCCGCGCGCGGCGTCAGACGGTCGCGCGCTCGGCGCGCTCCGCGTCAGGGATGGTCACGCAGCGGCCGCGGCCGTACTCCGGCTCCGCGTCCGGTCGCTCGGCGTCGAAGACCACCTCGCCCCGGGACAGGGTGAGCACGGGCCAGCCGCGCAGCTTCCATCCCTCGTAGAGGCAGGTGCCCTTGCCGCTCGGGTGCTCGACGGCCTGCTCCCGGTCGAGGTCGACGACGACGAGGTCGGCGTCCGACCCCACCGAGAGCGAGCCCTTCTGCGGGAACAGGCCGAAGCGCTTCGCCGGGTTCGCGGAGTTGAGCGCGGAGAGGCGGGAGAGCGGCATGCCGCGCTCGTGCACCGCGAAGTGGAGCATGAGCGGCAGCTCCCAGGCGAACGAGACGACGCCCGGCTTCTCGGTCCAGACCGGTCCGCCGTTCTTCCGGAAGGGGACGTGGTCGGTGCCGAGCGTGCCGACCTGGCCGTTCAGCATGCCCTCCCAGAGCCCCTCGAGCTGCTCCTGATCGCGCAGCGGAGGAGAGATCCTGGCGGTCGGTCCGAGGTCGTCGTCGTATGCGGTTCGGGTGAGGTAGTGCGGGCAGGTCTCGATCGTGACGTCGACACCGCGCATCCGGGCCTCCGCCGCCATCCGCGGTCCGTTCGCGGCCGTGGTATGGACGACGTAGAGCGGGCAGCCGGTGGCGTCGGAGAACCGGATCATGCGCGCGATCGCCTCCTCCTCGACGTAGACCGGGCGGGATTCGGTGTAGGCCGCGAGATCCTCCCGACCCGTCGCCATCATCTGCTTCTTGAGCAGCCCGACCAGGTCGGTGTTCTCGCAGTGCACGGAGACCACGCCCCTGGGCAGCTTCGCGGCCTTCTGCATGGCGGCGAACACCCAGCTGTCGGGCGACGAGTTGATCCCGATCGAGTTGCCCGGCTCGTACCCCATGTGGCACTTGAACGACTGCACGCCCGTGTGCTCCACGATGTCGTCGATCTCGTCGAGGTGCTCCTCGCGCTGGATCCCGAAGTGGAAACCGAAGTCGATGACCGATGCCGCCTCGCCGCGCGCCCGCCGCTCGCGATAGAACGGGACGTACGGCCCGTTCATGCTGCGCGCGAAGAGCAGGATCGTGGTGACGCCGCCGCGCGCCGCGGCGGCGGTCTCGGTGCGCATGTCCTCGTCGTAGTCGTAGTCGACACCGAGATGGCAGTGCGGGTCGAGCACCCCGGGCATCACGACCTTTCCGCCCGCGTCGATCGTGCGGTCGGACGGCGGCATGGCCTCGGGATCGCCGATCGCGAGGATCCTCCCGTCCGCGACGGCGATCGCACCGAACTGCTCGCCCGAATGGTCGACCAGCCGCGCGTTGGTGATCACCAGGTCCGCGTTCATCGTGCCCCCTCCAGCTCCTGGATCCGACGGGAGATGCCGCTCCACTGGCTCGCCCCCACCGTGATCGGGGCGCGCCTGCCGAGCCCCCTCGCCCACACAGCAGTATGGCCGAGCGCGCGCGCCGCGTCGAGGTCGATGCCTCCGGGCGGCGCCGACAGGTCCATGACGAGCGACTTCGGGGGCAGGAGCGCCAGGGTCTCGGCGTCGACGACCGCGGCGGGGACGGTCGAGAAGAGCATCGACACCCGCGGGACGACGTCGCGGATGGACTCGAGCGGGACGGGGATGCAGCCCGCCGCGAGCGCGTCGGCGCGCTGCACCGGGTTGCGCGCAGCGAGGTGCACCCGGGCTCCGAGGAGCACGAGCGTCCGCGCGAAGATGCGGCCGATGTTGCCGTGGCCCACGACGAGCACGTCGGAGTTGTGGAGCGTCACCCGCGTGTGGGCGATGGCGGCCTGCAGGGCGCCCTCGACGATGGCCGGGGCGCGCAGCAGCATGAGCTCGACGTCCCACTCGTACTCGCTGATCGCGAGTCCGAGCTCGGCGGCGACCTCCTGCAGCGCCGGGTTGGCCCAGCCGAGCACGATCGCTCCGCCCCGCCGCATGCCCGAGAGCGTGTCGAGATCCGGCGTGATCGGGGCGGGCGATTCAGGGGCGAAGAGCGTCCCGTCCTCGGCCTGACCCGGGATCGGGAAGAGCGCGTAGTCGGCGCCGTCGAGCGCTTCCCTGGGCGAGTTCGCGCGGGTCACCCCGGGGATCCCGTCCTCGGGCCAGGGGAAGCCGTACGCGGTGACGCGAGCGCCGGTCGCGGCGGCGAGGCGCGCGATCTCCTGTTCGCGTTCATCGCCGCCGACGACGGCGATGGTGAGATGGGAGAGGTCCATGATCTGCCTTCCTGAGGTCTGAGCGGTCGTGGTCACGAGGCGCGGACGCTCGCGAGGAGTGCGTCGCGGCTCGAACCGGCGATCCCGAGCCGAGCGGCGTCGAGCCCGCCGGAGCGCAGGTCGTTCGGCACGAGCGCGTTCGCGATCTCGAAGAGCGATGCCGCGGTGGGCGTCGCGACTCCTGCGGCGTCCGCCAGTGCGAGGAAGGGGAGTACGCCGAATGCGAAGTCCTCCTGGTAGTAGCGGTGCTCGAGCGAGTCGGGGGCAGGGATGGTGCGATTCGCCTCGCCGCCGCGCACGGCGGAGAGGATGTCGCCCCGCGCCACCGCGTCGGCGTCGTCGACCGTGCCGATCCCGGCCATCTCCTCGATGAGGCTCGGCAGCTCGTGGCCGAAGGCGCGCGCGACCGCGCGGCGCTCGTCGTCGAAGCGCTGCACGACCCTGGCGACGCCGGGGGTCATCCCCTCGACGTAGAAGGTGAAGTCCCCGCCGGTCGCCTCGACCCACGCCGCGCCGAGGATCGCCCCGGGCGGGTGCAGCACGAGGTTGACGTTCGAGAGGCTCGACGCGAGCACGTCGTCGACGGCGGAGGCGCCCGGGAAGAGCTCCGTGGCCCGGGCGAGCGCCTCGGAGCCGCCCGGGAGCGCTCCGGCGCGCACGCGCCCGGCGCGTCCGGTGATGGCGGCGACGCCGTCGTAGACCCGACCGACGTACGTGAGCGTCGAGAACTCGGCGACGGGCGGCAGTGCGGCGCCCTGCTCCGCGAAGACGCGGCGCAGGTGCAGCGCGCCGCCCGTGTGCCCGGGGTTGAGCACGATCGGCACCGAGCACCTGGCGGCTGCGAGATCTCGGAAGAGCGCCGGATGCACGGCCGAGGGGAGGCAGACGACGACGGCCTCCGCCCCGTCGAGGGCCTCGGAGAGGTCGCTCGTGAACCCGGCTGCTGGCATCGTCGTTCCCTCGCCGAGCACGCCCCGGGTGCGGATCCCGCCGTCGCGGTGCGGATCCAGGCGCCGGGGGTTCCGGTTCCAGACCCGCACCCGGTGCCCGGCATGCGTCAGCTCGACGGCTGCGGCGAGACCGCCGGCGCCGCCGCCGAGGATCGCGATCGTCATACCGAGTACCGTTCGATCTTCGCGCGGTCCACCTCGATGCCGAGTCCGGGGCCCGTCGGCGTGAAGACGCGGCCCTCCTCGAACCGGAACGGCTCGGAGACGAGGTCGTCGAGGTAGTAGACCCCGGCGACCTTCGGGCCGCCAGAACCCTCGGGCTGCGAGACCGGGCAGACGCTCGGCAGCGTGGCGCTGCGCACCGCCGCGCCGAGGTGCAGGTTCGCCGCGTTGCCGATGCCGGTCTCGATCGATCCGCCGATGTCGTTGTACATGTCGAGCTGCTCGACGAGGTAGCCGACCTGGCGCGCGTGGTAGAGGCCGCCCGGCTTCGTGACGTACAGGGAGATGCACGCCGCGGCGTTCAGGCGCGCCAGCTCCATGACGTCGTAGACGTTCCATGCCGACTCGTCGGCCATCACGGGGGCATCGATGCGCTCGGTGACGCGGGCGAGGCCGGCCGCTCCGACCACGGGCTCCTCGCAGAGCAGGATGTCGTGCTCCTCCTGCAAGCGGGTCACCCGCACGGCCTCGGCGACGCTCGAGTACCCCTCGTTGCCGTCGACGCGGATCTTGACGTCGGGGCCGAGGCGCTTGCGGAGCTCGCGGACGAGCGTCACGTCGCGCTCGGCATCGAGCCCGGTCTTGCACTTGATCGTCCTGGCGCCCTCGGCGACCGCCTGCTCGGCCTCCTCGTAGCAGCGGTCGAGCTCCATGATGCCGAGCGAGTGGGCGACCTCGATCGAATCGCGGTGCGCGCCGCCGAGCAGCGTGCTCACGGGCACGCCGAGCGCCTTCCCCGCGATGTCGTAGCACGCGATGTCGATCGAGGCCTTCGCGTAGGGGTGGCCCTTGATCTGTCGGTCCATGACGGCGTGGATCGCCGAGATCTGGCTCGGATCCTCGCCGATGAGCGCGGGACGCAGGAGCGTCTCGATGACGACCTTGACCGTTTCGGGCGACTCGCCGAAGTACTTGCCGTGCGAGCCGCCCCAGGTGGCTCCGGCCGGCGCCTCGCCCCAGCCCACGATGCCCTCGTCGGTGAGGATCTCGATGATCGCGTGGTGGCCGATGGGGGTGGCCATCTTCGAGGCCCAGTTGTGGTCGCGCCTGGCCGGCAGGGCCACGAGGTGGACGATGATGTCGGAAATGCGCATGTGTGACACCTTTCGAGGTGGTGAGGTGGGTGTTCGGTGCGGGACGGCGGGGCGGCTATTCGGCGTCGAACAGCTCGATCTCGTTGCCGTCGGGGTCCGCGATGTAGACGGTGTGGCCGTACGGGCCAGGCCCCGGTCCGCGGACGATCCGGTAGCCGGCTGATTCGGCGCGCTCCGCGATCGCGTCGATCCCGGTCGACGCGAAGCAGACGTGCTCGATCGACTGGCCCTCGGTCGCGCGCGGCGAGGCCGCCTGCACGAGGGCGATGCCCTGGTGCGTCGCGACGAACGGCCTGCCGTCGCGGAAGTCCTCGCGCTTGCGCTCGGTGAACCCGAGCGTGTCGAAGTAGAACCGCTCGGAAGCGGCGAGGTCGGAGCACTCGATGAGGAGGTGGTGGAGCGCGCGAGGGCCCGGCGCCGACTGGGTGTCGAGCCAGTCGAGCACGTCCGCCTCGGAGGCGATGACGCCGAGGTAGTGGGACCACACCTCCTGCGCCGTGGCCGTCCACTCCGGTCGCACCGCCGCGATGCCGTCGGTGACCGCGACGACGTCGTAGTCGCGCAGATAGGCCTCCCGGATCGTGGTCTCCACGCACGCGTTCGCCGTGACGCCCGTGATGAAGAGCGTCTGCACGCCGAGCATGCGCAGCAGCTCGTCCATCCGCGTCTCGTAGAAGCCGCCGAACCGGTGCTTCACGACGACGTACGTCGGGTCGTCGACGAGATCGGCCACCTCGTCGACGAACTCAGCGTCCCAGGAGCCCGAGAGGGCCGAGACCTGCTTGCGCTTGGAGGTGTGGGAGGCGAGCACCTTGCGGGCGCGGGAGGCGTCCTGCTCGAGATGCACCTGCTGCGTCCAGACGACGGGCAGTCCTGCGGCCTTGAAGCGCTCGACGAGTCGCCGGATGGAGTGCATCGCCTCCTGCGCCGGGGCCACGTCGATGCCCGAGATCCCGAGCGTGCCCTCGGGGTGCACGAAGGCGTTCTGCGGGTCGATCACGACGAGCGCGGCCGATCCCGCCGAGATGGGGTCGAGGAGCTCGTTCGCCATCAGACGTCCTTCCGGTCGATCCCCAGCACCCCGGCGCGGCTCCAGTTCTCGCGCGGGTACTCCGCGATGGCGACGTGGAGGCCGCTCGGGTCGGCGTCGACGTGCTCGACCATCGCGTCGGTGACGGCCTTCGTCAGGGCGCGCTTCTGCTCGACCGACCGGCCCTCCCAGATGTGGATCTGAACGAATGGCATGCTTCCTCCTCCATTGGCGGTGTTCGTGCGATTCCTGGTGCTCGTCGAACCCGGTGCGCTACGTTCAGGTACGGGTGTTCCCGTCGTGCGAGACGAGCGGCGCTGCTGCTTGACATGGCGACCGGTTCGGTGGACGATTGCAGGTGAATTCAACATATCACATGTCAGTCCAGTTGGAACAGGGTCGTTCGCCGTCGAACGGCTCCGTCCCCGGACCGATACAGACGGGAGATACCACCATGGTCGATTCGGGGAGGGCGTCCTGGGACGTCGCGGCCTTCAGCGCTCGGTCGCACTCGCTGCTGCTCGCAGCAGAGGGGGGTCTGGAGTCCCGCGACCCCGCTACCGGGGAACTCGTCGCAACGGTCGGCGTGTCGAGCATCGCGGAGGTCGACGACGGCATCGCGCGGGCCGGCTCGGCGGTCCGCCGCTCGGCCTGGCGCAACGACGGGGCGCTGCGCGCCCGCGTCCTCTTCCGCTGGGCGGCGCGGATGCGCGAGCAGAGCGAGCGCCTGGCCGAGCTGCTGACGCGCGAGCAGGGCAAGACCATCGGTCAGGCGCGGGGCGAGCTCGCGAGCAGCATCAGCATGATCGAGTACAACGCGGGCCTCGCGCGGGCGATCTACGGACGATCGCTCGCCCTGAAGGAGGGCGTGCACGGCGTGATGCTGCGCGAGCCCGTGGGCGTCGTCGCCGCGATCACGCCGTGGAACTACCCCCTCAACCTGACGATCCGCGCCGTCGCCCCCGCGCTCGCCGCGGGCAACGCGGTGCTCGTGAAGCCGGCGAGCCTCACTCCGGCGATCGTGGTCGCGGCGATGCAGCTCCTGGCCGACGACGAGCTCCCCGCGGACATCGCGGCGGTCGTCGTCGGGCCAGGGGGAACGGTCGGCGACCGCATGGTGACGCATCCGGAGATCGACATGATCGCGTTCACCGGCGACTCGACGACGGGGATCAACGTCATGAAGAGCGCCGCGGACGGCCTGAAGCGCGTCTCGCTCGAGCTCGGTGGCAAGTCGCCCAACATCGTGTTCGCCGACGCCGATATGGAGAAGGCGCTCGCGGGGGCCGAGAACGCGATCTTCTCCGCGGCCGGGCAGATCTGCACGGCCGGCAGCCGACTGCTGCTCGAGCGCTCGATCCGCGACGAATTCCTCGAGCGGCTCGTCGCGCGCGCCGATGCGATGCGCGTGGGCGACGGACTCGATCCCGCGACCGAGATGGGTCCGCTCGTCTCGCGGGAGCAGAAGCGGACGGTGCTCGACTACATCGGCATCGGGCGCAGCGAGGGCACCGTGCTCGCGGGCGGGACCGCGGTCGAGGACGGCGGGCTCGAGCACGGCAACTTCGTCCGCCCGACGATCGTCGCCGATCTGCCGTCGGACTCCCGCCTGGTCGCGGAGGAGGTGTTCGGGCCGGTGCTCGCGGTGCAGACCTTCGAGACCGAGGAGGAGGCGGTCGAGATCGCCAACGCGAGCGAGTTCGGGCTGGCCTGCGGGCTGTGGACGAACGACCTCAACCGCACCTGGCGGCTCGGCCGCGCGATCGAATCCGGCACGATCTGGATCAACACCTACCACCACTTCTACGGCGAGATGGAGGTCGGCGGGTTCAAGCGCTCGGGGATCGGCAGGCAGCAGGGGGTCGAGGGGCTGCTCGAGTTCACCGAGACGAAGCATCTCAACTTCGACTCCAATCCGACGCTCTGGTAGCCGTGGCCTACCTCGTCCATTGCCGCGACGTGGCCGGCTCGGCGGCGCTGCGCGCCGCGGCGCTGCCCGAGCATCGGACGTACGTCGACGCGCACGCGGAGCGGATCCTCATGTCGGGCCCGCTGATCGACGAACCCTCGGGGGAGCGCCGCGGCCAGCTGTTCGTGCTCGATGTTCCCGACCGAGCCGCGGCCGAGCGCTTCATCGCAGCGGACCCGTTCGCGCGGAGCGGCGTGTTCGCCGAGATTGCCATCGAGCGGCTCGAAGTGAGGTTCTCGGCGGGGGCCAGGATCCAGCGCACCGGAGGGTGACGGGTCTTCACGGTGCCGCCCGCTAGACTGCTGGGCGATGAGATCCATAGTGACGGCGGTGATCGCGGCCATCGAGGCCGTCGCCGTGGCGCTCGCCGGGCTGCTCCTCATAGCGGTGCCCGTCCTGCTGCTCTGGATCCTCGCCTTCGGCCTGTCGGCCGAGCCTGCCGCGGTGTTCGGAACGATCACCGGCGTCTGGCTGCTCGGGCACCTCGTCCCCCTGGAGCTCTCTCTGGACGCGGAGGCCGCGCTCGGATTCGGCCTGCCGCCCGAGGCGCTCGCGTTCACGGTGTCGCTCGCGCCGCTCGGCCTCACCGTGCTCACCGTGGTGCTCGCCGCACGGGCGGGTTCCCGGTTCGGCGCCAGGGGCGGCACCGGAGCCGCTGGCGTGCTCGGAGGCGCTCTCGGGTTCGGAGTCGTGGCGTTCGCCGCGGCGACCATCGCCGGCGCGATCGTCGCCCGACCGCTGGCGGTCGCCGCGATCGTTCCCGCGGCGGTCTACGCCGGGGCATCCGGAACGGCCTTCCTCGCCCGGGCGGTGCGCGACGGACACCCCTGGTGGCGTGCGACCGTGCGCGCGGCGCTCCGCGGCCTGGAGTACCTCGGTCTGCGGACCGGGACGCTGCCCGCTCGGACCGCCGAGGCGTTCCGCCTCGCAGGCGCCGCGCTGCTCGGGTTCGGCTGCGTCGCGGCGCTCGGCCTCGCGGTCGCGCTGCTCCTCGGCTACGCCGACGTGATCGGGCTCTCGCAACGGCTGCAGCTCGATCCGCTCGGGTCCGTCGCGGTGTTCCTCGCGCAGCTCGCGCTCCTGCCGGTCGCGCTGGTCTGGAGCGGGTCCTGGCTCACCGGAGCGGGATTCTCGATCGGCGCGGGCAGTTCGGTCACGCCGTTCGAATCGCTGCTCGGCCCGTTGCCCGCGCTGCCGCTCTTCGGGGCGATCCCGTCGGGATGGGGCGGATTCGGGGCGCTCGCCCCGACGATCCTCGTGGTGTGCGGGGTGCTGATCGGTGCGCTCTTCGCGCGGCGCGAGGTGCTTCGGCGCGCACCGTGGGCGGTCGCGCTCGGGGTTCCGGTCGTCGCGGCTGCGCTCGCCGGGGCGGTGATCGCAGGGGCCGCCGCGCTCGCGAGCGGAGCGATCGGACCCGACCGGATGCAGACCGTCGGCGCCGACCCCTGGGCGGTCGGCGGGCTCGCCGCCCTCGAACTCGGAGGGGGTCTGCTGATCGGCGCGGCCGTCGGACGCGTCGACTACGCGAGGCTGCGGGATCGGCTCCCCGAAGCGGTGCCAGCCGCGGCGGCGCTGCTGGGCGCGGCCCGAGTGCGAGCGGATCCCGGGCACCGCGCGCCCGAGGACGGATCGGACGACGGCGCTTCCGGAGCCCGCTGGTCCGCTGCAGGGGTCTCGGAGCGCGACGGCGGAGCCGATCCCGCGGAGCTCCCGACCGAGGACCTGGACGCGGTGCGGCGCTCACGGAGGTGGGGGGTGCGCGCCTCCCGTGCGGACGACCGCCCCGCGGGCGACGGGCGCGCCGACTCGGACGGCGCCGACTCCGGCTGGGGGGATATCGTGCTGGACGAGATCGGGCCGGACGACACCGAATCGGACGCCGCCCAGGCGCTCGATCCCGATCCGGAGGCTGCCGGGTCCGAGGATGAGCCGTTCGACGACGATCGCTCGGACGACGACCACGGGTGGGAATCGCGGACCGAACCCCTCGACGACGTGCTCTTCGACCAGGAAGACGAGTCCCGCGGCGGGGCGGGCGATGCGGGGGACGGCACCGGTGCGCCAGGCACCGAGGGATCCGACCCCGAAGCCGCCGCTCGTGCGGCTGAGGAGGCCGAAGCCGAGGCGCTGCTGCGGGCCTACTCGTGGGACCGGCGGAGCGACGAGCCACAGGACGATGCGGCAGGCGGAAGCGGTTGGCGGTTCCCGCGCAGGAAGCGGTAGGGTAGGGGCGATCCACGGGAGTCCCGGCGCGCGGGGCTGAGAGGGAGCACGCGAGCTCCGACCGTTCAACCTGATCTGGTTCATACCAGCGGAGGAAGGGAACCCTCGATGACGTCCGTATTCGCATCCCCTCGCACGAGCCGCCGTGCGGCGGCGGCTGTCGCCGCGACCGCAGCGCTCGGCCTCGTGCTCACCGCCTGCGCGCCCTCGGACGGCGGAGACGCCGTCGCATCGAAGGAGGTCACGCTCGTCGTGCACGACTCGTTCCCGAACGACGAGTTCGCAGCCGCGGCGAGCAGCGCCACGGGCTACGAAGTGCGGGTCGTCTCGGCAGGCGACGGCGGAGAGCTCACCAACAAGCTCGTGCTGACGCAGGGCGCTCCGATCGCCGACGCCTTCTTCGGGGTCGACACGATCTTCGCGTCGCGACTGGTCGAGAACGGGGTCGTCGAGCCCTACGCGCCGTCGCACCTGCCCGAGGGCGCCGCGGACCACGCGCTGCTCGACGCATCCGACTCGGGCGACGGGGAGCAGCGGATCGCGTCGACGGGCATGATCCCGGTGGATTTCGGGGCGACCTGCATCAACATCGATACGGCCTGGTTCGCGGAGCACGGCGTCGACGAACCCCGGACCTACGAGGATCTCGTGAAGCCCGAGTACCGCGATCTCACGGTGCTGCTCGACCCCACGGCGTCCTCCACCGGAGCCTCGTTCCTCGTGGGCACGGTCTCGGCGTTCGGCGAGGACGGCTTCGCCGACTACTGGAAGCGGCTGACCGACAACGGCGCCCGCATCGAGCAGGGATGGAGCGACGCCTACTACGGTCAGTTCACGCAGGGCGGCGAGGAGGGTACGAAGCCCATCGTGCTCTCGTACGCGTCGTCGCCGGCGTTCACCGTCGACGAGGCGGGGACCTCGAGCAGCACGAAGGCGCTGCTCGACACCTGCACGCGCCAGGTGGAGTACGGCGGCGTGCTCGCGGGCTCCGAGAACCCCGAGGGGGCGCGGGCGGTCGTCGATTACCTCGTCTCAGGAGAGTTCCAGAAGACCATCCCCGAGGCGATGTACATGCATCCCGTCGACGCCTCCGTCGAGATGCCCGAGGCGTGGGCGGCGTTCGCCCCCGAGCCCGCGGCGGATCAGACCCACGATCTCCCGGCGCAGGAGATCGAGGCCGGCCGCGAGGGGTGGCTGCAGACCCTGGGCGACGAGATCGGCCTGTGACGCGGTGAGCGGGCGGCGGCGCACGCGGCGCCCGTCCGCCGCCCCGTGGACGGTGGCGGGCTGGACGCTGGCCGTGCTCCTGCCGCTCGGGTTCCTCGCGGTCTTCTTCGTCTGGCCGGTGGTCGCGCTCGTCGCGACCGGGTTCGTCTCCGATGGCGCCGGGTCGCGCGGCGGCGCGCTCGGCCTCGATCTGAGCGGCATCCCGGAGGTCTTCGGAGCAGCCCGCACGTGGGAGGTGATCGGGCGGACGCTCGCCCAGGCGGCGCTCGCGACGGTGCTCTCCACCGTCCTCGGCGTCCCGGCGGCCTACGTGCTCTACCGCCTCGATTTCCGCGGCAGGTCGCTGCTGCGCGGGCTCATGACGGTGCCGTTCGTGCTCCCCACGGTCGTGGTCGGAGTCGCGTTCTCCGCGCTGTTCGGACCCGGGGGCCCGCTCGCATGGACGGGGATCGACCGGACGCTCGCGATCGTCGTCCTCGCGCTCGCCTTCCCGAACGTCGCCGTCGTCGCGCGCGTCGTCGGCGGCTTCTGGGCCAGGCTCGATCCGAGTTCGGCGCTCGCGGCCCGGGTGCTCGGGGCGGGCCGAGTGCGCGCGTGGTGCACCGTGACGCTTCCCGCGCTCGGGCCGGCGCTCGCCTCCGCGGCGGCGCTGGTGTTCCTCTTCTGCTCGACGGCGTTCGGCATCGTGCTGATCCTCGGAGGACGGGCGCAGGGCAACGTCGAGACCGAGATCTACCGGCTGACCGTCCAGTTCCTCGACCTCCGGAGCGCCGCCGTGCTCTCGCTCGCCCAGTTCGCGCTCGTGGGCGCAGTGCTCTTCGTCTCCGGGCGGCTGCGTCTCGCCGGAGAGCGTGCGGTCGAACTGCGGGAGGAGGCGCGTCACGAGGCTCGGCCCGGTCGCGCGGACGCCGGCGTGATCGTCGTGTTCGCGGCGACCCTGGTGCTGCTCCACGCGCTCCCGATCCTCGTCCTGCTCGCCAGGTCGCTCCGGTCGGCATCCGGTTCCTGGACGCTCGAGCACTACGCCGCTCTCGTCGCCCCGCCGGAGGACCTCCCGCTCGACGCGCCGGTGCTCGGGGCGATCTGGCTCTCGCTGCGGCTCGCGTGCGCCGCAGCGCTCATCGCGATGACGCTCGGCACCCTTCTGGCTCTCGTGCTGTCGCGGCGCCCGGCCTCGCGCGGGCTGCGACGCGCAATGGGGGCCTTCGACGCGCTCGTGATGCTGCCGCTCGGGGTCTCCGCGGTGACGCTCGGGTTCGGGCTGCTGATCACGATGCATCGCCCGTTCGGGATCGGATTCGACCTCCGCACCTCGATCGTGCTGATCCCCATCGCCCAGGCGCTCGTCGCCCTGCCGCTCGTGGTGCGGGTGCTGCTGCCAGTGCTGCGCGGGATCGATCAGCGACTCCGGTTCGCCGCCGCGTCGCTCGGGGCCGACCCGTTCGCGGTGCTGCGCACGATCGACCTCCCGATGCTCGGCAGGTCTGCAGGTCTCGCGCTCGGTTTCGCCTTCGCGACGTCGCTCGGGGAGTTCGGCGCGACCTCGTTCCTCGTGCGACCGGGCGAGCAGACGCTCCCGGTCGCGGTCGCCGAACTCATCGGCCATCAGGCACCAGGCGCGTACGGCGCAGGACTCGCCGGAGCGGTCGTGCTCGGCGTGCTCACCGCCGGTATCATGCT
Source organism: Leucobacter zeae (assembly GCF_016758175.1). Classification (GTDB taxonomy): domain Bacteria; phylum Actinomycetota; class Actinomycetes; order Actinomycetales; family Microbacteriaceae; genus Leucobacter; species Leucobacter zeae. The sequence goes on from NZ_QYAB01000002.1 coordinate 166,221, forward strand.
CCTATCGGAGCGATTCAGGACCGATCACCGGGGGGATTTCTAAGATGGGGGCACCCAGCTGGAGCAGCTGCGACGTCGTCGTGATCGACGGACGCTCCGGGTCGGGAAAGACCACGCTGACCGATCGCCTGCTCATGCGCATGCGCCTGGAGGCGAGGTCTCCGCAGGTGCTGCACGTCGAGGACCTGTACCCGGGGTGGGAGGGCCTCGTCGAGGGATCCCGCGCCGTGGTGCGGGCGCTCGCCCAGGGCGGGTATCACCGCTACGACTGGATCTCGGGGGGATTCGCGGAGTGGGTCGAGATCACGCTGGACCGACCGCTTGTGATCGAGGGCTGCGGGGCGCTCACCGCGGACAACCTGGCGGCAGCGCACGCGTGGGCCGATCGCGTGCGCGTCGCGGCGGAGGAGGCTCGGGAGTGCGGCTCGGGCGCGGGCAGCGCCTGCGGGGTCGGCAACTCGCTCCCCGCGTCGGTCGAGGAGACGGCGAATCCGTTCGTCCCCGCGCCGAGGCAACCCGCCCGCGTGCACGCGGTGTGGCTCGAGTGCGCGGACGCGGTGCGCAAGGAGCGCGCGCTCTCGCGGGACGGCGGCAGCTACCGGCCCTACTGGGAGCTCTGGGCCGAGCAGGAGGATCGGCACTACGCCGCCCACCTGCCGCGCGATCTGGCGGACGAGATCCTCACCACAGACTGATCCGCGGGCCGTTCGGCCCGAGAGCCGGAACGACCCGCGGGTCGGAGGGGGCGGGATCAGAACGCCGCGGGCACCTCGAACTCCTCGAGCACGGCGCGCACCTCGTCGCTGTGGAAGGCCTTCGCGAGGGCCTTCGCCTCGGGCGAATCGGAGTTGTCGTCCCGCATCACGAGCGACACCGCGAACTGCGGGTCCTGCTCGACGGCGATGGCGTCCTCGCCCGGAACGAGGCCGAGTTGGCGCGCGAAGGTGCCGTGCAGGAACACGGCGTCGGCCTCGGCGTATGCGGCGTTGAGCTGCATGATGTCGACCTCGGTGAACTCGAGATGCTTCGGGTTCTTCGTGATGTCCTTGACCGAGACCCGCCACTTGTCGGCCTTCGGGTCGAGGTCGATGAGGCCGGCCTCCGCGTACATCTGCAGGGCGCGCGACTGGTTGGAGACGTCCTGGGGAACGACGATGTGGCCGCCATCGGGGATGTCCTCCATGCTGTCGTGCGTCTTCGAGTACGTGCCGACGACGGTGAGGTACACGGGCTCGATCGCCACGAGCGACGCGTCGTTGGCCGCGTTGAACTCCTCCATGAACGGCGGGTGCTGCACGAAGTTCGCGTCGAGCTCGCCCGCCGCGAGCATCGTGTTGGGCTGCACGTAGTCGGCGACCTCCACGAGCTCGATCTCGTAGGGTCCCTCGATGGCCTCGCCTGCCGCGCGCACGACCTCGGGCATGGGGGTCGTCGTCGCGGCGACCTTGAGCACCTGCTTCTCGCCGTCCGCGGATCCGGAATCGGCGGCCCCCGACCCGGACGAGCAGCCGGTGAGGAGGAGCAGTGCGGCTGCGGATGCGGCGACTGCGGAGGCGAGGGATCGTTTCATGGGTTCCGTGCTTTCTCGAGCGGGGACGTGGATCAGCGCCGATCGAGCGCACGCGAGACGCGGTTGCCGATGGCCTGGAGCAGGACGACGCAGACGATGATGAGGAGGATCGCCGCGTACATGAGCGGGAAGTCGTAGCGCTGGTAGCCGTAGCGCATCGCGAAATCGCCGATGCCGCCGCCGCCGACGACGCCGAGGACCGTGGAGTAGGAGACGAAGCTGATCGTCGCCGAGGTGAGGGCGTAGACGAGCCCGGAGCGGCCGTCGACCAGCAGGAACCGGAGTACCGTCTGCGGCACCGTCGCCCCCATCGAGGCGGCGGCCTGGAGCAGTCCGCTCGGCAGCTCGAGCATGATCTGCTCGGTGAGCCTGGCGTAGATCGCGACGGCGACGAACCCGAGCGGGAAGGTCGCGGCGAAGGTCCCGAAACTCGTGCCGAAGACGAGCCGAGTGAGCGGGATCATGAACACGACGAACAAGAGGAAGGGGAAGGACCGCACGACGGTCACGTAGAGGTCCGCCGCGCGCCAGAGCCCGCGGTGCTCCATCATCCCGCCGGCGCGGGTGAGGAAGATGAGCATGCCGAGCGGCAGGCCGAGCAGGACGGCGAAGAGGATCGACGCGCCGACCATGTACCCGGTCTCGGCCATGGCCGTGCCGATCTCGGCGCCGTGCTCGCCGAAGATCCGCTGCAGTTCGGTGAGGATCGCGTTCATGCGCCCAGCACCGCGCGCACGTGGTCGACGTAGTTCCTGCCGGTCGTCGCGGAGGTCGCGCGGACCTCGACGACATCGCGCAGCCGGCCGGATTCGAACACCGCGGCCGTATCGCAGACCGCCTTGACCGCGTCGAGCTCGTGGGTGACGAGCACGACGGAGGTTCCGAACTCCCGGCGCGTGCGCCCGAGCAGCGCGAGGATCTCGGCGGTGGTGTGGGTGTCGAGGGCCGACGTCGGCTCGTCGCACAGGATGAGCGAGGGATCGATGACGAGCGCGCGGGCGATCGCGACGCGCTGCTTCTCCCCGCCCGAGAGCTGGGCCGGGTGGTGATCGATGCGGTGGCCGAGACCGACGAAGTCGATGAGCTCGGCCACCTTCTCGGGCTGCTTGCGGCGCTGCAGCGCGAGCGGCAGCGCGACGTTCTGGCGGACCGTGAGATTGCCGACGAGGTTGAACGACTGGAAGATCACGCCGATCCGGTGCCGGATCCCGTTCATCTCCCGTTTCGAGAGGGTCGCGAGATCGATGCCCTCGACCAGTACGCTCCCGGAGGTCGGATGGTCGAGGCCGTTCATGAGGCGCAGCAGCGTGGACTTGCCCGCCCCGCTCTCCCCGAGCACGCCGAAGACCCCGCCGGCCGGCACGCGGAACGAGACGTCGTCGAGCGCGGTGACGGCGAGCGCACCCTCGCCGAACACGCGGGAGACGCGACGGAACTCGATCGCGCTGGTCGTGGGCGTCATCATGCGTTCGGGTCGCGGCTCTCGTTGATCTCGGTGACTGCGGGCGCACTCGGGCCCGGGTTTATTAGACTCGGTATAACTTATGCCCTGGCGGGTGGAAAATCAAGCGGACGGAGCATCGAATGGCGGAGCACGGCGAGCAGGCATCCGGGGGGATCTCCGAAGGGGCGCTCGAGCCCGCGCTCTTCACGGGGATCGCGCGGAACACCACGGGCATCACGGGGGAGAGCTGGATCGAGGGCGGACTGCGGGTGACGGTCGCCTCCCCGACAGCGGAGGACCGCGGCGGCGCGACGAATCCCGAGGAGCTGCTCGCCCTCTCGTGGGCGACCTGTCTGAATGCGGCGGCGAGGGTCGTCGCGGGACCGGGCATCGAGGTCGAGGCGGAGGCCGAGATCTCCCTGCATCGGCGGCGCACGGGGGAGGGGTACGAGTTCTCGGGACGCGCGCGGCTGCGGTTCCCCGGCGTCGCGGCCGATGAGGCCGAGGCGCTCGCAGCCGCGGCGCACGCGCGGTGCCCCGTGTCGCGCATGCTCAGCGGCGAGTCCCGCGTCGAGGTGGTGGCGGTCGTCTGAGCGCGGTGCCGCGGGCCGCGTGGGCGGCCGGTAGACTGGAGGGGTGCTGAAACTCGCGGTTCTCATCTCCGGTGGCGGAAGCAATCTCCAAGCGCTGCTGCGCGCGGCCGAGGATCCCGACTACCCCGCGCGGATCGCGTGCGTCGGATCCGACACCGACGCCCCCGGGCTGGCCCATGCCGAGGCCGCGGGGATCCCGACATTCATCGTCCGGCCGCGCGACTCCGACTCCCGCGAGGAATGGGGTCAGGTGCTCGCGGCGGCGATTCAGGAGCACGGCGTGGGGTCCGGACCCGACCCGGGACTCGTCGTCAGCGCGGGCCTCATGCGCATCCTCCCGGCGGGGTTCGTCCGGGAGTTCTCGCCGAACCTCATCAACACCCATCCGGCTCTGCTCCCCGACTTCCCCGGCGCGCACGCGGTGCGCGACGCGCTCGCCGCGGGTGCGACCGAGACCGGCGTGACCGTGCACGTGATCGACGAAGGGGTCGACACCGGTCCGGTGCTCCGCCAGGCCTCGGTGACCGTGCGTCACGGCGAGTCCGAATCCGAGCTGCACGAGCGCATCAAAGAGCTCGAGCGGCCTCTCCTCGTGCAGACCGTGCGCGAGATCGCCGAGGGAGGCCTCGTCCTCCCGCCGAACGGCGGCTGACCGACCACCCACTCCGACCCGGGCGGAGCGGGTCAGCCCCGCCTCGCCCGCCCATCCAGCGGAACACGTACGCGCACGTCGCGCAGAAGGAGTCCACCACATGGCAGTCCAGAGCCACGACCCCAGCCTCTACGAGCACCGCGACGTCGTGCCGGTGCGCCGCGCGCTCATCTCGGTGAGCGACAAGACCCGCCTGCTCGACCTCGCCGCGGCGCTGTCGGGTGCGGGGGTCGAGATCGTCTCGACCGGTTCCACCGCGGCCGCCATCCGCGACGCCGGTCACGCCGTGACCGACGTCTCCGAGGTGACCGGATTCCAGGAGGCGCTCGACGGCCGCGTGAAGACGCTGCACCCGGCCGTGCACTCCGGATTGCTCGCCGACCTGCGCCTCGCCGATCACCGCGAGCAGCTCGAGCGCCTCGGCTTCGCCGCGTTCGAGCTCGTGGTGGTGAACCTCTACCCCTTCGACGAGACCGTCGCCTCGGGCAAGCCGGCCGCCGACGTGATCGAGAACATCGACATCGGCGGTCCCGCGATGGTGCGCGCCACCGCCAAGAACCACGCGAACGCCGCCATCGTCGTGTCGCCCGCCCGATACGACGAGATCATCGCGGCGGTGGAGGCCGGGGGCACGACGCTGGCCCAGCGCCGCTCGCTCGCGACGGAGGCCTTCATCCACACCGCGAACTACGACGGCGCCGTCGCGAACTGGTTCCTCGACCAGGAGGACGCCGTGTGGGGCGATGCGGCCGCGGCGGCCGCTGCCGAGGAGGACGCCCCGCTCGACGAGGCGTTCGCGGACGAGAACGACTTCGACCTGATCTTCGAGCAGCCCGAGGAGGGCGCTTCTGCGGAGCACACGCTCGGCTTCGAGATCTTCGGGCTGCGCGAGCGCGTGCTGCGCTACGGCGAGAACAGCCACCAGCGCGCTGCGCTCTTCACCGAGCAGGACGGGGCCGGGATCGCCCAGGCCGCCCAGCTGCACGGCAAGGAGATGTCGTACAACAACTACGTCGACGCGGACGCCGCGCTGCGCGCCGCATTCGATCACGAGCGCCCCGCGGTCGCGATCATCAAGCACGCCAACCCGTGCGGGGTCGCCGTCGCGCCGGAGGGGGCGGCCGATCCGATCGCGGCAGCGCACGAGCTCGCGCACGCCTGCGATCCGGTGTCGGCGTTCGGCGGCGTGATCGCCGCGAACCGCACGGTCACCGCGCAGATGGCGGAGACCGTCTCGGCCATCTTCACCGAGGTGATCGTCGCACCAGGGTTCGAGCCGGAGGCCCTTGCGATCCTCACGCAGAAGAAGAACGTGCGTCTGCTCGTGCTGCCCGAGGACTTCGCACCGAACCCGATCGAGCTGCGCCAGGTCTCCGGCGGCTTCCTGCTGCAGGACGCGGATCGCTCGTTCGCCCCGGCCTCCGAGTGGGAGCTCGCGACCGGTGAGCCCGCCGACGCCGAGACCCTCGCCGAGCTCGAGTTTGCGTGGCGGGCCTGCCGGGCCGTGAAGTCGAACGCGATCCTGCTCGCGTCAGACGGGGCTTCCGTTGGGGTCGGCATGGGCCAGGTCAACCGGGTCGATTCCTGCCGACTCGCCGTCGAGCGGGCCGGGGACCGCGCGAGGGGATCGGTCGCAGCTTCGGACGCCTTCTTCCCGTTCGCCGACGGCCTCCAGGTGCTGCTCGACGCCGGCGTGCGCGCGGTCGTGCAGCCAGGCGGATCGGTCCGCGACCCCGAGGTGATCGAGGCCGCGCGGGCAGCCGGCGTCACCATGTACTTCACGGGAGAGCGGCACTTCTTCCACTGAGTGGGGGCCGCCGAGAGGAGAGAACGGAAGCAATGGAAGCACTGGATATCGTCAGGGGCGTGCTCGTCGTCCTGCACATCGTCGGCTTCGGCCTGGTCTTCGGCGGCGCCGTCGGTCAGCTGTCCGCGGTCAAGCGCGGCGCGGCGCGGATCCTGCCCGCGATGATCTGGGGGGCGCTGCTGCTGCTCGTCACCGGACTCGCGCTCGTCGGGATGGCCTACGCCATGGGCAACGGCGAGTTCGTCAACAACGCGAAGATCGGCGTGAAGCTCGTCGTGCTGCTCGCGCTCATCGGCCACGTCTTCGGCGTGCGCAAGAAGGAGAGCCTCTCGGCCGGGGGGCTGTACGCCCTCGCCGGAATGGCGCTGCTCAACGCGGGGATCGCGGTGCTCTGGCACTGATCCCGCACGGAACGGAAGCAGCCCTCCGCCCCCTGACCGTTTCAGGGGGCGGAGGGCTGCTCCGTTCCGGGCCGACCGGCGCCGGTCACCGCCAGCGGCTGCCCCACTCCCGGGACTCTCCAGCGGCTGCGATGCTCTGGGGCACGCCGAGCGGGTTCGTGTCCTGGAGCGCCTCGGGGAGCAGCGCGGCCGGTGCATTCTGATAGGCGACGGGTCGCAGGAAGCGCGTGATGGCGGCGGTGCCGACCGAGGTGCTCGAGTCGTTCGTGGTCGCCGGCCAGGGGCCGCCGTGCTGCTGCGCGGGCGTCACGGCGACGCCGGTCGACCAGCCGTTGAAGAGCACGCGACCGACCTGGTTCGCGAGGGCGGCCACGAGGGCGCGCAGCTCCGCTGCGTTCGCGGTGGTACCGGTCGCCTCGGCCGCGCTCAGGTGCAGCGTGCCCGTCAGGTTGCCCTCGTAGAACTCGGGCATCAGTGCGGCGAGATCGGTTCCCTCGGGGGTCTCGACGAGGATCGAGAGCGGACCGAACGACTCCTCGACGAGCGCCTCCTTGCCCGCGCGGAAATCGTCGAGCGAGACCGCGACGATCGTCGGCGTGGCCCAGCCGTGACCGTGCTCGTCGAAGCGGATGCCGCCCTCGATGACGGCGCGGACGCCGGGCGAACCGAGCACTGCGCTGCGGCGCTCGTCGTAGCTCTTCGCGATGCGCGGGTCGAGCAGGCGGTGCTCCGGGAACTCGCTCGCCGCCTCGAGGATCGCCTCGGGCAGCGCACCGCCTTCGGGGATGAACGCGAAGCCGGGCTTCGTGCAGAGCTGGCCGGCGGAGCCCGAGACGCTCGTGAGGTAGCCCGAGGCGATCTCGGCGGCGCGCTCCGCGATCGCGTCGGCCGTGATGAACACCGGGTTGACGCTGCCGAGCTCGCCGAAGAACGGGATGGGAGCGGGTCGGCTCGCCGCGATATCGGCGAGGAGACGGCCGACGCCGATGGAGCCGGTGAATGCGCCGGCCTGCACGCGGGGATCCTTGAGCACGGCCACGCCGGCCTCGCGTCCGTGGATGAGGTGGAACACGCCCTCGGGCATGCCCGAGGCGGCGAGCGCCTCGGCGGCGACGCGCGCTGTCGCGTCGGAGAGCTCGGGGTGGCCCGAGTGCGCCTTGACGATGAGCGGGCACCCCGCGGCGAGGATCGACGCGGAGTCGCCGCCCATCACCGAGAACGCGAACGGGAAGTTCGATGCCGAGAAGTTGATGACCGGGCCGAGCGGCAGGAGCACGCGGCGGATGTCGGGGCGCACGCCGAGCGCGAAGTCGTCGTCGGCGTAGTCGATGCGGGCGTCGAGGTAGCCGCCGTCGACGAGGGTGTCGGCGAACAGGCGCAGCTGCACCGCCGTGCGGGTGACCTCGCCCGAAAGGCGCGCCTCGGTGAGGCCGGTCTCGCGCATCGCGATCTCGACGAGCTCGGGCTTCGCGGCCTCGAGCGCGTCGGCAACTGCGACGATCGCGCGGGCGCGGTGCTCGGGAGCCGTGGCGGCGAACGCGGGCGCTGCGGCGGCAGCGGCCGAGACGATCGCCTCGAGCTCGGGGGTCAGGGACTCGGTCATTGCTGGGCTCCTCCACGGATCGGGTTCGGCGGCTGCGCTCGGGCGCGGCCAGGGGCTTCTCTGCCATGTGCCATTGTACAGGCGAAATCCGTCGGGATCCGCTGCGCGGCACCACGGCCAGTCTTCCAGGTCGCGCGGGCGCCGGAGCCGCCTCTCTGAACAGTGTCATCGTCGTCGACTGTGCGCATCGGTGATCCTCGGGGAGGCGACGGTGCCCTCGGGTCATTGATCAGATGAAAGTAAGGGTGGGCTTAGTCGTTGGCCGCAGGCGTTGCGCGCCGACCCCGTCGCCGAGAGGACCCCCGTGACCCCCGCCCTCCCATCCCGCGCGCCCGCAGCCGTCGGCGTCGCGCTCGTCGCATCCTTGCTCCTGATCCCCGCGGTGCTCGCCTCGGCCGGTCCCGCCGCGGCTGCGCCGCCCGCGTCGCGCATCGCGTCCGACGCGTCGATCGTCGGCCCGGTCGGCACCGCGTTCGGGTCCACCGCCTCGCAGGTGCGGTGCGATGTGAACGGGGACGGCCTGCCCGATCTCGCGGTGGGCACCTACGCGACCTTCGATGCGACCCCCGGCGCGACCGCCGCGTACGTGCTCCTCGGCGCCGGTGCCGATGCCGGTGGTGGTGCGGGTGCCGGCGACGCTGGTGGCGAAGTCGACGACCGTGGACCGGTGCGCATCATCGATGCGTCCGACAACATGATGGGCGGTGTCGACGTGCGGTGCGCGGGAGACGTGAACGGCGACGGGTTCGACGACCTCGTCGTGGTCGCACAGGCCTCTGCCGCCTACATCGTCATGGGGTCGGCCGACTTCGCCGAGGTGCGCCTCGACGATCTCGGCGACCGCGGCTCCGCCGTGCGCGGATCCATCACGCGGGGCAACGGGATCGGCGACGTGGACGGCGACGGGCTCGACGAGGTCGCGGTGACCGACACCGCCGGCGTCGTCACGATCCTGCACGCCGAGGCGCTGCCCGCCGACGGCGCACTCGGCGACGTCGGGGGTCAGCGCATCTCGGGCGAGGGCATCGATCTGGTCTCGGTGAGCCGCGCCGGCGACATGAACGGGGACGGTCGCGACGACCTCGCGGTGGGCGCCGCCTCCTGGCGCGCGCCCGGCTCGGATCGATTCGCGACCGGTGCGGTCTGGGTGCTCACCGACGTGCGGCGGGGCGTGACGGTGGGGTCGGGTCCGGTGCCCGGATTCCGCATCGACGGCCCGCCGCGCGGCTACGATCTGCTCGGCACGTCGACCGTCGGCGTCGGCGACATCGACGCCGACGGGTACGACGATCTGCTCATCGGCGGCGAGTCGGACGACCCGCGCTCCGGCAGCGCAGTGGTCGTGACGGGCGGACCCGATGGCGCCGATGTCCGCACCGATCCCGATGTCGCGGACGGCCCGGCAGTGCGCGATGCCGTCTCCCAGCGCAGCCGCGGGTGGTGGATCAACGGCATCGCGTCCGGGGACCACTTCGGCCACGCCGTCGGGGCCGTTCCGATGCGCGGGTGGTCGCTGCTGCTGATCGGCGGCATGGACGGATCGCCGGACGGGGCCCGCGCAGGCGCGGGGTACGCGCTCGCGCTGGACTCGCGAGCGCTGGTCGCCGGGCGGGCGGGGGCGTCCGCGAGCGGGGTGATCGAGACGGGCGGGCTCGTGGACGACGGGCTCGTGGAGGGCGGAGCCGACGGGCTCGTGCTGATACCGGGGGAGCGTGCCGGACAGCGGCTCGGCCGGGCGTTCGCGGACCTGACGCGGGATCCGTCGGGTGCTCGGGCGTCGTTCGCGGTCGGGGCGCCTGCGCTCTTCAGCGGCGACGTGCTGCCGTCGGTGCGTCTGCTCGAGCTCGAGATGCCCGACGTCGTCGATCCCGAGCCCGGCGTCGATGCCGATGCGGACGCGGATGCCGCCTCGGGGGCTGAAGCGCAGGCGGATGCCGCCTCCGGCGCAGACGCGGCGGCGGGGACGGGCGCCGGAGCCGAGGCGGACGCCGGAGCCGGCACGGGGGGCGACGCACGGGCGGGTGCCGCGCGGGCGGACGGCGGGGCCGGAGCGCGTGCCGGCGGGGCCGAAGCGCATCCGGACCGGTCATCGGGCGCGGCGCTCTCGGAGGCCGGCGGGCCGGCGCAAGCCGGAATGATCCTGCTGGCCGCGGCGCTCCTGGCCGTGGGATCCGCTGGGCTGCTCGTGTCGCGCAGGCGGGCGCTCCGCTCCGGTGCTCGGGGCGGGACCGCGGTCGATTGAGGCTGCGGTCGATCGAGGCTGCGGTCGATCGAGGCTGCGGTCGATCGGCGCTGCGGTCGATCGCAGCTGCCGGTCGTCCCCGACGGGCCAGAGGGTGTGCGCATCGCGCACTAGTAGATATAACTCGACTGAAGCAAGGGCTGAATTGCGATGTTCTGGGGTCGATGTTGAGATTTTCTCGAAAGTTATATTTACAACATTCGCGGTTCTTGATAGCTTGATGCCCTGAGTCGTTCAGCGATGGAGCTGCGAAAGGTGCATGATGACTGCTATTCACGTCGATCGATTGACGATCACGTACGGCGACAACACGGTGATCTCCGACATGGATCTCACGATCCGCGATGGTGAGTTCTTCACGCTCCTCGGGCCGTCGGGGTGCGGGAAGACGACGCTGCTGCGCACGATCGCGGGATTCATCGCACCGGCCTCCGGTCGCATCGCCTTCGGCGACCGGGACGTGACCGACGTGCCGACGCACAAGCGCAACATCGGCATGATGTTCCAGGACTACGCCCTGTTCCCCGATCGCACCGTGGCCGCGAACGTGGCCTACGGGCTCAAAGCCAGGAAGACCCCGCGCTCCGAGATCGCCCCCCGCGTCGCCGAGGCGCTCGAGCGGGTCGGCATGGAGTCGTTCGCCGCTCGGCACATCGGCGCGCTGTCCGGCGGCCAGCGCCAGCGCGTCGCCCTCGCCCGGGCCCTGGTCATCCGGCCCAGCGTCCTGCTGATGGACGAGCCGCTCTCCGCGCTCGACACGAAGCTGCGCCTGCAGATCCGGGAATCCATCATGGATCTGCAGCGCGAGCTCGGGATCACCACGGTGTTCGTGACCCACGACCAGGAGGAAGCGCTCGCGATGAGCGACCGGATCGCGCTCTTCAGGACCGGCAGGATCGAGCAGCTCGGCACGCCGTCGGAGATCTACCGGGATCCGGTCTCCAGCTATGCGGCGGACTTCATCGGCGCAGCGAACGTGCTCCCGGTGACGATCGCGCCTGAGGCGGCCGGCGACGGCGGCGCTGGGATCACGGTGTCGCTCGGAGGCGCTCCGCTGCGCGGGGTCCGCCGTACCGAGCTCGGGGCGGGCGATGCGTTCGCGATCGCACGCCCCGAGCACCTGCGACTCGTCGCAGCGGATCGCGGGGCCGAGGAGGGCGTGAGCGCGGTCGCAGGAGAGGTCGTGCGGCAGCAGTACCTGGGCCACCGCCAGCAGCACCGGGTGCGGCTCGCGTCCGGGGCCGAGATCGAGACGTCGGAGCCGGCTTCGGCGCGCGGTTTCGGCCCGGGGGAGCGCGTGCAGGTGCTGTTCCCGGAGGCCGAGACGCTGGTGATGGCGTCATGAGCACGCGCTCAGAGACCGCCACGCAGGCCTACCGGATCACGCAGGAGCGCCGTCGCCGGCAGTTCTCACCGTGGCTCGCCCTCACGATCGCGGCGCTCGCGCTCGCGCTGTGCTGCATCGGCTGGCCGATCCTCAACGTCCTGCTGCACTCGTTCTCGAGCGCCGGAGGCGGCCCGTTCGACGGGTGGGTGCGATTCCTCGGCGACGCGCAGTACCTCACCGCGGTCGGCAACACGCTGCTCCTCGCGAGCGTCGTCACGGTGATCGCGACCGCGATCGGCGTCTTCCTCGCGTACTTCACGTCGAGGTTCCGCTTCTGGGCGAAGGCCGTCGTCGCGGTCCTGCCGATCACCGCGATCCTCGTGCCCGAGGTCATCGTGACCCAGGCGTGGCTCATGTTCCTCGGAAACAACGGGTTCCTGACCCGGTTCATGCGCGATTCGTTCGGGGTCGAGCTCCCCACGCTCTACGGGTGGCGCGGCCTGATCCTGATCCTGCCGCTGCTCTACTACACCTACGTCTACCTGGGAACGCTCGCCGCGCTCAAGAGCTTCGACTCCCAGCTCGAGGAGGCCGCGATGAGTCTCGGGTCGTCGCCGTTCCGGGCGCGCATGCAGGTGATGATCCCCGCGATCTTCCCGGCCGTCGCGTCGAGCTCGATCGTCGTGTTCACCCTCACGATCGGCAACTTCGCAACCTCGACGATCATCGGCGGCAAGGTGGAACTGCTCGCGCCGCTCACCTACCAGGCGTTCCTCGCCGAGACCGGCGGCGACCCGGTGATGCAATCGACCCTCGCCACGGTGTCGATCGCGATCGTCGCACTCGTGCTCTTCTTCCAACGCCTCACCGTCGGGAGGAAGAAGTACGAGATGGTCCAGGGCCGCTCCTGGGTGCCGATCAGGCTCCGCGGGCTCGGAGGCTTCGTGAACGCGCTGATCGCCGCCGTGCTGCTGATCGCCTCGACGCTGCCGCTCGTCATGGTCGCGGTCATGGCGTTCACCTCCAGCACGGGGCCCGTGCTGCGCTGGGGCGAGTTCTCCCTCGACAGCATCGAGAAGGTGCTCACCCGCGAACCGCAGCCGATTCTGAACACCATCGGATTCGGAGCGCTCGCCTGCCTGATCGGCGTGATCGTCTCGATCGTCGTGTCGATCGTCATCGTGAAGAAGAAGAACTTCCTCACGCCTGCGCTCGACTACGTCGTGATGCTGCCCATGGCGCTGTCGGGCACCGTGCTCGGCATCGGCATGATGACGACGTTCGGGTCGGGCAGCGTGCTGCCGCTGTCGGGCACCACCGCCATCATCGTGCTCGTGTTCGTCGTCAGGCGTCTCGTCCACGGGGTCCGCAACTCGTCCGCGACGCTGCACGCGATCCCGGATTCGCTGGAGGACGCGTCCGTGAGCCTCGGGGTGCCGCCGTTCCGGTCGTTCCTGAATGTCGTGCTCCCGCTCATGGTGCCCGGTATCGCCGCGGCCACCGTGCTGACCTGGGTCACGATCATCGGCGAGCTCTCGGCGTCGCTCGTCGTCTATTCGGCGGGCAAGGAGACCATCACGATCAAGGTCTTCCAGCTCATGAACACCGGCCTGAACGGACAGGCGGCGGCGTACGGCCTGATCCTCATCCTCCTCGCGATCGTGCCGATCGTCGTCGCGTCGAGGGTCTTCAAGATCCGGCTCTTCACCTGAGTCGCCCCGACCTCACCGTCCACATCCGCAATCCTCACCATTCCGCATCGAGCATAGGAGCCATCTTGCGCGCATCACACCTCATCCGCGTCGGGGCCGTCACGGTCGCCGCCGCCTTTCTGCTCACGGGCTGCTCGGGCGGCGGCGGGGGCGGCGACGCCCAGACCGCCGTCATGTACAGCTCGAACAACGAGACCGCCGTCGGAGTCGTGGTCGACGCTGCGGCCGCGCTCGACCCCGCGCTGAAGGTCGACGTCGTCACCGGCAGCTCCGGCCCGCTGCTGCAGCGGATCGAGTCCGAGGCGTCGAAGCCCGCTGCGGACGTCTTCTACAGCGCGCCGGCCGCGACGCTCCAGGAGTACGCGGACGCGGTCGAGCCGTATCGCTCGCCCGAGGCCGACGCGATCCCCGAGGAGATGCGCGACGGCGAGGACCGCTGGGTCCCGAGCAACGTCCACGTCGTGGCGTTCATGGTGAACACCGACCAGGCCGACGACGGCACCGCGCCGACGAGCTGGGAGGACCTGACCGATCCGTCGTGGAAGGGCAAGATCATTGTCGCCGACCCCTCGCAGTCGACGACCGCGCTGACCGCGCTCTACGGCGCGTCGAAGGTGCTCGGCGAGGACGGCTTCGCCGACCTCGCCGCGAATCTCGAGGTGACGGAGAACTCGAGCAACGTCTACCCCGCGGTCGCGCAGGGCGAGTACGCCGTGTCCATCGGCTACGAGTCGAACATCTACCCCTACATCGCGGGCGAGCAGGCCGGCATCGAGATGGTCTACCCCGAGGACGGCACCTTCGTCGAGCAGGACGCGGTCATGATCGTCAAGGACGGCCCGAACCCGGAGGCCGCGAAGCGCCTCATCGACACCATCCTGTCGAAGGAGGCGCAGGAGGAGAACCTGGCGCAGTCCTTCCGGCGTCCGAGCCGGGACGACATCGACATCACCGAGTTCGTCGATTTCGCGCCGCTGGACGAGCTCACGATCGTCGACATCCACGGCGACGCGGACGACCGGGGTCGCGAGGACTTCCTCGCCGCCTGGGCCGCCCGCTAGCGCAGCCCGATCGCGCCCCGGACCCTCGCCGCGCACGCGGCGGGGGCCGGAGCCCACCGCGACCCACCGAAAGGCCGAACATGACATTCTCCGACCACCCGAGCGCCGACGACTTCATCGCGTTCATCGACGAGCTCGCCGATGCCGCCCGCGCCCTGCTCTCGGAACGCCACGAGGGCGGTCGCTTCGAGACCAAATCGGATCGCAGCCCGGTGACCGAGTTCGACCGGGGGATCGAACGCGCGCTGCGCGAGCGGATCGCGGAGCGCTTCCCGGAGCACGGGATCATCGGCGAGGAGTTCCCTCCGGAGCGGGCCGACGCCGAGTACGTGTGGATCATGGATCCGATCGACGGCACCAAGTCGTTCGTGGCGGGGGTCCCCGTGTTCACGACGCTCATCGCGCTGTGCCGCGACGGCGTCCCGGTGATCGGCGTGGTCGATGCGTCGGTCTCCCGGGATCGGTGGCTCGGCGTCGAGGGGCGGCCGACCACCCTGAACGGGGTCCGGGTGCGGACGAGCGGGCGCACCGAGCTCGACGGCGCGACGCTCGCCTGGAGCCAGCCCGACCACGTGCTCGACGAGCACCGTGCGGGCTACGGCTCCCTCGTGGAGCGCGTGGCATGGAGCGTCTTCGGCTCGGCCTCGTACGGTTTCGGGCGCCTGGCATCGGGCGCAGTCGACGTGGCCGCGTACAGCGGGGGCATCGGGGCATACGACGTCTGCGCGCTCGTGCCGATCATCGAGGGCGCCGGGGGAGCGATCAGCGACGGCGACGGCTCGCCGATCACGATCCGGCAGCCGCGCGCGTGCGTCGCCGCCGCGACGCCGGAGCTGCACGCGCGAGTGCTCTCCGAACTGAGCGCATGAGACGCGAGGGCGCCGTGCACGAGCCCGTCGGCCGGCGCGTGCAGAGGGTAGGCTGACGGCATGTCCTCGCAGCACCCCCTGTACGTGGGGATCTACACGGAAATGGCCGAGCGGATCCGTTCGGGGGCGTGGGCCGAGGGCATGCGCCTCCCCAGCGAGGAGAAGCTGCGCGAGGAGTTCGAGACCTCGCGGGGTCCGGTGCGCCAGGCGCTCGCGCTGCTGCGCTCGGAGGGCCTCGTCACCGGCGGTCGGGGAGCGCCGCCGCGCGTGCGGAAGGCGGTCCCGTCGCAGCCGTTCGACACCTACATCTCATTCACCGACTGGGCGGCGACGCTCGGTCGCGCACCGACCAGCCGGCTGATCGAGCTCACCCGGAAGCTCGCCGACGCGGAACTCGCCCGGGAGCTCGACCTGCCGGAGGACGGCCCCGTCGTCGCGGTCTCGCGCATGCGCGGCTTCGACGGGATCCCCGTCATGCTGGAACGGAGCGTGTACACGATGGCGGTGGGGCGGTGGCTGCTCGACGCGGACCTCGAGACGCGCAGCATCTACCAGACCTTCCGCGAGCACGGCGTCTTCCCCACTCGCTCCCGCAACGTCATCGACGCCGTCGCGGCCGACCCGCTCGACGCGCGCTGGCTGGCGGTGCCCCAGGGCAGCCCGCTGCTGCGGGTGCGCCGCACGGCGTTCGACCAGGACGGCGCGATCATCGACATCACGGACAACCGGTATCTGCCGGAGCGGGCGACCTTCATCGTCGAGAACACGGCCGCCTCGGGCGGACTGATCCGGGAGGCCTTCGAGAGCGACGACTAGCGATGCCCCTGCACCGGCGGCGGCCCCGGATCCGATCGGACCCGGGGCCGCCGCCGGTGCAGGGCGCGGGCTACGCGACCTTCGGCTGCTGCTGCGTGATGCAGTGGATCCCGCCGCCGCGCTCGAAGAGCGGCCGGGCGTCGATCCCGATCACGGTGCGCCCGGGGTAGACCTCGCGCAGCGTCGCCAGAGCGCGGTCGTCGGCCGCCTGGTCGCCGAAGGAGCAGGCGAGCACCGCGCCGTTGATGACGACGTGGTTGATGTAGCTGAAGTCGACGAAGCCGCCGGCGTCGCGCAGGGTCCCCGGGGCGGAGAGGTCGATGATCTCGAAGCTCGCGCCCGTCTCAGCGCGGTAGCGCTCCGCGATCTCCCGGTTGGTCCTCGCGATCTCGTGATCGGGATGGGTCTCGGCGTCCTGACGGTGCATGAGCAGCACGTCGGGGGTCGCGAACGCCGCGAGGATGTCGGAGTGCCCGCGCGTACCGAACGTGTCGTGATCGCGGGTGAGACCGCGGGGCAGCCACAGCGCGCTGGTCGTGCCGATCGTGCGGGCGAGCTCGGCCTCGACCTGCTCCTTGGTCCAGCCGGGGTTGCGACCCGGGTCGAGCTGCACGGTCTCGGTGAGGACGACACGACCGGTGCCGTCGACCTGGATCCCGCCGCCCTCGTTGGTCATCTCCGAGTTCACGAGTTCCGCGCCTGCGGCCTCGGCCACGATGCGGCCGATGTGCTGGTCGTGCTCCCAGCTGGCCCAGTCCTGGCCGCCCCAGCCGTTGAAGACGAAGTTGACGGCGCCGAGCCGTCCGTCGTCGCCGATCACGAAGCTCGGGCCGATGTCGCGCATCCAGGCGTCGTCGAGCGGTGCGCTGATGCGGTCGATCTGCCCCGCGAGGTACTTCGCCGCGATCTCCTCGTCGCCGGGGTTCACGACCACGGTCACCGGCTGGTACTCGCTCGCCGCGTTGGCGACGGCGGACCAGGTGGTGCGGGCCTCCTCGACCTCGGCCTCGGTGTCGCCGAGCGTGTATCCGCTCGTCGGCCAGGCCAGCCAGAGTCGATCCTGCTCGTGTCCCTCGATGGGCATGCGCCACGTCGTCATACGGTTGCTCCTTGTGCTCTCGCCGTGGATCGGCTTCCGCACAGTCTAACGGGAAGGTTGACCGACAGGGAACGGGAGTTGCAGGCCGGCGCCGCGGGCCGGGTCGATCGGCGGGTCCGGGGCGGGCCGCGCCGCATCCGTGTCCGAAATGTGATGCGGGGGTCGCGCGGATCGCGGCAGAATCTGTACTATTGCACATGGCGCAGGGATCGCACGTCGATCCCGACCCTTCCAGTGATTCGAAGATGCATCGCGAAAGGAACTCTTGATGTTCACACGGCACACCCCCCGAGCCCGGCGCCTCGCGGCGACCGGCGCCCTGGTATTCACGGCGGCCCTCGCCCTCAGCGGTTGCTCGGGCGGCCTCGCGAGCGGCGGCGGCGGAGACGAGCAGTCGAGCGACGGCCCGATCAAGCTCGGCATGCTCGCCCCGTTCTCGGGGTCCGAGGCGGCCTTCGGCGACTACATGAAGTTCGGGGCCGAGCTCGCGATCGAGGAGGTCAACGCCGACGGCGGCGTCGACGGCCGCGACCTCGAGCTCGTCACCGAGGACGACGCGTGCGACGCGACCGCTGCGGTCG
Organism: Leucobacter zeae; assembly: GCF_016758175.1. Lineage (GTDB taxonomy): Bacteria > Actinomycetota > Actinomycetes > Actinomycetales > Microbacteriaceae > Leucobacter > Leucobacter zeae. The sequence continues at coordinate 183,998 of NZ_QYAB01000002.1, forward strand.
CCGCGGCCCAGAAGCTCGTCACCGCGGAGGTCTCCGGATCCGTCGGCGGCTACTGCTCGGGCGCGACGCTCCCGACCCTCCCGATCTTCGCCGATGCGGGCATCCCCATGGTGATCCCCGCCGCGAACTCGAACGAGCTCGTCGGCCAGGGCGCGTTCATGATCAACGGCACCGGCACGCAGCAGGCGGAAGCCGCCGTCGCGTGGCTGAACCAGGAGGGCGCGAAGACCGTCGTCATCGTCGACGACAACCAGGCGTACCCGAAGGACCTCGCGGACTCCATCGAGGAGCAGGCCGAGGGCATCACCGTCAAGCGCGAGCACGTGAACCCCAAGGAGAAGGACTTCTCGGCGAACGTCAACAGCATCCTCGGCTCAGATCCCGACTTCGTGGTCTGGACCGGCTACTACCAGGCCGGCGGACTGCTGATCAACCAGCTGCGCGGCGCGGGCTACGACGGGCCCGTGCTCGTCGGCGACGGCTCGGTCGACGCCCAGCTCGCCGCGATCGCGGGCGATTCGGCGATCACGAACGTGGTGGGCACGTTCACCCGTACGCCGGACATGCTCGAGAACGGCGAGCAGTGGACGGAGGACTACAAGAAGGTTTCGGGCGGCAAGGATCCCGGTCCGTACTCCATCCAGACCTACGAAGCGGTGAAGACCATGGCGCAGGCGATGACCGACGCCGGCGGCACCGACACCGACGCGGTCACGCAGGCGCTCAAGGATCTCAAGGACTTCCCGCTGCTCACGGGAGACCTCACCTTCGCGGACGACGGCTCGCGACTCGGCGGCGGCTTCGTCATCGTCGAGCCGACCGGCGACGGCGGCGCGTTCGTGCTGAAGGACGACCTCCAGGGCTGAGCGGACGCGGCGGGGATCGTTCCCGGCCTCGGCCGGGAACGATCCCCGCCACCGCTCACGAGAGAGGCACGCTATGTTCCAACTCATCTGGAACGGGCTCTTCGTCGGCGCGTTCTACGCGCTCGTCGCGCTCGGCTACAGCATGGTCTACGGCATCATCAAGCTGCTGAACTTCGCGCACGGCGACCTGTACATGCTCGGGTCGTTCCTCGCGTTCGTGATCCTCGGCGGCTTCACCGGGTTGTTCGGCCTGGGGTCGATCCCCGTGCTCCTGCTGGTCCTGCTCATCACGATGCTGCTCACCGGCGGCATCGGAGTGATCATCGAGCGCGTCGCCTATCGACCGCTGCGATCGAGCCCGCGGCTCGCGGCGCTCATCACCGCGGTGGGCGTCTCCTTCACGCTCGAGTACGCGGTCAGGCAGATATTCGGGCCGAACACCCGGGTCTTCCCGATCCGGCTCGAGGGGTCTCCGATCGAGGTCCTCGGGGCGCGGATCACGATGCCGCAGGTCGTGCTCATGCTGGTCGCCGCGATCCTCATGTTCCTGCTGCAGCGCTACGTCATGCACTCCCGGGAGGGGCGCGCGATGCGCGCGATCGCGCTCGACCAGAAGGCGTCGCTGCTCATGGGAGTGAACGTCAACCGCGTCATCTCGCGCACGTTCTTCATCGGGTCGGCGCTCGCGGGCGCGGCCGGGGTGATGGCCGCGGCCTACTACGGCACGATCGACTTCCTGATGGGCTTCGTGATCGGCCTCAAGGCGTTCACGGCTGCGGTCATCGGAGGCATCGGCAATCTGTACGGCGCGATGATCGGCGGGCTGGTGCTCGGCCTGCTCGAGTCGTTCGGCACGTACTGGTTCGGCGGCGAGTGGCGCGACGTGTTCGCGTTCGGCTTCCTGATCCTCTTCCTGGTATTCAAGCCGACGGGCATCCTCGGCGAGCGCGTGGTGGAAAGGGTCTGATCATGGCGAGCACCAATCCGCACCGCCTCGAGGTGCCGAAGCCGTTCATCGAACGGCCCCCGGCCGTGACCGGTCCGCTCGCACCCGAGCGCTTCATGAGGATCGTCGCCCTCGTGCTGTTCGTCGGCGCGGCGGTCCTCCCGTTCATCACCGCGACGCCGTACATCATCTCGATCCTGACGTCGGCCATGATCTACGTGATCCTCGCGATGGGGCTCAACGTGGTCGTCGGCTACGCCGGTCTGCTCGACCTCGGGTTCATCGCATTCATGGCGGTGGGCGCGTACACGAGCGGAATCCTCACGACGCAGTTCGGCATGTCGATGTTCGAGACGATCCCCGTGGTGATCGTCGCGTGCATCGCGGCCGGCCTCATCATCGGCGGACCGACGCTGCGTCTGCGCAGCGACTACCTGGCCATCGTCACGCTCGGCTTCGGCGAGATCATCCGCATCACGGCGAACAACCTGCAGGTCACGGGCGGTCCGAGCGGCATCCACGGCATCCCGACCTGGTCGTTCTTCGGCTGGTCCTTCGCGGACGGGCTCGACATCGGGGGCATCCACTTCAACGCCAAGATCCTGTTCTACTACTTCGTGCTGTTCATCGGCATCGGCCTCGCCGTGGTCGCGGTCTCGAGACTCGGCAAGGGCAAGCTCGGCCGCGCCTGGAAGTCCGTGCGCGACGACGAGGACGTGAGCGAGGCGATGGGCATCAACGGCTACAAGACCAAGCTGATGGCCTACATCATCGGCGCCGTCTGGGGCGGCTTCGCCGGCACGCTCATGGCGGGGCATCTCAGCGCGATCTCTCCGAACAGCTTCGAGTTCCTCTACTCGGCGCTCGTGCTCATGGCCGTCGTGCTCGGCGGCATGGGTTCGACGCCAGGCGTCATCCTCGGCGCGCTCTTCGTCTCGCTCGCACCCGAGGCGCTGCGCGACTTCTCGGAGTGGCGGTACCTGATCTTCGGCGTACTGCTGGTCGTCGCGATGATCTTCCGCCCGAAGGGGATCTGGCCGGCCACCGCGGTGCTGCCGTTCCTCAAGAAGCGGGAGATCCCGCAGGTGCCGCCGACGGCGGCCGTCGGCGTGGTCGGCGAACTGGACGACGACGCGCCCGATGACGCAGACGCCCCGGACGGGCGGAAGGGGGACCGACGATGAGCGGAACCGAGCAGAACGCGAGCGGCATCGACCGGAGCGCGGCGGTCGCCGATGCGCCCCCGGCGCGCAGCGGCAGGGTCGTGCTCGAGGTGGAGGGCCTGGCCGTCGCGTTCGGCGGCATCAAGGCCGTGGACGGGCTCACCTTCCAGGTGCACGAGGGCGAGATCGTCTCGGTGATCGGGCCGAACGGCGCGGGCAAGACGAGCGCGTTCAACTGCATCTCCGGGTTCTACCGGCCGAACTCCGGCACGGTCGTGTTCGACGGCGAGGAGATCACGCGCAGGAAGCCGTCGCACATCACCGCGAGGGGGATGGCGCGCACTTTCCAGAACGTGCGGCTGTTCTCGGAGATGACCGTGCTCGAGAACGTGAAGACGGGGATGCACTCGCACCTCGGCCAGAACGTCTTCGACGCGATGCTGCACACGCCGCGATACCGTCGCAGCGAGGCCCAGTGCGCCGAGGACGCGCGGGGGTGGCTCGACTTCGTGGGGTTCCGCGCCGACGACGAGCTGCTCGTGACGCAGCTGCCGTACGGCGAGCAGCGCCGCGTCGAGATCGCCCGAGCGCTCGCGACGCAGCCGAAGCTCATCCTGCTCGACGAGCCGGGGGCCGGGCTGAACCACAGCGAGAAGAACGAGCTCATGGGCCTCATCCGCAGGATCCGGGACCTCGGGGTCAGCATCGTGCTCATCGAGCACGACATGGGCCTCGTGATGGAGGTCTCGGAGCGGATCGTCGTGCTGAACTACGGCAAGGAGATCGCGGACGGAACGCCGGCCGAGATCAAGCAGAACCCGGTCGTCATCGCGGCCTACCTCGGCGAGGAGGAAGAATGACCACACTGACGCTCGAGCACGTCGAGCTCTACTACAACCGGGTGCACGCGCTGCGCGACCTCAGCCTCGAGGTGCGCGAGGGCGAGATCGTGTCGCTGCTCGGCAACAACGGCGCAGGGAAGACCTCGACCCTGTCGATGATCTCGGGCCTCGTCCGGGCGAAGAGCGGTGCGGTGCGCTGGGGCTCGCACGACCTCACGAAGCTGCAGCCATGGGACATCGTCGGCGCGGGCCTGCTCCACATCCCCGAGGGCCGCCGGATCTTCTCGACCATGACGGTGCACGAGAACCTGCTGCTCGGCGGGTACCTCGTCAAGGACCAGAAGCTCATCAACGAGCGGGCGGACCATGCCTACGAGCTGATGCCCCGGCTCGCCGAACGCCGCGACCAGCAGGGCGGCACCTTCTCGGGCGGTGAGCAGCAGATGCTCGCACTCGGCCGGGCGCTCGTCGGCGGGCCGAAGCTGCTGCTGCTGGACGAGCCCTCGATGGGGCTCGCCCCGCTCGTCGTGAAGCAAGTGATGGAGATCATCAGCGCCATCAACGCGCAGGGGACGACCATTCTGCTCGTCGAGCAGAACGCGAAGGCCGCGCTGAAGATCGCGCACCGCGCCTACGTGCTCGATTCGGGGCGGGTCACGCTCGAGGGCCCCGCCGCCGAGCTCGCCGAGGATCCTCGCGTCATCGAGGCCTACCTGGGCGCCTGAGCCCGCACGCCGCAGGGACGGGAGCGGGGGCGGGGGCGGGGGCGCGGATGCGCTCCCGCCCCCGCCGCGTCGTCTTCGGGGGAGCCGAGGTCCGGTGCCGTGCGGTGACGTGCGCTCCGGTGCGGTCTGGCCCGGCGCGGTGCCGTGCGCTCGACCCACTCCTGTTCCGTCGAGATGGCATCGGGACTGATGCCATCTCGGCGGAACAGGAGTGGGCAGACGGGTGCGAGCGGGTTCCGGGCGGGCGTCGGACTCGTGAGGAAGCGCGGATGCCGGCGAGCGATCAGCCGGAGATATGCGATCGGCCGAACATATGGCGTTTCGGCCCCTGGCGAGGGTATGTTCGGCCGATCGCATATCTCCGGCCGATCCACTCTCCGGCCGATCCACTCTCCGACAGGCGCGACATCGTCCGGCAGCGGCCCGCCGAAGTCTCCGACCTCCCTCCCTCGGATATGGCATCGGGGTCGATCCCATGTCGGGGGAGGCGGATCGGGTCGGCGCACCGCGGCCCGTGGGAGCCGGGCGGCGGCTTCGAGGCTTCCGATGCGGTCGCGGCCTCATCCCTCCAGGTCGAGCAGGGCGCCGAGCGGGATCGGCTGGGCGATCGGACGCTTGGCGGCCTGGGCGAGCGAGTCCGCCGCGGGTACCGTCGCCGATGGCCGGCGCCCGCCGCCGGCCGTGCCTGCGGGCGCTTCGGCGTCCGGGCGCTCGGTCCCTGGCGCTTCGGCACTCGTCGAGAGGCACGACACCGCGAACCCGCACACGCGGCCCTGGCACCAGCCCATTCCGGCGCGGGTGATCCCCTTCTGCGTGCGCGTGTCGGCCCCCGCGAGCGAGCGCGACGTCTCTCGGACCGCGCCGACGCGCACATCCTCGCAGCGGCACACGATCGTGTCGTCCCGCGTGCGCTCCGCCCACCCCTCGGGGACCGGGTGCGCGAGGTGCATCGCCTCGGCGAAGGCGCGCTGGCGCCCGATCGCCCGCAGCTCGCCCGGAGTCGCCGCGGCCGCGTGCGCGCGGGGTCCTGCGCCCATGCCGGCCGCGTGCGCGCGGGCCTCCGAACCCGCGACGCGGCCCGCGACCCGGCCCTCGAGCACCGCGAGCACGGCGCCGCCGACGCCCGTGAGCTCTCCCGCGAGCAGCAGGCCGGGGACGGAGGAGCGCTGTCCGGCATCCACGACGGCGACGAGCGAGCCGTCGACGTCCTGACGCGTCGCCGCGCCGAGCTGCACCGCCAACTCGAGCTGCGGCGTGAAGCCCCAGCCGAGGCCCACGCCGTCGACGTCCTTGATGATCCGGGCGCTCCCGGGTGCCTCTGAGCCGTCTCCGCGCACCCGCGCGATCCGCACGGCCTCGACTCGACCGTCGCCCAGGATCTCCGTGATCACGGTTCGGACGCGGTAGGGAACGCGGTGCCGGAGGAACGTCCAGGCATAGCCGGCGCCCTCGACGGCCTTCGCCGGGACCCCGGCGGCGCGGTGGGCGCGGGGGAGCCAGCCCGCGAGCGACGCAGACTCGCAGACGGCGGCGACGTCGCCGCCCGACTGCAGGATGTTGGCGGTGACCGGCAGCAGGAACGGGCCAGTGCCTGCGATCACGAACCGCCGGCCGGGCAGCATCCCGTTCTGCTTGACGAAGCCCTGGATCCCGCCCGCGGCCATGACGCCAGGGAGATCCCAGCCGGGCACGGGGAGCTGCCGGTCGTAGCCTCCGGTCGCGAGGACGAGTCGCACCGCCCGCACCGAGGGGGTCTGCGACGCGCCGGCGCCGTGCGCGGGGGCGAGGAACACGGTGAAGCGCCCATCGGCCTCGGCCCGGGTCATCCAGGCCGTCGTCGCGGAGTGATGGACCAGACGACCTGCGGCGATCCCGCGATCGAAGCCGGCTCGCAGGTCGAGGTACTCGCCCCACCCGTGGTGCAGCGCGCCGTCGTCCGCGACGCCCGCCGCCTCCGAGCGGTGCCGCCAGAACTGCCCTCCCGGCTGCTCCGCCGAGTCGATCACGACGACGCTCGCGCTCTCTGCCAGCGCCGCGCACGCCGCTGCGAGCCCAGCGGGCCCCGCGCCGACGATCGCGACGTCGTACTCGGGGACGCGCCCGGTCGGCCTCGTCCCCTCCGGTGCCCCGCTCATTCCCCGCTCCGTCCGTCTTCCGCGGCGTCGCCCGCTGCGCCCGCTCCGTCGCCCGCGGCTTTCGCTCCGTCCGGGGCCGCCCCGGGGTCGCGGTCGTCGCCGGGCCCATCCGAGCCCCGGGCGCCCCGGTCGCGGCGCACGTCCATGCCGTCGCGCAGCGGCACCATGCAGGCGCGCTGCCCGGACTCGCCGTCGATCTCGACGATGCAGTCGAAGCAGACGCCGATCCCGCAGAAGAGCCCGCGCGGAGCGCCTTCCCTGCTGTCGCGCCAGGAGGTGCGCCCCGTCGAGATGAGGGCTGCTGCGACGCTCGCGCCCGCCGGAGCCTCGAGCGGCGCGCCCTCGAACGCGGCGCTGACGGTCTCGTCGGCGCGCGGGCGGCCGCGGGTGCCCGGAGCTGGCGATGCGTCGGTCATGCGGTCTTCCTCTCTGCGGGGGACGATCCCGACCCGGGGGCCCGGGCGGCCGGTCCGTCGGTTCCGCCTACGGTCGCGTCGTCGCCGAAACGCTCGGGGCGGAACGGATCGAGGGGAATCGCGGTGGCCTCGCCGGTGAGCGCCTGGGCGAGCAGCTTGCCGGTGCCCGCGGCGAGGCCGATCCCCGCGCCCTCGTGCCCCGCGGCGTGCCAGAGCCCGGGCGCGCGCGGGTCGGGGCCGATGACGGGCAGGTGGTCCGGGCAGTAGGGCCGGAACCCGTGGTAGTGCCGCAGGATCCGCGTGCGCTCGAGGAAGGGGAACAGGGAGACCGCGTTCCGTGCGATGGTGCGGAGCGCCTCCGTGCTCACCGCGGAGTCGAACCCGACCCGTTCCCGGCTCGAGCCGATGAGGATCGTGCCGGCGGGGGTGCCCTCGACGACGGGCGACGCCTGGAGACCCGCATCGGAGCTGCCGACGTTGTCGACGTACTCGGCCGCGTACACCTTGTGGTGCACCATCGGCGGGAGCCGCTCGGTCACCATCACGAAGCCTCGACGGGGGAGCACCGGCACCTCGACGCCGGCGAGTTCGCCGAGTCCCCTGGCCCACGTGCCCGTCGCGTTCACCACCGCGCCGGCGCGGAGGTCGCCGCGGGGGGTGCGGACGCCGACGATGCGCTCGCCGCTGCGCAGGAAGCCCGTGACGGGTGCTCGGACGACGAGCTCGGCGCCCCCGGCGCGTGCGAGTCGCAGCAGATGCGATGCCGCGAGCACCGGCTGCACCTGGCTGTCATCGGGGTAGTAGGCCGCGCCGAGCGCGCGATCGGTGATGTGGGGCTCGTGGGCGCGCAGCTGCTCCGGATCGAGCCGCTCCGAACGGATGCCGAACGCGCGCTGCGACGCGCTGAACCGTTCGAGGGAGGCGAGGCTCGACTCCCGCGATGCGACGATGATCCCGCCCTTGCTCTCGAACTCCCAGAGGTGCCCGAACTCGGCGAGCTCGCCGCGCCAGAGGCCGAGCGAGAGGTTCGTGAGCTCGAGCTCGGGGCCCAGCTCCTTGTCCGACACCAGGATGTTCCCCTCGCACCGCGAGCTCGTGCCGCTCGCGGGGAGATCCCGTTCCACCACCGTGACCGTGAGCCCCGCGCGCGTGGCGAAGTAGGCGGTGGCGGCGCCGATGATCCCGGCGCCGATGATGATGATGTCGGACGTTCGCGTCATGTTTCCGTATCGGGGTCCCGGTCGGTCCCACCGGCACCGTCGCCGGTCGCCCAGATGGATCGGGCGTGGGAAATGTGGTCGTGCAGCAGGCGTTCGGCGCCCGCTCCGTCGCCCGCGGCGAGCAGCGCGATCAGCGCGTGGTGCTCGCGCGCGCTGTCGGCGAGCCGGCCCTCTCGGGCGAGCAGGCCGATGCCGTAGAGGCGGGTGCGCGTGCGCAGCGAAGTCGCGAGGTCGACGAGTTGCGAGTTGCCGGTCAGCGAGAGCGCCAGCGCGTGGAAATCGCGGTCGTCGCGGAGGTACTCCTCGAGGTCCTCGCGCTCCGCCGCCCGCAGGCAGGCGTCGGCGAGCCGGGTCAGGTCCGCGATCGCGGCGTCGGAGACGCTGCCCGCGACGAAGCGCATGGCCGGCGGCTCGAGCATGAGGCGGATCTGGGCGAGGTCGTCGAGATCCTTGTCGCTCATGCTCGTGATGCGGAAGCCCTTGTTCTTGATCGTCTCCACGAGGCCCTCGCGCGCGAGGTCCATCATGGCCTCGCGCACGGGCGTCGCGGAGACCCCGAGCGACTGGCCGAGCATGGGGGCGGAGACGACCTCGCCCTCGGGCAGGCGGCCCGTGACGATGGCGGTCCGCAGCTGCTCGAGCACGGTCTCGCGGAGGTTCAGGGGTCGCGTCAGCGGCGTGAGCCGCGTCTCCGGTGCGTGCTCAGGCGTGGTCGATGGCATGGCGGCTCCTCATCTGCTGGGTCTCAGCGGCCGAGGTCATGCCGGCCCTCGGCGAACACAACGGCCGCGCAGATCAAATCCTCCCACGACATTCCGACGCCGGTGTAGAAGGCGGGGGCTCCGCGTCGGCGTGTCATGTCACCGGTCACGAGCTCACTGAGGTTCGCGGGTGCGGTCGATGCCGCCCAGTCGGCGTCGGTGAGCGCCGTGGCGAGGTTGCCGTTCTCGCGCCGGGCCGATCCGCGGCCCTCGACCGCGATGTCGGAGCGGCGCACGAGCGCGTCGTCGACCTCGCGCAGCTCGCGGCCGTGCGTGCCCGTCGCCGCGACGATCGCCCCGTCGCGCACCAGCGACCCGTCGAAGAGCGGGGTGCTCGAGCTCGTCGTGCAGATGATCACGTCGGCCTCGGCGACCGCCGCCTCCGGGTCGCCTCCGCGATCGCGGATGCCGAGCTCCGCGAACCGCGCGCTGAGCGCCGCGACCCTCTCGGGGCTGCGCCCGACGACGTCGAAGCGTGCGTCGGGGAAGTCGACGAGCGCCGCCGAGATGTGGCCGGCCGCCTGAACCCCCGCGCCGTAGACGAGTATCCGGGGCCGCTCCGGAAGACGGTCGGCCTCGTCGGCCGCGCGCGCGAGGTGCCTGACGGCCGCGAGCGTCACGGCGGGCGTGCGGATCGCGGTGAGCGAGGCGCCCTCCATGACGGCGACGGGAGCGAGGTCGTCCGAGCTGTAGAGCACGTAGAGTCCCTGGATCTTGGCGAGACCGCGCGCGGGGTTCTGCGGTGCGACCGTGAGCGCCTTGAGCCCGCTGAACTCGGCGCCCTGGGCCGGCATGAGCAGGAACTCGCCGTTCGGCGCCGGGCTGAACAGGCGCGGCCCGTCTGATTCGGGGTCGACGCCGCCGCGGAGGCCCTCCTCGATCGCGCGGATGGCGCGCGCGAACGGCAGCGCTGCGCGCACGGCGTCCGCGTCGAAGTACGGGATCGCGGTCACAGCAGGAACCCCCTCGGGAAGGGATCGCTCGGATCCAGCATGTACTGGGCCGTTCCGGTGATCCAGGCGCGGCCCGTGATGGTCGGGATCACGGCCGGCCGGCCGGCGACCTCGGTCTCGGCGACGAGACGGCCCACGAAGCGGGACCCGATGTAGGACTCGTTGATGAAGTCGGTGTCGAGGGCCAGCTCGCCGCGGGCGTGGAGCTGGGCCATGCGCGCGCTCGTTCCGGTGCCGCAGGGGGAGCGGTCGAACCAGCCGGGATGGATGGCCATCGCGTGCCGGGAGCGCTCGGCGGTCGATCCGGGGGCGCGCAGGTAGACGTGATGGCAGCCGCGGATGTCGTCGCGCTCGGGGTGCACCGGTTCGTCGGAGGCATTGATCGCGTCCATGATCGCGAGTCCCGCAGCGAGCAGATCGGCCTGGTTCGACCGGTCCTCGCGCCACTCGACGCGTCGTCCGTCGAGACTCAGCGACTCGAGGTCGACGATCGCGTAGAAGTTGCCGCCGAATGCGAGGTCGTACGCGACCGTTCCGAGCCCGGGGACCTCGACAGTCGCGTCGAGCCGCTCCGAGAACGCGGGCACGTTGGTGATGGTGACGCTGTCGGCGTGGCCGTCGGTCACCGCGACCTCGGCGACGACGAGGCCCGCGGGCGTGTCGAGGCGGATGGTGGTGACGGGCTCGGTCACGGGGACCATGCCGGTCTCCACGAGCACGGTCGCGACGCCGATCGTGCCGTGCCCGCACATGGGCAGCAGGCCGGACACCTCGATGTAGAGCACTCCCCAGTCGCAGTCCTCGCGCGTCGGCGGCTGCAGGATCGCTCCGCTCATCGACGCGTGCCCTCGCGGCTCGAACATGAGCAGCTCGCGGAGCGCGTCGTTGTGCTCGATGAACCAGGTGCGGCGCTCCGCCATCGTCCTGCCGGGGATCACGCCGACGCCGCCGGTGATCACCCGGGTCGGCATGCCCTCGGTGTGCGAGTCGACGGCGTGGTAGACGCGACTGCTGCGCATGGATGCTTCCTTCCGTTGAATGCCCGCCGGGCGGGAGCCGTGCTCCGCGCTCGAGCGGGGAGCGGGCGAGTCATGGGATCCGCTTCACGGCCCGATCCTATGACCCGCCCCACCGACCGCGGACTACTTGTCGTAGCCCTTCGCCGCAGCCGCCTTCGTGTCGGCGATGATGCGCTCGGTCAGCTCGGCGGACAGGCCGTTTCGCGGCGGGCGGCAGGCGCCGCCCTTCAGACCGAGCACGTCCATGGACAGCTTGATCGCCTCGACGAACTCGGTCTTGGAATCCCAGCGCAGCAGCGAGTGCAGATCGCGGTAGATCTCCTGGCCGCGGACCAGATCCTCGACGTTGCCCGAGGTGCAGAGGCGGTAGAGCTCGATGCAGGACTGCGGAATCGCGTTGGGGTAGCCCGAGACCCAGCCGACGGCGCCGGCGAGGCCGACCTCGAGCACCGTGTCGTCGGTGCCGATGAGGATGTCGATGTCGGGCACGAGCTCCTTGATCTCGTAGATGCGACGCGGGTCGCCCGAGAACTCCTTGACGCCGACCATGTTGCCTGCGTTGAAGATGTCGGCGATGAGCGACGGCACCAGGTCCACCTTGGTGTCGATCGGGTTGTTGTAGCCCACGACGGGGAGCCCGACGGAGGCGACCGTCGCGTAGTGGTGCTTGACCTGGTCGTGGTTCGAGCGGTGGATGTTCGGGGGCAGCAGCATGACGCTCGTGGCGCCGGCCTCTGCGGCCTGCTCGGCCCAGTGCGCGGACTGACGGGCCCCGTACGCGCCGACACCCGCCATGACGTTGAATCCTTCCGGAGCCGCGTCGCAGGCGACCCGGATGACCTCGGCGCGCTCGACGTCGCTGAGGTTCTGGTACTCGCCGAGCGAGCCGTTGGGCGCGACGCCGTCGCAGCCGTTCTCTGCAAGCCAGGCGACGTGCTTCGCGAAGCCGTCGTAGTCGACCGAGAGGTCCTCGTTGAAGGGGAGGGCGGTGGCGACGATGACACCGTGCCAGGGCTTCTGAGCGGTCATTCGGGGATCCTTTCAAGTGGTCGAGGTGTGTGTCCGGCGCCGCGGCGACTTCGCTATAGCGTGTGACATTGCACACAGTAGCACGGTGGGCGGGTGCGTGCAATCGTGCTCGCCGCCGGTGCGATGCGGTGCGGTGCGATGCGATGCCCGTCGTCGCCGGCCCACTACTGGCCCGTCGAGACGGCATCGGGGCGGATGCCGTCTCGACGGGCCAGTAGTGGGCCGGTGCCCTGCGGGGTGTCGGCCGGAGCCCGGTGCGGCCTTCCGGTCTAGCGCAGCACGAATCCGGCTCCGACCGGGTCGCGCGGGTCGAGGGTGAAGCGGTGCTCGCCGGTGCGGTACGCCGCCCCCGAGACCGACGGGATCACCGTCCCGTCCGCCGGGCCGGGGGCCCAGGATGCCGAGAACTCGGTGTCGACGATGGACCGGTGCTCGAGCACCTGGTCGGGTCCGAGCTCGCCCGAGTCCGCGAGCAGCGCGACGCGCGCTCCCGTGCCTGACCCGCAGGGGCTGCGGTCGACCTCGCCGTCCGCGAAGACCGTCGCATTGCGCTGGCGCGGGCCGCAGGCGCCGGCGCCGAGATCGTCCCAGAGGATCGTCCCGTAGACGCCCGAGAGGCGCGGATCCGCCGCGTGCTGCGCCTGCGGGGCGTCGTTCAGCGCCCACTTGATCTCTCGGCCGAGCGCGATCAGGTCGGCGTAGTGCGAGGGGTCGACCGACAGGCCCAGATCCGCGGCGCGCACCGAGGCGTAGATCGCGCCGGAGAAGCTGAGGTCGGCGTGCACCGTGCCGCGGGAGGTCGCGACCGGGATCCCGCGGGCGATCGCGTGCGACGGGATGTTCCGGAACGTCGCGCGCACGAGATCGCCGCCGCTGCGCTCGATGAGCGCCGAGACCCGGCCCGAGGGGACATCGATGCGCACCTCGGTCACGCCGTCCGGGTCGCTCTCGACGAGTCCCGTGTCCGTTGCCCAGACGCCGAGCGCGATGGTGCCGTGCCCGCAGGCCGTCGAGAAGCCGTCCTTGTGCCAGAACAGCACGCCGAAGTGGGCGCCCGGGTCGTCGGCGGGCACGACGAAGCCCCCGTACATGTCGGCGTGGCCGCGCGGTTCCTGGCAGAGCAGGCGGCGCACCGAATCGGCCCCGTCGTCGTTCCCGATCGCGGCGATGCGCCGTTCGGCGACGGTCCCGCCCCGGGGGATCGGGGCCCCCTCGTGCACGATGCGGAACGGCTCGCCCGCCGTGTGGTAGTCGGTCGTCGCGATCTCCGGGGGTGCGTGACGCATCTGCTCGCCTCCTGTGGGGTGTGACATGGTATGGTCCAATGCCGAGTAGCATAGCGGCATGCAGGGTGGCAGCGGAACGCGCGGGGGAGCGTGGTTCGTGCTCGCCGCCGCAGTGCTCTGGGGGACGACCGGCACCGCGGCGACCTTCGCACCGCACGCGGGGCCGATCGCGATCGGATCGGCGGCGATGGGGATCGGGGGCCTGCTGCAGGCGCTCGTCGCGATCCGCCCCCTGCTTCGGGACGCCGCGCTGCTGCGCGCGCGTCCGGGCGTTCTCGCGCTCGGCGCGGTGTCGGTCGCGGTGTACCCGCTGGCGTTCTACGCGGGCATGCACCTCGCCGGCGTTGCGGTGGGAACGGTGGTCGCCCTCGCCTCCGGCCCGATCTTCGCGGCCGTGCTCGAACGCGCGATCGACGGAGTCCCGCTCGATCGGCGCTGGGTGACCAGCGCGGCGTTCGGTATCGCGGGTACGGTGCTGCTCAGCGCCGACGGCGCCGCTGGCGGCGGCGGCCAGGGGCCGCTCGGGATCGCACTGGCGCTCGTCGCCGGCGCCTCCTACGCGCTCTACACCTGGGCCGCGCGCCGACTCATGAACGCCGGAGCCGGCTCGCGCTCGGCGATGGGTGCGGTGTTCGGCATCGGAGGGCTCCTGCTCGTGCCGGTGCTCGTCGTGACCGGGGGCCCGTTCCTCTCCGATGCGCGCGATCTGGCGGTCGGCGGCTACATGGCGATCGTGCCCATGTTCCTCGGCTATCTGTGGTTCGGCGCCGGCCTGCGCACCGTGGCGGCGCGCACGGCCACCGTGCTGACCCTCGCCGAGCCCGCGGTCGCAGCACTGCTCGCCTGGGCCGTCGTCGGGGAGCGGCTCGGGGTGCTCGGACTGTGCGGGATCGGTCTGATCGGCGCCTCGCTCGCCGTGCTCTCGCTGCCGCGTCGCGCCTGAACCGCGCGTGCGACTCGGGTGCCGGCGGCACTCGCCGGTGCCCGACGGTCCCGCGCGGGCCGGCTCACGGCTTCGGGCCGGTCGCTGCGACGACCTTCCGCCTCGAGGGCATCCGGGTCCCGTTATTCATGCACGAGTGAATCTAATGCAGACTCAATAGCGCCTGCGCGCCGTCGGATAGTAATGATTGCTTGCCATGTAAAACATTCATATGTAAGTTGTAATCAGTCTTCCCGGTGCTGAAGTCTTCCGGGAGGCGATCAACGGCTGATGTACGAGGGAGTACTGAGCGACTATGACAGAGCACAACGACGTCGTGGAGCACGACGAGGACGCGGCGCATCTCGCCTCCCTCGGCTACTCCTACGACACGACCTTCAAGCGAGAGATGAGCTTCTGGGGCAACGTCTCTCTCGGATTCACCTATCTCTCACCGATCGCAGGGGTCTACTCGATGTTCGCGATCTCCCTCGGGCAGGCGGGACCGCCCATGGCCTGGGCGCTCGTCATCGCGCTCGTCGGACAGTTCTTCGTGGCGCTGGTCTTCGGAGAGGTCGTCTCGAACTATCCGGTCGCAGGCGGGGTCTACCCGTGGTCCCGGCGACTCTGGGGCCGCAAGTGGGCCTGGATGAACGGGTGGATCTACGTGGTCGCGCTCGTCGGAACGATCGCGGCGGTCGCCTACGGGGCCTCGCCGTTCGTGGCCTCGATCTTCGGCGGGGTGCTCGACTCCGGCGGTATCGTGCTCATCGCGTTGGGCACGCTGGTCGTGGCAACGATCCTGAACTTCTCGGGAACCCGGGTCCTGAGCCTGGCCGCGACCGTCGGGCTGATCGCGGAGATGATCGGTGCCGTCGTCATCGGGGGATACCTCCTGCTGTTCGGGCGCCAGCACGACCTGTCGGTGCTGTTCGACAACCAGGGCATCGGCAACGATGCGCCGGGAGGGTATCTCGGGGCGTTCGCGGCCGCCGCGCTCATCGGCATGTTCGCCTACTACGGCTTCGAAGCGAACGGCGATGTCGCGGAGGAGATCAAGAATCCCAGCGTGCGCGTGCCGAAGGCGATGCGCATGACGCTCTACATCGGCGGTTTCGCGGCGAACCTGCTCGTGTTCTCGCTCGTGCTGGCCGTGCCCGACTTCCAGGCCGTCGCGAGCGGCGAGGTCTCCGATCCGATCGGGGAGCTGCTCCACGAGGCCTTCGGACCCATCTTCCCGATCGTGATGTTCGTCATCGTCGTCGCATTCATCTCGTGCATCACGAGCCTCCAGGCCGCGGCGAGCCGCCTCATCTACTCGATGGGACGAGACGGGTTCCTGCCCGCGTCGCAGTTCCTTTCCGCGTTCAACGAGAAGCGCCACGTCCCGCACAACGCGCTCCTGGCGGCGGCCTGCTTCCCCGCTGCGGTCATCGTGCTCTCGCTGCTACTGGAGGACGCGCTGACGGCAATGGTCGGGTTCGGCACCGTCGGCATCTACATCGGGTTCCAGATGGTCGTCCTGGCCGCTCTGCGCGCCCGGTTCCTCGGCTGGCGGCCCGCAGGCAAGTTCCGCCTCGGCTCCTGGGCGTACCTCGTCAACATCATCGCCCTCGTCTGGGGCGTCGCCGCGGTCGTCAACATCATCTGGCCGCGACCGACCGGGGGCGGGTGGGCCGAGGACTACCTCCTCGTCATGACGACTGTCGGCGTGATCGCCTTCGGCTGGATCTACATGCTCGTCTCGAAGGCGTACCGCCGCGGAGACGCGCCGGCCGCCGACGCGAGCGGTCCGATCCGGATCGGGTCCGTGCAGTGATCCGCCCCGTGCAGTGATCCGCTCCGTGCAGTAGCGGGGCGGGCGCCCCTCCCACCCGGTGCCGGGCTGCCGATCGATCGGCAGCCCGGCACCGATCCGTCGAAAGGACACCGAATGACCGACTTCCGCGTCGACCCAACCCCATTCCTCGATCATGCGGGGGAGGAACCGGATGGCCCGATCATCCCGATGGTGGTCTCGCTGACGTTCCCGGGGATGGACCGCGCCGCGCACGCGCTGCAGGACGAGTTCACGCGGATCGCCTTCTCGGCGGTCCGAGCCGCCGGCGGTCGCCCGAGGCTCGTCGATTCCGCGGCCGGCCCGGAACCGCTCGGAGGCGTCGCGGCGGCGCTCGACGGCGCCCGCGGTGTGATCATGCTCGGCGGAGGGGACGTGGACGGCGCCTGCTACGACCGGCAGGGGCCGCCGCCCGAGAACGAGTACGGCGTGGACCGGCGGGCCGATGAGTTCTGCATCGGAGTGATCCGCGAGGCCGTGGCGAGGGACCTGCCGACCCTCGCGATCTGCCGGGGGTCGCAACTGCTCAACGTGGCGTTCGGCGGCACGCTGATCCCCGACATCGCCGCCTGGGAGACCCATCGCGGCGACGGCGATCCGCTGTTCATCGATGAGGAAGTGGTCCTCGAGCCGGGATCGAGGATCGCGGCGGTCCTCGGCCGCGAGCACGTCGTCGTGCGCAACGGCCACCATCAGGCGGTGGGCGAAGTCGCGCCGGCGCTGCGGGCGACCGCGCGGGCGCGCGACGGGATCGTCGAGGGCACCGAGCACCGGGAAGCCGGCTGGGTCGTCGGCGTCCAGTGGCATCCCGAGGAGCCGCAGGCCGACGCGCGCGACCGCGCTCGGATCTTCGCGGCGCTCGTCTCCCGCGCCGCCGGATAGGGGCGGACGCCCGCGCCGCCAGGCAAGGCGGCGCGGGCGTCCAATCCCGTGCCCGGCTCAGACCGGCGCGGCAGCCGCCTCCAGGACGCGGGGGAGCCACTCGAGCGCCGCGTCGCTGCCGATCGTCCACGACGAGGCGTCGTGGCGGCCGTACTCCCCGATGCGCTCGGCGCCCTGCGCGGCCAGGCGGCGGTCGATGTGCTCGCTGCCCTGGCTGTACGTCTCCTCGTAGAAGGTGTCGCCGAGACCGAACATCGCATATCGCACCCCCGAGAGGTCGGGCTGCACGGCATCGAACGCCTCTGCGAACGGGGCCGCGGAGAGCGGAAGGTCGCCCTCGCCGTGCGTCGAGCACACGATCAGGTAGAACCGATCGGGGTCGAAGGACATCGGGTCGGTGTCCTGCAGATCGGCGACCTCGACGTCGTCGTGCTGCTCGCGGAGCGCCTCGGCGAGGTCTTCGGAGATGAGCTCCGCATTGCCCGATTCGGTGCCGTAGAGGACGGTGAATTTCATGGGGTTCCTTTCTGCTGATCGATCATCGATCGGTGTGCGCTGCGCCACGGGCGATGATCGCCATGCGCGAGTGGTCGGGGTGCTTCCTGCGCGCTCGGGCCGGGGTCGCGATCTTCCGCTCGTGCGCCTCGAGCACCAGCCACTGCTCGAAATCGATCGCGCGGGCGAGGACTTCGGGCGGAAGCCCGGTGAAACCCGACCGATCGGCGACGACCGGGAGCGAACCGTCGGCGAGGTCGGAGGCGATCTCGTCCGAGACGAGCCGGGCGTACCCGCGGTTCTCGGGAATGGCCCCGCGGGGGCCGCGCTGCGCCCATCCCGTGCGGTAGAGGCCCGTCTCGATGCGTCCGCTCGCGGAATCCGGGCCGAGCGCCGCGATCAGCGAGGAGAGCGCGTCGGCGGCGGGGTCGAAGCCGATCGCCGAGACGACAGCGGTCGCCGGGACGACGGCGACCGCGTCGCCGCGCGCCAGTTCCACGCCCTCGACCGCCCCGGATCCGAGGATCCGGACCGGGGTCCAGCCGAAGCGGAGCGAGACATCGGGCCCCGGGGCGCTCGGTCGGTCGGCCGCGGTGAGGGCCGCGACGGCGTCGACTCGGGCCGCGGCGGTGCGATCGAGCTCGCAGTCGACCCCCGGCTCGGGCTCCGCGGAGTCGACGCACCGGTACGTCGCCCGGGGGAGCTGCGCGAGCTCGCGCAGCATCTGCGGATCGCCCTTCGAGGCAGGGAGAGCGGAGCGGCTGACGAGGGTCACCCGGTGCGCGGGGGCGGCGAGGTAGGAGTCGAGGGCGGTGTCGGACACGTCGCTGCCGTCGTAATCGTCCGGGCCCTTCACGAGGAAGCGGAGCACGTCGAGCGCCACGTTGCCCGCCCCAACGACGACCACGTCGGAACCGAGTTCGGGAAGCCGCTCGGGGGAGTCGGGGTGCGCGTTGAGCGCTCGGATGATCGCACCGGCGCCGTGGACGCCGTCGAGGTCGGAGCCGGGGATGCCGAGCCCGCGGTCGCGTGTCAGTCCGGTCGCGAGTACGACCGCGTCGAAGCAGGCGCGCAGCTCGTCGAGCGAGACGTCGCGGCCGACCTCGACGTTGCCGACGAAGCGGACGCCCGGGTGCGCGAAGAGCCGGTCGAACTGGCGCGAGATCGCCTTGGTGTGCTGGTGATCGGCGGCGATCCCGTACCGGACGAGGCCGTAGGGGGAGACCAGCCGGTCGAGCATGGCGATCTCGCACTCGGGGATCGACCTGAGCAGGGCCTGCGCGAGATAGCAGCCCGACGGGCCGCTCCCCACGATGGCGATCTTCGGCGTCCGAGTATCGGTCATCGCTGCTCCTTCGCGAGTTCGGGCGATTCCGGCGCAGCTGCGGTGCGCGCCGGTCGGGCACCAGTGTATCGTTAAAAGTCGTTCTGTGAATGATTAATTCTTCAGTTTGACGATACTCCGGGTCAAATCCTTTTTAGCTATTGAGTATTAAAACATTCATGAGTAACTTATTTACTGTCGGAACCGATTGCGGACCGACCCCGTTCGACGAAGGAGTACGAATGACGGAACAGGCGGGATCGGCGACGATTCCATACCTCGACATCTCATCGCCGGAGTTCGCGATGAATTCCGAGGCCGTGCGCGATGCGCGCAGCCGCAGCTGGTACGCCGAGACGAACTACGGCATCGGCGTGCTCCGCTACGCGGAGGTCACGGCGCTGCTCAAGCACGCGAGCCTCAACCAGGGCAGCGCGAAGTGGCCGGACCACCACGGGGTGCACTCGGGGGTCTTCTACGACTGGTGGACCCGGAACCTCCTCGTGCTCGAGGGCGACGAGCACGACCGCATCCGGCGCCTGCTGAACCCCGCGTTCTCGCCGCTCATGGCGCGTCGCCTCGAACCCGAGTTCCGCGCACTCGCGGAAGAGCTGATCGCCGGCATGCTCGACAAGCGGGAACGCGGCGAGTCGATCGAGTTCGTCGCCGACTTCTCCGAACCGTTCGCGACCCGCGCGCTCTGCGCCATGATGGGCCTGCCGCACGAGCACTGGCCGTTCATCGCCTCCCGTGCGAATACGGTCGGGCATGCGCTGAGCGTCACGATCAAGGAGGACATCGAGCGCGTCGACCACGCCGTCCACGAGCTCTACGAGTTCGTGGAGAAGCTCATCGAGGAGCGTCGCGAGCGCCCCGGGGACGACATGGTCTCGACGCTCCTGCAGGCATCACTCCAGGACGGGGACGCGCTGAGCGGCGAAGAGCTCAGGAACGCGCTCGTGCTCATGCTGTTCGGCGGCATGGACACGACTCGCAACCAGCTCGGTCTGCTGCTCCAGACGTTCATGCGACATCCCGATCAGTGGGACGCGCTCGCCGCCGACCCGGAGCGCCTCACGCGGCCGGCGCTCGAGGAGGGCCTGCGCGTGAACCCGACGACGCGGTGGGTGACTCGCGAGGCGAACGAGGACTTCGAGTTCAACGGTCTGCGGATCGCGAAGGGCACGACGGTGCACCTCTTCACGATGTCGAGCGGCACGGACCCCGAGGCCTACCCGGATCCCGAGATCGACATCCACGTGCCGAGCCGGAAGCAGCACCACACCTTCGGCGGAGGCGTGCACAAGTGCATCGGGCACTACATCGCCCGCGCCGACATGAGCGTTGCGCTGCCGTTGCTCGCGCAGGCCATCACCGACGTGAGGTGCCCCGGAGGGGACGAGTGGCTCCCCGATTCAGGGAACCACGGCCCGATCCGACTTCCGATCGAGTTCTCCGTCCGCTGACCCCGCTGCATCGCCCCGTACCTTCCAACGACGAAAGGATCCACCCATGTCTGATCTCTCCACCGGCGGGAGCTTCGGCGCCGCGCTGCGCGAGATCCTCGACGACGATTCCGCGTTCTCGCGGCACCGCGAGGAGAATCTGCGCCCCGAGGCGCTCGCGGCGCTCGGCGAGCGCATCCGCGAGACCGGCGTCAGATACATCTACTACATGGTGCCCACGCTCGGCAGCCGCACGATCGCGAAGGTCGTGCCAGCCGAGCACTTCGAGCGCATGCTCGGCAAGGGCATCGCGTTCCACCGCACCGCGCTCACCGACCTGCAGACGAGCCGAGAGGGCGAGCTCATCGGAGGCGGCGTCGATGCGCACGAGTTCTGGGGGCTTCCGGACCCCGAGACGTTCCAGGTGCTGCCCTGGGACCCCGAAGTCGGCCGGATGTTCTGCCGCGCCTACGACCCGCCGCACCTCGCAGGCGGGGGCCGCCTGATCCCGCTCGACACCCGCGCCCTCTTCATCGCGGCGCACCGCGCGTTCACGGAGCGGACCGGGCTCGAACTGCGGAGCGGTCTCGAACCCGAGATGACCTGGGTCGGTCCCGGGATCGAAGTCGTCTCGAAGACGGACCAGAGCCCCGCCTACCAGGTGGAGAACCTCGAGAAGATGCGACCCGTCTACAAGAAGGTCATCAGCTATTCCCAGGCGCTCGACTTCACCATGATCCAGGGCGACTACGAGGACGACGGTCAGATCGAGCTGAACTGGGAGTACGACCGCGCAGAGCGCACTGCGGAGCGCATGACGACCTACCGGCAGGTGTGCAAGCAGGTCGCCCGCGAGCTCGGCCTGCAGGCGAGCTTCATGGCGAAGCCCTCCAACGGGAGGATGGGCAACGGCTGCCACCACAACCTCAGTCTCTGGCGGATCGGTTCCGACGGCGAGACGAACGTGGTCGAGGACGGCCGGGTCGAGCTCCACGCCACGGAGACGGCACGCAACGCGATCGCGGGCATGCTGCTGCACACCCCGGGCTCCATGCTCGTCATGGCGTCGACCGTCAACTCCTACAAGCGATTCTGGGATGCGGGCCAGTTCGCGCCGTCCGGCGCCGACTGGGGGCTCGACACGCGCGGCGTGGCGATCAGGATCTCGGCGAACGGGCGCATGGAGTACCGGCTCCCCGATGCCAGTGTGAACCCCTACCTGTCGCATCTCTATCTGCTCGCGGCGATCGAGCACGGCCTCGAGGCCGAGCTCGACCCGGGAGACCCCGGCGCACCGACCGAGGCGATCCGCGCGGGAGTCGTCCCGAACACGCTGGGCGCGGCGATCGACGCCTTCGAAGCCGACGAGTACCTCATGGGTGCGATGCCGGAGGAGTTGACACGCATCTATCTGCAGCTGAAGCGCGACGAATGGGCGCGCTACTGCGGTCAGATCACCCAGTGGGAGTTTGATCAGTACTGGGAGGCGATCCCGTGAGCGAGCGCACCGACTCCCGGATCCGTACGATCCGCCTCGCCTGCATCGACTCCGAGGCGCTCCCGCTCTTCGCGAAGAGCGCTGACGGGCGGACGCGAACCGGGTACGAGCCCGAAGCGGCGGAGCTCGTGCTCTCCCGGTTCCCGGGAGGCCCCGCCACCGTCGAATGGGTGATGCTGCCGTGGGAGGACATGATTCCCGCGGTCAGACGGGGCGATGCCGATGCGGTGTGGTGCGGACAGGGGATGACGCCCGAGCGCGCGGCGCTCGTCGACTTCACCTCCCCGTACGCGGTGTTCAACGAGACCCTCGTCGTGCGGGCCGACGACCCCGCGCGCGCAGCGGATCAGCTCACGGGCTACCGCATCGGCGCCATCGCGAACTCGACGAACATGCGGCTCGCGGAGACGTTCCCCGGCGTCGATCTCGTGAGCTTCGGAGCGAGCGACGACGTCTTCGGCGACATGATCGAGGCGACCCGTTCGGGTGAGATCGACGGCTTCGTGGACGACGATGTCGTGATGATCCCGCTCGGACAGGAGGACCCCGACTTCGTCGAAGCGTTCACGGTGCAGACCGGGAACCGCTGGGGGGTCGGCGTGGCCCCCGGCGCGGACGCGTTGCGCGCCGAGTTCGACGCTGCGCTGGCCGAGACCGTAGCGGACGGATCGCTCGCAGCAGTCTGGCGGAGATGGATGCCGCTGCTGCCGTTCCCCCTGCAGACGGGAGCTTGACCGTGGAGCCTGCGGAATTCGCTGGAGGGACGCCGCGCATCGGCGTCACCGGAATGCATACGAATCAGGTGCACGGGCTCCGGTTCGACGGAAGCGCCGTGGCGGCCGCGGTGCTCCGCTCCGTGGTCAGGGCTGGCGGCGAACCGCTCGCGCTCTTCGCCGAGAGCGCGCTCTCCGCGGAGGAGCGGCTGGCGGGCCTGGACGGACTGCTCGTGCCGGGAGGCGCCGATGTCGACCCCGCTCGCTACGGGCACACGCGGCACGAACGCACGGAGACCGCCGACTTCGACGAGCAGGACGCGTTCGAGGCCGACATGATCTCCGCGGCGCTGGCGGTCGGGGTACCGGTGCTCGCGATCTGCCGCGGGTTCCAGCTGCTGAACGTCGAGCACGGCGGGACGCTCGTGCAGGACCTGCCGCAGGACAGTCCGCACCGCGACGGCGTTCACGATGTCGAACTCGTGCCAGGGTCCGCGATCGCCCGAGCGCTGGGAGCGGCCCGCATACCGGTGTCGTCCTACCACCACCAGGCGGTCGACCGCCTCGGCACGGGTCTCATCGCCGTCGGGCGTGCACCAGACGGGACGGTGGAGGCGATCGAGCTTCCGACGGCTCCGCTCATCGCGGTGCAGTGGCATCCTGAGGACAACGCCGCGGAGGACCCGCGTCAGCAGATGCTCTTCGACTGGCTCGTCGAACGGGCGCGGGCGACCCGCGGGATGAGGTCGGCCGCATGAGCGGCCGCGTGCTCGTGGTCGAGCATCAGGCCGATGCCGGACTCGGCCTGATGCGCGAGCGGCTCGAGGCTGCCGGCGCGACCGTCCTCGTGACGGGACCGGAGGCCGCGGTCGCCGTTCCCGCATCCCTCGAGGGCTACGACGGCCTCATCGTGCTCGGCGGGTCCATGGGGCCGACCGATGATGCCGACGCTCCATGGCTGCCGCGCGTCCGAGATCTGCTGAGCGCTGCAGTCGGGCGCGGGCTTCCGACGCTCGGCGTCTGCCTCGGTGCTCAACTCCTCGCCGTCGCCGCAGGCGGGGAGGTTGCCGAGATGCCCGAGGGGCCCGAGATCGGGGCGTGCCGGGTGACGTTCTCCGCCGCGGCAGCGGGGGACCCGCTCTTCGATGGGCTCGCCTCCACGACGGTTCCCGTGCTGCAGTGGCACTGGCTCGAGATCCGCGAGCTGCCCGCCGGTGCGCGGACGCTCGCTGCCAGCGGCGCCTGCGCGAACCAGGCCTACCGGCTCGGCACTGCCGCCTGGGGGGTGCAGTTCCATCCCGAAGCGCTCTCCGCGACCGCGCGAGCATGGGCGGAGGAGGATCGCCAGGGGCTCTCGGAGCTCGGACTCGATGGAGCTGAGGTCGTCGACGGAGCGATCGACGTCGAACCCGAACTCCGGCGCACCTGGGGCGATGTCGCGCAACGCTTCGCGGAGCTGGTGCTCGCCGCCGCCGCGCTCGATCAGCCGGAGACGGCGTGGAGCAGTTCCACTCCCGCCGACTCCGGCCCGAGCCGCAGCCTCGAGAAGCCGTCGAGCGGATCGGGTGCGTAGGCGCCGGTGACGAACCTCGAGGAGTTGGAGACGAGCACGTTGCCGCGCCGTCCGATGATCGCGAGTTCCGCGGCGCTCGTGAGCATCAGCGGGAGCAGCGCCGATTCGAGATCTTCGAGCTGGATGTCGTTGCCGACCGCCCCGATGCGCCGGCCGTCGAGATCGGCGGGAACGGTGAGCGTGAGCACGTATGCCTCGACCCCGAGGTAGTCGATGTACGGCCCGACGAGGGACGGGGTCCCCTCGTTGAACGCCCGGACGAACCACTCGTGCTGCTCGTAGTCGTAGTAGCGGTCGCCGCCGGGAACGACCCCGAACGAATATCGGGC
Source organism: Leucobacter zeae (assembly GCF_016758175.1). Lineage (GTDB taxonomy): Bacteria > Actinomycetota > Actinomycetes > Actinomycetales > Microbacteriaceae > Leucobacter > Leucobacter zeae. Next base: position 208,377 of record NZ_QYAB01000002.1, read on the forward strand.
GAACCGGGTATCGTCTTCGCGCACCCACCACTCGAGGTGGCCGTTCTCAGTGCCGAGCGCGGTGTGCGCGAAGATGAGACCGCAGCCGTCGATGGCGTCGTTGCCCGCGAGGTACCGGCCGGCGGTGGACTTCATCCGCCGTCGAGCCGCCTCGGAGAGCACGATCCGTCCGTCCTCGGCGTGCAGGTTGCCGACGAGTTCGGCACCGAGCGCCTCGAGGCGCGCGAAACGCTCCGAGAACCAGGTCGAGAGCATCTCGCCGATCTCCTCAGCCGACCGTTGCCGGGTCATTTCGCGGCTCCGTTCTCGCGGGACGCGGATTCCGTCGCGAGGGCCTCCCGGTGCAGGCGGAGCTTCCCGTCGATGATGAGGCGCATGTTCCCTTCCACGTGGGCGACGGCGAGTCGCTGCGCCGTCGTACCGTCTCGCTGCTCGATCGCCATGACCATCGCGAGGTGCTCGGAGAAGGCCAGGGACCCCGAGGCGCGACTGATCTCCTCGCACCAGAGGAATGGCGAGAGCTCGGATTGCAGGCGCTGCTCCGAAGCGAGCAGACGCGGCGACTGACTCAACACGGCGATCTCGAAGTGGAAACGGCTGTCGCCGAGGGAGCGGTCGTGCACGGTCCGGGCGTCCCGCGCGAGGAAGGCGAACTCGGCCAGTCGGGTCCGCATGCCCGGGGGAGTGCGTTCCGCGGCGAGGCGCGCCGCCGTGCCGGAGACCGCAGCCTGCTCGTCGAAGAAGTCTCGAAGAGCGACGGCGCTCGTACGCCGCAGCGCGGAGACGAGCATCTCAGATGTCGGGAACGGCGATTGCACGACGAAGGTGCCGCCATTGCGGCCGCGCCGGGTCTCGACGATTCCCTGCGCGCGCAGGGATGCGAGGGCCTTCCGAAGCGTGGCGACCGCGACTCCGAACTGGCCGGCGAGTTCTGCTTCCGTCGGCAGGCGCTCGCCGACGCTCAGCATGCCGAGAGAGATCGCCGTGGCGATCCGCTGGGCGATTCCTCCGACCTGCGTTCCCGAGAGCTCGGAATCGCGCGCGGAGGAATCGCCCGGGGTCGGATGCACGGCGCGACTACGCTGCGTCGAAGCCGATGGCCCGTGAGATCAGGGCCTCCTGCTCGACGGCGTGGATCTTCGCCGAGCCGGTCGACGGCGCCGCCGATGCCGGGCGCGAGACGACGCGGATGCGATCGTTCGCGAGGTGCTTCGACAGCTCGAGCGAGATGAACGGCCAGGCGCCCTGGTTCTCCGGCTCGTCCTGCACCCAGACGAGTTCCGCGCCGGGGTACTGCGCGAGCACGCGCCCCATCTGCGGGGCGGGGATCGGGTAGAACTGCTCGACGCGCACGATGGCGACGCGCGGATCGGGGTGCTTCTCGAGCGCCGCGCGCAGGTCGTAGTAGATCTTGCCCGAGACGAGGAGCACCCGCTCGACGCCCGACCGGTCCTCGATCGTCGGGTCGTCGATCACCGGCTGGAAACTGCCCTGCGTGAACTCGGAGACATCGGAGGTCGCGCCTCGCAGACGGAGCATCTGCTTCGGGGTGAAGACGATGAGCGGCTTGCGCGGGCGGGCGTACGCCTGGCGGCGCAGCAGGTGGAAGTAGTTCGCGGGCGTCGACGGGCGGGCGACGATCATGTTGTCCTCGGCGCACAGCTGCAGGTAGCGCTCGATGCGGGCGGAGGAGTGGTCAGGACCCTGGCCCTCGTAGCCGTGCGGCAGCAGCATGACCACGGAGGACTGCTGGCCCCACTTCTGCTCGGCGGCGGCGATGTACTCGTCGATGACGGCCTGCGCGGTGTTCGCGAAATCGCCGAACTGCGCCTCCCATAGCACGAGGGCGTCCTCGCGCTGCAGCGAGTAGCCGTACTCGTACGCGAGGGCCGCGTACTCCGAGAGCAGCGAGTCGTAGATCCAGAAGCGCGCCTGATCCTCGGAGAGGTTCAGCAGCGGGATCCATTCCTGCCCGTTCTTCCGATCGTGGAAGACGGCGTGACGCTGGGCGAACGTGCCTCGCCTGGCGTCCTGCCCGGCGAAACGGACGGCCGTGCCCTCCATGAGCAGCGACCCGAGCGCGAGCAGCTCGCCGAAGCCCCAGTCGATCCCGCCCTCGCGACTCATCTCGACGCGCTTGTTCAACAGCTGCTGGAGCTTCTGGTGCACCGTGAAGCCCTCGGGCTTGTTGCCGAACGCGTCGCCGATGCGCTCGATGGCGCTGCGGTCGACCGCGGTCTCGATCGGGGCGGACTCGGGGCCGCCCGCCTCGGCGACCTCGCCGATCCCGCTCGTGTCGATGATCGGGATCGATCCCGTCTGCGCCGCGTGCGTCTCCATGAAGGCGCGCTCGAGGCGGGACTGGAAGTCCTGCTTCGCGCGCTCGTACTCCTCCTCGGTGATGTCGCCGCGGCCGACGAGCGCGCTCGTGTAGAGGCGGCGGGCCGACCGCTTGGCCTCGATGAGGTCGAACATGAGCGGCTGCGTCATCGACGCGTCATCGCCCTCGTTGTGGCCGCGGCGCCGGTAGCACACGAGATCGATGATGACGTCGATGTGGAACCGCTGACGGAACTCGTACGCGAGCTTCGCGACGCGCACGATCGATTCGGGGTCGTCGCCGTTCACGTGGAAGATCGGCGCCTGCACGACCTTGCCCACGTCGGACGGGTAGACCGCCGAGCGCGAGTCGAGCGGCAGGGTGGTGAAGCCGACCTGGTTGTTGATGATGATGTGGATCGTGCCGCCGGTGCGGTAGCCGCGCAGCTGCGACATCTGCAGGGTCTCGTAGACGACGCCCTGGCCCGCCATCGCGGCGTCGCCGTGGATGATGATCGGCAGCGTCGTGAACGAGCCGATGGGCTTCAGATCCTGCTTCGCGCGGACGATGCCCTCGAGCACGCCGTTCACGGTCTCGAGGTGCGACGGGTTCGCCGCGAGGTGGATCGGGACCTGCGTGCCGTTCGGCGCGGTGAAGACGCCCGACGTCCCGAGATGGTACTTGACGTCGCCCGAGCCGGTCTTCGAGGTCTGCGCCCCCTCGAACTCGCGGAAGATCTGCCCGTAAGTCTTGCCCGCGATGTTCGAGAGCACGTTCAGGCGGCCGCGGTGCGCCATGCCGATGTCGACGCTGTCGACCCCGTCCTCCGCCGCATCGATGAGCATCGCGTCGAGCAGCGGGATCACGCCCTCGCCGCCCTCGAGGCTGAATCGCTTCTGGCCGACGTACTTCGTCTGCAGGAAGGTCTCGAAGGCCTCGGCCTCGTTGAGACCCTCGAGGATGCGCATCTGCTCGTCATGGCTGGGCTTCGCGTAGCGCACCTCGAGCTGGTCTCGCAGCCAGAGGCGCTGCGCCGGGTCCTGGATGTGCATGTACTCGACGCCGATCTTGCGGCAGTACGAATCGCGGAGCACGCCGAGGATGTCGCGCAGCTTCATGGAGCGCTCGCCGCCGATGCCGTCGGTCACGAACTCCCGGTCGAGGTCCCAGAAGGTGAGGCCGTGCGATTCGATCTCGAGGTCGGGGTGCGTGCGCTGCACGTACTCGAGCGGGTCGACGTCGGCCATGAGATGACCGCGCACGCGGAAGGAGTTGATGAGCTCCTGCACGCGCGCGGTCTTGTCGACAGCTCCCGAGATGTCCACGTGGATGTCGGAGGCCCACTGGATCGGCTTGTACGGGATGCGCAGGGCCGCGAAGACCTGCTCGTAGAAGTCGTGACCGCCGGTCAGGCGCTCGTGCACCATCTTCAGGAACTCGCCCGAGCCGGCTCCCTGGATGACGCGGTGGTCGTAGGTGCTCGTGAGCGTGATGGTCTTCGAGATGCCGAGCTTGGTCAGCACGTCCTGGGACGCGCCCTGGAACTCCGCGGGGTACTCGAGGGCGCCGGCGCCGATGATGCAGCCCTGGCCCTGCATGAGGCGCGGGACCGAATGCACCGTGCCGATGCCGCCGGGGTTCGTGAGCGACATCGTGGTGCCCTGGAAGTCCCCGGCCTCGAGCTTGCCCGCGCGGGCGCGCTTGACGAGGTCCTCGTAGGCCGACAGATACTCGTTGAAGTCGAGGGTGTCGGCGCGCTTGATCGACGGGACGAGCAGGGAGCGGGTGCCGTCGGGCTTCGGCATGTCGATGGCGATCCCGAGTCCGATGTGCGCGGGGGCGACGATGGACGGCTTGCCGTCGACCTCCGCGTACGCGACGTTCTGGCTCGGGAACTCCTTCAGCGTCTGGATCAGCGCCCAGCCGATGAGGTGCGTGAACGACACCTTGCCGCCGCGCGTGCGGCGCAGATGGCTGTTGATGACGATGCGGTTGTCGATCAGCAGCTTCGCCGGGATCGTGCGCACGCTCGTGGCGGTCGGCACGGTAAGGCTCTGATCCATGTTCTTGGAGAGCGTGCGCGCCATGCCGCGCAGCGGCGTGACGGTGTCCTCGTGCTCCTCGTGCTGCTCAGACGGAGCCGCGGGGGTCGCTCGCTTGACGTCGGCGGGGATCGGGGCCTGGCGGGGTGCGGCGTTCGTGGTCCGGGCGGGAGCCTGCGCCGCGGGGATCGGCGTGGTCGCCGGAGCCGGTGCCGCGCTCGCCGCCTCCGGCCGAGCCGCGGTCTCGGCGGTGGCCGCGGGCGCCTGCGGGGACTGCGCGGGAGGCGGGGCCTGTCCCTGGTCGGCGCCTGCCGCGCCGCCGTACTGCTCGAGAACCGGCCACCACGACCGATCCACCGAGTTCTTGTCGACTTGGAACTGCTTCCACAGCTCCTCGACGAGCCAAGCATTTGCACCGAAATCTTCTGCGGAACCAGCCTGACCGCTGGTCTCCGTACGCTCCGCCAAAGCGAGTTCCTCTCGTTCGTCCCGTAGAGCGGCAGGTCTCGCAGAAGACATGGTCTCCGTAGACTCGCCGCTGACAAGCCTACGCCTTTCGCGCCGGTCGTGCGCCAGGACTCCCAGGCGACGGGCGGGAACCGGCTGATAGGGTGTCGTACGCTATGGATGCAGACTCTCGAAGACCGTCAGACCCTCCGAGTATCTGCCGCGCTCACGCGCGGCACCCTGCACCGCCGGAGCGCCGCGCATGAGCGACTGGCTGCTCCTGCTCTTCGGGCTCCTCCTCACCGCGGGGACGGGCATCTTCGTCGCGGCCGAGTTCTCGCTCGTCGCCCTCGACCGTCAGGACCTCGAGCGACGCCGCGCCGACGGTGAACGCGGCCTCGACCGCGTCATCGGAGGCCTCTCGCGCACGTCGACCCACCTGTCGAGCGCGCAGCTCGGCATCACGCTCACGACGCTGCTGGCCGGGTACACGCTCGAACCGGCGCTCAGCAGCTTCCTCGACGCGCCGCTCGGGGCGATCGGCGTGCCCGAAGGGCTGCGCCGCGCGATCAGCGCCCCCATCGCGGTCGCCATCGCGACCGTGTTCTCGATGATCGTCGGCGAGCTCGTGCCGAAGAACTTCGCGCTGTCGAAGCCGCTCGAGACCGCGAAGCTCGTCATGCCCGCGCAGGCGGCGTTCACGGCGGCGTTCAAGCCCGCCGTCGTCGTCCTCAACGGGAGCGCGAACGGCCTGCTGCGCGGCATCGGCATCGAGCCGCAGGAGGAGCTCTCCGGCGCCAGGTCGGCCGAGGAGCTCTCTTCGCTCGTGCGCCACTCGGCGAGCGCGGGACTGCTCGAGGCGGACACGGCCACGCTGCTCGACCGCACGCTGCGGTTCTCGGAGCGCACTGCCGGGGACGTGATGACCCCCCGCCTCAAGATCGAGAGCCTGCAGCGCCTCGAGCCCGCGCTCGCGGTGCTCGAGCTCTCGGGCCGCACCGGGTTCTCGCGGTTCCCGGTGATCGACGAGGATCGCGACGACGTCGTGGGCGTCGTCCACGTGAAGCGCGCCGTGTCGGTGCCGCGCGCCAAGCGCGCCGAGGTGCCCGTCGCCGCGCTGGCCGAGGACGTCGTCCGCGTGCCCGATTCGATGCGCCTCGATCAGCTGCTCGAGGAGCTCAGGACCACGGGGTTCCAGTTCGCCCTCGTCGTCGACGAGTACGGCGGGACCGCCGGCATCGTCACGCTCGAGGATCTCGTCGAGGAGATCGTGGGCGAGGTCGCCGACGAGCACGACCGGGCGGCGGCCGGAGTCGTCGGCAACGCCTCGGAGATGACGTTCCCCGCCGACCTGCGGCCGGACGAGGTGCTCGAGCAGACCGGCATCGAGATCCCCGAGGACGACGCCTACGACACGATCGCGGGATTCATGCTCCGCGAGCTCGGTCGGATCCCCGATCCCGGTGACGCGGTCGAGCTGGCCGACGGCGGCATCCTGCGCGTGATGCGCATGGAAGGCCGCAGGATCGCCCGAGTCCGGTACACGAGCCCGCCGCTCCCGAGCGGGTCCGTTGGGGAAGACGGGACCGGGGACGGCGCAGAGGAGGGTCGACGATGAGCGACTGGATGGGAATCGTCTGGCTCGTCGTGCTGCTCGCGGCGAACGCCTTCTTCGTGGGAGCAGAGTTCGCGGTCATCTCGGCGCGGCGTTCGCAGATCGAGCCGCGGGCCGAAGCCGGGTCGAAGGCCGCGCGGACCGCGCTCTACGCGATGGAGCACGCGACCCTCATGCTCGCCACGTGCCAGCTCGGCATCACGGTGTGCTCGCTGCTCATCCTGAACGTCTCGGAGCCCTCGATCCACCACCTGCTCGAGGGGCCGCTCGCCTGGACCGGGATGTCACCGGAGGTGGTGAGCATCGTCGCGTTCGTGATCACGCTCGTGATCGTCTCGTACCTGCACGTCGTCTTCGGCGAGATGGTGCCGAAGAACGCGGCGTTTTCGCTCCCGGATCGCGCGGTGCTGCTGCTCGCGCCCCCGCTCGTGGGCATTTCGCGCCTGCTGAAGCACATCATCGCGGCGCTCAACGCGATCGCCAACGGCACGCTCAGGCTGTTCCGCGTCGAGCCGAAGTCCGAGACGACGAGCACCTACACCCTCGAGGAGGTCGCGAGCATCGTGAGCCACTCGACGCGCGAGGGCGTGCTCGAGGATCGCAGCGGCGCGCTGGTCGCGGCGTTCGAGTTCACGACGAAGCGGGCGCGCGACCTGCTGATCCCGATCGACCGCCTCGTCGTGCTCCCGAGGAGCGCGACGCCCGAGGACGTGGAGAACGCCGTCTCGCGGCACGGCTTCTCGCGCTACCTCATCGCGGCGGACGAGGGGAACCTGGTCGGCTACGTGCACATCAAGGACCTCGTTCGGCTGCGGGACGAGCGCATCACCCAGCCGATCGCGCCCAAGCGCATCCGCCAGCTCATGCCGATCCACGCCGACATGGAGCTCGAGGACGTGCTGGCGCAGATGCAGGCGCGGGGGATCCATCTCGCGAGCGTCGCCGATTCGGAGGGCACGGCGCTCGGCGTCGTGTTCCTCGAGGACATCATCGAGGAGCTCGTCGGCGAGGTGCACGACGCGACGCGTCGACGTCGATTCGACTAGGACCCCGGCGCCCGTCCGAGCTCCCCGTCGTCCCGCGCGAGGCCTCCTCGTCATCCTGCGCGAGGAACGAGTCGCAGGATCCACGTCCGCGCGGGGGCTCCCGGTTACTCGGCCGTGAGCGTCAGCCGCACTGCGACCTGGTCGAAGGGGGCGTCGACGCCCGCGATGATCGGGTTGTCCGGCATCGCGAAACTCACGTCGATCTGCGCCTGGTCCTCGGTGAAGGCGACCGGCACCACGCGGACCTTCGCGTGCTGCTGGGCGACGCCGTCGACCGTCAGCACACCAGTCGCGGTGACGGCGCCGGCTTCCCCCAGTTCGCTCCGCAGCATCGTGGGCTCGGTGAGCACGAACGTCGCGTTCGCGAGGTCGGACACCGCGACGTCGAGTTCGGCGTCGGTGATCATGCCGTCGCCCACCACGAAGCGGCCGGTGGCGTCGATGGCGCCGCCGAGCGCCGAATGCAGCGCGGCGATGCCGTCGGGCTCGAGGAACTCGACCTCGGAGACCGCGTAGGTCTGCTCCGTCGGCATGGCGAGCATGTCTGAGTCCGCCGAGGCGTGCAGCTGCACCGCCTGGGCCCCGAGGTGGGCGCTCGCGCACGCCGTCAGCGAGAGCGGCACGGCGACTGCCGCGGTCATCGCGGCGCCGAACGCGAGCTTCGTGCGGTGCATGCGCGCCACGGCCACGGCCTTCCTCCTCCGGATCGATGGGGCGACGATCCCGCGGCGCTCCGCACCGGGTCGGCGATCGCGCCGTGCGGGGCGTCCGCGGCGCTCGACGCCCGGAACAGCAGCGAGCCTACGCCGCGAAGGTGAGAGCGCGCCGAATGCGATCATGCGTCGCGGAGCGCGTCGACGGGCTCGATTCTGGCGGCCTTCATCGCCGGGTAGCTGCCGGCAGCGAGCCCCACCAACGCGCCGACGGCGACGCCGACCGGTGCGGCCCACGCCGCCATCACGGGGGTCCACTGCTGCACGAGGCAGACCGCGATGAGCGCCGCGATGCCGACGACGACGCCGATGAGGCCGCCGAGCAGCCCCACGGTCACCGACTCGAACATGAACTGGCGGGCGATATCGCGCGTCCGCGCCCCCAGTGCCCGCCGGAGGCCGATCTCGCCCCGGCGTTCGGAGACGGAGAGGAGCGTGACGTTCGCGATGCCGATGCCGCCGCCGATGAGCGCGACGATGCCGATCGCGAGGAAGAGCACGTTGATGTCGCCCTCGACCTGCTTCTGGAGGTCGTTCGAGCTCGCGGGCGCTTTGACGGTGTAGGCGTCGGGGGAGTTCGGGTTGAGCGCGAGGGGCGCCTGGTCGGCGACGACCGAGCCGGCGCCGACGGCGATGCGGATGTCGAGGCTCTCCGCGGCAGCGAGGCCCAGATCCGTGCGAGCGGTCCCGATCGGCACGATGACCGAGTCGAGCAGTGCGTCGCGGGTGCCTACCTTCCCGAGGATCCCGATGACCGTGTAGGCGCGGTCGTCGATGAAGACCGCGGGCTGGCCCGAGATGCGGTTCACGCCGAGCCGTTTCGCGGCCTCGGCGCCGAGGACGACGACGCGGTCCCGGCGTTCGTCGTGCCCCGAGTCGAAGAATCGGCCCGTGCGGACCGAACCCTGCACCGTATCGAGCAGCTCGGGCGACGCCGCGACGATGGGCGGGGGAGACTGCGCGGCGGCCGAGGGGTCCTGCACCCGCACCGTCGTGACCGGGAGCGCGGTCGGGATCTTCGCGTAGAGCGCCGAGTGCTCGACGCCGACGAGCTGGCTCACGCGTTCGACCGCGTCCCAGGGCAGCCGCGCGGTCGCGCGCTCCTGATCGCCTCCCGTCTTGGCCTTGCCCGGCTCGACCGTCACACGAGTCGCCGCGAGCGCGTCGAACTGCTGCGCGATCTGCCCGCCCGCCGTCTGGGCGAAACCGATCGTCGCCACGAGCGAAGCGATGCCGAGCACCGTGCCGACGAGCGTGATGATGAGTCGCGAGGGGCGTGCGCCGACGCCCTCGAGCGACTCCCTGAGGAGATCCCTGAGCGAGAGGCTCGCGACCGCTGAGGTGCGCCGCCCCGCCCGAGCGATGCGTCGGAGCTTCATGCGAGCTCCGACAGTTCGCCGTCGTGGATGCGAGCCCGGCGACCGGCCGCCTCGGCCACCGCGTCGTCGTGCGTGATCATCACGATGGTCAGGCCCTCCTGGCCCAGCTCCTCGAAGAGGCGCATGACCGACTCCGAGTTCTTCCGGTCGAGGTTGCCCGTCGGCTCGTCCGCGAGCAGCAGCCGAGGGGTCGTGCTGACGGCGCGCGCGATCGCGACGCGCTGGCGCTCGCCGCCCGACAGCGTCGCGGGGGAGAAGTCCACGCGGTGCGCGAGCCCGACGCGGTCGAGCGCGGCCCGCGCGAGCGGCTCGCGCTCCTCGCGGGTGAGCCCGGCGTACGCGCCGGCGAGCATCACGTTCTCGAGCACGCTCCGGGTGGGGAGCAGATGGAACGACTGGAAGACGAAGCCGATCGCGTTGCCGCGGAGCGCGGCGCGGTCGTCGTCGCTCAGCGCTGCGACGTCGATCCCCTCGAAGAGGAATGTTCCGGTGCTCGGGCGGTCGAGCAGACCGAGCGTGTTGAGCATCGTCGATTTGCCCGATCCCGACGGCCCGACGATCGCGAGGTAGTCGCCGCGTTCGACCGTGAGATCGATGCCGCGGAGCGCGTTCACCGGTGGCGGCCCGGGAAAGAAGCGGGTCACGTCGTCGAGCGAGATGATCGGCCCGGCGTAGGCGGGATCACCCGCGCGCGATGCGACGGCGGAGTCCGGTCCGGCGATGCGCGAGCGCTCCCGAGCCCGTCGCCGCGCCGCGCGTACGGTCTCACGGTCGTGCCGTCGTGCGGACGCAGCCGTCCACGCGACGGGCTCCTGTCGAACCGGCTCCGGTCCCGGCTGCGCTTCCCCGCCGTCGAGGCTGCGCAGCAGCGCGTCGAAGTCGCTCATCGACCGACCACGACCTTCGCGCCAGGCTTGATGCGCTTGTCGGAGGACGTGATCTCGACGAACCCCTCGGCCGCGAGTCCCGCGGTGACCGGGATGATCTCGGTCTTCGCGTCCTTGCCGTCGCCGGGGTCGACGAGCAGCTCGACGCGGTCCTCGCCGCCGGAACCGGCGGAGAGCGCCGCGATCGGCACCGCGAGCACCTCGCCCTCGGTCGACGCCACCGCGATGCGCATGCGGACGTTCGTGTCGCGCAGCGCCTCGATCTGCTCGGACGTGAGTTCTCCGGGATCGAGCTCGATCGTGTAGCGGTCGCCGGACCCGCGGGCCTCGCTCTCGCCGCCGCCCGACCCCTCCTCGTCGCCGCCTTCCGACGGCTCAGATCCGCCCGACTTCGGGCTGGTGATCTTGCTCACCTTCGCCTGCAGGTTCTCTCCGCCCGGCGTCTTAAACGTCGCGACGACGCCCTCGGTGAGCAGCTCGGCATCCTGCTTGGAGACGGTTCCGAGGATCGTCAGGGTCGCCCCCGAGACGCTCATCGGCGATCCCGAGAGCACGTCGCCGCGCTCCACCGTGATGTCGTCGACGCGTCGCGGCAGGTCGCTCAGGAAGAGCACCTCGCTCGACGGGAGCGTGGGCAGCACGCCCTCCTGCGCATCGGCGAGCGCCTCCTGCGCGTCGACCGCGGCGTCGTTCGCGGCGGTCACGGCCGCCTGCTCGCCCGCAGTGCTCGAGGCCTTGGCGTTCTGGGCATCGGTCAGCGCGGCCTGAGCCTCCGCGAGCGCGACGTTGGCATCTCGCAGGGCGCGCTCGGCGCCGCGGAGGGCCTCCTGGGCCTCTTCGCCGCCCGCGGCGGCGTCGTAGCCGATCTGCTCGTAGAGCGCGCCGAGCGCGCTGGCCGTATCCCAGTCGAACGTATCGGCGGCGGGGTCGCCCGCGGCGTAGCCCATCGCGTTGAGCGCCTGCTTGAGCTGGACGACGTCGGGTCCGCGCATCCCCACGCTCAGAGTGCGGTAGGCGGGGAGGCCGCCCGGCATCACGATCACCGGTCGTCCCGCCACTTCGAGCGCGATGTTGCCGGCCTTGAGCACGGCGCCGAGCTTCGGCACGTGCCCCGTGATGACCGCGCGGTCCTCGGATCCGGCGGCATCGAGCGTCACCTCGACCGCGTCGGCGTAGGTGACCTCGCCGCGCGTGACGACGGTGTTCTCGATCACGCGCTCCTCGACGGGCGCCGTGACCGGTCCGGGGTCCGGAGCCGCCGTGCGCGCGGCGATATCGGCGGGCGAGACGATGAACTGCATCACGGCGACGCCGATGAGCAGCGATACGACCGCGACGCCCGCGATGAGCGCGACGAGCCGGGTGCCCGACCAACCGCGCTTCGCGCGAGTCGGGCCCGGCGTTCCCTCGACGGACGCCTCGACGGACGCCTCCGCGGTCGGATCCGCGGTCAGATCCGCGGTCGCTCCGGCGGCGTCGGTCGGTGCCGGCCCGACGGGGGCGTTCGGGTTCCCCTCAGCGCGTCGCCTGCGTCGCATCGCTGCCAACGGGTCAGCCCTTCTTCTTGTCGGTGGCGTACTTGGCGAGGAGCGCGTCGAGCTCCGACTTGTGCTCGTCGACGAACTTCTGCTCGAGCGCGAACGTGATCTTCATGACGGCGTCTTCGTACTTCAGCTGCTTCTTGCACGTCGCATCCGCGACGGCGACCTCGATCTCGCGCTTCTGGAACTTCTTCTGATCCTCCTTGCTCAGCTCGACCCACTCGCCGTCCTCGCCGTCGGGCATCTGCAGCGCGTTGTACTCCTCGGAGATCACGTTCGAGGCGCTGTTGGGCGAGGTGAAGCCGTCGAATCCGGCGTCGGCCATGCAGTCCGCCCACTGGCGATCGAGCTTCGCGATATCGTCGTTCGGGCTGACGGCGTTCATGTCGCTTCCGTCGCCGTAGATGTCCGTGTAGAACTCCTGCTGAGCGGCGAAGAGGTCGGCGAACTCGGGATCCTCGTAGGCCTGCATCGACTTGCCCTGCACGGCCTTCTGCGCGTCCGCATAGCAGCCGGACTGCTCGTAGTCGTAGTTGCCGGACTCCTCCATCTCGGCCCACTCCTCCTCAGTGGGCTGGGGGCCGTACAGGGTTTCGTTGTAGGCCTCGGCCTCCGACTCGCTCAGCGACTCGATGTACTCCTGATTCGGGTCGACCATCTCCTCCATGTCGCCCTCGTCGGGCATCTCCTCCATGCCGGGCGAGTCGATGAAGCCGTAGCCGTACTTCTCCGCGAACTCGACGGACCCCCACTCGGGCCCGTCTTCCTCCTCCTCCGAGGAGAACACGGTGCCGCCGTTCTGCAGGTTCGGCGTGTACTCGAAGCCCTCCTTCGTCATGCACTTGGCGACGAGATCCTCGATCTTCTTGTTGTCCGCGTCCATCTTCTCCTGCGTGTACTCCTCGCCGTCGTAGAGCGGCGCCATGTACTTGGCCAGCGGACCCTCTTCGGGCTCGGACTGCTTCGCGTCACCCCCGCCGGAGCAGCCGGCGAGCAGGAGCGCGGAGGCGATCGCGAGCGCGGGGAGCGCGGCGCGCTTCATCGTCGTGCGACGGGACATGGGTACCTCATTCATCGGGCGTACGGCGAACACGGGGTGGTGCGATTGACGGCCAAGGTATCGCACACGGGCGACACGGGCCTGGGGGCTGACCGTCGATCCAGGGGGTGTTCTGGGAACCGAAACCGAATCGTGATCATCCTTCCGGAACGCTATCGGCGGCGGCCCGCAAGCGCATCGCTCGTTCGAGCGATATTTGATGCGCGCCGTGCGGCGACTCACCGAGCGCGCGGGGCGATTCGAGACCTCAGCGCACGACCGGCATATGATCCGATCATGACGAATCCCGATGCCGTCGCGACCACGACGCAGTCCCGGCCCGCGCCGACCCGGATGCACCCCCAGACGGCGCTCGCGCTCGTGCGGATCGCCGCGTGGGCGATCGCGCTCGGCGCGCTGATCACCGGAATCGCACTCACCGTCAATCGTGTTGCCTTCGCGGATATCGGCGACGGCCTGCTCGAGCCGATCGACGTCTGGCCCGCCGGGCTCGTGCTGCTGGGCGTCGGCGTGCTGTCGATCGTCGCGCTGCTGATCTTCGAGTGCCAGCAGCTGGCGGCACGGGCGGCGTCGGTCGAGCGCGACGACCCTGCGGAGCCGCCAGCGCCGTATCGCGAGGCCGGCTCGGTCGAGTCGTTCCGCCGAACGGCTTCGTCCGGGGAGTGACCGCCCCGCCTCAGGCAGCGAGCAGTCTGCCGAGCTGCGCGCCCACGCGGTCGAACTCGATGAGGAAGGCGTCGTGCCCGTAGGGCGAGTCGATGCGGGTCGCGCGGTCGCCGTCGAGGCTCCCCGGGGTGTGCCTCGCGATCTCGTCCTGCCCCTCGAGCGTGAACAGCCGGTCGCTCGGGATCCCGAGCACGAGCGTGGGCAGGTCCAGCGTGGAGAGCGCCGCGCGCACGCCGCCCCGTCCCCGACCGACATCGTGCGAGTTCATCGCCTGCACGAGCGTCAGGTAGCTGTTCGCGTCGAAGCGCCGCGTGAACTTGTTGCCGTGGAAGTCGAGGTAGGACTCGACGGCGAAGCGCCCGCCGCCGCCCAGCGGGCTGACCGCCGACTGCCAGGCCCGGCCGAAGCGCTCGTCGAGCTCGGTGTTGGACCGGTAGTTGAGGAGCGCGAGCCGCCTGGCGGTTGCGAGTCCGTGGTGCGGGCCCTTGCCGTCCGGCGCGTCGTAGTAGTCGCCGCCGTGGTAGTACGGGTCGGAGCGGATCGCCTCGAGCTGCACGAGGTTCAATCCGATCTGGTCGGCGGTGGTCACGGGCGGTGCCGCGATGACGGCGAGCCGGGCCGTGCGCTCGCGCCTCGTGAGGCCCCACTCGAGGGCGTGCATGCCGCCCATCGAGCCGCCGATCACCGCCTGGAAGCGCTCGATCCCGAGCTCGTCCGCGAAGCGCGCCGCAGCCTCGACCTGGTCGCGGATCGTGAGGTAGGGGAACCTGCCGCCCCACTCGCGCCCCGAGGGATCGAGCGATCCGGGACCGGTCGATCCCTGGCACCCGCCGAGCACGTTCGGTGCGATGACGCAAAAGCGGGACGTGTCGAGCGGCTTGCCCGGTCCTACGATCTCGCTCCACCAGCCGTCGGTCGAGTGGCCGGGCCCCGCCGAGCCGACGAGGTGGCTGTCCCCGGTGAGCGCGTGGAAGACGAGGATCGCGTTGTCGCGAGCGTCCGAGAGATCGCCGAAGGTCTCGTAGGCGATGCGGACGTTCGGGATCTCCTCGCCGGCCTCGGTGGTCAGCGCGCCGATCGCGGCGAAGCGGCGCTCCCCGACCGGGTCGCCGTCGCGCCAGCCGCCCGAGATCGGCGGCCTGCCCATCAGCGCGCGCAGCTGCGCGTCGGTGATGAAGTCGGTCGGGAACGAGTCCTCGGGCGTCTGCCAGTCCATAGCTCCCCATTCTGCCGGGGCCGGGGGCGGCCGGGGCGAATGTTACGAGATGCGCTTCCGGGGAGACGCGCGCCCGGAGACATGAGATCTGCCGGTCGTATGCCGACTCGGTGGCCGAGCGGCATATGACCGGCAGATCTCATATGAAATGCGAGGCCAGGGCCAGGGCCGGGGCCGGGGCATGGAGCCCGGGGCCCCGGCCCTGGCCCGATCTGGACCCGAGTCCGGATCAGACCTCGGCGTTCTGCGCGACGACGGCGCGCGCGGCGGCGAAGCCCTGCTCGAGGTCCGCCTTGATGTCGTCGATGTGCTCGAGGCCCACCGAGAGACGCACGAGGCCGGGGGTGACGCCAGCGGTGAGCTGCTGCTCGGGGGTCAGCTGCGAGTGCGTGGTCGAGGCGGGGTGGATGACGAGCGAGCGCACGTCGCCGATGTTCGCGACGTGGCTGAACAGGTCGAGGCTGTTGACGAAGGCCTTGCCCGCCTCGACGCCGCCCTTGAGCTCGAAGGAGAGCACGGCTCCGACGCCCTTCGGCGCGTAGGCGTTCGCCGCGGCGTACCACGGCGACGACGGCAGACCCGAGTAGTAGACCGTCGCGACGTCGTCGTGGCCGTCGAGCCACTCGGCGACCTCCTGCGCGTTCTGCACGTGGCGCTCGATGCGCAGCGAGAGGGTCTCGATGCCCTGCAGCAGCAGCCAGGCGCTGTTCGGCGCGATCGCCGAACCCAGGTCGCGCAGCAGCTGCACGCGGGCCTTGATGATGTACGCGATCGGGTCGCCGACGGCCCCCGTGTAGCTCACTCCGTTGTACGACGGGTCGGGCTCGGTGAGGCCGGGGAACTTGTCGACGTGCTTCGACCACTCGAACTTGCCGCCGTCGACGATCACGCCGCCGAGGGTCGTGCCGTGGCCGCCGAGGAACTTCGTCGCCGAGTGGAGCACGATGTCGGCTCCGTGCTCGATCGGGCGGACCAGGTAGGGGCTCGCGACGGTGTTGTCGACGATGAGCGGGAGTCCGTTCTCATGGGCGACATCGGCGACGGAACGGATGTCGAGCACGTTCGAACGGGGGTTCGCGATCGACTCGGCGAAGAACAGCTTCGTGTTCGGACGGACGGCCCGCTGCCACGCCGCGGGATCGTCCTGATCCTCGACGAAGGTGACCTCGATGCCGAGCTTGGCGAGCGAGTACTTGAAGAGGTTGTACGTGCCGCCGTAGATCGAGCTCGACGAGACGATGTGGTCGCCCGCGTTCGCGATGTTGAGCACGGCGAACGTCGATGCCGCCTGGCCGCTCGCGAGCAGCAGGGCCGCGGTGCCGCCCTCCAGCGCGGCGATGCGCTGCTCGGCGACGTCCTGCGTCGGGTTCGTGATGCGCGTGTAGATCGGGCCCAGCTCGGCGAGTGCGAAGCGGTTGGCGGCCTGCTCGGTGCTGTCGAAGACGAACGCGGTGGTCTGGTGGATCGGCAGCGCGCGCGCCCCGGTCGCGGGGTCGGGCTCCTGTCCGGAGTGGATCTGCTTGGTTTCGAATCCCCAGGCGGTCTTGTCGGTCATTGCGGCTCCTCGGTGAGTGAACGTGCGGTGGGTGTCGGAAAGCGCGGTGGGCGAACGTGCGGCGGTTCCGCGACGCGCGCATCGCCGGATCGGCGGTGCCTCCGAGCGTACGTTCGGCCCAACGACCCGGCAACGGCCCGCGACACGATGCGTAACCTGGCGGTTCACTATGCTCGAGACGGCGGACACGAGGATCGGAGGGGCCGTGCAGCAGCGCGTGGTGGTGACCGGGGCGAGCTCGGGGATCGGGGCCGCGACCGTGCGGCGATTCGCGGAGCTCGGGTGGCAGACGGTCGCGGTGGCGCGCCGGGAGGATCGCCTGCGCGCGCTCGCCGAGGAGACCGGGGCGCATCCCGTCGTCTGCGACGTCACCGACGAGGAGCAGGTGTCGCGTCTCGCGGCGGAGGTCGCCGCGACCGGCGGCGCGACGGGGCTCGTGAACAACGCCGGGGGAGCGATCGGTACCGAGCGCGTCGAGGCGGCCTCGAACGACGACTGGCGGCGCATGTTCGAGGTCAACGTGCTGGGCCTGCGGGCGGTGACCGCGGCCCTGCTCCCGGTGCTGCGCGAGGGCGCCCGCCGCACCGGCTGGGCCTCGATCCTCAATCTCACCTCGACCGCCGGCCTCAGC
Organism: Leucobacter zeae; assembly: GCF_016758175.1. GTDB lineage: Bacteria > Actinomycetota > Actinomycetes > Actinomycetales > Microbacteriaceae > Leucobacter > Leucobacter zeae. The sequence continues at coordinate 225,495 of NZ_QYAB01000002.1, forward strand.
GCGTACCCCGGGGGCGGCGGCTACAACGCGGCAAAGTATGCGGCGCACGCGGTCACCGAGGTGCTGCGGCTCGAGCTCGCGGGCGAGCCGATCCGAGTGATGGAGCTGGCGCCCGGCCTGGTGCGCACCGAGGAGTTCACGCTGAACCGCTTGCGCGGCGACGCCGAGCGGGCGGCGCTGCCGTACGCCGACGTGATCCCGCTGCAGGCCGAGGAGGTCGCCCGGGTGCTCGTCGGCGCGTTCGAGCAGCCGCCCCACGTGAATCAGGACCTCATCGTGCTCCGCCCGGTCGCGCAGTCGAGCGTGTTCCACACGCACCGCGGACCGCTGGCGCCGAGGGGCTGAGGGGCGGCGACATGGCCATGAATCTCGCGGAGCTCGCCGACGGCGGTCACATCGCGCACGACTGGGCGGAGGCGCTCGCGCCGATGGACGACCGGCTCGCCGAGCTCGGACGCTTCCTGAACGCCGAGCGCGCCGACGGACAGCGCGTGCTGCCAGCGGGCGACCGGATCCTCGCGGCCTTCCGTCGCCCGCTCGCCGACGTGCGCGTGCTGATCGTGGGGCAGGATCCCTACCCGACGCCGGGCCACCCGATCGGCCTCTCCTTCGCGACCGCTCCCGACGTGCGCCCGGTGCCCCGCAGCCTGCAGAACATCTACAAGGAGCTGCGGGAGGACCTGGGGATCGAGCCGGCACCCCACGGCGATCTCACCTCGTGGGCGGACCACGGGGTGATGCTGCTCAACCGGGCGCTCACCGTACGCGCCGGAGTGCCGGCCTCGCATCGGGGCAAGGGATGGGAGGCGTTCACGGAGCACGCGATCCGTGCGCTCGTCGCGCGCGGCGGACCGCTCGTCGCGATCCTCTGGGGCAACGACGCCAGGTCGCTGGCCCCGATGCTCGGCGATGTGTCGCGCATCGAGAGCGCGCACCCGTCGCCGCTCTCGGCCTCTCGCGGCTTCTTCGGATCGAAGCCGTTCAGCCGCGCGAATGCTGCGCTCGAGGCGCGGGGCGCCGCACCCGTGGACTGGCGGGTGGAGCGCTCCGCCTAGGCGGGTTGCCGAGTCCGCGGCCGCGCCGGCCCGCGTTGGCTTGCGCCGAAAGGCGGCCGGCAGGAGATCCGGGTCACTTTGGGGGCGTGTTCTCTCGAAACACACCCCCAAAGTGACCCGGATTCGTTTGCCGTGTGCGCGGCTCGCGGCGCGTAGCGGCGGAGCGGACGCGCGCGCAGCCGTCGCGCTACGGTCGCCCGACGACCGAGATGGGCTCGGTCTGGTCGACGAGCTGGTAGGCCCGGCGGCCCTGGCCGCGTACGAAGGCGAAGTAGCACGCGACCAGCAGCGCCACCCAGACGAGGCCCACCCAGAGCGCGGGGCGCGAATCGGGGACGATGCCGACCATGACGATCACGAACACGATGAATCCGACCGTCAGGTACGAGGCGACGGGCCACAGCGGCACGGGGAACTCGCTCGGCAGCCGGTGCTCGCGGGCGATCTCGCGCTTCATGCGGATGTGGGCGATGAGGATCACGAGCCACACGAGCACCGTCGCGAAGGTCGCCAGTGCGCCGAGCAGGAAGAGCACCTGGTCGGGGTAGAAGTAGTTGAGCACTACCCCGACGAGCAGGCCGACGATCATCGTGATCACGGTCATGATCGGCACGCCGTTGCGCGTCGTGCGGGTGAACGACTTCGGCGCCTGACCCTGCTCGGCGAGGCCGTGCAGCATGCGACCTGCGCCGAAGATGTCGGCGTTCATCGCCGAGAGCGCGGCGGTGACGAGGATCACGTTGAACACGGCGGCAGCCGCCTGGAACCCGATCGACTCGAAGATGGAGACGAACGGGCTCGTCTCGCCCGTGATGTCGACCCATGGCTGGATCATCATGATGACGCCGAGCGTGAGCACGTAGAAGAGCAGGATGCGGATCGGCACCGAGTTGATGGCCTTCGGCAGCACCTGCTTCGGATTCTGGGCCTCGCCCGCGGTGACGCCGATGATCTCGATCCCGCCGAACGCGAACATCACGATCGTGAAGGACGCGAGCACGCCCCAGAGGCCGTTCGGCATGAACCCGCCGTGGTCGACGAGGTTGTGCGGGCCCATCTGGTCGTGCCCGGCCGCGCCGAATCCGAACAGGATGACGCCGATGCCCGCCACGATGAGCGCGATGATGGCGACGATCTTGATGAGCGCGAACCAGAACTCCAGCTCGCCGAACACCTTCACGCCGATGAGGTTGATGGCCGCGATGAAGAAGATGACGGCGAGCACCCACACCCACTGGGCGACGTCGGGGAACCAGAAGCGCATGTACACCCCGATGGCCGTCGCGTCGAAGACGGCGACGAGGAACATCTCGAACGCGAAGCTCCAGCCGACCAGGAAGCCCGCGAACGGGTGGATGTAGCGCGAGGCGTACTGCCCGAACGACCCGGAGACCGGGTGCCGCACGACCATCTCGCCGAGGGCGCGCATGACCATGAAGACGGCTGCGCCGCCGATCACGTATGCGATGAGCACGGCGGGGCCTGCGGTCTGGATCGCGCCGGAGGATCCCATGAAGAGGCCGGTGCCGATGGCGGATCCCAGCGCCATGAACCGGATGTGCCTGGCGGTGAGACCGCGTTGCAGGCCCGAGGTTGCGGGCTCGGGGGTCGAGCTCCCCGCGACCGCGGCGTTGCGGTCGGTACTCGTGGATTCCAAGGTGTTCCCTTCGTCGGAAATTGGGCGTGGTGCAGCTGCGGCCGCCGGGTCGGGCGGTCGCAGATGGAGCAGCGGGTGGGGCGGCGTGATGCCCCGCGGTCGGTCCGCTAGCGGCCGAGTCGCTGCGCGAGGCCCGCTGCGGCCTCGAGCACGAGCATGGCCGAGAGGCGCACCGTCCGCGCGTCCGCCGTGTCGGCCGTGGAGTCGACCTCGGCGATGTCGACGCCGCGGACGCGCGGGTCCGCGGCGAGGAGACGCGCGATCGTGCGCAGCTCGTGCGCCTGCAGACCGCCCGGGATCGACGCGGGGCAGCCCGGCGCCACCGAGCGGTCGCAGACGTCGACGTCGAGATCCACGTGGATCGGGCCTCCGGCCGCTCCGGCCACCTCGAGCGCCTCGGCCGCGATCTCGCGCAGGGGGCGCTCGTGCAGCTCGTCGCGGTGGATCACCGTGATCCCGAGATCCTTCGCACGCTGCCGGTATGCGCGCGAGTTGGCGAAGTCGGCGATGCCGATCTGCACGATGCGGCGCGGATCGAGCCCGGCCTCGACGAGCCGGCGCACGGGCGATCCGTTCGAGCGTCCGTCGCGCAGGTCGTGGTGGGCGTCGAGCGTGATGAGGCCAGCGGTCGCGAGGCGCTCGCCCGCGACTCCGAGCGCTGCGGGGACCGTGAGGGCGTTGTCCCCGCCGAGCGCCACGACGAGCTCCGAGCGGGCCGCGAGCTCGGCGATCCGCGCCGTCGCGGCGACCTCGCCGTCCTCGGTATCGGGGTCGTCGACGTCGCCAGCGTCGACGATGCGCAGGGCGTCGTCGAGCACGAGCTCGTGCTCCGAGCCGCGTTCGCCCGGTGCGCCGGGGGCGACCACGTGGCTCGAGTAGCGGCGGAGCGCTGCGCGCACGGCGGCGGGCGTCTCGTGCGCGTTCGTGGGGGAGAGCGAGGTGCGCGAGGTGGGCACCCCGATGATGGAGAGGTCCGCCCGCGCGTCGGGCTCGGGGGTCGCCCAGCCGCCGGTGCGGGGCCAGGAGGGATCGTGGGACAGTGCGGGGGCGGCTTCGGTGCTCATGTCACTCGACGCTAGCAAGCGGCATCGGCGATCGGCAGAGGATCGCCGCGCGCTGCGTCCGGAATCCCGGACCGTGCGGGCCGATGATCGGAAGCCGGGTCCGCGGACCGAGATGTCCGGTATCCCGGACGACATGCGCTGGCGAGGGGTGCCGCGGGCCGTGCGGATGCGATGTGATCGATGCATGGCTACTCAGACTCCCGCTCCCGTCGTGCTCGGCGCGGCCCCCCTCACCATCTCCGACGTCGTCTCCGTCGCCCGCGAAAGCGCCCCCGTCGAGGTCTCGGCAGAGGCGCTCGAGCGCGTCGCCGCGAGCCAGCAGGTCATCAGCGACCTCGCGAACGACACCCGGCCCCACTACGGCGTCTCGACCGGCTTCGGCGCACTCGCCAAGGTCCAGATCCCGGTCGAGAAGCGGCAGCAGCTCCAGCGCAGCCTCATCCGCTCGCACGCAGCCGGCACGGGCGCGGAGGTCGAGCGCGAGGTCGTGCGCGGCCTCATGCTGCTCCGGCTCAACACCCTCGCCTCGGGCCGCACCGGCGTGCGCCCCGTCGTGGTCGAGACGTACGCCGCGATCCTCAACGCGGGGATCACGCCGGTCGTGCACGAGTACGGCTCGCTCGGATGCTCGGGCGACCTCAGCCCGCTCGCCCACTGCGCGATGACGCTCATGGGCGAGGGCGATGTGCGCGTCAGCCGCGACCCGTACGCGGCGCCGGTGCCCGCGGCCGAAGCCCTCGCCGCAGCCGGCATCGAGCCGATCGTGCTCGCCGAGAAGGAGGGCCTCGCTCTCATCAACGGCACCGACGGCATGCTCGCGATGCTCTGCCTCGCGCTCAACGACCTCGCCGGTCTGCTGCGCACCGCCGACATCGCCGCCGCAGCGAGCGTCGAAGCGCTCACCGGCACCGACGCCGTCTTCGCCCCCGAGCTCCACGCGCTCCGCCCGCACCCCGGCCAGGCCGCGTCGGCCGCGAACATGCTGCGGGTGCTCGACGGTTCCGAGCTCGTGCAGCGGCCCCGCGAGGGCGAGTTCAGCCGGGTGCAGGACGCGTACTCGCTGCGCTGCGCCCCGCAGGTGCACGGCGCCGCTCGCGACACCGTGGATCACGCTGCCCGCGTCGCCGGGGTCGAGCTCGTCTCGGCGATCGACAATCCGGTCGTGCTGCCCGACGGGCGCGTCGAATCGAACGGCAACTTCCACGGCGCCCCGGTCGCCTATGTGCTCGACTTCCTCGCGATCGCCGTGGCCGACCTGGCCTCCATCAGCGAGCGCCGCACCGACCGCTTCCTCGACGTCTCGCGCAGCCACGGCCTCCCGCCGTTCCTCGCGGCGGACGCGGGCCTCGATTCCGGCCTCATGATCGCCCAGTACACCGCGGCCGGCATCGTCGCCGAGCTGAAGCGCCTCGCCGCTCCCGCGTCCGTCGATTCGATCCCGTCTTCCGCGATGCAGGAGGACCACGTCTCCCTCGGCTGGCACGCCGGGCGCAAGCTGCGCCGTGCGATCGACGGGCTCGCGCGCGTGCTCGGCATCGAGCTGCTCGCCTCGACGCGCGCGCTCGACTTCCGCGCCGAGGCCGGCCTCGGCGCGCCCGCCCCCGCGACCGCAGCGGTGCACGCGCTGTTCCGCACCCGGATCGACGCCCCCGAGACCGACACGTTCATGTCCCCGACCATCACCTCGGCGCACGAGTTCGTGGCGAGCGGCGCGGTGGTCGACGCGGTCGAGGAGGCCGTCGGGGGCGCGGCACTGGCCTGATCCGGCCGGCCGGCGGCGGGCCGATGAAGCGCCCGACCGCCGGCGGACCCGGTGGCGGTCGGCCCGACGGACCCGGCCCGCCGGCCGCCGCCCCGCCCCGCCCTGCGGGAGTTCAGACGAAGCGGGTGCACGCCCGCCCGGCAGATAGGCTTCGAACATGGCGAACCCGAAGGTGCCTGCCGCCGACCAGACCCTGCAGATCCTGAGTCTGCTGGCGTCGTCGCGCGGTCCCATGGCCGCGAGCATGATCGCCGCGCAGCTCGATCTGCCGCGATCCACCGCATATCACCTCCTCGCGACGCTGCAGGAGCACGGCTTCGTCATGCACCTGCCGGAGGAGCGGCGTTACGGGCTCGGGATCGCGGCGGTCGAGCTGAGCTCGGCGTATGCGCGCCAGGAGCCCCTCGCGCGGATCGGCCGGCCGCTCATCGCGACGCTCGTCGACCGGCTCGGGGTGAGCGGGCACCTCGCTGTGCCGCACGGCCGGGACGTGCTGTACGTGATCGAGGAGCGCGCCACCGGCTCGCCTCCGCTCATCACGGATGTCGACGTGCGGCTGCCGATGCAGCTCACCGCGAGCGGCAGAGCGGTGCTCGCCGCGCTGCCGAAGGCGCAGGTCCGCGCACTGTTCCCCGACCGCGAATCGTTCGTGCACCGGCACGTCGACCCCGACGGGATCGACCGCTACTCGCGTCTGCGATCGGTGCTCGACGACACGATCACGCGCGGCTACGCGCTCGAGCGGGGCTCGGTGACGGCGGGGCTGTCGTCGATCGGCGTCCCGGTGCTCGATCACCGGGGGTGGCCGGTCGCCGCGATCGCCGTGACGTTCCCCGAGGAGGCGGTGCCCGCCGAGCGCATGAGCGACCTCGCCGACGACGTGCGGCGCACGGCGCAGACCCTCACGAAGCGGATCCACGGCCGCGCCGCGGGTGCGTAGCCGCGGCGCGATACCCGCCCGAAGTTCCGCACGACCCCGAGAACGCCCCGGCTGCAGAGCCGGGGCGTTCTGCCGTCCCGGTGCCGTTCGCCGCGCGATGCTGGTCTCATTTCGTCCATATATGTAGACAGAAGTCTCGTATCCGAGATAGGCTGCCGATGCGTTCGCGGACGGCGTCGTCCCTGAACGCACCGAGCGATACGAACGGAGACGGACGATGACGACCGACACCTCAGCTGCAGAGAGTCTGATGACGCGTGAGATCAGAACGATCGAGCGCGTCCCGGAACGCGAGCGGCACGGCAGGCCGAGCAACCAGTTCACGCTGTGGTTCGGCGTCAACATGCAGATCACGGCGATCGTCGACGGCGCCGTGGCCGTGACCTTCGGAGCCGAAGCGCTGGCGGCGATCATCGGCCTGCTGATCGGCAACATCATCGGAGGCATCACGATGGCGCTGCATTCGGCCCAGGGTCCGCGCCTCGGACTGCCGCAGATGATCTCGAGCCGCGTGCAGTTCGGCGTGCAGGGCGCCGCGCTCCCGCTGATCCTCACGATCCTGATGTACCTCGGATTCCAGATGACCGGGGTCGTGCTCTGCGGGCAGGCGATCAACCTCGTGTTCGGATGGGACGTCCCGGTCATCGGAATGGTCGTGTTCGGCCTGCTCACGACATTCGTCGCCGTGGTCGGCTATCGGCTCATCCATCTGATCGGACGCATCGCCTCCGTGATCGGCGCGGTCGGTTTCGGGTACGTCGCCATCCGGCTGTTCCTGGGGCACGACGTGCAGGCGGCCTTCGGGCAGGTCGATTTCAGCGCCGCATCGTTCATGCTGGCGGTCGCGCTCGCGGCCGGCTGGCAGATGACCTTCGCGCCCTACGTCGCCGACTACTCCCGTTACCTCCCGAGTCGCACCACGGTCCGGTCCACCTTCTGGACGACCTTCCTCGGATCCGTGATCGGCGCGCAGCTCGCGATGACGCTCGGCGTGCTGATCGCCGGCACACTCGGCGCGGACGCCTTCCTCGGCAACCAGGTCGGCGCGCTCGGCGAGATCGCGGGCGGCGGCATCGTCGCCACGGTCATCTACATCGTGATCGTGGTCAACAAGCTCTCGGTCAACTCGTTGAACGCGTACGGCGGGTTCATGTGCATTCTGACGATCATCACCGGTTGGACGAGGCAGCGCCGCGTCTCGCAGACGGTGCGGCCCGGCATCATCGTGGGCTTCACGCTCGTCGCTCTCACGCTCGCGATCATCGCGAACGAGGTCGGCTTCCTCGGCGTCTTCAAGAACTTCGTGCTCGCACTGCTCTCCGTGTTCGTGCCCTGGAGCGTCATCAACCTGATCGACTACTACCTGATCTCGAGGGAGCGGGTCGACATTCCGGCCCTCTACGACGCGAGCGGTCCCTACCGGGCCTTCAACTGGATCGCCATCGGCTGCTACTTCCTCGGGGTCGTCGTGCAATTCCCGTTCATGAACCAGGCGATCTACACCGGGCCGCTGGCGACGGCGATGGGCGGCGCCGACCTGTCCTGGATCGTCGCCATCGTGGTGACCGCAGCGGTGTACGCCCCGCTCGCCAAGCGCACCCAGTACGTGCCGGATCGGCTCATCACCGGCGCCGAGAACGATGAGGGCGGACCCGTCGCGGTCGCAGCCCGCTGAACGCGGCCGGCCCCATCCCTGCCAGACGAACCCCTGCCGGCCGAACCCCACCGGCCGAACCCCTGCAAGGAGCAGACAGATGCACCACGATCACCCCTCGGACGCGCCCGCCGTCCTCGCACCGCGGCCGCGGCCGGAACTCATGGAGCTGCCCGAGTACCGGGCGGGCAGACCCGCCCCGGTCGTGCGCGGGCTCGCCCCGCTCAAGCTCTCCTCGAACGAGAGCACGCACGATCTCGACGAGGCGACGCGTTCCGAACTGCTCGCGGGATTCGAATTCAACCGATATCCGGACCCGCTCACGACCGAGCTGCGGGCGAGCATCTCGGAGCGGACCGGAGTCCCGGTCGATCGGATCGTGACGGAGAGCGGCAGCCTCGGCGCGCTGCGCCTGCTGCTCGATGTGATCGTGCCGCGCGTCGGGGAGCGAGCCGACGTCGTCTACCCGTGGCGATCCTTCGAAGCGTATCCGATCCTCACCGAGGTCGCGGGTGCGCGCGGCGTCGCCGTTCCGCTCGGTCCCGCCGGGGCGAACGACCTCGAGGCGATGGCGGCGGCGATCACCGATCGCACAGCGGCGGTGCTGATCTGCACACCGAACAATCCGACGGGCCCGGTCGTCACATCGGCCGCCTTCGACCGCTTCATGCGGAGCGTGCCGAGCGATGTGCTCGTCGTCGTGGACGAGGCCTACAGCGAGTTCGTCGACGATCCCGGGGCGCTCGACGGCCTGAGCGCATTCCGCGCCTACCCGAACGTCGCCGTCATGCGGACGTTCTCGAAGGCGTACGGGCTCGCGGGACTGCGCGTCGGGTACGCCGTCGTCGCGCCGGTGATCGCGGCGGCGATGTGGCGGGTGCGTCCGACGTTCGCGGTCACGGCGCTCGCCGAGCATGCTGCGGTGCGCGCGCTCGACGACCGCGCCGGGCTCGCCGCGCGCGTCGCGGAAGTGCGCGCAGGACGGCGGGCGGTGCTCGAAGCGCTGCGAGCGGCCGGGGAGTCCCCGGCGGACTCGCAGTCCAACTTCGTGTGGTTCGAACCGGAGGACCCCGGCGGGTTCGAGGAGCGCGCGTCCGCAGCCGCGATCTCCGTGCGTCGCCTCGGGTCGGGGATCCGGATCACCATCGGGGACGCCGCGGCGACCGAGCGCGTGCTCGACGTCATCTCCCGCGAACGGGCCGCGATGCGGTGAGGGCTCCGGCGACGCCCCGGGATCGGGCGGACCCGCAGCGCGGGAGCTCCGTGATCCCGGTGCGGTCGTCACTCACGCGGCGGGAGCCCCGAGCGCGGCGGAGAATTCGGCCCCGACCTGGCGGATGCTCTGGCGGAGCTCCTCCTGCTCGGAATCGGAGATCGCAGCCGTCATGAACGAGACGCCGATGGCGCCGATCGTGCGGCCCCCGGAGCTGCGGACCGGGCAGGCGATGCAGCTGATTCCCGCGGTCGTTCCTCCGACTTCCACGGCGAGTCCCGAGGAGCGCACGGCACCGAGCGCGTCGAGGAGCTCAGTCAGATCGCTCGGTCCGGTGCCGGTGCGCGACGGCCAGTCGTATCCCGCATAGATCTCAGCGATCCGGGTGTCATCGAGGCCGCCCAGCATCGCCAGACCGACCGCGGTGGTGTGCGCCGGGAGGCGGGAGCCGATCTCGGTCACGAGACGAACTCCGTTGGACTGCGGCTCCCGCTTGTCGACGTAGACCGCATCCGTGCCCTGGAGGAGCGCGGTGTGGCTCGTCGCGCCCGTGCGGTCGGTGAGTCGACGCAGGAACCGGTGCCCCTCCTGCGCGAGCGGGCTGTGGCGCAGGTAGGCCGAGGCGATCTCGAGCACGGCCGTGCCGAGCGACCAGACGCGCTGCTCCCGGGAATAGTGGACGAAGAACCGGTCCTGCATCACGTTGAGCAGGTGGTGCGTGGTGCTCTTCGGCATCGCGAGCGCATTCGATATCTCCGATGTCGTCATCGGCGCGCTGCGCTGGGCGAGCACGGTGAGTACGTCGAGCGTGCGCTCGGCCGATTTCACGCGGCTAGAACCGGCCATGGTGTGCGGCCCCCTTCGAACGGGACTTCCCGGTGCGAAGTCTTCAATACCAGACCTTAGCGGCTGTCGCCCTCTCACGGGTGCCCGACCGCGAGCTGCGCCCCGGGGCCGCGCTCAGCTCCGCGGCCGCCGGAGCCGCTCGCGAGACCCTCTCCGCGAGCATGCGCACCTGGGCGGTGGCGACGAGCGGAACCCGCGTGGTCGATCAGGTGATCCCCGCGACCGTAGATCATGCCCGCCTTCGGAATCGTGCAGTCGAGACCGGAGCCCCGCACGAGCTCATCGGCCGCCCACTTCGATTCGCGGTACGCCGAGCCGCAGTCGGGGCGGGCGCGGAGAAAGCTCAGCATGACGATCCTGCGCACCCCGGCCCGCTGCGCTGCGGCCACCACCGCGGCGGTTCCGGCGACGTGGACCCTGGCGGAGGTCTGATCGCCGAGCTCCCGGTTGATGCCGGCGCAGTCGCCGTCGAAGGGTCAGACCACGCGCTTTCCGCCTCGCCAGACCGCCGCCGTGAGCGGCATGCCCGGTCGGTACGCGAGGTGGGTCACCGAGGGTGCGTCGAGCAGCTGGAGGTCGGCGCAGGCGCCCGGACGGATCACGCCGACGGCCCCGTGCACCTTGCCGCTCGGGCTCGTCCAGCCGTCCTCGTGCATGCCGAGCGCGATCGCGCCGCCGAGCGTTGCCGCGCGCACGGCCTCCTGCACGGTGAGGCGCATCTGGAGCACGGCGGTGGCCACGCAGAAGTTCATCGAGTTCGTGTACGAGGTGCCGGGGTTGCAGTTCGATGCGATCGCCACGACCGCGCCTGAGTCGACGAGGCGGCGCGCGGGCGCGAGCGGCATGCGGGTCGAGAGATCGCACGCGGGCAGCACGGTCGCCACCGTCCCGCGGCGACCGCCGGACCAGGATCCGGCGAGTGCCTCGACGTCGGCGTCGTCGAGGAACGCGAGGTGGTCCACGCTCAGCGCGCCGTGCTCGACGGCGAGCCGCGCCCCTGGGCCGTGCTCGAGCTGGTTGCCGTGCACGCGCGTCGCGAGGCCCTTCGCCGCGGCCGCCTCGAGCACGCGGGCCGATGCCGCGCCGTCGAACGCACCGGTCTCGCAGAAGACGTCGACGGCGCTCACGAGGGGTGCGACGGCGTCGAGCATGGGTCCGCAGACGAGGTCCAGGTACTCGGCGGGGTCGGCCCCAGCCGGTACGAGATGGGCGCCCAGAAAGGTCACCGCGTCGGCGTGCTCGGCGGCGATCCGGGCGGAGCGGACCTCGTTCTCGACGTCGAGGCCGTACCCGGTCTTGGTCTCGAGCGTCGTGGTTCCGCCGCGCCGTGCCTCCGACACGAGACGCTCGAGGTTCGCCCCGAGCTGAGCGTCGCTCGCGGCGCGCGTGGCCTGAACGGTCACGTTGATGCCGCCGGCGGCGTAGCTCTGGCCGGCCATGCGCGCCTCGAACTCGGCCGTACGATCGCCGCCGAACACCATGTGCGTGTGGGAGTCGACCCACCCGGGGAGCAGCGCGCGGCCCGCGGCGTCGAAGCGCTCGTCCGCCGCAGGGGCGTCCGCTGCGGGACCGACCCAGGCGATCCGATCGCCCTCGACGATCACGGCGGCGTCGCGCAGGCGCCCGCCGGTCTCGGGGGCGAGCGACTCGTCGTGGGTGGTCAGCTCGCCGATGTCGTCGATCAGCAGGGTCGTGCTCATGGGGCCATTCTCTCAGCGGTGCGGGGCGGATCCTGCGACTCGTTTCGCTCGCGCAGGATGACGGACGGGTCGGGTGCGGGCAGGATGACGGATCGTTCGGGTGCGGGCAGGATGACGGACAATTCGGGGTCGCGCAGGATGACGGGTCGTTCGGGGTCGGGCAGGATGATGGACAGTTCGGGGTCGCGCAGGAGGCGCGAGGGCGACCGGGAACGGCGCAGCGGCCGCCCCGCGAACTCGTCGGAGGGGCGGCCGCCGCGCGCGCGGATTACCAGGCGCGCTCGGTGTTCCGGATGGTCGGCTTGACCGGGATCCGCACGCCGCGCTCATCGGCGACCTCGGCCGCGCGCTCGTAGCCGGCGTCGACGTGGCGGATGACGCCCATGCCGGGGTCGTTGGTGAGCAGGCGCGAGAGCTTCTCGGCCGCGAGCTCGGTGCCGTCGGCCACCGACACCTGGCCGGTGTGGATGGAGCGGCCGATGCCGACCCCGCCGCCGTGGTGGATCGAGACCCAGGTCGCGCCGGAGGAGGTCGCGGTGAGGGCGTTGAGCAGCGGCCAGTCGGCGATCGCGTCGGATCCGTCGGCCATGGCCTCGGTCTCGCGGTAGGGAGAAGCGACCGACCCTGAGTCGAGGTGATCGCGGCCGATCACGATCGGCGCCTTGACCTTGCCCTCGGCGACCAGCCGGTTGAAGAGCAGCCCTGCCTGGTGGCGCTCGCCGTAGCCGAGCCAGCAGATGCGCGCGGGGAGACCCTCGTACTCGACGCGCTCGGCCGCGGCGTCGAGCCAGTGGTGCAGGTGCGTGTTCTCGGGGAACAGCTCCTTCAGCGCGGCGTCGGTGACCGCGATGTCCTCGGGATCGCCCGAGAGGGCGGCCCAGCGGAACGGTCCGAGGCCCTCGCAGAACAGCGGGCGGATGTAGGCCGGGACGAAGCCGGGGAACTCGAAGGCGCGGTCGTAGCCGCCCTTGCGGGCCTCGTCGCGGATGGAGTTGCCGTAGTCGAACACCTCGGCGCCGGCGTCCTGGAACTCGACCATGGCCTGCACGTGCGCGGCCATCGCGGCCTGCGCGTCCTTCGTGAACTGCTCGGGGTCGGCCTCCGCGCGCTCGAGGCGCTCCTCGACCCGGTAGCCGATCGGGAGGTACGACAGCGGGTCGTGAGCCGAGGTCTGGTCGGTCACGAGATCGATGGTGATCTCGCCGGCCCGGTGGCGCCGCAGGATCTCCGGGAACACCTCGGCGGCGTTGCCCACGAGCCCGACGGACCAGCCGCGCCGCTCGTCCTTGGCCTGCTGCACCTTGGCGAGCGCCTCGTCGAGATCCTCGACGACCTCGTCGAGGTAGCGCTTGCCCGCGCGGCGATCGAGGCGGGTCTTGTCGACGTCGACGATGAGGCAGGCGCCGTCGTTCAGGGTCACGGCGAGAGGCTGGGCGCCGCCCATGCCGCCGCAGCCGCCGGTGAGGGTGATGGTGCCGGCGAGCGATCCCTTGCCCTCGACGGTCTCGATGCGCTTCTGCCCCTGGAGCTTGCGCCCGGCGGCGGCGAAGGTCTCGTAGGTGCCCTGCAGGATGCCCTGCGTGCCGATGTAGATCCACGACCCTGCGGTCATCTGGCCGTACATCATGAGACCCTCGGCCTCGAGCTTGCGGAACTCGGGCCAGGTCGCCCAGTCGCCGACGAGGTTCGAGTTGGCGAGGAGCACGCGGGGCGCCCACTTGCTGGTGCGGAAGACGCCGACCGGCTTGCCGGACTGCACGAGCAGGGTCTCGTCCTCTTCCAGGTCGCGCAGGGTGTCGACGATCGCGTCGAACGCCTCCCAGCTGCGCGCGGCCCGACCCGTGCCGCCGTAGACGACGAGGTCGTCGGGGCGCTCGGCGACCTCGGGATCCAGGTTGTTCATGAGCATGCGGAGCGGGGCTTCCGTCTGCCAGCTCTTCGTCGAGATCTCGGTGCCGCGCGGGGCGCGGACGGGGCGGGCGCCGGGGAGAGACATGGCGTGCGATCCTTTCGATGGGGCCCGGCAGCTGCGCCGGGCGATGACTCAATTCCAGCGTGTCTCGAGCCTCGCGACAACGCGTAACCGTGCGCCACCGTCCGGGATCCCGGACGTTGCGGTCGTGCGGCCGGTGCGGATCCCCGACCGCTTCGAATTGCCCGGCACACGGAATCCGCCCGGCTTTGTCCGAGTCGGCTGCTCTGCAACTCGGACAACGACGGGCGGATTCGCCTCGGGTCTGCGACGGCGCCCGCCGACTAGAGCTTCTGCTCCGTGACGACGTCCACGAGCTCGGTGCCGTAGGCCCCCGGCTCGGTGCCGTGGCCGATCTGCTGGTACACGGCGGGGTTGCGGCGCTTCAGCGCGCGACCCCACACGATCCCGATGATGCCTGCGACGAGCACGATGATCGGCAGCACGTAGGTCGCCGCGGTCGGCGCCTCCTGGCCCATCTGCACGTGGAAGTTCGCGATGATCATGATGAACACCCACGCCAGCAGCGCGCCGGAGACGAGGGGCGCGACGAGGGTCGTCCACATCCCCAGGCCGCGGCGATCCCTGCGGAAGAACCCGATCACCGCGGCCGCGATGACGGCCATCAGCAGCACGAGGCCCATGGCGCCCGTGTTGGTGAGCCAGGTGAACATGGTGAGCACGGGGTACAGGAAGCCCACCTCGCCGAGGGCCGCGGCGCCCCCGGTCGCGCCGTGGATCGCGAAGCCGATCGTGACCACGAGCGCGATGGACGTCTGGGCGACCGAGCCCGCCCACGGGGCGCCGTGCTTCGAGGTGCCGGCGAACCACCCGGGCAGCACGCCCTCGCGCCCCAGCGAGAAGAAGTAGCGGGCGACCGCGTTGTGGAACGACTGCAGCGACGCGAAGAGGCTCGTGAGGAAGAGGATGTTCATGATGTCGACGAAGATCACGCTGACGTGGTCGGACATGAAGACGAACATGAGGTCGGGGCCCGACGCCTGGGAGGCGCCGACGATGTTCGACGGGCCGAGGCCGACCGAGAACGCCCAGGCGCTGAACGCGTAGAAGAGCCCGATGATGGCGACGGCCGCGTATGTCGCACGCGGAACGGTCCGCTTCGGGTCCTTCGCCTCCTCGCCGTAGATGGCTGCGCCCTCGAAGCCCATGAACGCGGCGACGCCGAAGACGAGCACGATGCCGAGCGATGGGCCGAAGAGCTCGGCGGGGTTGAGCGTGGTCGCGGTCACGCCCTCCGGGGCGACGGCGAGCGAGACGATGTCGAAGACGATGACCACCAGGAACTCGAGCGCGACGAGCACGCCGAGCACCTTCGCCGAGAGATCGACGCGGTTGACGCCGAGCACGCCGACGATCGCGATGCAGATGACGATCCACATCCACCACGGCGATGCGAAGCCGAACTTGGCTTCGAGGAACATCGAGAGCTGGAAGCCGAACAGGCCGTAGACGCCGATCTGCATCGCGTTGTAGGAGACGAGTGCGATGAGCGATGCGCCCACGCCGACCGGGCGGCCGAGCCCCTGCGCGATGTACGCGTAGAAGGCGCCGGCGTTCGTGACGTAGCGGCCCATGGCCGTGTATCCGACGGCGAAGACCGTGAGGATCGCCGCGATGAGCAGGAAGCCGAGCGGCACTCCGAGCGACTCGGTGACGGCGAACGACGTCGTGACGCCGCCTGCGACGACGGTCAGCGGTGCCGACGCCGCGATGATCATCAGGGTGATCGCCGGGACGCCGAGGGTGCGGCGGCTGAGCCCGTTGCCCTGCGGCGTTTCGGGTGCTGATGCGGTGTTCATGTCTGGTCCAGATCCTTCCGGAGTGCGACGGTGCACGATGCCGGCATCGACGCTGACGGGGGTGTGATCCGAGTGTAGGAAGGAAGGCGGCGCGGCACTACGGCGGGCGTATGCAGCGCGCGCAGAGCACATGTCGCAGAGCGAACGGCTGTCCAAGTGGATAGTCGAGTGCGGCCCCACGCCGGGACCCGGACGGTTCCGCTGCCGGCGCGATGCAGGCCATCGGGAACGCAGATGGCGCCGGGGTCCCCGGCGTCCCCGCCGCTCGGTAGGCTGTGCCCATGCACGCGATGATGCGACGAGGCGAGGGGCGCACCGGCCCGGAAGCCGCGGGTGCGTCGTGACGATCCTCGCAGGCACGGCGATGCTCGTATCGGGAGCGGTCTGCTTCTGCGGCGCGCTCGCGACGCGGCGCTGGCTCGGCATCCTCGCCTCGGGGGCGATGCTGCTCGCGATGCTCGACCTCGCGCTGTGGCGCCTCGTGCCGGCGATCGTCTGGGCGCTGCTGCTGCTCATCGCCGGGGGCGCGCTCGGGAGCGCGTTGCGGCCCCGCGCGGACGCGCCGATGCAGCGCTGGCGGATCGGACGCGTGGCCGCGCTCGTGGCGGCGCTCGCGTATCTCTGCATGGCATGGCTCGTCGTGATGCACGGCGGGGGCGGGGGATCCGCCGAGGCGGACGCCCCTGCGCCCGTGCACGCCGGTCACGCGATGGGCGGATCGGTGCTCGGCCTGATCCCGCTCGCGCTGTCGGCGCTGCTCGCGATGGTCCTCGGGGTGATCGCGGTCGTGGCGGTCGGCAGCCGGAGGCGCGTCCTGGCGCTCGAGGCCGGCGGCATGGGGGTGATGCTCGCGGCCATGCTCGGCGCGATGCTGGTGCCATGATCCCGTGCTCCGGGGTCCCCGCAGGCGCAACGACCGAGGCCCCGTTCCCCGCGATCATCGCGGGGAACGGGGCCTCGGCGGGTGCGGCCTAGAGCGTGTTGCCGAGCTTGAAGCCCTTCTCGCCGTCTTCGTCACGGGTGTACGAGAACCCGTCGGCGCCGATGGTCACGGCCATCTCGCTGTCGTCCGTGCGCGCGACGACGGGCTGCGGGTTGCCGTCGAGGTCGAGCACGAGCGAGCCGTCGGTGTACCACGACGGCACGACCGGGTTGCCCCACCAGTCGCGGCGCTGGTTGTCGTGCACGTCCCACGTGACGACCGGGTTGTCGGGGTCTCCCGTGTAGTAGTCCTGCGTGTAGATCTCGACGCGGTGCCCGTCGGGATCGCGCAGGTACAGGTAGAACGCGTTCGAGACGCCGTGTCGGCCGGGGCCGCGCTCGATGCTGTCCGAGCGGCGCAGCGAGCCCAGCTTGTCGCAGATCGCGAGGATGTTGTGCTTCTCGTGCGTCGCGAAGCACACGTGGTGCATGCGCGGGCCGTCGCCGCCGGTCATGGCGGTGTCGTGCACGGTCGGCTTGCGGCGCATCCACGCGGCGTAGACGGTGCCCTCGTGGTCCTGGATGTCCTCCGTCACCCGGAACCCGAGGTTCTGCATGAACCCGACCGCGCGCGGAACATCCGGCGTGATCTGGTTGAAGTGGTCGAGGCGCACGAGCTCGCCCGGGATGTGCAGGTCGTAGCGCCACGACATCCGCTCGGTGTGCTCGGTCTGGTAGAAGAACTCGTAGGGGAACCCGAGCGGGTCGACCACGCGCACCGAGTCGCCGATGCCGGTCACGAAACCGTTCGGGTTGCGGCGCACCTCGCAGCCGAGCTCCTCGTAGAACGCGACCGCGAGGTCGAGGTCCTCGGGCGTGCGCACCCGGTAGGAGAACGCGGCGACGGCCGCGACCGGGCCCTTGCGGAGCACCAGGTTGTGGTGGATGAACTCCTCGGTCGAGCGCAGGTAGATCGCCTCGTCGTCCTCGGTGGTCACGTACAGCCCGAGCACGTCGACGTAGAACTCGCGCGATGCCGCGAGGTCGGTGACGATGAGCTCCATGTAGGCGCAGCGCAGGATGTCCGGCGCGGGCGAGGTGGGAGTCGGGATCGGGTTCTCGGACTGGATCGGGGCCTCCTTGGTGACCCAGAACCCGGCCGACTGCTTGTCTGCTTCGTTGAGCTTTGCCATGTTCGCTTCCTTGCGTGGTTCCCGTCATGCCGCGCGACGGAGGAGTCGCGGCATCTCGGCGAGATCCTGCGACTCGTTCCTCGCGCAGGATGACGGGGGAATGGGGATTACTTGCTCGCGCCGAACCGGGGCGAGTGCGCCTCGTTGAGCGTGATGTGGACGGCCTGCTGATCGGTGTAGAAGTCGATCGAGCGGTAGCCGCCCTCGTGCCCGAGGCCCGAGGCCTTGACCCCGCCGAACGGCGTCCGCAGGTCGCGCACGTTGTTCGAGTTGAGCCACACCATGCCGGCTTCGACCGACTGCGCGAAGTTGTGCGCGCGCTTGAGGTTCGAGGTCCAGATGTAGGCCGCGAGGCCGTACTTGGTGTTGTTCGCGAGCGCGAGCGCCTCCTCGTCGGTGTCGAAGGGGGTGATGGCGACGACCGGGCCGAAGATCTCCTCCTGGAAGATGCGCGCGTCGGGGGAGACGTCGGCGAACACCGTCGGGGCGACGTAGTTGCCCGTGGGGAAGCCCTCGGGCCGTCCGCCGCCGGCGACGAGCCGGCCCTCGCCCTTGCCGATCTCGACGTAGCTCATGACCTTCGCGTAGTGCTCGGGGTGCACGAGCGCGCCGACCTCCGTCGCGGGGTCGCTCGGCAGACCGACGACCACGTTCTTCGCGCGCTCGGCGTACCGCTCCACGAACTCGTCGTAGATGTCGCGCTGCACCAGGATGCGGCTGCCCGCGGTGCACCGCTCGCCGTTCAGGCTGAACACGCCGAACACGGTGGCGTCGAGCGCGGCGTCGAGGTCGGCGTCGGCGAAGACGACGGCGGGGCTCTTGCCTCCGAGCTCCATCGAGAGGCCCTTGAGGAACGGGGCGGCGTTGCCGAAGATGAGCGATCCCGTGCTGCTCTCGCCGGTGAACGAGATGAGGGGGACGTCGGGGTGCTTCACGAGCGCGTCGCCCGCCTCCTCGCCGAGGCCGTTGACGAGGTTGAAGACGCCGTCGGGGACCCCGGCCTCGCGGAAGATCTCGGCCCAGAGCGACGCCGAGAGCGGAGTGAACTCGGCGGGCTTCAGCACGACCGTGTTGCCGGTCGCGAGCGCCGGGCCGAGCTTCCACGACTCGAGCATGAACGGGGTGTTCCACGGGGTGATGAGGCCGGCGACGCCGATGGGCTTGCGGTTGACGTAGTTCACCTGGCGGCCGGGCACCTTGAAGGTGTCGTCGTGCTGCGCCACGATCAGGTCGGCGAAGAAGCGGAAGTTCTCGGCCGCGCGGCGGGCCTGGCCCTTCGCCTGGGTGATCGGCAGGCCCGAGTCGAAGCTCTCGAGCTCGGCGAGCTGCGCGTCGCGCGACTCGACGATGTCGGCCACGCGGTGGAGCACCCGCGAGCGCTCGCGGGGGAGCATCCGCGGCCACGGACCCTCGTCGAAGGCGCGCTTCGCTGCGGCCACCGCGAGGTCGATGTCGGCCTGCTGGCCCGCGGATGCACGGATGTAGTTCTCGTTGGTGACGGGATCGAGGACGTCGAACTCCTCGCCGCCGACGGAGTCGACGAACGCGCCGTCGATGAAGTGGCGGATCTTGTCGGGGAGCCCTGCTGGCTGCTCGTGGGTCATGGTTCTCTCCAATGGGTTCTGGATGGAAACGGGGTCGGGGTGTCTGGGGCGCGGAGCTCAGGCTGCGGGCTCGGTGCGGTGACGATGTTCGTCGGAGTAGGCGAGCACCGCGTCGAGCGTCGCCGTGCGGTGCGCCCGCGCGACGGCCTCGATCTCGGCCGCAGGCGCACGGCGCTCGATGAGATCGAGGATCCGCTCGTGCTCGTCGACCGACTCCTGCGCCCGGCCGGGCACGAAGCTGAAGGACGAGTTGCGGAGCACCTTCATGCGGCTCCAGCCCCGGTGCACCAGGTCGAGGATGTGGGGGTTCGGGCAGCTCTCGAAGAGCACGCTGTGGAACTCGAGGTTCAGCGCCGTGAACGACTGCGGGTCGAACGCCTCGAGGGTCGCGCGCATGGTGGCGTTGACCGCGCGGGCACGCTCGATCTGCTCAGCGGTGATGGCGGGTGCCGCGAGTGCGGTCGCGGCACCCTCGACGAGCGCGAGCGTCTGCATCGTGTGGAGGTACTCGGTCTCCTTGATGAGCGAGACCTGGGCCCCGACGTTGCGTTCGAACGTCACGAGCTGCTCGGCCTCCAGGCGGCGGATCGCCTCGCGTACCGGCACGACCGACATCCCGAGCTCGTTCGCGATGGGCGCCAGCACCAGGCGGTAGCCCGGCACGTACTGGCCGTCGTCGATCCGTCCCCTGATCAGGCGGTAGGCCCGCTCCGACTTCGATTCGGCTGCCATGGTCAGGCCTGCGATCCTGCGGTCGTCGCCGCGCGGGAGCGCTCGTACTCCGCCCGCCAAGCCGCATTCATCGGGAACAGTCCGTCGACGGGGTGGCCCTCGGCCACGCGAGCGGCGACCCAGGCGTCCGCGTCCTCCTGGGCGGCGGCTTCGGCGGCGACCTCGGCGAGCAGTGCCGGCGGGATCACGATGACGCCGTCCCGGTCGCCCATGATGATGTCGCCCGGCTGCACGGCGGCCCCGCCGCAGGCGATCGTGACGTCGGTCTCCCACGGCACGTGCTTGCGGCCAAGCACGCTCGGGTGCGCGCCCTGCGAGAAGACGGGGATGTCGAACTCCTCGACGGCCGCGAAGTCGCGCACGCCGCCGTCGGTGACGATGCCGACGGCTCCTCTGACCTGGGCGCGCAGGGCGAGCACGTCGCCGACCGTGCCGGTGCTCGGGATCCCGCGGGCCTCGACGACGATGACCTCACCCGGCTCGACGGTGTCGAAGGCGCGCTTCTGGGCATTGAATCCGCCGCCGAACGCCGTGAACAGGTCGGGGCGGAACGGGATCATGCGGAGCGTCTTGGCGGTGCCGAGGATCGTGTCGCCCTCGTGATTCGGGTGCACGCCGTCGATGAAGATGTCGACGTATCCGCGTTTGCGCAGCGCTGCCGACACGGTCGCGACCGCAACGCCGTCGAGCAGAGCGCGGATCTCGTCCGTGAGCGGCCCGGCCGAGGTCGGAGCAGCGGCCGCCGCGACGTCGGAATCCAGCGGCGACGCCTTGCCAGCGGCGACGGCAGCGGCGTGCGCCGCCTCGTCGCCCCAGGCCTCGACCCGCTGCCGGTCGTCGATCGCGGGCTTGGTGCCGAAGTCGCCGAAGGGCACGACGCCCTGGACGACGGTGGTCGCGAGGCGCCCCGTCGTCGGCGCTCCGGCCGCTCCCGGTGCGTCGACTTCGACCTCGACCACGTCGCCGGGCACCACGACGGAGGAGCCCGCCGGGGTGCCCGTGAGGATGACGTCGCCGGTCTCGAGCGTCATGTGCTGCGACAGGTCTGCGACGAGCTGGCCGAAGGGGAACTTGAGCGTGTCGCTCGTGTCGTCCTGCACGAGCTCGCCGTTGACCCAGGTGCGCACGCGCCAGGCGTCCTGCGCGATGCCGTCGGTCGGGATCGCGGCCGGGCCGATGGGGGTGAACCCGTCGCCGCCCTTGTTGCGCACGTTGGATCCCTTGTCGGCCGCGCGGAGGTCGTAGAGACCGAAGTCGTTCGCCGCCGTGACCTGCGCGACGTGCCTCCAGCCGTCCTCGGGCGAGACCCGGCGGGCGGGCTCTCCGATCACGAGGGCGACCTCGCCCTCGAACGCGAGCAGCTCGGTTCCGGCCGGCAGCTCGATCGTGCCGCCAGAGGGGGCGAGCGACGACGCCGGCTTGAAGAAGTAGGAGGGGAACTCCGGGGTGCGCCCGCGCTGCTCGATGCGCGACGGGTAGTTCAGGTGGACGGCGATGATCTTGCCGGGCGTCTCGATGCCCAGCTCGGCGGATCCGTACGTCATGGCAACCTCGCTCACTTGTTGTATTTCAAATCATATACGATTCTGGGCGATCGGGGAAGCGGGCCCGGCTCGGGGTTCTCCGGACCCGTCGCCAGGAGCACCGATCCAGCGAACGAATATCCGGATTCCCGGAGAATCGATATGCGTTCGCCGAATCGGTGCCGCTGGAGCACTGACCGCCTCCCGAATCGGCGACGGCCCTCAGTAGCTCGCGCGGGGTGCGTGGTCGGCGTCGTCCGCCGGGGTGAAGCGCTCGACCAGGGCCTCGGTCTGCCTGGCGAGGATCGCGACATCGGCGCCGACGGCGACGAACGACGCCCCTGCCGCGAGATACCGATCGGCGTCCGCCGGCACGAACGCGTTGACCCCGACCGGTTTGCCCGCGGCGACGCCGGCCTCGATCGCGCGGAGCACGCCCGCGACGACGTCCGGGTGGTTCTGCTGGCCGAGCAGGCCCATCGAGGCGGCGAGGTCCGAGGGTCCGACGAAGATCGCGTCGACGCCGTCGACCGCGACGATCCGCTCGACGTCGCCGACCGCGGTCGCCGACTCGATCTGCACCGTCAGGCTGATCGTGCCGCCTGCGCGGGCGAGGTACCCGTCGACGCGGTTCCAGCGCGCGGAGCGCGCGAGCGCCGATCCGACGCCGCGCACGCCGCCGCCCACCGACCCGTCCGGGTAGCGGACGGCGCGCACGATCTCGGCGGCCTGCTCGGCGGAGTCCACCATGGGGATGAGCAGGTTCTGGGCGCCGAGGTCGAGGTACTGCTTGATGAGCACGGTGTCGCCGAAGGGCGGACGCACGAGCGGGGCCACGGGGTATGCCGACATCGCGTGCAGCTGCGCGAGTACGGATTCGATGCCGTTGGGGGAGTGCTCGGCGTCGAGCAGCACCCAGTCGCAGCCGCTGCCCGCCACGATCTCGGCGGTCACCGGGCTGCCGGCGCAGGCCCAGAGGCCGATGAGCGGGCGGTCCGCATCGGCCAGGCGCTCGCGGAGCGTCGGGGGGAGCGCTACACGAACCGGCATGTCACCGACCCCAGCTCCGCGTAATCGGCGTGCACGGTGTCGCCGCGCTCCACCCACATCGGCTTCGTGAACGAGCCGGCGAGGATGATCTCCCCGGCCTCGAGGGACTGCCCGTGCTGGGCGAGCTTGTTCGCGAGCCAGGCGACGCCGAGCGCCGGGTGCCCGAGCACGGCGCCAGCGACGCCCGAATCCTCGATCGTCTCGTTGCGGTAGAGCAGCGCCTTCGCCCAGGTGAGGTCGAGCGCGTCGACGCGCACCGGGCGTCCCCCGACGACCATCGCCCCCATGGCGGCATTGTCGCTGATGGTGTCGACGATGGTGCGGCCCTCGAGCTCGAGGTGGGAGTTGAGGATCTCGATCGCCGGCACGACGTAGGCGGTCGCGTCGAGCACGTCGAAGAGCGTGACGTTCGGTCCGGCGAGCGGCTTCGCGAGCACGAAGGCGAGCTCGACCTCGATGCGGACGTTCGAGTAGCGATCGAACTCGAGCACGGCGCCCGACTCGTGCACCATGTCGTCGTGGATGACCCCGTAATCGGGCTCCGAGATGCCGGTCGCCACCTGCATCACCTTGGAGGTGAGCCCGATCTTGTGTCCGACGAGCCGCGCGCCCGCGGAGATGCGACGGTCCGACCAGACCTTCTGGATCGCGTACGAGTCCTCGATCGCCATCTCGGGGAACCGGGACGTGAGCTTCGGCAGGACCGCGCGGTCCCGGTCGGCGCGGACGAGTTCGTCCGCGATGGATTCGATCTGGGTCTGGTCGAGCACGAGGCCTCCGTTCGTTCGGTGTTCAGATCGTATACGATCCGGCTTCGCCGTGCCAGGATGAGTGCGCGACGCTCGCGCGACGGGCTCTCCGGCCCGCCGGAATCTGCGGGTTGTGTTTTTTGTCAACGTACGTAGAATGAAACTCGATGGTGCGGGATCCCCGGCGCTCGCCGCCACGGATCGGAGAACGGACTCCGACCGGAGCACGCGGCCGAGCGCCTCCTCAACCCTCACTCCGTCCATGTCCCACAATCGAGGAAGATCGACATGAAACAGACACTCACCGGCATCGCCGCCCTCGTCGGGGTGGCGCTCGCGCTGACCGCCTGCTCGGGAGGCGGAGCCGAGAGCGGAGGCGACGCGGCCTCCGGCGACGTCCGCCCGCTCAGTATCGGCAACTTCCTGGACGTCACGAACTGGGACCCGGCGAGCGCCGACCTCGGCTTCGACGCGCCCTACCTCTCTGCGGTCTACGACGCGCTCGTCACGATCGACGAGCACGGCGAGCCGCAGCCGGGGATCGCCACGAAGTGGGAGGTGTCTGACGACTTCTCGAAGGTCACCTTCGACCTCCGCACCGACGCCGAGTTCTCGGACGGCACTCCGGTCGACGCCGACGCGGTGGTCGCCTCGCTCGAGCACCTCAAGGAGGGCCCGACGGCGCAGGAGGCCTACAAGAAGGTCGACGCGATCTCGAAGGTCGACGACGACACGATCGAGTTCGCCATGTCGGCCCGCGACGACACGATGCTGTACCTCATGGGCCTCGGACGCAGCTACCTCGCCGCGCCGAGCGCGATCGACGCCGGCACGCTCTCGGAGACCCCCGTCGGTTCGGGGCCGTACACTCTGGGGGACGCGAGCGTGCCCGGCACGGAGTACGTATTCGACAAGGTCGCGGACCACTGGGACGCGGCGGTCTTCCCCTTCGACCCGCTCAAGATCACGCCGCTCAGCGACGCCACCGCCATGCTCAACGCCATGGAGGCCGAGCAGCTCAACGTCATCTACACCGACAAGAACGGCAGCGACCTCGCCGAGAGCTACGACTGGAACGTGGCGAAGGGGCTGTCGATGTGGGCGGGCCTCGCCTTCGCGGACCGCTCGGGCGACATGGGCTCGCCGCTCGGCGACGTGCGGGTGCGGCAGGCGCTCAACCTCGCCTTCGATCGCGAGGCCATGCACGACTCCATCGCGCAGGGCCAGGGCTTCGTCACCAACCAGTTCTTCCCGGTCGAGAACCCGGGCCACGTCGCGTCGCTCGACCAGACCACGCCGTACGATCTCGATCGCGCGAAGCAGCTGCTCGCCGAGGCGGGCTACGCCGACGGCTTCGACGTGAAGATGCCGATGGCTCCTCCGTTCCAGCCCTACCAGGCCATCGTCGAGCAGACGTTCGCCGACCTGAAGATCACGGTCGCCTGGGAGGAGACCGACTTCATGAGCTACATGGGCAAAGCCCCGACCTACCCGATGTACATCGCGGTGATCGCGATGGACTCGAACCCCGTCGCGACGGTCGAGCGCCAGATCGCCAACCCCCAGTGGTACAACCCGAATCCGGGCCTCGACTCGCTCGACGGCGTGCAGGAGCAGGTCGACGCGGTGTTCTCCGCCGAGCCGGGCGACGCGCAGGTCGCCGAGATCGAGGAGCTGAACGAGCTCGTGACCGAGCAGGCCGCCAACGCGGTCTGGGGTCAGAACGAGAACACCTACGTGAGCACCGCGGACTTCACGGTCAAGCCGGTCATCGGCCTCATGTTCCCCACCCTGCGCCAGATCGAACTCGCAGGATGACCCGCAGGGGCGGGGCCGAGCATGCCGCGGCCCCGCCCCGCACGGGCCTCACCACTTCCGAACGACCCGGGGACACTCGATGATCACCTTCATACTCAAACGATTCCTCTCGGGGATCGTGCTGCTGTTCGTCGTCGCGAGCGGCACCTTCTTCATCGCGCACATCGCGATCCCGAACCCGGCCCTCGGGCTCCTCGGATCGGGCGCGACGCCCGAGGCGATCGACGCGCTCACGGCGAAGATCGGCGCGGACCGACCGATGCTGACGCAGTACCAGGACTGGCTGCTCCAGCTGCTCCGCGGCGACTTCGGCGATTCATGGAAGAACGGGCAGCCGATCGCGAAGCTGCTCGGCATCCGGCTCCCGGTGACCCTCTCGCTCGTCGTCGCCTCGGTCGCCCTCTCGGCGCTCCTGGGAGCCGTCCTCGGCACCCTCGCCGGACTGCGCCCGCACAGCTGGATCGACAAGGCGGTGCAGGGCGCGTCGGTCGTGCTCTTCGCGCTGCCCGGGTTCTGGGTCGCCGTCGTGCTCGTCATGACCTTCGCGGTGCAGTTCAAGCTCTTCCCCGCGATCGGCTACGTCCCCCTCACGGAGTCCGCCCCCGGATGGCTCCGATCCATCACCCTGCCGGCGGTCTCGCTGGCGCTCGGGGCGATCGTCATGATCGCTGAGCAACTGCGCAATGCGATCATCGCCGCCGATTCGCAGGACTACGTGCGCACGCTGCGCAGCCGGGGCCTGCCCTTCTGGCGGGTTTCGCTGCACCTGCTCCGCAACTCGGCGCCGGCCTCGCTCACGGTCCTCGCGCTCATGTTCGTCGGCCTGCTCTCGGGCGCCATCATCGTCGAGCAGGTGTTCGGGATCAAGGGACTCGGCGAGCTCACGCAGAGCGCGTCGCAGAACGGCGACATCCCGACGCTGCTCGGCATCACGGTCGTGACCGTCGTCTTCGTCGTCATCGTCAACCTCCTGCTCGACATCGTGCTCGGCTGGATCAACCCGAAGGTGCGCGTGAAATGACCACCACAGCAGCTCCCATCGCGGCGGCCTCGGCGCCTCCGGGACCCCCTGACGCGCGCGCCGACTCGCGCGCCGCGGGCCGAGGATCCGTGCTCGGCCGCCTGCTCCGCAGGCCCGCGGGCCTCGCCTCGGTCCTCGTACTCTCAATCATCGTGCTGCTCGCGATCCTCGCGCCGTGGATCGCGCCGCACGACCCCAACGAGGTGATCCTCTCGCAGGCGCGCGCGCTGCCGAGCGCCGAGCACTGGCTCGGCGGGGATACGACCGGCCGCGACGTGTTCAGCCGGCTGCTCGTCGGCGCTCGGATCACGCTCTGGGGCGCCCTGGTCGCGATCCTGACCTCCCTCGTCATCGGGCTGCCCTCTGGCCTCGCTGCGGGCTACTTCGGCGGGGTCACCGACCGCGTCGGCATGTGGGTGAGCGACGCCCTGCAGTCGGTGCCCGGCATGGTGATCCTGCTCATCGTGGGCGCGAACACCGGCAACGACCTCACGATCCTGATGGTGACGATCGGCGTCTTCATGTCGCCGGGCTACTTCCGTCTGACGCGCTCGATCGTGCTGGCCGTGCGCGGCGAGATGTACATCGATGCCGCCCAGGTCTCGGGCCTGTCAGATCTGCGCATCATGCGCAGGCACGTCGTCCGCCAGGTCGTCGCGCCCATCGTCATCCAGTCGGCCCTGACGGCCGGCCTCGCGATGGGCATGCAGGCCGGGCTCCAGTTCCTCGGCATCGGCGGGGGCACGACCCCCGGCTGGGGCGCGGCCATGAACGAGGGATTCAAGGTCATGCGCACCGATCCGCTGCTGCTGCTCTGGCCGTCGATCGCGCTCGGCGTCTCGATCGCCGCCTTCGCGGTGCTCGGGTCGACCCTGGGCGACGTGATCAACGCGAAGGCGCCGGTGCTCACGCGGCGTCAGCGCCGGCGCATCGAGGCGGAGAACGCCGCCGCCGGCCCGGCGCCCCGGACGACGACGACGGGTTCGATCTCGGTGGCGGCCGTCGATTCGGCGGTGCGGCTCGAGAACCTGCGGGTCGCGTACGAGACCCCGAACGGCGAGGTCGAGGTCGTGCACGGCATCACGCTCGACGTCGCGCCGGGAGAGGTGCTCGGCATCGTCGGCGAGTCCGGTTCGGGCAAATCGCAGACGGTGTTCTCGATCCTCGACCTGCTCCCGCAGACGGGGTACTACACGGCGGATGCGATCTGGGTCGGCGGCGAGGACGTCACGACGCTGCCGCGCCGAGACCGGGCGAGGCTGCTCGGGCACGAGATCGGGTACATCCCGCAGGAGCCGATGTCGAACCTCGATCCGTCGTACACGATCGGCTACCAGCTAATCGAGCCGCTGCGCGCGGTGCACGGGATGCAGCGCGCGGAGGCGCGGGAACGCGCTCTCGCGATGCTGGACCGCGTGGGGATCGTCGAGCCCGAGCGCGTCATGCGGAGCTATCCGCACGAACTCTCGGGCGGCATGGCCCAGCGGGTGCTCATCGCGGGGGCGATCGCGGGCAAGCCGTCCGTGCTGGTGGCGGACGAGCCGACGACGGCGCTCGATGTCACCGTGCAGGCCGAGGTGCTCGAGCTGCTGCGCGAACTGCAGCAGGAGTACGGCATGGCGCTCGTGATCGTCACGCACAACTTCGGCGTCGTGGCCGACATCTGCGACCGGGTCGTCGTCATGCGATCCGGGGCGATCGTCGAGATCGACGACGTCGGGCCGATCTTCACCCATCCCGAGAACGACTACACCCGCGAGCTCATCGCGGCATCGCTCGACGGGGCTGCGAGCCGAGGCGAGCTCGATCTCGCTGAGCGCCGAGCCGAGCTCGACCGGAAGGACCAGGCATGAGCGAGCACGCACCGCTGCTGCGCGCGGAGAACGTCGTCGTCGAGTACGGCACGAGGCGGCACCCCAAGCGGGTGCTGCACGAGGTCTCGCTCGACATCGGGGCGGGGGAGTGCGTCGGCCTCGTCGGCGAATCGGGGTCGGGCAAGTCCACGCTCGGCAAGGCGGTGCTCGGGCTCGTGCCCGTCGCATCGGGGCGCATCGAGTTCGACGGCCGCGACATCACGCACCTCCCGCGGCGGGAGCGGCGCGCGCTCGCCTCGGACATCCAGGTGGTGTTCCAGGATCCGTACGGCTCGCTGAACCCGCTGATGACGGTCGGCGATATCCTGGCCGAGCCGCTGCTCGCCTCGTCCGCGGGCGCCACGCCCGCTTCGGCGCGCAGCGCGGTCGCCGAGATCCTCGAGCGGGTGGGGCTGCCCGCCGCGGCCGCGGACCGCTTCCCGCGCGAGTTCTCGGGCGGCCAGCGGCAGCGCATCGCCATCGCTCGCGCCGTGGTCCGCAAGCCCCGCCTCATCATCTGCGACGAACCGGTGAGCGCGCTCGACCTCACGACGCAGGCGACGGTGCTGAACCTGCTCATCGACCTGCAGCGGGACACGGGCGTCTCCTACCTCTTCGTGTCCCACGACCTCGGTGTCGTGCGCCGCATCTGCCATCGCGTCGCCGTGCTCTACCGGGGCGACCTCGTCGAGGTCGGGGACGGCGAGCAGGTGACGCGGGATCCGCAGCACCCCTACAGCAGGCGCCTGCTGGCGGCGTCGCCCGTGGCCGACCCCGAGCTGCAGCGGCAGCGCCGTGCGGAGTGGCTCGCGCTGCGGTGAGCGGGTGGCACTGCGGGCCGCGCCGTGGTGGACTTCCGGTCGGATCCGGGGTTGTGGGCGTTGCGTCGCTGGGTGGCGCCGTGGTGGACTTCCGGTCGGATCCGGGGCTTTGGGCGTTGCGTCGCCGAATCCAGGGTAAACTACTATGATGACCTCTTCTGAGAACGCTGAGCCCACCGACGCCGATACCCCTGGCGCCGCCGAGGCCGCCCCCGCCGACACGGCGGTCAGCCCCGAGCCCGCGGCGACCGCCGACGCGGCCGACACGCACTCCGCGGCCGACACCGACTCCGAGCCGTCGGCTCCGACGGCGGCAGAACCCGAGCGCACCTCCTTCGCCGACCTCGGGCTGCCCGCAGCGGTGCTCCGCGCGATCACGGGGCTCGGGTACGAGAACCCGTCCGCGATCCAGGCCGAGACGATCCCGACCCTGCTCGAGGGCCGGGACGTCGTCGGCCTCGCGCAGACCGGCACGGGCAAGACGGCGGCCTTCGCGCTGCCGATCCTCTCGCGCATCGAACCGGGGCAGGGCGCGCCGCAGGCCCTCGTGCTCGCCCCCACCCGCGAGCTCGCGCTCCAGGTCTGCGAGGCCTTCGAGAGCTACGCGGCCCACCTGCCCGAGGTGCATCTGCTGCCCGTGTACGGCGGCCAGGCCTACGGCCAGCAGCTGTCGGCGCTGCGCCGAGGCGTCGACATCGTCGTGGGCACTCCCGGACGCATCATGGACCACATGAAGCGCGGGTCGCTCGACCTCTCGCAGATCAAGTACCTCGTGCTCGACGAGGCCGACGAGATGCTGAAGATGGGCTTCGCCGAGGACGTCGAGACGATCCTCGCCGACACGCCAGATGAGAAGCAGGTCGCCCTGTTCTCGGCGACCATGCCGGCGCAGATCCGCCGCATCTCGCAGCAGTACCTGAACGATCCGCGCGAGGTCAGGATCGCGGGCAAGACCCAGACGAGCTCGAACATCACGCAGCGCTACGTCGTGGTGTCGTACACGCAGAAGGTCGATGCGCTCACCCGCATCCTCGAGGTCGAGGACTTCGACGGCCTCATCGTATTCACGCGCACCCGCAACGACACGGAGCAGGTGGCCGAGAAGCTCCGCGCGCGCGGATACTCGGCGGCGGCCATCAACGGCGACGTGCAGCAGGCCCAGCGCGAGCGGACCGTGCAGTCGCTCAAGGACGGCAAGCTCGACGTGCTCGTCGCGACCGACGTCGCTGCGCGCGGCCTCGACGTGGAGCGCATCAGCCACGTCGTGAACTTCGACCTGCCGATCGACACCGAATCGTACGTGCACCGCATCGGCCGCACCGGCCGCGCCGGCCGCTCGGGCGACGCGATCAGCTTCGTGACGCCCCGTGAGCGCCGCCTGCTCAAGGCGATCGAGAAGGCGACGAAGCAGCCGCTGACCCAGATGCCGCTGCCCGGCGTCGAAGAGGTCAACGCCACCCGCCTCTCGCGCTTCGACGATGCGATCACGGCGGCGCTCGACGAGACCTCCCGCATCGACGCGTTCCGCGACATCATCGGGCACTACGTCAAGCACCACAACGTGCCCGAGGCCGACGTCGCCGCTGCGCTCGCGGTCGTCGCCCAGGGCGAGACCCCGCTGCTGCTCGACGAGTCCGACGACCGCAAGTTCGCCCGCGACCGGCAGCAGGCCGCGCGCTTCCTCGAGGACGGCGGTCGTGATGCCGGCCGCGACCGCGGCGGACGCGAGGACCGGGGCGAGCGCCGCGAGCGCGGGCCGCGCCGCGATGACCTCAAGATGTACCGCATCGAGGTCGGCCGCAGGCAGAAGGTGCAGCCGGGCCAGATCATCGGCGCCATCGCGAACGAGGGCGGCCTGACCCGCGACGACTTCGGCCGGATCCAGGTGCGCGACGATTTCTCGCTCGTCGAGCTCCCGGCCAAGCTCTCGGCGGAGGCGATCAGCGCGCTCGAGGACACCCGCATCAGCGGCAAGCTCATCGAGCTCAAGGCCGACAGCGGCCCCGCGCCGCGCGGCAAGGGCTGGGAGGACCGCGGCGGGCGCGGCGGCGATCGGGGCGGCTACGACCGCGGCGGCCGCGGCGGCTACGACCGCGATCGTGGTGGAGACCGCGGCGGGTACGACCGCGATCGCGGAGGCAACCGCGGCGGGTACGACCGCGGCGGCTCCGATCGGGACCGCGGCGGCTACCGCAACGATCGCGACGATCGCGGATACCGCGGCGACCGGGATCGCGGCGGGTACGATCGCAGCAACCGCGGCGGGTACGACCGCGACGATCGGGGCGGCCGCGGCGGGTACGACCGCGATGACCGCGGAGGCAACCGCGGCGGGTACGACCGCGATGACCGCGGAGGCAACCGCGGCGGGTACGACCGCGGGGGGCGCGGTGGCTACGACCGCGACGACCGCAACCGCGACGCGGGATCGAACCGCGCCGACGGGAAGCGCAAGCCCCGCTGGTAGGACTCCTCGCGGGGGCGCGCGCCGACTGACGCGAGCGTCTCCGGGACGCCAGAGCCGCCGGGAGGGCATCGGATCCGATGCCCTCCCGGCGGCTCTTGTGCTGCGTGCGCGACCGTCGACCCACTACCGACCCGTCACGCCGGCGTCGAGCCACTACCGGCCCGTCGAGTTGGCATCAGAACCGATGCCATCTCGATGGGCCGGTAGTGGGTCGGCGGAGTCAGAGGTGACGGGTGACGGGCAGCGAGCGTCGGGTGGCGGCGGGCGGATCAGCCGCTGATGACGTGCGGCTCGGCGACGGCCTTGAGCCCCTCGACGCCGAACTCGCGGCCGTAGCCCGACTGCTTCGCTCCGCCGAACGGGACCATGGGGTGCAGTCCGCCGTGGGAGTTGATCCAGGTCGTTCCCGCCTGCATGCGGGCCGCGACCTCGAGCGCCCGGGTGCGATCCGACGACCACACGGAGCTGCCGAGGCCGACCTCGAGCTCGTTCGCGAGACGCACGGCCTCGTCGAGGTCGGTGTACCGGATCACCGGGAGCGCCGGCCCGAACTGCTCCTCGAGCACGAGGTCGTTGTGGGGGTCGATGTCGGTGACGATGGTCGTCGGGTAGAAGTTGCCCGGTGCGTCGTAGTCCGGGTCTCCGCCGAGCGCGATGGTCGCACCGCCGTCCTTCGCAGCCTGCACGAGCCGGTCGACGACGTCGAACTGGGCGCGGTTCTGCAGCGGGCCGAGGACGTTGTTCTCGTCGAGGCCGACGCCCATGGGCACGTTCTTCGCGAACGCCACCAGGTGCTCCACGACCGCGTCGTAGACGTCGTCGTGCACGTAGAGGCGCTTGAGCGCAGCGCAGGTCTGGCCGGTGTTGATGAAGCCGCCCCAGAAGAGGCCCTCGGCGATCGCCGCGGGGTCGACGTCGGGCAGCACGATGCCGGCGTCGTTGCCGCCGAGCTCGAGCGTCAGGCGGGTCACGTTCTGCGCGGACGCCTCGATGATGCCCTTGCCGACCGGGGTCGAGCCGGTGAACATGATCTTGCCGATGCGCGGGCTGCTGGTCAGGGCGGCGCCAACGACCCGCCCGGCGCCCGTCACGACGTTGAGCACGCCCTCGGGCAGCACCTGGTTCATGACCGCGACGAGCGCGAGGACCGAGAGCGAGGTCGTCTCTGCCGGCTTGATGACGACGGTGTTGCCCATGCGCAGCGACGGCGCGATCTGCCAGATCGAGATCATCATCGGCCAGTTCCACGGCGAGATCGCGCCCACGACGCCCAGGGGGCGGTAGTGCATCTCGGCGTAGTTCTCGCCGTCGTCGACGAGCACCTCGACGGGGAGGGGCGTGTCGGCCGGAACGCGCGTCCAGGCGACGCAGCCGCCGACCTCGAAGCGGGCGTTCGGGCCGTTGAGCGGCTTGCCCTGCTCGCGGGAGAGCAGCTCGGCGAGGGCCTCGGAAGACGCCTCGATCGCGTCGGCGGCGCGGTGGAGGATCGCGCGGCGCTCGTCGTCGGGCAATGCGGTCCAGGCGCCCTGCGCGGCCTCGGCGCGATCGATCGCCGCCTCGAGATCCGCGACGCCCTGCACCGGGGCCGTACCGATGAGCTCGCCGGTCGCCGGGTCGAACACCTCGCGGGTCTCGCCGCTCGTCGGGGTGATCGCCGCGAGCAGGCTTGCGTATGTTTCCATGGTTCCTCCACTTCGAGTCCTGCCGATGCGTTCAGCGTAGGGCGCCCGCGCCCCGCGGCGCTTGTCCTGCGCGGTAGCGCCGTTGATTCTGCGGGAACAGACGTCGGGCGGTGCGGCGGAGCGGCCTCCGGATTCGACCGGGTCCTTCGGGCATACTGGGGCGCATGCCCGACTCGCACCCGCTCGACCGACTCACCGCACCCCTGCGCACGGAGCGCCTCGTCCTGCGCCGCGCGGAGACGCGCGACCTCGACGCGCAGTGGGAGTACCGGCGTCTGGCCGACGTGGGGGAGTGGCTCGGCTGGCACCCGGTCGACCGCGCCGACTGGGACGAGGCCGCGCCGGACCGCCTCGCCGACACGCTCGTCATCGAGGTCGCCGGAGACGCGGCCGGCGGGCGGCACGGCGCGGTGATCGGGGATGTCATGCTCAAGGTCGAGACGTCGTGGTCGCAGCGCGAGGTCGCGGGCTCGGCGGCGGGGACCCAGGCCGAACTGGGGTGGACGCTGCACCCCGACTTCGCGGGCAGGGGGTACGCGACCGAAGCCGTGCGCGAGGCCATTCGGTTCTGCTTCGAGGAGCTGGGCCTGCATCGCGTGCAGGCGGGCGCCTTCACCGTGAACGAGGCCTCGACCCGGCTCATGCGACGGGTCGGGATGCGGCTCGAGAGCTCGACGGTGCGCGACGCGCTGCACCGCGATCTCGGCTGGGTCGACGGCGTCATGTACGGCCTGCTGGCCGCCGAGTGGCGCGCGGCGCGCGACGGCCGCCGGCCGCGCGCCACGATCCTCCACGGGTTCACCGCCGATCCGTCGAAGCACTGGTTCCCATGGCTTGCCGAGCGGCTCGAGGCGCACGGCTTCGATGTGCGCGTGCCAGCGCTGCCGGACGCCGACGCTCCGGACCCTTCCGCCTGGGTCGCTGCGGCGTCCGACGCCATCGGGGACGCGCGCGACGGGGACGTCGTGATCGGGCACAGCCTCGGCTGCGCCACCGCGCTCCGTGCGCTCGCCGACCTGGACCGTCACCGGACCGCCGCGCGCGGTGCCGCAGGGCCTCGCGATGCGGGCTCCGAAGCCGCGGACTCGGGATCGTCCGAGGTCGCCCCGGCCGAGCGCCTCGGGGCGCTCGTGCTCGTCGCGGGGTTCGGAACGGCTCTCGACAGCCTGCCCGAGCTCGACGGTTTCACCGACTCCGCGATGTCGGGCGTCGACGCCGCGCGGATCCCCCGCCTCGTGCGCCGGATCGCGACCCTGCGCTCCGACGCCGACGAGATCGTGCCCGCGTCGGCGAGCGACGCGCTCGCCGACGCGCTGGGAGCGCCCGTGGAGATCGTGCGCGGCGCCGGGCACTTCCTCGACCGCGAGGGGGTCAGGGCGCTGCCCGAGGCGCTCCGGGCCGCGGTGCTCGCGGTCTAGCCGTTCCCGCGCGGACGGCGAGAGGGAGGCGGGTGCCCGCCTCACGACGGGTGCCCGCCATCCGGCGGGCACCCGGCCTACGACCCCGCGTGGACCTCGAGCGCCTCGCCGAGGATCGCGAGCGCCTCGTCGATGAGCGCGTCGGACACCGTGATCGCGGGGAGCATGCGCAGCACGTGCCCGTCGCTGCCGCCCGGGAGCAGGATCAGGCCGCGCTCGAGCGCGAGCCGGCTGAGGGCGCGATAGGCCGACGGGTCGGGGTCGCCCGCGGGCGTCACGAGTTCGAT
Source organism: Leucobacter zeae (assembly GCF_016758175.1). Taxonomy (GTDB): domain Bacteria; phylum Actinomycetota; class Actinomycetes; order Actinomycetales; family Microbacteriaceae; genus Leucobacter; species Leucobacter zeae. Next base: position 260,317 of record NZ_QYAB01000002.1, read on the forward strand.
CCCGTGCAGCGCGCCGAGGCCGCGCACGTCGCCGATCACGGGGTAGCGAGCCTGCAGGGCCCGCAGCCCGGTCCCGATGCGGTCCCCGACCTCGGCGGCGCGCTCGAGCGTGCCAGGCGCTTCGAGCTGGTCGAGCACCGAGAGCGCGGCGGCGCACGCGACGGGGTTGCCGCTGAAGGTGCCGCTGAGGCCGCCCGGGGACATGGAGTCCATGATCTCGGCTCTGCCCGTGACCGCCGAGAGCGGGATTCCCGACGCGATGGCCTTCGCCGTCGCGACGAGGTCCGGCACGAAGCCGAAGTGCTCGCTCGCGAACATCCGCCCGGTGCGGCCGAGCCCGGTCTGGATCTCGTCGGCGATGACGACGATCCCGTGGGCGCGGCACCACTCCTGCAGCGCCGGCAGGAAGCCTTCGGCGGGCAGGATCACGCCGCCCTCGCCCTGGATCGGCTCGATCACGAGGCACGCCAGGTTCTCGGCCCCGGCGGTCTTCTCGAGGTACGCGATGGCCCTCCGGGCGGCGTCGGAGCCGTTCAGGCCGTCGTGGAAGGGGTAGGAGTTCGCGGTGCGGTAGATCTCGCCGGGCCGCGGCCCCGCTCCGATCGCGTACGGGGTCGCTTTGAAGTTCAGGCCGAGCGTCAGGTTGGTGCGCCCGTGGTAGGCGTGGTCGACGACGGCGATGCCGTTGCGCCGCGTGTGGGCGCGCGCGATCTTGATCGCGTTCTCGATCGCCTCGGCCCCCGTCGAGCCGAGCATCGACTTCTTGGGGAAGTCGCCGGGGGTGGCGAGCGCGAGTCGGCGCGACACCTCGACGTAGCCCTCGTAGGGGGTGACGCCGAAGAGCGTGTGGGTGAAGCGGTCGATCTGGTCGACCGCGGCCGCGGTCGCGCCGGCGTTGCCATGGCCGAGCGTGGTGACGCCGATGCCCGACCCGAAGTCGATGAACTCGTTGCCGTCGACATCGGTGAGCACCGAATCGTCGGCCGACGCGATGAACACCGGGAACGCCGGGCTCACCGCGGCGGAGACGTACTCGCTCCTCCGCTCGCCGAGCTCGCGCGAGCGCGGCCCGGGGACCTCGGTGCGCACGCGCCTCGGGCCCGGCCGTGCGGGCGCACCGCTCGATGCTGCGGGTGCTGCGGGTGCTGCGGTCTGCGCGGGTGCTGCGGGGTTCATGTGGCCTCCTCTGGGCGTGCGTTCGTCTGGGGGAACCTGCGGTTCAGCACCACGCTACGACTCGCCGTTTGTCAGGAAAAGCGACGAAATCTGACCATGATCGGTGTATTCTGCTTACAGAATGACGCGATGACCGCGAGAGGGGAACGCCGATGCTCGATCTCCGACGGCTCGTGATCCTGCGCGAGCTGAAGCTCCACGGGACGATGAGCGCCGCGGCGCGCGAGCTCTCGTACACCCACTCCGCGGTCTCGCAGCAGCTCGCCCTGCTCGAGCGCGAGGCGGGCGTGCGGCTGCTCGAGAAATCCGGCAGGAACGTGCGGCTGACCCCTGCTGGCGAGGAGCTCGTCGCCAACACCGACGCGATCCTGGCCGCCATGGAGCGCGCCGAATCCGCGCTCGCAGAGAGCCACCGGCGCCCCAAGGGGGTGGTGCGCGTCGCGGCGTTCACCACGATCAGCCGCATCTTCCTGCCCGACGCGCTGCTGCGGCTCTCGGAGGAGTACCCCGACCTCGACGTGCGCGTGACCCGGGCGGATCCCGAGGTCGCGGTGACGATGCTGCTGTCGCGCCAGGTCGACGTCGTGCTCGCCGACGCGTATCCCGGCACGGAGTCGACGGCGACGAGCGGGGTGACCGTCGCTCCGCTCGCCGAGGATCCGGTGCGCGCATACCTGCCGGATGGCTCCGGGCGAGACGGCTCCGTGCCCCTCGCGCAGGTCCGCTGGGTGATGGAGCCCCAGGGGTCTGCGGCCGCCCAGTGGGCGCTGCGGGTGTGCCGCGAGCGCGGCTTCGAACCGCTCGTGGCACATACGACCTCCGATCTGCTCTTCCACCTGCGCATGGTCGAGCACGGCCTCGCGGCGGCCTTCCTGCCGGACACCGTACTGCGCGAGGCGGGGGTGGAGCTGGAACCGAGTCGGGAGTTCCCGGTGGATCAGCGCCGGAGCATCCACCTGCTGATGCGCGCGGGATCGGAGGCGCATCCGGCCCACATCGCCGTGCGCGCGGCGATCGCAGCCGCGATCGAGCGGCGCTGAGTGGGCGCGGCCGCGATCGAGCGGCGCTGAGTGGGCGCGGCCGCGATCGAGCGGCGCTGAGCCAGCACGGGCTGAGGGGGTGCGGCCCCGGCGCTACTTCGCGAGGTACCCGCCTTCGACGGGGATCGACGTGCCGGTCAGGTAGGCGGCCTCGGGCGACGCGAGGAATCGCACCACGGCGGCCACGTCCTCGGGCTCGGCGATCCTGCCCATCGGAATCGCCTCCGCGACTCTCCGCGCCTCGGCCTCGGGGTCGGGGAGCCCGTCGAGCCACTCCTGGTAGAGCGGCGTGCGGGTCATGCCGGGGGCGACGGCATTGACCCGGATCCCGAACTGCGCGAGATCGATCGCCGCAGCCTTCGTGAACGCGAGCATCGCTCCCTTCGACGCGCTGTAGACGCCCATCGTCGGGACGCCGATGCTCGCGAGGCGCGACGTGATGTTGATGATCGCGCCGCCGTCGCCCTGGGCGCGCATCGCGCGCGCGGCGGCGATCAGCAGCTGCATGGGGGCGAAGGTGTTGGTCTCGAACGTCTCGCGGATCGCCTCTTCGGACACCTCGAGCAGGTCGCCCGTGTGATCGATCGCGGCGTTGTTCACGAGCACGTCGAGGCGGCCGAAGGCCGCGACGGCGCGATCCACCGTCTGCGTCGCCGCGCCGGGAGCCGTCAGATCGGCGGCGACGAAGCGCGCCCGCGGCCCGAGCGCCTCGGCGACCGCCGAACCGCGGGCGTGCGAGCGCCCGGTGACGACGACGCGGAATCCGTCGTCGACGAGCTGCCCGGCGATGACCACGCCGATGCCCGATGTGGCCCCCGTGACGAGTGCGACCCGATCGTGCGGTGCGCGAGCGTTCATGTGCGTGTTCCTTCCGTTCGTTCCAGCCTGCCCTATCGCAGGGCAGCGTGCTTCACGCCGATCAGCTTCTCGCCCTGCTGCACGCGGAGCGCGTCGTCGCTGCCGGGCAGCACGTTGCCGCGGAGCGAGCGGCCGGCGGTCTCGTTGAAGGTCAGCACCGAGACGAGGCCGATGAGGCCAGCGGCCGCGAGGTACCAGCCCGGTACGAGCACGTTGCCGGTCGTGTCGATGAGGAGCTCGTTCACGGCGCCGGCGGTGCCGCCGAAGATCGCGGTCGACACGTTGTACCCGATCGCGAACCCCGAGTAGCGCACCGACGTCGGGAAGAGGGCGGGCAGCGTCGCCGAGATGTTCGAGATGATCATCACGAGGAAGAGGCCGAGCAGCCCGATCCCGAGGAGCTGCGACCACACCGCGCCGATCTGGATCAGCATCACGGCGGGCACCGAGAACACCATGAAGCCGATGCTCGCCGCGATGAGCAGCGGTTTGCGGCCGATCCGGTCGGAGAGCGCGCCGAACGGCACGATCACCGCCATCATGACGAGCTGGATGACGACGAGCGAGAAGTTCGACTCCGCCGCCCCGTGCCCGAGCGTCGTGGAGAGATAGCTCGGCATGTAGGTGAGCACCAGGTAGAACGCGACGTTGATGAGGATCACGAAGCCGGCGAGCTTCAGCACCTGCGCGGGGTAGCGCACGATGAGATCGCGCAGCGCCGACCAGGCGCTCGGCTTGCCGGATCCCGAGATGTCGATGTCGGCGGTGAAGGTCTCCGGCTCCTCGACGTTGCGGCGCATCCAGAGCGCGAGCAGCCCGAGCGGCAGCGTCAGCAGGAACGGCAGGCGCCACCAGCCCGCCATCATCGCGTCCTCGCCGAGCAGCAGCGTCATCGTCGTGACCAGGATCGCGGCCCCCGAGAATCCGGCGAGCGTGCCGAACTCGAGGAAGGAGCCGTAGAAGCCGCGCCGGTTGTCCGGGGCGTGCTCCGCCATGAAGACCGCGGCGCCCGCGTACTCCCCGCCGGCCGAGAAGCCCTGGATCATGCGCAGCAGCACGAGCAGGACGGGCGCCCAGATGCCGATGGTCTCGGTGGTCGGCAGCAGGCCGATCGCGGCGGTCGAGAGGCTGATCATGAGGATGGTCGCCATGAGTACGGCCCTGCGGCCGATGCGATCCCCGAGCGGCCCGAGGATCGCGCCCCCGAGCGGGCGCACGAGGAAGGAGATCGCGAACGTCGCGAACGCCAGGATCCGCGGCCAGGCTTCGCCCTGGTCGCCCCCGAAATCGAAGAAGAGGGTCGACAGGTAGATCACGAGGTAGCCGTAGACCCCGTAGTCGAACCACTCGATGGCGTTGCCGATCGCGGCGCCCGCGACGGACTTGCGGGTGTTGCGCCGCTGGATCGGGGTGAGGTCGATGTCCCGTGTGATCGGGCTGAGCGTGGATGCGTCTGACATGGCTGCCTCTCTGGTGGGTCGGGTCACGCGCTCGCCGTCGAGCGCGCGGTCCCGGGTTCGGTGGTGGGGTCGGAGTGGGCGTGCGCCAGACGGAGCACCGTGAGCGCGTACGCGCGCGCCGCCGCGGCGAGCTGCGCGATCGACACGCGCTCGTCCGGCTGATGCGCCTGCCCCGTAATGTCTCCCGGGCCGAGGATGATCGTCGGGGCGCCGTGGTGCTCGGCGACGAATCCGCCCTCGCAGGCCGCGGTCCATCCCGTCTGCCTGCCCGGCTCGCCGAGCTCGCGGAGGGCCTCGGACGCGAGGCGCGCGACCGGCGAGGTGCCGGGTGTGCGGAAGCCGGGCATGGTCATGTCGACGGAGCCCGTGACCCTGATGCGATCGGCGTTCGCGATCCCGGATGCCGCGACGCTCGCGCGCACCTCGGCGAGCAGGTCCGCGAGGATGCGGTCGGCGCGTTCGCCCGGCATGGTGCGACGGTCGACGGTGACCGTCGTCGTGCGCGGCACCATCGACGTGCCGCTGCCGCCCGCGATCGTGCCGACGTTCCAGGTGGGGGAGCCGAGGAACGGGTCCCGGGGTCCGCGGTCCGCGGCCTCGTGGCGCGCACGGACCGCGGTGATGAGCAGTGCGGCGGCGGAGATCGAGCTCGCCCCGTCCTCGGGGCGACCGGCGTGCGCTGAGGCGCCGACAATCTCGAAGGCGAGGTTGGTCGCGCCGCGGCAGCCGACCACGACCTCGAGGTCGGTCGGCTCCGCGACGATGCAGGCGAGGTACTCGCGGGGCGCCTCTGCGGCAAGCGCGGCGACGACGCCGGTCGCGCGATCCTCCTCGTCGACCGTGCAGAGCAGCTCCAGCCGCAGTTCCGGCGCGACGGCATGCACCGCCGCCATCGCGGAGAGCGCGGCTGCGAGGCCGCCCTTCATGTCTGTCGCGCCGCGCCCGATGACGGCCGTGTCGCCGTCTTCATCTCCGACGATGCGGGGCTCGAAGGGGTCGCCCGTCCAGCCTTCGCCGGCCGGGACGACATCGCTGTGCCCGAGGAAGAGCACGGCGGGACCGCCGGCGGGGCCGAGGGCGGCGCGCAGGTTCTCGCGCCCGGGAGCGACCTCCTGGAGCGAGACCTCCGCGCCGATGCGTTCGCAGATTGCGGCGAGTCGTGCGACCGTGCCCGCCTCGGTGCCGCCGGGGTTCTCGCCCCGACCGCGGATGAGATCGCAGGTGTCTGCGACGATGACCTCCGCGTCGATGCGCGCGAGCGCGGCGGTCTCGCGGTCGGTCCGGGCGGCGGGTCCCGCCGTCTCGGTGCCGCGCGCGAGCATCATCGTCCCTCCGTCCGCGCGGCCCCGGCCCCGCGTCCGCGCGCCGCGAGCTCGGCCTCGACGGCGCCTGCGAGCCGCGCCACGCCGTCTTCGATGCGTTCGGGCGAGGACGTCGCGAAGCACAGGCGGAGCGCGTTGCGCATCGTGCCGTCTGAGGTGAACGCCGGGCCGGGGATGTAGGCGACGCCGTCGCCCAGCGCCCTCGGGAAGAGCTCCTCGGTGTCGAGTTCGGCCGCGTCCCCCTGCAGCGTCGCCCAGAGGAAGAATCCGCCGTCGGGGTCGGTCGTGCGGACGCGGTCGCCGAAGCGCCGATCGAGCGCGTCGATCATGGCGAGCTTGCGTTCGCGGTAGATCGGGCGGAGCCGGTCGAGGTGGGTGCCGAGGTGGCCGCTCGCCAGGTAGTCCGCCACCGCGTGCTGCACGGGGACGCTGCTGCAGGTGTCCATGGCCTGCTTCGCACGGACCGCGACGCGCCGCACCTCGGGGTCGACGTCGATCCAGCCCGTGCGCAGTCCGGGCGCGATCATCTTCGAGAACGTGCGCACCTGGAAGACGAGCGGGTGCCCCGGGGCGATCGCCGAGAAGTCGGGGACCGCCTCGCCGGCGAATCGCAGCGGCCCGTAGGGGTCGTCGTCGATGATCACGGAGCCCCAGCGCTCGGCCAGTTCGAGCAGTCGCTCGCGCCGGTCGCGGCTGAGCGTGACGCCGGTCGGGTTCTGGAAGTTGGGGATCGTGTAGATGGCGCGCGGCGCGCGGCCGGCCCGTGCGACCAGGTCGGGGAGCGCATCGACGATCATGCCGGCGTCGTCGACGGGCACGGGGAGCAGCTCGGCCCCGTAGCTCAGCGCGGTGGCGCTGCCGTTGCTGTAGGTCGGCGCCTCGACGACGACGAGGTCGCCGGGACCCACGAAGATCTTGAACGCGAGGTCGAGCCCCTGCATGCCGCCCGTCGTGACGAGCAGGCGCTCGTCCGACGTGGCGATCCCGCGCGCCTCCGAGAGGCGGAGGATCTGCTCGCGCAGCACGGGCTCCCCCTCGGTCTCGCCGTAGTCGTAGCGTCCGGAGCGCACGCCGTCGAAGGCCGCGTCGAGCTGGGCGATCGGCATGAGATCCTCGCTCGGCGCGCCCATGGCGAAGCGCACGATGTCATGGCGCTGCTCGGCGAGCAGGCCGGTCGATGCGTCGATGACGGATCCGATGAGGAGCCGTTCGCGGTGCGCGAGCGGCGGGGCGATGGCGGTGGGCATGTCACACTTCCTTGACGATCAGTCGACGCGGTGCGTCGGTGAAGACTTCGGCCCCGCCCGGCGCGACGCGCACCGACTCCGAGACCTCGAATCCGTAGCCGGTCATCCACATGCCGGCGATGACGTGGAACGTCATGTTCTCCCGGAGCTCCGTGGTGTCGCCGGCCCGGAGGCTGACGGTGCGCTCGCCCCAATCGGGCGGGAAGCCGATGCCGATGGAGTACCCGAGCCGGGAGCGCTTCTCGAGTCCGTAGCGCCGGAGCACCCGGTCGAATGCGGCGTGCACCTCGGCGGGAGTGCCGCCGGGGCGCAGCTCGGCGAGGGCCGCATCGAGGCCCTCGACCGTCGCTCCGGCGAGGCGATCGAGCTCGCGTCCGGGCGCTCCGAGGGCGACGGTGCGGGCGAGCGGGGCGTGGTAGCGCCGGTGCACGCCAGTGAGCTCGATCGACACCGCCTCGTCCGGGGCCATGCGCTCAGCCGTCCAGGTGAGGTGCGGCGTGTCCGCTCCCTCGCCGTACATGAACATCGGGACGATCGCCGGGTAGTCGCCGTCTGCGGCCTCCCCGTCGGCGTCCGGCCCGACGCCCCTGGCCTGCGCGGCGAGCACCTCGGCAGCGAGCTCGTTGAGCGGCCTCCCGACGGCGATCGCGTCGACCGCGCAGCGCATCGCCTCGCTGGCCACGCGGCCGGCCTTGCGCATGAGCCCGATCTCGAAGTCGGACTTCACGAGGCGCACCCAGTTCACGAGCTCACGGCTCTCGACGAGCTCCCACTCGGGCATCGCGTCGCGGAACGCGAGGTACGAGCGCACGGAGAAGAAGTGCGCGTCGCCTTCGAACCCGACCCGCACGCGGTGGGCGTCGGCGAGCCCGCGCGCTCCGGCGAGTCCGCGTCCCCCGGCGAGCCCGCGGTCGCGGAGCCGCTCGGCGACCCAGGCCATCGGGTGGGTGTCCGGGCGGTGCACGAGCGTCTCGGGGTAGCCCAGGACGTCGTCGACGTGCACCACCGCCGTGCGGTGAGCGCCGAGCGCGTCCATCTCGCGCATGGCGAGCACGGGGTCGCCCTCGAGCGGCACGAAGAGCACCTGGGGGGTGTAGAACGACCAGGCGTTGTAGCCCGTCAGGTAGTAGATGTTCGCGGGGTCCGCGACGATGAGCGCGTCCAGCGCCCGATCGGTCATCGCGGACTTGACCGCGGCGAGACGACGGCCGAACTCGTGGACGGTCGGCTGTGCGGATGTCGGCATGCTCACTCCTTCGTGCGGTACACGACACGCTATTCGGCCCGAACGCTTTCGGAAAGGCGTAGGGTGATAACGGTACTGTTCGGGAAACATGAAGGGTGGGTCGGGTCGTGCTCGATGTGCGCAAGCTCGCGCTGCTGCGAGAGGTGTCGCTCCACTCGGGCATCACGGGGGCGGCCCGCGCACTCGGCATGAGCGTCTCCTCGGTGTCCCAGCAGGTCTCGCGGCTGCAGCAGGAGGTCGGCGTGCCCCTGCTCGAGACCGTCGGGCGCGGTGTGCGGCTGACGCCCGAGGCGGATCGGCTCGTCGCTCACACCGAGCGCGTGCTCGAGGCGCTCGAGGCGGCGGAGACCGAGATCGAGGCGGGCCGCGGCGGCGTGCGCGGGGTCGTGCGCGTCGTCGCCTTCCACGCGTTCGCGCTGCGGCTGCTCGCCCCGATGATTCGCGAGCTCGGCGAGATCGCTCCGGATCTCTCGGTCGAGTTCGTGCAGCTCGACCCCGAGGACGCGCTCGCCGAGCTCGGCGCTCGGCGAGCCGACCTCGTGGTGGCCGACGAGTACCCGGGGCTCGCCCTCGCGCCGAGTCGCGGGCTCGTACGAGCCGATCTCGGCAGCGAGCCGATCGACCTCTACCTGCCCGGCGTCGCAGGTGCGGAGGCGTTCGACCCGGCCGCGTCGCCCGAGCGGCTCGCCGCGCTGCCGTGGGTCGTCGAGCCGCGGCAGAGCGACGCCTTCCGGTGGGCCAGGGCGATGTGCCGTTCGCTCGGCTTCGAGCCGCGGGTCGCGTTCGAGTCCCCGAACCTCGACGTGCATCGGGAGCTCGTGGCGTCGGGACTCGCGGCGGCCTTCCTCCCGCGGTCGGCGGCGCGCGGACTCGTCGGGCGCGTCGAGGGGCTCCCCGAGCAGTTGCATCGCACGCTGCTCATGGTGACCCGGCGCGGCACCGAGCGCTCGCCCGCGCTGCTCGCGTGCCGCACCGCGGTCGAGCGGGCGTTCGTCGCGCAGCGCGCCGCTGACGGCGGCGTGCGCTCGACCTTTCTGTAAGCGATACTGACGGGTCGGGGTCTTCTTTCGTCGCTGTTCGCGACGGCTCCGGGGGCCTAGCGTGGGGGTCGACCCGCCGCGCATCGGTCGCGCGGCCCGATCGAGGAGGCGCACCACGATGACCCGCACGCTCACCACCCGCTCCGCATCGGAGCTCGTCCGGGCCGACGCGGCCGCCGTCGCCCGTGCGGACGCCGTGATCTCCGAACTGTCGCTCCCGGGCGACGGGATCCCCGTCACCGATCCCGCGACCGGCGAGCGCATCGCGGCCGTGCCCGACGTCGGGGTCGACGCGGCGCTCGAGGCGGTCGCAGCCGCCGACGCGGCCGGCAGAGCCTGGGCGGCGACGACCCCGCGGCACCGCGCCGCACTGCTCTCGCGATGGCACGAGCTCATCGTCGCGCACGCCGAGGAGCTCGCGCACCTCATCACCCGCGAGATGGGCAAGACGCTCGCCGAGGCCCGCGGCGAGGTGCAGTACGGCGGCGACTTCGTGCGCTGGTACGCGGAGGAGGCGGTGCGCCCCGACGGCGGTTTCCGCGGCCTGCCCGGAGGAGGCGCGAGCCTCGTGGTCACCCGCGCGCCGGTCGGGCTCGCCGTGCTCATCACCCCCTGGAACTTCCCGCTCGCGATGGCGACCCGCAAGATCGCCCCCGCGCTCGCCGCGGGGTGCCCGGTCGTCGTGAAGCCCGCGACGCTCACCCCGCTCACGACGTACTACGTCGTGGAGCTCGCGCGCAGGGCGGGCATCCCCGAGGCGCTCATCCAGGTGGTCACGACGTCCCGGTCCGCGGCGTTCAGCGAGGCCGTGCTGCGCGACCCGCGGGCGAGGAAGGTCTCGTTCACCGGTTCGACGCCCGTCGGGAAGCAGCTCATGCGGATCGCCGCCGAAGGCGTGCTGCGCACCTCGATGGAGCTCGGCGGCAACGGCCCCCTGCTCGTCTTCGACGACGCCGACCTCGACCGTGCCGTCGAGGGCGCTGTGGCGGCCAAGCTCCGCAACGGCGGCCAGTCCTGCATCGCGGCGAATCGCATCTACGTGCAGCGCGGGATCGCCGATGCGTTCGTCGAGGGGTTCGCCGAGCGGCTCGCGTCGGCCTCCGTGGGCAGCGGGTTCGGCTCGGGAGTCGCGGTCGGGCCGCTCATCGACGATCGGGCGGTGGCCGAGATGGACGCCCTCACTGACGTCGCCGTCGCCGCCGGCGCTGAGCTGCGGACCGGGGGCGCCGCGTACGACGGGCCGGGGAGCTTCTTCGCGCCCACCGTGCTCGACCGGGTGCCCGGGGACTCCCGGATCGCGAACGTCGAGATCTTCGGTCCGGTCGCGGCGATCCAACGGTTCGGCGACGAGGCGGAGGGGGTGGCCCGCGCGAACGCGACCGAGTTCGGGCTCGCGGGGTACGTGTTCACGGAGAACCTCGATCGGGCGCTCAACGTCGCCGAGGCGCTCGAGACCGGGCTGGTCGGGATCAATCAGGGCGTGCCGTCGAACGCCGCCGCCCCGTTCGGCGGGGTCAAGCAGTCCGGCCTGGGCCGCGAGGGCGGCCCGGAGGGGCTCGAGGAGTACCAGAGCGTGCGCTTCTTCAACATCGCTCGGCGCGAGACCCGCTGAGGCGGATCGGGCGCCGGCGGTCCGGCGTCCGATCCGCGGGCGGCGACGTCAGAGCGTCGTGAACACCTTGCTCGTGATGCGCCACACCCCGTCGCGCCTGATCAGCCCGAACTGGTTGCGGAAGTCGGCGCCGAGGAAGCCGCGCTCCTCGAGCACGGCGCTCGCGATGTCGCCCGTCACCTCGATGCTGCGGATGGAGCAGGCGTACTCGTCGCCGGCGGGCTCGGCCGTCGCCACGACGCGGTCGGCGAACTCAGCACCCGTCATCGTCGTGTAGTCGGGGCCGAGGTAGCCCCACATGACGGCGTGCTCGTCGAATGCGTCGCGCACGACGGCCGGATCTGCGGCGCGGCATCCGTCGATGTACTGCTGCACTGCGGCGCGGACTGCGGTTTCGGTCATGTCGGGGTTCCCTGCTGCGGCGGTGGCTGCGCTGCCGGCGATTCCGGCTGCGGTGCGCGCGGTCGCGCGTCTATCGGTGACGTCGAAGACGTCGGAGCGGTCGGATGGGGGAGCACGCGGCGGACCGCGATGCGGGCGATGAGCATGGAGAGTACCGCACCGGAGGCGATCGCCGCGGCCATCGTCGTCGCCGAGGTGCCCGCGAGCGCCGAGATCAGCGGCGCCACGACGGCTCCCGCGGTGAACATGGCCATGCCGAGCAGCGCCGACGCCGTGCCCGCGCGGGAGCCGTGCCCGCTCAGCGCGAGCGTGGAGCCGTTCGGGCCGCCGAGCCCCGCGGCTCCCAGGAACACCGCGAGGGCGCCGATCACGATCGCCGCGTGCGCGCCGAGCAGCGCGCAGCCGAGCAGCACGAGCGCCGCGAGGGCGCCGGCGCTCTGGCCCGCGAGGTACATCCTGGCGGTGCCGACCCGGCGCACCAGCAGGCGGCTGATCTGCGCGCCGCCGAGCTGCATGAGCGCATTCGCGGCGAAGACAGCGCTGAACAGCTGCGGGGTGAGACCGTACTCGCCCTGCAGCACGAAGCTCGACATCGAGAGGTAGGAGAAGAAAGCCGTTCCGCTCAGGCATCCGGCGATCATGATCGCGACGAAGAGCGGATCGCGCAGTACGGCCGAGACGTGCGACGCCGTCGTGCGGAGCACCCCGCCTGCGTGCCGGCCGTCGTGCAGCGTCTCGCGCAGACCGAGCTGGGCGACCGCGACGAGCACCGCTCCGACGCAGGCGAGCACCAGGAAGATGCCGCGCCAGTCCATGACCCGGGCGAGCTGGCCCCCGATCACCGGCGCGATGATCGGGGTGACCGATGACACGAGCGCGAGCAGCGACAGCATGCGCGAGAGTTCGATGCCGTGGAACAGGTCGCGCGCCACCGCCATGCTGATGACCACCCCGGCGGCGCCGGCGAGACCCTGGAGGAATCGCGCGACGAGCAGCAGCTCGATCGTGGGCGCGAACGCGCACGCGGCGGAGAGCAGCGCGAAGAGCACCACGCCGATGACGAGCGGGCGCTTGCGGCCGAAGCGGTCGGAGAGCGGGCCGGCCACGAGCTGCCCGATCCCGAGCCCGATCATGCACACCGACATGGTCGCCTGCCCGAGCGCGTCGGTCGTGCCGAGCGTCCGGGCGAGCTGCGGCAGCTGCGGCAGGTACAGGTCCATCGAGAGCGGCCCGAACGCCTCGAGGGCTCCGAGCACGAGGGTGATGCGCAGGAGACCCATGGGCCGGCGCGCGGGTGTGCCGATCCTTCCGGATCCGCCCGCCCGCCGCGCCCTGCCCGGCCATCTCAGTGCACTCACGGGGCGAGGATCCTGCGCCACCAGCTGTCGCGCGCGGCGTTCGCGGCGCGCGACACGATCGCGTCGGGCGAGAACCCGCTGAAGCCGTGGTACCCGCCGGACCAGACGTGCAGTTCGGCCTCGCCGCCAGCGGCCCAGATGCGGCTCGCGAACTCGACGGCCTCGTCTCGGAAGACCTCGGCAGCGCCGACCTCGATGAACGCCGGTGCGAGTCCGGCGAGGTCGGTCGCCCGCGCCGGAGCGCAGAAGGGATGCACCCGATCCGTGGCGCGGTCGGCCCCGAGCATCGCGTCCCAGCCCGTGTCGTTGTTGTTGCGATCCCACGCCCCGAGTCCGTCGTACTGCCAGGATGAGACCGTGTCGTTGCGGTCGTCGATCATCGGGGCGCCGACGAGCTGGCCGGCGAGCGGGACGCCCCGGTCGCGGGCCATGAGCGCGACGGCTGCGGCGAGGCCGCCGCCTGCGGATGCCCCCGTGACCACGACGCGCGACGCGTCGACGCCGAGCTGGTCGGCGTGCTCCACGATCCACGCGAGGGCCGCGAAGCAGTCCTCGGCCTGCGCCGGAGCGGGGTGCTCGGGCGCGAGACGGTACTCGACGCCGATGCCGACGACTCCGTGGCGCTCGGCGAGGTCGACGAGCTCCGGGGTCTCGAAGAACCGGGTGCCGAGCACGTACCCGCCGCCGTGGATCCCGAGCACCGCGGGGCGGGGCGCGCCGCCCCCGGGAGCGCCTCCGGCATCCGCGGCCGGTCGCACGACGGTCACCTCGATGTCCGGCGCGCCCGCGGGCCCGGGGATCGAGCGGTTCTCCCAGGTCACGGCGCGGCCCTCGACCTGCGCTTCCATCGGCGGGATGATCGTGGCGAAGTGCTCGCGGTTCGAGGCGATCGTGCGGGCGCGCAGCGGGATCCGCTCGACGAGATCCAGGAAGGATGCGAGACCCGGCTCGAGCTGCGGGTCGTAGGGGACCGGGGCCGGGAGCGGCGACGGCGGGGTCGCCCGGTACGGCGCTGATCCGGTGCTCATGCGTCGACCCCTTTCGCCTGCACGGACTTCTCCGCCTGCACGGCGTCCGCGGTCCTCATGGCGCCTTCCGGCTCGCTGCGCCCCACGACGCGCGCGATCCACGAGTCCCGCGACGCGAGCGCGGCCCGTGCCAGTGCGCTCTCCGGCGCGTAGACGTCGAAGCCGTGGAACGCGCCGGACCACACGTGCAGCTCCGCCTCGCCTCCGGCGGCCCAGATGCGGCTCGCATACGCGGCATCCTCGTCGCGGAACATCTCGGCCGATCCGACCTCGATGAACGCCGGGGGCAGCCCGGACAGGTCCGTCTCCCGGCTCGGCGCGGCGGCGGCCGGAGCCGCTTCGGAGTAGGCCAGCTCGTCGCCGAGCACGAGCCGCCAGGCGAGCAGGTTCGCCTCGCGGGTCCAGGTGCCGATGCCGTCGTACTGCAGGGAGGAGACGGTGCGGTTCGTGTTGTCGAGCATGGGGCAGATCAGCAGCTGGCCGGCGATCGCGGGGCCGCCGCGCTCTCGGGCGAGCAGCGCGACGGCCGCGGCGAGCCCGCCGCCGGCGCTGCCGCCCATCACGATGAGTCGGTCGGGATCGCCGCCGAGCTCCGCGGCGTGCGCGGCCGCCCAGGCCACCGCGGCGTAGTCGTCCTCGACCCCTGCCGGGAACGGGTGCTCCGGAGCGAGCCGGTATTCCACGTTCACTCCGATCGCGCCGTGCGTCTCGACGAGGTCGATCACCCGTCCGTGCTCCCAGCTGCGGTGGCCGACGATCATGCCGCCGCCGTGGAAGTTGACGAGGATCGGCGCGGGGTCAGCCGGAGGCGGGTCGGGGCGGAACACCGTGACCTCGAGATCCGGGGAGCCGGCCGGTCCAGGGATCACGAGCTCCTCGGCGCTGACCGCCCGTCCGGCGACGGCGGCGGCGGAGTCCGGCGCACCCGGTCCGAAGGCCGGTCCGCCCGACCGCAGATTCTCCTCGGTCAGGGGCGGCGCCGGGCGGGCCGCCAGCGCGTCGATGACCGGCTGGAGCTCCGCGGCGAAGGGGACGGGAGCGATGCCCGGCGCACCGAGGGCGACGGGCGGAGCGGCGGTGACGGTGTCCGGCATCACGGGCCCTCCGGATCCACGAGGCCGCGGTCGGCCCAGAACGGTGCGACGCGCGCCCGGATCTCCTCGGCGCCGACGCGCTCGAGCAGGTCCAGGCTGCCGACGTTCGCCTCGAACTGCGCCGCGCTCGACGCGCCGAAGAGCGTCGTCGCCGTGGCGGGGTGCGTGAGCGTGAAGGCGATCGCCAGTTGCGCTGGGGTCCCCCCGAGCTCCTCGGCGAGCGCCACGAACGCGGGGACGTCGTCGATGATGCGCTGGCGGATCCCCCCGGGATCGCGCCCGACCTCGCGCTCGGTGGAGGTCTTGCCCGCGAGGTAGCCGCCCTCCATCACATCGGAGGCCTGCATCGAGAGCCCCTGATCCCAGAGCCGAGAGAACGGGGCGCCGTCGGGGATCGAGCGGCGCGAGACGCTGTACTTGAGCTGGGCGATCGCGGGTCCGTCGACGCCGGCCTCGGCCGCGATGTCGATGAGCGACTGCACGTTCGCCGCCGACCAGTTGTTGACGCCCCAGGCGCGGATCAGCCCGGACTTCCGCAGCGCGTCGAGATCGAGCACGAGGTCGCGGAGCGCGACGTCGTCGCGGCGGAGATCGCCGAGGACGACGAGGTCGGCGCGATCCGATCCGACCCGGAAGAGCGCGGCCTCGAGCTGGGGGCGGAATCCGTGCTCGGAGTCCCAGCCCTCGATCCAGAGCTTCTCGGAGAGCAGGTACTCGTCGCGTCCGATGCCTGCAGCGCGCATCGCCGCCGAGAAGAGCACGTCGGTGAAGGCCGGGGGCGACCCCGGGGCTGCGTAGACGCCGACGTCGAACAGGTCGACGCCGCGGTCGACGGCGGTGCGCAGGAGGGCGACGGTGTCCTCGAAGTGCATGCGGTCGTACACGTGCCATGAGCCGAGCGCGAAGACGGAGGTCTCGAGCTCGCTCGTGCCGATGCGGCGGCGGGGAATGGGGGTGGAGGCCATGCTGTCCTTTCGGGAGGGGGTGGATTCGGGCTCTGCGCTCACGCGCGGGACCGGAGGGGAAGCCGCGGATCGATGACGGCCTTGACCTCGCCGAGCGCGTGCATGTTCGCGATCCGGTCGGAGGCCTCGTCGAGCCCGCAGGACTCCGAGAAGAGCTCGTCCCAGGGGAAGCGGTCGGCGAAGGTGCGGAAGAACTCGATCGACCGGACGTAGTCGGAGACGTCGCCGTTCAGCGAGCCGACGACGGTGAGCTCCTTGCCCATGATCGCCGAGAGCGGGAACGGGTCGCCGACCGGGCCCGTCGATCCGACGATCGCGACGGTGCCGCGCTGGGCGGCCATTCCGATCGCCTCGGGGCCGACGCTCGGAGCTCCGGCGAAGTCGAGCACGAGGTCGGCCCCGCGCCCCTCGGTGATCTCGCGCACCCGGGCGACGATCGACTCGGAATCGTGCTCGGCGATGTCCACGGCGTGCGAAGCGCCGAAGCGGGCGGCGAGACGGAGGCGCTCGGCGGGCGCGCCGACCGTGATGACGGTGCCCGCGCCCGAGATGCTCGCGACCGCGGTGGCGAACAGACCGAGGGCGCCCGAGCCCTGCACGACGACCGTCGATCCCGGCCTGATCCCGCCGGCCCGGTCGAACGCGCGGAGCACGGTCTTGGCCGCGCACCCAGCCGCTGACGCCCAGGTGTCCTTCACCTCGTCGGGCAGCCGCAGCTTCTGCGCTCCCGGCACGACGTAGGCGTACTCCGAGAGCCCTGCCGTCGCGTACGGGGGAGCGTCGGAGCGCTGCAGGAAGCCGTAGCCGCGCTTCGAGCAGGCGACGGGCTGGCGGAGCACCGTGCAGCCGAAGCACGCGCCGCAGACCGATTCCGACCAGCCGATGCGGTCGCCGACCGAGACGGGGTCGCCGAGCGCGTCGACGGTCCCCTCGCCGACCGCGACGACCTCGCCCACCATCTCGTGCCCGAGGACCATGGGGAGCATGCCGGGGAACGTCATGCGGCCCTCCCAGATCTCGATGTCCGTGCCGCAGAGCGTGGTGCAGGTGATGCGCACGAGCGCAGCGCCGGGGGCCACGGCGTCGGGCAGGGGAAGTCGCTGCAGGTCGAGGGGCGCGCCGTGCTCGGTGAGCACTGCGGCGAGGGTCGTGGTGGGGATCGTCATCGAGTGCTCCAGTCCGTCGTGCGTTCGCGGATCCCGGCCCTGCGTCGTTGCCGTCGGGCCGCGGATGTGGTTTTATTCTACATACGTTGAAGAAAACGGGAAGTCCCGTTCTCGCGAGAGTCCGAGCAGGGGTTCCGGGGTGGATCCACTGCCGGGCGAACCCCGGATCGGATTCGCCGACCCGCGCGGTTCGGCCTCGTGAACGCACCGACCGCGACCGCATCGCCCACGGATGCATCGCCCCGAGAGTACGGAGATCCGCCATGACGGGACGTTTCCCAGCATCAGCCGACGCAGCCGCAGGCGCGGCGCCGTCGGAACCCGCGGGCGAGGTCGCCGCGGGCCGCGCCGACCTCGTGCTGCGCGGCGGCGCGGTCCTCGTGATGGACGCCGCTGCGACCCGGGCGGAGGCCGTCGCGGTCGTCGGCGGGCGGATCGCCGCGGTCGGGTCCTCAGACGAGATTGACCGGTGGATCGGGCCTGCGACGCGCGTCGTCGACCTCGCCGGCCGGGCCGTGCTTCCGGGGATCAACGACTCGCACCTGCACGGCTCGTGGCTCGGCGCGCGCTGGCCGCACACCTTCTTCGGAGCAGCGGATCCCGCCGCCGCCGCGCAGGTCGCGGGGACGCTCGTGCGCACGCGGGAGGAGCGGCGCGCCGCGATCCTGCGCGCGGGCCGCCTGCTCGCCTCGTCCGGCATCACGAGCTACACCGAGCCCGGCATCGGCCCGGGGGAGGACGACGGCGAGACCGGGTGCTTCCACAGCGAGGTGCTCGACGTCTACCGCGAGCTCGCGGCATCGGGGGAACTGCTGCAGCGGGTGACCCTGCTGTCGCTCTACGGGATCCTCGACGGACCGAGCGACCTCTCGGTCGTGCGCGCCGGGATCTCGTCGCACGCCGCGGACGCCGGGGAGCCCGGCGCTTCCGACCCGGCCTGGCTCCGGGTGCCCGGGGTGAAAATCTTCGGAGACCTGATCCCGCTCTCGCGGCAGGCCTGGACCGACAGGTCATACGACGACGGCACGCACGGCGACCTGCTCGTGCGCGGCGACACGATCGAGCGTCGCGCGGCCGATCTCGCGGAGATGGTACGCGCGGCGCACCTCGCCGGGCTGCAGGTCGGCGTGCATGCGACCGGGGACCGCACGATCGGACTCGTGCTCGATGCGATCGCCGACGCCGAGGCGGAGCCCGGAGCGCAGCGCGCCCGCGACCTCGGGCACGTGATCATCCACGGCGATCTCGCGACGCCGGCCCAGGTGCGGCGCATGGCCGAGCTCGGGGTGTGGCTCAATGCGCAGGCCGGGATCGCGGCGCAGACGGAGGAGTGGCTCGCCGGGCTCATGGGCGCCGACGTCGCCGCTGAGGCCTGGCCGTTCGCCGAGGCGCTCGCCGCGGGAGTGCTCGTGCTGTCGTCCGACGCCCCCGTGCTCGACTTCGACTGGCGGCGCGGCGTCGCCGACGCCGATGCGCGGATCGTCGCAGGCGTCGGCGGGGGTGCCGGCGCGCGCGAGGGTGGCGTTGGCGACCACATCGCCGAGGCGCTCGCCGCGGCCCGCGCTCGCCTGCACGGGCTGCTGCGCGCGTACACCGCGGTGCCCGCCGCACAGGATCGGGCCGGCGACTGGAAGGGGACGATCGAGGTCGGCAAGGTCGCGGACCTTGCGGTGCTCTCCGCGGATCCCTTCGAAGTCGGCGCCGCCCGCCTCCCGGAGGTCGACGTCGACCTCACGGTGCTCGACGGGCGGATCGTCTTCGAGCGCACGGCGTAGCGCGCGGCGTAGCGCGCGCGTCGCGTCGTTGCGCTGCGCTCTCCCGGCTGTCTCATTCCAACCGATCCGGGTCACTTGGGGGGCGTGTTTCGGTCAAACACGCCCCCCAAGTGACCCGGATCCGAAATGCCGGGCTGCGCGTAGGCTCGCGGCATGCGCGCTGGGGCAAGAGCACGAACGAGCCCACGCGTGCATGCGTGCATGAGCGCACGCGGTCAAGAGCTCTCGCTCGCTCGCACGCGAGCGCTTGCTCGCACGCGCGCGAGCGCGCGCTTGCTCGCTCGCACGCACGCGAGCGCTTGTGCGCGAGCGTACGACCTGCACGTTGCCCTCTTTCGCGTCATCGCTCGTCGTCGATCCGGGTCGCTTTGGGGGAGTGCTTGGCCGAAACACGCCCCCAAAGTGACCCGGATTCGAACTGTCGAGATGGGAGTGAGCTCGTGCGCGAAGATGTGAGCGTGCGGGCTCGCATGCTTGCGTGCTTGAGTAAGCGCGCAAGCATACGAACTCACGAACGTACCCGTGCCCGATCGCACTGGCGCATGAGCGCACAAACGCACGAGCGCACAAACGCGCAAACGCACGAGCGCACGACTTGAGCGCCCCTCCCGGCCGTCCCCTCCCCGTTCTTCGTCAATCCGGGTCACTTCGGGGGAGTGTTTCGGCCAAACACACCCCCAAAGTGACCCGGATCGTTCGAAGCGAAGCGAAGCGAAGCGAGGCGAGGTAAGGCGAGGCAAGGTAGGACGGCGAGGTGATGCAGGACGCGACGCGAGGCAGGACGCGCGGCGACGCGGCGTACGAGCCCGGATTGTCCGTACGCCCGGGCTCCGCCGCGTGCGCGAGCTCTCAGGTGAGGAGCTGGCCGCCGTCGACCGCGAGACTCACGCCCGTGATGTGCGCCGCCCCGGATCCTGCGAGGAACACCACGGCCGGTGCGATGTCCGACACGCGGGCGAGGTCGCCGAGCGGGATCCTGCCCGCCCACGCCTCGCGTGCGGGCGAGCCCTCGGGCATGCCCATCTCCAGCATCGGCGTGAGCACGGGCCCGGGCGCGACGGCGTTGACCCGGATCCCGTGGGCCGCGAGCTCGATCGCGGCCCAGCGCGTCACCGAATCGACCGCCGCCTTGCTGGATTCGTACGCGCCCATCCCGGGGGTCGGCTGCCGCCCGCCGATCGACGAGATGTTCACGACCGCGCCCCCGCCGCCCGCCGCGATGCGATGGCGGGCGAACGCCTGGGTCATGCCGAATGTGCCGATCACGTTGACCTCGAGGATCGATCGGTACGCCTCGGGATCGAGTTCGGTGACGGCGCCGTGCACCGACAGGATCCCGGCGTTGTTGACGAGCACATCGACCCCGCCGCGCTTCGCGAGGCCCGCGAATGCCTCGGCGACGGCCGCGGAGTCGGAGATGTCCAGGGCGATCGACGCGACGGCATCGGCGGTAGAGTCGCCGGCGACCTCGCCGCCCAGCGCGTCGGCCGCGGCGGCCGCGGCGACGGCGTCCCGGTCGGCGAGGATCACCCGGTCGCCCGCCGCGAGGAATGCCCGGGCGATGCCCTGGCCGATCCCGCCGGCGCCTCCCGTGATGAGGACGGTGCGGGCGGGTCGCTGCTCGGCGCGCGCCTGCGGCCCGGTCTGCGTCGGCTCGTGCGGGTCGATCGGCTCGTGCGGTGCTGCGGTCGGTGCGGTCACGGTGACTCCTTCGTCTGGGCCGGATCGCCGGGGCGGCCGGCCGGAATGCCTGCGGACCCGGGGTGGAGGGATCCTCATCTTTATTATACGATCGTAGAAAATAAAACGGAAGCCCGCGAGCGTGCCGCGCGCGGGGTCCGGCAGCGTTGCAAGGAGGCAGGCATGGCGTTCTCAGGCAGGGTCCCCGTCCGGAAGCTCGGCCCGGGCGGGCCCGAGGTGCCGGTGTTCGCCCTCGGGTCGTGGAACATCTGGGACCGGATCGACGCGGACGAGCGTCGCGCGCTGATCGCGCGCGCGGTAGAGGTCGGGGCGGCCTGCTTCGATGTCGCCTACTACAACATGGGGCCGCATGCCGAGGCGTCGCGCACCGACCTGCTGTTCGGCGAGGCGATCCATGACCTCGGGCTCGCGCGCTCAGACTATCTCCTGTGCGGCAAGCTCTGGCTGTGGGAGTACCCGCGCACCGGCTTCGCGGCTCAGATGGACGAATCGCTCGAGCGGATCGGCCGGGCCGGGGCCGCCCCCGGATCCTTCGACACGGTCGTGGTCGGCGACTTCATGGGCGACATCGATGTCGCGCAGGTGGTGCGCGACGTGCAGGCCGAGATCGACCGGGGGAGCTTCGCCAGCTGGGGGGTCAACAACTGGCCGGCAGAATCGCTGCGGCTGGCGCTCGACACCGCCTCTGCGGAGGGACTCACCCCGCCGAGCTTCGCGCAGTTGAAGTACGGCCTCGTGCGCCGCAGCATGGCGGAGGGCGAGTTCTACGGACGCTGGTTCGGCGACGGCGCGCTCGCGCTGCAGGCGTCGGACGCCTTCGAGGGCGGCATCCTGGTCGGCAAGCTGGCGCCCAATCGCAAGATCGGCGCCGACGTCGGCGGGATCCGGGAGCGGATCGTCGCGGCGTATCCGCGAGTCGCCGAGATCGCCGAGTCGTTCGGGGCGACCCCGGCGCAGCTCGGGCTCGCCTTCTGCCTCGCGAACCCGGCGACCGCGAATGTGCTCTTCGGGGCGTCGAGCGTCCGTCAGCTCGATGACAATCTCGGGGCGTTGGATCTGCTCGAGCGCGAGGGCGGCGAGCGGATCCGCGCGGCGACGGCCGAGCTCTGGCTCGATCGCGACGTGCGCGCCGACGGCGTCTGGGCACCCTGACCTCGGTCGGGCGGCATCGCCCGGCTGCGGTCGACGGTGTCTCGCCCGGGGTCAGGTCAATCGTGTCGATTCCGCCGGGCCGGCCTCTCCGCTACCCAACAGCACCGATTCGGCGAAAGGCATACGCTTTCGCGTGATCGCGAGCGTTGAGCGGTGAATCGGTGCTCGTGGAGTGCGCGGAACCGGGAACCGGGCGATTGGGGCGCGTGAGGAGCGGGACCGGAGCATCGGGTTCCGTGGTGCGGGATCGGCTGCCCGGGGTCACGGATCGGTCGCGGCCGCCGGCCGCGGGCTCGCGTCTCCCGAGCCCGGGATCGCCCTCGCCGATGATGAGTTTGACCTCGCACGGGAGTGACCCGCATGAGTTCGGCCTGGCCGGCACCCAGCGGCACCGATTCAGCGAAAGGCATACGCTTTCGCGTGATCGCGAGCGTCGAACGGTGAATCGGTGCCGGTAGGGCGGGGCGAGCCCGGAGTGCGACGGGCCCGGGGGCGGGGCGAGCCCGGAGCGCGACGGGCCGGGAGCGCGACGGGCCGGGGGCTGGGCGAGCCGGGATCGGGCGTTCCCGGACCGCGTCAGTCGGCGAGGAACGCGAGCGCGGCCGCGCGGAACTCCGGGCTGTCGAGCGCGCCCCGGTGGTCGCCGGGCACGCGGGTGAGCGTGGCCCGCGGCAGGCCGTCGACGAGCCCCTCGATGCCCTGGGCCATCGGGTCCGCCGAGCCTGCGACGCAGAGCGTCGGCACCTGCGGGCCGCCGTCACCGGGGGAGAAGGGCTCCGATCCGAGTCCGGCGATCGCCCGAGCCAGCGACGCCGTGTCGCGGCCGGGCGCGGAGATCATGCCCGCCATCATCCCCGAGATCGGGTGCTGCGGCGTCGCCCCCGAGAGTGCCGCGGCGAGATCGTCCGCGGTGATGGCGGCGAAGGGCTCGAACGGGCTGATCCCGCCGAGCACGAGTCGGCGCACGCCCGACGATGCCGCGGGGAGCTCCCACGCCAGGCGCGCCCCGAGCGAGTAGCCGACGACGTCGAACTCGTCGGTCGCTCCGGCCTGCGACACGGCCTCGAGGATCGCCGCGACGATCGCGGAGGTCGTGGCGTCCGCCGCCGAGGCGATCCCGGGGCTCCCGCCGTGACCGGGCAGGTCGACGGCGATCGTGGTGCGTCCGGCGCCCGCGAATGCGGCGGCCCAGCCGGTGGCGAGGAAGTCCTCATCGGCGCTCGAGGCGAATCCGTGCAGGAGCACGACGGGCGGGGGTGCGGACCCCGTGACGAGCGCGGTCTGCGGGGCGGTGACGTGCGTTGCGAGTGGCATGGACTCCCTTTCTGCGGTGAAACGGGATGGAGTGCGGCGAAGTGCAGCGCGCCTCGATCGTTTTTCTATAGTAGTAGAAAATAAATCCGACGATCGCTGGACTTTGTTATTCTACGCTTGTAGAGTTTCCGCAGGCCGCCGACGCGGCGCGCAGACCACCAGGACATCGCCGTCCCGACCGCCGGGCGGCCCGCACCACGAAGGACGATCTCATGAACGCCACTCCCGACCGCATCCTCGACATCGCCATCGGTTTCATGGGGGCCAAGCAGCTCGACAACGCCGCGCGCATCGGGCTCTTCTCGGCCCTCGCCGACGGGCCGAAGGACGTCGCAGGCATCGCCGAGGCCACTCGGCGCTCGGAGCGCCAGGTGCGCACGCTGGCCGACGCCATGAACGCCCTCGGCCTGCTCGAGCGCGCGGACGGCAGCTACTCGCTCGCGGATGACGCGGCGAAGTACCTGTCGGGTGCGGGTGACATCGACCTCACGCCGTTCCTCGCGTTCCTCGGCGACATCAGCTACCGGCAGTGGCTCGGATACGACCGCACGGTCGACACCGACGAGCCCGGGACCCTCGACCTCGACGAGTCCGGATGGGCCGATTTCATGGCCGGAGTCATGACCTACAATGCGCTGCACGCCGAGCAGTACGGCGCGGCCTTCGACTTCTCGGGCTTCCGCAGCGCGCTCGACTTCGGTGGGCTCGCCGCCGGGTTCTCCTTCGCGGCGATGGCGCAGAACGCCGAGCTCACCACGCGCTTCGTCTACGCCCCGGGGTTCGCGGACTCCATCGTCCAGGCGGCAGACGCCGCGGGATACGCCGCGCGCGTCGCGGTCGAGGAGGCGCCGACCGAGTCCGCTCGGCCCGGTGGCTCGCACGACCTCGTGCTGCTGACCCACGTGCTGCACCGCTTCACGCCCGAGCAGAATCTCGCGATCCTGCGGGCCGCGCGCGGCTCCGCGGCCGACGGCGCGACGCTCCACCTGCTCGACTTCTTCCTCGATCGGGACGCGCGTCAGCGCCCGATCGACGCACTGCACGCCGGAGAGTACTTCAACATCGACGGCACGCTGGTGTATCCCATCGAGGTCGTCGAGGGCTGGCTCGCCGAGACGGGGTGGGCGACCGAACGGCTCGTCGCGCTTCCCGGCAGCCCGCGCGTGCTCGTCGCGACCGCGGTCTGACCGCCCACCGGATCCTGAACGTGCCCGGCTCCGCGCCCGCCCTCCGCTCCGTGCTCGGGTCCGTCGTGGCCGAAGCGGTCGGTACCGTCCTCGCGGCGGAGTTCCTGCTGCGCAGCCCGCGGCCGGCCCGGGGCAATGCCGGAGTACCGGCGAGCGACGCCGAGTTCGCGCGCCGCCCGGTCGACATGTCGATGCTCGGCCGGCTCATGATGGGCGCGACGAACCTCGACGACCGCACGCTCCGTGTCGCCGATGCCGATGCCGCGCTGCGCGCATTCGCGCACGCGTGCCGCGAGGCCCCGGGATCGGGGCCGGAATCGGGATCGGGATCGGGATCGGCGCCGGGACCAGGTCCGGGACCGGATTCGGGATCGGGGCCGGATTCCCGAACGGCGCAGGAACCGGCAGCGGCGGTCGTCGCGCTCGCGCCAGCGCACGAGACCGAAGAGTCCGGACAGGACCCCGTGTCGCTCGCCGAGCTGTCGCGGGCGAGTGGGGTGGCCGTCGTGCGGGGGACCAACGGCGGCGATGCGCTGCGGGCGGCCGCGGTAGCATCGGCCGGTGCGCGCGCGGAGGCGGTGCGTGCCGCGATCCTCGCGGATCTCGGTGCGCACCCGGCTCGCATCGAGGCGGCGCCGCTCGATCACGCGGTCGCCGGGCCCGCGGGGGCTGCGGGCTCGAGCCTCGGCCGGGCCGGGGTCGTCGGCCTCGTGTCCGCCGACGACCCCGTCGTGCTCGTCGCTGCGGCCGAGGCCGCGGCGGAGACCGGCGTCGCGCTCGTGCTCGCCCCGATCGTCGGTCCGTCGCCGGACGCCGCACTCCATGCGGTCGAGTGCGCGCTCGACCGCATGGAGGGCGCCGGTCTCGATCGCTCGTGCGTGATCGTGACGGGCGCGTCCGGGCTGATCGCGGGAGGCGTCTCCGCGCGCGACCGGACGCGCGTTGCCCCCGGTGCCGGTGCGGCACCCGCCTGGACGCGAGCGGACGCCGTCGCCCCGCGGATCGGCGTCGACGCGTCGGCGCTCGATGCGCTGCTCGATCTGGGCGCGCACGTGTGCTTCGACGACCTCGGGCGCATCCCCAGCGTGCGGACCATCGTCTCCGACCACGACGTCGCGCTCGCGATCCTCAGATGCGCCGACCGCGGGGCGGGAGGGCGGATCCTCCTCAGCTCCGGGATCCGCGAGAAGCACCGCCTGACCGCCTTCGGAGGCAACGGGCTCGAGTTCGTGCCCCAGCAGTTCCTGCCCTACCTCGGGAGGTGCGGGGCGGACGAAGCGCTCCTGCGCGCGGTCGGCGGCGGCAATGCGGCGCGCGTGCTGGCCGTCGCACCCGACGGAGACGCAGCACAGCCCGATGCGGCGCAGTCCGACGCACCGCCATCCGACACGGCGGTGGCACCGCATCGCCGAACGACCCGTGCAGGAGGCACGCCATGATGGATGCCGCTCGACCGTTTCCCGGCCCGACCCGCGCCGGATCCGCTCCGGCCGGATCCGTGCCCGACCGGTCCGCGATCCCCGGACCCCCGCCGGCCGCGATCCCGGATCGCTCCGGCCTGGTGCAGACCGTGCTCGGCCCGGTCGCGCCGGAGACGCTCGGGCCGACGCTCATGCACGAGCACCTCTTCCTCGATATCCGCCGTCCGGCGCACACCCCCAACCCGCGTCCCGGAGAGTGGGACGCCGCGGCGGCGCATCCGCTCGGCCTCGCGAACCTCGCGGCGGTGCGGCGGGGGTGCGTCAACGCCGACAACGACGTGCTCGGCGATCTGTCCACGGCGCTCGACGAGGTCGGCGTCTTCGTGCGCCAGGGCGGCGGCGCGGTGGTCGAGGTGACCACCGCCGGGATCGGCCGCGACGCGCGGAGTCTCGCGGCGCTGAGCCGTGCCTCGGGGCTGCACGTGGTCATGGGGGCCGGCTGGTATCAGCGGGACCTGCACCCCGCCGGTCTCGCCGAGCGGAGCATCGAGGACCTCGCCGACGAGATCGTGCGCGACCTCGTGGTGGGGGTCGACGGGAGCGGCATCCCGGCCGGCATCATCGGCGAGGTCGGGGCCGAGGGCGACCCGGTGCACCCGGAGGAGATGCGGAGCGTGCGGGCGGCGGGGCGGGCCTCCGCCGCGACCGGGGCCCCGATCACGCTGCACATGGGCGGATTCGGCGAGGAGAAGCTCCGGGTGCTCGACTCGCTCGAGGCGGAGGGAGCAGACCCGCGGTCGGTCGTGTTCGGGCACGCGGGGACGATCGCAGACGACCTGGATCTGGCCCGGCGCCTGCTCGCGCGCGGCGCCGCCGTCGAGGCCGACTTCCTGGGCGCGACCGGCAGCCCGTGGGGCACGCTCTTCCCGTTCACCGACCGATCGGTGGCGCGGGGCTTCGCCGAGCTCGTCGCGGACGGCTGGGGGTCGCAGCTCGTGCTGGGCGGCGACGTGTGCCAGCGCGTGCAGCTGCGCCGCTACGGCGGGCACGGCTACGGGTACATCGTCGACCACTTCCTGCCGACGCTCGCGGAGTTCGGGGTGCCCGAGGACGCGATCCGGCGCATGATGGTCGAGAACCCCGCGCGCCTGCTCGCGTTCCGGGAGCCGCGCGCCGCGTGACCCGGCCCCGCGGGGGGCAGACGGGCCGCCGCTCAGGCGGCCCGGCGCAGGCGGGCGACGAAGTCGGTGACCTGCGCCTCGAGCACGTCGAAGTTCACGTGCTCGGGGCTGACGACGCGGATCACCGTCGCCCCGATGTTCATCATCACGATCTCATCGACGAGCTGCGCGTCCGGGGTCGGAGTGACGATGTCGCCGTCCTCCCGGCCCTGGAGCAGGTAGGCGCGGTACATCGCCTTCCACGAATCGAGGTGCTCGCTGTAGCCGTGGTCGAGCTCGGGGCTGAACGCGCAGCGCTCCCAGAACGAGAGCAGCACGCGGGCCGCCGTGGCGTCGCCGTCGTCGATCGGCAGGGTGAAGCGCATCGAGGTCTCGAGCGCCTCGATGCCCCGCATGCCGGCGACCTGCTCGGTGAGGCGTTCGCCGAGCCCGTGCAGCGACCGCTCGTACGCGCCCTTGATGATCTGGTCCTTGCCGGTGAAGTAGTGCTTCAGCGCGCCGTTCGCGAACCCCGCCCTGGCGGCGATCTCGCGCATGGTGGCGGCCTCGATGCCGCCCTCCACGATCAGTTCCCAGGTGACGTCGACGATGTCGCTGCGTCTCTGATCGTGATCGATGACTTTGGGCATGGGGGACCTCTTGCGGCTTCGTCGGCGGTTTTTCTCCTCCATTGTAGACGGAAACCCTTCCGAGTTCCGGATCCGTGCGTCCGCTGCGGGAGGCCGTCGCGCAGGCTAGCGGGATTGACTCGGCGAGCAGTCGCCTTGACGCTCCGCGAACGACCGCTCCGGAGCGGTCGACCGGCCGCGACGGCGATGCGAATCTGGGATCGAGTCGCGCGGCGATGGCGCCGCGCCGAGAGGAGTGCTGATGTCGGAGCAGTCGAACGCGGGCGCGGCGCCGCGCAGCGTCATCGTGGTCGGGGCGGGATCGGCCGGCTCGGTCGTCGCCAGGCGTCTCGCGGACGCCGGGGTCGCGGTGACCGTGCTCGAGGCCGGCGGCGAGGATGCGAATCCCGCGATCCACGACCTGAGCCGCATGGGCGAGCTCTGGCACAGCGCCGACGACTGGGACTACTTCACGGTGCCGCAGGCGGGGGCGAACGGCCATCGGCTGCACCTGCCGCGGGGCCGGGTGCTCGGCGGTTCGCACGCCCTGAACGCCATGATCTGGGTGCGGTGCTCGCCCCTCGACTTCGACCACTGGGCCGAGCTCGGCAACGACGGGTGGTCGTGGGACGACGTCGAGCCCGTCTACCGCGAGATCGAGCGGTTCCACGGGGCCGACCCCGACGGACTGCGCGGCCGGGACGGGCTGCTCGACGTCACCGACGAGATCGAGCTGTCGCCGATCCAGCGGTCCATCGTCGACGCCGCGGTCGAGGAGGGCCTGCCGCACAACCCCGACTACAACGGGGAGTCGCTCGACGGGGTATCGCAGGAGCAGGTCACGGTGCGCGACGGCCGCCGTCTCAACACCTACATGGCCTACCTGAAACCGGTGCGGGATCGTGTCGCGGTGGAGGTCGGGTGCCGCGTCGTCGGGCTGGTCTTCGCCCCCGACGGGAGCGGGTCGCGGCCGCGCGTCGTCGGCGTCCGCGTCACGCAGGACGGGCGGGAACGCGAGCTGCGGGCCGACGAGGTGATCCTCGCGGCCGGCGCGATCGATTCGCCGCGTGTGCTGCTGCAGTCGGGCATCGGTCCCGCCGACGAACTGCTGGAGGCGGGAATCGAAGCGCGCGTCGACCTGCCCGGCGTCGGCAAGAATCTGCACGACCACTTCCTCGCCCCCGTCATCTTCGACACCGAGCGGCCGATCGATCCGCCGCGCGAGGGGGTCTCCGTCACCCAGACGCACCTCTTCTGGAGGAGCCGCCCGGAGCTCGACCGCCCCGATACGCAGCCCATTCACTTCTCGGTGCCGATGTACGGCGACTTCCTCGAACCCCGCGGCGACAACGGCTTCAGCCTGATGGCGGGCCTCGTGACGACGCGCTCGCGCGGCGAGATCCGGCTCTCGGGCCCGACCGCCGAGGATCCGCTCCTGATCGACCCGAACGCGCTGAGCCACGAGGACGACGTCGCCTCGCTCGTCGCCTCCGTGCGCCAGTGCCGCAGGATCGGGTCGCAGGCCGCGCTCGCGGCGGCCCCGGAGGACGGCGGCTGGGGCGCGACCGAGGTGTACCCCGGACCCGGCGTCGGGGACGGCGACGACCTCGTCGACTACGTGCGCGGCACCCTCGCGACCTACCACCACCAGGTCGGTACCTGCCGGATGGGCACCGACGAGCGCGCCGTCGTGTCGCCGCGCCTCGCGGTGCACGGCGTCGACGGGCTCCGGGTGATCGACGCCTCGATCATGCCGCGCATCACCACGGGCAACACGAATGCGCCCGCGGTGCTGATCGGGGAACTGGGTGCCCGATTCGTGCTCGCGGGCGAGCGCTAGCCGGCGGTCCGGAGGCCGGCCCGGGCCGGCCTCCGGACCGGGCCGCGGATCAGACGCGGAACTCTTCCACGGGGAATGCGAGCACCGTCGCGCCGCCGGTCGCGTAGTTCGCGACGTCCGCCTCGACGGCCCGCCCCTCGGGAGAGGCGAGTGCCGCGCCGAGCGCGGCCTCGTCGTCGAACGCCGCCTGGAAGATCGCGTAGTACGGCCCCGCTCCGGGGGCCGCGATCCCGAGCGAGAACGTGATCTCGCGCACGCCGGGCAGCTGCGCGCACAGCGGGAGGTGGGTCTCGCGGTAGTAGGCCTCGAACGCGGCGCGGTCGACGGGCTCCGGGTAGAGCACGGTGAGCCGGTGCACGTCAGTCCTCCCTCAGGAACACGCGGCGACCGGCGAACCAGGTCTCCGCGACCGTCGTCCGCACGAGCTCGTTCGCCGGGTGCGCGAACGGGTCGCGGTCGAGCAGCACGAAGTCCGCCGACTTGCCGACCTCGAGCGATCCGGTCTCCGAGGCGAGCCCCATCGCCTCCGCACCGCTCAGGGTGAACGCGGTGATCGCCTCGTCGAGGGTGATCGCCTCCTCGATCCAGAGCG
This sequence comes from Leucobacter zeae, assembly GCF_016758175.1. Lineage (GTDB taxonomy): Bacteria > Actinomycetota > Actinomycetes > Actinomycetales > Microbacteriaceae > Leucobacter > Leucobacter zeae. The sequence continues at coordinate 290,102 of NZ_QYAB01000002.1, forward strand.
TGCCCGGGTACGTCCCGCTCGGATCCTCGCGCGTGACCAGGCCGTGGATCCCCTCCCAGGCATTCGGCGAGGGGGAGACGGGCCAGTCGGAGCCGCCCGCCACGACGGCGCCTGCGTCGAGGAGCGAACGGTTCGGCTGCATCCGGTCGGCGCGCTCGCGCGGGAGCACCTCGCGGATCGCCTCGACAATGGGACCCGGAACCCAGATGAACGGGGAGATGTCGGCCGAGACGCCGAGCGCTGCGAAGCGCGGGATGTCGTCCGGGTGCACGAACTGGCCGTGCGCCACCTGGTAGCGCGTTTCGGCGAAGCCCTCGCCGCGCAGCGTCTCGACCGCGTTCAGCACGGCGTGGACGGAGGCGTCGCCCGTGCAGTGGATCTTCGCCGAGAGTCCGGCCTGCGCGACGCGGCGCAGCCAGTCCGTGAGCTCGGCTGGGTCGAGCAGCGTCTCGCCGTGGAAGTGATCGCCGTGCACCTCGTCGGGCAGGTACGGCTCGATGAACGCGCCGGTCCGCGTCGGCGGCACCCCGTCGAGGAAGATCTTCACGAAGTCGGGGCGGTGGTGCTCGGTGCGGAAGCGCTCGCCGTCGAACACGAGGTCGTCGCCGATCGCCGAGAAGCCGAAGATCTCGTCGTTGATGAGCAGCGAGGTCACGACCCACGCCCGCAGCTCGCCGTCGGCGTCGAGCGCGCGCAGCGCCTCGAGGATGTGGGTGGAGACGCCGGCGTCCTGGAACGCGGTCACCCCGAAGGAGTTGAGGATCTCGACTCCGCGCTCCGCCGCCGCCCGCTCCTGCGCGACGGTCAGGCCGCCCGCGGCCTGCTGGGCGCGCGCCACGGGGAGTCCAGCGGCCTCGAGCAGCACGCCCGTGGCGCGGCCTTCGGCGTCGACGACGACGCCGGGTGCGCCCGCCTCGACGCCGGCGATCTCCATGGCGCGCGTGGACGCCCAGCGGTTGTGGTGCGAGTCGTCCGAGAGCATGACCGGTCGTCCTCCTGCCGCCTCGTCGAGCGCCGCGAGCGCCGCGGCCGTGTTCACCTCGTTCAGCCGGTCGCTGGCCCACGGACCCCCGACCACCCAGGCGTCGTCGGGAAGCCCTGCCGCGTGCGATCGCACGGCATCGAGGATCCCGTCGAGGTGCGCCCCGATGGGCACCCGCAGCTCGAAGAGCTCCTCCTTGCCCGCGAGGAAGTGGTGGTTGTGGACATCGACGAGCCCCGGCATGAGGAAGGCGCCGCCGAGATCGCGCACCTCGGTGCCGGGGCCAGCGAGCGCGGCGACCTCCGCCGCGCCGCCGACGGCGCTGATACGGCCGCCCGTGACGGCGATCGCCTCGGCCCGCGGCCGCGTCGGATCGACGGTGTAGACGGTGCCGTTCGTGAGGATCAGGTCGGGGAAGGCGGTCATCAGCGACTCCTGTCGGTGCGGTCGTGGGGTGGAGTGTTCGTCAGTCGTGGGGGGAATCGCTCGAGCAGCAGCCCGCGGGAGCGTCGGCGCCGTCGCCGGGTGCGCAGCTCGCGCGCGCGTCCTCGGGGAGATCGAGCGCGGGGTTGCGGTCGAGGAAGCCGTGCGGCTTGAACCAGAACCCCGAGTAGTCGACGGGCATGATGGGCCAGTCCTCGGTGCGCGGGAAGTGCGTCGGACCGAAGACGTGCCACAGCACGAGGTCCTCGCCGTCGAGCGAGCGGTTCCGCCGCGTCCACTCGGGGAGGCCGGCGCCCGGGGCGTGCGCGTTCGGGTAGGGGCCTGCGGGGTAGAGCTCGTCGGGGGCGTATCGCGTGCCCCAGAGGTGCTTCGTCGCGAAGTTCGCGCGGCCGTGCACGCTCGACTCGGGCTGTGCGGCGAGCAGTCCCTTGCCCTCGGGGATCAGCCGGTAGCCGGTCGGCTGTCCGACGTGGTTCTTCCGGTGCGCCGAGCGCACCTCCCAGACGCGGCTCGTGAGCCCGTCGGCGAGGCGCTGCGCCTCCAGCTCGGTCGCAAGCTGCGTGTCCGACCAGGTGAACGCGTTGCCGTACGGGTTGTCGGGGCCCGTGGGAATGCGCACGGTCTCGATCTCGTGCAGTGTGTTGTCCTCGCCGTCGATCGCAGCGTCGATGCGCGCGCAGAAGAGGTGCTGGTGCACGGGGGTGAAGATGCCAGGAGCGATCTCGGTCGCGTGCGGATTCTCGGCCCCCGGGAGACCCGCGCCGGCGAACACGATACCGGTGGCCTTCGCCTCGACCTGGATCGAACCATCGAGGTAGAAGTACCAGAAGAACCCGTAGTCGTAGTTGCCGATCGTCGAGAAGGAGCTCACAACGAGGCGGCGGCTGCGGCGGACCTCCGGCCTGCCCTCGAGGTCGGTGTGCTTCCAGAGGATCCCGTAGTCCTCCTCGTGCATGCACACGGCCTGCGGAATCTTCACGGGGTTGCCGTGATCGTCGGGGACGAAGGCGTCGAAGTAGTGGATCACGCCGAGGCAGTCGCAGCCGAGGGAGAGGGAGTTCGCGTTCTTCCCGAGCAGGTACTCGCCGGCGTCGAAGTAGCTGATCCAGTGCCGACTGATGCTCGTGTCGCCGTAGGGCACCACCATCTCGGGCACGCTCGCGCGATGCGCGACCGAGCGGTCCTCGTCGCCGTCGCGGAAGGCGATCCGGTTCAGCACCAGTCCCTCCTGCTGCGTGAAGCCCACCCGGAACGTCCAGTTCTCCCACCGCACGAGGCTGCCGTCCACCGAGAAGCTCGGCCCCTCTGGCTGCGTGATCTCGATCGGCTTGAGCGATTCGCGCGTGGGTCCCTGCGTCTCGAGATCGTAGTTGCCGTGGGCCATCGGCACGGGGACGTCCCCCTCGTCGTCGATGCGGATGACGCGGCGCTCGGTGAGGTCGACGTGCACGACGAGCCCCTCGACCGGATGCGCCCACGGGCTGTCCCGCTCATCGAGCCGGAGGTAGGTGTGCGAGCGCACGATGCGCCTGCCGACCTCGTCCTCGCGGCCGAAGAAGCCGGGGGCGAGCGGGGAGCAGAACGCGAGCTCGATGTGCTCCTCGAGACCGCGCCGGCGCATGGCGGCCCGCCACTCCTCGGACGCCTGCACGATGACGGCGGCGTCCTCGTACTCCTCGAACAGGTACTGCGGCTGGCCGAAGGGCGCCTCGGTGTTCGGCAGCACCCGGAGGTCGTCGATCTCGCCGCGGCTCACGGAGACGAGGGCCTCGGAGGCGACGCCCGTATCGCGCTCCAGCAGCGTGACCAGGATCCGGCGGTCGAGCGGATCGCCCGGGCTCCACGCCGCGAGCGCCTCCTTCGACGGGTCGACCGCGAGCATGCGGGGCACGCGCGTGCGCTCGGTGAAGTGACCGGCGTCGGCGAGGATCCGCCTCGCCGCGGCGATCTCATCGCCGTTCAGCGGGTCGAGCGGGTGCGTCGCCTCGATCGGCGTCGTCACGCGGCTGCCGTGCGTGTGCGTCGGGTCCGGGCGGTGCGCCATAGAAGTCGTCCTCGTCTCGTCGTGGCTCGGTGCGGCGGATCCCCGGTTCCGGCCGCGAGCGACGGGCGGAGGGACCCACCGTCATTATCGCGCCGGCTCGGTGCGGCCGGATTGTCCGAGGGCGCTGCCGCTTTGTCGTTCTGCGACCGATGCGATCGGGCCGGATCGCATGGCGCCGACGACCGGGAGGATGGACGCACAGCTGCGCGGGGCCGATACCCGTCCCCGCGGATCGTGGAAGGGGACCTCAATGACGAGTGGGAGCAGCGGAGTACGGAACCGTGTGGTCGTGATCACCGGGGGTGGAACCGGGATCGGCGCGGCCATCGCGGAGCGCTACGCCTCGGAGGGGGCCAGAGTCGTCGTCGTCGGGCGGCGGCGCGAGCCGCTCGAGGAGGTGGCCGGCCGGATCGGCGCCGTCGCCGTCGTCGCGGATGCGTCCGACGGCGCGTCGGCGCGGGCCGCGGTCGCCGAGATCGTCGAGCGCTTCGGCACGATCGACGTGCTCGTCGCGAACGCCGGCGGGCACGGCTTCTCGCCGGTGGGAGAGACGAGCGACGACGACTGGGAGGCGGCGATCCGGGTAAACCTGTCGACCGCGTTCGTGATGGCGCGGGAGGCGCTGCCCGCGCTGCTCGGCACCGGAGCCGAACCGGGTGCCGAGGCGGGTGCGGCCGATCCGGAGCGGTCTGCAGGAGGACAGATCGTCATCGTGTCGTCGCTCGCCGGGCTCTTCGCCGGCCCGTCGGTCGCGGGCTACACGGTGGGCAAGCACGCGCTCATCGGCCTCACGCGGAGCCTGGCCCGCGACTACAGCAGAAGCGGCGTCCGCGTGAACGCCGTGTGCCCCGGATGGGTCCGTACGCCCATGGCCGACGCCGAGATGGACGAGTTCGCCGCGCATGCGCCCGAGATCGCCGACCGCGCGGCCGGATACGCCGCGGTGACCCGCGACGTCCCGCTCGGCCGCCCCGCGGAGCCGTCGGAGATCGCCGCGATCGTCCGCTTCCTCGGGTCGTCCGAGTCCTCCTACATGACGGGCGCGGTCCTGGTTGCAGACGGCGGCGCGCACATCGTCGATCTGCCGACCGTCGCGTTCGAGCACGCGGGCATGTAGGCGGCACCGCCGGC
>NZ_QYAB01000002.1:294798-459354 GCF_016758175.1 Leucobacter zeae
GGTTGCAGACGGCGGCGCGCACATCGTCGATCTGCCGACCGTCGCGTTCGAGCACGCGGGCATGTAGGCGGCACCGCCGAGGTAGGCGCGGCGCAGCAGTTCGGGATCGTCCTCGAGCGCGCGGGAGGGCCCCTGGGCGTGGCTCACGCGTCCGCTCGAGACGACCATCGCCTCGTCGGCGATGCCGAGGGCGAGGTGGGTGAACTGCTCGACGAGCAGCACCCCGACGCCCGCGGCCGCGATCTGCTGGATCAGCGGGAGGAGGCGCATGAACACGACCGGCGCGAGGCCGAGCGACATTTCGTCGATGAGCAGGAAGCGCGGCTTCGACGCGAACGCCCGCGCGAGCACCACCATCTGCTGCTCGCCGCCCGACAGCAGCGCCGACTGCGAGTCGATCCGCTTCTCGAGCTCGGGGAACGAGCTGAGGACCTCCTGGAGCGCCGCGTCGGTCTTGGCCGTGAGCAGGATGTTCTCGCGCACGGTGAGGGAGGGGAAGATCGCGCGTCCCTGCTCGATGTGCGCGATCCCGGCCCGCGAGCGCTGCACGCGCTTCCACTTCGCGATCGACCGACCGTCGACCGCGATGTCTCCCCCCGAGTGCCCGATGACGCCGGACACGGATTCGAGCAGGCTCGTCTTGCCGGCGCCGTTGGGGCCCACGAGCGCGAGGATCTCGCCCTCGCGCAGCGTCAGATCGACGCCGGACACGACGGGCCCGGCGCCCCGGCTCACGCTCACGCCGCTCAGCTGCAGTCCGCTCATGCCGTCTTCTCCGCATCTCCCATGTATGCCGCGACCACGGCCGGATCGTCGAGCACTTCGCGTGTGGACCCCTGCGCGAGGACCTTGCCGAAGTCGAGCACGGTGAGCTCGGTGCACACTGAGCGCACGAGATCGAGATCGTGCTCGATGATCACGATCGCGGTGTCGAACCGCGAGGGGATCCGCGTGAGCCGGTGCCCGAACTGCAGGTGCTCCTCGTGCGACAGACCGGCCGCCGGCTCGTCGAGGATCAGCACGCGCGGGCCGGAGAGCACCGCGGCCGCGACCTCGATGAGGCGGCGCGTGCCGACGTCCACGTTCGCCAGCTGCTCCTCGGGCGGCGGGCAGCCGAGGAACGCGAGGGCGTCGGCGAGCTCGTCGTGATCGAGGCGCTTACGGGCGACGAAGCGCACGTAGGCCTCCACCGACAGCTGCGGGGGTACGCGATCCTGCTGGAAGGTACGGCGCAGCCCGCGGCGGGCGCGGGCCACGGGGGAGAGGCGCGTGATGTCCTCCCCGTCGAGCAGCACGGTGCCGGTGTGCTGCGGCAGGAAGCCGCTGACGGCGTCCACGAAGGTCGACTTTCCTGCGCCGTTCGGGCCGATGAGTCCCATGATGCTGCGTGGCTTGACGCTCAGCGACACGTCGTCGTTGGCCTTGAGACTGCCGAATTGCACGCCGAGGGCGCGGACCTCGAGCACGGGGGCCGCGTCCGCCGGCACGGGCTCGGCCGCTTCGGGGACCGCGAACACGTCGAGTGCGGTCGTGCCTGCTTCGGCCGAGGCCTCCGCTGCGGCCGCGATGGCCGCCGCCCGGCGCTGCTTGCCGCGCTTGCGGATCGCGCCGCGGATCACCTCGCCGAGGTTCGAGCCGCCGGTGAGGGCCTGGATGCCGAGGATGCCGAAGACGACGAATCCCCAGTCCTGGGGTACTCCCCAGCGCTTCAGCAGCTCCGGAACCAGCACCCACAGGATGCCGCCGAAGATCGCCATATCGATCAGGTAGGCGCCGCTCATGATCGCGAGGATGTAGAGGGCGAGCGACTGGATCGGGGTGAAGCTCGACGCGTAGGGGATGCCGACCTGGCCCGCGAGCAGGCCGCCGGACACGCCGCCGAGCGCGGCGCTCACGGCGAACGCGGAGAGCTTCGCCATGCGCACGCTCTGGCCGACCGCGGCGGTGCCGCGCTCCGAGAACGCGACGGCCTTCCAGCTGCTGCCCACCCGGCTGCGCTGCAGCAGGAAGACACCGACCGCGCAGACGACGAGTACGATCACGGCGAAGAAGAAGTACTCGCGGTCGTTCGAGAACATGTCAGGGCGCTCGACGGAAAGGCCGTCCTTCTGCCCGGGGAACTGGGTCTGCACGAGCAGGACGTCGAAGGCCGCGGCGAACCCGAGCGTGACGACCGCGAGGTTCACGCCGCGCAGGCGCAGGGCGGGAAGGCCGATCAGCACGCCCGCGAGGGCCGCGACGACGGCTCCTGCGATGAGCCACACGACGAAGCCGCCGGGGGTCTCGTTCTTGTTGAGGAAGGTCACGACCCACGCGCCGATGGCGCCGAAGGTGAGCTGGCAGAGCGCGATGATGCCGGCCGAGCCGGTGACGATGCCGAGGCCGAGGATCGAGATCGTCGCTGTCACCATGCTGATGGCGAGGTAGACGACGTAGCCCGACAGGCTGACGCTCAGGGCGTAGCCGACGCCGATGGCGGCGACCGCGACGACGATCGGGAGAACGGTGCGCAGGCGCCGATCAGCGAGCAGCATCCCACACCTCCTTTCGCTGCGACCACAGCAGCAGGATGACGATGCAGATGAGCGGAACGAAGTTCCTCACGAGCGTGAGAGCGTTGACCTGGGCCACCATGCCGTTGATGAGGCCGAGGAGCAGCCCGCCGACGACTGCGAGGTCGAGTCGCTTGAAGCCGCCGAGCAGCGCCGCGGCCGCGGCCGGGATGATGAGCATCGACAGCGTGACGGCGTCGTTCGATTGGGTCGGGGCGATGATGAGGATCGTCACTGCGCCGATCGCGCCGGTGACCGCCCACACACCGACGGCGAGCGGCTTCGAGGAGATGCCGATGAGTTCGGCGGTGGTCGGCCGGTCCGACAGCGCGCGAAGCTTCGTCCCCACCGTCGTTTTGCGCAGCACGAGCCCGGCCGAGAGCGCGACGAGGATCGCCAGCGACACGGTGATGACGGTGACCCAGCTGACCACGACGCCCGCGAGCGAGAACGCCGGTCCGTTGAAGATCGGCTCGAACGGCTGCGGTTTGTTCCCGAACAGGATGTATGACAGCGACATCAGCAGCAGGAACGGCCCGACGGTCATGGCCGAGCGCGTCGAGAGGTCGGCCTCGGAGAGCCAGGTGGCGGCGATCCAGCCGATCAGCGCGCTGAGCAGTGCGCCGACGAGCACGCCGGCGATGGTCGCGAGCCACACCGGCATGCCGAGCTTGCTCGCGAACCAGACCGCGACGAACGCGGCGAACATGCCGGTCGCCGCCTGCGCGAAGTTCACGACGCGCACGAGGCGCGACATGAGTGTGAGCGTGACCGCGAACACCGCGTACACGCCTCCGGCGGCGAGGCCCGAGAGCGCGCCCTGCAGGAGTGCGCCGCCGTTCACGGCCGCCTCCAGGCGGATCGGGATCGGGAAGTGTCAGTCATGGGGATCCTTCAGAAGCTAGTCGCCGACCGAGCGAGTGGAGCGAGTCGAAATCCTCGTGCGGAGGGGTTTCGACTCGCTCCACTCGCTCAATCGGCAGCGGTGTGTTGCACGGCGGGAAGCCGACGGAACATCAGTTCGCGGGGATCATCAGCCAGTCGTCGGCAGCCTGCTCCCATGCGTTCTTGCCGGACTTGAGGGTGACTGGCCAGCCGCCGGGCTGGAAGTCCTGTGCAGCGATCTTGTCGAATTCGTAGGGGTAGGCGATCATCGGGTTCTCGATCGGCTGCATATCGGCGAGCGCCCGGTTGACGCTTTCACGTGTGATGTCGCCCTCGATGCTCTCCAGTACCTCGACCATGAAGGTCGCGGCGAGGTAGCCGCCCTGGCTGAACGAGGTCAGCGTGATGTCGTTCTCCTCCATCAGCGACTTCCAGTCGGCGTTGATCTCGTTGTCCTCCGTGAACGGGTAGAACTCGGCTGGTACGTAGACGCCCGCCGCGCTGTTGGACACGGCCTTCGCGAAGCTCTCGCTGTACACGGAGGTCAGCATCAGGAAGGTGACGTCGTCCCAGCCCTGCTGGTTCGCCGCCTTGATCATGCCGATGGCGTCGGGCTCGACGTTGTTGGTCACGACGCCGTCGCAGCCGGCCTCCTTGGCCTTCACGACGTAGGGCGTGTAGTCGGCCCCGCCGTACGGCACCGTGTCGTCCACGAGCTTCGGCTTCTTCCCGGTGATCTCGCTCCAGCGATCCACCGCGGCCTTGTAGGCGGGCCCGGTGGATCCGATGACGCTCGTCAGCACGCAGAGGTTCTCGAGACCGAGCTCCTCTGAGCCGTAGAGCATGGTGAGCGTGGTGTCGTTGAACGGGCCGATGTTGGCCGGCGCGATGTTGGGCGAGTTGAAGCAGCCGGGATCGACGCCGATGCCCTGGATCGAGCGGACGTCCTCCTGCTCGTAGTACTTCGCGTTGATCTCGCAGTCGAGCAGCGAGGCGCCTCCGACGAGCGCGACGACCTCGTCGCTGCCGACGAGTTCGCGGGCCGAAGCGGTCGCGGTCGCCGGGTCTGCCTTGTCGTCGGTGGCCTTGTACTCGATCTTGTGGCCGTTGATGCCGCCGTCGGCATTGACCTCGTCGAAGACGGCCTTCGCCGCTTCCGAAGCCTCGGGAAAGGTGGCCGGGCCGCTGATGGTGTTGACGGAGCCGAGCTTGATGGGAGCATCGTCGCCCCCGCCGCTGCCTCCCGCGCAACCGCTCAGCGCGAGCGCGGCGACGGCCGTCAGCGCGGCTGCGCCCAGAATGCGTGACTTCATCGTGTGTCCTCTCGGGATGGATGTGCTGGTACTGGTGAAGATCGTGGGTGCGAGGGGCCGGGCTCAGACGGGCTGCGCATCCGGGTACGCGACGGTGCCGAGGGGGTAGATGTGCCCTCCGGCCCGCGAGTGCTCGGAGACCCCGTCGCCGGTGATGCCGAGGAAGATGCCCGTGGTCATGAGGTCGTAGCCGAGGTCGTGGAGCCACACGCTCGCGACCGAGATGCGGAACTCGCGGAAGCAGAAGAGGTAGAGCCCGTCGTCGAGCTTCCACACCGTCGAGAGGTCCATGTCGCCGTGGCCCCGCTGCACGCCCTGGAGGTTCTGCCAGGCATAGCGCTCGCTCGACATGTAGACGTGCTCGTACAGGTGCTCCGGGCTGTAGCGGTAGACGTTGCGCATGCCGATGAGGTCGCGCGACGCCGCGGGGGCCTCGCCGGTCGCCGCGATGCCGTCGATCGTCGCGGCGTGGAACTCCTGCTTCACCTGGGGCTCGCCCTCGACGCGTTCGGCGTCGATGCGTGAGCGGGTCACGATCGCGCGCCCGGTGCGCTCCGACCATACGACGGTCACCGCCTCGCGCTCACGCGATTCGAGCGGCAGATTGAGGAAGTAGACGCCGTCGCGCACGCGAACCGCGTCGTAGGGGTCAACGGCGTCGCGCGCATCGATCGCGCCGGTGGCGCTCCACGTGGCCGTGCCTGCGCCGAACGCCGCGGTGAGCGCGCTGCCGTCGTCGAGGGTGAGGGTGAGGGTGCGCCCCTCGAGCGAGACCCCGGGCAGGCGGTACGTGTCGATCCCTGCAGCGAACTCGTCGTACGTCGCCCAGTCGTCGACGCCTCTGCGCTCGTCGGTGATCGATCCGATTCGCGTGTCGGTCATGTCCCTGCCCCCTGCACTGCTCCGTTGCCCGTGATGCGGGGTGGGCGCCGCTCGGCCGGTTCGCACGTGTCGAATCCGGGGCCGGGAGGCGTCGCTGCCCGCTGCTGCTGCCGCAACTGTACGCAGAGTTCAGAGTTTTTCGAGGCCCGCGGGTCAGGCACTTCCGCCTGAGTCAAGCCGTGTTCGTCCCACGACAACCCGGGTCACGGAATGGTTGCGGATCCCGCTCAGGTGTTGCGCAGTTCGCTGGGCGAGACCCCGTACGTGGTCTTGAACACCCGGCTGAAATGCGCCGCGTCGGTGAGGCCCCAGCGTGCTGCGATCGCTGAGACGGTACGGTCGGCGAGCACGGGATCGAGCAGGTCGGTGCGGCAGCGCTCGAGCCGGCGCTCGCGGATCCAGGTCGACACGGTCGTGTCGGCCTCGCGGAAGAGCGCGTGCAGGTGCCGGGTGGAGACGTAGTGCGCTGCCGCGATGCTGCTGGGGGAGAGTTCGGGGGACGCGAGATGCGTGTCGATGTACGCGTAGATCTTCTGCATGAGGAGGCGGTGCGGGTCGCGCTGCGCCGGATCGGCGCCGAGCACGCTCGAGAAGAGCATGGTCATCAGGTCGAGACTCGTGTGGGCGAGCTTCGTGCGGAGGCGGCCGTCGAGCTCGGAGAGCTGCGCCGGGAACTGCGAGAGGAACGCGGTCACGATGGGGGTGAGCCCGCCGTTCTCGGTGCCGAAGGACACGGCGGTGAGCTGCTCCGTGAACGGAGCGGGCAAGTCGAGACGATCCTTCGGGAACATCATGATGAGGTTGCGGAAATCCTGGTCGAACAGGAGCGAGTACGGTCTCGAGGTGTCGTAGACGGAGAGGTCCCCCGGGCGCATCACCACCTCCCGGCCGTTCTGCACGAGGATGCTGCTGCCTGCGAGCAGCAGGCTCACCTTGTAGTACCCGCTGCCGCCGTCTGCGATGTTCTCCGGCGTGCGCTCGACCAGGTGGGGCTTCGCCGCGACCTCGGTGAACACGACGTCGTCCGCCTCGACGGATTGCATCCGCCCCGTGAACGGACGATCGGTCTCGGCCGACACCTGCAGGGGGACGAACGAGGAGGCGACCATGCTGCGGAACGCCGCGAGGCTGTCCGCCCGCGCGGGTCCGCCCGGAGCCGCTGGACGCAGGGACCCGCCGTCGGGACGCGCCGGAACCCGGCCGGGGCCCGCCTCCGCCCGCTGAGCGGGAGCTGCCGGCCGGAATGCGTTCTGCTGCGCTGCAATGTGCATGGCTGACTCACCTCTTGGACGTCGAGACTACACGGAAACCTCGTCGAGCGCCGCAGCGAGCGCGTCGAGCAGGATCGGCAGTTCCGCCTGTCCGAAGGCGAGCGGCGGACGCACCTTCAGCACGCTCTCGTCGCGGCCGATCCGCGAGATGAGCACCTTGCGGGCCTTGACCCCCTCGACGACCTGCTTGGCGAGGTGCGGAGCGGGGGCTCCGTCGACCGCGAAGTCGAGGCCGAGGAACATCCCGGTGCCCTTGGCGGAACGCACGAAGTCGTACTGCCCGGCGAACTCGCGGAAACGGGCGAGGGCCTCGGCGCCGAGGGTCGCGGCGCGCGTCATCAGCTGCTTCTCCTCCATCTCGACGAGCACGGCCTCGCCGACCGCCGCCGAGACGGGGTTGCCCGCGAAGGTGTTGAAGAACTCGTTGCGGGAACCGAACGCGTCGAGCACGGCCTCGCTCGTCACGACGGCCGACATCGGGTGGCCGTTCCCCATGGGCTTGCCGAGCGTCACGAGGTCGGGGGTCATTCCGGCGAACTGGTAGCCCCACATGTGGCTGCCCGTACGGCCGAAGCCGCTCTGCACCTCGTCGGCGATGACCATGCCGCCCGCGGCCCGCACCCGGTCGACGATGCCCGTCACCAGCCCGGCGGGCACACGAGGCATGCCCTCGGTCGAGAAGAGCGAGTCGAAGAGGCAGGCGGCGACGCCGTAGCCCGCCTCCTGGAGGGAGGCGATCGACGCATCGAGGGAGGCGAGCGCCTCGGAGAGCACCTCGGCATCAGGGCGCGGGTCGCGGTCCAGGTCGGGGATCCGCAGCGTGCGCACGTGGGGATCGAGGGGGACCGCGGTCTGCAGCCCCGTGGTCAGGCCTGCGAGCGTGATCGTCGTCCCGTGGTAGCTGTAGTCCGAGACGATCATGCCGATGTTCCCGGTGAGCTGCCGCGCGATCCGGATCGCGAGCTCGTTGGCCTCGGATCCCGAGTTGCCGAAGAAGATCCGGTCGAGGTGCGGGTCGAACGTCGCGAGCAGCCGTTCCGAGTAGTCGATGACGCGTTCGTTGAGGTATCGGGTGTGCACGTTGAGGGTCGCCGCCTGCTCGGAGAGCGCGCGGACGACGCGGTCGTTGCAATGGCCCACGTGGGGCACGTTGTTGTACCCGTCGAGGTAGCGGTCGCCGTTCGCCTCGGTGAACCACACGCCCTTGGCCGACACGAACTGCAGCGGCTCGGAGTAGAACAGCGGGGAGTAGGGGCCGATGGTGCGGTTGCGGCGGGCGAGGAGGTCCGAGGTGGAGGTCATGCGAAGATCCGTTCGTTGGAGGTCAGTCGGCGATCAGCGTGCGCGCCAGGCGGACGAGGTGGGGGAGCACGGTCGTCGCGTGCCATTCCGCGGTGGGCTCGCCGCGGCGGTCGGCCGCCCAGCCGAGGTAGGTGAGTCCGCGGGCGAGGAGGATCGCGGGGAACGCCTCGCGGTCGGCGTCGTCGAGCGGCCGGACGGACTCGTATCCGCTGAAGAGCGCGTCGCGGTAGTCCGGGTAGCGCGGGTGCGGGGTGAAGAAGTAGAGCGCGGTCGCGATGTCGAAGAGGTGCCACCCCGCCGCGAAGTCGTCGAAGTCGATGAGCACGAGCCCCGTGGGCGTGCGCAGCACGTTCTCCGGGGTGAGATCGGCGTGGATCGGCCCGAAGCGGTGGGGAGGAGCGCCGTACGCCTGCAGGGTGTCGCGGATCCGGGCGATCGCGGCCCCGACGTCGGCGCGGTCCGCCCCGACGAGCTCGGCGATGCGCAGCGGGTCGCCCCAGGCGGGCCGCGCGCCCACGAGCCCGTCGAGGTCCCAGTCGTCCCGCGGCACGGCCATCGCGTAGCCGGAACGCTCGGTCGCCTCGTGCACGCGCGCCGTGAGGCGGCCGAGCTCGAAGAAATCGCCCGGGTCGATCTCCGCCGTCCCCGCCACTGCGGTGCGCTCGTCCCCGAAATTGCCCGAGTTCTCGATCAGCAGCTGCAGGTCGACCTGGTGCGGGCCGGCCGGGTGCTCCGCGCCGACGGCGCAGAAGCCGTCTCCGGCAGGCGTCGGGACGAACGCGGGCACGGCGACGCCCGCGGCGTGCAGGGCCCGCACAAAGTCGAGCTCGCACCCGAGCTCGGCGTCGCTGTGGTAGCCCCGCCGGTGCACGCGCAGCACGTGATCCACGCCGTCGACGGCCAGCGCGAAGACGAAGTTCTCGCGGTTCTTCAGCAGGCGGAGCGGCGTGTCCGACGGGATGCCGTAGGCGTGCAGCGCCTCGCGGGCGAGCTCGGTCGCTGCGGCGAGATCGACGGCGATCATGCGGGTCCTTCCGAGGGGCGCCCGTGCGGTGAAGCGCGGGCGGCGTCTGGTTTCTGTACTCGAAGTATAGAAATCGAACTCCGAGTACACAAGTGCCGAGCTCGCCGCCTAGACTGGGTGCATGACGACGAGCACGGCTGAAGCGCGGGCCAGCGGGGCCGGCGGCGTTCGGAACGCGGCGAAGCCGGGCAGCCTGCGCGAGCGCCGGCAGCAGCGCACCCGCGCGGAGCTCGTCGATGCGGTGCTCGCGGTCATCGCCTCCGGCGGGCTCGTCGATGCGACGATCGAACGGGTTTCGGCGGAGTCCGGCATCTCGCGCGGCACCGTGTACGCGCATTTTCCCGGCGGACGCGACGAGCTGCTCCGCGCCGCCTATGCGCGGCTGGGGCGCACGCTCGTCGAGCGCACGCGCGCGGCCGTGTCCGCGGCGGAGGACTGGCGCGGCCGCCTCGAGGCGCATGCCAGGGCCATGTTCGACCTGGCGGGCGACGTGCGCGTCGGTCACTTCTTCAACGTCTCGGGCCCCACGCTCATCACCGAGGGTTCGGAGCGCGGCATCGGATCCGGGGCGAGCGTCGTGATGATCCGGGAGACGCTCGAGGCCGCCCAGCTGGCGGGAGAGGTCGACGCCGGGGTCGACGCCGCGACGACCGCGGTGCTGCTCGTCGGCGCGCTGCGGGAGGCGGCCATCTCCGTGTCCGCGGGCGCGAACTCTGCTGAGCGCGCCTACGCGGCCTTCGCGCGCGTGGTCGACGGCCTGGCGGGCTGACGTCCGCGCGCCCGATCCCGGGCGGTTCGTCGGCTCGATCGGGTTACTCGCGGTCGCTCCGGCGCGCAGCGACCCTGTCCGGTCGATCCGTCAGACGTCGGCCCCGCGAGCGGCGGTGCGCTCCGCCGACTGGATCACCGACTCGACACCCAGGTGGAAGATTGCGCGGTCGTCGAGATCGCCGAGCTGGCGGTTGAACTCGGCGATGCGGGGGTAGGTGCGCGGATCGGCGAGGATCGGTCCGTCCAGCCACGGGCTGAACTCGAGCTCTTCCTCGGCATCCGGGCGCTCACGGTTCTCGGCTCTGCCGATGGCGATGCCCGAGGCGGTCGAGAGTACTTGCGAGGCGAACAGCGCGTAGTGCCTGACGACCTCCTCGGGCGGCAGTCCCGCGCGGGTGAATGCGTCGAGCATGATCTCGATCGCGCCGAGCTCGCCCGGACCGTGCGTGGTGAGCACCATCGCCTCCGCCGCGACCGACGGGTGGCGGCAGAACTCGACGAGCGTCGATTCCGCGAGTTGCCTCAGGCGTTCGCGCCACTGCTCGTCCGGGGCGGTCACCGCGTCGAGGCTGCGCAGCGTGAGTGCGTCGAGCAGCGCCTCCATGAGGTGCGCCTTGTTGCGGAAGTGCCGGTAGATGGCCGTGGGGTCGACGCCGAGGCGGATCCCGAGCTCCTTGGCGGGGAGCACGATCGCGTTCGTCCCTGCCGCCACCTCGAGCGCGACCTCGATGATGGTCTCCGCGTCCAGGCGCGGTTTGGCGCCGGCTCTCGTCCGGCGTTCGGCTGATGCCATGGGTGCCTCCTGGGTGCGCTGCAGCGTGTTCGTGCGCTGTCCTCCATCGTGGCACAGGGCGTCCCGGTGCCGTGCCGTAGCGCGACCGTCCGCCGCGGACTCGCCGTGCCTCCGGTGCGGTCGGTGCGATCGGTGCGATCGGCGTACCGCCAGGAAAGCCGATACGCAATCAGGTTGTCAAGTGAGTTGACAAACGGATTGCGCTCAACGTACGCTCGCTCCTGTCGCAATTCGAAGACGAACCGATGGAGGAGCAGACATGGCAGTCGACCTGTTGTACACCGGGGGTCCGGTCTTCACCGGCGCCGGTCGCCCGCTGCAGGGTGTAGCCGTGGCGGTCGAAGCGGGCAGGATCGCCGCGGTCGTCCCCGAGCGCGATGCCGGAGGGATCGTCGGGCCCGAGACCGAGATCGTCGATCTGGCGGGGGCGCTGCTCGCTCCGGGATTCCAGGACGCGCACATCCACGCCGTCGGCGGAGGCGTGGAGCTGCTGCAGTGCGACCTCACCCGCACGGCCAGCGCCGACGAAGCGGTCGCGGAGATCGCCGCCTACGCCGAGCGGACCGCGCCGGCCGACGGCGAGCCGGGCTGGATCGTCGGCGCCGGCTGGTCCATGGACCACTTCCCCGGGGGCGCCCCGCTCCGGGGGCTGATCGACGCGGTAGTCGCCGATCGACCCGTGCTGCTTGAGAGCCGGGACCACCACAGCGCCTGGGCGAACACTGCGGCGATCCGGGCGGCCGGCATCGACACGAGCACGCCGGACCCCGCGGACGGGCGCATCGAGCGGGATGCCGACGGATTCCCATCGGGCACCTTCCACGAGGGGGCGGTCGGGCTGTTCGGCGGAGTGCGCCCCGAGACCAGCGACGAGCTCGCCTATCGCGGGCTGCTGCGCGCGCAGGAGGAGCTCCTCGCGCTCGGGATCACCGGGTGGCAGGACGCGATGGTCGGCAACGACGGTCCGGGTGCCGGTGCGATCGAGGCGTACGAGCGCGGGATCGCGGAGGGGACGTTGCGCGTTCACGTCGTCGGCGCACAATGGTGGGACCGCGACCGGGGCCTCGAGCAGATCGAACGGATGCTCGAACGGCGCGACGCGCGTGCGGCGTCGGGAGAGCGGGACCGATTCGACCTCGGCACCGTCAAGATCATGGTCGACGGCGTCGCTGAGAACTTCACGGCCTCGATGCTCACGCCGTACCGCGACGCCGATGGGCACGACACCTGCAACCACGGCATCTCGTTCATCGACGCCGAGGTGCTGGGGGAAGCGGTCTCGCGGCTCGACGCCGCCGGCATGCAGGTCCACTTCCACGCGCTCGGAGATCGCGCCGTGCGCGATGCGCTCGACGCCGTGGCCGGGGCGCGCGCCGCCAACGGGGCAAGCGACGGCCGTCACCATCTCGCCCATCTGCAGGTCGTCGCCGAGGTCGATGCGCCGCGGTTCGCGGAGGTCGATGCGACCGCCAACCTGCAGATGCTCTGGGCCACGCACGAGGAGCAGATCGACACCCTGACGCTGCCCTTCATGCAGGAGGGGCAGGAGGCGCGGCAGTATCCGTTCGGGGACCTCGTGCGCGGCGGTGCCCGCATCGCCGCAGGCAGCGACTGGCCGGTCTCCTCCGCGGATCCGCTCGCCGCGATCCAGATCGCCGTCACGCGGATCGCGCCCGGTCTTGAGGCCGACCCGCTCGGCGGCGCGCACCAGCGCCTGCCGCTCGAGGTCGCGCTCGCCGCGTACACGTCGGGCACCGCGTACGTGAACCACCGCGATCACGACACCGGTTGGGTGCGCGAAGGATACCTCGCGAACCTCGTCGTGATCGAGCCCGACCCGTTCGGGCTGTCGGATGACGAGCTCCACCGCGCGCGGGTTCGCGAGACCCGGGTGTCCGGCGAGCTCGTGTTCACCGCTCCGACCGCGGACTGACGCTCCCGCGACCCCGGCTCGTCCGAGGCCGCCCGCCCTCCGGACCCGCGCCGCGCGCGGACGGAATCACCCGCACGACCATCTCATCGAGGAGAATCACCATGCCCATCACATCACGGCCGCACCGTCGCGGCGCCGCAGCCGCCGCGGGGGTCGCGGCACTGGCCGTCGCCCTGGCGGGCTGCGCCTCCGGCACGGGCGGCGGCGAACCGCCTGCCCCCGTCGAATGGGAGCTGACCGAGCAGACCGCAGCCCCCTCGGGCGACATCGACAGGATCACCTGGGGCAGCTACTCCGAGCCGTTCTCGCTCGACTACATCTACGCGTTCGACTATGCGGACAACCAGGTGCTCGCGAACGTCTGCGAATCGCTGCTGCGGCTGAACCCCGATTTCACGCTTTCGCCGAGCCTCGCCGAGTCCTTCGAGAACGAGACCCCGACGACCTGGGTGTATCAGATCCGCGACGGGGTGCGGTTCCACGACGGGACCGTGATGACCGCGGACGACGTCGTCGCCTCGATGCGCCGACACCTCGACCCCGAACTCGGGTCGTCGTGGTACAGCGTGTACCAGAACGTCGAGAAGATCGAGAGGACGGGCGAATCCGAGGTCACGGTGACCACGAGGATCCCCGATTCGCAGTTCAACCTCGGCATGGGCGGATCGGCGGGCGTCATCGAGTCCGCGGCGACGCTCGAGAAGCTCGGCGCCGACTACGGCAACTCGACGGGCGGCGTCAACTGCACCGGCCCGTTCGCCTTCTCGGAGTGGACGTCGGGCGAGTCGATCTCGCTCGAGCGCTTCGACGACTACTGGAACGACGACTTTCGGGCGAGGTCCGAGACGTTCGACTTCGTGTTCATGAACGATGCGAACGCCCGCGTGAACGCGCTCAAGTCCGGCGAGATCGACGGCAGTTGGCTGCTGCCGATGAACTCGATCGCGCAGATGCAGCAGGAGGGCTCCGGCGACGTGCTCTTCGGGCTCAACACCTCGGTCGGAGACCTCATCGTGTCGAACCTCGATGGGCCGCTCGGCGACCGGACGGTCCGGCAGGCGCTCCTCATGGCCATCGACCGACAGGGCATTCTCGACGCGGCATACAGCGGCGTCGGAGAGGTCTCCGACGTGCTGTCGACCGAGTCGGTCTGGGGCGCGGCCGATCCCGCGGCGAAGCAGGCCGCGTTCGGCGGCATCACGTCGTACGACACCGATATCGCGGCGGCGAAGCGGCTCGTCGAGGAGGCCGGAGCGACGGGGGAGCAGATCACGATCGCGACCGCGCCCATCGGCCCGGAGTTCGCCGTGGTCTCGCAGGCCACCGCCGCGGCGGCGAAGTCGATCGGACTCGACGCGAAGATCGAGACCGTCACCCCGAGCGCCTACACGACGCTCTTCTCCGATCCGAGCGCGCGCGAGGGAGTCGACCTCTTCTACACGCTGTGGTACCTCTCGAGCCCCGACCCGCTCGAGATGTACGGCGTGCTGCGCACCGGCGAGTTCTCGAACTACGGCGGATGGAGCGATCCCGAGTACGACGATCTCGTCAACCGCGCCGTGTCGACCATGGACCCCGCCGAGCGGAGCGAGATCACTGCGCAGGCGCAGCAGCTGACGAACGAGGAGCTGCCCTGGCTGCCGCTCTTCACGATCCCGAACGCCGTCTACATGGGCGAGCGCATCACGGGCATGTCGCCGTCGCTCGCGTTCCTCTACTACCCCTGGGCGGCGACGCTCGGGGCCCGCTGACCAGATGACGCAGCCGGCCCGGTTCCCGCACGCGGGACCGGGCCGGCGCTCCGACCGGAGAGATCAGACGATGACCTACGCGCGACGCATCGCATCGAAACTCGGTGCGCTCCTCCTCACGCTGTTCCTCGCCTCCCTGCTCGTGTTCTTCTCGCGCTTCCTGGTGCCGGGCGACCCCGTCAGGTTCCTGCTGCGCGGGCGCAAGCCGAGTCCGGAGGCCGTGCAGGCCGTGACCGAGCAGTTCGGGCTCGACCTGCCGCCGTGGCAGCAGTACCTGAACTGGATCCTCGGGATCTTCCAGGGCGATCTCGGCAGATCGCTGCAGTTCCGGCAGGACGTCACGCAGGTGATCGGCGACCGGCTGCCCGTGACCCTCGGCCTCGTCGTGATGGCGGCGCTCATGATCGCGGCGCTCGGGCTCTCGGCCGGCGTGATCGCGGCGCTGCATCGGGGCGGGTGGGCGGATCGCGCGATCCTCGTGCTGCTCACCGTGCTCGGCGCGATCCCGTCGTTCGTCGGGTCGATCGTGCTGATCTCCGTGTTCGCGGTGAGCCTCGGCTGGTTCCCGACGTTCGGCTCGGGCGAGGGGTTCTGGGACACGATCCACCACCTCGTGCTGCCGGCACTCGCGCTCGCGCTCGTCTTCACGGTGCTGGTCGGCAAGGTCACCCGCTCGTCGATGGTCGAGCAGATCGACCGGGAGCACGTCGAGGTCGCGACGAGCCGGGGGCTCACCCGCGCCGCCGTCATCCGCCGCCACGTCTTCCGTAACTCCATCGGACCCATCGTGACGGTCAGCGGCGTGCTCGTCGCCGGCCTGCTCGTCGCGAGCACCATCGTCGAGGCCGCATTCGGCATCTCGGGCCTCGGATCCCTGCTCGTGCAGTCCGTGGACCGGCTCGACTTCCCGGTCGTCCAGGCGATCGTGCTGCTGGTCGTCGCCGCGTTCGTCGTCGTGAACGCGCTCATCGATCTGCTCGAACCCTGGATCGACCCCCGAGCCGCCGCAGGAGCTGATGCCCGATGACCACCGTCAACCCCACCACGGCCGTGCGCGTCATCCGCGCCCCGAAGCGGCGCCGATCGGGCATCCTGTTCACGGCGAGCGCCGTGGTCCTGGGCGCCGTGACGGTGGCCGCGGCGCTCGCGCCGATGATCGCGCCGTACGATCCCGACGCCGTCGACCTGCTCGCGTTCAACGCCGGGCCGAGCCGGGCGCACTGGCTCGGGAGCGATGCGCTCGGCCGCGACATCCTCAGCCGCATGATCTACGGCGCCCGCACGGCGCTCCTCGGGCCGCTGCTCGTCGTCGTGTTCTCGACGATCGTCGGGATCCTGCTCGGGCTGCTCGCTGGCTGGCGCGGCGGTTGGATCGACGCGGTCCTCAGTCGCGTCTTCGACGTGATCTTCGCGTTCCCAGCGCTCCTTATCGCTATCATGGCGGTCGCCCTGTTCGGCAAGGGGCTGACGGCGCCGGTCATCGCCATGAGCCTCGCCTATGCGCCGTACGTCGCCAGGCTCACGCGCTCGCTCGTGATGGCGGAGCGGAACCGGCCGTACGTCGCGGCGTACCGGGTGCAGGGCTTCGGCGGCGCCTGGATCGCGCTGCGCCGGGTGCTGCCCAACATCGCTCCCGTCGTCGGCGCACAGTCGACGCTGAACTTCGGCTACGTGCTCGCCGAGCTCGCCGGCCTGTCCTTCCTCGGCCTCGGGGTGCAGGCTCCGGCGGCCGACTGGGGCGCCATGATCAACGAGGCGCAGGCGGGCATCGCCGGCGGCTCGTTCCTGCCGGCGATCGTGCCGGCCATCGCGGTGGTCATCGTGGTCGTCGCGGTCAACATCATCGGGGAAGAACTCTCGGAACGCATCGGCGGAGGTGCATCGGTATGACGGACAACGCTCTGCTCACGATCTCGGAACTGACCCTCGACCTCCCGAACGGCAGGCGACTGCTCGACGGCATCTCCCTCTCGGTCGCGGCGGGCGAGACGGTCGGCCTCGTCGGCGAATCGGGATCAGGCAAGTCGCTCACCTCGCGCACCGTGCTCGGGCTGACCCCGCCGCGCGCGATCCTCGGCGGGTCGGTGCTGCTCGACGGCGGCGAAGTGATTGGCGCCCCGCCGCGGGAGCTGCTGGGCGTGCGGCGGGAGCGCGCCGCGATGATCTTCCAAGATCCGCGCGCGGGGATCAACCCGATGCGCACGATCGGCGATCACATGACCGAGTCGCTCCGCCTCTGCCGGGGGGTGCCCGCCGCTGAGGCGCGTCGGGCGGCGGTCGAGCTGCTCCGCTCCGTGCGACTGCCGCGCCCGGAGGACCACCTCGACCAGTACCCGCACGAGTTCTCGGGAGGCATGCTGCAGCGCGTGATGATCGCCGGGGCGCTCACGAGCGCCCCGAAACTGCTCATCTGCGACGAGCCGACCACCGCGCTCGACGTGACGACCCAGGCCGAGATCATCGATGTGCTCGAAGAGCAGCGCGCCGCCCGGGGCATGGGCATGCTGTTCATCACCCACGACCTGAACCTCGCGGCCTCGATCTGCGACCGCGTGTACGTGATGAGCGCGGGGCGCGTCGAGGAGCAGGGGACCGCGAAACGCATCTTCCTCGCGCCCGAGACCGCCTATACGAAGCAGCTGATCGCGGCGACGCCCAGCATCGCGGCGGGCGACGCCCGGGGCGCGGCGGTCGGTGCAGCGGCATCCGATCCCTCCAGGCTGGACGGACCCCCGGCATCCGCTGAGCCGGTCGTGCTGGCGCGGGATCTCGCGAAGACCTACCACCCGCACGGCGGAGCGGCGGTGCGTGCGGTGGCCGGAGCGTCGATCTCGATCCCGCGCGGCGGGTCGCTCGGCGTCGTGGGCGAATCCGGCTCGGGCAAGTCGACGCTCGCCCGCATGATCGTGGGACTCGAACGTCCCGATTCCGGCGAGCTCCGCATCTCGGGCAGGGCCCCTGCCGGCGCCCCGCGCGGACGTGCCGCGCGCCTGGCACGGGCCAAGAGCGTGCAGATGGTGTTCCAGGACCCGTACCTCTCACTCGACCCGAGGATCCCGGCCGGACGCGCCGTCGAGGACGCGCTGCGGCTCCACGGCCGATCCGAACGCGCGGACACGCGGCGGCGGGCCGTCTCGCTGCTCCAAGCCGTCGGCCTGCGCGAGGAGCACGCCTCCGCCATGCCGCGCACGCTCTCGGGCGGTCAGCGGCAGCGCGTCGCGATCGCCCGGGCGATCGCGATCGAACCCGACCTGCTCGTGATGGACGAGGCCACGAGTGCGCTCGACGTCTCGGTGCAGGCGCAGGTACTCGACCTCATCGACCGCGTGCGCGCGGAGCAGGGGCTCACGATCCTGTTCATCAGCCACGACCTCGGCGTCGTGCGCTGCGTCTGCGACGAGACCGTCGTGATGCGGCGCGGCGTGATCGTGGAGGGCCGGCGCACGGAGGAACTCCTCGGTGCGCCGCAGCACGAGTACACGCGGCACCTCATCGCGTCCGTTCCGCAGCCGGTGTGGGAGTGATGGCCGCCGAAGCCGGTGAGCACCGGGTCGCCGGTACGATCGGCGCTGATGGGGAGCGGATGCGGCCAGGGTTCGAGTACGCGTTCGAGCTCAGGGTCGAGGTCGATCCCGAGATTCCGCTCGGCGGATCCGATCCGGGCGAGGGATTGCACTTCACTCCGATCTCTGGCGGCGACTTCGACGGGCCGCTGCTCCGCGGCACGGTGCGCCCCGGCGGCGGGGACTGGTGGGTGGGGACCGGGCTCGTGTGCCGCCTGGATGCCAGATACGTGATCGACGCCGAGGTCGCGGAGGGCATCGCATCGGTCGACGTGGTGAACCGCGGCTACTGGCGGACCGACGCGGCGTCCGCCGAGCGCCTGGAGGCCGGGGAGCACGTCGACGAGACGCGACTCTACTACCGCACGGCGTTTGTCTTCCAGACCGCGCACCCGGAGTTGCAGTGGCTCGCCGCCTCCCAGTTCGTCGGGTACGCCAGGCCCGGGCCCGGCACCGTCGTCATCCGCGTCTTCCGCCTGCTATGAGCGGGCAACCGACAACTCGAAAGGCATCCCCATGCAGATCCTCATCATCGGCGCCGGCATCGGCGGCCTCATCGCCGCGCTCAGTCTCGAGGCCGCGGGTTTCGACGACATCGTGGTCGCGGAGCGCTCCGCCGAAATCCGCGGCCTCGGCGTCGGTATCAACCTGCTCCCGCACGCGGTGCGCGAGCTGACCGAGCTCGGCGCGGCGGAGCGCATCGCGGAGCTCGGCGTCGAGCCGGGAACCCTCGCCTACTTCAACCGCCACGGTCAGACCATCTGGAGCGAGCCGCGCGGCCGCGACGCCGGTTACCGGTGGCCGCAGCTCTCCGTGCACCGGGGCATGCTCCAGCTCGCGCTGCGCGATCTCGTCGAGGAGCGGCTGCCCGACGCGATCCGCCTCGGGCACCGGCTGCTCGCGGTCTCGGACGACGGCAGGGCAGCGACCTTCGAGCTGCCGGACGGGGCGCGTTCCGAGCTCACAGCCGACGTCATCGTCGCGGCCGACGGCATCCACTCGGCCGCGCGGGCGCAGCGGTATCCCGATGAGGGCGGTCCGGTGTGGGGCGGACTCACCCTCTGGCGCGGGACGGCGCTCGTCGAGCCGTGCCTCGACGGACGCACCATGATCATGGTCGGCGACGCCGAGCAGAAGTTCGTCGCGTACCCCCTGAGCGACCCGTCCCTCGACGGCGGCCGGCAGCGCATCAACTTCATCGCCGAGCGCCGCGGGGGCGGGGTCGGCGCGGGCTCCGACGCCGATTGGAATCGCCGGATCGATCGCGCCCCGGTCGCCGAGATCTTCGACGGCTGGACCTATGACTGGCTCGACATCCCGGCGATCATCGCCGACGCCGAGGAGCTGCTCGAGTACCCGATGGTGGATCGCGACGCGATCCCGAGCTGGGTGTTCGGGCGCACGGTGCTGCTTGGAGATGCGGCGCACGCGATGTACCCGAACGGGTCGAACGGCGGTTCGCAGGCGACGCTCGACGCCCGCACGCTCGCGTACCACCTCGCGACCGCGCCGACGATCGATGCGGCGCTCGCCGCCTACGAGGCGGATCGCCGACCCGCGACCGCCCGGTTGCTCGAGCTGACGCGGCAGACCGGACCGGAGCGCGTGATGCAGATCGCGCACGAGCGGGCCCCGGAGGGGTTCGCGGACGTGCACGACGTGATCCCCGCCGCCGAGCTCGAGCGGATCGCCGCGGAGTACAAGACCGCCGCCGGCTTCCACCCCGATCAGCTGAACGCCCGATCCTCGCTCGGCGCCCGGGTCGGGGCGGCGTGAGCGGGGGCGGTCTTCCGGTGCTCGTGCCGATCGCTGAGATCGTCGTGCGCCTCGGCGAGCCCGTCGATTTCGGCGTGACGCGCGACGGCCGGCGCCGGTGCACCCCGGTCCTCGGCGGGGAGCTGACGTGGTTCGGGATCGGCGCCCTTGCGCCGGTTGCCGGTGGCGGGATCGGCGGCGTCGGCGGGGCCACTCAGGCCGCTGCGCCGAACGTCCTCCGGAACGTGCGCGCGCAGATCCTGCACGGGGGCGGCGACCGCCAGCTCGTGCGGGTCGATCCGGCGACCGGCGACGAGGTCGTCGAGATCGATGCCCGGTACGACGCCGTCTCCGACGCCGGAGCCCCGATCGGGATCCGCGCATCGGGCGTGCGCCGGCACCCGTCCGGCGGCGCGAGCGCGTATTTCCGCGTCGCCGTGCGCTTCGAGACGGCGGACCCAGCGCTCGGGGAACTGCAGAATGCGCTGTTCGTCGCCGACGGCGCCCGCCTGGCCAGGGAGGTGCGCCACACGGTCTATCTCGTCGGATAGAGGCCCGTTGCGGACCCCGTCGCCACCCAGTGAGATGCCTGGCACCGCCGAGCCACTACTGGCCCGCCGAAATGGCATCCGCGCCGATGCCGTCTCGGCGGGCCCGTAGTGGCTCGGCGGGAAAACGAGGCGGCAGCGGCCTGCGGGCTACGCGTCGTCGAGGCCGTTCACGCGCTGGATCTCGCGCTGGTACTCCGCCACGACGGAGCGTGACACGCGGCAGTCGAGCAGGATCGTCCCGCTCGCACCGGCGGCCGTCCACTCGGCGAGCGCGTCGAGGTCAGCCAGCCGATCCACCCGTACGCCCCGTGCGCCGAGTGCCGTCGCCACCCCGGCGAAATCGACGTCGGGGATCAGCATCGGGCCCTGGTCGAGCCCCATCGCGCCGTAGAGGTGCACCTCGGCCCCGTAGGCCGCGTCGTTCCAGAGGACGATCACGCAGCTGGGGGAGGTGCGGATCGCCGTCTCGAGGTCGGCGAGCGCCATGAGGCCGCCGCCGTCCCCCGTGCTCAGCACCGTCGTCGTGCCCGGGGCGGCCGCGGCGACGCCCGCAACGGTCGGGAAGCCCAGGCCGATGGTCTGATAGGCGGTGCCGACCATGATGTGCCGCTCGGGCGAGGCGACCGGCCAGTACATGTTCGCCCAGCCGATGAAGTGGCCCCCGTCCGTCGTGACGTGGCGGTCCTCGGGCAGCAGCTCCCCGATGCGCGCGGCGACGGATCGCGGATCGAGCCGGCCGTCGGGGCACACGCCGTCGGCGTGCTCGCCGATCCCGGAGTCGCGCTCGCGCAGTGCTCCGCCCGGTTCGAGGCCGGCCACGCGCTCGCGCCAGCCGCTCGGCCGCGATCCGGCCTCGGCCAGCGCATCGGTGAGCGTCGCGAGCACGGCGCGCGCGTCGCCCTGCAGCAGCAGATGGGTGATCGGGTGGTTGCTCCGGGGCGGGGCGACCTGATCCTCGTCGATGCGGATCACGGTCGTGCCCGGGCCGAACAGATCGCCGAAGCGCATGGTGAACTGGTTCAGGCTCGCGCCGACGACCACGGCGACGTCGGCCGTCTCGATCGTCGCCATCGCCAGGGGCTGGCCGAACCCGCCCGTGACGCCGAGGTCGTAGCGCTCTTCGGGGAAGACGCCTCGGCCGAGCGCGGTCGACGCGGTGAGCGCGCCGAGCGCATCGGCGAGGGCGCCGAGTTCCGCGGCGGCTCCGGCGAGGTGCGCGCCGCGGCCGGCGATCACGACCGGGCGCTCGGCCTCGACGAGCGCGAGCACTGCGGAGTCGAGCTGGTGCGCCGATACTCCGACCCGTGGTGCGGCGGGCGTCCCCGGTGCGGCAGCGGCGGTCGGAATAGCAGCGACCGGGTGCTGCGACGCGGAGGAGGACATGAGCGCGGCGAGCACAGCCGGGTCGGCGAGGTCGATGCCCGACGTCGCGGGCGCGGGTGCCGGAGCTGCGGTCGCGGGCGCGACGGCATCGGCGGTGACGAGGTCGTACGGGATGCCGATCACGACCGGTCGCTTGGCCCGGAGGGCGTATGAGACGGCGCGCTCGACGGTGCGTTCGATGTTCGTGACGGACAGCAGGTGCGTGCGGATCCCGAGCGCCGCGGCGAGCATCTCCTGGTCGACGTCCCAGGGGCGCGGCCCGGCGCTCGGGGCGTCGCCGACGACCACGAGCATCGGGGTGCGGGCCTGGGCGGCCTCGGCGAGCGCGGTCAGCGCGTTGGTGAACCCCGCGCCGTAGGTGGTCGTGGCGATCGCCAGCCTGCCGCTCACGCGCGTGTAGGCGTCGGCGGCGGCGACCGTGCCGGCCTCGTGGCGCACGGCGGTATAGGCGACGCCGGCATCTCCGAGGCTCTCGATGAGGTGGGCGTTGCCGTTGCCCATGAGGCCGAAGCTGCGGTCGGCGTGGCGCGCGAGCGCGGCGGCGAGGGTACGGGTGAGCGAGGCTGGTGCGGACATCACAGTTCCTTGATGACGATACGGGTGGATCGGGACCGTGTGTGTCTCGCGCGCTGTCGCTCGCAGCAGCGCCCCTTTTTCGAGCGCCTTAGCCGGCCGGGCCGAGGATGAGGCGCGACCGGGCTGGACCCTCTCATCATAGGGGCAGCGCGCGGATCCCGAGCCCCGTGCGTTCGGCGGCGTCGAGTGCGCGGCGCGCTCCGGGTGCCGGGCGGCCGACGCGCCCCGGCACTAGCGGTAGCTCTGCGCGATGCGGGCGGCCGCGCGGTGCAGCGCGTCCACCACGGCGTCCACCGATTCGGGCACGTTGAAATGCACGACGGCGACCGCCGCGGGGGGTTCGCCGGCGATCCGGAGCGGCACGGCGATGCCGGTCACTCCCGGGATCACCTCATCGCGCGTGATGGCGTACCCCTCGCGTGCCGCGACCCGCGCCGCTCGGCTCGGATCGGGCGAGCCGAGGAAGGCGTTCCGCTCGTCGGGCGTCAGCGCCGACTCGATCGCGTGTCCCGGCGCGCCGCGCCGCGCCGGGTGCCGCACGCCCGGATTGCGCGCGATCGTCGCGGTCACGTTCGACGGCTCGACGGTGATGAGGGTCACGACCTCGTCGCCGTCGAGCACCGTCACGAACGCCGTCATCCCGAGCTCGTAGGCGAGCTCGGTGACGGCGGGCCCGGCGGCCGTGTGCAGGGCGGGGGCGACGCCGCGGGCGAGCACCGTGAGCTTCGGGCCGAGACGGATCCGGCCTGCGGCGTCGCGCGCCACGAACCTCCGGTCCTCCAATGTGCGGAGGATCCGGTAGGCGTTCGACCGGTGCACGCCGAGACCGTCCGCGAGCTCGCCGATGGTGAGCGGAGTCTCGGCTTCCGCGAGGATCTCGAGCGCGCGCAGTCCGCGTGCGAGGGTCTGCGAGCCGGTCGCGCCTGCGCCCGCGCCGGGTTCGCGAGGTGAGGTCATGCCGTCCATTGTGGCGCATTCGGCGGGCCGGCGACGCCCGTGCGGCCTGAACGGGGCGGGTCGCGCCCCGCGTATTGTGCGTCGGTGATGACCGAGGTATCCTGAGCGTGCGATATTCAAACGATCTGTTCACATAGTGAACAAGTGTCGGTGCGGCGCCCCGGTGCCGGCTCAGTGAGGAGAAACAGTGCAGTTCCACCACCACGGCTACGTCTCGGGGGATCCCCGCGTCCTCCCCGCCGCCGGCGTCGGCCTCGATCGGCCCGACGAGCTGCCCGCCGAGATCGACGTGCTGATCGTGGGCTCGGGGCCGGCGGGAATCGTCGCCGCTGCGCAGCTCGCGCAGTTCCCGAACGTCGTCACCCGCGTGGTGGAGCGCCGCGACGGGCGCCTCGTGCTCGGCCAGGCCGACGGTATCCAGGCGCGCAGCGTCGAGACGTTCCAGGCCTTCGGCTTCGCGCAGCAGATCATCCAGGAGGCCTACCAGATCACCGAGACCGACTTCTGGTCGCCCGATCCCGAGCATCCCGACCGGATCATCCGCACCTCGATCACGCCCGACGACCCCGACGGCATCAGCGAGTTCCCGCACCTCATCGTCAATCAGGCCCGGGTGATCGACTACTTCGCCGAGTACGCGCGCCGGGCTCCGGCACGCGGCGACATCGACTACGGCTACGAGTTCGTCGGGCTCGAGGTCACGGGTGCGGGGGAGTACCCGGTCTCCGTGACGCTCCGCCGCGTCACCGGTCACACGGGAGCCGGCATCAACGCCGAGCAGGCCGACGCGCGGATCGGCGACGAGGTCGTGGTGCGGGCGAAGTACGTCGTCGGCGCCGACGGCGCGCGCTCCTCGGTGCGCCGTTCGATCGGCGGGACGCTCTCGGGCTCGACCTCGCTGCACGCGTGGGGCGTCATGGACGTGCTCGCGGTCACCGACTTCCCCGACTTCCGCAAGAAGTGCATCATCCACTCCGAGGCCGGGTCGATCCTGCACATCCCGCGCGAGGGCAATCAGCTCGCCCGCATCTACGTCGACCTCGGCGAGACCGACGAGCACGACGCCGGAAAGGTGCGGAACACGCCGCTCGACGAGGTCATCGCCCGGGCCAACGCGATCCTGCACCCCTACACGCTCGACGTGCGCGACGTCCCCTGGCACAGCGTGTACGAGGTCGCGCACCGCCTCACGGACCGCTTCGACGACGCGGCCACCTCGCCCGACGGCACTGGCCGCGTCTTCCTGATGGGCGATGCCTGCCACACGCACAGCGCGAAGGCCGGCCAGGGCATGAACGTCTCGATGCAGGACGGCTGGAACCTCGGCTGGAAGCTCGGATACGTGCTCGAGGGCCGCAGCCCCGAGTCGCTGCTCAAGACCTACTCCGACGAGCGCTGGGTGACCTCGAAGAACCTCATCGATTTCGACCACGAGTGGTCGACGCTCATGGCCAAGAAGCCGGAGGAGTTCGACTCGCCCGGAGAGGTCGAGGAGTTCTACGTCCGCACGGCCGAGTTCCCGGCGGGGTTCATGACCCAGTACACGGAGTCGATGCTCACCGGTGCGGCGGATCACCAGGCGCTCGCCGCGGGCTTCCCCATCGGCAAGCGCTTCAAGTCGGTGCGCACCGTGCGGGTCGCGGACGCGGTCACCGTGCACCTCGGCCACCATCACCGCGCCGACGGCCGCTACCGCATCTACGCCTTCGCCGACACGAGCGGCGAGCGGCTCGAGCGCTGGGCGGAGTGGATCGCGACCGCCGCGGAGTCGCCGCTGCACCGCTTCACGCCGGAGGGCGCCGACATCGACAGCGTCTTCGACGTGAAGGCCGTCTTCCAGCAGGAGCACCGCGACGTCGATCTCGCGAGCGTGCCGCGGGTCTTCCTCCCGGCTTCCGGGCCGCTCGGGCTCACCGACTACGAGAAGGTCTACGCGGCGATCGCCGACGACGACATCTTCGCCCAGCGCGAGGTGAGCCGGGACGGCGCCGTCGTCGTCGTGCGCCCGGATCACTACGTCGCGGCCGTCCTCCCGCTCACGGCGACGACCGAGCTCACCGAGTTCCTCGCGGGCGCCTTCCTCGACCGGCGGTAGTCGGTGAGCGATCCGCGCCGCGCGGTTCGGAGTGAGTTCGTGCGGGTTCGGGGCTCTCGATGCGGCACGAACTCACTCCGGACCCGGCCGCCGCGCGGACCCGGCCGCCGTGCGGTTCCCCACCCGGATCAGGGAGCGCGGAAGACGGGAAGGGTCGGCGCCAGCCGTTCGAGCGCGGTCCAGGCGGCGACGAGGCGCGACCGGACGGCGGCCGGTTCCCAGGGTCCGGCGCGCAGCTCGCCCGGGAGGAGCGGATCGACGCGGAGGGCGCGGTCGAGTCCCTCGCTCAGGCGGAGCGACCATGCCAGGACCTCGACCTCGGACCACTCCGAGAGCGTCTCCCGGTCCGTGGAATCGAACGCGTCGAGCTCGGCGACGAGCGGCGTGTACGCCGACCGGGTGGTCGCGGCCGGCCAGAGGCGCTCAGCGATATCCATTGGCCCCGCGCAGCCGGGGATCACGAGATCCGTCGTCGACGCCGTCGTCACTCGGCGCGCGACGACGTCGACGGACAGCGCCGCGTTGAGGTCGTCGACCAGATCGTGCGGGGAGACGTACAGTCCGGCTGCGATCGAGACCGCTCCGAGTGCGGTGAGGCAGGTCCGGATCGCATCGCGTTCCCGGCGCTCCGACTCGGGCGCGGAGAACGCCGCGAGGCGCCACCGGCCGTCCCAGGGGAAGTCGCCCGCGTCCTGCGCGAACGCGAAGGAGACCAGCTCCTCGTCGCGGCGCGCGTTCGCCGCTCCGGATGCCGTGCGTTCGAGACGCCCGCTCCGGCCGCGCCCGATCTGCCGCAGCTCGCCGGCCGCCTGCATCCTGCGGATCGCGAGCCGCACGGTCTGCTCGGGCACGCCGAGGGCGAGGCCCACGTCGTAGACCGTCTCGAGCTCCGCCGTTCCCGCCGCGTCGAAGCAGCCGTCCACGATCGTCCGCGCCGACACCGCGATCCGCTGCGCGCTCATGCCGCGGCGCGCGTCGCACGCGGGGGATCGCCCTCCCACGGGTAGCCGTGGCGGATGAAGGCCGCCGCGATCGCGTCCCGGCCGCCTTCGACGTCGTCGAAGAAGAGTACCCTCCCCTCGGGGGACTCGATCCGCACCTTCCCGCCGCGGCGGTGCACCCCGCCGACCGCTTCGCGCGCGACCGTTCTGGCGTCGTCACCCTCGACGATGCGGATGCCGCTGTCGCGGATGCGGAGCTCGGCAGTGCCGTGGGTGATCACGAGGGCGGCGATGAGCCCGATGGCGCCGAGCACCGCGGGCCGCCCGATGACCATGGCCGGAGCGTCGAAGGATCCGAGGAACTCGAGCAGGCCGATGTACGGAATCGGCCAGCTCGAGGCGACCCGGAGAATCCAGGGGAGCGCGAAGCCGAGCCCCGCCCCGGCACCGGCGCCGATCAGCCAGATCGCGACCCGGACTCCCGTGGACATCCGCAGCACCGTCTCCTCTCCGGCGGCCTGCGGCTCCGGCCGGATGGGCTCGCTTTCTCTCTTCATGGATACGATCGTAGCAAATCGGATAGAAGATCCGCGGGAATGCGTGGAACGCCGACGGGCCCCGGATCCGCGATGGATCCGGGGCCCGCGTGCGCGTCGTGCGAGTTACTTCGCGGCGAAGCGGAAGAGCTTCTTGTTGGCGAACTCGAGCATGCCGACCTTGCCCAGCTCGCGGCCGTAGCCCGACTTCTTCACGCCGCCGAAGGGCACGTCCGCGCCCTCGAGGCCGGCGCCGCCGATGAACACCATGCCCACGTCGAGCTGGTTGCCGACCTGCTCGGCGCGGTCGAGATCGTCGCAGATGACGACCGAGCCGAGGCCGTAGGGCGACGAGTTCGCGAGGTCGATGGCCTCCTGGTCGCTCGACACCTTGTAGAGCTGTGCGACCGGCCCGAAGAGCTCCTGGCTGTACACGTCCATCGACGGGGTGATGTTCGTGATCACCGACGGGGTGTAGAGGTTGCCCTCGGGGGTGTTGTTGCCCACGAGCACCTCGGCGCCCTGGTCGAGCGCGCCCTGCACCTGGGCGGTGAGGGTCTTGGTCGCCTGCGCCGACGACATCGGGCCGAAGTCGCCCGAATCGTACGACTGGCCGCCGATCGCGGCCTTGAACTTCTCGGTGAACTCGTCGAAGTACTTGTCCATGACGACGATGCGCTTCGAGCCGTTGCACGCCTGGCCGGTGTTCTCCATGCGACCGCCGACGGCGTGCTCGACCGCGTGGTCGAGGTCGTCGGTGTCGAGCACGAGGAAGACGTCCGAGCCGCCCAGTTCGAGCACGCACTTCTTCAGTGCGCGGCCGGCCTGCTCGGCGACGATCGCGCCTGCGCGCTCCGAGCCGGTCAGCGAGACGCCCTGGACGCGGTCGTCGGCGATGATGTCGGAGAGCTGCTCGTGCGTCGCGAAGACGTTGACGTAGGCGCCCTTCGGGAAGCCGGCATCGAGGAAGAGCTGCTCGAGCGCGAGTGCCGACTCGGGGCACTGCGCCGCGTGCTTCAGGATGATCGTGTTACCGAGGATCAGGTTCGGCACCGCGAAGCGCGCGACCTGGTAGTACGGGTAGTTCCAGGGCATGATGCCCAGGATCACGCCGGTGCCCTGGTAGCGGAAGAAGCTCTTCAGGCCGTCCTCGACCTCGAGCGGCTCGTCGGCGAGCCACTTCTCGGCGTTCTTGGCGAACGCAGCGGTGATCGCGCCCGAGAACTCGGCCTCGCCGACCGACTGGTCGAGCGGCTTGCCCATCTCGCGGTTGATGATCGCGCCGAGCTCGTCCTTGCGCTCGTCGAACAGCTCGGCGGCGCGCTGGGCCAGTGCCGCGCGCTCGGCGACGGTCGTCTTGCGCGCCCAGTCCTGGTAGGCCTGCTGCGCCGAGGCCAGCGAAGCCTCGATTTCCTGTGCGGTCGCGTCCGGGTACTCGGCGACGGTCTCGCCCGTGGCCGGGTTGATGACGGCGAACGTGCTCATAAGACTTGCTCCTCAATAGACTTCGTCGGTGATTGGGTACGACCAGTCTCGCACACCACCTTCAGGTTCTCATACCGCGATGAGTGTCGGATTCATGTGGAAACATCCCGAATCTACGGAGGATATCGTCGGTCATCGGCCGAAGTTTCTTCGAAATCCGCATTCTTCCGAGTCAACGGCGTTGACTGAATGGTGTCAGAATGGTCGTATGACGAAGACGACATTGAGCAACGCGACCGACACGGGGCATATCCACGTCGGGAAGGGGCTCAACCAGGGCACCCTCGGCGTGGTGGGGTCTACCATCATCGGACTCTCATCCACCGCACCGCTGTACTCGCTCGCCGCGACGCTCGGGTATGTGATCGTCGCGGTCGGCGCCCAGGCCCCGCTCGTGTTCGTGGTCGCGTGCATCCCCATGGTGTTCGCCGCGTTCGCCTACCAGGAGCTCAATCGCGAGGCGCCCGACTGCGGCACGACCTTCGTGTGGGGCACCAAGGCGTTCGGCCCGGTGACCGGGTGGATCGGCGGGTGGGCGGTCGCGGTCGCCGGCGTCATGGTGATGGCGAACGTCGGCGAGATCACCGGCCGGTACTTCTGGTACCTGCTCGGCAACGATGCGTTCGCGAACGACCAGACGATCGTGATCGTCACCTCGGTCGTCTTCATCGCCATCATGTCGGGCATCAGCATGCTCGGCGTCCAGATCGGCGACCGGATGCAGATGGTGCTCATGGTCGTGCAGATGGGAGCGCTGCTGCTCTTCGGCGTGCTGGCGCTCGTGCACGCGCTCGACGGCTCGAACCCCGACTCGATCGCGTTCGACTGGAACTGGTTCAATCCGGCAGAGCTCGGCTCCTGGTCGGGCTTCATGCAGGCCGTGCTGCTCGCGCTCTTCATCTACTGGGGCTGGGACACCTGCCTCGCGCTCAACGAGGAGACGAAGAACCCGCGCAAGACTCCGGGGCGCGCGGCGCTCACGAGCATCGTCGTGCTCATCGTCGTCTACGTGGGCGTCTCGATCGCGGTCATGATGTTCGCCGGCTTCGGCGACACCGGCTACGGTCTGACGAACGAGGCGAATCTCGACGACGTGTTCACGGTGCTGCGGGACGTGCTCTTCGGGCCGTGGGGGTGGTTCCTGATCCTCGCGGTCATGGTCTCCGCTGCGTCGTCGACCCAGACGACCATCCTGCCGACCGCGCGCGGCACGCTCTCCATGGCGGTGTACCGGGCCCTGCCCGCGAAGTTCGCCTCGGTCCACCCGCGATTCAAGACGCCGTGGTTCTCGACGCTGGTGATGGGCATCGCGTCGATCCTCTACTACGTGGTCATGTCGATCGTGTCGACCGACATGCTCGCCGACTCGCTCACCTCCATGGGACTCGCGGTCGCGCTCTACTACGCGCTCACGTCGTTCGCCTGCGTCTGGTACTTCCGTGCGACGCTGCGCGAGAGCGCCCGCAACCTGTGGATGCGCGGGATCCTGCCGCTGCTCGGCGGGCTCATGCTCACCTACGCGCTCGTCCAGTCGGCGATCGACATGTGGGACGTCGACTACGGCTACACGGTGCTGTTCGGGATCGGCGGGGCGTTCGTGATCGGGGTCGGCGCGATCGCGCTCGGGTTCGTGCTGATGGGTCTCTGGCGGCTCCGCCCGAACTCGCAGCCGTTCTTCCGCGGTGAGAGCCTCAACCGCGACACCCCGGTGCTGGTGCCCGATGAGTGAGCCGGGAGCGGGCCCCGAGCGCTGCGACGCGATCGTCGTGGGGGCCGGGATCTCGGGGCTGACGGCGGCGCGGCTGCTCGCCCGCGAGGGTCAGCGCGTCGTCGTGATCGAGGCCAGGGGCCGGATCGGCGGGCGCGTGCACTCCGAGCGCATCGATGGCCGAGTGACCGATCTCGGCGCCTCGTGGATCCACGGCATCGCCGACAGCCCGGTGCACGCCGCGACGCGCGCGCTCGGCATGCCCGATGTCGAGTTCACGGTCGGCAGCTATCAGCCGGGCGGGCGACCGATCGCCTACTTCGGGCCGGACGGCGAGCGCCTCGATGCCGCCGACGTCGAGCGCTTCGTCGCCGATATCGCGGCCGTCGATGCGCGCCTGCCCGACGCGATCGGCCTCCTGGCACGCGGTGCCAGCTACGCCGATGCCGCCGACGCCGCCGTCGCCGCCGTGACGGCGGAGCACGGATGGGACCCCGATCGCGCGGAGCGGGTGACGGAGTTCCTGTACCACCGCGCAGAGGAGCAGTACGGCGTCGACGCCGCCGAACTCGATGCGCACGGCCTCGACGACGACGAGACCGAGGGCGACGAGGTCGTGTTCCCCGAGGGGTACGACCGGCTCGCGGCGGGGCTGGCGGAGGGGCTCGACATTCGACTCGGACGGGCCGCGACCCGCGTCGCGTGGTCGGAGTCCGGCGTCGAGGTGACGTGGTCTGCCTCGGGAGAGGCCGTGGGTCCCCAGGAGGGCGGCGGGACGATCGCCGCCGACCGCGCCGTGGTGACGGTGCCGGTGGGCGTGCTCCGGTCTGGGGGCCTCGAGTTCGCCCCCGCACTGCCGGAGCCGGTCGCCGGGGCGCTCGCCGGGCTCGAGATGAACGCCTTCGAGAAGGTGTTCCTGCGCTTCGAGGAGCGCTTCTGGGGCGGCGCCGACGGTGCGGGTTCGGACGGCGCGCGCGAGCCGATCTACGCGGTGCGCCGCCAGGGCGACGCGGCGGAGTGGTGGCACTCCTGGTACGACCTCACGCCGCTCGACGGCGAGCCGACCCTGCTCACGTTCGCCGCTGCGGCGTGCGCGCGCGAGACCCGCGCGTGGAGCGATGACCGCATCGTCGCGTCGGTGATGGCGTCGCTCCGTGAGATCTTCGGCGACGGCGTGCCCGATCCGGTGCGCGCCAGGGTGACGCGGTGGCAGGACGACCCCTGGGCGCTCGGCTCGTACGCCTTCCTGGTACCGGGTGCGCGGCCCGAGGACCACGAGCGCGTCGCCACCCCGATCGGCGCCCCAGGCGCGGAGCCCGTGCTGCACCTCGCCGGCGAGACCACGTGGCAGGAGGACCCCGCGACGGTCACGGCCGCACTGCGATCGGGGCATCGCGCGGCGGAGCGGATCATCGGCCGCGCCATCCCGATGCGCGAGCTCCTCGCGTCGCTCGCGCGCTGAGGGGCGCGGGGTCGCGCGCCGCTACTCGACCGGGTCTCGACGGCCAGGTTCGGGCACGGCACCGGGATCCGCCATGCCGGGTTCCTGCGCGAAGGGTTCCGCCGCTCCGGGATCCGCCGGGCCGGGCCGAGCCGGGCCGGCGCTCCCTGACGCTTCGGCGGGAGCGTTCGAGCCCGCGGGAGCGTTCGAGCCCGCGGGAGCGTTCGAGCCCGCGGGAGCGTTCGAGCCCGCGGGGGCGGTCGGCTCTGCGGCCGCTGCCGCGCGCGCGGCCCGGCGGCGCCGGCGCGCCGTCCGCACGATGAGGATCACGGCGACCGCGACGATCGCGGCGACGACGAGCCAGGGGAGCAGGATCCCGGCGAGCACCAGCGCCCCCGATCCGGTGGCGCCGAGCGATGCGAAGCCCGCGAGCAGACCCTCCCAGAAATTCGCCGGCCCGCCGCCAGGGAGCGCGCTCGGCGTGGAGAGCAAGACCGAGACGGTCGACTCGGCGACCTGACCCTCGAGCGCTTCGAGCTGCGCGGTCAGCCCGTCGAGCTCCTGCTGGCGCTGCGTGAGCGCCGATTCCGCTTCGAGCAGCTCGCTCGTCGAGTCGGCGCCGGCCATGAGGTCGGAGAGGCGCTGGACCGACTGCTTCAGTGCGGCCACCCGGGCCTGCAGGTCGACGTGCTCGGCGGTGACATCGGTCGCCGACCGGCTCTGCGCCGTGACCTCGCCCAGCTCGGCGAGCGCGTCGAACGCGGCGTCGAAGCGGTCGGCGGGCACACGGACGACGAGGTACGCGGATGCGCCACCGCCCTCGCCCGAGGTGCCCGAGACGTCCTGCGATTCGACCGACCCGCCGAGCTCGCGCACGGCGTCTGCGACGCGCTCCGCGCCCTCCGGGATGTCGGAGACGACGATCGAGACCTCTCCGGTGGAGATGATGGACTTGCCGGCCTCGGGGCCGGCGGCAGCGTCGGGATCCTTGGCATCGGTGACGGACTCGGGAGCGCTCGCGCCGGAGTCCTCGGAGACGGCGGACGTGAACTCGCGACCGGAAGGGGCGCCTCCCGAGTCCGCACCGGAACCGCCGGAGCAGGCGGACAGCGGCAGGACGAGCAGCGCCGCTGCTGCTGCGGCGAAGAGCGTGTGTCGTGGCTTCATGCTGACACCGTAGGGCAGGGCGCCGCCAAAGCCTGCCGGGTGCGCTGTGGGGATCCCGAGGGTGGCCGGATCGTTATCTCGGGCGCTCGGCCCGGCGGCGCGTCCTGCCGGCTCGCTTTCGCATGCACGGGTGACGCGGAACTCGATTCGGCCCCCTTCGTCAGGCCGAAGGGGGCCGAATCGAGTTCGGCGCGGTGATTCGAGGACGCGCGCCTCGAATGCGCCTAGTTGAGCGGGATCGTGACGGTGCCGGTCTCGGGCGGCGGTTCGACCGTGCGGCCCTTGAGATCCGGCAGCCAGCGCATCGAGCCGGCGGCGAATACCGCGCAGACGGTGAGCAGGAGCGCCGAGACGAAGATCGCGCCGCGCGCATCGGCGATGTCGATCGCGACGCCGGCGAGGGCCGACCCGGTCGCGACCCCTACGAGCTGGCCGGTGCCGACCCAGCCGTAGGCCTCGGCCGTCTCGGAGAACTTGACCGTGGCGCTGACGACGTTCGAGATCGCGGCGAACGCCGGAGCGGTGCCGAGGCCGCCGAGGAAGAGCACGGTGCCGAGCCACCAGATGTTCAGGCTCACCAGTGCGGCGAGCGTCCCGGCGAGCACGATGCAGACGCGCAGCAGCAGCGACCACGGGCGCAGCTCGCGGTGCCCGAAGAGCAGGCCGCCGACGAGCGAGCCGCCCGCGAAGAGGGCGAGCACTACGCCCGATTCCATGCTCCCGTGGCCGTGCCCCGATCCCGAGCTGCTGAATGCGGCGACGATGCCCGCTTCGATCGCCGCGAACGACGCCACGAAGAAGAATCCGACCACCGTCGAGATGATGACCGTCGGGTAGCGCAGTACGGCGCCGAAACCGCGCTTGGACGGCCGGAGCGCGACGCTGCCGATGATCGGGCTCGAGATGAACCAGGCGCCGCCCACGAGCATGAAGCCGGCCGCGACGCAGAGACCGGCCGTCGTGCCGAACTGCGACGAGACGAACACCGCGACGACGGGGCCGAGCACCCAGATGAGCTCCTGCGCGGCCGCGTCGAGCGAGAAGAGCGGGCTGAGCTGCTTCGGCGGCACGAGCTTGGGGTAGAGCGTGCGCACCGCGGGGGTGACCGGGGGAGTCGTCAGGCCGACGAGGAAGGCGAGCGCCGCGATCACGAGGAGCGGCAACTGGGCGAACGCGATCACGATGAGCAGGCCGGCGCACACGATTGACGTGAGTCCCAGCACGGGGCGCATGCCGAGCCGACCCATGAGCCGGCTGCTCAGCGGGCCCGAGATCGCCTGGCCCACGCTCTGCGTCGCGAGCACGATGCCGGCTGACGTGTAATCGCCGTAGGCGAGGTTGATGTGCAGGAGCAGGATGATCGAGAGCATCCCGAACGGGAACCGGGCAGTCAGTTGCGAGATGAGGACGCGGATGACGCCCGGATGCCTTCCCAGTTCGCCATAGATGCCCATCAGACGAGTATATGGGCGGAATCGCCTCCAATGTCAGTGCCGGACTGCGGAATCCTTCGTTCTCGCGATGAATTTCGCGTGAATCGATCGGTGACGTGCTGGGAACGACGCTGCCCGACCCGCTACCCCCTCACCGACCCACGACCCATCTCGCTGACCCACTACTGGACCGCCGAAATGGCATCGGCGCCGATGCCATTTCGGCGGTCCAGTAGTGGGGCGGGGCGTCACGGTCGACGGACGGGTGCACCCGGTCCGCAACGAGGAACGGGCGGTGCCGCGCACGCGGCACCGCCCGTTCCCGAGCTTCGAACGAGTCGACTACATCGAGGAGCTCGTCGAGTAGAACACCGTGCTGCCCGAGCTCTGCGTACGACGGCCCGAGCGGCGGGCCGAACCCTGCTGCTGGCGCTCGCCCTGCTGCTGCCGGTCGCCCTGGCCCCGGTGCTGGCCCTGCGACTGGCCGCGGCCGCCGCCCTGGCCGCCGCGCTGCCCGCGCGGCTGCTGCGAGCCGCCCTGCTGACCGCCGCGATCCTGGCGCTGCTGTCCGCCCTGGCGCTGCTGGCCGCCC
The DNA here is from genome assembly GCF_016758175.1 of Leucobacter zeae. Lineage (GTDB taxonomy): Bacteria > Actinomycetota > Actinomycetes > Actinomycetales > Microbacteriaceae > Leucobacter > Leucobacter zeae. The sequence continues at coordinate 329,459 of NZ_QYAB01000002.1, forward strand.
TGACCGCCGGCGGATCCCGAGCCCCGGCCGCGGCCGCCGCGCGAGCGCTTGCGCTTCGCGTTGGCGCCCTGCGACTGGCCCTCGCCGGCGGGAGCATGGCCGGCTGCGCGCTGCTGCGCGGCCTGCGCCGCCGCGCGGCGGCGCTCGGTCTCCTTCGGATCGACGCGCGGAGCGACCTCGCCGATGAGCGCGAGCACCTCGGGGTCGATCTTCGCGGCGCTCGGGTTGACCGGCTTCGGGGTCACCCGGATCTTCGCGGCGCGCATGATCTGGCGCATCTCGCCGCGCTGCTCGGGCAGCACCAGGGTGACGACGTCGCCCTCGTTGCCGGCGCGGGCGGTGCGGCCCGAACGGTGCAGGTACGCCTTGTGCTCGACCGGCGGGTCGATGTGCACGACGAGGTCGACGCCGTCGACGTGCACGCCGCGGGCGGCGACGTCGGTCGCGACGAGCACCTTGGCGTCGCCCGACACGAACTCGGCGAGGTTGCGGTCGCGCGCGTTCTGAGACAGGTTGCCCTGCAGCTCGACCGCGGGGATCCCGGCAGCCGTGAGCTGCTTCGCGAGCTTCTTGGCCTGGTGCTTCATGCGCGTGAAGAAGATGCGGCGCGCGGTGCCCGAGGCGAGCGCCTCGATGAGGGCGTCCTTCTGATCCTTGCCGGCGACCTCGAATACGTGGTGCGTGAGCTGCGGGACGGGGCTCTCGGCGCTGTCCACGGAGTGCAGGATCGGGTCGTGCAGGTACTTCTTCACGATATTGTCGACCCCGTTGTCGAGGGTCGCGCTGAAGAGCAGCCGCTGGCCCTGCTTCGGGGTCTTGTTGAGGATCCGGGTGACGACGGGCAGGAAGCCCATGTCGGCCATGTGGTCGGCTTCGTCGAGCACGGTGATCTCCACGGCGTCGAGGCTCACGACGCCCTGCTTCATCAGATCGTCGAGGCGTCCGGGCGCGGCCACGACGATGTCGACGCCGCGCTCGAGCACCTCCTCCTGGCGGCGCTGCGAGACGCCGCCGAAGATGGTCGTCACCTTGACGCCCACCGGGTCGGCGAGCATCTTCACGGTCTCGGCGATCTGCGTGACGAGTTCGCGCGTGGGGGCGAGCACGATGGCGCGCGGCCGGTTCGGGCGGCGCTTCTTGGCGGCGTCCTGCGCGTCCGTCGCGAGGTTCGCGACGAGCGGGATGCCGAATGCGATGGTCTTGCCCGATCCGGTGCGGCCGCGGCCGAGCACGTCGCGGCGGGCGAGCGTGTCGCGCAGCGTGTCGCGCTGGATCGGGAAGGGGCTCTCCTTGCCGTTCTTGGCGAGCGCGTCCGCGATGGCGGCCGGCACGCCGAGGTCGAGGAAGGACGGGGTGCGGGTGGTCTCGGTCACGGGGACCTTTCGTGATGGGGCAGCGCGGCGCGAGCTCCCGCATGGCGGGTTCGCGCGTGCATTCCTGCGTCGCTGCGGAATCGGCGAGTGCGCGGGACCGCGCATCCGTTCGCCGCGGAGAGTCGTGGAGCCCGTGGGCGCCGTCGCGGACCCGAGATGAGGGATCCGGCGCGTGAAAATCAGCGACGATGGGGTCCGCTGAGGGGACCCGTGCCTTCGAGTGTAGCGGGTGCGCCCGGAGAATGGCCCGTGGGGTTCACGGACGCGGAAGAACGCGGGAACTTTCGGGGAGGAACGCGCCTGGGATCGCGCCGACCCGATCCCGGACCTGCCATGATGCATGCATGGGACGCATAACGATCCGTGAATTCCACGACGACGACCTCGACGCCGTGGTCCGGCTGTGGTGGGAGGCCCAGGCCTCCGCAGAGCAGCCGGTCTACTCGCTCGCCGAGGTGACGGCATCCTGCCGTGAGGACCATGCCGTGGTCGCGGTCCGCGACGAGGTCGTGGTCGCCGCCGCCGTGGGCCGCGCCGCGCACGCCCAGGGCTGGGTCGTCTTCTTCGGCGTCTCGGAGGAGTCGCGCTCCGAGAACGTATCGGGCGCGCTGCTCGACGCGCTCGAGCGCAAGATGGCGCCGCTCGGGCTCTCGACGCTCTCGGTGCTGATGCCTGAGGGCAGTCGTCTCGACCTGCTCACCACGAACGGGTTCCAGTTGCGGTACGGGCTGCGCTACCTCGAACGGCAGATGCCCGTGCAGCGGCGCGAGCTCGAACTGCTCAAGGAGGTCGGCGGGCGGATCCTCCCGCGTCACCTCTGGGAGAACGTCGCCGGGATGCGGCACGAGAAGCAGCTGCTCGAGGAGCGGCTCGTCGCTCCGCTCGCGCAGCCCGATCTCGCGGACCGCTACGGCGTGGTGCCGCCCCGGGCGGTGATGCTCTTCGGGCCTCCCGGAACCGGCAAGACGACGTTCGCGAAGGCCGTCGCCTCGCGGCTCGACTGGCCGTTCGTGGAGGTGTTCCCATCTCGTCTGGGCGACGGGATGAGCAGCATGGCCTCGTCGCTGCGCAGCACGTTCGAGCAGATCGACGAGCTCGAGCACGGCGTCGTATTCATCGACGAGGTCGAGGAGATCGCCTCGCGCCGCAGCGACCCGCCGACGCCGACCCAGGGCGTGACCAACGAGCTGCTGAAGATCGTCGCCGACTTCCGAGCGCGGGAGGGGATGCTGCTCATCTGCGCGACGAACTTCGTGCGCGCGCTCGACGCGGCCTTCCTGCGCCACGGACGGTTCGACTACGTGCTGCCGATCGGGTTGCCGGACGACGAGGCCAGGGACGCCATCTGGCGGCGCTACGTGCCCACCGAGATCGCCGCTGCGGTCGACTTCGCGGCGCTCGTCGCGCGGAGCGCGGGGTTGACACCGGCGGACATCGAGTACGCGGCGCGGCGCGCGTCGCAGGAGGCGCTCGCCCGTGCGCTGCGGGGCGGCGGCGCGGATCGCCGTACCGACCTCGAGACGAGCGACTACCTCGCGGCGCTCGAGGTGACTCGCGCGACGGTCTCCGATGAGCAGCAGGCGACGTTCTTGGAGGACATCGACGAGCTCGCGCGCCTGTAGCGCCGTCGCACCCGATGTCGGTGGCACGCGGTAGCGTCGGAGCCGTGCCGGGGGCGACCCGGGAGAGGTGCGTGAGCTGAAGGAGGCGGCATGTTCGTGCAGCAGCGGAGCGACGGCGGGCAGCGGCTCATCACGAGCGCGAGCGACCTGACGGCGGCCAGCGCGTGCGAGTTCGCGTTCCTGCGCCGGGTCGACGCGAAGCTCCACCGCGACGTCGAGGTGCCGCCCGATGACGACCCGATGCTCGCGCGTGCCGGGCGCCTGGGCGACGCGCACGAGGAGCGGACGCTCGAGGCCTACCGGGTCCGATACGGTCGGGGGGCTGCGGGCGAGCCCGGCGGCGTCGTCGAGATCCCGCGTCCCGAGTCGATGCGGGAGCCGGACCTGCTCGCCGTCGCGGACCTCACGCGCGTCGCGCTCCTCGCCCGCGCCGACCTGGTGTTCCAGGCGACGTTCTTCGACCCGAGCCAGCGCCCGGCCGATCCGTCAGCCGACCTGGAGATCGGCTTCGTCGGATTCGCCGATTTCCTCCGGCTCACGGGCGACGGCGTCTACGAGGTGCAGGACACGAAGCTCGCGCGTCGCGCGAAGGTGACCGCGCTCATGCAGCTCGCCGCCTACGTCGAACAGCTGGAGCGGATCGGAGTGCCGGTCTCGGACGAGGCGGTGCTGATCCTCGGCGACGGCGCGCGCTCGCGGCACCGCGTCGCAGACATCGCGCCGGTGTTCCGCGCCAGGCGCGAGCGGCTGCACCGCATCCTGCTCGAGCGGGCCGCGGCGACCGGCGCCGACGGCGCGCGGGAGTCGGCCGCGCCGGTCGCCTGGGGGGCGCCTGGTGTCGTCGCCTGCGGCCGGTGCGAGGTCTGCGAGCCCGAGGTCGTGCGCACACGCGACCCGCTCCTCATCGCGGGGATCCGCGGCGCGCAGCGGAACGCGCTCGTCGCCGCCGGCTACGACACGATCGACCGCGCGGCGGAGCTGGCCGCGAACGCCGTGGAGATCGACGGCATCGCTCCGCGCACCGTCGAACGGATCGCGCTGCAGGCGTCGGTGCAACTGGCGAGCGGCGAGGGGCCTCCGGCATACCGCGTCGCGGATCCTGCGGCGCTCGCAGCCATCCCCGCGCCGGATCCCGGCGACATCTTCTTCGACTTCGAGGGGGACCCCCTGTACCGCGAAGCCGGTGACGAGGGGGCCGCGCAGTGGGGGATCGACTACCTGTTCGGCTGGGTCGACCGCGATGCCTCGTTCTCGGCGCTCTGGGCGCACGATCTCGTCGCCGAGCGCGAGGCGCTGCTCGACTTCCTGCGGTTCGTGGCCGACCGCAGGCGACGGTACCCGGGCATGCGCATCTACCACTACGCGGCGTACGAGCGCACCCACCTGCTCTCCATCGCCGCGCGTCACGGAGTCGGCGAGGCCGACGTCGACCGGCTGCTGCGCGAGCACGTGCTCGTGGACCTGTATCCGATCGTGCGGCGCGCTCTGCGCGTCGGATCGCGCTCGTACTCGATCAAGAAGCTCGAGCCGCTCTACATGGGCGACGAGCTCAGAGACGACGCGGGCGTGACGAACGCGGCGCAGTCGGTGACCGAGTACGCCGAAGCGGTCGAGCAGCTCGCGTCGGACGACCCCGAGCAGCGCTCCGAAGGGCGGCGGCGGCTCGACGGCATCGCCGACTACAACCGATACGACTGCGTCTCGACGCTGCGTCTGCGGGACTGGCTCGTGCACATCGCCGCGGAGCACGGCATCGTGCCGTCCCCGACCGAGACCGCTGCCGGCGACGAGGCGCCGAGACTCGAGCTCAGCCCGGTCGCCGCCCGACTCGCCGTGCACGCCGGGACGCTCGACCCCGGGCCAGAGCGTACGGCGATCGCGATCGCGGGGAGTGCGATCGACTATCACGAGCGCGAGGAGAAGACGTTCTGGTGGGCGCACTTCGCGAGACTCGTCGACCCGATCGAGGACTGGGCCGATACGCGCGACGTGCTCGTCGTGGATGCCTCCCGGAGCCGGGTGCTGGAGGACTGGTTCGTGCCCGCGTCCCGGGCCAGGGCCGAGCGCCGGCACGTCGAGCTCGGGGGCGTGCTCGCGCCCGGGAGCACCCCGCGTCCGGGCGGCGAGGCGTTCGCGCTGTACGACCACCCCGCGCCCTTCCCTCAGCGAGGAACGGCACCCGGCGCCCGCGGGGTGCGCCGGGTGCGGATCCTGGAAGCGGGGGAGGGCCGAGTCGTCGTCGAGGAGTACCTCGGAGACGCCGAGCACTACTCCGAGCTCCCCGTCGCGCTGGTGCCCGGTCCGCCTCCGCGGGCGGGCGCGCAGAAGAGTGCGATCGAAGAGTGGGGGGCCGCGTTCGCGGACGCGCTCGACCGCGGCGAGTTCCCCCAGGATCCCGTGGTGGACCTGCTCCTGCGCTCCGAGCCCCGCCTGCGTTCCGAGTCCGACCTGGGCCCCGATGCGCCGGCGCAGACCAGCACGGCACCGGCCCTCCCCGCACGGCTCACCGCGCCGGAATCCGATGCCGCGCTCGCCGCAGGGGGCGGAGACCCCGAGTCGCGCACGATCGGTGCCGTCGTCGCGAGCCTGCGGCGCCTCGAGCGCAGCTTCCTCGCCGTCCAGGGGCCCCCGGGCACGGGGAAGACCTACCTCGCCGCCCGGGTCATCGCCCGCCTCGTCGCCGAGGACGGGTGGCGCATCGGGGTGGTCGCGCAATCGCACCGCGTCGTCGAGAACGTGCTGGAAGCGGTGGTCGCGGCGGGCCTCGCCCCTGATGTCGTCGGCAAGGTCCCGCAGGGCGGCGCCCTCCCGGAAGGGGCACCGGCGCCCGCCTACACCGTGCTCCGGCGCAACGAGCACGGTGCCTTCGCCGCGCGCTGCCGCGCGAGCGGGCGCGGCAGCGTGATCGGGGGGACGGCGTGGGACTTCAGCAATGAAGCGCGCTTCCCGCGGGGCGGGCTCGACCTGCTCGTGATCGACGAGGCTGGCCAGTTCTCGCTGGCCCCGACGATCGCGTCCGCGGCGTCCGCGCAGCGCCTCCTGCTGCTGGGCGATCCGCAGCAGCTGCCGCAGGTATCGCAGGGCTCCCATCCGGAACCCGTGGACGCTTCGGCGCTCGGCTGGCTGCTCGGCGAGCACGACACCATGCCGCCTGAACTCGGCTACTTCCTCGCCCAGACCCGCCGCATGCGCCCGGAGCTCGCCGACGTCGTATCGGGGCTCGCGTACGACGGGCGACTGGGCTCCCATCCGTCGGCGTCCGAGCGCGAGGTCTCCGGGGCGGGGCCGGCGGGCCTCGTCTGGCATCCGGTGACGCACGCGGGCAACGCGACCAGTTCTCCCGAGGAAGCCGCGGCAGTGGTGCACGTCGTGCGCCGCGCGCTCGCCGGCGACCTCCGCGAGCGCGGGGGAGCCGCGCGCCGGCTCGACGAGCGCGACGTCGTCGTCGTCGCCGCCTACAACGCGCAGGTCGAACTGCTCGCTGCAGCGCTGTCGGACGCGGGGCTGCCCGGGGTGCGCGTCGGCACCGTCGACAAGTTCCAGGGGCAGGAGGCGGTCATCGCCGTCATCAGCCTGGCGGCGTCGAGCGCCGACGATATCCCGCGAGGCGTCGAGTTCCTGCTCATGCGCAACCGGTTGAACGTCGCGATCAGTCGCGCGCAATGGGCCGCGCACCTCATCGCATCGGATCGGCTCGGCGACGGGCTCCCCGGAACGGCCGAGGGGCTCGCCGCGCTCTCCGGCTACCTCGGGCTCGTCGAGGCGGCCCGGCCGCGGCTCGGGGCCGCTAACGTGGAGGCATGGTGAAACCCGGAGGCCCCTTCAAGACCCCGCCGGCGCGCCGGCTCCCGGCGCACGAGCCCGCGGCTCCGCGCGCTCCCCGCGACGGCGAGGGCGTCGCGGGGCATGACGCGAGCATCCCCGGAGCGGGAACCGGGCCGGCCACGCGGGCGTCGGCCCGCTCGAGGATCCCGGCGTTCGAGGTCATGCGCATCACCGACGAGATCGCGAAGCGCCGTGCTGCGGGGCGAGACGTCGTCTCGCTCTGCGCAGGCGAACCGAGCGCTCGACCCGTGCCGGGCACCATCACCCCGGCGGGGTACACCGGTCCGCTCGGCACGACGCCGCTGCGCGAGGCGATCTCGGGCCACTACCGCGGGTGGTACGGCGTCGACGTCGACCCCGCGACGATCGCGATCACGACCGGATCGTCCGGTGCCTTCCAGCTCGTCTTCCTCGCGGCGTTCGACCCCGGCGACCGCGTCGCCCTCGCGAGCCCCGGCTATCCCGCGTACCGCAACATCCTCGCGGCGCTCGGCGTGGACGTCGTCGAGATCCCCACCGGCCCGGATACCCGGTACCAGCCGACCCCAGAGCTGCTGGACGCGGCCGTCGCGGCGGGGGGACCGCTCGCGGGCCTCATCGTCGCCTCCCCTGCGAACCCGACGGGCACGATGCTCGGGCGGGCCGAGCTCGGGGCGCTTGCGGCCTGGTGCGCGCGGCACGGGGCACGGCTCATCAGCGACGAGATCTACCACGGCATCACCTTCCCCGAGGCGGACGATGCGGATCCGCGCGGGGTGACGGCGCGCGAACTGCTGCCCGACGCCATCGTCATCAACTCCTTCTCGAAGTACTGGGGGATGACCGGGTGGCGCCTCGGCTGGGCGATCCTGCCGGAGGACCTCGTCGCGCCGTTCGAGGCGCTCGCCTCGAACTTCGCGCTCTCGCCGCCGGCCCCGGCGCAGGAGCTCGCGCTCACGGCGTTCTCTGACGAGAGCTACGCCGAGCGCGACGCCATCGTCGCCGGGTTCGCGCGCGCCCGCACGCTGATCCTCGATGCCGAGTCCCAACTCGGATGGGGCGTCGCAGCCCCCTCGGACGGGGCGTTCTACTACTACTCCGAGCTCGGCGAACCCCTGCTCGAGCGATTCGGCGACTCGGTGTCCTATGCCCGCACGCTGCTCGAGACCGCGGACGTCGCCCTCGTACCCGGCGTCGATTTCGACCCGCTGGCGGGGCGGCGGGCCGTGCGCCTCTCGTATGCCGCAGGAGAGCCCGCGGTCGCCGAGGCGATCGACCGCATCATTCGGTTCCAAGCGGGCTGAGCGCGGGCGACCGCCACCGAGCACCCCGGTCCTGGCCCCGAACGGCAGCCGTTCGGGGCCAGGCGGCCCCCGCGCGGCCGGCTCAGTACTCGATGACCGACCGGATCCCGGTGCCGCGTCGCATCTGCGCGAAGGCCTCGTTCACGTCCTCGAGGCGGATGCGGTCGGTCACCATCGAATCGAGGTCGACCTTGCCCTCCATGTAGAGGTCCACGATCTTGGGGAAGTCGATGGACATGCGCGTCGAGCCGTAGTTGCAGCCGATGAGCTTCTTCTCCTGATCGCTCATGACGAACGGGTCGATCGAGATCTTCACGCCGTCGGCCACCTGGCCCACGACCACGGCGGTGCCGCCGCGGCGGATCGCCTCGTAGCAGGCCTCGATCGTGAAGGGCAGGCCGATCGCCTCGAAGGCGTAGTCCACGCCGCGCCCGCCGGTGAGCTCCCGCACGGCCTCGACCAGGTCGACCTCCCGGCTGTTGACCGTGTGCGTCGCCCCGAAGGTGCGGCCGAGCTCGAGCTTCTCGGCGCTGACATCCGCGACGATGATCTGCTTCGCGCCCGCGAGCCTCGCGCCCTGCACGACGTTGAGTCCGACGCCGCCGCAGCCCACGACGAGCACGGTCGAACCGGGCTCCACTTTCGCCGTGTTGACGACGGCCCCGATGCCGGTGGTCACGGCGCAGCCCACGAGCGCCGCCTGCGCGAGCGGGGCGTCCTTGCGGATGCGGATCGCGGCGGAGGCCGGCACCATCGCGTGGTCGCCGAAGGAGCCCACGGCGAGGAAGCTCTTCACGTCCCGCTCGCCGTCGCTGAGGCGGGGCTTGCCGTCGAAGAAGACATGCCGGTACGCGGTCTCGTTGGCGAGTTGGCAGAGCACGGGGTTGCCCGAGACGCAGAACTCGCACTTCTGGCACGACGGGGTCCACGAGAGGATCACGTGGTCCCCGACCTCGAGATCGGAGACCTCGGAGCCCACCGCCGCGACGACGCCGGCGCCCTCGTGGCCGAGCACGAGCGGTGCAGGGGTCTCCCACTCGCCGTCGAGCGCGTGGAGGTCGCTGTGGCAGACGCCGGAGGCGGCGAGTCGCACGAGCACCTCGTTCGGCCCCGGCTCGGCGGGGAGGGTGAGCTGCTGGATCTCGAGGGGCTGGTTCGGGCCGGTGAAGACGGCCGCCTGCACGTCGATCGTGCTCATGGTGCTGGTCCTTTCGTGGAGGGTGCGGGGGTCAGGGGGCTTCGGTGCGCTCGGGTGCGGAGACGACGCCGCGGATCGCGCGGACGAGGTCGAGGATCCGTTCGGGTTCGCCCGGGGGGAAGGCGGTGGCTGTGAACACCGGGGGGATGAGCACCCACACGAAGGAGCCGCCGAGCGGTGTGACGGTCAGCACGCGTGCGCCGGACCGGGTGGTAATCGTCGACGAGTGGAGGTCGATCCGGCGGAGGTGCTCGGCCGCGGCCTCGTTCAGCCGGTGGAGCCCCGCGGCGGGGGTGCCCGGCGCGACGTACCGGGGTCCCGAGCGCTCCCGGTGGGAGAGCTTCGCCGCGACGGGCACCGCGGTTGCGGCTGGCAGGACGACCTCGACGGTCAGGTTGTACACGCGGGAGAAGATGTAGTTGCCGGGGTCGTAGCTCAGGGTCAGGTCGATCCCGTCGCGCGTGCGCACGGAGACCGAGGTCTGCGCGGAGGCGGTGACCGTGCCGAACTGCTCCGCGACGCGACCCAGCGCCTGCCGGGCGCGATCCACGATGGGACCGTGCCCGGCGAGCGCGTGCTTGCGCGGCTTCGTCGCGGCGGGAGCCTGCAGGGAGAGCCCGCGCGTCATCGGACCGGTACCTCGGCATCGACCTCGTCCGCATCGTCCTCCTCGCCGTCGAGGCGCTCCGAGCGGACGACGATGTTCGACTGCGTGTGGGTCAGGTCGGTCGGGGTGAACAGCGGAAGACGGTTGCGCTTGAGCCAGACGATGCCGAACAGCGCGATCGCTGCGACGATGACCCCCGCCGTGCCCCAGACCACGAGTCGCTGCTGCAGATCGGGGACGATGAACACGATGAGGTAGACGCACGAGGCGATGCCGATGATCTGCGGCAGCGGGTACAGGGGCGTCTTGAACGGGCGCTTCGCATTCGGGTACCGGCGGCGCAGCACGACCACGTCGACCTGGGCGATGATGTAGCTCAGCAGCCACGTGGTGCAGGCGATGCTGATGAGGTTGAGGATCAGGTCGATCCCGCCCTCGGCAACGGTCGAGTAGAGCAGCACCGCTGCCATGCAGCCCGCGGTCACGAGCATGCCGGCCCACGGGACGCGGGTGCGCCTGCTCACCCGGGCGAACCACTTCGGCAGCAGGCCCTCGTTGGCGAGGCCGTAGAGCATGCGCGGGATCGCGGCGAGGTACGAGTTGCCGGTCGAGAAGGACGCGAGGATCGTGACGAGCGTCATGATGAGCCCGCCCGTCGCCCCGAAGATGGCGGTCGCTCCGACGACGTGGGGGATCGACGATTCGGCCATCTCGGCCAGGTCGGCGAAGCGCCAGGCGCCCCAGCCGAAGAGCACGTCGACGACGAAGATCGTGAAGACGCCGATGATCATCGCCATCGGGATCACCTTCCACGGCCGCTTCACCTCCTCGGCCAGCGGGGCGACGAACTCCATGCCGATGTAGAGCCAGATGGCGACGGCGCCCATCGACGCGAGGGTCCCCCAGTCGGTATTGAGCACGGGGTTCTCGGCCGGCTCGCTGCCCGTGATGCCGAAGACGCCCGCGAGCCCCATGATCGCGAGGATGCCCATCATGCCGAACACGACCGGGATCTGCACCCGGGCGAAGATGTCGACGCCCGAGATGTTCAGCGTCAGCAGGATCCCGAGGAGCAGGAACGAGAAGACGGGGGCGGGAAAGCCGGTGAGCGATTCGAAGGAGTCGCCCGCGACGAGCAGCTGCGTGCCGCCGTCCGCCGAGACGAGCACCAGGTAGCCGCCGAGCACGGCGATGATCGCCATGAGCCGCCCGAGCGCCGGGAGCGTGTACTCGCCGACCATGCCGCCTCCGGGCAGCATCGACGCGAGCTCGCCGTACGAGATGGCGACCATCGTGATGATGATCAGCCCGATGAATGCCGGGATTGCGAAGGCGAGGCCGCCGATCCCGAATCCGTTGCCGAGCGAGACCATCGCGGTCCCGGAGACGACGAGCCCCGTCGAGGCGGCGTACGCCGCCCCGAAGCCCAGGCTCCGCTTGAGTTTAGTCATGGATCAGCTCCTTTGCGCATGACCGGCGACGAAAGTGTCACCCCATCTTGCTCGGAGCGGGTTGCACCACGCATTCGACAGATTGATGAGATTAGACGCACTGATGTGCAATGTGACCCATGCTTTCGTGGAATGTTGCTGGCAATCCGTCGATCAGGGTCTGGCTGGCGGTGCCGAATGGACTCGGCGGCGCGGTCAGCGCTGGTGGTAGCGCAGCGCGAGCGCGAGCTCCGCCCGCGCCTGGAAGTCGTCGAGGTCGGCACCGACGAGGTGGGCGATCTGCTCGAGGCGGTGCGCCAGCGTGTTCCGGTGCACGCCGAGATCCCGCGCTGCCGGCAGGTTGCGGCCGTGGTGCCCGAGCCAGACCTCGAGCGTGCGCACCAGCTCGGCCCCCTGTTCGCGATCGTGCGCGTCGAGCGGGCCGAGCACCCGTCGGGCGACGTGCGCGGCGTCGGAGGCATCGATGAGGTCCGACACGCCGTCGCGCCACATCTCGGAGAACGCGGTCGGCCGCGATTCGCCCCGCCGCAGCCCGAACTCGGCCGCCTTCTTCGCCTCTTCGAGCGCGAGCTCCAGCCCTTCCCAGCGGTCGCAGTGCGATCGTCCGAGCACGAGCGAGAACGGTCGCAGACGCTCGAGCAGGTCGTCCACGTCGCGCTCCCCGACGAGGAACGCGACATCGCTGCGGTACTGCGCGAAGAAGACCGGGGGCCCGTCGCCCGCCTGCAGCGACTCGAGCGCAGGCAGGAGCCTGGGCGCGTCGAAGTGGCGCGGGATGCCGATGAGCGTGACGAGGGGCGGCTGGGGGATCGGCCCCCACACGCTCTCGACGATGTGCCGGGTGACGGCCACGCTCCCGGAGAGCACGAGCTGCAGCAGCGCCTCCCGGAGCGTCGTGTGGAGGGAGGCGAGCGCCTGGTTCTGCTGGAGCGAGACGCTCACGAGCGCCAGAACGCTCGAGAGCACGTTGCGCGACACGTCGTCGAAGCCGCGGCTGAGGGTCAGCGCGAGCACTCCGCCCGGGTCGTTCGGCTCGCCGAGCATCTGCAGCACGACCTCGATCTCGGGGGTCGCCTGCGTCGACCGGAACCGCTGCTCCTGCTCCAGGGCTGCCTGCACGATCGGGGTGAGCTCGGATTCGCCGAGCCGCGGTCCGTCGGGCGCTTCGACGAGCGTGATGGGGCGCGCGAGCGAATCGTAGAGGGCGACGCCGCAGCCGAGCTGGCGAGCCGTCTCGCGCAGCGTCGCGTTGAGCCCGTCGCGCCGCGTCGCGGCGTTCGCGATGGCCTTCTGCGCGCGCAGCGACCGCGTATAGCGCTCGGTCTGATCGCGCTGGAGCACCCGAGCCGCCTCCTGCAGCAGGTCCATGAACGAGATCTCGTAGGGGACGTCGAAGAGGATCAATCCGTGCTTGCGGCACGCGGCGGCCAGCTGGTGCGGCACGTTCCGGTGCAGCACGTCGCTGCCGAAGCCGATGCCGATGACACCGTGTGCGGCGACGAGCGACGCGTAGTCGTCGTAGATCCGTTCGAGCCGGTCGGGGGCGACGCGGACCTCGGGAACGGAGGGATCGGCGGACTCGATCACGGGGAACTGCCACCCGAGGGTGAGGATCACCTCGGCAGGGCCGAGGAAGGGGGTGGGGTCGATCATGTCGGTGGCGTGCAGCCACTCGAACTCCTGGTCGAACGTCTGCTCGGCCGTCGCCTCGTCCTCGCCGCCCACGACGAGACGCAGGCGCAGCGACGGGTTCTGGACGAGTTTCCTGAGGCTGAGCGACACGGGTCCATGCTAGGCCGTCCCGCGCAGTGCCTCCCGGTGCGTCCTCCCGACGCCGTCGGGAGGACGCACCGGATCAGGCCGCGAGGCGGATCGCGGTGCCCGCGGAGACGCCGATCCTGCGCTGCAGCGCGTCGTCGACCGCGGGCGCAGCCGGGTCGATCCCGAGCGCGGCGAGGACGTCGGCGCTCGAATCGTCGAGATCGAGCGCGATCGCCGTCACCGACTCCGCGAGCGGCCCCTCGAGCTCGGCGACCGCGCGCGACAGCGCGGAACGCACGGATCGAGCGAGGGCCTGCGGATCCCGGGTCTCCGGGGCGGCGACCTCGGCGCGGGCGTAGGTCACGCCGTCCCCCGAGATCGCCTCGGCGACGACGGCGCCAGGCGCGTCACCCGATCGGCGCACGACGACCTCGAGCACCGAGCTCCGGGTCGCGGGAGCGGTCGAGAACGGCAGGGGAATGCCCGAAGGGGCGCCGCCGTGATCGTGATGATCCGGTGACGCCCCTCCGAATGAGAACTTCAGATCCATGGGATCCAGCGTACGCCGTGCGGGTTACGCGTTGGCGGAGAGCACTGCCTCGACGCTCGAGTACTCGAGCTCGGGGAAGGCCTGTGCGACGCCGCCGTTGGCGATGACGCCCTCGTGCGCGTTGAGGCCCTTGGCCAGCGCGGCGTCGTCGTTCAGCGCCTTGACCCAGCCCTTGTCGGCGAGGGCGACGACGTAGGGGAGGGTGGCGTTGGTGAGCGCAGCGGTCGAGGTCTCGGGGACCGCGCCCGGCATGTTCGCCACGCAGTAGTAGATCGAGTTGTGCACCGGGAAGGTGGGATCGTCGTGCGTGGTCGGGTGCGAGTTCTCGAAGCAGCCGCCCTGGTCGATCGCGATGTCGACGAGCACGGAGCCCTGCTTCATCTGCGCCACCATCTCGTCGGTGACGAGCTTCGGCGCCTTCTCGCCCGGGATCAGCACGGAGCCGATGACCAGGTCGGCCTCCTTGAGCGCCTCCGTGATGTTGTGGGCGTTCGAGGTGCGGGTCTGGATGCGACCGTTGAACTCGTCCTCGAGCTGCTTGAGGCGGGGGAGGGCGATGTCGATGACGGTGACGTCGGCGCCGAGGCCGTACGCCATGCGCGCGGCCTGCTCGCCGGCGGCGCCGCCGCCGATGACGACGACCTTGCCGCGACGGGTCGCGGTGACACCGCCGAGCAGCATGCCGCGGCCGCCGTTGGCCTTCATGAGCGAGTGCGCGCCGACCTGGACCGACAGGCGGCCGGCGACCTCGGACATCGGGGCGAGCAGCGGGAGGGCGCGGCTGGGCAGCTGCACGGTCTCGTAGGCGATCGCGGTGGTGCCCGACTCGAGCACGGCCTCGGTGAGGGTCTTGTCGGCCGCGAGGTGCAGGTAGGTGAAGAGCACCTGGCCCTTGCGCATCTTGTCGTACTCGGCGGCGATGGGCTCCTTGACCTTGAGGATCATCTCGGCCTCGGCCCAGACCTGCTCGGCGCCCTCGACGATGGTCGCGCCGGCTGCGGCGTACTCCTCGTCGGTGATGGCGGAGCCCAGGCCGGCGCCCGACTGCACGAGGACCTCGTGACCGCGGCGCTTGAGCTCGAAGACGCCGGCCTGCGTGATGGCGACTCGGTTCTCGTTGTTCTTGATCTCGGTAGGAATACCGACGCGCATGATGTGCTCCAAAGACGTGGCTGATGTGTTCGAGGTCGCGATGCGATCCGCGGCATCTCGTGGCGTTCTTGCCAGAAGTGAGCGGTCAATCTCTCCCCGGATGCAGTATATTCGATATCGCAAGTGGATTGATGAATTCTCTTCGGAATCATGTGTCCGAGTGAATAGCAGGTGAGTGGAGCGGCGAGAAATGTCCGAAGGTTCGAAGAATCTGCGACCCGAAGCGGATCTGGACGACATCGACCGCAAGATCGTCGAAGAACTGCAGGCGAACGGTCGCATCACGAATGCGGAGCTCGCGGAGAAGGTGGGCGTGGCGGCCTCGACCTGCATCGCCCGCGTGCGCAGCCTGGTCGCGCGCAAGATCATCACGGGGTTCACGGCGAGCGTCGACCCGCGCGCGATGGGGCTCGGGCTCGAGGTGCTCATCAGCGTCACCGTGCGTTCCGGCGCGCGCCAGCGCATCGCCGAGATGAGCGAGACGCTGCGCGAGCTGCCCGAGGTCATGCAGCTCTTCTTCCTCGGCGGTGTCGAGGACTTCATCATCCACCTCGCCGCGCGCGACTCGGACCACGTGCGCGACTTCGTGATGGAGCACCTCTCGGCCGACCCCGCCGTCTCGGCGACGCGGACGAGTATCGTGTTCAGCCACCACCAGAACCCGGTGCGCATCAGCTGATCCGCGGCGCTCCGGGGCCGGGTCCGGGTGGCGCGGGGCTCCCCGGCATCCCTATGCTGGATCGAGTCGGGCGTCACGCCCAGAAACCGAATCCGTCATCATCGCAACGCGGCGAAGAGAACAGGAGCCCCGCACGTGGACTCGATACAGGCACTTCTCGACTGGCTGAGCGGCATCATCTGGGGGCCTTTCGTCCTCATCCCGCTGCTCTTCCTCACCGGTCTCTATCTCACGATCCGTCTCGGCGGACTGCAGTTCCTGCGGCTCGGGTCGGCCCTGAGCCTCGGGCTGCTCCGGCGCAAGGACCCCGGCGCGAAGGGCGACATCTCGCAGTTCCAGGCGCTGACCACCGCGCTCGCGGCGACGGTCGGCACGGGCAACATCGTGGGCGTCGCCGCCGCGATCGGCATCGGCGGCCCCGGAGCTCTCTTCTGGATGTGGGTCACCGGCGTGCTCGGCATGGCCTCGAAGTACTCGGAGGCGTTCCTCGCCGTGCGGTTCCGCACCGTCGACTCGAAGGGCGAGCGCAACGGCGGCCCCCAGTACTACCTCGAGCGCGGCATCAAGGGCCCGCTCGGCAAGATCCTCGGATGGTCCTTCACCATCTTCACGGTGTTCGCGTGCTTCGGCATCGGCAACATGACCCAGGCGAACTCGATCTCGGCCAATGTCGAGAGCAGCTTCAACGTCCCCGTGTGGGTCACCGGCGCGGTGCTCGCGATCCTCGCCCTCGTGGTGCTCGTCGGCGGCATCAAATCGATCGGTCGCGTGACCTCGGCCTTCGTGCCGGTCATGATCCTGTTCTACGTGCTGGCCGCGCTCTACATCCTCCTCGTCAACATCGGCGACGTTCCCGCAGCGTTCGGACAGATCTTCCACGACGCCTTCACCGGCACCGCGGCGGCCGGCGGCTTCGTCGGCTCGGTCTTCATCATGGCCGTGCAGTTCGGCTTCGCCCGGGGCATCTTCTCGAACGAGTCGGGCATGGGGTCGGCGGCGATCGCCGCAGCGGCGGCGCAGACGAGCCATCCCGTGCGTCAGGGACTCGTGTCGATGACGCAGACGTTCATCGACACGATCATCGTCGTGACCATGACGGGACTCGTGATCGTCACGACCGGCACGTGGGCCTCGGTCGACCCCGAGACGGGCGAGCAGGTCTCGGCGGCGCTGATGACGGGCGAGGCGTTCTCGAAGGGGCTGCCGGGCGAATGGGGCCACTGGGTCGTGACGATCGGGCTCGTGATGTTCGCGTTCTCGACGATCCTCGGCTGGTCCTACTACGGCGAACGCGCGCTCGAGCGGGTGCTGGGACGCCGCTCGGTGATGCCGTTCCGCGTCGTCTTCTCGCTCGTGGTCTACGTCGGAGCCACCACGCAGCTCAGCATCGTGTGGTCGTTCTCGGACGTGATGAACGGGCTCATGGCGATCCCGAACCTCATAGGCCTCGTGATCCTCTCGGGCCTCATCGCCCGGGAGACCCGCGCCTACCTGAAGTTCGACCCGAAGCTCACTGCGACGGAGCCCGAGATCCGGCAGGCGCTGCACCACGAGCCGGGCTACCAGCAGTGGCTGGCGCAGGAGAGCGCGCTCGACGCCCAGGTCCAGGACAGCGCGTCGCGGCAGCGGACCGAGTAGGGCCGGGCGAGGAATGGCGAACGCGCTGCTCATCGTCGACGTGCAGAACGACTTCACCGAGGGCGGAGCGCTCGCGGTCGCGGGCGGCGATGCCGTCGCCCGCGGGGTGAGCGATCTGCTCGCCCGCGGCGCGGGCGGTCGGGGCGGCTACGACCTCGTCGTGGCGTCGCGGGATTGGCACGAGCCGGAGGGGGACAACGGCGGGCACTTCGCGTCACCGGGGCAGGATCCCGACTTCGCCGGCACGTGGCCGCCCCACTGCGTGCAGGGCACCCCCGGTGCCGAGTACGACCCGCTGCTCGATATCGACGGGGTCGACGTCCACGTGCGCAAGGGCATGGGCGTCGCCGCGTACTCGGCGTTCGAGGGGGAGACGACGGACGGGCGCAGCCTCGCTGAGGTGCTCTCGCAGCGCGGGATCGATCGCCTCGACCTCGTCGGGATCGCGACCGACTACTGCGTGCTGCGCTCCGGGATCGACGCCGTGCGGCTCGGGATCCGCGTGCGCCTGCTCAGCGAGCTCGTCGCGGGCGTGCACCCGGAGACCTCGGTCGCCGCGATCAAGGAGCTGGCCGCGGCCGGAGTCGAGATCGTCTGAGGCGCGCGGTCGGGGTCGGCGCGATCGGATGCCCTCCGGGAGGCGCCTCAGGGGATCGAGCGGTGCGTCAGTGGGCGCCAGGCGGCGTGAGTCGCGCCTCGTGCGCGTCGAGCGCGAGCTCGGCGGCCCGGAGGGAGCGCGAGCTGTACCGGCCGATGGCGCGCTCCTCGAGCAGCGTCACCCGCTGCGCCTCGAGCGCGACGCGCGCCAGACGCAGATAGGCCTGCGCCGGCGTCTCCGCGTTCGGCAGCTGCAGCGGCCCGGTCGCGGGCAGCGACATCGCGATCGGGGCGAGCGCGTTGCGCGAGCTCGCCCGCACGCGGTCGGCCATGCGCACGCAGGCGTTCTCGGCCGACGGGTCGTCCTCGTTCGCGATCACGTCGTCGATGGCCTCGTTCGCCGACTCGATGAGGTCGCGGCTGAGCGACGCGAGCTCGCCCGCGCTGAGGCCGGACTGCGCGCCGTCGGGCCAGAGCCTGCGGATGAACGGCGGCAGCGTGAGCCCGTGCAGCAGGAGGGTGATGACGGCCACGGCGAATGCGATGAGCACGAGCTGCGCGCGGTACGGCGTCTCGGTGGGGATCGACTGCGCCGCGGCGAGCGTGACGACGCCGCGCATGCCGCTCCACGAGAGCACGGCGCCATCGCGCCAACCGAGCTGCTGGTCGCGCTCGTGCTCGAAATCGGCTTGGGAGCGCTGCGCGAGCAGCTCGACCTTGCGCAGCTTGCGGGTGTTCGTCTCCTCCGCGTCTCGTTCGCGGCGGGCGAGCCGTGTGAAGCCGGCGCTGCGGTACTCGTACCGGCCGGCGGCGCCGCGCATCGCGAGGATCAACGGCACCATGAAGCCCGCGCGGCACACGATGAGCACGGCGACGACCGCGAGCGACAGCAGCGCGACGTGCTCGAGCCGGAACGGGCTCTCGCCGACCTGTTCCACGAGCGCGTGGAGCTGCAGGCCCATGAGCAGGAAGACCCCGTTCTCGAGCGCGAACTGGATCGTGCGCCAGTTGAGGCGCTCGTTCATGCGGGCCGTCGCCGAGAACCGGCGCGACGCGTGGTGACCCGTGTAGAGGCCGGTGACGACGACCGCGAGCACGCCGGACGCTCCGATCTCCTCGGCCGGCATGAATGCGACGAACGGCACCACGAAGGAGATCACCGTGTCGTAGACGGGGTTGCGGAGCTTGGAGCGCACCCAGACCGTGACGAAGCCGATGGCCCCGCCGATGGCGACCGCGCCCGTGACCGACAGCGCGAACGAGCCGGCCGCGTCCCAGAAGACGAAGCTGCCGGCGACCGCCGCGAGCGCGGTCTTCAGGAGCACGAGCGAGGTCGCGTCGTTCACGAGACTCTCGCCCTCGAGGATCGACACGACGCGGTCGGGCATGCCGAGGCGCTTGCCGATCGAGGTCGCGGCGACCGCGTCAGTGGGGCTGACGACGGCGCCGAGAGCGATGGCCACGGGGAGCGGGATCGTGGGCACCGCGAGGTGGACCACGACGCCGATGAGCACGGCCGAGATGATGACGAGGAGCACCGAGAGGCCGATGACGGGGCGGAAGTTGCGCCGGAAGTCGACGAGCGGCACATTGACCGCGGCGGCGTAGAGCAGCGGAGGGAGCACGCCGACGAGGATGAGCTCGGGTTCGAGCTCGACGAGCGGCACGAACGGCAGGTAGCCGATACCGATGCCGACGACGACGAGCAGCAGCGGAGCGGCGATTCCGATCCGGCTGCCGAGGATCGACGTGCCGACGAGCAGCACGACCGCGGCCACTGCGATGAGTCCGATCTCCATGTACGGATTCTACCGGCGCGGGCGTCGGGCGATGCCGCGGCGGCGAGCGGGCGTCGGGCGATGCCGGCCTCATGCAGCCGGTCGGGTGCCGGTCAGTCCGCGATGAACTCGGCGCCGTCGTGCCCGTGGAAGCGCGCCCACCGCGCGAGCTCGGGCGAGAGTGCCCTGCGGTTGATCCGGCATTTCGGCATCGGTGCGAGCGCGATGCGCACGCGTTTCCCCGCCGCCCGTTTCCACGTGCCCACCACCCGACCGCGGCGCACGACGGTCGCGAGGAACATGCCGTTGCGCCCCGGTACGATCCGGTCGAAGTCCTCGGGCCGCATCTGCGCGTCGCGATTCGTGTACCCGAGCAGGTGCTCGTCGAACGACGGGAGCAGGAGCCACCCGGGGATGTCCGAGGGGCCCGCCCCGGCGGTTGCGTCGGCTCCGCGGCTGCTGCCGGCGCCGCCCGTTTCGTCGATGTGATCCGTGCCGCCCGTCCCGTCCATGCCGACCGTCCCGTCCCTGCCGCCCGCGGGGAGGGCGCCGAGGATCTCGGGGTCCGCCCAGAGCTGGCCGGCCGGCCCCGCGATCACGGTCCCATCGGTGTCGCGCAGTCCGACGCGCTGCAATCGACCCGCCTCCGCCGCGAGCCCCGTCGCTCGCCGCGCTTCCCCGACGGTCAGTCCCGTCCACCACGCGAGGTCGTGATCTCGGATCGGACCGCGCCCTGCGGCGTACCGCGCCGCGAGTTCGACGAGCGCGTCGTCCCCGTCGAGCGTGCGCGGATGCTCGATCCAGGTCTCGGCCGCGACCAGCAGGGGCTCGGCCTCACCGCGCACCGGGCCGAACGTCGCGAGCCCGTTCTGGCAGATCCACCAGATCAGGTGGTACCGCCAGGCGCCCTGCCACGCGATACCGGCCTCGGTCCAGACCTCGGCGAGCTCGTCGCGGGTGAGCCCCTGCGAACCGGCGAGCGCCGCCATCGAGACCGCCACGAGGCGCTCGAGCGTCGCATCGTCGATGCCCAGGAACTCCCGTCGGGCTGCCGCGCCGCCGAGGACGCGGTGGTTCGTCGCCCGCTGCATCCATCCGATGTCCTCGGCGGCGACGACGTGAATGGTGCCGCGCATGGGCCAGGAGCGCACGATCCGGCGTTCGTTGAACGCCGCGGAGACGTCTGCCGCACTCGTGCCGGGGGCGCGGCGCCCGAGCGCCCATCGCGACGAGCGCCAGTCCTGACCCTGGGTCGCGAGCATGCCGCGCGCGACGGCCGTGATCCGTTCCGCTCCGGGTGCGTCCTCCGGAACGCCCGCGAGCCCGGTGCCCGTGAGCCCCAGCGCTCGCATGCGCAGCCGGAGCAGGTCGTCGGGCGTCAGCGTCTCGGTCATGGGGTCAGTGTAAACCGCGCCTCCGACATCGGGCGGCCGCCGCGGGAAGGGATCCCGCGCCCGAGCGTTGTACCCGGTGGCGGCGCTCGCCGCGCCGCGCGATGTCGGAGGGCGCTGCAATACTCGTCGCAGACCCAGTTCCGGCGGACCCGCCCGGAGACGGCACTGAAGGAGGCACCTCGACGTGACCACGCTCGTGCGCATCCTGCGCTTCACCCGCTCGCTCGCGCCCTACTACGTCGGCATCATGATCGCCGCAGCGGTCGTGACGGCCGCGGGCCTCGCCGTTCCCTTCATCACGGGGACGGCGACGGACGCCATCGTCGACGCGGTCGGCGCCGCGACCTCCGGGGGAGGCGTTCCCGCGGGGTCGGTGCGCACCGTCGTGCTGCTGGCGCTCGCGCTGCTCGCCGTGGGCCTCGTCGAGGCCGGCGTCGGCAACCTCGGGGGCTACTGGGGCGACGTGATGAGCGCGAAGATGCGCACGATCCTGTCGACGCGGTACTTCGAGCAGCTGCTCGCCCTGCCGCAGCGCTATTACGACAACGAGCTCACCGGCACGATCGTCGCGCGCCTGAACCGCTCCATCTCCGAGGTCACGAACTTCATGAAGACGTTCTCGAACATGTTCGTGACGCTCTTCCTCACCACTGCCTCCGTGCTCGTCATCAGCGCGATCTACTACTGGCCGCTCGCGGTCCTGCTCGCCGTCGCGTATCCGCTGTACTTCTGGCTGACGACGCTGACGAGCCGCAAGTGGCAGGTGATCGAGGGAGAGAAGAACGAGCACGTCGACGTCGCGTCGGGGCGGTTCGCCGAGGTCGTGGGCCAGATGCGCGTGGTGAAGTCGTTCGTGCGGGAGCGCAGCGAGCTCTCCGCGTTCTCGGGGCGCTTCCGGAGCACCGAGACGCTGACCGCGGCGCAGTCGCGCAATTGGCACCTCATGGACGCGTTGCGACAGGGGGTGCTCCATCTCATCTTCTTCGCGCTGTACGCGATCATCTTCGTCCGCACGGTCACGGGGCACTTCTCCGTCGGCGACATGGTCATGCTCATCCAGCTCATGGCGATGGCGCGGCAGCCGGTCACGAGCCTCAGCTGGGTCGTGGATTCGTCGCAGCGGGCGATCGCGGGTTCGAAGTCGTACTTCGAGGTGATGGATCTCGAGCCCGCGGTCGTGGACGGCGGGGGCGAGCGGCCGCACGAGCCGACCGGTCGTGCGGGATCCACGAGCGGTCCCGCGGTCTCGTTCCGCGACGTCCGATTCGGGTACGACGATGACGCGGACGTGCTGGCAGGCATCTCGTTCGACGTCGCGCCGGGGGAGCGGATCGCCTTCGTCGGCGAGTCCGGCGGCGGCAAGACGACGATCACGAGTCTGCTCATGGGGCTCTACGGGGTGCGTTCGGGACGTATCGAGGTGGCGGGTGCGGGGGACGGTTCGGACCTCGACGCGCTCCGCCGCTCCATCGGCGTCGTGTTCCAGGAACCGAACCTCTTCTCGGGCACGGTCGCCGAGAACATCGCGTACGGCCGACCGGAGGCGACGCGCGAACAGATCGTCGCCGCCGCGGAGCGCGCCGCGGTCGACCCCTTCGTGAGCCGGTTCCCCCAGGGGTACGACACGGTCATCGGCGAGCGGGGAGTCAAGCTCTCGGGCGGTCAGAAGCAGCGCATCGCGGTCGCGCGGGCGATGCTGAAGGATGCGCCGATCCTCGTGCTCGACGAGGCGACGTCGGCGCTCGACACGAAGTCGGAGCGGCTGGTGCAGGCGGGACTCGACGAGCTCATGCGCGGACGCACGAGCCTCATCATCGCGCACCGGCTCTCGACCATCGCCGAGGTCGACCGCATCGTCACGCTGCGCGGCGGTCGCATCGACGAGATCGGCACCCCCGCCGAGCTCGCGGCCTCGGGCGGCATCTACGCCGAGCTCCTCGCGCTGCAGCACTCGACCGCGAAGTCCGACCGCAAGCGACTGCGGGAGTTCGACGTCGTCTGAGCAGCGGGATGGGAAGGGCGGCGCCCGGCGCTCGCGGCCGGCAGAAGCGAGCTGCACGCGCGGCACGGCTGCGGGACCCGATCCGTTCGGCCGCCCGTGCTGTCCGGCGGGCCGCTTGTGCGCCGGGTGTCGGCGTCGGCGCTGTTTGTGCGCCGGGTGTCGGCGTCGGCCGTGAACCTTCCCGCACCGATGCACGTGAACGCGTACAGTATGTCGCGAAACCGGGTGCTTTTCGATCGATCGGTGCCGGAGGGTGCGCGGGTCGGTGCTCGCGCGGGTCGGTGCTCGCACGGGTCGGTGCTCGTAACGCCTCGAGTGGGTATCGGCCGACCCGGGCCGCTCCGGTCAGCGCGTGTCGGCGGTGTGTGCCAGGGTGGTAGCGTCCCACCGTCAGCGAGTATCCGAGGGAGGTCCTCCGTGCACGAGATCCAGTGCCCGCACTGCGAGCGTCTGTTCACCGTCGACGATGCGGGGTACGCCGACATCCTGAAGCAGGTGCGCGATCGCGACTTCGAGCAGCAGCTCCACGAGCGGCTCGAGTTCGCCGAGGCCGACAAGCAGAAGGCGCTCGAGCTGGCGCGCGCGGCGGCGGAGGGCGAGCTGCAGCGGGCCGCTGCGAAGAAGGACTCCGAGATCCAGCAGCTGCGGGCGCAGCTCGACGCGGGCGAGACGGCGCAGCGGCTCGCGGTAGCCGAGGCCCTCGGCGCGGTGGAGAAGGAGCGCGACGCGCTCGCGGGCGAGCTCGAGCGGGCCAGGCGCGAGCAGCGGGCCGCGGCCGAGCTCGCCGAGGCGAAGCTCGTCGCTGAGGTGCGGCAGGCGGCGGCCGAGAAGGAGACGGAGCTCGAGCGCCTGCGGGCCGAGCTGGACCGCATCGAGCTCGCGCAGCGCCTCGCCGTCACCGAGGCGGTGAGCGCGGTCGAGAAGGAGCGCGACGACCTCAGGAGCGGCCTCGAGCGGGCGGCGCTCGAGAAGCAGCTCGTGGAGCAGTCGATGCGCGACCGCTACGAGGCGCAGCTGCGCGAGCGCGAGGAGCAGATCGAGCGCCTGCGCGACATGAAGGCGCGGCTGTCGACGAAGATGATCGGCGAGACCCTCGAGCTGCACTGCGAGCACACCTTCAACCGGTATCGCGCGATGGCGTTTCCCAACGCCTACTTCGAGAAGGACAATGACGCCCGCACCGGTAGCAAGGGCGACTACATCTTCCGCGACTTCGACGAGGGCGGTGTCGAGATCGTCTCGATCATGTTCGAGATGAAGAACGAGGCCGACGAGACCGCCACCAAGAAGAAGAACGAGGACTTCCTGAAAGAGCTCGACAAGGATCGCCGGGAGAAGGGCTGCGAGTACGCGGTGCTCGTCTCGCTGCTCGAGCCCGAGAACGAGTACTACAACGACGGCATCGTCGACGTGTCCCACCGCTTCCCGAAGACCTATGTGGTGCGGCCGCAGTTCTTCCTGCCGCTCATCACCCTGCTGCGCAACGGCGCGCTCAACGCCCTCAAGTACAAGGCGGAGCTCGAGCAGGTGCGCGCGCAGAACATCGACATCACCCATTTCGAAGAGCACCTCGACAAGTTCAAGGACGCCTTCGGTCGCAACTACGACCTCGCATCGCGCCAGTTCCAGGAGGCCATCGACCGCATCGACAAGTCGATCCTCGAGATGCAGCGGGTCAAGGAGAACCTGCTGAAGTCCGAGAACAATCTGCGTCTCGCGAACGACAAGGCGCAGGGCGTTACGATCAAGAAGCTCACGCGAGGCAACCCGACCATGCAGGCGAAGTTCGCCGAGCTCGAGCACACGCCCGGCGAGATCGCCGGCGACTGACCGGACGGACCGCGCACCTATGAACCTGGGATCGATTCTCGAGAGCACGAGCTTCGCCGAACCCGACGAGATCTTCGCCGCATTCGAGGAGTGGGCGTGGGAGGAGAAGGCGCTGCGCCTCTACCCGGCCCAGGAGGAGGCGGTGCTCGGCATCGCGCTGGGCAGCAACGTGGTGCTCGCGACCCCGACGGGCACGGGCAAGTCGCTCGTGGCTCTCGGCGCGCACTTCACCGCGCTCGCCGAGGGGCGGCGCACGGTCTACACCGCGCCCATCAAGGCGCTCGTGAGCGAGAAGTTCTTCGACCTCGTCGACGCGTTCGGCGCCGAGAACGTCGGGATGGTGACGGGCGACACCTCGATCAACTCCGACGCCCCGATCCTCTGCTGCACCGCCGAGATCCTCGCGAACCTCGCGATCCGGGATCGCGACGCCGGAGGCATCACCCAGGTCGTGATGGACGAGTTCCACTTCTACGCAGAACCCGACCGCGGGTGGGCCTGGCAGGTGCCGCTCCTGCTGATGCACGACGCGCAGTTCCTGCTGATGTCCGCGACGCTCGGCGACGTCACCGACCTCGCGGCGGACCTCTCGCGGCGCACGGGTCGCGACACCGCGCTCGTCACGGGCGTCGAGCGCCCCGTGCCGCTGCACTTCGCGTACGCCGTCGCCCCGGCGCACGAGGTCGTCGAGCAGCTCATCGAGGATCGGCAGACGCCCGCCTATCTCGTGCATTTCAACCAGTCCCACGCCGTCGAGCAGGCCCAGGCGCTCGCGTCGATCCGGATCGTGGATCGGGCGGGACGCGACGAGATCGCCGACGCCATCGGAGACTTTCGGTTCTCAACCGGGTTCGGCTCGACGCTCTCGCGCCTCGTCCGGGCCGGCATCGGCGTGCACCACGCCGGCATGCTGCCGCGCTACCGGCGACTCGTCGAGCAGCTGGCGCAGCGCGGAATGCTGCGGGTCATCTGCGGTACCGACACCCTGGGCGTCGGGATCAACGTGCCGATCCGCACGGTCGTCATCACCGCGCTCACCAAGTTCGACGGTGAGAAGATGCGACGGCTCTCCGCCCGGGAGTTCCACCAGATCGCGGGCCGGGCGGGACGCGCGGGCTTCGACACCGAGGGCGACGTGATCGCCCTCGCCCCTGAGCACGAGATCGAGAATGCGAAGGCAGCGGCGAAGGCGGCAGCGAAGGCGACCGGCGGCAAGAAGGCGAAGCCCGTCAAGAAGAAGTCGCCCCCGCAGGGCTTCGTCGCCTGGAACGAGGCGACGCTCGACAAGATCGTCGCGTCCCAGCCCGAGCCGCTCGTCAGCCGCATGCGGGTCACGCACGCGATGGTGCTCGGAGTCATCGGACGGGGAGAGCAGCGGGAGGGCGAGGCCCTCGAGACCATGCGCACGCTCGTCTTCGACAGTCACGAGCCGCGGGCCGCGCAGTTCGCGCACGCCCGCACCGCTATCGGGATCTTCCGCACCCTGCGACGCGGCGGCATCGTCGAGGTGCACGAGCAGCAGGACCCGCTCACGGGGCGCACGGAGCGTCTCCTGCGACTCACGATCGAGCTGCAGGCGAACTTCGCGCTGAATCAGCCGCTGTCGCCGTTCGCGCTCGCCGCGATCGAGCTGCTCGACCCCGAGTCCCCGGAGTACGCGCTCGACGTGATCTCGATCATCGAAGCGACGCTGGAGGATCCGCGTGCGATCCTCCGGGCGCAGGAGCACAAGGCCCGCGGCGAGGCCATCGGGGCCATGAAGGCCGAGGGCATCGAGTACGAGGAGCGTATGGAGCTGCTCGAACAGATCACCCATCCGCAGCCGCTCAAGGAACTGCTCGAGGAGGCGTTCCACGAGTACACGAAGGAGGTGCCGTGGGCGCGGGACTACGCGCTCAAGCCCAAGTCCGTCGTCCGCGACATGATCGAGCGCGCGTTCGGATTCCGGGACCTCGTGTCGTTCTACCAGCTCGGGCGCTCGGAGGGTGGGGTGCTGCGCTACCTGAGCGACGCCTTCCGCGCGATCGAGCGCACGGTGCCCGAACAGGCCAAGAGCCCGGAGCTCGAGGAACTCATCGAGTGGCTCGGCGAACTCGTGCGACAGATCGACTCGAGCCTCATCGACGAGTGGGAGGAGCTCGCGAACCCGTCCGTGGATCCCGAGGCGCATCGCGCGGCGCGGGCGCTCCTCGGTCTCGACGGAGACGGCGCCGACGGCGCGATCGCGCTGGCGCCGCCGACGCGCTCGGTGCTCTCGAACCCGCGCGCGTTCGGCGTGATGCTGCGCAATGCCCTCTTCCTGCGCGTCCAGGCCGCAGCGTTCGAACGGCTCGACCAGCTCGCGGCGCTCGACGGGCCGCACGGCTTCGGTGAGCTGCGCTGGCGCGAGGCGCTCGACGAGTACTTCGCCGAGTACGACGAGATCGGCACGGGCGCCGACGCGCGCTCGGCACGACTGCTCGAGGTCGACCGCGGGCCCGAAGCGACCTCGGCTGGGGTGTGGCGCTTCCGCCAGGTGCTGCTCGACCCCGAGGGCGACCGCGACTGGGCGATCGAGGGCTTCGTCGATCTCTCGGAGTCGGAGGCGCTGGGCGAACCAGCCGTGCGGGTGCAGCGCGTCGGACCCGTGCTGACCTGACCCGTGCTGACCTGACCCGTGCTCGCCCGACCCGTGTCGCGGGCACGCCGGGTGCCGCCCCGCCCGGCGGCCCCGGCAACCGCCGAGACCGCTGCGATAGCGTGGAGGCCTTCGTTCAGGCGGACTCCAGGGGGATACATGATTCCGTACGCGGATCGCACGCGCGTGCTCGCGGTCATCGGTACCAGACCGGAAGCGATCAAGATGATCCCGGTGATCCGCGCACTGCAGGACTCGGGCACCTTCCGGCCCGTCGTCATCTCGACCGGGCAGCACACCGACCTCGTCGACGACCTCATCCGCACCGCCGGGCTGCGGGTCGACGCGAACCTGCGCGCGTCCGAGCCGGTCGACGGCGTGCGCCCCAGCCTCAACGAGATGTTCGCGCGCGTGATGACGGGGATCGACCGGGTGTGGGCGAGCGAGGAGCTGCCGGAGCGCTACCGGGCCGACGGGCGGCGCGGCGTCGACGGGGCGGTCGCGTGCCTCGTGCACGGCGACACGAGCTCGGCCGCCGCCGCGGCCCTCGCCTCGTTCAACCTACAGATCCCGGTGGTGCACGTCGAGGCGGGGCTCCGCACCTCGAACCTGCTCTCGCCGTTCCCCGAGGAGGGCAACCGGCAGCTCATCTCGCGCGTCGCCGCGGTGCACTTCGCCCCGACGACCGACAACAAGATGAATCTCGTGCGCGAGGGCGTCGACTACGACCGCGTGATCGTGACCGGCAACACCTCGATCGACATGCTGCAGTGGGCGTCCGAGCAGGCGGGCGGGTTCGGCCCGGGGCTCGAGGATCTCGTCGCGGATCCGGCGCGGCCCATCGTGCTCGTCACCGCGCACCGGCGGGAGAACTGGGGCCAGGGCCTCGCGAACATCGCGAGCGCGGTGCGGCGACTCGCCGACGCGCACCCCGAGGCGCGCTTCGTGGTGCCGATGCACCCGAATCCGGTCGCACGCGGGCCGCTGCTCGAGGCGCTCTCGGATGCGGGCAACGTGCGGCTCGTCGAGCCGCGCGACTACGCCGATTTCGCGCGGCTCATGGCCGCGTCTCGGTGCATCATCACCGATTCGGGCGGGGTGCAGGAGGAGGCTCCCGCGCTCGGAGTCCCGGTGCTCGTGGCCCGCGATACGACGGAGCGCGGCGAGGGGGTCGCCGCGGGGACGCTCGTGCTCGTCGGCACCGATCCCGACCGGATCGTGGCCGAGGCGACGGTGCTCCTCTCGGACGACGCCGAGCACGCCCGCCGCGCGGCGCGCGCGAACCCCTACGGCGACGGCCGCGCCTCGGAGCGCATCGTGGCGGCCCTCGACCACATCCTCCGCGATGGACCGCCCGTCGCGGAGCTCGTGGGCGATGGTCTGCGCGACGCCGTGCAGCGCAGGCTGGGCATCGAGCGCAGCCGGACCGAGCGCGACGGCGACGGTCGCGATGCCTGATCCGGGGGAGTACTGGGACCCGATCGCGCAGTGGCTCGCCGATGCGGTCTTCTTCATCGTGCACATCTACGACGGTCTGCCCGAGTGGGCCGTGCCGATCTTCATCGTCGCGGCGGTGATGGTGATCAGCTCGACCGTCTCGCTCGTCGTGCTCGCCGCGCGTGCGCAGCGCCAGCTCCGCGAGGCGCACCGGGAACCGGCGGACGAGGCCGAGCGAGACGGCCGCGCCGGCGCCGGAAGCTCGCGGGAGGCCGAGTATCTCTGGGTGTTCATGGTCCCGGCCCTCAATGAGGAGACCGTCATCGCCGACTCGGTCGGGCGGCTCGCGCAGGTGCGGGTGACACACAAGCGGATCCTCGTGATCGACGACGGGTCCGACGACCGCACGGGCGAGATCCTGGCGGGGATCGCGGCCCCCGAGTTGACCGTGCTCACGCGCACGGCCCCGAACGCCCGCCAGGGCAAGTCCGAGGCGCTCAACGACGCCTGGCGGCACCTCCATCGGGTGGTGCTCGGGTCGGGGGAGTACCGCGGCTGGGATCCGCAGCGCGTCATCGTCGCGATCGTCGATGCCGACGGCCGCCTCGATCCGCTCGCCGGCCGCGCGGCGCGGTTCTTCGACGACGAGCGCGTCGGCGGGGTGCAGTCCCAGGTGCGCATCTACAACCGCGACGGCTTCCTCACACTGTCGCAGGACCTCGAGTTCGGGGTCTTCGGCACGGTGTACCAGCTGGGGCGCACGGGCTGGGGCATCGCCAACATGGGCGGCAACGGCCAGTTCAACCGCCTCGCGGCGCTCGACGAGGTCGCGGTCGAGGACGCCGAAGGCCGCACCGGTCCCTGGCGGGCCGGCCGGCTCACGGAGGATCAGGACATCGGGCTGCGGCTCATCCACGCGGGCTGGCGCGGCGCGCAGTCGCCCGACGTCGTCATCGAGCAGCAGGGCCTCCACTCGCTGCGCGCGCTCTACCGGCAGCGGACGCGCTGGGCGCAGGGCGCGTGGCAGTCGTTCAGCCTGATCGGAGCGACGCTGCGCAACCCCCACGTGGGCCTGGTGCCGCGCTGGGATCAGTTCTGGTATCTGCTCCTTCCGGCCATCCAGGCGTGGGTGGGTCTGTCGGTCGTGCTCAGCGTGGTCTTCCTCGCCACGGGGATCGCGCGCCCGCCGCTCACCGTCTTCATCGTGGTGCTCGCCTACGTCTTCTCCGCAGCCCCCGGAGTGCTCGGCGTGCTGCTCGCACGCAGCAGGCCCGGGCTCTGGGGATTCCTCGTCGGCCTGCTGCTCGCCCACCTCTACCTGTTCTACTCGTGGGTGATCTACCCGGTCGTGTACCGCGCCCTGATCCGGCAGCTCGTCGGGGCCAAGACGTGGGCCAAGACCCAGCGCGAGGCGATCGAAGCGCCGTCGGCGCCGTCAGCGCCGTCATCGGAGGCACCGCCGTCGTCCGGGATTGCATAGTCTGGTCGGCATGACTCTCTCGCAGCAGGACTTCCTCGCACACGCGGACCACACCCTTCTCGCGCCGGGCACGACCCGCGACGAACTCGAGGCGTTCGTGCGGCGCGCCCGTGAAATCGGGGTGGCGCGGGTGTGCGTCAGCCCCTCGCAGCTGCCGGTCGACGCCGACGCGCTCGGCGACCTCAAGGTCGTCACCGTCGTCGGATTCCCGTCGGGCGAGCACACGGCGGCCGTGAAGGCGGCCGAGGCGGCCGAGGCCGTCGCGAACGGGGCGCACGAGATCGACATGGTGCTGCGCCGAGGCCCGGTCCGCGACGCGGCGCTGACCGGCGACTGGAGCGCGGTCGAGGCCGAGATCCGCGCGGTGCGAGAGGCGAGCGCAGGCCGCCCGCTCAAGGTGATCATCGAGTCCGCCGTGCTGAACGACGCCGAGATCGTGGGCGCGAGCCGGGCGGCCGAGGCCGCAGGGGCCGACTTCGTGAAGACCTCCACCGGCTTCGACGCCGCTGGCGGGGCGAGCGCGCACGCGGTACGGCTGATGGCGGACGCGGTCGGCGGGCGCCTCGGGGTGAAGGCGTCGGGCGGGATCCGCACCGCCTCCGCCGTGCGGGAACTGCATGCGGCGGGGGCGACCCGGTTCGGGGTCTCAGGAACCGCCGCGATCGTCGACGGCTGGGATGGGGAGGCCGCGGTCGACGGCTCGGCGGGCTCCGCCTACTGATCCGGGGCCGGCATCCTCGCGGCGGGTGGGCGGTCGGCCAGCGGGCGGCGGTGTCCCGCCGGCCAAGCCGCTACGCGTAGGTCGCGCCGACGGCCGCGTCGAGCGCCGCGCGCGCGGCGGCAGCGTCGAGTCCGAGCTCCCGGAGCCGCGCCGCGGCCTCGAGGGCGACGCGGCGGGCGGCGGAGCCGACCGGATCCCCGCCCAGCGCGATGAACGTGCCCGCGCGTCCGCGGCCCTCGACGACCCCGTCGGCCTCGAGCGCGCGGTAGGCGCCCGCCGCGGTGTTCACGGCCACGCCCAGGTGGGCCGCGAGCGCCCGGATCGTCGGCAGCTTCTGCCCCGGGAGCAGACGTCCGTCGGACACGGCGCCGACCACCGCGTCGTGGATCTGCCGGAACGGTGGGTCGGCCGACCCGGCGTCGATGCCGAACACGGCCAGCGCTTCGGATTCGCGTGCGGCTTGCGTCATGGCTTCAGCGTAACCGGTCCGCCCGACCGCATAGACTCTCCCCATGCGCCTCGGAGTGATCGACGTCGGATCCAACACCGTCCACCTGCTCGTCGTGGACGCGCACCCCGGGGCGAGCCCCGTCCCGTACCACTCGCAGCGATCGGTGCTGCGGCTCATGCGCTACCTCGACGCCGACGGCGCGATCGTGGAGGAGGGCGTGCGCCGCATCATCGACGCGATCGCGGAATCCGTGGGCACCGCGAACGAGATCGGCGTCGACGACCTCCTCTGCACCGCGACGAGCGCGATCCGCGAGGCAGCGAACGGCGAGGACGTGCTCGCGCGGATCACCCGCGAGACCGGGGTCGCCGTGCGCGTGCTGTCGGGGGAGGACGAGGCCCGGATCACCATGCTCGCCGTGCGCCGCTGGCTCGGCTGGTCTGCGGGCGAGATCCTGCTGTTCGACATCGGCGGCGGGTCGTTCGAGATCGCCCAGGGCGCCGACGAGTATCCCGACGTGCAGGTGTCGCTGCCGCTCGGCGCCGGTCGATCCACGATCAACTTCCTCGCCGAGGATCCGCCGCCGCGCGAAGCGGTGTCGCTCCTCCGGGCGCACGCGCGGGCCGAGTTCACCCGGGTGCGCGACGAGCTCTTCGCCGAGCGCCCGAGCCCGAAGCGCGTCGTCGGCACGTCGAAGACGATCCGCTCCCTCGCGCGTCTCATCGGCGGCCCGGCCGATCCCGTGACGGGCGACCTCGCGCCGCTGCACTACGTCGGCCTGCGGGAGTGGGAGCCGTCGCTGCGCCAGATGCCCGGCACGGTGCGCGAGTATCTCCCCGGGATCACCCCGGAGCGCGGCTACCAGATCATGGCGGGGGCGGTCGTGCTGCGCACCGCGATGAAGGTGTTCGGGGTCGAGACCCTGACGATCTCGCCGTGGGCGCTGCGCGAGGGGATCGTGCTGCGCTACATCGACGCGCTCGACGGGCGCGGAGCCGAGCCGGTGCGCTCAGCGGACCCGGCGCGCGGCGCGATGTCGGGGGCGTAGGCCGGCGGGAGCGTAGGCCGGGAGGCTGCCGCCCGGGGATCGTCCCGGGGAACATCCGGTGCTCTCTGCAGATCGTCAGGGATCTGCCGGTCGTATGCCGGATGCGGTCGATCCCGGCATATGCTTCGCCGATCCCATATCGATTGGCGGCGAAGACCCGGGCCAAGCCGGGAGCCGGAGCGATTCGGAAACCGCGCGGACCCGCGCCGCACCGCGCCGATCCGAGGAACCAGACCGACCCGGTCGACCCGAACGACCGACCGGCCGGATCCCGCCTATTCGAGGCCGGCGACCGCGTGCCGGATCGCCGCAGCCACCTGCCGCACCGCCGTCGACGGCTGCTTGCCCGGCGCCTCTGCCGGCGCCGCGAGCAGCACGGAGCGCACGAACGCCGGGTCGTCGATCGGCCGCAGCACGACCCCGGGGTGGACCGGCCCGGTCGCGAGCTTCGGCATGAAGCTGATCGCCATGCGCGCGGCGACGATGCCGAGCATCACTTGGAAATCGTCGGTGCGGATGGTCACGTCGAGGGTGTGCCCGGCCTCCGCGAACGCGCCGACCACGATCGCGTCCATGGGGTCGTCGTGCGAGGTCGCGAGCAGCCAGCGCTCGTCGTGCAGGGCCAGGAGCGATGGCAGGTCGATGGAGGCGCGCGCCGCGAGGGGGTGGTCCTCGGGAAGTGCGAGCAGGATCGGATCGCGCAGCACCTCCGCGGTGATCACGTCGGCCCGGAACGGCAGCTCGTAGCCCGGCATCGAGTAGATCAGCGCGGCGTCGAGCTTGCGCTGCGTCACGTGCGTCACGAGCGGCCCGACCTCCTCGAGCACGACGTCGACGTCGATGCCGAGGTCGGTCACCTCGGCGACCACGGCGGGCAGCAGGCGTGCCGCGGCCGTGGGGAACGTGCCGAACCGCAGGCGGACCTGGCCCATGCGGGTGAGGTCGCGGGCGTCGCGCAGGGTGCGATCCGAGAGGGTCAGGATCTCCTGCCCCCGCTCGCACAGGAGGTGCCCCACCGGCGTCAGGCTGCTGCCGCGGGTGGTGCGCGCGAGCACGGGGCCGCCGACGAGCCGCTCGAGGTTGCGCAGGTGGTAGTCGACGGTGGGCTGGCTCCAGCCGAGCAGCCGAGCGGCGCGGGTCACCGACCCCTCGCCCTGCACCGCACGCAGCGCTTGGAGCTGCTTGAGATCGATCACGACGCCGGCCTTCCGTCCACCTGGCTCGAGCCATCGCCCGAGTCACATACATGGTATGTCACTCCTGAGAGATGACGGGTATTCCCTCCGAGGGGCGCACGTCGCAGCATTGAGGGATGCTGTACAGCTCCGCTTCGCACCAGGTCGCCGCAGATCGTCTCGCCCGTCACCAGGCGACGCCGTACGCCGACGCGCTCGACCGCTACGTCGACCGCAATCCGGTCCAGCTCATGGTGCCGGGCCACGGAGGCACGGATCGCGGCATCTCGGGGCGGCTCGCAGACTTCCTCGGCGACCGGACCCTCGCGCTCGACATCCCCATGCTCATCGAGGGCGTCGACCTCGAGGAGGGCTCGCCGTTCGAGCAGGCGCTCGAGCTCGCCGCCGACGCCTGGGGGGCCCGCCGCACCTGGTTCCTCACGAACGGCGCTTCGCAGGCGAACCGCACCGCGGCGCTCGCCGTCCGCGGGCTGGGGGACCGGATCGTCGCCCAGCGCAGCGCGCACTCGAGCTTCAGCGACGGCGTGCTGCTCGCGGGGATCACCCCGTCCTACGTCTTCCCCTCGGTCGACGCCGAGCACGGCATGGCGCACGGCGTCTCGCCCGCCGCGCTCGACGCGGCGCTGACCGCGGCCGAGGCCGAAGGACGCCCCGCCACCGCCGTCTACGTCATCTCACCGAGCTACTTCGGCTCCGTCTCCGACGTGCGGGGCCTCTCGGACGTCGCGCACGCGCACGGCGCGCCGCTCATCGTCGACGGCGCCTGGGGCCCGCACTTCGGGTTCCACCCCGAGCTGCCCGAGTCGCCCGCCCGTCTCGGCGCCGACCTCGTCATCTCGAGCACGCACAAGCTCGCGGGCTCGCTCACCCAGTCCGCGATGCTGCATCTCGGCGACGGCCCGTTCGCCGACCGCCTCGAGCCGCTCATCGAACGCGCTTTCGCGATGACGTCGTCGACCTCGACGAGCGCGATTATGCGCGCCTCCCTCGACATCGCGCGTCACGCCCTCATGACGGGCGAGGAGGCCATCGGGCGGTCGGTCGCCGAGGCGCAGCGCTTCCGCGACATGCTCCGGGCCGACGCCCGGTTCGGCGTGGTGAGCGACGCGTTCGACCGCTTCGACGACATCGTCGATACCGACCTGCTGCGCGTGCCGATCGATCTGACCGCCACCGGCGTAAGCGGCCATTGGCTGCGCCAGCGCCTCATCGACTCGAACGACCTGCACTTCGAGATGGCGACCGCCACGTCGCTCGTCGCCGTGATCGGCGCCGGCAAGACGCCGGACTTCGACTTCGTGATGCGCGCCCTCGTCGCGGCCGTCGAATCCGAGGAGGCCGCTCAGGAGCGCGCGGCGAACGCCGACGCCGCGCCGTTCCCCGCCCTGCCTGCGCCCGGCCCGTTCCGGCTCTCCCCGCGCGACGGCTACTTCGCCGACACCGAGGTGGTCGCCGCCGCCGACGCGGTCGGCCGCGTCTCCGCCGACACGCTCGCCGCCTACCCGCCGGGGATCCCGAACGTCCTTCCCGGCGAGGAGATCACCGATCAGACCGTCGCCTTCCTGCAGGCGGTCGCGTCGTCGCCCACGGGCTACGTGCGCGGCGCGATGGATCCCGGAGTTGCGCGATTCCGCGTAGTCCGAGGACACTGATCCCAGACGACTCGCGACGTTCCGTCGCGTTCGCCCCGGACGTTCCGGGGATCCGACCGAGTTCTCGGCCGGGTGACATGCACACCGAGCGGGGCGAGGCCCCGCGAGACAACGAGGTCCAGGAGTAGATCATGACCGTTCCCCTGCGGCAGCAGCTCTTCAGAGTGAAGCCAGTTCCACGCGACGGCGGCGAGAGCGCGAGCCACCTGAAGCGCAGCATCGGGCTGTTCCAGCTCACGATGATCGGCGTCGGCGGCACCATCGGTACCGGCATCTTCTTCATCCTCTCGGAAGCCGTGCCGATCGCGGGCCCCGCCGTCATCTGGTCCTTCATCATCGCCGGCGCCGTCGCCGGCCTCTCGGCCCTCTGCTACGCGGAGCTCGCGAGCAGCGTGCCCGTCTCCGGATCCTCGTACTCGTACGCGTACAGCACCCTGGGCGAGCTCCCCGCGATGGGCGTCGCAGCATGTCTGCTGCTGGAGTACGGCGTCTCGACGGCCGCCGTCGCCGTGGGCTGGTCCCAGTACGTGAACCAGCTGCTCACGAACCTCTTCGGGATCCAGCTGCCCGCCGCGCTCTCGAACGCGCCCGAGGAGGGCGGGATCATCAACCTCCCCGCCGTGATCCTGATCGGCCTCTGCGCGCTGCTCCTGATCCGCGGCACCTCGCACTCGGTCGTCGCGAACACCATCATGGTGCTCATCAAGATCGCCGTGCTCGTCTTCTTCATCGCGGTCGGCCTGACCGGGTGGAACACCGACAACTTCGCCGATTTCGCTCCGTTCGGCATCACGGGCGTGATGACCGGAGCCGGGCTCATCTTCTTCTCGTTCGTCGGGCTCGACGCCGTCGCCACCGCGGGCGACGAGGTGAAGAACCCGCGCCGCAACATGCCGATCGCCCTCATCTCGGCGCTCGTGATCGTCACCACCGTCTACGTGCTCGTCGCGATCGTCGCGCTCGGCGCGCAGCCCACCGCCGAGTTCGAGGGGCAGGAGGCCGGGCTCTCGGCGATGCTCGAGAACATCATCGGGGCGTCGTGGCCGGGAACGCTCGTCGCCGCCGGCGCCGTGATCTCCATCTTCAGCGTGACCCTCGTCGTGCTCTACGGCCAGACCCGCATCCTCTTCTCGATGTCGCGCGACGGGATGGCGCCGAAGATCTTCCAGAAGGTCAACCCCCGCACCATGACCCCGGTCGCGAACACGATCATCGTCTCGGTGATCGTCGCGATCCTCGCCGGTGTCCTGCCGATCAACTTCCTCGCCGAGATGACCTCGATCGGCACGCTCGCGGCCTTCACCGTCGTCTCGGTCGCCGTGATGGTGCTGCGCAAGCGCGAGCCCGATCTCGAGCGCAAGTTCAAGGTGCCGCTGTACCCGGTGATCCCGATCCTGTCGATCATCGGCTGCCTCTGGATCATCAAGGATCTCCGCCCCATCACGATCTTCGTGTTCCTCGGGTGGACGGCCCTCGTGATCGTGTGGTGGTGGTTCACCGGCCGCAAGAAGTCCGTGCTCGGCGAGCAGCTCCGCACCGGCCTCATCGTGCTCGTCGGCCCCGGCAAGTACCGCGACGGCGACGCCGAGCTGGCCGAGGCGAACGCCTCGGGCGCGCTCGACCTGCCGCTTCCCGGAACCGGCGCGGCCGACCCGGGGA
This sequence comes from Leucobacter zeae, assembly GCF_016758175.1. Taxonomy (GTDB): domain Bacteria; phylum Actinomycetota; class Actinomycetes; order Actinomycetales; family Microbacteriaceae; genus Leucobacter; species Leucobacter zeae. The sequence continues at coordinate 366,460 of NZ_QYAB01000002.1, forward strand.
TCGACCGCGACGGCGGTGCGCGATGAGCATCGTCGTCGGGGTCGCCCCGGGGCACCCCTCGGAGGCGGCGGTGCGGCTCGGCGTGCTGCTCGCGCGCAGCTACGACAAGGACCTCGTGGTCGCGTCGATCAACTCCGCCGCGTGGCCGCCGGCCGCGAGCGGTGTGGACACCGAGTACCAGGAGTTCCTCATCGCGAACGCCGAGGCGGCGCTCGACGTGGCCCGAGCCTTCGTGCCGGCGGACATCACGGCGCGGTACCTCGTGCACGGCGCATCGAGCGCGCGGCGCGGGCTGCTCGAGGTGTGCGCCGAGGAGGGCGCGATGCGCCTCGTGGTCGGGTCTGCCGGCGACGCCGGGGAGGGCGCCGTGATCGCGCTCGGCTCGGTGAGCACGGGGCTGCTGCAGAGCGCGGACCTGCCGGTCGCGATCGCCCCGCACGGGTTCGCGCCGGCCGAGGGCGCGCGCCTCTCGCGCATCTCGGCGGCCTACAGCGGGTCGGACACGTCGGCCGAGCTCATGCTCGGCGCCGCGGGCATCGCGTCCGAGGTCGGCGTGGACTTCCGCATCGTCTCGTTCCGCACGCGTCCTCGCGGCTTCCAGGCCGCGGGTGCCGGCTTCGACGCCGAGGCCGGGGTCGCCGAGGCCTGGGAAGCGTCGATCCGGGAGCGCGCCGACGAGATCTTCGGAGAGATCGAGCGCTTCAAGGATCTGCCACAGTCGCTCGAGATCGCGGTCGGGGCGGGGGAGAACTGGTCCGCCGCTCTGCGCTCGATCGACTGGCGCGACGACGAGGCGCTGACCGTCGGCTCGAGCAGCCTGGGCCTCTTCGGCCGGATCTCGCTCGGCTCGCACGCCGCGAAGATCGTGCGCAACTCGCCCGTGCCCGTGGTGATGGTGCCCCGGCGCGCGGTCGAGGAGTACGCGGCGCAGGCCGAAGGGGCGTAGGGTCGGCCCGCGCCGGTCGGGCGCGCCGATCGGGCGCGCGCCGATCGCCTCTTGCAGCCGCAGTGACCCCGAACCGAACGCCCCGTTCCCGCATCCTCCGCGGGAACGGGGCGTTCTCGTGCAGCGGCCCGCGTGCGGTTGGGGCGCTCGCGGTTGGCGCGCATCCCTGACTCCGCCCACACCCCCGACTTCCCCACAGATCTCTCGTGTTCGCCCGTGCACCCCCGCCCGACCCCGCAAGCTGGTGCACATGACCGATACCACGACACCCCCGAACCCGGAGCAGCGGCTCCGCACCGACGCCGAGCTGCACGAGTTCCTCGGCAGCATGCTGGAGGATGCCGCCCGGCGCCAGTTCTGGACCTTCTATCTCGGCCCCGACAGTCGCGTCTGCGGGCCGGTGATGCCGATGAGTGACCACCCCGAGCGACCGGACGAACTCGCCGAGACCGAGGACCTCGGCACGGTGACGTTCGCCGAGGTGATGGCCGACCGGGTCTCCTGGATCGCCGACGCCGTCGGGGCCGGCTCCGTCGTCTTCGTCTGGGAGCGACCCGGGTCCGAGCGCTTCGGCGCGTACGAGCTCGACTTCGCGCGCGCCCTTGCGCATGAGTGCGGTGCATCGGGAGTGCGCGTGCGTGCGCAGTTCCTCCTGCACGACACCGGCGTGCGGCAGATCACCCCGGACGACTACGCGTGAGGACTACGTGCGAGGACTAGGTGCGAGGACTACGCGTGAGCCGCGGGCATGGGACGCGCCCGGAATCCCGCTTCACCCGGCCTCGTTTTGAGTTCTGCGCGACGACCGGGTAGAGTTATCTCTTGGTGCTGAGCTCCTCAGGGAGATCGGATTTCCGCCATTGGGATATGGTGTAATTGGCAACACTACGGTTTCTGGTACCGTCATTCTAGGTTCGAGTCCTGGTATCCCAGCCACTCACTCCCCGGTCGTTCGCGGTCGGGGAGTTCTGCGTTTGCGGGCTGCGCCGTTCCTGCGGGCAGCGGTCCTGCGCGGCCGATTGCTGCGCGTGCGTGACCCTGCAACCGGTGCGCCCGCTCGCACCCCCTCCGCGGAACTCGATTCGGCCCCGTTCAGGCGCTCGAACGGGGCCGAATCGAGTTCCGTGTCGCGGTTTCGGGGCGAGCGGCAAGCGCGCCACTCGGCAGTGAACCGCAAGCAGCGAGTGCCGAGTAGCCCGCAACGGGTTTCGGCCCTGGATACCCGGTCGACTTCGCGCTCGAAGCCCTCAGCGCCGCAGCCTCCCCAGATCAGCACGCCGCATCCCGTGCGCACCGCGGATGCACCAGAACCCTCGTACGGAACTCTATTCGGCCCCGTTCAGGCGCTCGAACGGGGCCGAATCGAGTTCCGTGTCGTGGTTTCGGGGATGCGGGGACCTGCGTGGAGTCGAGCGGAGCGGGGTCCCGAAAGGCCGGGGGGCCGACGGGCCCTACCGGCCTCCGGGGAAGCCCTGCTGGCGCCAGGCCTCGTAGACCGCGATCGATGCGCAGTTGGCGAGGTTCATGGAGCGTCGGCCGGGCACCATGGGGATGCGCAGCCGGTCGGTGATCGCCTCGTGCTCCAGGATCTCGGGCGGTAGCCCCGTCGGCTCCGGGCCGAAGAGCAGCACGTCGCTCGGGTCGTAGGCGACGTCGGTGTAGTGGCGCGTCGTCTGCGCCGTGAACGCGAAGACCCGGGCGGGCAGCAGCTGCTCGAGCGCCGCTGCGAACGAGTCGTGCACCGTCACGACCGCCAGGTCGTGGTAGTCGAGGCCGGCACGCTTCAGCTTCGTGTCCTCGAAGTCGAAGAGCGGGTTCACGATGTGCAGCTCCGCTCCCGTGCCGGCCGCGAGGCGGATCGTGTTGCCGGTGTTGCCGGGGATGCGGGGTTCGAAGAAGAGAATGCGGGTCACCCGTCGAGACTACTCCGAACGGATCGCGGCGCCGGAACGAACGCCGCCGCCGGTCGGGAGCCCGCCCCGGCGTAAGCCGTCCGTCAGGGTTGACGGGAAAGCCGTATGGGTTCCGTGAGGACGGCCGATCGGGAGCCCGCTTCGGAGTTGGATCGAGAGCGACCCCGCACGTCGGGGATCGCGGCGCGCGGGTGCGCGCCGCTCTCATCTGAATGGAGCTCGTTGTGCTTGACGTCGTCACCGTCCTGGGCGTGATCGTCCTGTTCCTCCTCGTCGGTCTGCTGGGAAAGGCGGTGGAGAAGCTGTGATCGTCTTCGAGCTCCTCGCGACCGCGCTCGGGATCTCCGCGATCGTGTACCTGGTCGTCGCGCTCGTGAAGCCGGAGCGCTTCTGATGACGTGGCTGCCCGCTGTACTCTCCCTCGCCTCGGTCGCCCTCGTGCTGACGGTGCTGTACCGGCCGCTCGGCGACGCCATGGCCCGCGTGTACACCTCGTCGAACCACTCGCGGGTCGAACGCGGCATCTACCGGCTCATCGGGGTCGACGCGCAGGCGGAGCAGACCTGGCGCGCCTACCTCCGCTCCGTGCTCGCCTTCTCCGCGGTCGGCCTGCTGCTGCTCTACCTGCTCCAGCGCACCCAGCAGTGGCTGCCCTACTCGCTGGGGCTCCCGGCGCCCTCCGAGCACCTCTCGTTCAACACCGCGGCATCGTTCGTGGGCAACACGAACTGGCAGTCGTACTCACCCGAGCTCACCCTCGGGTACACCGTCCAGTTCGCCGGCCTCGCCGTGCAGAACTTCGTCTCGGCTGCCGTCGGGATCTCGGTCGCGATCGCCCTCGCGCGCGGCTTCGCGTACCGCCGATCCGGAACGATCGGCAACTTCTGGGTGGATCTGATCCGCGGCACGCTCCGGATCCTGCTCCCGCTCGCGGCGCTCGCGGCGCTCGTGCTGATCGCGGGCGGCGTGATCCAGAACTTCGCCGGATTCACGCACGTGGCGACCCTCTCGGGCGCCGAGCAGGCCGTCCCGGGAGGGCCGACCGCCTCCCAGGAGGCGATCAAGCTGCTGGGCACCAACGGCGGCGGGTTCTTCAACGCGAACTCGGCGCACCCGTTCGAGAATCCGTCGGCGTGGACGAACGCCTTCGAGGTCGTCCTGATGCTCGCGATCCCGTTCTCGCTGCCGCGCACGTTCGGCAGGATCATCGGGGACGACCGCCAGGGCCTCGCGATCGCGTCGGTCATGGCAGTGCTCTACGTCGCCTCGTTCGCCGCCCTCACCGCCTTGGAATCGGCGGCGATGGGCACGGCGCCCGAGCTCGCCGGAGGCGCCATGGAGGGCAAGGAGCAGCGATTCGGGATCGTGGGCTCGACGCTCTTCGCGACGACCAGCACCGGTACGTCGACCGGGGCGGTGAACTCCATGCACGATTCCTACACCGCGCTCGGCGGCATGATGCCGATGCTGAACATGATGCTCGGCGAGGTCTCGCCCGGCGGCGTCGGGTCGGGGCTCTACGCCATGCTCGTGCTCGCCGTCATCGCGGTGTTCATCTCGGGACTCCTCATCGGGCGCACCCCCGAGTACCTGGGGAAGAAGATCGGTCCGAGGGAGATCAAGCTCGCGGCGCTCACCATCCTCGTCATGCCGACGCTGGTGCTGGCGGGGACCGCGCTGAGCTTCGCGCTCCCCGGAATCCGCGAGGAGGTCGCCGGCTCCTCGATCGGGAACCCGGGCGTCCACGGCATGTCGGAGGTGCTGTACGCGTTCACCTCCGCGGCCAACAACAACGGCTCGGCGTTCGCCGGACTGACCGCGGACACTCCCTGGCTCAACATCGCGCTCGGTGTCGCGATCCTGCTCGGCCGGTTCGTGCCGATCGTGTTCGTGCTGGCCCTGGCCGGATCCTTCGCGGCTCAGGACCGCGTGCCCGCGACCGCGGGGACGCTCCCGACGCACCGCCCGATGTTCGTCGGGCTGCTCACGGCGGTCACGGTGCTCGTGACCGCGCTCACCTTCTTCCCCGTTCTCGCGCTGGGTCCCCTGGCGGAAGGGCTTCGGTAATCACCATGTCGACCAATCTCACCGCTCGATCCGCGGCGCCCCGATCCGGGGAGTCCGCCGCGACCCGAGGCTTCGCCTGGGCGCAGATCCGCGCCGCGCTGCCCGGAGCGCTCCGCAAGCTCCACCCGCGGGAGCAGCTGCGCAACCCGGTCATGTGCATCGTATGGGCGGGGGCCGCGCTCACCACGGCGCTCGCGATCGCCGAGCCCTTCATCGGCGGACCGGTCGACTCGGGCGGCTCGGCGGTCCCGGTCCCGTTCACCTGGGCGATCGCGGTCTGGCTCTGGCTGACGGTGCTCTTCGCCAACCTCGCCGAGTCCGTCGCCGAGGGGCGCGGCAAGGCGCAGGCGGAGACGCTCCGCAGCACCCGCAGCAGCACGATCGCGAACCGCGTCACGGCGTACGACGCGGCGGGAGACGCCGCCGCGACCGGCGCGGAACTCGCGGCGGTGTCCTCGGCCGAGCTCCGAGTCGGCGACGTGGTCGTGGTGTCGGCCGGTGAGCTCATCCCGGGCGACGGGGACATCGTGTGGGGAATCGCCTCGGTCGACGAGTCCGCGATCACCGGCGAATCCGCCCCGGTCGTGCGGGAGTCCGGCGGAGACCGCTCGGCGGTCACGGGCGGTACGCGCGTGCTCTCCGACCGGATCGTCGTGCGCGTCACGTCGAAGCCTGGCGAGACCTTCGTCGATCGCATGATCGCGCTCGTGGAGGGCGCGGCCCGTCAGAAGACGCCGAACGAGATCGCGCTCAACATCCTGCTCGCCGCGCTGTCGATCGTCTTCGTGGTCGTCGCGCTCACGCTCAACCCCATCGCGTCCTACGCCGCGGCCCCGGTCAGCGTGACCGTGCTCACGGCGCTGCTCGTCTGCCTGATCCCGACGACCATCGGCGCGCTGCTCAGCGCCATCGGCATCGCGGGCATGGACCGGCTCGTGCAGCGCAACGTGCTCGCGATGTCGGGTCGCGCCGTCGAGGCGGCGGGCGATGTCACCACGCTGCTGCTCGACAAGACGGGCACGATCACCTACGGCAACCGGCGCGCGAGCGAGTTCGTGCGGCTCGACGGCGTGCGCGAGGAGGAGCTGATCCGCGCGGCGGCGCTCTCGTCGCTCGCGGATCCCACCCCCGAAGGCGTCTCGATCGTGGAGCTCGCCGAGCGGGAAGGGGTGGGGTTCGATCGCGAAGCCGCCGGGGAGATCGTGCCGTTCACGGCGCAGACCCGCATGTCCGGGCTCGACCTGCCCGACGGCACCCGTATCCGCAAGGGCGCCGGGTCCGCGGTCACCGCGTGGGTCGAGGAGACGAACGGCGCCCTCGCCGCGGCGGTGTCCGCCGAGCTCGCGGAGCGCGTGCAGCGCATCTCGCAGTCCGGGGGGACCCCGCTCGTCGTCGCGACGCGGAGCGCGGCCGGGGAGTCGCGGCTGCTCGGGGTCGTGCATCTCAAGGACGTCGTGAAGGAGGGGCTCCCCGAGAAATTCGCGGAGCTGCGCGCGATGGGCATCCGCACCGTGATGATCACGGGCGACAACCCGTTGACGGCCGCGGCCATCGCGCGGGAGGCCGGGGTCGACGACTTCCTCGCCGAGGCCACCCCCGAGGACAAGCTCGCCTACATCCGCGCCGAGCAGGAGGGCGGCAACCTCGTGGCGATGACGGGCGATGGCACGAACGATGCGCCGGCCCTCGCGCAGGCCGACGTCGGCGTCGCGATGAACTCCGGCACCTCCGCCGCGAAGGAGGCGGGCAACATGGTCGATCTCGATTCCGACCCGTCGAAGCTCATCGACATCGTCCGCATCGGGAAGCAGCTGCTCATCACCCGCGGCGCGCTGACGACCTTCTCGATCGCGAACGACATCGCGAAGTACTTCGCCATCATCCCGGCGATGTTCATGGGGGTGTTCCCGCAGCTCGGCGCGCTCAATCTCATGGGGCTGCACTCCCCGGCGTCGGCCGTGCTCTCGGCGATCGTCTTCAACGCGATCGTGATCGTCTTCCTCATCCCGCTGGCCCTGCGCGGGGTGCGCTACCGGCCGGGCGACGCCTCGAGCGTGCTCGCGCGCAACCTGACGGTCTACGGCCTCGGCGGCATCGTCACCCCGTTCCTCGGCATCTGGCTCATCGACCTCGTCGTCCGCCTCATCCCCGGCTTCTGAACTCCGAAGGTAATCACCCGACCATGAACCACTCGACACGTCAGGCGAGCCGCACCGTGCGGGTCGCGGTGCGCGCCATGATCCTGCTCACGGCGCTGCTGGGAATCGCCTACACCGGTGCCGTCACCGGCCTCGGCCAGCTCCTCCTCCCCGCACAGGCCAACGGCTCGATCGTGACCGCGGCCTCGGGGGAGCCCGTCGGCTCGGCGCTGCTCGGCCAGCGCTTCGACGACGCGCACGGCGCCCCGCTGCGCGCGTACTTCCAGCCGCGGCCGTCCGCAGCGGGCGACGGATACGACGGCGGAGCGTCCTCCGGATCGAACCTCGGCCCGGAGAACGCCGACCTCGTCGCGGCGATCGACGAACGGCTCGACGCCGTATCGCGATTCAACGGGGTGCCGCGATCGGCGGTGCCCGCCGACGCCGTCACCGCCTCGGCATCGGGCCTGGACCCGCACATCAGCCCCGAGTACGCCGCGATCCAGGTCGACCGCGTGGCCGATGCGCGTGGACTCGCTGCAGAAGCCGTGGCCGCAGCGGTGCACGAGCACACCCGTGGGCCGGCGCTCGGATACCTGGGAGAATCGACCGTGAACGTGCTCGAACTCAACGTCGCACTGGACGATCTGGAGGATTGACGATGCCCAGACGGGGGCGGCTCAGCGTGCTGCTCGGCGCCGCTCCCGGTGTCGGCAAGACCTTCGCGATGCTCGAAACCGGGCGCCGCCTGCTCGCAGAGGGCCGGGACGTGGTCATCGGGATCGTCGAGACCCACGGTCGGGAGGCGACGGCGGCGATGGCCAGGGGGATCCCGGTCGTCGCCCCGTCCAGGATCTCGCACCGCGGCGTGCAGCTCGAGGAGCTGGACCTCGCCGGCCTCCTCAGCCTGCGGCCCGAACTCGCGCTGGTCGACGAACTGGCCCACACCAATGCCCCAGGGGCCGAGCACGCGAAGCGATGGCAGGACGTCGAGACGCTGCTCGACGCCGGGATCGACGTGATGTCGACGCTGAACATCCAGCACATCGAGTCGCTCAACGACGTCGTCGAGCGGATCACCGGTGTCCCGCAGCGGGAGACGGTGCCCGACAGCTTCCTGCGCGGAGCCGACCAGATCGAGGTCGTCGACCTCGCTCCTGAGGCTCTGCGCGATCGGCTGAGCGGGGGATTCGTCTATCCGGCCGAGCGGATCGACGCCGCGCTCTCGAACTACTTCCGGCTCGGCAACCTCACCGCGCTGCGCGAGCTCGCGCTCATCTGGCTCGCGGACGAGGTCGACCAGGCCCTGCAGGGCTACCGCGAGGACCACGGGATCGTGAGCACCTGGGAGGCGCGGGAGCGCGTCGTCGTCGCGCTCACCGGTGGCCAGGAGGGCGAGACGCTGCTGCGTCGCGGCGCGCGGATCGCCGCGCGTTCCGCGGGCGGCGAGCTGCTCGCCGTCCACGTCACGAGCCAGGACGGCCTCCGCTCGGAGAGCCACGCCGCGCTCGCCGAGCAGCGCGCGCTCGTGGAGCAGCTGAACGGCACCTATCACCAGGTCGTGGGGGAGGACGTGCCGGTCTCGCTCGTCGAGTTCGCGCAGTCCGTGAACGCGACGCAGCTCGTGCTCGGCGCCAGCCGCAGGGGGCGGCTCGCCGCGGCGTGCACCGGGCCGGGCATCGGGGCGACGGTCGTCCGCGAGTCGGGCGACATCGACGTCCACATGGTCAATCACGCCGCCGCGGGACGGCGCTTCTCGCTGCCGCCGCTGACGGGCGCGTTGACCTGGCGCCGGCGCATGCTGGGGTTCGCGGTGGCGCTCGCCGGCGGGCCGGCGCTCACGGCCCTGCTGTCCGCCCTCCGCAGCTCGGAGTCGCTGACGACGGATGTGCTCGCGTTCCAGCTGCTCGTCGTGGTCGTCGCGCTCGTCGGCGGCATCTGGCCGGCGCTCTTCGCGGCGATCCTGTCGGGAGTCACCCTCGACTTCTTCTTCATCGAGCCGCTCTACACCGTGCACATCCACCAGCCGCACCACTTCCTCGCGCTCGTGCTCTACGTGGTGATCGCGTGCCTGGTGAGCCTCATCGTCGATCGCGCCGCCAGACGCACGCGCGCCGCCAGGAGATCGGCCGCCGAATCCGAGCTGATCCAGACGATCGCGGGCAGCGTGCTGCGCGGCGGCGACGCGATTCAGGCGTTCATCGACCGGACGCGCGAGGCGTTCCAGCTTCCGGGCGTGCGGCTCGTGGCCGGCGACGAGGAGATCGCGCGATCGGGGGAGCCCGTCGCGGGCGCGCGCCGCACCTCCGTTCCCGTGTCGTCGGACACGGTGCTCGAGCTGCACGGCGCGGATCTCGCCGCGTCGGAGCGCCGCCTGCTCGCGGTCGTGACTGCGCAGCTCGCCGCGGCGCTCGACCACCAGCACCTCGAGCGCACCGCCCGGGAGATCGAGCCCATCGCGGCGTCGGATCGGGTGCGCGGTGCGCTGCTGTCCGCGCTGAGCCACGACCTGAGGCGCCCGCTCGCCTCGGCGACGGCCGCGGTCGGCGGGCTGCGGGCCGCGGGGGCGCATCTCGACCCGGGCGAGCGGCAGGAGCTCCTGGAGACGGCCGAGGAGAGCCTTGCGGCCCTCGCCGTCCTCATGACGGACCTGCTCGATGTCAGCCGGGTGCAGTCCGGTGTGCTCGTGATCGCGGACGTGCCGACGGACCCCGCCGAGGCGATCGCGTTCGCACTCGACGAACTGCACCTCGGCCCGTCGGACGCGACGCTCGCGCTCGGTCACGGTGGCGCGCTCGCGCAGGCGGATCCCGTGCTCCTGCAGCGCGCGCTCGTCAATCTGCTGACGAACTCGCACCGGTTCAGCCCGGAGGGCGTTCCCGTGCACATCGGCACGAGCACCTTCGGCGGTCGGCTGGAGATCCGCGTCGTCGATCACGGGCCCGGCGTGCCGGCGGAGCGTCAGAGCGAGATCTTCGTCCCGTTCCAGAGGCTCGGCGACACCGACAACTCGACCGGGCTCGGCCTGGGGCTCGCCCTCTCGCGAGGCTTCGTCGAGGCGATGCGCGGTACGCTCACGGCGGAGGACACTCCTGGCGGCGGGCTCACGATGGTCCTCTCGCTGGCGATCGCCGAGCGGGCCGAGGGAGACGGGGAGGACCGGACATGAAGATCCTGATCGCGGACGACGACCCGCAGCTCCTGCGCGCACTGCGCATCACGCTGACCGCGAAGGGATACGAGGTGTGCACCGCCGCGGACGGGGCGCAGGCGATCGCCGAGGCCGTCGATCGCCGCCCCGACCTCATCCTGCTCGACCTCGGCATGCCGAGGCTCGACGGCGTCGAGGTGATCCAGGCCGTCCGGGGGTGGGCGCAGACCCCGATCCTCGTGGTCTCGGGGCGCGCGGGGTCCGCGGACAAGGTCGAGGCGCTCGACGCCGGGGCCGACGACTACCTCACGAAACCCTTCGCGATCGATGAGCTGCTCGCTCGGGTGCGGGCGCTCACGCGGCGCATCCCGCAGGCCGAGGCCGCCCCGGTGGTGCGCCTCGGGGACGTCGTCATCGATCTCGCCGCACGCACCGCGGAGCGGCGCCCCCGCACTGCTGCGGGCCCGGATCAGGCGGACGCCGCGCCGATCCGCCTGACCCCGACCGAGTGGCAGTTCATCGAGATCCTGATCAGGAACGCGGGCAAGCTCGTCACCCGGCAGACCATCCTCACCACCATCTGGGGGTCCGCGCATGTCGCGGACACCGGATATCTGCGCCTCTACGTCTCGCAGCTCCGGAAGAAGCTCGAGCCAGACCCCTCGCGCCCCGTGCACCTGCTCACCGAGGCGGGCATGGGGTATCGGCTCGCCGGCATGACGGAGTAGCCGGCACCCGGAGCCTGCCGGCCCAACCCTGAACCTGTCGAAGTGGGCGGGGTCCGATCGCCGCGGTACGCTACGACCGGGCGCAGCCGCACGGCGCGCCGTCGCAATGACGGGCAGGAGGGTCGGCATGGCCGATGAAGGTCGAGCGGGCACGACTGAAGACGAACCGGACCTCACCGTGGTGCAGCCGTTCCTGAAACCGTTCCCCGCCACCGAGGACGTATTCGTCGCTGGGGACCTCGAGCGCGCGAGCCGCCTGATCGACCCGCTCGTCTCGATCGACCTCTCGGCGGTCGATCCGACGTGGAGCGGGTGGATCCACATTGTGAGCCCGATCGAGCCCCTCGACGGGTACCTCGGGGAGGATACGGAACCCTTCCACAACCGGCACTGCGGGCTGAACTGGATCGGCTTCCGGCTCAATGAGAGCAATCGATACGAGTTCCTCGCCGACTGGCGCTACTTCCTGGCCGAGAGCGACGACCGGGCCGTCGCTGGCGACACCGGCATCGACGAGCACTACGCGTCGGAGCGGCGATCGTTCGCGCAGGTGCGCGATGCATATCGGGAGCACGGCCGTCTGCTCAGCATGCAGTACGCCGACCGATACGGCATGGAGTACGTGCTGCAGTACCCGCTCGCTTTCGTAGAGACGTGGAACGAGGGGCCGGGGGAGGGTAACTGGTCGGGGAACGACGCCCTCGAGGTCGTGCGTGTTCCGAACGAGGAGGGGTGGGACGACGCCTACCCCGTGACCGAGGACGGCAGGCCGTTCCGGTTCATCGCCGCTGTTCCCGGCTGGCACTACCGAGACTCGGGCGCCGACTCGATCCTGCTCTTCTTCGACCCCGTCACGCGGGTGGCGCTGGTGACCTTCGACTGGACGTAGCCGGGCGTCGGGGTGGAGCGAACGCGGGCGCCGCCGCCCGGCCGGTCATTCCGGGGTGGATCCGCGGCTCACCCGGAGGCGGACCCGCCGCGCGGCGAGTCGAACGACCAGCGGTCCGCCGAGCGGGCCCCGGCTGCGCTCCAGTCGTCCTCGTCCCACGAGAACCGGGCGACGGCGCACGTCGGCATGCGCATGATGCCGCCGCGCGAGAGCCGGAATGCCAGCTCGGAGAGGCCCGGATCGTGTGCGACGACCAGCACCGAATCGAGTCCGGTCGCCGCGGCGCGCTCCAGCAGTGCGTCGCCGGAGGCAAGGTACAGACTCGGATCCAGCTCGATGCCCACGCTCAGAGCCTCGCCGAAGTGCGCGGCCGTCGTACGAGCCCGCACCGCAGTGCTCGACAGGATCTGCTCGATCGACGATTGCTCGACAACCGCTCCCGACCGCGCGAGGCGATCCGCCATAGCCGGGGCGTCGCGCTGCCCGCGAGCGTCGAGGGGGCGGTCGTGATCGGCGAGGCCGGGGTGACCCCAGTCAGACTTGGCATGGCGGGCGAGTATCAATTCGATCATGGCGCGCTCCCTCGATTGCGGATCATCCCCAGTATGCCGGGGCGGTAGAGTTCGGCAGCGAGGCGTCCCGAACACGGAATCGCCGCCCGAGAAACGGAGGACCCGACATGTCGATCGCAGCCGGTCGCGCGTTCCTGGCGATCGCGGGGGTGCTGCTCGTCGCAGCCGCGTCCTGGTGGGTGCTGGCCGGCGAGGCCTCCGGCGTGCTGGGACCCGGCACCGTCGTCCCCGCAGCGCTCTGCTGCGTCGCGGTCATGGCGCTGTGCGTCGGAGCTCCGCTCTGCGCGCGGTTCGTCGAGGCGGAAGTTGCGGACGACAGATCCGCTCCCGGACCCGTCGTCGTGATCCGCTCGGTCCTCCGCGGTCGCCGGATCCTGCCGCTCGCCGACATCGAGACGGTCGTCGTGCTCGCAGGGTTCTCGCTCCCGGCGCGAGCTGCGGCCGGGTCGGCGCCCCGGGTCGTGATCCGGCCTCGCGGTGGAGGGAGCATCGCCTTCACTCCTCGGGACGTCGGCTTCGTCGGCGGCTTGCGCGCGCACGGCCTCCCGGTGATCGTGGACGACGCGCCACTGACGCCGGCGCAGGCGGCCAGACGGTATCCCGGGTCCGCGAGCGCCGTCGAGCTCGTCGCCGGCGTGCTGCCCTGGGCGGCGATCGCGATCGGCTCGGCGGTCATCCTGTGGGTCGTCGTGGAGGCGTTCGGCGGGTAGGCGGGCCGCGGCCCGGCCGGGCGAGCACGGGTGAGACCGAGCGTTCGCCCCCTGGCGCGCGAGCGTCCGCGGAGGCACACTGGGGCTCCGGCGACTGCGCTTCCCGCCGCGGCCGCACGCGGGAGGGAGACGCGCATGTCCACGTTCATCACCATCGGATACGGCGACCGGTCCGGCTACGACGGCACCGACCCCGAGGTGCGCGACCGCGCGCACGCGCACGACGCCGCGCTCCGTGAGCGTGGCGCCGTGATCGGGGTTGCGGGCGCGCCGGTCCAGGTGCGCAATCCGGGCGGCGACGCCCTGCGCGGTCGCACAGGGCGTCGTCGAGGTCTGGCCGCTCGAAGCCCCCTGACCGTCATCGGCTCTGACCCGGGGCGGACGCACGAGGGCCCGGCGGGAGCGATCCCGCCGGGCCCTCGTGCTCGCGGCTGTTGCTGCGCGGCGCCTACGCGTCGGTGGTCACGACCTCGGCCGAGGCCGAATCGACCCCGGCTGGCGCGCCGGTCGCGACCTGCACCTTGCGGGGCTTCGCGCGTTCGCTCACCGGGATGGTGACGCTGAGCACACCGTTGTCGTAGTTGGCGGTGATCCGCTCCGTGTCGATGCCCTGGCCGAGGCTGAGCTGGCGCAGGAAGCTGCCGGGCGTGCGCTCGCGGGTGATCCACTTCACGTTCTCGGCCGTCGGCAGGGTCCGCTCGGCGCGGATCGTCAGCAGCTGCCCGTCGACATCGATGTCGACCGAGCCGGGGTCCATGCCCGGCATGTCGGCGGTCAGCAGGTAGTTGTCGCCGTCGCGGTAGAGATCCATCGGCATGCGGCGCGGGCCGCGGCTCGGGCCGTCGAGCAGGGCGTCGGCGAAGCGTTCCATCTCGCGAATCGGACTGTATGAAGCCATCACATCACCTTTCGTTCGTGTTGCGTGCGATGCGTTGCGCATCTTGTCGAGAACTTGAGTGGTGTTCGCTCAAGTTGCTTCCAGATTAGCACTCGTGCGGGTCGAGTGCTAATGCGTTCGCCGAGGGCGAGCGGGCCGGTCCGCCACGCATTGTCGCGTCGCCCGGCGCGGTCGGCAAGCCCCTCGCGCGCTCCCGATCGGTGCCCGAGGATCGGTGCGATGGGGAACTGGCGGAGCGGGGCACTGCGGGGCGCGAAGCGCGGGATCCGGCAGCTCGGGCGCCGGTCCCGCCTCGTGCTCGCCGTGAAGACGGCGCTCGCGGCCGCCCTCGCCTGGATCCTCGCGCCCTACGTGCCGTTCGCCGAGTCCGAGTACTCCTACTACGCGCCGCTCGGCGCCCTCGTGAGCGTGTACGCGACCGTGCTCGACTCGATGCGAGCGGGGGTGCAAGTGCTCGTCGGGCTGGCGCTCGGCATCGCGCTCGGGATCGGGTCGCTCGCACTCGTGCAGGCCGGGGCGCCGTCGTATGCGGCGATCGCCGTGGTGGTCGGCATCGGCGTCGCGCTCGGAGGGCTCTCGGCGCTCGGCGCCGGGCGCGACTGGGTGCCCATCGCGGGCGTGCTCGTCCTGCTGCTGAGCGGGCGCAAGGGGACCGACTTCTCGGTGTCGTACCTCGTGACGATGGGATTCGGCGCGGGCGTGGGGTTGCTCGTGCAGTGGGTGGCGATGCCGCCGCTGTACTTCACCGAGGCCGACGCACGCCTCTCCGAGCTCGCGCGCGCGATCTCCGACGCCCTGCGCGGCACCGAGCGGTACGTCCGCGGCGAGGAGGGGACCGAACCGGTCTTCCGCGCCTCCGTCGAGCGTCTTCACACGACCCGCGACTGCGTCGCGCGAGAGCTCGAGGAGGCGCGTCGCAGCGAACACGCGAACCCGCGCGCGCGGCGCAGGCACGCGCAGCGGGAGTCGCTCGACGCCCGGTTCGCGGTCCTCGATCGATGCGAGTTCGCGACCCGCGCGCTCGCGGACTTCGTCGGGCTCAGTGCGGGAACGCCGCCGCCGCGGCCCGAGCTCGGTGACGCGGTCGCGAGCTGCCGTACGGTCGTCGAGGCGCCGGCAGGGAGCGAGAATCGGGAGCGGGCGGCGGCGGACGCGCGCCGGACTGTCGACCGGTACATCGCAGCGGCGGTCGCGATGGGGTCTGGGGAGGGCGGCGATGCTCCAGGCTCCTCGGCTCAGCAGGATGCGGCACCGGAGCCGGGTGCAGCGCCGGCTCCTGCCGGCCCGCCCGTGTCTGCGCGACAGCCCGTGTCCGCGCGCCAGCCCGTGTCAGCAGTGGCGATCGGCGCGTGCCTCCGACGCCTGATCGAAGCTCTGGAACCGGCCGGGTGACCGCCGCGCGATCGGCCTACGCCGCGGAGCCAGGCAACGGCGCGGTCAACCGCGCGATCTCCGCCGCGACGTTCACCCGCGCGCGATCCTCCCAGAGCTGCCGTGCGGTCCCGGTCCGGTAGATCGCGGGCCGGTCGAGGTATGCGGCGAGGATCCGTGCCCGCGCCGCTGCGAACTCGGCGTCGGGCACCCGCGCGAACTCCTCCCGCACGGCGGCCGCGTACTCCGCGTAGCGGTGGGGCGGGGCCGCGAAGATCGCGAGGTCCGCGTCGAGCAGGAGGGCGAGCGCGGGGTCGGGATCCCGAACCTCGCGGCCCGGAGCGGTGGCGACGACCATCGCGCTCACGCGTTCCGCCAGCGCGGCGTCGCGGACGAAGGGGGCGAGCGACTCCGCCGCGAGTGCGGCGGAGTCGGCCTCGTCGCTCGGCGCGCCCGCGTAGACGGCGTCGTGGAACCACGCGGCGAGGAGCGTCGCGGGAGGGACCGTCTCGCCGCGGGTGGCGAGCTGGTCGAGGGAGAGGAGCACGTCCTCGAGGTGGCGCTCGTCGTGGTAGCGGCGGTGCGGCTCGTTCCACCGGGCGATGAGGGAGCCGCCGAGCGCCCGCCACGCCTCGAGTTCGAGTGCTCCGCCCGCGAGGCCGAGCGCGACGTCGAGGGCCATCCACTCGGATTCCAGGTACTGCCTGCGACGGATCGGGGCGACGATGCCGCGCTCCACCTGACGGACGCGCAGCCCGGCGTCCTGCAGTCCGCGCAGCAGTTCTTTCGCGGTGACGGGCCTGGCGCCCAGGGCGACGGCGCGCTCGTGCAGCGAGGTCGGCACGTCGTAGTGGTCGAGGTCGAAGCCGCGCCGCGGCACGCCGAGGCGCTTCGCGAAGGCGTGGAGCTCGTCGGTGTCGGCGTCCGAGACCAGGTGGCTCCACAGGGTGCCGTGCGCGGGCCACGCGGGCGGGTCGATGAGGATCGCCATGCGTTCAGCGTAGCGCGGGCCGGAGCCGGGATCCCCCAGGTCTCCGGCGTATCGTGAGGGTGACGGCTTCGCTCTGGAGGGCCGGGACGCGCAGCAGAGGGAGGGGCGGACATGGACGGGCACCCGTTCTTCACCATCGGTCACTCGAACCGCTCGCTCGAGGCGTTCTTGGAACTCGTGCGGCGGCACGCGGTCGAGCTCGTCGTGGACGTGCGGCGGCTGCCCGGATCGACGCGGTATCCGCAGTTCAACGCCGATGCGCTGGGGGAGGCGCTCGGCGAACTCCGGGTCGGATTCACGCGCAGCGAAGGGCTGACCGGGCGGAGGCCCGCGAGTAGGACCGTGCCCTTCGCGGTGAACGCCTGGTGGGAGAATCGCAGCTTCCACTACTACGCGGATCACGCACTCTCATCTGAGTTCCGCGATGCGCTGGCGGCGGTGCGCGCGGCCGGGTCGGAGCGGCCCACCGCCGTGATGTGCTCGGAGGCGGTGTGGTGGCGGTGCCACCGCAGGATCATCGCGGATCACCTGCTCGCCGCGGGGGAGGACGTGCGGCATATCCTCGGTCCCGCCGACGCGACGCCGGCGACGCTGAGCGGGGGTGCCGTGGTGGCCGGCAACACGATCACGTACCCCGCGGCCGGCTGAGAGGCGCGAGCGCCGGATGCGGCGCGCTATACCTACGGCCCGTGGGGCTGCGCCCGGTCGGGAGTGAGGTCCTCGGGGTCCTTGTCAGGACGCCAGCCGCGCCAGACCGGCTGCCGGAAGCTCCCGGTCGTCGTGCGACCCTTCGACTCGACCTCGGCCACGAACTCCGGCGGCACCCAGTGCGCGTCGCGCCGGATCTCCGCGGGTGCGTCGACCGGTGGCACCGCGCACTCCAGGGGCGCGAGTCGAGCGCGGATCGCGCGCCGCTCGGCCGAGCTGAAACCCGTGCCCACGCGGCCGGCGTATCGCCAGCCCGCCTCGGTGCAGTCGGCGAGCAGCAGCGAGGCGAGGCCCAGCGCGTCGGACGGGCTGTCGCGCCAGCCGACGACCACGACCTCGGCCGTATCGATCAGCGGGAACTTCCGCCAGTCCGACGACCTCGCCCCGGAGCGGTACGGGCTCGCCCATCGCTTCGCCATCACTCCCTCGAGCCGCAACTCCCGGCTCGCCTCGACGGCGTCCGACGCCGCGCCCGCGAACACCTCGGGCAACGCCACCGGCATGCCCGGCGCGTCCTCGACGAGGGACTCCAGCAGCTCGCGTCGCTGGCGGTAGGGGATCGAGCGGCAGTCGCTGCCGTTGATGCTCAGCACGTCGAACACGAGGTAGACGACCGGGGTCTCTCGTCTGGCGCGAGCGATGTCGGCCCGGTCACTGAGGCCGAAGCGCCGCTGCAGTCGGTTGAAGCTGGGCGCGCCGTCGGGCCCCAGTGCGACGATCTCGCCGTCGAGCACCGCGTCCTCGGCGTTCACGGTCTCCGGCAGCGTCGCGAGCTCGGGGTACGAGACCGTGAGGTCGCCGCCCGAGCGGCTGCGGAGCGCGCAGCTCTCGCCGTCGATCATGGCGAGGGCGCGGATCCCGTCCCACTTCATCTCGAAGGCCCACTCGTCATCGTCGAGCCCGGGGAGCGCTGCGGGAGATCCGCGCTCCGAGAGCATCGGTGCGAAGCCCGGAACGCCGGGCTGCGCGGATCCGCCCGCTGTCCCCGCACGGGGCGCCCAATCCGGATCCCGCCTCGCCTCCCTGCGGCGCTTCGAGTCCCTCCCGGGACTCCTATCGGCTCGGCGCGCGCCGGAACCGCGCCCGCCGGTCATCAGGTGGATCATCCACCGCGGCTTCCCGTCTGCCTCGCCCGTGCGGAAGAGCGCAAAGCGGCGCGTGCCGCCGAGACCGCCGCCCGGCCTGCCGGTGAGTGTTGCGATCACCTCGTCGTCGCGCCACTTCTCGATCTCGTACGTTCCGGAGTCCCAGATGCGCACCTCGCCACCGCCGTACTCGCCCGCGGGGATGGTGCCCTCGAAGTGCCGGTACGACATCGGGTGATCCTCGGTGGGCACGGCGAGGTGGTTGACGGAGGGATCGATCGGCACGCCCTTCGGCAGTGCCCAGCTCACGAGCACGCCGTGGTGCTCGAGCCGGAAATCGAAGTGCAGTCGACGGGCGTCGTGGCGCTGGATCACGAAGACCGGTGCGGATCCCCGGTCGCCCTCCGCGTCGTCGTCGCGATCGTTCGCCTGCGGAACGGGCTCGGGGGTGCGCGCGGCGTTGCGCTTCGCGCGGTAGGCGCCGAGGCGGTCCTGGGGGGATTCGGATCCCTTCCCGAGCAGTTCTGCGAGCGGGTCGCCCCGTTTCGCGACGCGGCGGAGCACCTCGTCGAACTCGAGGTGCCGCAGGTGCGGGGAGGCGAGCTCGCGCCACGTGCGCGGGGCGGCGACGGTAGGCGAGATCCTGCCTCGCAGCGAGTAGGGTGCGACCGTCGTCTTCGCGGCGTTGTTCTGGCTCCAGTCGATGAAGACCCGGCCGGGCCGCAGCGCGCGCTGCATCGAACTCGTGATGTCGTCGGGGTGGTCCGCCTCGAGCGAGCGCGCGAGCTCGCGAGCGACCGTGGAGGTGTCGTCGGAGGTGAGCGTGCCGTCGAGAGCGGCGTAGAGGTGGATGCCCGTGCTGCCGCTCGTCACCGGGATCGAGGGGAGCCCCATGTCGCGGAGGATGTCGCGCACGAGGAACGCCACCTGCGCGCAGTCGCGGAGCGAGACGCCCTCCCCGGGGTCGAGGTCGAAGACGAGGCGGTCCGGGAGCCGCGGCTCGCCAGACGCGTCGAAGCGCCACTGCGGCACGTGGATCTCGAGGGCGGCGAGCTGCGCGAGCCACACGAGCGTGGCCTCGTCGTCGACGAGCGGGTAGTCGTTGACGTGGTCCCTGTGCTGGATACGGCCCGTGCGCACCCAGTCGGGCGCCGAGTCGCCGAGGTCCTTCTGGAAGAAGAAGTCGCCCGTCCCGTCCTCTCCGACGCCGTTCGGCCAGCGCTTCCGCGTCGCGGGCCGCTCCCGGCAGTGCGGCAGCATCGTCTCGGAGACCGCGCCGTAGTATCCGATCACATCGCCCTTCGTCGTGCCCGTCGACGGGTACAGCACCTTGTCCAGATTCGACACCCGGATCCGGCGCCCGCCCACCTCGACCGTCTGCTCCAACTTCGCCATCCCTACACGATGGCCGCGGGATCGCGCAAGCGGTAGACCTTTGACAGCATCACGGTTTGACTGTAGACATGCGAGCGATCTGGAGCGGGGCAATCACGTTCGGGCTCGTCAACGTGCCGGTGAAACTCTACGGGGCGACCGAGGACCACGACGTCGACCTGCACCAGGTGCACGACGCGGACGGCGGGCGGATCCGGTACCAGCGGAGGTGCGAGGTGTGCGGCGAGGTCGTCGAGTACGAGCACATCGACCGCGCCTACGCCGACGAGGGGCAGACGGTCGTGCTGACGCGCAAGGATCTCGCATCCATTCCGCAGGAGCGGGACAGGGAGATCTCGGTTGTGGAGTTCGTGCCGTCGGAGCAGCTCGACCCGCTGCTGTTCGAGCGCAGCTACTACCTTGAGCCGACGGGGAAGACGACGAAGGCGTACGTGCTGCTGCGGCGCACGCTCGAGCAGACGGATCGCACCGCGATCGTCGAGTTCGCGCTCCGGCAGAAGACGCGCCTCGCGGCGCTGCGGGTGCGCGGCGACGCACTGCTGCTGCAGACGCTGCTCTGGCCCGACGAGGTGCGGGAGGCCGACTTCCCGGCGCTCGAGAAGCGAGTGCGCATCTCGGCGAAGGAGATGCAGCTCTCCGCGGCTCTCGTGAAGAGCTTCTCGAGCGACTTCGACCCGTCGGGGTTCCACGACGAGTACCAGGAACAGCTGCGGAAACTCATCGATGCGAAGCGGAAGGCCGGTGAAGCGCTCGACACCGAGGAGACCTTCGGGGCGTCCTCCGAATCCGGCGGCGGCGAGGTGATCGACCTGATGGAGGCGCTCAAGCAGAGCGTGCAGAAGTCGCGGGCCGCGAAGAAGCGGACGCGCGGCAAGGCGCCCCGGAGCGGCGGCACGCGGGGACGGACGAAGAAGCGCGCGTGAGGGGTACGCGTGAGTCGTTGTCGTCGTGCGGCGCGGCGTGCTCGTGCACCGCGGCGTGCTGCGCCCTGACCTCCCGAAGTCGCCTGACGGCGCTCGGGCCGACGCCGTGCAGCGGGAGCAGGTCGGCGAGATCGTCGGGCAGGCTGTCGACGGTGGTGTAGCCGGCGTCGATGAGCGCGCCGGTGGCCGGCCGGCCGATTGTCACCCCGTCGAAGACGGGTCCGCGATCCTCCATGCACCGAGGATAGCCGCAGGCCGCACTGCTAGCGTGTGGCCATGACGACCATTCACGCCACCGGTACGAGCGAGACCCACGTGCTCGCCGAGCGCGCCACGATCACCGCGCTCGTCTCCGTGACGTCGCGCGACCGCTCGGGGAGCATCGACGCGGCGACCCGCCTGCACCACTGGCTCGTGCAGCGCGCGGAGCAGCTGCGGGGAAGCGGCGACGCGACCTGGCACTCCGCCGATGCCATCAGCACGTACAGCTACAAGAGCTACGCCGAGGGGAAGTCGAAGCAGGTCGTCTTCGAGCACCGCACCTCGAGCCGCGTGCGCATCAAACTGTCGAACCTCTCGCTCGTCGGCGCGCTCGTGACCGAGCTCGCCGAGGCCGGGGTGACGACCGACGTGGACTGGTCGCTCACCGAGGCGTCGCGGCGCGTGCACGAGCGGCGCATGCGCAAGGCCGCGGTCGAGGCCGCCCGCGAGATCGCGAACGACTACGCCGAGGCGCTCGGGCAGCGCATCGCGAGCGTCGTGAGCATCTCGGATACTCCGATGGGCGGGGGTGCGCCCATGGCGGCGTTCGCCCGGTCCGCGGCCGGCTCCGGGGCGCCCGAGGTCACCGTCGCCGAGATCACCGTGAGCGCGACCGTGAACGGGGTGTACGAGGCCGAGTAGGGGGCCGCCCTGAGCGGTTCTTTCCGGCTACTCGGATCCCTTCGATTCCTCCGACCCCTCGGGCTCGTCGCCGTCCTCGTCTGCCTTCGGGCGCTCGACGCCGATCGTCAGGCTCGTGGCGAGCGCGGCGACGGCCCCGACGGCGACGAGGATCGGGGCGAGCACGGCGCTCGCGGCGGTGACGGCGACGCCTGCAGTGAGCGGGATCTCGAAGAGCGTCTCGCCGCTCTCCCGCTTGATGTAGAGCCTGCGCGCGTTCCCCTCCTCGATGAGCTCGCGCACCTTGGCCATGAGCTCGTCGCCCCTGACCTTGAACTCCTCGTACCAGTGGCTGTTGTCGGTGGTGTGCTCGGTCATGCGTGTTCCCTTCTCGTGGATGCGTGGTCGCAGTGTAATGAAGGAAGCGCTGGATGGGCTGAGGGGTGTTCGCGGTCCGCGCCGATCAGCCCCTGCCGCCGAGATGCGGCGGCAGGGAGTCGGTGAAGCGGTAGAGCAGCGCAGCGGCGATGTAGCGCATCTGAGCAAGTGCGGTGGTGTACGAACTCGAAGAGACGGCCGAGCAGTTCTTCCGACTACTTGATCGGATTGAGTCAAAGTTGATCGTTCGTGAATGGCAGATGGGCGCCGCGCGAGGCTCGTCGGTGTGATTGCGAGCTATTGATAGCTCTCGACAGTATGGGTCAGTTGTTCTTGGTTCGAGCACTCGTTTCGCCTCTTTGCAAGCAACTCTCATGCGTCGAACAGGCAATGTCAGCGCAAGGGATCGCTGGGGTCGGGAGCTACTGTGCACTCTCTCACCGACCCCGATCCACCGTCACAACCTCCACCTCGACACCGCGCCCTTCGACTGTCACCCGCATCATTGTGCACCGCGGCTGACGTCGCCGGTCCGTCGGGGACCCGGGGTTCAGCAGTCGCATGCCGCCCGGCGTCACCGTGTCCCACGGGATGTGCGAGTGCCCGAAGACGAGCAGGTCGACACCAGGGAACTCGAGGTCCATGCGTTCCTCGCGGCGCCTGGCCGGTCCGGTCTCGTGCACGACCGCGATCGAGAGGTCTTCAACGGTGAACCGAGCTATCTCAGGCAGGCGCGCCCGCAGCTCTGGGCCGTCGTTATTGCCAGAGACGCCGTGCAGCACACGTGCCCGGGACTCGAGCAGGTCCAGCGTCGCCACGTCGACCCAGTCGCCCGCGTGCACCACGACGTCGGCCGCCGTGACGGCGTCCAGCACGTCCGTCGGCAGCCGCCGGGCCCGTGCCGGCACGTGCGTATCTGTGATCAGCAGCAGTGAGGTCGTCACAATCCCATCCTTCCGCCGCGCAATGGCTGAATCAACGCCGCACAGCATCGGGAAACGAAGAAGGCGCGCGGCCTACGACACCCACCCCGCTACCACCCGATCCCCAGCGACGCCACCCCGCTCCGCACCCCTTGCCCGCCCCCAGCCGGCCCGGCAAGGATGGAAACACCGGAGCAGAAAGGCAGGTGCACCATGGTCACCGTCGCACAGAACATCGTCGACACCCTCGCCGCGAACGGGGTGGAGCGGGTCTACGGGATCCCCGGCGATTCGCTCAACGGCTTCACCGACGCGCTGCGCACGTCCGACATCGAGTGGGTGCACGTGCGGCACGAGGAGGCCGCCGCCTTCGCCGCCTCGGGGGAGGCCGCGACGACCGGCCGGCTCGCCGTCTGCGCGGGCAGCTGCGGCCCCGGCAACCTGCACCTCATCAACGGGCTCTTCGACGCCAACCGGTCGCGCGTGCCCGTGCTGGCCATCGCCGCCCACATTCCGAGCGACGAGATCGGCTCCAACTACTTCCAGGAGACGCACCCGCAGGAGCTCTTCCGCGAGTGCTCCGTCTACGTCGAGCACGTCTCGTCGCCCGCGCAGATGCCGCGTGTGCTCCGCATCGCGATGCAGACCGCGATCGAGAAGCGGGGCGTCGCGGTCGTCGTGATCCCGGGCGACATCGCGCTCGCCGATGCCGCGAACGAGACCGTCACCACCATCACCCCGTCGCAGCCGCGGGTGATCCCGAGCGAAGCCGAACTCGAACGCGCCGCCGAGCTGCTCGACGACGCGAAGAAGGTGACGATCCTCGCGGGTGCCGGCGTCGCGGGCGCCCACGACGAGGTCGTCGCCCTCGCCGACCAGCTCGCGGCCCCGGTCGTGCACGCCCTGCGCGGCAAGGAGCACATCGAGTACGACAACCCCTTCGACGTCGGCATGACCGGCCTGCTCGGTTTCGCCTCCGGCTACCGGGCCATGGAGCAGGCCGACGCGATCCTCATGCTCGGCACCGACTTCCCGTACCAGCAGTTCTTCCCTGAGAAGGCGGTCAAGATCCAGGTCGACATCCGCGGCGAGAACCTCGGACGACGCACCCCGCTCGACCTCGGGCTGGTGGGTGACGCGGGGGAGACCGCCGCCGCGCTGGTGCCGCTGCTCAAGCATCGCCGCAGCCGATCGCACCTCGATAACTCCCTCGAGCACTACCGCAAGACCCGCAAGCGCCTCGACGAGCTCGCAACTCCTGCGGGCCGGGGCAAGCCGATTCACCCGCAGTACGTCGCGCGCCTCGTCGACGAGCTCGCGAGCGAAGACGCGGTGTTCATTCCCGACGTGGGATCGCCCGTCGTGTGGGCCGCCCGATATCTCACCATGAATGGGCGTCGCCGGCTCATCGGCTCGTTCAGCCACGGGTCCATGGCCAACGCCGTCTCGCAGGCCGTCGGTGCGCAGGCCGCGCACCGCGACCGGCAGGTGATTGCGCTCGCCGGCGACGGCGGGCTCGCGATGCTGCTGGGGGAGCTGCTGACCCTGGATCAGAACGCGCCGCTGCCCGTGAAGATCGTCGTCTTCAACAATTCCTCCCTGAACTTCGTCGAGCTCGAGATGAAGGCCGCGGGCTTCGTGAACTACGGAACCGAGCTGAAGAACCCGGATTTCGCTGCCGTCGCGCGGGCGGTCGGAATCCACGGGGTGCGCGTCACCGAGTCCGACGAGCTCGAGCCCGCGCTGCGCCAGGCCTTCGCACACCCGGGGCCGGCGCTGATCGAAGTCGTGACGGACCGCCAGGAGCTGTCGATGCCGCCGTCGGTCTCGGCCGCGCAGATGAAGGGGTTCACGCTCTACGCGCTGCGCACCGTGCTCTCGGGCCGCGGCGACGAGATCGTGGATCTCGCGAAGACGAACTTGCGGCAAATTCTGTAGGTCGCGGTGGCGAGTCCGGGTAGTCTCGGCCCATGCAGAACCCAGCCGAACCAGGACCGATCGACGACGCTGCTGCCGGGTCGGTGCTGCGGCAGTCGTTCGAGGCTATCGATCAGGGCCATCCGCTCCGGTTGCCCTGGCGATTCAACCAGCACTACATCGGACCCCGGCTGGACCGCCTCGATGCGAAGACCGCCTACCTCGTCAACTACATCGCCTACCTCGAGCAGCGTATCGAGCGTCTGGAGGCCGGAAACGCCGCGGAGCCCTCGCGCTAGCCCGATCCGGAATACGCCCCGGCCGATGCGCGTTGCCGAACAGTATCGCCGACATCGAAGGAGCGCCACCATGCGAGCTGCCGTCTACGACCAGTACACCCAGAACCCCGATGACCTCGAGGTTCGCGAGGTCGCCGAGCCGAAGGTGATGGCGGGGTCGGTGCTCATCGAGGTCAAGGCAGCAGCCGTGAACCCCGTCGACTGGAAGCTCATGGCGGGCTACCTCGACGGCATGATCGACGCGCAGTTCCCCGTGATCCCGGGCTGGGACGTCGCCGGAGTCGTCGTCGGCCTCGGCTTCGACACCCCGGAGTTCGAGATCGGTGACGAGGTGCTCGCCTACGCCCGCAAGGACGTCGCCCAGCACGGCACCTTCGCCGAACGGGTCGCCGTGCCCGCGCACGCGGTCGCGAAGAAGCCCGCATCGCTCACCTGGGAGCAGGCGGCAGGCCTCCCGCTCGCAGGCGGCACCGCGCTGCGCACGCTCGACGCGCTGGGCGACCTGTCGGGCCGCACGCTGCTCATCCATGCCGCCGCGGGCGGTGTGGGCGGCTTCGCCGTGCAGATCGCGAAGGATCGCGGCGCCCGCGTCATCGGCACCGCCTCCGAGCGCAACCACGACTTCCTCCGCGAACTCGGCGCCGAGCCGATCACATACGGCGAGGGCCTCGCGGATCGCGTCCTCAAACTCGCGGGCGGCCCCGTCGACGCCGTCGCCGACTTCGTGGGCGGCCAGCTCGAGACCACGCTCGCGGTGCTGCGGGAGGGTGGCGCGCACGCGTCCATCGCCGATCACGCCGTCGCGGATCCCGAACTGGGGGAGCGGCGCGGACGCTACGTCTGGGTGCGCCCCGATGGCGCCGAGACGGCACGGCTCGCGGATCTCGCCGACCGCGGGGGGCTGACGGTCGAGGTCGCCGAGACGTACCCGCTGGATCGCGTCGCCGACGCCTTCCGCGCGAGCATGACCGGGCGCACGCGCGGCAAGCTCATCATCGTTCCGTAGGGCGGCGGCTCCCGTCATTCTGCGCGACGGAGGGGTCGCAGAATCCATGCCGTGAGTGTGGATCCTGCGACTCGCTCCGCTCGCGCAGAATGACGGAGCGGGATCCCGCAGGCCGCAGGAGCGGGCCCAGCGGCGGAACTCGCTAGCGTTCGCGGACCGGGTGCTGGCTCAGGATCGAGATGCGGTTGAACATGTTGATCGCGGCGGTGACCCACTCGGCTGCGACGAACGCCTCATCGCCGAGCACGTGCCGCGCGCCCGCGAGATCGGCCTGCGCGTCCTCGGTCAGCGGCAGCAGGGTCGCGGCCTCGGCGACCGCGAGCGCCGCGCGTTCGCGCTCGGTGAAGAGCGTCGTCTCGCGCCAGGCCGGCAGCACGTCGAGCTGTTGCTGGGGCACACCTGCGGCTCGGGCCTCCTCCGAGTGCAGATTCAGGCAGTACGCGCACCCGTTGATCTGCGACGCGCGCACCTTGATGAGCTCCGACTCCGCGGGCGAGAGCCCGTGATCCCGCGCGGCCTGGGCGATCGCGAGCGAGGTGGCGCCGACGGCCTTCCACGCCTCCGGGATGACCTTGTCGAGATACGGACGCATGGGGCTCCTTCTGGCGGCGGCGGACGACACCAGTATCGCGCATTGGCGCCGTCGGGCGGGGCTGGGGGACTCGGACCGGCGGCGGAATAGCGCCACCGGTCCGAGCGTTGGTGAGCCATGTCGGATGAACAGAGGGAGCGCGCGAGTGTCGGTCGGAGAGCAGGGGTCGGGCGGCACGAGAGCGGATGACTGCAGAACGACCGCGGCGACTGAACGGACGCGGCGCGCGACCGTCGTCGTGATCGGGGCCGGGCAGGCCGGGCTCTCCGCGGGCTACCACCTGCAGCGGCACGGCTACGCGAGCGCGCTCGACGGCGCACCCGGCGAGGATGGAAGCCGCGCGGATCCCGAGTCGCCGCGATCCTTCATGATCCTCGACGCCGCTTCGGCGCCGGGCGGAGCCTGGCAGCACCGGTGGGAATCGCTCACCATGGCGACCGTCAACCACATCTTCGACCTGCCGGGCATGCGGCAGACGCCGGTCGACCCGTCGACGCCCAGCCGTGACGCCGTGCCAGCGTACTTCTCGGCCTACGAGGCGGAGCGCGGCCTGCCGATCCTGCGCCCGGTCGCCGTGAGCGCCGTACGCGAGGCGGATCCGGGCTTCCCCGGAGGCGAGCTGCGCGTCGAGACCGACGCCGGGGTCTGGATCGCGAGCGCCGTCATCAACGCGACCGGCACCTGGACGAACCCCCTGCTGCCCGAGGTGCCGGGCTCCGAGCGATTCCTCGGCCGCCAGCTGCACACGCGGGACTACGTCTCGCTCGACGAGTTCGCGGGCGGGCGGGTCGCGATCGTCGGTGGCGGGATCAGCGCGGTCCAGCTGCTCGAGGAGATCTCTCGCGTCGCGACGGTCGCCTGGTATACGCGGCGACCGCCCGTATTCCTGGAGGGCGGCTTCACCCCCGAGGTCGAGGGGCGCGAGACGATCGCGCGGGTCACCGCGGACACCGAAGCCGGCAACCCCGCGCGCAGCGTCGTCTCGTACACGGGCCTCGGCTGGACGCCCTACGCGATCGCGGCGCGGAATCGCGGAGCGCTCGTGCGCAGACCCATGTTCACGGCGATCGAGCCGCGCGGGGTGCGCGAGGCCGACGGATCGTTCACCTCGGTCGACACGATCCTGTGGGCTACGGGGTTCCGGCCGGCGATCGCGCATCTCGACCCGCTGCGCCTGCACAACGACCGCGGCGGGATCGAGATGCGCGGCACGCAGGTCGCATCGGATCGGCGCATCCATCTCATCGGATACGGACCCTCGCAGTCCACGGTCGGCGCGAACCGGGCCGGGCGCGACGCCGTGACGGCGCTGGATACCTGGGTGCGCGACACGGAGCCGGCGCTGCGCTGACGACGCGGATGCGGCGCGTCTGGCGGCGCGACGATGCGTGTCGGGCGCTGTGCCGCCCCCGCTGATGCGGGCAACGCGCTCCGGATCGCGGACCGCGCGCCTGAGCGGTCAGCCCTGCAGCCGTTCGCGCTCGCCGTCGAGCGTTCGCTGCATCCGCTGCAGGGCGGGGGAGTCGTCGGTGAGCCCGGCCGCGTCGAGCAGGCGCTGCCGCGCCGGCAGGTAGCGCTCCTCGCGGAGCTCGCGGGCGCGGGCGGGATCGACCCTGGCGAAGTCCGGATTCGACGTGAGGTTCCAGGTGTTGTCGACGAGCTTCACCAGGCGCCCGATCGGATCCGCGCAGGCGCGCGTGATGAGCGCTTCGTACGGCTCGTCCGCCCGGCGGGTGACCGACTCGACCGCGGCGATGGTGCGCGGATCGACGCCCGCCGAGGCGAGATCGGCGGACGTCGTCGCCGTGTCCTCGAGCGCGTCGTGCAGCCACGCGGCAGCGACGAGCCGGCCGCGCTCCCGGGGACCGAGGGCGGCGCGGTCCGCGGCGCCGAACTCCATGTGCGCGGCGAGGGCGTCTGCCCCGTGCGCGATCGGTGCGAGGTGCGCGTCGAAGTAGTCGCGGCCCTGCTTGTCGACCTGGCCGGCGTGGGCCGCCCGCGCGAGGGCTCGCGCACCGTCGACGCTGCGATCGGGTCGGGCTCCGGGTTCCACGCTTCGATCCTCGCACGTCGAGACGGAGCACTTCGAGACGGAGCACTTCGGGACGGAGCACTTCGGGACGGAGCACTTCGGGACGTCGAGAGGTCGATGTCCCAGGGCGCTCCGTGCACACGGAACTCGATTCGGCCCCGATCGACGGGCCGAAGGGGGCCGAATCGAGTTCCGTGTCGCAAGTGCTCAGCGGGAGGTATGCGTTCGGCCGGACGTATGGCGCCTCGACGCCGGACGAGCAGATATCCGGCCGATCCCAGATATCCGGCCGGCTGCGCGAGTGGCAATCTCGAGTACGAACCGCCTGATCCTGCGGCCCTGCACGTCGACCCACGCGGCGCGACCCCTCCAGCTCTACTCGCGCAGCGCGACGCACGCGGGCCCCTACGATGGTCGCATGACCGAACCCGCGTGGACGCCGCGAGCGCTGCCGACCCCCGCGCCGCGCGCCCCGCGCAGGTGGCGCGGATGGGCGCTCCCGATCCTCGGGTGCCTGCCGATCGCCCTCGGAGCGATGCTGTTGCTGCTGGAGCTGCCGGCCGAGGTGCGCTCGGAGGCCGAGCTCGGGTCGGTCGGGTTCGGGTGGCCGCTCGCATGGATGACGCAGGATCAGCGCCGGTACGCGCCGCAGCAGTTCCCGATGGCGGCGGAGTACGTCGGGGCGAGAGGGATGGCCGAGCCCCTGACGACGCGCGTCGATTGGGCGATGTTCGCGGTCGATACCGCGCTGCTCTGGGGCGCCGCCTGCGCGATCATGCTGCTCGCGATGCGGATCCTGCGCCTCGCGCACGCCGCGCGGTGACGATCGCCGGGCACCGAGGCTCACGCCGAGCGGATCCGGGCGGGGATCCGTGCGGCACACGGAGGGAGGCGGCTATCCCGCGCGGCGCTGCTCGTCGGCGAGCGCGTCGAGCGCTTCGGCCACCTGGGCGATGACGGCCGCGGCGATCCCGGCTTCGGACTCGTCGAAGCGGTCGATCTGCTCGACGAGTCGGGCGTGATGCGATCCGATCGCCCGCTCGACCTGCTCGACGGCAGCGGGTGTGGGCACGATGATGCTCGCGCGCCGATCGGTCGGGTGCTTGACCCGCTCCGCGTACCCGCGCTTGACGAGGCGGTCGATCACGTTGGTGATGTTCGCGCTCGACGTGCCGAGCATCACGATGAGATCCTTCGCGCTGATGCTCCGCTCATCGCGTTGCGCCTGCACGAGGTAGCGCAGCGCGCGCAGGTCGAGATTCGAGAGAGTCGAGGAGGCGAGGGAACGGAGCTCTTGAGCGTGCTCAGCTCGTCGGAGGCGCAGGATCGCAGCCGCCAGATCCCGGCCGGCCTCGGTGCGCGGCGGGACGGCGTACAGGTGCTCCTGCTCGTGTCGGATGATGTTCTGCGGCATCTTGCTCTCCGGTGCGGATCATCGGCGGGCCATGCCCGCCGCCCGGGCTTGCGCCTGGGCCAGTGTTGCGTATTCTCCGAGGTGCCGGTGCAGCGGGTCGAACGCCGCATAGCGATCTCCCCTGGCCTCGATCGTCCCGAGGAACTCGCCGGCATCGTTTCCGGCCCAGAATCCCGGTTCCACCTCGCTCCATGTCGGTGCGCGACCTTCAGCATCGGCGCGAACCGGGCCTACGTCGATCATCGTCATTCGGATCTCCAGTGTAAAGCTTCTGAGACTGCGCCACTCACTGTGTGGCGCAGTCCGGGGGACAGAGCGCTGCGGAACCGCGGCGCGGGAAGCGGGGGCGCACGATGCGCCCCCGCCGGGCTGCTAGCGGCCGCCCGCCGCGTGGCTCGGAGTACGGATCTCCGCCCCCATGAACCACGCCTGCTGCTCGAGCTTCACGATGTACTCGTGCAGCACATCCGCAGAGGCGGGGTCCGCCTCGTCGACGACGTCGTGCACCTGTCGCATCGTGCGCACTGCAGTCTCGGTCGCGCGCACCATCTCGCGGATCGCATCGTGCGTGAGGATCTCGCCGCTCGGGAACTCGGGGAGCGAGGTGCGCCCTGCGACGACGGACGGCCGTGCGTCGGGAGCCGCGTGCAGGGCGCGCATGCGCTCGGCGACCGTGTCGGCGCCTTCGCGAGCGATGTCCACGAGCTCATCGAGATTGAGATGCAGATCGCGGAAGTTGGGACCGACGATGTTCCAGTGCGCCTGCTTGCCGATGTTGTGCAGGGCGACGAGGTCGACCAGGACGCGCTGCAGGGCATCGCGCAGGGAACCCGGAGCGATGAATCCGCGCTCGGCCCCCTGGAGTTCGGTCGGGGTCTCGCCGCGCTGCTCGGGCAGGGCGACGGTGGCTGCGTGCTGGGTGGTCATGTCTCTCCGTTCGTGGTCGTTGGGCCGGACGGCGCTTCGGGGCCGGGCATCCCGCCCGGCCCCGAAGGTGCTAGTCGCGCTTCCGGCCGGTCAGCAGGCCGTAGATCAGCAGGACGACGATCGATCCGCCGATCGCGACCAGCCAGGTCTGGATGGAGAAGAACTCCTCGAGCGGGGCGTTGAACAGCAGGCTTCCGAGCCAGCCGCCCAGCAGTGCCCCCACGACGCCGAGCAGCAGCGTGGCGATCCAGCCGCCGCCCTGCCGCCCCGGAAGAATCGCCTTCGCGATCGCACCGGCGATCAGCCCCAGCAGCAGAAATCCCAGAAATCCCATGTTCGTTTCCCCTCGGTGTGCGTCATTCGAACCGTCGGGCACGGCGTGCCCGACGGGAGTCCACTAGCGGTCGAACGCGTCCTTCGCCGCGTCCTTGACGTCTTCGGCGGACTGCTTGAGGCCGCCCTTCACCTGCTTCGCCTTGCCCTCGGCGACCTTCGAATCGTCACCCGTGACCTTGCCGACGACTTCCTCGGCCTTGCCCGCGAGCTTGTCCATTCCTGCCGACAGCTTGTCCGATGCGCTCATCGTGACCTCCCATGTCTCAGTAGTCGTGTTGCACAGTGATCACGTTTCACAGTGATCGTGTTTCACACCTCGTGAGTAGTTCACTCGGTGTCATAAAATATATAACACTGTTTGTGGGATCGGCGCAAGGGGTGCGCGCAGGGCCGGGCGCGTCATCCGCGGCCCCGCGCGTGGCACGCGTCCGCCGTGCGTATGCCGTCCGCATGTCGCATGCCGCACGCGGTTTTCCGCACGCAGAATCACCGATGCACCGTACGGCGATCAGTTCTGGCACGAACTGATCGCCGTACGGTGCATCGGTGCTTCTGGAGTCGGAGTTCTTGAGCCGGAGCCCTGGGGCCGGAGCCCTTGAGCCGGGATCCCGGGCGAGCCTCTCGGCACACGGGATCGTGCTCGGGGAGCGGCCGGCTAGACCAGGCCGTTCTGCTTCAGCCAGGCCTGCGCGATCT
This sequence comes from Leucobacter zeae, assembly GCF_016758175.1. Lineage (GTDB taxonomy): Bacteria > Actinomycetota > Actinomycetes > Actinomycetales > Microbacteriaceae > Leucobacter > Leucobacter zeae. The sequence continues at coordinate 398,347 of NZ_QYAB01000002.1, forward strand.
CGGCGGGCTGCTGCTTGTCGACGGTGCTCTGCACGTTGAGCGAGACGAGCTCCTCGGTGGTGAGTTTCGCGCTGATCGGGTTGATGACGTCCGCAATGTCGTCGGCGATCGACGCGTTCGCGATCGGCACGACGTTCGAGGAGAGGATCAGGTGCTTCGGATCCTCGAGGGCGACGAGGTCGCCGGTCTCGAACGCAGGATCTGCGGAGTAGATGTCGGCGACCTGCACGGTGCCCGCTCGCAGGGCCTCGAGCGTCGTGGGACCCGTCGCGGAGAAGGCGAGCTTCGCACCGTATTCGGCTTCCGCCGCGGCGGGGCCGTACGGGCGCTTCTCGAGTTCGGGCGCGCCGCCGAGGGTGAGCTGCTCGTCGACGCCGGAGAGGTCCGCGATCGTCGCGAGGTCGTGCTCCTCCGCGAACTCCTTCGTGACCGTGTAGGTGTCCTGGTCGGCGGCCTCGGCGTAGTCGAGGGCGACGAGGCCGTCCGGAAGCGCATCCTGCAGTTCGGCGTAGACGTCCTCGGGGCTCGTCGAGGACGCCTCTCCCGCCACGTACTCGAGCAGGTTGCCCGTGTACTCGGGGAAGAGCGTGATCGCTCCCGACTCCACGTCGGGCATGTAGGCGTCCCGCTGTCCGATGTTGAACTTGCGCTCCACCTCGACGCCGTCGTTCTCGAGCGCCTGCGCGTAGATCTCGGCGATGATCTCGTTCGAGTAGTAGGCCTGCGAACCGACCACGACAGTGCCGGCCGACGCCTCGTTCGCGGGCTTCGACGGCTCGGCGAGCGGGTCGGAGGAGCCGCAGGCGCTGAGCGCGAGCGCCAGGGACGCTGCGGCGCCGACGGCGGCGAGACGGGTGATGCGAGCGGTGAACATGGTGTTTCCTCTCCTGATGCTGCTGGTCGGTTCGTGATGCTGCTGGAAGGTGCGAAGGTGCGACGGTGGTGGGTGCTGCGGCGCTGCCGGCCGGCCGGGGCCGGGACCTCTGACTCAGCCCGGCGCAGCCCGGAGCGCCGGACTGCGTGATGCACCGGGCGTCTCGGCCGCGGCGCGCACCCCGGCGGGCACGGCGGCGCGCTGCGCGGCGGCGAACAGCAGGTCGACGGCGAGTGCGAGCAGCGCGACGAGCACCGCCCCCGCGAGCACCTGGTCGAAGCTGCGCAGCTGGATCCCCTGGATGATCGGGTACCCGAGCCCGCCGAGGTTGACGTAAGCGGCGATCGTCACGGTCGCGATCACCTGCAGCGTCGCCGCGCGCAGGCCGCCGATCAGCAGGGGCAGGCCGAGACGGAACTCGACCCGCCAGAAGACCTGCCACTCCGTCATGCCGGTGGCGCGCGCCGCGTCGACGACTCGGCGGTCGACGGCCTCGACGCCGGTGTAGGCGCCTGCGAGCAGCGACGGGATCGCGAGCAGCACGAACGTCACGAGTGCTGCCGCAGGCACGTGGAGGACTCCGAAGAGCAGCACGAGCAGGATCAGCAGGCCGAACGACGGGATCGCGCGGGCCGCGCCTGACACGGCGACGGCGACCTCCCTGCCGCGGCCCGTGTGCCCGATGAGCCACCCTGCGGGCAGCGCGATGAGGGCCGCCACCAGCACGGACGCCGCGGTGTAGCGGAGGTGCTGGCCGAGCAGCGCCGGCAGCGCGTACGCGCCCGTCCACTGCTCGGGGGCGAGCAACCAGTCGAGGGCGTCGGCGAAGAGGCTCATGCTGGCGCCCCTCCCGGCGATCCGAGCGCAATCTGCTGCGCAGAGCTCCGGCGCCGCCCCGACGTCGCGGCGCCTTCGCGCTGCCACGGCATGAGCAGCCTCCCGAGGAGCACGAGCGCGAAGTCGACGAGCAGCGCGAGCGCGACGGTGGCGACGACGCCGGCGAAGACCTCCTCGATGAGGCGTCGGTCGAGGCCGTTCGTGAACAGGTAGCCGAGGTTGTTCACCCCGATGAGGGTGCCGACCGTGGCGAGCGCGATCGTGCTGACCGCGGCGACCCGCACGCCCGCGAGGATCACGGGGCCCGCGAGCGGCAGCTCGACGGCCCAGAACCGGCGAGCAGATCCGTACCCCGTCGCGGTCGCCGAGCGCAGCACATCGGCCTCGACCGAGTCGAGCCCGTCGGCGACGGAGCGCACGAGGATCGCCACGGCGTAGATCACGAGTGCGACGACGAGATTCGTCTCGCTGATGGCGGAGTAGCCGAGCAGCGCGGGGAGCAGCATCAGCAGGGCGAGCGACGGGATCGTGTAGAGCAGCCCGGTGAGCACGATGAGCGGTCCGCGGACGAGCCGGTAGCGCCAGGCCACGCGACCGAGCGGGAGTGCGACGAGGAAGCCGATCGCGAGGGCGACGGCGCTCTGCCGCAGGTGGACCGCGGCGAGCTCCAGGATCATTCCGAGGTTCTCGGAGATCCACGTCATGCGCGCCGCCCGATCGTCTCGGGGGCGTCGAGATCGGGTCGTGCCCCGGCCGAGACCGGCGTCCGCTCGTCGTCGAGGGTGCCCTGCACCCGACCGTCAGCGTCTACGACGACGGTGCCGTGCGGCGTCTGCCGCAGACGCAGCGAGCGCTTGCCGCGATCCGCACCGATGAACGCCGAGACGAAGCCGTCCTCCGGATGCTCGAGGATCTCCTGAGGCGTGCCCTGCTGCACGATCCGCGCGCCGGCATCGAGGATCACGATCCGGTCGCCGAGCAGCAGGGCCTCGTCGACGTCGTGCGTGACGAACACGACGGTCTTGCCGAGATCCCGCTGCAGTCGCAGCAGCTCCTGCTGCAGTTCGGCGCGCACGATCGGGTCGACCGCGCCGAACGGCTCGTCCATGAGCAGGATGTTGGGGTCGGCCGCGAGGCCGCGGGCCACGCCGACGCGCTGCTGCTGACCGCCCGAGAGCTGGCTCGGGTAGCGGCCCGCGAGCGCGCGGTCGAGCCCGACCGTGTCGAGCAGCTCGAGCCCGCGCGCCCGAGCGGTGCCGCGCGGCGTCCCGTTCAGCCGCAGCACGGTGGTCACGTTGTCGAGCACGGTGAAGTGCGGCATGAGACCCGAGTTCTGCATGACGTACCCGATGCTGCGGCGCAGCGAGACCGGATCCCGCTCCATCACGCTCGTGCCGTCGATCTCGACGGCGCCCGACGTCGGGTCCACCATGCGATTGATCATGCGGAGCAGCGTGGTCTTGCCGGAGCCCGATGAGCCGACGAGCACGGTCGTGCGCCGCGGCGGGATGGTCAGGTTGAACCCGTCGACCGCGGTCGTGCCGTCGGGGAACGTCTTCACGACGTCGCGGAACTCGATCATGGCCTCGACCATATGCGATGCCTCCGACATGCACGAGGGGCTTGCGCGCTCACGCCGAGTCCCGGCCGTCCGCCTCGAGCAGGCGCAACCAGACCTCGCTCATGGTTGGGTACGCGGGCACGGCGTGCCACAGTCGTGCGAGCGGCACCTCGCCCACCACGGCGACGGTCGCGGCGTGGATGAGCTCGGCCACGTCCTCGCCGACGAGGGTCGCGCCGAGCAGCACGTCCCGCTCGGCGTCGATCACGATCCTGCCTCGGCCCCGATAGCCGTCCGCGTGGAGGGACGCCCCTGCGACCGAGGAGAACGCCGCGTCGGCGACGCGCACCGTTCGACCAGACTCCCGTGCGGCCCGCTCCGTGAGGCCGACCGCCGCGACCTCGGGGGAGGAGAACACGACCTGCGGCACCGCGGCACGATCCGCCGACGCGGCGTGCCGCCCCCAGGCGGCGTCGTCGACCGGACCCCCGGACGCGCGAGCGGCGATGATGTCACCCGCGGCACGCGCCTCGTACTTGCCCTGGTGCGTGAGCGGCGCGCGCCCGGCGACGTCGCCGACGGCGTAGAGCCAGTCGGTGCCCGGCACGCGCAGCGTGTCGTCGGTCGGGATCGGCCGACCCGGTGCGAACTCGGAGGCAGGCGCGCCCCGGTCGGTGCCGCCGTCTCCGCCCGGGCCGATCCCGATGCTCTCGAGCCCGATCCCGGCGCTTCGCGGGATGCGTCCGGTCGCCACGAGCACCTCCGATGCCCGGACATCGCCGTCCGCCGTGCGGACCGTTACACCCGATGCGTCGCGCTCGACGCCGCGAATGTCGGAGCCGAGGCGCACGTCGACGCCGAGCGCGCGCAGACCGTCGGCCACGGCCTCGCCGGCGAAGGACTCGAAGCCGCCGAGCAGCCCGCTCCTGGCGAGCACCGCGACGCGCGAACCGAGGGCGGCGAAGGCCGTCGCCAGCTCCACCGCGACCACTCCGCCGCCGATCACCGCGAGCGACTCGGGCACCTCCCGCGCGCTCGTGGCCTCCCGGCTCGTCCACGGCTCGGCTGCGCGGAGGCCGGGAACGGGCGGGATCGCCGCGTCCGAACCGGTGCAGATCGCAACCGCGTGGCGCGCGTGCAGCACGCGCTCGCGGCCGTCGGCATCGGTGACGACCACGCGGCGCTCGCCGTCGACGCGTCCGTGCCCCCGCACCAGGTCGACGCCCGCTCCCCGCAGCCAGTCGGCCTGGCCGGCATCGTCCCAGTCGCTCGCGAAGGCGTCGCGCCGAGCGAGCACGGCCGCGACGTCCAGTTCGCCTGAGACGGCCTCCGCGCTGCCCGGCACGGCTCGGGCCGCGCGGAGCGCCTGCCCGGAGCGCAGGAGCGCCTTCGACGGCATGCACGCCCAGTACGAGCACTCGCCGCCCACGAGCTCGCGTTCGACGATCAGCGCCGTGAGCCCGCCGCGCACGGCGCGGTCCGCCACGTTCTCGCCCACCGGGCCGGCGCCCAGCACGATCAGGTCGTACGTATCGGTCATCCTGCGCTCCCTCGTCGGTGCTGCCCGGCGCGGTCGGAGCCCGGAGGAGCGGCCGCGGCGGATCGTGCCCTCCACACTGGCACTCCAGCCTGAGCGCGCGGCAGGAATCCCGAGAACAGCGGCTACCCTGGAGCGGACCGGATGCCGACGCACGGCTCCGCCGAGAAGGGCACGGGCCATGACCAGACGTCACGCGGTCGTCGAGACATCGCTCGGCGAGCTCCTGCTGGTCGCTGACCACGATGGGGCGGTCGCCGACCCCGGGCTCCGGGACGCGCTCTGCGGCATCTACTTCCCCGGGCACTGGTATCCGCCCGATCCGGACTCGACCGGGAACCGCGTGGCAGCGGGGGAGGATCGGCTGTTCCTGGCCGTCGGGATGCAGCTCGCGGAGTACCTCGCGGGGGACCGGCGCGATTTCGACCTGCCCGTGCGCACGAGCGGCGACGCGTTCTCGGAGCAGGTGTGGGCGCTGCTGCGCGAGATCCCGTATGGCGAGACGACGACGTACGGCGCGCTCGCCGTCGCGCTCGGCAACCGCAACCTCGCCCAGCGGGTCGGCCAGTGCGTGGGGCGCAACCCCGTGAGCATCGTGATCCCGTGCCACCGGGTGGTCGGCGCAGACGGCTCGCTCACGGGCTTCGCCGGAGGGCTCGAGCGCAAGCGGAAGCTTCTGGAGCTCGAGGAGCCGGAAGCAGTCTCCGCGTCCCGGCTGTTCTGATCGGCGCGGTCCCGTCCTGCGGCGGCGGGTCCGCGGATCAGACCCAGGTGCCACCCGGTTCATACTCCGGGCGGACGCGCGAGGCGAGGAGGACGACGAAGCTGGAAGCATGGCACACACGCAGACTCTCACGCAGCCCGCTCCCTTCATCGCTCTCGCGCTGATCCTCGCGTGCGGTCTCGCCGCGATCGCGGCTCTCGGCGTCTCCCTGCTCATCGGCGGATCGCTCCAGTCGCTGCCCATGACGCAGGCTCCGGCGCCGCACGCCGTGCAGACGTCCGTCCCCGCGCAGTAAGCGCGCCGCTCGCGCCCCGCCGCCGTCGCATGCGCGCACTGCCCGCGCACTGCCCGCGCACTGCCCGCGTGCTTCGGTCGGGGATCCGGCTTCGGTGAGACCGAATCGCGACTCGGGGCCTGACGGACGCCGGATCCCCGACCGAAGCACGGCCCATCGCCGCGCCACCGCGCGATCCCGCCGCCGGGATCCGCTACGGTGATGACATGATCGCGCCGCGGCACCCGTACTTCGCGAGCGCGGGGCGCCCGCGGATCCTCGCGCACCGCGGTCTCGTGCCTCCCGAGCTGGTTGCGGCCGGAATCGCGGAGAACACGCGGGCCGCGCTCGCCGCCGCGGTCGCCGCCGGCGCGGAATACCTGGAGACGGACTGCCACCTGACCGGCGACGGGCGCGTCGTGCTGTTCCACGACGCCGACCTCGTGCGCGTCGCCGGCGATCCCCGCGCCGTCGCGGACATCTCCTACGCCGAGCTGACCCGGGTCCTCGAGGGTCGCGGGGGAGCGCTGACGCTCGAAGACGCGCTCGCCGCGTTCCCCGACTCCCGCTTCAACATCGATGTGAAGGCGGCGGCCGTCGCCGAGCCGCTCGGGCGCATCGTCGCACCGCACGGCCATCGCGTGCTGCTGACCGGCTTCGACGATGCCCTCCGCGACCGGGCTCTGGCCACGGCGGCGGACGAGATCGATGCCGGCAACGGCACCGTGCTCCCCGCGGCGTCGCCGGGGCAGCGCGGGATCGTCCGCGCGCTGCTCGCCTCGTGGTCGGGATCGCGCCGAGCCGCCGCGCGGGCGCTCGCCGGCTTCGACGCGCTGCAGATCCCCGAACGGCACGGGCCCGTGCGCGTGCTCAGTCGGCGGCTGCTCGACGCCGCGCACGCGAACGGCGTCGAGGTGCACGTCTGGACGGTCAACGACCCCGAGCGCATGCGCCGACTCGTCGCGAGCGGCGTCGACGGGATCGTCACGGATCGCGCCGACGTCGCGCTCGCGGCGCTCCGGCCGCAGTAGGCGGTGCCCGGTCCGGAGACCGGCGCTCGTCGGGTGCTCGTCCGGTGCGCAGGTCCGACGCCGGGGCGGCTCCTCGCGCGGAGCGGGCCTCCCTGGCGATGAGGAGCAGCGTGTGCTGCGGACCCCCGAGCCGGCTGTGCACGGAGTGCGAACGGAACACCCGGTGCGACGCACGAACGGGGAACTTCGGCGAATCCGCACAGCGGTTCGGCCGCCCGGCCCGAGTGTGGATATGCTCTGGATTGTGAACCCGAATGGTGAATCCGCAGGAGTCGACGTCGATCCGGATGTCGCCGGTGCCGCATCGCGGCAGCCGGAGCCCGTCCGAGCGCCGGAGGCCGAACGTCCCACTGGCGCCGAGCACCCCGCGGACTCCGACCCGTCGACGGGCTCGATCGAGCGCCCGGCGACCGGACCGCTCTCGATCCTGTTCGGTCCCATGCAGGACGGGATCATGGTGCCCCGCGGCTTCGTCGTCGGAGGGCTCGCCGCCATCGGCGCCCTCGTGATCGTCGTGCTCGGACTGCTCATCGCGCTGCTCTTCGCGAGCTTCGACGGGGGAGGCGGTGATGCGGACGCCTCGAAGCCCGAGGACACTGCCGCCGAGAAGCCGGTCGACCCGTCGCCCGAACCGGACCCGGGAACCGAGACGGCCGACGGCACCGCCGACGGGACCGAGGACGATCCGGGGACCGTCGCGCTCCGCGAGCCGTTCACCATCGGCAACGTGACGCTCTCGGTGAGCTCGATCGAGCCCGTCAATCTCGTCTCGACCAACGACGGAGGCACGCTCTCACCCGAGCCGGGCAAGCAGCTCTACCTGCTGAAGACCGCCTACGTGAATTCGACCAACCAGGTCGACCTCTCGTGCGGCGACCCCGAGGTGGAGCTGAAGATGCTCGACGCCGACGGCGGGGAGATCGAGCAGACGCCGGGCCTCGAACTCGTTCCGGGCAACCTCGGGTGCGGTCAGTTCGTGTTCCCGACGACCCCGCGCGAGTGGAACCTCGTCTTCGAGGGGGACGCCGACGCCCCTCCGGCCGAGCTCTTCGTCACCGCCTCGGCGGGGGCCGCTGCCAACGCCGGTGCGGCGACCGACCCGGCCGCTGCCGCGGATCCCGCCGCGGGGCCGGACGCCGAGTCCGCACCCAGCACCGACCCGGTCACCGTCGAGCTCGGGTAGCCGACCCGATCAGTCGCGGTTGGGCGACGGGCTGTTGATCGACACGGTGAGGTGCGTCACCACGTGCTGGACGGTCTCGCCGACGCCGATCCACGCATTCGCCGCGGTCCGCAGCACGGCGGCGAGATCGCCGTCGAGCCGCGTCGCATAGTGATCAGAGCCCGAGTACACGCCGGCGGACTTCGCCTGCTCGATCGCGAGATAGATCGGGGTCATGTGATCCCGAGTCGTGCCGGAGCCCGCGCCGGAGCCGGCACCGGCATCGGCGTCGACCAGGGGATCGAGCAGCGGATACAGCGACCAATGGGCGCGAGCGCGCACCCCGGTGTCCGGCAGCGCGATCGGATCGGCTCCGAGCGCAGGCACGCCCTCCGGCAGTGCGCACTGCAGCTCTCCCGGGCAGCCGCGCGAGAGCAGGATCGCAGCGGAGAGGTGCGCCCCGCTGCGCGCCGCAGCCGCGATCACGTCGGTGATGAACTCCAGGATGCGGTGCTCCGAGCCGGTCACGAACGTCGAGATGTCGTTGGTCTCGACGGAGAGGCCGGAGGAATCCGCCTCCGAGAGCGCGCCCAGGATGATGCGCACGTAGTCGGAATCGTAGACGGAGAGGGTGAATCGGGCCCCGACGCCGTACTGCTGCGGCGTCATGATGAGGGACCGGTCGGCGGCGGATCCTGCGGGCGGGACGGGCCCTCCGGCTGCGGGAGCTGCGGGCGCGGGCATCGGCTCTGAAGTCACGCCCCCACCCTAGGCGATCGGGGCGCGTGCCGCGCAACCTCGGACCGCGCGGCTCCCCGGTCCGCGCGACACCCTGGACCGCGCGTCCCGCGCCGGGCGCGCGGACCGGCTAGCATGAGGACCACACGGGAGTCCGGTAGGCCGGGCTGAGAGGAAAGTACTCAACTTTCGACCGTCGAACCTGATCTGGATCATGCCAGCGCAGGGAGACACTCTACGAACCCGTGCCCCCACATCCACGGAAAGGGCACGCTTTCATGCGCATCCGCACACCTCATCGCTTCTCGCTCGCCGCCGCGGCGCTCGCCGCAGGGGCCATCGGCCTCACCGGCTGCTCGGGATCAGCCGGAGACCCGGCGCACGCCGGGGACGGCCGGGACGACCGGTCGACGGTCACCTTCGCCCTCGATTGGGCCCCGAACACCGGCCACATCGGAGTCTTCGTCGCCGACGAGCTCGGCTATTTCGCCGATGCCGGACTCGACGTCGAGATCCTGCCCTACGGCTCCACCTCGGCCACTCAGCTCGTCTCGGCGGGCGAGGCCGACTTCGGCGTCGGCGGGCAGTCCCAGGTGCAGATGGGGCGGACGGCCGGCCTCGACCTCGTCTCCATCTACCGGACGACCCAGACCGACACGGGCCGGATCGTGGTGCTCGCGGATCGCGACGACATCACGCGGCCGGCGGACCTCGACGGCCGCGTCTTCGGCGGGTTCGGCGCGCCGCTCTACACGGCGCTCGCGCGCGGCACCATCGCGGGCGATGGGGGCGACGGCCAGTTCGAGGAGGTCGCGCTCGATACGGGGGCCTACGAGGCGCTGTCGCAGGGGCGCATCGACTTCACCCTCTCCGTCTCGACCTGGGAGAACGTGCAGGCCGAGCTCGACGGGCACCCGTACCGCGAGTTCCGCTACCAGGACTTCGGGGTGCCCGACCAGCAGGGCGGCGGGATCGTCTCGAGCAGCGCCTACCTCGATGCGCATCCCGAGGAGGCGGCCGCATTCGTGCAGGCCGTCGCGCGCGGCTATGCGTACGCGGACGAGCACCCGATGGAGGCGGCCGATCTGCTCATCGAGGCGAACCCCGACACGCTCGGCAGCGCCGAAGCGCTCGTGCGCGCGAGCGCGCAGCTCATGTCGGACGAGGGATACCTCCGTGCCGAGGGCCTGCCGATCGGCGCCGCGAACCCCGCGAGCTGGGACGCGTTCGGAGCGTTCCTCTTCGACGGCGGGTTCCTCGTCGATGCCGAGGGCGAACCGCTCGCGGAGGAGCCCGACTGGTCGCTGTACTACACGGACGAGTACCTCGGGTGATGGGCGCGACCGCACCGGCACCCGCCCGCGCGGCGGCGGCCGAGGCGGCGGGATCCGCCCGCCTCGGGCTCGGGAGGATCCTTCCCCCGCTCCTCGCGTGCTGCGCGCTGCTCGGGATGTGGCAGGCGGTGTCCGCGGCCGGGCTCGTGCCGGCCGACATGCTCCCGGCGCCCACGCGCATCGCGGCGTCGGGGGCGGCGGAGGCCGACGCACTCGTGCGGCACGCGGTCCCGACCCTCGTCGCGACCCTCGCGGGCTTCGCGCTGTCGGTCACCGTGGCCTTCGCGTCCGCGACGCTGCTCGACTTCTCTCGGCTCGCCCGTCGCGCGCTGCTGCCGCTGCTCATCACGAGCCAGACCCTCCCGCTCATCGCGCTCGCCCCGCTGGTCGTCCTGTGGTTCGGTTTCGGGCTGCTGCCCAAGGTGCTGCTCGTGGCCTTCGTGACGTTCTTCCCCATGGTCGTCGGGTTCCTGCGCGGCTTCGCCTCGGCGGATCCCGACGCGGAGCGCCTGCTCGCCTCGATGGGGGCGTCGCGCCTCGCCGTGTTCAGGCTGCTCCGCCTGCCGGCCTCGACCGAGTCCTTCTTCTCGGCGCTGCGGATCTCGATCACCTACGCGGTGGTCGGAGCGATCTTCGCGGAGTACGCGGGCGCCGTCTCGGGGCTCGGCGTGTACATGCAGTCGATGAAGCACGTCTTCCGCACGGACCTCGTGCTCGCGGCCGTGCTCGTCAGCACGATCCTCACGCTCGCGCTGTACGGGGCGGTCGTGCTCGTCGAGCGCCGCTGCGCGCCATGGATCCGGATCGAACGGGGTGCGCGGCGATGACGGGGACGGGCGCGCTCGAGGTGCACGATGTCTCCCTGGCGTTCGGCGCGCAGCGGGTGCTCGATCGGGTCTCGTTCGAGGTGGGCGCAGGCGAGATCGTCGCGCTCGTCGGGGCGAGCGGCAGCGGGAAGTCGACGCTCCTGTCGATCCTCACCGGTGCGCTCGAGCCGGCGACCGGCGAGGTCCGGTTCGACGGGGTTCCGGTGGCCGGCCGGGACCGGCCGTTCGCGTACATGCCGCAGCGCGACGCCCTCCTGCCGTGGCGCCGCGTCATCGACAACGCCGGTATCGGGCTCGAGGTCGCCGGGTGCTCGCGCCGCGAGGCGCGCGAGCGGGTCGCGCCGCTGTTCGCGGCGTTCGGGATCTCGGGAACGGAACGCCACTACCCGAGACAGCTCTCGGGCGGCATGCGTCAGCGGGTGTCGTTCCTGAGGACCGTGGTCCAGGACCGTCCCGTGCTGCTGCTCGACGAGCCGTTCGGTGCGCTCGACGCGATCACGCGCGACGAGCTCCAGCGCTGGATGCTCGGCATCTGGCGCGACTGCGGCTGGACGATCCTGCTCGTCACCCACGACATCCGGGAGGCGCTGCGCCTCGCGGACCGGGTGCTCGTGCTGCCATCCTGCGCCGGGCCGCTCGCGGGCGACGTGCGGGTGAGTCGAGAGATCCCGCGCGGGGACGGGTTCGTCGCGGATCCTCGTGTGCCGCTCCTCGAGGTCGAACTGCAGCGACTGCTGCGCACGGCGTCGAAGGCGTTGGGGAACCGAGCGCTGCCGCCGAACGGCTGAGCCGCGGCAGCGGCCGGACTCAGCCCGCGTCCTCGCCCCGCCAGCCGTTCGTGACCTCGACCCACCCCTCGGCGCAGGCGAGCTCCGTGAGCGCGGCGACGGCGACCTCCACGGCCGACGCGGCGGTGCCCGCCGCTGGGTACACGGTGTCGAAACGACGCAGCGACTCGTCGAGGAAGACGCGGGTGCCCTCGGGGTTCGCGAACGGGCAGACGCCGCCGACCGGGTACCCCGTGAGCCCCGGAACGTCGTCGCGGCTCAGCATGCGGGGCTTGCCGCCGAAGCTGCGCTTGAACATCCCGCCGTTCACCTTCGCGTCGCCAGCGGCGACGACGAGCACGGCCCGCTCCGGCGCTTCGGGATCGTAGAAGCCCAGGGTCTTCGCGATCCGCGCGGGCTCCGTACCGACCTTCTCCGCGGCGAGCTCGACGGTCGCGCTCGACTCCGTGAACTCGAGGATCTCGCCGGACCAGCCCCGCTCGGTGAGGTGCTCGCGGACTCGGGAGGTGGCCATGCTGAGGTCCTTTCGCCGTCGGAGGTCGCCCGGGTCGTCCGGGCCGCGCATTCCAGCGTAGCCGGAGGTCGGCGCGACGACCGCGCCTCAGGAGTCCGAGATGTCGCCCATGGCCCACTCGGAGATCAGCGCTGCGAGCGCGCGCACCCGCTTCTCGTCGAGCGATGCCGGGAGCTCGTGGGCCTCGCCCGCGCCCAGCAGCAGACGCTGCGCGTTCTCGGGGTCGACGCGCACGGCCGCCGGATCGATCCGATCGCGCGGGGTTGAGACGGGCGCCTCGCCGAGATCGCGCGAGCGCACGCCGCGGTCGGTGAGCACGAGGCCGTAGACCCCCATGAGGGTCGCGTCGGTGAACGCGACGAGGATCCGCTCGCCCGGATCGAGCGGCATCTTCTTCGCGAGCTTCGCGAAGTGCTTCGCGTGCTTCGGGTCATCGGGGGATTTGGCGGGAGCCGCGAGGTTCAGGTCGCGGAGGCGACCGTGCAGGTCCGCCGCCTTCGGTGCGGCAGGCGCCTCCTGCGCCTCGCCCGCGCGGCCCAGCGACTCGAGCACCGCCGTCAGGATCTCGGCGAGCGCGGTCGCGAGGTGCTGCGCCGCGGCCTCGTCCACGAGCGGGCCGGCGAACTCCCAGTCGTACGACGCGGTCGCCGATCCGACGATCTCCGCTGCCGAGGCGGCGGCGCCTGCCGGGCCGATGAAGAGCGGGTGCTGGCGGGGGAGCGACGCGCCGAAGAGGCCCGAGAGCTGGTCCTGCACGAGCAGACGCCGATCGGTCACGAGGAAGCCCTGCGCCTGCCTGCGGTTCGTGAAGCGGTTGGCGACGTGGTAGCCGACCCACGCCAGGGGGAGTTCATCCGTGCCGGCCGGCTCCGCCAGCATGAGCTGTTCGACCGTCTCCCAGAACGCGTCGTCGGCGTCCTCGAAATGCGAGTGCTGGCGCTGCGGCAGGAACAGGAAGGCGTGGATCCGCGGCGCGGCCTCGACGCGGGACGAGACGGCTGCGACGAGCGACTCGAAGCGCGCGCGCCGCGTCTCCGGGAGCGTCTCGAGGTACTGCGGGAGCGAATCGGGCATCGTCGGCCTTTCGGGTGCGGAAGCGGCTGTGGGGATCCTGTGCGTCCGCACCAGCGTATCGGTACGCGTCAGCGGCGCACGACCATCGGGGTTCCGGTGACGGGGTCGTCGAGCACGAGGGCGTCGATGCCGAACACCTCGGCGATGCGTTCCGGGGTGATCAGCTCTCGCGGCGACCCGGTCGCCGCGATGCGGCCGTCGCGCATGAGCACGAGGCGATCGGCGTAGCGCGCCGCCTGGTTGAGGTCGTGCAGCACCGCGACGACGGTCTTGCCGTCGCGGTGCAGCGCACGCAGCAGGTCGAGCAGTTCGAACTGGTGGGCGATGTCCAGGAACGTCGTGGGCTCGTCGAGCAGCATCACCGGAGCGCGCTGAGCGAGCAGGAGCGCGATCCAGACCCGTTGACGCTGGCCTCCGGAGAGCTGATCGACATACCGCTCCGAGAGTTCCGCCGTTCCCGTCGCCGCGAGCGCCTCCCTCGTCGCGTCGTCGTCGGCGCGCGTCCAGTGCTGCAGCGCCGCGCGGTGCGGATGCCGTCCCCGTGACACGAGGTCCGCCACCCGCATCCCCTCGGGCGCGACCGCGTCCTGCGGCAGCAGGCCCATGCGCCGCGCGAGCTCCCGCGCGCCGTAGTCGCGCAGCTCGCGCCCGTCGAGCAGCACTTGCCCCCGCTCGGGGCGCAGCACGCGCGCCAGCGCCCGCAGCACGGTGGACTTCCCGGATGCGTTCGGGCCGAGGATCACGGTGAACGACCCCTCGGGGAGTTCGAGGTCGACCCCGTCGACCACCACCTTGCGGTCGTAGGCGACGACGAGATCCCGTGCTTCCAGCAGCGGTTGGACGGAGGGAGCGGTCATCGGTTCCGGCTTCGGGCTCGTGCGCGCGGGTGCGCGCTCAGGAGAGCAGATCCTCGACCTGGTCGACGACGAGGTTGCCGCCGAGCACGCCGATTCCGACCATCCAGGTATCGTCCTCCACCTCGTGGGCGTCGCCCGAGGCGACCGCAGGCAGCGCCGACCAGAGGTCGGCGACCCGCTGCTGCGTCGTGGCGGTCGGGTCCCCGCCCGGGCTCATGTAGAACACGACGTCGCCGTCGATCTGCTCGTAGAGCTCGGGGCTGAGCTCCATCATCGACCACTCGTTCCAGTCGCGCTCGCCGAGGTCGAATCCCATCGCGCTGAGCAGCGAACCCGAGAAGGTGCCCGGGCCGTAGAGGCGGAAGTTGTCCTCCCGGAAGCGGACGATCGAGGCGGTCCTGCCCCGGGCCCCCACCTGCTCGCCCACCTCGGCGACGCGAGCGTCGAGATCCGCGATCAGCTCAGCCATCTCGTCGCTCCGGTCGACCGCTGCGGCCGTGAGGTCGGCCTGCTCGTGCCAGTTGGTGCCGGTGTCCTCCGAGAACACCGTCGGCGCGATCGCGGAGAGCTCCTCGTACAGGGCTTCGTGGCGCACCTTCGAGCCGAGGATCAGATCCGGCTCGAGATTCACGATCGCGTCGACGTCGGGCTCGGCGATGTACCCGACGGGTGCGGTCTCGTCGAGCTCGTCCGCGAGGTAGGCGGGGAAGCCCCGGCCCTCGCCGATCTCAGGGGCGCCGACCGGGGTGATGCCGAGTGCGACGAGCGCGTCGAGGTGCGGCGAATCGAGCACCACGATCCGCTCGGGTACGTCGACGAGCGCGGTCTCTCCCATCGCGTGCTCGACGGTGTATCCCGCGCCGTCCGCCGGCGCGTCGCCTGCGCCCGGCGCGGCGCTGCAGCCGGTCGCGAGCAGTGCTGCCGCGAGGGCGGCTGCCGTGGCGAGAATGGATCGGGGGCGTCCGAAGGCTGTACGATTCACGGGATGCAACTTTATCTGATGAAGGTTAGGTAAGCCAAACATGACCGCATTTCCCGAGGTCAGGGAACACCCGGAGGCACGGGAGACCCGTCCGCGGCGGCCGTCCCGCACGCGCGCCCTCGGCGTGCTTCCGGCCGCGGTGGCGCTGCTCGCGCTCTGCGTTGTGCTGAGCCTCGCCGTCGGCGCGCGGTTCGTGCCGTTCGACGAGGTCGTCGGGGCGCTCGTCGGCGGCGGCGACGCCGGAGTGCAGGGCATCGTCGGCACGCTGCGCGTGAACCGTACCGTCAACGCGATCGTCTGCGGGGCCGCGCTCGGCGGCGCCGGAGTGCTCATGCAGGCGCTCACTCGGAACCCGATCGCCGATCCCGGCATGCTCGGCGTCAACGCCGGCGCGTCCTTCGGCGTCGTGCTCGGCCTGAGCGCCTTCGGGGCGCTCGGTTCCGCCTACACGATCTGGTTCGCGCTCGCGGGGGCGGCCGGAGCCGCCGCAGTCGTCTTCGGGTTCTCCGCGAGCCGGTTCGCCGCGGGGTCGCCGGTGCGCCTCACGCTCGCCGGGGTGGCCTTCTCCGCCGTGCTCGTCGGTGCGGCCCAGGCGCTCGTGCTCACGGACGAGCGCGCGCTCGACGCGTTCCGCTTCTGGCGGGTGGGGTCGCTGACGGCGCGTCCGCTCGAGGAGGCGCTGCCGCTCCTCGGGTTCGTGGCCGCCGGAACCCTGCTCGCGCTGTGCCTCGCACCGGCGCTCGACCTCATGTCGCTCGGCGACGACAGCGCGATCGCGCTCGGCGTGCGTCCCCGGGCGGTCCGTGCGCTCGTGCTGGTCGCCGTCACGCTGCTCTGCGGCACCGCGACGGCGCTCGCCGGACCCATCTCGTTCGTCGGGCTCGTCGTGCCGCACCTCGTGCGGTCGGTCGTGGGCCCCGACCTCCGATGGGTGCTGCCGCTCTCGCTCGTCTCGGCTCCCGCGCTGCTCCTCATCGCAGACGTCGCCGGGCGCGTGATCGGGCGCGGCGCCGAGGTGCAGGTGGGGGTCGTGACGGCGCTCGTCGGCGGGCCGCTGCTCATCGCCTTCATCTCGGGGCGACGCCGGGCGAGGCTCTCATGAGCGCCGTGCGGGTGCGCGAACACGCGCTCGGGCCCGAGGTGCGGGTGATCGTGTCGCGGCGGGGGAGCTGGTCGGTGCGGTACCGGCGACGCGCGGTGGCGGTCTGCGGTGCGCTCCTGGGCCTCGTCGCACTGCTGCTCCTGGGGTCGCTCGTGATCGGGGAGTTCGCGGTGACGCCGCCGGCCCTCGTCGAGACGCTCGCGGGTCATCCGCCCGACCGCATGACGGAGTTCATGGTGCTCGGGCGCCGACTGCCGCGCGCGCTCGTGGCGCTGGTGGTCGGTGCGAGTCTCGCCGTCGCCGGTGCCGTCTTCCAGAGCCTCACCCGCAATCCGCTGGCCAGCCCCGATGTCATCGGCGTGAGCAGCGGGGCCTCGGTGGGCGCCGTGATCGTGCTGCTCGTGCTCGGAGGATCGCTGCAGCAGGCGGCCATCGGCGCCGTGGTCGGCGCGGTGCTGCTTGCGGTCGCGATCGTGCTGCTCACGCTCCGATCCGGGCTGCACGGAGTCCAGCTGATCCTCACGGGCATCGCGCTGTCGGCCGTGGCGATGGCCGTGGTCGACTACGTGCTGACACAGGTGTTCGTGGCGAGCGCGGTGACGGCGCAGACCTGGCTCGTCGGCTCCCTGCAGGGCAGCGGGTGGTCCGATGCGCTCCCCGCATCCCTCGGGCTCGTGGCCGTGACGCCGCTCGTCATCGCGTGCGCACCGGCGACGCGCATGCTCGAACTCGGCGAGAGCACGGCGGCGTCGCTCGGCGTGCGCGCCGCCCGCACCCGCTGGGCGCTGCTCGCAGCGGCGACCCTCCTCGTCGCACTCGCCGTGGCGACGGCCGGCCCGATCTCCTTCATCGCGCTCGTGGCCCCGCACATCGCGCGACGCCTCGCGAGGGCATCCGGGTTCCTCGCCCCGGCGCTCGTCGGCGCCGCCCTGCTCATGGCCGCCGACCTCGTCGCGCAGCACGCGTTCGCCGCTCCGATCCCGGTCGGCGTCGTCACGATCACGCTCGGCGGCGCCTTCTTCCTCTGGTTGCTCTGGCGCGAAGGCGGGCGCCGTGGCTGAGGTGCACGGAGCGGCGTCGCGCGGGCCGCGGCGGTCGACGCGCACGGGCGCGAGGATCTTCGCCGCGGAGGTGCGCGCCGTGCGCGACCTCACGCCGCGCATGCGCCGGATCACGGTGGCGGCACCCGAGCTCGCCGACTACCGGCCCGTCGGCCCCGACGAGTACCTGGGCCTCCTTCTTCCGGCCGGGGACGACGCCCCGCTCGTGCTCCCCGATCCGACCGCGGGGCCGAACATCCGGGCCGCAGTCGCCGAGATCCCCGAGGAGCTGCGGCCCGAACTGCGCTGGTACACGCTGCGCGCCCATCGCCCCGAGCGCGCCGAGATCGACATCGACTGCATCGTCCACGGCGACGAGGGCCCCGGGACGCGCTTCGCCCGTCGGGCGAGACCGGGTACGCGGCTCGGGATCCGGGAGTGCACGGCGCTGTACGTCCCGGCCGCGGCCGCGGGCGCGCGCCTCCTCATCGGAGACGAGTCCGCGATCCCCGCGATCGCGGCCATCCTCGAAACGACCCGGCACGCCGGGCCGACGCGCGTCTTCATCGAGATCCCCGAGCGCTCCGAGCGGCAGCGCTTCGATGCGCCGACCCGCGTCGACTGGGTGGATCGCGGAGGGCTCCGGCCGGGTATCGCCCTGGAGCGCGCGGTGCGCGACGCCGCCCTGCCGCCCGACATCGCCAGCGCGTGGGTGTGCGGGGAACGGGACGGCGTGCAGCGCATCCGTCGCCACCTCGTCGACGATCGCGGGATCGGGAAGCAGCACATCGTGTTCTCGGGGTACTGGCGCCTCGGGCACGCGCGCGGGTGACGCCCGCGCGCCGACCCGCTCCGCTGCGTAGCATGGGACCATGACCGATGCGATGCCCGAACTCTTCACGGTCGCCGACGCCGCCGCCTGGCGGGAGTGGCTCGACGCCCACGAATCGACCTCGGACGGGGTCTGGCTCGTGCTCGCCAAGAAGGGCGCGTCCGCGCCGACGTCGTTGACCTATGCGCAGGCGCTCGAGGAGGCCCTGTGCAGCGGGTGGATCGACGGGCAGAAGGGCAGGATCGACGAGGCGACGTTCCGTCAGCGGTTCACTCCCAGGCGCAGGGCGTCGATGTGGTCGCAGCGCAACATCGGCATCGTCGAGGCGTTGATCTCAGAGGGGCGCATGCGCGAGCGCGGGCGCGCCGAGATCGAGCGCGCTCGAGCCGACGGCCGATGGGACCGCGCGTATGCCGGTTCGCGGACCGCGGAGGTGCCGGAGGACCTGGCGCGGGCGCTCGCCGCCTCGCCCGTCGCCGCGGCGGCGTTCGCCGCGTACAGCGGCGCGAATCGCTACGCCGTGCTGCACCGCCTGATGACGGCCACGAACGACGTCGTGCGCGCCCGTCGCCTCGCGCGTGCCATCGACATGCTCGAGGCGGGGGAGTCGCCGCACCCGCAGTGAGCGCGCCGGGCCGAGCGGGCGGGGAGCGAAGGGTCAGCCGCGCTCCCGCACCACCCGTCCCTCGTCCCAGACCGGAACCTCCGACTCCCGGAGCTCTCCGTCCGCTCCGAAGATCCAGAACCGGTCGAAGTCGCGCGAGAACCACCGGTCGTGGGTCACCGCGATGACGGTGCCGTCGAACGCGCCGAGGCCCTGTTGCAGCGCCTCGGCCGACTCGAGATCGAGGTGGTCGGTCGGCTCGTCGAGCAGCAGGAGCGTCGCCCCGCCCAGCTCGAGCAGCAGGATCTGGAACCGCGCCTGCTGTCCGCCCGACAGGGAGTCGAAGGTCTGCTCGGCGGCTTGCGCGAGCTCGTAGCGGGCGAGCACTCGGGCGGCCTCCTCGCGTGCGCGCCCCGCGCGGTGCTCGTCGCCCCGATGCAGGATCTCGAGCAGCGTCCGACCGGTTAGGTCCGGTCTGCGCTGAGTCTGCGCGAACCACCCCGGGCGCACGCGGGAGCCGAGGCGGGCCGTGCCCTCGTGCGCGACCGGCGCGATCGCCACCTCGCCGACGGGTTCGTGCTCGGGATCCGGATCGCTGCCGCCCGCCGCGAGCAGACGGAGGAAGTGGGACTTCCCGGAGCCGTTGGACCCGAGCACCGCGATCCGGTCGCCGTACCATGCCTCCGCGTCGAACGGGAACATCAGCCCGGACAGCTCGAGTCCCGTGCAGACGACGGCGCGCTTGCCCGTGCGGCCGCCGCGCAATCGCATCTCGAGGCGCTGCTCGCGCGGCTGCTCGTGCGGCGGGCCTGCGGCTTCGAACCGGCTGAGCCGGGTCTGGGCGGCGCGGTACCGGGAGGTCATGTCGGAGTTGTACGCGGCCTTCGTCCTGTACATCTGCACGAGCGCGCGCAGCTGGGCGTGATCCTCGTCCCAGCGCTTGCGCAGCTCGTCGAGGCGGGCGTATCGAGCCGTGCGGGCGGCGTGGTAGGTGCCGAAGCCGCCGGAGTGGATCCACGCGGTGCTGCCGGCCGCTCCGAGCTCGAGCGTCGCGATGGCCGTGGCGGAGCGCGCGAGCAGCTCGCGGTCGTGGCTCACGAAGAGGACGCTCTTCTCGGAAGCGCGGAGCTGGCCCTCGAGCCAGCGCTTGGCCGGCACATCGAGGAAGTTGTCCGGCTCGTCGAGCACGAGCAGGTCGTGCGGACCGCGCAGCAGCGCCTCGAGCACGAGGCGCTTCTGCTCGCCCCCGGAGAGGGTCTCCACCGGTCGGTCCACGGCCCGCTCGTACGGGATGCCGAGCGCGGCGGTCGTGCAGACGTCCCAGAAGACCTCGATATCGTACCCGCCGGCCTCGCCCCATGCCGTGATCGCGTTCGCGTAGGCCATCTGCTTGGCCGTCGTGCCGTGTTCCAGCATCGCGTGCTCCGCGCGGTCGACCCGGGCCGCGGCATCGCGGATGCGCTGCGGTGCGACGGCGAGGAGCAATTCGCGCACCGAGTCTCCCGAGACGAACTGCCGCATGACCCCGACGCTGCCGCTGCGCGCCACTGCGCCCTCGTCGGGCGACACCTCGTCGAGGGCGATCCTCAGAAGCGTGCTCTTCCCGGCGCCGTTCGCTCCGATGAGCGCGACGCGTTCGCCCGCTCCGACGCGGAGGGAGACATCGTGCAGCAACGGGCGCCCGTCGGGCAGCGTGTACCCGATCGCCGAGAGATCCAGGTGGGCCATCGCCCGAAGCTATCACACGCGGATCTCGACGCCTTCGCGCCGTGCCCGCGCGCTCGCACCCGCGAGGGACGGCGGGCGAGTGCGCTCGCGCCGTCGCTGTCAAGGCCCCGCCGTATCGCGGTCCCTTCGGCCAGACTGGGGACCGAGCGGGCCGGATGCGGCCCCGGAACGGAGGCGCGAATGTCGACGGTGCACCGCTGGTTCCGCTGCGATGCTTCGGCGGTGTTCGAGGTCCTCGCCGACGGATGGCTGTATCCCACGTGGGTCGTCGGAGCGGCCCGGATGCGCGATGTGGATCGCGCCTGGCCGCAGCCGGGCGCCCGCCTGAGGCACTCGGTCGGCACGTGGCCCCTGCTGCTCGACGACACGACGAGCTCGGTCGAATGGCAGCCGCCGCGACGCATGGTGATGCGAGCCAGGGGTTGGCCGATCGGCGAGGCGCGCGTGGAGATCGACGTGGCGCCGCGCGACGGGGGCTGCGTGGTGCGCATGCGCGAGTACGCGGAGCGCGGGCCGGCCCGGCTCGTGCCCGGGCTGCTCGCCGACCTCGCGCTCGGGCCGCGCAACCGCGAGACGCTGCGGCGGCTCGCGAGTCTCGCCGAGGGGCGGGCTTCGGAGTCGCACGCGGCCGGGACCGTCGGGTCGGATGCAGCGGCCACCCTGGCAGCGGATCCCTTGCCCGGGCAGGCGGGCGTCGATAGCGTATGAGGGATGGCCCCGTTCGGGGCCCACCGCCCGCCCGACCCCGCCGCAGGCGCCGGCGCCATGCCTCCGTCGTCGGCCAGAAAGTGTGATCGAAGATGCTCGACACGATGCACCGGCGTGCCCGGAGAGCGGGCCTCGCACTCGTCGCCGCAGCGGCGCTCTCCGTAGCCGTACCGATCGGCACGAGCGCCGCGCAGGCGGCCGATCCGATCCCGGGCGAGCCGTCGAGCGGCGACTCCCTGTTCCCCGGGATCGGGAACACCGGCTACGACGCGGAGCACTACGACGTGCGTCTCGTCTATCGGGAGGATGGGACGATCTCGGCGGAGGCGACGCTCACGGCGACCGCGGCGGCTCCGCTGGAATCGTTCTCGCTCGACTTCGAAGGCCTCAGCGTCGACGCGGTGCGCGTGAACGGGGTCGACGCGTCGTCGTTCAGCCGCAGCGCGGATCCGGCGAAGACGGCCCACAAGCTCGAGGTGGTCCCCGTCGAGGCCGTCCCCGAGGGGGAGTTCACGGTCGAGGTCGTCTACTCGGGGCGACCGACCACGCACATCGACCCCGACGGATCCTTCGAGGGGTGGGTGTCGACCGATGACGGTGCGACGGCGCTCGGTCAGCCGGTCGGCGCCATGACCTGGCTCCCGAGCAACAACACGCCGGCCGACAAGGCGACCTTCGACGTCGCGATCACGATCCCCGACCGGATCGGCGACACGGAAGCGGCCGCGGTGAGCAACGGCGAGCTGGTGAGTCGCACGCCGCTCGGCGACGGCACCACCACCTGGAGCTGGAAGCAGGAGCGGCCGATGTCGACGATGGCGAGCCTGGTGTCCATCGGCGGCTACGAGGTCATCGAGGACGAGGTCGAGCTCTCGGACGGCTCCACGATCCCCGAGTGGAGCTTCGTCGATCCCGCGATCGGCTCCGAGGCGCGCGAGAGCATAGCGGCGAACCGTGCGCGGATCGGCGAGATCATCCGGTTCCTCGAGGGCATGTACGGCCCGTACCCCGGCGGCAGCACCGGTGTGGTCGTCGACGTCACCGACCTCGGCTACGCCCTCGAGACCCAGGACCGCCCGTACTTCGAGGGCGACGTGTCGCTCGGCACGCTCGTGCACGAGCTCGCCCATCAGTGGTTCGGCGACTCCGTGAGCCCCGCCGACTGGAACAGCATCTGGATCGGCGAGGGCATGGCGACGTACGCCTCGGCCAGGTTCGCGCAGGAGGTGCTCGGCGAGGAACCGGCGGGCGAGGCGCTGTTCGGCCAGTGGAGCTCCCGCCCGACCGCTGCGGCCGAATGGACGATCGCCCCCGCTGGCATGGAGGACCCGGCGGACCTCTTCGGATGGCAGACCCACCGTCGCGCGGCGATGGCCTCCGAGGCACTGCAGCAGGCGCTCACGCCCGAGGTGTTCGCGCAACTGCTCACCGAGTGGAACGCGCGCAACGCGGGGACGAGCCGCACGACGGCCGACTTCCGGGCGCTGGCCGAGGAGCTCTCGGGGCACGACCTCGAGCCGTTCTTCGACGACTGGATCTTCGATGCCGACAAGCCCGCCTGGCCGGGCGCCTGGAGCCTCGACCTCGCGGGCGAGCCGCAGGAGGGCGTCGTCGACCCGGGCGAGACGATCGAGTACCGGGTCACCGCGTCGAGTACCGGCCGGGTACCGCTCGCCGGCGCGACGGTCGCGGTCGACCTCGGCGAACTGCTGCGCAGCGCTGCGGTCGACGCCTCGTCGCTGCCGACCGGGCTCGCGCTCTCGGGCTCGACGCTCACCTGGACCGTGCCCGAGACCGGATCGGGAAGGCGTGCGGAGGTCGCGTTCGCGGCCACGGTGCTGCCCGAGGCGTCCGGGGCCGGGATTCCGGTCTCGGTGCGGGCCGGGACCCTCGGCGCCACGTGCGGCGACTGCGCGGTCGCGCACACGGTATCGGGCGACCCGGGGTCCTCGACGGATATCGACGCGGAATCCGATGCTGAACCCGGTGCAGGCGCGTCCAGTGCGGCCTCCGGCGCGAACGGCACCGGCGTGAACGCCTCCGGCGCGAACGGTACCGGCGCGAACGGCGCGGGCGCGAACGGCACGGGCGCCGATGCGGCTGTGAATGCCGCTTCGCGTGCAGGCGGCGCGGGGAGCGATTCCGTCGGCGCCGACGCGCAAGCGGAGCGCCCGGCCGCGTCGGGCCCCGGAGCCCTCGAGCGCACGGGCGGGACGAACGTGACGCCCTGGCTCATCGGTGCCGGCGGCGTGATCGTCCTCGCGGCGATCCTGCTCGGCGTCGCAGCGGCGAAGCGCCGCAGGGCGGACCGGGACGGTGCCGGCTCCGACGCACCTGAGGACGGGTGACTCCGGCGCAGACGCCGTCCCGCTCGGGAGGCTGCGCCCGGGTGATCGCCGGGAAGTCCGCGACCGGCACGTGCCTGCAGCGAGGAGCCGCTACCGCTCGTCAGCTGCACCGCCGGTTCGCACGCTCACGCAGCAGTACCCCGGCTGCGGGTCGAGTCGGGCGTGCAGGCCGGTGCATCCCGAGCAGTCGAGCATGCCCTGCACGAAGTGCCGGTTGGCGCCGCAGATGAGGTCGGTGTGCTCCTGGGCCAGTCGGTCGAACGGGCAGTTGCGCAGGCGAACGGCCTCGGCGGCGTCCGTCGCCTCCGTCGCTGCAACGACCTCAGGCTCGTAGCCCGCCGTCGCGAGGACCCTCGCGGCACGCGCGACCGCGCCGGGATCGGCTCCTTCCGGGGTTCCGTCCGACGCCGCTCCCGATACGCCATCGTGCCGCGCCGCGCCCGCGGCGGCAGTAGCCGCCGCCGCACCCGCGGCGAATGCCGATTCCGAGACCGCGTCCTCGAGCGCGAGCCCGGTGGCGGCGCGCTCGATGGCGCTCGCGAGGATGCCTCCCGCCAGATCGTAGCGACGCTCGGGCAGCGCGACGAGGAACTCGTCGTCGGTGCGCCGGTAGAGTTTCGCCGGCCGGCCGGCCCCTGGGCCGCTTCTCCCGCTGAGCCGACGGAACTCCGTGTCGAGCAGGCCTGCCGCGACGAGCCGCTCGAGGTGGAACTTCGCCTGGTGCGCCGAGATCCCGACCGCGGCGGCCGCGGCCTCGCGGCCGATCGGCTGCGCGCACGACGCGACGAACTCGTAGAGATCGCGGCGCACGGGGTCGGACAGCGCCGCGATGGCGCCGACATCGCTCGGCAGTTCCATGGCGCGATTCTAACAGAGGGAAATCTTGACGATAGATGGCATGAGTTCTATCGTGTAAGTATTCATCCGTTAGAATCATGAGTCGTACGAAGAGGTGGACATCATGTCGAACGCATCCATCGCGCCGTCGCACCGAGCCCGAGCGGCCGGCACGCCTCTCGGAGCCGCCGCTCCGGGAGGCCGCAGGGTCGGCCTGCTGCGGGACGGGAACCGGCTGGCCTTCCTGCTGCTGCGCGGCGTCTTCACGGTCGCGCCGATCCTGTTCGGCGCAGACAAGTTCGCGCGGGTGCTCACCGCCGACTGGGAGCGATACCTCGCACCCTGGATGGACGCGGTCATCCCCGGGGATGCGCGGAACGCGATGATGATCATCGGCGCGGTCGAGATCGTCGCCGGGCTCGTCGTCGCCATCCTGCCGCGCTTCGGTGGCCTGCTCGTCGCGGCGTGGCTCGCGGGGATCATCGTCAGTCTCGTGAGCGTCGGGGGATACCTCGACATCGCGCTCAGGGACTTCGGTCTGCTGGTGGGCGCGCTCGCGCTCTCCGCGCTGGCCTTCGCCGGGCGTCGCGCCCGGTGATCGGGGCCTCGCCGGCCGCTCCGCCGCGAACGGAGCGGCCGGCCGGCCGAACGCTCGCGGCGGGCTCGGCGATCACCCCCGGGTCGACCCCGCTGCGCGCGCGACGGCCGCGAGGCTCGCGCCCAGGACCGAGGCGTCGCGGCCGGCGGCCCACTGGGCAGCGCCGTCGGCGTCACGGTACTCGAGCAGCGTGAGCGCGTCGCTCCGGCTGCCCGAGCCGACGCTGGTCTGGTGCAGTCCGAGCACATCGATGGCGATCCCGCGCTCCGACAGGGCTCGGGCGAACGCCTCGACCGGGCCCGCCGATCGGACGATCGCGCGATGCGCGCTGCCGTCGACCGAGAACTCGAGCGTCGTGTCCGTTCCGTCGGCGACCTGTTCGGCGCGGTACGCGAGCAGCTCGACTCGCGGCTCGGTCGCGTCGAGGTACTCCCGGCGCAGGATCTCCCACAGTGCGCCGGCGTCGGCCTCGGTTCCCGAGCCGTCGGTGTGCCGCTGGACGCGGCGCGCGAGATCGATCTGGAAGCGGCGCGGCAGTTCGATCCCGTACGCCGTCTCGAGCAGATGCGCGATGCCTCCCTTGCCAGACTGCGAATTCACCCGGATCACCGCCTCGTACCCGCGGCCGAGGTCCGCCGGGTCGATCGGGAGGTAGGGCACCCGCCACTCCAGGTCGTGCTCGGGGACTCCCGTCGCGCCGGCTCGTGCGCGATGCTCCGCGAAGCCCTTCCTGATCGCGTCCTGGTGCGTCCCGCTGAATGCGGTGTGCACCAGGTCGCCCACGTACGGGTGCCGCGGATGCACCTCGATGCGGTTGCAGTGCTCGACGGTGCGGCGGATCTCGTCGATGTCCGAGAAGTCGATCATCGGATCGACCCCCTGCGCGTGCAGATTGAGTGCGAGGGTCGCGATGTCCACGTTGCCCGTGCGCTCGCCGTTGCCGAAGATGCAGCCCTCGACGCGCTGCGCGCCGGCGAGCACGGCCAGCTCGGCGCAGGCGATCCCGGTGCCCCGGTCGTTGTGCGGGTGCACCGAGAGGATCACGCCGTCGCGGCGGGCGAGTCGCCGGTGCATGTACTCGATCTGGTCGGCGTAGATGTTGGGGGTCGCGATCTCGACGGTCGCGGGCAGGTTCACGATGACCGGTCGCTCGGGGCGCGCGTCCCAGAGCTCGGTCATGGCGTCGCAGACCTCGAGCGCGTAGTCGGGTTCGGTGAGGTTGAAGACCTCGGGCGAGAACTGGAATCGTACGTTCGGCAGGTGCCCGGCCAGTTCGAGCACGTCCCGACCGCCGGCGAGGATGAGGTCCTTCAGCGCGTCGCGGTCGCGACCGAGGACCGTCTCGCGCCACGCGGGTGCGGTCGCGGTGTACATGTGGATCACGACATCGTTCGGGATCCCGGCGATCGACGCCACGGTGCGCTCGATGAGGTCCCTCCGCGCGGGCGTGAAGACGACGATCGTCACGTGGGCGGGCGCGAGACCCTGCTCGGCGATCAGGCGCACGAAGTCGAAGTCGGTCTGCGATGCGGACGGATAGCCGACCTCGATCTCCGTGTAGCCCATCGCGATCATGAGTTCGAAGAACCGGCGCTTGCGCGCGGGATCCATGGGTTCGGCGAGCGCCTGATTGCCGTCGCGCAGGTCGACCGGCACCCAGAGCGGTGCTGCGCTCAGTCGGGCGCTGGGCCAGGTGCGCTCGTCCGGGGCGAGCGGGACGTCGACGCGGTCGAACGCGTTCCGGTAGCGATGCGACGGCATCTGGGACGAGCGCTGCCGGTTCCACGCCGGAGCGCCATCGGGGACGCGCCCCGCCGGGGTGCTGAGCGTCGGGAACGGAGTGCTGAGCGTGGGGAACGGAGTGCTGAGCGTGGGGAACGGAGTGCTGAGCGTGGGGAACGGGGTGTCGACTGGTGCGGGCATGGATCCTCCTTCGGTCCGCGGCGCCGATCCGCGGCGCCGCTCGGTGCGACCGGCCGGCGCTCGCGCTCAGATCTGCGCGGCGGTGCTGCCCACGACGGGGTGCCGGTCTGGCGAGGTCCCGTCGTGGCGGAGAAGCCGGAGCGTGGGGAGGTGCATGCGGTCGACTGTACCACAAGTCCTCAGACAAGTTGAGGAGTAATGCGAACCTGCTGGTAGGGTGGCCACGTCGAGTCGGAGATCGGAAGAGGAGGCGTGGGATGACGGGAGTCCAGCGGGCGCCGCTCGCGGATCAGGCCGCCGAGCTGCTGCTCGGGCGGATCCGGGCGGGCGAATGGGAGCTCGGGCAGAAGCTGCCGGGCGAGACGACGCTGGCGCCGCAGCTCGGTGTCGGCAGGTCCACCGTGCGGGAGGCGATCCGGAAGCTCGCGGGCCGCGGCGTGCTCGCGTCGCGGCAGGGGTCCGGCGTGTTCGTCACTGCGCTCGACGCCCGCGAGGACTGGGGCGACGTCGTGATCCGGGCCGACATCATCGCCGTGATCGAGGCGAGGGTCGCGATCGAGACCGAGGCGGCCGCCCTCGCGGCCGAGCGGCGGAGCCCCGCCGGCGTGCGCGCGATCCGCCGCGCCCTCGCGGATCGCGCGGCGCGGCGCGGCCGGATCGAGGAGCACGTCGACGCCGACACCGCGTTCCATCGGAGCATCGTCGCGGCGGCGGGCAATCCGATCCTGCTCGAGCTCTTCGACGGCGTCACGCCCCGCGTGCGCCAGGCGATGATCGAGATGCTCAGGATCCGGGAGAGCTTCGGGAGCGATGTCGACCAGGCCGAGCACGCGCGGCTCGCCGACGCGATCGCGGATCGCGACGCCGTCGCGGCGGCGGCGCTCAGCCGAGCGCACCTCCGGTCGCTGCGTGAGGCGTTCCTGTGAGCGGCGCGCGAGAGACGGTGCTCGCGCTGCGCGGGGTCACGTTCCGCCGCAACGGGGTCGAGATCCTCCACGGGATCGACCTGACGGTGCGGGAGGGGGAGCGCTGGGCGCTGCTCGGCCCGAACGGCGCGGGCAAGAGCACGATCCTCGGATTCTGCGGAGCGCAGCAGCACCCGACGTCCGGCACGGTTGAGGTGCTCGGTCGGCGTCTCGGTCGCGTGGAGCTCCAGTCGCTGCGGCGCGGGATCGGTCATGTCAACCCGCGCCATCCCGTCCGGTCGCCGCTGACCGCGCTCGAAGTCGTCCTGACCGGTATCTCGGGCACGATCGAGCTGCCGATGCGGTGGTGCCCGACCATGGAGGAGATCGCTCGTGCGGAGGCCCGGCTGCACGAGGTCGGCCTCGCCGCGCGCGCCGAAGCCGTGTGGCCCACCATGTCGCAGGGGGAGCGCGGGCGCGCCCTCATCGCCAGAGCACTCGTCTCGGAACCCGGACTGCTGCTGCTCGACGAGCCGACGACGGGCCTCGACGTGGCGGCGCGCGAGCAGTTCCTCGAGACGGTCGACGACCTGGCCCGCAGCGCGCCCCGGCTCACGACGATCCTCGTGACGCACCACCTGGAGGAGCTCCCCGAGTCGACGACCCACGCGGTCGTGATCGCGCACGGTGACGTGGTCGCCGCCGGCCCGGCCGACGAAGTGGTGACCTCGGAGATCATCTCCCGGGCGTTCGAGCACCCGATCGAAGTCGGCGCCTCCGACGGGCGGTGGAGCGCGCGTGCCCTGCGCACCCGAGGGCGCGCGGACGGCACCGGCAGCGCCGGGGGAGCTGTCAACCCCGTTCCCTGACCGGGTCGCACCGAGTAGATTCGGCGCGCGGCCGTCGGTCCGGTCGGCCGTCGGCACGGTCGGCCGCGGGGAGCCCGCGAAGTCGGTCCGGCCGGACCATCCGAGCGAACGGAGGCGGAACATGCACACGAACGGCGCACCCCTGGACGACGGAGCGGGAGCGCGCGATCCGGGGCGCCCGGACGGCGTCGGGGCGGCCCCGGTGACCTCGGTTCCGGCCCTGGAACTCGGTCGATATCTCGGGCTCTGGTACGAGATCGGCCGGCTCCCCATGCGGCACGAGGTCGCGGGCTCGCACGACGTGACCGCGGAGTACTCGCTCGACGAGGACGGTTCGGTGCTCGTCGACAATCGGTGCCTCGACGCCGAGGGGCGGCCGACCCGGGCGGTCGGAACGGCGGAGACCGATCCCGAGCACCCCGGCAGGCTGCGCGTCAGCTTCCTGCCCGCCGGGCTGCGCTGGATCCCCTTCACCCGGGCGGACTACTGGGTGCTGCGGATCGACCCGGACTACCGGGTGGCCCTCGTCGGCACCCCCGACCGCGAATACCTCTGGCTGCTCGCGCGATCGCATGAGATCCCATCGGAGGTCGAAGCGGCCTACCTGGATTCCGCGGTGCGCCAGGGATTCGACCTGACGGGCTGGATCCGCCCGCAGCAGTCAGGCGGACGCGTCGACGACGCCGACCTCGAAGCGGAGCCCGAAGCGGGCTGACCGTGCGGCGCTCGCGTGCTCCTGTCCGGGCTGCTCGCGAGCCGGTGCATCCGGATCCCCGGCATCGGCCTGGCGCGATCGCGGTCTCGCGCCTAGCGTGGAGGCATGGACGCGATCGAACTGCTGACGGACCTGGCCCT
Source organism: Leucobacter zeae (assembly GCF_016758175.1). Classification (GTDB taxonomy): domain Bacteria; phylum Actinomycetota; class Actinomycetes; order Actinomycetales; family Microbacteriaceae; genus Leucobacter; species Leucobacter zeae. Next base: position 427,810 of record NZ_QYAB01000002.1, read on the forward strand.
GCGACCCCTGCACGCCGCGGAGGCGCTGCAGCCGAAGCTGACGCGGGACCTGCTCAACGCTCACCCGCATCACGACAACTCGATCGCCTGGCAGCTCTGGCACGCGGCGCGCGAGATCGACGAGCAGCTCTCGCACCTCTCCGGGGCCGAACCGGTATGGACCGCGCAGGGCTTCGATGAGCGGTTCGGCCTCGGCGTCTCTGCGCACGATCTCGGCTACGGGCACAGCCCCGAAGCGGCGCGCGCCGTCGTCGTGGACGATGCGGGACTGCTCGTGGAGCACCTCCGCGCGGTCGTCGAGGCGCAGGTCGCCTACCTCGGCGGTCTCGAGCCGGGCGCGCTCGACGAGATCATCGACGACCGCTGGGACCCGCCCGTGAGTCGCGGCGCGCGGCTGATCAGCATCTCGGTCGACGCCGCGGAGCACATCGGACAGGCCGCCTACGTCGCCGGAATGGGACCCGCGGCCTTCGAGGGCTGAGCGGCCCGGCTGCTCCTCCCGCCCGCTACTCCGGCGTCGGATCGAGCGGCGTCGGATCGAGCGGCGTCGGATCGAGCGGCGTCGGATCGAGCACCGAGAACTCCGCGCGCCGCTGGAGCGCCCCGTTCATCTGGAGGGCGACCGCGTACGACCCCGGATAGTATCGGCGCGTCGTGATGGGCCGGAACGAGTGGGACGCGATCACCTCGGTGCGCTCGCCCGGAGCGAGCACCCGCTGTGCGATCTTGAACACCTTCGAGCGCTCCCGTCCACGTGCGTCGGGAAAGGTCAGGGCGTAGTCGATCACGAGGCGCGCGTCCGCGTCGCCGACGTTCTCGATCGTCGAGCGGAACCGGATCGATGCGCCGTTCGGCACCGCGTGCGCGTCGAGTTCGAGCGGAGCCACCGCGACGTCGACGGGAGGGAACCCGAGGAGTGCGAGCGCCTCGGGGTCTCCGCGCTTCACCAGGGTGCGCAGGGCGTGCCTGGCCGTGCGCGGCGCGTGCTCGCCGCCGCCGGAGAGCCAGCCGCGCGCGGTCGCCACCGCGAACTCCGGGTGCCGCCTGCTGTGGTCGTTCAGGTGGTTCGCGACGGACCTGCGCACCGACTCCGACGGGTCGTCGTGCAGGGCGTCGAGGATCGGACGCGTGAGCTCGGGATCGGCGACCAGGGCGGGCACCCGCTCGCCCCAGGGCAGCAGCGGCCGCGTCCCCTCGGAGGCGAGACGCCGCACGTTCCAGTCGGGATCGGCGACCCAGCCGGACATTCTGGCGAGCGCCCGCTCGGGGTCGTGCCGCAGCAGGGGACGCATCGAGAACTCCGACGTCATGCGGGGGGTGAGCTCCCGCAGCACGTCGAGGGCGTCGTCGAACGCAGCATGATCGTGTGAGGCCCCGTCGCCTGCGGCCCCGTCGTGCTCCGCTCCGTCGTGCCCCGCCACCGCGCCGAGCGCCACGGCGAGGCCGGCAGGCCAGAGCACCCAGTCGACGAGATCGGCGCGCGCCGTCGCGCGCCGCACCGCCGCGGCGGTCGGCGCGTACGCCCCGTCGAGGTCGGCGAGCAGCGCGGCGGCGAGCGCCTTGGCCCGGCCGCTCAGTGTCAGCCGCTCGAGGTCAGATGCCGCGGCCCGCATCGCCGGCAGCGCGCCGTCGGGCACCGCCTCCTCAAGCGCCTCGATGAGCGCGGAGACGCGTGCGATCCCGAGCAGATCATCGGTCATCGACACGCTGCGCCTCCGTTCAGTTCGAGGCCCCGGGGAGCGCTTCCCCGGCTCCGGGGAGCCCCTCCGCAGCCCGGGCCACGGCGGCAGCGATCCGTCGCTCGCGCGTCTCCGGGCGCTTCGCGTCGGCCACCGATCGGGCGGCCTCCTTGCGATGGGTGTACGGGAGAAGCTCGAAGGCGGCGCGGACCCGCGGGTCGGCATCGAGCGCCGCGGCGAGGTCCTCGGGGAGCTCGACCGTGCGCTCCGCACGATCGAGCTCGATCAGCGCGCTCACCGCGTCGCCGATCTCGACGTCGAGCTCCGCCCTGACTGCGCGCGAGAGACCGATGCAGTTGAGCCCGCCCATCCGCGCGAGGCGCAGCCGCGCCGTGCGCCCGCCGATGGTCACCAGCACGGCCGCCCGCCGGCCGCCCCCGAGCTCCTCGACCTGCGCATCGCTCAGCACGATGGCAGTGGCCGGTCCCATGGGTGCGAGCTCGAGGTCGATGCGCAGACTCATGCCGACATGCTACTCCCGGCGCGGCACGGCGAGCGCGCGGCGGCCCGCGGCGGATAGGGTGGGGCCATGTGCGCGTCCTACGGCCTCGGAGGCGGCCTCGGCGAGTTCGGGCTCACCTTTGACCTCCCGCCCATGCACGAACCCGAGAGCCGCGAGGTCATCGCGGAGTGGATCCGGTCTTCGGGCGGCACGGCGCGCATCACCGGGAGGCGCGCCCGCAACCTCAACCCGATCATTCACGAGGGGTTCGGCGAGCGCCGGGTCGACCCCGCCTGGTGGTGGCTCCACATCGGGGCGGACCCCGCACCGTTCAGCGCATTCAACTCACGCGACGACCGGCTGCTGCGGTCGTGGCGGGACGCCTTCCAGCGCCGCGCGATCCTGCCCGCGAGCTGGTACGTCGAGAAGGGGGTGCGGTTCGCCCTGCCGGGCGACGAGCCGTTCGGGATCGCCGCGATCGTCTCGCCGGTCGCCCCTGCTGCCGGGCGACCGGAGGAACCGCCGCTGCTGAGCTATTCGATGGTGACCCGCGCTGCGGTCGGCCGGGCGGTCGAGACGCATCCGCGGATGCCCATGCTGCTCCCGCGCGAGTCGTACGCCGCCTGGCTCGATCCCGGGCGGCCGGGCGATGCCGAACTGCTCGCGGCCTCCGTCCGCGCGTCGGAGGACCTCGGGGCGGCCGTGGTCGTCCGCGAAGCGACGGGCCCGGCCGCCGGCGGCTCCGATGCCGCGACGCTCTTCTGAGCGCGAGGTCAGCGGGTCGCGGGATGATGGGGCGACGGCGGCCCGGGGCCCTGACGGGACGGGAACAGGGTTGGGAACACGCGCAGGGAATACGTGCGGTGAACACCGAGGAGAGGGGACTTCGATGACGCATGAGAGCGGGAGAGCGATCGCGAGGGGGACGGCTCCCGGGCTCGTGCCCCGCCTGATCGCCTGGGCCCTCCGCCGACGGGCGGTGCGCGCCTACCTCAGGTACGCCGAGCACCGCGGGTCGCAGCTCGCCGACAGCATCACCTATCGAGCGCTCTTCAGCCTCTTCGCCGCGGTGCTGCTGGGGTTCTCGCTCGCCGCGCTCTGGCTCGGCCGCAACCCTGAAGCGATGGGGGCGCTCGCCGATGCGCTCGACCGCACGGTGCCCGGGTTGACGCGCCTCGTCGACCCGGAGCGCATCGACGCGCCCGCCGGCTTCACGATCGCCGGTGCGATCTCGGTGGTCGGGCTCGTCGCCGCGGCGATCGGAGCCATCGGGAGCCTGCGCGCGGCGTTCCGGGTGCTCGCGGACGAGTTCCACGACGACGCCTCGTTCGTCTCGGCGCTGCTGCGCAACTTCGCGGTGGCGGTCGCGTTCGGCGGGCTGCTGGTCGTCTCGGCGGTGCTCGGGGCCGCAGGCCCGGCGGGAATCGCGACCGTGCTCTCGTGGATCGGCGTCGGCACGGGTGCGGACGCGGTGGGGTGGCTCACCCACGTGTTCAGCGTCTGCGTGATGCTCGCGATCGACGCGCTCGCGATCGCGCTCGCGTTCCGCCTGCTCTCGGGCGTGCGCGCGCCGGTTCGCGCGCTGTGGGGCGGTGCGCTGCTCGGCGGAGCGGGACTGGTCGTGCTGCAGGAGCTCTCGGGCCTCTTCGTCCGCGGCGCGAGCGCGAATCCGCTCTTCGCCGCCTTCGCCGCGCTCGTCGCGCTGCTGATCTGGGTGAATCTCTCCGCCCAGGTGATCCTGCTCGCCGGAAGCTACATCGTCACGGCCGCCGCCGAGGCGCACGACCGCGTGCGCGAGGTCCACGGCGCGGCGACGCTCGCGCAGCATCGCAGGCGCCGCGCCGAGGACCGGCTGCGCGCCGCGACGCTCGAGCTGCGCGCGGCCCAGGAGGCCGAGCGCGCCGAGCGCGCTGACGCCGACGCAGCGACGCGTCCCGGAGACGGTGCGTCGGGCGACGGGACGTCGAGCGACGGGGCAGCGGCGCGGCGCTAGGCTGAGTGCCGGAAACGGCGGGGCAGGGCCCGGCCGGAGTGCAGATCGACGTCAGTGCAGATCGACGTCTCGAGCAAGGGAGCAGGATCCATGACGGAACACGACGGCGGAGCGGGCGGCGCAGCAGCTGGGGACGGCGGCATCGAGAGCGGCGTGCGCGCCGCGGTGGCGGACCAGTTCGGTGCCACGATGGCCGACCTCGAACGACTGGTGCGGATCCCCTCGGTGTCCTGGCCCGCGTTCGACCCGGCGCACGTCGCCGCCTCGGCCGAGGCGATCGCCGACCTGCTCCGCGACACGGGCGTGTTCGACGTCGTCGACATCCGACGCGCGCCCATCGCGGGGACCGAGGGGGCCGACGCCCCCGAGCTCGGCCAGCCCGCGGTGGTCGCGCGCCGCGAGCCGAGGAACGGCCGCCCGACCGTGCTGCTCTACGCGCACCACGATGTGCAGCCCCCGGGCAAGGACGAGGACTGGGACACACCGCCCTTCGAGCCGACCGAGCGCAACGGACGCCTCTACGGGCGCGGCGCTGCCGACGACAAGGCCGGGGTCATGGCGCACATCGGCGCGATCCGCGCGCTCGCCGCCGCGGCCGAGGCGGCAGGCCACGAGCTGGATCTCGGCATCGCGCTCTTCATCGAGGGCGAGGAGGAATGGGCCTCGCAGTCGTTCGGCAACTTCCTGCGCGAGAACCGCGACCTGCTCTCGGCCGACGCGATCATCGTCGCCGACTCGAGCAACTGGGACATCGAGACCCCTGCGCTGACGGTCGCGCTGCGCGGCGCCGTCGCGTTCAACATGACGGTGCGGACGCTCGACCACGCCCTGCACTCGGGGATGCACGGCGGCGCGGTGCCCGACGCCATGCTCGCCGCGGTCCGGCTGCTCGACACGCTCTGGGCGCCCGACGGCTCGGTCGCCGTGGAGGGCCTGGTCGAGGCCGAGATCGACACGCCGGAGTACGACGAGGCGCGTCTGCGCGAGGAGTCGGGCCTGCTCGACGGCGTGAGCGCGATCGGCACCGGCGAGATCCTGAGCCGGGTCTGGGCGAAGCCCGCGATCACCGTCACTGGGATCGACGCGCCCGATGTGGCGAACGCGTCGAACACGCTGATCCCCGCCGTGCGCGTGCGCATCAGTGCGCGGATCGCGCCGGGCCAGGATCCCGAGGCCGCGTTCGACGCGCTGCGTCGGCACCTGGAGGCGCACGCCCCCTACGGCGCCCGCGTGAGCTTCGAGAGCGGCGATACCGGACAGGCGTTCCAGGTCGACACGAGCGGGTGGGCGGTCGCCGAGGTGCGCGGCGCGATGGCCGACGCGTGGGAGAAGCAGCCGGTCGACATCGGAGTGGGCGGGTCGATCCCGTTCATCGCGGAGCTGGTGGATGAGTTCCCGGCGGCGCAGATCCTCGTCACGGGCGTCGAGGATCCCGACGGCAGGGCCCATAGCCCCAACGAGTCGCTGCACATCGAGTCGTTCCGCAAGTCGCTGCTCACCGAGGCGCTCTTCCTCGCGCGCGTCGACGCCCGCGGCCGCTAGGCCCGGCCGTCCCGTCTGGGCCCCCGCGCCCGCGATCGCGGCAGGACTCCCTCCGCAGAACTCGATTCGGCCCCCTTCGCACGTGCGAAGGGGGCCGAATCGAGTTCTGCGCGACGCCCCGGCGTCCGGGAATCCGGAACCCGGAGCGGGTCAGTGCTTCGGGGCGTGATCGCCCGGGGCCGGCGCGACGCCGCCCTGCGCGCGGAGCAGATCGCGGATCTCCGCGAGCAGCTCCTCCTGGCTCGGGCCGGCCTCCTCCTCGACGGGAGCGCCCTTGAGCTTGTTCATCGGGAGGACGAACACGAAGTAGACGACGGCAGCGACGATCACGAAGTTGATGATCGCGCCGAGGACCGCGCCGAAGGCGAGCGTGCCGCCGTCCGGGAGCGTCACCATGAGCGCCCGATCGAGCGACTCGGCCTTGAACACGGTGCTGATGAGCGGGTTGAAGATCGACGCGACGACCTTCTCGACGACCGCGTTGAACGCCGCGCCGATGACCACCGCGACCGCGAGGTCGATGACGTTGCCGCGCATCAGGAATTCTTTGAAGCCCTTGAACATGGGTCCCCCTCAGGAAATGTGGATCGGAGTTCGGTGACCACGGTATCCCGGATCACCGCCGATTCCGGGAGATCCGCGGCTCTTGTCGCACATCCGACCCGCGACTCCGCCGGCTGCGGGTAGCGTTGCCCGTATGGAATTCATCGGTGCGCAGCCCACGGTCGACCTCACCTACTCCGACGTGTTCCTCGTGCCGCGGCACTCCGACGTCGGAAGCCGCCTCGGCGTCTCGCTCGCGCCGGGCGATGGGACCGGTGCCACCCTGCCGCTCGTCGCCTCGAACATGAACTCGGTGACCGGGCCCCGGCTCGCCGCGGTGCTCGCGCGGCGGGGCGGGATCGCGGTGCTGCCGCAGGACATGGCGATCGCCGAGATGCAACTCGCGATCGGCCGGGTGAAGGCGCAGCCCGTCGCCTTCGACGCTCCTGCGGTCCTGCCGCCGGAGGCGACCGCGGCCGACGCGCTGCGCAGGGTGCCGGTCGCCGCCGGACAGATCGTCGTGGTCGCGGACGGGGCGCCCGCGAGCGCCGGGGCCGGTGGCGCTGCCGGGGAGCTCCCGGTCGTCGCGCTCGACCCCGCGTCCGTCCGCGGCGTGCTCTCCGCGTCCCGTCTCGCCTCCGTCCCCGCGGACGCGCGGCTCGGCGACCTCGTGCAGGCGCCCGCCGCCATGGTCGACGCGGCCGAGCTCGCCGACCCGCGCCGCGCGTTCGATGCGGTGGCCGAGGCGACCGCCGGCGGGACGGCGGAGGCCGTCTGCGTCGTCGAGCGCGGTGCGGTCGTCGGCACGCTGTCTGAGCGCTCGGCGCTGCGCCGCACCATCTACCCGCCCGCGCTCGACCGCGACGGCCGCCTGGTGGTCGCGGCAGCGGTGGGGATCACCGGCGACGTGGCGGGCAAGGCGCGCGCGCTCGCGGCGGCCGGCGCCGACGCGCTCGTGCTCGACACCGCCCACGGGCACCAGTCCGGCATGCTGCGCGCGCTGCGCGCGGTGTCAGATCTCGGGCTCGGCCTGCCGATCGTCGCGGGCAACATCGTCACGGCGGACGGCGTCAACGACCTCGTCGAGGCCGGCGCCGGGATCCTCAAGGTCGGCGTCGGCCCTGGCGCCATGTGCACGACCCGGATGATGACCGCGGTCGGCCGCCCGCAGTTCTCGGCCGTGCTCGAGACTGCGCACGCGGCGCGCGAGCTCGGCGCGCACGTCTGGGCGGACGGGGGCGTGCGGTATCCGCGCGACGTGGCGCTCGCCCTTGCGGCGGGCGCGTCGTCCGTGATGATCGGCTCGTGGTTCGCGGGTACGGCCGAGTCGCCGGGCGAGCTGCTCGCAGATCCGCAGGGGCGCCAGTACAAGGAGTCGTGGGGCATGGCCTCCACGAAGGCGGTGCAGGGGCGCTTCGGTGCGCTCGACGCCTACGAGCGGGCGCGCAAGGAGCTTTTCGCGGAGGGCATCTCGTCGTCGAAGATCTACCTCGACCCCCAACGGCCGAGCGTCGAGGACCTGCTCGACATGATCACGTCGGGCGTGCGCTCGTCGTTCACCTACGCGGGCGCCGCGACGCTGCAGGAGTTCCACGTGCGCGCGCACGTCGGCCTGCAGTCCGCCGCAGGCTACGAGGAGGGCAAGGCGCTCCCCGTCTCGTGGTGAGCGCGCGCACCGACCGCTCCCGTGTGCCCTGCCGGGCAGACGTCCTCCCGTAGACTGGCAGTTCACGACGTGTAAGGAGCATCGGTGAAGTACATCTCGACCCGCGGCGGCATGGAACCGGCACCGTACAGCGCGATTCTGCTCGAGGGCCTCGCCACTGACGGCGGGCTCGTGGTCCCCGAGACGGTGCCGCAGGTGACGCCCGAGCAGATCGAGAGCTGGCGGGGGCTGAGCTACCCAGAGCTCGCGACCGAGGTGCTCGCGCTGCTCGCGACCGACATCCCGCGCGAGGAGCTCGCGGCGATGTGCCGACGGGCCTACAGCGCCGAGAACTTCGCGGCGGCCGAGGTCGTGCCGCTCACCGCGATCGACGACCGCGTGACGCTGGTGGGGCTCTCCGAGGGGCCGACGCTCGCATTCAAGGACATGGCGATGCAGTTCCTCGGGCAGTCGCTCGAGTACGTGCTCGCGCGCTCCGACCGCACCCTCAACATCGTCGGCGCGACCTCGGGCGACACGGGATCGGCTGCGGAGTACGCGCTGCGCGGCAAGGAGGGCATCGCCGTCTTCATGATGTCGCCGCAGGGACGGATGAGCGACTTCCAGCGCGCGCAGATGTACTCGCTGACCGACGACAACATCCACAACATCGCCGTCGAGGGCGTCTTCGACGACTGCCAGAACCTCATGAAGGCGCTGTCCGAGGACATGGAGTTCAAGCGGGCGCACCACCTGGGCGCGGTGAACTCGGTCAATCTGGGCCGCGTGAGCGCGCAGATGGTCTACTACTTCTGGGCCTGGCTGCGGGCCACCGACGCCGTCCCCGCCGCCGAGCGCGCCGGGTACGAGGTCTCGTTCACGGTGCCGTCGGGCAACTTCGGCAACATCCTCTCGGGGTACACCGCGAAGTCCATGGGGCTGCCGATCCGGCGGCTGGTGCTTGCCGCCAACGAGAACAACGTCCTCGACGAGTTCTTCCGCACGGGCGTCTACGCGCCGCGCGGCGCAGTGGATACCCACGCGACGTCGAGCCCGTCCATGGACATCTCGAAGGCGTCGAACCTCGAGCGCTTCGTGTTCGAGGTGCTCGGGCGTGATCCCGAGCGGCTGTCGGCCGCCTGGCGGGAGCTCGCCGAGACGGGCCGCATCGACCTCTCCGCCGAGCAGTCGCGCTTCGAGGCCGAGTTCGGGTTCCAGAGCGGCACGAGCACGCACGCCGACCGCGTCGAGACGATCCGCGCCGTGCACGCCGAGAGCGGGATCGTGCTGGACCCGCATACGGCGGACGGCGTGAAGGTCGCGCGCGAGCATCTCGAGCCCGGTGTGCCCATGCTGGTGCTCGAGACGGCGAAGCCCGCGAAGTTCCCCGACATCGTGTTCGAGGCGACCGGCCTGCGCATCGGCATGCCCGAGCACCTCGCCGATCTCCTCGACCTCCCGCAGCACGTCACCGAGATGGGCAACGACGAGGCAGCGCTCCGGGAGTTCGTCGCGACGCGCGCCGTCTGAGCCGCCCGAGCCGCGGCTCCCTCCCGTAGCCTGGGAGCAACAGAACGGGAGGCACGCATGTTCGGATGGCGATCGACGCGGGAGCTCGCAGCACGGATCGACCGACTCGAAGGGCGCCGGGGTGCGGCGTCCGCGGTCGAGGCGGTGACCGACGGGCCGGCCGTGCGCCATCGCAGGGCCTGGGGCGACGGGTTCGGGCTGCTCGCCACCCGTTCGCTGCAGATCATCATCGTCCTCGTCCTCACGGCGGGCGTCGTCTTCGCCATGCGCACCCTCAGCACCGTGGTCATCCCGATCCTGCTCGCGCTCATCTTCGCGAGCACGTTCGCCCCGGTCATGGAGTGGATGCGGTCGCGGCGAGTGCCGTCGGCCCTCGCGACCGTGCTCGTGCTGCTCGCCCTGGTGCTGCTGCTCTCGGGCGTCGGGTGGCTCATCGTCTGGGCCGTGCGCGACCAGTGGGACGAGCTCTCGGCGCAGGCGCAGGACGGCTTCGGGCAGGTGCTCGCGTGGGTCAACACGTTGCCCATCGCCCCCTCGGAGGAGCAGCTCGCCGAGTGGCAGCAGACGGTCGTGGACTTCCTCACGAGCGCGCAATTCGGCTCGGGGGCGCTCGCGGGCGTCGGAGTCGTCACCAACTTCGTCACCGGGTTCGTGCTCATGGTGGTGGTGCTCTTCTTCTTCCTGAAGGACGGCCCCCAGATCTGGAGCTTCATCCTCCGCCCGTTCTCGGGCGAGGGGCTGTCGCGCGCCAGGCGCGCCGGAGCCAAGACGGTCTCGACCCTCGGCTCGTACATCCGAGGCACGGCGGCCGTCGCTGCGGTCGACGCGGTCGGCATCGGGATCGGCCTCGTCATCCTGCAGGTCCCGCTCGCGCTGCCGCTCGCGGTGCTCGTCTTCATGCTCTCGTTCATCCCGCTCGTCGGCGCGACACTCGCGGGCATCCTCGCGGCGCTCGTCGCGCTCGTCGCCAACGGCCCGCTGAGCGCCGTGCTCGTGGTCGGCGTCGTCGTGCTCGTGAACCAGCTCGAGGGCAACTTCCTGCAGCCCGTGCTCATGGGCAGGGCGCTGAAGCTGCACCCGCTCGTCATCCTGCTCGCGCTGACCATCGGCACCGTGCTCAGCGGCATTCTCGGCGCAGTGCTCGCCGTGCCGATCGCCGCAGTCGCGTGGGGGGTCATCCAGGTCTGGGACGGCCCCCAGCTGCCGGCCAAGGCGTTCCGCCCGCATCCGGGGGAACGCTGACGAGCGCGCCCGAGCGCCGGGCCGCGCTGCTCGTCGCCGAAGCCGTGGAGCTCCGGATCGACGGGGCCTCGCTGCTGCCGCCGACCTCGATCGCGCTGTCGGCGGGGGAGTGCGTGGCCGTCAGGGGACCGAACGGCGCTGGCAAGACGACGCTCCTGAGGGTGCTCGCGGGCCGGGTGCGCCCGACCGCCGGCGCCGCGATGCTGCGGGGCGAACGCCTCGACGAGCGCCGCGCGCGCGTGCGCGACGACATCGCCGCGCTCATCGAGCCGCCGACGCTCTACCCCGACCTCACGATCCGGGATCAGCTCGAGGTCGTCTCGGGGCTCTGGGGCGAGGGCGCGCGCCATCCGTGGGGCGGCGCCGGGGCGGGCGCGCTCGGGCTGCTCGGCATCGACTGGCTCGCGGAACGCTTCCCGCATGAGCTCTCGAGCGGTCAGCGCCAGCTCGTCTCGCTCGCCGTCACGATCGCGCGCCCGTGCGCGGTGCTGCTGCTCGACGAGCCCGAGCAGCGGCTCGACCCGGATCGGCGGGCGCTCGTGGGCGCCGCGATCGAGCGCGTGCGCGACGCCGGAGCGGCTGTCGGCTTCGCGTCGCACGATGCGGAGCTGGTGGCCAGGGCCGCCGGTCGAGAGGTGGTCGTCGGGGCTGCGGAGTCCGTGTGATCCGCCGGGGCGCCATCCGCGCGATGTCGCGGCGTCGCACGGAACGCCTCGGCGTCTCCGAGGCGAGCTACCGCCTCTACCTGGGCGTGATGCTCGCGATCATCGTCGCAGCGCCCGCCGTGCGGGTCCTCCTCCTCGGGCTCGCGGCCGACCTGCCGGGGTTCCCCTCCGCGGTCGCGACCGGCGAGCGATCCGCTCTCGACGGCCCGGCGTCCGTGCTCGCGGCGGTGCTGACCGCCGCTACCGCGGCGCTCGTGCTCGCGGGCTCGATCGGCGGTCCGGCGCTCCCGAGCCTGCCGCAGCTCGATCTCCTCCACACCTCGGCGATTCCGCGCGCGCGGCTGCTCGCCCGCGGGGTGCTCCGAGCCGGGCTCTGGGGCGCGCTGGCCGGAGCTGCGGTCACTGCGCTCGTGATCGCCGCGCGGACGATGCGGGGCGAGGCGACGGTCGCGTGGGCGCTGGCGTTCGGCGCCGCCGGGATCGGGATCGGCCTGACCTGCGCCGCGGCCCTCCTCGTCGGGCAGCTCGGCCGGCCGGTGCGCGCGGCGGTCGCTGGCGCGCTGGCGGCCCTGGCTCTCGCGCGGCTCGCGCGGGCCTCGGACCGTTGGCCGTCGCCGGTGCCCGCAGCGGGAGACGGAGCGCTTCCCGATCCCTGGTCGACCTGGGCCGCGCTCGCGCTCGGCATCCCCGGTTCCGGCGGCGCTGGCCTCGCTCCGGGATTGTGGGCCTCGGCGGGCACCTGGATCGCGCTCGGGGTCGGGCTCGGGCTGACGCTCTGCGGGCCCTGGCTCGGGGCGCGGATCCGCTGGGAGGCGCTGCGCGCGCAGGCGGCGCGTTGGGACATCGTGCGCGTGCTCGCCGTCACCGGCGACCCGAACGCCGCGCTCGCCCGACTCGGAGCCCCTGTGCGCCTCGGGAGGCGGCTGCGGCTGCGCGGCCGGCGCCGCGACGGTGCACGTCGCGGCGCCGTGGCGCTGCTGCTGCGGCGCGACCTGCTCGGGGTCGTGCGCGCCCCCGGGCGCGGCCTCGCGGCGTTCGTCGCCGTCTCGGCGGGCGGTGCACTCTGGGCGGCAGCGCTCGGTGCCGGGAACGGGGATGGGGCCGGCGGCACGGCCGCGCGCGCCGCCGCGCTCGGCGCGATCGCCCTCGTGACCTGCGCGCTCGGCATCCAGCCCTGGTGCCGCGGCCTCGCGGCAGCGGCGGCGGCCTCGGGGTCGCCGCCGCTGCTCCCGCTGAGCCCGGGTGCGCTCCTCGCGTGCCACCTCGTCCTCCCCGGTGCACTCGGAGTGCTCGCGGCGGTCGGGGGCGCATGCTCGGCAGTGCTCGGCGCCGCGAGCGGCGCCGTCGGCGTCGATCCATCATCGGTGGCCGGGGTGCTCGTCTCCGCCGCCGCGGCGGCGATCGTCGCAGTGCTGCTCCGGCTCGTGGCGGTGCTCAAAGGGCCGATCCCGATGGAGCTGCTCGCGCCGATCCCGACGCCCGTCGGCGACGCTGCCGGGATCCGCGTCGTCCTGTGGATCCTCGACGGGCCGCTGGCTTCGGCGCTGCTCGGCGCGGTGCTCGCTCCGCTCTGGGCGGCGGGAGCGAGCGGCGCTCCCGCCGTCGCGCTCGCGGCGACGGTCGGCGTCGCCCTCCTGCTGGTCGTGTGGGCGAGACGCCGACTCGGCGGGGGAGCGGCCTGAGCGCTCGCGCGCCGCTGCCTCAGCTGTTCGGGAAGCCCGGACGGGGCTCCTGCTGAGCGGCGCGCGCATCGCGTTCCGGGCGCGTGTGCAGTTCGGGGTGCGCCTCGCGATGCGCGGCGAGGTCGCGCACGTTCTTCTGCACCGCGACCACGGCAAACAGGCTCATGGCGAAGCCGATCCCGTAGAAGCCCTTCTCCGAGAGCAGCAGCTCGGAGTTCCAGAGGCCGATCGCCATCAGGGCGAGCGCCGCGATGAGCATGCCCCAGGAGACCCCGATGTAGACGCCGGTGACCGGGATCCGCTCGGCCCGATCGCGCACCGCCTTCTGCACCGAGATGGCGGCGAAGAGCCCGAGGAGGAACACGGCGAAGTAGAAGCCCTTCTCGGAGAGGAGCATGCGCGCGTTCCAGAGCCCGATGAAGAAGAGGGTGGCGCCGAGCGCGAGCGCCACCCACGACGCTCCGACGAACGCTCCGGTGGGGCGCCCGATGGTCTGCTGCTGGTCCGACATGAGGTCCCGCCTCTCCGCTGAGGAATCGATCGGCGGATGCCGAACGAGAAGTGCAACGTCGAACAGCCGAAGCCGTTCGCGATCGACTCTAATCACGCACGCGTTCCCGGTCAGGAATGCGGGCGGGCCGCTCGGACGGGCCGTGCGCTGCGGGAACTCCATGCGGTGACGACACGCCCGGCCCGATTCGGCGGGATCCGCGGAATCATGCGGGACACTCCCGGGAATCACTGCCCGATTTGCTGCGGCTTGCGGGCGTATGTAAAGATATATGAGTTGCCACGGCAGCGGGGGGAAAGCCCCGAGGCCGAACAACTGCTCCGGCCCCATCGTATAGCGGCCTAGTACGCCGCCCTCTCACGGCGGTAACGCGGGTTCGAATCCCGCTGGGGTCACCGGAACACGAAAGCCTCACCTTCGGGTGGGGCTTTCGTCGTATCCGGGCCGGTGTCGTGCGTGCGGGTCTGCGGCGCAACCGGCCTCCGCCGGATCGACGGCCCGGCACGGACGGGCCGAGGTAGGATTTCGCTCGAACCCGTCCGTCCCATCCGACCGAAACGAAGGCCCCAGTGAGCGCCAGCTTCTTCGCACTCTTCGACGACATCGCCGTGCTCGCCAAGGCGGCGGCCGCCTCGATCGACGACGTCGTCGCCGGGGCGGCGAAGGCGTCGGCCAAGTCCGCCGGCGTCGTGATCGACGACGCCGCGGTCACGCCGCAGTACGTGCAGGGCATCAGCCCGAAGCGGGAGCTGCCGGTGATCTGGAGGATCGCGCGCGGATCCCTGCTCAACAAGGCGGGCATCATCGTCGGGATCATGCTGCTCAGCGTGTGGGCGCCGTGGATCTTCCCCTGGCTGCTCATCGTCGGCGGCACCTATCTCGCCTACGAGGGCGTCGAGAAGGTCTGGCACTGGATCGGCTCCCGCCGCGGCGAGGAGCACACGGTCGAAGAGGTCGCCCAGCGCACCGAGGTCGACGAGAAGCAGATCGTCGGCAGCGCCGTGCGCACCGACCTCGTGCTGTCGATCGAGATCATGCTCATCTCGCTCGCGAACATCGACGCCGAATCGTGGGTGCTGCGGCTCGCGACGCTCGTGGTCGTCGGCCTGCTCATGACGATCATCGTCTACGGCTCGGTCGCGCTGCTCGTGAAGATGGACGACGCGGGGTTCTGGCTGCGCCGCCGCAGTCCGCGGGCCCTCAAGGTCATCGGCACCTGGCTCGTGAAGGCGATGCCCTGGGTATTCCGAGCCCTCAGCATCGTCGGCGTCGTCGCGATGCTCTGGGTCGGCGGCCACATCCTCGTCGTCAACCTGGCCGAGGTCGGCGTGCCGTGGCCCTACGAAGTGCTCCACGCCGCGACGGAGGCGATCCACGCCGCACCAGGCGCGATCGTGTGGATCGTCGAGAGCCTGCTCTCCGCAGTCTTCGGCCTCGCCTGGGGCGCGGTGGTCGTTGCTGTCCTCGCGCTCTTCGCGCGACTGCGTTTCGCGATGCGCCGGCCGGATGAGCGGTCGGCCGAACGGGCGGAGTAGGCTGGGAGCACGCTGCCCGCGCGAGCTCGCGCGGGTGCACGAAGGACCCAGTACGCAGAGGAGCGCTCAGTGACCCGCACCATCAAGCTCGCCGTCATCCCGGGTGACGGCATCGGACCCGAAGTCATCGCGCAGGCCGAACGCGTGCTCGATGCGGTGCTCGAGGGCGGCGACGTCGTGGTCGAGCGCACGGAGTTCAAGCTCGGTGCCGAACGCTTCCTCGCCACGGGGGACACGCTTCCCGAGGCCGAGCAGGCCGCCATCGCCGCGCACGACGCCATCCTCTTCGGGGCGGTGGGCGGCGTGCCGGGCGACCCCCGTCTCGCGGACGCGAACATCGAGCGCGGCCTGCTGCTGAAGCTCCGCTTCGACTTCGACCACTACGCGAACATGCGCCCGTGCACGCTCGTCCCCGGGGTCGAGTCGACGCTCGCGAACCCCGGCGAGGTCGACTTCATCGTCGTGCGCGAGGGAACCGAAGGACCCTACGCCGGCAACGGGGGCCGCCTGCGCCCGGGGACCCCGGCCGAGGTCGCCACCGAGGTATCGGTCAACACGGCCTTCGGCATCGAGCGCGTCGTGCGCCACGGTTTCGAGACCGCGCGTTCGCGGCCCCGCAAGCAGCTGACCTGGGTCCACAAGACCAACGTGCTCGTGCACGCAGGCGCGACCTGGCAGCGCGTCGTCGGCGAGGTCGCGGCCGAGTACCCCGAGATCCAGGTCGACTACATGCACATCGACGCCGCGACCATCCACATGGTGCAGAACCCGTCGCGCTTCGACGTGATCGTGACTGATAACCTGTTCGGAGACATCCTCACGGACCTGGCCGGCGCCATCGGCGGCGGCATCGGGCTCGCAGCCAGCGGCAACATCAATCCCGACGGCACGTTCCCGAGCATGTTCGAGCCCGTTCACGGATCTGCTCCCGACATCGCGGGGAAGCAGCTGGCGGACCCGACAGCGGCGATCCTCTCCGCGGCCCTCATGCTCGACCACCTCGGCCTCGCCGACGCCGGCGATCGCATCCGCGCAGCGGTGCGATCCGACCTCGCTGCGGCCCCCGAGCGCGGCGACGCGCGGCGCACGACCACCGAGGTCGGCGACGCGGTGATCGCCGCACTCCCGGCCCGCGCCTAGCGCCGCGCACCGCCGTTCGACCCATCGACGTCCCAGCAGAAAGCACCCACATGACCGCTCTGGCATTCACCCGAACTACAGGCGACCGCCTGCCCGCAGCCGAGCGCGAGGCGATCCTCGCGGACCCCGGTTTCGGCAATTCGTTCACCGATCACATGGTCTCGATCGCCTGGACGGCCGAGGACGGGTGGCACGACGCGCAGGTGCTGCCCTACGGCCCGCTGCAGGTCGATCCCGCCTCGTCGGTGCTGCACTACGGACAGGAGATCTTCGAGGGGTTGAAGGCCTACCGGCACCCGGACGGGTCGATCGCGACCTTCCGCGCGGAAGCGAATGCGCGTCGTCTGAACACGAGCGCCGTGCGCCTCGCGCTGCCCGAGCTGCCCGTCGAGCACTTCCTCGCCGCCGTGCGCGAGCTTCTCACGATCGACGCCGACTGGGTGCCCTCCGGAGCCGACCAGAGCCTGTACCTGCGTCCGTTCATGATCGCCGACGAGAGCTTCCTCGGCGTACGCGCAGCGCAGCGCGCGCGCTTCCTGATCATCGCGAGCCCGGCGGGCGCCTACTTCACCGGCGGTGTCAAGCCCGTCTCGATCTGGCTGTCCCGGGATCTCGCGCGCGCCGGCCGTGGCGGAACCGGAGCCGCGAAGTGCGGCGGCAACTACGCCTCCTCGCTGCTGCCGACGCGTATCGCTGCTGCCAACGGCTGCGCGCAGGTGCTGTTCTGCGACTCGGCGACCGAGGACACGATCGACGAGCTCGGCGGCATGAACCTCTTCCTCGTGCGTTCGGACGGCACGCTGCTCACGCCCCGCATCAACGGCAACATCCTCGACGGCATCACCCGATCGAGCCTGATCCAGCTCGCGAAGGATCGTGGCCACGCCGTCGAGGAGCGCGACATCACCGTGACCGAGTGGCGCGAGGGCGTCGCCGACGGGACGATCGTCGAGGCGTTCGCGTGCGGCACCGCCGCCGTGATCACCCCGATCCAGCGCCTCATCGGCGAGGACGGTCTGTCGATCGACTTCGGCGACGGCGCTCCCGGCGATCTCACGATGTCGCTGCGCGAGGAGCTGACGGGCATTCAGTTCGGCACCAGGCCGGATCCTCACGGGTGGCTCCAGACGCTCGCCCCGGTCGAGGCCGCGGGAGCCGCCCGATGAAGGTCGCGCGGTTCCAGGCCGAGGGTGAGATCTCGTACGGCATCCTCGACGAGGCCGAACAGGGTGCCGGGATCGAGATCGTCGAGCTGACCGGCGACCCGATGATCGCCGGGTTCGACACGACGGGCCGCCGGTTCCGATTCGAGGACGTGCGCCTGCTGGCGCCCGTGATCCCGCGGTCGAAGATCGTCTGCGTCGGCAAGAACTACCTCGACCACGTCGAGGAGATGCGCGACGAGACGGGCGGCGGGCTGCCCGAGGAGCCGCTGCTCTTCCTGAAGCCGAACACCTCGATCGTCGGTCCGGGCGACGCCATCGTGCGGCCGGCGATCTCGGATCGCGTGGAGCACGAGGGCGAGCTCGCCATGGTCATCGGCGCCGTCGCGAAGGACGTGCCCGAGGAGGACGCACTGAAGTACGTCTTCGGATTCACCGCCGCCAACGACGTCACCGCCCGCGACCTGCAGATCGCCGACGGCCAGTGGACGCGCGGCAAGGGCTTCGACACCTTCTGCCCGCTCGGGCCGGTCATCGAGACCGACCCCGATCTCTCCGACGCCCGCGTCGTCACTCGGGTGAACGGCGAGGTGCGGCAGGACGGCAGCACCGCCCAACTGATCTTCTCCCTCTCCCGCATCGTGGCGCACGCGTCGCAGGCGTTCACCCTGCTTCCGGGCGACGTCATCCTGACCGGCACCCCTGCCGGCGTGGGCCGCCTCGAGCCGGGCGACACGGTGGAGGTCGAGATCGAGGGGATCGGAATACTCCGCAACCCTGTCCGATAGCGGGGAACCGGGCCGACACTCCGCAACCCGGTCAGATAGCGGGGAACCGGGCCGACGCTCCGCAACCCGGTCGGATAGCGGGGAACCGGGCCGACGCTCCGCACCCCGGTCCGATAGCTCGCCCGCATCGGAGAGGCGCAACACGGCGACATCGTCGTGCGGGGCGCGGGAGAGCCGTGTGCCACACTGGAACCCCCACGAGAAGGGCAGGTCGCGCCGTGGCCGATGACACCTCCCGGGCGCCGACGTTCGGCGTCGAAGAAGAGTACCTCCTGCTCGACGCGTCCACGGGGCTTCCCGTGGACGCTGCCGTCGGTCTCATCGCGGACCTCGCGGGGCTGCGGGCCGAGCACGAGTTCTTCCACAGTCAGCTCGAGACGGCCACCCCGGTCTGCGCGGTCGCCGGCGACGCGCTCGATGCGCTCGGGCGGTTCCGCACCGCGGCGGCTGCGGCGGCGGAGGCCCGCGGTCTCGTGCTCGCGGGGACGGGGCTGCCGCCCGTGGGCGGCGAGATCCGCGGCAGCGTGACCGCGAAGGAGCGCTACCAGCAGATCGCCGCGCGGATGCGCGGGATGGTCGACCGGTACTACTCGACGGGCACGCACGTGCACGTCGCGGTGCCGTCGCGGGACGCGGGGGTCGAAGCGATCTCCCGGATCGCCCCGTGGTCGCCCGTGCTCGTGGCGCTGACGGCGAATTCGCCGCTGTGGCTCGGCCACGACTCGGGCTATGCGAGCTGGCGCTACCTGTCGATCCAGCAGTGGCCGACCTCGGGCTTCCCTCCCCGCTTCGCCGATGCCGCCGAGTACGACCGCGTCGTCGACGAGCTCGTGCGGACGGGGGCGCTGCTCGACGCGGCGCTCGTGAACTGGTCGATCCGGCTCTCCGAACGGTTCCCGACGATCGAGATCCGCACCGCCGACGCGCAGCTCGACCATACCGACTCCGTCGCATTCGCGCTGCTCTTCCGCGCCCTGGTCACCCGCGGTCTCCGCGAGGGAGCTGCGGGGGAGCCGATCGCCCCGGTGCAGGCCGACGTCGTGCGCGGCGCGCACTGGCTCGCCGCGCGGAACGGCCTGGGCGATACCCTCGCCGATCCCGCCACCGGAGAGCCCGTGCCCGCGTTCGATGCCGTCGACGCGCTGCTGGTGCACGTGGAGGACGACCTGAGGGCCTCGGGGGATCTCGAGATCGTGTCGGGCTGGATCTCCAGGCGGCGTGGCGACGGGGGAGCCGCAGCGCTGCAGCGATCCGCGTGGGCCGCCGACGGGATCGCCGGTGTGCTCGAGCTCTACCGCGTCTCCTCCGCGGTGCATAGGGTGGAGGCATGACGGAGCAGCATGCCCACGACGGATTCGTCCTGCCGGCCATCGGCCTCGGCACCTATCGGTTGAACGGAGTCGCCGGCGCCGACGCCGTGAGCTCCGGGCTCCGAGCGGGCTACCGCCTGCTGGACTCGGCGTTCAACTACGAGAACGAGGGCGCCGTCGGACGGGGGGTGCGGGAGTCGGGCATCGAACGCTCCGAGGTCATCGTCACGAGCAAGCTGCCCGGGCGGCACCACGGCTACGACGCCGCGCTCAGGACCATCGAAGAGAGCGTCTATCGCTCGGGCCTCGACGCGATCGATCTGTATCTCATCCACTGGCCGAACCCCGGCGTCGGTGCGTACGTCGAAGCGTGGCGCGCGCTCATCGAGGCGCGCGAGTGCGGGCTCGTGCGGCACATCGGCGTCTCGAACTTCCTCCCGGAGCACCTCGACCGGCTGGAGGGCGAGACCGGCGTTCGGCCAGTCGTGAACCAGATCGAGCTGCACCCCTTCTTCCCGCAGGAGGAGGCGCTCGCACTCCACCGCGAGCGCGGCATCATCACCGAGGCCTGGAGCCCGGTCGGCCGGGCGGGCGAGATGGCGGAGCACCCGGTCGTGCGCGGAATCGCCGAAGCCCACGGCGTCACGCCCGTGCAGGCGATCCTCGCCTGGCACGTCGCGCGCGGGGTCGTTCCGCTGCCGAAGTCCGGGGACCCCGAGCGCCAGCGCGAGAACCTCGCCTCGACCGAGCTCGCGCTGTCCGATGCGGAGGTCTCGGCGATCACGGCACTCGGGCGGCCGGACGGTCGCATGAAGGGGCAGGATCCCGCCGCCTACGAAGAGTTCTGAGCTCCCGGAACCGATGCGAACCGCCCGCTCATGAGGGATGAGACAATAGAGGCGATGGATCCGAACAAGCTCAACCACGACGCGAAACCCGCGCGCCCCGCCCAGCAGGAGCCGGGCAAGCTCATCAAGACGCGACCGGCGCAGGCCGGCGCTCGTCCGCAGGTGCGCCCGAAGGCCGAGGGATGGCAGCAGTTGACCAGCCCGGACGGCCGCCCGACCCTGCAGTTCGCCTCCCCGCGCGTCAAGCAGCCCGACACGCACCTCGCCGACATGACGCTCGCCGAGCGCGAGGCGAAGGTCGTCGAGATGGGGGTCCCCAAGTTCCGGGCGAAGCAGCTGTCGAAGCACTACTTCGAGCATCGGACGACCGACCCCGAGCAGATGACGGACCTGCCGAAGGACCGCAGGGACGAGCTCGCCGCGGCCTTCTTCCCGCCGCTGCTCACCGAGGTGAAGCGGCTCGTGACCGACGACGGCGATACGATCAAGTTCCTCTGGCGCCTCTTCGACGGCGCGCTCGTCGAGTCGGTGCTCATGCGTTACCCGGGGCGCATCACGCTCTGCGTGTCGAGCCAGTGCGGCTGCGGGATGAACTGCCCCTTCTGCGCCACCGGTCAGGCCGGGCTCACCCGCAACATGTCGACGGCGGAGATCCTCGACCAGATCGTGCAGGCGAACCGCGTGATCGCCGAGGGCGGTCTCGGCCGCAAGCGCCGCGCGGGCAACGGCGCGGAGCCCGAGCGGGTGAACAACATCGTGTTCATGGGGATGGGCGAGCCGCTCGCCAACTACAAGCGCGTCATGAACGCGGTCCATCGCATGATCGCGCCGTCGCCCGAGGGACTCGGCATGTCCGCTCGCGGCATCACCGTGTCGACGGTCGGTCTCGCGCCGGCGATCCGCAAGCTCGCGGACGAGGACATCCCGATCACCTTCGCGCTGTCGCTGCACGCTCCCGACGACGAGCTGCGCGACGACCTGATCCCGGTGAACAGCCGCTGGAAGGTCGAGGAGGTGCTCGACGCCGCCTACCACTACTACGAGACGACCGGCCGCCGGGTCTCGATCGAGTACGCACTCATCAAGGACATGAACGATCACGCCTGGCGCGCGGACCTGCTCGCGGACAAGCTCAACCAGCGCGGTCGCGGCTGGGTGCACGTGAACCCGATTCCGCTCAACCCGACCCCGGGCTCGATCTGGACCGCCTCGACCCGCGAGGTCACCCGGGAGTTCGTCGATCGCCTCAACGCCGCGGGGATCCCCACGACCCTGCGGGACACCCGCGGCAAGGAGATCGACGGCGCGTGCGGGCAGCTCGTCGCCACTGAGCAGGACAAGGAGGAGGCCGCGGCCTTCGCCGCCTCCTGACCCGGGGCGCACCTCGCCGGCTCCGGCGTCAGAGCGCCCCGGCGGTCTCCGGCACCTCCACGGCGAGCGCGTCCCGTCGCCAGCCCTCGATGCGGCGCTGGCCCTCGGTGCGGCCGAGCTCCCGGCGGTCCGCCGGGTGCGCGCGGTACCAGCGCAGGGCCGAGTAGAGCGCGTCGATCGGCACGGTGTAGCCCTCCGCGGCGAGCAGCTGCGCATTCCCCGCGACGCCGGCGGCGGGGTCGAGCTCCAGCCGGATCATGGCCATCGGCCGGCGGGAACCGTTCAGGATCTCGGGTCGCACGGAACGGATGTGCTCCCAGGCGATCTCGCCGTCGCGTCCCGGCATACGGATGCTCACCGTCCGCTCGCCGAGCGCGACGCCGCTCGGCCGGGCTCCGAATCGACCGCTGCGCCACTTGCGCGCGGCGGTGAGGTACGCGAGCGCGCCGCTCACCGCCGCGAAGACGAGGCATCCGGCGATCGCGATGAGGTACGCGACGGTCGTCGTGTCCGGGTTCAGCCGAGGCATTGCGCCGACGAGCTGGAGCACCGCGCAGACCAGCGCCGCGCCCATGCCGAGGGTGAAGAGGAGATTGCCGAGCAAGAGGGGCCACGGGAGCGAGCGCGTCGGAGCGACGTGCACCCAGGAGTCGACGGGCGCGCGCTCGGCCCGGGTCATCACGACCGAGTTGAGGAAGCGGAAGCGCGATCGGGCCGGCGCTCCCATCCGCCCGATGCCGATGCCGCCGAGACCGATCGTGAGCGCGAACCAGGCGGTCCCCGCCGCGGTGACCGGCTCGCCCGCCGCAGCGGCCCGGGCGGAGACGAACGCACCGGCCGCGATGGCGAGCACTCCCACGGCCATGGCCTGCTTCGTCGGGTACCGCCGTTTGCCGCGCTCCGGATATCGCTCGAACCCCTCGGTCATGCGTTCAGCGTAGACGGCTCTGCGCCGTGCACCCGCGCTCGCTCACCGCGATCGAGCGCGTCCGCCAGGAGGGCGACGTCCTCCTCGGTGTTCCAGATGTGGAAAGCGACGCGGGCGTTGCCGGCGCGACCCGACGCGGTGATCCCGGCCACGGTCATCGCGGCGAGGTCCGCGCCCTCGGGGTCGGACCAGGCGACGATGGCCGAATCGGCGGGGGCGAGCCCGAGCGCCGCGCGCGCAAGGTTCGCGAGCCGCACGTCGTGCGCGTGCACGGCGTCCCGGTCGACCGCGGCGAACAGTTCCAGTGCGGCGGCGGTGGCGGCGATCACCGGCCAGGACGGAGAGAGGTCGAACCGTCCGGCGTCCGCGGCGAGCGGGGTGTGCCCGGCGTAGCACGATGCCCAGACGTCATCGGCCGAGCACCAGCCAGCGGCCAGCGGCGTCATGCTGTCGTCGAGGCCGTCGCGCACGGTGAGGAAGGCCGTGCCGCGCGGTGCGCAGAGCCACTTGTACGCGTGGCAGACGGTGTAGTCGAAGCGCGACGCGGTCGTCGGCAACCAGCCGAGCGACTGGGTGAGGTCCACGAGCGTGCGGGCGCCCGCGGCCTCCGCCGCCTCCGCGATGGCGTCGGCTTCGGCGACTTCGCCGGTCGCGGACTGCACGAGCGAGAATGCCACGAGCGCCGTGGCGGGGGAGACGGCTGCCGCGAGCTCGGACACCGGGGCGTACCGCACCCGGACCCCGCGGGCCGCGAGCTGCTCGAACGGGTGCGTGAGCGAGGAGAAGTCGCCCTCGGCGCAGAGCACCTCGGCGCCGTCGGGCACCGATGTCGCGACGATCGAGACGAGCTGCGAAACCTGGGAGCCGAATGCGACGCGGTCGGCGGCGACTCCCGCGATCCTCCCGTACAGCTCCTTGCAGCGCGCGACGTCCGCTCCGATGGCCCGCGCGTCGACGCCTCCCGAGGCCCAGGCGTCGACGAAGGCGCGCAGCGCATCCGCGGTCCTGCGGGAGGGCAGCCCGCCCGTGCATGCGGAGAGGTACCCGGGAACGCGCGCGAACTGCGCGCGAGCGTCCTCCAGGGAGAGACCGGACATCGCGACGTCTGCGGGGGTCGAGGAAGTCATGCCGCCAGACTACGGAGACCTCACACATAATGAAACGGAATCATTCTTATGTTTTGCTTCATTTGCAATTATGTATCGGGTACCCTGGTCGCATGACCACCATGCGCAGCGCCGACCCGCTCGGCTCCATCGACTCGACGGAACTCCGCATTCTCCACGCGCTCGCGACGACGGGATCTCTGACCGCGGCCGCCGCCAGCCTGGGCCTGAGCCAGCCGGCGGTGAGCCAGCGGATCAAGCGGGTCGAGACCCGACTCGCCGTGCCGCTCATCGAGCGCAGCGGCCGGGGGATCCGGCTGACGCCGGCGGGGCAGATCCTCGCCGATCACGGACGCACGGTCGTCGCCGAGATCGACGCGGCGCTCGCGGCGATCGACGACCTGCGCGGAGAGCGCGCCGGGACGCTCCGCATGGTCGGCTTCCCGTCCGCTTCCGCGACCCTCGTCCCGGCGCTCATGCGCGGTCTCGCGGTCGAGGCCCCCGATGTCGCGCTGCAGTACCGCGAGGCCGAGCCGCCCGCCGCGACCGCGATGCTGCGCGACGGCGAAGTCGACTGCGCGCTCATCTTCGACTACGAGGGCGCGGCCGAACTGCCTGCAGGGAGCGCCTTCCTGCCCCTCTGGCGCGAAGAGGTGAGCCTCGTGGTCTCCGACGATCGCGCGAACGGCGCCGCAGTCGCGCACCTCGGGGACTTCTCGCACGAGCACTGGATCGCGGGCTGCGAGAAGTGCCGCGGCCACCTGCTCGCCGCGGCGGGCGAATCGGGCTTCGAGCCCGACATCATCCAGGAGACCGACAACGTCCCGGCCATGCTCGCCATGGCGGCGGCCGGCGGCGCGGTCGCCCTCGTCCCGGGTCTCGCGCTCGCTGCCGCGCGCACGCTGCCCGACGACGCCCGCGCACTTCCGCTCGAGCCGGCCAGATACCGCACGATCGGGCTGGTCTCGATGGCGACCGCCAACGAGAGCCCGCAGGTGCGCCTCGCCAAGCGCCTCCTCTCCTCAGTGGACGGCGCGCGCTGGGGCCTGGAGCCGGTCGCGTGAGCCGGGAGCGGACGCGGCGCCGCGGCGCCGAGGACTCCGTGCTGGACCCCGCGATGCGCGCCCGGGTGCAGCGGCGCACGGTCGCGGTGCTCGCGACCGCCACGATGCTCTCCGGGTTCGGCACGGGTGCTTCCCTCTCCGTGGGCGCGCTGATCCTCGCCGACATGAGCGGCAGCGACGCCATCTCGGGCCTCGCTTCCGCGCTCTTCAACGCGGGTGCGGCGGTCGCAGGGATCCCGCTCGCCCGCCTGGCGGCGCGCAGCGGACGCAGGCGGGCGCTCGTCGCGGGGAGCCTGGTCTCGGTGCTGGGAGCCGTCGTCGCCGTGCTCGCTTCGGCGGTCGACGCCTGGCCGCTCTTCGCCCTCGGCATTGCGCTCGTCGGCGTCAGCAGCGCGGTGTCGCTCCTCGCGCGCTTCTCGGCGACCGACCTCGCGCTCCCCGTGAACCGTGCCAGGGACCTCTCGTTCGTGGTCTGGTCAATCACGGTCGGCGCCGTCGTCGGCCCGAACCTCATCGGCCCGGGCGAGGCGGTCGGCCGGGCGCTCGGCATCCTCCCGCTCGCCGGGGTCTTCGTCTTCGCGTTCGGCGCACAGGTGCTCGCGGCGCTCGTGAACTGGATCGGACTGCGGCCCGATCCGCTGCTCGCGTCGCGTCAACTGCCGCCCGAGACGGGGCCGCTCGCCGTTCCGGATGCCGCCGATGCCGCGCCCGATGCCGCCGTGGATCCCCGGTCGGCCGACGCGCTGCCGGGAGCCGCGCCGTCCGCGGGCGGCGGGTCGGGTCCGGCGCCCGTCGTCCACGGGTCGCCCGGAGCCCGGTGGCTCGTGATCCTGGCGGTCGCCGTCGCCCAGTCGATCATGGTGGCGCTCATGGCGATGACGCCGCTGCACCTCATGCACACCGAGGGCACCCCTGCGATCGTCGGCGTCACCCTCAGCCTGCATATCGCGGGGATGTACGCCCTGTCGCCGGTGATCGGGGCCCTCGCGAGCCGCCTCGGCCGCCTCCCGGTGATCGGAGTCGGATGGGCGCTGCTGCTCGCCGCCGTCGTGCTCGCCTACGTCGCCGGCCCCAACCACCTGCTCGTGCAGATCGCGCTCACGCTGCTCGGCCTCGGCTGGGGAGCCGTCACCGTCGCGGGCGCAGCGCTGCTGACGGAGCTCACGCCGTCGTCAGAGCGCCCGCGGTGGCAGGGCCGCTCCGACACGATCATGAGCGCCGCGGGTGCAGCGGCGGGCGCCCTGTCCGGCGTTGTGTTCGCCGCGGGGGACTTCTCGTTCCTCGCGCTCCTCTCCGGGGCGTTCCTCGCCATCGGAGTCCTCGCTTCGGTCGCGCTGCGACGCCCCTCGGCCCCGGCGTGACCGCGGTCGGTTCGCGGTAAGCTGGTGGGCGATGACTACGAGCAGCGTTCCCCAGTTCTCCACCGCGACCGGCGCCGATGTGCGCGTCCGCTTCTGCCCCTCGCCGACGGGCACCCCGCACGTCGGCATGGTGCGCACGGCGCTCTTCAACTGGGCGTACGCCCGCCACACCGGCGGCACCTTCGTGTTCCGCATCGAGGACACCGATGCGGCGCGCGACAGCGAGGAGAGCTACGCCCAGATCATTGACTCCCTGCGCTGGCTGGGGCTCGATTGGGACGAAGGCATCGATGCCGGCGGCGACCACGGCCCCTACCGTCAGTCGCAGCGCGGCGAGATCTACCAGGGCGTGATCGCGCGCCTGCTCGAGGCGGGGTACCTCTACGAGAGCTTCTCGACCGCCGAGGAGATCGACGCGCGCAACCTCGCGGCCGGCCGGCCGAAGCAGCTCGGGTACGACAACTTCGACCGCGACCTGACCGACGAGCAGCGCGCGGCGTTCCGGGCCGAGGGGCGGGAGCCGGCGCTGCGCTTCCGCGTGCCGGACACCGACCTCTCGTTCACCGACCTCGTGCGCGGCGACATCACCTTCCCCGCGGGCTCGACCATCGACTTCGTGGTCGTCCGGCCGAACGGCGCGCCGCTCTACACGCTGGTCAACCCCGTGGACGACGCGCTCATGGGCATCACGCACGTGCTGCGCGGCGAGGATCTGCTCTCGTCGACCCCGCGCCAGATCGCGCTCTACCACGCGCTCGTCGACCTCGGCATCGCGCAGGCGATCCCGCAGTTCGGCCACCTGCCGTACGTGATGGGCGAGGGCAACAAGAAGCTCTCGAAGCGCGATCCGGAGTCGAACCTCCTTCTGCACCGGGAGCGCGGGTTCATCCCCGAAGGACTGCTCAACTACCTCTCGCTGCTCGGCTGGTCGCTCGCGCCCGACCGCGACGTGTTCACGCGCGACGAGATGGTGGCAGCTTTCGACGTCGCGAACGTGAACCCCAACCCGGCCCGCTTCGATCAGAAGAAGGCCGATTCGATCAACGCCGACCACATCCGTCTGCTCTCGGAGGACGACTTCCGCGGGCGCATCCTGCCGTACCTCATCGCGGGCGGGGCGCTGCCCGTCGAACCGTCCGAGCACCAGCTCGAGGTCGTGCGCCGCGCAGTACCGCTCGTGCAGAGCCGCATCACCGTGCTCTCCGAGGCGGTCGGCATGCTGGGCTTCCTCTTCATCCAGTCCGACGCCCTCGTCTACGAGGAGGACGCCCTGAAGTCGCTGAAGGACGATGCGCCGCAGGTGCTGGCCGCCGGCATCTCGGCGCTCGAGGAGATCGGCGAGCAGAACTGGTTCACCGAGACGATCCAGGGGGCGCTGCAGACCGCGCTCATCGACGGTCTCGGCCTCAAGCCGCGCCTCGCGTTCGGTCCGCTGCGGGTCGCGGCGTCGGGACGGCGGGTCTCGCCGCCCCTGTTCGAGTCGTTCGAGCTGCTCGGACGCGACGAGACCCTCGCCCGCCTGAGCGCGCTCGCCGCGCGCCTCGCCGGCTGAGGCGGGATCGGCGCCGGGACGGCCGGGTGCCGGATGAGACGACCGCGGCAGCAGGAGCGGCCGCACTGTGAACCGGAGAGGGTGGACATGACCAGCACGGAAGCGCCGATCGGCGTCGCCATCATCGGGGGAGGACCGGCCGGGCTCTCCGCGGGTCTGCAGCTCGTCCGCGCGAACCGGCGCATCGCGATCCTCGACAGCAACCGACCCAGGCACTCTGCGACGCTCCGGTCCCACGGATTCCTGACGCGCGACGGTGCCCCGCCGCTCGAGCTGCGCAGGCTCGGGCGCGAAGAGTTCGAGGCGTATCCGTCGGCGATGTACGCGCAGGCGATCGTGCGCGAGGTCGCCCCGCTCGAGCGTGACGAGGCGTTGGCCGCCGGATTCCCCGACGGGATCGGCTTCCGCGTGCGCGGCACCGGGATCCGGGGCGCCGCCGACGCCGAATACGTGGCGCGCCGCGTGCTGATCGCGGCGGGCCTGACCGAGGAACTGCCCGCACTCCCCATGATCCGCGCCTACTACGGCACGGCCCTCCACAGCTGCGTCGAGTGCGACGGCTTCGAGAAGACCGACAAGCCGCTCGTGCTCATCGGCGAGACCTCGGACCTCTTCGCGCGGGCGCTGCTCATCAGCCGATTCAGCTCCGATCTCGTCGTGTTCACGAACGGTTCCGACGCGGTGCGGCCCGAGCAGGAGGCGCAGCTCGCGGCGATCGGCATTCGGGTCGAACGCAGGCAGATCGACGATATCGTCGGCGAGAAGGCGGACATGACCGGGGTCCGTCTCGCCGACGGCGAGGTGATCCCGCGGGTCGGCGGCTTCGTGCGCCCCAGGTGGAACGCCCCGGTGGAGTTCCTCGGCGACCTCGACATCGCGCGCGACGGCTGGGGTCTGATCGAGGTGAGCGCCCGCGGCGAGACCTCGATCCGGGGCGTCTACGCCGTTGGCGATATCGTTCCCCCGGGGCCGCAGCAGCTCATCATCGCCGCGGGCAACGGCGCGACGGTCGCGGCGAAGCTCAACATGGACATGATCCGCGGCGCGCTCGGCGTCGGCCGCGTCGACGATTGAGGCGCTACAGTGGGCGGAATGAATCGTAGCGACACCTCGACCGGCACGCGGAACGGAGCCACCGGCATGGCGGGAAATGAGCCGAGTCCGGACCGGTACCTGACGCCCGGCGCGCGCGCGGCCGCGGCGGGATCCCGCTACGCCGTCATCTCGGCCGTGTTCGTCGGCATCCTGCTCATCTCGAACGTCGTCGCGGTGAAGCCGATCGCCTTCGGCGCCGTGGGGTTCGGTGAGGTCTCGCTGCCGCTCGTGTTTGACGGCGGCGTGTTCCTCTTCCCCCTCGCGTACATCCTCGGCGATGTGCTCGCCGAGGTCTACGGGCTGAAGGCGTCGCGCCGCGCGATCTTCACGGCGTTCGGTCTCGCGGCGCTCGCGTCGCTCACGATCCTGGCGGTGCAGTTCTCCCCGCCTGCCGCGGGCTGGGAGAACCAGGAGGCGTTCGCCGCGGTGCTCGGATTCGTTCCGCGGATCGTCCTCGCAAGCCTCACCGGTTTCCTCGCCGGGCAGCTCCTGAACGCGTGGGTCATGGACCTCATGCACCGGCGCAGCGCGGGGCGATTCCTGCGCTCGCGCCTGATCGTCTCGACGCTCGTCGGGGAGCTCGCGGACACGCTCCTCTTCTGCACGATCGCGTTCGCCGGCGTGATCACCGGCCTCGACTTCGTGATGTACGTGGTGCTGGGCTACGCGGTCAAGGTGCTCGCGGAGATCGTGCTGCTCCCCGTGACGACCCGGGTGATCCGCGCGGTGCGCGCCGCGGAGACGCGGGCTGCGGCGGCCTCGAACTCCGCGGACTGACCGGGCCGCACGCTCCCGGTGCCGCGTGCGGCCCGGACCTAGGCCCGAGCCGCGGCCTCGCGCGCGAACTCGGGTCCGTAGAGCCGCCCGAGCACCTCGTCCCGCAGCTCGGCGAACGTCCCGTCGATGATGCTGGCGCGAATGCGTTCGACGAGCCGCACGATGAAGCGCTCGTTGTGGATCGTCGCGAGCGTCGAACCGAGCATCTCCTTCGCCTTGAAGAGGTGGTGCAGGTACGCCGCGGTGTAGTTCTCGCACGTGTAGCAGTCGCATTCGGGGTCGAGCGCCTCGAAGCGGCGGCGCTGCGTCGCCGCCTTCGCGTTGATCCGGCCGCTCGAGGAGTACATCGTGCCGCCGCGCGCCTGCCGCGAAGGTGCGACGCAATCGAAGGTGTCCGCTCCGGCCGCGACGCCGGCGAACAGGTCGTCCGGTTCAGAGATCCCGAGCAGGTGCCGCGGCTTGTCCTCGGGAAGCTCCTCGCTGACCCAGCCGACGATCGTGCCGAGGTCCCGCTTCTCGAGCGCTCCGCCGATCCCGAAGCCGTCGAACCGCTGCTCGGGGAACTCGGCTCCGGTCATCGCGGCGAGACCGCCGGCCGCCTTGCGACGGAGATCCTCGTACTGCGCGCCCTGCACGACCCCGAACAGCGCCTGATAGGGCCGATGGCTCCGCTCGGCGGTCTGCCGCGCGTGCTCGTCGAGGCACCGCACGGCCCACCGCGCCGTGCGATCGACCGAGTCCTCCTGGTACGCGCGAGTGTTCAGCAGCGTCGTGAGCTCGTCGAACGCGAACATGACGTCGGCGCCGAGCTGGTGCTGGATCCGCATCGAGATCTCGGGGGTGAACCGGTGCCGATCGCCATTGATGAACGACTTGAACGTGACCCCGTCCTCGTCGACGTGCGCGAGCCGCTCCTTGGTGCGGGCGATCACCTCCGCGCTCTCGTGCGCGGCCTCGCTCATCGAGATGACCTTCTTGAACCCGACGCCCAGCGACATCACCTGGAACCCGCCGGAGTCGGTGAAGGTCGGGCCTGGCCAGTTCATGAACGCGCCGAGGCCGCCCGCGGCATCGACGATGTCGCTTCCGGGCTGCAGGAAGAGGTGGTAGGCGTTCGCGAGGACGGCCTGACCGCCGAGCTCCGAGACGGTCTCGGGGAGCGTCGCCTTGACGGTGGCCTTGGTGCCCACGGGAATGAAGGCCGGGGTCTGGATCTCCCCATGCGGCGTGCGGATCACGCCGACGCGGCCGAGTCCGGCGCCATCCGCTCGGCGGGAGGTGCCGTGATCGAGGCGCCGCTCCACGGAGAAGCCGAAGTCGGCGGGGGAGGGGGAGGAGGCTTCGAGCGCGGGCGCATCTGGTGCGGGGGAGAGACTCTGATTCACCCGTCCATCTAAGCATTCCGGTTCGCGTGAGCCGGGTGGCGTGGGCCGCGTCCGTGTCCGAGCAGCAATGGAACGCGACATCTGGGCCGCGCGAGCGATGCGCGACGCGCCCGGAGAACCGGGCCCGAGGGAGGTCCTGGCCCGGATAGGGCCACTTCCCGCCGCAGTCGGAAGCCTCACTCAGCCAATGTGGAACGCGCGACTTCGGCGGAAACATGCGGAGACACGCCCGGGAGGTCGCCCCGTATTGCCGGAGGGTGGGCGCCGGCGTAATGTATTCCCTTGTCAGCGCAACGGCGGGAAGCGAGAGCGGCCCGGCTGAAGCAGCGGATATCGGATCTACGAAGATCATCTCGAGCGAAGAGCTTGCAAAGTTCTGCTCGGGTGACTATGCTTAGGTATTCGATCCCACCGGAAGGTGAACGCGTCTCAGATGCGGAATCCTCGTCATGCGAACTCCGTTCGTCAGGTGGTGACAGGTTGCTGTTCGGAAGGCCTTTTCGGGTTGTGTACGGGTGGTGTCTGGTCTTTGAGAACTCAATAGTGTGCACTTGATTGTCATTTGCCAAATTTTTATAACCTCGTCCC
>NZ_QYAB01000003.1:0-386596 GCF_016758175.1 Leucobacter zeae
GTCGGGGTAAATCATTCGCGCAAACCAATCAGCGGGGCCGCTCTCGCGCCCCGCTCCGTCGCGCTGACAAGGGATTACATTACGCGGGTGGCGGGGGGACCGCAACAACGGACCACATCCCGGGCGTGTCACGCTGACGCATCCGCTGCCCGTTCCCAAGCGATCGCGCGGACGGGAGAGCCGTCGACGCCGGAGAGCCTGAGCGGAAGCAGCGACATCTGCGGCTCGACCGGCACCTGATCGAGCCGGGTGAGATTCTCGACGATGACGCCACCGGCACCCAGCCAGAACTCGTGCACGGGCAGCTGCGGGGGCTGCCCGTCCTCCCCCTCCGACGCGCTGCGATCCGGACTCAGCGTGTCGACGCCCAGCACGCGCGCTCCCCGGCGCCAGAGTTCCTCCGCGAGCCCGAGCGCGATCCACGGATGCCGTTGCGCCTCGCCGCGCAGGAACCCGTCCGCGGAGAACCACCGGTCCCAGCCCGTCGCGATGCAGACGATCCCGGGCAGGCGGTCCGGAAGCACGACGTGCTCCGGACGGATCTCGGCGGCGGCGCGCACCTGCGGCCTGAGCACGAGCGCCGACCCGACGAGCATGTCGAGCGGCAGCTGGTCCACGGTGCGCCCTCCGGGGATCGAGTGGGACGGCGCGTCGATGTGGGTGCCGGAGTGCGATCCGAGTTCGAGCCTCGCCACTTCCACACCGTCGTCGGACACCGACAGCGCGCGGTCGATACGGACTTCAGGGTCGCCGGGATAGACGGGCATCCCCGTCGCCACGGGGTGCGTGAGATCGATCACCCGCATCGGCGCGCCTCCTCCGGCCGGCTGCGGTCCCGGGGCCCCCGCCGCGACCCCATCAGCTCTCCAGCCGGAGCGCGGCGGTCTCGTCCGCCCCGTCGAGGAGGTGCCCGGTCTCGTCGCCGTCCCGCGGGTCGCGGAGGCCGAGCCGCCGCACTCCCCCGAGTCCCAGCATCAGCCCGAGGTACAGCACGAAGCTCGCGGCGAACGCGGGGATGTTCGCCCCGATCGGGCTCGGCACCACATAGGCGAGCGCGTACGAGAGGGCCGCCCCGACGACCCAGACGACCACGGCGACCCAGTTGACGCCGCCGAGGTACCAGTAGCGGCTCTCGGGGCGCTCGTGCAGGATCTGCCGCGAGTAGCCGCGCTTCTTGAGCAGGTAGTAGTCGACGATCATGATCGCGAAGACGGGTACGAAGAACGCGCTGATGAGGAACAGGAAGTCGGTGAACTGGTTGAGCAGCGCGAGGAAGGTCGAGCCGATGATCGAGATGATCCCGAGCACGATGGCCGTCGGGAGGAACCTCAGGTGCCGCTTCGACTGCGCGTTCACGACCGAGGTCACCATGCCGAAGACGACCATGGAGTTCGTCGCCATGACCGACAGGAAGATCGCGAGCCCGAGCGGCCACCCGAACTCCGCGACGATCACCGCCGGGTCGAACGCGATGGCGTCGTGCCCGCGGAGCAGCACCGTGCTGAAGGCCACGAGGCCGAGCAGCATCGAGATCACGGTGGAGAGCGTGTATCCGACGCTCGATCCGATGACGCCCGCGCGCTGGCTCTTCGCGTGGCGGTTCATGTCGGCCGACAGCACGGTCCACGAGATCGCCGTCGAGATCACGATGTCGAGCGTCAGGAACGGCGTCCCGCCGAGCGATGCGTCCACCGGGATCGCGCCGAACTCCGCGGGGGTGAACGCGCCGAAGGCCGCCGCGAACACGAAGCCCATGACGGTGAGGATCAGCAGCGCCAACCACGGCTCGACGCGCGAGATCCCGGTGTGTCCGAAGATCGCGAGCACGACGACGATCCCCTGGCAGATCGCGGAGAAGAGCGCCGGGTTCGAGTAGCCCGTCGCCTCGTGGATGAGGGAGTTCACCGTGACGCCGGCGAGCATCGCCTGGACCCAGCTCCAGCCCATGAGGATGATGAGATTCGCCGCCGCGGGGATGAGGCTGCCGCGGATCCCGAAGGATCCGCGGGTCAGCGCCATCGTCGGGAGCCCCGTGCGCGTACCCATGTTGCCCACGAGAACGAGCACGATCACGCCGACGAGCGTGCCGACGACGATCATGGTGCTCGCCGTGCCGAAGGAGACGCCCGGCACGAAGAGCGTGCCGGTGAGCAGCGTGGTGACGACCAGGTTCGCGGCGAGCCAGATCATGGCGATCCGCAGCACCCCCTGCGTGCCGCGGACCGGTCCGGCCGAATCGTCCTGGCCGTCGAGGTTGACCGCCATCGTCTCGGGACTGCTCATGGTCAGGCGCTCTCGGTCGGCGCGGTCGAGAGGTGCTCGTGAATCGCGATGAGCGTCCCGTCGGCGTCGGCCCGGAACACGATGCTCTCGCGCTCGACGTACGCGTCGGGCCCGTCGGCCGAGTCGATGCTCGTCGAGACGGTGTGGCTGAATACCGCGCCGCCCGGGAACGCCTGGACCAGTCGGTCGGTGGACGAGCACGCGGTGACGCGCCACCCGCTCGCGACCCATCCGGCCCAGAGCGACTCGTACTCGGCGCGCGAGTTCAAGCGGGCCGGCTCGGGGTGGAAGACGAAGCTGGCGTCCGCCGCGAACCCTGCGAAGTACGCATCGGTATCGGTCGCTGCGAACGCTGCGATGATGGCGTCCGCCGCCTCGAGGACGGCGGTTTCGGTGGGGGTGGTCATGTCGTGCTCCTTCGGACGCGGTGCGGGGTCGAGCGATGCGGTGCGCGGTGGGTGATGGTGGCGGAAACGCAGGATCCCGCGACTCGCGCGGGAAGCGGTGAGACGCGGGATCCTGGCGGCCGATGGTCCGGCTCAGGCTTCGCGGGCGGCCATCGCGGTGACGAGTTCGTACACGACGTGGCTGGCGGCGACCGCGGTGATCTGCGCGTGATCGTAGGCAGGCGAGACCTCGACCACGTCGGCGCCGACGATGTGCAGGTCCGCGAGTCCACGGATGATCCGGAGCATCTCGCGGCTCGTCAGGCCGCCGGCCTCGGGGGTTCCGGTCCCCGGGGCATGCGCGGGATCGAGCACGTCGATGTCGATCGAGATGTAGAGCGGCTTGTCGCCGACGCGGGCGCGAATCCGCTCGAGCGCAGCCGGCACGCCGTTCTCCTCGATGAACTCGGTCGTGATGATCTGGAAGCCGAGCTTCACGTCGTCCTCGAGGTCGCCCTTGCCGTACAGCGGCCCGCGGATGCCGCCGTGCATCGAGGCCGTCATGTCGATGAGCCCCTCCTCGGACGCGCGGCGGAAGGGGGTGCCATGCGTCGTAGGAGCACCGAAGTAGGTGTCCCAGGTGTCGAGGTGCGCATCGAAGTGCAGCACGGCCACCGGGCCGTGCTTCTTGTTCACGGCGCGCAGCAGCGGCAGCGCGATCGTGTGGTCGCCGCCGATCGTCACGATCTTGTCGACGCGCTCGCCGAGCTCGGTCGCGGCATCCTCGACCGCCTGAACGGCCTCGTCGAGGTTGAAGGGGTTCGCCGAGATGTCGCCCGCGTCGACCACCTGCTTCAGCGCGAACGGCGATGCGTCCTGCGCCGGGTTGTAGGGGCGGAGCAGGCGCGAGGCCTCCCGCACGTGGGTCGGGCCGAAACGCGCGCCGGGGCGGAAGCTCACGCCGCTGTCGAACGGCACGCCGACGACCGCGATGTCGGCGGCGGGCACGTCCTCGATGCGCGGCAGCTTCGCGAACGTGGCGATTCCGGCGTAGCGCGGAGTGAGGCTCGCATCGACGGGGCCCTGCGGAGTGTGATCGGTCACGGTCCGGACTTCCTTCCAGGTTGTCTATCAGTAAACACATGAGTTCTGTCGGTGAACTTTCATTCACTATATGCTGGGAGCGCGCCCCCGTCAACGGCTCGGCGGGCAGGGCTACGACGCCGCACAGCGGCAGGAGCGGGGGAGGATCGATGCGCCCCATCCATCCGACCGCGGGAGATGCTCCCGTGCGCATCGGAGCGCGCTTGCGCTCCTCCCGGCTCGCGCAGGGGCTCACGCTCGAGCAGCTCGCCCAGGCGGCCGGGCTCACGAAGGGCTTTCTCAGCCGCGTCGAGCGCGACGAGACCATGCCGAGCGTGCCCGCGCTCGTGCAGATCTGCCAGGCCCTGTCGCTCCCGGTCGGCAATCTGTTCGAGGAGCCCGACATCCAGCGCGTCGCGCTCGCCGATGCACCGCTCATCAACATGGGGGGCGTCGGCGCGGTCGAGCGCCTCGTCACCCCCCGCGCCGAGGACCGGCTGCAGGTGCTGCGGTCGTCGCTCGACCCACGCGCGAGCGGCGGCGACGCGCTCTACACCGTCAACTGCAGCGTCGAGTCGCTCCACGTCGTATCGGGAGAGCTCGACGTCGTCTTCGCCGACCGATCGGAGCGCCTCGTGGCAGGCGACACCGTGACGTTCCCGGGCCGCACCCCGCACACCTGGCGCACCGGCGAGTCCGGCGCCGAGATCGTCTGGATCCTCGTGCCCGCCGCCTGGAGCGGCTCGGCCTGAGCGGCGCGGCGGGTTTCCGGCGGCCGGGGATAGGGTCGGATCATGACCCACGCATTCGACGCAGCCGTCGCGACCCGCCCCGGAGACGGCGGATCCGTCGCCGCCGTGCACCCCGGATGGGGCAACATGGTCGGCCCGTTCGGCGGCATCACCGCAGCGACCGTCGCTGCGGAGATCGCGCGGCACGCCGAGGCGACGGGCCGTCTCGCGGCGCTCACCGTCAACTTCCTGGCGCCGCTCGGCGACGGCGAGTGGGAGCTCGACGCCCGCCCCGCCCGCACGAATCGCAGCAATCAGCACTGGATCGTCACCGCGTCTCAAGGCGGCTCGGCGGTGCTCACCGCCACCGCCGTCACGGCGGCGGATCGGGAGGCGTGGGAGCGCACCGAGGCGGAGATGCCCGCGGTTCCCGACCCGCAGTCGGTGGCGCCCGCCCGCATCCCGTTCCCGCTCCCCTGGCTCGAGCACTACGAGATGCGCTTCGTGTCGGGGCCCGTGCCGCTCGCCCCTTCGGAGGTCGGCGGCGACTCCGAGTCGGTCCTCTGGCTGCGGCACATCGATCCTCGCCCCTGGGACGCACCCGGAATCGTCGCGGCGAGCGATGCGTTCTTCCCCCGCGTGTTCCGGCGCCTCGGTCCGCAGGTCCCCGCGGGGACCGTCACGCTGACGACCTACGTGCACGCCACGGCGGCGGAGCTCGCCTCCGAGGACGCGTTCGTGCTGCTGCGCGCCACGGCGTCGCGCTACTCCCGCGGCATGTTCGATCAGCGGGGCGAGGTCTGGGGGCGGGGCGGCGCGCTGCTCGCCACGACCCACCAGCTCGTCTACTTCAAGGCTCCCCGGACCTGAACCGGGCGCGCGGAACCACCGCGGCGGCCGGTCAGTCGAACACGATGACGCTGCGCGTGCGCTCCCCGCGACGCATCGCCTCGAACGCCTCGTTCACCTCGTCGAGCCGCACGCGGGCGCTGATCAGCCGATCCAGCGGCAGCATCCCGGCGCGATAGGCGGCGGCGATGCGGGGGAAGTCGCGGGCGGGGACGAGTCCCCCGTAGTTCGATCCGATGATCGTCTTCCCCTCGTAGGCGAGCAGCAGGCCGTCGATCTCCACCTTCTGCCCTTCCGGGGGCAACCCGACGAACACCGCCCGCCCGCCCGGCCGGATCAGCTCGGGCAGTTGCGCCATGGTCTGCACCCGCCCGATGGCCTCGAACGCCGCATCTGCGCCGCCGTCGGTGATCTCGGCCACGCGCTCCGCGAGGTCCGGGCCCCCGAGCAGCGCATGCGTGGCGCCGGCGAGCCGAGCCTCGTCGAGCCGAGCCTCGGAGACGTCGACTGCGATGATCGGGGTGGCGCCGGCGAGGCGCAGCGCCGCGATGATCGACAGCCCGACGCCGCCCGACCCGACCACGACCGCGGACTCGCCTGCGATGACCTCGGCGTTGTTCGCGACCGCGCCGAAGCCCGTGCCCGCCGAGCAGCCGATGAGGCTCGCGACGTCGAAGGGAACCGCCGGATCGATGCGGATCGCTGCGAACTCGGGCACGACGATCGCCTCGCTCATGGCGCCGACCGCGAGGTAGGGGAACGCCTCGGACCCGCCCGCATCGCGCCAGCGAGTGGTGCCGTCGGGGAGCAGCGAGTCGTTGGAGCGCGCACGCGTGCACGCCCAGGGCTTGCCGCCGGCGCATTCCCCGCACCTCTGGCACGCCTGATGCCACGCGATGACCACGTGATCGCCGATCCCGAGACCGCGCACGCCCGCGCCGACGGCCTCGACCACGCCGGCGGCCTCGTGCCCCATGATCGCGGGGAGCGGAACGTTCCACTCGCCGTCGAGCACGTGCCGGTCGGAGCCGCACACGCCGGCGGCTCGCACGCGGACGCGCACCTCGCCGTGCGACGGCCCGGCCAGTGCGAGCGTCTCGACCCGCAGGCGATCCCCGTCGTCACCGCGGAACACCGCGGCGCGCACCTCGAGGCGGTCGGCAGCCGGGTCTCCCGGATCGGCCGCTCCGCCCGCGGTCGCTTCGGGCCTCTCACATGCTTCGGTCACGGTCAGCTCCTTCCGGCGGCCGCGAAGACGTCCGGCTGCCCGTACGAGCCGCGGC
Source organism: Leucobacter zeae (assembly GCF_016758175.1). GTDB lineage: Bacteria > Actinomycetota > Actinomycetes > Actinomycetales > Microbacteriaceae > Leucobacter > Leucobacter zeae. The sequence continues at coordinate 6,616 of NZ_QYAB01000003.1, forward strand.
CGCGGCGCACGTAGAGCAGGTGGTTGAGCACCAGATGGCAGACCATCGAGATCGCGACGGCCGGCACCGAGGCCGTTCCGTACTGGAAGAACGGCTGGGTATCGAGTGTGATCGGGTTGTAGGCCCAGAGGGAGAACGCGGAACCTGCGGCCACCGAGACGAGTGCGGCGATGTTGACTCCCCCGGTGAAGCGCAGCGGATCATCGGTTCCGGCCGCGTACAGCGCACGGATCGGCACGCACTGACGACGCACGAGGAAGTAGTCCGCGATGATGACCCCGCAGATCGCAGCGATGCAGGCGCCCGACAGGACCACGAAGGTCATGAACTTCTCGTACATGAACGCGGGGAAGAAGCTCAGGATCGCGGGGAGCACGAGGAACGCCGCGCACAGGACCGGCCACCTGAGGCGCCCGAGGAAACCGCCGCTCGACTGCTTGAGCGCGAGCACCGTCGAGTACGCGATCGACGCCATGCTCGTCACGTTGGCGAAGCCGACGAAGAGCAGCGTCAGCACGCCGAGGATCGGCCCGCCGAGCGGCACCATCCACGCGGTGGGATCGGCCTGCCCGATCATGAGCGCAGCCGCCATTCCCACGACCTGCGCCACGACGGTTCCGACGAGGATGCCGGCGTACGTCGGCCACAGCGCGGCCTTCGGGCTCCGGGTGAGGCGGGAGAGCGTCCCCATGACCGGCCACCAGGAGAGCCCTGCGCCGAGGTTGAACTCGACGGCCATCATGAAGTTGAGCCGCTCGTTCTCGAACGGGGCCATCGCGGGCGCCTCGAGCAGGTCGGCCCAGGAGTGCTGGGACATCAGCAGCACCATCATGAGCACGACGATGACGATGAGGCCCGGCGCGACGAATCGGTTGAGGCGGCTGATCGTCACCGGGCCCCGCGAGAGGACGATCCAGCCCGCGAAGATCGCGGCGAGGGCGAACACCGTGACGAGGGGCCCGTAGGGCGCGAAGCCGGCCCCGAAAGCCTGGTTCGATATCTCGGTGAACGCCCGGCCGAACATGACGCCGAGCAGCGACGTCCACCCCATCTCGGTGAGCAGGACGACGGTGAACACGATGATCCCGACCCCCACGATGCCGAACACCGACTTCAGCGCGCGGTACTGCTCGACGCCGAGCCGCTGGCTGAGCACGACGCTGCCGAGCGCCATGATCGCGAGCCCGATGCTGTTGCCGATGAGCATCGCGGCGATGCCGTCGCGGAAGTCGACGAGCAGCACGGTGGCACCGCCGGTGAGGAACGCCCAGGTCGCGATGGCGAGGCTGATGGTCACCCAGCTGAAGTCGGCGGCGCCCCACACGCGCTCGGATCGCAGCAGCGGCAGGGATCCGTAGGTCGCTTCGGCGGCGACCGCCTGTTCGACCCCGAGCGCCTGGTCCGCCGTCGACGCCGCGTCGCGGCTCACAGCAGGGCTCCGATCCAAGCGATCGCGGCGATGCCGATCACGACCGCGAGGAATCCCGTCATCGTGCGCGGCCCGAGCGCCGCGTGCGCCGGATCCGCGGCCTCGGCTCCCTCGATCTGCGACAGTCGGCGCTCGAGCTCTTCGTCGAGCCGGTGTGGGGTACTCATGGGTGGACAGACCTCCTCGTGCATCCGTTCCGGTGCGGAACTGGGTGCCAGCCTAGGCCGAGCAGGGCCCGCCCGACAGCCGTTGCGCACGCCATCGCGGACAGTTCTGCACAAACGCACCAGTGATCGACAGAACACGATCGGCATCGCGCCCCCAGCATAGAATCGGTGCATGATTGCACAGGAGATTCCGACCGGTTCCGGGGCGGATGCTCCGGCCAGGGCGGGAGACCAGGGCCCGGAGGACACCGACGAGCTGCGGCTGGCGGTGCTCAGGGAACTGCGTGCGAACGGGCGCGAGAGCTACTCGCGCATCGCGCTCCGACTCGGCATCACCCGGCGGCAGGTGACCCGGATCGTGCAGCGAGCGCTCGACCGGGACGAGCTCCGCATCACGGTCTCGATCAGCCCCGACCTGCTAGGGCACGAGCGGTTCGCCTACCTCCAGTTGGCCGTCGACGGTCCGATCGCCCCGATCAGATCGGCGCTCGCCGAGATGCCGGAGACCACCTTCGTCGCCGAGATCAGCGGCGCGCACGCCATCGACGCCGAGGTGCGGGTCGGGCCAGACCCGCACCTCCGATCGACCATCGACGCGATCCGCGTGCTCCCGGGGGTGCGGCGCGTGCGCGTGCACCACTACGAGGGCATCGAGATCAACCTCTACTCGCCGCTGCGGACCGGGCGCGCCGGGTTCGCGGTCGACGACGCCGACCGGGTGATCGTACGTCACCTGCAGCAGGACGGACGCGCCTCGTTCCGGGAGCTCGGCGAGGCCGCAGGCGTCTCCCCGAGCGGGGCTCGGCTGCGCCTCGAGCGGCTTACGCGCAACGGGGCGGTCAAGGTCGTCGGGATCCCGGTGCGCGGCACGCGGAGCGAGATCCCCTCGCTCGGCGTCGGGATCCGGGCCCTCGGCAGGCTCGACGACGCGATCGCGCACGTGCGCACGCTCGATCCCGAGTTCCTCGCGATCACGACGGGCGACTTCGACTGCATCGCCACGCTCTCGGCCGACACCACGGACGCCCTGCTCGACCTCGAGGACCGCCTCCGCAGCGGGCCCGAGATCTCGTCCATCGAAACGTGGGCGAACCTGCGGATCGTGAAGGAGCAGTACGGCGAGGGCGACCGGATCAGCGCCAGCCCGCGTAGACCTCCGGTCGGCGATCCCGCAGGTAGTCCGCGCCGGCAGCCGGGCGCGCGCTGACGTCAGGCAGATCCGCGATCAGCAGTTCGGGCCCAGCACCGGCGCGGGCGAGCAGGGCGCCCTCGAGACCCGCGACGGTGCTCAGTCCGGCGAAACCGGCGGCGGGATCGGACGGGGCGTCGGCCGCACGGGCGTGGTCGGCGTATGCGACGACCATCCCGTTCTCCGCAGCCCGCGCCCGCACGAGGATGTCGGGCACGTACGCCGATTCCCCGTCGATCGCGGTCGGCACGAGCAGCAGGTCGGCGCCCAGCTCCGCGATCCGGCGCGCCGGCTCCGGGAACTCGATGTCGTAGCAGATCTGGAACGCGACCCTGCGGCCGTTCCAATCGACCACGCTCGGAGCGGCCTCGGACGGGGTGAACGCGAGCCGCTCCTCGGCACCCCAGAGGTGCACCTTCTCGTAGCGCAGGAGCTCAGCACCGGTGGCGTCCCAGAGCCCGGCGGAGATCGCGAACGTCCGGTCCCCGCGCGCCGAGGGGAAGCCCGCGGCGATGGCGATCCCCGCCCTCGACGCGAGCGCCGCGAGCTCCGCGGGGAAGGGTGCGATGCGCTCGGGCGTCAGCCAGTCGGCGAGCTCGCGCGGGGCGTACCCCGTGACGAACAGCTCGGGGGCGAGCAGCAGCTCCGCCCCTGCGCTGCGCGCCGCAGACGCCGCCTCGCCGATCGCGGCGAGGTTGCGCGCGGGATCGAGCGGGGCGGCCTCGGCCTGCAGCAGCGCGATGCGCACGTCAGCCCCCGGCGACGACGCCCGCCAGCGTCTTCTTCCCGCGGCGCAGCACCGCGAAGCGCCCGTGGAGCAGGTCGCCCGTCTCGAGCGCGCGATCCTCGGCGTCGACGGAGCCGTTGTTGACGTACACCCCGCCCTGCGCGATCGCGCGACGGGCCTCGCCGAGGCTCTTGACCAGACCGGCGTCGACCATGAGCTGCGCGACGGGCGCGCCCGCGGCGCCGGTCGCCGTCGGCAGCGCGCTCACCGCCGCGGCCAGCGTCGTCTCGTCGAGCGCGGCGAGGTCGCCCCGGCCGAAGAGCGCCTCGGAGGCATCGATCGCCCCCTGCGCCGCGGCGGCGCCGTGCACGAGTGTCGTGACCTCGAGCGCGAGCCGCTTCTGGGCGGCGCGCTTGAAGGGCTCCTCGGCGACCTGACGCGCGTAGTCCTCGATCTCCGCACGCGACATGAAGGTGAACACCTTGAGGCGGTCGATCACGTCGGCGTCGGCCTGATTGAGCCAGAACTGGTAGAAGGCGTACGGCGAGCACATCTCGGGGTCGAGCCAGATGGCGTTGCCCTCGCTCTTGCCGAACTTGGTGCCGTCGGAGTTCGTGATGAGCGGCGTGCCGATGGCGTGCGCCGACTTGCCCTCGACCTTGCGGATGAGGTCGGTGCCGCTCGTGAGGTTGCCCCACTGGTCGCTGCCGCCCGACTGCAGCACGCAGTCGTACTGGCGGAAGAGCTCGAGGAAGTCGAAGCCCTGCAGGATCTGGTAGCTGAACTCGGTGTAGCTGATGCCCTCGTCGGAGTTGAGGCGCGCGGCGACCGCATCCTTCTTCAGCATCGTGCCGACGCGGAAGTGCTTGCCGATCTCGCGCAGGAAGTCGATGGCCGAGAGCGGCGCCGTCCAGTCGAGGTTGTTGACCAGACGCACGGCGTTGTCGCCCTCGTCCGAGAGGAAGCGCGACACCTGCGCCTGCAGCCGCTTCACCCAGGCCTCGACGGTCGTGCGCTCGTTGAGCGTGCGCTCGGCGGTCGGGCGCGGATCGCCCACGAGACCGGTGGATCCGCCGACGAGCCCCAGGGGCTTGTGCCCCTTGAGCTGGAGCCGGCGCAGCACCAACAGCTGCACGAGGTTGCCCAGGTGCAGGCTCGGCGCGGTGGGGTCGAAACCGCAGTAATACGTGAACGGCTCGCCCTCGAGCAGTTCCGACAGCGCCTCGGCGTCCGTCGAAACGTGGACCAGCCCGCGCCATTGCAGCTCGTCCCACAGGGTGGCGAAGCTGTCGTCGTTGCGCTGGGCGGACATGATCTCGGTGCGTTCGTTCACGGTTGACACGCTTGCCATCGTACCGCGGGACCGCCGAGGCGCGTGCGGCTCGCCTCAGGCGAGGTCGCGCACGCGCGCCAGCAGCGTCTGCCGCTCCCCCGCCCGCTGTTCGGAGATGACGGCGACGCTCAGCAGCACCGCGCCGATGGTCGCGAGCGTGATCCACCACGGCATCGAGTCGATGCCGCGTCCGATCTGCACCGCGAAGACGAAGACGTTCTCGATCGGGAGCACCACGAGCCCGATCACGAACGGAGCGGCGAGCCGTAGCCGCGCGCCGACCAGCATCGCCGCGAGCGCGATGAGCATCACGAGGATCGCGCGCCAGGTCTGGGGATCGGTGAACGTCGAGAGGATCGACGCGAGCATCAGCACGACCACTCCCGGCCCCAGCATCGCCCAGGATCCGCGCGCCGCGAGAGGCCACGCGGCGATCGCACGCGGCGCGAGGAACGACGATCGCGGGCCAGGAGCCGCCGCTCCGCGTCCGCGCATCGCGATCGCCCCGGCGAGCAGCAGCAGGAGCCCGAGCGGGAGCGAGAACACCTCGACGCGCAGCTCTCGCGGGCTCCAGGCGACGACCGCGGTCACGAACGCGACGGCGAAGAGCACGGGCACGGGGATCGCGGGTCCGCGCCCCGCGATCCTCCGGTGCGCGACGATCGGCATCGCGACCAGATACGCGAGCATCAGCCCCCACATGGCCCAGATGGTCGGCCACCGGCCGTCGATCGCGCCCCAGCAGCCGGCCGCGAGCGCGATCGCGCCCGGAACCTCCGGCCACGGGCTCCGCCGCAGGCGCGGAAGCGCCCGGCGCAGCCCCCGCCCGGCGAGCAGCATGGCCGCGGCGCCCGCCCCGCTCACCACGAGGCAGAGCGCGAGGTCGGCGCCGGCGAGCCCCGAGCGGGAGGCGTGGAGCGCCCCAGCGACGCCCGCGAGCATCGCGGCCGCGAAGGTCGGCGCGGCGAGTGCGGCCAGCGGCCTGCGCGACCGGGGTACCCGCACGAGCCGGGAGCCGACGGCGAGCAGCGACCAGCTCGCGAGCAACAGAGCGCCGGCCCGGACCAGCTCCCCCTCCGCACCGATCGCGAGGAGGGCGAGCGACGGGGCGATCGCCGCACCGAGTCCGACGGCGTAGAGCGCGACCGACGCGGATGCGATCGGGCGCCGCGCCCCGACCGGGCCGGCCGAGCGGGACGATCGGATGGATCGGACGACGGCGACGAGCGCCGCACCGATCGCGGGCGGCAGCACGAACATCTCGGGCGTTTCCACACCCCGCAGCCCGAGCACGCACCAGAGCGAACCGGTGAACGACGCGGCTGCGATCCACCACCCCGCCCGCCGCTTCCCGAGCGCCGACATGAGCGCCGCACCGAGCCCGATGAGGAGCAGCACGATGCAGGCCGTGCCGAGCCCGGCCGCTGCGCGCTCGAGGGCGAGCCACACGGCGATCGCTCCGGTGACGAGGGCGGACGCCTCGAGCGCGATCCGGACCTCCCCGACCGGGCGGAGCACGGAACCGCGACGCCCCAGCGCCTCGGGCAGGATCCCGGAACCCGCGAGGGCGATCGCGACGAGCGCCGCGATCGCCGGGAGCACGGCCGGCGACGCGCTGTCTGCGAGGAACTCGGCGCCGAGGCAGACCGCGGTCACCGCGAGGCTCGGCACGACGAGCGCGGCCGCGCCGACCCGCAGGTACCCTCCGAGCCACTCCCTGCGGGTGACGAGCAGGACGAGGGCGAGCGCGCACATGGCGACCGTCGTGAGCGCCGTCCATCCGCTGCGCTCGTCGATCACTCCGGCGATGACGCCGAGGGACGGTACTGCTGACACGATGAGCACGGTCCCCCACGACCGCAGGGACACCCGCCGCACGAGCGTGACGACGATGGCCAGGAGCAGCGCGGCCGCAGCACTCGCGCTGTCGAGTGCAGCCCCGGTGACCCCTGCCGCGGCGAGCGCGAGGCGCAGCGCGCACAGGGCCGTGAGCTCGGCGAAGACGACCGACACGATCGCGCTCAGGGTGCGCAGGGACTGCAGTGCCGGCCACCCCTGCGCCGACGAGTGCCCGGCGACGAGACGCGAGTACGCCGCCGACCCGACCGCGAGCACCGCTCCGCAGACGACGAACGGGAGGGAGTCCGGCCATCCCCCCGGCCCCTCGTCGAGCAGCCGCGTCCCCGGGCCCAGCTCTGCGGCGAGGAACGCCGCAGCGGGAACGGAGCACACCGCGGGCACGGAGAGCGCGGCCCAGCCGACGGCGGGGCGCACCAGCGTCCGCAGGCGTGCGGCGAACGCCGCGACGCCCCCTGCGACGAGCACCGCGCCGACGGCGGCACCGGTCGTGAGAAGCACGATCTGCCACGATCCGGCCCCGTGCGCCGTGATCGCGAGCGACGGCAGGACGGCGGCCCCTGCCGCGCCGACGACGAGACTCCAGAAGACGCGCGCGCCGTGCCGGCTCGCGAACAGCGCGGCGAGCGCGAAGCCGAACAGCAGCGCTCCGACCGCGGCTGCGGACCAGGTTCGTTCGAGGCCCATCGCGAGAGCGGGCACGGCCGAGACCGCGGCTGCGATCTGCAGTGCCGACAGCCCGACCCGTTCGGCCGGCCGCAGGCCGCGCGCGGCGGGCAGCCGTTCGCGCAGCGCTGCGGCGACGACCACGACGCCGAGGTGTCCCGCCGCGAAGCCGAGCGGGGCTCCGCCCGAGTACCCGACCATGGCCGGGACGACGGTGAGCCCGATCACGGCCGCGGACGACCAGGCGCGCAACCCCGAGCGGGATCCGAGCAGCAGCAGGGCCGCGGCCGCGAGCCCCGTCGCGCCAGCGGCGATCTGCCAGGACTGCGCCGAGCTCGCGCCGATCCGCGAGAGCGCCCAGACATCGATGCCGACGAACACGACGCCCAGCCATCCGAAGGCCTCAGCGGAGAAGCGCGTCCCCCGCCGTGCGAGCCACCCGGCCGCCGCGAGGAAGAGCACGGTCACGACCCCGACGATCGCGCTGCGTGCGACGCGATCCTCGAGATCGGGGTTGAAGAACGTGAAGACGATCGCGGCGATCGCGACGAGCCCCGCGCCCGCGAGCGCGAAGAGCGACTGCACCGTGGCCCGGGGTCGCGTCGACGTGCGAGGCGCCGACGACGTCCCCGGGGTCGCGCCGGCGCCGGCGATCGCGGGGGCTCGCGCGGCCTCGGACGCGACGGCGCCGCCCGCCCGCCCGGAGGCGACGGTCAGCAGCCGCTCCCGGGCCTCGAGCGCGGCGGCCGCCCTCAGGGACGCCTCCCAGATCGCCTGCCCGGGGCCGCCGCGGAGGTCCGCGGCGCAGGAACCGCAGATGCCGTCCACGACGCGGTCGTCGGTGCAGACGGGGCAGAGCCGCGCATCGGCGATCCGCCCGCGGAACCACGCGTTCCAGGCGATGCCCGCGGGCACGGTGCCGCGATCCCGCACCGGGTCGGCGCCCGTCGGCGCGCGTCCCTCCTGCACGGGCCCCGCGGTCACGATGCGACCTCAGCGTCGGGGACCCAGCGCAGGATGTCGCCCGGCTGGCATTCGAGCACGCGGCAGATCGCGTCGAGCGTCGTGAACCGCACGGCCTTGGCGCGGCCGTTCTTGAGCACCGCCACGTTGGCCGGAGTGATGCCGATCGCGTCGGCGAAGTCGGCGACGCTCATCTTGCGCTTCGCGAGCTGCACGTCGATGTCGATCGCGATGGCCATTCAGACCACCTCCGCGAGGTCCTCTTCGAGCCTCAGCGCCTTCTCGAGCAGCCCGCGCATCACGACCACGAGCAGGCACAGCCCGCACCCGACGACGACGCCGAACACGGCGAGCAACGAGATCGACGGCGTCGTCGCGCCGACGGCGAGCAGGAGCCCGAAGGCGATCGCGACGATCGCGGTCGCCGCGACCAGGCAGATCCGGATCCCGTCGACCCAGCGGAACGCCGCCCGGCTGAATATCGCGTCGCGGCTCACGAGAGAGAGCAGCTGCCACACGCACAGGAACGTCGCCTCGACGCAGGCGATCAGCAGCACCGCCGCGACGACGGCGGGAACCCGGAGCGCCGCGAACTCGGGATAGCGCTCGGCGAACCCTGCGGCGACGTAGGGCACCGCGGCGACCTGGGCCGTGAGCAGCAGGGCGAGCATCAGGGCGATGAGCGCTCTGAGCGCGAGGATGACTCGGGGTTGCATGCGGAACCTATCGTTTGGCGACAAGAATCTATCGAAAAACGATAGCACTCGTCCGCGAGTGCCGCGAATCGGGGACCGCGGTGCCACCGGCACGGCACCGCGGTGCGATCCGCGACCGGGCGCGCGCGGCGAGGCTGGAATCATGATGCACACGACCCAGTACCAGCCGATCCTGCAGGCCGAGGGCTTGCAGCAGCACTACGGAGCCGCGCGCGCGCTCGACGGCGTCTCGCTCGCCTGCGTCGAGGGGACCTCGACCGCGATCATGGGCGCGTCCGGCTCGGGCAAGACGACGCTGCTCCACGCGCTCGCCGGGATCATCACTCCGGGGGCGGGCGCGGTGCGCTACGCCGGAGCCGAGATCAGCCGCATGTCCGACGCCGAGCGGAGTCGGTTGCGCCGCGAGCACTTCGGATTCGTCTTCCAGCAGGGCCTCCTGGTGCCCGAGCTGACCGCGGTCGAGAACGTCGCCCTCGCCCTCATGCTGAACGGCGCGTCCAAGCGCGAGGCCGTCGGGCCGGCGGCGCAGTGGCTCGCGGCGCTCGGACTCGCGGGGCTCGAGGACCGACGTATCGGGGAGCTCTCGGGCGGTCAGGCGCAGCGCGTCGCGATCGCGCGGGCCCAGGTGGGCGGCGCGCGCGTCGTGTTCGCGGACGAGCCGACGGGAGCACTCGATTCGGCGACCTCGAGCGACGTGATGGGGGCGCTGCTCGCCTCCACCGTCGGCCAGGGACGCACGCTCGTGGTCGTGACCCACGACCCCACGGTCGCAGCCCGCTGCCAGCGGATCCTGACCATGCGCGACGGACGCGTGGTCGCGGAGCAGCGGGGCGCCGAGGCCGTCTCGGCCGCACCTGCGGAGGGCGCGCGATGATCCTGCGGATCCTCCCGATGCTCTCGCGTCCGGGCAAGCAGGGAGCGAGCGCCCTGATCCTGCCGGGCGTCGCATTCCTCTCGGTCACGGCGCTGCTCGCGATCGTGCTCGGCGGAGCCCAGACGTTCTGGGGCTACGACGACGAGCTGGCCGGGCTCTACTGGTCCTGCGCCGTGATCGCGCTCGCACTGCTCGGCGTCCCGCTCGTCTCCCTCGGGGCGGCCGCGGCCAGGCTCGCCGCGCGCAGGCGCGACGACCGGCTCGCGATCCTCCGCCTCCTCGGCGCCTCGGCGCGGAGCACCACGGCGCTCGCGGTCGTCGAAGCCGCGGGCGTCGCGCTCGCCGGCGCCGTGGCCGGGATCGGCGTCGCATATGCGGCGTCGCCGCTCGTCGGCATGATCCGGTTCCGCGGCGAGGCGCTGGGCGCCGACGGGGTCGCGCTGCCGTGGTGGGGTGCGGTGCTGCTCGTGCTCGGCGTCGTGATCGTCGCGACGGTCAGCGCCGCCTCGAGCCTCCGTCGGGTCAACATCTCGCCCCTCGGGGTCGCGCTCAAGCAGACGGCGCCGAAGGCTCCCTGGCTGCAGGCGCTCATCGCGGTCGCCGCGATCCTGATCGTCGCGGTCGTCGTCGGCAATGCGAGCGGGATCGGGCAGGCCGGCGGGGTGATCGCGATGATCGCCGTCCTCGGGATCGGATTCGCCGTCGCGCTGCTCGCGGTCGATCTCATCGGGGCCTGGGTGCTCGCCATGTTCGGCCGGGCGAAGGCGAAGCGCGCGCAGCGTCCGGCCGAGCTCATCGCCGCGCGGCTCGTCCTGGAGTCGCCGCGCGCCGCGTGGCGGCAGGTGTCGGGCGTCGCGATGTCGAGCTTCATGGCCGTGTTCGCCGGCACCGGCGTCGCACTCATGGGTATGGCCGAGGCGCAGGGCGGTCCGCAGGCGGGCCTCGAGCGGTATCTGGTCTCCGATATCCGCACGGGCATCGCGATCACGGTCATCGGCACCTTCGTGATGGTCGCGTGCTCGGTCGGGGTGAACCAGGCCGCGCAGATCCTCGATCGCCGAGATGTCTCCCGCTCGCTCGACCTCATGGGCACGCCGATCGAGGTCCAGGACCGCGCCAGGCGGCAGGCGACGATGCTGCCGCTGCTGCTCGCCTCGGTGGGCTCGGCGGTCCTCTCCGGGGTGCTCGTCTTCCCGCTCGTCGGGATCGCGGTCGTCGTCGCTCCCCTGTCGCTCGCCGTGATCCTCTCGACGATCGTCATCGGCATCGTCGTCGTGATCGGCGCGCTCTCAGCGACACGGCCGCTGCTCCGCTCGGCGGTCCGCGCGTAGGCGATCGTCGGCGCGCGGTGATCCCGCGTGCTGCGCAGTGCCGACGGAACTCGATTCGGCCCCGTTCGACGGTGCGAACGGGGCCGAATCGAGTTCCGTCGAGCATCAACGGTGCGTGCTGCGGACGCCGCCGGGCGCGCTGACCGACCCTCTGCCGACGGAACTCGGCGGTGCGCCATACGAGCACCGCCGGGCGCGGACCGACCCTATACCGCGCGGAACTCGGCGATGCGCTCGGCCAGCCGGGCGAGCTGCTCGTCCACGCGCACCCGGGCGGTGCCCCCTGCGCCGACCCGGGAGTTCACGGACCCCTCGATCGTGAGCACCTCGCGCACCGCGGGCGTCAGGTGCTCGGACACCGACGCGAGTTCGGCGTCGCTCGGTTCGTGCAGTTCGAGCCCCCGCTCCTCGCAGTAGCGCACGAGCTCTCCCGAGATCTCGTGCGCATCGCGGAAGATGACGCCCTGCTTGACGAGCCATTCGGCGACGTCGGTCGCGAGCGAAAACCCCTGCGGCGCGAGCTCGGCCATGCGCTCGGTGTTGAACGTCATCGTCGCGACCATGCCGGTGAAGGCCGGCAGCAGCACCTCGAGCTGGGAGACCGAATCGAAGACCGGCTCCTTGTCCTCCTGCAGGTCGCGGTTGTAGGCGAGCGGCAGGCCCTTGAGCGTGGCCAGCAGCCCGGTCAGATTGCCGATGAGCCGGCCGGACTTGCCGCGCGCGAGCTCCGCGATGTCGGGGTTCTTCTTCTGCGGCATGATGGACGACCCGGTCGAGTACCCGTCGTGCAGGCGCACGAAGCCGAACTCCTTCGTGTTCCAGAGGATGATCTCCTCCGAGAGCCGCGAGAGATCGATTCCGATCTGCGCGCAGATGAAGGCGAACTCCGCGACGACGTCGCGGGCCGCGGTGCCGTCGATCGAGTTCTCGAGGGGGTCGCCGAGGCCGAGCTCCGATGCGACGAGCCGGGGGTCGAGGCCGAGCGAGGATCCGGCGAGCGCGCCGCCGCCGTAGGGCGAGTGACCGGCGCGCGTCGACCAGTCGCGCAGGCGCTCGAGGTCGCGGACGATCGGCCACGCGTGCGCGGCGATCTGGTGCGCGAGGAGCACCGGCTGGGCGTGCTGCAGGTGCGTCCGGCCGGGCAGGATCGCGTCGGGATGCGCGCCCGCCTGCTCGGCGATCGCGTCGAGCAGGTCGAGCAGCATGCCGCGGATGACGGCCGCGTGATCGAGTAGATAGAGCCGCACGAGCGTGGCGATCTGGTCGTTGCGGCTGCGCCCCGCGCGGAGCTTGCCGCCGAGCTGCACGCCCGTGATCTCGATGAGCAGGCGCTCGAGCGCCGAGTGCACGTCCTCGTCGTCCTCCGCGGGCAGCGCGCGGCCGTCGGCGACGCGCGCGGCGAGCTCGTCGAGCGCCGCGCGCATGTCGCGCAGCTCGTCAGCGGTCAGGTAGCCGGCCGCCGCGAGCGCGGAGGCGTGGGCCTTCGACCCGAGGATGTCGTACGGGGCGAGCACCCAGTCGAACTGCGTCGACTTCGAGAGCGCCGCGAGCGACGGGGAGGGCCCGCTGGCGAACCGTCCGCCCCAGAGGGCCCCGGCCTCGGCCGCGCGGTTGGTGTTCTCGGTCATTCGCTCTCCTTCAGCAGCCAGGTCATCAGCGCCTTCTGCGCGTGCACCCGGTTCTCGGCCTCGTCCCAGACGACGCTCTGCGGTCCGTCGATCACCTCGGGGGCCACCTCGTATTCGCGGTAGGCCGGGAGGCAGTGCATGAAGATGGCGTCCTCGCGCGCGTGCGCCATGAGCTCGGCGGTGACGCGATAGGCCCCGAAGGTCGCGATGCGCGCCGCCTTCTCGTCCTCCTGCCCCATCGACACCCAGGTGTCGGTGATGACGACGTCCGATCCTGACACCGCCGCAACGGGATCCGTCAGGATCGACACGCTGCCGCCGGTCTCCGCTGCGATCCGCTCGGCATCCGCGACGATGTCGGCGCGCGGGTGGAATCCGTCGGGGCCAGCGACGCGGATGTGCATGCCTGCGGTCGCGAAGCCGAGCAGGTACGAGTGCCCCATGTTGTTCGCGGCATCGCCCACGTAGGTCGCGGTCAGGCCAGCGAGCTCGCCCTTGCGCTCGGCGATCGTCTGCAGGTCGGCGAGGATCTGGCAGGGGTGGAAGTCGTCCGAGAGCGAGTTGATGACGGGCACCGTGGCGTGCTCGGCCATCTCGACGAGGCCCGCGTGGGCGTAGGTGCGCCACACGATCAGCTCGACCATGCGCGAGAGCACCTTGGCCGTGTCCGAGACCGATTCCTTGCCGCCCATCTGCGAGTTCTTCGAGTCCATGATGAGCGGGTTGCCGCCGAGGTCGGCCACGCCGACCGAGAAGCTCACCTGCGTGCGCGTCGAGGTCTTGTCGAAGATGACCGCGGCGGTCTTCTGCCCCTCGAGGGGACGCTCCGCGAATCGGTCACGCTTCAGTCGCGCGGCGAGGTCCAGGACCTCCCGCTGCTCGGCCGGGCTGAGATCGTCATCGCGTAGGAAGTGTCGAGTCACCCCTCCAGCCTAGTCCTCGGGCGGCGGGGGCCGCGCCGGGCCGCACCCGCCGCCGGCTCCCGCCGCCTCACCGCATCAGTAGCTGGTCGCGTAGGCGTCGTACTTCTCCGCGGGATCCAGTGCTTCGACCCGCGCGATCTCGGCGCGCTTCACGGCCACGAACGTGTCGACGAAGTCGCGGGCGAACCAACCGCTCACGGTCTCGGACCCGGTGAACGCGTCCAGCGCGGCCTGCAGCGTCGAGGGGATGTCGCGGATCCCGAGCTCCGCCCGCTCGGACTCGCTCAGGTCCCCCGACTCCCCGTGCACGATCGTGGGCGCCGCGAGCCCGCGACGGATCCCGTCGAGCCCCGCGCGGATGAGGCAGCCGAGCACGAGCCACGGGTTGGCCGTCGCGTCCGCGGCGCGGTACTCGAGGTTGTACTGCTTCTGGTGGTTCGCCCCGGGAACGTCGAACAGCGGGCAGATGCGCAGCAGCGCCTCGCGGTTGTTCTCGCCCAGGAAGACGCCGCCCGCGCTCCAACGGTGGGGCACGAGCCGCTCGTACGAGATCGGCGCGGAGGCGGCGAGCGCCTGGATGGCCTCGGCGTGCTCGAGGATTCCCGCGGCGAAGGATCCGGCGATCTCGGAGAGGTTGCCCGGTCGCTGCGGGTCGTAGGTCACGAATCGGCTCTCGCGATCCTGCAGGCTGACGTGCACGTGCACGCCGTTGCCGCCGCCGTTCTCCTCGATGATCGGGGCGAACGTGATGCGCTTGCCGAGCTGACTCGCGATGTGCCGCGTGATCTCGCGGAGGTAGATCGCGCGGTCGGCCGCGACGATGGCCGGCGCCGGCCGGATCGTCACCTCGAACTGGTTCCGGCCGAACTCGGGCAGCCACATCTCGGGCTCGAGGCCCGCATCCTGCAGCGCGGCCACCAGCAACCCGCCGAACTCCTCCTCCTCGAGGAAGGACTCGAGCGAGAACGGGGTGTTGACGGGGCTGCCGCCGTCGTCGCGCAGCATGAACTCGTGCTCGAACGAGGCGATGACGCTCAGGCCCGTCTCCGCTTCGAGGTCGGAGACGGCCGACTTCAGGAAGGACCGGGGGTCGTTCTCCCACGGCGCACCGTCGGGAGTGTGGATATCGGCGAGCACCATCGTGGTCTGCTCTCCGGAGTGGTTCAGCGCGACCGTCGCGATGCTCGAGACATCGGGCATGAGCCGCAGGTCCCCGACCGATCCGAAGGGATTCGGCGTCACGATGCTCCCGAACGCGTCGATGGCGAGGTTTGCCGGCACCCAGCCGCAGCCGGTGCTCAGATACTTCTGGAAGTCCTGCTGCGGGAAGGCGCGGCCCCGCGCCTTCGCAGCGAGGTCGGCGGTCAGGATGATGCCGAGCGGTTCTTTTCTCACGATGCGTCCTTACATGTCGGTGATGGAGGTCGGGGTGTTCGGATGGTTCGAGGGGATCGCCCGATCGTCGTGGCGACCCCGGCGCGCAGCGGGGCAGCTACTCCCAGCCGTCGAAGGCCTGGATCCGGCCGAGCGGTTCGGAGCCGAGACTCGCGACGACGCCGGCGACCACGGCCTCGACGAGCGCGAGCGACGGCACGAGCGAGTCGAACGGGCTCGGCGCTTCGACGGAGCCCGAGACGAGGAAGTCGGCGTGCTTCGCCGCGGGAGACAGCCAGGGGTCCGTGAACAGGACCGTGCTCACCCGGTGCTCCTTGGCCCGGGCGACGAACGACACGGTCGCGTCCTGATACCGGCGGTAGTCGAAGGCGACCAGCACGTCGCGCGGGCCGAAGTCCAATAGCGCGAGGGACTTGTCCGAATCCGAGCGGCCGACGAACTGCACGTCCGACCGCAGGAGGCGGAGGTGGATCGTGAGGTATTCCGCCAGCAACCCGCTGTAGCGCCCCCCGACCGTCCAGATGCGGCGCTTGGGGTCGGAGAGCAGCTGCACCACGCGGTCGAACTCCGAGGCGGGGACCGCATCGAAGCTGCTCGCGACCCCGTCGACGAAGACGTCCTTCGCGCCGCCGAGCAGGTGGTGGTCCGACGGCGCGGAACCGCCGCGGCTCTCGTACTGGTCGATGGGCGACGTGGTGCGCTGAGCGATCTCCTCGCGGAGCATCTCCTGCATGCGCGGATACGACGCGATCCCGATCCGCGCCAGCATCCGGAACACGGTCGGCGTGCTGACGCTCGCCCGCTCGGCCAGCCGCGCGACCGGCTCGAGTCCGGCGACGGGATACTCGGCGATCAGCGCTCTGGCCACCTTCTTCTCCGCCGGACTCATGACGTCGAGCGACATCTTGAGCGCATCGGCGAGCGTGCGTGCCTCGTGCATGGTCGTACCTCTCTCTACCAACCGCGATACAGTTCGATCTCGGCGTCGGACACGGCGCCGCGGCGCACGTCGGCGATCGCCGCGGCGATGAGCTCCACCGCCCGCTCGCCCTGCGCGGCGGTCAGCGCGAGCGGCGGCGTGAGTTCGATCACATTGTCCCGGACGAGGTAGCAGATCGCGCCGAGCTGCCAGGTCCGGTAGATCACGCGCTTCGCGAAGTCGGCGTCTCCCGCGCCTGGCGCGGCGCTCGGGTCCGTCGAGCCGACCCGCAGCTCGATGCCGAGGCTCAGTCCGCGCCCGCGGACATCGTGGATCTCCGGTGCCCCCGCGGCGGCCTCCCCGAGGAGCCGACGCAAGTGCTCGCCGCGCTCAGCTGCAGCCGCGACGAGGCCCTCGGACTCGATGACGTCGAGCACCGCCCGGCCGCTCGCAGCGGCGATCGCGTTGCCCGCGGTGGTGAGCAGCGCACTCGCCGGGGCGATGTCGAGCACCTCTGCCGGGCCGACGACCGCCGACAGCGGCAGCCCGCCGCCCAGCGCCTTGCCGAAGGTCACGAGGTCGGGCAGCACGCCCTCGTGGGCGAACCCGTGCAGCAGTCCGGTGCGCCCCAGCCCGACCTTCACCTCGTCGCAGACGATGAGCGCCCCGGCGGCCCGCGCCCGCGCCGCCAGCCCGCGGAGGAACCCGTCGGGCGGGACGACGATCCCGCCGTCGGACTGGTGGGACTCGACGATGACGGCGGCGACGTCGCCTGCCGCGAATTCCGCCGCGATCGCCGCGAACACCCGCTCGAGCGACGCGGCGTCCCTGACCGGGTCGCCGCTCGCCGCGGGGTAGTCGAGCAGGGCGCTCTCCGGATCGCCTGCGAGGCCGCCGTCGACGAAGACCCCGCTCACGGCCTGGGCCGAGCCGAAGCCGCCGTGATATCCGCCGTGGAAGGCGATCACGCGGCGCCGACCCGTGGCCGCCCGCGCCGCCGCGAGCGCGGAGTGGTTCGCGTCCGTGCCAGCGTGGCCGAGGAGCACCCGGCGATCGGCCGATCCGAACCCTCCTGCTGCAGGCGCCGGGGCGGGGACGAGCTCGAGCAGCCGCTCGGCGAGGTCCACGGCGCGGGGATTCGTCGCCGAGAGCACGCTCGCTCCTGCTCCGTCCGCCGACGCCGTGCGGATCGCCTCGACGACCTTCGGGTGCGCGTGGCCCACGGCGTTCGCCCCCCATGCGGCGGACAGGTCGAGCAGCCGGCGGCCGGTCGCGTCGACGACCTCGCTCCCGCTCGCGGAGACGATGCTCGCCGGGAAGAAGCGGAGCTTCTGATTCGCGGCGATCACGGCCGCGTCGCGCTCGATGAGCGAGCCCCCGCCGCTCATGCGCCCGACCCCTGTGCGGCGCGGGCGTCGAGCAGGTCGCAGCCGGCGAGGTATCCGGAGACGAGCGCCAGCGCGAGGCGGCGGACCGCGTCAGGGTCCGGGAGGAAGTCGGCGCTGTGCAGGCTCGGCTGGGAGACGGCCCCGGGGGTCTCGACTCCGACGAAGGCCATCACCCCGGGCAGCTCCTCCGAGAAGAAGGAGAAGTCGTCCGCGCCGCATGAGCGCATGGGTTCGCCCGGGGTCAGGCCGAACGACGCCAGCCGCTCGTCGACCAGCTCGACGAACTCCGGGTCGTTCTCGAGCACGGGCTCGCCGAGCGTGATCGTCACGTCCGCCTCGACGCCGTGCGCCGCGGCGATCCCCTCGGCGTACTCCCGAATGGCGGCGTGCGCGTGCGCGCGATCGGCGCGGTCCATGGTGCGGAGCGTGCCCGCGAAGGATCCGGATCCGGGGATCACGTTCGCGATCTCGCCCGCAGAGATCCGCCCGACCGTGAAGACGGCCGGGCGCATCGGGGACACCGTGCGCCGCAGCACTTCGCCGACGCCGACCACCATCTGGGAGAGCACCGGAATCGGGTTCGCCGCCTCGTGCGGGTACGCTCCGTGCCCGCCGCGGCCGCGCACGGTCACCGCGATCTCGTCGGCTGCCGCGTTCGTCGGCCCCTTGCCGGTCGCGACCGACCCGACGGGGATCCGCGGGTGCACGTGCGCCGCGACGACGGCGCCGACGCCGTGGCGCCCCAGGGCACCGGAGCGCACGATGTCGAGCGCGCCGGAGGGGTACGCCTCCTCGCGGGGCTGCAGGAACGGCACGACGGCGTAGGGCAGCTCGATCTCCCGCGCCAGCTCGGCTGCAGCGCCGGCGACCGCGATGAGCGCGGCCTGATGCACGTCGTGGCCGCAGGCGTGCATCGCGCCGTTCGTCGCGGCGAAGGGTGCGCCTGTCGCTTCGACGACCGGCAGCGCGTCGAGTTCGGCGCGGAGCGCCACCGCGGGTCCCCCGGCCGGTCCGATGCGCCCGATGCGGCCGGTGTCCGCAACGGTCTCCATGGGCACCGGCATCCGCTCGGCGATCCAGGCGGACGTGCCCCCCTCGCGCCCCGAGAGTTCCGGCGCGGCGTGCAGCGATTCGCGGTCCCGGACGGCGGCGGGGATCCGCTCGATCGTCAGAGCTGCGAGGCGCTCGGCGAACGCGTCGCGGTTCACGCTGCGGCTCCGGTGGAAACGTGCGCCGGAGACCGGTCGAGGCCGTACGCGACGACCGCGTTCTCGCCGCAGATCTTGCGGATGAGCCGCTCGCCGTCCGCGGCGCTCCATTCGTCCGCCGAGATCCACCCGTCGATCACTGACTGCAGACCGGTGCGGAAGAGGTGCGCGCCCAGGTGGTAGAGCTCGGGCAGGCCCCAGGCGTCCGAGGAGAAGAGCGCCTTGTCGAACGGCGTGAGTTCGAGCGACTCGGCGATGATCTGCGGCGAGCGCGCGCCGACGTAGTTGATCGCGAGCCCCACGTCGCAGTAGACGTGCGGGAACGCGTGCGCGAGATAGCCGGCGTTGCGGTGGAAGGGGTAGCAGTGCAGCAGCATCACCCGCGCCCCGGAGGTGCGCGTGAGCCTGAGCCACGCGGTGAGCAGCAGCGGGTCGCACCGGTGCAGGTCGACGTCGGGATCCCCGAACCCGATGTGGAACTGGATCGCCTGGCGCTCGTCGACCGCCGACCAGATCCCGAACCGGATGAGCACGGGGTCGGTGATGCGGATCTCCCGACCGCCCTCGATCTCCGAGAACCAGGCCGCAGCGGCACGGCGCACCTCGTCATCGCTCGGCCGGGCGGGATCGAAGTCGAGCCCGATCCGGTAGGCGGCGATCGACTTCACCCCGACCGCGCCCCTGAGCTGCTCGCGCAACTCGGTGCGGAACGCGTCGGGGTAGTCGGACGGCGCTCCGCCCCGCTCCACGACCTGCTCGGCGATGCGCTCGAGCCGCACGACGGCATCGGCCGAGGCACCTGCTCGGACGGCCATGCCCGCTGGGTCGAGGATGTCGTCGCCGCGATGGCCGGTCTCGATGAGATAGCGGTCGATGTTCGACGCGCGCAGGAGCCTGGCGTTCACCTCCTCGGGCGCCAGCTCCGCCCGACGATCCAGGTACCGCTCGGCGCTCGCGTGGGGCTCGAGATCGAGCACGGGACCGCACCAGCGCCGGATCGCCACGCCCAGCTGCGAGTCGAACACGGTCGTCCCGCGGGGAGCCGCCCAGTTCGACTCGGTGATCATGTCCTCGAAGGCCGCCCGATCGACCCGCTGCTCGACGACGCCGTGGCAGTGGTGGTCGACGAGGGGCACGCCGTCGAACATCGACGTGTCGGGAGGGGTGGGGGGCATGATGGGTTCCTTCCGGGCTTCAGTGGTGGGGTTCGCTCTGGCGAGGCGGGTCGGGACGGTGCGCGCCGTGACGGTGGGTGCGCTGCGCGGCTCGTTGCGGCGGACGTGCAGCAGGCTAGTCGAGGTCCTCCACCGAGAGCCTGCCGCCGATGCGTTCGGCGAGCTTCGGCCTCGCGAGGATGATGACGAGGCCCACGAGGCACCAGGCGCCGGCGATCCAGGGGAAGTAGGTGTAGGGGGCCGATTGACCGATCACCTGGACCGCGTAGACGCACGCGAGGTAGAGGAGGCCCAGGACCGGCAGGATCGCCTCCCACTTCGGGATGCGGGTGCGCCCGCGGAAGACGTGCACGATGACGCCGACCGAGGTCATGCCGTAGGCGACCACCATGCACAGGGTCGCGATGGTGGCGTACCAGTAGTAGGCGTCGAAGGCCGAGCCGCCGAACGCCGCGATCCCTCCGGCGAGCGCGAGGGCCAGCACGATCGTGGTGAGCACCGCTGCGGTCGGCACCCCGGTCCGCGGGTTCGCGACCCCGAGGCGCTTCGGTCCGAATCCGTCGCGGGCGAGCGCGTAGATGAGGCGGGCGGCAGCCGCCGTCGAGCTGAGCACCGACGCGAAGGCGACGACGAACGCGATGAAGGCGATGAGCAGCGCGTACTCGCGGCCGATGTAGAGGGTCGAGAGTTCGGTGAGAGTGGAGTTCGCGCCGGCGAACGCGGCGACGCCCGGCGCATCGGTGCCGTACCCGATGGTCTGGGCGAACATCATGACGACGTAGAGCAGCCCCGCGACGACGATCGCCCCGAGCAGTGCGCGCGGGATCACCCGACGCGGGTTCTCGGTCTCCTCGCCGAGGGAGGCGCCGGATTCGAAGCCCGCCCATGACAGGAACGCGAAGACCGATGCGGTCAGCACCGCGGTGCCGCTCGCGTCGCCGGGGAGGAAGGTGCTCCAGTCGATCGTGGCCGCCTCGACGGGGCCCGTGCCGGTGCCGACCTGCCAGAAGATGACGGCCGCGAGCACGACCATCGCCAGCACTCCGAGCGATCCGATCACGAAGAGCACGCGGGTCACGATGCGCGACTCGCGGATGTTCAGCGCGACGACGAGCACCGACACCACCAGCGCGACGAGGATCCACGGCACGGCGCGGAGCCCCCCGCCGAACTGCTCCGCCCAGGCTTCGAAGAAGACGCCGGTCGCCCCGAGGATGCAGGCCGCGAAGAAGAGGTACGTGCCGAGCAGGGCGAATCCGCCGAAGAACCCGGCGCGCGGACCGATCGTCGCGCCGGCCAGCGCGTACACCGAGCCCGCGTGCGTGAAGTAGCCGGTGAGGCGGATGAAACCGTAACCGACGAGCAGCGTGCCGATGAAGGCGAGCGCGAACGTGAACGGGACCGATGTGCCGACGAGACCGGCGACGCCGATGCCGTTGAGCGCCATGGCCATCACCGGGCCCATGAACCCCACGGACAACGCGGTGACCTCCCAGATGCGGAGCTTGCGCTTCCCCCGGGCGGCGGCCTCCGGGCTTCTGCTGACAGGGGTTTCTGACATGCGTGCGGACTCCTTCGTCTCGTGATGCGCGGCAGCCCGTACGCGGGGCGCGACCGACGCCTTGAATGTACAACACGATACGGAATCAATGCAATATCCAATTTCCGTATCATTCAGAACGAGCGCTTCGGTCGTGCCGGGGTTGCCGCCCGCCCACCCGATTCCCCGGTCGAGCATGCAGAATGGGATCCGACCAACTGCGGAGGAGACTCGGATGAGGATTGCAGCAGCGTTCCTGGCGGACGCGGCGAACGTGCGCGAGGGAACGCTGAGCGTGCTCTCGGGGTTCGTCAACGCGATCAACCGCGAGTCGTACCCGGCGAAGCTCGGCGCAACGCTCGTCGTCGTCGTGGAGTACGACGAGACCGAAGCGCGCCGCGGCGACCACGAGCGCACGTTCCGCGGGCGATGCGAGCCGACCGCGGGCGGCGCCGAGGTGTTCTCCTTCGAGGGCAGTTTCAGTCTCGGCGGCGGAAACGACAGCTTCGGCTACATTCCGATGCTGTTCGAACTCTCGGAGGCGCAGGTGCCGATGCCCGGGAGCTACCGCATCGTGTTCGAAGGCGTCGGCCTCGAGCGGGTCGATGTGCGCTTCTACGCGAACTCGACGTCGATGCCGCCGCTAGACGACGACGCCTGACGCCGCCGCGACTCGCTGCGCTCCGGAGCGCACCGGCCCACGGACGGGCGCTCAGTCGCAAGGAGCCGCCGACTCACGAAACCACCGGCTCACGAACCATTTTGCTCATGCGACCACTGGCTCATTGACGCACGGCCCAAGGCCCGACCGGCTCACGGCGCCCGGACCTACTGGCTCACGGTGCCGCAGATGCGCGGAGCCACAGATGCGCGGAGCCGCAGAGACACAGAACGGCAGAGCGGCAGAGCGGCAGAGCGGCAGAGCGGCAGAGCCACGGTCCCCGGAACTCACGACCGGCCGCACGTCATGGCGGCTTCCAGCCGCGTGAGGCGAGCGCGTGCCGCACTCCGCCGCGCAGTTCGTGGGTGCGACCGTAGAGGAGTCGCGAGGTGACCCGGATCACGCGCCACCCCGCATCCGCGTACTCCCGGTACTTCTCGATGTCCCGCTCCCATTGCGCTCGATCGACGCGATGGTGATCCCCCTCGTACTCCACGGCGAGCCGGTACTCGACGAATGCGATCTCGCTGCATCCGAGGAACCTGCCCGAGTCGTCTCGAACATCGTGATCGAGCACGAACTCGGGCATCGCAGGATCGGCCTGCAGTGCGAGCCGGGTATGCGTCTCGGGCGGCGACGCCGCACCGGTCCGCAAGAGCGGAAGGCTCTCGAGCAGCGCCTCCCGGCCCCGGCGATGCGGGAGCCGCAGCGATTCGGCGAGGGCGCCGATCGTCGAGTACGGAGCACGCGGAGGCGGGCGGAAGCCTCCGGGGAAGCGGGGCGCTCGCACCACCTGGTCCCCGAGCGCGACACGATCCCACGGTTCGAGGTGCGGCCCGACGACCAGCCAGACGCTCGCGGGCGAGAGCACGCGCACGCCGCCGATGTCGACGATCTCGATACTCCCCGCGGTGTGCCGGGTCCCGCGCACTCCTCGCCGACGCGGCGGGCTTCGCGGCAGCAGGACGCCCACGTCGATGTCCGCCGAGGCCGCCGGGGGCACGGGCAATCGCCACAGCGCGGCCGCCGTGCGCCCCGAGAAGAACTCGTGGGGGTGCATGATCGGCAGGTACTCCGCCGCGCGCACCCTGAGCGCGGCTGCCCGAACCGCGCCCGGATGCGTCGACCCCGCGTCGAAGGCGGTTGCCGGGGATGGCGCTTCACCGGGTACGGGGAGCCAGAGTTCGCCCGTCCCCGGCGGCGCACCTCGCTCCTCGCGTGCACGGGCCCCGCGGAACGGGGTCACGAGATCGGCCGCCCGGAGCCTCCCCGGCGGCACTCCGAGCTGCAGTGCACGCGCGCGGGAGAAGTTGCGTCCAAGGGACTCCGGAAGGGGTGAGTGACGAGCAGGCATGCCACTACTCTGCGCGCACGCACCGGCCGCAGAACCCCGCAGCACCGCTTCTGTGGACAGGTCGCTCGATCCCCCGCTCGGGACCCGCTGGGAGCGGAGTCGGACACGCTGCCGTCCCGGAACCGCCTCACCCCTACCCGCGAAACCGGCGACTCCCGAGTGAGTTCGTGCGGCTCGCGACGCGCGGAACACGCACCAACTCACTCGCGAGTGACTTGGTGCACCGCGGAACACGCACCAACTCACTCGCGAGTGACTTGGTGCACCGCGCAACGCGCCCCAACGCGCCCCAACGCGCCCCAAGCGCGCCCCGCCGCCCCACCACGCGCCGCACGACCGAACCGCAGCACGCGCGCGGCTCCGCTCCGCGATCTGGAAGAATCGGAGCGTGACCCCGCAGCCGCAGCAGCTCCCCCGCCTCGTCGCATTCGACCTCGACGACACCCTGGCCCAGTCGAAGTCGCCCGTCGCCCCCCGCATGCTCGCGGTCTTCGCGCGTCTGCTCGACGCGACCACCGTCGCGGTGATCTCGGGCGGCAACTTCGAGCAGTTCGAGGCGCAGCTCGTCGCCCGACTCGACGGATTCGCCGGGGTCGACGAGGCGGCCCTCGAGCGCCTGCACCTGCTCCCCACGTGCGGCACCCGCTACGAGCGCCGGGCGAACGGCGCCTGGACGACCGTCTACCGCGAGCACCTCTCCGAGCCGGAGCGCGACGCCGCCCTCCTGGCCCTGCGCGAGGAGGCCGAGCGCCTCGGGCTCTGGGAATCGGAGCCGTGGGGCGAGATCCTCGAGGATCGCGGGTCCCAGGTCACGTTCTCGGCGCTCGGCCAGCGGGCACCGGTCCCGGTCAAGCAGGCCTGGGATCCCGACGGCGCGAAGAAGAACGCGCTGCGCGCAGCGGTGCAGGATCGGCTGCCGCTGCTCGAGGTGCGCAGCGGGGGCTCGACCTCGGTCGACATCACACGGCGCGGGATCGACAAGGCCTACGGCATGCGCAAGCTGGCCGAGCACACCGGCATCCCGCTCGACGACATGCTGTTCGTCGGCGACCGCCTCGACCCCGACGGCAACGACTACCCCGTCAAAGCCATGGGCGTCGCGTGCCGCGCGGTCGACGGCTGGGAGGACACGGCCGACTTCCTCGAGGACCTGCTCTCCTGAGTGCGCGACCGCGTTCCCCATTGACACGCGTCACGGGGGTATGATGGGATCGCCTCATCATACGGAATAGTGATTCCGTGATATGAAATCGGAATGGTTCTCCGACAGCGTCGTCACGAAAGCGAGCCACACATGAGTCCAGAGGAGTACATCCACGTACCGAGTCGCGCGTCGGAGGGGCTCGCCGATCCCGCGCCCTCCGGCCTGTTCGCCCTCAAGGCGGGGCTCAGCCCCCGCCTCTACAACAGCGATCTCGCCCCCACCACGCAGGAGGGGCGCCACTGGACCGCCTACAGCATCTTCGCGCTGTGGGCCAACGACGTGCACAGCCTCGGCAACTACGTCTGGGCGATCGGGC
Source organism: Leucobacter zeae (assembly GCF_016758175.1). GTDB lineage: Bacteria > Actinomycetota > Actinomycetes > Actinomycetales > Microbacteriaceae > Leucobacter > Leucobacter zeae. The sequence continues at coordinate 31,579 of NZ_QYAB01000003.1, forward strand.
TGTTCTCGCTGGGCATGAGCGGCGGGGCGATCCTCGGCTCGCTCGCTTTCGGAGCGCTCTTCCTCTTCCTGCTCCTCACGCTCTCAGGATTCATGGGTCAGAAGACCGGCGTGCCGTTCCCCGTCATGAGCCGCATCTCGTTCGGCATCTACGGCGCGCAGATCCCCGCGCTGCTGCGCGGCGGCGTCGCGATCGCCTGGTTCGGGATCCAGACCTACCTGGCCTCGCAGGTGCTGCAGGTGGTCGTCATCGCGCTCGCTCCGGGAGCCGCTTCGCTGCAGGAGGGCTCGTTCCTGGGGCTCTCGGCGCTCGGCTGGATCACCTTCCTCGCGCTCTGGGTGCTGCAGTCGGTCATCGTCAGCTACGGCATGGAGATGATCCGCAAGTACGAGGCGTTCGCGGGGCCCGTGATCCTGCTCACCTTCGTCGGCCTCGCGGCATGGGTGCTCGTGCAGGCGGACTTCCGCATCTCGTGGACGAACGACTCCCCGCTCAGCGGCGTCGACCTGTGGCTCCACATGCTCGGCGGCGCATCCGCGTGGGTCGCGATCTACGGCACCTTCGTGCTCAACTTCTGCGACTTCACCCGCGGCGCGAAGTCGAAGCGGTCGATCGTGCTCGGCAACTTCTGGGGCATCCCGATCAACATGCTGTTCTTCGGCACCATGGTCGTCATCCTCGCGGGCGGCTCGTTCACCATCAACGGGTCGGCGATCGCCTCGCCCGCCGACGTCGTCGCCGCCATCCCGAACACCCTCCTCCTCGTGCTCGCCTCGCTCGCACTCATCGTGCTGACCATCGCCGTCAACCTCATGGCGAACTTCGTGGCACCCACGTACGCGCTCACGAACCTCTTCCCCCGGCACCTGGACTTCCGCAAGGCCGCGCTCATCTCGGCGGTCATCGGCCTCGTGATCCTGCCCTGGAACATGTACAACTCCCCCGTGGTCATCGGCATCTTCCTCAACGGCCTCGGAGCGCTCCTCGGCCCCCTGTTCGGGATCATCATGGTCGACTACTGGCTCATCAAGAAGCAGCGGATCAACGTGCTCGACCTCTACTCCGAGGACAACCGCGGCGACTACTACTACCGGCGCGGCTTCAACCCGCGCGCCGTCGCGGCGCTGGCCATCGCCGGCACGATCGCGCTGCTGCTCACGTTCGTCCCGGCCTTCCAGGTGGTCAGCCAGTTCTCCTGGTTCATCGCCGCCGGCCTCGGCGCGCTGAGCTACGCGATCCTCGCCGACCGGCGCGGGCCGTTCGTCGACGTCGACGGCGCGGACATCGCCGTCACCCCATCCCACTGACCGCCGCCCGACCGAAAGGCCGAACCATGCGCATCCTTGTCGCGAACGTGAACACCACCGAGAGCATGACGGAGGGCATCGCCGCTTCGGCGCGCTCAGTCGCCTCCCCCGGCACCGAGATCATCGGCCTGACGCCGTCCTTCGGCGCGGAGTCGTGCGAGGGCAACTTCGAGAGCTACCTCGCGGCGATCGCCGTGATGGAGTCGGTCGTGAACTACGACGGTGAGTTCGACGCGGTCATCCAGGCGGGCTACGGCGAGCACGGCCGCGAGGGCCTGCAGGAGCTGCTGACGGTTCCGGTCGTCGACATCACCGAGGCCGCGGCGTCGACCGCGATGTACGTCGGGCGCAGCTACTCCGTCGTCACCACGCTCGACCGCACCGTGCCGCTGATCGAGGACCGCCTGATCCTCGGCGGCCTGCACGACCGCTGCGCGTCCGTCCGCTCGTCCGGGCTCGGGGTGCTGGAGCTGGAGGAGGATCCGGAGCGCGCCGTGGCCGCCATCGTGGCCGAGGCGGAGCGCGCCGTCCGCGAGGATCGCGCCGAGGTCATCGTGCTCGGCTGCGGCGGCATGGCCGGCCTCGAGGCGCAGGTGCGCGAGCGCTGCGGCGTGCCCGTCGTCGACGGGGTGCAGGCGGCGGTCGCCGTCGCGGAGGGACTCGTGCGCCTCGGACTGTCGACGTCGAAGTCGCGCACCTACGCCGCCCCGCGGCCGAAGCGGATCACCGGATTCCGACTCCCGGCCGCGGGCTAGGGCATGGGAGGGCGCAGGATCGGCGGAGGGCTCGCCGGCGCGCTACCCGCGACCGTCGTAGGGCACGCCCGCCGCGGTGATCACGAGCTCGTGGACCGCGGTGGTGGGCGGCAGATCGGCGACATCCGCGATCATGCGCGCGGCGTGCTCCGCCGGGAACGTGGGCTCGACGAGTCGCGAGCCGTCCGGCTGCAGCGCCCCGACGCCGGCGGAGAACCCCGCGAGCAGCTCGGTGTCGGCGTTGCCGATGTCGATCTGGCCGGCGGTGATGCCGAATGCGCGGCCGTCGAGCGCGATGGATCGGGTGAGACCCGTGATCGCGTGCTTCGTGACGGCGTAGGCCGTGGACGCCGGTCGCGGCACGCGCGCCGCGATCGAGCCGTTGTTCAGGATCCGGCCGCCTCCCGGCCGCTGCTCGCGCATCGCGCGGAACGCCGCGGCGGCGCACAGCATGGCACCGGTCACGTTCGTGTCGAGCGCGCCGCGCCAGGCGTCGACGCCCGCGGGATCGCCCCCGACCTCGTCCACGCGGCCGGGCGGGCCGGACGTGCCCGCGTTGTTGAAGAGCAGGTCGATCACGCCCCACCGCTCGAGCACGCGAGCGAACGCGCCGTCCACCTCATGCGGCTGCGACACGTCGGCGGCGAGCGCGAGCGCCTCGCCGCCCGCGGTCTCGATCGCGTGCGCCGTCTCCGTCACGCGCTCGATCCGACGGCCCAGTACGGCCACGGACCAGCCGCGGGACGCGAGCTCCAGCGCCGTCGCCCGGCCGATGCCGGAACCGCCCCCGGTCACGACCGCGACGCGGGGCCGCGGCACGACCGCATCCGCTCGGCTGCGCGCTGCGCGATCCATCCCCACTCCGATCCTCCCGCGTCCGCTCCGATGTCGCACCGAATCGGCGACCCGGGCGCGCGGGCTACGAAAACTGTGATCATGATACGAGAGGAAGCACTCCGATGAACGACACCCCCGCCGGCGCACCGGCGCCCGATCCGCAGGTCTCGGGCCTGCTCGAGTCCCTCGGAGGCCTCCTCACCCCGCAGGGTCGCGAGCTCGCGATCTCGGCGCTCCAGGGGCTTCGGGGCGGATCGCCCGCCCCCGTCCCGGCGCTGCAGCGGTCCGCGCCGAGCGCCCCCGCCGCTGCCACCCCGCGCACCCCGCTCCTCGGGGGCGGCACCGCTCCGCTGACCACGGACTACGTGAACACGATTCCGGCCTCGGCCGACGCGCACTACCCCGGCGACGAGGCCGCGGAGCGCCGCTACCGGGCCTGGATCCGCTGGAACGCGGCGGTCATGGTGCACCGCGCGCAGAGTCCCGAGACCGGCGGAGTGGGCGGTCACATCGCGACCTACGCGGGCGCAGCGACCCTCTACGAGACCGGTTTCAACCACTTCTTCCGCGGCAAGAACCACCCGGGCGGCGGCGACCACGTCTACTTCCAGGGCCACGCGTCGCCCGGCATGTACGCGCGCTCGTTCGTGGAGGGCCGGCTGTCCGAGCAGCACCTCGACGGGTTCCGCCAGGAGCACTCGCGCGCCGGTTTCGGGCTGCCCAGCTACCCGCACCCCCGACTGCTCCCCGAGTACTGGGAGTTCCCCACGGTCTCGATGGGGATCGGGCCCATGAACGCGATCTACCAGGCGCAGGCGAACCGCTACCTGCAGGCGCGCGGCATCAAGGACACCTCCGACCAGCACGTCTGGGCCTTCCTCGGCGACGGCGAGATGGACGAACCGGAGTCGCGGGGGCTCCTGCAGCTCGCCGCGAACGACGGCCTCGACAATCTCACCTTCGTGATCAACTGCAACCTGCAGCGCCTCGACGGCCCCGTCCGCGGCAACACGAAGATCATGCAGGAGCTCGAGGCGTTCTTCCGCGGAGCAGGATGGAACGTCATCAAGGTGGTCTGGGGGCGGGAGTGGGACGACCTGCTCGCCCGCGACCACGACCGGGCGCTCGTCGACCTCATGAACGCGACGCCAGACGGCGACTACCAGACCTACAAGGCCGAGAACGGCGCGTTCGTGCGCGACCACTTCTTCGGACGCGACCCGCGCACCGCGAAGCTCGTCGAGGGATACAGCGACGAGCAGATCTGGAACCTGCGCCGCGGCGGCCACGACTACCGCAAGGTCTACTCCGCATACAAGGCGGCGATGGAGCACACCGGCCAGCCGACCGTGATCCTCGTGAAGACGGTCAAGGGCTACAAGCTCGGCCCGAGCTTCGAGGGACGCATGTCGTCGCACCAGATGAAGAAGCTCTCGCTGCAGGACCTCACGGACTTCCGCGACCTCCTCCGCGTGCCGATCTCCGACGCGGAGCTCGAGAAGGATCTCTACCGTCCGCCCTACTACCGCCCCGAGGCGGGTTCCCCCGAACTCGAGTACATGCTCGAGCGCAGGCGCGCGCTGGGCGGAGCCGTGCCCGAGCGACGGTCGAAGTACACGCAGATCGAGCTGCCGGACGAGAAGGCCTACGCCCTCGCGCGCAAGGGCTCCGGCGCCCAGCAGGCGGCCACGACCATGGCCTTCGCCCGTATCCTGCGGGAGATCCTGCGCGACAAGAACATGGGCCATCGCGTGGTGCCGATCATCCCCGACGAAGCGCGCACCTTCGGCATGGACGCATACTTCCCGACGGCGAAGATCTACAACCCCAAGGGCCACACGTACATGTCGGTGGACCGCGAGCTGCTGCTCGCCTACAAGGAATCGGCGGCAGGTCAGATCCTGCACGTCGGCATCAACGAGGCCGGAGCGGTCGCGGCGTTCACCGCGGCTGGCACGTCGTACGCGACGCACGGCGAGCCGCTGATCCCCGTGTACGTCTTCTACTCGATGTTCGGGTTCCAGCGCACCGGCGACTCGTTCTGGGCCGCAGGCGATCAGATGGCGCGCGGCTTCGTGATCGGCGCGACGGCCGGCCGCACGACGCTCGCGGGCGAGGGCCTGCAGCACGGCGACGGCCACTCGCCGCTGCTGGCTTCGACGAACCCCGCCGTGGTCTCGTACGACCCCGCGTACGGGTACGAGCTCGCGCACATCGTGCGGGCCGGCCTCGAGCGGATGTACGGCGGGCAGCACCCGGACCCCAACGTCATGTACTACCTGACGGTGTACAACGAGCCGATCTCGCAGCCGGCCGAACCCGAGGGCGTCGATGTGGACGGCATCCTGAGGGGCATGCACCGCATCGCGCCTGCCTCGGGCGGATCGCACCCGGCCCAGATCCTCGCCTCCGGCGTCTCGGTGCCCTGGGCGGTCGAGGCGCAGCGCCTGCTGCGCGAGGACTGGGACGTGGCGGCCGACGTGTGGTCGGTGACCTCCTGGAACGAACTGCGCCGCGACGCGATCGACGCGGACTCCGGCGTGCTGCACGGCCGCGAGCCGCGCGAGCCGTACGTGACCCGCCGTCTCCGCGAGGGATCGGGCGGCCCCGTCGTCGCCGTGAGCGACTACATGCGCGCCGTGCAGGATCAGATCGCACCGTACGTGCCGCAGCGCTACCTGTCGCTCGGCGCCGACGGCTTCGGGTTCTCCGACACCCGGGCCGCCGCCCGACGCTACTTCCGCGTCGACATCGAGTCGATCGTGATCCGCACGCTCGAAGCGCTCGCGCTCGACGGCGTCGTGGCCGCAGACGTCCCGGCGCGCGCGGCCGAGCGCTACCGCATCACCGACGTCACGGCCGGCCGCACCGGCAACGCGGGCGGCGACGCCTAGCCGCTCCGCAGCCCGCCAGAGCCGACCCACCGCACACCGCACCGAACGAACAGGCAGGACACCATGACCGACACCGCTCCCGAACTGACCGCAGGCGACACCGCACCCGGCTTCACCCTCCAGGGGTCGGACGGCGCGCCCGTCTCGCTCGCCGACTACGCGGGCCGCAAGGCGATCGTCTACTTCTACCCGGCGGCCTTCACCCCTGGCTGCACCACGGAGGCGTGCGACTTCCGCGACAGCCTCGCATCGCTCGGCGGCGCCGGGTACACCGTGATCGGGGTCTCCGGCGACGATGTGCCGACGCTCGCCCGCTTCGCAGAGGAGGACGCGGCCGGGATCACGCTCGTCAGCGATCCCGACCATTCCGTCGCGCGCGCCTGGGGCGCCTTGGGCGAGAAGACCGTCAACGGGGAGACGATGGTCGGTGCACTGCGCGCCACCTTCGTGATCGACGAGCAGGGCCGCGTCTCGCACGCCGAGTACCGCGTGGACGCGAACGGCCACGTGCGCCGCCTCCGGGAGCTGCTGGGAGCCTGAGCCCGACCCGCACGACGGAACCGCCGGCCGCCCCGTTCCACGGGGCGGCCGGCGGTTCCGTTCCCGGCATCGGCTCCCGGAGATTTGCCCTGCGCACTTGCGAGCCGACCGTAAATCTGGTTGACTCGCATCTATCGCAATTTGGAATTATGATTCCATAATACGAAACAAACGGAGTCAGCAATGTCGCTTGAAACCTTCAACGCCGCGAGCCCCGCCGAGGCGGCGGCCCGGATCCGCCCCTGCGCGGACATCGACGGCTGGATCGACGAGATCGTCGCGGCGCGCCCCTTCTCCTCGACCGACCGCGCGCTCGCGTTCGCCGCCAGTGCGGCCGAACGCTGGAGCGCCTCCGACGTCGACGGGGCGCTCGCGCACCATCCCCGCATCGGGGAGCGCGCCTCCGGCGCCTCCGCCGAGGCCGAGCTCTCCCGCGGAGAGCAGGCGGGTCTCGGCACGCCGAGCGAGCAGACCGCTTCGGAGCTCGCGGCCGCGAACGCCGAGTACGAGGGGAAGTTCGACCGCGTGTTCCTGATCCGGGCCGCGGGCCGCTCCACCGACGAGATCCTCGCCGAGTGCCGCCGGCGCCTGGGCAACACCGCCGAGGCCGAGGCCGTCGAGGTCGCGGTCCAGCTCCGCGAGATCGCCCTGCTCCGACTGGAAGGAGTGCTCACCGCATGAGCCACATCACCACCCACATCCTCGACGCCTCGCTCGGCCGCCCCGCCGCCGACGTTCGCGTCGAGCTCCAGGACGCCGCAGGCGGCGCGATCGCGGAGGGCCGCACGAACGCCGACGGCCGGATCCCCGACCTCGGCCCCGAGCAGCTCCCGGTCGGCGACTACCGCCTCCGGTTCTCGATCGGCGAGTACTTCGCGCGGAGCGGCACGCCGGCCTTCTACCCGGCCGTCTCGATCGACTTCACCGTCGCCGATACCGCCCAGCACTACCACGTCCCACTCCTCATCAGCCCATTCGCATATTCCACTTACAGAGGGAGCTAGCAACCATGTCGAACACCCCAGAGGTCAACGTCGTCCTCGGTCGCAACCAGTACGGCAAGGCGGAGAACCACGTCGTCCGCGTCACGAAGGACGGCGATCGCCACTCCATCGAGGACGTGACGGTCATCTCGCAGCTGCACGGCGACTTCGACAGCGCGCACTACGACGGCAACAACGAGCACGTCGTCCCCACGGACACGCAGAAGAACACGGTCTTCGCCTTCGCGCGGGAGGGCATCGGATCTCCCGAGGACTACCTGCTGCGCCTGGGCCAGCACTTCGTCGACGACTTCGCGTGGGTCACGGGCGGCCGCTGGGGCGCCCGGCAGGTCGTCTGGGAGCGCATCGCCGTCGACGGCGAGGGCCACGACCACTCGTTCTTCCGCGGCGGCTCGGGAGGCGAGACCCGTACGGCGGTCGTCAAGCTCGCCGAGAACGGCGCGGCGAAGCACGTGATCTCCGGCCTGCAGGACCTCGCGGTGCTGAAGACCACCGAGTCGGGCTTCGTCGGCTACCCGAAGGACCAGTACACGACGCTGCAGGAGACGACCGATCGCATCCTCGCGACGAACGTCACCGCGCGCTGGCTCTACAACACGACCGACATCGACTTCAACGCCACCTACGAGTCGGTGAAGAGGATCCTCCTCGAGACCTTCACCAACCACTACTCGCGCGCGCTGCAGGAGACGCAGTACCTCATGGGCAAGGCCGTGCTCGAAGCGCACCCCGAGATCGACGAGGTCAAGTTCTCGATGCCGAACCTGCACCACTTCGTCGTCGATCTCGAACCCTTCGGGCTCGACAACCCGAACGTCGTCTTCTGGGCGGCGCACAGCCCGTACGGACTCATCGAGGGCACGATCCGCCGCGAGAGCCTGGGCGACACCGACAAGCTCTGGGACGGCGTCCCCGCGTTCGTCTAACCCGCACCCGCAGACAAGGAGGTCAGCATGGGCAGCACTTCAGGAAGCTCGTTTCCCGGAACCATCGACGTGGCAGGAGAGCCGGAGGACGAACGTCTCGGCGTAGGCAGATCGTTCGCCTACGGACTCCAGCACGTCCTCACGATGTACGGCGGCATCATCGCACCGCCGATCATCATCGGCAACGCCGTCGGGGCGGATCCCGCGGCGATCGGCATGCTGATCGCATCGTGCCTGTTCATCGGCGGGCTCGCCACACTGCTGCAAAGCCTCGGACTCCCGTTCTTCGGGTCCAAACTCCCGCTCGTGCAGGGCACCTCCTTCGCCTCCGTGGCGACGATGACCGCGATCGTCACGGGCGACGGCTCGATCAACGAGGTCTTCGGCGCGGTGCTCGCCGCCTCCGCCATGGGCTTCCTGATCACGCCGTTCTTCGCGCAGATCATCCGGTTCTTCCCGCCCGTGGTGACGGGCGTCGTCATCACCTCGATCGGCCTCTCGCTGATCCCGGTCGCCGGCAACTGGATCATGGGCGGCAACGCCCAGGCCGACGACTACGGCTCGGTGATCGGCGTCGGGCTCGCAGCGATCACCCTGGTCGCGGTGATCGTGTTCAGCAAGGTCGGTCGCGGCATGATCTCGCGACTGTCGATCCTGCTCGGTCTCGTCGTCGGCACCGTCGTCGCGATCCCGATGGGGCTCGCCGACTTCTCGAAGGTCGCCGACGGCAGCATCTTCGCGATCCCGACCCCGTTCGCGTTCGGCTGGCCCGAGTTCAACGTGGCGTCGATCCTCTCGATGTTCATCGTGGTGCTCGTGATCCTCACCGAGACGGCGGCCGATATCCTCGCGGTCGGCGAGATCACCGGTTCGAAGGTCGACGCGAAGCGGATCGGCAACGGCCTGCGCGCCGACATGCTCTCGAGCATGCTGTCGCCCGTCTTCAACTCGTTCACGCAGTCGGCGTTCGCCCAGAACGTGGGCCTGGTCGCGATCACCGGGATCAAGAGCCGCTTCGTGGTCGCGGCTGGCGGCGTGATCCTCGTGATCCTCGGCGTGCTGCCCGTGCTCGGCCGCGTGGCCGGCGCGATCCCGATGCCCGTCCTGGGCGGCGCGGGCATCGTGCTCTTCGGCACCGTCGCCGCCTCGGGCATCCGCACGCTGTCGAAGGTGTCCTACAAGGACAACATGAACCTCGTCATCGTGGCGACCTCGCTCGCCTTCGGTCTGCTGCCGGTCGTGAAGCCCGATATCTACTCGCAGTTCCCGGACTGGTTCGAGGTCATCTTCCACTCCGGCATCTCGTCGGCGACGCTCATGGCGATCCTGCTGAACATCTTCTTCAACGAGCTGAAGTTCGGTTCGGGGCGCAACAAGAACGCCTTCGTCGCGAGCCCGCCCCGCATGGTGCGCGAGGACGAGGTGCGGGCGCTCGAGGACGGCGACACCTTCGTGGGCGGCAAGCTGATCTCGAAGGAGGGCGCCGAGGTGCCGATCGTGCGGGTCAACGAGCTCGGGGCCGAGACCACCTCGCTGCACATCCCCACCGCGGACCAGGTGCGCGCCGACACGTCGGCGATCAGCATCCGGCGGAAGCGCCGCAAGTAGCCCTTCGCCGCACGACCCGGCCGCCGCCGGAAGGATCCCCCACAGGCTCCTCCCGGCGGCGGCCGTTCCGCGCGCGTGCGCGTGCGCAGGTTCCGGATCCGCAGCGGATCGGCCCTCGGAGATCCCGCCTGGCACCCCGCCCCGCCGGGGCGCGCCGACTAGGAGAGCTCGGCGCCGATCGCGCTCGCCGCGCGGCGCAGCAGCGGCACAGCGCGCTTGCCGAAGCCCCCGTCGACGCGGCTGATGGGCCCCGACACCGAGACGGCCGCGGGCGTCGGGGATCCCGGCACCGCGACGGCGAAGCAGCGCACGCCGATCTCCTGCTCGTTGTCGTCGATCGCGTAGCCGCGTTCGCGCGTGACGCGCAGGTCCTCGAGCAGTTCGTCGAGCGTGGTCATGCTGCGCTCGGTCGCGGCGGGCATGCCGGCGCGGTCGATGATCCGTCGCACGGCATCGTCGTCGAGCTGCGCGAGGATCGCCTTGCCCACGCCCGTGTTGTGCATCGGCACGCGCTGGCCGACCTCGGTGAACATCCGCATCGCGTGCGGCGAGGGGACCTGCGAGATGTAGAGCACCTTGTCGCCGTCGTGCACCGCCATGTTCGCGGTCTCCGACAGCGCAGCGACGAGGCGGGCGAGCTCGGGCTGCACGAACGCGCCGAGCTGTTCGCCTGCACCCTCGCCGAGCGGGATCAGGCGCGGGCCGAGCGCGTATTGGCGGTTCGAGAGCTGGCGCACGTACGAGCGGCCGGTGAGCGTGCGGAGGAGCCGGTGGATGGTCGGCAGCGGCAGGCTCGACGCCTCGGCCAGTTCGCTGAGCGACATCGGACCGCCCGACCTGACCATCGCCTCGAGCAGGTCGAGGACCCGCTCGACCGACTGCACGCCACCAGCGTTCTTCTCTACCATGCCCCGTACTCATTCCTGCGCTCGTCACCGATCCGCACCGATCGCTGCGAACGGGCGCGTCTCCAGTTTGTCATGTCCCCCGCCGGAGCACTCTCCGACACCGCCGTCGGGCGCTCCGCGGCGGCGGCGGTTCGACCCGATCCGTCCGCGCGGATTCGGTATTGCGGGGTCGGGCGAACGCGATTATGCTAACGATACCGCATTGAGAAATAATATATCCATAATGCGGAAATCGACAGCCGGCTTACCCGCACTCGACACCGCACGGCGCACGTCCAGTCCGCGGTCGTCGCGATCAAGGAGGATCACCATGGCAAACCCGAGCCCCGGATACTCGGTCACCATCCGCATCGAGGCCCCCTCCGGCTACAGCGTGACGAGCGAGCTCGTCACCGCCGCCGGCCAGGCGGGCGCGCAGGTCACCGCGCTCGACGTCGTCGAGTCGCACTCCGACGGCGTGGTCGTCGACATGACGGCCAACACGTCCGGCCCCGAGCACGTCGAAGAGGTCGAGGCGGCCCTCGGCGGCATCGCGGGCGTGAAGATCGCGCACGTCAGCGACCGCACCTTCCTCATCCACCTCGGCGGCAAGCTCGAGGTCGTGCCGAAGCTCGAGCTCCGCAACCGCGACGATCTCTCCCGCGCCTACACCCCGGGAGTCGCCCGCGTCTCCAAGGCCATCGCCGAGGACAAGTCCCTCGCGCGCAACCTCACCGTGAAGCGCAACACGATCGCGGTCGTCACCGACGGAACGGCCGTGCTCGGCCTCGGCGACATCGGCCCGGAGGCCGCCCTCCCCGTCATGGAGGGCAAGGCGGCCCTCTTCAAGCAGTTCGCCGACGTCGACGCATGGCCGGTCTGCCTCGACACCAAGGACACCGACGAGATCGTGAGCATCGTCAAGGCCCTCGCGCCGGTCTACGGCGGCGTCAACCTCGAGGACATCGCCGCGCCCCGCTGCTTCGAGATCGAGGCGCGCCTGCGCGAGGAGCTCGACATCCCGGTGTTCCACGACGATCAGCACGGCACCGCCATCGTCGTGCTCGCCGCCCTCAACAACGCGCTGCGCGTCGTCGACAAGCGGATCTCCGACATCCGGGTGGTCGTCTCGGGCGTCGGCGCCGCGGGCAACGCGATCATCCGGCTCCTGCAGGCATCGGGCGTCTCGCACATCATCGGCGTCGGCCGCGCCGGCATCGTCGCGCGCGACCACGAGCACACCGACCCCTACCGCGCGGCGATCGCGGCATCGACGAACCCCGACAACCTGACGGGATCGCTCTCCGACGCCGTCGCGGGCGCAGACGTCTTCATCGGCGTCTCCGCGCCGGACGTGCTGACCGAGGCCGATGTGCAGAGCATGGCCGACCGGGCCATCGTGTTCGCACTCGCCAACCCCGATCCCGAGATCGACCCCGTGGTCGCCGGAAGGCACGCGGCCGTCGTCGCGACGGGGCGCAGCGACTACCCGAACCAGATCAACAACGTGCTCGTCTTCCCCGGCGTCTTCCGGGGCCTGCTCGACGCGGGCGTCTCCGACATCACGGACGAGATGTTCGTCGCAGCGGCACGGGCCATCAGCGCCCGCGTCTCCGACGAGGAGCTGAACTCGAGCTTCATCATCCCGAGCATCTTCGACCGCGAGGTCACCCGGGACGTCGCCGATGCGATCGTCTCGGTCGCCCGCGCGTCGTCCGCCGAGGGCTGATACCGGCGGGTGCTGCCGGCGGCACGTCGCCGGCAGCACCCGTTCCGGCTAGCCTGCTACCAGACCACCGCACGCCGATCCACAGAAAGCGAGGCTCCGTGACCTCCCCTTCCGCCAGCTCATTCGACGAGGCAGACCTGCAGTTCGCCGACCAGGCGCTCGCCGAGACCGACGCCCTGCTCGTCTCCGCCTATCCCGGCGACGACGGCAGCCGCCAGCCGATCCACACCGTCTACATCCCGGGCGACCGCTACGAGGCGGGGATCGCGGGCCGCTGGGGCGCCGAGGCCCTCTCCGCCGTCGACGGGTTCGGCGGCATCGACCGCCTGGTCGCCGAGCTCGGGATCGACGCGGCCGAGCAGGCGACGATCGCCGAGCGCGTGCGCGAGAAGCTGACCGCCGAGCCCATCGAGGATCTCCGGATCGACTTCGAGGACGGATTCGGGGATCGCGGCGACGAGGCGGAGGACGCGGCCGTGGTCGCCGCGGCGAGCGCTCTGGCGGACGACCTGGCCGCGGGCACGGCTCCGCCCTTCTTCGGCATCCGGTTCAAGTGCTTCGAGAGCGACACCCGGCGTCGCGGCATCCGCACGCTCGACCTCTTCCTCACGACGCTCGTCGGCGCGCTCGGCACCGACCTCCCGAGCGGGCTGATCCTGACCCTCCCGAAGGTCACGACCGTGCAGCAGGTCGAGGTGATGGTGCGACTGCTCGAACGCCTCGAGGAGCGCCTGGGCCTCGCACCCCGTCGCCTCGGATTCGAGGTGCAGGTGGAGACCCCGCAGCTCATCATCGGCGCGGGCGGCACGTTCCCGGTCGCAGAGCTCCTGCACCGCGCCGACGGCCGCATCACCGGCCTGCACTACGGCACGTACGACTACTCCGCCTCGCTCGGCATCGCCGCGGCGCAGCAGTCGATGGAGCACCCGGCCGCGGACTTCGCGAAGCAGGTCATGCAGGTCGCCGTCGCCGGCACCGGCGTGCGGGTCTCCGACGGGTCCACCAACGTGATCCCCGCTGGCGACGGCGCGCTCGACGCCTGGAAGCTCCACGCCCGGCTCGTCCGCCGCTCCCTGGAGCGCGCCTACTACCAGGGCTGGGATCTGCACCCCGCGCACCTGCCGAGCCGCTTCGTCGCGAGCTACGCGTTCTTCCGCACCGGGGTGGAAGCGGTGACCAGGCGCCTGCGCAACTACGTCGAGCAGAACACCGACGGCTTCCTCGACGAGCCAGCGACGGCGCGCGCGCTCGCCGGGTTCCTCGTGCGCGGCGTGCAGTCCGGCGCGGTGAGCGCGTCCGAGCTCGCATCGAGCGTCGGGGTCTCCGAGGCCGACCTCGTCGCGCTCGCATACCCCCGCCGCGGCTGAGCCCGCAGACGCCGAGCCCGCAGAAGCCGAGCCCGCCAGACCCTCGGACCGAGACGTCCGATCCATCCGACCCGCAGAGGAGCGAACATGACCACCCCCACCTACGCCACGATCGACCCCACGCTGCCGCCGCAGACCGACTCGCTCGGCTCGGCCGCCATCGTGAAGGAGGCCTACACGGTCATCCCCGGCAGCGTGATGCGCGACATCGTCGCGAGCCTCTTCCCGGAGTGGCGCGACACGCGCGGCTGGATCCTCAACCGCCCGGTCGCGAGCGGGGCGACCACCTTCGCCCAGATGATCATGGAGGTGCAGCCGGGCGGCGGCTCGGACGCCCCCGAGCCGCAGGCCGAGGTCGAGGGGTTCCTCTTCGTCCTCTCGGGCGAGTTCGGCGCGACGATCGACGGCGCGCAGCACACCCTCACCGAGGGCGGCTACGCCTTCATCCCGGCGGGCACGCCCTGGTCGATCACCAACACGGGTGACGCTCCCGGCCAGTTCCACTGGTTCCGCAAGCGCTACGAGCCCTCCCCCGGGCTCACCCCGAAGGTGCATGTCGGCAACGAGCGCGACATCGAGCCCGCGGCCATGGCCGGCACCGACGGCAAGTGGGCGACCACGCGCATCCTCGATCCCGAGGACCTGGCGTACGACATGCACGTCACGGTCGTGACCTTCGAACCCGGCGCTAAGATCCCCTTCCTCGAAACCCATGTCATGGAGCACGGCATCTACGTGCTCGAGGGCAACGCCGTCTACCGCCTCAACGACGACTGGGTCGAGCTGCAGGCCGGGGACTACTTCTCGCTCCGCGCGTTCTGCCCGCAAGCGTGCTACGCGGGCGGGCCGGGCAAGTTCCGCTACCTGCTCTACAAGGACGTCAACCGCCAGATCGTGCTCTGAGACGCACTCCCGGCAGGGCCCCGCGCGATTCCGCGCGGGGCCCTGCCGCGTTTCCGAGCCCGGCGAACGGTGCCGGATCGTTTCCGCGCGACGAACTGAGCACCCCACTTGACGGGACCGGATCACCGGGTTACGCTTTTCGTAATTCAGAATAGTTATTCCATAATACGAAAGCAATGGTGCTCATGTCGTACACGGTCAACGCCTCCATCCTCCTGAAGGAGCTCCCCCTCCTCGATCGGCCCGCCGCCGTCAAGGCCGCGGGGTTCGACGCCGTCGAGTTCTGGTGGCCCTTCGCCGAGGCCGTCCCCTCGGACGCGGAGGTCGACGGATTCGTGACCGCGATCCAGGACGCCGGCGTGCAGCTGACGGGCCTGAACTTCTTCGCGGGCGACATGGCGGGCGGCGACCGCGGGCTCGTGTCGTGGAAGGGCCGCTGCGGCGAGTTCGCGGACAACATCGACGTCGTGGTCGGAATCGGCGAGCGCCTCGGCACGAAGGCCTTCAACGCGCTCTACGGGCTGCGGCAGGACGGCTTCTCCCCCGAGGAGCAGGACGAGCTCGCGCTGAAGAACCTCGCAGCCGCGGCCGCGGGAGTCGCGAAGATCGGCGGCACCGTGCTCCTCGAGCCGGTGTCGGGCGCACCGTCCTACCCGCTGAAGACCGCGCAGGACGCCCTCGACGTCATCGGCAGCGTCGACGCGGACAACATCAAGCTCCTCGCCGACTTCTACCACCTCGCGGTCAACGGCGACGACGTCGCGTCCGTCATCGAGCAGCACGCGGCCGACTTCGGTCACATCCAGATCGCGGACGCCCCGGGTCGCAACGAACCCGGCACCGGGGACCTCCCGCTCGCCCAGTGGATCGCGCGCAGCCGCGAGCTCGGCTACGCCGGCCCCGTCGGCCTCGAGTACGTCGCCTCGCAGCAGGATCCGTTCGCCTGGGTCGACGGCTTCGGCTCCTGACCGGCTCCCCCACTCGCAGACTCACCGAAAGGTCACACACCATGGCACGCATCGCATTCATCGGACTCGGCATCATGGGGCTTCCGATGGCCAAGAACCTCCTCGCCGCGGGCAACGAGGTCATCGGCGTCAACCGCAGCCAGGGCGCGGTCGACGCGTTCATCGCCGCCGGCGGCGAGGGCACCCTCTCCGTCGCAGAGGCCGTCTCGGGCGCCGAGGTCATCGTCACGATGGTTCCGGACTCCCCTGATGTGGAGGGCGTTGTCTCGGGCCCCGAGGGCGCCTTCGCCCACGCAGACTCCGGCGCGCTCTGGATCGACTTCTCCTCGATCCGCCCCGATGTCTCCGCGCGGCTCTCCGCCGACGCTCGCGCGGCGGGCCTCCGCCCCCTCGACGCGCCCGTGTCCGGCGGCGAGCCCGGCGCCATCGACGGCGTGCTCTCCATCATGGTCGGTGGCGACGCCGCGGACTTCTCCGCAGCGCAGGCGGTCTTCGAAGCCGTCGGCAAGACCATCGTCCACGTCGGCCCGTCCGGCGCCGGGCAGACCGTCAAGGCGGCGAACCAGTTGATCGTCGCGGTGAACATCCAGGCGCTCTCGGAGGCCGTCGTGTTCCTCGAGGCGTACGGTGTCGACACCGACGCGGCGCTGCAGGTGCTCGGCGGCGGCCTCGCCGGCTCGAAGGTGCTCGACCAGAAGGGGCAGAAGATGCTGGATCGCAACTTCGACCCCGGCTTCCGCCTCGCCCTGCACAACAAGGACCTCGGGATCGTCACGTCGGCGGCCCGCGAGGCCGGCGTCGTCGTCCCGCTGGGCTCCGCCGTCGCCCAGCTCGTCTCGGCCCTCGTCGCCCGCGGCGACGGCGGGCTCGATCACTCGGGCCTCTTCAAGCTCACGAACGAGCTCTCGGGCAAGTAGCCCGGCTGCCGATAGGCCACCGTCGTTCTGCGCGCAGTCGCAGAATCTCACGACGAGATCCTGCGACTCGTACGCTCGCGCAGGATGACGAGAAGTAGCAACCTCACCGCCAGAATTTCAAAGGAGACACCATGGCAAAGATGCGCGCGGTCGACGCCGCCGTCCTGATCCTCGAGAAGGAGGGCGCCACGCAGGCCTTCGGGCTGCCCGGCGCCGCCATCAACCCGTTCTACTCGGCGATGCGCGCCCACGGCGGGATCCGCCACGTGCTCGCCCGTCACGTCGAGGCCGCTTCGCACATGGCCGAGGGCTACACCCGCGCGAAGGCTGGCAACATCGGCATCTGCATCGGCACCTCGGGGCCGGCGGGCACCGACATGATCACCGGCCTCTACTCGGCTTCGGCCGACTCGATCCCGATCCTCTGCATCACGGGGCAGGCTCCCGTCGCCAAGCTCGACAAGGAGGACTTCCAGGCGGTCGACATCGCGAGCATCGCGAAGCCCGTCTCGAAGTTCGCGAAGACCGTGCTCGAGGCCGGCCAGGTGCCCGGGGTCTTCCAGCACGCCTTCCAGCTCATGCGCTCCGGGCGCCCGGGACCCGTGCTCATCGACCTCCCGATCGACGTGCAGCTCACCGAGATCGACTTCGACATCGACCTCTACGAGCCCCTGCCCGTCGTGAAGCCCGAGGCCAGCCGCAAGCAGCTCGAGGCCCTGCTCGACATGCTCGAGTCGGCCGACCGCCCCGTGATCGTCGCGGGCGGCGGCATCATCAACGCCGACGCCGCGGCCGAGTTCCTGGAACTCGCGGAGGCCCTCGACGTCCCGGTCGTCCCGACGCTCATGGGCTGGGGCGTCATCCCCGACGACCACCGGCTCATGGCAGGCATGGTGGGCCTCCAGACGCAGCACCGCTACGGCAACCAGAACCTGCTCGCGAGCGACCTCGTGGTGGGCCTCGGCAACCGCTGGGCGAACCGCCACACGGGCGCGCTCGACGTCTACCGCGAGGGCCGCAGATTCGTGCACGTCGACATCGAGCCGACCCAGATCGGCCGCGTCTTCTCGCCGGATCTCGGCATCGTCTCGGACGCGGGATCCGCGATCCGCGGCCTGCTCGAGCTCGTCCGCGAGCGCGCGGCGACCGGAGGCCTCCGCGACCGAGCGGACTGGGTCGCCGAGACCCGCGAGCGCCGGGCCACGCTGCAGCGCAAGACGAACTTCGACAACGTGCCGATCAAGCCGCAGCGCGTGTACCAGGAGATGAACCGCGCGTTCGGCCCCGAAACCCGCTACGTGTCGACGATCGGCCTCTCGCAGATCGCGGGTGCGCAGATGCTGCACGTCTATCGCCCTCGGCACTGGATCAACTGCGGCCAGGCCGGTCCGCTCGGCTGGACGCTCCCCGCAGCGCTGGGCGTGGCGACCGCCGACCCGTCGACCCCGGTCGTGGCGCTCTCGGGCGACTACGACTTCCAGTTCCTCATCGAGGAGCTCGCGGTGGGCGCGCAGTTCAAGCTCCCCTACATCCACGTGGTCGTGAACAACTCGTACCTCGGGCTCATCCGGCAGGCGCAGCGGGGCTTCGAGATGGACTACCACGTCTCCCTCGCGTTCGACAACGTCAACAGCCCCGAGACGGAGGGCTACGGCGTCGACCACCTCAAGGTGGCCGAGGGCCTGGGCTGCAAGGCGATCCGGGTGCGCGAGGCCGGCGACATCGCGGGCGCGCTCGCCGAGGCCAAGCGTCTGCTCGAGGAATTCCAGGTCCCCGTCGTCGTCGAGATCATCCTCGAGCGCGTCACCAACATCGCGATGGGCGGCGCAGGCATCGACGCGGTGAACGAGTTCGAGGATCTCGCGGAGACCGCCGAGGACGCGCCGACCGCGACGATCCCGCTCGTCGCGCCGGTCCCGACCCGCTAGTCCCGGGACGCCACGCCATGCGCATCGTCATCGCTCCCGACAAGTTCAAGGGCTCGCTGTCCTCCGAGGAGGTCGGTGCGAGTCTCGCCGCGGGCATCAGGAGCGTCGCACCCGATGCCGCGATCGCCGTCGTCCCCATGGCCGACGGCGGCGAGGGCACGGCGGAGGCGGCGATCGCGAACGGGTTCGAACGGCGGACCGCCCGGGTCGCCGGCCCGCTGGGGAACCCCGTCGAAGCGGTGTACGCCGTCCGCGGGGCGGAGGCCGTCGTGGAGCTCGCCGAGGCCTCGGGACTGCTCCTGGTCCCCGAGGCCGAGCGCGACGCCCTGGCGGCGTCATCCCGCGGCACGGGCGAGCTGATCCTCGCAGCCCTCGACGCCGGTGCTGAGCGGATCGTGCTCGCCGTCGGCGGGAGCGCGTCGACCGACGGCGGCGCGGGACTCCTCGCGGCCCTCGGCGCCCGGATCCTGGACGCCGACGGCGCGGACCTGCCCGACGGCGGCGGATCGCTCGGCGCGGTCGACCGGGTCGATCTCTCGGGGCTCGACCCGCGCATCCCTCGCACCCGCTTCGTGCTGGCCGCCGACGTCGACCACCCGCTGCTCGGCGCTCGCGGCGCTGCCGCGGTGTTCGGGCCGCAGAAGGGTGCCGACCCCGCCCAGGTCGAACGGCTCGACGCCGGGCTCGCCCGATTCGCCGCCGCTCTGGCGGCCGAGCTCGGCGCCGATCACTCCGCGCGACCGGGCACTGGTGCGGCGGGAGGCGTCGGGTTCGCCGCGATCGCCGCGCTCGGAGCGGAACAGCGTCCCGGGGCCGAGGTCGTGGCCGAAGTCGCGCGGCTCGCAGATCACGTCGCGGGGGCCGAGCTCGTGATCACGGGCGAGGGGTCCTTCGACCACCAGAGCCTCGGCGGCAAGACGCCCATGGGCGTGCTCGGCGTGGGCCGCGCCGCGGGCGTGCCGGTCGTGATGGTCTGCGGGCGCGCCCTGCTCGACGAGGCGACCTGGCGCGAGGCGGGTTTCGCGGCCTGCTACGCGCTCTCCGACCGTGCGGCCAGCGCCGCGGAGAGCATGGGCGACGCCGATAGACTGCTCGGCGAAGTCGGTCGCGAGATCGCCGAGCGCCTGATCTCGACCGAGACCGCGACGGGGCACGGTTCCCCCGACGACACCACACCGATTCAGAAGGGATCATCGACGATGCCAGAGCACGAAGCACAGTCCACCACGGAGGCCGACGCGACCGACACGGGCGCGGCCCCGGAAGCGGGCGACCGCTACGACCTCGTCGTCCGCGGCAAGCAGGTTCTCACGACCTCCGGCATCCGCCCGCGCGAGGTCGGGATCCGGGGCGGGATCGTCGTCGCGCTCCAGCCGCTCGGCAACGCCCTGCAGGGCGACGAGATCATCGAGCTCGCCGACGACGAGACCCTCATCCCCGGGCTCGTCGACACGCACGTGCACGTCAACGAGCCCGGCCGCACGGAGTGGGAGGGTTTCGCCTCGGCCACTCGCGCCGCCGCCGCCGGAGGGGTCACGACCATCCTCGACATGCCGCTCAACAGCATCCCGCCGACGGTCGACGTCGAGGCGCTCGAGGTCAAGCGCGCGGTCGCCCGCGACCAGGCGTTCGTGGACGTGGGCTTCTGGGGCGGGGCGGTTCCCGGCAACACCTCCGACCTGCGGCCGCTCCACGATGCGGGCGTCTTCGGGTTCAAGTGCTTCCTGCTGCACTCGGGCGTCGACGAGTTCCCGCCCCTCGATCCCGACGAGATGGAAGTCGACATGCGCGAGCTGCAGTCGTTCGACTCCATGCTCATCGTGCACGCCGAGGACTCGCGCGCCATCGACCGCGCGCCGACCCCCGAGGGCGACAAGTACGACAAGTTCCTGGCGTCCCGGCCGCGCGGCGCCGAGAACATCGCCATCGCCGAGGTCATCGAGCGCGCTCGCTGGACCGGCGCGCGGGCGCACATCCTGCACCTGTCGTCCTCCGACGCGCTGCCCATGATCCGCAGCGCGAAGCGCGACGGCGTGAAGCTGACCGTCGAGACCTGCCCGCACTACCTCACGCTGAACTCCGAAGAGATCCCCGACGGGGGCACCCAGTTCAAGTGCTGCCCGCCGATCCGCGAGGCGGGCAACCGCGAGCAGCTGTGGGAGGGCCTCATCGACGGCACGATCGACTACATCGTGTCCGACCACTCGCCCTCGACCCTCGACCTCAAGGATCTCGAGAACGGCGACTTCGCGGTCGCGTGGGGCGGGATCTCCTCGCTCCAACTGGGCCTGTCGCTCATCTGGACCGAGGCCCGCCACCGCGGTGTGCCGCTCGAGACCGTGGTCTCCTGGATGTCGGACAAGCCCGCGGCGAACGCCGGGCTCACCCGCAAGGGGCGGATCGCGCTCGGCTCGGACGCGGACTTCTCGATCTTCGCCGCCGACGACGCGTTCATCGTCGATGTGCAGAAGCTGCACCACAAGAATCCGATCACGCCCTACGCCGGACGTCCGCTCGCCGGCGTCGTCCGCTCGACGTACCTGCGGGGCACGCGCATCGACGGGGTGACGCCGACCGGCAAGCTGCTCCGCCGCGGCATGGCCGAGTAGGACGGGTATGCGACAGGACGGGGCCCGGCAGCGCGATGCGCTGCCGGGCCCCGTCCTTCGCCCGCGAGGGGCGCTACGCCTGAGCGGACTCCGCGAGCACGGCCGGCTCGGGGTCGAGCCCGAGCACCGAGGCGGTGTCCGCGAGCGATGCGGCGGCAGCCGCGGCGTCGCCGTTCACGCCGCCGTCGAGCGCAGGGATGAGCCGCACGAACTCAGCCTTCCAGGCGTCCGCGTACTGCTCGGGGAAGCAGGTCTCGAGCACGCCGAGCATCGCGTGCACGGCGGTCGACGCTCCGGGCGAGGCGCCCAGCAGACCGGCGATGGTGCCGTCGGCGCCGGAGATGACCTCGGTGCCGAACTGCAGCACGCCGCCCTTCTGCGGGTCGCGCTTCATGACCTGCACGCGCTGGCCGGCGGTGATCATCGTCCAGTCCTCGGTGCGCGCGGTCGGCATGTACTCGCGCAGCACCTGCATCTGCTGCTCGCGGCTCGCGAGCAGCTCCCCGAGGAGGTACTTCTCGAGACCCCACTGGGTGAGCCCGACCTTGAGCATCGGGCCGAGGTTGTGCAGGCGGATCGATCCGGGGAGATCCCACCACGAGCCCTTCTTCAGGAAGTTCGGGCTGAACCCGGCGTAGGGACCGAAGAGCAGGCACTCCTTGCCGTCGATGATGCGCGTGTCGAGGTGCGGCACCGACATCGGGGGCGCACCGACCGCGGCCTTGCCGTAGACCTTCGCCACATGGTTCTTCACGATCTCGGGGTTGTCGGTCATCAGGAACTTGCCGCTGATGGGGAAGCCGCCGAAGCCCTTGATCTCGGGGATGCGCGAGCTCTGGAGCACCTGGATCGCGCCGCCGCCGCCGCCGACGAACACGAACTTCGCGTTCACCACGCCGCGCCCGAAGCCGGCGCGATTGCGAGTGAACACGTCCCAGGTGCCGTCCGCGCGGCGGCGCACCTTCTTCACCTCGGTGCCCGTGCTGAGCTTGGCGCCGTTCTCGACGAGGTGGGAGATGAGCTGGCGCGTCAGCTCGCCGAAGTCGACGTCGGTCCCGGTCTCGGAACGGGTGGCGGCGAACACCTCGTCCTTGGATCGGCGATCGACGAGGAGCGGGGCCCACTCGGCGATCTGCTCGGGGTCCTCGCTGAACTCGAGGTCGGAGAAGAGCGGCTCGTCCTTCAGCAGCTCGTAGCGCCGGCGAAGGTAGTCCACGTTCTTCTCGCCGCGCACGAAAGTCATGTGCGGGACCGGGTTGATGAACCGACCGGGCTCGCTCAGTACGCCGGACTGCACGAGCGACGCCCACCACTGACGGGAGAGCTGGTACTGCTCGTTGATCGCGACGGGCTTGTCGACGGACATGCTGCCGTCGGCGCCCTCGGGCATGTAGTTCAGCTCGCAGAGACCGGCGTGGCCGGTGCCGGCATTGTTCCAGCCGTTGCTGCTCTCGGTCGCCACCTCGGTGCGGGACTCGAAGATCTCGATGCTCCAGTCCGGCTGCACCTGCTTGATCAGGGTGCCGAGCGTGGCGCTCATGATGCCCCCGCCGATGAGGACGACGTCTACCGTGTTCTTACTCACGGTCTGCAACTCTACTCCTCATTCCGGAGGACTACATTCCAGCGTCCCTCCTCGCCCGGTCCAGCGTGCCCGATCCGGCGTCGACGATCCGCGCGTATCCGAGTCGCGAAGCCTCACCGGCTCGCTGCGCTCCGGCCATGACCGGGCGCACCTCCCCCGCGAGGCTGATCTCCCCGAAGGCCGCGAGATCGTGGGGCAGCGGGCGGTCCGAGATGGCCGAGAGGATCGCCAGCGCGATCGCGAGATCCGCCGCGGGCTCCACGAGACGCACGCCTCCCACGGTCGAGACGTACACGTCCTGGTCGTGGATGCGGGCGCCGACCCGGCGCTCGATCACGGCCAGGATCATCGCCACCCGCGACGGGTCGACGCCGCTCGTCACGCGGCGCGGATTCGGCGTCGCGCTCTTGGCGACGAGCGCCTGCACTTCGACCGGCAGCGCGCGCCGGCCCTCCATCGCGACGGTCGCGCAGGTGCCGCTGACCGTCGCGTCGGCCCGGCTGAGGAACAGCCCGCTGGGGTCGGGCACTTCGCGGATGCCCGTGCCGGTCATCTCGAAGCACCCGATCTCGTCGGTCGGTCCGAATCGGTTCTTCAGCGTGCGGAGGAAACGGAGCGACGTCTGCCGGTCGCCCTCGAAGTGGCAGACCACGTCGACGAGGTGCTCGAGCAGTCGCGGCCCCGCCACCGATCCGTCCTTGGTGACGTGGCCGACGAGGACCACCGGCGTTCCGCGGTCCTTCGCGACGCGGATGAGCGCCGAGGCGACCTCTCGCACCTGGGCCGGCCCGCCCGGGCTGCCCTCGACCTGATCGCTCGCAAGGGTCTGGACCGAGTCGATGACCACGAGCCCGGGGTCGACGGATTCGATGTGCCCGAGCACCGTGGCGAGATCGGTCTCGCTGGCGAGGAAGAGGTCGTCGTGCAGCACGCCCATGCGCTCGGCCCGCATGCGGACCTGCCCCGTCGACTCCTCGCCGCTCGCGTACAGGACGCGCGTGCGGGATCGCCCCTCGGCGGGATCTCCTCCGCCCGCCGCGGCCCGGGCGGCGGCGTCGAGCAGCAGCGTCGACTTCCCGACCCCCGGCTCTCCCGAGAAGAGGATGGCCGCGCCGGGCACGATGCCCCCGCCGAGCACGCGGTCGAGCTCGGCGATACCCGTCGGCCGGTGCCGCACGGAATCCCCGGTCAGTTCGGTGATGGGGCGCGCTTCGCGGCCGGCGACGGGCGAGACGGCACGCGTCGTGCGGGCGAGCGAGCCGCCCTGCCGGCCCTGCTCGACGACCGTGCCCCACTGCTGGCACTCGCCGCAGCGGCCGACCCATTTCGAGGTCTGCCAGCCGCATTCCGTGCACGTGTATCCGCCGTTCGACTTCGCCATGCGGCGAGCCTATCGGCGACCTCCGACGTTCGGCCTCCTGCGTTCGACCGGCGCCCGGCGTTCAGCACGCGGCACCCGGGGTGCCCGGGCGGTCAGCCCTGGATCGTCGGGATCGCCGAGGTGATGACGGGAACGGCCGAGGTGTTCGGGCCGACCGCGAGATCCGGTGTCGGGATGGTCGCCGGCAGCGCGCCGCGGACCGTCGGGATCGCGCCGGGATCCCCGTTCCAGACCGCGGGATCGATCCTGCCCCCGTACAGCGGCAGCCCGATGGGAGCGTCGTCGGGGCGGAACTGGGACCAGAGCCGCGAGACCGCTGCAGTACCGAACTCCCGCGCCGCCGTCACGTCGTCGAAGTTCACGAGCGCGGTGACGACCTCGGCGCCGGGTCCCGGGCACGAGGCCCGGACGACGCCCTGCGGGTCGACGAGCAGCGAACGGCCGCGCCCCGTGGGCTCCGCCGAGTTGACCGAGGCGATCCACACCTGGTTCATGACGGCGTTGCCGCGCACGATCGCCTGCTCCTGCTCGCGATCGCTCGTGCCGGTCTGCACGAGATTGAGCACCAGTTCGGCACCCATCCACGCGAGATGGCGGGTGTGCTCCGGGAACCAGATGTCGTAGCAGATGGACATGCCGACGCGGCCGTACCCGGGCATGTCGAAGACCTCGAACGTTCCGCCCGGCGTGCTCGCCTCCGCTGGCCGCCAGGGGAACATCTTGCGATAGGTCGAGACGCGCGTCCCGTCGGGCGCATAGACGAGCGAGGTGTTGTAGATGCGGCCGTCCTCGGCGCGCTCGTAGACGCTCCCGGGCACGAGCCAGACGCCGAGTTCGCGAGCCAGTTCGCCGATCTCGGCGAATCGTCGGTCGTCGAGTCCGTGCGCGAGCTCGTTCGGATCCCGCCACGGCTCGGCGGAATCGAGATGCAGCTCGGGGAAGACCCACATGCGCACCTGGGGGTACCGGGCCGCGAACGCCCGCATCCGGTCGGCGAAGTCGGACGAATCCGGTCGGGCCTCGGCGGGATACTGCACGAGGGCGAGGCTGAGCGTACGTGACATCGTCGTCCTTCCAGGTGTTCAGCGGCGAACCGCGCTCCACCCAGCCTATGCGAGTTCGCGACGGCGTCCGAACCGGCTGCTTCCGTCGCCGCCGAGGCCCGAGACTGCCCGACACGCCGGTGTTTCCGGTCATCCTCGACTCGATTCGCATTCGAGGAACGATTCCCCTAAGCTTGTCCGCGGTGACGTGTCCGAGCGGCCGAAGGTGCAACACTCGAAATGTTGTGTAGGGTAACCCCCTACCGCGGGTTCAAATCCCGCCGTCACCGCCACCGAAACCCCCGCGGTTCCTTGAAACATGAGGAACCGCGGGGGTTTTCTCGTTGCTCGCGGAACGGACCCATCCGCGGAGGCCAGCCCCCCCTGCCCCCGGACTACGCGCGGGCCACCCGCGCACCGCCCGTGCCGCGTATGCCACGTGCGCCACGTGCGCCACGGCGAAAGCACACACGGAACTCGATTCGGCCCCTTTCACCCGCACGAAAGGGGCCGAATCGAGTTCCGTATTGCTGTTCTCGCGCCACCCACCGCGAATCGCCGGCCACCCCTCACGCGCAGAAGCGCCACCCGACCCAGCAACCCCGATTGACACACTCGTGCTGAGCAACGTAGGTTGACAGCATGGAATCACTGCAGATCGCGACCGCCGCCGCGAACACCGACGACCCCCGCGTGGGTCTGCGCGCCGTGGCCTCGCTCCGCGCCCTCGCCGACCGCCTCGAGCTCGCGCAGGTCGAATCCGGGCTGCGCGCCGGCATGAGCTGGAGCGACATCGCGGTCGCCCTCGGCGTGACCCGGCAGGCCGTGCACAAGAAGTACGCGAGAAGGGTCGACCAGACCATCCCGATGCCGAGGAGGAACCGATGAACCGGCTCATGCGGGCAGCTGCGACCTCGCACGCCCTCTCACTGGCCGCGATGGAGGAGGCTTCCCGCACCGGGGATCGCGTCGCAGAGGTCGAGCACCTGCTCCTCGCGCTCACCGTCACCGAGCAGCCCGCCGGCCAGGTGCTGCGCGGTCTCGGCGCGACCCTCGAGGCGACCCGGGCGGCCGTCGCCTCCCAGCACGCCGCGCAGCTCGCGTCACTCGGAATCGACGGCGCGGGACTCGAGCGCTCCCGACCGGGCCGGATCGTCTTCCACGAGACCGGAGGATACTCATGGGGCGAGCGCCCCCTTGCGGTCATCACCCGCGCGGGGGACCTGCCGAGCCGAGGGGATGCCGCCGCCGTGCTCCGCGAGCTCGTCGTCGAACCGAGCGGCATGGTCGAGGCGGTGCTCGGGCGGCTCGGGATCGCTCCGCACGCGGTCGTCTCCCGGCTGGACGAGATCGATCAAGTGGCCGCGGCCGCGGCCCGCGCCACAGGCACTCGCGACGGCGAGGATTCGCACGTCGAGCCTCGACGGGATGCTGCGCACGAGCCTCGGGCGCGGGCTCCGCGCCGCGGACTCTCCGCCGCGACGCGCGCCTTCGTCCCTGCTCCGCCCGACCGGGTCTGGGCCTTCCTCGTCGACCCCTCGCGCCTGCCGGATTGGGACCCCGGGATCGAGGCCTGCGCCGCCGCACACCCCGCGACCGGGCTCGGTGGGGTCTGGGACGCGCAGGCCACGACCGCACGCCCCGACGGGCGCGAGCTCCGCGTGCGGCCCGAGCACCTGCGTCGTCGATTCGAGGTCGCGGTCCTCGACGCGGAGCGCGCGATCGAATGGCGCATGTCCTTCCCCGACGCTCCCTCCGCCAACACGCGGCGGGTGCGCATCGAACTCGCACCGGCGGCGGGAGGTTCTCAGCTCGAGCTCGAACTGGAGTGGGAACGCCCGGAGGGCAGTCGTCCGCACCCGCTCCTCCGCTGGGCAATGCGTCCGATCACCCGCCTCGCGGTCCGGATGCAGGTCTCCCAGCTCGGCTCGGGGATCGCCCGCGCCTTCCGCTGACCGGCCGCGACGACCGCATGGAAGTGCGGCGCGCGCCGGCGCGCAATAGCCTGGAGCGCATGACCGACATCGACCCCGAGATCCGGGACCCCGAAGCCCCGCACCCCGAGAACACGGATCCCGGGATCCCGCACCCCGGCCAGACGGGGTCCATCGAGGTCCCGCCCGAGAGCGCGCTCGTGAAGGCCGCAGCGAAGCGCGCGGGGCTGACGGTCGCGCAGCTCGCCGATGCGACCGGGCTGAGCGTGGGCGCGATCAACATCGCGCTGACCGGAGTCCGGTATCGCGCAGGCGGTGCGCGCTCGGCCGTGCCCACCGATCGCACGCTCGCGCGGCTCGCCCCGGCGCTGGGGATCCAGGCCGACACCCTGCGCGCCTACGGCAGGCATGGTGCGGCCGAACTCCTCGGCGACGCACCGGAACCGGCGCGCTCCGCGACGGACTCCGACGCCGGGATCCGGGAGGCCTGGGCCGCGACGGCCGCACGCGCGGCGCTCGCCGATCAGATCCTGGCGGTGTTCTCCACCGACGAACTCCGAGCGGAGATCGCCCGCCGCTCGTCGCGCTGACGGCGTCGCTGCGGCGCGGCCTCAGGCGAGGCGCTCGTCCCAGAAGGCGCGCAGCTGCTCGCTCTTCCGGAACACGATCGTGTCCCACTCCTCGTCCGTCGTCGAGCTGTCGGCGAAGTCCGAGGGGATCTTGAAGATCTGCAGGTCCGCCCCGAAGCGTTCGCAGACCGCGGCGTACGCGTAGGCCTCCATGTCCACGAGCGTCGCGCCGAGCGCCGAGATGCCGGCGCGCTGGGCGTCGTCCTGGACGAAGACGTCCCCCGTGGCGAGCACCGCGGTGCGACCCTCGAGGATCACCGCGCCAGTCGGACGGAGCGCGGGGGACGGGAGCGAGAAGTCGTGCTGCACGACCGCTTCGACCTGGTACACCGCGTCGAGGCTCGGACGATCCTCACCGTCGGCCACGACCCCGGCGGTCCCCAGCACGACGACCCGCTCGACGGGCCCATCCGCGCCGCCGTCGGCGAGCGCCTTCGCGAGCGACGTCGCCGCATTCACCTTGCCGACCCCGGTCACGAGGTGGGGCACATCGGCGAACGCGCTCGCCTCGTCACGGTGCGCGAACACGAGCAGCGTCTGCAGATCCGACATCGATCACTCCCAGCGGCGCTCGCGCGCCTTCGAAACTATTTCCGAATACACACTAGCCTTTCGGGAGCCAGTGCTGTAATCTGTAGAGCTGAGGTTGCAACCGCTCGATAGCGACATCGCCCACCGCCGGGTGCTGGAGCTCCAACTCGATCGAGCGAGTGGCATCTCAGCGCGCGAACGATCGCGATCCCGGCCGGATGCGGCGGGGACGATCCGAGCGCGATCACCGGCGCTGCGACTTCCACACGCGCTCCGGCCCAGGGGCCTGCGCACCGAACCCGTCCCGCGAGGGATCCGAGGTGCTGCACCCGCTGCGACACGGCAGCGCGACGGCCCGCACTCGAGCGAGCGCTCCGCGCCGCTCTTCACCCGCATCGCCCGCGCACCGCCGACAGCGAGGAGCGCGACGAGCGATCCGCTCCGGAGGACACCGTCCCCGGGGCCACGAACGAAAGGATCATGCACATGACCGCACGAACCACCAGCATCGAGACCGCGCGCCCCGTGCGCGCGCTCCGCACCCCGTACCACTCGCTCGGAGGCGACGACACCATGCGCGTTCCCGACTGGGCGCAGCACCGATCCGTCTATCGCACCTCGGGCCGCACGCTCTACCTCGTCGAGACCGACCGTCTCGACGAGGCGCGCGCGGACCTGCGCAGCCTGGGCCATGCCGGCTGGGACGTCCGCATCGCCGAGGATCCCTCCGGATCCGGCGCGCGGATCGCGCTCACGCGCGGCGAGCTCGCCCGAGCGGCCTAGCGACCGCGAGCCCGCGGGGCCGCAGGATCGGCCCGGCAGGCGGCGCGCGGATGTTTGCCGCCCGCATCGGGCGGGACAACGACACGGAACCCGATTCGGCCCCCTTCGCCTGCGCGAAGGGGGCCGAATCGAGTTTTCGGGCGCATTCCCGAAGCGGCGAGACGCGCGGACGCCTCGCCCCAGGGCGCGGGCGTCACCGGACGACACGCGCGCCTGCTCCCGGGCTGCGCTCAGTACACTGGCCGCATGAGCGATGTCGAGCGCAGCGGCGGTGTTGAGATGGCCGAGGTGGAGAGCTTCTCCCTGGACCACACGAAGGTACTGGCGCCGTACGTGCGGCTGATCGGGGTCGAGCGGGGCCCGCGCGGAGACGCGATCTCGAACTACGACATCCGGCTCGTGCAGCCGAACGAAGGGGAGATCCCGACGGCCGGGCTGCACACCATCGAGCACACCATCGCCGGACTGCTCCGCACGCGACTGGACGGTCTCATCGACATCTCGCCGTTCGGCTGCCGCACCGGGTTCCACCTGATCGCGTGGGGCGAGCCCACCCCGGAGCAGATCGCGTCGGCCATCAAGAGCTCTCTCGAGGACATCGCGTTCACCGTCGAGTGGGACGACGTGCCCGGCACCGAGGCGATCAGCTGCGGCAACTACCGCGATCACAGCCTCCACTCCGCGCGCGAGTGGGCGAAGCGGGTGCTCGAGCAGGGCATCAGCCTCGACGCGTTCGACCGCAGCCGCATCGCGTAACGGCGCCGGGACGAGCCGTGTTCGTCGAGTTCTCAGCGGTCCCCTATCGCTGGGAGGCGCGCACCGAGGAGTGGGTGTTCGTCGACCTGCCGGAGCCGCTCTCCGCCGATATCGCCGAGATCCCCCGTCCGCGCCGCGGTTTCGGAGGCGTGCGTGTCGAGGTCGGGATCGGCACCAGCGTCTGGCGCACCTCGGTGTTCCCGCAGGGCGACCCGCCGATCTACGCGCTGCCGCTCAAGCGCAGCGTGCGCGAGGCCGAGGGCATCGAGCTCGGTCGGGAGATCGCGCTGCTCCTCGACGTGCTCGACCTCTGATCCCTCTTGCCTCGAGCACACCGTATGGGATCCGCAATCCGTATGCCGGGCCGACCGCCGGTCAGCATACGGATTGCAGATCCCATACGGTTCGCAGGGCGGATCCCGGTACGGACCCGATCCCCGGCTACGACACCAGCACGTCGAGGGCGGTGTCGAGCGCGCCGTCGACGGCCCGCGTGACGATCTCGCGGTAGGGATCGTAGCCGTCCATCGCGTCGTCAGCCGCGTTGAGCGGGTTGCCGTCGATCGCGAAGACCGCGCCCGACTCGATGCCGTGGAGCGACGCGATCACGAAGAGCGCGGCGGCCTCCATCTCGACCGCGACCACCCCGGCCCGCTGCCACATGCGGTGATCGATGCCGGTGATCACCTCGCTCGGGTAGAACATGTCGCCCGTGAGCACGATGCCGGAGTGCACCGCGAGCTCGGTCCGCGCCGCCGCGGCGCGCAGCGCCACGGCGAGCTCGGGCGTCGCGATGGCCGGGAACTCGGTCGACACGAGCTGGTGGCTGACGCCATCGGCGCGCACGGCGCCGGTCGCGACGACGATCGCACCGTCGACGACGTCCGCCTGGATGCCGCCCGCGGTGCCCGACCGGATGATGCGGGTCACTCCCCCGCGAGCGAGCTCCTCGAAGCAGACCGCCGCACCGGCCGCACCGACGCCGTGGGAGGCGACGGTCACGGGGACGCCGCGGTGGGTACCAGCGTAGACGTGGTACTCGCGGTTCGCCGCGAGCTGTCGCACGTCGTCGAGCCGCTCGGCGACGCGGGCCGCACGCCCGGGGTCCCCGACGACGAGCGCGCGGTCGGAGAGGTCGGAGACGCGGGCGCGCAGCAGCGGGAGCTCGGCGTCGGCGGGGAGTCGGACGGGTGCCATGGAAGTGCCTTTCGTTGGGGGTCTGCAGTCGGGATCCTACGGCGTCAGCCGCCTGCCGCCTCGCGCAGGCGGCTCGTCGCGGCGGCCGCTCGGGTGCGGATCTCGCCGGCGTCGAGCGTCAGGTGCTCGCCGTCAGCGTAGAGGTGCCTGCCGCCGACGAACACGTGTCGCACATCGGCGCCCGTCGCCGCGAAGCCCAGGTGCGAGACGAGGGTCGTCGCATCGAATCCGGCCGCGGACGAACCCGTAACGTCGAGCGCGATCACGTCGGCGAGGCGGCCGACCTCGAGCGCTCCGGCGTCGGGGAACCCGATCGCCTCGGCGCCGCGGCGCGTGGCGATGTCGAGCACGTCGGCGGCGCGGACGATCGCCGCGTCCTGCCGCGCCCCGCGGTGCAGGATCGCACCGGTCTTGATCTCCTCGAACAGGTCGAGCGTGTTGTTGCTCGCGACCGAGTCGGTGCCGAGCGAGACCCTGAGCCCCGCGGCCTGCCAGTCCGGGAGCGGCGCGATGCCGTTGCCGAGCTTCAGGTTCGAGACGGGGTTGTGGCTCACCGCCGTACCGGTGCGCGCGAAGAGCGCGATCTCGCCCTCCGTGAGGTGGACGCAGTGCGCCGCGAGCACGTCGGCCTCGAACAGACCGAGTGCATCGAGGTGGTCGGCGGGAGTCGCGCCGTAGCGCTCGCGGATCTGCGCGACCTCTGCGGCCGACTCGGAGACGTGCGTGTGGATCGGGATTCCGTTCGCGCGCGCACGCTCCGCGATGCCGCGGAGGAACTCGGGCGGGCAGGTGTAGGGCGCGTGGGGACCGTAGGCGACGCGGATCCGGGGGTCGCCGGCGTAGCGCTCGGCGAGCTCCTCGGTGCGGTCGGTGACCTCCGCGCCGTTCCAGGGCGAGACGCCGGGGAACCCGACCGAGTCGGGTGCGAACGACGCGAGCGCGACCATCGCCCGCATGCCCGCCGATCGCACGAGCTCGATGAGCTGCGCGTCCCAGTGGTACATGTCGGCGAACGCGGTCGTGCCCGTCTCGATCATCTCGACCATCGCGAGCTGCAGGCCGACGGCGACGTCCTCTGCGGTGAGGTGCTGCTCGAGCCCCTGCACCGCGGCGAGCCACGGCATGAATCCGTCGTCGTCAGAGGCGCCGCGCAGCAGCGTCATCGCGGAGTGCGTGTGCCCGTTCACGAGGCCAGGCATCAGCACGTGCCCGGGGAGTTCGTGATCCACGCGGCCTCCGGCGCGCGCCGGCCCCGCGTAGGTAATCCTCCCGCCGTCGGCCTCCGAAGCGAATGCGAGCTCGGCGTCGGCGATGGGCCCCTCCGGGGTCAGCATCGCGTCGGCGCGCAGTACGGTCTCGGTCATCGGCTCTCCTTCGGTTCGAATGGATCGGGGTCGGGGCGACGCGGGCCGCCTCGGCGCCTCGGCTACCAGCCCGGCGTCGCGAGCATGCCGCCGTCGACCGCGAGGTCCTGGCCCGTGATGAATGCGGCCGCAGCGGAGGCGAGCAGCACGCAGGCTCCGCCGACGTCCTCCGCCGTCGCCAGCCTCCCGAGCGGGGCCCGCGAGACCCAGCTCGCCACGCCCTCGGGCCAGGCCTCGGCGAGGCCGGGGCGGTCGACGAGCCCCGGCGACACGGTGTTGACCCGGATCCCCTGCGGCCCGAGCTCGAGCGCCGCCGCACGCGCGTGCATGACGACGCCCGCCTTCGCCGCGGCGTAGTGGGCGTGGGCGATCGCCGGCCGGCTCGCCTCGATCGAGGCGATGTGCGTGATCCATCGGGATCCCGGGGCTGCTCCCCCGCCGTCAGTTCCGGTATCCCGCACGGCCATCGCGGCAGCGGCCTCGCGGGAGAGCTCGAAGACCGCGCCGAGGTTGGTGCCGAGCACCTCGTCCCAGTCCGCGCGGGTCGTCTCCGCGAGCGCGGAGAGCGGCTGGATTCCGGCGTTGTTCACGACGCCGTCGAGCCCGCCGAGGGCGTCGACGGCACGGGCGACGAGCGCGCCGGCAGCGCCGGCGGCCGAGAGATCCGCGCGCACGGGCGCGGCCGTCGCGCCGTGCGCCCGGAGCTCGGCGACGAGCGCGCTCGCGGCGGTCTCGGACGCTTCGGTCGCGCCACGGTAGTGCACGGCCACGGCCGCCCCCGCCGCCGCGAAGGCTCGGGCGATCCCGCCTCCGATGCCCCCGGACGCGCCGGTCACCAGCACGCGCTGGCCCGTCAGGTCGGGGAGTCCGATCCACGATCCCGTCATGCCCTCAGCCTCCCATGCGGCGGTGCCGCGTCGAATAATCGCGGAGCGCCCGCAGCAGATCGACCTCTCGCAGATCCGGATAGAGCGCCTCGACGAAGTAGAACTCGGAGTGCGCCGACTGCCAGATCATGAAGTCCGAGAGACGCTGCTCCCCCGAGGTGCGGATGACCAGGTCCGGATCCGCCTGGCCGCGCGTCCAGAGATGCTCGCCGATCATCTCGGGGGTGAGTCGCTCGGCGAGGGTGTCGATACTGCCGCCGCCCGCCCGGTGCTCAGCGATCACGCTGCGCACCGCCTCCGTGATCTCGCTGCGCCCGCCGTAGCCGACCGCGAGGTTGATGTGGAGGCCGTCATGGTCGGCGGTCGCGGCCTCCGCTGCGGCGAGCGCGAGGGCGAGCTCTTCCGGGAGCCCCTCGCACGTGCCCACGTGCTTCACCCGCCAGCGCGGATTCTCCGCGAGCTGCGCCGCGAGAGTCGCGATGATCCCCGCGAGGTCGTCGAGCTCCTGCGGATCCCGTGCCCTCAGGTTGTCGGCAGAGAGGAGGTACAGGGTGACCGTGCCGACGCCGGCGTCCTCGCACCATCCGAGGAACTCGGGGATCTTCTGCGCCCCCGCCCGGTGCCCGAAGGCCGCGCGCTCCTGGAGGCGCATCTTCGCCCAGCGCCGGTTCCCGTCGACGATCACGGCGATGTGCCCCGGCACGCTCGCCGGGTCCAGCTCCCGGCGCAGGCGCCGCTGGTAGAGCCGGTAGAGCAGACCGGCCCTCGGGGGCGTCGACGACGGGGGCTTCACCCTCAGAGTGTATCGTCCGACGCGGCGTCGAGCCCCGCCGGCCCCCGCCCGCTCCCTGGGGATCCCCACATATATTCCTCTCGCGAACTGTGCTGAACATACACTCGGTCGCATGACCTCGCACGCGGCACCCGGGCGCGACGACGCCCCGAACGGTGCTCAGCACGACCCCCTGTCCCTGCCGCTCCTCGCAGATGCGCTCGACCACCCCGAGGATCAGCCCCGACCCGCGGACGCCGAGGCGAAGCCGCGCTGGCGCGGCTGGATCCACGCGGGCACCTTTCCGGTCGCGATCGCGGCGGGCATCGTGCTCATCTGCCTCGCGCACGGCCCGGTCGCGAAGTGGGCGTCTGCGGTGTACATGCTCTCGAGCATGCTGCTCTTCGGCGTCTCGGCGCTCTACCACCGCTTCAATTGGAAGCCCGGCACGAAGCAGATGTTCCGCAGGCTCGACCATGCGAACATCTTCATCCTCATCGCGGGCACCTATACCCCGATCGCACTGCTTGCGCTCCCGCCGGGCAAGGGCGTCCTCCTGCTGGTGCTCGTCTGGATCGGGGCACTGCTCGGCATCGGGTTCCGCGTGTTCTGGGTGGGCGCACCGCGCTGGCTGTACGTGCCGCTCTACGTGCTGCTCGGGTGGGCGGCGGTGATGTTCCTCGTCGACATCTACCGCGCGAACCCGGCGACCATGGTGCTCGTGATCGTCGGCGGCCTGCTCTACACGCTCGGCTCGGTGGTCTACGGAGTCAAGCGGCCGAACCCGGTCCCGGGTGTGTTCGGGTTCCACGAGATCTTCCACGCGCTGACCGTCCTCGCCTTCCTCTGCCACTGGGCGGCCGTCCTGCTCATCGCACTCGATCCGGTCTACCTGCGGTAGGTATCGAGCGTCACTCCGCGCACAGCTTCTGATTCCACCCAGGTGGTCCACATTCTCGGTTCCGACTTGACACCGCACAGTGAGACGCCGGTAGCGTCACTTGCACATCACTGGTGGAGCATCGAGAATCGAGGTGTGGACGTGTCCCCCGAAGTCATCGGAACGCTCGTAGCGGTCTTCAGCGCCGTTGCGACGATCTTCGCCGGGCAGTGGGCGCTGCTGCGTCGTCTCGAGACACGACTCGATAGGCGATTCGACCAGATCGACGCACGATTCGAGCGGACCGACAGGCAGGTCGACGCACGATTCACCCAGACCGACAGGCAGGTCGACGCACGATTCACCCAGACCGACCAGAGGTTCGGCCAGGTCGACAAGCGATTCGACCAGATCGACAACCGATTCGACCAGGTCGACGCACGATTCACCCAGGTCGACAAGCGATTCGACCAGATCGACAAGCGATTCGAGCAGGTCGACCGGAGATTCGAGCAGGTCGGCCAGGAGCTCAAGGACGTGCGCGTCGACCTGGCGGGCCTCGCGTCGGATCTCACCGAGGTGAAGATCTCCGTCGCGCGGCTCGAGGGGCCCCGCCCGCAGCTCCTGCGCGTCCCCTGACCTCGGCGGCCACGGCTGAACGGGCGGAGCTCCTCACCCCAGCCCGAAGCGGTCGGCGGTCGACTCGATCCACCGGTCGAGCATCTCTTCGCCGTGCCGGGCGAGATCCGGGCCGAGCTGCCCGAACACCTCGGCGCTGATGAACCCGATCAGCCCGGTCCACGCCTCGACGGCGGCCGCGACGAGCTCAGGGGCTGCGGCAACGCCGAGTTCGGCAGCCCCGGATACCAGCTCGGCGGCGAGTCCTTCCGACGGCGGCGCCTGCAACGGACGCGTCCGGAGCACCGGGGGCCGCATCCCGGCCGGATCGGGTCCGCTCGCCCCCTCGCCCGCGCTCTGCGGCGAGCGCGACGCAGTGAGCAGCGCCAGGAACGCCGCCATCACCCGGGTCCCCGGCGCGGTGGTCTGTTCGGCCGGGGCGGCGTAGCCGGGCACGGGCGAGCCGTAAGCGAGCGCCCAGCGCTCGGGTTCGGAGACGGCCCAGGCGCGCATGCTGCGCGCCAGCGCCGCGAATCGCGCACGAGGCGCCGCATCCGGACGCTGCTCGGCGAGAGCGGCATCTGCGAGGTCGGTGTAGGCGTCGACGAGCAGCAGGGTCAGCAGCGCGTCCCGATTGGCGACGTGGCGGTAGATGGCCGACGACGCGACCCCGAGGCCTCGGGCGATCTCGCGCACCGACAGGCCCGCTGCACCGGTCTCGGCCAGCTGCGCGCGCCCGAGACGCAGGATGCCGGCGCGCATCTCAGCGCGGGCCTCCGCGTGCGTGCGCCGGGATCGTTCCACGCCCCCAGTGTGCCATCACGAGCACCCGGGTCGCAATTCAGTGAGCACTGCTCTTGAAATCTCCGCACCGTGCAGCTAGTGTCAGGAGTGGCATTTAGAGATCACTGATCACCATTTTTGGAGGCGGCATGCAGTTTCTCATCACCGGCGCGGGACAGATCGGCGAACAGCTCGCGCTGGATCTGCACGCCGAGGGGCACGAGATCGTCGTCCTCCGCCGCCGAGCGGAGCCGGTGCGCGGGGCCGAGGTGCGCAGCGGGGACGCCGGCGATCGCGAGACGCTCCGCTCGGCCGCGCGCGGCGCCGACGCGATCTTCCACTGCATCCATGCGGCGTACTCGGCGCGCGCGTGGCGTCGCGAGCTGCCGGAGCGGGAACTCGCGACCATGGACGTCGCCGCCGAGTCCGGGATCCCCGTGGTCTTCCCGGAGTCGGTGTACGCATTCGGGCACGGGGCGCAGGACCTCTCGGAGGGCAGCGCGATCGCCCCGGCATCGCCGCTGGGCCAGGTGAGAGCCGACCTGCTCGCAGCCCGCGCCGCCCACCCCGCGCGCACGGCGTCCGTCGTCGCCTCGGACCTCGTGGGGCCGACGGCCAGACCCGCGAGTGCGGTGATCCTGTCGACCGTGCTCGCATCCGCGGCGGCCGGGAGGCGCGCCCGCGTGCTCGGCGACCCCGACGCACCGCACGCGGTCACCTATCTCCGGGACCTCACCCGCGCCATGGCGGCCGCGGTCCCGCTGGCCGCCGCCTCGGACGCGGTGCTCATCGCCCCGACGCCCCCGGCCCGCTCGCAACGGACGATGGCGGCGGACGCCGCCGCCGCCGTGGGTCGGGCTCCGGCCGGCGTGTCCGCGATCCCGAACGCCGTGCTCGCGGCCGCGGCACCGTTCTTGCCCGTCGTGCGCGAGCTCTTCCGCCAGCGCTATCTGTGGTCGGCACCGAGCGAACTGCGGGCCGGGCGGCTCACGACCGAGCTCGGGATCACCCCCACGCCATGGGACGACGTACTCGCCGAGTGGGCGTCGGGACTGCGGCGATGACCGCCGTTCCGAGCTCGACGCGGTACGGGATCAGCCCGCTGCGAGAGCCTCGAGCACCGCGGCGCCGTAGCGCTCGAGTTTGACCTGGCCGATGCCCGAGATCGCGAGCATCTCCTCGTCGCTGCTCGGGCGGTGGACGGCGAGCGCTGCGAGGGTCGCGTCGCCGAAGACGACGTAGCCCGGAACGCCCTGCTTCCTCGCCTCGCCCGCGCGCCACTCGCGCAGCCGCTCGAACACCTCGGCCTGCTCGGGCGACAGGTCCGCGGCGGCCGCCGAGCGCTTCGATCCGGATCCGGCCTCGCCCCGGCCTCCGCGGGCGCGGCCTCCGGCGGCGCGCGTCACGACCTCCTCGCGCATCCGCACGGTCTCCTCCCCGCGCAGCACGGGCTTGGCCGCGTCGGTCGGGGCGAGCACGCCCCACTCGCCCCTCGCCTCGAGGATGCCGACCGCCAGCAGGTGACGCACGATGCCGCGCCACTGCGCGACCGACCACTGCGCACCGATCCCCCAGGTGGAGAGCTCGTCGAGACGCATCTGCGTCACGCGCTCGGACCCGGTGCCGCGCAGCACGTCGATGTGCTGGCCGGCCGCGTAGGTACGACCCCGCTCCTTCTGCGTGCGGATCACGGTCGACAGCAGCATCTGCGACGGGATGGTGGCGTCCCAGGTCTTCGGCGGGTCGAGGCAGACGTCGCAGTTGCCGCAGGCCTCGGGGGCGTCCTGCCCGAAGTAGCGGATCAGGAACCGGCGCCGGCACTCGACGCCCTCGCACAGCGCGAGCATGGCGTTCAGGTGCCGCGTCTGATTCAGGCGGGTCGCCTGGTCGCCGTCCCCCGACTCGATCATCTGCCGCTGCTGCACGACGTCCTGCAGCCCGTAGGCCAGCCAGGTCTGGGACGGGAGCCCGTCGCGCCCGGCGCGCCCCGTCTCCTGGTAGTACCCCTCGACCGACTTCGGGAGATCGATGTGGGCGACGAAGCGCACGTCGGGCTTGTCGATGCCCATGCCGAAGGCGATCGTCGCCACGACGACGACCCCCTCCTCGCGCAGGAAGCGGGTCTGGGCCTCGAGCCGCTCGTGGGCCGGCAGACCGGCGTGGTAGGCGACCGCGTCGACGCCGGCGTCGCGCAGCGCGGCCGCCGTCTGCTCGACGCGCTTGCGGCTCAGCGCGTACACGATGCCGGCGTCGCCCGCGTGCTCGCCTCGGACGAACGAGATCAGCTGCGCACGCGCGTTCTGCTTGGCCACGATGCGGTACCGGATGTTGGGGCGATCGAAGCTCGACACGAAGTGCCTGGCGTGCTGCAGGTGCAGCCGCTCGGTGATCTCCCGGTGCGTCTCGGGAGTCGCCGTCGCCGTGAGCGCGATGCGCGGCACGTTGGGCCAGAGCTCGGCGAGCTGACCGAGACGGAGGTAGTCCGGCCGGAAATCGTGTCCCCACTGCGACACGCAGTGCGCCTCGTCGATCGCGAAGAGCGCGACGCGCCCCTGGCCCAGCAGTTCCACCGTGCCGGGAGCCGAGAGCCGCTCGGGTGCGAGATAGAGCACGTCGAGGCGGCCGTCGCGGTACGCCTGCTCGACGGCCCGGCGGTCCTCGATCGACATCGCCGAGTTCAGCGCGGCTGCGCGAACGCCGGCCAGCCGGAGCGCCGCGACCTGGTCGTGCATCAGCGCGACGAGCGGCGACAGCACGATCCCCGTCCCGTCGCGCACGAGCGAGGGGATCTGGTAGCAGATCGATTTGCCGCCGCCGGTGGGCATGAGGACGACGGCGTCGCCGCCCGAGATCACGTGCTCGACGATCTCGGACTGCTCGCCGCGGAACGCCTCGTATCCGAAGACCTCCGCGAGCACCGCGGAGGGATCCTCGCCGACGTGGGAGCGTCCGTCGGACGCGGGCGCATCGCCCCCGGCGCCGGACCCGGGCCCGCTCCCGGCGCCCGCTGCGCTCCCGCCGCCGCCGTCCGGGGGCGGCGCGCCCCACGCCTCGCCCGGCCAGCGCTCGTCGTCGCCGGACCAGTCGTCGACGAAGCCGGGGGCGTCCGGGCCGCGCACGCGCGTCAGTTCCGCGGATCGGGATCGGCGCCTGCGGCGCGATCCTCGTCCGCTCCATCGGCGTCGGTCGCGGCGTCCCCGGTCGGCGTCGCCTCGGCCCGAGCGGCCTCCGCCTGCTCGGCCGCGATCTGCTCGCGCACCTCGTGCCGGTACTGATTGCGCCGCAACCGCGACACGAGCAGGAAGCCGAGCAGGATGACGCCCACGCCGAGCCCCGCGAATGCGAAGAACCCGCCGACGCCGGGCGACACCGACGTCGGATCGAACTCGGTGTCCTTCTCGGCGAGCAGCACGGCTGCGCTCACCACGGCCTGCACGATCACGCGCCCTCCTCGATTCCCTGGAACAGATCTGCTTCGAACTCGCTCGTCGCGACCCGCGATGCCGCGAGGCGGTAGTCCTCGAACGGCCACGCCTCGCGCTGGAGCTCGTTCGGCCAGAAGAAGAACGAGCTGTCGGGCGGCACCTGGCTCGCGTGCGCTCGCAGCGCATCGTCGCGGCGCTCGAAGAAGCGCCCCACGTCGATCTTGGCGGTGCTGCGGTTCGGCCGGCGCGTCATCCATTCCCGCATCTCCTCGAACTGGGCGATGAGCGGCGACGTGGGCTCGTGGTCGGCGAGCCACTGGAAGACGGTGTTCACTCGGTCGGCGTTGAAGATCTCCTCGTAGTAGAGCTTCTGCATCGCCCACGGCGCTCCCGCCTCGGGGTACGCGTCGGCGTCGCCCGAGAGGTCCCACGCGCGCTTCGAGATCTCGTGGCAGCGGATGTGGTCGGGGTGCGGGTACCCGCCCTGCTCGTTGTAGGTGATCATCACGTGCGGCTTGAAATCGCGCACCACCCGCACGAGGGCCTCCGCCGAGACCTCCACCGGGATGTCGGCGAAGGATCCCACGGGCACCGCGACGCCCTCGTCGGGCAGCCCCGAGTCCTGGTATCCGAGCCAGCGGTGCTCGAAGCCGATGATCTCCTGCGCGCGGGCCATCTCTTCGCGACGGAGCCCCGCGAGGTCGCGGCGGCTCTTCGGATCCCTGGCGACCAGCTCGTTGAGCACGTCGCCGCGCTCGCCGCCGGTGCAGCTCACGATGAGCACCTCGACCCCTGCGTCGAGGTAGTGGGCGTAGGTGGCTGCACCCTTGCTCGATTCGTCGTCGGGGTGGGCGTGCACCGCGATCAGCCTGAGCGTCATGCGCTTCCTTTCACACGTGCGTCCCGGACGATCCCGGTACGCTTGCAACAGTCGTCCAGTTTACCCAGCGCGCATCGGAGGATCCCGTGTCTCAGGCGGTTCCGCCCCGTCCAGAGGGCCAGTCGCTCGAGGAACGCTACGGATCAACCCGGAGGAGGCGCTTCGACCGGCGCTTCGCCTGGGCCGCCGTCGCCCTCCTGGTCGCCGCCGGGATCGCGTTCCTCGTCTTCAGCGGCTGGCAGGATCAGAACCGGGTGTCGCTGCAGGACATCGGGTATGCGGAGGTCGAGGAGAACGTGCTCGACGTGAAGTTCGAGGTGCACGCACCGGCCGACACCCCGGTGGCGTGCGCCGTCGAGGCGCTGAACACGTCGAAGGCGACGATCGGCTGGAAGATCGTCGAGGTCCCCGCGTCGGAACAGCGCGAGCACACGGTCACGACGCGGCTCGTCACGACGGGACCGGCGACCGCCGCGACGGCGCGCAGCTGTTGGGCCGTCGAGTAGTCGAACCGCGAGCCGTCGGAACCACCAGCCGCCGCGGATCGAGGCGATCCGGTGCGCCTTCGGGGCATCGCGCGTTCCCCTGCTAACCTGGAAGCCGCGCCCCGTTTCGAGCGGGGCGTTGTCTGTACCGCTTCGGGCAGTAGAGCCGACGAAGCTTCCCCCACTGAAACGAGGATCGACCATGGCCGAGCCCACCCAGACCTGGCTGACGCAGGAAGCCTACGACCGGCTCAACGGCGAGCTGGAGCAGTTGACCGGCTTCGGGCGCAAGGACATCGCCGCTCGCATCGAGGCCGCCCGTGAAGAGGGCGATCTCAAGGAGAACGGCGGCTACCACGCAGCGAAGGACGAGCAGGGCAAGATGGAGGCGCGGATCCGCGACCTCGAGGAACTGCTCAAGCACGCCGTGGTCGGCGAGGCCCCCGAGGCGAGCGGCGTCGTCGAGATCGGCACCGTGATCACCGCGGAGATCTTCGGCGACGAGGAGCGCTTCCTCCTCGGCAGCCGCGAGCTCGCCGACGGGTCCGACCTCGACGTCTTCAGCAGCGAGAGCCCGCTCGGCGTCGCGATCCTGGGCCGCAAGGTCGGCGATGAGGTCAGCTACGACGCACCGAACGGCAACAAGATCCCGGTGAAGATCCTCTCGGTCGACACCTACGCGGGCTGAGACCGCGCGATCGAAGCCCCGCAGGCCGCCCTCCGGCCTGCGGGGCTTCCTGCGTGCAGGGGCGGAGCACCGGGTCTACCGGACGGCGTCGCCCCAGATGTCGCAGGCGAGCTTGACGATCAGCACGCCGACCACCGCGAGGAACAGCACGCGCACGAACCGGGCTCCGCGGGCGATCGCCATGCGGGCCCCGAGCAGGCTTCCGAGGACGTTCGCGGCACCCATCGCGAGGCCGAGCGGCCAGAGCACGGCACCGAGCGGGATGAAGAAGAGCAGCGCGCCGAGATTCGTCGCGAAGTTGACGATCTTCGCCTTCGCGCTCGCGAGCAGGAAATCGTAGCCGAGCAGCCCGACGAGCGAGATCACGAGGAACGTGCCAGTGCCCGGCCCGAGGATGCCGTCGTAGAAGCCGATGGCGACTCCGGTCAGCGCGGCGATCGCCAGGTGCGTGCGCCCCGAGTACCGCAGCCGCGTGACCGCGCCGAGCGCCGGCTTCGCCAGCGTGATGGCCGCCACGGTCACGAGCGCCGCGACGATGATGGGCTTGAATACTGCTGCGGGGAGGAACGAGGCGACCGAGGCCCCGCCGAACGCGCCGACGAGCGCGACGCCCGCCATCGGGAGCGTGGTGCGCAGATCGGGCCGGACGCGCCGGGAGTAGGCGACGCTGCTCGTGGCGGTGCCGAACAGCGACGCGAGCTTGTTGGTCGCGAGCGCCTGCACGGGGGTCATGCCCGGCACGAGCAGGAGCGCCGGCAGCTGCAGCAGCCCGCCCCCGCCGACGACCGCGTCGATCCAGCCCGCCGCGAACGCCGCGCCGATCAGCAGCGCGAGCACCCACCACTCGGACTCCTGGGGCAGAATGCCGAGCGCCGCGATGCCGGGTGCCGTCACCGCCTGCGCCCCCGCTGCGGCACGGGGCCGCCGAGGGGGCGCAAGCGATCGCGACGACGCATCTAGCGCCCGTGGCCGGGGTCGTCGGCCTGGGTCGCGATGACCTCGGTCACCGTCGCCTCGCCGTGCAGCCGGGGGTCATCGGGCTGCACGGGCACAGTCGCCGTCACGGGCCCCTTCCCCCCGCGGCCCCGCGGGGCGGTCGCGCGACTCGTCCGGGTGTCGAGCCACTTCGCGATGCCCGACAGGATCAGGCACATGACCACGTAGATGCCGCCGATGACGAACGCCGACTGCAGGAGCGGGCGCTCGAACTGCACATTGCTCGAGAACTGCTTCGCCAAGTACAGCAGCTCCGGGTAGGTGATGATGAACCCGAGCGCCGTGTCCTTCATGGTCACGACGAGCTGGGCCACGATGACGGGGAGCATGGCGCGCACGGCCTGCGGCAGCAGGATCAGGCGCATGACGCCGCTCTTGCGCAGGCCGATCGCGTACCCGGCCTCCTTCTGCCCCTTCGGCAGCGACTCGATGCCGGCGCGCAGCGCCTCCGCGAGCACCGAACCGTTGTAGGCGACCAGAGCGATCACGACGGCCCAGTAGGGCTCCATCTTGATCCCGAGCGAGGGCAGGCCGTAGTAGAGGATCATCATCATCACGAGCACGGGCACGGCGCGGAAGAGCTCCGTCAGAGCCGTGAACGGCACGCGCACCGCGCGGTGATCCGAGAGCCTGCCGAGCGCCAGTACGAACCCGAGCACGATGCTGCCGACGGCGGCGCTCGCAAACGCCGCGAGCGTCTTGCCGAGGGCCGAGCCGATCTGCGCCCAGATCGTGGTGTAGGTGAACAGGCCCCACTTCTTGGCGGAGAACTGCCCGGTGTCGGCGAAGCGGTAGACGATGAAGGCCAGCACTGCGACGACGACCAGGACGGTCAGGATCGCGAGCACCCGGTTCCGTGCGATCGCTTTGGGACCGGGGACGTCGTAGAGAACTGAGGTACTCATCGCGCGATCCTCCACTTCTTCTCGAGTCGGTTCTGCACCAGGCTGAGCAGCAGCACCAGTACCACGAAGACGGCGGCCACCCAGAGCAGGACCTCCATCGAGCTCCCGGGGCGGCTGGGCGATTCGCTCACGCTCGCGCGCACCGAGGCCAGCTCGGCCACCGAGAATCCGGCGGCGATGGTCGTGTTCTTGAGGAGCGCGATGAACACGCTCATCATGGGCGGCACCACCGAGCGGAAGGCCTGCGGCAGCACGACGAGGGACATGACCTGACCGAACGGCAGGCCGATCGCGCGCGCGGCCTCGGCCTGGCCGACCGGTACCGTGCTGATGCCGGCTCGCAGCACCTCGGCGACGTACGTGGCGGTGTAGACCCCGAGCGCGATGACCGCGAGCGTGATGAAGCTGAGGCTCGGAAGCCCGAGCTTGGCGTACCCGAGCACGAAGAAGAAGAAGATCAGCGTGAGCGGAGTATTGCGGATGAGGTTCACGTACAGCGTGCCGACTCCGCGTGCGATGGGTACGG
This sequence comes from Leucobacter zeae, assembly GCF_016758175.1. Classification (GTDB taxonomy): domain Bacteria; phylum Actinomycetota; class Actinomycetes; order Actinomycetales; family Microbacteriaceae; genus Leucobacter; species Leucobacter zeae. Next base: position 75,806 of record NZ_QYAB01000003.1, read on the forward strand.
GCGAGACGCGCATGGCACCGATGATGATGCCGAGCACGAGCGCGATGGCCCCTCCCCCGAAGAACAGGATCAGGGTGTTCCTGAGCGCGACTCCCCATAGATCGAGGTTGCCGAAGATGACGTCCATGCATCTTCCTCTCTGTGAACCCGAGCCTGAGCCCGGTGGGAACGGGGGCCGGTCGGGGGCGGGACGCTCCGCCCCCGACCGCGCGGCCGTCGCCTAGTAGGCGTCGACCTTCGGCTGCTCGACCGTGATCCCCGAGGTTCCGAGGTTCTTGTCGAAGATGGCCTGCCAGGTGTCTCCACCGTTGGTGAAGAGGTCGTTGATGTGGGCGCGCAGCGCATCGTCGCCCTTGGTGAGCCCGACGCCGTACTTCTCCTCGGTGAGCAGCGGGCCGGTCGTGACCATCAGGTTGTCGGGATCCTGCGCGGCGTAGCCGATGAGGATCGCCTGGTCGGTGGTGACCGCGTCGACCTGACCGCTGATGAGGTTCTCGACGCAGGTCGAGTAGATGTCGAACTCCTGCGTCTTGATCTTCGGGAAGTTCTCCTTGATGTTCGAGATCGGCGTGGAGCCGGTCGCCGAGCACACCGTCTTGCCCTCGAGCTCTTCGAGCGACTGGTAGTCGGTGCCGCCGGCCTTCACGAGCAGCCCCTGCCCCGTGATGAAGTAGGGCCCGGCGAAGTCGATGTCCTCCTTGCGCTTGTCGTTGATGGAGTAGGTGCCGACGTAGTAGTCGACATCGCCGTTCATGATGGCCTGCTCGCGGTTGGCCGACGCGATCGCCTTGTACTCGATCTTGTCCTCGTCGAACCCGAGGGAGGCGGCGATCCAGCGCGCGATGTCGATGTCGAAGCCGCTGCGCTCCTGCGTCACGTTGTCGAGGTATCCGAGACCCGGCTGATCCTCCTTGACGCCGATGACGACCTTGCCGTCCTTCTGCATCTTGTCGAAGGTCGGGCTGCCCTCGAGCTGCACGTCGGTCGCGACCTCCCAGGCCTCCGACGCGCCGGTGTCTCCGCCCGATCCCTCTCCGCCGCCCTCGGGGGCGCCGGGAGTTCCGCTGTTGCAGCCGCTGAGCAGGAGGGCTGCGGCCGCCACGAAGCCGGCGGTGGCGAGTGCTTTCTTGAATCGCATGGGTGCGTTCCCTTCGTCGGGTTCGGGTCCGACCGCCTGCGGTCCGACCCGGGGTGGATCAATTGGTGATGAGCTTGGAGAGGAAGTCCTTCGCGCGGTCCGACCGGGGGTTCGTGAAGAACTCCTCGGGTGCGGCCTGTTCGACGATGCGGCCATCGGCCATGAACACGACGCGATCGGCGGCCTTTCGGGCGAAGCCCATCTCGTGGGTGACGACGATCATCGTCATCCCCTCCTTCGCCAGGCCGACCATGACGTCGAGCACCTCGTTGATCATCTCGGGGTCGAGGGCGCTCGTCGGCTCGTCGAAGAGCATCACCTTCGGGTGCATCGCGAGCGCGCGGGCGATCGCGACGCGCTGCTGCTGCCCGCCGGAGAGCTGCGCCGGGAGCTTGGAGGCCTGCTTCTCGACCCCCACTCGCGTGAGCAGCGCCATCGCCTCCTCCTCGGCCCGCGCCTTGGTGATGCCGCGCACCTTGATCGGCCCGAGCGTGACGTTCTCGAGGATCGTCAGGTGGGCGAAGAGGTTGAAGGACTGGAACACCATGCCGACCTCGGCGCGCAGGTTCGCGAGCCCCTTGCCCTCCGCGGGCAGCTCGGCTCCGTCGATGCGGATCGAGCCGCTCGTGATCGTCTCGAGCCGGTTGATCGTGCGGCACAGCGTCGACTTGCCCGATCCCGATGGGCCGAGGATCACGACGACCTCGCCCTTGCTGACCGAGAGATCGACGTCGGTCAGCGCTTGGAAGTCGCCGTAGTGCTTCTGCACGTTCTCCACGACGACCAGCGGTTCGCTCGTACTCATCTCGTCTCCACCTTCGGATCCTGGCCCGAGCGCTGCTGCGCTGCGGGTCTGCTGCCGGACTGCGACGATTCGCGGTGCGGCGCCGACCCTGCTGGGCCGGATCCGGGCGGTCGCCGTCGAACCGATCTCCTCGAACGCTAACGGGTGTCGCGCCCGAACCTCACGCTCCTTGAGGGTTTCTTGAGCGTTGCGCGAACCGTCGCGCGTCGTGCCGTCAGCGCTGCGTGTCGACGTAGTACTGCGCGGCCCCCGGGTGCAGGTCCATCGGCTCCGTGAAGATCGCCTGCCTGCGGTCGAGCAGCGCGGCGGCCGGCACCGACCGCGCGAGCGACGATCTCGATTCGAAGAGCGCCCGGGTGATGTCGTAGACCAGGTCGTCGTCGGCGTCCTGCCGCACCACGAGGTAGTTCGGCACGGTCATGGTGCCGGTCGGCGCGGGGATCCCGTACGAGCCGGCGGGGAAATCCGACACCCGGTAGACCCCCGCGTGGCCGCGGTTGACCTCGTCGATGAGCCCCGCGCCGATCGGGATCAGCCGCACCGGCATATCCTTCGACAGTCCCTCGATCCCCGGCGTGGGCAGGCCGCCCACCCAGAAGAACGCGTCGAGCTCGCCGCGTTCCATCGCCTCGATCGACGCCCCGAGTCCGAGTGCGGGATCGTCGACCCGCTCGAGCGGGACCCCCGCCGCGTCGAGCACGCGCTGCGCGATGACGGCGACCCCCGAGTTGTGCTGGCCCAGCGAGACGCGGCGGCCGGCGAGATCCGAGATGCGGCGGACCTCGGACTCGGCCGGCACCACCACGTGCAGGTACTCGTCGTACACTCGGGCGATCGCATCCACTCGCAGCGGGACCGCGAAGGATCCGGTCCCCGTCACCGCATCCGCGGCCGTGTCCCCCTGCGCGAAGCCGATGAGCGCGCGGCCCGAGCCGACCCGCAGCAGGTTGTCGACGGACCCGCTCGTCTCGGCCGCGGTGATGCGCAGTCCGATCCGCGCGCCCAGTTCGCGCGCGAAGGTGTCCGCATACACCGAGTAGACGCCGGACGGCCCGCCGCCTGCGATCCGGTGCGCGCTCTCGCGCTCGCCCGCCGACCCGCCGCATCCGGTCGCCGCGGCGAGCGCCGCCAGCGCCGCGAGAGCCGCGGCGAGGACCCTCGCGCGCCGGCCGGCCCTCACGGGCGGTCCCCCGACGGGAGGTGCAGCGAGACCCGCAGCCCCCCGTCATCCGGGGCCGAGAGCTCGATCCTGCCGCCGAGCGCCTCCAGCAGGTCGTGCGCGATCGCGAGGCCGAGACCGGATCCGGGGATGTTCTGGTCCCTGGGGCTCCGCCAGAACCGGTCCGTGGCCCGCGCGAGGTCCTCGGGATCGAGACCGCGGCCGCGATCGCGCACCGAGATCGCGCACTCCCGCGCTGCACCGCCGCCCCCGGTCGCCGCGTCGCCCGGGCCGGTCACGACGACGTCGATCGCCGTCCCGGCCGGCGCGAACTTCAGCGCGTTGTCGAGCACGGCGTCGAGCGCGGTCTCGACCGATGTCCGATCCGCGAGGCTGCTGGCGCTCGCGTCTCCCGATACGAGGAGCTCGACGCGGAGCTCGCGCGCGACGTCGCGCCAGGCGTCGACCCGGTCGGCCGCGACATCGGCGAGGTCGATGGGGGCGAATGCCGAGTCCGGCCGGCCCGCGCGGGCCATGCCGAGCAGGGTGTCGAGGATGCGGGACATGCGCCGGCCCTCCTCGCGGGCCTCCTCGATATCCGCCTCCCACCGCGAATCGAGACCGGTGGCGAGGTATTCGACGCGCAGCATGAGGGCGCCGAGCGGGTTGCGCAGCTCGTGCGAGGCGTTCATCGCGAACTCCTGCTGGCGCGACACGACGCGCTCGATCTCCCCCGCCATCTGGTTGAACATCCCGATCATGCGGCGCATCTCGGGCGGCCCCGTGTCGTCTGCGATGCGGGCGCCCATCTCGCCGTGCTCGATCGCGGCCATCGCGCGATCCACGCGGAGCATCGGCCGCAGCACCCAGTGCGCGAGCCGGAACGCCGCGAACACGAGCAGGGCGATGACCACGGCCGAGACGGCCACGAGCGCGACGAGGTGGGCGAGCAGTTCGTTGCGCGGGGCCTCCGGACTCGTCGAGATGAGGGCAGCGCCGATCACGATCCCGTCGTCGAACACGGGTTCGACCGTCGTCGCCGTGCCGAACCAGAGCGGATCCCGGCTCGGCTCGCTGCGACGGCCCGAGAGCGCGAGCCCGACCTGCTCCATCGTCTCGTCGTCGAACGCACCGGCATCGACGCCCCCCGACGCCCAGACCGTCGCCGATCGGTCGAACACCGCCACCTGCGACCCGTAGAGCTCGCTGTAGCGCTGGAGCTCGCCCTCCACCACCTCCGGATTCCCCGCGCGGAGCCCGGACCGCGCGCCGGTGAGGAAGTAGCTGAGGTCGCCGAGCTGCTGGTTCGAGATCTCCTGCTGGATGCCGCGCGCGGTGCTCCAGGCGTACGCTCCGCCGAGCACGAGCAGGATCACCGCGGTCGGGATGAGGAAGACGATGATGAGGCGCCGGCGCACGGGTCACCCGCCCGTCAGTCGGTATCCGACGCCGCGCACCGTGGCGACGAGGGACTGCCGGTCGAGCTTCCTCCTGATGGACCCCACGTGCACTTCGAGGGAGCGGCTGAATCCGGACCAGTCGGTCCCCCAGACCTCGCGGATGATGCGGTCGCGCGGCACGACGACCCCGGGGTAGCGCGCGAGCACCGCGAGGATGTCGAACTCCTTCGGCGTGAGCTCCACGGGCGCGCCGTCGGCGGTCACCGAGCGGGCGCGCACGTCGATGTGCACGCCGTCGACCGTGACGCCGGGGAGCGCTTCGCCGTCATCGAGGCGGCCGCGCGTGCGCCGGGTGACGGCCTCGATCCGCGCCACCAGCTCGCGCACGTCGTAGGGCTTGACGAGGAAGTCGTCGGCACCGGCGTGCAGGCCTCTGATGCGCTCGTCGACGTGGCTCCGCGCGGTCGCGACGATGATGGGCACGTCCGAGAGGCCGCGGATCCGTCGGCAGACATCGAGCCCGTCCATGTCGGGCAGGCCGAGGTCGAGCAGCACGGCCTCGGTGTCCGGGCCGAGCGCCTCGAGGGCGGACGCCCCGTCCGCGGCCCGCACCGTCGTGTAACCGGCCTGGTGCAGGTACGCGGCGAGCGGAGCGGCGACGCGCTCGTCGTCTTCGACGATCAGGATCCTCATCACGGCCTCCTGGTGCGGGTGGGGACTCACACCAGCGTAGACCGTGCGACGATCACTCGTACATCGACACGTTGATCGGACCCGTGAGATCGGGCGCCGGAGCCCGGAAGCCGCGCGTCTTCGCGAGCAGGTAGACGAACCCGAGCACGAACCACGCCCCGCCGATGAGCTTCGAGAGCGGATCGAGGCTCAGCCAGAGCCAGACGTTGATGAGCATGCCCACGGCGGGCGCCAGCACGAAGCCGAGCCACGCCCCGGCGCTGCGACGCTTCAGGAATCGGAAGAACATGAAGATCACGGAGAGGTTCACGAAGGTGAAGGCCAGGAAGGCGCCGAAGTTCGCCATCGCGGTCGCCTGGTCGAGGTCGACGAAGGTCGCCGTGAGCGCGATCAGCGCGACGAGCAGCACGTTCGCCACCGGGACGCCGGTGCGGGGGTCGACCGCACCGAAGAGACGCTTCGGGAGCGCGCCGTCGCGGCCCATGGCGTACAGCAGCCGCGCCGCGCTCATCTGCTGGGTGATCCCGCACGCCAGCACCGCCATCATGTACCCTCCCACGAACACCGCCTGGAACAGGGCGCCGCCGATGTACTTCGCGATCTCGGGCGACGCTCCCACGACGTCCTCGAGCACCGAGACGTCGGGGAAGAGCGACTGCATCACGTACGAGACCGAGATGAAGAAGACGCCGGCGACCGTGACGATGATGAAGATCGCGCGCGGGATGTCCCTGGTCGGGCGCTCCGCCTCCTCGGCGAGCGTCGAGACCGCGTCGAAGCCGAGGAACGAGAGCGCGAGCAGCGCGGCGCCGGCGGTGATCGAGAGCATCTGCATGTCGGAGGAGAAGAACGGGCGCACCCCGAACTCCGCACCGTTGACCCCGTTCGCGATGTTGACGACGGTGAGCACGACGAACACCACGGCCACGACGAGCTGGATGCCGACGAAGATCATGTTGAGGTTGGCCGAGAGCTTCACCCCGACCAGGTTGAGCACGGTCGTGATCGCGACGGTGAGCACCACCCACACCCAGAACGGGACGTCGGGGAAGACGGCCCCCATGTAGATCGCCGAGAGGATCGCGTTCACCATCGGCAGGAGCAGGTAGTCGAGCGTGGCCGCCCACCCGACGAGGAACCCGAGGTGCGGGTTGATCGCCTCCTTGGCATAGGTGTAGGCGGAGCCGGCGACCGGGAAGAAGCGCACCATGCGCGAGTAGCTGAACGCGGTGAAGAGCACCGCGATCAGCACGACGAGGTAGGCCAGCGGCACGTGACCGTCGGTCTCGGCCGAGACGATCCCGAACAGGTCGAACACCGCGACCGGCGCCATGTAGGCGAGCCCGATGAAGACGAGGTGGCGCAGCTTGAGCGTGCGGCGCAACTGCCCCGGCTCGTGGGCGACGGCGTGCGCGATCTGGTCGTCGCCCCTGGCGACTCCGGTGTGCGACGGCAGAGAGGTCATCGGTGGTCCTTCACTTCGTTGTGGTGATGCTGAGGTGGATCCTGCGACTCGTCCCTCGCGCAGGATGACGGGAGGGACGGGTCTCGCGCAGGATCCTCGGGTCAGTGCGAGTGGCCGTGGTGATCGCCCGCGGGCTCGCCGCAGCTCTGCCCGGCCCCGCCCGGATCCTGTGCGCCGACGGCGGCGGCGCTCCCGCCGAGCTCGCCGCGCGCGTCGTGGATCGGCGAGCCGCCGACGACCGTGAGGTCGGCGCTCTGCTCGAGGATCTCGGCGGGCTCCATGCCGTAGAGGTCCCCGGACCAGACGACGAGGTCGGCGAGGTACCCCGTCTTGAGCATGCCGACGGCGTCCTCGTGGTGGAACGCCTCGGCGCCGCCCTTCGTGTAGGCCTCGAGCGTGCGGTCGAGGTCGAGGCGCTCACCGACGGTCCACGCGTCGCTGCCGTCGAGTCGGGCACGGGTCATCGCCGCGTAGACGCCGACGAGCGGATCCATCTCGCCGACCTGCCAGTCGCTCGAGAAGGTGACGCGCGCCCCGGACTCGATCATGGAGCGGTAGCGCCACGCACGGTCCCAGCGCGCCTCGCCGACGTTCTCCATCCAGGTGCCCGCCACGAGGTCGGGCGAGGAGTGGCGCGGCTGCATCGCGGCGACGACGCCGAGCTCGTTGAATCGCGGGAGGTCCTCCGGCGCGAGGCACTCCACGTGCACGATCCCGTGACGCGCATCGCGCACGCCGTTCGCGCGCTGCGCCGCCTCGATGGAATCGAGCGTGAGACGGATGCCCCAATCGCCCGTCGCGTGCGTGTGCACCTGGTAGCCGAGCCGGTCCAGCTCGATGAAGAGCTTGGTGAACTCGGTGGGCTCCAGGCTCGTGTGCCCGCGATGGCCGGGGCGGTTCGCATAGTCCTCGAGCATCGCCGCGGTGTGCGGCTCGATGACGTCGTCGGCGTAGAGCTTCACGGGCCCCAGCTTGAAGCGCTCGTGCTGCGGCGTCTCCCGGATCGCGTCGGTGATGCGGGTGCGGAAGGCCCCGTCGGCGCCGACCGGGTGGTAGATGGCGGCGATCGTGCGCGACGTGAGCTTGCCCTCGCGCTCGGCGCGGGCGAACAGGTCGAGCTCGGCGAGCGGCACCTGGGGCTCGACGACCGTGGTGATGCCGACCTTGGCGGCCATGTCGAGGCTGTTCACGATCTTGTTGTAGCGCCGGTCGGGGGAGTACATCGGGATGTCGCGCTGCAGCTCGGCGAGCCCGTCGATCGTCATGGCGCTCGTGTAGAAGTCCGTCACCCAGCCGGTGGGCTCGCCCGTGGTCGGGTCGACCTCGGGGTTGCCCCAGGCGATGTCGCCGCCGTTCAGGATCCCGAGCTTGGCCATCGCCGGGCGGTTGAGCCACACCGAGTGCTGGTCGTAGGTCGTGATGAACACCGGCTTGTCGGTGGTCCCCACGAGGTCGTCAGCGTTCGGGCGGCGGCCCTCGACGACGGAGTAGAGCGCGTTCTCGGCGCAGATCCAGTCGAGCTCGGGGTGCGTCTCGGCGAACTCAGCGATGCGGGCGCGCACGACGTCGAGGCTCTGCACCTGGTCGAGGCTGACGGCCAGGTCGTCGAACCCGAGCAGCAGGTGGTTGTGGGTGTCGGCGACACCGGGGGTGACGAGGCGGCCCTCGAGCTGCACGGTGGTGCGCGCGGCGGGGGCGTCCGCCGCCGATCCGACGTAGCTGATGCGGTCTCCGGTCACGCCGATCGCCTCCGCCCACGGCTGAGCGGGATCGAAGGTGCGGACGCGTCCGCCGGTGTAGAGGGTGTCGACGGCCATGTCAGCTCCTGCCGGTTCGGGCGGCGATGCATCGGGAGGACGCTCGTCCGCAAGTTCTTTTACTCAAGAGTAAATTAATTTACTCGAATGTCAAGAAACTCGTCCTCGACCACGCCGCCCTGGCATACTGGCAGACATGGCACGCCCCAGTACGCAAAAGCAGCGCCGCATCGAGGTCATCGATGCGGCGCTCGCGGCGGCGGCCGAGCACGGTCTGCGCGGCCTCTCGCTCACCGACGTGGCGAACCAGGCCGGCGTGACGCGCGGCGCTCTGCTGTACTACTACGACGACCTCGACGCGATCCTCGTCGAGGCGCACGCCGCGGGGATGCGACGCGTCGGGGAGGAGCGGGCGGAGCTGGTGGCCCAGCAGCGCGGCGCCGCAGCGCGGCTCGCGACCGCGATCGACGCCGGGCTCCCGACGGGACCGGACGACGCGCTCATGCGGCTGCTCTACGAGTTCGACGTGCTCGCGGGCAAGTCCCCGCTCCACGACGAACTCGTGCAGCGGCTCTACCGGGAGCAGCTGGCGCTCTACCGCGGCATCCTCCTCGAGGGCGTGGAGAGCGGCGAGTTCTCGCTCACCGGTCCGGTCGACGACATCGCGATGAACTTCGTGGCGCTCGAGGACGCCTACGGGCTGCACATCTGCGCTGGCGGGAGCATCACCGTGGCCGATGCGCGGCGTGCGATCGCCCTCTACGCGGAGCAGTCCGGGGCGGGCATCCCGGTGCGCTGAGCGCCGTCTCCCCGCGGAGCACCCGCACCCTCCTGGCCGTCCTCAGGATCCTCTGGCCCACCGTGCTCCTCGACTCGCTCCCCCGGTGCCGGCCCGGGAGAGCGAGACGATGCGCCGGAGCCGGGCTAGTACTTCTCGCCGACCCGCACGGTGTACCCGGCGTCGCGCAGCGCCTGGGCGACCTGCTCGCCGTGCTCGTGGCCGCGGGTCTCGATGTGCAGTTCGAGCTCGACCTCGCTGACCGGCAGCTCGGTCGCGTGACGGGTGTGGATCACCTCGACCACGTTGGCGTTGGCCTCGGCGACGATCGTCGCCGTGCGCACGAGCTGACCGGGGACGTCCGGCAGCAGGATCCGGAGCTTGAGGTAGCGGGCGGAGGCCGCGAGGCCATGCCCGATCACCCGCTGCAGCAGCAGCGGGTCGATGTTCCCGCCCGACAACACGGTCGCGGTGACCCCGCTCGCGCGCACCTTGCCTGCGAGCATCGCCGCGACGCCGGCCGCCCCCGCGGGCTCCACCACGAGCTTCGCGCGCTCGAGCAGCATGACGATCGCGCGCGCGATGTCGTCGTCGCTCACCGTGACGATCTCGTCGACGTACTCGCGGATCAGCTCGAAGTTGCGCACACCCGGCCGCGCGACGGCGATGCCGTCGGCGATCGTCGGGGTCGTCTCGATCGTGAGCGGCTCACCCGCGGCGATCGAGACCGGGTAGGGCGCGGCGTTCTCGGCCTGCACGCCGATGACCCGGATCGTGCGGCCCTCCTGCGCGGCGATCTGCTTCGCGGCCGTCGCGACGCCCGCGATGAGGCCGCCTCCGCCGATCGGCACCACGATCGTCTCGATCTCGGGGGCCTCCTCCAGCATCTCGAGCACCACGGTGCCCTGCCCCTCGATCACGGCCTCGTCGTCGAACGGCGGCACGAAGTGGGCGCCCGTCTCCCGCACGAAGGCCTGCGCGGCGATGTTGGTCTCGTTGAAGGTCTCCCCGTGCAGCACGACCTCGGCGCCGTAGTGCTGGGTCGCCTGGAGCTTGGGCAGCGCGACGCCGAGGGGCGTGAAGATGGTCGCCTTGATGCCGAGCTCTCTCGCGGCGAAGGCCACGCCCTGGGCGTGGTTGCCCGCGGACGCCGCGACGACGCCGCGCGCTTTCTGCTCGTAGCTGAGCTGCGAGAGGTGGTTGTACGCCCCCCGCAGCTTGTAGGCGCCGGTGCGCTGCAGGTTCTCGCACTTCAGGTACACCTGCGGCACCTGCAGCACGTCGGCGAGGTACCGCGACGATTCGAGCGGCGTGCGCTGCGTGATCCGGTGCACGGTGTTCAGCGCGCGTTCGAACGCATCCAGGGTGGGGGCGGATGCTGCTGCGGTCATTGCGGTCCTTCCGATTCCGATGTGCGGGTGCGCGACAGGCGCATCGCGCTGCGCGCGCGTCGGCGCGCTTTGAGGTGCGTCTCGTTCTTGCGGTGGTACTCGGCGACCGGGTCGACCGAGGGATCCCACTCCTTGCGCACGAGCGTGTTGACGATCGAGTTGCCCGCCGCCGCGAGCGGCACCGCGAACAGCGCCCCGGGGATCCCGGCGAGCAGCGCGCCCGTCGATACCGCGAGGACGACGCCGAGCGGGTGCACGCGCACCGCGCTGCCCATGACGAGCGGCTGGAGCACATGGCCCTCGATCTGATTGACGAGGATCACGACGCCCAGCATGATGAGCGCGTTCACCGGGCCGTTGTACACCAGCGCGATGAAGGCGGCCAGAGCGCCCGTCGTGATCGCGCCGAGGAACGGGATGAAGGACCCGATGAACACCAGGATCGCGATCGGGATCGGGAGCGGCACCCCCAGCAGTGCGGCGCCGACGCCGATGCCGACGGCATCGACGAAGGCGACGAAGATCTGCACGCGGACGTACTGGCCGACCGAGACCCAACCGTTGCGCCCGGCGGCGTCCACCGCCGCGTGCGCCTTCGCCGGGAGGAAGCCGAGCACCCAGAACCAGATCCGCTTGCCGTCGATGAGCATGAAGATCAGCGAGAAGAGCGTGAGCAGCAGACCGGTCACGAGCTGCCCAGCGGTCGTCGCGACGCCGAGCGCCCCGTTCCAGAGCTCGGACTGGTGGCTCTCGACGGTCTTCATGAGCTGCGCGACGAAGGAGTCGATCTGGTCCGCCGACAGCCCGAACGGGTTGCCGTCGATCAGCTTCAGCAGGTCCCACCAGACCTCCTCGGAGCGCTTCGTGAAGTCCCCGAGCCCGCTGCGCAACTGGGTCACGATCAGGGTCACCAGCACCCACACCGAGGCGATGAACACCGCGAGCGCCGTCACGACCCCGAACCAGCGCGGCGCGCCCTGCTTCGTGAACCAGTTGACGATGGGCGCGAGGAGCGCGGTCAGGAGGATCGCGATGAGCAGCGGGATCACGATGATCCGCACCTGCACGACGAGCCACAGGAACCCCGCGAGCGCGAGGCCGATGAGGATCAGCCGCCAGGACCAGGCCGCGGCGACCCGGATCCCGAGCGGGAGCTCGTCTTCGGCTCGCCCCGCCGCGGCTTCGCTGCTCTTGCCCTGTTCCACGGGACAATCCTACTCACGAGCGCATGCGCATCCGGTCACTACAGGAGCTTGCGCAGGTACTGCCTGACGAGCCCGTCCTTCGCCTTCGTGAAGGGGGGCATGATCGTCGCGGCCAGGGTGTCGGGCGACAGCGGCTTCGACAGGACCGCCTTCTGGTGGCTGAAGACCTGGAACGAGCGCTCGCCGTGGTAGGCGCCCATGCCGCTTTCACCCACGCCTCCGAACGGCAGATCCGGCGCCACGAGGTGCAGCACCGGCACCCCGAAGTTCAGCGCCCCCGAACTGGTCTCGCGCTCCCACCGGCGGCGCACCGCCTGGTCGTCGCTGAAGACGTACGCGGCGAGGGGCTTGTCCCGACCGGAGACGAAGCCGATCGCGTCGTCGAGGCCGTCGACCTCGACGAGCGGCAGGATCGGCCCGAAGATCTCGTCGCGCATCACCGCCGAACCGCGGTCGACGCCCCCGAGCACGGTGGGCTCGAGGTATCGGGTTGCGGCGTCGCGGCCGCCTCCGACGAGCACCTGGCCATCGCCCAGGTACCCGACGAGCCGCTCGAACTGCGCGTCGGTGACGATGCGCCCGTAGTCGGGATTGCGGTCGATCGCGCTTCCGTAGAGGTCGCGGATCGCGCCGGCCAGCAGCGGCGCGAGCCGGCCGAGGACGTCCGCGCTCCCGAGGACGTAGTCGGGGGCGACGCAGGTCTGGCCGGCGTTCATGTACTTGCCCCAGGCGATCCGCTTCGCCGCCTCGGCGAGCGGGACGGAGTCGTCGACGTACACCGGGGACTTGCCGCCGAGCTCGAGCGTGATCGGCGTCAGGTGCTCCGCCGCTGCCCGCGCCACGATCCGACCCACCCGGCCGTTGCCCGTGTAGAAGATGTGGTCGAAGCGCTCGGCGAGCAGCGCGGTGGTCTCGGGGACCCCGCCCTCCACGACCGAGAAGGCGCGCCGGTCGATCACGTCGGGCACGAGCCGGGCGATGAGCTCGGACGTCGCCGGTGCGAGCTCGCTCGGCTTCACGACGACCGCGTTGCCTGCGGCCAGTGCTCCCACCACTGGCGAGAGCGCCAGCATGAGCGGGTAGTTCCACGGTGCGATCACGAGCACGACGCCGAGCGGGTCCGGGGTGATCCTCGCCGCCGCCGGCTGCACGGCGAGCGGAACGCCCGCGCGCTTCGGGCGCATCCACGCCGAGAGCTTCGCGAGGGCGTGATCGATCTCGGCGACCAGGAACCCGATCTCGGTCAGTTGCGCCTCGGTGCCCGACTTGCCGAGGTCGGCGAAGAGCGCCCGCTCGAAGTCGGCTCCGCGCTCGAGCAGCAGCGCGCGCAGCCGTTGCAGCTGAGTGCGCCGCCAGGATTCGGGCCGGGTCACCCCCAGCCCGAAGCCGTAGCGCATTCCGGAGACGATGCCGGGGATCTGGTCGACCGGGGTGTGAGGCATGCGCTCCACACTACCCGCGGGCCCTGACCGCGCGGTCATGCGCGGAACGACGGCGGCCTACCAGGGGTGGAGCGCCGGGACGATGAGGAAGATGCCCACCAGCACCACGAGCACCGAGAGGCCGAAGCAGATGTTGGCGGCCACGGTCGCCCATCGCGGTCGCCCGATGTCGTCGACGTCGTCGTCCTCGTCATCGCGCGACGGACCGTCGGGCTCGAACGTGCCGTCGTCCCGGCGCACGGACGGGGCCGGGATCGCGAGGAACCGGATCCCGAGCGAGTAGAGGGCCACGACGAACACGGCGGAGCCGAGCGCCGTCAGGAACACGATGACGAACGCCATCCAGTCGATCGTCATCGCTGCTCACCCTTCGCATCGGCGCGGTCGTTGTCGGCGCCGTCGTTGTCGGTGCCGTCGGTCGCGACGGCGCCCTCGGCCGCAGCGGCCTTCCGCGCGGCCTTCTCCGCCGCCGCTTCTTCGGCGGCCGCCTCCTTGGCGAGGCGCTCCGCCTCCTTCGCCGCCTCGTCGTCACGGACGGCCGACTGCGCCACCGAGTACACGGGGGGAGCGGCGCCCGGCTTCACCTTCGCCGGCTTCACCGTACCCTTGCGGATGCGCACCGCGTAGCCCGACTCCGCGACGTCGGGCACGGGCACGGCGTTCGAATGGTCGACCTTGTTGCGGCTCGAGCGCCAGAAGATGAAGAGGATGAAGAGGAGCCCGAACACCGCGTCGATGACGACGCCGACCATGCCCGTGTGCGCGATCGCAGCGGCGATCGCGCCGACCGCGCCTGCCGCCGGGAGCGTGAAGAGCCAGCCCGAGGCGATGCGCCCGACCGTGCGCCACCGCACGCTCGATCCGCGGCGCCCCAGGCCGGATCCGATGACCGATCCCGACGCCACCTGCGTGGTCGACAGCGCGAAGCCGAGGTGGCTCGAGGCGAGGATCGTCGCGGCAGTGCTCGTCTCGGCGGCGAAGCCCTGCGCGGGCTTGACCTGGGTGAGGCCCGCCCCCAGGGTGCGGATGATGCGCCAGCCGCCCGAGTACGTGCCGAGGGCGATCGCGAGCGCGCAGGTCACGACGACCCACAGGTGCGGACCGGTGCCCGGCTCCTGCATGTTGGCGGCGACGAGGGTCAGGGTGATCACGCCCATGGTCTTCTGCGCGTCGTTCGTGCCGTGCGCGAGCGCGATGAGCGACGACGAGGCGATCTGGGCGTAGCGGAAGCGGCCGCGCCCGTCCTTCTTCCCGTCGTGCCGGCGCGTGATCGCGTAGGCCACCTTCGTCGCGGTGAACGCCACGATGCCGGCCGTCAGGGGCGCGGCGACCATCGGGATGAGGATCTTGGAGAGGAAGACGCCGCCGTTGATGGCCGCGGCTCCGGCGCCGACGATCGCCGCGCCGATGAGCCCGCCGAAGAGGGCGTGCGACGAGCTCGAGGGCAGGCCGTAGAGCCAGGTGACGAGGTTCCAGACGATCGCGCCGATGAGCCCGGCGAAGATGAGCTCGGGGGTGATCAGCACCCCTCCGTCGCCCTCGTTGATGAGGCCGCCCGAGATGGTCTTCGCGACCTCCGTCGAGAGGAAGGCCCCGACCAGGTTGAGGATCGCGGCCAGCAGCACGGCCGTCTTGGGCTTCAGGGCGCCGGTCGCGATGGGCGTCGCCATCGCGTTCGCGGTGTCGTGGAAGCCGTTCGTGAAGTCGAAGAAGAGTGCCAGCACGATTACCAGCAACACGATGATCGTCAGTTCCACCGGCGTCTTTCGTTCGGGGGTCGGGGGCCTGCGGCCACCCGCGAAGTCACCTGCCGTTCATCGACTGAGCGATCCCGTTCGCAGACCCCGCGCGCGCCATATTCATGGTTCCACCTCACCCCCGACAGGTCAAGCCAGGCCGGGCGCGTTCACCCCGCGTTCACCTGGAGCGGCGTGTCGCGGCCGGGCACCGGGGTCACCCGAAGTTCAGTCGCACCTGCTCGTAGCGGTCGGCGGGAACCGTCTTCAGGTGGCCGACCGCCTCCGAGAGGTCCACCATCTCGATCCGGTCGCCCCGCAGTCCGGCGAGCCGGCCCCACTCCCCCGCCTCGGCCGCGTCCGCGGCCGCCATCCCCGTGCGCGTCGCGAGCACCCGATCGAACGCCGTGGGGGATCCGCCGCGCTGCGTGTGCCCGAGCACCGTCGCACGGGTCTCGATGCCGGTGCGCTGCTCGATGATCGGGGCCAGCACCTCGGCGATGCCGCCGAGTCGGGGCCGCCCGAATCCGTCGAGGCCCGCGCGGACGGTCTGATCCGAGTCCCCCGCGAGGCGGAAGCCCTCGGCGACCACCACGAGCGACGAGCGCCCGCGATCACGGACGCTGAGCACCCACTCGCCGATCTGCTCGGCGGACTCCGGGAACTCCGGGAGCAGCATCACCTGTGCGCCGCCCGCCATGCCCGAGTGGAGCGCGATCCACCCGGCGTCCCGGCCCATCACCTCGAGCACCATGCAGCGGCGGTGGGAGTCCCCCGTGGTGCGGAGCCGATCGATGGCCTCCGCGGCGATGGACACCGCGGTGTCGAAGCCGAAGGTGTAGTCGGTGCCGCCGAGGTCGTTGTCGATGGTCTTCGGGAGGCCGATCGCACGGATGCCCGCATCGCTCAGCAGCTTGGCGACCGTCTGCGTGCCGTTGCCGCCGATGAGCAGGAACCCGTCGAGGCCGAACTCGGCCATCCGCCGCCGGATCGCGCGGAAATCCGCATCCGTGCCGTCCTTCGCCGAGAAGGGCTGCACCCGGCTGGTGCCGAGGATGACGCCGCCGAGCGGCGAGATGCCGCGGACCGCGGCACGGTCGAGCGGCACGGTGTCGCCGTCGTGGAAGCCGCGCCAGCCGTCCATGAACCCGAGCATCTCGAATCCGTGCACGTCGACGCCGCGGAGCACCGCCCCCCGGATCGCGGCGTTCATGCCGGGGCTGTCGCCGCCCGAGCAGAGCACACCGATCTTCATCGCACACCTCCCGCCTCAGAGCCGGCCATGCGCACGACCCCGCTCCATCGTAGCGATGGCAGGATCGGGACAGACATACGCGATCTCGCCAACAGTGGTCGGAATGCCGCCAGAACGAGGTGGATCCCGCCCGCTCCCGCGGCGTGCGGGTGCGGGCGGGATCCACTGCGCCGCCGTCGCGGGTCAGTGCGAGAGCGCGCCCTCCAGCACCGCGATGAGGGCGCGCAGCTGCACGGGATCCTCGTCCTCCTCGGGAGCCGCGGCGCCGTCGAGCGCGCGGGCGGCGAGACCGGCCTTGCCGTCGATGAGCTCAGCGATCTTGGCGTCGATGGTCTGCGCCGCGATGATGCGCCACGCGGTGACCGGCTCGTCCTGTCCGATGCGGTGCACGCGATCGATCGCCTGGGTCTGCTCGGCGTCCGTCCAGCTGAGCTCCGCGAGCACCACGTTCGACGACGCCTGCAGGTTCACGCCCACGCCGGCGGCGCTCAGCGAGCAGACGGCGACGGCGACCTCCGGATCCTTGTTGAACGCGTCGATCTGCTCCTGGCGGAACGCCGCGGTCTGATCGCCTCGGATCGACACGGTCCGGAGCCCGGCCTCGGCGAACTGCGCCTCCACCCGGTCCATGACGTCGATGTGCTTCGCGAAGAACACGACCTTGCCCACGGAGCGCGCCAGCTGGCTCGCGTAGTCCGCGGCGAGGGACGCCTTCGCCTGGCCGATCTGACGGACCATCGTGAAGACGTTGAGCCCGTCGGCGGAGGCGTTCGACTCTTCCAGCTCCTGGGCGCACACCATGCGGATGATGGCCTCGTCGCTGAGCTTCTGCCCGAGCTTTCCCGACTTGACGGCGGTGTAGCGCTCGACGAGCTTCCGGGCGAGCTTGGCCTCGGCGTCGCGGATGCCGCGGCCGAGGTCGTCGTCGAGCTCGACGGGGAGGTCGACCACGCGCTTCGCCGGCAGGTCGGCGGCGACGTCGACCTTCCGCCGTCGCACGATCCCCATCTCGATCACGCTCTGCCTGGCCTCGGGGTAGAACGCCGAATCGGCCGGCGTCCAGCCGTTGCTCTCGAGGCGGGCCATGAGTTCGGGGCCCGGCTTGTCGGATTCGGTCCACCCGAGGAAGCGCCAGATCGCACGGAAGTCGTCGATGTCGTTGATGAGCGGCGTTCCGGTCAGCGCGATGAGCAGCGGCGCGGAGCCGGGAGTCCGCGCCCGGATGCTCTCCGCGATCGCGAGCACGTTGCGCGAGCGCTGCGACTGCACGTTCTTGATCATGTGCGCCTCGTCGACGACCATGCCCGCGAACCCGAAGCGCGAGATCCAGCTGAGGTGCCGGTCGAGGATCTCGTAGTTCACGACGAAGACGTCGGCGAACGCATCGATGTCCTGACCGTCGCCGTGGATCACGGTGACGCGGCGCTGCGGCGTCCAGCGCTGCACCTCGCGCGCCCAGTTCATCTTCACGACGTTGGGCACGACCACGAGCAGCGGGTACGCGCCTGCGACCGATGCGGCGATGACCGACTGCGCCGTCTTGCCGAGGCCTGGCTCGTCCGCGAGCAGGAAGCTGCGGTGACCGTCGCGCACGGAGCCGAGGAAGCGGGCCTGGTGCGGCATGAGCTCGCGCCCCGCGGGAGCCAGACGATCGGGCACGGGCGGCTCGGGGAGCTCCATGCACGCCGACCCGCCGCCGCCCTGCTCGAAGGACTTCAGCAGCGGCCCGAGGAGCTCCCAGTTCGCGAGGCGCACGACCGGGGTCGGCTGCTTCGGCGGAGCGAGGTCGGGGGCGAGGAACGGGTTCGCGAGCATGCGGGCGTCGATGCCCGCCGGCTCCACCTGGCGTTCGGCCAGCTCCGGCGGCACGAACGCCCGCACCGGCTCAGGCGCAGCCTTCTCCTCCTCGGGCAGCTCGATGCCCGCCTGCTCGAGCATCTTCCGCTTGAGCTGACGCGTGGCGTCGGTGATCGGGGCCGCGGGCTCGAGCAGCGTGATGAGGCTCGTGTCGCGGGCGGCCGTCTTGGCGAGGATCGCCGCGACGCCGTCGAGCCGCTTCAGCGTCTCGGCGCGCTCGGACTCGCTCACCGACTCGTCGGACTTCACCCGGGCGCGCTCCTCCCGCATGAGGAGCGCGATCACGTGGAACTTCGTGCGATTGGCCGGCGTCGCCTTCCCGCGCTGCGCCGACGCCTCGACCTCGCGAACGGCGCGGGCGAGCAGCGGGATGATGCCCTCGTTGTGGGCGTGCTTGCGGCGCGCGTTCGAGCGCGATCCGGTCTGCGAACCGGACTTCGACTTCGCGGTACCCGTCTTCTGCGAGCCGTTCGACTTCGTGCCGGAACGACGCGTGGCAGTGCTGGTTGCCAATGGATCTCCTGATCGGCGTGTGCGGTCTCGGAACGCTTGCCGAGGCGCAGGCCGCCCGTCACGCCCTGAGCCTGACGCATGCGTTGCATGGGGCTCGCGAGGGGGTGTCGGAGACGACCGTTCCGCTAGTTTACCACTCCGAGCAGCCGGCGCGCACGAACCACGTCCGCGTCCATATGCTCGATGAGCGATTCGAGGGACTCGAATCGGACCGTGCCGCGCAGCCGGTGGGCGAATCGGATCTCGATCGGCTCACCGTAGATGTCGCGATCGAAGTCGAGCAGGAACGCCTCCACCCGCGACTGCCCCTCGGGCGTGAACGTCGGGTTGTTCCCGACCGAGATGGCCGTCGGCAGCCGCTCCCCGCCGAGGATCGCCCAGCCAGCGTAGACGCCGTCCGCCGGCACGAGTCCCTCGATCCTGCCGCCGAGATTCGCCGTCGGGAAGCCGAGTTCGCGCCCGCGGGCATCGCCGTGCACGACGGTTCCCCGAACGGCGGGCTCGCGCCCGAGCATGCGCGAGGCCGCGGCGACGTCACCCGACGCGATCGCGTCTCGGATCCGTGACGAGGAGACCGGCCCGTCCGCGCCGTCCCCGACCCACTCGACGGCATCCGCGGCGAAACCGTGGAGCCCGCCGAGGGAGCGGAGCAGCGCGGCGTCCCCGGCCCCTCGGTGCCCGAACCTGAAGTCGGCGCCCATCACGATCTCGCGCGCACCGAGCCGGCCGACGAGCACGTCGGTCACGAACTCCTCGGCGGGGATCGAGGCGAGCGCCTCGTCGAAGTCGAGCATCACGCAGACGTCGATCCCGATCTCGGCGAACGCTTCGATGCGCTGCTCCGGGCTCGTGAGCGGCAGCGGGCATGCCTCGGGCCTGAGATAGCTCAGCGGATGGTTCGCGAACGTCACGACCACCGCCGACCGGCCCGCGGCACGCGCGGCGTCGCGCACCCGGGCGAGGATCGCGCGGTGCCCGAGATGGACCCCGTCGAACTTGCCGATGGCGACGCAGCTGCCGACGGGGAAGTCGGCCGGATCGATCGCGGCGAGCGACTCGAGGACGCGCATCAGAGCCGCCCTCCGGCCCCGGCGCCGCGAGCCGCGTCGGCACCGCGGCTGCGGGCGAGCCAGGCGAGGCCCAGCACGGGCAGCACCAGCGGGATGAACACGTAGCCGCGCCCGAAGTACGACCAGACGGAGTCGTGCCCGAACAGCTCGGGGACCGCGATGCTCAGCACACCGACCACCAGGACGCCGGCGAGCTCGAAGCTCAGCGCCACGGCCGCGACGGTGCGCCAGGCACCGCGGCGCTTGATGAGGGCGACCGTCGCGACGATGTAGACGACCGCGGCGAGGGCCGACAGCGAGTATGCGACAGGGGCCTCTTCGAACTTGCGGGCGATCTGGTAGACCGAACGGAACGTGGCGGCGATCGCGAGCACGATGTAGACGGCGATCAGCACCCGGCCGAGTCCGCCGATGCGATCGCGCGCTGCGTCGTCACCGGGTGCGTCGATCACGGTTCCTGGGTCACGGTTGTCGGCGTTCGGCACGCGCTTCAGTGTACCCGCCCACGGCCGGCCGGTGCGGCCCGCCGACTCGCGGGCTCACGAGCCGACAGTGGCGAGGAACGCCTCGCCGTGCCCGGTGAGCACGATCGGCTCGCCCGCGGACACATAGAGCGACTGCCCGCGCCGCGCGCTCGCCACCTCGGCGAAGCCGGGGGCCTCCGCACCCCCGGAGTCCGCCCCGGCCTCCTGGCGGCCGTTCGGATCGCCCGCCGCCCGCTCCACGCGGATCCTCCCGGAGGTCACGATGAGCACGATCGGAGCATCCGCGGGGATCTCGACGACTTCGGAGGAACCGCTGTCGACCGTGGCTCCGAGCGCCCCGTCGACCGCGCCCCGCGCCTCGCCTGTGTCGGGCTCGCACAGCGTCGCGCGCATGAGCCGGAAATCGGGCACCGGAGGCACCCATTCGACGAGGCCGTGCGCGAGGCGGCGCGAGGCGAAGCGCGGATCGTCGAGCTCGCCCGTGTCCACGACGCGGCAGAGTTCCGCGACATCGATGTGCTTCCGGGTCAGCCCGGCCCGGAGCACGTTGTCCGAGGCGGCCATGACCTCGACCCCGACACCGCTGAGGTAGGCGTGCATCTGGCGTGCTCCGAGGAAGAGCGCCTCGCCGGGGGCGAGCCGCACGAGATGCAGCAGCAGCGAGACGAGCACGCCGGGATCGCCCGGGTAGGCGCGGACGAGCTCGCGGAGCGCCGCGATGCGCTCGGGATCGATGCCGCAGTCTTCGGACGGGGTCACCGCGGCGAGCGCTGCGACGACCTCGGGGTCGCAGCTGAACACCCGCTCGAGGAACTCGCGCCTGACGTCCTTCCCGGTCGTGCCCGCCTGGCCCTCGGGCCGGGCGGCCGGGCCGCCCAGCCCATCGGCGAGACGTTCGAGCGCGGCCGACCCGTGCGCGTCCCCGAGCCGGTCAGCGGCCCTGGCCAACAGCACGAGGTCCCGGCGCGCCTCGTCGAGCGGCCGGAACCCGCTGAGCGCCGTCATCTCGCCGAGGGCCACCAGCAGCTCCGGCTTGTGGTTCGGGTCGCCGTAGTTGCGCTCCCGCGCGGTGCGCGGCACCCCGGCGGCCTCCTCGGCCGCGAACCCGGCAGCGGCCTGATCCCGGTCCGGATGGACCTGCAGCGAGAGAGGCGCGCCGATCGCGAGCACCTTGAGCAGGAAGGGCAGATGCCCGCCGTCGACGCCGTAGCGCTCCGGGTCGCTCTCGATGAGGTCGATCAGCGTCGGCTTCGCGGATGCGCCGTGCCGCTGCCCCACGGCCTTCGCCACGTGCGCGGGGGACCCCGGGTGCGCGCCGAGCCAGAGCTCGGCCTGCGGCTCCCCGGTGGGGGCGACGCCGAGCATGTCGGGCAGTGCGTCCCGAGAGCCCCACGCGTACGACCGCGGGGTGTTCTCGATGAAGATCAGCACGCCACTCCTCCGCTCACAGCATGCTCTACCATACCGACTATGGCGGAGAGCAGAACCAGACTCGGGGTGAGCGCGTACGCGATCGGGGTGTTCGTGCTCACGCTCGGCAGCAACGGCGTCCGCAACCTCGTCGGCTGGTGGGGCTTCCTCGCGATCGCGGCAGCGCTCGTCGTGATCGGCGTGGTCGTCTTCGTGCGCGAGAAGCCCGCGCGCTTCCGCTGGTACCGCCTGCCGAGCCCGATCTACTGGTTCCTCGCGCTCGCCGTGCTCTCGATCTTCTGGTCCCAGTACCGCCTCGAGAGCGTGCTCGGCGTGATCGCGCAGCTCGCGACCACGCTGCTCGCGGTGGTGCTGGCGTTCGTACTGACCTGGCACGAGGTGCTGCGCGCGCTCGGCGGCGCGCTGCGGTGGATCATCGGCGCCTCCGTCGTCTTCGAGCTCTGGGTCGCCCTCGTCGTGCGCGCCCCGGTCGCGCAGCGCTTCCTCCCCGACGGCTACGACGCTGGCGACTCCAAGCTGCTGCTGTGGAGCCGCGACCTGCTCCTCTCGGGCGGCCCGATCCAGGGCGTGCTCGCCAGCTCGGTGCTGCTGGGCTTCATCGGGCTGCTCGGAGTGATCGTGTTCGGGATCCAGCTGCGCGCCGGCCTCGTGCGCCGCTTCGAGGGCGGGTTCTGGCTCCTGCTCGCCGCCGCGACGATCCTGCTCACCCGCGGCGCGACGGTGTGGGTAGCGCTCGCCGCGGCCGTCGTCGGGCTCGGCCTGGCGCTCTGGGCCAGACGGCTCGGTCCCGAGCGCCGCGCTCCGCTCTACCTCACGGGCGCCGCGATCCTCGGCGTCGCGATCGGCCTGACGCTCTTCGCGCGCGAGTTCGTCTTCGGACTGCTCGGCAAGAGCGGCACGATGACCGGCCGGCTCGAGACCTGGCAGAAGGTCATCGACCTGGCCGAGCAGCGCCCCTGGTTCGGCTGGGGCTGGATCAGCTACTGGGCGCCGTGGGCCGAGCCCTTCGCGTCGCTCGACGAGAAGGCGGGCATTCCGGTGATGAGCGCGCACAACGCGTGGCTCGACGTCTGGCTCCAGCTCGGCATCGTGGGCGTGCTCGCGTTCGCGCCCATCGTGGTGCTCACGACCTGGCGCGTCTGGTTCCGCGCGGTCGACCCTCCCCGCCGCGGCTACGGGCCGCCGCTCCCCTACGCGACGAGCGCGCTCTGGCCGTTCCTGGTGCTCGTCGCGCTCCTCGTCCAGTCCCTCTCCGAGAGCCGGCTGCTGATCGAGGGCGAATGGGTGCTGCTGATCCTGCTCGCCGTCAAGTCGCGCTTCGACTTCGAGCTCCCCTCGCAGGACGCCGAGCCGACGAAGCTCCCCTGGCAGCGCGTGCCGATCCCCCTGCACGAGAGCGGGCCGGTCGATATCGATCGCGACGCGCTGCGTGCCGGGATCGACCGCTCCGGGGTCGATCGACCGGGTCCGGTGGCGCCCGAGGGTCCGGTCCCCCGCCGCACGGACCGCGGATGAACGGCGCACCCGCAGCCGATCGCCTGGCGGGGTTGCGCGACGACGCCCGCCTCGAACGGGAGACCGAGCTCGAGCGACGCGTGCGCGGCGGCGAGGACCCCGCGATCGCGACGGACGAGGTGCCCGACGTGGACGAGCTCGTCGTGCTCGCACTGCGCGACGAGCTGCTCGAATCCCGCGGCCTGCTCGCGGAGTTCGGACTCGCGCGTCTGGCCGCGCGATCGGGTGCGCCCGACGCCGAGGAGCACCGCCGCAACGCGGATCGCGTCGAGTTCGGCCTGCTGCGCGAGATCGCTGACTCCGTGCCCGAGCTGACCGTCGCCGTCTGGGGCCTGGCGGCCGCTCTCCGGGTCGACCCAGGCCCCGCTCGGTAGACTGTTCGGGTTCCCCGCGAGGCCCGAGGCCCGCACCCGTCCGCGAAGAGAGGCGCTCGATGGCGACCACGCTCCAGAACATCGTCTTCCCGCTCGACAAGGATCCCGATGTGCTGCCGCTCTACGCGGACGCCGAGACCTGGTCCCGGATCGGCGGCCGCGACGTGCGACTCAGCCAGAACGCGCACATAGACAACGTGCTCTCGCGCTCGAGCGTGCGGGTGCGCGAGGGCAAGCGGGTGTCGTACGCGAGCTACTTCAACGCGTTCCCGGCCTCGTACTGGCAGCGCTGGACGGTCGTCGATGCGGTGCGGCTGACGCTGCGCACCGAAGGGCCTGGCACGATCATCGTCTACCGGTCCAACGCGGGCGGGGTGCAGCAGCGCGTCGACTCGCGCAGCGTGACGGGAGCCTCCGAGACGCACTTCGACCTGCCGCTGCGCTCCTTCACCGACGGCGGCTGGTACTGGTTCGATCTCATCGCCAACGAGAGCGATCTCGTGCTCGCCGGGGGCGAATGGACGACGGAGGCCGCGCCCGTGGCCACGGGCAAGCTCAGCCTGGGCATGACGACCTACAACAAGCCCGACTACTGCGTGGCGACCCTCGGCAACATCGCCGACAATCCCGCGCTGCTCGAGGGCATCGACCGCATCTTCCTCGTCGATCAGGGCACGCAGCGCGTACGCGATCAGGAGGGCTTCGACGAGGTCGCCGCTCGTCTCGGCGAGCAGCTGCGGGTGATCGAACAGGGCAACCTCGGCGGATCCGGCGGCTTCGCGCGCTCGATGGCCGAGACGCTCGAGCGGGAGGACACCGACTTCCTCCTCCTGCTCGACGACGACGT
Organism: Leucobacter zeae; assembly: GCF_016758175.1. Taxonomy (GTDB): domain Bacteria; phylum Actinomycetota; class Actinomycetes; order Actinomycetales; family Microbacteriaceae; genus Leucobacter; species Leucobacter zeae. The sequence goes on from NZ_QYAB01000003.1 coordinate 100,122, forward strand.
CGAGTTCGAGACGGAGAGCGCGCTGCGCGCGCTGCAGTTCGGCCGCTTCAGCCGCACCCCCGTCATCGTGGGCGGGCACATGTTCGACCTGCTCGACAAGCCCGTGCTGCACGCCTGGGCCGAGGTCGTGCGCCCGGAGCCGTTCCTGTGGGGCCCCTCGTTCGAGGAGCAGCACCGCCACGACTTCCGTCGCCGCAACCTCCGCCAGACCAAGTGGATGCACGCGCGCCTGGACTCCGACTACAACGGCTGGTGGATGTGCATGATCCCGAAGCGCGTGATCCAGGAGATCGGGCTCTCCCTGCCCGTCTTCATCAAGTGGGACGACGCCGAATACGGACTGCGCGCGAAGGCCGCGGGCTTCCGCACCGTATCGCTGCCCGGTGTCGCGCTCTGGCACGTGTCGTGGCTCGACAAGGACGACTCGCAGGACTGGCAGGCGTACTTCCACACCCGCAACCGCATCATCGCCGGCCTGCTGCACTCCGACCGCCCCAGGAGCGGGCGGCTGATGCAGAACAGCGGCCGCCAGGACATCAAGAAGCTGCTCAACATGCAGTACTACGCCGTGCAGCTGGCGGTCGACGGCATGCGCGACGTGCTCCGCGGGCCCGACCACCTGCACGAGGACCTCGCGAAGGACATGCCCCGCGCCCGCGCCCGCGCCGCGGAGTTCCCCGAGACCCGGGTGTACCGGCCGGGGGATCCGGACACGCCGGTCTCCCGGGGCGGCCGCGCACTCCCCGAACTGCGCGACAAGGTCACGAGCCCGAAGGGCGCGGGCCTCGCGCTCTTCACGCTGCGCATGGTCCCAGAGCACTGGCGGCGCCAGGCGGGCGAGGCGGACATGTCGGCGCCGGAGCTCGAGTACTCGAAGCACGACGCCCACTGGTGGCGGATCCCGCACCACAGCAGCGTCGTGGTGGGCGCCGCGGACGGCAGCGGCAAGATGTGGTACCGCTTCGACCGCGCCAAGTTCCGTCGCCTGCTGCGGGAGTCCCGCGAGCTGAGCCGTGAGATCGAGAAGAACTGGGACCGTCTCGCCGCGGACTACCGCGCCGCGCTGCCCCGGTTCACCTCGGTCGAGGAGTGGAAGCGGACCTTCGAGGGACGCTGACCCTCCGGTCGGGATCCCGCGCTCGGTGAGCGGGCCACAGAGCTCTTCGATGACTCCACGAGCGGCACCAGGCGCTCGGTGAACCAGGGAACGAGCGTACTGGCGAATGTCGCCGAGAGATGATCGTCGTCGAAATAGACCACGACTCCTCCAATCACCGCATGGCAGCTCCCGTCCGCGCAGATGATCTCCCGCGGGTCGATCTGCGCTGCCCCGGTCTGCTCCGCCGCGCTCAGCAGCCAGTCATCGGCCTCCGGCGGTGTCCAGGCGCACGGGTCCGCTGCGCCGATACCCGCGGCTTCGACGCATTCGACGCCTGTCAGGGCACCCTTCCCATCAGCGGCAGTCCCCGGCTCCATCCCGGGCACGTCGCGGATCACGACAACCCGCTTGCCCGCATCGCGGTAGCTCTGGAGCCGCTCTACTGCAGACGTTTCGAACCCATTGCTCGGCTTCACCAGTGCTGAGATCACCACGACGTCGATATCGGGGTCGTTCCTCACCCGCTCGCTCTGCGCCTCCGCCCAATCAATGCAGATCCTCCGGGCTCCAGGGTCCTGAACGTTGTCGGCGCGTTCGAAGCCGGTGCACCCGGTCAGCGCGATGCCGTGGAAGTCCCAGCCCCGCTGCTGCGCCAGGGCGGAGATCGGCTGCATGAGATGGTTCGTGTGCGAATCACCGACCATAGCGACCCCGATCCCGTCGCTCGGGAAATCGCAGCGCGATTCCATCAGCTTGTCCAACGTTCGCGATGAGCATCGGCTCTCGCCGTCCATCCATGCGCGATAGCCGTCGCTCGAGGCGGCCGCGAAGTCTATGTCCGGAGTGGCGCGATAGGGATCCGCGCAATCATTCTCCACCGCATAGGCGCCGAAGCACCCCTCAGTGTCGGCGACCTGCGCGGCGAGTTCGGCGTTCGCCAGGTGGGCCTCCGCTTTCGCGATTGTCGCGGGAGCGAGTCCGACGCCACCGATGAGCAGCATCGCCGCGAGCATGCAGGCGAACGTCGGCACCCGGCGCCGCAGGAACCCGGGCGCCCGGCGCACCGGATCTTCCACCCAGCGCTTCGTGAGCAGGGAGAGAACGAGCGTGAGCAGCACGATCGCACCGGCCCAGATCCACCCGGGAGGTCTGCCGAGCTGTGAGGCCACGACGATGATAATGGGCCAGTGCCAGAGATACACCGCGTACGAGAGGCCGCCGAGCGCCTGAATCGGCCTGATCCGTGCGATGGCCTGCGGCGTCCACCGGACAGCGCTGTCCCCGAGCCAGATGAGTGTGGCGGTCGCACCGACAGGGATCAACGCGATCCAGCCGGGGAACGGACTCCGGCCGTCCATCAGGAGGGCGGAGGCGACCACGGTAAGCAGCGCCGCCCAACTGACGACACCTCGGAAGACTGCACCCAGGCGTACCGTCGGCACCAGCGCGACCAGGCCGCCGAGTGCGAACTCCCAAGCTCGTGTGGTCGTCATGAAGTACGCCGATGGCTGGGAACGGGCGGTCTCGAAGATCGAGTAGGCCAACGAGAGCACAAGCACGACGATGAGCGCGATCGCAACGGCAGTGCGCCGATCGACTCGCCTGGCTCGCGAAGCGGCCCAGATCGCGGCGAAGATGATGATCGGCCAGAGGATGTAGAACTGTTCCTCCACGGACAGTGACCAGTAGTGCTGGGCGATGGATGGCGCGTTGTCTGCTGCGAGGTAGTCGACCGAACTCTCGGCGAGGAACCAGTTGAGCACGTAGAGGGCGGCGAATCCGATCTCCGTCAGATTACGCACTTCGACAGAGTCGGCGAGCACGTACTTGGCGGCGATGGCGGATACGATCAGCACGACCGCTGCTGCGGGAAGGAGACGCCGTACGCGCCTAGCCCAGAACTCCGTGAGGCTGATCCGGCCGGTACGCTCGACCTCCCGGAGCAAGTGGCCCGTGATCAGGAACCCGCTGATCACGAAGAAGACGTCAACGCCGATATATCCGCCAGGCAGAACAGCAGCGCTCAGGTGGAACACCACCACGAGCGCCACTGCGAGTGCGCGAAGGCCCTGGATGTCTGTGCGAAGGTGAGCCTGGGCCATGGACATTCATTCTACCGAGCGTTCCAGCGGGGAATGGACGAGGGCCCGGATCGACGCGAACGTCGAACCGGGCCCTCGTGGCACGCCAGCGCGGAGTGCGGAAGCTCCAGCAAGAAGCGCTAGCTGTAGATACGGTAGAGGAACGTCGCCATCGCGCCGCGCGTCGTCGAGTTCTTCGGGTTGTACTTCGACGCCTTCGCGGCATAGCCCTTCTGGTACATCCAGGCGATGCCCTTGTAGTGCACGTAGCTCTTCGGCACGTCGGAGTACGGCAGCTTCAGCGTCGACTTCGGCTTGTAGCTCGGAGCCTCCATGCGCTGCATGAAGGTGGCGAGCGCACCGCGGGTGACGGGATTGGAGGTGTTGAACTTCGATGCCTTCGCGGCGTAGCCGCGCTGGTACATCCACGCGATCCCCTTGTAGTGCGGATCCGTCTTCTTCACATCGCGGAACGGCAGCTTCAACGTCGACTTCGGCTGGTAATTCGGCTCCATCTTGCGCATCAGCATGGTGGCGAACGCCCCGCGCGTGGTCGCGTTCTTCGGGTAGTACTTCGGGGTGCTCGTGCCGCTCTTGACATAATTATTCGCGGCCATCCACTCGACGCCCTTGTAGTGCACGTTGTTCCACAGCACATCGACGAACGTCGGCTTGACGACCGTGCGGGCGCCCGACGTCGAGCCGTTGCCCTTCACGTAGCCGGACGCGGTCGGGAACACCTTGACCGTGACCTTCTTGCCGATGTCGCTCGCGGTGGTGCGGTACACGGAGCTCGTCGCTCCCTTGATGGCGGCGCCGTTGCGGTACCACTGGTAGTTATCCTTGGTCCCCGCGGGCGCGGTCGTGGACCCGAAGCCCGAATTGAGCTTCCACGCGCCGCCCGTGATCCGGGCCTTGAGGCGCTTGCCCGCGATGAGCGGCGAACCGTCGGCGAGGTCGGTCGTCACGGTCTTCCCTCCGTTGCGGAAGCCCTTGTACTCGACGGAGACCGTCGCGTACTCCGTGGAGAACTTGTTCACGCGCACCTGCATGGTGCCGCCGGAGGGCTGCAGCACGTTGCCGGTCCGCATGGTCTGGTAGCGCTTGCCCGAAGCCCAGCGCGACAGCACGACGTTCTTCTTGGCGTCGTAGGTCGGAGAGTTCGAGTAGGTGCGCATGACGCGCACACCGGCGGCGATGTAGTTGCCGCTGATCGGACCGCGATAGGTCAGGTCCCACGGCGTCCCGCTGTCCTGCCCGAGCTTCTTGCGGAACTCGACGAACGCGGTCCCCGCGGATCCGGGCCCGGTCACGCGCAGCCCGCGCAGTCCGCTCGACATACCCGCGGCACGGATGGTGAAGGTCTGCACGGCGCCCCCGGCCGTCGTCACCTGCTTGACGGACCCGCTCGGCGCGACGCCGAGCACCCAGCGCTGCCCGATGGCGAGCGCCGCCGGCTTCTTGCCGTAGCCGTTGAACCAGGATCCCATCACGTTGTAGAGGTCGCCGTACTCGACGTCGGAGCAGCCCGAGCCGCTCTTCGCCCTGCCGTACGCATCCGCCGGAGCGTCGACCTTCGGCGAGGTGCAGTTGCGGGCGTTGCCGTGGCCGAGGCCGAGGTTGTGGCCGAACTCGTGCGCGGTCAGCGTCGTGCCGTCGCTCGTGGGCTGCCCCGAATCGAGCACGCCGAGGTCGACCCAGATCACGCCGCCCGCGTGGATCGAGGCGGGGGTGGTGCCCCAGCCGGCGGCACCGCCGCAGTTCTGATTGACGACCGCGAGCAGGTGGCGCCCCGTCTTCAGGTAGTCATTGGCGTTCGGCCACTTCTTCGTGCCGTTGCTGTTCTTGTAGCTCCAGATCGCCTGATTCCAGAGACCGTACTCGTCGCAACGGCTCACGTTCGGCGTCAGGGCCTTGTACGTGCTGAAGCTCAGACCCGACACCTTGCCGTTGGTCTGGTTCTTCCAGTAGGCCGAGACGTCGGCGACGAGCTTCTGCAGCCCGGCCTTCGTCGGCGCGGTGCGCGCGGAGCCGCCGAAGTTCACGACGTCGACGGCGTGCGACTTGGCCGTGATCGCGGCAGCGGCGGGAGCGTCGAGCCCCATGCCGGCGTCGGCGTTGGCGGGGTTCGCGGTCGCGACGCCCGAGGCGTCGATCTCGACCCCCGTCTCGGCGGCGGCGTCATGCGCGGTCTCGGCGACCTCGACGGGCGCGAGCGCGCCCTCGGCGTCGATGCGCTCCTGGACCGCGTCGATCGCAGCGGTGGGCAGTGCGACGTCACCGACGAAGTCGGCGCCGTTCACGAGCTCTCCCTGCGACGCGGCGGCGTCGAGGGGCACGAAGCCGAACTCGTTCGTCGCGACCACGAGCCGGTCGCCGGCGTGCGCTGCTTCGGTGTGCGCCTCCGACTCCACGGGCTCGCCCGTCTCGAGGTCGAGCGGCATGGTGCTCGACTCGTCCGGGAGCACGAGCAGCGTGCCGGTGACCTCGACGGTCTCCGGAGCCTCCGCGACGGGCTCGGCGGGCGCCTCGGGCTCGGCGGCTTCGGGCTCCTCGACGGCGGGCTCGGCGGCCTCGGGCGACTCCGCAGCCGGATCCTCCTCCCCCGCTTCGGGAGTGCCGGTCTCTGCCGGGTTCTCCTCCGCCGGGTCCCCCTCTGCGGGCGTCTCGGCCCCGGGAGCCTCCGTCTGCGGAGCACCGGTTTCCGGGCTCTCGACCGACGTGGTCGGATCGGCGTCTCCCGGCTGTTCGCCGAACGCCTGCGCAGGCGAGGCGCTCAGCACGAGCAGCACCGCGAGCGCACCTCCCGCCAGCGGCTTCAAGATGGATCGCACTGGGGCTCCTTTGGCTGAATGTCGACAATATCCAAGCAGCAGCTTAGACGAAGCTGGCCCCCACCCCGTACCAGTATTTCCGATGCGCGTGCGGGGGCACAAGCAGGGGCCTGACGCCGCGATGCGGCATCAGGCCCCTGGCTCGGGTGCGTTACAGCAGTCCGGAGAGCTTGTTGGCGTACATCGAGAGCGCCGAGCCGATGGCCATGTGCATGTCGAGGTACTGGTAGGTGCCGAGTCGACCGCCGAAGAGCACGCGGTCCTCCGCCTCGGCGAGCTCGCGGTACTTGAGCAGCATCTCGCGATCCTCGGGCGTGTTCACCGGGTAGTAGGGCTCGTCCTCGCGCGAGGCGAACCGGGAGTACTCGCGCATGATCACGGTCTTGTCAGCGGGGTACTCGCGCTCCGGGTGGAAGTGCCGGAACTCGTGGATGCGCGTGTACGGCACATCGGCCCCGGCGTAGTTCATGACGCTCGTCCCCTGGAAGTCGCCCGTGGGCAGCACCTCCTGCTCGAAGTCCAGCGTGCGCCAGCCGAGCTCGCCCTCGGAGTAGTCGAAGTAGCGGTCGACCGGGCCGGTGTAGACCACCGGGACGGTTCCGACGACGGCGCGCTTGTTGAGCGGCTGCGACTCGTCGAAGAAGTCGGTGTTCAGCCGGACCTCGATGTTCGGGTGGTCCGCCATCTTCTCGAGCCATGCCGTGTACCCGTCGACCGGGAGTCCCTCGTGGGTGTCGCTGAAGTAGCGGTTGTCGTACGTGTAGCGCACCGGCAGTCGCGAGATCACCGCGGCGGGCAGCTCCGTCGTCGGCGTCTGCCACTGCTTCGCGGTGTAGTCGCGGATGAACGCCTCGTAGAGGGGGCGCCCGATCAGCGAGATGCCCTTCTCCTCGAGGTTCTGCGCCGACTTCGTGTCGAACTCCCCCGCCTGCTCGGCGATGAGCGCGCGGGCCTCGTCGGGGCCGTAGGCGGAACGGAAGAACTGATTGATCGTGCCGAGGTTGATCGGGAGCGGGAAGACCTCTCCCTTGAAGTTCGAGTAGACCTTGTGCTGGTAGCCCGTGAAGCTCGTGAAGCGGTTCACGTACTCCCACACGGTCTCGTTCGAGGTGTGGAAGAGGTGGGCGCCGTACCGGTGCACCTCGATTCCGGTCTCGGGCTCGGCCTCGGAGTACGCGTTGCCGCCGATGTGGGAGCGCCGATCGATCACGACCACGCGCTTGCCCGCATCCGCGGCGCGCTCGGCGATCGTGAGACCGAAGAAACCTGACCCGACTACCAGAAGATCCATGCGCATCAGCTTACCGGCAGCGGCCCGGGTCTCGGTTTCGCCGCCTCCCGGCGATTCAGCGGGAAACCCCGCGCGGTTCGACACCCGCGGGTGCTACGCTCCAGTTCCAGCGCACGGCGACGAAAGGGGATGCCGATGTCGAACGCCAAGCACGCACTCGGGGTACTGGGGGCCGGGGCACTCGCCTTCGGAGCGGTGTTCGCCGCATACGGGGCCTTCCCCGCTGCGCACGACCAGGCGCCCGGCGCCGAGGAGACGCCGTCGGAGGAGCTCGTCCCCGGTCCCACCGAACCCGACATGATCGTCCCCACCGAGCAGCAGATCGTCGGGCGGTGGTTGGATGCGGAGGGGTCGTTCAACCGCGAGGCCTTCGTCGAGTTCGCCGAGGACGGCACCTGGACGGCATCCGACGGCTGCAACGGGGCGGAGAGCACCTGGACGCTCGGGCTCGACGGCGCGTTCGATCCCGGCGGGCCCATCGCCATGACCATGATGGCCTGCGACAACTCTCCGATCCCGATGCGGGTGAGCGATGCCGTTGCGGTCGAGGCGTCCGAGGACACGCTCGTGCTCATCGACGCGAGCGGGAGCCGCTACGAGCTCACCCGCGCCGAATAGGCGTTCGCCCCGTCAGCCCTGCTGCAGCGCCGCGTCGATGATGCGGTGAGCCGGCAGGATGCTGCGGCGCTCCTCGTCCATGTCGACGCGCCCTTCGACCAGGTCGGCGAAGTGCTCGAACTGCGCGACGAGCGGCTCGAGCCCCGAGACCTCGGGCACCTCGATCTCGGTCATCTGCTTGAAGCCCGCACGACCGTCCGAGGACTCGATGTTCGTGTGCCGGTACTTCGTCACGCTCCGGAGCAGGAGGTCGATCTCGACCATGGAGTCGAGCGACTGCACCGTCAGCTTGCGCACCTTGCGCTGGCCGATCCGGCTCGCCGACGCCGACGCGATCCCGCCGCCGGGGAACCGCAGCGAGGCGTCGATGACGTCCTCCGCTCCCGCAACGGACTCGGGATGGAAGCGTCCGAGCTCGGCGTTGACCGCGGTCGGCGACTCCGAACCGAAGATGCGCGAGATCAGGTCGGCATCGTGCACGAGCAGGTCCCATGCCACGCCGGTCTTGATGCGCGACCAATAGGGCGAGTGCCGCTCGGCGCGCACGTACATCGGCTCCTCGATGAGCGACTGCGCGGCGACGACCCCGGCGTTGTAGCGCTCGAGGAACCCGCACTGCACCGGGACCCCGCGCTGCTCCGAGACCGCCAGGATCTCCTCGGTCTGCTCGAGCGACGGGCAGATCGGCTTCTCGATGAGCACGGGCTTCCCGGCGTCCAGCACCTCCTTGGCGATGCCGTAGTGGTACTCCGTCGACGCGGCGACGACGACCGCGTCGGCGCGCCGCAGCGCCTCCTCCGCCGCAGGGAACCAGTCGCCCCCGTACTGCTCCGTAGCCGCGCGGCCGTTCTGCTCGAAGGGATCGACGATGCCGACCAGGTTCGCGCGGGAGGAAGACGAGATGATGCGCGCATGATTGCGCCCCATCGATCCCGCACCGAAGAGCACTACGTCGAGTTTCGCCATCGTGCGGTTCCTTTCGAGGGGTTCGGAGGTGGATCCTGCGAGTCGCTTCGCTCCCGCAGGATGACGGGGCCGGTGCTTCGCTCCGCAGGAGGACGGGGGCGGTGCTTCGCTCCCCAGGACGACTCGGGCGGCGACCGGGCGGGCTCAGCCCCCGTGGCCGATGACGATGCGGGGCACGCCCGTCCACGCCGCAGGGTCGGTGAAGTTGCGACCGTCGGCGAAGAGCTTGATGCCGGGGAAGTCGGTCGGGCCGAGCTGGCGATAGGGGGCGTGATCGGCCTGCAGGATCGCGACGTCGACCGGATCGCCGATGGCGTGCGCGGTGAACCCGTAGCCCGCGAGCTCCTCGTCGGAGAACAGCGGATCGTGCACGGTCACGATCGCGCCGCGCTTCGTGAGCTCGTCGACCGTGGGGAAGACGCCCGAGACGGCCGTCTCCTTGACGCCGCCGCGGTAGGCCGCGCCGAGCACGACGACGCGCTGCCCCGCCAGGTCCCCGATCGTCTGCTGCACGCGGTCCACCACGTACGCGGGCATGGTCGCGTTGTGGTTGCGGGCCGTGCGCACGATGTCCGCGTCGGGGTCGGTCGACAGGTAGAGGCGCGGGTAGACCGGGATGCAGTGCCCGCCGACCGCGATGCCGGGTCGGTGGATGTGGCTGAAGGGCTGCGAGTTGCAGGCCTCGATGACGCGGTACACGTCGATGCCTGCCGTATCGGCGAACTGGGCGAACTGGTTCGCGAGCCCGATGTTGACGTCGCGGTAGGTCGTCTCGGCGAGCTTCGCCATCTCGGCGGCCTCCGCGGTACCCATGTCCCATACGCCGTTGGGGCGCGGCAGGTCGTCGCGCTCGTCGAAGGTGAGCACCGACTCGTAGAACTCGATCGCCCGCTTCGTGCCCGCCTCGTTCAGTCCGCCGACGAGCTTCGGGTACTTCTTGAGATCCGCGTAGACCCGGCCGGTGAGCACGCGCTCGGGCGAGAAGACGAGATGGAAGTCCTCGCCCTCGGTGAGGCCCGACACCTCTTCGATGAGCGGCTTCCAGCGGCCGCGGGTGGTGCCGACGGGCAGCGTGGTCTCGTACGACACGAGCGTGCCCGGGGTCAGATGCTCCGCGAGCGAGCGGGTCGCCTGATCCATCCATCCGAAATCGGGAGCCCAGGTCTCCTCGTCGACGAGCAGCGGTACGACCAGCACGACCGCATCGGCGCCCGGGATCCCCTCGGCGTAGTCGGTCGTCGCGCGCAGCCGGCCCGCTGGCACCTGCTCGGCGAGCTTCTCGGCGAGCCCTGCCTCACCCGGGAACGGCTCCTCGCCCCGGTTGATGCAGTCGACGAGCGCCTGGTTGACGTCCACCCCGACGACCTCGTGGCCCATCGAGGCGTACTGCGTGGCGAGCGGGAGGCCGATCTTGCCTGTGGCAACTACTGCGATCTTCACGCGTGACAGTCTAACCGAGCAGCGCTTCGAGCCGCTCCCGCACCGCTGCCGTCTGCGCCTCGAAGCTCAACGGGCGGGCGGCGCGGTCGGCAGCGTGCTTCCACTCGTCCACCTGGGCGACCGTGAGCGGCTCGACCGAGCGCACGAGGTCGTCGACCTCGAAGGAGTCGCTCACGACGCCGAGTCCGTAGTGCCGCAGTTCGCGCACCATCTCCTCGCTCGGCCCGATGGCCATGCCGATCCGGGCCTGCACGTAGTCGAAGAACTTGTTCGGCAGGGTGAGCCTGGCGTTCGTGTGCGTCGGCGGGATCCAGAACACCCCGAGGTCGTACGCCGCGAGCGTCGCGGGCAGTTCCGCTGGCGCGACGGGGTCGTTGAAGCGGATCCTCGGACTGCCGCCCGCGATGCGCTGCAGTTCGCGCAGGTGCGCGCCGCCGTCGCCCGCGGCGACGAGGAAGAGGTCGAGCGTGAACCGCTCGGGGAGCCGGGTGAATGCCTCCACCATCGCCTCGAGCCCGCGCCCGTGGATCGCGGCCCCGCTGTGCACGCAGCGGATGGCGTCGCCCGGGTCGGCCGTGCGCTCGTGCACCGGCAGGTCGCGGAAGGGCCCGGCGTTCGTCATGAGCTGCGCGTCGACGCCGAACCGGTCGCGGTAGAGATCGACGATGCCGTTCGACACCGTGGTGACGAGCGCCGCTCGCGAGAGGTAGGTATCGCAGAGGTGGACCATGAACGGGGCGACGAGCAGCCGCCACGAGAGGATGTGGGTGCGCTCCTCCGGAGCCCACTCGTGCAGGTCCGCCCACACCGGGGCGTCGCCCGCCAGCCGGAACGCGAGATCGAGCACGCGGGCGTCGTTGGCCACCACGAGGTCCCACGGCCCGTCGAGGATCGCGCCGGCCGCGCTCCCGCGCTGGTCGAGCACGAAGCGGGCGGCAGGCGCCGAGCACTCGACGGATCGATGCGCCCGCAGCGCCAGCTTCGCGACACCGGCGGGCGTCTGGGGCAGAGTCGCGAGCCCGTCGGGCACGCGGAGATGGTGGGCCGCGCCGCTCGGCCGCTCGCCGAAGCCGACCGTCGTCACCTCGCCGAGCTCCGCCAGGAGGCCGACCTGGCGCAGCACGCGTGCATCGCGCGCGATCGGGGTGAGGGAGATGCAGAGGATCCGACGTGGCATGCCTCCATTCTGCCCGGTCCCGGCCACGGGACCCCTCGCGACCCTCGGCGGGCGCTCCGGTGCGCTCGCGTAAGATGGGCGCCTGAGGTCGGCCCGAGACCTCGGGATGGGATTTCAGTGAAAGATCTGCTCCGGCTCTACCGCCGCCTGCTCGGTGCCCTGCCCCGCAGCGCGCAGCGCTTCCTGAAGTTCTACTCGACCTCCCTCGGCGCTCTCGCGATCTTCGACGCGGCCGCGCTCGGCCTCCTCGCACTCATCATCGCCCCGCTCAGCACGGAGGACGACGTCGTGCTCCCGCTGATCGGCAGGCTCGACACCACGGGCGTCGTGTGGGCGATCGTCGTCATCTGCCTCTTCATGATCACGAAGGCCGCCGGTTCGGTCGCGCTGCTGCGCTGGGCGACGAAGGGCTTCGCGAAGTACGAGCTGCAGCTCGGCGACCGGCTCTTCCAGAGCTACCTCCACGCGCCCTGGCAGATGCGGCTGCGCAAGAACTCGGCGGACCTCACCCGGCTGATCGACAGCAGCATCGCGCTCATGGTGAGCGGATACCTGCTGCCGGGCGCGACGCTCGTCGGCGAGGCCGCGAGCCTCGTCGCCGTGATCGCCGTCCTCGCGATCGCGCAGCCGATGGTCGCCGTGATCTCGCTGCTCTACCTGGGCGCGATCGGCATGGTCCTCTACTTCTGGATCGCGCGTCACGCGCGCATCGCCGGCAAGGTCACGCTCACCTACGCGCTCAAGAACTCCCGGCTTATCACCGAGATGGTCGGCGCGCTCAAGGAGATCACGCTGCGCGACAAGTCGAGCGAGGTCGCCGACTTCCTCTCGCGGAACCGGGTCAAGACCACCCGGGCCCGGGCGAACGTGCAGTTCCTCGGACAGGTACCGCGCTTCGTGCTCGACGCGGGCATCGTCGGCGGCTTCCTCGTCGTCGGCGGCGCCGCGTTCGTCTTCGGCGGCGGCGCCGCGCCGGCGCTCACGGCCGTCGCGCTGTTCGGCCTCGCCGGATTCCGCATGGCCCCCTCGGTGATCCGGTTCCAGACGATCATGTCGCAGATGACGTCGACGGCACCCCACGCCGAGCGCGTGCTCGACGAGATCGAGGCCGCCGAGGCCGCGGCGATCGGCGCCGCCCCGGCCGAGACCGCCGAGTTCCCCGCCGAGCCGCGAGCGCTCGAGGTGCGGGATCTCGACTTCCGCTACGACGGCGCAGCCTCCGACGCGCTCCAGAACATCTCGCTCTCGATCCCGTTCGGCCAGACCGTCGCCTTCGTGGGCGAGTCCGGATCGGGCAAGAGCACGATGGTCGACGTGCTGCTCGGTCTGCTCGCCCCGACCGCGGGAGAGGTGAGCGTCGACGGCACCTCCATCGCATCGATGCAGCACGGCTGGCAGTCCCGGATCGGATACGTGCCGCAGGAGGTCTCGATCTTCGACGCGAACATCGCGCAGAACGTGGCGCTGACCTGGGGACCGGACTACGACGCGGACCGCGTCCGCTCCGCGCTGGAACGCGCGCAGCTCCTGACGCTCGTCGAGCGGCGCGAGGGCGGCATCGAGGGCGCGGTGGGCGAGCGCGGGCTCGCGCTCTCGGGCGGCCAGAAGCAGCGGCTCGGCATCGCCCGCGCGCTCTACGCCGACCCGAGCGTGCTCGTGCTCGACGAGGCGACGAGCGCGCTCGACGCCGAGACCGAGGCGCTGATCGCCGAATCCGTCAACGCCCTGCGCGGCGAGACCACCGTCATCATGGTCGCACACCGGCTCTCGACCGTGCGCCAGGCCGACCAGATCTTCTACCTCGAGCACGGCAGGCTCCTCGCCCACGGCACCTTCGACGAGCTCGTCCAGCGCGTCGAGCGCTTCGAGCGCCAGGCCCGCCTCTCCGGGCTCCTCGACTGACCGACCTGCGACCGAACCGACCGGGAGAACCGCACCACATGCCAGCATCAGCACCGCTCGACATCCTCGTCCTCGCCGTCACCCCGTTCATGACGGAACCGCGCGGCATCAAGCAGGTCCAGGAGCTGCGCAAGCACCACAACGTGACGACGGCGGGTATCGGCCCCTCGCCGTTCCCCGATCTGCCGCACATCGAGTTCTCGAACCCGGCGGCGGCCGAGTCGGGGCTCGTCTCCAAGCTCATGAACGCGGGCAGGCATGTGTTCCGGATGCACCGCGCCTCGCTGCGTGCGAACCCGCTGCTGAGCGAGGCCTACGCGAAGCTCAGCTCGGGGTCGTGGGACGTGATCGTCTCGAACGACCTGCTGGGCGTGCCGATCGCGACCCGGCTGAAGTCGCGCTACGGCGTCGTCTCCGACCTCCACGAGTACGCCCCGAGGCAGGGCGAGAACCGATTCGTCTGGCGCACGCTCATCGGACCGTACTTCGATTGGATCCTGCGCAAGGAGGTCGCCCCCAAGATCGCGGCGTCGACGAGCGTCGGCCAGGGGATCATCGACGAGTACGAGCGCGTCTACGGCTTCCGCGGCGACCTCGCGATCAACGCGACCCCGTGGCACGACCTCGAGCCGCTGCCGGTCGGCGATCCCATCCGGCTGGTGCACAGCGGCCTGCCCGCGCCCGCCAGGAAGCTCGAGGTGATGATCGACGCGGTGCTCGCGACGACGAGCAACGTGACGCTCGACCTGTTCCTGATGCAGAACAACCGCGCCTACCTCGACGAGCTCAAGGCGCGCGCGGGCGGCGACCCGCGCATCGTCTTCCGCGACCCCGTGCCGTACGCGGAGCTCGTGCGCACCCTGCACGGCTACGACGTCGGCCTGAGCCTCATCGCCCCCACGACCTTCAACCTCGAGTGGTGCCTGCCGAACAAGTTCTTCGACTTCGTGCAGGCCCGCCTCGGCGTGATCATCGGCCCCTCTCCCGAGATGGTGCGCTACGTCGAGCAGTACGGCTTCGGCGCGGTGACCGAGGACTTCACGGCCGAGGGCCTCACGCGCGTGCTCGACTCGCTGACCCCCGAGCTCGTGGCCGAGTGGAAGTCGGCCTCGCACGCGTGCGCCGAGGAGCTCTCGGGCGAGCGCCAGGCGGTCGCCTGGAGCCGCGTCGTCGACCGGATCACCGCGTAGGCATGCGTTGGCAGGCCCGCACGCCGCGCCCCGTGTCCGTCGAGGTGGTGATCCCCGTCCACTCGACGGAGCGGCCGATCGCGCGCGCGGTGCGGAGCGCGCTCGCGTCCCCCGCTGACCGGGTGCGGGTGCTCGTCGTCTGCCACAACGTGCCCCTGGCCGATATCGCGGAACTGCTGCGCGAGTGCGCGGGGCCGCGGCTCAGGCTCGTCGAGCACGCCGACGGCATCCCGTCTCCAGCGGGACCCCGGAACGCCGGAGCGCGCGCTGCCACGGCAGAGTACCTCGCGTTCCTCGACTCCGACGACGAGCTCGAGCCCGGGGCGCTCGCCGGGTGGCTCGAGGAGCTCGATGAGGCGCCTGAGCCCCTCGACGTCCTCATCGGCCGTCTGAGCTCGGATTCCGCCGGACGGATCCCCGCGCCGCTCCCGCGGCCGTTCCGCTCGCGCGGCCTGGACCCCGTGCGGGACCGCCTGAACTTCCGCACCGCCCCCGTCGGCGCGCTCGTGCGCCGACGACTCGTCCTCGATCCGGAGTCCCCCGGATTCATCGAGGGCCTGAGCATCGGCGAGGACATCGAGCTCGGGATCTTCCTCTGGAACCGCGCGTCGCGCATCGCGCACTCCCGGTGCGCGGCGGGCTACCGGATCCACGAGGACGGCGACGATCGCGTGACCGGCGAGGCGCGTCCGCTCGCGTCGGTGCTCGAGCCGCTCCGGCGCCTCGCGGCGGCCGGCTGGTTCCGCGCGCTCCCGGCGCGGAGGCGGAGCGCGGCCGCCGCGAAGCTCCTCCGCCACCAGGTCCTCGCGCAGGTCCGGTCCCGGCACCGGACGGACGCATTCGGACCCGCGGACGCCGCCGCCGCGCGCGCGTGCATCGAGGACCTGCTCGGCGCGGCGGACGGCGCACTCGGACTCCTCTCACGGGAGGAAGCCGGCCTCGCGCGCGCGCTCGTCGGATCGGGCCCCGATGCCGTCGCGGCGCACCTCTCCCGGTCCCACGGCAAGATGGCGCAGCTCGTCTCGGACGACCCGCGCCGCCTCTTCTCGGCCGAGTCCCACTGGGTCGGCCTCCTCAGAAAGCGGGTGCTCCGATGACCGTCGACGCGAATCCCAAGCCCGGCGCCGGATCCCCGCGCGGCCGCGCACTCGTTCTCGTCACGGCCCGCTTCCCCTACGGCGTCGGCGAGGAGTTCCTCGAGGCCGAGCTGCCCGAGATCGCGGCGCGGTTCGCGGAGGTCTGGATCATCCCGACCGCGGCGCCGACCGGGGCAGCGCCGACGCGCACCGTGCCGGCGAACGTGCACGTGGTGCGCGTCGCCTCCCCGCTCCGGCAGGGGGCCTCCACCGCCGATACGCTGCGGCTGATGGCGCGCCACCCGTTCGCGACCGCTGCGGCGGCATGGCGATCGCGCTCGGCGCTGCCCGGCGCCTCGCGGTTCCTCGAATCGCTGCGGTTCGATCTCGTCACGGGTCGGCTTGCCGCCTCCGCGGCGCCTGCGCTCGGCGCGCTGCGTGGCTCGGACGGGTCCGTCGTGTTCTACAGCTACTGGCTGCACACCCAGGCGCGCACCGCCATCGCGCTGCGCGCGCGCCTCGGGCTGCGCTCGGCGCCGATCATCAGCCGCGCGCACGGCGGGGACCTCTACGACGAGCGCAGCCCCTCCGGCCGCTTCCCGCAGCGCGAGCTCGTGCTCGGCTCGCTCGATCGCATCCACCCGGTCTCGGAGCACGGCGCGCAGACCCTCGCGACGCGCCATCCCGCGATCGCCGCCCGCGTCTCGGTCCGGCGGCTCGGCGTGAGCGGCGCGACTGCGCAGCGGAACCAGTCGCGCGCACCGTTCCGCGTGCTCTCGGTCTCGTGGATCAAACCCGTGAAGCGGCTCCACGTGCTCGTCGCCGCGCTGGCGGATCTGCAGCGGCGCGGCGTCGACGCGCGGTGGACGCACGTCGGCGGCGGTGACGCCGCCGCTGAGCGCGAGCTGCGCGCGCTCGCGGAGCAGCGCCTCACTGCGGGCACCGCGGAGTTCACCGGGGCGCTGCCGAACCCGCAGCTCCGGGCGCTCCTCGACGACCGGCCGCAATCGGTGTTCGTCAACGTCTCGGCGTCCGAGGGGGTTCCCGTCACGATCATGGAAGCCCTCGCGCAGGGGCTGCCCGTCGTCGCGACCGCCGTCGGCGGTACCCGCGAGCTGTTCTCGGAGCGCATGTTCGACGGGCTCATCGAGGTCGGGGCCTCCGAGAGCGCTGAGCCGAAATCCGAGGCCGAGCTCGCCGTGGAGGTGGCCGATCGGCTCGAGGCACTCGCCCGGGCGACCGACGCGGAGTACGCCCGATACGCCGACGCGAGTCTCGCCGAGTGGCGGCATCACTGGAGCGCCGACACGAACTACGCGGCGTTCGCCGAGGAGCTCCGGGATCGCGCGCAGGGCGGCACCGCCGCGGCCGACCGCGGCTGACCGCGGTTCGGTCGGGCGACCGCGGATTCAGCGGCGCGTCGCCGCCCGCGCGATCTCGTCCACCGCACGGGCGGCGACGGCGTCGAGGCCGACCGCGCCGCCGGCCCACGCGCTCACCGCGCCGCGGCGGGCGTCTCCAGCCGGGTCTCCCGGCCCGGGAACCGAGGCCGTCTCGATCATCGCCGCAGCGACCGCGCCGGCATCGAGCGGCACTCCGACGCCGATGGGGCGCCCGTCGACCTCCGTCCGCACGAAGTCGGCGGCCGGGCCGATGCCCGCGTAGACGAGCGGAGCGCCGCACACCGCGGCGCTGTAGAGCTTGGTCGGGAAGGCGAAGTCGTAGCCCGACCCCGGTCGCACACTCGCGAGCGCCGCCGTCGCGCCGCGCAGCACGGGTGCGAGCTCGGGCGCGGAGACCGCCGGTTCGAACCGCACCGCGGCCCCGACCCCCAGCTCGGTCGCGAGCGCTTCGAGAGAAGCGCGCTCCGAGCCGCCGCCGATGAAGCGCACGACCGCCCCGGGCACCGCGTCCCGTACGGCCGGAAGAGCTCGGACGAACACCTCGGCGCCGTGCCACTCCGAAGCGGTGCCCGCGTAGACGAACTCGGGAGTGACGGGGCGAGCGGCGGGAGCCTCGGACAGCCCCGCGAGGAAGCTCCCGACGTCGACCCCGTTGCCCACCGTGACGACGGTCTCCGCGATGCCGAGCTCGGCGAGCCGCCCGGTCACCCCCTCCGAGACGGAGAGCACGACGGCCGCGCCCCGGAGGGCGAAGCGCTCGATGCCGCGCACGGCGCGCACCATCCAGCCGGGCGCGCCCGTCTGCGACGCGGCGTCCGACCAGATGTCGGCGGCGTAGTAGACGTACGGGGTACGGCGCAGCGTCGCTGCGAGTCGCACGAAGAAGCCCGTCGTGGGCGGCGGCTCCACGACGATCGCGTCGCGCCGCGGGCCGAACAGGATCCTGAAGAGCAGCGGGAGGTCGAAGCTCAGGTACTGCACGTATCCGCGCACATAGCCCGATCGATCGCGCAGCACCGGGAAGCGGCGCACCCGGTAGGGGCGCCGCGCGTCCGCGCTCTCGCCCGAGAGCCGACGTGGCGGCCGGACCGTGAGCACGGTCGTCGCGTGCCCTGCGGCGACGCAGGCCTCGGCCAGCGCTCCGAGCCGGAACGAGGCCGCACTCGGCTCGGGATCGAAGATGCGGCTGGCGATCGCGATGCGCACGGTCGGCGTCAGGCTCCCGCGCGCAGCACGGCGGAGACGCCGGCGACGATGCGCTCGAGGTCGCCGTCGGAGAGCGACGGATGGACGGGCAGCGAGAGCACCTCGGCCGCGGCACGCTCGGTCTCGGGCAGTTCGAGTCCAGGCGCGTAGGGCGCGAGCGAGGGCAGGCGGTGGTTCGGGATCGGGTAGTACACGCCCGACCCGACGCCGTGCTCGTCCTTCAGCGCCACGTGGATGCGATCGCGCTCGGCGGCATCGACCCGGATCGTGTACTGGTGGTAGACGTGCACCGCGCCGTCCGCGACGAACGGGGTCGTGACGCCGTCGACCCCCTCGAGCCCGGAGTTCAGCACAGCGGCGTTGGCCTGGCGCCGCGCCGTCCAGCCGTCGACCTTGGTGAGCTGCACGCGCCCGATCGCCGCGTGGATGTCGGTCATGCGGGCGTTGAAGCCGACGACCTCGTTCTCGTACTGCCGCTCCATGCCCTGGTTGCGCAGCAGGCGGACGTTCCGCGCGATCTCGTCGTTCGCGCACGTCACCATGCCGCCCTCGCCCGAGGTCATGTTCTTGGTCGGGTAGAGGCTGAACATCGCGAAATCGCCGAGAGTGCCGACCGGGCGCCCGTTCCAGGAGGCGCCGTGCGCCTGCGCCGCGTCCTCGTAGATCGCCAGACCGTGCTCGCGCGCGATCTGCTCGATCTCCTCGACGAGGAAGGGGTGGCCGTAGAGGTGCACGGGCATGATGCCCTTCGTGCGGGGCGTGATCGCGGCGCGCACCGACTCGGGATCGAGCGTGAAGGTGTTCGGCTCGATGTCCGCGAACACGGGGGTGGCGCCAGTGAGCGCGACCGAGTTGCCGGTCGCTGCGAAGGTGAACGACGGCACGATGACCTCGTCGCCCGCTCCGACGCCTGCCGCGAGCAGGCCGAGGTGCTGGCCGCTCGTGCCCGAGTTCACCGCGACGGTCGCGCGCCCCTGCACGAAGTGCTCGGCGAACTCGCGCTCGAAGGTCGCGACCTCCGGACCCTGCGCGATCATGCCGGAGCGCAGCACGCGGTCGACGGCCTCGCGCTCCTCGTCGCCGATGATGGGCTTCGCGGGCGGGATGAAGTCTGCGGTCATGGAATGCACCTTTCGTCCGCGCGACCGAGCGTGCGCGGCACGGTCCAGAATACCGGCCCGTGCCGGGTCGGTCGGCACCGCCGGCATCTGACAGAATGTTCCCATGACCGTTGACTCCCCCGACGGGCGTTCCGCGAGCACCGCCGAGAACGCCGACACCTGGGTGGTGATCCCCCTCTACAACGAGGTGACGGTCATCGCTTCGGTCATCGCGGGCCTGCTGCCCGTGTTCCCGAACATCGTCTGCATCGACGACGGATCGCGCGACGGATCGGGCGAGGCCGCCGAGCGCGCGGGCGCCAGGGTCGTGCGCCACCCGATCAACCTGGGTCAGGGCGCGGCGCTGCAGACCGGGTTCGAGTACGCGCTCGAGCGCGGAGCCGGGTTCGTCGTGACCTTCGACGCCGACGGGCAGCACCGGGTCGAGGACGCCGCGGCGATGCTGGCTCGGGCGCGCGACGAGGACGTAGCGATCGTCTTCGGCTCCCGCTTCCTCGACGACCGCACGGATCCCGGCATCATGAAGAAGATCGTGCTGAAGACCGCCGTGGCCGTCACGAACATCACGACCCGCACGCGCCTCACCGACGCGCACAACGGGCTGCGCGTGATCCGCGAGGACGCGCTGCGGCGCATCAAGCTGCGGCAGGACCGCATGGCCCACGGCACCGAGATCGTCGTGCAGCTCGGCCGGACCGGGCTCCCGTACGTCGAGCAGCCCGTCGAGGTCGTCTACACCGATTACTCGAAGGCGAAGGGCCAGTCCCTGCTGAACTCCGTCAACATCCTCGTGGATCTGATCATCCGGTAGGCGGCCATGACCTTCTTCCAGTTCCTCCTCATCGCCGCGGTCGTCGTCGCGGGCGCCGTCGCCGTGCGCGCGCTGCCCGGCGAACGCTCGCTCGCGCTGAAGCGCCTCTTCGCACTGCTGTTCGTCGTCGCTGCGATCGTCGCGATCCTCGTCCCCGGCCTCCTCACCCGGGTCGCCAACGCGCTCGGCATCGGGCGCGGCACCGACCTGCTCCTCTACGTCTTCATCGTCGCCATGCTCGTCTTCGCGGTGGCGGTCATCCGCGCGAAGGCCCGCAGCGACGCAAGGGTCTCGGATCTCGCCCGCGCCGTCGCGCTCATGGAGGCCCGCCTCGCCGAACGCGTCGAGGATCATGAGGACGCGCCCGCGACAGGAGCGCCCGAGGTCGGGACCGACGCCGACGCCCGCACCGACGCAGCGGATTCCGCCCCGTGACCGAGTGGGCCGCGTTCGCGCTGCCGGTGCTCGCAGCGGTCGCGACGATCACGATCCTCGGGCTCCCCATCGCACTCGCCCTCGGGCTGCGCGGATTCGCCGCACCGCTCGTGACCGTGCCCGCGGCGTTCGCGGTGCTCGCCGTGTCGAGCATCGCCGCGGACCTGACCGGAGTGCCGTGGTCGCTCCTCCCCCCGCTCGCACTCTCGGCCGTCCTCGCCGTCGCGCTGTTCGCGCTGCGGCGGTGGATCGGCGCGGGCCGGGGCGCCGCGCCGCGGGCCGGTCGCGCCGTCGACGAGACGCGCCGCGGCCTCCTCGTGACGCTCGGCGCCGCCGCGATCGGCGGCGCCGCGATCGCCGCGCTGCTCGCGGCGGGGATCCGCAGCCCCGGGGCCGTCTCGCAGACGTTCGACGCCGGGTTCCACCTCAACGCGGTCCGCTACATCCTCGACTCCGGCACGGCGTCGCCGCTCGCCATGGAGCTCACGAGTCCGGGCTCCGCCTCGTTCTACCCGACGCTCTGGCACGGCTTCACGGCGCTCGTCGTGCAGCTCTGCGCACCGCTCGGCGGCTTCGTCACGATCCCCGTCGCGACGAACGCCGTGCTCTTCACCACCACCGCGGTCGTCTGGCCGATCGGGGTCGTCGCCCTCGGACGCGCCATCGCCGGCCCGAGCACCCGCGTCGCGGTCGTCTCGGGCGCACTCGCGACCGCCTTCCCGAATTTCCCGCTGTATCTCTCGGGCTACGGCGTGCTCTACCCCAACGTGCTGGCGCTCGCACTCATGCCCTACGTGCTCGTGGCCGGCCTGCGGATCCTCGACCTGGGCGCGGCTCGGCGCGCGATCCCGCTGCGCGGCGCGGCGACCTGGCTGCTCTTCCTGGGCGCCCTCGGCGCCGCCGTGCTCGCGCACCCCAATGTGATCCACGCACTCGTCGTCTGGGGCGCGTTCCCGGTGCTCGCCGCGGCGATCCGCGCGGTCCTCGGCCGGCGCGTCACGGGCCGATCGGGCGCCCGCGAGCCCGCACGCCTGCCCCGCTGGGCGCGCGCGCTGCTCGCGGTGCTGGGAGTCGTCGCGTACGCCGGCGCCGCCGCCGCCGCATGGATCACCGGGCGAACGAGCGACAACGCGTGGATGGGCCGCTACTACCCCCGCGACGCGGTCGGTCAGATCCTCGACAGCACGCCAGGCCTCGTCGGCGGGGCGTGGGCGGTCTCAGCGCTCATCGTGCTCGGCGCCGTGATCGCGTGGCGCACGCCGCGCCTGCGTTGGGCGATCGGCAGCGCCGCCGGCCTGGCGCTGCTCTACTTCGTGGCCGACGGCTTCCCGACCTCGGACTGGCGCACGCTCATCACCGGCCCCTGGTACAACGACCCCAGGCGGCTGGCCGCGCTCATCCCGTTCGGCGCGATCCCGCTCGCCGTGCTCAGCGGCTCCGCGGCGTGGGCGATGCTCGGCCCCGGACTCCGCAGGTTCGCCTCGATGCGGGCGACCCGGCCCGTGCTCCGCACCCGCGTGCTCGCCGCGTGCACCGTGGTCCTGCTCATCGCCGTCGGCCAGGCGGGCGCGCAGCCCGCGCGCGAGAAGCTCCGCGAGAGCTACGACGTCGGCCTCGCCGTCGTGCTCTCCGACGACGAGCTCGCGCTGCTCGACCGGCTCGACGAGTCGGTGCCCGAGGGCGACCGGATCGCCAACAACCCGCTCAACGGCAGCGGGCTCGGGTACGCGCTCGCGGATCGCGAGGTGCTCTTCCCGCACGCAGGAGGCAGCTACGACCCGCGCTCGTACGAGCTCGTCTCCTCGCTCGTGCCCGAGCCCGAGCGCGCGTGCACCCTGGCTGACGAGCTCGACGTCGACTTCGTGCTCGACTTCGGGCAGGATTTCATCTTCAAGGACGACCCCAGGCGCGAGAAGCCCTTCGAGGAGATGCACGACCTCGACCGGTCGCCGATCCTCACCGAGGTCGACCGCGAGGGCGACGCCCGGCTCTTCCGCATCGCCTGCTGAGGTGCGTTCTTCCGTCGTGCTGCGCGACGCAGGATGACGGGGAAGGCGCTCCCCCGGGATGACGGGGAACGACCGGGAGCGCGGAGCCGCCGCGAATAGACTGGGCGTATGAGCGAGATCAGCGCGCAGGCATTCGTCGGTGAGGGCGTCGTCGTCGGTACGGGGGTGCGGATCGGGCCGGGTGCCGTGATCCTCGGCCCCTGCACGATCGAGGACGGCGCCTGGATCGGACCGGGCGCGCAGATCGGCGCACCGCCCGAGATGTCGAGCCTGCCGCAGAACGCCGCGTGGGCGGGAGACCTGCAGCACGCCGGCGTGCGGATCGGGGCCGGCGCGGTCATCCGCGAGGGGGCCGTGATCCATCAGGGCACGTACCGGGAGACGACCGTCGGACCCCGCAGCTGGGTCCTGAACCGCGCGTACCTCGCGCACGACGTGCTGCTCGGCGCCGACGCGACCGTCTCGGCGGGTGTCTCGGTCGGCGGGCACTGCGAGATCGGCGACCGGGTCAACATCGGGATGAACGCCGTCGTGCACCAGCGCCGCGTCATCGCGGCGGGAGCGATGGTCGGCATGGGCACACCGGTCACCCGCGACGTGCCCCCGTTCGCGAAGGTGTACGGCACGCCCCCGCGCCTCGCCGGGATCAACGCCGTCGGCCTCGAGCGCGCCGGGCACGGTCCCGACGTCGCCGCGTCGCTGCTGCGCCACTACGGCACCGGGGACGCGTTCGTCGGCGCCGCGGTGCTCGCGGACGAGCTCGCGCCGCTCGCCGCGGAGGTCGCATGGTGGGCGGATCGCGACGGGCTGCGGCCGGTCTCGCCCGCATAAGCACGCCGGATCCGCGGCCCGGGCCCACCGGAGGCTCCCCAGCGGCGACCCAGTAGACTTCCCTGGTGAGCCAAATCAGCGTGAGGGACGACCCGGCATTCGACACGCCGGGGGCCAACAAGGGCCTCGTCGACGTCTTCCGCCACCGGTACCTGCTGTCGCTCCTGCTGCGCAAGGGGATCTCGACGCGCTACCACGGGTCGACCCTGGGGTGGGTCTGGTCGTACGTGCGCCCCGCCGCGCAGTTCCTGATGTACTACCTGGTGATCGGCGTGATCCTCAAGGCCGACCACGGCATGAAGTTCTTCCCGATCTACCTCTTCTCGGGCATCGTCGCAGTCAATCTCTTCAGCGAGGCGCTGCGCAACACGACGAGCGCCATCACCGACAACTCCTCGCTCGTCAAGAAGATCTACCTGCCGCGCGAGCTGTTCCCGATGTCGGCGCTCGGCGTCGCGCTCGTCCACTTCCTGCCGCAGGCCGTGCTGTTGATCATCGTCGCGCTCTTCTTCGGCTGGACGGTGACCTGGCTGCAGGTCGTCGCCTTCTTCGGCGGCATCCTCATCATCCTCGTCTTCGCGCTCGGCCTCGGCCTCTTCTTCGGCGCGATCAACGTCGCCTACCGCGACGCGAAGAACTTCGTGGACCTGATCCTCATGTTCTCGACATGGGCGTCCCCCGTGCTCTACACCTGGAATCTGGTCAGGGATCGCGCCCCCGAATGGCTCTTCCACCTCTACATGTCGAACCCGATGACGGGCGCGGTCGAGCTCTTCCACGACGTGTTCTGGCTGCCCATCGAGGGCGGCACGCCGAGGCCCGAGCACCTCTTCACGTACGTGGGCATCGGCCTGGTGATCGCCCTGGTGACCCTGCTGATCGGCCAGCTCGTCTTCCGCAAGCTGGAGGTGAACTTTGCCCAGGACCTCTGACCTCGACGAGCGCCCCGCGATCGTCTTCGACAATGTGCTGAAGGCGTTCAAGATCAAGCACACGAACTCCTTCAAGGAGGCGTTCATCGCGCGGCTCAAGCGCAAGCAGACGACGAGCTCGTTCGAGGCCGTCGACCGCGTGAGCTTCGAGGTGCGCAAGGGAGAGTGCGTCGCCCTGCTCGGCGGCAACGGCTCGGGCAAGTCGACGACTCTGAAGCTGCTCTCGGGCGTGCTGCGCCCCGACGAGGGATGGATCCGCACCCGCGGCCGCCTCGCCGGCCTGCTCGAGGTCGGCGCCGGCTTCCATCCCGACCTCACCGGGCGCGAGAACGTCTACCTCAACGCGGCCATCCTCGGGATGACCAAGGAGGAGACGGACGCGCGCTTCGACGACATCCTCGAGTTCTCCGAGATCGGCGACTTCATCGACGTCGAGGTGAAGCGCTACTCCTCGGGCATGTACGCACGCCTCGGGTTCGCGGTCGCCGTGCACACCGAGCTCGACATCCTGCTGGTGGATGAGATCCTCTCGGTCGGCGACGCCCGCTTCCGGGCGAAGTGCGACGCCCGCATGCTCGAGCTGCGCGAACAGGGCAAGACGATCTTCGTCGTGAGCCACAGCGCCGCGCAGGTGCGCAAGCTCTGCACCCGCGGCATCGTGCTGAAGCGCGGTATCAAGGTGTTCGACGGCGACATCGATGCCGCGCTCGAGCTGCTCAAGCCCGCCTCCGAACGCAAGTTCCAGCCCGATCTCCTGCCGGGCACCCGCCAGCGCGTCGTCGACAAGATCGCGCGCGCCAAGGCGACCAAGACCTACCGCTGATCCGTCAGCTCGTCCGCAACACAGAACATGGAGCACGAAGTGAAGACAATCGGTGTGATCCTCGCCGGAGGCGTCGGTGTCCGAGCCGGCCTCGGGATCCCGAAGCAGCTCGTCAAGATCGCAGGCAAGTCGATCGTCGAGCACACGCTCGAGGTGTTCCAGGACAACGAGCTCATCGACGAGATCATCGTCATGATGAACCCGGGTGCCATCGGGGAACTCGATTACCTGCGCGGCTCCGCGCGCTTCTCGAAGCTCACGCAGATCCTTCCCGGCGGGAAGACGCGCAACGACACGACGCAGCTCGCGCTCGAGGCGATCCCCGAGACCGACTGCAAGCTGCTCTTCCACGACGCGGTGCGCCCGTTCATCGACGATCGCATCATCGAGGAGTGCGTGACCGCGCTCGACAGCTTCGACGCCGTGGACACCGCGATCGCCTCGGCCGACACCATCATCGAGGTCGGCGAGGACGGCTGCATCACCGACATCCCCGTCCGTTCGAAGCTGCGCCGCGGACAGACTCCGCAGGCGTTCACGGCCGCCACGATCCGCGAGGCGTACCGCATTGCCGAGGGGGACCCCGGGTTCCAGGCCACCGACGACTGCGGCGTGATCTTCAAGTACCTCCCCGAGGTGCCGATCTTCGTGGTCGAGGGCACGGCAGAGAACATGAAGATCACCGAGCCGATCGACATCCACATCGCCGACAAGATCTTCCAGCTGCAGTCCTCGAACGTCGACCCCAAGCACGCCGAGCTGCCAGATCTCACGGGGCAGACGGTCGTGGTCTTCGGCGGCAGTTACGGAATCGGCAAGAGCACGGTCGACCTCTGCCGAGAGGCCGGCGCCACCGTGCTGTCGTTCAGCCGCAGCGAGACCGGCACCGACGTGTCGAAGCGCAAGCACGTGCGGAAGGCCCTCGATCAGGCGGTCGCGCAGACCGGACGCATCGACCACGTGGTGCTCACCGCCGGGGTGCTCACGATCGCCCCGCTCAACGAGGCGCCGCGCGACGAGATCAAGCACACCGTGCGACTCAACCTGCTGGCTCCCGCCTACATCGCGCAGGAGTCCTTCGCCGAGCTGCAGAAGACCGGCGGCTCGCTGACCCTGTTCACCTCGAGCTCCTACACGCGCGGCCGCGCGGGGTACAGCCTCTACTCCGCCACCAAGGCGGGCGTCGTGAACCTGACGCAGGCGCTCGCCGAGGAATGGGCCGAGGAGGGCGTTCGCGTGAACGCGATCAACCCCCAGCGCACCCATACGCCGATGCGCACCGCGGCGTTCGGCGAGGAGCCGTCGGGCACCCTGCTGACGCCCGAGGACGTCGCCCAGGCGACGGCTGCTGTGCTCGGGAACGAGCTCACCGGGCAGGTCATCAGCGTTCGACTGTAGCGGCGCGGCGGGGTCTCCGTGGACGAGGCCGCTGGTCTCGCGCGGAGTGGATCCTGCGAGTCGCTCCACTCCCGCAGGATGACGGAAGCGGAGCGACCCGCAGGACGACGGGGCGCGTCAGCCGCTAATCGACCGGCGCCGCGGAGTTCAGGCTCAGGATCGCCTCGAGCACCCGGCTCGAGGCGCGGCCGTCGAGGTTCGGCATCGTGCGCCGCACGCGATCCCGGTAGACGTCGAACTCGCTCGAGTGCGCGGGGTCGAGCTGGCGCGCCAGCACCTCGATCATGGCGTCGACGTCGCCTGCGACGGGGCCGAAGCCGTGCGCGCCGTAGTCCCAGTCCCCCGGAACGTACGTGTGTGCTCCGGTGAGGTATGAATCCGCGTCGAACTGGAAGTACGCGATATCGGCTCCGGCGACCGCGGCGTCGAAGAAGATCGACGAGTAGTCGGTGACGACGAGTCGCGAGGCCACCATGAGCTCGGTCATGTCCTCGACCTCGGTCATGAGCGTCACCCGTTCGGAGAGCAGGCCGTCGGGGATGCCCTCGCGGAAGTTCGGGTGGGGCAGGAACGCCAGGTCGAGTGCGAACCGCTCGGCCAGCGCGTGCAGCCTCGGATCGTTGAGCAGGCCGAACCAGTTGCGCCCGAACTCGGATGCGGCCAGGTCGACCGAGAGCTTGTTGTTCGCGTCGGTCATGTTCTTGCGCCACGTGGGCGCGAACAGCACCGTCCTGCGCTCCGTGCCGGCCGACGCGCCGCTGCGCTCGACGATCGCATCGTGGCGCGGGAAGCCCGTCAACCGCGCTTCGAGCTCGGTGAGCGCGTACGGCGAGTCGTCCTCCACGAGCTCGCGCTGCTCGTCGGTCGACGCGGTCGCGATGAGCGAGATCGGCTTCTTGTTGAACCAGATCGAGAGGTCGTGCTGGCGGACGCCGTGCTGCAGGTACACGTAGCGCCACGGCGCCTTGCCGCCCGGGTAGTGCTCGACGGGCATGGGCTCGACCATCGCCACGTCCAGGTGCGACGAGATGACGAAGTCGGCGCGCATCAGCGCCGCCCAGTGCTCCGCCGACCCGTAGGCGAGCAGCCGTGCGCCCGCCTCCCGGAGCCGCTCCCAGTGCGCCGAGTCCGCGGCCAGCACGAAGAACGCGTTGATGTCGGGGCGGTGCGCGCGCACGTAGCGATGGAGCGCCTCGGCGTTGTCGTCCCCCGCGACGAGGCGGTCCATGAACAGCCATGCGTGCGCGTAGTCGTCGGAGCGCGCGGCCAGCACCTTCGCCGCCTCGATCTTCCGGATCTCCTGCAGCTCGCGGCCGGCGGTCTCGTAGCGCGTCCCGGCGAACGCCTTCGGGAATGTGGCCGCCGCACGGTACATGACATCGCCAGCCAGCCTGCGGAGCGCGGGACGCGCATCGACCTCGGGCACCGAGCGCGCGGACGGGGCGGAGAAGGAATCGAGCCCCAGCGTGGCGCGCGTGCGCGTGTAGTGGGGCCAGGGGTAGCCCTTGACGACCCTGCGCTGCACCCCGTCCAGGTGCACGGCGAGGTCGCTGTCGACCCGCACCCAGACGATGCGCTGGCGCATCGTGGTCTGGCCGAGGTAGTCGAGGCGGCGGATCTTCGCGGCCGCGATGCCGGCTGGTCGACCGCCCGTCGTGATCCGTTCGTCGGGAAGGTCCCCGACGAAGTAGTAGCTGAGTCTCACGAGGTCGCGGGCCCGGTCGGCGTCGGACACGAGGACGAACTCGTCGGTGAGCAGCGGAGCGCCCTTGAGCGCCATCAGGAGGTTGCGGTGCTCGATCGCCATCCAGGGGATCGTGAACTCCCGGATCCACATCGGATCCAGGTAGCGCAGCACGTCGCTGATGAGCCCCAGCACCTCCGACTGCTCGGTCTCGCTGAGATGCGTCGCCTTGAACTGCACGTTCTGCTCACGCGGGAAGAGCCAGCTAATGTCGTAGAGGAAGTACTGCCCCAGCCAGCGCGGGATCGCACCGAGCAGGCGCTCCGCGCGTTCGAACAGCGGGAGGTAGCCCCGTGTGAAGCGCCCGAAGTAGAAATCGGGGTTCTGCTTGTACTGCTGCACCGCCGAGTCCCCGCTCGCGCGCTTGCGGTAGAAGTACTCCGACCCGGCCACGCAGGCGATCGCGGGGTTCTGCTGCGTGATCAGGTAGCTCGCGACGAAGACGGCGTCCTCAGCGGCGTGGAGCCCTTCCAGGAACCGGACCCCCGACGCGCGCAGCCGCTCCACCGGGAAGAACGCCGTCGCCGCCTGGGACTGGATGAACTCGGGGTACTCGGCGAGCGGGAAGAGCCGGTCGCCGCGCACGAACTTCCACTTGAGCGAGTGCGCGTGATCGTAGCGCTGCTCGGACTCGTGGAAGTTCACGACCTTGCACGAGACGAGCGAGGCCTCTGCGGCCCGCTCCCCGAGGGACGCGACGAACCGCTGCACGCCCGCGACGTACCCGTCGGACACGAAATCGTCGGAGTCGATGAACGTCACCCACTCGCCAGAGACGGCGTCGAGTCCGTTGTTCCGGGCGGCGCTCACCCCGCTGTTCTCCTGCTCGATGACCCGGCCGGCGATGCCGGTGCGCGCGAGCCAGTCGCGCGCGATCCGGCCGGCGTCGTCGGGAGAGGCGTCGTCGACGAAGACGCACTCCAGCTCGAACGCAGCACCCCTGCCCCGCTGCCGCTCGAGCGTTCGCAGCAGGTCGGGGAGGTAGCGCGCCGTGTTGTAGAGCGGGACGACGATGCTGTACAGCGGAAGAGCCATTGTTCCAGAATACCTTCCGGCCCTACGCCGCCGGAGGTGCGCCGCCGAGCTCGCGTTCGACGATCACCCGCAGCTCCGCGATCCGCCGGCTGTCGGCCCGCAGCTCATCGATCTCCCGTTCGAGCCGCTCCTGCTCGGCGGCGAGACGCTGCACCTGCACGAGCAGCCCGGCGACCTGTTCGTCGCTCACGGCCCGCGCTCGAGACCGCAGGCGGATCCGGCGCACCGCCTCCCTCAGCCGATTCCTCAGTGCGTTCATCGCTTCCTCTCCTCGTCCGCCCGGCTGCCCGCCGGCCCGGCCTCGCGCAGCTCGTATATCCCCGCGCTGCGGCGTACGCCGCGCTCGTCGTCGAGCTCCCGCACCCGGAGCCGTTCGACCGCGAGGCCCCGGTCCGCGCACTCCGCGAGCAGCACGTCCTCGGGCAGGTGCCAGCTCGTGGGGCGCTCGAACTCGTAGTCTCCCAGCGTCGCATACTCGCAGACCAGCACGCGCGCGCCCGCCCGGAGCAGGAACCCGATGACGGCGAAGATCTCCGCCCGACCCGTCGGGTCCTGCCCGGCCAGCAGGCGGTTCACCGCGACGACGATCCGGGTCGCTCCGGCCGCGCGCTCCGCGCGGATCGCTTCGCGCAGCACGCCGACCGCAGCGGCGTAGTCGCGCAGATTCACGACGCGGGACGTCACCGACTCGTGCGAGTGGCACGGCGCGGCCCAGGCGTAGTCGAAGCACCGCACCGAGCGCACGGAGCGCTGCAGCCGCAGCGCCGACTCGCCCGAGCCCGAGCCGAGGTCGAGGACGGTTCCGTCGGGCCCGGCGGCCTCGACGACGCGGCGCTCGAACTCGGGGATCGGGACATCGGCCGCGATCGGGTCGCCGGCGAGGTACGCCTCCTGCCAGGTGTTCCGGTGCAGGTTGTAGTTGCCGAACCAGGCGTAGAAGCGGCGCACGGTGTCTCGCGGCGTTTCGAATGCGAACCCGGGATCGGGCGTGCGCCAATCGGGGCCGTAGCAGGCGGCCAGCCAGGCGGCCGGGTCTGCCGGCGCCGGGAACGTCTCGTCGCCGATGCGCACGGACGACAACGGGAGGATCCGCACCTCCCGTTCGGGCACGCGCACATGGATCGGTTCGCAGAACTCGCCGTTGCGGAAGAACGCGGTGAACACGTCGACGTAGAACTCCGTCTCCCCGCTCGCGACCGTCTCGGCGACCTGCAGGTGGGCCCAGCTGTGCCGGACCACGCGCAGGCCGATCGCGCCGAGCGCGGCCTCGACGCGCGCGTTCTCGACCACGAGATCCGACGGGTGGGAGTGCTCGCTGAGGTACGCCAGGTCGGCATCGTCGTCGTGGGGCAGCAGCGCCGACGACCGCACCGCGCCGAGCAGCGTCCCGCCGACCGCGAAGGTCGGGAACCCGAGCCCTTCGAGCGTCTGGAGCACGCGCGATGCGAGGCTGAGGATCCGGCGCTGCGCCTCGGCCCCGTCGCCCGCGAAGCTGTGGCTGATCCTGCCCCACTTGTTCACGACGACGTCGCGGCCGAGCGCGTCGCGCAGGTCGGGGCCGTCGGCCGCGTCGGACCAGCGCACCTCGCCGCGCCAGAGCGGGCGGTCGTCGGATGCGCGGTGCACCTCGCACTCCGCCGCCCCGATGAGCCGCGGCAGCAGCGCCTCGGGCCAGGGCACCACTCCGTAGCCGGTCGCCGGCGCCTTGCACGACCAGACCCGCCGCCCCGCGATGTGCACGTCGACCGTCGTCTCCGCCGTGCCCGCCGCAGCGAAATGCACGCCGTCGGGCTCGACATGCGCGCGGAGCGTGCCCGCCATGTCAGCCGCGCCCGCCCGGCAGGCGCCTCGCGATCGCGCTCCTCACGCGCGCCCCCACCGGGCGGTTGAGGTACGACTTGAACGCCTCGAGCTCGGCGAGGCGCGCGTCCAGGCGCGCTTCGAGCTCCGCATTCGCCGCGCGCTGCTCGGCGAGTTGACCGGTGACCCGGTCGAGCTGCTGGCGCAGCGACTGCGCATCCGTGCGGTCGAGCGGGAACTCCGGCCGGTAGCCGCCCGTCGGTCGGTCCCGATCCGCCGCGCGCCCCTGCCACAGCCAGCTGAGGCGGGTCGCGATCTCGGGAGTGTGAGCCGCGGACACCGGCACGATGCCCGGGGTCGCCGCCGCGTCCGCCAGTCGCGTCGCGTACTCGGGGTGGGCGTTGCCCTCCTCGTGGATGTGGGCCAGTCCGTTCGACTCGAGGAAGGCGTGGTAGTGATCCCAGTTTCCGGGCATCCGGGCGTTGAAGTCCGCGTAGTCGGCGCGCTCGTACAGGTCGGCCGCGAGGTACCGGCCGGAGCGCACGGTCTCGTCGAACCGCGCGTGCGGGATGCCGTGGTAGTCGACGAGCTCCTGCGTGCGGAGATCGGTGGTCAGCACGAACGCCGGGGTTCCCGCGGTGAGCGCGGTGATGTTGCCGTGGATCCGGGTGCCGAACGAGAAGTCGCGGTCCGCGAGGAAGTCGCGCCACGACCGCGGGTTCGTGAAGAACCTGATCCGGCCCTCGCGATACGCCGGGTGCGAGATCGAGGTGGGGGTGCCCGCGGTGAACGCCCGCGGCATCTCGGTCCCCCACAGCAGCAGCTCGGCCCCGTAGAGCGTTTGGAACACGGAGACCAGATCGGAGTACGCGGCCTCGTTGGCCCGGTAGAAGTCCGCGGCGATCGGCAGCTTCGACTCCAGGTTGACCGCGAGCGGCGAATCGGCCGTGATGCGTTCGACCCGCCGCTCCACGGCGAAGTCGCGCCCCATGCGGTACAGGGAGGGGCAGCCGATCACGTCGACATCGGGCTCGGAGAATCCCAGCTCGGCGAGCATCCCCCGGGTCGACTCGCCGCGCAGGCCGATGGAGTGCGACCGCTCGAGCACCGCGGCGACGAAGCGTCGGACGTTCTCCTGCGCCCGAGGGGACAGCCCGGCCGCGCCCTTGCCGATAGCGCCCTGGCCGCCGACGCCCACGACGACGACCGGGATCCTGAGCTTCTCGATGAAACTCGTCAGCCGCACCAGGGGCCCCTCGGCGTAGTCGTTGCGGAAGGCGTTCGCGAGCGGGATCGCGTAGACGTCGTAGCGCTCGTTCACCTCGTCGGCGTCGCGCTGCGTCAAGTCGTAGCGCTCGGGCGCGTAGGCGTCGCACGTGATCTCGGCGCCGGGCACGTTCAGGGTCTCGTAGACCGAATCGCTGAACACCATGTTGCCGGCATTGCCCGCGAAGTGCCCCCACGGCCCCCACGCGACCGCCCCCTCGTTGGAGGTCGTATCGTGCGGAGGTCGTCCCGCACGGATCAGTATGCGCCGTGTGGCCATGCCGTCCTGCACCCCATTCCTCGGCCTCGTTCGCCTCGGAAGGCCGAACTCCATGATCGTCCCAGTGTGTCAGGCGTCGCCGCGCGGCACAAACACGCGATCCACGAGACGCGCCGCGGCGTGCCCGTCCTCGAGCTCCATGAACTCCCGCACGAATCGGAGCCGCTCCGGCTCGTAGGCCGCACCGATCCGATCCGCGTCGCGGATGGCCGCGGTGAGCGCCGCCTGGTCGGTCAGATACGGCCCCGGCGAGGTCCCCTCATAGGGCACGAAGCTCTCGCGCCCGGCGAAGTAGCTCTCGCGGTCCGGAACGTAGAACAGCGACGGCTTGCCGGTCAGCGCGTAGTCGAACCTGAGCGACGAGTAGTCGAGGATCGCGAGATCCGAGGCCAGGATCAAGTGGTTGATGTCGGGGTAGTCCGTGACGTCGATGTACTTCTCGGCCTCGCCCGAGGTCGTGCCCGCGTTGAACGGGTGCCCGCGCATGAGCAGCACGTAGCCGTCTCCGAGCTCGCGCACCAGGCGCTCGGCATCGAGGAAGTCGACCATCTGCGCCGACATCTGATTCGACGAGAGCGCATCCCGGTAGGTCGGGGCGTAGAGCACTGCGCGCGTGCCCGGCGCGATGCCCAGGCGCTCGCGCGTCGCGCGTCGCAGTTCCGGAGCCGCGTCGTCGAGCAGGGCGTCGTTGCGCGGGTAGCCGATCTCGAGGATCTCGGTCGGCGGCTGGGCGTCCTCGCGGTAGAACTGCATGAGCGGTTCCGTGGCGTAGCGCGCGGGCGAGACGAGGTAGTCCCACTCCTCGGCCCGGGTGAAGAAGGACTCCTGGCGCTCGCCGCCGAATCCGAGGCGATCCCACCAGCGACGGCCCTGCAGCTTGAAGGGGTACCCGTGGTGCGTCTCGATGAGCACCTGCCCCTCCGACTTGCGGAACCAGTCGGGCTGGTGGACGTTCACCATCACGTAGTTCGCGGTGCCGAACGCCTCGAAGTACTCGCGGCTCTCCTCGATCACGGCCCTGCCGCCCTCGGGGACGCGGACCGAGTGGTCCTTCACCGCCCAGATGAGTTCGAGGTCGCTGCCCCGCCGCTGCAGCTCGCGGTGCACCGCGAGCGCCGAGTCGTTCGCCTCCTCGCCGTAGCGATTGCGGAAGAGCACGGATCGGCGCCCGGTCTCGGCGGAGAGGGAGCGCGACCAGTCGCGCATGCGCCAGACGTCGCCGCCGCCGAGCTCGCTCTCGCGACGCGGCGGAAGCACGTCGACGGTGGCGATGCCGCGTTCGTCGCGCTCCACGACGATACGGCAGCGTTCGTCCCGCAGCTCGATCGGCAGGCGGGCCGCGAGGTCCGCGGCGAGATACGGGCGCGCCTCGGCCTGTCCCGTGCGGCCCGAGAACTCGTAGCGTCCGCTGCCGATCATGACGGGGCCGAGACCCCAGCGGTCCTCGAGCAACGGGAGCCGAGCACGCAGTCCCGTTCCACGGTCGATCTCGACCCGGATCTCGGAGTTCGCACCGGTCGCCCGGAGTTCCAGGGCATCGCCCGCAGCTGCTGACGCGTCCAGCTCGAAGCTCAGATGCTCCGGAGGCATCGAGACGTTCGTGACGAGCACCGCGCCGTCGAGGTCGACGATCAGCGTTCCGCCGGATCGCTCATCGCTGCGATGCGCCTGCCTGCCGATGTGCACGCGCGATCCCGCGCCGTCGATCCGCGCGCCGAGCACCGAGGGAAGATGCGCCTCGCCTGCGCCGTCCCGGTCCGCGCCCTCCTGCACCGTGAGCACGTACTCGAACGGGCCGCGCTCGCCGAGACCGGCGGGGGGCAGCTGCAGCTCGACGGCCCACCGACCGTCCCCGTCGGCGCGCACGCGCTCCACCGAGCGGCGCAGCGCGAAGCGGTCGTCGTAGCGGCGCAGGAACGCCTCGGTCAGCGGCCGCTCGCTCGCGAGCCGGAGCGCCACGCGGTCTCCGCGCACCGCCGCCTCCTCGATCACGACCGCCGGCCGCTCGACCCGCAGCAGCGCGGGCGAGCGCCGATACGCCTCGCCCTCCTTCTCGAGCGCGATCGTGCGCACGGCTCCGTCGATCCCCTCGCCGGCGCCGCCGAGGGCCTCGGCGCGACGGAGCGCGGTGTGCCCCTCCGTCATGACGACCCCGGTGCGCACGAACTCGCCGCTCGAGATCGTCGCCTCGAGACCGTACACCCCGTCGGCGTCCAGCAGCCCGAACGGGATACGCGCGCGCACTGCGCCGTAGGCCATCTCGGCGTAGCGCCGGGTGAAGCCGAGCGCGCTGCGCGCATCGACGACGCGCTCGTGCGCGAGCACGGAGCGCGTTCCGTCCGGCGCGACGAGCACGAGCTCGAGCTCGTAGGGGTCGACGTCGATGCGCAGGTGGTTGACGTGCGCGAAGAGCGAGAGCTCGACGCCGTCCGCACCAACGGCGATGTCGCGCACCGCCGCCTCGAGCGGGGTCTCGAGATCGGAGAAGACGAACGCCCCGTCGGGGAGCACCGAGCGCAGCTCCTCGCGCATCGGCAGCTCGGCGAGGATGCGGTCGCCCGCCACCGGCCCCCCGAAGTGGTCGCGATCCCACCCCTGCTGCTCGAGGAATCGCAGCGCGAGGTCGCGCCGGTCGGCCGCGCACAGCCCGATCATGACCTTCTTGCGCGCTTCGATGCGCCGCCAGAGCGCGGGGGTCATGAGGTCGCTGAGGTAGTGCAGCGAGTGCGAGAACTCGGCCCAGGCCTCGTCGCTCATGCGCCGGATCTCGACCAGGAACTCGCCGAAGTTGTTGTTGAGGATGTGCGTGATGCGGATATCGCGCGCCTCGAGCGCCCCGTAGTCCTCGAGGTTCTCGAGCGAATCCCGCACCGCGATGTGGTGCGCGTGGAGGTTCTTCGCCGAGATGCTGCTCTGCGTGATCGACGACCGGTCCTCGCGGATGCGCCAGTTCAGGCTGACGCGCGACAGCACGTCGAACGAATCGGCCGCGGCGTAGGCGGCCATCGACACCGCCTGATCCTCGTAGAGCAGGCCGACGGGGAACTGGAAACCGTGGCGCTCCCAGAACTCCCGACGGTACACCTTGCTCCAGGCGACGGCGTTGACCATGATGTCCGGGAACTCGCTCAACGTCGTCGCGACCCGGTCGACCTCGTGCGCGGCGCCGATCCAGGCGCCCGCCGGCGGGAACTCGCCTCCGAGCTCCCGCCGGTAGGGCATCACCGCGAAGTCCGATCCGGATCGGCGCAGCATGTCGATCGCGTCGCTGTAGGCGTGGCGGTCGACGAAGTCGTCGCTGTCGAGGAAGGCGAGGAACTCGCCCCGCGCGTGCTGCATCCCGGTGTTGCGCGCGGCGCTCAGGCCGCCGTTCTCCCGCCGCACGATCTCGATGCGCGGATCGCGGCGCGCGTACCGCCTGGCGACCTCGTAGCTGCGATCGGGCGAACCGTCGTCGACGACGATGATCTGCACTCGCGCGTAGTTCTGCCGCATCAGCGACTCGAGGCACTCGCCGATGTAGCGCTCGACGTTGTACATCGGCACGACGATGCTGAGGAGGCCCGGCACGG
This sequence comes from Leucobacter zeae, assembly GCF_016758175.1. GTDB lineage: Bacteria > Actinomycetota > Actinomycetes > Actinomycetales > Microbacteriaceae > Leucobacter > Leucobacter zeae. Next base: position 136,462 of record NZ_QYAB01000003.1, read on the forward strand.
ACCCCCGGGTCACCGCCATCCGCCCGCGCATGACACCGCCGCGGACGCGCCGCGATGCGGTGCGAGCGGCCTCGCGAGCCGGGAGCAGTCGGGGACTGGCGAGCGTGTCGACGATCCTGGTGCGGAGACTCACGTGGTTCTTCATCCTCCTACAGCGCCCGACCGCCGACGGAAGGTCGGCGGTCGGACTCAGAATACCAGCGGCCGCTGGGGCGCTAGGCGTAGATCCGGTACAGGAACGCGGCCATCGCGCCGCGGGATACGGGGTCGGCGGGCCGGAACTCCGGGTTGCTCGGGCCGGCCGCGGCGTAGCCCTGCTTCGCCATCCAGGCGATGCCCTTCGCGTGGGTCGAGTCCGCGGGCACGTCGGTGTAGGGCGGTTTCGCGGTCACGCCGTCCTTGGCGCCGTCCTCGAGGCGGTAGAGGAAGGTGGCCATCGCGCCTCGCGTCGTGCTGCTTCCCGGGTTGAACTTCGCGGCTTTCGCGGCGTACCCGCGCTCGTACATCCAGGCGATGCCCGCGTAGTGGGGGTTCGACTTCGGCACATCCGCGTACGGGAGCTTGAGATTCGCGCTGGGAGTATAGCCGGGTTCGATCATGCGCCGCAGGAACGTCGCCATCGCGCCGCGCGTCGTCGCGTTCGCCGGGTTGAAGGCGGGCGCATCAGCCCCGCTCGCCGCGTAGCCGCGCGCCCCCATCCATTCGATGTGCTTGTAGAACGCGTGCGACGTCGGGATGTCGCCGTAGCGGGTCTTCGGCGATCCGAACCAGGCGCGGTAGTACTGATAGAAGTTGCGGTTGCCGTAGGACGAGCACGCGTCGCCCTCGCCCCACCCGGCGTTCAGCGCAGCCGCGTTCGGCCGGTACGGCGTGTAGATGTAGAGCGCAGCGGTGGCCTGGTTCGAGATGTACACGGACGACGTGCCGCACCCGGCGTTCGGGTGCCACTTGATCGTGTTGTTCCGGAACGCGTGGTAGTTGTACTCGCTCGGCCGGGCCTGGTATCGCTTGATCTGCCAGGCGGAGCCGTAGACCTGGTCGAGGAAGCCGGCGGTCCCGTTGTTGCAGTTCGCCGAGTTGCCCGGGCCGGAATCGGGGCAGTTCCATCCCATGGCGTACGAGAACTGGCGTACGGTCGGCCAGGCATCGGAGATCAAGCTCTGCTCGAGCTGCAGCCGGACGAGCAGCACTTTCGGGCTCACCCCGCAGGCGCGCCCGACCTTCGCGATGATCTGCGCCGCGGTCTCGCGCGCGGAGCCGGCGTAGGCCGTGCAGTACGCGTTCGCCGCGCGGCTCTCGGTCTTCGTCGTGAGACCGCGCAGGCAGGTGTCCGCCACCTTCGAGCCGTAGATCGGCTTTCCCGCTTCCTTCCCCGGGTCTCCGATCTTGCAGCGCGGGACCTCGCGCTCGAGCAGACGCTGGATCTGCGCCGCCGTCATCGACCCCCCGTGGTACATGTGCCCGTCTGAGATGATGAAGCCGGGGGCGAATCCGTCCGAGGGCAGCGCGCCCGCAGGAATGGCGGCCAGGATCTGCGGGATGTCGACGTTCCAGTTCTCGTTCGGATCCAGCATCGGAATCAGCGGTTTGTCGTCCGCCTGCGGTGACGTTCCGGTTCCGGCCTGCGCGTCATCCGGAATCGGCGGGGCCTGGACCTGCGTTTCCGGGGCGGCGCCTGCACCGTCGGCGTCGGTCGAGGCTTCGGGTGCTGCCGGGTCCGCGGGCGGCGACTCCGGTGCGGACTCGTCGTCGGGCGTCGGCGTCGGCGCGGACTCCACCGTCCGCGCGACCGCCCCGACCGGAGCCGCCTGCGCGACCGACGCCGGGAGCAGCATGCCGATCCCGAGCGCGAGGGCGAGGGCGGTCTTCGAGGCGCGCGTGAGGAAGCTGGACATGCGCTCCAGCCTAGCCGGGCGGCCCGTGCGGTTCACGGACGCCGAAACGGGAACGGCGTCCCGCCCGTGCGGTGCGCGGGGCCGGAACGCCGTTCTCGTCATCATCTTCCTCAGGCGAAGATGCGGTTCAGGAACGCCGACATCGCACCGCGCGTGAGCGGAGCGTCAGCGCGATACTTCGACGCCGGAGCAACGTACCCGTTCTCCGTCATCCACGCGATGCCCTTGTAATGCGTATCCGTCTTCTTCACGTCGGTGTACGGAAGATTCCCGCTCGGCTGATACGTCGGAGCCTTCATGCGCTGCATGAACGTCGCCATCGCACCGCGCGTCACCGCGTTGCCCGCGTGGTACTTCGACGCCTTCGCCGCATACCCGTTCTCGTACATCCACGCGATGCCCTTGTAATGCGTATCCGTCTTCTGCACATCCGAGTACGGCAGCTTCAGCGACGCCGACGGCTGATAATCGCTGTCATTGATGCGCTGGAGCATCGTCGCCATCGCACCGCGCGTCATCGTGTTCGCCGGGTAGAAGTTGACGGCCTTCGCCGCGTACCCGTTCTCGTACATCCACGCGACCGGCGCGAAGAAGGTGTGCCCCTTCGGCACATCGGCGTACGGCGTCACCTTCTCGTAGAGCGTCTGGATCCAGTTGCCCTCCCAGACCTTCACGGGGAACACCTGGGCCTTGGACGCGCTCCAGGACGTGGGCTTGTCCTTCCCGGTGTAGTACTGGGTCACGCCGTTCCACACCGTGTACGCGGTGTAGTTTCCCGCGGGGATGCCTGCGGCGGGAAGATCGTAGTTCCCGTAGCCGACCTCGGGCGGGCACTGCGTGCTCGGCTGCACCCAGCCGCTCTGAGCGGGCTGCAGTTTCGTGACCGCGCCGGTCGCGGTGTTGCGCACGTAGTGGGAGACGCTGTCGGTCGACTTCCAGCCGCACACCGCGAACGAGGCTCGCAGGCGACCGCTCTCGGTGAAGGCGGTCTTGCCTGCGGCCACATTGGCGTTGTTGACCGTGATTTCCTTGTTCGTTCCCGGGGCGGTGCCGTTCTTCGGGAGGTGGAGGCTGATGGTCAGCCGATACTTCCCGTTGGGAACGTTCTTGACCGCCCACGCCCCCGTATTCGGATCGAAGGTCACGTTCGCGTCCGTGCCGAGCTCCCACCCCGTGACGGTGCCGGACTTCGCCTCGTACAGGGTGAGGTAGATGCCCTGGCTGTCGGAATCCGTGTACTTCACCGGCTGCTTCAACGCACTCGGCGTGCTCGCTGGGAAGCTGAGCGTGCCGCTCACCGTGTAGCCGGCGGCGTGCGCGGGCTGAGTACCGGTGAACACCAGTCCCAGGCACAGCAGCGCGACGCCGATCAGCAGCGCGAGCGCTCTGACGAACCGCGGTGAGCGCTGCGAGAGCGCGGGTTCGATTGCATGATGCTCAATCAACATGTGCTCCCTCCGAGATTCAGGCGAAGATGCGGTTCAGGAACGCCGACATCGCACCGCGCGTGAGCGGAGCGTCAGCGCGATACTTCGACGCCGGAGCAACGTACCCGTTCTCCGTCATCCACGCGATGCCCTTGTAATGCGTATCCGTCTTCTTCACATCGGTGTACGGAAGATTCCCGCTCGGCTGATACGTCGGAGCCTTCATGCGCTGCATGAACGTCGCCATCGCACCGCGCGTCACCGCGTTGCCCGCGTGGTACTTCGACGCCTTCGCCGCATACCCGTTCTCGTACATCCACGCGATGCCCTTGTAATGCGTATCCGTCTTCTGCACATCCGAGTACGGCAGCTTCAGTGACGCCGACGGCTGATAATCGCTGTCATTGATGCGCTGGAGCATCGTCGCCATCGCACCGCGCGTCATCGCATTCCCCGGATAGAACTTCGGAGCGGGCGCCGCGTAGCCGTTGACGTACATCCATTTGATCGGCTTGTAGAACGCGTGCCCGGCGGGCACATCGGTGTACGGCATCCCCGGCTTGACCGTGACCGCCGCCGACGTCTTCGACTGGGTCGTGTACCCGGCCTGCGAACCGGTCACCCGCACCGAGACCTGCGCGCCCGCGTCGGCGGCAGCCGGCGTGAACGACGCGGAGGTGGCCCCGGAGACCGCGTCGCCGTTGCGCAGCCACTGGTACTTCAGCGCGACCTGGCCCGGCCCCCAGGCGCCTGCATTCGCTGTGAGCGGCTCCCCCGCGACTGCGGAGCCCGACACCGTAGGCACTGGCGCGGTGAGCACACCCGGCTGGATCTTCACCGTGGTCTCGACGAAGTCCATCTTCCGGTCGCTGCGCGTCGCAGTCACCTGCAGCAGCACGGTACCGCCCGCATCGCTGGCGGTCGGAGTGTACGTCGCCCCCGTCACCTGGGCCGGGCCGCCCGGCCCGCCGCTCCCGACCGGGCTCCACCGGTACTCGATGGCGTCGGGATTCGGGGACCAGGCCCCGTTGAGCTTCGCCGAGATCTTCGATCCGACGCGCGGGGTTCCGGTCACGGAGACCCCGGTGGGGCGGGTGTCGAAGTCCGTGCGGAAGAGCGCGTTGATCCCGGTCCGGTTCTGATCGGCGGCGAGCGAGATGGGCTTCGCGAGCTGCTCGCCGAACACGTCGTCCCACCAGATCTGCTCCGGCGATTCTCCGTTGTCGAACGCGAGGAACACCGCGCGGTAGGTGCCCGGAACGAGGCCGAAGGTGGCGTAGTTCACCGGTGCGAGCCCGGGACCGCTCCATGCCGAGCCGACGGTGACCCACCGATCGCCGATCTTCTGGTCGACGATCACCTGGGCCCGATCCTTGTCCTGCACCGTGATCTTGCCGCTGATCTTGGCCGAGGCCTTGAGCATGGTCGCGTTCTTCGTGACCGTCTGCCCCGCGTTCACCGTGATGGTGTCGACCGCTCCCAGATCGAGGATCTGCGCGGACTGCAGGGCGTTGTCGGGGCTTCCGGTGCCGTTCCACACCATCGCGTCGAGGTAGTAGGTGCCCGGCGCGAATCCGGTGATCGTGAACTTCCCGTTCGCGTCGATATCACCGCCGGTCCAGGATTCGCCCCCGGAACCGTTCGCGTTCCTGATGCCGACCGACACCTTCGTGTAATCGGTCGTCTCGTTCTTCCAACCCGACAGGGTGCCGGTGATCTTCTCGCCGACGGCGAGCGCCGGCTGGGCGTTCGCCAGCACCGCGCCGAAGCAGAGCGTCAGAACGCCGACCAGCAGCGCGATCGCCCTGAGAGCGGTCGACGCGCGCGATCTCCCGGGCGAAACGGAAAGTGCAGTGTGCATGTGAGTCCCCTCAGCGAAATGAACCCACTCAGCATACGCGGCGCTTCGCACCATTGTCGACAATCCGAATGGCGGGAGGGTTCGGCCGAACTCGCGCCGTTCCAACGGGCGGAGGAGCATGCCTCCGCCCGGCCGCAGACATCCGGCAGGCGGCTCACGACCGCGCCTGCGTCTCCATTCGGTAGAGGAACGCCGCCATCGCGCCGCGGTTCACCGGATCGGCCGGCCGGTATTCGAGCCCGGCCGGGGTCCGCACGCCCGCCGCGATCCCCGCCTCGTGCATCCAGGCGATCGGACGGTAGAACGGGTGATCGGTCGGGACGTCGACGAACGGGGATCTCGCGGGCGGCTGCCACCCCGCCGGCGCCTCCAGCCGGGTGATGAAGGCCGCCATCGCGCCGCGCGACACCGGTTCGGCCGGCGCGTACGCGGTGCCGCCGGCCGCAGGCTTGCCGACGGCCAGCCCGGTCTCGCGCATCCACGAGACCGGCGTGTAGAAGGTCGAGCCGGGGGGCACGTCCACGAACGCGGGCGACTTCGGGGGCGCATACGTCTTCAGTGCCTCGATCCGGAACATGAAGGCCGCCATCGCGCCGCGCGTCACCGGGGCGTCCGGCTGGTACTGCACCCCATGGGGAGTCTTCGTGCCGACCGCGTATCCGGTCGCGTACATCCACGAGATGTGCTTGGCGAAGCGGTGCGACTGCGGCACGTCGACGAACGGGCTCGTCGACGGCACGACCGGCGTCCCCGGGGCGCGCACCGACGCCGACGTCCGGGACGCGGCGGTGTACGCCGGCTTCGTACCGGTCACGGTCACGCTGATCCGCCGCGCCACGTCGTCCTTCCGGATCGTGTAGCGCGCGCCCGTGGCGCCAGGGATCGGCGAACCGTTGCGGTTCCACTGATACGAGAATGCGACGGGCGACGGGCCCCAGGCGCCGGGCTGGGCGGCAACGGTGCGGCCGACCCCGACGGTTCCCGAGATGGTCGGCGTCGACGCGGTCAGCACGCCCTTCGCGACGGTCTGAGCGGACGACACGCGGCTCGTCCGCGCGAAGCCGGGCTTCGCGGCGGCTTCCCGCAGGGTGACGCGCGCACCGAGGTCCGCAGGGACGAGCCGGTAGCTCGTGCCGGTCGCCCCGGCGATCGCGGCTCCGTCCCGCAGCCACTGCCGTGTCACGGTGACCGGCGTCGGCCCCCAGGCGCCGGGCTTCGCCGTGAGCGTGCCGCCCACGCGCGCCGTGCCCGAGATCGCAGGCGCGGTCCGGTTTCCGAGGGACCGCACCGTCATCGCGCGCGGATGCGATGCGACCTTCCAGGATCCGGCGGCGGCATTGGATCCCAGCGCGCGGAGCTGCAGCACCGCCGAGCCGAAGCCGTTCCCGCTGCTCGCAGCGACGTAGACCCCGGCTCCGCCGAACCCGATGAGGTCGGCCTTCCCGTCGCCGTTCGCGTCGGCGACCGTGCGCGGAGACACCCCGTTGAGCCAGCCGGACGACGCGAACGCGGTGCTCCACCGACGGCTCGCCTGCGCCCCGGTGCCGGTGCTGAGCGCGACGTGCACCCCGTCGTTCGCGAATCCGACGATGTCGGCCCGGCCGTCGCCGTCGACGTCGGCGAGCACGCGGGGGTGCCTCCCGACGCGCCATCCGGCGTCCTGGCTGAAACCATCGCCCCAACTGCGGAGCGGCCCGAAGGAGGCCCCGGTGTTCAGGGCGACGCGAGGCCCGGCGTTCGAGAAACCCACCACGTCGAGCAGGCCGTCACCGTTCATGTCGGCGAGCGCACGCGGGTGCCGCTCCGTGCTCCACCCCTTCGCGCCGCCGAAGTCCGCCGTCCACACCTTCGCACCGGCGAACCCCTTGCCCGTGCTGAGCGCCACGGCGACGCCGCCACGCGCGATGCCCACCACGTCGGCCTTGCCGTCGCCGTTCACATCGGCGATCCACCGCGGCGTCTGCTCGACCGACCAGCCGCTTCCGGGGTGGAACCCCCCGTACCACCGGGTCGGCGCTGAGAAGCTCTTGCCGGTGTTCACCGCGACGTACACCCCGTCGCTGCCGAACCCGACCACGTCGGGCCGGCCGTCGCCGGTCACATCCGCGAGCGTCCGCGGGTGCGCCTGCACCGTCCATCCGTCCCGCTCCCCGAAACCGGCGACCCAGCGCGAGCTCGCACCGAACGCCGAGCCGGTGCTGAGCGCCACGTGCACGCCGTCCCCCGCGAAGCCCACGACGTCGGCCTTCCCGTCGCCGTTCACGTCGACCAGGGAGCGCGGCGCCGTCTCGCGGCGCCAGTTGCCCGACGTGCTCCCCGATCCGAAGCGGCTGCTCCAGAGCTTCTCGGCGCCGAGCCCGGTCGGCGAGTTCAGCGCGACCCGCACTCCGTCGTCGAAGAACCCGACCGCGTCGGGCAGTCCGTCGCCGTTCACGTCCGAGTTCCACGGCATCATCTGCTCGGAGTCCGAGATGCCGTCGCCGTCCGCGTCGTTCGTGTAGACGTTCGGCAGGTCCTTGATGTGGATGTATCCCTGGAAGTCGGTCGGGGCGACCGTGCGCGTGCTGTAGGCGCCAGCCCATCCCGCGTTGTACTCCTCGATCACCACGCGGCCGTCCGAGAGCACGTCGGCGACCCAGGCGACGTGCCCGAATCCCGAGGCGCCCACGTAGTACGGTCCGCTCCAGGCCACGGCCCCGACCTGCGGCGTCCGGTCGACGCGAATCCCGACGCTGCGCGCGGAGTCCGCCCACTCGCCGGCGTTGCCCCAGGCCCATACGCCCTTGTACTGGTTCGAGAAGGGCACATCGTTCACCGAGTTCAGCCGCCACGAGACGAACGAGGTGCACTGCCGGTAGGCGAAGTTCCACTCGTCCCAGATGAATCGGGGATCGTTCGGCCACGGCAGGTTCTTGTACTTCGCGGGGTAGTCGTCTCCGATGAGCGGACGACCGGTGAGCGCCAGGCCCGGCAGCCCGGCGACGGCCCCGGGCCGCGGCCCGGTCTTCGCATCGGCCGGACCCGGCGAGTCGGAGGCGATGCCGCCGTTCGGTCCTCGTGGTTCGTCGTCCTCGGTGCCGTGCTCGTTCGCGGTCGGATCGTCTCCCGAATCCGGGAATGCCCCGTCCGCGGCCCGCTGCTCCGTCTGCTCCGCAGCGGTATCCGGGTCCCCGCCCGCGGGCGGGCGCTGCGCGTCCGTATCCGACGAGCCGGCATCCGCCGAGCCGGTTCCGGGATCCGCAGCACCGCTCGAATCGGCGCCGTTCGCCGCGGCGGTCCCGCCGGCATCGGCATCTTCCGCTTCGGGAACGGGGTCCGCGCCTCCAGGTGCCTCCACCATCGGCTGCGCCCCGGGGCCCTGCTCGGCGCGCGCCGGCGACGCGAGGCCGGGCAGCGGCAGCAGCAGCGCGGCGACGAGCGCGAGCGCTCCGACGGCGCGCGGCACCTGCCGCGCGCGACCGCCATCGGCCCGATGCAGACGTGCGTCACCCATGCTTCCCCCAGCCCCCACAACAGAGCAATGTACCACCGCCCCCGGATCCGGGAGCGGTGGATCAGGATCCGGCGGCCCGGTCCCCCGGCAGTCCCCGCCCGACGAGGCTGCGGAAGAGCACCCGCTTCACTCCCGCGGGGAGCAGGCGGTAGACGCCCTTCATCACGACGTTGCGGGCATACTCTGCGCGGGTCACGAACCCCATCCGCAGCATCTCGCGCTGCAGCCGCCATTCCGTCCGCGCCTCGCTCCAGCCGCCGCGACGGGCGAACGCGCCCGACCCGACGCGGTAGTGGACGAGCGGTTCGGCGATGTTCTCGACGCGGGCGCCCGCGTCGATCAGCCGGATCCCGAGCCAGTAGTCCTCCATCTTGCCGAAGGGCTCGTAGGCGCCGACGCCCTCGATCGCCGCGATGCGGTACATCATCGTCGGGTGGTTGAACGGGTTGTGCGTGCGCGCGTGATCCCGGATCCGATCGGCCCCGACCGGCGGCACCCGGAGCGCCCCGGTCGCCCCGGGGTCGTCGTCGAACTCGGCCATGCCGGTGCCGACGAGGTCGTATCCCGCTTCGAGCAGCGGCCACTGCTGCGCGAACCGCTCGGGCACCGAGAAGTCGTCGGCGTCGATCCGCGCCGCCACCGGAGAGGAGCACACGTCCAGGCCCGCGTTCAGGGCGGCCGTGAGTCCGCGATTCTCGGGCAGGCGCACGATGCGGGTCGGGATCGGCGATTCCGCTTCGATCCGCGCGAGTTCCCCGGCGAGAGCCTCCGGCACGGGGCCGTCCTGCACGATCACGGCCTCTGCCGGGCGCAGGGTCTGCCCGACGGTCGAGCTGTCGAACGCGATCCGCAGGAACCCGGGATCGTCGCCGGCGTAGACCGGCAGCAGGAGCGAGAAGTCGGCGCTCCGAACGGGGGGGTCTGACTCGAGGCTCGGCATGGTGCTCAGCCTATCCGCCGCGACCGCTACCGCTCGCCGAGCTTCGAGAGCTTCTCGACCGACACCATCACGTCCACTGGCACGTCGGCGTCGCGCACGACCGCGCGCGTCGGGCGCGGTCGGGTGCGCCACCCGTCGCGCCAGCCGCGCCGCAGGCAGTCCCGCAGCTGCGCGCGGTCCCCCGAGGCGCGGAACGTGCGGAACCAGCGACGGGCCGTCGCCGCGATGTAGAGCGCCTTCTCCCACGGGTAGAGCGCCTTGCTCAGGCGGAACACCCAGATCTTGTTGCGCACCTCGAAGTAGAAGCGCGCGCCGGGATCCGCGTCGCTCGACCCGCGCTTCGCCGTCTTGTGCGTGACGACGGATCCGGGCACGTAGAGTCCGCGAGCGCCGCGCAGCAGACGGGCGGAGTACTCGAAGTCGTCGTTCCACAGGAAGTAGTCCGCGATCGGTAGACCGAGCCCGCGGACGCGGTCGGCCCGCAGGAAGGCGGACACGAACGAGATCGAGCGGATCTCCATGCCCCCCGCCGCCGCGGCGCGCTCGCGCTCGTCGATATCGGCGCGGATCTTCGCCTTCGGCGTGTTCATGGGGTGGTCGTTCCCGTCCGTCCACACCACCCGGGAGCCCATCACCGCGAGATCGTCCTGCCCGCTCGCACGATAGCGCTCGTGCGCGGCGAGCGCGCCGGCGAGCGCGTCGGGTCCTGGCACGGTGTCGTCGTCCATCACCCAGACCCAGTCGATCCCGTCCTCGGCGACGGCGGCGGCGATCCCGACGGCGAAGCCGCCGGCGCCGCCCGTGTTGTCGGTGAGCCGCACGAGCCGTGCGCGCTCCCCCCAGGAGTCGAGCATCTCCGCGGCCACGTCGGCGGCGCCGTCGTCGGACGCGTTGTCGATGACGACCAGACGGTCGACCGGCCGGCTCTGCGCCGCGAGCGCGAGCAGCGACTCGCGCAACAGCTCGCGCCGGTTGTAGGCGACCAGTACCGCGGTCACGCGCATGGGGGATTCTCCTCGTTCGTGGGCAAACCCTGACAGTCTAGGTCACGCGCGCGCACGTCGCCCGTGCATCCCGCGCTTCGCAGCCGTTCCATTCGACGCCGTCCGTCGCGCTGCGCGCGGCATGCGCGGCCGTCCGGCGCATCCCGATGGAAGCGGTGTCATGGGGCGGATTCGGAGGCCTCCGCGTCGACCGCTTCCGGATCCGCGCGCCAGATGTCGCGGTAGAACTCCGACGCTCGGGACCGCACGACCGCGTCGTAGGCGCTCGGTTCGAGGTCGAGGATCGACCCAGGCGCGACCTTCCGCTCGGGGGCGAGCGCCGAGACGCCGATCCCGGCGCGGTGCCCCGGGAGCTCGACGCCCGCGAGCTCCACGAGCGTCGGGTACATGCTGAACTGGTCGATGTCCGCCCGCGCGAACCGCACGCCGTCCGGGCTCCAGACCCGGTTGAAGATGCTCCGGTCGGGCATGCCCCGCATCTCCTCCCAGAAACTGTTCATCTCGCCGATCGCCTTCAGATGATCGCCCATGACGACGACGGTCGTGTCCTCGAGATACCCGCGGTTGTCGAGGGCGTCGATGAACCCCGCGACCTGACGCATCGAGCACGTCGTGATCGATGTCATCTCCTCCTCGGTGTCCACGGGGCAGTAGTCGTAGGCGTGCGGCTGCTCGTGCGTGTCGAGCGACAGCATCGTCAGGTTGAACGGCTGGTCCGCCTCGTGCAGCCTCGCCACCTCGTCCTTCGCCAGCTCGAAGAGGCGGCGATCGGACAGCCCCCAGTCGGGGCGGGTCTCCGTTTCGCCGCGCGCGCGCCATTCCCGCAGGTCGAGCACCTCGTCGTAGCCGTGCGACGCCAGGAACGCGCCCTTCCCGGCGAAGCTCGCATCGGCGCCGCCCATGAACACGTTGCGGTAGCCGCGGTCGGCGAGCACGTCGCCCAGGCAGGTCGCGCCGGGCATGTAGGAGGCCGTCGCATCGAGCGCCGACCCGAACTTGTTCATCTCGGTCGTATCGGCGACCGCGGCCGCCGACCGCAGCGGGATCCCGCACTGCGTCGCGACGATGCCCGACATCGTCCAGCCGCCGCCCTCGTACTGCCGCAGCCGGGGGATCTTGTCCCATCCCCGGGTGGCGCGCTGCACGGGCTCGAGCATGTTCCGCTCGAATACCTCGTCGTCGGCGAACGCGTTCTCCATCGACTCGAGGTAGATCACGATGAGGTTCCGCCGCCGGCCGTCGTCGGTCGTGCCGGGGACCGCATCGGCCGCGGTTCCGTCCGCTGCACCCGGGCCGGGCGATCCGCCCTCGAGCTCCGGCGCGACGTAGAAGTCGGCGATGCTCGTGCCGGTCACCTGCTCGCGGATCACGGCCTCGGCGTACTCCTGCACGCCGATCGTGTCGGCGGCGTACACGGCGCCTGCCGCGGGGACCGCGAGCGCGAGGACCGCAGCCGTCGCGCGTGCACCGATCCGCGGCCATCCCGGACGCGGGATCCCGTGCGCGCGGAGCGCTCGCCGCGACTTCTCGGCGAGGAGCGCGACCACGAGCACCGCCGCCGCCGGGATCACGAGGCCCGTCACCACGCCGCTGATCACGAGTCCCTGCCCGCCGGCGCCCTCGCCGCCCCCGCCGGGCAGGTTCGTCAGCAGCTGATCGACGGAGACCGGTCCGAAGGTGCGCCGCACCCACAGCGCCGCGCCGAAGAGCAGCGCTCCCGCGAGGACCAGAATCCACCCGCACACGATCGCGAAGCCCCACCAGCGCCTGCGCTCGGGCCGGCGTGCGCGGCCCGCGGCACGCGGCGCTCCGGCTCCCCGGGCCTCGTCCTGACCGCGCTCGACCTCCGCGGCCGGCTCCGGCCGCTGCTGCACATCGCTCATGCTGCTACTCGCCGCCTTCGTCGGTCGCGGATGCCGAAGCGATCGCGTCGGCGACCATCTGGTGGATCGCGGCGTAGTCCGGATTCTCCGGATCCACCGCGGGGGGCACGAGCTCGACGTTCACGGGATCGTGCGCGCGCGCCTTGGCGGCGAGGTCGACGAAGCGGCCGAGCATCGTGTCGGGGATGTCGGTCTCGACGAGCTGCCCGCCGACCTTCGCGACATCCTGGAACTTCAGGAGCACGTTCGCCGGGTTCATCTGGGCGAGGATCGCCGCCTGCAGTTCGCGCTGGCGCTCCATGCGCGAGTAGTCGCCGCCCTCGGACCCGTAGCGGGAGCGCGCGTACCACTGCGCGGTGAAGCCGTCGAGCCGCTGCTTGCCCGGCTCGATCCATCCCTCGATGCCGTTGCCCTCGGCATCGCCGCCGATCGGGAGGCGTTCGCGCACGTCCATCTCGACACCGCCGAGCGCGTCGATGAGGTTCGAGAACGAGTCCATGTTGACGAGCACGTAGAACTGCACCTCGAGGCCCGTCGCGCCGCTCACGGCGTCCTTGGTCGCCTCGATGCCCGGCGACGCGGGCGCGCCCTCGTACATGCCCGTGTACGACGGGGAGCCGGAGTCCTCGAGCTCGGTGACGAGCGAGTTCAGGTTGCCGGTCGTGAAGCAGTAGTAGCCGCCGCCGTCGACGACCTCGTAGTTGTTGACCTCGTCGCAGTACCCCTCGGGGTAGACGGGATGCAGCGGCGAATCCTCGGGGAACGGCGCGTCCTTGAGCTCGCGGGGCAGACCGACGATGATCGATTCCCCGGTCTCGGCGTCGACCGAGACGAGGGAGATGCTGTCGGCGCGGAGTCCCTCCCGGTCGGCCCCGGCGTCCGTGCCGAGCAGCAGGATGTTGTAGCGCCCGTCCACGGGTTCGACGGCCGGGGCGCCGCGGAACAGGTCTCCCAGCAGGTTGCGACCGGCGTCGATCGTCGTCGCGGCCCAGGCCGCGCCGAGCACCGGGACGAGCGTGAGGATCACGGAGAGCAGGGCCACCGGTGCGCGCCAGGTGCGCTGCACCCGCACGAGCTGGGTGAGTCGCAGCGTATCGAGGCCGAGCACGAGCCACAGGATCGCGTAGCCGAACAGCAGCCATTGCAGCACGAAGAGGACGATCCCGTTGGTGAAGAAGGACAGCGTCGCCACGCGCGCGAGGGCGAGCCCGAGCAGGGCGAGCAGGCCGCCGAGCACGAGCACGGCCGTCGCGATGATGCCCGCACGACCGAGCTTGCGATGGCCGGCGAGCAGCTGCGCGCTTCCGGGCAGCAGGAAACCGAGCACCACGAGCCATCGCGCCCGCTTGGTCATGAGCGGGCCGGACTCCGCGTCCGGATGCCGCAGCGGACGCTCGAGGTCGAAGCTCATCCGGCGTAGCCGCCCGGGTTCGTCGACTGCCAGCGCCACGAATCCGCGCAGGCCTCGGCGAGGCTCCGGGTGGTGCTCCAGCCGAGCCGCTCATTGGCCTTCGACGGGTCGGCCACGACCTCGGCGACGTCGCCTGCGCGCGGGGGCACGATGTCGTAGGGCACCGGGCGTCCCGAGGCCTGCTCGAACGCGCGCACCACCTCGAGCACGCTCGACCCCGTGCCCGAGCCGAGGTTGTATGCCTCGACGCCCGGCTCGATCCGCTCGAGCGCGGCCACGTGGCCCTCGGCGAGGTCCATGACGTGGATGTAGTCACGCACCCCGGTCCCGTCCGGGGTGGGGTACGCGTCGCCGAACACGCTCAGCCGCTCGCGCTTGCCGACGGCGACCTGGGCGATGAACGGCATGAGGTTGTTGGGGATCCCCGACGGGTCCTCGCCGATGCGGCCGGAGGGGTGCGCGCCGACCGGGTTGAAGTAGCGCAGCAGCACGGCGCCGAGCTCGGGTCGGGCGGCGCGGGTGTCGCGGATGATCTGCTCGATCATGGCCTTGGTCCAGCCGTACGGGTTCGTGAGTCCCACCCCCGACGGCTGCGACTCGTCGATCGGCGAGACCGTCGGGTCGCCGTAGACCGTCGCCGACGAGCTGAACACGAGCTTCGTGACGCCGCGCTCGTGCATGAGGTCGAGGAGCACGAGCGCCGAATCGATGTTGACGCGGTAGTAGCGCGTCGGCTGCGCGACCGATTCGCCGACGGCCTTGAGCCCGGCGAGATGGATCGCGGCGTCGAAGTCGATCCCCTCGAGCGCCGCGCGCGCGGCCGCCGGATCGGCGAGATCGGCGGTGACGAGCTGCACCGCGCGCCCTCCGAGCTCCTCGATCCGTCGCACGGCCTCGATGCTGCTGTTCGAGAAGTCGTCGAGCACGACCACGTCGTGCCCGCGCTCCATGAGCACGAGGGCGGTGTGCGACCCGATGTATCCGGCGCCGCCGGTCAGAAGAACACGCATGGGCACTAGCGTACTTCGCCATCGTGAGTGCCGCCCGAGCCTCACCGGCCGCGGCTCAGCTTTCCCTGCGCGAAGCCGCATAGAATGAGTTCCGCAACCCAATGCGCTGCGACGACTCACCGAGGGGGAACACATGGCGACGCTCACCCTCATCGGAGAACCGTTCCCCGACTGGGAGGCGCCGATCCACTCGGCGGCAGCCCGCGATCTCGCTGCGGCCGTCGCCGCGACCGCCCCGCGCAGCTGCAGCGCGCGGTTCCTGCTCGCCAAGGGATCCGACGAACCCGAGTTCACGTCGCCGGTGCTGCGCACGGAGCGCCTGCCGATGCGCGCCGGCATGCTGCCGATCGTGTGGCAGTCCGGAGCGACGGCGCGCCCGCTCGACGGGGAGTTCGTGCACGCCCTCACCCCGATGGTCCCGCTGCGGGCGCGCGGGGACGACGACGGATCGCAGACCTCGGTCATGATCCCCCACAGCATCGCCTGGGAGGCCGCTCCTCTCCTCGGCAACGCCCAGGCGCGACTCTTCCGCGCCTTCACCCGCCGTGCGGTGCGCCTCGCCGACGTCGTGCTCGCGCCGACCCACGCCACGGCGCGGGTGCTCCAGCACCACTACGGCGAGGACCTGCCGGTCCAGGTGATGCCGCTCGCACCCCCGGCCGAGTTCACGAAGCCGGCCCAGGCCGCCGAGCGCCGCGCGGCGCTCGGGCTGCCCGAGCGCTACGTCGTCACGACCGCGACGCCGGGCCCGCACGGTCGCCTCGAGTGGGTGTTCGACGCGCTGCGCGCCGATCCTTCGCTTCCCTCGGTCGTGGTCGTCGACGGGCTCGACCCGGTCGCCCCGGCGCGGGAGCAGCGGGACCCGAAGTCCGATGCGGCGGAGTCGCCGATCCCCGCCGACCTGCAGCATCGCGTCCATCTCTTCCAGCCGCAGGAGCTCGCCGACGTCGGCACCGTGCTCTCGGGAGCGTCCCTGCTGCTGCAGCCGCAGTCGTTCAGCGGGACCGGATACCTCGTCCTCGGCGCGCTGAGCGCCTCGGTCCCGGTGCTCCACGCCGGGCACGAGGCGACCACCGAGGTCGCCCTCGACGGCGGCATCACCGCGGAGTCCGCCGAGGCGTTCGCCGCCGAGTTCGGGCGGCTGATGCGCGACGACGCGGCGCTCTCGCGCCTCGCGGTGCTGGCGCTCGACCGCAGCAAGGGCTTCGGCTGGCACCCCGTCGCCTGGCAGCTCTGGGAGACCCACGCCAACATGTAGGGGCGCCGACGGAGCGCGTCACTGCTCCGGACCGGTTGAGGACGCTGCGCGGATCCGGATCCGATTCGAGGCCGCGGCGCGACTCCGGCACCGATGCGCCTCCCGCGCCGATCCACCGATGCGCCGATCCACTACTCACCCATCGAACTGGCATCGGCGCCGATGCCAGTTCGACTGAACGGTAGCGGGTCGGTGAAGCCGGTCCTCGGAGCGGGGTCGGATCAGAGCGGGCGGTCGGGCGCGGAGCGGGCGGGCGCGGAGCGGGGGTGTGCACGCGTCTGCCGGATATCTGGGATCGGCCGGATGTATGTCGTTTCACCGGGCGGATGAGCAGATATCCGGCCGATCCCAGATATCCGGCAGGCCGCGCGGACTACGCCCGCGCCGACGAGGAGCCGCGAACGCCTCCGGGAAACTCGATTCGGCCCCGTTCGGGCTGCCGAACGGGGCCGAATCGAGTTCCGTGCACGAGCCGGGCGGCCTATCCGTCGACCGCGGCGATCCCGCCGCGCGTGCGGGCGTACCCCCACGCGAGCACCCCGGCGAGCAGCGTCGTCGCGCCCACCATCGCCGTCGTTCCCGTCCACCCGCCGAGCGAGAACGCGATGCCCCCGGCCCAGCCGAGCACGCTGGAGCCCGCGTAGTAGCCGAGGTTGTAGAGCGGCGGCGCCAGGCTTCGTCCGGCACCCGCGCGCCGCTCGACCAGCCCGCTCGCGATCGAGTGCGCGGCGAAGAACGCTCCGGTGAAGATCACGATGCCGGCCACGACCGCGCCGAGCGAGTCGAGCAGGGTCAGCGAGAGGGCCGCGAGCATCGCGCCCGCGCAGACGAGCAGCACCCCCGTCGGCGCGATCCACCGGGTCGCGCGCCACACCCAGCGGGAGGCCGCCGCTCCCGCGAGGTAGGCGAGGAAGATCCAGGAGACCTGGGCGAGACTGAGATCGAACGGAGCGTGCTGCAGCCGGAACGCGAGATAGTTGTAGGCCGCGACGAAGCCGCCCATCAGCAGGAACGCCTGCGCTACGAGCACCATCACCCCGGGCGTCCGGAGATTGGCGAGGATTCCCCGCAGCACGGGCAGGCCTCGCCCCGGAGCGACGGCGGTCGGCGGGATGCGCACGAGGAACACGATCGTCGCGGCCGCGGCGAGAAGCGCGACCGCACCCATCCCCCAGCGCCAGCCCGCCAGCCCGTCCACCTCGGCGGCGACGATGCGGCCGACGAGCCCGCCGATCGTGGTGCCTGCGACATAGGTGCCGACGGCCCCGCCCAGCGCCGCCGGCCGGATCGTCTCGGCGATCGCCGTGACCGCGATCGCGGGGAGGCCGGCGAGGGCGACCCCCTCGAGGCATCGGACGGCGACGAACCAGCCGAACCCGGGCATCAGCGGCGCTGCGAGCCCGATGATCATCGCGGCGGCCATCGCGGCGCGCATCGCGGGCACCCGCCCGATCCGGTCGGAGGCGCGCGCCCACGGCAGCACGCCGAGGGCCACTCCGATGGTCGTCGCCCCGATCGCCCACGAGGACGCCTCGGCCGAGACCCCGAAGCCCTCGGCGAGATGCGGCAGGATCCCCTGCGGCGAATACATCTGCGCGAAGGTCGCGAGGCCGGCGCAGAAGAGCGCGACGAGCGCGCGCCGGTAGCCCGGACTCCCTGCGGGGGCCCGCGGATCCGGATCGGACACCGGTTCGGCTACCGCGAGGCGGTGGGCGCGGGATCCCCGGCGACGCGAGCCTTGAGCGCGGCGTTCTTCGTCTCGACCATGTCGGTCAGTCCCCTCGCGTACGCGTCGAGCCGCTCCGCGATTGCCGCATCGCTCGACCCGAGGATGCGGGCCGCGAGGATGCCGGCGTTCTTGGCACCGCCGATCGAGACGGTCGCGACGGGGATCCCGCCCGGCATCTGCACGATCGAGAGGAGCGAGTCGAGTCCGTCGAGCTTCGCGAGCGGCACGGGCACGCCGACGACCGGCAGCGTCGTCATGGAGGCGACCATGCCCGGGAGGTGGGCGGCGCCGCCCGCGCCCGCGATGATGACCCGCAGGCCGCGGCCGGCGGCCTCGCGCGCGTAGCTCACCATCTTGTCGGGGGTGCGGTGCGCGCTGACGACCTCGACCTCGTGGGCGATGCCGAACTCGCGGAGCATCTCGACCGCGTCGCCCATCACCGAGTAGTCGGAGTCCGACCCCATGATCACGCCGACGAGGGGGGCCGCAGTGCTATCGCTCATGCGCACCATCGTACCGGTGCCGCGACGGCCATCGATCGGCGGTGGCGGTCGGGGGTCGCCGGCTCAGTCGAAGGCGCGCGCGGCGGCGACCGCCTCGGCGCGCACGGTGTCGAGGTCGGCCCCCGTGACCGTGACGTGCCCGACCTTGCGGCCGGGTCGCGGCAGCTTGTCGTAGCTGTGGACCTTGGCACCGGGGAATTCGGCGAGCACCCGTGCGTAGCGCACCGGCATCGGGCCCTCCTCGGGGCCGCCGAGCACGTTCACCATCACGGCGGCAGGCGCGGTCATGTCGGTCGCGCCGAGCGGCAGATCGGCCACGGCCCGGAGGTGCTGCTCGAACTGGCTCGTCACCGACCCCTCGATCGAGAAGTGACCGGAGTTGTGCGGACGCATCGCGAGCTCGTTCACGAGCACTCGTCCGTCGCGCGTCTCGAACATCTCGACCGCGAGCACGCCGGTCACGGCGACCCCGTCGGCCACGACGATGCCGATGCGAGCCGCCTCGTCGAGCGTCGCCGGATCGGCGACGGGCGCGGGCGCCAGCACCTCGGCGCAGACGCCGTCGCGCTGGATCGTCTCGACGACCGGCCAGGTGCGGGTCTCTCCGCTCGGCCGCCGCGCCACGAGCTGCGAGAGCTCGCGGGTGAAGTCGACGAGCTCCTCGACGAGCAGGCGGCCGCCGTTGCCGTCCTCGTCGAGCGCGGCGAACCAGTCGCGCACCTCGCCGGAGTCGGACACGACGCGCACGCCCTTGCCGTCGTAGCCGCCGCGAGCGGTCTTCACGACCGCCCGACCGCCGTGCGCGTCGATGAAGGTCTGCAGCTCGGACTCGTCGGACACGGCCGCCCAATCGGGGATCGGGACGCCGAGCTCCCCGAGCTTCTCGCGCATGAGGATCTTGTCCTGCGCGAATTGGAGCGCGTCGGGACGCGGATGCACGGGCGTGCCGCGTCGCTCGACCTCGCGCAGGATCTCCCCGGGCACGTGCTCGTGGTCGAAGGTGATCACGTCGACCGTCTCGGCGAATGCGTAGACGGTATCGGGATCGCGATAGTCCCCGACGGCGTCGGCGGCGCGGGCGGCGCTCATGCCCTCGCCCTCCGCGAGCACGCTGATGCGGAGCCCCAGGTGGATCGCCGGAGGCACCATCATGCGGGCGAGCTGGCCGCCCCCGATCACGCCGATCCTGATGCTGCCGTTCTCGCCTGAAGCCATGCCCTCTATTCTGCCCTACCGGCGACCCGCGCTCGGCGAAGGGGGCGCCAATAGTTGACGTTCATCAACCAATGCCATATAGTTGACCTTCATCAACTAATGACTCCGCTCCGAAAGGATCCCGCCCCGCAGATGGCTCAGTCCTCACCGCACACGGCCGCACAGCAGGCCGCACCCCAGATCCCGCACGACGGGATCCTCACCGGCCGCGCGAAGAACCTCGCGCTCGCCGGCCTCTTCCTGGCGAACTTCGTCTCGATGCTCGCGATGAACGTCGTCGGCACGTCGATGCCGATCATCATCGCCGACATCGGCGGCACGCAGGCGGCGTTCACCTGGGTCGTCACCGCGACGATGCTCGCGAGCGCGATCTCGACCCCGATCTGGGGCAAGCTCGCCGACCTCACCAGCAAGAAGGTGCTGCTGCAGGTCGCCCTGATCGTCTTCATCCTCGCCTCCGCATTCGCGGGCTTCGCGCAGGATCCGACCTGGCTGATCACCTGCCGCGTCTTCCAGGGCATCGGCGTCGGCGGCCTCGGCGCGCTCGCCCAGATCGTCCTGGCCGAGATCATCAGCCCGCTCGAGCGCGGCAAGTACATGGGCATCCTCGGCGCGATCATGGCCGTCGCAACCGTGGGCGGCCCGCTGCTCGGCGGCCTGCTCACCGACACGATCGGCTGGCGCTGGAACTTCTACGTCGCGGCACCGATCGCGATCGTCGCCATCGTCATGCTGCAGCGGACCCTGCACCTCCCCACCCGCAAGCAGAAGGTCACGATCGACTACTGGGGCACGGCCCTCATCTCGCTCGGATTCTCGAGCCTGCTGATCTGGGTCACGCTGGCCGGATCCAACTTCGACTGGTGGTCGTGGCAGTCGGCCCTCATGGTCGGCGGCGGCGTCATCGCGCTCATCATCGCGGTGTTCGTGGAGCTGCGGGTCGAAGAGCCGCTCATCCCGATGACCCTCTTCGCCAATCGCACCTTCACGCTCGCCTCCATCGCATCGATCGCGGTCGGCCTCGCGATGATGGGCACCGCAGTGTTCCTCGGGCAGTACATGCAGCTCGCGCGCGGCCGCTCGGTGATCGAGTCGAGCCTGCTCACGCTGCCGATGATGGCGGGCCTGCTCATCGCCTCGACCGTCGTCGGGCAGATCATCACGCGCACCGGCAAGTGGAAGCGCTACATGGTCGTCGGAGCGGTCGCGCTGCTCGCGGGCCTGCTGATGATGGGCCAGCTGCGCTACGACACGAACTACTGGTACGTGGGCATCTCGATGGCGATCCTGGGCGCAGGCGTCGGCATGACCATGCAGAACCTCGTGCTCGTCGTCCAGAACACCGTCGATCCCTCTGAGATGGGCACGTCGACCTCGGCCGTCACCTTCTTCCGCACGATCGGCGGCACCGCCGGCATCTCGGTGATGGGCTCGATCCTCGCGCACCAGGTCGCCGACTACTTCACCGAGGGCTTCACGAAGCTCGGCGCCCTCATGCAGCAGAGCCCGGACCCCGCGGTGATCGCCGACCTGCAGAAGTTCCAGGAGAGCGACGCGATCCCGAAGATCGCAGACCTCTCGGGCCCCGTGCGCGAGGTGGTGGAGTCGTCCTACGGCCACGCGATCGGCAACATCTTCCTCGCGGCCGCGCCGGTCGCGGTCGTGGCGCTCATCGCGATCATCCTGCTGCCGAACCTCCCGCTCAGCAGCAAGAGCAACGCCGAGCGCATCGCCGACCTGCAGGCCGAGCAGGACGTCGACGGCGAGGGCGCACCCGTCGTTCCCGCCGGGGACTCCGTGCTCATCGATGCCTCGACCGGCTCGATCACGCTGCCGCTGCGGCACCGGGCTCCGGCTCCCGGGGCCGAGCGCAGCGGCGGCGAGCGCTAGGATTCCGGCATGACGCACATCGAGGAGGCGACCGGCCGCGGCGGCGCCGCGGCGGTCGCCCTCCCCGTCGAGGAGGGCGGGACGGTCGCCGAGATCATCGCCGAGTTCTCGGAGATCTTCGCGTTCGCGCGCACGAAGTGGGCGAGGTATGCGGAGGAGGTTCACCCCGACCTGCGCGGCGTCGGCATGATGGTGCTGCAGCTCGTGCTGCGCAAGGGCCCCGTCACGGCGACCGGGATCAGCCAGCTCCTCGACATGGACAAGGCGATGGTCAGCCGGCAGATCTCGAAGCTCCGCGAGCTCGGCCTGGTCGCCGCGGAACCCGCTGCCGAGGATCGCCGGGTGATCCTCCTCACCGGCAGCGAGCGCGCCGAGGAGATGCTCGACGGGATCAGGCGGCAGTGGGCGCACGCCTACCACGAGCGCTTCGACGGCTGGAGCCCCGCCGATCTCGAGACCCTGCGCGCTGGGCTCCACCGCTTCAACGCCTCCGCCGAATCCGGCCGGCCCGACGGGCCCGCCCGCAGGTGCGCGCGCGAGCACGCCCAGGATGCGCAGAGCGCGGACTGACCGTCGCAACGGACGTACGGGCCCGGGGATCGCCGATCCTCGGGCCCGTACGCTTCCGGGCGCTAGCCGCGCGCCCGTCGCCGCCCGAGCACGAGCGCTCCCATCGCGATCAGGATCGCCCCGAGCCCGGCCGCGATCGCCGGCCCGGCCGCCCCGGTCGTGGCGAGCTCGCCCTCGCGTTCGGCGCCATCGGCCCCGCCGCGCGCATCGGTACCACCGGCGGTCGCGGCGCGCGGATCCGCGTCACCGTTCGCTCCGGATCCGGATCCGGATCCGGATCCGGCATCCGCACTGCCCGAGGCGCCTGCGTCCGAGCCGCCCTCGGCACCCGCGCCTGCGTCCGCGCCGCCCTCGGCGCCGGCCTCCGCACCGCCCTCGGCGCCGGCGTCCGCACCGCCCTCGGCGGGGAGCACGGTCAGCGGCGTCGACACCTCGGTGCCGTCGGCGCGCACGACGACGACCTCGTGCTCGCCTGCCTCCGTCTCAGCGGGGATCGTGAACGCCTCGGAGAAGGCGCCGGCATCGTCAGCCGAGACCTCGCCGAGATCGACCGGGTCGGAGTGCAGCTCGACGCCCAGCTCCTCGCCCGCCTCGAACCCCGATCCCGAGAGCGAAACGGCTTCCCCGGCCTCCACCGCAGGATCGGCGAGCGCGATCGAGGCGGGCTCCTCAGGCTCGACCGGCGCGTCCGTCGGCAGCGCGATGTCGATGCTCTTGATCTCGGTCGGCTGCGCCGCGGCATCGAAGCCGTAGACCGTCGCCCGCAGGCGGTCCTCGTAGAGCGCGACCCGCAGCCCCGCCGGGTCGGCGCCGCCGACGCCGACCTCGCCCCAGTCGCCGCTCGGCCCGTACTGCGTGGTCACGGCCGACGTGTTGATGACGGTCGGCGCGGCCTCGGCCGTCGGCACGAAGCGCTGCTCGACGCTCCAGTCGTTGAGCTTCGGGCTCCAGTGCGTGTGCGAGCTCATGACCGTGACATTGGGGTACGCCGCCAGCAGGCGCTCCATGCGCTCCTGGTCGTCGCCGAACTCGCGCTTGTAGAGGTTGGCGTACGAGCCGGAGACCGAGTTCTCGAAGATGTGGTGCACGCTGAGCAGCACGGGGGTGCTGCTCTCGCGGTAGTGCTCGAGCCGATCCCGCAGCCAGTCGTACTGCTCGTCCCAGATCTCGACGAACGGGCCGGATCCGCCGTGGTACTCATGGCGCTCGCTGCCGATCCAGAGCACGGGGAGCTTGCCGTCCACGACGGTCTCGCCCCAGAGCCCGCGATTCGGGGATTCCGAACCGGCGACCCCGAGATCGCGCATGCCGGTACGGTCGAGGAACCGCTCGATGTACTTCGCCGAGCCGTCGGCGCCGTAGAACTCGTGGTTGCCGATCGTCGAGATCCGCGTGCCGTACTCGCCCCCGCCGCCCGCGGCGAATGCGGCGGCGTAGGCGTCGTACTGCGCGGGGGTGCCGTTGCTGGTCAGGTCACCGTTCGAGATGACCACGTCGGCGCGCCCGCCGGGGAGGTTGCGGAACCCGGGCAGCACCTGGTTCTGCAGCTTCGCGTTCGCGCCCTGCACGTCGCTGAAGACGTCGACGATCGCTTCGGGCGCCGTTCCCTCGGCCAGCGGCTCGAGCGGCCGCACGATCTTGACGTCGTCGATCATCCACGATCCCGCCCCTGCAGGTGCGGCGTAGGAGAAGGCGATCCGCGCCGTCCGCGCCCCCTCGGGCACGGTGAAGGCGAGCCGCGGCTGGGAGGACTCCTCCTCGGCAGTGAGGGTGCGCAGCTCGACGGGCTCGCCGCCGTCGAAGCTCACGGTCACCGTGCCGGTGTGCGCTCCGCTCCCGCGCACGCGGAAGTGGCTGTCGAAGCGCAGCTCGAGCTCGTCGCCGCCCTCGACCGCGATCGGCGCCGAGGCGAGCGTGCCGTCGAACGCCCCCTTCGCCGTCTCGGCGACCGCGATCTCGCCGGACGCGCGGGTGAAGGTGTGCCTGCGATCCAGCCCGTACGCCGCGACGACGTCCGCTCGGGTCATGAACTCCCACGACCCCTCGGTCGTCCAGGCATCGGCGGTGCCGTCGAAGCCGTCCCACCAGATCTGGGGCTCGGTCGTCGCCCCGGCCGCCGCGAGCGGGTCGAGCACGGTGACGGTCATCGCGACCGGGGTGATCCCCGGCCCCGAGATCGCGAGGGGCAGCGTCGCCTGCGGCTGGTCCGCGGCGACCGCGACCTCGAACGCGACGGTCCCGTCGGCGCCGGCCGCGGGGATCCCCGTCACCGGCTGCGCCGCATCGCCCGAGCCCAGCACCGCCTCAGCCTGCTGCCCGGCCCGCAACCCGCTCAGTCGCACCGTGGTGCGCTCGCCCGGCGCCACCACCGGCTTCTTCGCGGACTCGATCTTCGGCGTCGCATCGGCGGGCGCCGACTCGGAGATCTCGACGTCGTCGATCATCCAGAACCAGTTGTTGCTGCTCTGCAGGTACGACCAGCCGAACTGGGCGCTCGTCGCGCCAGCGGGGACGTCGACCGAGAACTCCTCGGTGCGGTTCAGCCCGTTCGCAGCGAAGTTCTGCACCTGTACGGGGTCGCCGCCGTCGAACCGGACGACGAGCTTCGCGTTCTGCGGCGCCTGCCCCTGCTTGTAGTGGCTGTCGAACCGCACCCGGACCGCAGCGGCTCCTGCGTCGAGGGGGTACTCGGGCGCCCACAGCGTGGAGTCGAACGTGCCCGATGCCGGGCGGTTCGCGTCGGAGTGGACGACTGCCGCGATCCCATCGGCCTTGGCGAAGGATGCGCGATCCCCGCCGCCGCCGAAGGCGCTCACGACGTCGGCGGTCGTGTGGAAGGTCCACCCCTCCCACCCGGGCTTCATCCCGGCGGTGTTGCGCTGCTCGACCGACCACCCCTCGGGCGCGCCATCGGCGCCCGAGGCGGACGAGAAGTCCTGGGTGTACGGGGCCGTGGCGGCGAAGGCGGGCGCGCCGAGCGCGGGTACGGCGACGAGGCCGCAGGACAGCGCGATGAGCGCGCCGCCCGCGATGAGGCGGGCTGGCCGGCGCGATACGCGGCGATTCGGGCGGTGCGACATGGGGCGTTCTTCTCCTCGATCGGGGTGGTTTCAGGGGCTGAGGCGGCGATTCCGGGCGCCGCGAAGCGCGCCGGGTCCGGGAGCCGGGCCCGGCGCGCTGGGCGCAGCAGACCTACTGGAGGCGCTTGCGGATCCAGGCCGAAGCCAGGTCGACGACGACGATGAGCACGAGGATGATGATGAGGTAGGTCATCATCTCGTCGAACTGGAACGTCTTGATGGCCTTGTTGATGAGCAGGCCGATGCCGCCGGCTCCGACGAGGCCGAGCACGAGCGACGAGCGCACGTTGACGTCGAAGCGGTAGAGCAGCAGGCCGATGAACTGCGGCAGCACGCTCGGGATCGTCGCGTTCGCGACCACCTGCCAGCGCGAGGCGCCTGCGGTGCGGAGCGCCTGCTCGGGGCCCGGATCGATGTCCTCCATCGCCTCGGACCAGAGCTTGCCCATGACCCCGGTGTTGTGCAGGATCAGGGCGAGGACGCCCGCGAAGGGACCCAGGCCGACCGCCGTGACGAAGATCAGGGCGAACACGATGTCGGGCACCGCGCGGAAGAACGAGAGGATGCCGCGCGCGATCTGGTACACGAAGCCGTTGGGCGTCGTCGTGCGGGCGCCCAGGATGGCGAGCACGAGGGCGAGCGGCACCGACACGGTGGTGCCGAGCAGGCCGATCCAGAGCGTGGTGAGCGCTCCCTCGAGGCCCTTCACGATCACTTCGGAGCTGAGGTCCGGCGGGAAGGCCTCGCCGACGAAGCGCGCCATGCCGCTCGCCCCGCCTGCGAGCTTCTCGAGCTTGAACTCGGTCGCGTCGAACGCGACCCAGTGCAGCGCCACGAGCACGAGGATCGCAATGGTCCAGGTGGCGGCGCGCCGCCCCTGTGCGCGGTCCGCGGGGACCGCGAGGCGGTTCGTGGTGCTCGCGCCGCGCTCGGCGGCGGCGGGCTTCTGCAGGGTGTCGGTCACGGGGTCCTCACGGGGTTCGGGGTGTTCGGGTGCTGAGCGCGCGAGTGCGGCATGCTCGGCGGTTCAGACGTAGAGCGACGCGAGCTCGGCGTCGGCGAGGTCGGCGGTCGGCGAGTCGAACACGAGGTTGCCGCCGCGCAGCCCGATGACGCGGTGCGCGTACTTGCGCGCCAGATCGGGCTGGTGGAGCACAGCTGCGACGCCGAGCCCCTCCTCGACCGCGAGCGTGTGCAGCAGGTGCATCACGTCGTCCGCGGCCTTCGGGTCGAGCGCCGAGACGGGTTCGTCGGCGAGGATCATACGGGGACGCTGGCAGAGCGCCCGCGCGATCGCGACGCGCTGCTGCTGGCCTCCCGAGAGGCTGCCGGCGCGGTCGTGCGCGCGGTCGGCGAGCCCGACCCGGTCGAGGCAGGCCATCGCCTCCTCCTTCAGGTCGCGCGGGAAGAGCGGGGGCACGGATCGCCAGGACGGAAGGCGCGAGAACCCTCCGGCGCAGACGTTCTGCAGCACCGTGCGGCGCTGCACCAGGTAGATCTTCTGGAAGACGGTGGCGGCGGTGCGGCGGGCCTCGGCCCGCCGCTGCGCGCTCGCCTCGTTGAGGCGGACCCCGGCGATCGTGATGTCGCCGGAATCCGCCTCGATGAGGCCGTTCACCGCGCGCAGCGTCGTCGATTTGCCCGAGCCGTTGGCTCCGAGGAAGGCGACGACCTCTCCGGCGCGCACCTGCATGCTCATGTCGCGGAGCACGGTGCGGTCGCCGAAGCTCTTCGAGATGGCGCGCACGTCGAGCAGGACCTCGGCGGCGCGCAGGGGTGCGGCCGGCTCATCGGCGATGGCGGGGCGCGGCCCGGCGACGGGGGGCGCGGTCTGCTCGGCCCGTGCGTGCGGGTGCGGCGCGGTGACGGCGTTCATAGGGCTTAGACGTCCTTCTCGGTGAGGCCCATGGTCTCGGCCAGGTCGAAGAGCGACTGGTAGGTGTCGATCGTCACCGGGATGAGCGGCCCGGCGGGGTCGACGCCCAGGAAGCCGCTGACCTCCTCCACCGACTTCGCGTCGAGGTCGAGCAGTGCGTCGGCCACCGCGTCCTGGAACTCCTGGGGCAGGTCTCCGCGCACCGTGATCGGGTCGTTCGGGATCTCCTCCGACTTCCAGATCTGACGGAACTGCGACTCGTCGAACGTGCCCTCATCGGTCGCGGTGCCGAGCGTCTGCGAGTTGATCTGCGCCGCGTCGACCGAGCCGTTCACGAGCGCGAGGAGCGCCTCGGGGTGGCCGCCTGCGTAGTCCGCCTTGACGTCCTCCTCGATGCCGGCCTCGACGAGCGCCGACATCGGCAGTGCGTCGCCCGAGGTCGATCCGGGGCTGCCGAGCGCGAGTGTCTTGCCCTTCAGGTCCTCGAGGGTCTTGATCGGGGAGTCCTTCGCCACCCAGATGCCGCCGGTGTAGGTGGTCGGCTGCCCCTCGGCATCGCCGAACGAGGCGACCGGGATCGCGTCGGCGCGCTCCGACGCGAAGACGAGGCCGAGCGGGCCGAACTGCGCGATCTCGAGATCGCCGTTATCCATGGCGAGCACCTCGGCGGAGTAGTCCTCCGTGATCTGCACGTTGACCGGGCAGTCGAGCTTCTCGGAGAGCGCCTTCGCGAGGGTCTGGTATGCGGGCTCGAGCGCCTCGGGGTCCTCGTAGGGGAGGATGCCGAAGTCGATCTGGCCGTCGGGGCAGGTCGCCGAGGACTCGGCTGCGCTGCTTGCGCTCGAGCACGAGATGAGGCCGAGCCCGAGGCCGGCGATGGCGACCACGGATGCGGCCTTGACGATGTTCTGGTTCACGATGCTCCTCGTTCGGGGTGTGCAGTGGTGGGATTCGGGAGTTGCGGGGTGGTCGGAGCGGCTAGAGCGCCGCCACGGTCCTGGCGCCGAGCGCGAGCCCGACGGTCATGCCGACGCCGGTCGTGACGCTGACCGCGGTGACGCCGGGAAGCGGCTCCGCGCGCAGAACGTCCTGCCGGTCGCTCGTCGCGTAGAGCCCCTGCCAGCGCTCCAGCACGTCGAAGCGTTCCGCGCCGAGCAGGTCGGCGAGGTCGTCGAGCAGGATCCGGGACCAGCGCTCGTCCATGAACGGCGGTGCGGAGTCGAACGCGGCGTGCGTATCGCCGACGAGCAGCGTGCCGTCCGCCTGCTGCGTGAGCATGACGTTGGCGTCGATCTCGAGGAGTTCGGGGCGCGTCTCTCGCAGTTCGCCGCGGAGCGCCTCGGCCGCGGGGCCGGCGAAGGCGCCGTAGCGGAGCATCGACGTGCCCGTGAGCACGGCTGGGCCGAGTCCCATCGGATGGGGTGCGCGCACGCGCAGCATCTGGAGCGAGCACTCGCGCACGCCGCCGCGCTCGGCGAGTTCGGGGAAGAGCCGGCCGACGAGGTGGCCGGCGGCCACCACGACGTGGTCCGCCTCGATCCCGCCCCGGTTCGTCTCGACCCGGCCGGTGCCGACGCCGGTCACGGTCTCGCCGAACCGCACCTCGCCGCGCTCGTGCGCGGCGACCCAGGCGGCGATGCGGGCGACGGCGGTGCGCGGATCGGCCGTGATATCGCCGGGCAGGAGCGCTGCGGCGCGGATCCGGGAGGGACCGCCGAGGTGCAGCACGTCCGCCGCCTCGGCGGCGCCGAGCAGACGCGCGCCTTCCGGGGCCCGCGCCGCGAGGAGCTCGTCGAGCACCGCCTCCTCGGCCGCGGTGCGCGCTGCGACGAGCGTGCCCGAGCGCCGCGCCTCGACCCCGGCGCGCTCGACGAGCGACATCCAGATGGGCAGCGCTTCGAGCGCGAGCTCGCGGAGCTCGCCGGTCTGCACCGAGGCGCCGACGTGGCCGAAGTTGCGGACGCTCGCGAGCACCGCTGCGGCGTCCTGCTCGACCACCGTCACGCGGTGGCCGGCGTCGAGCGCCGCGACGGCGTGGGCCAGGCCGACGATGCCGGCTCCCACGATCGCGATGCGTCGGGTCTGTGTCGAAGTCATGCTTCGATCCTGCGGCCCGAAAAGTAGTCATGACAACTCTCCGGGACGGTGTTCCGAGACTGTTCACGGAACGCACTCGACGGCCCCGAGATGGTCACCGATCGTTCACCCGACCGTCACCGGTTCGCCGCTCGAGTAGTCATGACAACTCGTAGCCTGGGAGCATGACGGAGAACGCCCCCCTCCACGTGCAGCTGTACGACGAGATGATCCACCGGATCCGCACCGGCGTGTGGCAGCCGGGCGACCGCGTGCCCAGCGAGAAGTCGCTCGTCGCGGAATTCGGCACGTCGCGCGGCCCCGTGCGGCAGGCGCTCTCGACGCTGCGCTCCGAGGGCATGATCAGCGGCGGGAGGGGCGCCCCGCCGCGCGTGCAGCGCACGGCGCCGGCGCAGTCGTTCGACACGTTCATGTCCTTCACGGAGTGGGCGCACGAGCTCGGCCTCGAACCCGGCCAGCGCGTGATCGAGGCCGGGAGACGACCGGCGACCGAGGACATCGCCCGCGAGCTGCAGGTGCTGCCCGAGTCCCCCGTCGTCGAGATCATCCGCGTGCGCTACCTCGACGAGAAGCCCGCGATGCTCGAGCGCTCGCTCTTCCCGTTCGACGTCGGGCGCCCGCTCCTCTCCGCCGACCTCGACGGCGGCAGCCTCTACGCGACGCTCTGCTCCCTCGGCATCGTGCCGGTGCGCGCGCGCCACGTGATCGACGCGATCGCTGCGCACCCGCTCGAGGTCGAGCAGCTGCGCGTCGCGCCAGGGGCGCCCCTACTGCGCGTGCGCCGGATCGCCTACGACGAGCACGGCGCGATCATCGAGACCGCGGACGACCGCTACCTGCCGTCGATGGCATCGTTCGTCGTCGAGAACAGCTCCGAGCGCCGCACCCCGCTCGCCAGGCAGGCCGCAGGCGCCACGGCCGAGCTGTTCGACGCGCCCTCGCGCTGACCGCGCACCACGACCTCCGGGCCGTCCGGCCCGACCCACCCCGATCCAGGAGCACCAGCATGAGCACCCTCGCAGTATTCGACATGGCCGGCACGACGATCGACGACGGCGGAGCGGTCTACCGCGCCCTCGAGCAGGCCGTCGCCGAGACGGGCGTCGCCGTCGCGCCAGAGGATCTGCAGACCTGGATGGGGGCGGAGAAGCGCGCCGCGATCACCGCGCTGATCGAACTCGGCGGAGGGGACCCCCGCAGCCCCGAGGGGAAGGTGGACGCGGCGTTCGAGCGCTTCCTCGCGATCCTCGACGAGCTCTACACCCAGGCTCCCCCGACGCCGATCGGCGGCGCGGAGCAGGCGTTCGCCGACCTGCGCGCCGCCGGACTGCAGATCGCGCTGACCACGGGGTTCTCGCGCGATGTCGCCGACGGGATCCTCGCCGGCCTCGGGTGGGTCGTCTCGGGCACCGAGGCCGCGGCCCTGGCTCCCGACGGCGCCGTCGTGCTCGACGCCGTCGTGTGCGGCGACGAGGTCGCACAGGGACGCCCGGCGCCCTACATGATCCACCGGGCGATGGAGCTCACCGGGACCCTGGACGTCGCGGACCTCGTGATCGCGGGCGACACCGTCGTCGACGTCCAGGCTGGGGCGAACGCGGGCGCCGGCGTCACGATCGGCGTGCTCACCGGCAAGCTCGACCGCGACGCGTTCGCGGGCCAGCCCTACACGGCACTGCTCGACTCGGTCGCGGCGATCCCCGCGTTCCTCGCGGCCCGCGCGTAGCCCCGGCGGTCCCGCCCCGGAGCGGGCGGGACCCTGCCCCGGAGCTTGCCGTCGCGGGTCCCGCGCTGTGGCGGGCGACGGCGAACTGTGCCTAGACTGCCATGTGAACGCACACATTCGAGCGCGTCGGGCCGGCAGATCGCGAGAAGAGCGTGGGACAGAACGAGCAGCGGACGAGGGTATCCGGCCTGCGCGACGTCGCGCGCCTCGCCGGCGTCTCGTACCAGACCGTCTCGCGCGTCATCAACGACCACCCGAGCGTCCGCCCCGAGACCCGCGACCGCGTGCGAGCTGCCATCGCCCAGCTCGACTACCGCCCGAACCTCGCTGCTCGCGCCCTCGCCACCAACAGCCGCAAACTGATCGGCGTGCTCTCGGCGACGACCGGCGAGTTCGGCCCGTCGTCGTCGGTCGTCGCGATCGTCGAGGAGGCGCGGGCGGCGGGGTACTCGGTGACGACGCTCAACCTCCCCGACGCCTCGGCCGAGTCCATCCGCGCCGCCGTGGAGCAGCTGCAGCGCGAACAGGTCGACGGCCTGGTCGTCATCGCCCCGCAGCTGCGCGTCTTCACCGTGCTGGCGGGCATGCAGGCCGACCTCCCGATCGTCACGCTCCAGACGGCGTCCGGGGCGAGCGCCGACTCGGATTCCGTCGACCAGATGGATGGCGCCCGTCTCGCGACCGAGCACCTGATCGCGCTCGGGCACCGCGACATCGTCCACCTCTCGGGGCCGCAGGACTGGATCGAGGCGGACTCGCGCATGCGCGGCTACCTGGACGCGATGGTCGACGCCGACCTCACCCCGTTCCCGCCGATCCGCGGCGACTGGACGGCCCAGTTCGGCCATTTCGCCGGACTCGAGCTCGCCGGGCGCCTGGACTTCACCGCCGTGTTCGCCGCGAACGACGTCATGGCGATCGGACTCATGCACGGCTTCCGCGATGCGGGTCTCGACGTGCCGGGCGACGTCAGCGTGGTCGGCTTCGACGACATCCCGGTCGCCGCGCACGTCGCGCCGCCCCTCACCACGGTGCAGCAGGACTTCTCGGAGCTGGGCCGGCGCGCCATCACGCTGCTGCTGGCGGAGATCAGGGGCGAGGATCCCCCGGAGCTCGGCCCGCTCCGATCCGAGCTCGTCGTCCGCCGGTCGAGTGCGCCACCGCGCCCTCGATCGTGATCTCGACGTCCCGATTCGCACCACCCGCTTGACAAGCCGCGCCGCAGCGCCCATTCTTGCGTGTGAACGGTCACACGAAGTGGTGTGACGGAGACGAAGAAGGAACGCATGGATTCCACGGCCGCAGCCCCGGCGCTCGCACCCCCGATCCTCGAGATGCGTCGCATCTCGAAGGAGTTCCCCGGCGTCAAGGCGCTCTCGCAGGTCTCCCTCGCAGTGCACGAGGGCGAGATCCACGCGATCTGCGGCGAGAACGGGGCGGGCAAGTCGACCCTCATGAAAGTGCTCTCGGGGGTCTACCCCTACGGCAGCTACACGGGAGACATCGTGCTGCGGGGCGAGGAGATGCGCTTCCGCGACATCCGGTCGAGCGAGCAGGCCGGCATCGCCATCATCCACCAGGAGCTCGCACTCATCCCCGAGCTCTCGGTCGTCGAGAACATCTTCCTCGGCAACGAGGTCGCCACCGGCGGAATCATCGACTGGGGCGAGGCCAAGCGCCGCGCGATGGATCTGCTCGAGCGCGTCGGCCTCGACGAGGATCCCGACATCGCCGTCAAGCACCTGGGCGTGGGCAAGCAGCAGCTCGTCGAGATCGCCAAGGCGCTCAACAAGAACGTGCAGCTCCTCATCCTCGACGAGCCCACGGCCGCGCTCAACGAGACCGACTCGCAGCACCTGCTCGGCCTGATCGAGGAGCTGAAGTCGCGCGGGATCGCCTCGATCATCATCAGCCACAAGCTCAACGAGATCGAGCAGATCGCCGACGAGATCACGATCATCCGCGACGGCCGTCTCGTCGAGACGCTCGAGGTGCGGACCGGGGTCAACGAGGACCGCATCATCCGCGGCATGGTCGGACGATCGCTCGAATCGCGCTACCCCGACCGCTCGGCCGAGGTCGGAGAGGTGTTCTTCGAGGTGTCGGGGTGGACGGTCCAGCACCCGACGGTCCCCGAGCGCCTGGTCGTCAAGGGCGCCGACCTGCACGTGCGCCGAGGCGAGGTCGTCGGCATCGCCGGCCTCATGGGCGCCGGCCGCACCGAGCTCGCCCGGAGCGTGTTCGGCCGCTCGTACGGCACCTACGTGTCCGGCACGATCGTGAAGGACGGCCGCGAGATCTCGCTGCCCGACGTCCCGAGCGCGATCCGCGCCGGCCTCGCCTACGTCAGCGAGGACCGGAAGGTGCTCGGGCTGAACCTGCTCGACAGCATCAAGCGCTCCATCGTCTCGGCGAAGCTCGGCAAGATCGCCAGGCGCGGCATCGTGGACGACGATGCCGAGGCCGCGGTCTCCGAGGAGTACCGGAGGGCGCTGCGCATCAAGACGCCGGACGTCGACACCGGCGTCGCGACGCTCTCGGGCGGCAACCAGCAGAAGGTCGTGCTCGCGAAGTGGATGTTCACCGACCCCGACCTCCTCATCCTCGACGAGCCGACGCGCGGCATCGACGTGGGCGCGAAGTACGAGATCTACGCCATCATCAACCAGCTCGCGGCGAACGGGAAGGGCGTGATCGTGATCTCGAGCGAGCTTCCCGAGCTGCTCGGCATCTCCGACCGCATCTACACGGTGTTCGAGGGCCGGATCACCGACTGCCTCTCGGCCGAACAGGCCACCCCCGAAGCGCTGATGCGCAGCATGACCTCGCTCACACGGAAGGCGAACGCAGCATGACCACATCGCACCAGCCCGGCGGGTTCCGCCTCGGCGACCTGAGGAAGATGTTCAGCGGGAGCGGCGGCTCCGTCGCCCGCCAGCTCGGGATCCTCGGCAGCCTCGTCGTCATCATCCTCATCTTCCAGGTGCTCACCTGGATCCTGCGCGGGTCGGGCCTCACGCTCTCGAGCGGCAACCTCATCAACGTGGTCAACCAGTACTCGTACATCCTGATCCTCGCGATCGGCATGGTGATGGTCATCATCATGGGGCACATCGACCTTTCCGTCGGCTCGGTCGCCGCATTCGTCGGGGTCGTCGTCGCCAAGTCGATGAGCGAGTGGAACGTGCCGTGGCCCCTCGCGATCGTGCTCGGGATCCTGCTCGGCGCCGCGGTCGGAGCGTGGCAGGGCTTCTGGGTGGCGTACATGAACGTTCCGGCATTCATCGTCACGCTCGCCGGCATGCTCATCTTCCGCGGCGCCAATCAGTGGGTCGGCGATTCCACGACCATCTCGGTGCCGCGGGAGTTCACGGTCATCGGCGCCGGGTACCTCCCCGAAGCGGCGATCCCGGTGCCCTTCAACGTGCCGACGATGGTGCTCGCGCTGCTCGCCGCGGCATGGGTCGTGTTCTTCGAGTTCCGGATCCGCGCCAAGCAGCGCCGCGTCGGCTCGGAGCCGTCGCCGCTCTGGGTGAGCATCGTCAAGGTCGTACTCCTCGCCGCCGTCCTCCTCGTCGCAGGCTGGCTCTTCGCGACGGGACGGGAGGGGACGAGCTTCCCGATCTCGGGGCTCGTGCTCGTCGCGCTCGTGATCGTCTACTCCTTCATCACGAATCGGACCGTCGCGGGCCGCCACATCTACGCGGTCGGAGGCAACCGCCAGGCCGCGCGCCTCTCGGGAGTGAAGGATCGCCGCGTCGACTTCTTCGTCATGATGAACATGTCGGTGCTGGCAGCGATCGCAGGCATGATCTACGTCGCCCGCGCCACCGCGTCCGGCCCGCAGGACGGCAACGGGTGGGAGCTCGACGCCATCGCCTCGGTGTTCATCGGTGGCGCCGCGGTCTCCGGCGGCATCGGCACCGTCGTCGGCTCCATCATCGGCGGCCTCGTGATGGCCTTCCTCAACAACGGCCTGCAGCTGCTCGGCGTCGGCGCCGATCTCGTCTCGATCATCAAGGGGCTCGTGCTGCTGATCGCGGTCGGCGTCGACGTCTTCAACAAGACGCAGGGTCGCCCCTCGCTCATCGGACTCGCGCTCAGGCGGCGTCCGCGGGCCGGGTTCGACGAGCCCGTCACGACCACGCCCGTCACCGTCGAACGGGCGAGTGACACCGGCGCCGCACGCGGAGCCGCCCAGACCCTCGGCGAAGGCGCCGAGTCTCACCCGACCGAATCGCGCTGATCGAACGGTCCGAGGAACGAAGGAAAAAGGTAGCAACAGATGAAGAAGAAATTGCTCTTCGCAGCGCTCGCGCTCGGCGCCTCCGCGGCACTCGCCCTGACGGGCTGCTCCTCCGAGCGCGGCGGCGGTTCGGGCTCGGGATCGGACTCCGGATCCGAGACGGCCGAGGCCTCCGGTTTCGATGCCGGTGCGACGATCGGTGTCGCGCTCCCCGACAAGACGAGCGAGAACTGGGTGCTCGCGGGCAAGCTGTTCGAGGACGGCCTCAAGGAGGCGGGGTTCGCCGCCGACGTGCAGTACGCCCCGGCGAGCAACACGGTCGCCGAGCAGCAGAACCAGATCCAGGCGATGGTCACCGCCGGCGCCAAGGTCATCGTCATCGGCGCGAAGGACGGCAAGCAGCTCAGCACCCAGGTCGAGGCCGCGCACGATGCCGGGGCGATCGTCATCGCGTACGACCGCCTCATCGAGAACACCGAGGCGGTCGACTACTACGTCGCGTTCGACAACTTCAAGGTCGGCCAGCTGCAGGGACAGGCGCTGCTTGACGGGCTCGAGTCGCGCAGCGACCACGACGCCCCGTACAACGTCGAGCTGTTCTCGGGTTCGCCCGACGACGCGAACTCGAAGGTCTTCTTCGACGGGGCGATGGACGTGCTGCAGCCGAAGATCGACGACGGTACCCTCGTGGTCGCCTCGGGCCAGACCGAGATCACCCAGACGGCGACCGAGGGGTGGAAGGCCGAGAACGCGCAGCGCCGCATGGACTCCCTGCTCACGTCGACCTACGGGAGCGAGAACCTCGACGGCGTGCTCTCGCCGAACGACACGCTCGCCCGCGCGATCCTGACCTCGACCGAGCAGGCGGGCAAGCCCCTGCCCGTCGTCACCGGCCAGGACTCGGAGGTCGAGTCGGTCAAGTCGATCATGGCGGGCAAGCAGTACTCCACGATCAACAAGGACACCTCGCTGCTCGTCGAGCAGACCGTCAAGATGATCCAGCAGGCGCAGCAGGGCGAGGAGGTCGACGTCAACGACACCGAGCAGTACGACAACGGCGTCAAGGTCGTCCCCGCATACCTGCTCGATCCCGTCATCGTCACGAAGGAGAACGCGGCCGAGGCCTACCAGAACGTCCCGAGCCTCCTCGAGGTCGTGAACGCCGCTCGATAGGCGGTTCGCCGCGGGCCGCGCTGCACCTGCGGTGGAGCGCGGCCCTCGCGGTTCGGTTTCGACCGCGGTTCGGTTCCGTGCGCGGCTCGGCCGTGCTCGGGTCCGTGCTCGGCTCGGCCGTGCAGCACCGATCGGCCGCGCAGCACCGATTCGGCGAACGGCCACCAGTTTCTCGAAGCAACGGATGTCGGACGCCGAATCGGTGCTGCAGGAGGCAAGCCCGACCCGGATCCGATCCCGGCCGCTGACGTCATCCCCACTCCCCCCGAACGTCCCGAACTTCCGACCAGAACCCGGAGGCCCCGCGTGCTCCCCATCCTGCTCCCGCCGAACCCCGTCCAGCACTTCTACCGCGGAGGGGACCGGATCGCTGCCCTCCGCGGGATCGAGCAACGGACCGATCACCAGCCCGAGGAGTGGTTGGGCTCCACCGTCGCACGGTTCGGCGACGGGGTCGCCGGACTCGCCGTCGACGAGCGCGGCGCGATCCTGCGCGATCTGATCGCCGCGGACCCCGAGGGATGGACCGGAGGCCCCGGGCGCGACGCCTCCGACACGGGCATGCTCGTGAAGCTGCTCGATGCGCGGCAGCGGCTCCCGGTGCACGTGCACCCGTCGCGGGGCTTCGCCGCCACCCATCTCGACTGCCCGTACGGCAAGACCGAGGCCTGGTACGTGCTCGACTCGACGGGCGACGGAGCCGTCTACCTCGGCTGGCGCGAAGCGGTCGATCGCGAGGAGCTGGACCGCCGCCGCGACGCCCAGGACAGCGAGTGGCTGCTCGATCGCATGAACCGGATCCCGGTCGAGCCGGGAACCGGCGTGCTGTGCCCGGCGGGGACCGTGCACGCGATCGGCGAGGGGGTCTTCGTCGCCGAGATCCAGGAACCGACCGACTTCTCGATCCTGCTGGAGTGGTCGGTGACGACCTCTACGCGCGAGGAGTCGCACCTCGATCTCGGGTTCGACGCCGTGATGCCCGCGGTCTCGCTCGAGGCGCTCGCCCCGCGCGAGATCGAACGGCTGACCTCGTTCGCGGGACGCGACGAACCGCGCCCGGGAGAGATCGCCTCGCTGCTGCCCGAGCAGGCCGACCCCTACTTCCGTCTCCTCCGCGCGTGCGGTGGCGACGGGCTCACGACGACGGTGCCCGCGGGATTCTCCGTGGTGCTCGCCACCTCGGGAGCCGGCCGACTCGTGTCCGGCACCGGTTCGGTGCCGATTGCGCGCGGCCAGGCGTACGCCGTTCCCCGCGCGTTCGGGGCGTGGGGGCTCACCGATTCGACCGAGGCGCTCGTGTTCCTGCCGGGTGCTGGGTGGCCGGGCACCCTGGGGGCCGAGGGGCTGTAGCTCGGAGCGGGACGCGGATCCGGCTCGGCCGGCCCTACGCGGGGACCGGCGCGAGCGTGTCCTTGAGGGCAGCCGATACGAGGATCGGCAGGTGGTCCGACAGCCCGCGATCGAGCGTGCGCACCCCTTCGATCTCGAGTCCGGCCGAGGTCGCGAAGTCGAAGTGCCCGCGGAACATCTTGTAGCGGGTGTACGTGCGCTTGTCGCTCAGGCTGAGCTCGTAGCCGTGGTCGCGCATCTCGATGTCGAGCCGCCCCTTGAACACCGGGTAGTTGTAATCGCCGACCATGAGCGCAGGGAGCCCCGGTCCGAGCTGCTTGAGCTCGCCCAGGGCCGCGTGGATCTGATGCCTGCGGAGCGAGTTGAGCGCCGTCAGCGGTGCGGCGTGGAACGATGCTGCGACGAAGTCCCGCCGCTTCTCGAGGTCGTGGAGGCGCACGCCGAGCAGACGCTCGTGCGCCGGGGCCAGCACGCGGTCGTGCAGCGACTTCTTGAGCTGGAAGGTGTGCGCGGCGCGCGACTCGAACCGGTCGGCGCGCACGTACATCGCGAGCCCGAGCCGGTTGCGCTCGGTCGCGTGGACGAGAGTCAGGTGCTCGAGCCGGGTGGGCAGCGCGACGGCCTCGGCTTCCTGCAGGCAGAGGATGTCGGCATCGTGGTCGACGGCGAGCGCGCCGATCTCAGCGACGGCGCGATTCTTCCGCAGGTTGTAGCTGATGACCTTCATGGAGCCTCCATCGAGTGCGATCGAGCGGCCCGCGCCCCGGTGCGCGGATCGACAGGCTCCACGATACGCCCCCGAACCTGGGCTGCGCCCGGGCCGGCCGCGCGCGGCTCGTCATCCTGCGGGATCGCGCTCGCGCCGCCCTGCGGGAGCGTCCTCTCGGTCTCCTGCGGGAGCGAAGCGAGTCGCAGGATCCACGCGGGGTGGATTCTGCGACTCCTCCGTCGCGCAGAATGACGGGATGAGTCCCGTCGCACGGATCGAGGAGGACGCTCCCCGAGGCGCAGGCGGACGCCTCAGGCGAAGTTGAGGTCGGCCGCCTCGGCCGCGAGCGCCTCGCGCACCGCCACGAGCGCCGGGTGCGCCCCGCTCGACTCGCGCAGGGCCGTGAACACGGTGCGCTGCGGCGCTCCGGGCAGGTCGAGCAGACGCACGGGCGCATCTGCGGCGGATTCGACGCCCGCGTGCGCGGAACCGGTGCGCACGAGCCCCGGCAGCAGCGCGACCGCGTTGCCCGACGCGATGAGGCGCAGATGCGCCTGCAGGTCGGCGGTCTCGAATCGCACGTCGGGTTCGAACCCCGCGCTGCGGCAGGCCTGCTCGGCCCAGTGCCGCGTCGCTGCGCCGTGCGGTTCCATGACCCAGGGGAGATCGGCGAGATCGGCGAGGCGCGACACCGCATCGAACCGGGGATCGCCGGATCCGAGCGGCGGCAGCCCGAGCCGGATCGGGTCCTGCGTCAGCGCGACCCGATCGAGGCCCGAGAAATGCGGAGCGCCGTGTCCGGGGTACTGCTCCGCGACGACGAGGTCGAATCCCCTGAGCCAGGTCTCGTGCAGCGCGGCTCCCGGCTCATACTGGACGACCTCGACGCGGAGAGCCGGGTACCGTTCGCGCAAGCGGCGGAGCGCCCCCGGCATGATCGCGAGCATCGCCGTCTGGAACGCGGCGACCCGGACGGTCCCAGTCACCTCGTCCCTGGCGCGGTGGAGCGCCGCCTCGGCGCGCTCGAGCCCGGCGAGCAACGGTGCCGTCTCGGCGACGAGCGCCTCGCCCGCCGGGGTCAGGTCGAGGGTGCGGCCCGATTTGCGGAGCAGCGGCACGCCGGCCTCGCGCTCGAGGATCGCGAGCTGCTGGGACACCGCGGACGGGCTGTAGTTGAGCGCTTCGGCGACCGCTGCGACCGTGCCGCGGGCGTGCAGTTCCCAGAGCAGCCTCAGCCGCTTCACCTCGAGCATCGGGCCCCCTTCACGGCGGTCGTCCGCCTCCACAAAACACGAAGCTGCGCTTCACAATATACGACATAAACATTCGCTGTACTTCATGCTCTCGCGGCTCCACACTAGCCTTCAGACGCACACCAGAAAGGTCCCAGATGAACACTCGCCCCACCGATATCCGACCGCAGGACCTGACCGCGGAGGCGGTCGCGCTCGTGCGGCGCTGGTTGGACGAGGCATCGCGGATTCCCGCCGATCCCTCGGGAGAGCGCCTCGCCGGGGTGCTGCGCGATCCGAACGGCCTCGACTTCACCGTCGGCTTCGTCGATGGCGTCGTGCGCCCCGAGGACCGCGCGGCCGCCGCGCGGAAGCTCTCGGAGCTGACCCCGCTCACCCCGAAGTTCCTCCCGGCTCCCCTGCGCGGCGCGATCGGCCTCGGCGGCGCGTTCGCGAAGCCCCTCCCCGGGGTCGTCGTGCCGATCGCCCGCCGCGTGCTGCGCGAGATGGTGAGCCACCTCATCATCGACGCGAGCGACGCGAAACTGGGCAAGGCGATCGCCCGGATCAAGCGCGACGGCGTGCGCCTGAACATCAACCTGCTGGGCGAGGCCATCCTCGGCGAGCACGAGGCCGAGCGCCGGCTCGCAGGCACCCGCGCCCTGCTCGAGCGGCCCGACGTCGACTACGTCTCGATCAAGGTCTCCTCGACGGTCGCCCCGCACAACCACTGGGCCTTCGACGAGGCCGTCGCGCACATCGAGCAGCAGCTCGTGCCGCTCTACGGTATCGCGGCGGCCGCGAGCCCCCGGAAGTTCATCAACCTCGACATGGAGGAGTACAAGGATCTCGATCTCACGATCGCGGTCTTCAAGCGGATCCTGAGCCGCCCCGAGTTCCGGGGACTCGAGGCGGGGATCGTGCTCCAGGCGTACCTGCCCGACGCGCTCGCCGCGATGATCGACCTCCAGGAGTGGGCCGCCGAACGCGTCGCGGCGGGCGGGGCCGCGATCAAGGTCCGCCTCGTGAAGGGCGCCAACCTGCCGATGGAGCACGTGGACGCCGCGATCCACGGCTGGCCCGCGGCGACTTGGGACTCCAAGCAGGCCTCCGACACGAGCTACAAGGCCGTGCTCGACTACGCCCTCACGCCCGACCGCGTGCGCAACGTGCGCGTGGGAGTCGCCGGGCACAATCTCTTCGACGTCGCGCTGGCGTGGTTGCTCGCCCGGGCGCGCGGAGCGCAGTCGGGGATCGAGTTCGAGATGCTGCTCGGCATGGCGACGGGCCAGGCGGAAGTCGTCAAGCGCGAGGTGGGCTCGCTCCTCCTCTACACCCCGGTCGTGCACCCCGAGGAGTTCGACGTCGCGATCGCGTACCTGATCCGGCGCCTCGAAGAGGGCGCGAGCCGCG
The DNA here is from genome assembly GCF_016758175.1 of Leucobacter zeae. Classification (GTDB taxonomy): domain Bacteria; phylum Actinomycetota; class Actinomycetes; order Actinomycetales; family Microbacteriaceae; genus Leucobacter; species Leucobacter zeae. The sequence continues at coordinate 177,453 of NZ_QYAB01000003.1, forward strand.
AGAACTTCATGTCGGCGGTGTTCGAGATGGGTGACGACGATGCCCTGTTCGAGCGCGAGCGGGCCCGATTCGCGGCGTCCCTCGACGCGCTCGCGGCGATCACGGGCGACGGGTCCGAGAAGTCGTTCGCGGTGCCTGGCCCGAACCGTACGCAGGATCGCCGCAGCTTCGACGCCGACGGCGCCGCGGACCGGATCGCCGCCCGCGTCGAGGCCGGCCGCCGGGGCGAGTTCGAGAACACGCCCGACAGCGACCCCGATCTGCCGGGCAACCGCGCGTGGGGCCGCGGGATCGCGGACCGCATGGCCGCGTCGACGCTCGGCGAGGCCCTCGTCGCCGAAGCGAGGATCGGCGACGGGCGCGCGCTCGACGAGACCGTCGCCCGGGGCGTCGCAGCCGCCGACGCCTGGCAGGCGCTCGGCGCCGACGCGCGGGCCGAGATCCTGTACCGCGCCGGGGAGAAGCTCGAGGAGCGCCGGGCCGAGCTGCTCGAGGTCATGGGCTCCGAGTGCGGCAAGACCCTCGACCAGGGAGACCCCGAGGTCTCCGAGGCGATCGACTTCGCGAACTACTACGCCATGCTCGGCCAGCAGCTCGAGCGGGTGGACGGCGCGGTGGCACGACCCCGCAAGCTCGTCGCGGTGATCCCGCCGTGGAACTTCCCGGTCGCGATCCCCGCGGGCGGCACGCTCGCCGCGCTCGCGGCCGGCTCGTCCGTGATCATCAAGCCCGCATCGAGCTCCGCCCGTTCGGGTGCGGTGATGGTCGAGGCGCTCTGGGAGGCGGGCGTCCCGCGGGACGTGCTGCAGCTCGTGCAGTTCGCCGATCGCGAGCTCGGTTCGCGCCTCGTCGCGGACCCCCGCGTCGACCGGCTGATCCTGACCGGCGCCTACGAGACGGCCGTCGCCTTCCGGGAGCTGCGCCGGGACCTGCCGATCCTCGCGGAGACGAGCGGCAAGAACGCGATCATCGTGACGCCGAACGCAGATCTCGATCTCGCTGCGAAGGACGTCGCGCAGTCGGCCTTCGGCCACGCCGGTCAGAAGTGCTCTGCGGCCTCGCTCGTCATCCTCGTCGGGTCGGTCGCCACATCGAAGCGCTTCCGCGGGCAGCTGCTCGACGCCGTCCGGTCGCTCAAGGTCGGCACTCCCGAGCGCCTCGAGACGCAGATGGGCACCATCATCACCGCACCGTCGGGCAAGCTGCTGCGCGGGCTCACCCGCCTGGGCGACGGCGAACGCTGGCTCATCGAGCCCCGACCGATCGAGGACGACAGCCCGCTCTCGACGGACGCCTCCGGCGCGACCAAGCTCTGGAGCCCGGGCGTGCGCGACGGCGTGCGCCGCGGATCGGAGTACCACCTCACGGAGTACTTCGGGCCGATCCTCGGCATCATGACGGCCGAAACGCTCGACGAGGCGATCGACATGGTCAATGAGATCGACTACGGGCTCACGAGCGGTCTGCACTCGCTCGACCGTGCCGAGCTCGCGCGCTGGCTCGAGCGCATCGAGGCCGGCAACCTCTATGTGAACCGGGGGATCACGGGCGCCATCGTCCGCCGGCAGTCCTTCGGCGGCTGGAAGAAGTCGGCGATCGGCGCCGGCACCAAGGCCGGAGGCCCGAACTACCTGCACGGACTCGTGGACTGGGAGGACGCGCCGGTCGCAGCCGAACTGCGCGCCCCGCGCTCGCGCGTCGCACCGCTGCTGACGGCCGCGCAGCAGGCCGGTGTCTCGGGCGACGAGCTCGATTGGCTGCGCGCCGCGCTCGGCAGCGACGCGCGCGCCTGGGGCGACGAGTTCGGCATCGCGCGTGACGCCTCGCAGCTCGGCGTCGAGCGCAACGTGCTCCGCTACCTCCCCGTGCCCGTGTCGGTGCGCATCGAGGCGGACGCCCCGATCCACCGGGCCGTGCGCGCGGTCGCCGCCGGCATCGCTGCGGGCGCCGCTCCCGAGGTGAGCACGCCCATCGCGCTCCCCGAGCCGATCGTCTCGGCGTTCTCTGCGGCGGGCGTCGCCGTGCGGTTCGAAGACGCGGCCGCCTGGACGGCTCGCGTGCGCGCCCTCGCCGAGCGGACCGGCCCGCACGCTGGCGCTCGCGTGCGGGTCGTCGCGGGCGACTCGCGCGCCGACTCGGTCGCTGCGGTGCACGAGGCGACCGGGGGCAAGCCCGATGTCGCGGTGTACGGCGGCGAGGTCGTCTCCGCAGGCCGCGTCGAGATGCTGCCGTATCTCCACGAGCAGGCCGTGTCGATCACGGCGCACCGGTTCGGCACGCCCAACGCGCTCTCCGACGGGCTGATCTGACCCTGGCACCCCGGAGCGGCTGTCGGGCGGTCACTCGCACCGGCGGAATGAGGGAGGGCCCGCAGCGCACGTGCGCTGCGGGCCCTCCGCTCGTACGGGTGACCGGGATCAGTCGATGCGGTGGAGCCGCACCTCGAGCGTGCCGATGACGAGGCGTTCGCTCGCCTCCGATTCGGTGCCCGGCGCGATCTCCTGCACCTCGCCGGACGCATCGACGACCGCGACGCCGTTGGTCGAGTGGAGGTCCTCGATGCTCCACGAGTCGCCCGTGCGCCGCATGCGCGCGTGCGACTTCGAGAGCGTCCGCGTCGGGTCCGGGATCTGCACGGCCGCGGTTCCGGGCTGCGCCGTCGGCTTGCGGCCGACGATCACGTCGTCCCCGATGAGCTCGACGACGTCGCCGCTCGGCAGTTCGAGCCCCCACTTCGGGCGACGCGCGACGACGATCGTGCGGTCGTCGTCCTCGTCAGCGGTTCCGTCGGCAGGAGCAGCCGGCCCGGGCACGGGTGCTGCCGCCGGTGCGGGGACCGCCGCAGGCACGGGCGCAGCCGGCGCAGCCGGAGCGTCGCCCGGGCGGTCGAAGATCGTCGGTCCGGTGGACGCGACGGGCGGGGCGGTCGGCGCCTGCGCCTGCTGCGCAGGCGAGGAAGCCGCGGCCGAGGCCGGGGCCTCCTCCGCCGAGCGCGCGGGCGCCGAGGCGTCGGGGAGCACGAGCGGCGACTCCGCGCGCGAGGAGTCGTCGGCGGCCTCCGCGCGGTACTGCGCGACCTCGTCGCGGTCGAGCGGCTGGGGGTCCTGCGTCGGTTCGGGCCAGGCGTAGGGTCGCGGGGGCTCGTGGTGCCCGAACCGCTGCGCGGCGCGCTCCGGGTTCTGCTCGGCCGCGAGGCGCTCGTACTCGTCCTCGGTCGTGTTGCTGAACCCCCACTCGTTCGCGCCTGCGCCGGCCGGTGCTGCCCCTGGCGCGGAGCCGGGGGCTGCCGGGGCCGCCGGGTGCTGCTGGCCGGTGGGAGCCGCTCCGCGCGGGTCGGCCTGCGGCTGCGCCGGGACCGGAGGAGCGAACGTCGGCTGCTGGGCCGGGGCGACGGGCGGCGCGAATGCCGGAGCCGGGGGCATCGAGGAGGCGGGGGTCTCGGGCGGCGTGAACTGCGGCTGCGCCGTCGCGTACGAGACCTCACCGGCGATCGGGGCATCCGGGTTCATGTCGGGCACGGGCGGCAGGCCGCGCCACATCACCGGCTGCGCCGGTTCGGGTGCCGCGAACTGGGGCTGAGGCGCGCCGTCAATCCCGGGACGCGCCGACTGGGGCGGAGCGAACCCGGCATCGGGACCGGGCGCGGCGTGGGCCGGGGCCGCGAACGCGGGTGGGGCCGCGAACCCGGGCTGGCCCGCCGTCTCCGCTCCGTGCTGCGCACCGGCGGACTGGGTCGCGCGGGCCACGGGCGAGCCGGCCGGCCAGTGCGCTCCCCCGCTGTACTGCGCGTCGTCGATGTGGTTCTTGAGCAGCATCGCCCACACGGGGGGCAGCACGGCTCCGAGGACCGTGAAACCCGCGCTCTTCCCGAACTCGCCGTTGATGCGGTGGATGGCGATGATGCTCACCACGAGCACGACGATGGCGAGCCCGGGAACGAACCCGAGGAGCACCATCCACCCCGGCATCCCGCCGCGCTGGAGCAGCTGCCACTGGTTCCACACCGGGATCCAGCCCCAGTTGCCCGGCAGCCCCAGCAGCGGGAACAGGCGCGACAGCGTCCAGAGGTACCAGACGTAGACGGCCAGGCCGACGAGGGACCAGACACCGATCACCGCCATCATCGCGCCGACGGCACCGCTGCCGCTCACATCGTTGTACATCCGCTATCCATTCTCATCTGCCGGGTGGGCGAAGCAACCCTGCGTTCCAAGATACCCGTTTGTCGGCTCACGGGAACACCTCAGGGCCCGCTGCGATCCCGGCGGGACGCAGCAGGTGCGCCGGCCGGACGGGTCGCAGGCGAACCCGTCGCGAGCCTCGGCTCACCCGAAGGCGGCCCAGGCGATGCAGGCGAGTCCCGCCGAGACGACGAGCACGACCGCGGCTCCGCCTCCGATCGCGGTCATCGCGTACCTGCGGTTCAGTTTCTCGGTCGATCGCAGCGACGATCGATCCGCCGCCGCGAGCGCGCCGGACTCGGGCCCGGGAGGCGGCCCGATGCGCGCGAGCGGAGACGCGGGATCCAGCTCGCCCTTCGGGCGCAGCGGATGCTCCGAGCGCGCGCCCGAGACCACCGGCATTCCGGGCCGCACGCCGCGCCGCGGAAGGGTGTGCTCCTCCTGCGGGAACGGAGAACGACGCGCGCGACGCCGGGGATCCAGCGGCGGCTTGAACATCTCCTGCGGCAGTCCGCGACGGTCCGCGGGCTCCGCGACCGGCGGCGCCGGGGTGCCGACGGCGCCGGCCGGCCGGCGCGTGCCGGTCGCCGCACCGGGATCGTCGGCCTGCGGCGTCCTCCGTGCGCGCGCGACGACGACCTCGGTCGCGTCGGGGTCCGCTGCGGGACGGGGGACGGCACGGGTCGCGTCCTCTGCGACGGCGCCTCCTGTCGGTTCGGCGGCGTCGCGCACCACGGCCCGGGTGTCCCCGTCCCCGGGGACCGGGCGCGCGACCGCGCGCGTCGCGTCGTCGAGCGGCCCGTCCGCCCCCTCCACGCGCGGGGACGGTCGGTCGACCACCCGCGTCGCATCGTCGATCCCGTCGTCGGAGGGCGCAGCGCGCACGACCGCTCGGGTCGCGTCGTCGTCGGGCGTCTCCGCTGCAGCGCCCGCCCCCGGGGTGCTCGTGCCGTTCACGTCCGTCGCCTCCGCGGCACGGTCGCGGTCACGGTGTCGTCGTCGAGGGTTTCGCCGCCGCGCTCGGGGGCGATGTGCCATGCGGTTCCCCCGGCGGCGGTGTCGACCACCACGACCGTGACGTTGTCCCGCCCGCCGGCGCGGTTCGCCCGGTTGACGAGCTCGTCGACCACGGCCTCGGGCCGCCCGCCCATCGTGAGCGTCGCCCGGATCTCCTCGTCGGCGACCTCCGTCGTCAGTCCGTCCGAGCAGATCAGCAGTCGGGACCCGGTCTCGACCGGCAGCATCCAGGTATCGGCCGTGCTGTCGGCGGCCCCGAGTGCGCGGGTGATGATATTGCGCGAGGGGAGCGCTTCCCCCGCCCCGCCCTCCGCGAGCGCCTCGTTCTGCAGCGAATGATCGATCGTGACCTGCTGCAGCTCGGCCCCGCGGTGCAGGTAGACGCGCGAGTCGCCGACGTTGAGGATCAGCCAGAGCAGCTCCCCGTCCTCCTCGACGAGCACGGCCCCCGCGAGCGTGCAGCCGGCGCCGCGCTCGCGACCGGCCGCCACGGCCTCCACCGCGACCCTGGCCGCTTCGAGCGCGGCCCCGACCTCCGCGACTGTCGATCGCACGCCGGGGCGGATCCGGCGCTCGAACTCGGCGATCGCCGCGCGGCTCGCGAGGTCGCCGGCCTCATGGCCGCCCATGCCGTCGGCCACGAGGAAGCAGGGGAACGCGGCGAGCGCGGCATCCTCGTTCACCTCTCGCTTGCGCCCGGCATCCGTGCGCATCGCATAGTCGAGCCGCGGTTCGCGCGCCGTATCGGCCAGTGTCATCGGTTCCTCTCCCCTACCGCGATCCCGCGGCTCCTCCGCGCTCGTCGGCGGTCCTCCGCGCGGCGGCGCGCCTCCCGGCGCGTCACTCCGAAGGAGGCCAGCGAGTAGCGCGCGAGCAGTCGACGCCAGCGACCGGAGGCCGATCTCGCGCCTGCGACGGCCGAGTCGACCGCCGACCACAGCCGTTCGGCATCGCGCTCGTCAATCCCCTCGCGAGCGTACACGGCGCGATCGACGGTCGCGGCGATCCACGCGCCGTCCGGCACCGACAGAGCGGCGACCGTCTCGGTGCGACTCCAGTCCTCGCGCGCCACGTCACGGGCGCCGAGCGCTTCACGACCGCCCCGCCGCCCGGGCGCGCCGGATCCGCGACGGGCGACTCGAGCACCGCCTGCGGCCGCACCGACCGGCGCGTTCAGATCGACGTGCGCGTCGAGCAGTTCGTCCCAGGCGCCGAGCGCGCGGATCTCGGGTTCGGGGGCTCCGCGCCGACGCCGGCGGCGTGCCCGTTTCACGAGCGGGATGAAGAGTGCGAGCAGAGCGATCAGGGCCACGGCGGCAAGGCCGAGACCCACCGCGCGCAGGATCGGCCAGAGCGCGCTCGCCTCGTCCTCGTCGGGGTCGTCCCGGTTCTCGGAGTCGGCGTCGCTCGTCCCGGCGGGCGGGTCCGCCTGCGTCGCGTCCCGCTCTTCGGGCACGGTCGGGAACTCGGGCAGCTGCTCGCCCTCCTCGATGGTCGTCGGGGGCACTTCCAACTGCGGGCTCACGTCGATCGGAGCCCAGACCCCGTCGGCTCCCCTGACCTCGATCCAGGCGCCCACGTTCTCCCCCGTGCACACCGCGTCGCAGGCCGGGGTGCCTGGCACCCCGGCGTCCGCGCCGCCGAGTCGCACGCCGAGCACGACGCGCGGCTCGAACCCCATCGCGCGCGCGATGAGCGCGGCCGCAGCCGCGAACTGCTCGTCGTCGCCGATACCTGCGATGTAGAGCCGCTCGTCGGCATCCGGGCCTGCCTCCCGCTCCTGGTCGTTGAGCTGCTTGAACAGCGCCTCCAGCCGGGCGATCGAGTGGCCGCCCGGGCTCGCGACGAATCGCGTACCGTACTGCTCCGACACCGCGGACAGCCACGCGCTCTCGCCCTCGCCATCGGTCAGCGAGTGGCTGAGGTATCCGCGCTCCCGCAGTCGATCGATCGCTTCGCGCAGCCCCTCCGCCGTCGCGGGGAGCTCCTGCGCCCCCAGCCAGGTCTCGAGCTGGGGCACCGTCTTCAGATCGACGAGCGGCTCGGCCGAGACCGGCGCCTCCGCGAGCTCCGCATCGGCGGCGGCGCTCATCTCCGCGGTGTACGAGTCGCCCGCGCGCAGCCCCGCGGCGGTCGGCACGAGGACCGCGGCCCCGGTGTCCCGGTTCACGTAGAAGCCGTCTGCGAGGGCGCCCGCGCGATCCCCTCCGAACCGAGGCGGGCCCGCGAGCGGCGGCGCGAGCGGAGCCCAGATGTCGTGGTACCCCTCGGCGATGCCGATCCGCACCCGAGCGGGCTCGGACAGCGTCTCCCCGCTCGGGAATCGCGTGAACCTGCCGCCGTCGACCCCGCTCGCCACCGAGTAGTCGACCCCGTCGTAGCGGTCCATCACGGCGATGCGCAGTCGGCCGGGGAGGCGCCCCTCCGAGGAGACCTCGAAGAGCGGGGCGGCGAAGGCCTCGTCGCGCTTCCACGACCGGTATCCGGCGAGCGGACTCGTGCGCTCGCCGATGACGATCTCGGGATCGATGCGGTCACGCGGCACCGTGCGCGAGCCGGGGTCGAGCAGCGGGGCGCAGGCGGAGCCGAGCACGAGGGCGGCCGCGACCACGCCGGCTCCGATGCATCCGCGCGCGATGCGTCCGGCGCGCGCCTCGGCCGCGCCGCCGCCCGCTCGTCCGAGCCGGAGCGCCGCGCGCCTGTCGATGCCGGCCGACCATGCGATCCACACGCCGACGAGCGCGAAGGCCGCGAGCCAGACCGCGAGCTCCCGGGGGGCCGGCACGGCGAGCGGACCGAGTTGCAGCGGCGCGCTCACGGTCGACGCGCCGAACACGGTGCCGAAGAGCACCGGGAGCAGGGCCGGGAGGCCCGCCAGAACGGTCCGCCTGCCGCCGCCGAGCGCGAGCGCGGTCGACGCCGCGCACGACACCACGGTCACCACGAGCAGCGGCACGAGGACGCTCTGGTAGGTGCCGACCGGCAGGGTGAGCGTGAGCAGCTGCTTCCAGCCGAGCGCGACCGCGGCGAGTCCGTCGCCCAGGCCGTCGACGATCCCGCCGATCCCTCCGCCGAGCGCGCTCGGCACGGCGAGCGGCACGAGCGCGACGAGGCAGGCGCCGAGGAGCGCGACGAGCGCGAGCGCGCCCCAGCGCAGGCGCTTCCCCGCCCAGACGATCCCGAACGAGAACGCCGCGGCGACTCCCACGAGCACCCAGACCCGCGGCGTCCGGTAGACGGGCATGGCCGCGATGCCGGCGAGCACGGCCATCGCGGCGACGAGGAGCGCGGTGGCGGCGACGAGCGCGGGCGATGACGCCGCGCGGGTGCGCGGGATCCGGACCTGGCCGGTCCCCGGGAGACGCACGCCGCCCGTGGTCGGCCGCGGATCGCCCGCTGCGGCGGGTGCGCCGCCGGACGGCGTCCCGGCGGCGCTCACCGCGCACCCCCTCGGAGCATGAGCTGCGGCAGGTCGCCCAGTGCGCCCACCGTCAGGAAGGTGCACACGTCGAGCCGCTTCGTGCTCGGCTCGGCGAGCAGCTCGCAGCGCACCGCGAGCACGGCGACATCGGGCGGGAAGGCGACGGCGGCGCGGCGCAGTCGCGTCGTGTCCGGCACCGAGCCGGTGACGACGATGACGATGGAGAGCGGACGCCGGGACTCCGCGAGCCCGCGGGCGAGCCGCTCGATCGGTCTGGCCTCTTCGGCCGGGCCGAGTTCGGCCCACGAGTCGAGCATCTGCGTCGCCGTCGCAGAGGGGAGCTCCTCGAGGCCGTCGATGCTCGGGCGCATGCGGCCCGGGGACCATTGCGAGGCGATGAAGCGCTCGCGCCCTTCGCGGACGGCCTGCAGCGACAACGAGGCCGCCGTGCTCACGGCGAGCTCGAACTCGTCGTCGCTCGTGTACTCCGCCCGGTTCGCATCGAACAGCAGCGCGGTGCGGGCGGTCTGCGATTCCTCGTACTGGCGCACCATGAGTGCGCCAGTCTTCGCCGTCGAGCGCCAGTGGATGTGCTTGCGGGCATCACCGGGAACGTAGTCGCGCACGGCATGGAACGACAGGTCGGAATCGACGAGGCGGCGGCTCGCGGCGCCCTCGAGGTCGCGCACCAGCCCCGCCGAGGCGGGCGGGAGCAGCTGCGTCATCGGATGGACGTGCACGAGGTGCCGATCCCGCCAGGTGATCTCGCGCTGCACGAGTCCGAGCGGGTCGCGCCGGGCCAGGGTCACGGGGCCGACCTCGATCACGCCGCGCACCGGCGTCGGCACGACGACGGGCAGTCTGACCGAGCCCTGCGGTGCGATGAACGGGATCGCGAGCTCGCGCAGCGCGGGCCCGACGGGCAGCTCGGCGCGCGCCGGGAGCGCCGGCTTGGCGCTCGCGTTCTCGATCTCGATGCCGATCTGCACGCTGCCGCCCGCGACGACCCTGGCCCGCTCGACGACGACCGCGATGAGGTAGGAGCGATTCCCCAGCAGGAAGGGGAGCCCCGCGAGCACCAGTACCGCACCGACCACCGCGATGAACCACGCCTCGATCCAGCCGAGGGCCGCGCCGAGGACCGCGGCGACGACCGCGGCCGCGATCACGAAGCGCCCTGGCGGCGTGACCGTGCGCCTCGCGCGCCTGACGAAGGTCTCGACCCTGCGCCGCGTGCGCCGCCGCCACCGCCGCAGCTTCCGCCTTCGGGAGCCCGCGCCCGTGCCGCGCGCGGTATCGCCGAGGCGCCCGGTTCCCCCGGTGCGACCCGTGGATCCGGTTCGACCCGATGTGGCGGTTCGGCCCGTCGCCGCCGTGCGGCCCGAGATCCCGGTGCGACCCGTCGCCGCCGCGCGGCCGGACGGCCCGCGGCGCGGGACCGGCGACCGTGAGGAATCCTCGTTCACGCCGTGCCGTTCTCCCGCGGCGGCGCGACGTCGAGCAGGATCTGTCCGACGACCTGCGCCGCGGTGACCCCGTCGAACTCCGCTTCGGGCTCGAGCACGAGGCGGTGGGCCAGCACGGGCAGCGCGAGATCGCGCACGTCATCGGGCGTGACGTAGTGGCGGCCGTTCGCGACCGCCCAGGCCGATGCGAGGCGCACGAGTGCGAGCCCCCCGCGCACCGACGCACCGAGTCGCACCTCTGCGGCGCGTCGGGTCGCCTCGATGAGCCGCACCGCGTAGTCGGCGACGAGCGGACTCACGTGCACGCGGCGCGCGAAGTCCTGCGCCTGAGTGATCATCTCGGTGGTGACGACCGGCTGCAGCGCCTCGCGCTCGTTGCGGTGCCCCTGCAGGATCCGCATCATCGCCGCGTCGTCGGGGTACCCGACCGCGGTCTTGATCATGAACCGGTCGAGCTGCGCCTCGGGCAAGCGGTAGGTGCCCGCCTGCTCGATCGGGTTCTGCGTGGCGAGCACGAGGAAGGGGCTCCCGACCTCGTGGGCGGTGCCGTCGACGGTCACACGCCCCTCCTCCATGACCTCGAGCAGCGCGGACTGGGTCTTCGGGCTCGCGCGGTTGATCTCGTCGGCGAGCACGATGTTCGCGAAGATCGGCCCGGCGTGGAACTCGAAGACGCTCGCCCGCTGGTCGTAGACCGAGATGCCGGTCACATCGCCGGGCAGCAGGTCGGGGGTGAACTGGATGCGCGACGAGGATCCCTGGATGACCTGGGCGAGCGACCGGGCGAGTGCGGTCTTGCCCGTACCCGGGACATCCTCGAGCAGCACGTGCCCTCCGGCGAGCACGCTCGCGATCACGAGCTCGATCACGCGTCGCTTGCCGTGGATCACCTGCTCGACGGCGCTCGCCGTCGCATCGAAGACCTGCGCGACCCACTGCGCCTGCTCGGGGCTCAGCACGTCGGGGGTCGCCGAACGGGGCGTCGAGATGGCGGGAGCGGCGGGCGCCTGGCTCTGCTGGTTCATCGTTTCGGTCTTCTCTCGAGTGCTGCGATCTCGGGTCTGGGAGCGGTGCGTGCTGCTACGGCGTCGTCGGCGGGTCGGGATCCGGCTCGGGATCCGGCGGCTTGGGCTTGTACGGAACCATGATCTTCGCCTGCTCGAGGCCGGCCATCGGGCCGACCCAGGTGACGATGAGCTCGATCTGGCTGCCCGAGACCGCGCCCTTCGCGACGGAGGCGTTCCCGGCGGCCGCCGCGGAGAACGCGAGCAGGCTCGCGGGGTTCGCGGGCGGTGCGGCCTCGTCGTAGGTGGCGCCGGTCTTGTCGACCCAGGCGATCGTCGCGGCGCCCTCGGGGACGATGGGTGCCGGGTCGGAGCAGGACTCCTCGCGGTCGACATCGAGGCACTGGCGCACCGCGTAACTCAGGATCGACTCGTCGTAGAGCTCGAAGGAGTACCCGTTGAATCCGGTCGGCTGCGGCACCCCGTCCACGAGGTACTGCAGCGTGGCCCCGGAATCGGTGGTCGGCTTCGGCACTGTGTACTTGATGTAGTTGACCTTGGAACCGAGGAAGTCCTTGACCCCCTTGGGGTTCACGAGATAGCTCAGCTTGCCGCCGGGCGGCGCCGGGCGCTCGCCGATCATCACCGGGGTGTCGGCGACGACGACCGAACGGCCGTAGTCGCTCTGCGCGCATGCGGCGGCGTAGTACGAGTAGGTGCGCTTGAGCCGGTTGATCTCGGGGCTCCGCGAACCGCATGAGGTATCCCCGGCGTTCGGGTTCGCGCCGTACCGCATCTCGATCTGGCCCTCGTCCTGCTGGGGCTGCACGAGCACGGAGACCTTGCCCGACGTGTTGCCGGTGCTCGTCAGCGAGACGTTCGCGAGCTTCGGGGCGCCGATCACGAAGCCCTCCCGGCTCGTCTCGCCGCCGGTGGCCGATCCGTCGCCGGGGATCGGCGGCACCTCGAACGCGGTGAGCGGGGTCGCCGTCACCGTGACCGCACCGGTCGGCAGACCCGCGAACACCTTCGAGGAGCTCGGAGCCCGCATGGTCTCGGTCGTGCCGCCGACCTTGACGCTGAACTGCTTCGTGTCCCGGGATCCGGAGACCGAGACCCGCAGACTGCCGCGACCGGAATCGGTATTGCCCCGATCCTCGACCGCCTCCACCGAGACCGTCGGAGCTTCTGGCGCGCGGTAGGCCCACGCGGTCACCGCGCTCGACGGCTGGGACTCGCCGACCGCATTCACGGCGCGGGCGCTGAACTGGTGCTTCTCGCCGTTGCTCAGTCCGGTCGCGACGCACTGGTAGGTGGCGGGACCGCTCGGCGAGCAGCTGCCGGATCCCCCGCCCGTCAGGCTCACTCCCGACACCGCCGGATGGGAGGCTCCGCCGCCGAGCGAGACCGAGAAGGTCGCGGAGCTCGCGGAGTACGCGGTCTGCGTGATGCTGGTCGGCGCGGCGGGGAGCCCCTGCGCGTCGAACTCGATGGAGCCCTGCCCGGTGCGGTCCTGTGCGTCGCGGACCGTGAAGCCCACCGTGCAGGTGCCGCCGGGTGCCTGCCCGTTCGGCCAGCTCACGGCGACGGCGGTGTCCGACGCCTTCGAGAATGAGCCGACGGAGCACCCCGAGGCGTCGACCGAGACGAGACGCAGCCCGCTGCCCTGCTTGCCGGCGAAGGGGTCGTACTCGCCGCCGACGCCGATGACCGTCGCACCGCAGCTCGCGCCGACGGTGCACCGCAGCGGCACGGTGCCGCCGCGCGGCAGATCGCGCGGCGCGACCCCGACGCGCAGGGTCAACTGCGCGCGCGACTCGCCCGACCCGCTCACCTCGACGGGCAGCGACTCCTGCGCCCCCGTGACGGCGTCGGCCGGTGCGGTGACGACGAGGCTCGATCCCTGCTGCGCCACCTGGAAGGTCCCGCCGCTCCCCGCCGCGGTGAAGACGAGCTTCCCGGGATCGCCCGTGCGCCCGCCCTGCCAGCCGACCATGTCGGTGAGGTCGATCGTCTCGCTCGAGCCAGGTGCGACGGTGCGGCTCAACGGCGCGAGCTCGACCACGGGTTCGTTGGGCTCGATGTTCACGAACACGGGCAGCGTCGTCCAGCTCTCCTGGCCCGCGATCCGGGCCTGGATCATGCAGGTGTCGCTCCACGGCGCCGCTTTGCCCGCCGAGTACCGCAGGCTCGTCGCGGAGGTCGCTTCGCAGCCCGCCGCCGCGCGGCCGACGGGGTAGGAGCCCTGGCGCAGCTCGGCGGTGTCGCCGGGCGCGAGGTCCACGAGGTCGGCGAGCCTGGCGTCGACGGACTGGTTCTCCTTGACGCTCAGCGGGGCGAGCCCCGGCTTCAGCGTGAGCCGCAGCTCGTCCAGAGGCGGGATCACGAGGATGCCGTAGCTCGACACCTCCGTCCCCGTGATGTCGGTGCCCGTGACGCGGAACACGACCTGATCGCCCTTCGGCCGGTACTCCCCGACGATCTTGGACCCCTCGACGCGATAGCCCTTCGAGTTGCCCTTCCACAGCGACAGCTCGAGCGTGGCGGAGTCGCCTGTGGCCCAGCGCACCTTGTCCGTCAGCACGTCGATTCCGCCGCTGGACAGACGCGCTCGGTCCCGCACGTTGAGCACGGTGTCGGACACCGTCGGCGCCTGCACGCCCACGCGTTCGGAGGTCTGCACGACGATCAGGCCGTCCGCTGTGCTCTTGGTGCGGCTCGACTTGATCGTGTAGCGGTACGACGCCGTGCCGAGCTCCTCCCCCGCGAGCACCGAGATCCGGCCCTGCTCGAGCTCCTCCGTGTCGATCCGATCGGCCAGTGCGCGGTATGCCGGGTTCTTCTCCCCGCCGGGCACGTTCGGTTCGACCGAGACGATCGAGAGGCGGCCCCGCGCGGGGTCGATGTCGTTGTCGAGCGGGCGGATAGTCGCGGGCAGGTCGCTGCGCGGCACCAGGCGCACCTGGTCGGTCACCGCGATCGGGGCGCTGCCCGTCTCCTTGGGGTCGCCCACGATGACGCGGAGCACCCCCTCGCCGGTGCCGCCGAAGGCATCGCGCACGGAGTAGGAGAGGCGATGCGTCCCCGGCTCGGCTGCGGTGGCCGCCGACACGGCGATGCTCGTCGCGGAGTCGCCGAGCGTCGCGTTGATCTGCGGGTCGTCCGATGAGTCGACTCCGACGAGCCGCACGCGGTCGCCGTCGGCGTCGACGCCCGAGAGCGGCACATCGACCTCGGCATCCTCTCCCGGGGCGACCCTGGCGGTGAGCTCGTCGGGGCGGGGGTTCGCGTTCGAGCCCTGGGGGAGCACGGTGACGTAGACCTCGCCGAGGTCGGTGGTGCCGGGCGACCCGGCACCGTAGACCGTGTACCCGATGCGGTACGTGCCCGCCTTCGACGGCGCGAGGTAGCGCAGCGATCCGCCCGAGGCGAATGCCAGCTCGCCCTTCGTCCCGGAGCCCGTGACCTCGGGGTGGAGCATGAGACGCTCGCCGGGCGCGACGACATCGTTCGCCAGCACCGGGATATCGACGACCTGGCCCGCGCGGACGGTGGCGGAGTCGGTGACCGCGATCACACCGGCGGCGCTGGTGTCGGCGACCTGGAAGACGGTCAGCCGGCCGCGGGCACGGGTGTCCCCCTCGGCGACCGTGACATCGACGGCGCCGATCCTGCCCGGTCCGCCATCGCCCGTGCTGCCGGCGACCCGCACGAGCGAGTGATCGATGACGTCGGCCTGCAGGTCGCCGTCGAGCACCGCGGTCCCGGCAACCGAGAGCGCTCGTGTGCTCGCCCCCGGCACCGCGTCGAGCACCCGCACGGTGGAGTCCGAGAGCGGTCTGACGAAGGCGCGCAGCGGCGGCAGGGCGAGCGCCGATCCCGACTTCGTCGCGGTGATCCGCACGGTCCCCGTGACCTCGCTCTTCGTCACGGTATCGCTGACCGTGACCGAGAGCGTCGCGCTCCCCGGCTCCGAGGCCTCGAGCTCGATCGTCCCGTCGGCGGCGCGCGTCGACACGCGAACGCGGTCCGCGCCGGCCTGCACGACCGCGTCATTGACGACGAAGGCGCCCGAGCCGCCGGCGACCCGGTCGACCGGGCGCAGCGACTGCGGCTGTCCGACGCGCAGGCTCGTGGCGCCAGACGTGAACACGAGCGGGGCGTCCGGCCGCACGGACACCTGGAGCTCGCGGGTCTGCACCGCACCGCGCGAGTCCGAGACCTTGACGCGGAGCGCGATGTCCGAGGCGCCCGCGTTGGGGTCGGTGTGCCGCAGGGCCAGACGGCCGTCGTCGGTCACGATGGCCCGGACCGGGTCGCCTGCGGACACCGGTCGCACCTCGGTGAGCGTCATGACGTCGCCCTCGGGGTCGACCCATCCCTCGAGCAGCGGCGCCACCAGCGTGCCTCCAGGGACGATGCTCGGCACGCCCCAGCTGCGCTGGCAGTCCTCGACCGGGCACCATGCCGGTGCGGTGTTCGTCCCGTCGTCGACGACTGTGAGCGCGACCTCGACGGGTTCCGAGGAGAGCGTGCCGTCGGTGATCCGGTACCGGAAGCGTTCGGTTCCCTTCGCCCCGGGCTTCGGGGTGACCACGATCGATTGCGCGTCGGGCAGCAGTTGCAGCGATCCGAACGATTCGGGGAGCGGGCGCTCTCCGAGCGATTCGGGCACGATCGTCAGCACGTCCCGCTTGTTCGCGTCGAAGTCGTTCAGCATCACCGGCAGCGGTGCCGGCTCCCCCGCACGGACGCCGAATTCGTCGGCGACGGCCGTCGGGGGGATCTTCTCGGTGACGTCGTCGACGACGACCTTGCCCTCGTTCTCCTTCGGCGGGTCGGAGATGGTCCACTGCGAGAGCGGGATCGCCTTCCCGTCGGGCAGGGTCCACAGCATGCCCGTGCGGGATTCGCTGAGCACGGCGCGCGACCCGTTGCCCCGGAACACCGGCACGAGCTCACTCGCGTCGCGAGCGGAATCGTCGACGGCGAGCGGCACCGTCTCGCCCTCTCCGCGCCAGAGCGCTCCCGATCCCTGGCCGATCCACGCCGCGTACCGGCGTCCGTCGAGCTCGTAGGGCTGTGCGGGCGCGCCCTCGGCCTGGACCACCCGCGACGCGTCGCCGTCTGGCGTGATCGCGAACAGCCCCGCCGAGTCCGCCACGAGCGCCGCGCCGCCGAACGGGCCGTCGGCTTCGCCGTCCGAGCTGGCCTGCAGCTTGCCTCCGCCCTGCAGGTCGAGACGGATCGGATCCGCGCCGGCGCTCCAGAGACCCCCGCCCTCGGCGTCGAGGAGCACCCACCGCTCGCCCACCAGCGCGAGCTGCGGCGTCTCGAGCCCCCGCGCGGCGCGCGGGAGGACGACGGGGTCCCCGGCGGGCTCGCCTGCGGAAGCGTCGAAGAAGCGGATCGTTCCCTCCTCGGCCGAGTATGCGGCGACGCGTCCGTCGGCGCCGACCGCGATCGCCGCGGCCACGTATCCCTGCTCGTCGTCGGACGCTCCCTCGGCCGCGGATCCCTCGCCCGCGTCCTCTTCGCCGAGGAAGTCGAGCGGCCTGAGCGACTCGAGCCGCTCGCCGACTGCGTCCGCAGGCGCACTCCCGACCGCTTCGTCCGGCACCGCTTGCGCATCGCCCGACCCGGCTCCGCCGCTCGGGTCGGCGAGCTCGCCGAGGTATACCTCGCCGGCGTCGGTGCGCACCCCGACGAAGCGGCCCGCCCCGATCACGTCCCGCGTTCCATCCGGCATGCGCACCGCGCCGGCGTCCTCGGTGTCGGAGGGCTCCGCGGCGACCACCGTCTCGGCGGTCGTTTCGGGCGCCTCGCCCGGAGCGGGCTGCTCGCCGAGGTCGAGCGGATTCGCCGCGTCGATCGGCCAGGCGCGTCCGTTGCCGTGCGACAGCACGACGCTCCGGTCGCCCGACTGGACCACACCGCTCGGGTCCTCGATCTTCCGCACGGTGTCGATCTCGCCGGTGTCGGTGTTCACCCGGGCGTACTGCCCCGCCTCGCGCGCCACCCAGACCCCGGCCTCCGTGCGCGGCGTCTCGCGGGCGTCGTAGCCGCTCGCGACGACCGCGATGGTCGCGACCAGCGCGCACGCGACGCCGCCGGCGATCCAGAGCCGCGTGTTCCGCGTCCGCTCCGCGGACCCTGGCCTGGGCTCGCGGCGGAGGACCGGGCGCCGGGCGCCCGGGTCCTGACGCTTCCCCGGGCTCACGAGCCGCCTCCCCAGATCGCCCAGATCACGGCGCCGATCGCGGCGACGCCGACGAGCGCCGCCCCCGCGCCGATGAGCGCGGCGCGCGCTGGCGATGCGGCAGGCAGGTCGCGGACCACGCCGTCGGCGTCCGTGTGCTTCGCGAGCATCTCGGATCGGGCCTCCGCTCGCGTCCGGCGACCGGGCAGCGATGAGACGACGGGCCCGCGCGTTCCCGCCTCGACCTGCTGGGGGCGGGGCAACCAGGCCTCGGCGACGATCTCGAGCGGCGTCACGTCGAATCCGTACCCGCGCTGCAGGTGTCGGAGCGCCTCGCCGAACTCGGCCATCGTCGCGTACCGGTCGGCGGGCTTCTTGCTCATGGCACGGCCGATCACGGCGTCGAACGGGCCGTAGCCCTCGACGCCGGGTACGGGGGCGAGCGGGGTCTTCACGATCCGCTCGATGAGCTTGGACCGGGTGTTCTGCGCCCGATCCGGCTTCTCGAACGGCGAATGCCCAGCGGCGAAGGAGTACAGCGTGGCCGCGAGCGACCACACCTCGCTCGCGACGCTGCCGCTGCTCGCGAGCCGCACGATCTCGGGCGACGACCAGGGGATCGACATCGCGACCTCCTCGGAGTCGTTCTCCGGTCGGTCGATCAGCTGCGCGATCCCGAAGTCCGAGAGCGCAGGCCGGCCGAGCGTCGTCAGCAGCACGTTCGAGGGCTTGATGTCGCGGTGCAGCACCCCGGCGCGATGCGCCGTCTCGAGGGCCCCGGCGATCCTGACCCCCGCGTCGAGCACGTCTCGGAGCTGCGCCGGGCGGCCCTTCGTGAGCGCGCCCATGGAGGCCGGGCAGAACTCCATGGCGATGTACGGCGCCCCGTCGAGCGAGACGCTCGCCTGGTAGATCGAGACGATCGAGGGGTGGCTGCTGAGCCGGGCCATGAGGTCGGCCTCGCTCTCGAACCCCTCGCGCATGCGCTCGATCTCGGCGGAGGTGGAGGTCTGGCTGTTGAGCACCTTCACCGCGACCACGCGTCGCGGCATGTCCTGCTCGTAGAGGTGGACCTGCGCGAATCCGCCCGAGCCGAGCGGGCGCACGTAGCTGAAGCCCGGGATCGAGGGCTGCTGCACGACGGGCCGCTCAGACATCGCGACCCGCCCCGTGCGGTCCGGCACCGCGCGACCGCACGGCGGAGCGGGGTACGGGGGTCGACAGCATACCGTCCATGCTAAGACATGAACGGCCCCCGCTCCGACACGGAGCGGGGGCCGTTCACCGGCCGGACACCCGAGGGGCCGACCGCTGCTGCGATTCGGAGCTCAGAGCCCCGAGACGTCGAGCGGGATGCCCGGGCCGAAGGTCGTCGAGACGGCGCCCTTCTGCACGTACTTGCCCTTGGCCGACGACGGCTTCAGACGCGAGATCTCATCGAGCACCGAGGTGATGTTGTCGGTGAGCTGCTCGGCAGAGAACGAGGCCTTGCCGACGATGAAGTGCACGTTGGCGTGCTTGTCGACGCGGAACTCGATCTTGCCGCCCTTGATCTCCTCGACGGCCTTGGCCGTGTTGGGGGTCACGGTGCCGGTCTTCGGGTTCGGCATCAGGCCGCGCGGGCCGAGCACCTTACCGAGACGACCGACCTTGCCCATGAGCTCGGGGGTCGCGACGGCCGAATCGAAGTCGGTGTAGCCTGCGGCCACCTTCTCGATCAGCTCGTCGCCACCGACCTCGTCGGCGCCTGCGGCGATGGCCGCCTCGGCGGCCGGGCCCACCGCGAACACGATGACGCGCGCGGTCTTGCCGGTGCCGTGGGGCAGGTTGACGGTGCCGCGGACCATCTGGTCCGCCTTGCGGGGATCCACGCCGAGCTTGACGGCGACCTCGACGGTCGCGTCGGTCTTGGTGGAACCGGTCTCCTTCGCCAGGGCGACGGCCTCGGCGGGAGTGTAGAACTTGTCTGCCTGGATCTTCTCGGCAGCGGCGCGGTACGCCTTCGACTTCTGTGCCATGTGTCTACCCCTTAGCCCTCGACCGTGATGCCCATGGAACGGGCGGTGCCGGCGATGATCTTCGACGCTGCGTCGATGTCGTTCGCGTTGAGATCGGCCTGCTTCTGCTCCGCGATCGCGCGGACCTGCTCGGCGGTGACCTTCGCGACCTTGACGGTGTGCGGGGTGCCGGAGCCCTTCTGGACGCCGGCCGCCTTCTTGAGCAGCTCGGCTGCCGGCGGGGTCTTGAGCACGAAGGTGAACGAGCGATCCTCGTACACGGTGATCTCGACGGGGACGACGTTGCCGCGCTGGGATTCCGTCGCAGCGTTGTACGCCTTGCAGAACTCCATGATGTTGACGCCGTGCTGACCCAGCGCGGGGCCCACGGGGGGCGCCGGGTTGGCGGCGCCGGCTGCGATCTGAAGCTTGATCAGACCGGTAACCTTCTTGGCCTTGGCCATGATTGTTTCCTTTCCTCGAACTCGCGCTGTCGCGCGCGCTCTCCCGCTGCCCCGGCCGTTCCGGAGCGCGGTACCCGTCCGCGTCGCAGGCCGAATCGGCACGGCAGACGCAAACCAGACAAGCATACCCGATCCTCGCTCGATCCGCACGCCGTATCATCCTCGGCACCACTACCGCTCCAGCTACCGATCCAGCTTCCGGATATCGTTTTCCCCCGAAAGTACTCTTCGGAAGCGGGATCGGTGACCCGAGCTCGGCCGATCAGCACCAGAGGACTCCGCTCACTCCACTGGATTTCTCCGCGAAACGCGAGGTCATCCACAGTTCGGCCTCGACGAACAGCGCTTCTCGGCAGCACCGCGCACGCTGGAGGCATGACAGTCGAACAGGCGCTCCTGGATACGGGGAGGATCGCACGCACCGCATCTCTCATCGCGATGGGGTACTCGCAACACGACCTCCGCAAGGCCTGTGCCCGCGAAACGGTCGTGAGACCGAGGCGCGGATGGATCGCACTGCCGTCAGCGGATCCGCAGCTGCTGCTCGCAGCATCTCACGGGGTCGTGCTCACCTGTGTGACGCAGGCGAAGCGACTGGGGCTCTGGGTGCTCGACGCGGATCGTCTCCACGTCTCCGTTCCACGAGGACGGAGCGTGCGGCTGGAAGCGGCGAAGGTTCATCGCAGGCGTCCGCTCGCGCCCAGACCACCCGAGCAGCTCGTGGACGGCATCATCAATGTGCTGGACTGCGTTGCGTACTGCCAGCCCCACGACGCGGCGCTCGCCATCTGGGATTCCGCGCTGCAGCAGGGCCTGACCGATCTGCAGAGCCTCGGGACACTGCAGTTCGGCCCCCGCGCCCGGGCTCTGGTCGCCGAAGCGACCCCGTTCGCGGATTCCGGCTTGGAGACCTTTCTCCGCACCCGGCTGAGCTGGCTCAGGATCCCGCTCAGATTTCAGACCTGGCTGCACGGGCACCGCGTGGACTTCCTCATCGGCGATCGACTCGTGGTGCAGGTGGACGGCAGGGATCACGTCGGGGCGCAGCGCGAGAAGGACAATCGGCACGATGCCGTGCTGCGCAGCCGCGGATACACCGTCCTGCGTTTCACGTACGCCGAGATCGTGCACAGCTGGCCGGAGGTGCAGGACGCGATTCTCGATGCGATCGCGCACGGGCTCCATCTCGAACCGACTCGCTAGCCGCGGATCCGATCCGGGCGAAGATGTCGCGTCCGCCCTCACGCACCGATTCAGCCTGCGGATATCTCTTTCGACGGAAACTGATATCGGTACGCTGGATCGGTGCTGCTGGAGGGCAATGCGCGCGCGGAGGAGGCGCGTCACCCGGAAACGCCGAAGGCCCCGCCGCGGCGGGGCCTTCGGAACACAGACGTGGGGATCAGACCATCTTGGTGACCTGGTCGAAGCCGAGCTCGACCGGGGTCTCGCGTTCGAAGAGCGAGACGAGCACCGTGAGCTTGCCGCTCGCGGGGTTGATCTCGCTGATCGTGCCGGGAAGCCCCTCGAAGGAGCCCGACTTGATGGTGATCGTCTCGCCGATCTCGAAGTCGATCTCGACGTTGCCCTGAGCCACGGCATTCGCTGCGGCCTTGCCCTTGGCGGTCGCGACCGGCTCGAGCTCGACCGTGCTCTTGAGCATCTCGAACGCCTCGTTGATGCGCAGCGGCACCGGGTTGTGCGCGTTGCCAACGAATCCGGTCACTCCCGGGGTGTGGCGCACGACCGACCAGGTGGTCTCGGTGAGGTTCATGCGGACCAGCACGTAGCCGGGGATGCGCACGCGCGTCACCATCTTGCGCTGGCCGTTCTTGACCTCCATGACCTCTTCCATGGGGACCTGGATCTCGTAGATGTCGTCGACGGCGCCCATCGTCTCGCGACGGTTCCAGAGGTTCGACTTCACCTTGCGCTCGTAGCCGGCGTAGGTGTGGATCACGAACCACTTGCCCGGACGGCGGCGCAGGTCCTTCTTGAAAGCCTTGTAGGGATCGACCGCGGCGTCGGCCGACTCCTCGGCACCGTCCTCGGTCTCCTCGTCGACGATCGCGGAAGCGGCCGCAGCGGCCTCCTCGGCGTTGTCGATCTCGAGCGCTTCCTCGACAGCCGCGTCGACCTCGGGGTCGGCCGAGTGGGCCAGCGCGTCGAGCGCCGCGTCGAGGTCGGCCTCGGTGTTGTTGCTGTTCTCGCTGGTCATGCTGCTCTTGCTTTCCTTGTTCGTGTGCGGATCGGACTTCGGCTGCTAGCCGAGCGTCGACCCGAAGATGAAGACCGTCACGAAGCCGAACGCCTGATCGAGCACCCACACCAGGCCCATCATGATCAGCACGAAGGCGATCACGACGAGGGTGAAGTTGACGAGCTCCTTGCGGGTCGGCGTGACGACCTTCTTCAGCTCGGCGATGACCTGCTGGATGAAGAGGACGATGCGCGAGAACCAGTTGCGCTTCGCAGCCCGATCCGCTTGAGCGCGCTCGACGACTCCGCCGCTCTCCTCGACTTCGCTCGTGCTCATCGCCCGTCCTTTCGATCAACCCGCCCAGGGCGTACGCCCTGGGCGGGAGTGGCAGGGCGGACAGGACTCGAACCTGCAACCTGCGGTTTTGGAGACCGCTGCGCTACCAATTGCGCCACCGCCCTATGGTGTTCCGACCTCCGGCCTCGCCCTTCCGAACAGCCCTGCGGGCATAGGAAAGTTTGGCAGAAGTCAACTACCTCGGATAACTGTACGCGATCCGCGGCCGGATGTCGAACCGGCCACGCGCCCGGCGCACTCCCGGGCGCGTGGCCGCCGCATCATCGTGTTTCCGCGCCCCGGATCCGACGCGTTCTCGCCCCGGACGCCGCGGCCCATGCGCCGCCTCCGACCAGCAGCGCCGCGAGCCCCGCGACCCACACCGGCGCGCCGGGCGCGCCGGTGTCCGCCAGCGCACCGCCCGATGCGCCACCCGTCGCGGAGGCCACGGTGCCGGACGCCCGGGATCCCGCACCCGCGGCGCCCCCCGGTCCCGCGCCGCCGACGTCCGAACCGCCCTCGGCGGAACCGCCGGCGTCCGAACCGCCGGCGTCCGAGCCGCCGGAGTCGGCCGCACCCTCGCTTCCCGCCCCGGCATCCGCATCGGCGCTCGCATCGGCGCTCGCATCGGCGCCTTCGGTCGCATCGAGATACGCCGCGAGGGCCGCATCCAGATCGGCGGTCGCGGCGTCGAGCTGCTGCTGCGATCGGTTCAGCGTCTCGAGGGTGCCGGTCGCGCGGCCGATCGCCGCGCGAAGCGCCTGAGCGGGACCGCCCCCGCCCGGTTCCTCCCCGGCCGGATCCTCCGCGACCGGATCCTCCGCGGCACCGCCCGCCGCGGCACCGCCGAGTGCGGCCTCGGCCCGGTCGATCGCGGCGCCGAGCGGCGCACGATCGACGGTCTCGAGCAGGCGCTCGAGTCCGTCGGCTCCGACCGCGATCTCGCGCGCGGCCGCGTCGACGGCGTCCTGGGTCGCCGGATCCGCTGCGAGCCGATCCCGCAGCGCGGCGATGGCCGCCTTCGCACCCTCCTCGTCGGCGATGAAGCGGGTGTAGTCGCCCTCCTCCGCCGGCGTCGCGATCCCGAGCACGCGCTCGACACCCCCGATGACCTCTGCGGCGTGCGCGATCGCGGCGTCGAGGGCCTCCCGATCGAGGGCTCCCGCCACGAAGCGGAACGTGCGCGGCGCGCTCGCATTGCGGTACGAGTCCGCAGCCACGATGGTCGCCTCGTACTCGTGCCCATCGACCAGGGTGCGGTCGATCGGCTGCCCCACGCGGTCGTTCCGGCGCATCGCGAGCGGGATGTCGAGCGTCGCGGGGCGCGGCGACACGATGTAGTCGGCGTACACCCGCCCACCCGCGGGCACCAGGTCGGCACGCTCACCGGTCTCGAGATCCCGCAGTTCGATGGTGTAGTCGTTGACGAACTGGTCGTCCGAGGCCTGCGGCAGTCGGAGCACCGGCCCCGACTCGGTCTCGCGCACGGTCGGCGCGGCCTCTCCCCATGCCGGCGCGACCCGGTTGCGATTCGCCTGCGTGTACGTGAACCCGGCCTTCACGGCCTCCGGATCGGCTCCGCGCGCGATCACCCAGCTCGGTCCGGCGAGCGTGCCCGTTGAGCTGAACGGCGGCTCCTTCTGGAACCTCCACGCGCCTGCGTCGTCATAGGTGCGCCCGGCATCGGCCGCGTAGTTGATCCGATCGATCTCCACCCGATCGGCGTAGACCTCGACCACGACGGATTGCGCCGTGGGCACCGTGTGCTCCTGGGCGAGCCCTGCCCCGAAGGGCTGGTACATGCTGTCGATCTCCTCGTACGACATCGACCCCTCGTTCACCGAGGTGAACGACTCCTGGTGGATGGAGCGCTCATCGCTGATGTTGAGGTGGGAGTGCCCCGAGAAGTACACGACCTGGGGGAAATCGGCGAGGTTGCTCTTCAGGCCCGGATTCGAGGCCTGCGCGCCGTCCCACACCGTGCTCGGGATGGGCCTGTGACCGAACACGAAGATCGGCTTCCCCCGGGTGCCGGGATCCTGCGACAGCTCTGTCAGACGACCGTAGAGCCACCCGGCCTGCGCCTGGTTCCAGGACTCGGTATTGACCATGAACGCGGGGAACCCGCCGATCTCGGTCTCGTAGTACCCCGCCTTTCCGGGGAACCAGGCTTCGGGGTACTGCGCGGCCATCCGCTCGACGTAGTCGTCGTGGTTGCCGAACGTCAGGTACACGTCGGTGCCGGTCATGCCCGTGCGCGCGAGGTTCTGCTCGAGCATCGCGCGCGGGAAGCGGTGGTCCGCAGCCGTGTCGTGGTTGTTGTCGTTGATCTGGTCGCCGTTCGAGACGATGGCGTCGGGGTCGGGGACGATGCGCTTGAGCGCATCGAAGTAGGTCTGCCACTTCGCCACCAGATCGGCGCCGTCCGACGAGAGGTGGATGTCGCTCATCACGGCGAACTGCGCGAGGGGCTCATCCGCGGTCTTGATGAGCAGGCCGCGGATCACCGGAGCGCTCTCCGCGTGCTGCGTGAACGCGATCGCGGTGAGGTTGGCGGATCGCTCGACGCCGATCGGCCCGGTGTAGAGCTCGCTCGCGCGCGTCGGGCGGGTCCCGTCGAGGGTGAACCGGATCTCCGCCCCCTCCTGGGCCCTGAGCTCGACGGTCTGCGCGCCCTCGTAGCGGCCGCTCTCGATGCTCGCCTCCGGCGCGGCCAGGTCATCGGCGTTCGCCCACGCCGCCGTCGGCCCTTCCAGGCCGGCCCCCACCCCGCCGAGCAGTACCGCACCGCCCAGCGCGAGCGCGACGATCCTTCGCTTCCCCATGTCACTCCTTGTTCCGACGCCCGCCCCGTGCGGGCGGCACCTCGTCAAACTTGTCAATACAAGGTGACCCGCATCGGTCCTCCGCGTGTCGCCTCCCTGAATTCCTCAGCGGGGATTTCACTTCGCGGCTACCCGCCCCGTGGCACCCGCCAAGCACCCGCCGGGGAGATCCCGTGGACATCCGACGCGCCCGGCGGACGTGCCGTAGGCTGGACGGGTGACCAACATCTCCCGTCTTTCGAAGAAGATCGCCGCCATCGCCGAGTCCGCGACCCTCAAGGTCGACGCGAAGGCGAAAGCGCTCCAGGCCGAGGGCCGCCCCGTCATCAGCTACGCAGCGGGCGAGCCGGACTTCCCGACGCCGGAGCACATCGTCGACGCCGCGCGCCGCGCGCTCGACGACCCCAAGAACTTCCGCTACACCGCCGCTGCCGGCCTCCCCGAGCTCAAGCGCGCGATCGCCGACAAGACGGCTCGCGACTCCGGCTGGGCGATCGACCCCTCGCAGGTCATCGTCACCAACGGCGGCAAGCAGGGCGTCTACCAGGCCTTCCAGGCGCTGCTCGATCCGGGCGACGAGGTGCTGCTCCCCGCTCCGTACTGGACCACCTACCCCGAGGCGATCCAACTCGCCGACGGCGTGCCCGTCGAGGTCTTCGCCGGCGCGGATCAGGGCTACAAGGTGACCGTCGAGCAGCTCGAGGCCGCGCGCACCGACCGCACCAAGGTCCTGCTCTTCGTCTCGCCGTCGAACCCGACCGGCGCGGTGTACTCCCCGGAGGAGACCCGCGCGATCGGCGAGTGGGCCGACGCCAACGGCCTGTGGGTCATCGCCGACGAGATCTACCAGAACCTCACCTACGACGGCGTGCGCGCGGTCTCCATCGTCGAGGCCGTCCCTGCGCTCCAGGACCGCACGATCCTCGTGAACGGCGTCGCCAAGTCCTACGCGATGACCGGCTGGCGTCTCGGCTGGATGATCGGCCCCGCCGACATCGTCAAGGGCGCCTCGAACCTGCAGTCGCACCTCACCTCGAACATCAACAACATCGCGCAGCGCGCTGCGATCGAGGCGTTGACCGGCCCGCAGCAGCCGATCGAGGATATGCGCCTCGCGTTCGACCGACGCCGCAAGCTCATCGTCGAGGAGCTCAACCGGGTTCCCGGGTTCCGCTGCCCGACGCCCGAGGGCGCGTTCTACGCGTACGTCGACGTCACGGCCGCGCTCGGGCGCGAGATCCGCGGCGTCACCCCGACGACCTCACTCGAGCTGGCCGACGTGATCCTCTCCGAGGCCGAGGTCGCCGCAGTGCCCGGCGAGGCGTTCGGCCCCAGCGGGTACCTGCGCTTCAGCTACGCACTGGGCGACGAGCCGCTCGTCGAGGGCGTGCGCCGCATCCAGGCGCTGCTCTCGGAGTAGGCGCTCCGGAACGCGAACGGTCCCGCATCCACGTGGATGCGGGACCGTTCGCGTTTCAGCGCGCCTCGCGCGCCTCGCGCCCCTCGTCCGACTGCGTGTCCGGGGTGCCCTGGTGGTAGCGCTGCCGCCACTCGCCGGATTCCCGGATCCAGATCGAGCTGCGATGCACGACGCCGTCCGCGTCGACGGTGCGGAACCGGATGTGGGCGACGTCCTCGGCGAGCCGGATGACCCGCCCGAACTCGACGTCCAGGGTCTGCTCCGGCACCGTCTGCAGTTTCGCGATGACCTCGTCGCGCGTCCACGAGTACCCGGTACGGCCGATCTCGTCGAAATCGGGGTGGATCAGACGATCCAGCGCATCGGGGTCCGTGCGCGCGGCCGGGCTCAGGAGCCGCCGCTCGCACGCGATGACGGCGTCGCGCATCTCGGCGGGCGCGGCCCGCACCGACCCGCCCTCGCACCGGGGACCGCCGAGGTCGCTGAGCGCATCGATCGTCGGCGGCGCATACGGCGCGTCCGCATCCGCGAACACCGGAGCACGCCCGGCGGCCGGCTGCGTGTCGGGCGTGCCCTGGTGGTACCGCTCGCGCCAGCCGTCGCCCTCGTTGATCCAGATCCCGCTCCGATGCACGATGCCGCGGTCGTCGTGCGTACGGAATCGGAGATGGGCGACACCCGGGGCGAGCTCGATCACCCGTCCGTACGCGACCCGCTCCGTCTGATGCGGCAGCGTCTGCAGCTTCTCGATCGCCTCGGCCCGGCTCCAGGAGTGCCCCGTGCGCCCGGTCTCATCGAATCCGGGGTGGATGAGGCGCTCGAGCATCTCGGCATCGGTGCGAGCGACGGGGCCGAGGAGGAGCGACTCCCTGGCGAGAATCGCCTCCCTGACGTCGGGCCGCGCGGGAGCGCCCGGTCGCGCGGGGCCGCGCACCGGCTCCGGCCCGGCCGCGAGCCCGAAGAGCTCCCGCGCAGAGGCTCCGGCGGCGTCGGGATCCAGGCCGGCGGCCGCCATCGATCCGCGGGGATCGGTGTCCCCCGTGAGGTACGGGGAATCGGTGCCCAGCAGGATCCGATCGGCGCCCGCGAGCTCGGCCAGCCCCCGCAGCGCCCCGGCGCGGTGGGTGATCGAATCGAACCAGCAGCGGTCGAGGTATTCGGAGGGGCGCCGCGCGGCGGCGTCCGACAGGCCCGGCCGGCGTTCCCATGCGTTGTCGAGCCGTCCGATGACCGAGGGGAGCGCGCCGCCGCCGTGCGGCAGCACGAGCTTCACGCCGGGGTGCTCATCGAGCACCCCGCCCGCCATGAGCCTCGCGACCGCCCACGCGGTGTCGAACGGCACGCCCAGCGAGTTGTTCAGGAAGAGCTCGGGGTCCGTGATCGTGCCGCAGTAGAACGGATGCAGGATGAGCGGGACCCCGAGCTCCTCGGCCGCGGCGAACAGCGGACCGATCCCGATCCGGTCGAGCGGCTCCCCCGCGGAGAGCCCGGTGCCGATGATCGCCCCGCGCAGTCCGAGCTCCCGGACCGCGCGGCGCAGCTCATCGGCGGCGGCCTCCGGCCGGCCGAGCGGGAGCGTCGCGACGCCGTGCAGTCGGGGCGACGCCGCGACGAACGCCGCGAGCGCATCATTGGCCCGTCGCGCGAAGTCGACCGGCTCGTGCGCTTCGCCGTAGATGAAGAGGTGCGGGGTCAGCGAGACCACGGACTCGTCGACGCCTCGCGCGTCCATCGCCGCGAGCTTGGAGACGGGATCCTGCATCTCCGCGTAGTGCAGCGGGAGCCGCCCGGCCGCGCTCTCCAGGTGCTCGGCATCGCCCGACAGCCCGTACCTGCCGCCTCCCGCGGCGAGCTCGGTGAACACGAAGTCGGGCACGAAGTGGGTGTGCACGTCGATGACGCTCATGCGCTCCCCGCCCCCTCGGCTCCCGACAGCGCGGACAGCGACAACCTCCGGAAGATCTCCGCGCTCGTCTTGATCCCGTTCACGAACCACTCGAGCGAGAGGTGCTCCTGCGCCGAATGCTCCTGCATGTCGGGCTGCGCGTAGGGCACGAGCAGGCAGTCGAGCCCGACGGCGTCGACGAACGTCGCGAACACCCCGCCGCCGCCGATCGACGGGATCACGACGGGCGGGCGCCCCCAGACCTCGTGCAGCGCGTCGATCGCCGTCGCGACGAGCCGGTGGTCGCTGCTCACGCCCGAGGGCGGCGCGTCCGACAGCACGGTGATCCCGATGTCGTCGTACCCGTGCCGGTCGAGATGCGCGCGCAGCAGCTCGGCGACGCGACTCGGACGCTGCCCCGGGAGCAGCGCGAAGTCGAGCTTCGCCGTCGCGCTCGTCGGCACGGCCATCTTGAGCCCCTCGCCCGTGTACCCGCCCTCGATCCCGCACACGCACATGCGCGGCTCGAAGAACATCGACCCGAGCGGATCCTCGCGCTCGAACGCGCGCACGCCGAACTCCTCCGCGGGCGGGAGGAAGCCCGCGGGCAGCCGCTCCGCGAATCCGTAGAGCTCCTCGGGGATCGGCAGCATCTCGTCGCGGAAGCCCGCGATCGCCACCCTGCCGTCGGCGTCGAGCATCGTGCCGATCGCCTGGGCCATGCGCGTCACGGGGTTCGGCAGGATGCTGCCGTAGCTGCCCGAGTGCCACTCGATGTCGGCACCGGTCGCGTGCAGCTCCACGTACAGCGCGCCCCGGATCCCGAGGAAGAGGCCCGGATCCCACACGCCGAGCGTCGACGCGTCGGAGGTATAGAGGAAGTCGGCGCGGAAGCGCTCGACGTTCGCGCGGATGTAGTCCGAGGTGTCGCCGCAGCCGATCTCGTCCTCCCCGTCGAACATGAAGTTGATCTGGAACGGCGGCAGCTCGCCGAAGACGTCCATCCAGGCGGCGAGCGCGCAGAGGTGGGCGATCATCTGCCCCTTGCTGTCGCCGACGCCGCGGCCCCACAGCGATCCATCGTGCACGGTCGGCTCGAAGGGCGGGAACGGCCACTCGTCTGCATCCCCAGCGGGCACGACGTCGTAGTGGCCGTAGACGAGCAGCTTGCGCTCGTGCGCGCCCGCGGACGCCCAGACGATCGGATGCGCCCCCGTCTCGAGGAACTCGGCGTCGAGACCGATGCCGCGCATGCGCTCGCGCAGGTGGCCGGCGCATTCGCGCACGCCTTCGCCGGTGGCGCTGACGCTCGGGATCGACGCGAACTCGATGAGCCAGCGGAGGTAC
This sequence comes from Leucobacter zeae, assembly GCF_016758175.1. Lineage (GTDB taxonomy): Bacteria > Actinomycetota > Actinomycetes > Actinomycetales > Microbacteriaceae > Leucobacter > Leucobacter zeae. The sequence continues at coordinate 207,215 of NZ_QYAB01000003.1, forward strand.
TCGTCGGCGCGCTCCTCGACGCGCGCGAGCAGCGCGGGACCGCCTGTCTCGAGCGCCGCGATCCACTCCGCCTCAGTGCGCGAAGCCATCGCGGTTCGCATCCTTGTAGAGGAGGTAGGCGGAGGTGCCGAGCCCGCCCGGGTAGTAGTACTGCGGGCAGTAGGGCGCCATGTAGACGAAGTCGTCCTCCTGCACCTCGTAGTAGCGCTGATCGAGCACGTACACGCCGCGCCCCTCGACCATGTAGAGCACGTGCTCCTCATCGTGGATCTCGACCTTCGGGAACACCGCTCCGGGGTCGAACGACAGGATGCTCATCGCGAAGTCGTACGACGGGTGCGTCGAGGGGATCAGCTCGAGACGGTAGACGCCGGGGACCGAACCGGGGGTCGGCTCGATCGACGACGCGACGCCGCGCACCTCCTCGGGGAGCGGGTGGCCCGGCGCGGGCTCGTAGCGGCGCTTCACCCAGAGCAGGCGCAGCGCGCCGCCCGTCCGGTTCGCGATCTCGAACGTCTCGCCCTCGGGCAGGAATGCGAACGACGTCGCCGGAGCGGCCGCGCCCAGCTCCCCGTCGAACCCGGCGTCGAGCGCATAGAGGAAGTTCTCGAATCCCGCTCCTGCCGGAACCGTCGTCCCCCCGCCCGGGGCGACCTCGAGCAGGTACATCGCGACGCGCGCGGATCCGTTGCGGGGCGTCGTGAGCTTCTTGACGACGGTGTCGGCGAACTCCGGGAGCCGTGAGCCGAAATGGTTCTCCGGGGCGATCACGTAGTGGGCCGGGCCGAACCCGCCTCGCTGGGTCGAGACCTGCGGCGGTGGGAGCTGAGCTGCGCTCTGGATCATGGGGTGTCTCCTTCATCGGATGCGGGAAGTGCGGATGGGTCGCCGGACCGTGTGGCCCTGGCGAGGAAGCGGCCGTCGCCCGGCCCGTCGAGCAGGCGGCCGTCGGCGACGACGGCGCGCCCGCGGACGAAGACGTCGCGGATCCTGCCGGGGACCTCCATGCCCTCGTACGGCAGGTAGTCGACGGCCGAGTGGTGGGTCTCGGCGGAGAAGCGGGTGCGGACGGCGGGGTCGAGGATCACGGCGTCGGCATCCGAGCCGACGCGCAGGTCCCCCTTGCGCGGGTAGATCCCGGCGAGTCGCGCCGGCTCGGCGCTCGCGATCTCGACGAGCCGCTCAATCGGATAGACGCCGCGCTCGACCCCCGAGTACCCGATGAGCAGGCGCTGCTCGACGCCGGGGAGTCCGTTCATGATGTGCGTGAAGTCGCCGTCGACGATCTTCTCGCCGTGCAGCACGAACGGGCAGTGGTCGCTCGCGAGCACGTCGAGTCCGCCGTCTCCGAGCGCCGCCCAGAGCTCCGCCTGGTCGTCGCGCGTCCGCGCGGGCGGCGAGCAGACGAACTTCGCCGCCTCCTCGCGCGGCGCCCCGATGAGCAGGGACTCGTCGAGCACGAGATAGTGCGAGCAGGTCTCGCCGTGCACGCGTCCGCCGTCGGCCCGCGCTCTGCGGAGCTCGGCGAGCGCGCGCTCCGACGAGAGGTGCACGACGTAGAGCTCGGCCTCGGCGAGGCGCGCGAGCGCGGTGGCGCGCGAGACGGCCTCCGCCTCGGTGAGCGGCGGGCGCGTGTGCCCGTGCCACTCCGGCTCGACCTCGCCCGACTCGAGCGCCTCCTCGACGAGCACGTCGATGGCGTGCCCGTTCTCGGCGTGCACGAGCACGAGCAGGCCGAGCTCAGCGGCCCGCTGCAGCGTGCGGAAGAGCGCGCGGTCGTCGCTCATCACGCGCCCCGGATACGCGAGGTAGAGCTTCACGCTCGACACCCCGAGGCCCGGCAGTTCCGCGAGCTCGGCCAGCCGTTCCTCCCCCGGCTGGACGAGGATCACGTGCGCGCCGTAGTCGACGAGGGGCCCCTGCTCCTCGACGCGAGCGCGCCATCCGGCGAGGGCCTCGGCGAGCGGCTGATCCGGTCCGGGGCTGCAGAAGTCGATGACGGTGGTCGTTCCCCCGGCGGCCGCGGCGGCGGAGCCGGTCCGCCAGTCGTCCGCCGTGCGGATCGAGCCCCGGAACACCGCGTCGATGTGGGTGTGGAAGTCGACGCCGCCCGGCAGCACGAAGCAGCCGGAGGCGTCGACCAGCGCGTCGCCCGGCTCGGGATCGAGAGCGCCGATCGCCGCGACCGCGCCGTCCACGAAGCGCACGTCGGCGGCGGCGACCCCCGCGGAGGTCACCAGCGTGCCCCCGTGCACGAGGGTGCGCCGCGCCGGCTCAGGCATCGAGGTTGAACCAGTTCGTCTTGAGCTGCGTGTACTGGTCGAGCGCGTGCAGCGACTTGTCGCGGCCGTTGCCCGACTGCTTGTAGCCCCCGAACGGCACGTTGATATCGGCCTGGTTGTAGCAGTTGACCCAGACGGTGCCTGCGCGCAGGGCGCGGGACACCTGGTGCGCGGTCCCCACGTTGCTCGTCCAGACCGCTGCGGCGAGGCCGTAGTCGGAGTCGTTCGCGATGCGCACGGCGTCGGCCGCGTCCCGCGCGGAGATGACGGAGAGCACGGGCCCGAAGATCTCCTCCTGGGCGATCCGCATGCGGTTGTCCACTCCCGCGAAGATGGTCGGCTCGTGGTAGACACCTCCCGTCTCCGAGCGGGTGCGGCTGCCGCCCGTGACGAGTCGCGCGCCCTCCTGCTCGCCGATCTCGACGTATCCCGCGACGCGCTCGAGCTGCTCCGTGTCGATCATCGTCCCCATGAGGGTGTCCTGCTGGAACGGGTCTCCCGGCGCCCAGGCGCGGCTCTCCTCCACGACCAGCTCGAGGAACTCGTCGTGGATCGATTCCTCGACCACGAGCCGCGATCCGGCGCTGCAGATCTGGCCGCTGTTGATGAAGCCGCCGAGCGCTGCCGCCCGGGCGGCAGCGCGCAGGTCCGGCGCGTCGGCGAGCACGATGTTCGCGGACTTGCCGCCGCATTCGAGCGAAACGGACTTGAGGTTGGACTGGCCCGCATACTGCATGAAGTACTTGCCGACCTGGGTCGACCCGGTGAAGGCGATCTTGTCGACGTCCATGTGGAGGCCGAGCGCCTTCCCCGCGCGGTCTCCGCGTCCCGGGACCACGTTGAAGACGCCGTCGGGCACCCCCGCCTCGGCCGCGAGCTCCGCGAGCGCGATGACCGGGAGCGGCGACTGCTCGGCGGGCTTCACGACGACCGAGTTGCCGGTCGCGAGCGCCGGTGCGATCTTCCACATCGGCATGCCGATCGGGAAGTTCCACGGAACGACGGCGGCGACGACGCCGAGGGCCTCGCGGGTCACGAGCGCGAGCGCCGAGCCCGGGGTGGGCATGACCTCGCCGGCCCACTTGTCGATGGCCTCCGCGTAGAACTCGAGCACGGCGGCTGCGCCGTCGACCTCGCCGAGCGAGAACGAGATCGGCTTCCCGCTGTCCGCGGTGAGAATGGCCGCGAGGCGCTCGCGGTCGCGGCGGATTCCCGCGACGAACGCGGTGAGCACCCGCTTGCGGTGGCGCGGGGGCGCCGCCGACCAGCGCCCGTCGTCGAACGCCGCACGGGCGGCGGCGACCGCGCGGTCGACGTCGGCCTCGTCGCCAGCGGCGATGCGGTTGAGCAGCCGGCCGTCGATGGGACTGCGGTTCTCGGTCGTCTCCCCCGACAGCGCCTCAACGTGGGCGCCGTCGATGAACATGCCTCCGGCGGGCGCAGCGGCCTCGGCGATGGCGACCCAGTCGCCGGTGATCTCGAGTGTCATGGTGTTCTCCTTCGAATCGGTGAAGCGTCTACTTGCGCTGGCCCCAGAGCTCGGGCTGCCGGTCGGAGGCCGGGAGGCCGGTCGCGATGTCGGCCCACAGCGCGTCGGCCGCCGCCTGATCGTGCCGCAGGTCGACGAGCGTCTCGCCGTCCTTCATCACGAGGCGCGGCCGGGCGAGGGCGCGCAGGTCGGTCAGTGGGTCGCCCTCGAACACGGCGAGGTCGGCGTAGTTGCCCGGGCGGATGCTGCCGAGGCGACGGTCGCCGATCGCGTCGGCCGACACCTCGGTCGCGGCGAGCAGGGCGTCGATCGGCGCCATGCCCGCCGCGACCAGCGTCTCGAGCTCGCGCACCATGGCATCGCGCGCCGGGATCCAGTGGACGGGATCCGTGCCCGCGGCGATCTTCACGCCGGCCGCCATCGCGCGCTGCACCGATTCGCGGTGCGGGCCCGCGACCTTCAGCTCGTACAGCTCGGCCCGTTCGGGCGGGATGGTCTTGCCGACATTGAGGTGCGTGTCGGTCGAGAAGGCCCACAGCGTCGGAACGTAGAACGTGCCCTGATCGGCCATCTGCGACACGAGCGCCTCGTCGAGCAGCAGTCCGTGGTCGATCACGTCGATCCCGGCGTCGACCGCGGCTCGAGCCGCCGGAAGCCCTTCGCAGTGGCAGCCGACCCGGCGGCCCAGCAGGTGCGCCTCCGCGACCGCGACCGCGATCTCCTCGTCGTTCAGGTAGCGCAGGCAGGTCTCCCAGTCAGAATCCGCGGTCGAGTGCGAGAGCACGAGCTTGATGAGATCGGCGCCGGCCTTGATCTCCTCGCGCACGGCTCTGCGCACGTCGTCCGCGCCGTCGACGAAGTGGTTGCGCCAGTCGACGGGGGCGCCGCTGCCGACGATGTTCGGACCGGCGGTGTACGCCCGCGGGCCGATCACGCGGCCCTCGGCGATCTCGCGTCTGAACTGGTGGATGCCGTGGTGCTTGCAGCCGGGATCGCGCAGGGAGGTGACCCCGGACTCGATCTGCCGCTTCGCCATGATGACCGCGTCGACGACCGAGGTCGTGATGAGCCGGGGGTCGGCTTCGACCCCCGACCGGCTCATCAGATGGGTGTGGGAGTCGATGAGGCCGGGCATGATGTGGGCGCCGGCGACGTCGATCACCCGAGCGGCGTCCGACGGGAGCAGCGTCGCCGGCTCGATGCCGACGAAGCGGCCGTCCGCGATCACGACCATGTGGTCCTCGACGAAGCCGCGGCGATCGCTGTCGAGGATCGGGCCGCCGAGGACGAATACGGTGTCGCTGGGGTGCGGGCTCATGGAGTGCCTTTCTCTGAGGTCGAGTGGTGCGGGGGTCGGGAACCGGGGGTTCGGCGGGGAATCAGGACGCGGGGTTCGGGACGGCGGTCGCGGGGCGCGCGAGGGGCGCGGCGTCAGCGAGCGACTCGGCGAGGCGGATCCCGGCGAGGAAGCCGGACACCACCGGGATCCCGATCGCGTCCGCGAGCGGCGCCGCGATGCGCCCCATCACCGATCCGGTGAGCACGAGGGCGTCTCCGAGCCCGGCCCGTCCCGTCCGGGCGCACCCCTCGATCAACTGGGCGAGCAGCGCGTCGGCATCGGTAGCCGCCGCGACGCTCGAGCTCTTCGCCGCGACGACGCCTGCGAGCCGGTGCTCGAGGCCGTAGCCGCGTACGAGCGCGCGCATGCCCTCGGCCTTGCGCTCGGCCAGCACGGCGACGCTGAAGCGCTGGCCGAAGGCGCAGGCCGCGAGGAATCCGGCCTCGGCGATGCCGACCACGGGCCGCGGAGTCGCTTCGCGAGCGGCCGCGAGCCCCGGGTCGTTCCCGCAGGCCACGACGAACGCGTCGTAATCGGCGGCGTGCGCCTGCACGAGCGCGGCGGTCTCGACCGCCGCGACGGCCAGATCGAACCTCGTGTCGATGCCCCGCGGTCCGCGATCCGGATTCATGAACACCGCATCGGTGCCCGGCAGCAGATGCGGAGCGGCCGTATCGGCGAGCTGGGCGGTCACGAGATCCGAGGAGTTCGAGTTGATGACGGCGATCCGCCGCGCGCGGGTCGCACGATCTCCGCCGGAGCGCTGCTCGTTCATGCGGCGACGTAGCACTGCTCGGTGATGTCGCGGGCACCCGCGTCGCGCATCTCCCGCCGCAGCGTGCCGTGGCGCATGACGAGGATGCGATCGCAGAGGTGGCTGAGCTCCTCGTGCTCCGAGGAGACCATGAGGATCGCGACGCCCTCGCTCGCCATGCGGGAGACGTGCTCGAGAATCGTGCGCTTGGCGCCGACGTCGACGCCCTGCGTCGGTTCGTGCAGCACGAGCACGCGCACGCCCGAGCGTGAGGCCCACTTCGCGATGAGCACCTTCTGCTGGTTGCCGCCGGAGAGGGTGGCGAGCTCGCGGTCAGGGTCGCCCATGGGGCGCACATCGAAGCGCTCCATCTCGGCGAGCACGCGCTCCCGCTCCCGCTTCGCGCGGATCAGGCCGCCACGGGTGAACTGCTCGAGGGCGACCATCGTCATGTTCTCCGCGATGGATGCGGTCATGATCCCCGAGCGCCGTTTCCGTTCGGCGGGGAGGATCGCGATCCCCGCGTCCGTCGCCGCGGTCGGAGACGCGGACCTGACCGCCGTGCCGCCGACCCGGATCGTGCCGGTCTCCGAGGCGATGCTCCCGAGGAGCAGATCCGGGACGTCGTCGTGACCGGCGCCGGCGAGGCCCGTCAGCCCCACGACCTCCCCCGGGCGGATGTCGAAGGACAGCTGCGCGACGCCGGCGCCCGAGAGGTGCTGCACGTCGAGCACCGGCTCCGCGTCGAGGCGCGCGTGGCTGACCCGATCGGGGAAGTGCGATTCGAGATCCCGTCCGAGGATGTGCTTGGCGAGTTCCTGCTCGCCCGAGATCGAGGCGGTGGGCGCCTCGAGCACCAGCCGGCCGTCGCGGAGCACCATCACCGAGTCGGTGACGGCGATCACCTCCTCGAGCCGGTGGGTGCAGAACGCGATCGCCGTGCCCTTCGCGGCGGCCGCGCGCATCGCCTCGAACAGCCGGTCGCGCTCGGCGCCGGTGAGGTTCGCCGTGGGCTCGTCGAGCACGAGCAGCGAGGAGGACTGCCGTCCGCGCGCGTAGACCGCCCGCGCGATCGCGACGACCGCCTTCTCGGCCTGGGTGAGATCCTCGACCGCCGTGCGCGGATCGACGTCGATCCCGAGATCGTCGAGCAGCTCGCGGACCTTGCGGGCCTGTGCGTTCCAGTCGACGAGGCCGAACCGGGTGAGCATCGCGCCGGCGAACACGTTCTCCATCACCGAGAGCGACCCGGCGAGACCGAGGTCCTGGTGCACGAACGCGAAGCCGAGGTCTGCGGAGGAGGACGGGGTGAGCGGCAGCGGGACGTCGTCGCCTCCGACCACGAGCCGAGCTCCGCGATCCGGCTCGTAGATTCCGGCGAGGATCTTGAACAGGGTCGACTTGCCGGCCCCGTTCTCTCCGAGCACGCCGGTGACCGTGCCGGGGGCGAAGGTGTACGAGATGTCGTGGAGCACCTGGGTGACCCCGAAGGTCTTGCTGATCGCGTGCAGCTCGATGCCCGCGCGTGGGGCCGAATGCTGGGTGTGCGGCATCGTCCGCTCCTCATTTCGATGTCGGGGCGGGGCCGAGCGGTCGCGCTCGGCCCCGCCGCACGGGACTACTGGTTCCAGAGCTTGGCGAACTCGCCCTGGTAGTCGACGTTGTCGAACAGGTCGGCTTCCGACGAGACGTCAACGCCCTCGAGATTCTTCGCGTCGAAGAGCTTGATCGGCACCTCGGTCATCGCCGGCTCCTGGCCGTCGAGCGCGCGGAGGGTGCGGTCCATCATCGCCCACCCCATCCAGTCGTTGCTGTTTCCGACGCTCACCGCCTGCGTGCGGCCGTCGACGATGTAGCCGAGGTTCGCCTCGACGGCGTTGATGCTGCCGACCCGGATGTCGTCGGCGCGGCTCGAGGTCTCGACCGCCGGAATGGTGAACTGGGCGAGTCCGTCGATCGCCGGGAAGATCCAGTTGAGGTCGGAGATCGTCGAGATCTGCGAGCCGGTGAGGGTCTCGACGGCGGTCTTGTAGTTCGACTGCATGAGGTCGTCGACCTTCAGCGTGCACTCGGCCGAGCAGTAGTCGGTGAAGCCCTGCTCGATGCCGTCCTTCATCGCGGCGAACGTCTCGATCGACGGCAGGTTCTGCACGGCGGCGTGCACGGGCCCGTCGGTGTTGGCGATCGAGTAGGCCGCGAGCAGCTCGCCCGACTTGTCGTAGTCGATGCTCACCTCGCCGGCGGAGCCCTGCTCGAGATCGGCGTTCACGTCGACGTTGGCCGCGCCGATCACCGGGACCCCGGCGGCATTGGCGCGCTCGATCGCGGTCGGCAGGAGGTTGAAGTTGATGCCGAACGCGACGATCGCGGAGGACTTGCTCGCGAGCGCCTGGTCGATCTGCTTCGCCGCGGTGTCGGTCGACCCCTTCGCGTCGTAGATCTCGACCTTCACGCCGGCGACCTTCCCCGCGGCCTCCATGCCGCCGAGCACGGCCTGCACGAACGGGAGCGAGTTGTCGAGCGTGACCGCGGAGATCGTGCTGCCGGCGTACTCCGAGATGTCGAACGCTTCTCCCGGGGCGACGAACGTCGACGGGCTCGCGCTCTCCTCGACGAACTTCGCTGCGGCGGTCTTGCCCTCATCGGCGTCGACCGTCGACTTCGACAGATCGGCGCCGCCGCCGCCCGAGGAGCAGGCGGTGAGGGCCGCCAAGGACAGGGCGAGGCCCAGAGCCGCGATGGAGGTCGCAGCCTTCTTCTGACGCATCATTGCGAGTTTCCTTTCAGGAATGGTGCAGGAGTGGTGCTGGGTGGAAGTAGTGGGTGGTGCGGAGGTTCAGGTGGAGGACTTGCCCGATTTCCGGCTGACGACCGCGGCGAAGGCGACTGCGAGCACCAGCGCGCCGCCGTTGAAGACGTTCTCGAGCCACCCGGCCCCGCCGAGCATCTGCAGCCCGGTGACGCCGGTCACCACGAGGAACACGGCGATGACGGTGCCCCATGCGTTGAATCGACCCGGCTTGATGACGGTGGCGCCGAGGAAGACCGCGGCGGCGCCCGGGAGCAGGAACGCGGTGCCGAGCGTCGGGTCGGCGCTGCCGAGGCGGCCCTCGTTGAGGATGCCGGCGAGGCCGCAGAAGAAGGAGCTCGCGACCAGCGTGAACACGCGGATCCGGTCAGTCGGCAGCCCGCTCAGGCGGGCGACCTCGCGCCCCTCTCCCGTGAAGTAGATGTAGCGGCCGAGCGGGGTGTGCTCCATGAAGAGCCAGACCAGGACCGCGATCGCGAACGCGATGTAGACCGGAAGCGGCAGGCCGAAGAGCTGCGCGGTCGCGATCGCGGTGAGGAACTCGGGAGATCCCGCGGTGACCTGGGAGTTCGAGATCGCGATCGTCAGTCCGCTGATGACGGTGCCCATGCCGAGCGTCGTGATCATCGAGCTCACGCCGACTTTGACGATGAAGTAGGAGTTGAGGAACCCCCAGGCCATGGTCGAGAGCATGGCGATGAGGATCGCGACGCCACCGGGAAGGCCGACCTTCACGTGCAGCACGGCGAGCACGACGGAGGACCAGGCGACCATCGGCCCGAAGGAGAGGTCGAACTCGCCCGCGGCGAAGGGCAGCACGAGTCCGAGGGCCATGATGAGCAGCACGCTCTGGGACGACGTGATCACGCGGAGGTTCTCGAAGGTGAAGAAGGTCTGCGGCGCTGCGATGGAGAACACCGCCACGATGACGATCAGCACTCCGAGCACGGCGTACTTGTTGAGGATCTCCCGGAACAGGGATTCCCTGGCGGCACGGTTGCGGGGCGGCGCCGCCGGACCGGCGGGGCCGGTGGGTCCGCCCGGCGCGGCCGGTGCCGTGCTCGACGCGGTCGCTTGCGAGGTGTTGCTCATGTGCTGAGGCTCCAATCAGATGAATTGACCGAGGTCTGCGGCGACCTCGAGAAGCCGCGTGCCGGACGCGGATACTGCGATGGTGTCGGCGGAGCCGAGCGGGAGGCCCGAGGCCACGACGCTGCCGAGCACCGCGATGCGCCCGGCGTCGGCGACCGACGGACGGTGGGACGAGGTCGCGAGCGCGGAGGTCGCGGTCTCGCCCGCGGCTTCGAGCAGCTCGGCGAGCGGCGGCACGACGAACGTGCGGGAACCGGACGGGCTCACGACGTCGAGTTCCGCCGGCGCCCCTCCGTGTCCGATGAGCACCGCGGTCACGGCGGCGAGCGCGCCCCCGTTCGCGCAGACCGCGTCCTCGACGGTGTCGACGCCGTCGCCGAACGGGCGCCGGAACACCGCGATGCCGAGCACGGCCGCGTGCTCCTCGGCGCCGTGGAGCTCCGGATCGACGATGGCGTCGAGGACGCCGTGCACCCCGGCGACGATGCTCGCCTCGAGGGACTCGCCCGCCGTGAGCACCCGCACGGAGCCCGCCGCTACGGCGTCGGCGCCGAGCAGGATCGGCTCTCCCGTCGGCGCGGCGCAGACGGCGCGCACCCGCTGACCCGAGAGTCGCAGCACGCCGTCGCGGATCCCGCGCGCATCCTCGATGGAGAGCCCGGGGATCGACCGGGTCGGACGCGTGATCGCCTCGCGGTTGCGGGCACCGCGGGCGATGAGCTCTGCGACCCGACGGGTCTCCCGACCGGTCAGTCCCGCCCCCGCTCCGGGGCGATCGGATGCTCGCGTCTCTGCCATGACGAGTAAGCTACAAGCGGGGGTGTTAACCGGACGCGAACGATTTTTCCCGCTCCCGGCCCGATCCGTTAACGGCCGCCCCGCTCACGTGTTTCTCCGCCTTTTCCACTCCCGGGATACCCGCACATGACCGATCGACTTCCGCTGCTCAAGGGCAAGATCACGGCGCCGCCGCTCCCCGATGCGCTGGTCGATCGCCCGAGGCTCACCACGTCGATCTCGCGGCGCCTCTCGGCGGTGCCCACGCTCGTCGTCTGCGCGGCCGCCGGCGCGGGGAAGACGACCGCGGTGCACATCGCGCTGCGCGAGGTCGAGCGCCTGGCGTGGCTGACGCTCGACGACGCCGACGGCTCGCCCGGACGCCTCCTCACCTATCTCGCCGCGGCCCTCGATCCCCACGCCCCCGGCGCGCTCGGCCTCGTACGATCCGCGATGGAGGCCCAGGTCCCCGACACCGAGATCGCGGGGCTCGTCGTCGAGCACCTGGCGTCGGTCGGCCCGACGTCGATCGTCATCGATCAGGTGGACCGGATCGTGCAGTCGCCGCGTGCCATGGAGCTGCTCGACAGCCTGGTCCGGTTCCTGCCGCCCGAAGTGCACTTGATCCTGATCTCGCGGACGGCGTTCACGCTCCCCGCGGGATCCGATGCCGGACGCGAACGCCTCGACTACGTCATCGACCGCGAGCTCGCCTTCACCGAGCAGGAGACGGCCGAGGCGCTCCGGCTCGCGGGCGACACCGCGTCCTCGGCCGCGCACGTCCAGTCGACCACGGGCGGGTGGGTGATCGGCGTGCTCTTCGCGGGATCCACCTCGGCCCGCACCGTGCTCTCGCTGCAGCCCGAGATCGATCCGCTGCACGCGTATCTGCGCGCGCACGTCCTCGAGATGCTGCGGCCCGAGCTGCGGGAGTTCATGATCACGACCTCGTTGCTCGTCGCGGTCGATGCGGAACTCGCGACGGATCTCGGCATCGAGCGCGCCGAGGCCCTGCTCACGGAGCTCAGGGCGCACCGGATGCCCGTGGTCTGGGAGCCGGGCGGCAAGACCGTCCGGTACCACCCGGTGTTGCGCGACTACCTGCTCCTGCTGCTCGGCCGCAGGCCGAACGGGGAGGTCCGCGAGCTCAGGACCCGCTTCGCGCGGATGCTCCGCGAAGCCGGCTTCCTCATCGAGGCGACCGAGGAGCTGCTCTCGCTCGAGGCCTACGACGAAGCGCTGCCGCTCGCCGAGGTCGCGATCTTCAGCCTCATCGAGCGCCGCGACTACGATGTCGCCGATCGATGGCTCGATCTGCTCGCGCACCACGGGGACGCGACGCTGAGCCCGCTGACCACCGCCGAGCTCGTGCTCGCGGTGGCGCGCGAGGAGTACTGGCGCGGCGTCCGCATCGCCGACCAGTTGGAGGCGCTCGAGCGGCGCGACGAGCTCGCTGCACGGTCGAGCACCGCCGCGGCCATGATGATCTGGTGCTACTACCACGCGTGCCGCACCGAGGAAATCCGCCGCCTCGTCTCGGTCGCGGCTCCCGGCCCCGAGATGGAGGCCGCCGGGGCCCTGGCCTCGCTCATCGACGACACCCCGCTCGATCTGCCTCTGGTCTCGGACAGCCCCGCGGTCGGCGGGCTGCTCGTCCGCCTCCAGTACTGGAACGGACTGCTCGCCGAGTCGGCGGCTCAGCCCGAGGACGGCACTGCGGACGGGCTGAAGCGGCCGTGGCGCATCGCCGCGCTGCGAGCGATGGGCGACCTCGAAGAGGCTCTGCGCGTCTACCGGCGGCTCGAGTCCGCGGGAATGCTCACCTGCGGGCTGCTGTCGGTCGTCGGCGTCGAGCTCTTCACGGATCTCGGCCAGGCGGACGACGCGCGCGAGGCCGCTGCGCGCGGCCTCGCCGAATGCCGCAGGGCGGGATCCCTGGTCTGGGAGATCTTCGGGGGGTTCTCGATGGCCAAGCTCGAGCTCCGCCTCGAACGCGACGCGCATCGCGGCCTCGAGACGCTCCGACGCATCGAGGCGATGCCCGAGGCGCGCAGGTACCGCTCGTCGTCCGAGCACCTCGACACCTGGTTCGGCTACGCCCATCTGCTGCTCGGGGAGGCGGACGCCGCGTACGAGCGGCTCGATCGAGCGGTGGGTTCGATGCGTCGCTCGGGCCGCCTGCTCGAGCTCCCCACCGCGGCCGTCTACCTCGCCGAGGCTGCCTGGGCCCGCGGAGAGGAGGACCGAGCGGATGCCCTCCTCGACGTCGCCAGGGACGCGGCGCGGATCCAGCGCACCGATTCGGTGCTCGTCCGCGCGCTCCGCGAGTTCCCCGACACGCTCGCGCGCAAGCTCGACGGGATGGCGGTGAGCGATCCCTTCTGGGGGCAGCTCGGGGAGCGGATCCTCGCACCCGACGCGCCCGCGCGGAGGCGCTCACGCCTGCGCATCGCGCTCGACGAGTTCGGGACTCCCACGATCGAGGCGTTGGGTGCCCCGGTCCGCCCGCGCATCGCGAAGTGCGCGGAGCTGCTCGCCTACCTGGCGTCGACTCCCGACCTGCGGGCCGACCGCGCCGCCCTGCTCGACGCGCTGTTCGACGGGGTGGACACCGATGCGTCGCGCTCGTACCTGCGGCAGACCGTGCACCAGCTCCGGGCGGCGCTCCCCGAGGGCACCGGTCCGACGCTCGCGGACGGCGTCGTCTCGTTCTCCGGGGACGTCGGGGTCGACAGCGCCGCGGACCGCATGCTGCGCACGCTGCGGCGCTCCGCCACCAACGATCCCGATCGGCGCCTGTCGGAGATCGACGCGGCGCTCGCGATCGCTGCGCAGGGGGCGTACCTCGCCAAGTCGAAGACCGCGTGGGCGGACGAGCGCCGTCGGGAGATCGGGGCGACGATCGCCTCGCTCCAGCTCGAGGCCGCGCACCTCGCATTCGACCTCGGCCGCTACCCCCGCGCGGCGGAGCTCGCCGAGTCGGTCGTGCGCGCCGAACCGCTGCGGGAATCCGCGTGGCGCCTGCGCATGCGGGTCGCGGCGACGCTCGGTTCGTTCGACGACGTGCTCTCGCTCTACGCCGACTGCACCGCCGCCCTCTCCGGCATGCAGGCCCAGCCGACGCACGAGACCCGGGCGCTGCTCGAACAGCTCCGCCGCTGAGGCCGGCCGGCTCAGATCCCGAAGAGCACCTGGTCCAGCACCTGGTCGACCGGCTGGTCCGGCCTGAAGAGCAGCCAGTCGAGGCAGGCTCCGGCGAGCGCCCCGAAGAAGGCCGCTCCGGCGGTTTCGGTGATCTCTGCGCCCGGCCGGGCGGCGCGCAGCACGTCGCTGAAGCGCACGACGACCGAGGAACGGGCGAGCTCCATCGCCCCTGCCCAGGGCCGGTCGGTGCGGAACACCTCGGACGCCATGAGCTTCGCGAGGTCGAGGTTGCCGCGCAGCGTCTCGAGCGTCGCGGCGGCCACGGCCCGAGGCGCCGCGGTCGGCTCGGCCCCCTCCCTGGCGGCATCGATGGCCTCCGCGAGCCGCCCGAAGCCGTCGCGGATCACCTCCTCGAACAGCGCGTCCTTCGACGCGAAGTTGTAGTAGAGGCTCCCCTTCGCGACGCCCGCGGCCTCGGCGATCTGATCCATGGACGCGCCGCTGATCCCGTGCTGCGCCGCGACCTGCACGGCGGCCTCGGTGATCAGCCGTTTCGTGTTCCCTCGTGCCATGCGTCCATCTTCTCCTATCGGGCGTACGCCGCGTGCGACCGCGGGGTCGGCGGGATCCGGCTTCGGGTCGGGATCCGGCTTCGGTGAGCGATCCGGCTTCGGGTCGGGATCCGGCTTCGGTGAGCGATCCGGCTTCGGTGAGCGATCCGGCTTCGGTGAGCGATCCGGCTTCGGTGAGCGCGAACCGACCGATCCCGTCTCACCGAGGCCGGATCCCCGACCGAACGGAGCTCGGCTCAGATCGCGAGCTCGGGGTGCAGGCGCTTGATCGTCCAGACCTTCTGCCTGCGCGCCGAGACCGCGCTGATCGCGAGCGACCCGAGGAGCACCACGAGCATCACGGTCAAGGAGACCCAGAACCGCGCATCGATGCCGCCGCCGATCAGCTGACGCAGACCGTCGACCACGTACGAGGCCGGCATGAACGGGTGCAGGATCTGGAAGAAGGTCGGCGTCGTCTCGACCGGGTAGGTGCCGCCGGAGGAGGACAGCATCAGCATGAGCAGGACGAGGCTCACGACGCGGCCGGTGGCCGTGCCGAGGACGGCGATGAACATCTGCTGCAGCGCGAGGAAGGCGAGGGTGACCAGCAGCATGAAGAGCATCATGCCGACCCAGTGCACCGGACGCATGCCGATGCCGAACACGAGCACGGCCATCATGATGGCGACCTGCCCGACGCCGATGAGCGCGGCCGGGCCGAACCCGGTGAGCACCGAGCGGAGCCCCGACACGTTCGAGGCGAGCGGGCGGCGCGGCATCGGGCGCAGGATCAGCCAGGTGATGAGCGCGCCGACGAACGATGCGAGGGCGATGAAGAAGGGCGCGAACCCCTCGCCGAATCCCTGCACCGCGTTGTCGGTCTGCTCGTCGAGCGCCACCGGCGCGGCGATCGTCCGGGCGATGTCGACGGTCTGACCGTCGGCGAACTCGGGGGCCTCGGCGGCACCGTCCGCGAGCTTGCCCGCGAACTCCTCGGCGCCGTCCGAGATCTTCGACGCGCCCTTCGCGAGGTCGCCGGACTTGTCGCTGGCCTCCTGGGCGCCGTCGTCGAGCTGCGTCGCGCCGGCGGCGAGCTGGCCCGCGCCGTCGTTCAGCTGACCCGCGCCCGAGGCGAGCTCCGCGGTCTTCTCGGCGAGCGTCGACACGCCGCCTGAGAGGGTGGCGAGGCCATCGACGAGCTTGCCGCCTCCCGCGCTCGCCTGGCCGAGCTTCGACGAGAGCGTACCGACGCCGCTGGATACCTGGGACGCCCCCGCTGAGACCTTCGAGGCCCCCGCGTGCAGCTCGCCAGTTTTGGCGTCGAGAGCGCTCACCCCAGCGCTCAGCTGCGCCGCGCCGTCGTGCAGCTTCGCCGCGCCGGCGTTCACCCGCGTTGCACCGCTGTTCAGCTCGCCGGATGCGCTCTGCAGCGCGGTGAGGCCGTCGGCGACCTGCTGCGCACCGGACTCTGCGGAACGCTGCTTCTCGGCGAGGGTCGCCGCCCCGGACTGCAGCTCGTTCGCGCCCGCCACGACGCCGTCCGCGCCATCGCGCACGGCAGAGGCGCCCTCGGCGAGCGCCTGGAGCGAGCTCCCCTGCGCCTGCAGTGCCGCATCGAGTTCGGCGAGCGTCATCCCGGGGTTCGCCTGCGCCAGCTGCGCGATGCCCCCTACGCCGGCCGACACCTGCGCGGCACCGCCGCTCAGCGCGCCGGCGCGGTCCGCGAGCCCGGAAGCTCCGACGCTGAGCGCATCGGAGCCGGCGCTCAGCTGCGTGAGCCCCGCGGCGACCTGGCTCGCTCCGGGTGCGAGCTTGTCGACGCCCCCGACGAGCGCCTCCGTCCCCGCCGCCAGCGACTCCGTTCCCGCCGCCAACGACTTCGCACCGCCCGCCAGCTCCTGCGTCTTGGCTGCGAGCAGGGCGGTCCCCTCGGCGAGCTTCGCCGATCCGTCAGCGAGCTGCGCGGCGCCGCCGGAGACCTGCGAGGCACCGCCCGTGAGCTTGCCCGCCCCGGCGTTCAGCTGACCGAGTCCGTCGCGGAGCTCGCCGGACTTCGACGCGGCCTCTCCCGCGCCGCCCGCGAGCTTCGCGGATCCGGCGGCGAGCTGCGCGCTGCCGTCGGCGAGCCGCTGCGTGCCGCTCGTCAGTTCGGGCGCCTTCTCGACGATCTTCGCCGTACCGTCGGCGAGCTTGCCCAGGCCGGTCTCGAGCTTCTTGCTGCCCGAGGCGAGCGCGGTCGTGCCGTCGTCGAGCTGCTCGGCCGCGTCTGCCGCGGTGCGCGTCCCGTCGCTCAGCTTCTCCACGCCGACGAGCACCTGCTCGGCCGCCGTGCGCGTCGCGGTCTCGGCGACGGCGTCGCGCAGCTGCACCATCGCGGTCTTGCCGAGCGTCGAGGCGAGGAAGGAGTTGTTGTCGTTGTAGACGACCTCGATGCGGCCGGCCTTCGGGTCGTCCTGCAGCCCCGCGAGGGTCTCCGAGAAGTCCTTCGGGATCGTGACGGAGAAGTAGACGTCTCCGTCGGCGACCGCGGTCTCGGCGTCTCCCGCGTCGAGCGGCTTCCAATCGAGATCCTTGCCCGACTCGAGTTCCGCGACCACGTCGTCACCCGCGGCGAGCGCCTCGCCGTCGGGCTTCTCCGCTGGCTCGTCGAGGTTGACGATGGCGACGGGGAGCTTGTTCAGGTTGTCGGTGGGCGCCCAGAACGCCCAGAGGTACAGGGCGCCGTAGATGAGCGGGATGACGAGCAGGACGACGAGGGCGATCTTGGGCATCTTGCCCTGACGGAAGCGCTTGAGCTCCGTACCGCGTGTGAGAAATGACATGTGCTTCTTCTGTACCTGGGACTGTGTCGGTGCTGACGGGGAAGGGTGGGGACGGGATCCCGATCGGGATCCGGTCAGAGATCGATGACGGCCGGCTCGAAGCGCGCGAAGAGTTCGGCGTCGCCGGGGTCGCTCGTCGCGATGACGATCCGGATCCCGCGCCTGGCGAGCGCGCTCAGCCGATCGGCGACGAGGCTCCGCTCCGCTGGGTCGCGAAGCGCGTCGAAGTCGTCGAACACGAGCATCTCGGGCCCCTCGGTGAGCGCGAGCGCGATGCGCACGAGCATCTCCTCGGCCGGGTTGAGCTCGCGCACGAGCGTCGTGCGCTCGGGCTGCTCGACGTCGCCGAACGCCTCGGAGAGCAGTTCGGAGCAGAGCTCGGGGGTCATGCGCGGCGTGCGGCGGTACC
This sequence comes from Leucobacter zeae, assembly GCF_016758175.1. GTDB lineage: Bacteria > Actinomycetota > Actinomycetes > Actinomycetales > Microbacteriaceae > Leucobacter > Leucobacter zeae. The sequence continues at coordinate 224,686 of NZ_QYAB01000003.1, forward strand.
AGGGCATCGCCCAGGAGAGCCGCTCGCGCAACGTCGCGCCGACCGTCACGGCCGGCTCGAGCGCATCGATCTCGGCGAAGCCCACGATCCCCGTCAGGCGCCGGATCTCTGCGGGCCGGGACTCCCCCAGCGTCGCGATCGTGCCCTGATCGAGACGCATGCGGCCGGCGATCGCGAGCAGCAGCGAGGTCCGGCCGGTCCCGCGGGATCCGCGCACGACCGTGACCGGCCGATCGCTGACGGCGGAGAGCGGACCGAACACCGCGCCGCGATCGCCAGAGACGCCGGCGCCGTGCAGTTCGACGACGGGGGCGCGGGCGCCGCGTTCGCCGCCCGCGTCGTGCGCGGCGCCCGCGGCAGCGCGACCGGCCCCCTCGGCCGGGTCGGGATCCGCAGGACCCTCGAAGAGGTCCATGACGCGGGTGGGGTTCGTGTTCGCGACGTCGATGCTCACGTCGGCTCCTCCGGGTTCGTGCGGCAGTGTTTCTTGAACTGACTAGTCAGTCTAAAACGGATCCGATCCCGCGTCAACCCAGGCGCTGCGCCGTCGCCGCACGAAGCCCCGCTTCGCTCCCAGCGGCCTGCCGGGAATAGATCCGGGGCGACCGTGTTACATTTACATGCAAGCGCATATAAATGGCGCACGACACCAGGCCCGATCGCAGGGCCGCCACCCCACGGGAGTCAGCATCATGGAATTCGGCATCTTCTCGGTCAGCGACGTCACCCGCGATCCGGTCAGCGGCGAGACCCCCAGCGAGGCCGAGCGCATCGACGGCCTCGCGCGCATCGCCGTGCACGCCGAGGAGGTCGGGTTCGACGTCTTCGCGATCGGCGAGCACCACAACCCGCCGTTCTTCTCCTCGAGCCCGACCACGTTCCTCGCCTACATCGCCGCGATGACGAAGACCCTCAAGCTCTCGACGAGCACCACGCTCATCACCACGAACGATCCGGTGCGCATCGCCGAGGAGTACGCGATGCTGCAGCACCTCGCGAAGGGCCGCATGGATCTCATGCTCGGGCGCGGCAACACCGCGCCGGTCTACCCGTGGTTCGGCAAGGACATCCGCTCGGCCCTGCCGCTCGCGCTCGACAATTACAACCTGCTGCACCGCCTCTGGCGCGAGGACGTCGTCGACTACGACGGCAACTTCCGCACCCCGCTGCAGGGATTCACCTCGACGCCCCGTCCCCTCGACGACGTGCCCCCGTTCGTGTGGCACGGGTCGATCCGCACCCCCGAGATCGCCGAGCAGGCCGCGTACTACGGAGACGGATTCTTCGCGAACCACCTCTTCGCCCCGTCCGAGCACTTCCTGCGCCTCGTCCGCTTCTACCGCGAGCGCTTCGAGCACTACGGTCACGGCACCCAGCAGCAGGCCATCGTGGGACTCGGCGGCCAGGCGTTCGTCGCCAAGAACTCGCAGGACGCGGTGGCGCAGTTCCGCCCCTACTTCAACGAGGCGCCGGTGTACGGCCACGGACCGCGGCTCGAGGACTTCACCAGCCAGACGCCGCTCACGGTCGGCAGCCCGCAGGAGGTCATCGACAAGACCCTCGGGTTCCGCGAGATCTTCGGCGACTACCAGCGCCAGATGTTCCTCGTGGATCACGCGGGGCTCCCCACGAAGACCGTGCTCGAGCAGCTCGACCTGCTCGGCGAGCACGTGCTGCCCGTGCTGCGGACCGAAATGGCGAAGGATCGCGATCCCGAGGTGCCCGAATCCCCCTCCCATGAGAGCCTGGTTCGAGCGAAGTACGGCGACGCCGCACCTCGCCAGCCCCGCCCGAACGCGAACCGCGGCGACAATGTCACCGGCGGGTCGCCGTACCAGGACACGCCCGCGAAGGCGGGATCCGCCTTCGGCCTGTAGTACCCGTCATCCTGCGCGAGCTCGCGAGTCGCAGGATCCCGACCAGAGATTCTGCGACTCGCGAGCTCGCGCAGAACGACAGGATCCAAGGAAGCGCAGGAACACCATGAACGCACGCAGCGATGTGCGCCTCGCCAACGAGAGCTGGGAGGCCGTGATGACGGCGCACTCGTCCCTGATGGGGCTCTTCGCCTCGGAGGGCATGTGGGGCGACGTCAACATGCGTGAGTACGACGTGCTCTACACGCTGGCGAAGCACGACGGTCCGATGCGGATCTGCGAGATCCAGAGCGGCGTGCTGCTCAGTCAGCCGGCGCTCTCGCGCATGGTCGATCGGCTTGCGACCCGCGGGCTGCTGGCCCGCGAGACCGACGCCGAGGACGGCCGTGCCGTGCTCGTGTCGCTGACCGACGAGGGGATCCGCGTGCAGCGCGAGGTCGGCAGGGCGCACGCGAAGAGCGTCGCGCGCGAGCTCGGCGCGGCCCTCGAGGCCGACGAGATCCGCGAGCTCGGTCGGCTCGCGCGCAAACTCGCCGGTCGCTGATCGGCCGCTGATCGGCCGCGGGCGGCGCTCGGCGCGAGCCGACCGTCCACCCCTCTCCGGCAAGCGCCGGTTTCACCCCTCCCCGCCATCCCGCGCGGGCGCAGCTCGTCATGCTGCGCGACCGTCGGGAGTCGCAGTACGCAGGATCCATCCCCGCATCACACCCCAGGAGCACCCCATGAACGCACCGCTCGACGGCACCTCCCGCACGACCCCCGAGACGACGACCCGGCGCATCGCCGTCGTCAGCGCGGGCACGAGCGACCCATCGACCACCACGATGCTCGCGAACCGCGTCGCCGACAAGGCCGCGACGATCGCCGCGGCACGCGGGATCCCGGTCGAAATCGACCTGATCGACCTCCGCGCGCTCGCCGAGGACGTGACGACCGCGCTCGTCGCGCAGCACGTCTCCCCTGCGCTGCAGGCCGCGAGCGACATCATGCGCGACGCCGATGCGATCGTGGCTTCGACGCCCGTGTACAAGGCGGGGGCGAGCGGACTCTTCACCGCCTTCTTCCAGGTGCTCGACAACGACCTGCTCATCGGCACCCCGGTCGCCCTGGCCGCGACCGCGGGCAGCTCGCGGCACGCGCTCGTGGTCGACGACCAGCTGCGCGGGCTCTTCTCGTACCTGCGCACGATCACCGTGCCGACCTCGCTCTTCGCCGCCCCCGAGGACTGGAACGACCGCGGCTTCAGCGGGCGCATCGAGCGCACCGCGACCGAGCTCGTCGCGCTGATCGACGGCGGGTTCCGGGAGGCCGTCCGGGGTGAGGCCTGGGGCGCGTACCAGCACTCCTACGGCAGCGCCGGCGGCACAGAGCTCGGGATCGACCTCGATTCCGATCTCATGCGCATGGCGACCGGCGGCCGGTAGTCGGGCCCGGGTAAGGGTTGGGTCCGGGGTCTGGGGTCGGGCCGGGCCGAGCCGGGCCGGGGTCAGACCTGCAAACGGTATGGGATCCGCAAATCATATGCTCGATCCCGATCAGACGGGCATACGACTTGCAGCTCCCATACGACCGGCGGGCCCCGGCGCCTGGCTCCGGATCCCGGCTCCGGATCCTGGCCCAGCGACGACCGGCCCAGCCGGGACCGCTCTCCTGACGACGATCGCACGGACCCGCGCGTCAACCCCAAGCCCCAACCTTGCAAACGGTATGGGATCCGCGAACCGCATGCCCGATCCGCCGCGGATGGGCATACGACTCGCAGATCCCGGGCGACCGGAAGGGGATCCGCGGGAACCCAGTAGGACCTGGCGGGCCTCCGCGGGAACCTGGCGGGAAGTCCCCCGGAAGGGGGCCAGGCGAGCCCTCGTCGCTACTCGCCGGCGGTGATCGCCGCGGCCTCGCCGAACTCGTCCTCGTGCGAGCGTCCGATGTGCGCGAGCCGGTGCCCGGTCAGCGCCAGCAGCAGGATCGCCACGACGACCGAAGCCGCGCCGACCCAGTAGGGCATGCCCGCCCCGAAGGCGACCGCGATGGGTCCCGCGACCGCGGGCGCGATGGCTCCGCCCATGAACCGCACGCCGGAGTACGCCGACGACGCCACGTTGCGCGGCAGATCCGTCGCCTCCATCACCGCCTCGGTGAGCGCGGTGTTCATCACTCCGAGCAGCAGTCCGGCGACGATCACGACGACGACGAGCCCCGTCAGGCTGTCGACCAGCGCACCCAGCAGCACGAGGCACACGGCGAGTCCGCCGAGCATCGCGAAGAGCACGGGCCGCAGGCCGAGGCGGCGCGTGAGGAACGGTGCGACGAGCACCGAGGTGATCGCGAGCGCGAGGCCCCAGCCGAAGAAGACGAGGCCGAGCTCGTGCGCGCCGAACTCGAAGCCGGACGCGGCGGCCGCGGCCTCCATCGGGTACGGGCTGTAGGCCAGCAGCACAAAGAAGCCGAAGTTGTAGAAGAGCGCGACGCCCGCGAGCGCGAGCAGCGCGGGGTGGCGCAGCGCGCGGAAGCTCGCGACGATCGACACGCGCTGCGGCGCCTCCTTCGGGGAGCGCAGCATCGCGATGATCGCGATCATCGCGATGCCCATGAGCGCGGCCGTGCCGAAGAACGGCCCGCGCCAGGACACGCTGCCCAGCAGGCCGCCGATGAGCGGCCCCGTCGCGAGGCCGACACCGAGCGCGGCCTCGTAGAGCACGATCGCCTGCCGCGCACCGCCCGAGGCCGCACCGACGATCGCCGCGAGCGCGGTCGAGATGAAGAGCGCGTTCCCGAGACCCCAGCCCGCGCGGAATCCGATGATGGCGTCGACCGTGCCCGACGCCCCGGCGAGCGCCGCGAATGCCACGACGAGCACGAGGCCCGAGATCAGCGTCTTCTTGACACCGATGCGGCCCGAGACCCAGCTCGTGAAGAACATCGCGATGCCGGTAATGAAGAGATAGCTCGTGAAGAGCCACATCGTCTGGCTCGGCGTCGCGTCGAGCTCCTTGCTGATGGCGGGCAGGATCGGGTCGACGAGGCCGATGCCCATGAACGAGACGGCGCAGGCGAACGCGATCGCCCACACCGAGAGGGGCTGGCGCAGGATCGACGCGGGGCGCTGCGGCGCACCGACGACGGGCTGGGATGCTGTGGAAGTGGACGTAACTGCTCCTTCAGGGTCGGGATCCGGTACCGGATCGGATGCGCGTGCAGGCCGCGCGGATCGCACCTGCGCGGATCGCAACTGCGCGGATCGAACCGCGCGGATCGGAACCGCGCGGACCGCTCAGTCGATGTCGCTCAGGCGGTCCATCAGCTCGGCCGCGCGCGCGAGGGTCGCGCGGTCGAAGTCCGTGAGCTCGGCGAGTCGTGGGGTGATGCGCGCGGCGGCGAGACCTCGGAAGCGGTCCAGCGCGGCAACGCCTTCCGGCGTGACCCCGACGAGCGTCGCGCGCCCGTCCTGGGGATCCGCCCGCCGGGTGACCCACCCCTCGCCCTCGAGCCGCTGTACGAGCGCGGTCATCGTGGGCTGGGCGACCCGCTGCTTGAGCGCGAGCGCGCTCACCCGGGCCGGCCCGCCCTGCTCGAGCTCGCCCAGCACGCGCCACGCGACGGTCGAGTATCGCGACTCCTCGACCTGCCCGGCGATGCGGATGAAACGCGCGGCGGCACGGGTCAGGTCTAGAGCGATACGATCCATCCGATCGTTCGGATCAGCAATATCATCACTCACAGTGCGCCATCGTAGCACGATTTACATAGTTCTACTATGCAATTGGGTGATCAGACGGCTCGGCGGCGGCGTCGGGTCACCCGAAGAGGAACGGGGAGATCGCGGTCAGCAGCGCGACGATCGCGGCATTCGCCCACAGGGTCGGCGCGAGCACTCGCCCGAGCCCGACCCGGCATTCGGACCGGTGCTCGTCTCCCGGCCCGGTTCCCTCCGGTGCGCCGGGAAGCAGCTTCGCGGTCTCGATGGCCAGCACCGCCCGCGACGGATTGTTCATGATGCCCGCGCCCGTCGCGGCCGTGTGCAGACCGACCACCGCGGCGGGATCCAGCCCCAGACCGGCGGCCGCGGCCCGCAGCGGTTCGCCCAGCATCGCGACCGAGGCCGTGTTCGAGCTCGTCACGAAGCCGCTCGCGAATCCCGCGAGCGGCACGAGCGCGACGAACGCGCCGCCGAGGCTCGTGGCGCCCGCTGCGAGCGCGGCCCCCATCCCGTTGACGCCGATGAGCACACCGAAGCCGATGTACAGCAGCGTCACGCACACCGCGGGGACGAACACCCGGAAGCTCTCGCCGAGACCGCGGAGCGCCGCGCGCGCCGGCACCCCGAGCGCGCTGGGAGCGACGGCCAGCGCGAGCAGGAGCCAGAGCGCGGGGTTCGCGAGCAGTTCGACGGGACCGACCGAGGCTGACGCGGGCGGCGCGAGCCGCACGACGAGCACACCGCAGCCGAGGCCGATGAGCACCACGGCGTAGGGCACGAGCCCGCGCCGCGCGAGCGCGGGCATCGCGATCCCCCGGCCGGAGGAGACCGCCGCAGCGTCCGCGCCCGTCGGATGGCCCTGACGGACCTCCCGGCCGTCCCCTCGGCCGCGCACGCAGCGCCCGCCGCGCCCACCGAACCCGCCGAACCCGCTGCGCCCGCGCCCCAGGCGCGCGAAGCCGATGAGCACTGCAAGCCCCGCGAGCGCCGACAGCGCTCCCCCGAGCGGGGGCGCGAGGAGCGCGTTGACCGCGACGAGCGCCGCGCTCATCGCCGCCCAGGTGCAGAGCAGCTCGACGCCCGACCGCCGCAGTTGCGCGAGTCCCCCGCCCACGAGCGCGATCGCGACGCCCAGCACGCCGATGACGACGACGCTGCACCACGCGGTGGCCGTACCGACCTCGGCGAGCCCGATCCCCGTGACTTCCGAGAGCAGCAGCAGCGCCGGCGCGAAGGACCCCCACGGGCAGAGCATGAGGCCGAGCAGGCTGATCGAGATCGCGCGGTGCCGCTGGATCCCGGTGCCGACGAGCAGCGGGAGCACCACGATGACGCCCATGCCCCAGCCGATGAGTGACTCGAAGAGCGGGACGAGAGCCAGCCCGAAGACGAGCACGGCCCGATCGCGGGACCCGGCGACCCGGTTCACCCACCCGCTGAGGGCGTCCTGCGCACCCGAAACCCGCTGCAGGTGCACGAGCGCGAGACCCGCGAACATGATCGCGGCGACGGTGAGCGAGACCGACCCCATCGAGGCCGCGGCCGACGCGGCCGCGCGGGGATCGATCGGGAACATGCCCGCCGACGCCACCGCGACGACGATCGCGGCCGTCACCGCGACGGCGGGGCGCCTGCGCAGGAGGAGCAGCGCGAGCAGGACGAGGATCGGGAGCCCCGCGACGACCACCTCCACCGGACGCGGGAGCTACCGGTCGCGCAAAGCGGCGATGAACTCGGAGGCCCGAGCGCGGATCGCGTCGAGGTCGCCGCTCTCGACGGCGGCGGACGGCACGAGTTCACCGCCGGCCCCGACCGCGACCGCGCCGGCGGCGAACCAGCTCGCGAGGTTGGCGGCGGACACGCCTCCGGTCGGGATGAACCGGGCGCCGGGGAACGGCGCGCGGAGCGCCGCGATGCCGGCCGGGCCGGCGAGGCCGCCCGGGAAGAACTTCACGACGTCGGCGCCGGCCGCGAGCACGGCCATGACCTCGGTCGCGGTGAAGGCGCCGATCATCGTCGCCGCGCCCGACGCCACCGCGCGCTCGGTCACGGCCGGAGCATGCCCGGGAGACACCAGGAACTCCGCGCCCGCCTCGAGCGCCCGATCCACGTGCTCGACGGAGGTCACCGTTCCGGCGCCGACGATGGCGCCGGCGCCGTGCCGGGAGCGGAGCTCGCGCATCACCCGCGGCGCGTCGGGCACCGTGAAGGTGACCTCGATCGCGACGACACCGGCCTCGACGAGCGCGCTCCCGGCCGCGATCGCGCGGTCGGCGGTGCTCGCGCGGAGCACGGCGATCACGCCGGCGTCCTCGAGCCGGCGCAGGGTGACGGTCTTCGCGTCGCGCCCCACGGCTACGCCACCTTTCGCGCGATGCGGGAGCTGATGCGCAGCGCGACGGCCTTCCCCGCCCCGTCCAGCACGTACGGCACGAAGTGGTCGGGGTCGCTGTCCCCCGGCGCCACCGAGAGCAGCCCGTCCCCAGCAGGGAGCAGCCACGGGCTCGACAGCGGGTCGATCGTGAACGACCCGTCCTGCCGGTTCGCCGGCAGGGCGATGAGCTCGAACGCGCGGCGGTCGTCGCGGATCCGCAGGCGCACCTGGCCGTAGAATCCGCAGTCGTAGAGCCCCTCGAGGAACCCCCACTGCTCGGGATCGAACGGCGCGACCTCGAGCGGAGCCTCCGCCCCGAAGAGCGCGTCGAGGATGACCTGCTCGACCGCGCGCACGAGCGGCTTTCCCTTCACGGAGTTCGACAGCACCGCGTAGGCGAGTCCGGCGTCGCGCAGGATCATGAACCGGCTCGCGTAGCCGATCGTGAGCCCGTCGTGACCGATGGCGGGCAGACCGCGCTTGAGGCTCTTCATCCAGGCGTAGCCGACCTCGAGCCCCGGCTCGTACTGCGGCGCGAGCGTGGTCGAGAAGTGCACCCGCTCGTCCTCCGCCTCGGCGAAGTCGGCGTACCGCATGAGCTGCTCCGGCGTGCTCAGCACCCCGCCGCCCGGCACGTCCCAGCCGGGCAGCTGCCAGCCGAGCTGCCACCCCTCGTCCCGCGCCAGCCGCGCCGCACCGTCCGCGATGTCGTGCGGCGCGGCGACGCGGTGCGTGATGGCCTGGTCCGCCTGCGTGAAGGTCTGCCGCATGCCCGCCGGTTCGAGCACCCGCTCCCGCAGCACGTCGGCCCACGCCTTGCCGGTGACGCGCTCGATGACGGCCCCAGCGACCATGAATCCCGGTCCCGAGTACGAGAACTCCGTGCCGGGGTCGAACATCAGCTCGTCGTCCGCGTAGTGCTGGATCGATGCTTGGATGCTGTCGTCGGCGTGGTCGGCGAGCAGTTCGTGCGCCCGGCCGATCATGTACTGCGCGTCGATGCCCGACCCGTGCGTGAGCAGGTGCCGCATCGTGATCCGGGGGTCGAGCGCCCCGCGGTCCGCGAGCAGCGGGGCCACCGGGGCGTCGATGTCGAGCAGCCCCTCGGCCTCGAGCTGCGCGGCGATGAGCCCCACGAACGTCTTCGAGATCGACCCGACCTGGAAGATCGTGTCTCCCGTCACCGGCAGGGGGTGCTCGAGGTTGGTGACGCCGAAGCCGAGCGCCGCGGTCTCGCCGCCGATGCGCAGCGAGACGCCGACGCCGGGGACGCGATGCTGCTCGAGCAGCGCCGGCACGCGGGCGTGCAGCGCCTCGATCACCTGGTCGAGCGTGGCCTGAACTGGGACGGTCATCGGTTACCGGCCTTTCGTCTTCGGGTCGAGCAGGTCGCGGATCGCGTCTCCTGCGAGGTTGATGGCGAGGATGAACAGCACGAACACCGCGGCAGGCGGCACGATGAGCCACGGATCGCTGCCGATGTACTGCAGCGAGTCCGAGATCATCGATCCGAAGTCGGGGTTCGGGGGACGCACGCCGAAGCCGAGGAAGCTCAGCGCCGCATACGCGCCCGACGACATCGACAGGTTGATCGCGGCGATCACGATGAGCGGCGAGGTGATGTTCGGCAGCACGTGGCGGACCATGATCCACACCTTGCCCCGCCCGCTCAGCCGCGCCGCACTGATGTAGTTGCGCGACATGATCTCCTGCGTCGCGCTGCGCACCGTGCGCGCGAAGCGCGGGATGAACACGATGCCGATCGCGACGGCGGCGTTCATGAGGCCGCGACCGAGGATCGCGAGCACGAGGATCGCGAGCAGGTACTCGGGGATCGAGAACAGGAAGTCGATGATCCGCGACACGATGCCGTCGATCATGCCGCCCCAGAACCCCGCGATGAGTCCCAGGATCGTGCCGATCACGAGCGCGAAGCCGGTGGCGGCGGTCGCCGCGATCACCGCCGGGCGGATCGCGATGAGCACGCGCGAGAACTGGTCCCTGCCGAGCGCGTCGGTGCCGAAGAGGAACTCCCCCGTCGGGCCCAGGATCCGCTCGCCGACGTTGAGCTCGTTCGGCGGGAAGGGTGCGACCCACGGCCCGATCACGGCGAGCAGCACGAACAGCGCGAGCACCGCGAAGGCGGCCATGCCCACCGGTGAGGGGAGGCGGCGCTTCCGCTTGGGCAGCGTGTTGACGATCGTTTCGGTCAGTTCAGCGGTCATTTTCGCGCGATCCTTCGGTCGAGGGCGGGCACGAGGAGGTCGACGACGAGGTTCGCGAGGATGAACGCGCTCGCGAGCACGAGCGCCTGGGCGTTCAGCTGCACGAAGTCGCGCGTGCCGATCGATTGCAGGATCCCGCGGCCGAGGCCGGGGAGGCTGAAGATCTGCTCGACGATCAGCAGGCCGCCGATGAGCGACCCGAAGGTGAACCCGACGAAGGTCAGGATCGGGGGGAGCGCGGCGCGCAGCGCGTAGCCGTAGGTCACGAGCCGGTCCGAGAGGCCGTTCACCCGCGCCGATGCGACGAACGGCTGCTGCAGCACCTCGATCATCGAGGCGCGGGTCATCTGCATGATGAGCGGGGCGGTGGGGATCCCGACGCCGATCGCCGGCAGGATCATGGTCTGCAGGTTGCCGATCGGGCTCTGCTCGAAGCGGATGTACGTCGGCGAGTACAGGTTGGTGAGGAAGTTCGTCGCGAGGATGATCGCGATCGTGCCCGTGATGAAGCCCGGGATCGCGAAGAGCAGGATCATCGGGACCCGGATCGTGACGTCGATCGCGCTGCCCGCCCGCTTCGCGGCGATCACGCCGAGCGGCACGCCGATGACGATTGCGACGAGCAGGCTGAGCGCTGCGAGCTCGAACGACACCGGGATCTGCTGCTGCAGCACCGCCGTGGTCTTGAGTCCGCTGATGGGCGAGGTGCCGAAATCGCCGCGGAGCACGTTCCACAGCCAGTCGAGGTACTGGACGACGATCGGCCGGTCGAGCCCGAGCTCCTTCTCGATCTCCAGGATGCGCTCGGGCGTGGCCTGCGAACCCGCGATCACGTTCGCAGGGCTGCCGCCCACGAGACCGCGGCCGGCGAAGAAGATCAGGATGCTCAGCACGAGCAGCACCCCGAGCGACCCGAGGACGCGATTCAGAATGTACTTGGTCACGGTGCCGGCACCTCCTCGGTACGGCGGGCGAGCTTCAGGCTCCCCGGGAAATGGCAGCGGATCGCGCGGCCGGCCTCATCGGACTCGAGCGGCGGCGCCTCGCGGACGCACCGCTCCTGCGCGACCGGGCAGCGGGACGCGAAGCGGCAGCCCTGGGGCAGGTCGACCGCGCTGGGAGGGTCGCCCTGGAGGATGATGCGCTCGGCCTGGAACGCGTCGCCGGGGATGCTCGGCTCGGCCGAGCGGAGCGCCACCGAATAGGGGTGGCGCAGCTGGTCGTCGAACTCGTCGGCGGGGGCGAGCTCGACGATCTGGCCGAGGTACATGACCGCGATCCAGTCGCTCACGCCCCGCACCGCCCTGAGGTCGTGCGAGATGAAGATGTAGGCCGTTCCCATGCGCTCCTGCAGGTCGCGCAGCAGCTCGATGACCTGCATCTGCAGCGACGCGTCGAGCGAGCTCACCGCCTCGTCGAGCAGGATGAACGATGGCTCGGATGCGATGGCGCGGGCGATGCAGACGCGCTGCTGCTGCCCGCCGGACAGCTCGTGCGGGTAGCGGTGCATGAGCTGCGGATCGAGATCGACGAGCGCCATGAGCTCGCCGACGCGGGATTCGCGCTGCGCGCGCGGGAGGTTCGGGATCGCCTCGGCGATCGCGTCGATGATGGTCATACGGGGGTTCAGCGCGCTCGACGGATCCTGGAAGACCGCCTGCACGGTGCCCGTGTGGGCACCCGCGGGTCGCCCATCCCACTCGATCGTGCCGCCGTCGGCCGTATCGAGCCCGATGAGCACGCGGCCGAGCGTCGACTTCCCGCATCCCGACTCGCCGACGATGCCGAGCGTGCGCCCGGCCTCGACGCGCACGTCCACGCCGTCGACGGCGTGGAGGTGGCGCTTGGGCGCGAACAGCTTGTCCTGCGGGAGGGGGAAGCGGCGCTCGACTCCCGTCGCCGCGAGGGCGTACTGCGCTGATCCGGTCACGGCTGCACCGCCTTCTTCTGGGTCGCATCCACCTGCATCCGCGCGGCCGCGAAGAGCTGGCGCGTGTAGGGGTGCTTCGGATTCGCGAGGAGCTCCTCGGTCGGGCCGTCCTCGACGATCTGGCCGTGGCGCATCACGATGATGCGCGAGCACACCTCCGTGACCACGCCGATGTCGTGCGTGATGAGCAGCATCGACATGCCGCGCGAGTCGAGCTCGTGCTGCAGGAGGTCGAGGATCTGCGCCTGAACGGTGACGTCGAGCGCGGTCGTCGGCTCGTCGGCGATGAGCAGCGACGGTTCGTTGATGAGCGACATCGCGATGAGCACGCGCTGCCGCATGCCGCCCGAGAGCTCGTGGGGGAAGGCCATCCGCTTGACCTCGGGCTCGGGGATGCCCACCTCGGCGAGCGCCTCCTCGATGACGGGGATGCAGTCGCGGCTCGAGATGGAGCGGTGGGCCTGGAGCACGTGCCTGAGCTGATCGCCGACCCGGATCACGGGGTTGAGGCTCGCGAGCGGGTCCTGCGGGATGCGCGCGATCTCGACGCTGCGCAGCTCCCGGAACCGCCCGGCGCTCATCTGCCCGAGATCCTGCCCCTGGTACGCGATCGTCCCGTCGACGCGCGCGCCCTTCGGCAGCGACCGGAGGATCGCCGAGGTGAGGGTGCTCTTCCCGGACCCCGACTCTCCGACGATCCCGACGCGCTCGCCGTCGGCGACCGAGATCGAGATCCGCGACACCGCGGGCTTCAGCCCCGCGCGATAGGTGATCGAGACATCTGTGAGCTCTAGCATTCGTGGCCTTTCCCGATGCGGGCCGGGAGCGTGTCCCGGCCCGCACGAGGGGTGGTTACTTGGATACCTGCGAGAGGAAGGTGCGGCTCTGGCTCGAGGGGACCTCGACGCCGGTGAGCGACGCGCCGTGCGCGACGAACATGTCGGTCGCGAGCAGGGTCAGCGTCGGGTAGACGAGCTCGGCCTCGTGCTTCGCCACGGCGCTCAGCCCCTCCTGGTAGGCCTCCTCCGAGTCGGCCGCGAGGGCCTCGTCAATGAGCTTCTGCAGCGAGGCGGGCACCTCGCCCTGGCGGCCGGGGACCGGCGCGACGTACTGGTAGGGGTTCGCGTAGTACGACTGCGCGTTCCAGCTCAGCTCGTACTTCGAGAGGTCGCCGCGGTAATCGCTCCAGGCTGCGGCCTCGAGCGGCTCGAGCTCGACGTTGAAGCCGGCGTCGGAGAGCTGCTTCTGCATCACCGCGAGCAGATCGTTGGTGCCGGGATCATAGCCGTTGATGTAGACGAGGTTGAGATCGATCCCGTCGGGGTGGCCCGCCTCGGCGAGCAGCTTGCGCGCCCGCTCGGTGTCCTGGGTGTAGTTCGGCAGGTCCTCGACCTTCGGCGCCCACGCGAGGCTCGGGGGCAGGTAGCCGCTCGGCTGCGCGGCGCCGCCGTAAGCCTGATCGGCGAGCTCCTGGCGATCGAACGCGAGCGCCATCGCCTGCAGCACCTTCGGGTCGTCGAAGGGCTCCTTGGTGTTGTTGATCTGCAGGAAGATCGTCGAGTCGGTGTGCACGTTCTCGACGGTGAAGTCGTCGCCGGTGATCCCCTTCGCCGACCCCTGGTCGGGGAAGATGATGTCGACCTTGCCGGCCTTCAGGTTGGAGACCTGGGTGCCCATGTTCGGCATGTACAGCACGGTCAGCTTGTCGGACTTCGTCGCATCGCCCCAGTAATCGGCGTTGCGCTCGAGCTCGAGGCTGGTCTCCGGCTCGTAGGCGACCTGCTTCCACGGGCCGGTGCCGATCATCTCGGTCGCCAGGTTGGCGTCCTTCGACGACTCGCTCATGATGGAGCAGCCCCACACGAGCGGGCTCCCCATGTTGTTCACGAACCCGGCGTCGGGGCTGGAGAGCACGAACTTGACGGTCGAGTCGTCGACCTTCTCGGCGTGATCGAGGGTCGGGAAGAGCTCCTTGTCGAAGCGCTCGGGGCTCTCGGCCAGGCGCTCGAAGCTGTACACGACGTCATCGGCGTCGAGGGTGTCGCCGTTATGGAAGGTGACCCCGTCCTGCAGCGTGAAGGTGTACTCCGTGCGGTCGTCCGAGAGCTCGTAGCCGGTGGCGAGCGCGGGCTCGACCGTGCCGTCGGGCTGGGTCGCCATGAGGCACTCGTAGCTCAGCTGCCACGCGAAGCGATCGGCGAAGAGCCCCGAACGCTGCGGGTCGAGCGACGAGGGCGCGGTGGTCTCGGCCACCGTGATGGCCGTGCCGGCGTCGCCGCCCCCGCTCCCGCCCGCGTCCGGCGGGCTGCAGGCGGTGAACGAGGCGAGTCCGATGGCCGCAACGGCTGCGACGCACGCGGAGCGTGACAGTACTGACATGGAAGTTCCTTCCGTCGTTGGAAGTGGATGGATCGGGGAAGCTGTTCGAGCTTGGTTGGAAACTATCAGGGTTCGATGTGCAATGCAACAACTGGGTTTGCATTGCAAACCTCTCGCGATTGTGCCAGGGTAGTGACCAGTCGTTGACGATGCAGTTCATGACGGCACCCGAGGAGGTGAGTGCACACGTGGAATCGACCGGAGATCTCGTGGTGCGCGACGTGCGGATCCCGCTCAGCGGCGGACCGCGCCCCGCGCCGGCCACAGTGGTGATCGCGGACGGCCGCGTAGCCGAGGTGCTTCCGCCGACCGCCGCGACGGATGCCGCGATCCCCGTGCTCGACGGCGCGGGCAGGATCCTCATGCCCGGCTTCGTCGACGCCCACAGCCACGCCGAGGGCGCGCTGCACCGACCTGCGATCGAGCAGGGCCTCCTGCGGCAGGGGCTCACCGCGGCGATCCTCGGACAGGACGGCATCTCGTTCGCCCCCACGAACGCCCGCTCCGCCGCGGACGGCGCGCGCTACTTCGGCGCGGTGAACGGACCGGCGCCAGAGGGGTACGAGGACGGCATGAGCGTCGACCGCCTGCTCACCCACTACTCCGCGGGCACCCGCGTCAACAGCGCGATGCTCGTGCCCGCAGGCACGGTGCGCATGTCGATCTCGGGGTTCTCGGCCGAACCGCTCGACGACGCGCAGCTGGATGCGGCCGAAGCAGCGACGCGGACGGCGCTCGACCAGGGCGCCGTCGGCATCTCGCTCGGTCTCGAGTACGTGCCGGGAGGGTTCGCCGACCCCCGCGAGCTGGAACGGTACGCGCGCGTCGCGGCTGAGCGCGGAGTGCCCCTCGTCGCACACATCCGCGGCTACGAGGGCGCCGTCTCCGGTAGCCTCCAGGAGTTCGTCGGGCTCGCCGAACGGACCGGCGCATCGCTGCACGTCTCGCACCTGCACGCGCCTGCTGAGGTCGCCATTCCCCTCGTCGACACCGCCAGGCGGCGCGGCATCGACCTCACGTTCGACTCCTACCCCTATCACCGCGGCAGCACGATCCTCTCGATGCTCGCGCTCCCCGCACGGCTGCAGCAGCACGGGCCGCAGGAGACGCTGCGCGCGCTCGCCGACGCCGACGTGCGAGCCGCTCTCGAGCGGGACTGGTTCCCGGGCCTCTCCGAGGCCTTCCCCAAGCTCACCATCACGGTGGCCCCGCACCCCGACTGGGCGTGGGCGGAGGGGCTCCCCCTCATCGAGGTGGCCGAACGCGCGGGCACCTCGGTCGGCATGGCCGTCTGCGACCTGCTGCTCGCCACCGGACTGGGCGTCGGCGCGGTCGTCGCGCAGTCGGTCGCGCAGTCCCCCGAGAACATCCGCGCCATCGCCAACCACGAGGCCCACCTCGGCGGCACCGACGGCATCTACCTCGGCAGCCGCCCGCACCCCCGCGGCTGGGGCGGCTTCGCCCGCATGCTCCGACGCCACGTCGTCGACTGGGGGGACTGGAGCTGGGCCGAGGCCGCGGAGCACCTGTCGCTCAGAGCCGCGCGCCGCTTCGGGCTCGGCGAGCGCGGTACGACGGACATCGGCGCGATCGCCGACTTCGTGCTCGTGGACCCCGCACAGCTCGCTGACGCGGCGACGTACGAGGATCCCACAGCCCATGCACACGGCATGATGGACGTAATCATCGCGGGCGTCCCGGCGCTTCGGAACGGCGAGCTCACCGAGCGGACTCCGGGCAGGGGCATCCGCCGGACGTTGAGGAGCATCGCACCGTGACCACCGCAGCACAGCCCAGGAACAACTCCGCCTCGCTCCGCAAGGCGCTCGCGATCCTGCAGTACCTCGGAGACGACACCGTGGGAGAGGGCCGCACGATCTCGCAGATCTCGGACGCGCTCGACCTCAACAAGAGCACCGTCACCCGCCTGCTGCAGCCCCTGACCGAGACCTTCTTCGTCGAGCAGGTCCCCGCTTCGGGCGGATACCGCCTCAGTTGGGAGACCGCCCGACTGGGCCAGGCCTACCTCGCCGGCGTGCGCCCCAGCCAGGACATGCACCAGCTGCTCGCCGACCTCAGCGAATCCACGGCCGAGACGGTGCACTTCGTGCGGGCCGCGACGCCCCACGTGGTGTACATCGACAAGGTCGACAGCTCGCACGCGGTGCGCATGTTCTCGCGCATCGGCAACACGCAGCCGATGTACTCCACGAGCGTCGGCAAGTCGATCCTCGCGTTCGACACCGAGGAGGCGCTGCGGACCGTCGTGGATGCCGGCATGCCGCGCCGCACCGACACCACGATCACCACAGAGGCGGCCTTGCGCGAGGAGCTCGCGCTGATCCGCGCGCAGGGGTGGGCGATCGACAACGTCGAGA
The DNA here is from genome assembly GCF_016758175.1 of Leucobacter zeae. Classification (GTDB taxonomy): domain Bacteria; phylum Actinomycetota; class Actinomycetes; order Actinomycetales; family Microbacteriaceae; genus Leucobacter; species Leucobacter zeae. The sequence goes on from NZ_QYAB01000003.1 coordinate 241,549, forward strand.
ACGAGGACGGCATCCGCTGCGTCGCCGCGCCCGTGTTCGACGCGAGCGGCGGCTGCACGCACGCGATCAGCGTGTCGGGACCGCTCTCGCGCGTGCCGATGTCGCGCGTCCCCGAGCTCTCCGTTCTCGTCACCAGGACCGCCCGGGACATCTCCCGGCGTATGGGCTACGTCGCCCCCGAACCCAGGAGCAACACGTGATTCCTCCCCCCGAACTCGCCCTCACCAAGGGACTCGGCCCCGCCCTCGCGCACGACCCGACGGGCGGCGACGTGATCGGCGCGTCGCTCTTCGCCGCCGATCGCGACTTCCCCCAGCTCAGCCTGCGGGCCCCGGCCCTCGAGCACAACATCGCGGCGATGGCGGCGTACGCGGCCGATCGCGGCGTGCGCATCGCCCCGCACGGCAAGACGGCGATGTCGCCCGAACTCGCCGAGCTGCAGCTCGCGGCAGGGGCGTGGGGGATCACGGCCGCGACGCCCGCGCAGCTCAGGGTCTATCGCCGTTTCGGGATCCAGCGGCTCTTCCTGGCGAACCAGCTCGTCGAACCCGCTGCGATCGCGTGGGTGCGCGCGGAGCTCGCGCAGGATCCGGACTTCGAGTGCTTCGTGACCGTCGACTCCGCAGCGGGACTCGCGCTCCTCGCGTCGGACGGCTCCGGCCCGGCCGCCCGCCCCATCGACGTCGTCCTCGAGGTCGGCAACGCCGGAGGCCGCACGGGGGTCCGCGACGCGGCGCACCTCGCCGAGCTCGCGGGTGTCGCGGCGGGCACGCCCGGCGTGCGGGTCGCCGGCGTGACGAACTACGAGGGCACCCTCGGCGGCGGCACGCCCGACGAGGCCGCCCAGCGCGTGCGCGCGTTCGCCGCGGGGATCGCGGCATCCGTCGCCGCGCTCGAGGCCGACGGGCTGCTGCCCGATCGCGGCATCGTGAGCATCGGCGGCAGCGCGTACTTCGACGAGGCACTGGCCGGGCTCCGCTCCGGCGGGATCGATGCCGACCGCATCGTCCTGCGCAGCGGCGCCTACCTCACCCATGACGACGGCCTCTACTCGCGCACGAGCCCGTCCGCACGCGGCATCGCCGGGACCCCTCGCTTCGAGCCGGCGATCTCCGTCTGGGCTCCGGTCCTCAGCGTCCCGGAGCCGGGGCTCGCGATCCTGCTCTGCGGGCGCCGCGACGTGGGCTTCGACCAGGATCTCCCCGCGATCCGCGGCCTGCGTCGGCGCGACGGCGGCGACCCGCGCCCCTTCGCCGGCACCATCACCCAGCTCGCCGACCAGCACGCGTTCGCGACGTTCGATCCCGATCGATTCGGGTCGGATGCCGGTCCAGCCGTCGGCGAGCTCGTCGAGCTCGGCATCTCCCACCCGTGCACGACGCTCGACCGCTGGGGCCTCGTGCCCGTGGTCGACGACGAGCACCGCGTGCGCGAGCTGATCCGGATGTACTTCTCGTGAGCGCGCCGGTCGCAGAGGTCGTCGCCATCGGCGAGGCGATGGGCCTGTTCTTCCCCCCGGCGAAGATGCCGGTCGCGTCGCGACCGCCGTTCCACCTGTCGTTCGGCGGCGCCGAGACGAACGTCGCCATCGGCGTCGCGCGGCTCGGTCACTCGGCCGCCTGGGTCGGCCGCCTCGGCGACGACGAGGTCGGCGCGTTCATCGACCGCGAGCTGCGCGCCGAGTCCGTCTCCACTCCCGGCCTGTTCGGACCGGGACACACGGGCCTCATGGTGCGGGCTGCGAAGGGATTCGGCCGCACCGCGGTGCAGTACAGCCGCGCGGGGAGCGCCGGATCCCGGCTCGCCGTCGCCGACATTCCCGTCGACACGGTCGCGTCCGCACGGGTGCTGCATCTCACGGGCATCACGGCGGCGCTGGGCGACGGACCGCTCGAGGCGATCCTCCGGGCCGCCCGCATCGCGCGCGACGCAGGTGCGACGGTGTCGCTCGACCTCAACTACCGCGCCGCCCTGTGGCCCGCGGCGTCGGCGGGACCGGTCCTGCGCGAGCTCGCCTCGCTGTCGGACGTCGTCTTCGCGACGGCCGACGAGGCCGCGGTGCTGCTCGGCCGCTCCGATTCGGGCGACGCCGAGCTGGCCGCGCGCATCGGCGAGCTCGGTCCGCGCGAGATCGTGCTCAAGCGCGGCTCGGAGGGCGCCCTCGCCCTCACCACGGACGGCCTCTACGCGCAGCATCTGACCCGGGTCGTCGAGCACGATCCCGTCGGCGCCGGCGACGCGTTCGCCGCCGGCTACATCCACGGCCTCCTGATCGGCTCAGATCCTCAGGAGCGCCTGGACTTCGCCGGCCGCGTCGCGGCGCACTCGGTCACCGTCGTCGGCGACTGGGAGGGGCTGCCGCGCCTCGCAGACCTCTCGAACGACAGCCGCGACATCCTGCGCTGACGCCCACCGATCCACCCATTCACCGCACCAGGAGGAATTCCATGGCAGACACTTCCGTCATCCGCACCGACGCCGCGCCGGCTCCCGCGCACGTCTTCTCCCAGGGCCTGCGCAAGGGCAACATGCTGCAGGTCTCGGGCCAGGGCCCGATGGACCCCGAGACGAACACCTACATCGCCGAGGGCGACGTCTACGCCCAGACCCTGCGGACCCTCGAGAACGTGCGCGCGATCCTCGAGGCCGGAGGCGCCTCGGTCGCCGACGTGCTGATGTTCCGCGTCTACCTCACCGACCAGTCGCTCTTCCCCCGGATGAACGAGGCGTACGGCGAGTTCGTGGAGCGGTACGTCCCCGGCGCCGAGCTGCCGTGCCGCACCACCGTCTTCGTCGGGCTCCCCCACCCCGAGATGCTCGTCGAGATCGACGCCGTCGCCGTGCTCTGAGGCTGGGCGCGCCTCCGTCGTCCTGCGCGAGCGCAGCCGCTCCCGTCATCCTGCGCGAGCGCAGCGAGTCGCAGGATCCACCCGGATCCTGCGACTTCGTCGTTTCCGGCGCAGAGACTCGATCGCCACTACTTGCTATTGACAAGCGAGCTTGTTTTTAGCAAGCTAGTCGCATCCGGGCACTCCGGACCGACCACCGCAGGAACATCACGACACAGGAGTCCGACATGATCTTCGTCAACCTCACCACCACCGACCTCGAGCGCAGCAAGGCCTTCTACACGGCGCTCGGCTGCGACATCAACCCGCTCTTCACCGACGAGAACGCCGCCTGCATCGTGTGGGACGAGCAGACGTTCTTCATGGTGCTGACCCACGATCACTTCAAGCAGTTCACCGACAAGCCGATCGCCGACCCGCAGACCAGCGCCCAGGTGATCGTCGCGTTCACCCGCGACTCCCGCGCGCACGTCGACTCGACCGTCGAGGCGGGCATCGCCGCAGGCGGCAGCGAGAACCGCGAGCCGCAGGACTACGGATTCATGTACCAGCGCAGCATGCAGGATCCCGACGGCAACATCATCGAGTTCACCTACATGGAGCCCCAGGCCGCCGAGCAGGGGCCTGAGGCCTACGTCGACGAGCACGGCGCGGGACCGGACCCCGTTCCCGGCGTCTGAGATGGCCGCGCGCAGCTACGGTCAGTACTGCGGCGTCACGCGGGCCGTCGAACTCGTCGGCGAACGATGGGCGCTGCTCATCATTCGCGACCTGCTCGTCGGCCCGCGCCGCTACACCGACCTGAAGCAGGGGCTGCCGCGGATCCCGACCAACATCCTGAGCACGAGGCTCAAGGAGCTCCAGGAGGGCGGGGTCGTGCGGCGCGTGCCGCTCGCGCGGTGCGGCCTCGTCTACGAGCTCACGCCCTACGGCCGCGCGCTCGAGCCCCTCATGCTCGAGCTCGGCCGCTGGGGGTTCCAGACCATGGGAGAGCCCGCCGAGGGCGACATCGTCACCGCCGACTCGCTCACCATGGCGCTGCGCACCGCGTTCCGCGCCGACCGAGCCGTCGGCACCTGCCTCGACATCGAGCTGCACGTGGGCGATGTGGCGCTGCGCGCGCGGGTGCGGGATGGGATCCTGTCCGTCGCGCAGCTCGCTCCCCCGGCACCGCCTGTCGGAGGGGCGCTGCCCGGCGGGGAAGCCGAGGCGGTCATCGTCGCGGGGCCGGGGATCCGCCGCCTCATCGGCGGCGAGATCACGGCGGGCGAAGCGATCGCTCAAGACATCGCGGCCGTCGTGCGCGGCGCGGAGGAGGCCCTCGAGCGCTTCGCGATCCTCTTCCGCATCGAGCGCATCGCAGTACCCTGAGAGCGGCGGGATCGCCCGCCGAATCCGGAGGGAGGACACCGATGTCCGAACACTCGCCCGCGGGCCGCATCATCATCGACCTCTTCATGACGCTCGACGGCGTCGCCCAGGCTCCGGGCGGTCCTGACGAGGATCGCAGCGACGGCTTCCGCTTCGGCGGCTGGCAGGCTCCCCACGACGACGAGCTCGTCGGCCGGTCCGTCATGGCGGGCATCCGGAGCATGGACGCGCTGCTGCTCGGCCGGCGCACCTACGACATCTTCGCGGGATACTGGCCGCAGCAGGACGTCGAGATCGGCCGCACCTTCACCGCGCTGCCCAAGTACGTGGCGACGCGCGACGCCGGGTTCGCGCCGGACTGGGCGGGCACGACCCGCATCGGCGCATCTCTCGCCGACGAGCTCGCGGCTGTGCGCGACCGGCACCGCGAGACCCATGTGATCGGCAGTCTCGACTTCGTGCAGACCCTGCTCGCCGAGCGGCTGTGGGGCGCGTCGAGCGCCGACGAGCTGCGGCTCTGGATGTATCCGATCGTGCTCGGATCCGGGACACGCGTCTTCCCGTCAGGCGCGGCGCCGGCGAACCTCCGCCTGCTCGAACCGGCGCGATCCGGCGGCGCAGGCGCCGTGCAGCTCCGCTACGGGCCGCTCCCGGGAGAGCCGGGCACCGGCACGATGGAGCCCTGACCGCCGCTCGCGCGTCGGGCCTCTCCCCCGCCAACCCGCCGTTTCACCGGACCGCCGTTTCGCCGGCCCGCCTCCCCGCCGGACCGCCTCCCCGCCGTCTTGCGCATCCGGGTCACTTCGGGGGTGTGTTTCGGCGCAGAACACCCCTAAAGCGACCCGGATTCCGGATAGGGGCGGTCGCGGAAGGGGGGGCCTCCCGCGGAGTAGCCCGATCCCGAACCCGCGGTTCCCACTCGGTCGGAAACGCAGAAGCACCGATCCAGCGTCCGGATATCGCTTTCCGTGGAAAGTGATATCCGGACGCTGGATCGGTGCTTCACGGCGACCCGGGCGAAGGGGCCGACCCGGGCGGCCTACTTCGAGACGTGCCCGTCGGCGACCTCGAGCACGCGGTCGATGATGTCGAGACCCGCGACGAGGTCCTCCTCCGAGATGATCAGCGGCGGAGCGATCTGCAGGCGGTTGCCCGCCGCGAACGGCCAGAGACCCGCATCCTTCGAGGCCGCGACGACGGCGTTGAACGCGTCGGCCGAGAGCGGCTCGCGCGTCTCGCGATCGGCGACCAGCTCGAGCGCCCAGAAGAGCCCGGTGCCGCGCACCTCGCCGATCGACGGGTGCTTCTCGGCGAGCTCGCGCAGTCGGGGCTCGACGACGCGGGATCCGAGATCGCGCACGCGCTCGAGGATGCCCTCCTCTTCGAAGATGTCGAACGTGGCGACGCCCGCGGCGCATCCGAGGGGGTGGCCCGAGTAGGTCAGCCCGCCCGGGAACGCCTTCTCGCCGAACGTGTTGTGGATCTCCTCGGAGACCACGACGCCGCCGAGCGGGACGTAGCCCGAGTTGACGCCCTTCGCGAAGCTCACGAGATCGGGCTTCACATCGAACGCCTGGTAGGCGAACCACTCGCCGGTGCGGCCGAAGCCGGCCATGACCTCGTCGCAGATCAGCACGATGCCGTACCGGTCGCACAGCTCGCGCACGCCGGCCAGGTAGCCGGGCGGCGGCACGAAGATGCCGTTGGTGCCGGTGACGGTCTCGAGGATGATCGCCGCGATGGTGTCGGGGCCCTCGAGCTGGATCGTGTGCTCGAGGTGCGTGAGCGCGCGCTCCGACTCCTGCTCCGGCGTCTCGGCGTAGAACTCCGAGCGGTACTGGTACGGTCCGAAGAAGTGCACGACTCCCGCGTCGGGGGTGCCGTTCGGCCAGCGGCGGGCCTCACCCGTGAGCGTGATCGCCGTCGCGGTCGAGCCGTGGTACGAGCGGAAGCGCGCGAGCACCTTCTGGCGGCCCGTGTGGTGGCGCGCCATGCGCACCGCGTACTCGTTCGCCTCGGCGCCGCCGTTGGTGAAGAACACCGAGCGGGCGCCCTCGAAGCTGTGCTCGACGATGCGCTTGGCGAGCTCGCCGCGGACGTCGTTCGCGACGGCGGGCTGGATGGTCGCCATGCGGCCGGCCTGCTCCTGGATCGCTTTGACGAGGCCCGGGTGCTGGTGCCCGAGGTTCAGGTTCACGAGCTGCGAGGAGAAGTCGAGGTACTCCTTGCCGTCGTAGTCCCAGAACCGCACGCCCTCGCCCTTGGCGACGGGGATCGGGTTGATCTTGGCCTGCGCCGACCACGAGTGGAAGACGTAGTCGCGGTCGTTCGCGCGCACCTCGCGCTGCGCGTCCGTGTCGCCGAAGCTCTGCTCGGCGCCGTTCTGATCGATGAAGTCGCTCATGCCGGTGCTCCGATCAGTGGTTGCTCGGGAAGCCGAGGTCGATCTTCGACTGCTCCGGGTTCGGCCAGCGCGTGGTCACGACCTTGGAACGGGTGTAGAAGTTGATCGACTCGGGGCCGTAGATGTGGGTGTCGCCGAAGAGCGAGTCCTTCCAGCCGCCGAACGAGAACGACCCGACGGGCACCGGGATCGGCACGTTGATGCCGACCATGCCGGCCTCGACGTCGAACTCGAACGAGCGGGCGACGCCGCCGTCGCGCGTGAAGATCGCGGTGCCGTTGCCGAACTGGTGCTCGTTGATGAGCTTCAGACCCTCTTCGTAGCTGCTCACGCGGACGATCGCGAGCACGGGCCCGAAGATCTCGTCGCGGTACACCTTGCTGTCGGTCTTTACGTGGTCGAGCAGCGTGGCGCCCGTGAAGAAGCCGTCGCCCTCGAACTCGAAGTCGCGACCGTCGACGACGATCGTCGCACCCTCGGCCTCGGCACCGGCGACGTAGGACTCGACGCGGGCCTTCGCCTCGGGCGTGATGAGCGGCCCCATGTCGGTGCCCTCGGCAGCGCCGTCGCCGATCTTGAGATCGGCGATGCGGCTCGTGAGCTCGGGGATCAGGCGGTCGGCGGTCTCGTCACCGACGGCGACGACCACGGAGACGGCCATGCAGCGCTCGCCAGCAGCGCCGTACGCCGCCGAGATCGCCGCGTCCGCGGTGACCTTGATGTCGGCGTCGGGCATCACGAGCATGTGGTTCTTCGCGCCGCCGAGCGCCTGGACGCGCTTGCCGTTGGCCGCGGCGCGCTCGTAGATGTACTTGGCGATCGGGGTGGAGCCGACGAACGAGATCGCCTTGACCTCGGGGGCGTCGAGCAGCGTGTCGACGGCGACCTTGTCGCCGTGCACGACGTTGAGCACGCCGTCGGGCAGGCCAGCCTCGCGGAAGAGGTCGGCGATGAAGACCGAGGCGGAGGGGTCGCGCTCAGAGGGCTTGAGCACGACGGTGTTGCCGCACGCGATGGCCGAGGCGATCATCCACAGCGGGACCATGATCGGGAAGTTGAAGGGCGTGATGCAGGCGACGACGCCCACCGGCTGCTTGATCGAGTGCACGTCGACGCCGGTCGACACCTGCTCGTCGCGCTCGCCCTTGAGGAGGTTCAGGAGGCCGGAGGCGAACTCGACGTTCTCCAGGCCGCGCGCGACCTCGCCCGCTGCGTCCGAGAGCACCTTGCCGTGCTCGCTCGTGACGATCGCCGAGAGCTCGGGCGAACGCTGCTTGAGCAGCTGGCGCAGGTTGAAGAACACGTCGGCGCGCTTGGTGAGGCTCGTCTTGCGCCATGCCGGCAGGGCGGCCTGGGCCGCGGCGACGGCCTCCTCGACGGTCGCGACCGAGGCGATCGCGAGCTCGTGGATCTGCTCGCCGGTCGCCGGGTTGTAGACCGGCTGCGTGCGCTCGGCCGCGGTGTTCTTCTCGCCGCCGATGACGTGGGGGATGAGTGCCATCCGTTGCTCCCTCTTTCGTTCCTGCACTGCGCCGTCCGGTCACAGTGTTCGGGATCGAGCGATCCCACTGGAAATCAGTATTCCAATGGGTTCGCGGCTCATCCAAGTGCACCGGATCGCGAATCTCCCGGTTTCCCGTACACTTTGTCCGGAAGCGAGTCGGGGAGCGAGATCCGGCGGCGTGCTCCGGAGGCGGGGACCGCGGGGCAGGAGGGGACGGCATGGAGTACGGAATCGAACACGGGATCGACGTCGCGGGGATCCTCGCGCTGCCGGAGCTCGCAGCGGGCGAACCCGAGCTCGTCGCAGGGGCGCGCGGCACGGACCGCGAGGTGCGCTGGGCGCATGTCGTCGCTGGCACCGACGCGCTCGCCCTGCTCGACGGCGGCGAACTGATCCTCACGACCGGCGCCGGATGGTCCACGGAGGCCGGAGACCTCGAGGATCTCGCGGGCGACCTCGTCGCATCGCGGCCCGCGGCGGTGGTGCTCGAGCTCGGCAAGTCGTTCCCCGACGCCCCCGCGCCGCTCGTCGCCGCCTGCGACGCGCACGGCATCCCCCTCGTCGTGCTGCACCGGCGGGTGCGCTTCGTGCAGATCACTCAGCGCATCCATCAGCGGGTGCTCGCGGTGCAAACCGAGGCGCTCGCAGCCCGCGCCGAGGTGCACGCCATGCTCACGGAGCTCGGGCTCAATCGCAGTCCCGTCGACTACGTGGTGGAGCGGCTCGCCGAGACGCTCGACGCCCCCGTCGTGCTCGAGGACTCCGCTCACCGGGTCGTCGCGTGGTCGGGCCCCGGCGACGACTCGGAGGCCGTGCTCGACGCCTGGGTGCGCGCGCACGGCAGGGACTTCGAGCTTCCGGCCGACTGGGAGCGGGTTCCCGTGGAGGCGCAGGGCGCCAGCTGGGGGCGCGTGACCGCGCTGCCCGGCCCGGCGCACGCGGCGGGCCGGCGCACCGTGCTCGAGCTCGGGGCGTTCGCGCTCGCCCTGGGGCGCCTGGCCGACGGCGACCGCGACCAGTGGCTCGAGCTCAGCTCGAAGCAGCTCTTCGACACGATGCTCGACGGGCGCTACCGCCGCGACACCGAGCTCGCGACCCAGCTCGCGGCCGCGGGGCTCCCGGTCGAGGGCCGCGCCCTGCTCGGGGCGACGCTCCGGGGCACGGGCGGGTTCGGGGCGCACGAGTCGCTCGAGCGCGCCGTGCTCGAGACCGCGCTCCGACGCGCGGTCGCGCCGGGCGGCCGCGTGATCCTCGTCCCCGACACCGAGCCGGACTCGGGCTCGGCTGCGGGTCCGGGCGCCGGATCCGCGTCGGGATCGGGATCGGGATCCCGAACCGCAACCGGCGCGGGATCGCCCCTCCTCGCCCTCCTCTCGTTCCCTCCGGACGATGCGCGCGCCGGGGCGCCCGGCGCCTCGGGGGCCGGCGCTCCCCCGCTCGCCGCTCGCCTCGCCCACGAGCTCGACATGCTGCTGCCCGACACCACTCCCGCCGGATGGACCGCCCATCTCGGCCTCGGGGCGACCGGTCGGGGCGTGCGCTCGCTCATCACGTCGCTGCAGCGCGTGCGCACGGCCGGCGGTCTGCGCCCGGCTGCGACCGTCGGGCGCGTCGCGGTGCAGCAGGCCGAACGGCAGCCGCTCGCCTACCTCGTGCGCGGGTTCTCGGGCGCTCCCGAGATGCAGGAGTTCGCGACCGCAGCGCTCGGTCCGCTGATCGAGCACGACGCGACGGCCGGTCCCGGGCACAGCGGCGACCTGCTGCGCGTGCTGCGCGCGGCGCTCGACCACCCGAGCAATCGCTCCCTCGCGGCGCAGCAGGCGCGCCTCTCGCGGTCCGTGTTCTACCAGCGGATCGCACTCATCGAGGACCTGCTCGACGTCGACCTCTCGGACGGCACGACGATCGCCACGCTCATGGTCGCGCTGCTCGCGCGCGGGTCCTAGTTCGACGCGGATCCGGGTGCTCGCCCGGCCCGCCCCGCCCGCACGCGCGACGCGGGCACCGCCGGGCCGCCGAGCGCGAGCAGCCCGGCGATGAAGATCAGTGCGAAGCCCGCGATGTCGGCGGCGGTCGGGTGCTCGCCGAGCAGCAGCATGCCGGCCGCCATCCCGAAGACGGGCACGAGCAGCGTGCCGAGGCCCGCGACGCTCGCGGGGAGCCGCTGCACGACCTGGAACCAGAGCACGTACGCGAAGACCGTGCCGATGAGGGTGGAGTAGACGATCCCGGCCCACGCCGCGGCGTCCGGCGCCGCACGGAAGACCGGCCCGCCGTCGAGCGCGAGGGCGACCAGCGACACGACCGCTCCCGCACCGAGCTGCCAGGCGGTGATCGCGAGGGGCGCGGCATCGACCGCCGCCCACTTGAGGTAGACCGTGCCGAGTGCCCAGCTCAGCGCCGCTCCGAGCGCGGCGAGCTCGCCGAGCGACGGCCCGCCGCGCAGCAGCGGGACGAGCAGCACGGCGAGCCCGGCGATCCCGACCCAGACGGAGACCACTCGCCGAGGGCCCAGCCGTTCGCCGAGCCAGACCCTGCCGAGCAGCGCGACCCAGATCGGCATCGTGTAGACGACGATCGAGGTGCGGCCCGCCGTCGTGTTGAGCAGGGAGACCGCCGAGAGCACACCGAACCCGGCGATGCCGAACGTGCCCGCGACCGCGAGGTGCAGCAGGTCGATGCGGCGCGGCAGCCGCAGGCGCACGCGGAGGATCGGGGCCAGCGCGAACAGGATCGCGGCGCCGGCCCCGAACGACACGGCACGGAAGCCCCAGGGGGACATCGCGTCGAGCGCGAACCGCGCGGAGACGAAGTTGACGCCCCAGATCACGGTCACCAGCAGCAGAGCGGCGCGGTTCATGGTGGGCACGCGCCTATTCTGCCGCACGGCGCGACGGAGGGAACCCTCGCGCCGGCGGAAGCCCTCACGCCGGCGCGAGCAGCGGCCAGGGGCGCAGCGCCTCGACCGCCGCTCCGGCGCGGAACACCGACTCCTCCGCGTAGGGGTGCCCGACGATCTGCACGCCGACCGGGAGCCCGTTGCCCGCGACCCCCGCGGGGACCGAGAGCACCGGGCAGCGGTTGCAGACGTTGAACGGCACCGTCATGTGCCCCTGCCAGTAGTGCTCGAGGTGCACGCGCTCGCCGTCGGCCCCCACCGCATCGATCCCGTCGAGGTAGCTGCCGTCGGCCTGCAGCCCGGCGACCGCGTTGACCGGGGTCAGCAGCACGTCGAAGCCGCGCATCGCCGCAGCGAGATCCGCCTGCATGCGGGCTTCGCCCGCGAGCATCTCGACCAGCTCCATGCGTTCCGCGGCCGCCGCGGCGTCGGCGATGAAGCGCTCGGTGTAGTCGGTGAGCTCGGTCATGCCCGCGGTGAGCCGCGACATCGCCGGCCCGAGGATGCTGCCGAAGTGGGCCATGGTGACGTCGCGGATCCCGGCGCTCGTCCAAGGCAGCTCGACCTCCTCGACGGTGGCGCCGGCTGCGGCGAGCGCCGCGGCCGTCTCGCGGACGGCGCGCTCCACGTCGGGGTCGACCGGGTAGTCCCCGAGCCGCACGGCCAGGGCGATGCGCTTCCCCTTCGCCCAGGCTGCGGCATCGGGGAACTCGACCGGGATCGGGGCGCTGCCGGGCACCGTGCCGTGGTCGGCCGGGTGGATGCCCGAGAGCACGTTCGCGAGCAGCGCGGTGTCGGCGACGCTGCGCGCCATCGGGCCGTCGCCCCGGTACCAGTCGGCCGAGAGCGGCGGCAGCCCGGGGATCCGGCCGTACGGCGCCTTGTACCCCACGACCCCGCAGAACGCCGCGGGGATCCGGGTGGATCCGGCGATGTCCGAGGCGGTCGCGAGCGGCGCGTACCCGGCGGCGAGCGCGGCACCGGCTCCCCCCGAGGACCCGCCCGGCGAGAGCTCGCGGTTCCAGGGGTTGCGCGTGACGCCCCAGAGCCGCGAGTGCGTCACGGTGGCGCAGCTGAACTCGGGCGATGCGGTGCGCGCGTGGACAATGCCTCCCGCGGCGCGGATCCGTTCGACGACCGGGTGGTCGTCCGTCGCCACCTCGTTTCGCAGCGCCATGAGGCCCTGGCTGAGGGGCCGGCCGGCCAGTCCGTGCTTCTCCTTCGTCGCGATCGGGAGACCGAGGAGCGCGCCGCTCCCCGATCCGAGCGGACCGAGGTCGGACCCCGCGGCGTAGCGGCGCTCGGCGGATCGCGCCGCGTCGTGCGCGTCGTCGAGCACCTGCACGATCGCACCCACTCCCTGATCGCCGTCGTCGAGCCGCGAAATGCGATCCAGCACCGCGTCGAGCAGTTCGACCGGAGACAGGTCGCGGGACCGGAACGCGCGCAGCGCGGCGACGGCGCCGAGCCCCGGAAGCCCAGCGTCCGCGGCGTCAGCGGCATCCAGGCGCGCGTCCGTGAGCGCTTCCGGCGCGGCCGTCACCGGTCGCTCCGCCCCGCGTCGGCCGCCCGAGCGTCCGGCGCCGCACCGGGGTAGGCGACGCCGTCGAGCGCTCCCCCGACCATCTCGGCCAGCACCCCCGTGAGCGCGCGGAGCCCGTTGACCAGGTCCTCGTCGCGCGTGAACTCGCGCTCGCAGTGCGAGACGCCGTCGACCGACGGCACGAACATCATGACCGAGGGCGCGACCGTGTTCATCGCGACGGAGTCGTGCCCGGCCATCGTCTGCATGCGGCGGATCCCGAGGCCCAGGTCCGCGGCGACCCGCTCCTGCAGGGCGACCCCCGCCTCGGGGTAGTACCGGTTGGGGCGCACGTCGAAGTCGGTCGCGCGGATCTCGAGCAGCTCCTCCTCGGCGACGCGCTGGAAGCGCTCGACGAGCAGGTCGCGGGCGCGCTGCACGATGGCCGGGTCGTTGGCGCGCAGGTCGGCCACCAGGTGCACGTGGCTGTTCACCACGATCGGAGAGTTCGGCTCGACCGTCATCTGCCCCACCGACGAGACGAGCGTCTCGTCGGTGAACTCGCGGCAGATGTCGCGGACGAGCATGATGATCTGCGCCGCGCCCACCAGGGCGTCACGGCGGTCGGCCATGGCGGTCGCCCCGGTGTGGGACTGCTCGCCGAACACCTCGATGTCGAGCTTCTGGGTGTACCAGCTCGAGTCGACCGCTCCGAGCTCGATGCCCTCGCGCTCCAGGATCCGCCCCTGCTCGATGTGGACCTCGGCGTAGCCGACGATGCCGGCGGGCCCCGCGGTGTCGCCTCGGTACCCGATGCCGTCGAGCGCCTCGCGCACGCTCGTGCCGGCGAGATCACGGACGCCGAGGATCTCCTCGCAGTCCATGAGCCCCGTGTAGACGGAGCTGCCCATGATCGAGGGGGCGAAGCGGCTGCCCTCCTCGTTGAACCAGTCGACCACCACCAGGTCGTGGATCGCGGAGAGCTCGCCGGCGCGCACCCTGCGCTCGACCTCCGCCGCCGCGTGCAGCGACGCGATCACGCCGTACGCTCCGTCGAAGCGGCCGCCGCGGGGCTGGGAATCGAGGTGGGATCCGGACAGGATCGCGGATCCGGCTCCGGCGGCGGCCGATCCGGCGCCCTCCCCGAGCGCGACCCGGGCGAAGACGTTGCCGATGCGGTCGACCTCGACCGCCCAGCCGCGCTCCCGGGCGAACGCGACGAACCAGTCCCGGGTCTGCCGGTCGGCATCGGTCGCCGCCTGCCGCTCGACGCCGCCGCGATCGGTTCTGCCGATCTGCGCGACCTCGTGGAAGTCGGTGAGGAAGCGGTCTGCAGTGGTGGTGATAGTCATCTGTGCTGATTCTCCGGAGTTCGATGCGGGGGTTGGGGGGGGACGGTGCGTGGGGCGCTCAGCCGACGCGGCCGCGGGTCTCGGGGACGCGGGTGACGGCCATGGCGACGAGAGTGAGCAGCGCGACGCCGATCACGTAGAACGCGGGCGAGAAGGGGACGCCCGTCGCGTTCACCAGCGCGGTGCCGATGAAGGGGGCGGTGCCGCCGAGGAGCGCGTACCCGAGGTTGTAGCTGAACGCGGCCGAGGTGAAGCGGCTCTTGGTGTCGAACACCTCGATGAAGAAGGTGTAGCAGCCGCCGCCGTAGCAGCAGATCGCGGCGACGAAGATCATCTGACCGCAGAGCGCGAGGAGCACGTCGCCGCTCGTGACGAGCAGGAACGCCGGGATGGCGAGCACCGCGATCGCGATCGCGCCGATGATGAGCATCGGGCGTCGGCCGACCCGGTCCCCGATCGCCCCGGCGACGGGGAGCAGCACGGTGTAGGCGAGCATGGCCGCGCCGTTGAGCAGCAGCGACTGGTCGCGGCTGAGGTTGCCCGCGGTCTCGACGTACGAGATGAAGTAGCCCGACAGGAAGTAGAAGCCCATCGCGGTGAGGCCCATCACGAACACCACCTGGATCATCTTGAGCCAGTTCGTGCGGAAGGCGTCGCGCACCGGGGTGGCGCGCACGGCCTCGGACTCCGCGCGCTCCTGCTCGCGCACCATCTCCTTGAAGGCGGGGGACTCCTCGGTCTTGGCCCGGATCCAGAGCCCGACGAGGGCGAGCGGCAGCGCGATCAGGAACGGAACCCGCCAGCCCCAGTCGTGGAATGCGGCGTCGGTCATCGTGCTCGACAGGAAGAGCACGAAGAAGGCCGCGATGACCGACGGCAGCGCGGTCGCGGCGAGCGTGACGTTGATGAACAGCCCGCGGCGGTGGATCGGCGCGTGCTCGAACACGAAGGACGGCGCCCCGGCCGATTCACCGCCGGCGGAGAGCCCCTGCAGTAGCCGCAGCACGACGAGCAGGATCGGGGCGAGCGGGCCGATCGTGTCGTAGCCGGGGAGCAGTCCGATCGCGGAGGTCGCGACGCCGATCGTGAGCAGCGTGATGACGAGGACGTTGCGGCGGCCGATCCGGTCTCCGAGCGCGCCGAAGAACAGCCCGCCGAGGGGGCGGATGAAGAACGCGACGCCGTAGGTGGCGAAGAGCGCGAGCAGCCCGGCGAGCGCGTTGTCCGACGGGAAGAAGAGCGCCGAGAGCGTGACCGCCGAGATGCCGTACAGGGCGAAGTCGTAGAACTCGATGAACTGGCCGACGCTGCCGCCTGCCAGCACGCGTCGTTGCATCGGGGTGATGCCGGTGCGCTCGGCCTCGCGGGGCGGGGCCGAGGGGGTCTGTGTCCGTAAAGCGTCATTGCTCATATGGTTCATGGTCACCAGAACCTACGGCGGCGCATAGGCGCTGTCAATGGATGGCCGCTGGGGCCGTGCCGCGAGAGCGCGCCTCCGCGGAAGCACGGTCCGTGCCGTCGGGGCCGGAGAGGTCACGTGTCACTGGGCGAGAACGCCGGCTATCCCGCGGAAATCCGCGCGTCTCGGGCGGCTCGCACATCGGATGGGCCGCTGAGCGGCCTCATTTCGCATCGATCGAGATTATGCGAAAGGCAAGGAAATTTGCGTGCAGCCGGCTGGAGCCGGCGGCCCGAAACGCCCGCTCAGCCGGCGTCGATGCCCTCGCCCGCCCCCGCCCCGCCCGAGACGTACAGCCTCCGGCAGACCTCTGCGAACGCTTCGACCCGCTGCGAGGCGTCGCCGATCCGGCGCACGAGGCTCAGCCGGAGCCCGGGCAACCGGTCCGCGAGCTCGACCGCGACGACCCGGGTGCCGCCGTAGCTGCGGTCGTTGGCGATGCGCTGGTTGAGCAGCGAGACCCCGAATCCCCGTCCGACCAGGCCGCGCACGGTCTCGTAGCCGCGCACCCGGAAGCGCACGTCGGCCTCCACCCCCACCGAGCGGAACAGGCCGAGGTAGTAGGAGGCGGTGTGCGGCAGATCGAGCAGGATCAGCGGATCCGCGGCGAATCGCCGCAGCTCGACCGGCCCAGGAGCCCCCGCGAGCGGGTGCTCCGGAGGCACGATCGCGTGCGGCAGGAGCGTCTCCAGCGTCTCGATCTCGAGCTGTTCGAACGGCGCCATGTCGTAGGCGACCGCGACGTCGATCTCCTGGTCCTCGAGCATGCGCACCAGCTCGTCGTGATCGGCCTCGACCAGTTCGAGCGCGATCTGCGGGTGCCGACGCGCGAACGCGTGCACGATGGTCGGTGCGCGGAAGGGCGCCATGGGCGAGTACATGCCCACGCGCAGCGTGCCGATGAGCGCGCCCTCGAAGCTGCCGATCCGCTCCGACATGCTCTCCGCGTGCGAGAGGAGCGCGACCGCGTCGAGGTGGAACTGGCGCCCTGCGGCGGTCAGGCGGATGCCCTTCCGGGGCACGCGCTCGAACAGGGTGACCCCGAGATCCCGCTCGAGCAGCGTGATCGCGGCCGAGAGCGCCGGCTGCGAGACGTGGAGGCGCTTCGCCGCCTCCGTCATGCTTCCGGAGCGCGCGGCCTCGGTGAAGTAGCGCAGCTGGGTCAGCGTGAACTGCGCGGGAGACGACGGGGTCACCCGGCCGCCCCCTCACGATGCGTCGCCATCTCGGATGCTCCTCCCGCCGATGCCGGCTCCCTGCACTCTACCGCCGCGTGCGGAGCTCGGTCAGGCCGCGCCGCTCCCCCACAGCCCCTGGTAGGGGTGCCCGAGCCCGATCACGAGGCGTCGCAGCGCCGGGAGCGACAGCCCGATCACGCAGCTCGGGGCCCCCTCGATGCGCTCGATGAACGCGCCCGCGAGCCCGTCGATCGCGAACCCGCCGGCGAGCTCGAGCGGCTCCCCCGTGGCGACGTAGGCGGCGAGCTCGTCGTCGCCGAGGTCGGCGGCGAGGGTGACCCGCGCCGTATCGACCGAGCCGGCGGCGCCGCGCACCTCGCCGCCGGTGCAATCGACGAGCCAGTGGCCCGAGTGCAGCACCCCCGTGCGGCCGCGATGCCGCTTCGAGCGCTCGAGGGCGACCTCGGGCAGGTGCGGCTTGCCGAGGATCTCGCCGTCGAGCAGGAACATCGAGTCGCCGCCGAGCACGAGCCCGTCGATCTCGCCCGTCCCCCCTGGCCCGTGCCTGCGCACGACGTCCTCGGCCTTCAGCCGCCCGAGGTACTCGGTGAGCTCGGGAGCCGTGAGCGCGCGACCGATCTCGGTTTCGCGTGCGGCGACTTCGGCCTCCTCGTCGACCTCGGGCGAGAAGCAGATCGGCTCGATCCCCGCTCCTCGGAGCACGGACAGGCGGGCGGGCGACGTCGAGGCAAGGAACAGGCGCATGCGCCCAGCATATGGCGTCGCCGTCGGGCGGGCCGCCGCCGCCTACGGCGTGCGCCGGCGCAGGGTGAGCGCTGCGAGCCCGAGCGCGACGACGGTGACCGTGCCGATCACGAGCAGCGGGCGCCCGAGATCCCAACCAGCATCGCCGGCCGTCACCGCGTTCACGGCGTCGATCGCGTAGCTGAGGGGCAGCCAGTCCGAGATCGCCTCGAGCGCCTCGGGCATCGCGTCGCGCGGCATGAGCAGACCGCCGAGCAGGATCTGCGGGAACACGACCGCCGGCATGAACTGCACGGCCTGGAACTCGGTGCGTGCGAAGGCGCTCGCGAGCAGGCCGAGACCGGTACCGAGCAGGGCGTCGACGACGGCGACCGCGCCGAGCTGCCACACCGGACCGTCGACCGACAGCCCGCAGACCACCACGGCGAACCACACCGTGACGAGCGCCTGCGCCATCGCGACGAGCCCGAACGCCAGCGCGTACCCGACGATGAAGTCGCCCTTGCCGAGCGGGGTCGTGAGCAGCCGCTCGAGCGTGCCCGAGCGCCGCTCGCGCAGCGTCGTCACCGACGTGACGATGAACATCAGGATGAACGGGAAGAGCGCGAGGATCGGCCCGCCGAAGCGGTCGAACGCGCCGTCCTGGTCGCTGAGCAGCCACGAGAAGAGCCCGACGAGCAGGCTGGGGGCGACGAGCAGCAGGGCGACCGAGCGCGGGTCGTGCGCGAGCTGTCGCAGCACGCGCCCCGCCGTCGCGAGCGTCCGTACCGGATTCATGATCCCGCTCCGTCCCCGCCGTGCCTGCCGTGCGCCCCGCCGCGGAGCCCGCCGGAGGCGATGACCGCGAGGAACGCCGATTCCGGATCCGGCGCCCCCGTCGCGTCGAGCAGCTCCTGCGGCGTCGTGTCGGCGACGAGCGCCCCCTCGCGCAGCAGCACCAGTCGATCGCACCGGAGCGCCTCGTCCATCACGTGGCTGCTCACCAGCAGTGCGGCGCCGTCGCGCGCGAGCCGCCCGAACAACTCCCAGAGCTCCGCGCGGAGCACGGGATCGAGGCCGACCGTCGGCTCGTCGAGCACGATGAGCTCGGGCTCCCCGAGCAGCGCGGCGGCCAGCGACACGCGGCCGCGCTGGCCTCCGCTCAGACGGTCGACCCGCTGCCCCGCGGCGGAGCTGAGGCCGACGAGCTCGATGACGCGGTCCGCGTCCGCCCGCGGGACCCCCAGCACGCGCGCGAAATAGCGGAGGTTCTGCGCGACCGTCAGGTCGTCGTAGACGGATGCCGCCTGCGTCGCGTACGAGACGCGGCGCCTGAGCGCGGGCGATCCAGCGGGCAGCCCGAGCACGGTCGCCTCGCCGGACACCCCGGCCTGGGCGCCCACGATGGCGCGCAGCAGCGTGGTCTTCCCGCACCCCGAGGGTCCGAGCACCCCCGTGATGCTGCCTGCGGCGACGTCGAGGTCGAGCCGCGAGAACACGTCGCGGCGTCCGCGCCTCACGGAGAGGCCGCGGATGCGGACGGCGTCCATATTCATCATGAAATGAATTTACGTCCGGGCGCGCCGGCTGTCAACGCCCGGACAGTCTCGCACTCGGCGCGATCGCTCGTGAATCCGCCCGACTTCGTCCGACTTCGGAGACGCTGAAGTCGGACGAAGTCGGGCGGATCCTCGTTCGCGTCGGCGCGCAGGGCGCGGGGCGGCGCGCAGGGCGCGGGGCGGGGCGGGGGGCGCCGACGGAGCACCGTCAGTCGAAGAGGTAGCGCTGGATCGTCGGGCCCACGCGACCCACGAGGTCGTCGATCGACGCTCCGGCGATCGGCTGCACGCCGAGCACATAGCGGATCATGAGCATGCCCGCGATCTGGGACGCGACGAGGTCGGCGCGCAGCTCGGCGTCCGGGACGTCCAGGCGGCCGGCGACGCGCGGGAGGAGCTCGCGCGACAGGAAGCCGACGATGAGCGGCGTGCCGACCTTTCCGCCGACGGCCGTGCGCAGCAGCATGACGCCGCGCCGCCGCACGCGATCGTCCTCGAACGCCTCGAGCACGTAGCGCACGATGCGTGCGCCGACCTCCTCGCGCGGACCGCTCAGGATCATCGGCACGACGACATCGGGTCGCAGCGGCACGTTCGCCGCCTCGGCGAACAGATCGGCCTTCGTGCCGAAGTAGTGGTGCACGAGCGCGGAGTCGACGCCAGCCCGGCCCGCGATCTCGCGGATCGTCGTGCCCTCGTACCCGTGCTCGCCGAAGACGTCCACCGCGGCCGCGAGGATGCGCGAGCGCGAGTCGGATCCGCCCTTCGGCCTCCCTCGTCCCCTCGGCTTCGACATGTGATCACCCTACCGAGGCGACCCTGCCGCGGGATCCGATCCCGCGAACCGATCCCGCGAACCCGCCCGCAGTGGGAGAATGGACCCCATGTCTGCACAGCGCCCCACCACCCCTCTCGAGATCGGCGAATCGATCGAGCTCGAGGTCACCGGCATCGCCCACGGCGGAGTCAGCGTCGCACGCCACGACGGCCGCGTCGTCTTCGTCGCCGACGCGATCCCGGGCGAGCGCGTGCTGGCGCGCGTCACCGACGCCAAGAAGAAGTCGTTCGCGCGCGCGGCCGTCGTCGAGGTGCTCGATGCGTCGGAGGATCGCCGCGCGCACGTGTGGGCCGAGGCGTCGGTCGACCGGGCCCCCGAGGATCGCGCCGGAGGCGCCGAGTTCGGCCACATCGCGCTCGAGCGCCAGCGCGCGCTGAAGGCCGAGGTGCTCGTCGACGCCATGGATCGCTTCGGCGACGTGGAGCTCGCCGCCGAGGACGAGAGCGAGTTCGCCGAGATGCTCGCCGAGCTCGTCGAGCCGACCCCCGGCGACGACGAGTGGGCGGACGACGCCGACGGCGCCGACCTCGACGCCTCCGACGCGCGCCCGGCCGGCCTCGGCTACCGCTCGCGCGTCCGCCTGCACGTCGACCCCGAGACGGGCGCCGTGGGCCCCTACGCCGCGCGCAGCCGCCGGGTCATCCCCGTCGAGTCGCTGCCGCTCGCCTCGGCGGCGATCAACCAGATCGCACCGTTGCGCGACGCGATGCCCGACGTGACCTCGATCGACCTCATCGATCCCGCCGCGGACGACCCCCGCATGCTCCTCACCCTCGCAGGCGACAAGAACCGCAAGCGCTCCGGCGAGAACGACGTCGTGCGCGAGCTGGTCGAGGATCGCGGCTTCCTCGTGCGCGCCGGAGGATTCTGGCAGGTCCACCGCGAAGCCCCGGTCGTGCTCTTCGAAGCCGTGCGCGATGCGATCGCGGGGCTCATCGAGGACGACGCCTTCGATCCCGGCGCCGCGAACCTCGACCTCTACGGCGGGGTCGGGCTGCTCGCCGCCGCGATGGCCGAGGCAGCCGGGCCCTCCGTCAAGGTCACGACCGTCGAGGCCGACGAGGGGGCGACCGACGACGCGGCCGAGAACCTGTCCGAGCTCGTGGGCGCGCTCGCGGTGACCGCGCGCGTGGATCGGCATCTCGCGGACCTGCTGCAGGGCTCCGCCCCGGTTCGGGATCGTCTCCGCCGCGGCACGGTCGTGCTGGACCCGCCCCGTTCGGGTGCGGGCGGGGACGTGACGCGCCAGCTCGTCGAGCTCTCGCCGCAGAACCTCGTCTACGTCGCCTGCGACCCCGTCGCACTCGCCCGCGACACGAAGACGCTGCGCGAGTCGGGCTACGACCTCACCGAGCTGCGCGCGTTCGACATCTTCCCGCACACCCACCACTTCGAGACCCTGGCGGTCTTCCAGCGGGCGTAGGGCGCAGGGCGCAGCGTCCCGGCGCTACGGCGCGGCGACGCGCACGACGCCGCGCATCTCGGGGTGCACCGAGCAGATGTAGTCGAAATCGGCTGCCTCGGGGAAGCGGTGCGTGTACTCGCCCTCCCGCATCAGCTCGCTCACGAAGCTGCGGTCGTTCGCCACGACGTCGTGCTCGGCCGTCCCCTCGAACACCCAGCGCACCGCCTGGTCGGGGGTGATCCGCACCTCGGCGGGCTCGAACGCGTTGTCGACGACGCGCACCGTGACGGCGGCCTTCACACCCGCGTCGGAGGGCACCGGTTCCGGCTTCCCCTGCGCGCAGGCGGCGAGGGCGCCGACGGCGGCGAGCCCGAGCGCGCCGGCGACCCCGGTGATCGCTCGGCGCCGCGACACCGCAGCGCCGGTCATGCCCGGTGCATCGCCCGGGCGGCGTCGGTGATCGCGCCCGTCATCGACGGATAGACCGCGAACGCCGAGGCGACCTGGTCGACCGTGAGCCGGTGCTCGACCGCGAGCGCGAGCGAGAAGATCAGCTCGCTCGCCCGGTGCGCCACGATGACCCCGCCGATCACGGTGCCCGACGCCTTCCACGCGAAGAGCTTCACGAACCCGTCGGTGAACCCGATCATCTTCGCGCGCGGGTTGACGCTGAGCGGGATCGTGTGGCTGACGTGCTGCGCGAGGTCCGAGGCCTCGGCGAGGGTCCGCTCGTTCCAGCCGACGGTCGCGATCTCGGGGTAGGTGAACACGTTCGACGACACGTTGCGCAGGTCGATGGGGCGCACGAAGTCGCCGAGCGCGTGCATGATCGCGGTGCGGCCCTGCATCGATGCGACCGATGCGAGCGGGAAGAAGTCGGTGCAGTCTCCCGCCGCGTAGATCGACGGCACGTTCGTGCGCGCGACCTTGTTCACGCGGATGTGCCCGCTGTCGGTCAGCCCGACGCCCGCTTCCGCGAGGCCGAGGCCGGCGGTGTTCGGGATCGATCCGACGGCCATGAGGCAGTGGGAACCCTCGACGGTGCGCCCGTCGGCCAGCGTGACCAGCACCCCGTCGTCCGTGCGCACGACCGACTCTGCGCGCGACTTCGACATGACGTGCATGCCGAGGCGCTTGAACTCGCGCTCGATCACGGCCGCGGCATCCGGATCCTCGCCGGGGAGCACCTGCTCGCGGCTCGACACGAGGGTCACCTCGGCCCCGAGCGTGCGGTAGGCGTTCGCGAACTCCGCGCCGGTGACGCCCGATCCAACCACCACGAGGTGCTCGGGGATCGCCGACAGGCTGTAGAGCTGCTTCCAGGTGAGGATCCGCTCGCCGTCTGGCTTCGCGGAGTCGAGCTCGCGCGGGCTCGAGCCGACCGATACGACGATCGTGTCGGCTTCGATCCGGTCGAAATCGGTGCCGCCCGTCGCGGTCGAGACGAGCACCGCGGATGCCCCGTCGAGGCGGCCCTCGCCCTGGACGACCCGCACGCCGGCGTCCTCGAGGCTGCGGAGCATGTCGACCGACTGCGCGCCCGCCATCGCGAGCAGTCGCTTGTTCACGGCCGCGAGGTTGACGGCGATCTCGGGGCGCACGGGCTTGCCGTGGTCCCCGGGCACGAACGCCTGCACGCCGAGGCGCCCCGCGTCGCGCACGGCCTGGACACCGCCAGCGGTGGCGATGAGGCTCTTCGACGGCACGACGTCGGTGAGCACCGCGGCACCGCCCACTCCGGCGCGCTCGATCAGCGTGACGTCGGCGCCCAGCTGAGCACCCGCGAGCGCCGCCTCGTACCCTCCGGGGCCGCCCCCGAGGATCGCGATCCGATGCTTCCGTTCATTCGCTTTCGGCATGCCCCTCAGTCTACGGCGATTCGGGGACGCGGACGGCGTCAGGCGAGGGGGGAGTTCGGGCGACCGAGCTCGCGCACCACGGCGCAGTCGGTCTGAGCGCATCCCGGCCAGCGCTTCGCGAGGCGCCGGTCAACGGCGTCCCACAGCTCCGACATCGTCCGGCAGGGATCCGAGCTGGTCCAGAGGTCGAAGTTGCGCACGATCTGGCTCTCGGCCCAGAGCCACTCCTCGAGCCACGCGTGCACGGCCCGGGCGAGCGAGACCCCGGACGCCGCGGGATCGCGCCGCAGCCAGGTCACCGAGACGCCCGCCGGCGCGGGGAGCGGCACCGCGGCCGCCATCTCCTCCGCCGACGCCTCGACGAAGACCTTGCCGTACGCGTCTTCCGGCAGGGCGCGCAGCCACTCGGAGATCTCGTCGACCTCCGCGGCGCGACCGGCCGCCAGCACGCAGTCGATGCCCGCGGGGGTCGCGACGGAGACCCCGTCTCCGAAGCCGAACGCTCCGGTATCGCCCACGCTGAAATCACTCACCCCGATAGTTTAGGGCATCCTAACCATCATCGGCTGATAATCCTCCGATGATCGCTCCGCTCCCCTGCCGTCCGGGTCGGCGCACAGCCGCGGAGTCCGCGACTCCGGACACCTCCGGCTCGCGTCAGCACGCCGGAGCATGGGCCGCATCATATGATCGACCGGTAAGAGGTGCACTCCTGCGCTCGAGGGCCCGCTCAGCCGGCCCGTGAGGCCGCCGCCCGGCGGTGCGACGATGATGCGAGAAGGACGGTTTGCAATGACGAAGATCGACTCGGCCCGGGAGGCCGCCCCCCAGGAGTTCTCGGGCGGGATCCGGATCGCGGGCGAATCGATCTCGTCGAACGCGTCGCGCGGCGACCGGATGGGCACCGCCGCCCTCGAACGCGACCCGGGGATGCCGTCGAGCACCTGGCGGCTCCGCAGCGACGCCTGGGAGTACCTGCGGTTCGCCGTCAAGCGGCTCGCGCTCGGCGCCGAGGACGAGCGCGAGGCGCTCGCAGGAGACGGCGAGGTCCACCGCTCGCTCCGCGCGCTCGAGACGCTCGAGCTCTACTGGGCCGGCTTCGGCCAGCGCTACGTGTCGTCGATCGCCGAGCTGCTCGCCGAGGGCGACTACCGCACGGCGCTCGACCGGATCGGGCGAGTCGTCCACCGCCTCCGCGGCGACACGCTGCCCGAGGAACCGCGCGAGGACTACCCCGAGGATCCCGAGCGGGCCGAGGCGAACATCGACGGCGACCCGCGCCCGCGCTTCGAGGTGCTCGTCGTCGACGAGACCACCGACGCTGATCGCGACGCCCTGCGCACCGAGGGCCTACGGCTGCGCGGCGCCGCCGACTCCTTCATCTACGACTACGTGATCGTCCCCTCCGCCGACGACGCGGTCGCCGCCGTGCTCACGAACCCCAACATCCTCGCCGTGGTCGTGCGTCCGGGCTTCAGCGAGCGCACGCGCCAGCGCCTCAGCCGCGATCTCTCCGAGACCATCGCCTACGCCCGCTCGCAGGTGCACACGGGCAGCGCCACGGCCCGCAGCTCGCTCGCCTCGGTGCAGCGCGTGCTCGGCCTCGCCGACACGCTCGCCGCGATCCGGCCCGAGCTCGACCTCTACCTGATGGCCGGCGCGCACATCGAGGACCTCGCCGGAGCGCTGACCCGTCGGTTCCGCCGCGTGTTCCGCCGCGAGGATCAGCTCGAGCTCCACCTCACCCTGCTGCGCCGCATCTCGCACCTGTACGACACCCCCTTCTTCACCGCGATCCAGGACCACGCGCGCCGCCCCGTCGGCGTCTTCCACGCCCTTCCCGTCGCGCGCGGCGGGTCGGTCGTCGCCTCGAAGTGGATCAAGGACCTCGAGGAGTTCTACGGCCTGAACCTGCTGCTCGCCGAGACGAGCGCGACATCGGGCGGACTCGACTCGCTGCTCGCGCCGGTCGGCACGATCAAGAAGGCGCAGGACCTCGCGGCCCGCGCGTACGGCGCGAAGCACACCTTCTTCGTGACGAACGGCACCTCGACCGCGAACAAGATCGTGCACCAGGCGCTCGTCTCCCCGAACGACGTGGTGATGGTCGATCGCAACTGCCACAAGTCGCACCACCACGCCGTGATGCTGACGGGCGCGCGCCCGGCCTACCTCGAGGCCTACCCGCTCAACGACTTCGCGTTCTACGGCGCCGTCCCCCTCGACCGCATCAAGCAGCTGCTGCTCGACTACCGGTCCGCCGGGCGCCTCGACGAGGTGCGCATGGTCACGCTCACGAACTGCACGTTCGACGGGATCGTCTACGATCCCGAGCGCGTCATGGCCGAGTGCCTCGCGATCAAGCCCGACCTGGTCTTCCTGTGGGACGAGGCCTGGTTCGCGTTCGCCGCCTTTCACCCCGTGACCCGGCGCCGCACCGCGATGGCCTCGGCGAAGCGCCTCGAGGAGCGGCTCGCGACGGCGGCGCACGCCTCCGCCTACCGCGCGCAGCGCGAGCGGCTCTTCGACGCCGACGGCGCGCCGGCGCCCGACGAGGCCTGGTTGAGCGAACGCCTCGTCCCTGCGCCCGACGCGAAGATCCGCGTCTACGCGACGCAGTCCACGCACAAGACGCTCACGGCCCTGCGCCAGGGATCGATGATCCACGTCTACGACCAGGAGTGGAAGCGCGAGGCCGAGGAGCCGTTCCACGAGGCGTACATGACGCACACCTCGACCTCGCCGAACTACCAGATCCTCTCGTCGCTCGACATCGGGCGCCGTCAGGTCGAGCTCGAGGGCTTCGAGCTCGTGCAGCGCCAGCTCGACCTCGCGACGAGCCTGTCGCAGGCGATCGCTCGGCACCCCCTGCTGCGGCGCACCTTCCGCGTGCTCACGGCGCACGACCTGATCCCGGCGGAGCATCGCGAGACCGGCAGGCCGATGCCGCTGCGCGACGGCCTGTCGACGATGTGGCGGGCGTGGGCGACCGACGAGTTCGTGGTCGACCCGTCCCGCATCACGATCGAGATCAGCCGGACCGGCGTGGACGGCGACACCTTCAAGCACGAGCACCTCATGGACCGCTACGGCATCCAGGTCAACAAGACGAGCCGTAACACGGTGCTGTTCATGACGAACATCGGCACGTCGCGCAGCGCCATCGCGTACCTCATCGAGGTGCTCGTGAAGCTCGCCGAGCGCTTCGAGGAGGAGCAGCGGCAGCTCGATCCCGAGCAGCGCCTGTCGAGCGACGTCATCATGCCGCCGCTCCCGGACTTCAGCGCGTTCTCGCCCGGCTACGCGACCGATGCGACGCTGCCCGACGGCGACATGCGCGCCGCGTTCTTCCGCGGCCAGCAGCGCGGCGCGGTCGAGCACCTGCTGCCCGAGGAGCTGCGCGCCCAGGTCTCCCGCGGCGAGCGCCCCGTCTCGGCCGGCTTCGTCACGCCGTACCCGCCGGGGTTCCCGGTGCTCGTGCCCGGCCAGGAGATCACCGCGGAGGTGCTCGACTTCATGCAGGCGCTCGACACCCGCGAGATCCACGGCTACGACGCGAAGCGCGGGTACCGCACGCTCCGGCGCGAGGAGTAGCGTCCGCGCCATAAGCTGGTCGTCATGAGTCACGACCTGGATCCCGCAGCCCTCGCCGCAACCGCCGCGGCCGCCATCGCCGAGCTGACGGGGGTCGAGCGCCACGACATCGCGCTGACCCTCGGCAGCGGATGGGGTCGGGCCGCCGACGTCATCGGCGAGACCGTGGCGGTGATCCAGGCGGATCAGGTGCCCGGCTTCCACGCATCGGGCGTGCCCGGCCACTCCGGCACGCTGCGCTCGATCCTGCTCCCGAACGGGGCGCACGCACTCGTCATCGGCGCGCGCACTCACTTCTACGAAGGCCGCGGCGTGCGCTCCGTCGTGCACGGCGTGCGCACCGCGGCAGCGGCGGGCGCGCGGATCATGATCCTGACGAACGGAGCGGGCGGGGTCGATCCCGCGTTCAAGGCGGGCGAGGCCGTGCTCATCTCCGATCACCTCAATCTCACCGCGGCGTCGCCGATCGAGGGTGCGAACTTCGTCGACCTGACCGACCTCTACGCGTCGCGGCTGCGCGACCTCGCTCGCGAGGCCTCTCCCGATCTGCAGGAGGGCGTCTACGTGCAGCTCCCAGGCCCGCACTACGAGACGCCGGCCGAGGTCCGCTACCTGCGCACCATCGGCGGGCAGATCGTGGGCATGTCGACCGCGCTCGAGGCGATTGCCGCGCGCCAGGCCGGGATGGAGATCCTGGGCCTGTCGCTCATCACGAACCCCGCCGCCGGGCTCGGCGAGGATCCGCTGAGCCACGATGAGGTCATCGCGGAGGGCAAGGCCGCCGAGCCCCGTCTTGCGGAGCTGCTGCGCTCGATCGTCGCCCGCATGTAGGGGCATGGGTCGGGAGCGCCCGGGGGGGGATGCACGCACCGCCGTGCGCCCCGCATACATTCGTACGACCCGCCCCGGGGAGTCCGTGGGTTCGTCTGCTGCATCCGACTCCAGCGCGCCGATAGGCTGAGCGGGTCGGGGCCGACAGTCCCGTGAAAGGGACTCACCATGCAGACCGCAGACGTCGTCGTCATCGGAGCCGGATTCGCCGGCCTCATCGCCTCCCGCGAGCTCGGCCGTGCCGGGCTGGAGGTCATCACGCTGGAGGCGAGGGACCGCGTCGGCGGGCGCACGTGGACCGATCACCGTCTCGGCCACGACCTCGAGATGGGCGCGAACTGGGTCCACTGGGTGCAGCCCCACGTCTGGGCCGAGATGACCCGCTACGACCGCGAGATCGTGCGGAGCCCTGCTGCTGAGGAGGCCTACTGGCACGGTCCCGACGGGCAGCCCGTGCGGGGCACGCTCTCCGAGTTCATGGAGCTCATCGACGCGGGCCAGCAGCTGCTCATCGACGACGTGCGCGACGTGATGCCCCGCGGCTCGGAGCCGCTGGCCGGTGGCGCGGGCGGCAGCGTCGCCGACCTCGACTCGTTGAGCATCCAGGACCGGATCGACTCGCTCGGCCTCGACCCCGCGGCCCGCGCCGCGAACGAGTCGGTGTGGGTCGGCCACGTGAACGCCCCGCTCGACGAGGTGGGCCTGTCGAGCGCGCTGCGCTGGGTCTCCGCGACCGGCGGGCACTGGCAGCTGATGCACGAGGCCTCGGCGACCTTCCGCGTCGTCGACGGGATGCGCGGCTTCACGGATCGCATCGCCGCGGACCTGTCGGGCGAGCTCCGGCTCGGCGCGACCGTCGTCTCGGTCACGGCGGACGGGTCGGGAGCGCACGCCGGCGCGATCGTCGAGACCGCCGACGGCGCCCGTATCCGCGCGAAGCGGGTCGTCAGCACCCTGCCGGCCAACGCGATCTCCGGGATCCGCTTCGATCCCCCGCTGCCCGAGGTCTGGCAGCGCCTGAGCTCCGAGACCGTCGCATCCCAGGGCACCAAGGTCTGGATGCGCGCGAGCGGCCACCTGCCGCGCTTCTTCGCCTACGCGAGCCAGAGCGACCCGCTGTCCGTGCTCAAGGCGGAGTTCTTCGGCACCGACGAGCGCGGGGACTACACGCTGCTCGTCGCGTTCGGCCCGGATCACACCCGGATCGACCTCGACGACGTCGCGAGCGCGCAGGCCGCGGTGGACCGCTTCAGGCCGGGGATCGAGATCACCGACGTCACCGCGCACGACTGGATGACGGATCCACTCTCCCGCAACACCTGGATGACCCATCGCCCGGGTCAGCTCACCCGCGATCTCGCGGAGCTCCAGCGCCCCGCCGGGGTGCTCCACTTCGCGACGACGGACAACGCGAACCTCTGGGGCGGCTTCATCGACGGCGCGATCGAGAGCGGGTTGCGCGAGTCGCGCCGCATCATCGACGCGCTCGCCTAGGTCCGGGGCCCTGCGCCCCGCTCCGTCGCCCTGCGCCCCGCCGAGAACATCATCGAGAGTCCGGGCGAGGTCACCGGCACCCGTCTCCCGCAGTTCTCCCGTCGCGCACCGATTCGGCATCGAACGATCCCCGTTCCCAGGACGGCGATCGTCGGACGCCGGATCGGTGCGCGGAGGTCACGCGCCCTCGAACACCACGCGCCCGTCGACGACGGTGAGCCGGATCGGCACCTCGGGCAGTGCGTCGGGGTCCGTCTCGACCGGGTCCGCGCCCCAGACGGTGAGATCGCCGACCGCGCCGACCGCGAGCACGCCGCGGTCCTCGTGCCCGCGCGCCCGCGCGGGCCACAGCGTGTAGGCGAGCAGCGCCTGCTCGCCCGTCAGCCGCTGGGCCGGCTCGAACACGTTCGCCGAGGGATCCCCCGGAGTGTGGCGCCCGCGCGCCCATGCCATGCCGAGCCGGGGATCGTACTGCGCCACGGGCCAGTCGGAGCCGAGCGCGAGGGTCACACCGGCATCGAGCACATCGCGCACCCGGTAGCCGGTGGCGTTGCGCCCCTCGCCGAGGCGCGTCGCCCAGGTATCGCTGCAATCCGGCGCGCGCCACTGCATGTGCAGCGGCTGCATCGACGCCGTGACCCCGGCGTCGGACCGGCCGCTGTTGAACGCGCGCAGGTGCTCCACGTCCTCGTCGGCGAGCACCTCGAGGTGCTCGATCGAGTGGAACGGCAGCCCCTCGCGCTCCGGCAGCTCGGCGTAGACGTCGAGCACGCGGCTCACGGCGTAGTCGCCGACCGCGTGCGTCGCGATGAGCATGCCGGCATCGTGATAGGCGCGCACGACCTCGCCGTAGCGCTCCCACGACGGCCAGAACGGCACGCGCCCGTCGCCGCAGGCGTCGACCGCGTGCAGCCACGCGGTGCCGGTGTCGATCACGCCGTCGCTGAACAGCTTGATCGCACCCCCGGCCCACAGCCTGCCGCCGCGATCCTTCGCAGCGATCACGCGCGCGACATCGTCGTCGGTGTCGCCGACGGCGTGCCAGTGGTGCAGGGTGATGCGGTGATCCAGCTCGCCCCGGGATTCGAGCTCCGCGAGCAGCTCGGCGGTGCGGTCCTTGCCGTCCATGATCGCCCCGCCGGTGAGCCCCGCGGCGGCGAGGCGACGGAACATGTCGCGCAGCCCATCGCGCTCGTCGTCGTGCGTGGGGGCCGGGGCCGCGTCGAAGAGCAGGTTGTACGCGGTGGGCTCCCGCAGCTCGCCGGTGGGCGAGCCGTCCTCGTCGACCACGATGGAGCTCGCGTCGTCGAACTCGCGGGCGCCGGTGATGCCCGCCGCGGCGAGTGCGGGCGCCGTACCGAGCGCGGTGTGCAGGTCGTAGCAGATGAGCGCCACGGGCCGGCCGGGGGCGGCGTCCTCGAGCAGGGATCCCAGCAGGCCCGTCTCCTCGAACGGCTCGTACTCGAGGTTCCAGCCCCGCAGCCACGCGCCCTCGGGCAGCCGGGCGTGCTCCGCGGCGAGCGCCTCTCGCAGCTCGGCGATCGTGCCGAGCCCGCCGAGGTCCACGCCCGCGGTGACCTCCGCCGCCCAGTGCGGGTGGGTGTGTGAGTCGAAGAGGCCGGGAGTGACCACGGCTCCGTCGACGTCGCGGACCGGGATCCCGGCGGCCCTGGCCGCGTCGGCGATCTCGGCGTCCTCGCCGATCGCCGCGATCCGGCCGTCCCGGATCAGGAGGGCCGTCGCATCGCCGTCCGCGTCCGTGTTGGTGCGCAACCGCGCCCCGATGATGCCGAGATCTCCGCCGTGCTGCTCCATTGCTCTCCCTGTCAGGTGGTCGGTGTCAGGTGGTGGTCCGGTGCGCCCGATGGTGGGTCGGGCCCAGGTCAATTCTGCCCTGCTGCGTCGCGGCGCGCGCGGCCGCCTCGCAGGGACGCGCGTTCAGTGCCTGCCGATGGCGCTCACGCGGCCGGACGGCTCGGTCGCGTCGCCGAATCGGCGCGGGTCCCAGTGCTCCTGGTACTCCGCGTCGCCAGGCCCGCCCTCGACGATGTCGGCGAGGTACTCGCCCATGAACGCGGCGTACTTGAACCCCTCCCCCGAATCGCCGCAGGCGAGCACGACCGTCGGATGCGTGCGCCCGATCACGAAGTCGCCGTCGCCCGAATCGGTCCAGGTGCACACCTGCGTGGCGAGCACGCGGGGAACGATCGCGGTGAGGTCGCGCTCGACCCGCGACCGGATCTGCTCGGTGCGCTCCGGATCCTCAGCCCGGTC
Source organism: Leucobacter zeae (assembly GCF_016758175.1). Classification (GTDB taxonomy): domain Bacteria; phylum Actinomycetota; class Actinomycetes; order Actinomycetales; family Microbacteriaceae; genus Leucobacter; species Leucobacter zeae. The sequence continues at coordinate 272,685 of NZ_QYAB01000003.1, forward strand.
GAGGTCGTCGCCGAGCGTGCCGTGCGCAAGCGGCCGCAGCGGCCGGTCGAGTCCGATCTTGTACCCCGCCGCACCGTTCGGCATCGCGTAGACGCCCGCCCCGTCGCCGACGGCGCAATCGATGAGGCCGGGCAGGTCGGGGGCGGGCAGCGCCGCCCCGGGGTCGCCGACGTAGACGACCTCCTCGATGTAGGGGGTCAGCGGCACGGCGATTCCGAGACCTGGGGCGCCGCCGGAGCCGGCCAGCAGCTCGGGGGTACCGGGACCGGCCGCGAGCAGCACCTGATCCGCCGCGAGGGAGGAGCCGTCCGCGAGGAGCACGCGCGCGGACGACTCCCCCGCCTCGATCCCCGTGACGCGCGTCGCCGGGCGGTAGTCGCCGCCCGCGGCGCGGAACGCCCCGAGCGCGCCCTGCAGCAGCCGGTCGGCGTGCACGACGCCGGCCTGCTCCACCCACAGGGCGTCGCGGCCGTCGGGGCGCAGGCCCGTGAAGACCTCGCCGACGCGATCGGCCGCGACGCGGTCCGCGGGGTGTCCGATGGCGTCGAGCGACTCAGCGACGGCGGGCAGCGAGAGGTCGTCGCGCCAGAGCGCACCCGTGCGACGGAAGACGGGCTCGCCGATACGTTCGCCCAGGCGCTCCATGGCGGGCACGGTGCCGGCGAGCGACCTCGCTCGCCACGGCTGCGTGTCCGCGAGACGCCAGAGTCGCGAGCTGCCCCCGTTCGAGGCGTGCGGACCGCCCGGCTCGAAGCGCTCGACGAGCGTCACGGCCCAGCCTCGGGTCTGCAGTTCGAGTGCGGCGGGCAGCCCCCAGGCTCCCCCGCCGACGACGATCGCGCGGTGCTGCGTCATGATGCCTCCCTTTCGTTCACACCCGTCATCGCGCCGGTCCGGTCCCTTCTGGACCGGTCGGTCCGATCGCGAGCGCCGGGTCGGTGGCGTCGAGCAGTTCGACGCGTTCACCGGCGATCCTCCGCGCGAGGAGGTCACCGAGGAGCGGTGCCATGGTCAGCCCTCCCGCACCGTAGCCCGTCGCGAGGAAGAGCCCGGGCCTCCCCGCGACCTCGCCGACGATCGGGACTCCCGAGTCGGCGACCGGGCGCAGCCCCACGCGCGTCTCGATCAGCGTCGCGTTCGCGAGGCCCGGTGCGATCGACAGCGCGTCCTCCAGCACCTGCAGTTGTCCGGAGGCCGTCACGCGTGCGTCGAATCCGGTCCCGTCCTCCCGCGTCGCCCCGACCGCGAGGCGGCCTCCGTCGAACGCGACGAGATAGTGATGGCGCATCGGATGCACCGTCGGCCACCCCGAGGTGTCGACCCCGTCGAGGCTCAGGTGCGTGATCTGGCCGCGCTGCGGCTGCACCGGTACCGGCACCCCCAGGCCGCCGAGCGTCCGGGGCGCCCAGGCGCCGCTGGCGATCACGAGGACGTCGGCCTCGATCCGCTTCCCCTCCACCGCGACGGCGGTATCGCCCAGCACCTCGGCGCATCCGCGCACGAGTTCCCCACCGCACCGTTCGCCACCGGAGACCAGAGCGTCCCGAAGCCGGCGTCCGTCCACATGCGCGCCGCCCTCGACGAGCAGCGCGTCGAGTCCATCGGCCAGTGGCGGGAAGAGCGACCGCGCCCGCTCGCCGCCGATCCGGTCGACCCGGCCCATCGCGGCCATCGCTACGCCGTACTCGGACCGACGTTCCTCGAGCCGGGCCTGCTCGGCGTCGAGCAGCGACGGGTCGCGGTTCACGATCAGCCCGCCGGTGCGCCGATATCCGGTGGCGGCGGCGTCGATCCCCGCGGCCCCGAGCTGCGAGAGCAGTTCCGGATAGTATGCCGCCCCTGCCGTGTACAGCTCGTAGTAGGTCCCCGAGGCGGTCGACGACCACGGCTCCACGATCCCGGCGCTCGCCCCTGTCGCCTGGCCGGGAGCGCCGTCGTCGACGAGCACGACGGACGCACCAGACCGCGCGAGCGCGAAGAACGCGCTCGCGCCGGAGATGCCAGAGCCGACGACAATCGCGCGCACGGCGCGCCTCAGTCGTCGATCGTCGTGTAGTGCTTGCGGAGCGGCTCGTGGACCCGCCACACGCCCCTCCACCCCGACGGCATCACCATGACGTCGCCCGGGCCGAACTCCTCGGGCTCCTCGCCGTCGACCTCGATCGTGACCCGCCCCGAGAGGATCGTGCAGATCTCGGTGTATCCGTTGCGCTCGGCGGTGAAGTCGCCCGGCGTGCACTCCCAGAGGCCGGTGTCGATGCGCCCCTCGGCCCAGACGGTCTTCGCGGCCTCGGTGAGGCCCTCGGTCGTGGCGGTGGGCTTGGCCGAGTGCTGGCCGAGGTCGGCCGCGGCGGTGCCGTGGGCGGCGTGGGTACGGATCGTCGTCATGACGGGTCCTTTCTGCGTGGTCGGTGCTGCGGTGGATCCTGCGAGTCGCTTCGCTCCCGCAGGATGACGGAGGCTTCGCTCCCGCAGGATGACGGGAGACTCCGCTCCCGCAGGATGACGGAGGCTTCGCTCCCGCGGGGCGGCGGGGACGGTCAGTGGCGGCCGGTGACGATGTCGGCGACCGTGGCGATGGGAGAGGTGGTGGCGCGGCCCGCGAGTTCGGCGCGATCGGCGACGCCGTAGGCGGCGTAGAGCCCCTTCGTCGCGATCCAGCGCAGCGGCTCGGGCTCCCACTTGCGGACGCGGTGGTTGACCCACGGCAGGCTGGTGATCTCGGTGTCGTCGCCGAGGATCAGGTCGGTGATCGTGCGGCCGGCGAGGTTCGTCGACGTGACGCCGGTCCCGACGTAGCCGCCGCCCCACGCGATCCCGGTCTCGCGGTCGAGGCCGACGGTCGCCGCCCAGTCCCGGGGCACGCCGAGCACGCCCGACCACACGTGGTCGATCGCGGCGCCCCGCGTCGCGGGGAAGAAGCGGTGCAGGATCTCGCTCAGGGTGTCGACGGTGCTGAGCGCGGTCTGCCCGTCGGTGTCGGTCCGCGAGCCGTACTTGTAGGGCACGCCCCGACCGCCGATCGCGATCCGGTCGTCCGCGGTGCGCTGCGCGTACATGTAGACGTGCGCGAAGTCGCCGAGCACCTCCCCCTCGCTCCAGCGCAGCTCGTCCCAGACCGCCGGGGCCAGCGGCTCCGTCGCGATGAGCGAGGAGTTCATCGGCAGCCAGAGGCGATGCAGACCCTTGAGGTTCGCGGTGAACCCCTCGGTCGCGCGCACGATGTACTCGGCCGAGACCGTTCCGTGCGTGGTGCGCAGGCGATGGGGCTCGATCTCGACGACGCGCGTGCGCTCGTAGATCTCCACGCCCAGACGTTCGACGGCCGCCGCCAGGCCCGAGGCGAGCTTCGCCGGCTGGATCCGCGCCGCGTGGGGGTGCCACACCGCCGCGCGCGTGCCGGCCACGTTGATCCGCTCCCGAGCGGCGCCCGCCTCGAGCAGTTCGAGGTCCGCGTGGCGCCAAGTCCGCTCCGACTCGGCGAACGCGCGGATCCTCGCCTCCTGCGCCGGGGTGTAGGCGACGTTGAACTCGCCGCCCTTCTTGATGTCGGCGTCGATCCCCTCCGCGCCCGCCACGCGGATGACCTCGTCGACCGTCTCGTTCATCGCGCGCTGGAACCGCTCGGCCGCGTCCCGCCCGTGCGTCTCGACGTACTGCTCCCGCCCTCCGGTCACGGCCGCCGTGAGCCACCCGCCGTTGCGGCCGGACGCGCCGTACCCCGCATGCCGCTGCTCGACGATCACGACCCTGAGCTCGGGGCGCGCCCGCTTGAGATAGTAAGCCGTCCACAGCCCGGTGTACCCGGCTCCCACGATCGCGACGTCGGCGGTCAGGTCGCCCGGCAGCTCCGGCCGCGGGGCGGGCTCGCCGATCTGCTGCCACCAGTGGGAGACGTTGCCATTGATCATCATCGATTCCTCTGCATCTTCGAGCGGTTCTTCCACGATAGCGATTCCGCAGCGGATGGGGCCAGTGCGCAACCGATTCGGCGAAGAATCCTTCGCGCGGCTTCCGGATCCGGAAGCAGACGCGTGCCGCCGCACCAGGGCGTAGACTGGGCGCGGATTCCCACAAGGAGCCGTGATGTCAATGGCGCCGAGCCGCTGACACCACCCCGAGATCGCCGAGCCCGCGCCCCACCGCAATCGAAGGCCGCACCTTGTCGTCCCACACCGCTTCCCCCGCCGCCCAGGCCCCGCGCAACACGCGCTCCCGCGTGATCCTCGCGAGCCTCATCGGCACCACCATCGAGTTCTACGACTTCTACGTCTACGCCACGGCTGCCGTGCTCGTGTTCCCGCACCTCTTCTTCCCCACTGGCGACGAGACGACCGCGCTCCTCGCGTCGTTCGCGACGTTCGGCGCGGCGATGCTCGCGCGCCCCATCGGTGCCGTCTTCTTCGGGCACCTCGGCGACCGCCTCGGCCGCAAGACGACGCTCGTCGCCTCCCTCCTCACCATGGGCATCGCGACGTTCCTCATCGGAGTCCTGCCCACGCATGCACAGGTGGGCCCGTTCGCCGCGCTCCTGCTGCTCGTGCTGCGCCTCGCGCAGGGCTTCGCGATCGGCGGGGAGTGGTCCGGCGCAGCGCTCGTCGCGACCGAGAACGCGCCGCAGGGCAAGCGCGCCTGGTACGGCACGTTCCCGCAGCTCGGCGCCCCGATCGGCTTCATCATCGCGAACATGCTCTTCTTCGTGATCAACAACGCGCTCGCCGACCCCGAGGCGCCCGGCGCGCCCTCGGCCGCGTTCCTCGAGTGGGGCTGGCGGATCCCGTTCCTCTTCTCCGCAGTGATGGTGATCGTCGGCCTCTGGGTGCGGCTCAAGCTCGTGGAGTCGAGCGCGTTCGAGCGCACGAAGCAGCTGGGCAAGGTGCGGCGCATGCCGCTCGCCGAGGCCTTCGCGCACCACTGGAAGGCCCTGATCCTGGGCACGCTCGCGATGCTCGCGACCTACGTGCTCTTCTACCTGATGACCTCCTACACCCTGACCTTCGGCACGCGCCCCGCCGATGCCGACGTTCCGGGGGCCGGGTACACGTACAACCAGTTCATCCTCATGCTGGTTTTCGGCGTCGTGTTCTTCGGCGTCTTCACGCTCGTGTCGGGTCCGCTCGCCGATCGTTTCGGGCGCCGGCGCACGCTGCTCGTCGTCACCGGCGCGATCGTGGTCTTCGGCCTGCTCTTCGTGCCGCTGCTCGGCGGCGGGACGACACCGCTCGTGATGTTCTTCCTCGCGCTCGGCTTCACTCTGATGGGGCTGACCTTCGGCCCCATGGGCGCGTTCCTGCCCGAGATGTTCCCGACCAACGTGCGCTACACCGGGTCGGCCGTCGCGTACAACGTGTCGTCGATCCTCGGCGCCGCGCTCGCACCCATCGTGGCGCTGTGGCTCTGGGGCCTCGCAGACGGCAGCCCGGTCTACGTCGGCCTCTACCTCTCGGGTGCGGCCCTCGTCACCTTCGTCTCGCTGCTGCTGACGCGCGAGACGCGCGACGTCGACATCGAGGCGTAAGCACCGCATCGAGGCCGAGGCGGGCCGGAACCCAGGGGTTCCGGCCCGCCTCGCGCGTTCCGCCACGGTGCTGAGATCCGCCACGGTGCTGAGATCGGACTCGGCACCGGCCGCCTACGTCGCCGACTCGCCCGCCTCGCCCGTGTCGACGAGCAGCACCCCGGAGGGCACGTCCCAGACCATCGCGACCTGGTCGCCGCGGTTGTGGATCCGGGCCTCCTGCCCGAGCCGCACCGCGCCCTCGCTGCCGTCGGGCAGCCGCACGGTGTAGCGCCGCGAGGCCCCGAGGTACGTCACGTCGATGATCGTGACTGGGATCGCGTTCTGGCCGTCGCCCGGTGCCGTGCCCGCGGGCTCGAGCCGGAGATTCTCGGGCCGGATCAGGATCGCCAGGTCCTCGTGCTGCGACTGGCCGTCCGCGACGACGCGGTGACCCGCGACCTCGATGGCGGTCTGGCGCTCGCCGACGGCGACGCCCTTGCCCAGCAGCACGGTGGACTCGCCGAGGAAGCGGCCGACGAACAGCGTCTGCGGCGCCTCGTAGAGGTCCTCGGAGGTGCCCACCTGCTCGAGCCTGCCGTTGTTGAAGACCGCGATGCGGTCCGACATCGACAGCGCCTCCTCCTGATCGTGGGTGACGTAGACGAACGTCGACCCGACCTCGCGATGGATGCGCTTGATCTCGGTCTGCAGCCACTCGCGCAGCTTCTTGTCGAGCGCGCCGAGCGGCTCGTCCATGAGCAGCACGCGGGGCTCGTACACCAGCGCCCTCGCCAGGGCGACGCGCTGCTGCTGGCCGCCCGAGAGCTCAGACGGGTAGCGGTCGCCGAAGTCGCCGAGCTTCACCATCGCGAGCGCCGCGGCGACCTTCTCCTTCTGCTCGGACTTCGACAGCTTCCGGCGCTGCAGCGGGTAGGCGATGTTCTCGGCCACCGTCTTGTGCGGGAAGAGCGCGTAGTTCTGGAACACCATGCCGATGTCGCGCTTGTGCGGCGGCAGCTTGGCCACGGGCTTGCCGTAGATGTGCAGGTGCCCCTCGGTGACCGAGGTGAAGCCGGCGATCATGTTCAGCGTCGTGGTCTTGCCCGAGCCCGACGGGCCGAGGAAGGTCATGAACTCGCCCGGCTCGATCACGAGGTCGATCGCGTCGACCACCGTGTTCTCGCCGTAGCGCTTCGTCACCTGGCTGAGGCTGATCCCGGCCTCGCCGATCGAATGGATCGCCGAGGTGTTCAGCCCGTCGGCGCGCAGCTCCTGCTCGTGCCCGTCGGGCACGGGGATCTCGTTGTGGGTCATAGCGTTCACGCTACCGGTCGCTTTCTCTTCCTCGTGGCGAACTGGGCGATGAGCATGACGACCACCGAGGTGAGCATCGTGATCACGGCCACCGCGGCCACCGTCGGGTCATTGGTCTGCGTCACGCTGTTGAAGATCTTCACCGGCAGCGTCTGCAGGGTGGGGCTCTGGATGAACAGTGACAGGATCACCTCGTCGAACGACGTGACGAAGGCGAACAGGGCTCCTGCGGTCACGCCGGGAGCGATGAGCGGGAGCGTGATCGAGAAGAAGGTGCGCACCTTCCCCGCGCCCAGGCTCGCCGAGGCCTGTTCGAGCCGGGGGTCGAGCCCCTGCAGCGAGGCCATCACGTTCGTGATGACGAGCGGCATCGACACGATGGTGTGCGCGAGCACGAAGCCGGGCAGCGTGCCGAGCAGGTCCATCCGCAGGAACAGGGAGTACAGGCCGACCGCGAGCACGATCCCCGGCACGATGAGCGGCAGCAGGAAGTAGCCCTCGACCAGGCCCTTGCCGCGGAAGCGCACCTTCGACAGGCCGAGGGCGGCGAGCACGCCGACCGCGGTCGCCACGATCATCGTGATGACCGCGACCTGCAGCGACGAGAAGAGCGCCTTCAGCCAGAGCGGGTCCGTGAAGAACTTCTCGTACCACTGGGTCGAGAAGCCCTTCGGCGGGAAGTTGAACGAGGTCGCGGTGTTGAACGACATCGGGATGATCACCAGCGTCGGCACGATCAGCCAGATCACGATGAGCACGGCGAACACGCCGAGCAAGCGCTTCGAGGTCATCAGCGATCCACCCCCGGGAACAGGCTGCCGTTCTTGTTGAACCGCGAGACGACGACGAGGATCAGGATCGTGCACACGAGCAGGAAGATGCCGAGCGCCGTGCCCTGACCCCACAGCAGGAACACGCTGATCTGCTGCTGGATGAGCGCTGAGATCATGATCTCCTTCGAGGATCCGAGCAGCGCGGGGATGATGTAGAAGCCGAGCCCCAGGATGAACACCGTCACGCCGCCCGAGAAGATCCCCGGCTTCGACAGCGGCAGGTACACCGTGAAGAACGCCGTCACCGGGTTCGCCCCGAGGTTCGAGGCGGCGGGCAGCAGTCGCTTGTCGATCTTCGCCATCGACGAGTAGAGCGGCAGCACCATGAACGGCAGCAGCACCTGGGACATGCCGAGGGCGACGCCGAAGGTCGTGCGGATCAGCGGGATCGGCCCGATCCCGAACCACGCCGCGAGCAGGCCGTTGATGGGGCCAGTGTCCTGCAGCAGCACCATCCAGGCGAGCGTGCGCACGAGAATCGAGGTCCACAGCGGCATCATGATGAACAGCTGCAGCAGGTTGCGGGTGCGGTCCGACACGATCGTCATGAGGTACGCGTACGGGTAGGCGAGCAGCAGGCAGACGAACGTCACCAGGATCGCGGTGCCGAAGGTGCGCAGCACGACCGCCTGGTTGGCCGGCGTCGTGAAGAGCCACTGGTAGTTCTGAACGCCCGGCTTCGGATCGGTGAGCGACCTGATGAGGACGTCGATCAGCGGGGCGAGGAAGAAGAGGGAGACGATGACGAACGCCGGGACGAGCAGGAGCAGCGGACGCCAGTTCTTCGGCCCGCGCTTGCCCGGTCTCCCGGCGTCCGCACCGAGGGCGATCGCGCGCGTCGACGCGTCGCCCCCGGTGACGGTGCTGTCGGTCATGTCGATCAGTTACCGGTCGCCCATGCGGCCCACGTCGCGGAGAGCGCGTCGTAGTTGTCGACCCAGAAGTCGATGTTCGGCGAGACTCCGGTGTCGAGGTGCTCGGTCACGAGCCACTCCGAGAGCTGCTCGTCGACATCGGGCTTGGCGTCGCTGTTGACGCCGGCGTACGAGGTGAGCTCGGTCATCTCGGCCTGCTGCTCGGCGCCGATCGAGTAGTTGACCGCGGCCAGGGCGGCCTGCTTGTCCTTGACGCCCTTCGGGATGCCGTTGGAGTCGACCATGATCATCCACTCGTCCCACATCGGCGCGACGGGGGCGCCGGCGGCCGCTGCGCCGTAGCCGCGGCCGGACCAGACGAGCCCCATCACGGCCTCGCCCGATTCGAGCTGCTGCTGCGCCTGGGCACCGGTCGTCCAGCCGATCACGTCGTCGCCGAGCGCCTTGTACTTGTCCATGCCGGTCGCCACGTCCTCGGGCTTCAGGTCGTCGACCGAGCGGCCGTCGGCGAGCAGCGCGAACTCGATCGTCTGCGGGTCGACGTAGGTCGACTGGCTGACGGTGCGCTTGCCGGGGAACTTCTTCGTGTCGAAGAAGTCGGCCGCGCTCGTCGGCGGGTTGTCGCCGAACTTGTCGGTGTTGTACACGACGACGAGGCCGTAGAGGATCTGGGGCACCATGCACTTGTCGGTGATGAGCTCCTCGGGCACCTTCGAGATGTCGACCTGGTCGTAGTCGTACTCCTCGAAGAGCGTGCCGCAGCCGCGCGCGGTGTCGAACTGGGAGGTGTTGACGATGTCCCAGCTGACGTTGCCGCTGTCGACCATGGCCTTGAGCTTGCCCGCGTCGAACGCGTCCTGGGTGAACGTGGCGCCCGAGGCCTTCGCGAACGGATCCCAGAGCGCCTTGGTCTGCCCCTCCTGGAAGATGCCGCCGGATCCGGCGAAGGTCAGGTTCACGCCCTCGAAGACGCCCTCCTTCACCTGGCCGGCGACCGGCTTGCCGAGATCGCGCTCGGGGGCGGCCTCGGGTTCGGCGCCTCCGCCGCAGCCGACCAGCGTGAGCGCCAGCGCGGCGGCGCCCGCGAGCACCGCGAGCCCGCGCCTGGCGCGAAGTGTGTTCTGAGTAGACATGTGGTTTCCTCACTTCATCGTGATCACGACCGACCGGTCCGCGCGCCTCCCTGGAGAGGCGCCGTTGCTCCGCGAGGGAGCGTCCGCGGCGCTGCCGCGGCCCGACGGGTCATCCCCGAAGGTAGCCGCGACGGCGGGCTTCGATCGTCGCCGTTACCCCTTCGTTACGGCCTTTCATAGATTCGTACGGGGGCGCCCCGCTGCGTAGTACGAACATAAGGACTCCGCGGATCCGCCCCCGTACGACGTCGCGCGCCCGGCGCCGCGAACCTACGATGGAGCCTGCACATCGCTCGCTGTTCGAGGAGGAACACGCATGGACGTCGTCGTCGTCGGAGCCGGTCTCGCCGGCCTCACCGCCGCATGGGAGCTCGGCAAGGCCGGACACCACTGCACCGTACTCGAGGCGCGCGACCGCGTCGGGGGCCGCACCTGGTCGCAGCGGCTCGGCAACGGCGCGATCACGGAGCGCGGCGGAGAGTACATCTTCCCGACGGAGTTCGCGATCCGCAGACTCTCGGCCGAGGTCGGCGTGCCGATCATGTCCCACAACGTGCGCTACGGGCGCCGCACCGTCAACGGGCGCGTCATCTCGTTCGACGAGCTGAACGCGACCGTCGAGCGCGTTCAGTCGACGCTCGCCGGGATGCTCGCGGACGGCGAGACCGGCGTCTCGCTCGAACGGGCCTTCTCCGAGTCGCTCGGCGCCGACTACCGTCTCGACCCCGTCTACCGCCGCACCACGACCTCGGCCGCGGCGGACCCCTCCCGCGTGAGCGCCGAGGCTGTGCTGCTGCACGAGTCGTCTACCGTCGACGGCTACGTCGAGGACGGCGGCCGGTTCGTCGGGGGCAACCAGTCGCTGTCGATCGAGCTCGCCAGGCGCCTCGGCGACCGGATCCGGCTGGAGCACCCCGTATCCGGCGTCGATCAGACCGCGGCAGGCGTGCAGGTGACGCTGGGCGACGGCACGCGCATCGACGCCGACGCGGCCGTCATCGCGGTGCCGCTGCCGCTGCTCCGCGAGCTCGAGCTCGGCTTCGACCTGCCCGAGACCCAGCAGCGCGCCCTCGACCATCGCTTCATGGGCGTCGCCGCGAAGCTCGGCGTGCCGCTCTCCCGGGTGGACGCCGACATCGCGCTGCAGAATCCCGAGCACACGTGGTGGTCGTGGCGCTCGCTCTCGGTCGACGGAGAGCACCGGATCGACGCGCTGTCATCGTTCGCGGGCGGCCCGTTCGCGCTCGACGCCCTGGGCGTCGCCTCCGGCCCGGACGGCTGGGTGGCCGCGCTCCGCACGATGCGGCCGGAGCTCGAGATCGACGGCGACGTGCTCCTCACCACCTGGGCCGACGACCCCTGGGCCCGCGGCTCCTACTCGGCCCCTGGACTCGACTGGGAGGCCGCGGACGCTGCGGCGTTCGAGGCCGCGGCGGGTCGGGTCGCGATCGCGGGCGAGCACACGGGCCTCGCCCAGTCCCTCTCCGGTGCCGTGGCCTCCGGCTACCGCGCGGCGGCCGCGATCGCGGCCTCCCCGGCGTTCGCGGGGTGAACGATGGACCGAAGACCGATGGGCGCGCCGCCGGTCGATCGGCACCCGCGGCGTCCGCCTAAGCTGTCCCCATGACCTTCACCGTCGGGTCTCTGCTCGCGCTGCCCGCAGCGGGGACCTCCTCCCTGACCCCGGGCGTGGGTGAGGAGCGCCCGATCACGTGGGGCCACGTCTGCGAGTTGCAGGAGCCCTGGCGGTGGTTGGGGCCGGGCGCCCTGGTCATGACGACGGGCATCGGGATCCCCGCCACGACCGAGGATCAGTGCCTCTATCTCGACGGCATGCTGGGCGCGGGGATCGCTGCCGTCGCGGTTGACGAGGTGATGGCCGAGACGCCGTTCACTCCCGAGGCGCTGGCGCACGCCGGCCGCATCGGCTTCCCCGTGCTCGAGACCGTGCACGAGATCCGCTTCGTCACGGTCGCGATGGCGATCGCCGAGGCGGCGCAGCAGGAGGCCGCGATGCGCGCCAGGCGCGCCGAGCGCACGCACGCCTCGTTCCTCCTCGACGAGCTCTGCGACGGGTCGCTGCCCGCGGAACCGGCGGCCAGGCTGGCAGGCGCCTACGACCTCTCCGCCCCGTTCACGGTCGCCGCGGCGCAGCCCGAGGATACCCGACGGGCGTTGGACGAGGCCTACACGGCCTGCGACGCCGCGGAGGTCTCCGTTCTCGCGACTGTGCGCGAGGGGCACCTCGTCATGCTGGTGGAGCCGGGCGCGGGATCCCGTGCCGTGCTCGAGGAGCTCGCGGTCGCGTGGCGCGGCATCGGCGTGAGTTCCCGTTTTCAGCGCCTCGACGAGCTGCCGACCGCCGCACGTCAGGCCCGCGGAGCGCTCGTCGGCGGCCATGCCGACGGCAGGGTCGTCCACTTCGAGGAGCACGAGTCGTCCTCGCTCTTCCTGCCGAACGATACCGACCAGCTGCGGCGCATCGCGCGGCAGGTGCTCGGGCCGCTGCGCACGTACGATCAGCAGCGCGGTACGTCGCTCACGCAGACCCTCCGGGTCTTCCTCGAGGAGAACCGCAGCTGGGTGCGCGCCTCGGAGCGCCTCTTCGTGCACCGGCAGACGCTCATCGCGCGCATCTCGCGCATCGAGAAGATCATCGGGCGTGATCTCTCATCGATGGACGACGCAGCCGAGTGCTGGCTCGCCGTCCAGGCCGCGATCGGCTGCGGAGACCTCGAACCCGTCGAGGCGGGCCGCGCGGACTGATCCGGCGCCTCCCCTGTCATCCTGCGCGACGGAGGAGCCGCAGGATCCACCCTCGGCGGCCGGGACCGGTCAGGCGCGCGCGCAGGTGCAGCGCGCCTCGGGCGCCACGCCCTCGAGCGCTTCCTCGATGTGCAGTCCGCAGCCGGCCCAGGTCGTCTTGCCGCAGGTCGCGCAGCGCACGGGAGAGCACATGTTCGTTCCTTTCCAGAGGCGCCCGGAGCGCCCCGGCGTCCTCGACTCCAGTCTACGCGGTGCGGTCGGACGGGCCCTGTGCCCGAGGTGGTAGCTTGAGACGATCCGGCCGGGGTGGATCCCGGCTGCATCGAACACGAGGGGGAACGATGGCAGGAGGGGACGCGCAGCTCGCGATCCGGCTCTCCGAGGCGAACGCCTGGGCCGATCAGGACATCGACCCGCAGACACGCGCCGAGACCCGGCGGTTGATCGCCGATGCGGGATCGGGCGATCCGGCCGCGGTCGAGGAGCTCACCGCGTCGTTCGGCGGGCGCCTCGCCTTCGGCACAGCGGGGCTCCGCGGCCGCCTGGGCGCCGGGCCCCTGCGCATGAACCGGGTCGTGGTGAGCCAGACGAGCGCGGGCTTCGCCGCGTTCCTGCTCGACCGCGCGGGCGACGGCGAGGCCCCCTCGGTGGTGATCGGCTACGACGGCCGCATCAACTCCGCGGTCTTCGCGCGCGACGCCGCGGAAGTCATGGCCGGCGCCGGTGTACGGGTGTTCCTGCTGCCCGAGATGGGACCGACCCCGCTCACGGCGTTCGCCGTGCGCCACCTCGACGCCTCCGCAGGCGTCATGATCACCGCCAGCCACAACCCGCCGCAGGACAACGGTTACAAGGTCTACCTCGGCGACGCGGACGCGGGATCGCAGATCGCGCCCCCGACCGACGCCGCGATCGCCGCTCAGATCGACCTGGTCGCCCAGCGCCGCGTGTCCGAGATCCCGAGGTCCCGCGACTACACCGTGCTCGGCCCGGGGGTCGCCTCCGCCTACGTCACCGAGACCGCGGCCGCGGTGCTCACGGGTCTCCCACAGGATCCGGAGCGCCCGGGCCTGCCGGTCGGGTCGGGGACTCCGCTCGCCATCGCCTACACCGCGATGCACGGCGTCGGCTCCGATCTCGCGCGCCGCGTCTTCCTCTCCGCCGGACTCCCCTCCGTCGTCACCGTTCCGCTGCAGGACCGACCGGACGGCGCGTTCCCCACCGTCGCGTTCCCGAACCCCGAGGAACCGGGCGCGCTCGATCTCGCCTACGTCACGGCGCGCAGCATCGACGCCGACCTCGTCGTCGCCCACGATCCCGATGCCGACCGCCTCGCGATCGCCCTCCCCCATCCCGATGCGCCCGGGGGGTTCCGCAGGCTCACCGGCAACGAGCTCGGTCTGCTGCTCGGCTGGCGGGCGGCCGAGCGGGAGGCCGCGCGAGCAGAGCTCGCCGGGGAGGCGCCCCGGGGCACCCTCGCCTGCACGATCGTGTCCTCCCCGGCGCTGCGCGCCGTCGCCGAGACCTTCGGTCTCGGGTACGCCGAGACGCTGTCGGGGTTCAAGTGGGTCTCGCGCGTGCCTGACCTCCTCTTCGGGTTCGAGGAGGCCCTGGGCTACCTCACGCACCCGCGGATCGTGCGCGACAAGGACGGGATCTCGGCGAGCGCCGACGCGATCGCGATGGTCCGCGAGCTCGCGTCGGAGGGGCGGACCGTCTGGGACCGGCTCGACGAGGCGGGCGAGCGCTTCGGGCACTTCGCGAGCGGCCAGATCATCGTGCGCCCCGGCACCATGGCCGCGGCCTCCGCGCTCGCGTCGCGCGTCAGGCGGGATCCGCCGCGGCGATTCGGAGCCGTGCGCGTCGACCGCGCCTCCGACCTGCTGCACCCCGGTGTCGCCGAAGTGCCGGCCGATGTGCTGCGCTACGACCTCGCCGACGGCTCGCGCGTCATGATCCGGCCGAGCGGGACCGAGCCGAAGCTCAAGATCTACCTCGACACGTTCTCCGACGCGGGATCCGCGGCCGAGCGCCGCGCCGCGGCGGAGCGGGCGCTGGCGGACCTCGAGACCGCCGTGCGCGACTACCTCGACGGGCTGCAGACGGAGGCGACGGAGTCGTGACCGAATCGTGGACGCGGGAGCTCGGGGCCGCCTGGCTCCGGCGCCCCGGTCCGCACGACCACAAGTACACCCGGGGCGTGCTGGGCGTGCGCACGGGATCCTCGCAGTACCCCGGCGCCGCGGTGCTCGGGGTCTCGGCCGCGCTCGGGACGGGGATCGGCATGGTCCGTTTCGTCCCAGCGCACGACGCTCCCCCGCCCGACGGCCTGCCGACTCCCGCCGCCGCGGTGCTCGCAGCGCACCCCGAGGCGGTGTGCGCTGCGGGTCGGGCCGACGCCTGGCTCATCGGCTCGGGCACCGATCCCGCGCTGCGCGACGCGGCCGAGACGGCGGAACTGCGGGAGGTGCTGCGCGGCGATGCGCCGGTCGTCGTCGACGCCGGGGCGCTGGACCTCGTGCCCGACCTCGGACCGGCCCGCGCCCCGCTGATCCTCACGCCGCACGCCGGCGAGTTCGACCGCCTCTGGGAGCAGGGCGGTCTGGAGCCGCTCGATGCGCCCACCGGACGCGCACCGCTCGCGGTGCGCGTGGAGCGCAGCAGGAGGCTCGCCCGAGCGCTCGGAGCCGCCGTGCTGCTCAAGGGCCCGACGTCCGTCTGCGCGGCCCCGGACGGACGCGTGCACGAGAGCGGCCCGGCCACGCCCTGGCTCGCCACCGCGGGCACGGGCGACGTGCTGGCCGGGGTGCTCGGAGCGCTCGTCGCAGCCCGTGCCGACGCGGTGCGCGCCGATCCCGGCCTGCTCGCCGAGGCGGGAGCGACCGCCGCGCGGGTGCACGACGCGGCAGCGCGGCTCGCAGCCGGCGACCCCTCGGGAGACGGCTCGGGGATCCCCATCACCGCGGGACAGCTGGCCGCAGCGCTCCCCCGCGCAGCGGCGCGCTGAGGGCGGTCCCGGCGGACGGATCGCTCAGGCGGTCACGCGCTCGGCGATCAGCCGGCGCGGCTCCGGAACGGCGTCGCCGAGTTCGACCGCCGCCGCCAACGCGGCGACCCCGCGCTCCATCCGTTCGGGCGCATCGCACGCGGCGACGAGCAGCGGATCCCCCGCGCGCACCCGATCCCCCGGCCGCACGAGCACGGTGACGCCCGCGGTGAGGTCCACCGGGTCGCCGGGTTTCGCGCGACCGGCTCCGAGCCGCCACGAGCCGGTACCGACCGCGCGCGCGTCGACCCGTTGCACGATGCCGTCGGTCGTCGCTCGCACGGTCTCGGTCTCCCGGGCCACCGCGGGCCGCGCGTGCGGATCGCCGCCCTGCGCCGCGATCATCCGCCGCCACGCGTCCATCGCCCGTCCGTCCGCGAGCGCGGGCGCCGGGTCGATGTCCGTCAGCCCCGCGAGGTCGAGCATCTCGCGCGCCAGCGCGAGCGTCAGCTCGACGAGGTCGGCAGGGCCGCCTCCCGAGAGCGTCTCGACCGCCTCGCGCACCTCGTGGGCGTTGCCGACCGCGCGCCCGAGCGGCGCGTCCATGTCGGTGAGGAGCGCGACCGTCCGCAGCCCGGAGTCGGACCCGAGCCGGACCATCGCCGTCGCGAGTTCCCTGGCCTCGTCGATGTCGGGCAGAAAGGCGCCGGACCCGAACTTGACGTCGAGCACGAGCCCGTCGGCGCCACCGGCGATCTTCTTGCTCATGATGGAGGCGGCGATGAGCGGCGCCGAGGCCACCGTGCCCGTCACGTCGCGCAGCGCATACATCGCCCGGTCGGCCGGGACGAGGTCAGCGCCCGCCGCGCAGATCACTCCGCCGGTGCTCCGGAGCACGTCGATGATCTCGTCGTTCGAGAGCTCGGCCCGCCAGCCGGGGATCGATTCGAGCTTGTCGAGCGTCCCGCCGGTGTGGCCGAGACCTCGGCCCGACAGCTGCGGGACCGCGACGCCGAGCGCCGCCATGAGCGGCACGAGCGGCAGGGTCGTCGTGTCGCCGACGCCGCCCGTGGAGTGCTTGTCGATCGCCGGCCGGTCGAGGCCGGTGAAGTCCATCCGTTCCCCGCTCGCGATCATCGCGGCGGTGAGGTCGCGGGTCTCACGCGCATCCATGCCCTGGATCACGACCGCCATGAGCAGGGCGCTCATCTGCTCGGGCGCCACCGCTCCGCGCGAGAACGCCTCGACGACCCAGTCGATCTCGGCCCGATCGAGGCTCCGCGCGAAGCGCTTCCGCGTGATCAGGTCGACGACGTCGAAGGGCTCCGCCCCGGCTCCAGCGCGCATGGTCCCAGCCTAGTCGGAGCCGCCCGGGCGCCTGCGGGAGCGGACATGCAACGACCCGGTTCTTCCGTCAGGGGATATCGGGGGGATAACGACAGAAGAACCGGGTCACTGATTACACGGGAAACCGAGCGAATCGTGACGCACGTTTCGAAAACTTTCTGCCGGCGCGGTTTCCGGTCTCGACTCGCGCATTCGGCCGCCTGGCCGCATAATGGTTGCGGGGGAATCGTCGTCGGTGGAACTCATCCCGGCCGACGACGACCAGGGGACGAGTTCTTGGGGAGATGACTCGATGACCCGTATGCCTTGGCGCGAGCCTTCGGACAGCGAGCTGCTCGATGCGAGCCGGGCCGGCGACGGCTCGGCCTTCGCCGCGCTCTGGACGCGCCACCGCGATGCCGGCCTGACCGCGGCCAGGCACCTCGCACCTCCCTCGTCCGCCGAGGACGTCGTGTCCGAGGCGTACCTGAGGATCTTCCAGCTCGTGCGCACGGGCAAGGGGCCGACGGGGGCCTTCCGGCCCTATCTCTACCGCACGATCCGCTCGATCTCGGCCGACTGGTGGCGCAGGCCGGAGGACGTGAGCGACGACCTCGATACCGTCGCCGTTCCCTCCGAGGCGGGACCGTGGGAGGACGGGGTGTTCGATCGCAGCGCAGCGGCGATCGCATTCGGAACGCTGCAGCCGCGCTGGCAGGCGGTGCTCTGGTACACCGAGGTCGAGGGGATGGCCCCGCGCCAGGCCGCGAAACTGCTCGGCCTCTCGGCCAACGGCGTCTCTGCGCTCGCGAAGCGCGCGCGGACGGCACTGCAGTCGGCCTGGGTCGAGGCCCACGTGGACCGCGAACTGGCCGCCGCAGCATGCCGCGAGACGCTGTCCGAGCTGCAGCGCTACCAGCGCGGAAAGGCCACCGCCGCTGTGGCGCGCTCGGTCGAGGCCCATCTCGCGGAGTGCCGCTCCTGCTCGCTCGCCGCGGAGGAGTACTCGATGCTCAACCGCCAGCTCGCGCTGACCATTCTCGGGATCCTGCTCGGCACGGGCACCACGTTCTCGTTCCTCGGCGGCATCGGCGGCACGACCGCCGCTTCCGCCGCGGTCGGGGCCGCGGGTCTCGCGGGTGCATCGAACGGTTCGGCGGTGGGAGCCGGCGGTTCGGTGCTCGGCACCGGAGGCGCGAGCGGCGCGGCGGGCGCCAGCGCCGTCGGCGCCGCTGCCGCGAGTCCCGCGGTGGTCCTGGCCGCCGCGGCGACCGCCGTCGCGCTCGTCGTCACCGGCGTGACGGTGTCGCAGCTCGGATCGGGGAACGCCGCGCAGCCGGCCGCGCAGGCCGCCGACTCGGCGGGGCCCTCGGACTCGGGGGCCGACCGCAGGCAGGCGGCCCCGAGCGAGACCCGCTCCGATGCCCGTCCCGCGGACGACGGCTCGACCGAACCGACGCACCCCACGACGCAGGGCGCCTCCGCTCCGGCGCACGTCGAGACCGGCTCCGCGTCGCTGCCCGAGCCGCGGATCGAACCGCGCGCTCCCGAGGTCACCGACCCGCCGCAGCCGCCCGAGCCAGAGCCTCCGGTCCCCGACACGGGGCTCTCGACCGTGACGGTGCACCCCGAACCGCCGCAGCCGCCCACCACCGATCCCCCCGACGAATCCACCGAGGACCCCGGCACCGGGGATCCCGGCACCGAGGATCCCGGACCCCAGACCGGTACCGGCACGGATCCGGATCCGGGGACCGAAGGTCCCGGGAACCCCGCGCTCACCGCCGGTACGGTCTGCTGGGAAGAGCAGTGGCACGGACGCGCCAGTGCACGCCTGCTGGGGCTCGCGTCGGAGCCGGGAACCATCAGGGTCCGCGTGTCGCAGGCCGGCGCCTCGCCCGTCGAGCTCCCCGGCGCCGGCGGACGCGCGGTCGGGATCCCCGGCACGACGGCCGCGCTCTGGCGGACGGCTTCCCTGACCCCGCTCGCCCAATGGGCGGGACTGGGCCCCGGCGACCTCGCCGACGCGCTGGTCGAGGTGAGGCTGGTGGCGGACGACGGCCGCGGCTCGGCCTGGGAGCCCGTGTCCGGGGCGATGCCGAGCTGCCTCCTCTGACTCCGTCGCCGCCGAGCGGCCGCATGCGGCGGAGTCGCGGGTGGGGCTGCGGGTCCGATCCGCTCAGCCCTCGGGCAGGCCCAGCTCGCGGTCAGCGCCCGTGGCGATCCACGTCGCGGTGAGCAGCAGCACCCTGCAGATCAGGTTGAACCAGACGAGCAGGCCGACCAGCACGGCGAAGGACGCGAGCAGCGGGTTGCTCGTCGTCCCGCTCAGCAGGGTGGCACCGAGCACCTTGAGCCCGAAGAGCGCGGCACTGCCGAGCGCGCACCCCGTCAGCAGGCGCCAGCGGCCCACCCGCACCTCGGCGAGGAAGTAGTGGATCGCGACGAGCACCAGCAGGTCGAAGACGTACATCGCGGCGTATCGCGTGACGGTGCCGAGGCCGCCGACGAGCCAGTTCTCGGGGTCCCAGCCGAGCCAGCCGATGACGCTGTCCATGAAGCTCGTGCTGAGCACCGTGAGCCCCGCCGAGATGAGGATCGCGACGAAGAAGCCCAGCGCGAGCACGAGGTCGCGCAGTTTCAGGAGCGCGGCGTTGCGGTACTGCGTCACCTCGAGGTCGAAGATGATGCGGATGGCGCGGCGCGTTCCGGTGAACCACGTCATCGCGACCCACAGCAGCGAGACGCCCGCGACGATGCTGGTCCAGTCGATCGCACGGGTCTGCAGCACGGCGTTCAAGGACACGATGCCGTTTCCGCCCTCGTCGTCGCCGATCAACCCCGGGACGAACAGGTTGATCTGATCGACGAGCTGCTCGAGCAGCTCGGGGCGGCCGCGCAGCCAGATGCCGACGAGGCCGAAGCCGATGTAGAGCGCGGCGAAGATCGCGAAGAGCGCCTGATAGCTCATGCCCGCCGCGAGCACGTTCCCGCCGACATCGGTGAAGCGGGAGAACGCGCGCCACGGTCGCGTGCGCTGCGCGCGCGACCAGAGCTGCTGCCAGCGGGTCGCCTGCTGCTGCAACGCCGAAGCCCCGCGGCCCTCGCCCGATGCACGGGCGGAGTCGCGGGGCTTCGTCATACGGCAACTGTATCCGAGGAGCCGCGGCGCCTCGGACGGCGCGCTACGCGGTCTTGCCGGTGCGGATCGCCGCCTTGACCTCGGCGATGGCCTTGGTGACCTGGATGCCTCGGGGGCACGCGTCGGTGCAGTTGAAGGTGGTGCGGCAGCGCCACACGCCCTCGGTGTCGTTGAGCACGTCGAGGCGCACCTGCGCGTTGTCGTCGCGCGAGTCGAAGATGAAACGGTGCGCGTTGACGATCGCCGCCGGGCCGAAGTACTGGCCGTCGGTCCAGAACACGGGGCACGAGGTGGTGCACGCCGCGCACAGGATGCACTTCGTCGTGTCGTCGAAGCGCTCGCGATCCTCGGCGGACTGCAGGCGCTCCTTGCCGGGCTCCGGCGCGCTGTTCGAGACGAGGAACGGCTGCACCTGGCGGTAGGAGGCGAAGAACGGCTCCATGTCGACGATGAGGTCCTTCTCGAGCGGCAGGCCCTTGATCGCCTCGACGTAGATCGGCTTGGTGATGTCGAGATCCTTGATCAGGGTCTTGCACGCCAGGCGGTTGCGGCCGTTGATCCGCATGGCGTCGGAGCCGCAGACGCCGTGGGCGCAGGAACGGCGGAACGCGAGCGTCCCGTCGACGTCCCACTTGATCTTGTGCAGGGCGTCGAGCACGCGGTCCGTGGGGTACATCTCGACGTCGAAGTCCTCCCAGTAGGCCTCGCGGCCCGACTCGGGGAGGTAGCGGCGGATGAGGAAGGTGACGGTGAACGGCTTCGGCACCTCGGGGGCGTCGGCCGTCGAAGCTTCGGCGGTTGCGGTGCTCATGCTCAGTACTTCCTCTCCAGCGGCGGGTAGCGCAGCTCGCCCTGCTCGTTCTTCGTGAATACGACCGGCTTCCAATCCAGGCGGATGTGGTCGTCGGGGTTCGGCGAGTGCGGGTCTCCGACGAGGTACGCCATGGTGTGCTTCATGTAGTTCTCATCGTCGCGCTTCGGGTAGTCGTCGCGCATGTGGCCGCCGCGGCTCTCCTTGCGGTTGCGCGCGGTGTAGGCGAGCACCTCGGCGAGGTCGAGCAGGAAGCCCAGTTCGATGGCCTCGAGCAGGTCGGTGTTGAAGCGGCGGCCGCGATCCTGCACGCCGACGTTCATGTAGCGGACTCGGAGGTCGTGGATCACGCCGAGCACCTGGGTCAGCGACTCCTCGGTGCGGAACACCTGGGCGCCGCGGTCCATCGTCTCCTGCAGCTCGCGCCGCAGGTCCGCGACCCGCTCGGTGCCGGTGCCGTTCCGCAGCCCCTCGACCAGCTCGCGGACCTCCTTGGCGGGATCCTCGGGCAGCGGCACGAACTCGGCCCCGGCCGCGTAGTCGGCTGCGGCGTTGCCCGCGCGCTTGCCGAACACGTTGATGTCGAGCAGCGAATTGGTGCCCAGGCGGTTCGACCCGTGCACCGACACGCAGGCGCACTCGCCCGCGGCGTAGAGGCCGGGGACGACGGTGTCGTTGTCGCGCAGCACCTCGGCCTGCACGTTGGTCGGGATGCCGCCCATCGCGTAGTGCGCGGTGGGGAAGACGGGCACCGGGTCGGTCACCGGGTCGACACCCAGGTAGGTTCGGGCGAACTCGGTGATATCGGGGAGCTTCGTCTCGAGCACTTCGGCGCCCAGGTGGGTGCAGTCGAGGTAGACGTAGTCCTTGTGCGGGCCGGCGCCGCGGCCGTCGAGCACCTCCTGCACCATGGACCTGGCCACGATGTCGCGGGGCGCGAGGTCCTTGATGGTGGGGGCGTAGCGCTCCATGAAGCGCTCGCCCGAGGCGTTGCGCAGGATCGCGCCTTCGCCGCGAGCGCCCTCCGTGAGGAGGATGCCGAGGCCCGCGAGGCCCGTCGGGTGGAACTGGTAGAACTCCATGTCCTCGAGCGGCAGTCCCTTGCGCCACACGATGCCGACGCCGTCGCCCGTGAGGGTGTGCGCGTTCGACGTGGTCTTGAAGATCTTGCCGAAGCCGCCCGTCGCGAAGACGATCGACTTCGCCTGGAAGACGTGCAGCTCGCCGCTCGCGAGGTCGTAGGCGACGACGCCCGAGGGGCGGCGGTCCGCGCCCTCTCCCGTCATCACCAGGTCGAGCGCGTAGTACTCGTTGAAGAAGTTGACGCCGAGCTTCACGCAGTTCTGGAAGAGCGTCTGCAGGATCATGTGGCCCGTGCGGTCGGCGGCGTAGCAGGCGCGGCGGACCGCGGCCTTGCCGTGATCGCGGGTGTGGCCGCCGAAGCGGCGCTGGTCGATCTTGCCCTCGGGCGTGCGGTTGAACGGCAGGCCCATGTTCTCGAGGTCGATGACCGCGTCGATGGCCTCCTTGGCGAGGATCTCCGCGGCGTCCTGGTCGACGAGGTAGTCGCCGCCCTTGACGGTGTCGAAGGTGTGCCACTCCCAGTTGTCCTCCTCGACGTTCGCGAGCGCGGCGGCCATGCCGCCCTGCGCCGCGCCCGTGTGGGAGCGGGTCGGGTAGAGCTTGGTGATGACGGCGGTCTTCGCCTTGGGGCCCGCCTCGATGGCGGCGCGCATGCCCGCGCCGCCCGCGCCGATGATCACGACGTCGAACTGGTGGTAGGTGACCCCGTCCTTGACGGTGACGTCCTCGCCCTCGTGGGTGTTGGTGCTCACGTGAGTCCTATCTTCGATTCCGAAATTCTGGTGCGATCGCGCGGCGGATCAGCCGGCGGCGCAGAAGGAGGCGACGAGCGCCGGATCAGCGCCTGCCGGGCAGGGATCGAGCGTGTAGATCACGAACGTGCCGAGCAGGATCAGCAGCGCCGCCGAGAGGAAGAGCGCGACCTTGAAGGCCTTCGCGAGCCCGGGGCGCGACACGTAGTCGTTCACGATCGTCCGCATGCCGTTGGCGCCGTGGATGAGCGCGAGCCAGAGCAGGAGCGTGTCCCAGACCTTCCAGAACGGGTTCGCGAGCTTGCCGCCGACGAAACCGAAGTCGATGGCGTGCACGCCATCGCCGATCATGAGGTTGGAGAAGAGGTGGCCGAACACGAGCACCACGAGCAGCACGCCGGAGACGCGCATGTAGATCCAGCCGCGCTTCTCCCAGTTGGTGCGCTTCTTGGCGGGGGCCTGCGAGCGCGGAGCGTCAATCGTCATCGTCATTTTTCGATCCCTCGCCTAGTGCCCGAACACGTTCATCAGGTGGCGCGGCAGGAAGCCGGCCATCGTGACGACCCAGAGGCCCATGACGATCCAGAACATCGTCTTGTGGTACTGGGCGCCCTTGCGCCAGTAGTCGACGAGGATGATCCGGATGCCGTTGTACGCGTGGAAGACGATCGCGCCGACCAGAGCGGCCTCGCCGAGCCCCATGACCGGGGTCTTGTACGTGCTCATGACGGCGTTGTAGGCCTCGGGGCTCACCCGGACGAGCGCCGTGTCGAGCACGTGCACGAGCAGGAAGAAGAAGATCGCGACTCCCGTGATGCGGTGCAGCACCCAGGACCACATGCCCTCGTTGCCGCGGTAGAGCGTGCCTCCCGGCCGACCCTTCTTCTTCGCCGCGGGTGCGGCCTCTGCCGTTTGGGCTGACACGGGCTTCCTCCTTGGTCCTGCTTCGCCGAGGTGCTCCCCCGGCAGCTGACGTCTTCGGCCTCAGCATGCGCGGCCAGACCCGAAATCTGGGCATGACTGAGAATCCGCTGCGACTCCTATTATGGCACCAATCTCGGCGCTCCCCGGCACGCGCGGAGCGCGACAGACACGCCGATTCATCAGATGATACGTCGCCCGCGCGGCGCCGGCGGCTCGGGACCCGCGGCGATCCCGCATCGCTCCCAGGCGGGGCCGGGCTACGCTGGATCCATGACCGAGCGTGCATCGACCTCGTCCGCGATCGAGCGGCTCACCTGCGTGATCCCCGCGGGCGGCGTGGGGTCCCGGCTCTGGCCCCTGTCACGGGCGAGCGCCCCGAAGTTCCTCCTCGACCTCACCGGCTCGGGGGACTCCCTGCTCCGTGCGACGTGGGAGCGGCTCTCCCCGATCGCGCCGGCCGATCGGATCCTCGTCGTGACCGGCAATCGGCACCGCGACTCCGTCGTCGAGCAGCTGCCGGAGCTCCTCCCGCACAACCTCATCACCGAGAGCGAGCCGAAGGACTCGTCCGCCGCGATCGGGCTCGCCGCCGCGATCCTCGAGCTGCGCGACCCCGATGCGATCCTGGGATCGTTCGCCGCCGACCACGTGATCCGCGGCGAGGTGCTCTTCCAGCGCGCGGTCGCCACAGCGGTGCAGGCGGCCGACCAGGGCTACATCGCCACGATCGGGATCCACCCGAGCCACCCGGCCACGGGGTTCGGATACATCTCCTGCGGCGGCGCCCGCGGCGACCTCGCCCCCTTCGACGTCTACGACGTGACGGAGTTCGTCGAGAAGCCCGACGCCGCGACGGCCCGGGACTACCTCGCCTCGGGCGGGTACCTGTGGAACGCCGGCATGTTCATCGCCCGGGCGACCGTGCTGCTCGACCAGATGGCGCTCGCCGAGCCCGAGATGGTGCGCGCCCTCCGGGAGATCGCCGCCGCGTGGGGCACGAAGCGCGGAGCCGAGGCGCGCGAGCGCCTCTGGCCGACGCTGCCGAAGATCGCGATCGACTACACGGTCGCCGAACCCGCTGCCGCGGCAGGCAAGATGGTGTGCGTCGCGGCGCACTTCGACTGGGACGACGTGGGCGACTTCGCCTCGGTCGCGACCCTGCTCACCCGCGGGCGCGGGAGCGACCTCGCGGTGCTCGGCGACGGCGCCCAGGTGCTCTCCGACGCATCGAGCGGCATCGTGGTCTCGTCCGACAGCGACCGGCTCGTCGCCCTCGTGGGCGTCGAGGACGTCGTGGTGGTCGATACCGCCGACGTGCTGCTCGTGACCTCCAAGAGTCGCGCCCAGGACGTGAAGAACCTGGTCAACCGCATGAAGCTCTCAGGCGGCGGACACCTGCTCTGAGCGGATGGGCCGCGATGCGGCGCCGCCCGCGGTCGACTCCCGTTCCGTGAGGCTCGGGACGAGCGAGACCCGGCGCGCAGGCAGCGGGGCAGTCGTTCTCAGCCGCAGCAGCGCCGTCTCCGCCGCCTGATGCCCGAGCGCCCAGGCCGGAGTCGCGACCGACGTGAACCGCACGCTGGTCAGCGCTGCGACGCTGTCCCCGACCGTGACGATCGACAGGTCCCGCGGTACGCGGAGGCCCCTCTCCCGGATCGCCTCGACGAGCTCCATAGCGGCCTCGTCTGGAGCGACGAGTATCGCGCTGGTCCCCGAGTCAAGGCAACGGCCGACGAAGTCCGCGACGCCGGCTCCGACACGCTCGGCGGCGACGAGACCGGGCCGGCGGAGCATCGGCGCCTCGTGGTCGAGCCCATGCGTTTCGACGGCCCCTCGATAGCCCTCCAGGATGTCGGACGCTCCTCGCCCCTCGCGCAGGAAGAGCGCGACGCCACGATGCCCCTGCGACGCGAGATGCTGGACAGCGACCCGAGCGGCGAGCGAACGGTCGGCCTCCACGACGTCGGAAGCGACCCCACGCGCGGACAGTCCCTTCGGCCCGTCGACGATGACGAGCGGGGTCGGTACCGAGCGCAGTCGTTCCCAGCGTTGGCCGTCATCCGGCCCCGACACCTCGGCGGGGGCGAGGAGAATCGCATCGACCGACCGCTCGCCCATCCGCGCCAGGTGCCGGAGCTCCTCCGTGCAGGAATCCCCTGATGTCCCGATGAGCATGCGGAACCCCTCGGACTGTGCAAGCGCCCCCGCTCCGCGCACCATCTCGCGGAACTCGTGCGTAGCCTCGGGGATGATGAAGCCCAGGGTCCCGCGGACGGGTGCGTCGATCCGCGTCCCTCCGGCGTCCACCGCCACCGCTCCGCCGCGCACCCGGCGAACCAGCCCGTCGCGCTCGAGCACATCGAGGTCCCGGCGGATCGTCATCTGGGAGAACCCCCAGATCCGAGCGAATGCCGCGACCTCGACCCGTCCGCGCAACTCGAGCTC
Organism: Leucobacter zeae; assembly: GCF_016758175.1. Classification (GTDB taxonomy): domain Bacteria; phylum Actinomycetota; class Actinomycetes; order Actinomycetales; family Microbacteriaceae; genus Leucobacter; species Leucobacter zeae. Next base: position 298,575 of record NZ_QYAB01000003.1, read on the forward strand.
CCGCGCGATCCGTTCGCGCCGTTCTACAGCCAGCATGATGCCCCTCCCCGATGCTCGTCGGAGCATCCGCGCCGCCGGGTGCGATCCGAATGCGACCGATGCGCCTGTCTCGACGATAGGCGTCGGCCCTTCACACCCTCAGATGAAGTGTGAAAGACGCGCGCCGCAGAAGCGCGCCGGCAGTCGACCCCGCGGCAGGATCGGTGCGACGAACCTCGGGACGGTGCTGGAGAGCACGGCCCCGGCCGACCGGCGCGGGACCGTGCTCTTCTCCTCGCCGGGGGGATCGAGCGAGGGGGGAGGACCGGGGGGAACCGACCCGGTTCTGTTCTACGCCGCGCCCATCGGGAACCGCAACACGCAGGGTCGGCCTCCGCACATCTGCGCACACGCGCGGCCCGTCGCCGGAGCCGCGCGCGGTCAGGCGGCGGCGATGAGCGAGAAGGGATAGCGCTCCGAGCTCACGATCCGGCGCGGCGCGTCGAGTGCTTCGATCCCGAGCTCCGGGTCCGCGCCGGGATACCGGTCGCCCGTCTCGTAGTCGGGATCGGAGGACACCACGACGCGACCGCTCGCGTTCACCAGCGTCGCATCGGCGAACTCCGAGATGCGCGGGAGCAGCGCCTCCTCGAGCGACGCGACGAGCACGTCGGCGCAGATCACGCCGCCGAAACGGCCGTCGATGTCGACCGGCATCGACGAGGTGATGGTGATCTCGTTCGAGCAGAGGTAGTCGACGAAGGGCCCGGCGACGTGCCGCCGCCCCGTCGACTCCGGCACGCGGTACCATTCCAAACGCACAAGATCGATCGCCGCCTGGCCCGGCCCGAACATCGAGGCGCCGAGCAGCAACCGGTCAGCGCCCTGCCACCAGGCGAGCGGATTGCCCTCGTGCACCACGAGATCGCTCGCGCAGTATCCTGCGCCGTAGAGCGGCCGGCTGCGCTGATCCAGGATCCGATCGGCATCCGCCCGAACGAACTCGGCGAGCTGCGGCCCGGTCATGCGCCCGTGGGTGAGGCGCTCGGTCAAGCGCTCCGCGAGATCGGGCAGCCAGGCCTCGAGCGGAGCGAAGACGCCGTCGAAGAACTCGTCGACCAGTCGCATCGCTCGTGCGAGCGATCGCTCCGCCGTTGCCGTCACTGGCGCCCCTCTCCATCGAGACCGTCGAATCCGTCGGCAGATGAGCTCGCCCCCCGACGTCCCTCCAGTGTGGCACGAAGGCCGCCGTCCTGCTGCGTCGCGATCAGTTCCGCACGGAAGCCGACGAGCCAGCGCACCGATGCCCGGATGCTGCGGCGCACCGAGGCGCGAGCGGCCGCGACCTCGCCCGCGCGCGTCGCCGCGATCTGCTCGACGAGCGCGTCGTGCGTGGCGAGCCGCGCGTCCGTGTCGAGATCCTGCAGCGCGAGCAGCGGCGTGAACTCGGTCTGCACGCGCACGTGCTCGTTGGTGAGGCGCACGGACTGGCTGAGGGCGGCGAGTTCGAGCTGCACCTCGGTGACGCGCCTGCGCCACGACTGCCGCGGGAGCTCGCGGGTCGCGTCGAGGATCGTCTCGACGACATGCAGCTCCTCGGGAGTGGCCCGCTGGCAGGCGTACTCCGCGCACGCGGCCGAGATCGCCTCGTAGTGCACCCCGAGGTCGGCGAGCGCGACGCGGGGCATGGTCATGAGCGCGAGCGCGTTGACCTCTTCGACGGCGCCGTGGCTCGAGCGCACGAAGCTCCCGCCGTTCCTGCCGCGCCGCGTGTCGATCAGCCCGCGATGGCGCAGGGCCCCCAGCGCCTCGCGCACGGTCACGACCGCGACGCCGAGCATCGATGAGAGCTCGGTCTCGCTCGGCAGCCGCTCCCCCTCGGAGAACGCCCCGACCGAGATCGCCTGCACGATCCGAGCTTCGACGAGCTCGGTGCGCCCCTCATCGCCGATCGGCGAGAAGGCGGCGCTGCGGAGCCGGCTCGGCGGCACCTGGGCCAGGATGCTGGTCATCTCGGGCCTCCCTCAGTCGTCCGCGCTCATTCGAGTGTGCCACGTCGGCGGTGAGGAATCGCTGAACCGCCGTGACCGAAACGTGATCCCTGGATCCCGCCGGGGTTTAAAACCTATAAAAACATATGTTATGGTTCAAAGCATCGGTTCGACAACGACGTTGAGGAGCTTCGGCATCATGAGCCACACCACACCCCCCGCAGACCGCGGCGACATCGCCGTCTCGGTCCAGGGAGTCCACAAGCAGTTCGGCGATCTGGTCGCGGTCAAGGATCTCGACATCGACATCCGCGCCGGCGAGTTCTTCTCGATGCTCGGACCCTCGGGATCCGGCAAGACCACGGTGCTCCGCATGATCGCCGGCTTCGAGGAGCCGACGGCCGGACGCATCCTGCTCCACGGCACCGACGTCACGAGCGCGGCCCCGTTCGACCGCGAGGTCAACACCGTCTTCCAGGACTACGCGCTGTTCCCGCACCTCTCGATCGCGGAGAACGTCGCCTACGGCCTCAAGGTACGCGGCGTCGGCAAGGCCGAGCGGGCGAAGCTCGTGGGCGAGTCCCTCGAGCAGGTGCAGCTCTCCCACGTCGCGGAGCGCCGCCCGTCCCAGCTCTCGGGCGGCCAGCGCCAGCGCATCGCACTGGCCCGCGCCCTGATCCTGCGCCCGAAGGTGCTGCTGCTCGACGAGCCGCTCGGCGCGCTCGACAAGCAGCTCCGCGAGCAGATGCAGTTCGAGCTCAAGCAGATCCAGCGCGAGGTCGGCATCACCTTCGTCTTCGTCACGCACGACCAGGAGGAGGCGCTCACGCTCTCCGACCGCGTCGCCGTGTTCAACGGCGGCAAGATCGAGCAGGTCGGCAGCCCGCGCGAGGTCTACGAGTACCCGCAGACCGAGTTCGTCGCGAAGTTCCTCGGCGTCACGAACCTGCTGAAGGGCGACGACGCGCACCGGATCCTCGGCGACGCGGCTCCTCACAGCGTGCGCCCCGAGCGGGTCGCGCTGGCGGACCCGACCGCTCCCGTCGAGGCAGGCACGATCGCCGTGCCGGGCAACATCGTCGAGGCGGTCTACGCGGGGGCGCACACGCGCTACCTCGTCGAGGCCGAGGGAGGCTTCCGCTTCATCTCGGAGCAGCAGAACACCCAGGCCCCCAGCACCGCGACCGGCATCGGCCGCGGCGACGCGGTCAGCCTCCGCTTCTCCCGCGACCACGCGGTCGCGGTCCCGAACGCGGCCTGACCCCGAGAAGCCGCGATCCGGGTCCGTCCCGCGCGGCTCCACCCGAACCATCCGAACCACGCATCGCACCACAAAGGAGTAACGATGAACAAGAAACTGCTCGCACCCGCGGCCCTGCTCGCGGCGGTCGGCCTGGCGCTCTCCGGCTGCGCCAGCTCGGGAGATGACGCAAAGGGGGGCGGCGAGGCCGCAGGCGGCCTCCAGATCGATGTGCCCGAGATCCCCGCGATGGACAAGCTCGGCGACAATGAGAAAGAGGTCAACATCCTCGCCTGGTCCGGCTTCGTCGAGCCGGCCTGGTCCGACAAGTTCACCGAGGAGACCGGCTGCGTCGTCAACCGCAAGGTCTTCGCGACCAGCGATGAGGCCGTCCAGCTCATGCGCACGGGCGAGTACGACCTCGTCTCGGCCTCGGGCGACGCCAGCCTCCGCCTGATCGTCGACGGCAACGTGCAGCCGCTCAACACCGACCTGATCCCCAACTTCGGCGACGACATCGTCGAGGGCATGAAGGGCCAGCTCTACGACACCCTGAACGGCAACGTCTACGGCATCCCGATCGGACGCGGCGCGAACATCCTGGAGTACAACTCCGACGTGGTCAAGGAGGCTCCCGACAGCTGGGACGTCGTGTGGGAGCAGGACAGCCCGTACGCCGGAAAGATCGCCGCGTACGACAGCCCGATCTACATCGCGGACGCCGCGATCTACCTCATGGCGACGCAGCCCGACCTGGGGATCGAGAATCCCTACGCCCTCGACGAGAAGCAGCTGCAGGCCGCGACCGACCTGCTGAAGCAGCAGAACAAGATGGTGTCGGAGTACTGGGCGCCCGCGACCAACGTCACCTCGTTCACCGGCGGCAACTCCGTCGTCGGCACCTCCTGGGAGGTGCTGCGCAAGGCGACCGAGGACGAGAAGTTCAAGAGCGTGCTGCCGCAGGAGGGCTCGACCGGATGGTCGGACGCCTGGATGCTCGCCGCCGAGGCGAAGAGCCCGAACTGCGCCTACGCGTGGATGGACTACACCAGTTCCCCCGAGGTCAACGGCCAGATCGCGATGAACTTCGGCATGGCTCCCGCGAACGGCGCGTTCTGCGAGACCAGCGACGAGGCCAAGGAGCACTGCGACTACTACAACGCCACCGATGAGGAGTACTACAAGAACGTGTGGTTCTGGACGACCCCCATCGATCAGTGCATCGACGGCCGCACCGACGTGCAGTGCACCAACTACCAGGACTGGACTCAGGCCTGGGCCACGGTGAAGGGCTGATCCCCGCCACCGAGTGACCGAGACGCCTGCGGGCCGGAATCCGGCCGGATTCCGACCCGCAGGCCCTCGCACCCCATCCGGGCATCGCCCGACACGATCCACCCGGGCATCGCCCGCACCTCTCCACCCCGTTCGCCTCACACCCGTCAGCGAGGACCCACCGTGAGCACCAAGACCGTTTTCGAACGCCGACCCAAGCCGCTCTCGACGGCGCTCTACCGGCACCCGCGCGCCAGACTCGCGTCGCTGCTGGCGCTCCCCATGACCTGGCTCGTCGGCGTCTACATCCTGTCGCTCGTCCTGCTGCTCATGACCTCGTTCTGGACGACGGACCCCTTCACCTCGCGCGTGAAGCCCGGATTCACGCTCGAGAACTTCCAGCAGCTCTTCACCACCCCGGCCTACGTGGCGACCACGCTCCGCACCCTCGGCATCGCCCTCGCCGTCACCGCGATCTGCGCGCTCTTCTCCGTACCGCTCGCCGTCTTCATGGCGAAGATCGCGGGCCCGCGGGCCCGCGCCGTGCTGGCCGTGCTCGTCACGCTCCCGCTCTGGGCCGGCTACCTCGTCAAGATCATCGCCATGCGCCTCGTCTGGACCGACGAGGGCTTCTTCAACTGGTCGCTCTCGTTCTTCGGCATCAAGGGCCCGGGCTTCGGCGTGGTCGCCGTGATCCTCACCCTCGTCTACCTCTGGTTCCCGTACATGGCGATCCCGGTCTACGCCGCCGTCGCCCAGATCCCGGCGAACCTCTTCGACGCCTCGTCCGATCTCGGGGCGAGCGGATTCCGCACGATCCGCACGATCGTGGCACCGCTCCTCCTGCCCTCCCTCATCGCGGGGTCGATCTTCACATTCTCGCTCAGCCTCGGCGACTACATCGCGGCGATCTACACCGGCGGATCCACGCAGATGATCGGCAGCGTCATCGCGCAGAACATCAACCTCAACCCTCCGCTCGCCGCCGCATTCTCGATCGTGCCGATCGTGCTCGTGGTCGTGTACCTCAACCTGGTCCGCCGCACCGGCGCACTCGACAACCTCTAACCGGCCGCCCGGATCGAAGGAGACCCGACATGCTTCGCCTGAATCGCGGCACCAGGATCGCGCTCATCGCGATCACCGTCATCGCACTGGGATTCATGTACATCCCGCTGTTCGTGATCATCATGAACTCGTTCAACGCCGGCCGGGTGCCCGGCTGGCCCATCCCCGGATTCTCGCTCGAGTGGTGGCGCCTCGCGCTCGCGAACCCCGCCGTCCACGCGGCGGTGCTGAACTCGGTGATCGTCGCCGCCGTCGCGACGGCGTTCGCGCTGGTGCTCGGCACGCTCGCATCGTTCGCCCTGCAGCGGTTCAAGTTCTTCGGACAGCACACCGTGAACCTGCTCATCATCCTGCCGATCACGCTGCCCGGCATCGTCACCGGTGTCGCGCTGTCGAACACCTTCCACCAGGTGCTGAAGCCGATGGGCATCAATGTGGGGTACTGGGGCATGATCATCGCCCACGCCACCTTCTGCGTGGTCATGGTCTTCAACAACGTGATCGCCCGCCTGCGCCGCATGAACCCGAACCTCGAGGAGGCGTCGATGGACCTCGGCGCCGGCATCTCGCAGACGTTCCGGCTCGTCACCTTCCCGCAGTTCCGCAGCGCGTTCATCGCGGGCGGGCTGCTCGCCTTCGCGCTCTCGTTCGACGAGATCGTGGTCACGATCTTCACCGCTCCCCCGGGGGTCGAGACGCTGCCCCTCTGGATCATGAACCAGATGGCGCGCCCGAACGAGGTCAACCAGGTCAACGTCGTCGCGACCGTGATGATCGTGCTCTCGCTGATCCCCGTGTACTTCTCGCAGAAGGCCTCGGCCGCGGGGGACGCGAAGTAGCAGGACCCGGCCGGTTGGGGGACCGGCCGCCCCGGTCGGCCGTTCGGGGGACGAACGGCCGTCCATCGCCGCCCGGCACCGCGCGTCTTCGGACGCGGCGGTGCCGGGCGGTTCTCTTGCTTCCGGACGCTTCCCGCGGAGGCTATCTCGGATCGCCGACCCTCTCACGAGGATCCGGGTCAGTTTGGGGGTGTGTTGGCGCCCAACACACCCCCAAACTGACCCGGATCCTCGCCCGTCGTGCGGCGGCACTGGGCTCAGCCGTGCGAGCGCGCCTACAGCGCGTCGCGGTGCCGGTCGCGGAACTCCTCCACCGCGCGCTCGAGCGACGGATCGTCGCCGCGGGCGAGCGCCGCGTACTGCAGCACGATGCCGTCATCGGTCGTCACGGCCTTCGCCCACATGCGCCGGCGCGGCACGAACAGCGACCAGATGAGCCCGCCGAGCGAGAGCAGCGCGAACACGAGCACCCAGATCTGGGCGGGGTTGCGCATCACGTCGAACGACGCGTAGCGGGGCACCGCATCGAGCGTGATCGTCCCGAGCCCGTTCGGCAGATCCACGGTCTGGCCCGGCCTCAGCTCGAGAGACTTCTTGTCGACCGCGCGCCCCGTCAACTGGTCCATGTTCGACGTGTCGAGCGCGTACACCGACTGCGGGATCCCGCCGTCGAGCCCGAGGTCTCCGGTGAACACGTCGAGCGTGAGCAGCGGGTTCTCGAGGTCCGGGTAGTTGGACGTGTAGGCGCCGCTCTCGAGCTCCACCTGGGTGGGATAGAAGAATCCGCGCAGGCCCATCTGCACCTGCTCGCCATCGGCGTCCGTGATCCCGTACGGCACCTTCAGCACGCCGAGGGAGGTCATCGTCATGTTGTCCTGCGGGATGAACGGCATCGACTCGCTGTAGACGACCGTGCCCGCTGCATTGCGGATCGTGACCTGCGGCGCGTAGCCGTTGGCGATGAGGTAGATCGGCGAGCCGTGCACGCGCAGCGGATGGTTGACGCGGATCGTCTCCTCCGACTCCGTGCCGTCCGGCGCGATGAGCGTCATGTTGGCGGTGTAGTCCTTGACCAGGCCGAGCGCATCGATGTTGCCGTCGTCGGGCGTGACGTACGTGACGTCGAGGTCGTTGAGCCGGAGCCCGAACGGGTCGAGGCTGCCCGACTGGAACCAGTTGCCCGAGTTCACGGTGTCGTAGTCGATCAGCTGGTTCACCATCGTCTCGCCCTCGAAGAGCACCTTCTGGCCATTGAAGGTGTACAGGCCGCCGACGGCGACGCTGACGAGCACGCCCACGAGCGCCGAGTGGAAGAGCAGGTTGCCGGTCTCGCGCAGGTACCCGCGCTCCGCGGAAGCCGACAGCTCGACCGCACCCCGCCGCTCGACGCGCTGCACCTGCACCCGATAGCGCATGCGCTTCAGGATCGCCGCGGCCTCGGCGACGGCGCGCGCCGCGAACTCCTCGCGCTCGGCATCGCTCGCGTCGGGGTTGGAGACGCGGATCTCGGTGAATCCCGCCATCCGCTGCAGTCGGGCCGGGGTCTTCGGCGGCTGCCCGCGCCACGCCTTCCAGTGGTGCGCGATGCGCGGCAGCACGCAGCCGATCAGCGAGATGAAGAGCAGCAGGTAGATCGATGAGAACCACACCGAGCCGTAGACGTCGAAGGCCTGGATCGGGAAGGCGTCGAGGATCGGGAAGAGCTTCGGGTGATCGTTCTCGTACTGGATCACGCCGTTCGGGTCTGCGCTGCGCTGCGGCAGCAGCGAGCCCGGGATCGCCGCGACGGCGAGCATGAGGAGCAGGATCAGGGCGACCCGCATGCTGGTCAGCTGGCGCCAGAACCACCGCAGCCAGCCGCGGAGGCCGAGCTCGGGCGATTCGGCGCGGACGCCGCCCGCCCCGGTCCCGTCGTCGTAATCAGAGGGGCGTGACATATCCGCCGATCACCGCCTGCAATGCGAACATCATGCGACTCCAGAGTCCGGTCACCATCAGGAGACCGATGAGGATCAGCAGCCCCCCGCCGATCAGGTTCACGGCACGGATATGCCGTTTGAAGAATGTCATCGTCTGCGTCATCCACCCGAAGCCGAATGCGGCGAGCACGAACGGGATCCCGAGCCCGAAGCAGTAGAGCACTGCCAGCAGCACAGAACGCGAGACTGACCCTTGCTGAAGACTCAGCGCCATGATCGTCGCGAGCGTCGGACCCATGCACGGCGTCCACCCGACGGCAAACACCACACCGAGAACGGGCGCTCCGATTAGACCGAGGCGCGGCTTCACCCTGAGCTTCTTCGTCATCTGCATGCGGCCGAAGAGGCCGACGAAGACGAGTCCCATGAGGATCACGAGCACTCCCATGACGCGGGTGATCACATATTCCCACTCCAGCAGCCAGATCCCGATCGATCCGGCCGCCGCCATGATGCCGACGAGCACTACGGTGAAACCCGCGATGAAGAGCAGCACCCCGAGGACGAGCCGTCGCCGCGTCGGTCGCTCGACGCCGGCTCCGGGGCTCGCATCGGCACTCGCGCCGACGTATGCCAGATAGCCCGGCACGAGCGGCAGCACGCACGGAGAAAGGAAGGACACGAGCCCTGCCGCGAGTGCGATCAGCGACGCGACGAGCAGCTGCCCATCGGCGACGACCCCCTGCAGATCCAACTCAGGAGCCGCTCTCGTCGAGCGTCTCGCGGATCAGCGTGCGCAGCTGCGACTCGGCCGCGAGCTGCCCGATCACCCGATGCGCGACGCGCCCCTCGGCGTCGAGCACGAGCGTCGTCGGAACGGCGTTGAGCGGCACCTGGCCGGCGAAGGCGCGCTGCACCTCCCGGCCGCCGGCGACGTCCATGATCGACGGGTACTCGACTCCGAACTCCTCGCTGAACTGCTGCGCCTGCGCGACCTGATCGCGCGTGTTCACGCCGACGAACTGCACGCCCTGCGACGAGAACTCGTCGTAGGCCGCCACGAGGTCGGGCGCTTCGGCGCGGCAGGGGGCGCACCCCGCGTACCAGAAGTTCACGACGGTGACGCTGCCGGAGGTATCGGCCGATCCGAACTGCTCGCCGGTCTCGGTTTCGCCCGAGTACTCGACGGGCTCGGTGCGGTCGCCCGGCGGGATGCTGATCGACGTGCCGTCGCCCTCGATGTATCCCTTGTCGCTCCCCTGCTCCCACTGCTTCGAGAGGTCCGATCCCTCGCCGCTGCAGCCGGTGAGCGCGAGCGCTGCCGCGAGCGGCAGCGCGGCCGCCGCCCAGATCCGACGCCGGTTCATGCTGCGCGCGGTCATACGGCACCCACGTCCACGGCGTCGTCGAGCAGATCCGCCGCGGGCGTCCGGTAGTCGACCTCGAACCACCGCTCGCCGCGGCGCTCGAAGCTCGTGATGCTCGAGAGCTCGCACCGGCGCTTCGCGGGGTTGTGCACGAGCGACCGGCCCGCGATGTCGAGGTGGGCCATCCAGATGGGGGACTGGTGCGAGACCATCACGATGTCACCGTCGCGGGTCGACGACCAGGCGTCGTCCATCGCATCGCGCATCCGCGCCGCGATCTCGCGGTACGGCTCGCCCCAGCTCGGGCGCAGCGGGTTCCAGAGCTTGTACCAGTAGAGCGGGTTCGCGAACGCCGAGTCGCTCCCCGAGTTGCGCATGCCCTCGAAGAAGTTGGTGGGCTCGATGATGCGCTCGTCGGTCGCGATCTCGAGCGAGAGCGCGCTCGCGATGGGGCGCGCGGACTCCTGCGCGCGCTCGAGCGGCGAGGCGATGAGCTTGGCGACGAGACGGTCGCTGCCCGCGAGCTCCAGCGCCGCGGCCTCGGCCATGCGGTGCCCCCGTTCGGACAGACGGTAGCCGGGAAGACGGCCGTACAGCACCAGGTCGGGGTTGTGCACCTCGCCGTGGCGCACCAGATGCAGCAGTTTGTCGCTCACCCCTCCATTCTACGTTCGGGGCGACTGGGAGAACGCGGGTGACGGCGGCGCCCGTCAGCCGTTCGGCCAGGAGGTCGTCAGATACGCCTCGAGCGCGCGGTGCCGGAACGCGTAGTTGCGGCCCCGCGAGATGATCCCGCGCACCGTATCGAGGCGCTGCGCGAACGGCCCGACGTTCGTGGCGTGCGCGTACCCCATGGCGCGCGCGATGCCGGTGGCGGTGCGTTTCCCCGGCTCGAGCTCCGCCATGCACCGCACGAACTCCTGCTCCTTCGCGGGCAGGCGATCGAAGATGCGCTCCACGTGCGCGGCCGCCTCGTACCGCGCGGCCTCCCACCCCGCCCGCACGTCGTCGAGCGTGATCGTCTCCCCCGTGCCCGCGTACCAGGCCCGCTCCCCCGCCAGCTGGAACAGGAAGGGCTCCCCGTGACTCAGCGAGACGATCCGCTCCGCGGCGTCCGCGGACATGCGGATGCGCCCGATGCCGCCGGCGCCGTCCGCCGCCTCCCATCCGGCGCGGGTGAACGCACTGAGCGCGAAGCGGAGGTCGTCGTCGGAGAGCGGTTCGAGCGTCGTCGTGGCGAATCGGCGCGCGAACGTCGCTCCGTTGCGCGACGAGGCGCGCTCCGAGAACTCCGGGAGACCCGTGAGATAGACGGCGACGGGCAGCGGGAGCTCGTCGACGACGCCTCCGGGGAGTTCGGTCGGCACGCGCACCGTGATGGCGTCCCCGAGGCTGATGAGCAGCTGCGAGAGCGCGCGATCGTCGACGATGTTCTGCACCTCGTCGACGTGCACGAGCACGACCCTGCCGGCGCGCCTCGCTGCGACGCCGATCTCGACGAGCAGCTCGGTGAGCGCGACGTAGGGCTCGGGTCCCGCTTGGCGATCGAGCGAGAGGGAGATGCCGCTCGCGGCCACCGCGCGCACGCGATTCAGGGCCTCCGCGATCCGCTGCTCCCGCGCCGCAGGGAGTCCAGCCAGGTCAGCGAGGCGCAGGATCGCGGACGCCACGGCCTTCAGCGGGTCCGCTCCGACGGGGATGCGCACCTGCGGGGTCGCCCAGTCCCCCGCGGCGGTCGCGTGCGCCGCGATGCGCCGCACGAGCGTCGACTTGCCGAGGCCGGGCTCGCCCAGGATCGTGCGTCCGCGCTCCGCCAGTCCCGCGTGCAGCCGTGGTCGAACGACCTGGGACCACTCGGTGAGTTGCGTCACCCGCCCCGCCCAGACCTCGGGCACGGTGTCCGAGCCGGGGGTGAACGGGTTATTGAGCGGTGATCTCATGCGTTAAAGTTAACATGCTATTCTTCCAGATTGTTAACGTTTACGATCATCGCGCGGGGCGCCAGCCGAGCGCCGGACCGATCCGGGTCGCGAGCTGGGTCAGAATCTGCTTCCAGTCGTCGAGCTCGAACTCGAACGGCAGCTCGAAGAGATAGTCGTCGGCCGCGCGGAACGCGAGATCGTCGCGGATGTGCGCCACGATCTCGTCGAGCGAGCCGAGCACGTCTCTCGCGATGATGGTGTTGCGCCCGTGGACGCGCTCCGTGCGCGGATTCCGGGCCTCGGCGTAGGCCCGGTACTTGCGCGCCTGGGCGACGGTCGCACCGTCCGTGGGCACGATCACGCGGGCCACGCTCGCCCGTGCCGCTGTCCCGTCCGGGTGCGCGGCGCGGAATGCGTCGATCTGCGCGCGCTGCGCCCGTGCGAACTCGTCGACCCCGTTCTCGGCGGAGCTGATGTTGCTGACGAGCCAGTTGAGTCCCGCTTCGCCGGCCCACCGGGCCGAGCGCAGGGATCCCCCGCCGTACCAGAGCCGGTCGGCGAGCCCCGGACTGTGCGGCTCGACGCGCTCGGAATCGATGTCTCCGCCGAATCCCGCGTACTCGGGGCGCTCGCGCACCGGCTCGCCCGCGAGGAACGCGCGCAGGCGCTCGATCCGCCCGTAGCCGTAGTCCTCCTCGCGCCACCCCGAATCGTGCACGCGGTCGTTCACCGCGTCGTCGGAGGCGGGCGGATGCACGCTCACGCCGGCCAGCACGCGGCCGCCCGACAGCAGGTCCGCGGTCGCGAGATCCTCGGCGAGACGGAACGGATTCTCGAACCCGACCGGGATCACGGCGCTGCCGAGACCGATCCGCCGAGTCCGCTGGGATGCGGCGGCGAAGAAGCCCGCGGGCGACGGCAGCCCGTACTGCATGTGGCGGGTGCGCACCCACCCGCTGTCGAGCCCGAGCCCCTCGGCGAACTCGAAGAGCTCCAGCCCCTCCTCGAGCCCGCGCGCGGGGTCGTCGCGATCGAAGGGCACCAGATGGATGAATCCGAGCTGCTGGAGCGGTCGGGCGGCTTCGGGCGACATGGGCGCTCCCTCGTTCGGCTGACGGGCTGACGCCCACCAATCTACGAATCGGGATCGGCGAGCGCCAGCGCCGCCGCGCACTATTGCCGCGTGTTGCGGCGGAGCACGACGCAGCCCCCGACCCGCAGGGGCCGGGGGCTGCGAGGATCGGCGGATCCGCTCCGCCGCGTTCGGGCTACTCCGCGTGCTCCGAGTCCGCCTCCTCCGAGGGGGCGTCCTTCGTGTCGTCGCCGGTCTTCGACTCCGACGCGGCGGCATCGAGATCCTCGAGCGGGGTGGTCTGCTCGTCGTCAGCGCGGAAGCCGGCCGGGAGCACGTAGTCCTGGTACTCGGCGAGGGTCCCGTCGAGCACGGGGATGAGGTGCTGCACCTCGGGGGCGCCTCCCGCCTGGAAGTAGGCCTCGACGGTCGATCCGACTGCGACGCCGGGGAGCGGCACGAGCACCGGCTCGACCGGACCATCGGGGTTGCCGAAGCGCGTGCTGCCCTCGGGCACCTCGACCTCGGCGCTCGCGCTGCGGCCGCCCTCGCCGACGAAGTTGATCACGACGTTCTGGGGCGCGCCGGTGCGGTTGACCGCGCCGAAGACGATGTTGAAGTTCTCGCCGCTCTCGTCCGCCACCAGCATGATGTTGCGGATGTCGACGCCCTCGACGGTCACGTCGACCCCATCGCTGGGAGCGTAGGGCTTCAGCGTGCCCTGCGGTGCGATCAGGCTGCAGCCGGTCGCGCCGAGCGCGAGGGCTGCGGCGAGTGCGACAGCCGAGGCGATCCGAGTCTTCAAGGTGGTCCTCCGAACCGTGTCATGATCCTTGACGTGCTGCGCGAGGCCGCGTGCACAGTCCGGGTCCATCATAACCGCCCGCCAGAGGGCCCCGCAGCTTAGGGGACCCTAACCCGGGGAATTGGGTGTGGTATTCTAGTGGTTGGACTGTAAAGGAGCCACTCGATGCAATTTGAGGTCGGAGAGACCGTTGTCTACCCCCACCACGGCGCTGCCAGGATCATCGAGGTGAAGAAGCGCAAGCTCGGCGGAGAAGAAAAGCTCTTCCTGAAGCTGCAGGTCAACCAGGGCGATCTCACGATCGAAGTCCCTGCGGAGAACTGCGACCTCGTCGGCGTGCGCGACGTCATCGATCAGGAAGGCCTCGAGCGCGTGTTCGAGGTGCTGCGCGCCCCGTTCACGGAGGAGCCGACCAACTGGTCCCGCCGCTACAAGGCGAACCTCGAGAAGCTCGCCTCCGGTGACGTGATCAAGGTCTCCGAGGTCGTCCGCGATCTCTGGCGCCGCGACCAGGAGGTGCGCTCGCTCTCCGCGGGCGAGAAGCGCATGCTCGCGAAGGCGCGCCAGATCCTCGTCTCGGAGCTCGCGCTCGCCGAGAAGACCGACGAGGACCAGGCATCCGCAGTGCTCGACGAGGTGCTCGCCTCGTAGCGCACGCCCTCGCACAGCGCCCGGCCGCAGCCCTGCTGCGGCCGGGCGCTGTCGTTTCCGCGGCCGAGGGCGCACGCGCTGTCGAGCCTGCGCGGGCTCGCCGCTGGCAGCTCGCCCCTCGCCCCTCGCCGCTCGCCCCTCGCCGACGGGCGCGCCTCGAGCACCGATTCACGCTACGACTCACCGATTCTCCGCGAAACTGATAGCAGTACGGTGGATCGGTGCCGATAGGTCGAGGCGCAGCGCGGCGACCTCTGCACCGCGCCCGGCCTCACGGCCGACCCGCACCCGACCGCCGACCGAACCGACGACCTCGCGAGGTACCCTGGGCCGTATGAGCATCGCCGCGAGCACCCGCGAACCCCCACCGCCAGGCGCCACCCCGCACCCCCTCGGAGCGCTCGGCGTCGTGCTGGTCGCCGCGGGCCGCGGGGAGCGCCTCGGAGCAGATGTCCCCAAGGCGTTCGTCGAGCTGCGCGGACGCAGCCTCGTCGAGTTCGGCGTGGGCGTCGTCACCTCGCTCCCGCACGCCGGCCACCTGGTGATCGTCGTGCCCGAGTCGCGCGCTGCCCAGGCGCTCGAACTGGTCGACGGCATCCTCCCGGAGCACTCCCAGTGGGAGGTCTCGGTGGTGCACGGCGGGCGCGAACGGCACGAGTCGGTGCGGTTCGGCGTCGACGCGCTCCCCGAAGCCGTCGACACCGTACTCGTCCATGACGCGGCACGGCCGTTCGCCAGCGCGGCGCTCTTCGAGCGCGTGATCGCGGAGGTGCGACGCACCGGCGACGCGGTCGTGCCTGCGCTCCCCGTCGTCGACACGCTGAAGCGCATCGACGCGAACGGCATGGTGCACGAGACGGTCGACCGCGCGCCGCTCGTCGCCGTGCAGACCCCGCAGGGATTCCCCCGCGAGGTGCTCGCGGCGGCCCATGCGACGGCGGCTCTCCATTCCGAGCCGCCGACGGACGACGCGGAGGTCGTGCAGCGCGCCGGCGGCCGGGTACGCACCGTGCCCGGGGAGCTCCGCGCCCACAAGCTGACGACACCCGAGGATCTGCCGATCCTCGACTCCTTCCTGACCGCGAACGCGGTCGGACCGGGAGGCGAAGCATGATCCGGGTCGGCACCGGGTTCGACGTGCACGCCTACGACGCGAGCGCCCCGCTGCGGCTGGCCGGCATCGACTGGCCGGGCGAACCCGGCCTCGCCGGGCACAGCGACGGGGACGCCGTCTGCCACGCCGTCGTCGACGCGCTGCTCTCCGCGGCCGGACTCGGCGACATCGGCGGCCTCGTGGGCGTCGACGAGCCGGGCACCGAGGGCGCAGCGAGCACCGGGTTCGTGCGGCTCGCGCTCGCGAAGCTCGCCGAGGCCGGCTGGGCTCCCGTCAACGTCTCGGTGCAGGTCATCGGGAACTCGCCGAAGTTCTCGCCGCGCCGCGAAGCGGCGCAGTGGGCGATGTCGAAGCTCGTGGGAGCGCCGGTGTCGCTCGCCGCGACGACGACCGATCGCCTGGGGTTCACGGGACGCGGGGAGGGTCTGGCGGTGATCGCGACGGCGCTCATCGAGACCGCCGATCCTCCGCACCCCCGCCGGTAGCGCCCTGCCGGCGAGGGTCCGGGCGCTGCCGCTAGTCGCGGAACGAGCCGACGAGGCGCACCGCGCCGCCGTCGACGCCCTTCGCACCCTGCTCGAAGCCGGTGAGGTCGCGGGAACCGATCGTCACCGATCCGGCGACCCAGGTGTCGAGCCCCTCGGCCGTCAGCGCCGCGGCGACCTGCGGGGCCCGGTCCGCAGCGACGACGGCGAACATGCCGACGCCGAGGTTCCAGGCGCCCTCGAGCGACTCGAGCGTGTGCCCGCCGAGGTCGGCGAGGTGGCGGAAGACCGGGAGCGGCGACCAGGTGCCGCGATCCAGCTCGACCCAGGAGCCGACCGGAAGCACGCGCGCGAGGTTCGCGGCGATGCCGCCTCCGGTGACATGGCTCAGCGAGTGGATCGCGCCGTCGAGTTCGGGATCCTCGAGCACCCGCAGCAGCGGGGACGTGTAGAGCGCCGTCGGCACGAGCAGCGCCTCGCCGTAGCTCGCGCCGAGGTCGGCGCTGTGGTCGTGGTAGCCCACGCCGCGCTCGGCGAGGATGTGGCGCACGAGCGAGAAACCGTTCGAGTGCAGGCCGGATGCGGCCATCGCGAGCACGACGTCGCCGTCCTGCACCTTGCCGGGCTGCAGCATCCGGTCGGCCTCGACCACGCCGGTCGCGGCGCCGGCGACGTCGTAGTCGTCGGGGCCGAGCAGGCCGGGGTGCTCGGCGGTCTCGCCGCCGACGAGCGCGGTGCCGGTGGCCTCGCAGGCCTCCGCGATGCCGCGCACGATGTCGGCGATCCGCTCGGGGACGAGCTTGCCGCAGGCGATGTAGTCGGTCATGAAGAGCGGCTTGGCGCCCACCACGACGATGTCGTCGACGACCATCGCGACGAGGTCCTGCCCGATCGTGTCGTGCTTGTCGATCGCCTGGGCGATCGCGACCTTCGTGCCGACGCCGTCGGTCGAGGAGGCGAGCAACGGCCGGCGGTAGCCCAGCAGGGCGGAGGCGTCGAACATCCCGGCGAATCCGCCGACCCCTCCGAGCACCTCGGGGCCGTGCGTGCGGCCGACAGCGGACTTCATCAGCTCGACGGCGAGGTCGCCCGCCGCGGTATCGACTCCGGACTGGGCATAGATCGACGCGTTTTCGCTCACACCACCAGCTTACCGCGCGAGATGACGCGGAACGGGCCGGGCCGTCCGAGCTGCGTGAGCGATGGCCGTGCGGCGCCGGACTGTGGGACACTAGGGGGTGCGTCTGCCAGGCGCTCCACCGAACTCCCAGGGAGCAATCACACAGTATGTGCGGCATCGTCGGCATCGTCTCAACCGAGCCAGTCAACCAGCAGGTCTACGACAGCCTCCTGCTCCTGCAGCACCGCGGTCAGGATTCGACCGGGATCGCCACGCTCGACGGCGACTTCTTCCACATGGTCAAGGCGAAGGGCCAGGTGCGCGAGGCCTATCGCACCCGCGACATGCGCCAGCTGAGCGGCAACGTCGGCCTCGGCCACGTGCGCTACGCGACGAAGGGCGACGCCGCCCGAGAGGAGGAGGCGCAGCCGTTCTACGTCGGCGCCCCGTACGGCATCATCCTCGTGCACAACGGCAACCTGACGAACACGCGCGAGCTCACGGCCGAGCTCTACAACGTGGATCGCCGCCACCTCAACACCCACTCCGACACCGAGCTGCTGCTCAACGTGCTCGCCAACGAGCTGCAGGCGAGCATCACCGGTCTCTCGCTCGATGCCGACCAGGTGTTCGCAGCCGTCACGCGGCTGCACGAGCGCGTCGAGGGGTCGTACGCCTCGATCGCCATGATCGCGGGCTACGGCCTGCTCGCCTTCCGCGATCCGTTCGGGATCCGGCCCCTCGTGCTCGGCCGCCGCACCGCCGAGAACGGGTCGGACGAGTGGGTCGTCGCGTCCGAGTCGCTGGTGCTCGAGTCGGGCGGCTACGAGATGGTGCGCGACGTCGAACCGGGCGAGGCGATCCTCATCTCCCCCGACGGCACCCTCCACTCGCGCCAGTGCGCCGAGAACCCGGCGCTCGTGCCCTGCGCGTTCGAGTACATCTACCTCGCGCGCCCCGACTCGGTGCTCAGCGGCATCTCGGTGTACGACGCCCGACTGCGTCTCGGCGACGTGCTCGCCGATCAGGTACGTGCGGAGCTCCCCGGCGTGAACATCGACGTCGTCATGCCGATCCCCGACTCAGGCCGCCCGAGCGCGATGCAGCTCGCGCGCAAGCTCGGCGTCGAGTACCGCGAGGGCTTCTTCAAGAACCGCTACGTCGGCCGCACGTTCATCATGCCCGGTCAGGCCGTGCGCAAGAAGAGCGTCCGCCAGAAGCTCAACGCGATGCACAGCGAGTTCAAGGGCAAGGACGTGCTGCTCGTCGACGATTCGATCGTGCGCGGCACCACCTCGCGAGAGATCGTCGAGATGGCGAAGGCCGCTGGAGCGAAGTCGGTGATCTTCGCGTCCGCGGCTCCCCCGGTCGTCTCGCCGCACGTGTACGGCATCAACATGCCCTCACGCGGCGAGCTCATCGCGCACGGCCGCACGAACGCCGAAGTCGCCGCCGAGATGGGTGCGGACCACCTCGTGTACCAGACCGTCGAGGGCATGAACCGCGCGATCCTCGACGGTCAGGATCACGTCACCCGACTCGAGGAGAGCTGCTTCACCGGCGAGTACATCACCGGCGGGATCGACGAGGCGTACCTGGAGTGGGTCGAGGCCACCCAAAGCAGCTGACCGGCACCGCGCAGCTGGCCAGCACGCCGCAGACGCGAACGGGGGAGGGAGCCGAAGCTCCCTCCCCCGTTCGCGTCTGCGCGGACCGGCGCTAGGCGTCCCGCTTCTCCGCGGCGGCGCGCAGCGCCTCCGCCTCCGCCCTCGCGGCAGCGGCTTCGGCCTTCGCCTGGGCGAGCTCGTCGGCGCTCGTCTGCGTCGCAGCAGGAGCAGCCGCGGGTGCCGCGGGCTGGGCGGGAGCCGCCGGCTGAGCCGACTCCCCCGCCTGGTCGTCCGCAGCGGCCCCGTCGGCGTCCGAGCGCACCTCCTTCTTCAGGATGCGCATCGACTGCCCGAGGCTCTTCGCCAGCCCCGGCAGCTTCGGCGCGCCGAACAGCAGGAGGATGATGAAGATGATGGCGAGACCGTGCCACCCGGTGAGTCCCTGAAACATGATGAGATCGCTCCGATCGATGTGAGTGCTGCGATTATCGCACGTCGGCCTGGATCGCCACACCGGTGCCGCGATTGCGGCGGGCGACGAGCGACAGGATGAGGGAGAGCAGCGCCGCGGCGACGAAGCCGGCGGCAGCGCCGATGAACAGCATGAAGCCCACGACCTGATTGATCGTGTACTCGGCGTCCTCGGCCACGGGATACGCGAAGCTGACGGCGACCCCGAGGACCGCGCCGATGATCGCGCCGACCAGCAGGATGCGGCCGAATCGGACCGATCGCTGCAACACGACCTCGCGCTCGGTCTCCCGGACGATCGGTTCGCGGGGCTCCACGGCGGGAGACTCCTCGGATGCGAGGGGCTGCTCGGCGGGCGCGGCGGATTCGGACGTACTCATGCGTCCATTCTCGCAGCTTCGGCTGTGCGCCGGCGCACGGCCTGGGCGCGGATTCAGCCGCGCAGCCGCAGCACGGGGAGCAGGCCGTCGAGATTCGCCCGCGATCCCGACGCGACGACCCGCGCCTCCGCGAGCGCCGCCTCCCAGCCGAGCGAGCCCGTGGCGAGCGCGATCCAGGTCGCGGCGTCGGTCTCGATCACGTTGGGAGGAGTGCCTCGGGTGTGCCGCGGGCCCTGGACGCACTGCGTCGCTCCGAAGGGCGGCACCCGGACCTCGACCGAGTTGCCGGGTGCGAGCTCGGCGAGCTCCTCGAGCAGGAAGCGCACCGCCGTCGCGAGCACGGGTCGGGCGGTCTCGCCCGCCGCCGCGGCGCGCAGCGCCGCCATTCCCTCAGAGACCTCGATCCTCCGCTTCGCCATGGCTTCACTCTAGCGAGGGCCCCTCCGCCGGTAGGCTGGACTCCGTGAAGATCCTCGTCCTGGGGCCCGGTGCCCGCGAACACGCCATCGTCCTCGCCCTGCTCGCCGAGTCCGCCTCGGGCGCGCCCGCCCACGAGATCGTGTGCGCCCCCGGCAACGCGGGCATCGCAGCGAGCGGCGTGGAGACGCCCGAACTCGCCTACACCGATCCCGAAGCCGTCGCGGCGTTCGTCGAGGCCCGCGGAGGATTCGACCTCGTGGTGGTCGGTCCCGAGGCCCCGCTCGTCGCCGGCGTGGCCGATCCGCTGCGCGCACGCGGCATCCCCGTGTTCGGGCCGGATCGCGCCGCGGCGCAGCTCGAGGGCTCGAAGGCCTTCGCGAAGCGCATCATGGACGAGGCGCGGGTGCCGACCGGACGAGCGGCGCGCGTCGCGTCCGTCGCCGATGCCGGTCCCGTGCTCGACGATTTCGGCGCCCCCTACGTGGTGAAGGCCGACGGCCTCGCCGCGGGCAAGGGCGTGCTCGTGAGCTCGGACCGCGATGCCGCCCTCGAGCACGTCGCCACCTGGGCCCCGCACGGAGAGGTGCTCATCGAGGAGTTCCTCGATGGCCAGGAGGTCTCGCTGTTCTTCTTCGCCGACGGCCACGATGTGCTGCCGCTGACGCCGGCGCAGGACTACAAGCGCATCTTCGACGGCGACGAGGGCCCCAACACGGGCGGCATGGGCGCCTACTCGCCGCTGCCGTGGCTGCCGGGCGGCGTCGACGCGTTCGTCGAGGAGATCACGCTGACGGTCGCGCTGCCCACCGTGCGGCAGCTCGAGGCCGAGGGCACCCCCTTCGTCGGCCTGCTCTACTGCGGGCTGATCGTCACCGCCCAGGGGGTGCGGGTGATCGAGTTCAATGCGCGCTTCGGCGACCCCGAGACCCAGGTGGTGCTCGCACGGCTCGAGTCGCCGCTCAGCCGATACCTGCTGGCCGCCGCGCAGGGCGCGCTCGGCGAGCTGCCCGCACCCGAGTTCTCCGACGAACCCGCAGTGATCGTGGTCGTCGCGAGCGAGGGCTACCCCGGCGACGTCGTGACGGGCCGGCGGATCACCGGCATCGAGGACGCCGAGGCGCTGGACGGCGTGCACGTCGTGCACGCCGCGACGCGACGGGACGACGACGGCGACTGGATCGCCACGGGCGGCCGCGTCCTCGGCGTCGTGGCGCGGGGCGCCGACTTCGGCGCGGCCCGCGAGCGCGCGTACGACGCCGTCGGGCGCATCTCGCTCGACGGCTCGCAGCACCGCACGGACATCGCCGCCCGGGTCGCCTGAGCGGCCCCCGGATGCACCTGAGGGCGGCCCCGCCGATGCGGGGCCGCCCTCAGGCGCATCCGGGGCGCGTCAGATCAGGCCGCGGATGAGATCGTCGAAGTCCGGGTCGCCGGTGCTCTCCTCGTCTTCGGCGTCGGTATCTCCGGCGGAGTCGGCGTCCGGGTCGCCGGCGTCCGCATCCGCATCTGCGTCTGCGCTGTCGGCGTCGGAGCCGGGATCGGCGCTCGCCTCCTCCGGAGCGTCATCGGTCGCCCCGTCGTCGCTCGCGGGTCCCTCGGCCGCGACGACCGCCACGGAGGCCGTGTCGAGCTCGAGGTGGTCTCCGAGCTCCGGCTCGGGGTCCACGACGATCTCCTCGACGTCGTCTCCCGGGTCCGGGTCGACGACCTCTCCGTCGACCAGCACGGGGACGGTCTCGAGGGCCCCCACGGGCTCCGCCTCGGCACCATCCCCCGATTCGACGACCGGCTCCGCCTCGCCCGAGACGAAGCGCTCATCGCTCTCGGCGCCGTCATCCTCGGCGCCGTCGGCCACCGCCGCGTCGTCTTCGGCACCGTCGGAGGCGTCGCCGTCGACCTCAGCACCGTCGACCTCAGCACCGTCGACCTCAGCACCGTCGGCCTCATCCGCCCCCATACTGTCGACCCCAGTCGCGTCGGCCGGGCCGCCGTCCTGCTCGGCCGCCTCGTGCTCGGCCGCCCCGGCGGACGACTCGCTCGCGGCGGCATCGCCTTCCGCACCGGAGCCCTCGGCACCGGTATCCGCGGCATCCCCGGCTCCCGCGTCGTCGGTTCCCGGCCCGCCCTCCGGTTCGGACACGACCGCGTCATCGGCCCCGTCCTCGCGCGCCGAGGCGCCTGATCCAGCGGCGTCCGCGGCTTCGTCGGCGGATGCCGAGGCCTCCGCAGCGTCACCATCGGCGGCGGCCGCAGCGCCTCCGGCCACGGCATCCCCGACAGCGGCGCCTCCGACCGCGGCGCCTCCGACCACCGTCGCGGCGGCGAGCGCGCCGGAGTCGACGGCCGCGTCGATGGCGGCGGTCAGGTCGCCCAGCAGCACCTTCCACCCCTCCTGAGAGGCGGCTGCGCGCTCGGCGGGCGACGGGAGCGCGTCGAACCCGGTCTCGGTGATCGTGATCCCGGTGCCGCCCGACTGGGTGCGCAGCGTCAGCAGCACCGCGGTGTCGCGGTCGTCGCCGGCTTCACGCCACGTGAACCCGATCGCATGCCCCTCGACCCACACATCGACCGCTCCCGAGGCGTCCCTGCTGACGGACTCGTCGCCCGCTCCCTCGGACCACTGCTCGGCGACCGCGCCGCCGACACCGGGCTCGAGCCGCAACTCCGGCCACCATTCGGTTCGGAGGTCCGAGTCGACCAGGTACGACCACGTGTCGGCGCGCGACGCCTTGACGCGGCTCCGCGCCACCACCGGACCCAGCGGGATCATAGTTCTCCTCGTCATCGTTTCGCAGCCGTGCTTCTCGCACCCGGATCGATCCCCGTCGGACTCCGTGCGCCTGCGCACCCGCTTCCGAGCGCTCGGCGTCGCTCGGATCCGAGTGGAGACGCCCGTATGCGAACGGTCATCGCCCATCTACTGATGACCTTAATCGTCCGCACTGACATACGAGCCATTGACGCACCGAATCCTGCGTATCGGATGACGATTCGTGACCTTCATCCGGTTCCTCGAACACCGAATGGATTCCTGCGAGAAGATGATTGAATGATCGGGTGACCGAACTCGCAGCTCCCTCGCACCTCTCCGGCTGGACCCACATCTATTCGGGCAAGGTCCGAGACCTGTACGCCCCGGCCGATGGTTCAGACGCCCACCTGCTCGTCGTCGCGAGCAACCGGGTCAGCGCATTCGACTTCGCGCTCGAGCCGCCGATCCCCGGGAAGGGCGCACTGCTCACCGCGCTCTCGAACTGGTGGTTCGCGCGCATCGACGTGCCGAACCACCTCGCCGGCGACGGCTCGGGCGCCCCTGCGGTGCCCGCCGAGGTCGCCGACCGCGCCGTCGTGTCCAGGCGACTCGAGATGTACCCGATCGAGTGCGTCGTGCGCGGAGCGCTCACGGGATCGGGGTTCGCGGAGTATCGCCGCACCGGTGCGGTGTGCGGTATCGAGCTGCCCGCCGGTCTCGCGGACGGCGACCTGCTCGACGCCCCCGTCTACACACCGGCGTACAAGGCGCCGCTCGGCGAGCACGACGAGAACATCACGTTCGAGCGCAGCGCGGAGCTCGTCGGCGACGAGGTCGCGAACGCACTGCGCGACACGTCGCTCCGCATCTTCACCGAGGCGCGCGAGCTCGCGGCCGAGCGCGGCGTGGTGCTCGCCGACACGAAGTTCGAGTTCGGGCGGGATCGCGTCACCGGCGAGCTCGTGCTGGCCGACGAGGTGCTGACGAGCGATTCCTCCCGCTACTGGGATGCCTCCGTCTACTTCGACGCGTCCAGGTCCGGCGCCGACCGGCTCGCGAGCTTCGACAAGCAGATCGTGCGCGACTGGCTGGCCGCGAACTGGGACAAGCAGGGCACGCCCCCCGTGCTGCCCGACGAGATCGTCGAGCGCACCCGGGCGCGCTACCAGGAGCTGCTGGATCGCCTGACCTCGTAGGCCGGGAACCGTGCGATGGTTGCGGCCCTCCACGACGTCCGACAGGCTGGGCGCATGGACCAGCGCATCAGCTTCATCACGCTCGCGGTCGCGGACCTGGTTCGCAGTCGCGCGTTCTACGTCGACGGCCTCGGATGGTCTCCCCTGTTCGAGGACGACGAGGTGGTCATGCTGCCCGTCGGCGAGCACCTGATCCTCTCGCTCTGGAGCGTCTCGGCGTTCGCCGAGGAGCTCGGCGAGACTCCCTCCCCCGGGCTCGCCCCGATCACCCTCGCGCACAACGTGGCGACGGAACCTGAGGTCGATGCCGTGCTCGCCCTGGCCGCAGGGCTCGGCGCGCAGACCCAGCCGGGCGTCCGGCGCGCGTGGGGCGGCTACTCGGGCTACTTCCGCGATCCCGACGGCTTCCGCTGGGAGATCGCGATGAATCCCGGAACCAGCGGGGACTACGTGCTGCCCTGAACCGCAGGAATAGTCGCACCCGGCGGAGCGTTCTCCCCGGCATGCAGCGCGCCGAAGATCTTCCGCCCGACACGACCGGGATGGGCGCGGTCACACTGGCCGTCGCCGATCTCGATCGGATGCTCGATTTCTACCACGGCGCGCTCGGCCTGCAGGTGCTCGCGCAGGAACGCGGCAGCGCGATCCTCGGCCGCCGCGGCGTCCCGGTGCTCGTGCTCGATCAGGACGGCACCCTCGCGCACGCGCCGGTGACGGCCGCCGGGCTCTACCACACGGCGTTCCTGTTCGACTCGAGGGAGGCGCTCGCATCCGCGGTGGCCTCCGTGGCGCGCCGCTACGGCGATCGCTATCAGGGAGCGAGCGACCACGTCGTCTCCGAGGCCTTCTACTTCGGCGATCCCGAGGGCAACGGCGTCGAGCTCTACATCGACCGTCCCCGCGAGACCTGGACCGTGGCGGACGGCGGAGAGATCACGATGGGCACGCTGCCGCTCGACCCCAACCGCTTCCTCCGCGAGCACCTCACCGAGGCCGGCGCGGCCGCCGTCGCGGACACCCCCGCGACCGTCGGGCACGTGCACCTCAAGGTCGGCGACATCGGTACGGCGCGGGAGTTCTACGTCGACGCCCTCGGCTTCGCCGTGACCGCGACCTTCCGCAGCCAGGCGCTCTTCGTCTCGGCCGGCGGCTACCACCACCATCTCGGGATGAACACCTGGGAGTCGAACGGAGCCGGCGAGCGCAGTCCCGCGCTCGGGCTCGGCGAGGTCACGATCGGCGTGCCGGACGCCGACGCGCTGGGGGCGCTCGACGAGCGGCTCGCGCACCGCGGCATCGCGCGCGCGTTCGACGGCCGCGAGCTCACGGTGCTCGATCCGTGGCGCAACCGGGTCAGGGTGGGGATCGAGCCCCTGGGAATCGGGCCCGTCGGGATCCGCGCGGCTGCCGGGTAGACTGGGAGCAGGGGCGCGCAGCGCGCCCGCCCACCAGTCGCTCAGACCGTCGCGAAACCGGAGTCGCCAGTGCCCACGATTGTTGTTGATGTCATGCCGAAGGCCGAACTGCTCGATCCCCAGGGCAAGGCCACGACGGGTGCGCTCGCGCGACTCGGCCACGGCAAGTTCGAGAACGTGCGCATCGGCAAGCGCTTCGAGTTCACCGTCGCCGGCGAGGTGACCGACGAGGTCCTCGCGGAGGTGCGCCAGGTCGCCGACGAGATCCTCTCGAACTCGGTGATCGAGGACGTCGTGGCGATCGCGGTCGACGGCGCGGCCGTCGCGGTCGAGGCGGCGTGATGTCGCCCCGCATCGGCGTCGTCACCTTCCCCGGCTCGCTCGACGACCGCGACGCGCAGCGCGCGATCCGCATCGCCGGCGCCGAGCCGGTGGCGCTCTGGCACGCCGACCACGACCTCAGGGGCGTCGACGCCATCGTGCTGCCCGGCGGCTTCAGCTACGGCGACTACCTGCGCCCGGGCGCGATCGCCGCGATCTCCCCGATCATGGCCGAGGTCGTCGACGCCGCGAACAAGGGCATGCCCGTGCTCGGCATCTGCAACGGATTCCAGGTCCTCGTCGAGGCCCACCTGCTCCCTGGCGGCCTGATCCGCAACGCGCACCAGCAGTTCATCCGCCGTGACCAGAAGCTCGTCGTCGAGAACGCCGACACGGCCTGGACCAACCGCTTCGAGGCCGGCGAGGAGATCACGATCCCGCTGAAGAACGGCGACGGCGGCTACATCGCGAACGCCGAGACGATCAAGCGCTTGGAGGGCGAGGGGCTCGTCGCGTTCCGCTACGCCGAGGTGAACCCCAACGGCTCGATCGACGACATCGCGGGCCTCACCAACGAGCGCGGCAACGTGGTCGGCCTCATGCCGCACCCGGAGCACGCGGTCGAGCCCGGCTTCGGCCCCGATCAGCCCGAGGCCATGCGCTCCGGCGTCGATGGTCTGCGCTTCTTCGAGAGCGCGATCTCCGCACTCGCTGCGCGCGTGTAGCCGACGCCGTTCGTACGTACGGGCGCCGGATCCTTCGGGATCCGGCGCCCGTACGCGTTAGGCGGCCGGGCCGTCGCTCTCGGTCCGTGCCGCGCCCGCGAGCGGAAACCGGTATGCGAGGATCCGCCGCGGGAGCCTCCGCCCCGGGATGTCGATCTCGAAGTCGCGATCGGGCATCCGCGCGAATCCCATCCGCTCGTAGAGCCGCTGCGGAGCGAGCATCTGCTCGCCCGTATGCAGCGCGAGCGCCGATGCGCCGCGCTCTCGCGCGACGTCGAGCACGTGCCGCATGATCCGCTCGCCGATCCCGCGGCCCCGCGCCGCGCGCGCGACGCCCAGCAGCCTGACGTCCATCTCGCCATCTGCGGTGTCGTCCTCGAGCCGCTCGCCCGGCAGCGGGATCGTGACCGTGCCGAGGATCTCCTCGGTTCCGCGCGTCTCCGCGTCGACGGCGACGAGCACCTCGGCGCGCGCGTCGCGGCCGGCGACGTCCTCGATCTCGGCGAGGTAGTCGCTCCCGAGCGAGTAGTCTCCGTCGTACGCCGCGCGCACCAGGGCGCCGACGGCCGCATACTCCTCCGGCCGTACCCGCCTGATCTCGATCCCCGCACTCACCCGGGAAGCCTATCGCGTGGATCGCCGGGGTCGGCGACAGGGCGGAGTTCGGTCAGGGATCCGCATTCGGTCAGAGCCCGGACCCGTCCTCGGTCCGACCGACGCCGGAACCCTCACCGGACGCCGCGAAACACGACCTGCGGCCCGGATCGGCTCACGCCGACGCGGCCGCCGCGGCCCGAGCCGCGGCAGGGAGCGCGGCGAGCACCCGGTCGATCGCGGCGTCGTCGTGCGCCGCCGTCGCGAACCAGGCCTCGAACGCGCTGGGCGGCAGGTTCACCCCGCCGTCGAGCATCGCGTGGAAGAAGGCGCGGTGCCGCGCGAGGTCCTGGCGCTGCACGTCGGCGTAGTCGCGGGGCGGCTCGGGGAACTCCCCGAAGAGCACCCCGAAGAGGGTGCCCGCCCGCTGCACGAGGTGCGGCACCCCCGCGGCCGCGAGCGCGGCTGAGGCGCCGTCCGCCACGGCCTCGGCGGCACGCCCGAGCCGCTCGTACGACACCGCGTCGGCGTTCCGCAGCGTCGCGAGCCCGGCCGCGACCGCGACCGGATTGCCCGAGAGCGTCCCGGCCTGGTAGACCGGCCCGAGCGGCGCGAGCAGGTCCATCAGCTCGGCCCGGCCGCCGATCGCGGCGAGCGGCAGCCCGCCCCCCACGACCTTGCCGAAGGTGAGGAGATCGGGGGCGATCCCGGCGGGGATCCCCTCGCGCTCGATCCCCCAGTACCCGGCGGGTCCGGCGCGGAAGCCGGTCAGCACCTCGTCGAGGATCACGAGCGCGCCGTGCCGATGGGCAACCTCGATCATGCCGCGGGTGAACCCCGGTGCCGGGGGCAGTACGCCCATGTTGCAGGCGGCGGCTTCGGCGATGACCGCCGCGATCCGGTCGCCGTGCGCGGCGAACGCCTCCTCGAGCGCGGTCAGGTCGTTGTAGGGCAGCACGAGCGTCTGGGCCGCCGTCTCGGGGGTCACCCCGGCCGAGCCCGGGAGCGCGAGGGTGGCGAGCCCCGAACCGGCCGCGGCGAGCAGCCCGTCCGAGTGGCCGTGGTAGTGCCCCGCGAACTTGATGAGCAGGGGGCGCCCCGTCGCGCCGCGCGCGAGGCGGATCGCCGTCATGGTCGCCTCGGTGCCCGTCGAGACGAGCCGCACGCGGTCGATGAGCGGCCCCGATCCCGAGCCGGGCCCGGATCCCGCTCCGCCCACCCGGGCGATGATCTCCTCGGCGAGCTCGGCCTCGTCGGGCGCGGACGCCCCGAATCCGAGGCCGCGCGCGGCCGCTGCCTGCACGGCGTCGATGACAGCGGGGTGCGCGTGCCCGAGCAGCGCCGGCCCCCACGATGCGACGAGGTCGACGTACTCGCGACCGTCGGCGTCGGTGACGTAGGGCCCGCTCCCCGAGACGAGGAAGCGGGGGGTGCCGCCGACCGAGCCGAACGCGCGTACCGGCGAGTTCACGCCGCCGGGGATCACCGCGGCCGCGCGCTCGGCGAGCGCCGCGCTGCGGACCGTGACGGGGTCGGGGAGGGCGCCGGGAATCCGTGCCGCCGCGGTCATCGGATCCACCCCGCGATCTCGGTCGCGAAGTAGCTCAGGATCGCATCGGCCCCCGCGCGCTTGATGCCGATCACGGACTCCTCGATGACCCGTCGCCGGTCGATCCAGCCGTTCGCCGCTGCCGCCTCGATCATCGCCGCCTCGCCCGACACCTGGTAGGCCCACACCGGGACCGGACTGACGGAGGCGACATCGGAGAGCACGTCGAGGAAGCTCATCGCCGGCTTCACCATGACCACGTCCGCGCCCTCGGCGATGTCGAGCTCGGCCTCGCGGACCCCCTCTCTGCGGTTCGCGGGATCCTGCTGATACCCCTGCCGGTCGCCCGCGATCGAGGGATCGGTGCCGAGCTGGGAGTCGACGGCCTCGCGGAAAGGTCCGTAGAACGCCGAAGCGTACTTCGCCGAGTAGGCGAGCACCGCCGTGTCGCGGTGCCCGGCCGCGTCGAGCGCGTCCCTGACCGCGGCGACCTGGCCGTCCATCATGCCCGACAGCCCGAGCATCACCGACCCGGCCTCGGCCTGCGCGACCGCGATGGATCGGTAGCGCTCGAGCGTCGTGTCGTTGTCCACCCCGCCGCCGGCGCCGAGCACGCCGCAGTGCCCGTGATCGGTGAACTCGTCGAGGCACAGGTCGGTCTGCACGACGAGCGCGTCGCCGACCTCGGAGACGACGGCGCGGGTGGCGACGTTGAGGATGCCGTCGGGGTCGTCCGCGGCGCTGCCGGTCGCGTCGCGGGTCTCGGGGACGCCGAACAGCATGATCCCGCCGAGCCCGACCTCGGCCGCCTCGGACGCGGCGCGGCGCACCGAGTCGAGCGTGTGCTGCACGACCCCGGGCATGGCGGAGATGGGGCGTGGCGCGTCGATCCCCTCTCGCACGAAGACGGGCAGGATCAGCTCTGCGGGGTGCAGCCGGGTCTCTGCCGAGAGCCGGCGCATCGCGGGGCTCGTGCGGAGGCGGCGCGGGCGGACGGTGGGGATCATGCGTGGGGTCCTTCCGAGTGGGTGATGCGGGTGCCGGGATCGGGTGCGGCCGAGTCGCAGTCGGGATCCGCCGGGGCAGATTCGAGATCAGCCGAGTCGGGGTCGGGATCCGCCGGGGCAGATTCGAGATCAGCCGAGTCGGGGCGCGGCCGGTCGAGCATGCGTTCCAGGGCGTCGAGCAGGCCGGCCGCGGTGTGCTCGACGGCGATCGCGGCCGGGGTCAGCCCGGCGGCGGCGAGCGCCGCGGCCGTCGGGTCGCCGATCGCGACGACCGCGGTGCCCTCCGGCAGCGGCGCGAAACGGGCGGCGAGTTCGCGGGCCGCCGATCCGCTCGAGACGAGGATCGCGTCGACCGCACCGGCGCCGACGGCGCGCTCGACCCACGGGTTCCGCGGGGCGGGCAGGGTGCGGTAGGCGGTGACGCGCTCCACGCGATGCCCCTCCGCGGCGAGCGCGGATTCCACCTCGTCGCTCGCGAGCTCCGAGACGGGCAGCAGCACCCGTGCGTGCGTGCGCAGCTCCCCGAGCAGGGCGGCCGCGAGGCCGCGGGCGGAGAAGTCGCGGGCGGGGACGAGGTCGACCCGCAGACCGGCCTCGGCGACGGCCGCGGCCGTCGCCGGGCCGACCGCGGCGATTCGGCGCCCGTCGCGCTCCCCCGGTCCGGCACCGGCCCCGACCGCGCCGGCCGCTCGGACGGCCGCCGCGCCGGCGGCGCTCGTGAGCACCATCCAGTCGTAGGCGCCGGAGTTCCACCGGGCCACCGCCTCCCCGAGCGCCGCGCCGGTCGTCTGCTCCGTCCGCACGAGGGGCGAGCGCACGGCGGTCCCGCCGCGCTCCTGCACGCCTGCGACGAGCCGCTCTCCGAGTTCGCCGCCCGCGGTCACGAGCACGTGCCGCCCGCGGAGCGGCGCGGTGCGACCGCCCGCGGCCTCCGAGTGGGTCACGCCCGGTTCCCGAGCGGCGCGAGCTCCGCCGCCCCGTCGGCGAGCAGCCGGTCCGAAACCGCGCGCCCGAGGCGCGCGGCGACGTCGTCCGTGGCGTCGCCGCGGGGCTCCCACGCGGCGTCGGCCGACGCGTCGAGACGCGCACCGCCGTCGAGCCGGTACACCGCCGCGCTCAGGCGCAAGCGCCCGCCCGACACCTCCGCGCGCGCTCCGACGGGAGCCGCGCAGCCGGCCTCGAGCGACGCGAGCAGCGCGCGCTCGGCGGCCGCGCAGGCGTGCGATGTCGGGTCGTCGAGCGCCGCGAGCGCCGTCCGGTAGGGATCGGAGGCGGCGTCGGCCGAGCGCACCTCGATGGCGAGCGCGCCCTGTCCCGGGGCCGTCGGCACCTCGGCGAGCGGGAAGCGCTCCGAGATGACGCCGCCGCGACCGAGCCGGTCGAGCCCCGCTGCCGCGAGCACGACGGCATCGAGGTCGTGCTCGATGCGGGCCAGACGGGTGTCGACGTTGCCCCGGATGTCCAGCACCTCGAGGTCGGGGCGACCGGCGAGGATCTGGGCCGCGCGCCGCGGCGAACCCGTGCCCACCTTCCCGCCGGCCGGCAGTTCCGCGAGGGGGACCCCGCCGCGGGAGCACAGCGCGTCCCGCGCGTCGGCGCGCTCGGGGATCGCCCCGATGACGATGCCGGGGCAGGCGCCGGTCGGGAGGTCCTTGAGCGAGTGCACCGCGAAGTCGCACTCGCCCGCGGCGAGCGCGTCGCGCAGCGCGCTCACGAACACGCCCGTGCCGCCGAGCTGCGCGAGCGGGGCCCGCGAGGTGTCGCCCTGCGTCGTGACGATCACGAGCGTCACGTCGAGGCCCGTGGCCGCCGCGATCGCCTCGGCCACCGTGGTCGTCTGCGCGACGGCGAGTGCGCTGCCGCGGGTGCCGATGCGCAGCAGCCCCGGGCGGGCCGCGACTGCGCCCACCGCTCGGGTGACGCGCCCGATCCGGCCCGGATCGGCGCCCCCGAATACGGAGTGCGTCGCCGGGGCGGGCAGCCGCGGGGCGGGGTCGGTGGCGTGAGCGTTCATGAGCGTGCGGTTCCTTCGTACTGCGATGATGCGGTGTGCGTGCTGCCGGGGACGGCGTTCGGATCGGAGCTGCCGGCCGCGTCGGGGCGCACGGCGCGGAGCAGGGTCAGTGCGATCGCCCGGGCGCCCGGAACGACGGACGCGATCCCCGCGCCGCTCACCCAGTCGCCGGCGGCCATGACGCCCGGCGGGAGATCGAGATCGACGGCTCCGGGCCCGGTCTGCGCGGTCGGTCCGACGCCCGGGTGCGGGATCGGGGTCGGCCAGCGGCGTCGCCGGCCTCCCGGATCTCCGCCCATCTCCCAGGTGCGTCGCACCATGCCGCGCAGCGAGGTCTCGGCGAGCCCGACGCCCAGGATGCGCGAGGCGTCCGCGACGGCGAGGCGGCGGACCGCCGCGTCGTCGAGTTCGAGCGTCTCGGGCCGCGCGCCGGCGCGACCGTACGAGAGGCGCAGGAGGTGCCGTCCCGGCCCGAAGTCCCGCGCACGCGCCGACCACTTCGCGGTGACGTGCGTGAGCGCCTTCGCCGCGATGGGGCCGTCGGGCTCCGGGATCAGCGCCCCCGTTCCCCGCGGCGCCCCGTCCAGCCGCTCGTCGTCGAGCACGAGGGCGACGATCTCGACGAGGTGTCCGGCATCGACATCGACATCGACGTCGGCGTCGACGCCGGCATCCGCATCGGCCCCCGGGGCGGGATCCTCGCCGGCGATCAGCCGTCGCACCGCCGCCTCCGGAACCGCGAGCACCGCGCCGTCGAACGCTTGTGCCCGCTCCGCGCCGTTCTCGACGACCAGGATCTCCGTGCCGCCTCCGGGTGCGGACCTCACGCGCTGCACCCTGGCCCCGAGCTCGACGCGCCCCCCGCGGTCCCCGAGATCGGCCGCGAGCGCGTCGATCAGCGAGGTCATGCCGCCGCTGAGCCCGGCGACGGCGCCGCCCGCGGCGCGCGCGCTGCCGCGGAGCTCGCGCGCCGCGGCGATCAGGGAGCCGGTGCGCGCGAATGCGGACGCGAGGCCGGGGAGCGCGTCGAACGCGATGCGCTCGGGATCCGCCGAGTGCACGCCCAGCGCGACGGGGCGCACCAGCCGATCGAGCACCCGCCGCCCGAGGCGCGCGCGCACGACCCCGGCGAGCGACGGGGCCGCTTGGACGTCGGCGCGTGCCGGTCCGGCAGCTCCCGCGCCGACGCTCCGGGGCAGCAGGGGCTCGACCGCCGCGCGCAGCGCGCCGAGCACGCCGAGCGCGCGGAACGTGCTCCGCCCGAGCGGTTCGGCCGGAATGCCCAGCGTCCCCGCCCGGGGAAGCGGCGCCGCCCGCTCCGTCGTCACGACCCAGGCGCCGGCGTCGGAGGGCGCCGTGATCTCGGCGTCCATTCCGAGCTCCGCGATCAGGTCGCGCACGGCGCCTCCGCGCGTCGCGAACGATTCCGCGCCGATGTCGAAGGCGACGCCGCAGGCCTCCGCGCTCCGGATCCTGCCGCCGAGACGGTCTCCGGATTCGAAGAGCGTCACCGTGCACCCCGCGAGCGCGAGCTCGCGCGCGGCGACGAGGCCCGAGACGCCGCCGCCCACGACCGCGACGCTGGCGGCGGGCTCAGCGGGCATGCACGAGTTCCACGACGCGGGTGAGCACCTCGGGGTCGGTCTCGGGCGGCACCCCGTGGCCCAGGTTCACGACGTGGCCGGGCGCGCGACGGCCGCGCTGCAGCACATCGTCGACGTGCGCCTCGAGCACGTCAGCCGGAGCGCCGAGGAACGCCGGATCCAGATTGCCCTGGAGCGGGATCGCGTCTCCGAGCCGACGGCTCGCGGCGTCGAGCGGCGTGCGCCAGTCGACCCCGATCGCGCTGACATCGAGCTCGGTGAACTCCTCGAGCAGATGCCCGGACCCCACGGCGAAGTGGAGGGTGGGCACGCGAGCGGGGCCCGAGGCGTACCCGTCCGAGGCGGGGTCGCAGTAGCGCATGCGGTGCACCGCGCCGAGCGCCCGTCGCGATGCCGGAGCCACATGCGCGCGGTAGTCGGCTGCGCTCAGAGAGCCCGCCCACGAGTCGAACAGCTGTACGGCGCTCGCTCCGGCCTCCACCTGCGCTTCGAGGAAGACGCCGCTGAGATCCGCGGCCCACTCGAGCAGCCCGCGCCAGGCCTCCGGGTCGGCGTGCATGAGGGTGCGGGCCCTGAGGTGATCGCGCGACGGGCCGCCCTCGACGAGGTAGGCCGCGAGCGTGAACGGCGCGCCGGCGAAGCCGATGAGCGGGGTGTCGCCCAGCTCCCGCACGGTCAGGCGCACCGCCTCGCGCACGGGGTCGAGCGCCTCCCGCAGCCGCTCGGGGCCGAACTCCGCGCGGCACCGCGCGACATCGGCCGCGGAGCGGACCGGCTGCGCGAACACCGGTCCCCTCCCGGCGACGAGGTCGACATCGACGCCGGCGAGGAGCATCGGGACGACGATGTCGCTGAAGAATACCGCCGCATCGACGCCGTGCCTGCGCACCGGCTGCAGCGTGATCTCGCTCGCGAGCACCGGATCGAGGCAGGCGTCGAGCATGCGGTGATCGGCGCGGATGCTCCGGTACTCGGGCAGCGATCGACCGGCCTGGCGCATGAACCACACCGGGGTGCGGTCGGGCCGATCGCCGCGCAGTGCGCGGACCAGCTGGGAGGAGTTCGTGCGGCCGGCGGCCAGGGGATGCGAGACTGGGAGCGTGTTCATCAGATGTGATGCTAGCTTATAGATCTGATGTGAAAGATCAGATGTGCTCAGCTTCGGGCGCGATCCTGACATCGATCCACGAAACCGCCTGATCGGGACCTCTTCGAGAAACTTCATGCTGCTCTGCCTCTCCGTCGACCACCGGCGCGCTGACCTCGCGCTCCTCGAACGCATCGAGCGCCGTCTCGAACCGGTCACCGCGGCGCTCGGCGACCCCGGCACCGCCCGAGGCGCCGTCGTGCTCGCGACGTGCAACCGCTTCGAGGCGTACCTCGATGCGCCGGCGCTGGCCGCCGCACCGGGCGACGGCCTCTCCGACGGTGCAGGCGCCGCCCGAGACGAGGCCGTCGAACTCGTCGCGCGCGCCGCCGGCCTGACCCCTCAGGAGCTCGCCGGCGCCTGCACCGTGCACCGCGGGGACGCCGTGGCGGAGCACCTGTTCGCGGTCTCGAGCGGGCTGGAATCCGCCGCGGTGGGCGAGGGCGAGATCGCCGGGCAGGTGCGCCGTGCCCTCGACGAGGCGCGGTCGCAGCGTCGGTCGAGCACGGAGCTCGAGCGGCTCTTCCAGCAGGCGATGGCGGTCTCCAAGCGGGTCAAGCAGGGCACCGGGCTGCAGACGCGCGGCCGATCGCTCGTGCAGCTCGCGCTCGCCATGGTCGACAGCAGGGTCGGCGACTGGGCCTCGGCTCGGATCCTCCTGATCGGCACCGGGGCGTACGCCGGCGCGAGCCTCGCCGCGCTGCGCGACCGAGGGGCGGGATCCGCCACCCTCGGCGGGACGCGCCGCGTCGGCGTCTACTCCCCCTCCGGGCGCGCGGAGGCCTTCGCCGAGTCCCACGGCATCCGCGCGGTGCTCGAGCACGAGCTCGACGACGAGCTGCGACGGTGCGACCTCGTCGTGGCCTGCAGCAGCGTGCACGAGCCGCTGCTCACCCGCGAGCGCTTCGACGAGACGGTGACCGAGGGCCTGCCGCCGTTCTGCGCGCGCTTCGGCGCCGACCTCGGGCCCGACGTCCCGAGCCGACGGCGCCCGCGCCTGCTCATCGACATGGGCCTCCCCCGGAACATCGCCCCCGACGTCGCCGGCGTCCAGGGGGTCGAGCTGCTCGATCTCGAGACCATCGCGCTGCACGCGCCGATCCCCGAGCTCCACGCAGAACTCGAGGCGCGCGACATCGTGCGCACCGCGGCGGCCGAATTCGCCGCGGCGCGCGCCGAGCGCGCGGCCGTGCCGGCCCTCCGGGAGCTCCGCGGCTCCTTCGACGAGGTGCTCGAGGAGGAGATCGCCCGGATGCGGGACCGGCGCCCCGAGGAGGCCGACGCGGTCGAGGCCGCGCTCCGTCATTTCGCGGGCAGGCTCCTCCACCGCCCGACCGTGCGCCTGCGCGAACTGGCCAGGAACGGCCGGGCCGACGAGGGGCTCGACGCCGTCTCCGCGCTCTTCGGGGCGTAGCGGCGGCCGGCCGGGACGATTCCGCCGGTACCGGCCGTACGACTACGGACGGTAGTAGATCGCGACCCTGCGCCCGTCGTGCTCGACCACGTCGACCGGCGTCTCGAACACCCGCTCGAGCACCTCGGACGTGATGATCTCCTCCGGGGTCCCGGACGCGACGACCGTCCCGCCCGCGAGGGCGACGATGCGGTCGGCGTAGGCCGCGGCGAAGTTGACGTCGTGGATCACGAGCACGACGGTCTTGCCGAGCGCGTCGGCGGCGGCGCGCACCTGCCCCATCATGCCGACCGCGTGACGCATGTCGAGCCCGGTGAGCGGCTCGTCGAGCAGCACGTACTCCGTGTCCTGCGCGAGCACCATCGCCACGAAGGCGCGCTGCCGCTGGCCGCCCGAGAGCTCGTCGATGAACCGATCCTCCATGCCCGCGAGGTCGAGGAACGCGATGGCCGCGTGGATCGCGCGCCGGTCGGTTTCGGTGAGGCGCCCTCCCGAGTGCGGGAACCGCCCGAAGGCCACGAGCTGGCGCACCGTGAGACGCGCCATGAAGTGGTTCTCCTGCTTGAGGATCGCGACCGCCCTGGCGAACTCGCGGGACTTCGCCGAGCGGACGTCGAGGCCGCCGACCGACACCCGACCGCTGTCGGCTTCGAGCAGCCGCCCGATGATCGTGAGCATCGTCGACTTCCCGGCGCCGTTCGGCCCGATGAGGGCGGTCACGCCCCCGCGCTCGATCGTGAGGTCGACCGGACCCAGGACATGCCTCCCGGCGTATATCTTCTCGACGCCGCGCAGCACGATGCCGCTCCGGTCGGTCTCGACGGCGGCGGTTCCGCTCACCGCAACCCCTTTCTCAGCAGGACGGTCAGGAAGAGGAGCCCGCCGCCGAATTCGATGATCACCGTGACGAGACCGCCCGCGGCGAAGACATGCTTCAATACGAATGTCGCGAGCAGCAGGGTCGCGAGCCCGATGGCGATGGCCATCGGGATGACCTCGGCGTGACCGTCGCCCCGAGAGAACTGGTAGGCGAGCGTCGCGACGAGGAAGCCGTAGAACGTCATCGGGCCGACCATGGTCGCCGAGACCGAGACGAGCACCGAGACCATGACGAGGATCCCGATCACCTCGCTCCGGTAGTCGACGCCCAGCCCGATCGCCGTGTCCTTGCCGAGCGCGACCACGTCGTAGGTGCGCCGGCGCGCCCAGACGATCCCGAGCACGATGAGCACGAGAGCGGCCGCGATCGGCAGGTAGTCGGGGTTTCCGCGGCCGATGCTGCCGAAGAGCCGAGCGCTCAGCACGTCGAACTCGCTCGGCGTGAGCGTGCGCTGCATGAACATCGACACCGAGCCGAACCCGATGCCGAGCACGACCCCGACGAGCAGCAGCAGATGCAGGTTCGCGAGCCTGCCCGAGAACAGCCACCCGTAGAGCAGCGTCGCGAACAGCACCATCAGCGCGCTCTGGATGACGATCTTCGGGATGCCCTCGAGGTGCACCGCTGCCGTGCCGAAGACGTAGACGAGCGCCGTCTGCATGAGCACGTAGAGCGCGTCGAAACCGAGGATCGACGGGGTCAGGATCCGGTTGGCCGTCGCGGTGTGGAAGATCACGGTCGCGAGGCCCTGGCTCACCGCGACGAGCGCGATCGTGCCGAGCGAGACGAGGCGCGACTGCGCGATGATCCAGAACCCCTGGCTGCCGAACGGAGCGGGGTTGCCGTACACCAGGATCGCGATCGCGCAGGCGAGCGCGACGGCGGAGACACACGCGAGCGGCAGGGCGCGGCGCCAGCGGGCCGCGGCGGTCTCGGCGACGATGGGCGGCTCGCCCGTGCTCGCGAGTCTGACGATGCTCTCCATCAGCCCGCCCGCCGCTGCCGCAGCAGCAGCGCGATGAAGATCACCGCGCCGACCAGGCCGAGCACCATCGAGACGGGGATCTCGAACGGCATGATGATCGTGCGCCCGATCAGATCGCACGCCACGACGAGGGCGATGCCCCCGAGGCAGACCCACGGCAGGTTGCCGCGCACATCGTCGCCGCGGAGCATCGAGACGATGTTCGGCACCACGAGCCCGAGCAGCGGCAGCAGTCCGACCACGACCGTGGTGACGCCGGCCGCCACGGCCACGAGCGCCGTGCCGCCGATGAGGATCCGCTCGTACTTCGCACCGACGCTGGTCGCCACGTCCTTGCCGAGACCGGCGACCGTGATGCGATCTGCCATGAGGAACACGAGCAGCGTCACGACGGCCACGATCCAGAGCACCTCGTACCGCCCGCGCACGACGGCGGTGAAACTGCCCATGAACCACGTCCCGAGCATCTGAAGCAGGTTGAACTGCGCGGCGAGGAACGTCGTGAGCGCGCTCACGACCGCGCCCAGCATGATCCCGATCAGCGGGACGACGAGCGTCGTGCGGATCACGACCCTGCGGAGGATCAGCATGAACGTCATGGCGCCGATGAACGCGAAGCAGCTCGCGACCACCATCTTGCCCACGAGCCCGACGCCGGGCAGCAGCAGGGTCGTGAGCAGGAGCCCGAGCGATGCCCACTCGGTGGTGCCCGACGTCGTCGCGTCGACGAAGCGGTTCTGGGTGAGCATCTGCATGACGAGGCCGCTCGTCGCCATCGCGGCCCCGGCCAGCACGAGCGCGACGGTGCGCGGCACCCGCGTGATCCAGAACATCTCGGCTCCGAACTCCTGCGAGCGCAGATCGTAGACGCCGACGAGCACGGAGGCCGCGAGCAGCGCGAGCACGACGAGCACGCCGAGGGCGAGGCGCCCGGACCACCGTCCGGGCGCCTCGCCGACCGACCCGTCGCGGGCCGTCACCGCGGTCCGACTCATGCGGCCGAGAAGGCGTCCTCCAGCTGCTGGAACAGCTCGGTGTAGGCGTGGATCCCCTCGGTCAGGTAGAAGTTCGGGTCGAGCACCACGATGCGGTCCTGCTGCACGGCGGGGACCTTCTGCAGCGCCTCGGACTTCGCGATGAGCTCCTCGGCGGGGACCGACCCCGGCTCGCGCTCCTCGGGCACGAATGCGGCATCGCGATCGAG
This sequence comes from Leucobacter zeae, assembly GCF_016758175.1. Classification (GTDB taxonomy): domain Bacteria; phylum Actinomycetota; class Actinomycetes; order Actinomycetales; family Microbacteriaceae; genus Leucobacter; species Leucobacter zeae. The sequence continues at coordinate 337,107 of NZ_QYAB01000003.1, forward strand.
CGCGACGATCCAGTCGGGGTTCGAGTCGGCGATCGCCTCGACCGAGATGTCGTCCCCCTGGTGGTCGTTCGTCGCGCCCTCGACCTCGAGCGCGGGCTTCCATCCGAGGATCGGGAACACCGGGCCGATGGCGCGGCCGACCTCGGGCGCGATGTAGCCGATCTGCCCGGCGGAGGTGTTGACGGCCATCACGGTGTCGGAGCCGTTGTAGGCCTCCTTCGCGCCGGCGATCGCCTCGTCGAGCTCTCCGCTCAGCGCCGATGCCTCCTCCTCGCGATCGAAGATCTGGCCGAGGATCTCGGTCTGGCGCTTGAGCTCTGAGACCTCGTCCTCGCCCTCGCGCGGCGCGATCTCGATGACCGCGGCCTGCGGGTTCTGCTTCTTGATCTCGTCCGTGAAGTCGGCGAAGCGGTAGCCGCTGATGATGAGGTCGGGCTGCTCGGCAACGATCGTCTCGAGGTTCGGCTCGCGGTGGTTGCCGACGTTCGCGACGTCCTCGTCCTCGGTGTAGCGCGGCCACACGGTGCCCATCACGTCCTTGGGAGCGGCGACGAGGTCGATGTCCCACTCCTCGAGCGTGTCGAAGACCGTGTTGTCGAGCGCGACCACCTTCTCGGGATCGACCGGAACCTCCACCTCGCCGTGGTTGTCGGTGATCGTCACGGTGCCCGCCTCGGTCTTCGGCTGCTCGGCTTCGGCGGCCCCCGAGGAGCAGGAGGCGAGCAGGAAGGCGGCTCCCAGCGCGAGGGCTGCGGCCGGGGCGGTACGGGAGAGGCGATGGGACACGATGGATCCTCACGGTCGACGAACACATGGAAAACGCCGGTGGCGAAAGCACCGGCGCTCGACCCCTCGGCGACGGGCGCCCCCTCGCGGCGAACCGCGGGGCGCCTCGCGGAGAGGCACTGAAGTGAGCCTATGCTCACCTTCATCTGATGTTCAAGTCACGGCGGTCGAGCTCCCGGTCGGGGCGGCGTTTCCTCAGACCGCAGGCCTGGGGTCGCCGCCCGGACCGGAATCGATCAGCGCTGAGCCGAGAAGTCCGGCTGACCGTCGGGGCCCATCGGCAGCGGGGAGCCGTCGGCGAACGTCGGCCACGGCAGCAGGGGCTGCTGAGCGGGCTGCGCCGGCTGGGACTGCGCCTGCTGCGAGTGCACCTGCTGGGGCTGCGCCGGCTGGGACTGCGACTGCTGCGTATGCGGGCTCGGGCCGCCGGGCTGGGCGGGACCGACGGGGCGTCCCGCAGCGGATGCCGGCGCCAGCGGCTGCGCGGCGCGCGCCGCGCGAGCCGCACGGGCGGACTCCCGCGATTCCGCACCGTAGGACCAGCGGAGCAGCAGTGTGATCGACAGGCCGAGCGCCGTGAGGATCAGCAGGGCGGTCGCGATCTTCCAGTAGAGATCGGGGATGTGCAGGTCGAATGCGGCGATCCCGACCGGAGCGGTGAAGAGGATCCCGGAGAGCACCGCGAGCACGCTCGTCGCGAAGGCGAAGCGCATCACGGCCTCGGGGAGCTTCCCGCTCATCTGGAGCAGCAGCTGGCAGCACAGGATCACGAGCCGCGTCACGAGGATCACGAACACCGACTTCCAGAAGATCTCCCAGATCAGCGTGAAGGAGTCGTAGGGGGTCATCCAGATGACGATGAGCAGCAGCCCGAGAATGTACGCGTTCGCGATGAGCGCCACGGGCGCGTACCACTCCGACTTCTGCTCGCGCCGGGTGTCGAGCGCGGTGAAGAGCACGAAGACCGCGAAGAGCGCGAACGTCGAGAACACCCGCTCGAACTTGCCCTCGAAGTCCCCGATGAACAGCAGCGAGATCGACGCGACGGTGAGCGCAGCCAGCAGCACGATGCTGACCTTGAGGAAGGTCGAGAGCCCGCGCTCGCCCGTACCCTGGCGCGCGGGCTTCTGGCGCGGGGGCTTCTGGCGCCCGGGCTTCTGCTGCAGCGCCTGGGCCGGAGGGACTGCGGGCTGCCCGGGGGCCGCCGCGGGGTACGCCTGCGGGCCGGTGGTCGGAGTGGGATCGCTCATGCCTCTCAGTTTCCCGCGTTCTGCTGAGAATCGCCAACCATTCGCCGCCCGGCTCCCCGCCCATCGGCGCGATCACGGCGATCCCGCCCCCGGAATCGCCGGTAGACTGGTGCGGTACCTTCGGCCTCAGCCCACGGCCCTTGACCACGGCTGCCGACCCGGAATCGACCAACGGAGCACTTCGAGCGTGACTGACACCGACTGGACCTCTGCAGGCCCCCGCCCCGACACCGTCGCCGACGCGATCGCGACGCCCGACAAGGAGCAGCCCTTCGGTGCGCTCGGCCTCAAGCCCGACGAGTACGAGCAGATCCGCAAGATCCTGGGCCGCCGCCCCACCTCGGGCGAGCTCGCCATGTACTCCGTCATGTGGTCGGAGCACTGCTCGTACAAGTCGTCGAAGATCTACCTGCGCCAGTTCGGCAAGAAGGTCAACGACAAGATGAAGGAGCGCCTGCTCGTCGGCATGGGCGAGAACGCCGGCGTCATCGACATCGGCGAGGGCTGGGCCGTCACCTTCAAGGTCGAGAGCCACAACCACCCCTCCTACATCGAGCCGTTCCAGGGCGCGGCGACCGGTGTCGGCGGCATCATCCGCGACATCATCTCGATGGGCGCTCGCCCGGTCGCCGTGATGGATCAGCTCCGCTTCGGCGCGATCGACGACCCCGACACGGCCCGCGTCGTGCACGGCGTCGTCTCGGGCATCTCCTCCTACGCGAACTGCCTCGGCTTGCCGAACCTCGGCGGCGAGACCGTCTTCGACGGCGTCTACCAGGCCAACCCGCTCGTCAACGCCCTCGGCGTGGGCGTGCTGCGCCACGAGGACCTGCACCTCGCGAACGCCTCGGGCGCGGGCAACAAGGTCGTGCTGTTCGGCGCCCGCACGGGCGGCGACGGCATCGGCGGCGCGTCGATCCTCGCCTCCGACAGCTTCAGCGAGGGCGGCCCGACCAAGCGCCCCGCCGTGCAGGTCGGCGACCCCTTCGCCGAGAAGGTGCTCATCGAGTGCTGCCTGGAGCTCTTCCGCGGCGAGCTCGTCGAGGGGATCCAGGATCTCGGCGCTGCCGGCATCTCCTGCGCCACCTCCGAGCTCGCGGCCAACGGCGACGGCGGCATGTTCATCGAGCTCGACAGCGTGCTGCTGCGCGACCCCTCGCTCACCGCCGAGGAGATCCTCATGTCGGAGAGCCAGGAGCGCATGATGGCGGTCGTGCACCCCGACAAGCTCGACGCGTTCCTCGAGGTCACGAAGAAGTGGGACGTCGAGACGAGCGTGCTCGGCGAGGTCACCGACTCGGGTCGCCTCATCATCAACTGGCGCGGCGAGGAGATCGTGAACGTCGATCCGTCGACCGTCGCGGTCGACGGCCCCGTCTACGAGCGCCCCGTCGCCTACCCCGCGTGGATCGACGCGCTGCAGGCCTCGGGCGTCAACGCCTCGGGCCTCGAGCGCTCGGCCGCGGGCGACGACCTGCGCGCGCAGATGCTCGCGATCGCGGGCTCTCCCAACCAGGCCTCCGTCGACTGGATCACCAACCAGTACGACAAGTACGTGCTCGGCAACACCGCGCTCTCGTTCCCCGACGGCGCCGGCATGATCCGCGTCGACGAGGAGAGCGGGCTCGGCGTGGCCATCGCGACCGACGCGAACGGCCGATACTGCCAGCTCGATCCGTTTGTCGGCTCGCAGCTCGCGCTCGCCGAGGCGTACCGCAACGTCGCCAGCTCGGGCGCCGTGCCGACCGCGGTCACCGACTGCCTGAACTTCGGCAGCCCCGAGAACCCCGAGGTCATGTGGCAGTTCTCTCGCGCGGTCGAGGGGCTCTCGGACGCCTGCCTCGCGCTCGAGGTGCCGGTCACCGGCGGCAACGTCTCGCTCTACAACCAGACGGGCGACACCCCGATCCATCCGACCCCCGTGGTCGGCGTGCTGGGCATCATCGACGACGTCGCCCGTCGCATCCCGAGCGGCTGGCAGGATCAGGGCGAGCACCTCTACCTGCTCGGCACCACCCGCGACGAGCTCGACGGCTCGGCCTGGGCCGAGACCGTGCACGAGCACCTCGGGGGCACGCCGCCCGTGGCCGTGCTCGACGACGAGCGCGCGCTCGCGGCACTGCTGCACGCGGCGTCGCAGGGCGGCATCCTCTCGGGCGCGGTCGACCTCTCCGAGGGCGGCCTGGCCCAGGCCCTCGCCGACGGCGCGCTGCGCTTCGGCGTCGGCGCCCGCGTCTGGATCGACGAGATCATCTCGCGCGACGGCGTCGACGCGACGGCAGCGCTCTTCTCGGAGTCGCAGGCGCGCGTGCTCGTCGCCGTGCCGCACGAGGAGGAGGTGAAGTTCCGCGGGCTCTGCGAGGGCCGCGGCTTCCCGGTGCTCCGGATCGGCGTGACCGACGGCACCGGCGAGACCGCGGCGATCGAGGTGCAGGATCGCTTCACGCTGCCGCTCTCGGAGCTCCGCGCGACCTCCGAGGCGACGCTGCCAGCGCGTTTCGGCGCGGTCATCGGCTAGTCCGCTTCCGCGCTGCAGGGCCCTCGCCGTCGGCGGGGGCCCTGCAGCGTTCGCGCCGGTCCGATCAGCGCGCACCGCGCTTCCCGTCACATGGTGACCGCGGCCGCGCGGATCTCGCCGATCACCACCTCGAGCGCACGCAGCCGCCGGCTCTGCGCAGGTTCGGCCGCCCGCGGGCGCCCGCGATCGGGCAGGCGCACCGCGAGCAGCAGATCCCGCCGCAGCAGCGCCTTCGGCAGCGCCCACGCGTGCATCGACGCGTCGGGGTCGAGGGCCGACTGCGGCACGAGTGCGACCACGAGCCCCGCCCCGACCAGCCGCTGGATCGCGCGGTAGTCGTCGAGACGCATCCCGACTTTGGGCTTCAGCCCGGCCGCGGCGAAGATCTCCTTCAGCCCCGCGTCGCTCGGGTCGTGCTCGTCGACCCCGAGGGCCCACTCCGCATCGCGCAGCTGCTCGAAGCTCGGCGCCTTTCGCGGTGAGGCGACGGCGAGCGGGTGGTCGCTCGCGACGCAGAGGTGCAGCGGTTCCGAGCTGAGCCGCTCCAATCGGATCCGCGGGTTGGCGATCGGCGGGATCCTGCCGGTCGCCACCACGATGGCGATGTCGATGCGCCCCTGCTCGAGGTCGGTGACGATCGGCAGCAGCTCGTCGACCGTGACGTCGAGCCTGGGTGCATCCGGCATCCGCCGCAGCGCCCGCTGCAGCGGGGGCAGGATCCGCGCGCCGACCGTGGGGAGCGCCGCGAAGCGCACCACGGGCGATGCGGCCGACTGCGCGTCGCGGACCTCCGCCGTCAGCCGGTCGCACAGCCCGAGGATCTCCTCGGCCCGTTCCGAGACGAGCGCCCCCAACTCGGTCGCCCGGCTTCCCCGCGGAGACCGTTCGAGCAGTGGCGCTCCGAACCGGCGCTCGAGCTTGGCGAGGTGGTGATCCACCGTGGGGTGGCTCCAACCGAGCGCCCTGGCCGCGGCGGAGACCGACCCCGAGACGCAGCACTGCCGCAGCGCGGTCAGGCTGCGGAGATCGATCGGGTCCGCAGCCCCGGAACCGACCGCTTCTCCGCTCCCCTGCTGCATGCGACTAGTTTCATACATATTATGAAAGTAATCAAGATATTCACTATTCTGCCGCTCGGCTCGCGCTCCTACGCTGGGAGCTATGGCCGATACTGACTTCACCGCTGATCCCTCGCGACGCGCCCCCTATGCGGACGCGCTCGAACGGCACGCCGACGGCCACCCGATCTCCCTGCTCGTCCCCGGCCACGGCGCGAGCGCCGACGGCATCTCGGCAGGGCTCGCGGCGTTCGTCGGCGAACGCCCCCTCCAGCTCGACGTGACCCCGCTGCTCGACGGCATCGATCTCGGGGCCGGCTCGCCCCGCGCGCAGGCCGAGCAACTCGCGGCAGAGGCCTGGGGCGCCCGCCGCACCTGGTTCCTGACGAACGGTTCGACCCAGGGCAACCGCACGGCGGCGATGGCGATCGGCCAGCTCGGCGGCGACATCCTGCTGCAGCGCAGCGTGCACTCGAGCATCGTCGACGGTCTCGTGCTCTCGGGGATGCGGCCCGGATTCATCCTCCCGGAGATCGACTACCGCAACGGTGCCGCCCACAACGTGACCCCCGAGGCCGTGCGCGAGGCGCTCGCCACCCACGACGGCGACGTCAAGGCCGTCTACATCGTGAGCCCCAGCTACTTCGGTGCGGTCGCCGACGTCCCCGCGATCGCCGAGATCGTGCACGCCGCCGGCGCCGCGCTCATCGTCGACGGCGCGTGGGGTCCGCACTTCGGGTTCCACCCCGATCTGCCCGAGTCGCCGCTGCGCCAGGGGGCCGACCTCTCGATCATGAGCACGCACAAGCTCACCGGGTCGCTCACGCAGAGCGCGCTGCTGCACCTCGGCGACACCGCACTGGCCGACACGCTCGAGCCCGTCATCGAGCGCGCCTTCCGCATGACGTCTTCGACGAGCGAGAGCTCGCTGCTGATCGGCTCGATCGACATCAATCGCCGCGATCTGCAGCACGGGGCCGAACACATCGAGGCCTCGCTCGCGGCGCTCAGCGCCTTCTCCGAGCGGGTGCGCGAGCACGGCCGGTTCGGCCTGCTCGTGGACACCTTCGACCGGTTCCCGAGCATCGTGCAGTCCGACCCGCTGCGCCTGCCGATCGACATCAGCTCCACCGGACTCGACGGGCACACGGTACGCATCCGGCTGATGCGCGAGCACAACATCTGGGTCGAGATGGCCACCCGGACCACGATCGTGCCGATGGTGGGCCTGGGCAAGCGCCCGCAGCTCGATCCGCTGCTCGACGCGCTCGATCGGCTCGCCGACGAGAACGCCGGATCCCCGGGGAGCATCGACGATGCGCTGCGGCTTCCCGCTCCCGGAGCCCTGCGCATGCTGCCCCGAGAGGCGTTCCTCGGCGACACCGAGCTGGTGTCCGCCGCGGCCGCGATCGGCCGCATCAGCGCCGACAGCCTCGCCGCGTACCCGCCGGGGATCCCGAACATGCTGCCTGGCGAGGAGATCACGGCCGAGACCGTCGCTTTTCTGCAGGCCATCGCGCACAGCGCGCACGGCTACGTTCGCGGCGCGATCGACGCCGGGCTGACCCGCTTCCGCGTCGTCGCGCAGTAACTCGATCACCGCCCCGCTCCTCGAAAGGACAACGATGTCGAAACCGTCCACCGCCGCTCCACCCGAAACCGGAACGGCGCACGTGCAGGACGTCGGTGACGCCGGCTACCACAAGGGCCTCAAGAACCGCCACATCCAGATGATCGCCATCGGCGGAGCGATCGGCACCGGCCTCTTCCTCGGCAGCGGCAACCGCTTCGAGATCGCCGGCCCCGGCCTCGCGATCGTGTACGCCGTCTGCGGCATCTTCGCGTTCATCGTGGTCCGCGCCCTCGGCGAGCTCGCGCTGTACCGCCCGTCCTCCGGCGCGTTCGTGAGCTACGCCCGCGAGTTCTTCGGCGAGAAGGGCGCCTACACCGTCGGCTGGCTCTACTTCCTCGACTGGGCCGCCACGCTCGTCGCCGACATCACCGCCGTCGCGGTCTACACCCATTTCTGGTCGTTCTTCCTGCCGGTGCCCCAGTGGCTCATCGCGCTCGTCGCGCTCGCGGTCGTCCTCACCATGAATCTGATCTCGGTGAAGCTCTTCGGCGAGATGGAGTTCTGGTTCGCCTTCATCAAGGTCGGCGCGATCGTGCTGTTCGGCGTGATCGGCATCTGGGCTCTGGTCACGCAGCACCCGATCGACGGGCACACCCCGGGCATCAGCCTCATCGCCGACAACGGCGGCCTGATCCCGAACGGACTCGGCAGCCTCTTCGCGATCACGCTGGGCGTGGTCTTCGCCTTCGCCGGCATCGAGATGGTCGGCATCACCGCCGGCGAGTCGGACAACCCGCAGCAGGCCATCCCGAAGGCCGTCAACTCCGTCGTGTGGCGCATCCTGCTCTTCTACGTGGGCTCGGTCATGCTCCTCGCCCTGCTGCAGCCGTGGACGTCGTACTCCGGCACGGAGAGCCCGTTCGTGACGGTGCTCAACAACATGGGCATCCCCGGCGGCGCCGACATCATGAACATCGTGGTCATGACCGCCGCGCTCTCGAGCCTCAACGCCGGCCTCTACGCCACCGGTCGCACGCTCCGCTCGCTCGCGATGGCGGGCACGGCCCCGCGCTTCGCGAAGCGCATGAACAGGTCCGGGATCCCGTACGGCGGCATCCTCATCACCTCGCTCGTCGGCGTCCCCGGCGTCATCCTGAATGTCGTGATGCCGGAGGACGCGTTCGCGCTGATGCTGAACATCTCGGGCATCGGAACCGTCGCCGCGTGGTCGTCGATCATGCTGAGCCACTGGGCGTTCGTGCGGAAGGCGCGACTGGGCGAGGTGGACCGGCCGAGGTTCCAGCTCCCGTTCGCCCCGGTGCTCAACGTGCTGACCCTCGGCTTCCTGGCGCTCGTGGTCGTGCTCATCGGATTCGACGGCGAGATCGGCCGCCTCACGCTCGTGCTGACCGGGATCATCGGCGCGTTCCTCATGCTCGGCTGGTTCGGCGTGCGCAAGCGCATCAACGCGGCCGCGCTGACCGAGGCGATGGACGTGGTCGGCTCGATCGCCGCCCTCGACGATCCGGCGAAGGGCGACGACTCGAGGTCCCGCTCGCGCTGATCCGAGCTCGGCCTGCCCGGAACCCGAGTGGTCCGGGCCGGCTCGCTCCGCACTTGCACTCGCACTTGCGCTTGCGCTTTCGCTTGCGCCTGCACTTGCACTTGCACTTGCACCTGCACTCGCGCCTGCACTCGCACCTGCCGGTCACCCTCAGGCGAGGGCGCCGCGGTGTTCTTCACACGAAACTCGATTCGGCCCCGTTCAGCTCGATGAACGGGGCCGAATCGAGTTCCGTGCGCCCTTCTCGGCGCAGGCGGCGGGGAGCGGGGAGCCGACGCACGGCACCGTGCCCCGGAGTGCGCGCGCAGTGAGCGACCGGGGGTCAGCGCACGACGCCGAGACCCGGGTCAGCGCGCGGTGAGCGACACCACTCGGGCGAGGATCGCCGCGTGGAGCTCCTCGACCGTGCCGGAGGCGTCGAGCACGAGGAAGCGGTCGGGATCGGCGTCTGCGAGTGCGCGGAAGCCGCGGCGCACGGCCTCGTGGAACTCCGCGGCCTCGGACTCGAGCCGGTCCGCCGACCCGCCGCGCGCGGCGCGGCGCTCCGCCGCGGCCTTCGGTTCGAGGTCGAGCAGCACGGTGAGGTGCGGCCACAGCCCGCCCGCGGCCCACTCGCTGATGCGGCGGACCTCGCCGACGTCGAGCACGCGACCGGCGCCCTGGTAGGCGAGCGACGAATCGATGTAGCGATCCTGCACCACCACGGCGCCGCGCTCGAGCGCGGGCCGCACCACCTTCGCGACGTGCTGGGCGCGGTCGGCCGCGTAGAGCAGCGCCTCGGCCCGCGGATCGACCTCGCCGAAGCCGTCCCCGCCGGGGTCGTCTGCGCCGGGGTCGTCTGCGCCGAGATCGTTCGCGCCGGGGTCTTTCGCACCCCCGCGGGATCCGTGCAGGAGGAGCGAGCGGATCTCCACGCCGAGGCGTGTGCCCCCCGGCTCGCGAGTGCGCACGACCTCATGGCCGCGTCCCTCGAGCCATGAGCCGAGCAGTTCGGCCTGGGTGCTCTTGCCCGCGCCGTCGCCGCCCTCGAAGGTGATGAAGATCCCGCTCATGCGCTACTCCGCGGCCGCCTGCTCCGCCGCCTTCTTCGCCGCGTTGGCGGCGCGCGTCGCCGCGGCCTTCTTTGCGGCGGCCGAACGCGCGGGGTCGACGGCCTTCGCCGTCTTCGCGGTCGACGTCTTCTTGGCAGCGGGCTTCTTGGCCGCAGGCTTCTTCGCGGGCGCCTTGCGCGCCGGCGCCTTCTTCTTCGCCGGCCCCTTGGCGCGCTTGATGGCGAGCAGCTCGGTCGCGCGCTCGAAGGTGATGTCCTCGACGCTGTCCCCGCGCGGGATGGTCGCGTTCGTCTCGCCGTCGGTGACATACGGGCCGAAGCGTCCGTCGCGCACCTTGATCGGCTTCCCGCTCACCGGGTCGGCGTCGAACTCCTTGAGCGGGCTCGAAGCCTTGCGCGCGCCGTACTTCGGCTGCGCGAAGAGCTCCTGCGCCCCCGCGAGATCGATCGAGAAGATCGCGTCCTCGCTCGGCAGGGTGCGGGTATCGGTGCCCTTCTTCAGGTACGGACCGTACCGGCCGTTCTGCGCAGTGATCTCGGCCTCGGTCTCGGGGTCGACCCCCACGACTCGTGGGAGATCGAGCAGCGCGACCGCGGCATCGAGATCGATCGTGGCGGGATCCATGCTCTTGAAGAGCGACGCGGTGCGGGGCTTCTGCCCCTTCGGCAGTTCCTCGCCCTCGTCGGGCAGCTCCGTCACGTAGGGACCGAACCGGCCGTTCTTCGCGACGATCCGCTTGCCCGTCTGCGGGTGCAGTCCCACCACGCGGTCCTCGGCAGGTTCGGCGTCGGCGAGCTCGTGGGCGCGCGCTGGCGTGAGCTCGTCGGGGGCCATGCCGTCGGGGATGTTGACGCTGCGCGGCTTGAGCGCGCCGTCCTCGCCGACCTCGCACTTGTCGTCGTGCACCTCGAGGTACGGACCGTACTTGCCGTTGCGCAGCGAGATCTCGTCGTCGATCCGGATCGTGTTGATCGCCCGCGCGTCGATCTCGCCGAGGTTGTCGACGACGCCGCGCAGCCCGGGGTGCGCGTCGGTGCCGAAGTAGAACTCGCCGAGCCACTTGCTGCGGTCCGTCTCGCCTGCGGCGATGCGGTCGAGGTCGTTCTCCATCTCGGCGGTGAAGTCGTAGTCGACGAGCGCGCTGAAGTGCTCCTCGAGCAGGCGGACCACCGAGAACGCGATCCAGCTCGGAACGAGCGCCTGCCCCTTCTTCGTCACGTACCCGCGGTCCATGATCGTGCTGATGATCGCCGCGTAGGTCGAGGGGCGGCCGATGCCGAGCTCCTCGAGGCGCTTCGTGAGGCTCGCCTCGGTGTAGCGCGGCGGCGGGCTCGTCTCGTGCCCCTTCGCCTCGGGATCGGCGATCCCGAGCGGCTGGCCCGACGCGAGCTGCGGGAGCGACACGTTCTTGTCGCCGTCGCCGCGCTTCTCGTCGCGTCCCTCCTCGTAGGCGAGCAGGAAGCCCGGGAAGGTGATGACGGTGCCGCTCGCGGTGAACTCGACCGACGTCGGCGTCGCGCCGTCGGTCTCGACGACCTCTGCGGCCAGCGAGACCGTGTCGGTGGACCCCTTGGCGTCGGCCATCTGGCTGGCGACCGTGCGCTTCCAGATGAGGTCGTAGAGCGCGAACTCGCCCTGGGTCAGCCGCCCCTTGAGCGCGCTGGGCCGCTGGAACACGTCGCCCGCGGGGCGGATCGCCTCGTGCGCCTCCTGCGCGCCCTTCGCCTTGCCCGTGTAGACGCGAGGCTTCTCGGGCACGGTCTGCGTCCCGTAGAGCTCGGCGGCCTGGGATCGCGCGGCCGAGATCGCCTGCTTCGAGAGCGTCGGCGAGTCCGTTCGCATATAGGTGATGTAGCCGTTCTCGTAGAGCGACTGCGCGAACGACATGGTCTGCCGCGAGCTGTAGCGGAGCTTGCGCGAGGCCTCCTGCTGCAGCGTCGACGTCGTGAACGGCGCCGCGGGGCGCCGGGTGTGAGGCTTTGTCTCGACGGAGCGGACCTGCGCCGTGCCGTGCGCGTCGAGCAGGCGCGCGAGTCGCTCGGCCCGTTCGCGGCCGAGACCGATCACTCCGGCCTTCGCGGCGCGAGCGGTCAGCTCGCCGTCGTCGCCGAAGTCGCCTCCGGTGGCGACGCGCTGCTCGCCGAGGCGCACGAGCTTGGCCTCGAACCGCGTCGGGTCGGACGCGTCGGCCTCGGGAACGAACTCGGCGACGAGATCCCAGTACTCGGCCGGGCGGAACGCCTGGCGCTCGCGCTCGCGGTCGACGACCAGCCGCGTCGCGGCGGACTGCACGCGGCCGGCGGAGAGCTTGGGCGCGACCTTGCGCCACAGCACCGGGGAGATGTCGTAGCCGTAGAGCCGGTCGAGGATGCGGCGGGTCTCTTGAGCGTCGACCAGGGCCGTGTCGAGGTCGCGGGTGTTGGCCTTGGCCTGCTCGATGGCCTCCTTCGTGATCTCGTGGAAGACCATCCGGCGCACGGGGACCTTGGGCTTCAGCACCTCGAGCAGGTGCCACGCGATGGCTTCCCCCTCGCGGTCCTCATCGGTTGCGAGCCAGACTTCGTCAGCACCCTTCAGGGCTCGTTTGAGTTCGGCGACCGTCTTGCGCTTGTTGTCGGCGACCACGTAATAGGGGGAGAAGTCGTTCTCGACATCGACCGCGAACTTCCCGAAGGGGCCCTTCTTCAGCTCGGCGGGGAGCTCCGAGGGCTCCGCGAGGTCGCGGACGTGGCCGACCGAGGCGATCACCTCGTAGTCGGCGCCGAGATAGCCGCCGATCGTCCTCGCCTTGGTCGGCGACTCCACGATGACGAGTTTTTTCGTACCCTCCACGGGGCTCCTTCGTTCCTGACGCACTCTGCGCGCGGGTTCCGCGCAGAGGTTCCGCGCACGGCCGGATCGCTCGATCCCGCCCGTTGCACCGAAACGATACACACTCCGGCGTGAGAATCCACCCGCGATCTTCGCGTACCTCGCCACCATTCTTACCACTGACCCCGACTCGACCCCCAAACCGGCGCCCTCCGCAACGGCACCGCATCAGGGTTCGCCGATGAACAGGAACGGGTTCACATCCGGGAACGCATTGGTCGGGCGTGACGCCAGCGTGAAGTGGGTGTGCGGTCCGGACGTGCACCCGCTCATCCCCGAGGTCGCCATGCGCTGCCCCGCGCGGACCCGACTCCCGACCGCGATGCCGGCCGCGTGCGGCGACCCGGCCGCGACGTGGTTGTGCGAGCTGTAGAGCGTCCGTCCCCCGAACTCGTGGCGGATGACGACCGACTGGTTCGGCCCGCGCCACCACCCCGGATTCGCGCGGCACGCCGCGGGGACTCCTCCGCCGTCGTCTCCGACGCCGACCACGACCCCGCCGTAGGGCGCGTAGAGCGCCCCGCCGCTTCCCGTCTCGAGATCGATCGCGAAGCCATCGTGGAATCCCTGCGAGACGCCGCGCTCCGCAGAGGGCCAGGCCCAGCCGTTCGCGCCGACCACCCCGTCCGGGCCGCCTCCCGCGTGCGGCGTGCCGGCACGCGCGCGCTCCAGAACACCGCCGAACGGGGCCGCGACCGCCACCGCCACCGTCGCTCGCAGGACCGCGGAGTCCGCCTCGCACGACACCACCTCGGCGCGCATGGCCTCTGCGACCTCCCGAGCGAGCCCGCAGGCGTCGCCGTCGGTCCAGCCCGTCAACGCGTCGGCAGCCGCGATCACCGCGGAATCGGCTGCCGCGGACGCCCGGTGCACGGCTTCCAGCTGCGCGGTCGCCGCGATCACCGGGACGCCCAGGCAGACGGCGGCCGCCGCGCACGCGAGAAGCGCCGGCGCGCTCACGGCGCCGTCTCCATGCCGTCGCCCACCGCGCACCCCTCCGCTTCGACCCCAATCGCCGCGAGCAGTCCGCCGCCCGGGTGGGAGGTGAGCGTGACGCAGCTCAGCCGCCCGCGCGACTCGCGCCGGACCTCGACTTCGCCGTCCACTGCCGTCAGCCGTGCTGCGGCGAGCGCGGCGTCGCCCCGGGCCTCGAGCCTCGCCGCTTCTGCCGCGAGGGACACGAGCGTCGCCCGATGCGCGGCGATCAGGACTCCGCCGATGACGAGACCGAGGACGACGAGCACGGCGGGGAGCACGATGGCGAACTCCGCCGTGACTGTGCCCCGCTCGTCGCGCAGCAGCGCTCGGAGGCCCGACTCCCCGCCGCGGCATCGGCCGCGATCCGCGCTGCGCACGGTCAGCCGCCGGTTCCCAATGCGTTCTCCACCAGCTTCACGAGCATCTCGCGGATCTCGGCGGACCGCATGATCGCGACGAGCAGTCCGGCGAAGGCGACGGCTGCCATGATGACGATCGCGTACTCGGCGGTGACGGCTCCGCGGTCGTCGTCCCGCAACTCTCGGAGTCCGCACATCGGGTGCGCACGGCCGAGGCGGCGCCTGGAACATCTGGGCTGGGCGACGAGCGGCGGCTGTGCGGCCGCCCCCGGCCGGTCCGGTCCATCCGGTCGCGAAGCGCTCCGGTCGGATACGAGTTCGAGTACGGGCCTCATGGTGTCTCCTGTCATCGAGCACGGACCGGCGATGCGCCGGTCACTCCATCGTCGGTCGAGCCGAGGATCGCCGCGTCCGAGCACGAGCGAACTGTGAGTAACTCGCTCGGACGGGCGCATCCGCTTCGCGGTGCGCGGAGTTCGAGGGGACGTCGCCGATCAGCATCACGAGTGAGCGCCGCCCGATCGGCGAGATCGCCCAGGAACCGCTTCGCGCACCCTCCGGCAATTTCGACACCTCGAATGTGGAGTCCCGGTGGTCCATGACGTGCGCGGCTCGGGTCGCCCGACGTCGGAGATGCGCTGTCCCATATCAGCCGAGGGCGAGGACCTCATACCTCCCTCCCGGGACCGTAAGAGCCCCGTCGGAGCGGGGCTTATGGCTGTGTGATCACGACACGGCGGTGGACCGGGATCTCGCCCGCCGAGCAAGTAGCACCGTTTCGGGGAAACGCCTCACACCGTCCGTGATGATCACGAACGGTGTCGCCGCACACACGTACGCGGTACCAATGCCGAGCCCGCACCCGAGCAGGAGGAGCACCGACCCCGGAACATGCTCGAGACTGGGCATCAGCAACCAGCCGAACGCCAGCACCGGGAACACGTGGAACAGGAACACCGGCAGCGTTCGCCGACCGATCCACACGAGCGGCCGCTGGGCACTCGACACGACCGACAGCAGCATCGCGGTCCCCAGCGCTCCGGCTATCAGCACACCGCCGCGGAGGATCGGCCCGTCGACACCCGACTCACCGAGCTGCCCGTACGTCCAATTCTGGAAAAGCCAATGCGGCTCCGGATCCCACCTGAACAGCAACACCGCATACGCGAGGAACACGGCGGCGAGCGCCAGCTTGACCGCCACGTGGAGGCGCTGCAATACGTCGATAATGCTCCCGCCCCATGCACATCCCACGATGAAGAATGGGAGGAACACGAGTGTCCGCTGATATGCGAACCAATTCCCGTGCGGCTCGGCGTACCCGGCGAGGAGCGCGACGAGAACCGAAAGCACGAGCATCGTTACCGGGTATCTCTTGATCAGAGGCACCAGCAGCTGCCACCAGATCATCGCCATGATGAACCACAGCACCCAGTACGGCCAGTACCACTCGAGCAGCGGGACGCCGGTGGCGGCAAGGACCACGAGGTAGACGATCTGGAAGCCAACGAGGACCGACAGCAGCCCGAGAACCTTGCGGAGTGTCCTGCTCGGCTTCGCGACGGTCCCGGTGAGGAACACGAACGCGGGCATGTGGAACGCGTAGAGGACGGTGAGGGCGAGGCGTTGCACGCCGCCGTCCCAACCGTGAGAGCGTTCGAGGAAGTGACCGACGACAACGCCGATGATCAGCGCGCCTCGCGCTGCGTCGATCCTGCCGTCCCGCATTCGATCTATCGTGCCAGATACCCCGAACTCTGCCGCAGTCGGGTTCGCGCACCAACCCTCGGGAGCTTGCACCCGGCCGCATGCCTTCCCGTCCTCCCCCGCCGACCGGGAACTCCCCCGCAGCGGATGTTCCGCGGTCATCGTCGCACCGATCGCGGAGCCCGCCCACAGGGACCGGAGTTCGAGGCGACCGCGCTGCGCCCGCGCTCAACCGCCGACGCCGCGGAGCATGGTGATCAGCACCGGTGCGACGCCGAGCACGATGAACGACGGGAGCACGCAGACTCCGAGCGGAATGAGCACCCGGACCCCGAGTCGCTCCGCAGCGCCCTCCAGTTCGGTCCGGGCGCTGGAACGCGCCGCCGCCGACGCCTCGAGGAGCATCGGTCCGACGGGCACCCCGGCCGATCGTGCCGACACGAGCGCCCCGACGAGCGGCGCATCGGCCGCGAAGCGGTCGAAGCCGATCCATTCGGCGCCGACCGCATCGACGGCGTCGACGACTCTGCGACGCGCGCTCTCGGGCGGCGCTCCCCCGCTCACCACGATCCACGCGAGCTCGAACTCGAGCCCGTGCACCCGGTCGTCCCGGGCCGCGGAGGCGTGCAGACCGCGCGCCCAGAGGATGCCGCAGCCGAGCAGCACGAGCCCGACCAGGATCAGCGCGGCCCCTGCCGGGCTCAGCAGCACCGGGAACGGATCGAACCCGAGGAGCCCGCCGAGCAGGGCCGCAGCAGGAGGCAGTGCGCAGACGAGACGGACGGTGGCCCGCGGACCCGCGAGCAGCGCATCCCGGCGCGTCCGCAGATCCTCGATGTCGCGGAGCGCGGAGGCGATCCGGTCGAGCGCAGGGGCGAGCGGCGAGCCGGCCGCATCCGCGAGCCGCCAGGCGACCGCGATCGTGCGCCATTCCGGACCGCCCTGAGCCGCGAGGGCGTCGGGAATCGCCTCTCCGCGCGCGGCACGGTCGACGATCGCAGAGAGCTCCGCGACCTCCGGATGCTCCCGGGCGAGCACGGCCAACGCACGCGAAGCCGAAAGCCCTCCCCTGAGCAGCGAAGCCGCCCCCGCCGCCGCGAGCGCGGCGGGCGGGCCAGAGCTCCCGGAGACCGCGGGCCCCGACGCCTCCGATGCCGGCGCCCGCTTCCACGTCCACCGGATCACATCCGCACCTCGGTGATCTCGAGCACCCCCGACGCCCCGATCCCGAGGCGACCGATCGCGGCGATCCGGTGGCCGCGCGGCCCGCGTTCGAGGTGGACGACCGCGTGGAGCGCCGAGACCGCCTGCCTGCCGAGGGCATCGGGGCCGAGCCCGGCGAGCGCCCCCAGCGCTTCGAGCCGCGCCGGCACCTCGGCGAGACGGCTCGCGTGGAGCGTGCCCGCACCGCCGTCGTGCCCGGTGTTGAGCGCCGTGAGCAGGGTCGCGATCTCGGCACCGCGGCACTCCCCCAGAACGATCCGGTCGGGGCGCATCCTGAGCGCCTCCCGCAGGAGCCGGTCGAGCGGCACCTCTCCCGCCCCCTCGGCGTTGGGCTGCCTGGCCTCGAGCGACACGACGTGCGGGTGATCGATGCGCAGCTCGGCGACGTCCTCGATCGTAAGGATCCGCTCGCCGTGCGGGACGAGCCCCAGCATCGCCGAGAGGAGCGTCGTCTTCCCGCTGCCGGTGCCGCCCGTCACGAGCAGGTTGCGTCTGCCGCGCACCTCGTTCGCGAGCCACCGGGCGGTCAGCTGCCCGCAGAGCCCTCCGCGCGCAAGCGCACCGAATTCCGGAGGGGCACCGCCCGGCACGCGCACCGACACCGCAGCACCGTCCACGGCGACGGGCGGCAGCACCGCATGCACGCGGATCCCGTCCCCGAGCCGCACATCGGCGTACGGGTGCAATTCGTCGAGGTGCCTCCCGCCCGCGGCGATCAGGCCCGTCGCCAGACTCCGCACCGCACTCGGGTCGGCCCGCCATCCCGGGACGGCCTGCAGCGACGCTCCTCGGTCGACCCAGAGCCGCCCGGCGCCGCCGCGCACCTGCACGAAGAGGTCGCGCAACCCCGGATCATCGAGCAGCGGGAGGAGCCCGCCGAACGCCCGCCGCGCCGCCGGGCCGAGCACCCCCGTGCGGAGCGGGGCGGACGGCGCCGCGGTCGTCGCGTCGTCGCCCGCGGAGAGGCCTCGGACCGGCCGCGCTGGGCCCGGCGGGCCGTGCTCCGGGGATTCCGCGCCCGCAGGGTGCCCTGCCTCCCGAGGTTCCCGCCCCTCGCGCAGGAATCCCGCGAGAGCCCGCCGCGCCGGCGTGCTCGTCGGATTCGGCTGCGCTCCGGGATGCGCTTCGGGATTCGCCATCGCTTCGCTCATGCGGTCCAGGAAAGCAGTCGGAGCGCGGTGCGATCCGGCCAGAGGCGGCAATGTGTACAACACGGCGAACTTCGACTCGGCCCCTGTTCTGTGCGCGGAGTCCGTTTCCCCGAACTCGGGGTATACGCTGGAACGGCACTCGATTTGCTCCCCGTGACGGCGGCCGAATCTGCCGCAGGGGGTCCGCAGACACTCGACAGAACGGATAAGGGCGTCCATGACCGACCAGAACGGCACCATCGAAAGCCACCCGCTGACCGGAGACGATGACGGGGCGACGTACGCCCCGTCGGCCGAGTTCCGCGCGCAGGCCAACGTGAACGATCCATCGGTGTACTGGAGGGCGGCCGAGGATCCCGAGGCGTACTGGGCGGACCAGGCCTCGAAGCTCAAGTGGACGAAACCCTTCACCGAAGTGCTCGACTGGACGAACCCGCCGTTCGCGAAGTGGTTCCAGGACGGCGAGCTCAACGTCGCGGCGAACTGCCTGGACCGGCACGTCGCCGCGGGCATCGGAGACCGCGTCGCGATCCACTTCGAGGGCGAGCCGGGCGACACCCGCACCCTCACCTACGCCGAGCTCACTCACGAGGTGAAGCGCGCCGCGAACATGCTCACGAGCCTCGGGGTCTCCGCGGGCGACCGCGTCGCGATCTACATGCCGATGATCCCCGAGACGATCATCGCGATGCTCGCTGTCGCGCGCCTCGGCGCAGCCCACTCCGTCGTCTTCGGCGGCTTCAGCGCCGAGAGCCTGCGCGCCCGCATCGACGACGCAGCGGCCGAGCTCGTCATCACCGCCGACGGCGGATACCGCAAGGGCCGCGTCTCGGCGCTGAAGCCGACCGTCGACGACGCGCTCGCGCTGAACGGCGGCGAGGGATCCGTGCAGAAGGTGCTCGTGGTGCAGCGCTGCGAGAACGACGTCGAGATGCAGGAGGGCCGCGACCTCTGGTGGCACGAGGAGATCACGGCGTACGACGGCGAGCACACGGCGCAGGGCTTCCCCGCCGAGAACCCGCTCTTCATCCTCTACACGTCGGGCACGACCGGCAAGCCCAAGGGCATCCTGCACACTTCAGGCGGCTACCTCACCCAGGTGTCGACCACGCACCGCGACGTCTTCGACCTGAAGCCCGAGACCGACGTCTACTGGTGCACCGCCGACATCGGATGGGTCACCGGCCACAGCTACGTCGTCTACGGTCCGCTCGCCAACGGCGCGACCCAGGTCGTCTACGAAGGCACCCCCGAGACCCCCGACTGGGGCCGCTGGTGGTCGATCATCCAGAAGTACGGGGTCACCATCTTCTACACGGCGCCGACGGCGATCCGCGCCTGCATGAAGATCGGCCGCCAGGTGCCCGAGCAGTACGACCTCTCGTCGATCCGCGTGCTCGGCAGCGTCGGCGAGCCCATCAACCCCGAGGCGTGGCGCTGGTACCGGGAGGTGGTCGGCGCGGGCACCGCACCGATCGTCGACACGTGGTGGCAGACCGAGACCGGCGCGATCATGATCTCGCCGCTGCCGGGGCTCACCGCGCTCAAGCCGGGCAGCGCGCAGGTGCCGCAGCCCGGCATCGCGGCGACGGTGGTCTCCGAATCGGGCGAGCCCGTCCCGAACGGTCAGGGCGGCCTGCTCGTCGTGCAGCGCCCCTGGCCCTCGATGGTGCGCACCATCTGGGGCGACGACCAGCGCTTCATCGACACCTACTGGTCGAAGTTCGGCGACGTCTACTTCGCCGGAGACGGCGCCCGTCTCGACGAGGACGGCGACGTCTGGCTGCTCGGCCGCGTGGACGACGTCATGAACGTTTCGGGGCACCGGCTCTCGACGGCCGAGATCGAGTCGGCGCTCGTCGAGCACACGTCGGTCGCCGAGGCCGCCGTGGTCGGCGCAGACGACGCGACCACGGGCCAGGCGGTCGTGGCCTTCGTGATCCTGAAGTCGCAGCAGACCCAGCTCACCGCCGACGACGCTGAGCCCGCGCTCAAGAAGCACGTCGCCGCCCAGATCGGCGCGATCGCGCGGCCGCGACAGGTGTTCGTGGTCACCGAGCTGCCCAAGACCCGCTCGGGCAAGATCATGCGCCGCCTGCTCAAGGACGCGGCCGAGGGCAAGGAGATCGGCGATACGACGACGCTCGCCGACACCGCGGTCATGCAGACGATTTCGGCGCGGATGCGCGAGGAGCTCGGCAACAAATAGGCGAGCGCCGCCGCGCCGTACACGACCGAGGGTCGGGATCCGCAGTGGATCCCGACCCTCGGTCGTGTACGGCGCGGCGACCGCGATGGCCCGCGCTCAGCGCTCGCTCAGTCGGCGACCTTGAAGACGAACTCGATCTCGACGGGGGCGTCGAGCGGCAGCACCGCGACGCCCACGGCGGAGCGCACGTGGATGCCCAGGTCGCCGAACACCTTGCCCAGGAAGACGGAGGCGCCGTTCGCGACGGCGGGCTGGCCGGTGAACGAGGGGTCGGAGGCCACGAAGGCGGTCACCTTCACGACCTGCGAGATGCGATCCAGCGAGCCGAGCAGGCCGCGGGCGGCCGCGAGGCCGTTCAGCGCGCAGAGGCGCGCCATCTCCTCGGCCGTCTCGGGAGAGACGAGGCCGTCGCCCTCGCCGACCTTGCCGACCGCGGGGAGCGCGCCGTCCGAGAACGGGAGCTGCCCGGAGGTGTACACGTAGTCGCCGTCGCGCAGCGCGGGCACGTACGCCGCCACCGGCGCCGCCACCTCGGGCACCGTGTAGCCGAGCTCGCTCAGTCGTTCCTCGATCACAGACGTCATTTCAGGCCTTCCTCTTCAGGTACGCGACATTGCCACCGGCGGGACCCTCGATGATCTGCACGAGCTCCCACCCCTGGGCGCCCCAGTTGTTCAGGATCTGGGCCTCGTTGTGCAGCAGCAGCGGCGTCACGAAGTACTCCCAGCGCGGGGCCTCGGTCGAATCGCTCACGGATGATCTCCTTCGATGGTTCGATGCCGGTTCGGTTCGGCGACGTCTTCCGGGCGCACTGAGCACCCCCGGCTTCGTGGTTTGTCAGCAACGTCGCTTACCCTAGAGTCTATGACCCCACAGACATCCAAGTCCTCGCGCGTGCGCTCGTTCAAGCCGCGCACCGCGGGCGGAGCACTCGGCGGCATCCTCGGCGCGGTGGCGATGAGCGCCATCGCCGGCATCCTCGTCACCGCCGCGGTCACCCCCGTCGTCGCCGTCGGAGGCATCTCCGCCAGCTCGGCGATCGACATCTTCGAGAAGCTCCCGAACCACTTGAACCCGGGGAAGCTCGCCGAGCCCTCGACGCTGTACGCCAAGGGCAGCAACGGCAAGTACTTCGAGCTCGCGACGTTCTACGACCAGGATCGCGAGACCAAGGGCTGGAACGAGATCTCGCAGTACGCGAAGGACGCCGCGGTCGCCGAGGAGGACCCGCGCTTCTACACGCACGGCGGCGTCGACCTGCTGGCGACCGGTCGCGCCGTGCTGCAGAACGCGGCCGGCCAGAACCTGTCGGGCGCCTCCACCATCACCATGCAGTACGTGCGCAACGTGCTCATCCAGGACGCGATGGCCGTTCCGGGCGCCACCAAGGAGGAGCAGGACAAGGCGTTCGAGGCCGCCACGAAGCAGGATGCGAAGCGCAAGCTCCAGGAGATGCGCTACGCGATCAGCATCGAGAAGCAGTTCCCCAAGGACGACATCCTGCTCGGCTACCTCAACATCGCGCTCTTCGGCCGCCAGATCTACGGCATCGAGTCGGCCGCGAAGTACTACTACAGCACGTCGGCGAAGGATCTGACGCTGCCGCAGGCCGCGAGCCTCATCGCGATCGTCAACAACCCGTCCGAGCTGCAGATCGATATCGAGGAGAACATCCCGGCGAACACCGAGCGCCGCAACAAGATCCTCGACAGCATGCTCCGCACCGGCAAGATCACCGAGGCGCAGCATAAGGACGCGAAGGCCACCCCCGTCGAGCCGAAGATCAATCCTCGCGTGCAGGGCTGCAACATCGCGGAGCAGAAGTACGGCCTCGGCCACTTCTGCGACTACGTGCAGCGCTACATCAAGCAGGACAAGCAGTTCGGAGAGACGCCGGCCGAGCGCGACTTCAACTTCGCCCGCGGCGGGTACAAGATCTACACGACGATCGACACCGACATGCAGAAGGCCGGCACCGATGCGATGCGGGCGACCGTGCCCGCCCAGATGGAGGGGATCGACGTCGGCGGCGCGAGCGTGAGCGTCGAGGTCGGCACCGGCCGCGTGCTCGCGATGGTGCAGAACAAGCCCTTCAACAACGCCGAGGACTTCCTCAAGTCGCACCCCGGCTACACGACGGTGAACTACAACACCGACTACGAGTACGGCGGTTCGAACGGCTTCCAGGTCGGCTCGACGTTCAAGCCGATCACCCTCGCCGAGTGGATCCGCACGGGCCACTCCGTGCGCCAGGTCGTCAACGTGAACGGCCGGAACGTGCAGGAGAGCTCGATCCCCGCGTCGTGCATGCCCGACGGCGTCTACGGCTTCGGCAACTTCACGTTCTCGAACGACAACCTCGGCACAAAGGGCAACCAGCCCGTGCTCACGGCGATCGCGCAGTCCGTCAACGGCGGCCTCGTCTCGATGCAGCAGGGCATGGACCTCTGCGGCACGTTCGACACCGCGCAGAAGCTCGGTCTGCACCGCGCCTCGGACCAGCCGGTCTGGACCAAGGAGGACGTCGCGGCGGGCAACACCACCGCGGAGAACGTGGGCAAGATCCGCGTCCCCACGCTCAACCAGCAGCCGCGCGACCTGTCGATGGTCCCCTCGAACGTCTACGGCGGCATCGACGAGATGGCCCCCATCACGATGGCGCTCGCCTACGGCGCGTTCGCGGGCGACGGCACGGTCTGCTCGGCGGTCCCCATCGACAAGATCGTCGACACCGACGGCGAGAACGTCGCGTTCACCAAGGCGGACTGCTCGCAGGCGATCGCCCCCGAGGTCGCGGCCGGCGTCGCCTACGCGCTCGAGTACACCGTGAACAACGGCCTCGCGGTCCACGCCCGGTCCGCCATCGGCACCCCGCACCTCGCGAAGACGGGCACGACGGACGACGTCGTGGACAACTGGACGGTGGGCTCCAGCAGCAAGGTCTCGACCGCGACGTGGGTCGGCAACGCCGGACCGGTGAAGCGCTGGGACGGCACCTACGGGCGTGTCTCGACGCTCGGAATGTCCATTCAACAGGCCGACACCCAGATCTGGCCGGCCATGATGAACGTGGCCGACGCCAAGTACGGCGGCGACGCGTTCCCCGAGCCGGACGCGTCGGCGCTCGTGCAGCCGATGACCACGGTCCCCGACGTGAAGGGCAAGTCCTTCGAGGAGGCGCAGCAGATGCTGACCCAGGTCGGGTTCACCGCCACGGACGGCGGAGACGTCGCGTCCTCGGTCGGCAAGGGGAAGGTCGCGAAGACCGACCCGGCGGGCGGCGAGTCCGCTCCGACTGGTTCCAACATCACGATCTACACGAGCAACGGCAAGGCGTCGAAGGTGCCCGGCGGCCTCGTCGGCTCCCGTGCGTCGGACGCGCAGGACACCCTCCGCGGAGCGGGCTTCTCGAAGATCGCGACCGTGTGCGAGAACGGCAACAACCGCTACCGCGACAACGACAAGGTGCTGTCGGTCAGCCCCGACAGCGGCTCGGACGCGAGCCCCGACACCACGATCACCATCTCGCTGAACTGCAAGAAGGACTAGTGGCGCAGATGTCGCGATCCATGCGTCCCGCCGCGGCGGCCCTCGGGCTCGCCGCGGCGGGCGCCGCCGTTTGGGGCACCGTCATCGAGCGGCGCCTGTTCACGCTGCGCCGTCACACGCTCCCCCTGCTGGCTCCTGGCGCCGGCCCGGTGCGCATCCTGCACCTCTCCGACCTGCATCTCGCCCCGTGGCAGACGAACAAGGTCGACTGGGTCCGCTCGCTCGCCGAGCTGCGGCCCGATCTCGTCGTGCTCACCGGAGACCTCATGGGGCACCTGCAGGCCAGGCACATGCTCCTGCACGCGCTCGAACCGCTGGCGCAGGCCGCCCCGACGGTGTTCGTGCACGGATCGAACGACTACTACGGACCGATCCTCAAGAACCCGGTGAAGTACCTGCTCGCGCCGAGCCGGCTGAGCACGCGCACCCCCGATATCGACAACGTCGAGCTCACGCGGGGGCTCGAGCGCCTCGGCTGCGTCGATCTCAACAACTCCGCGACCCGGCTGGAGCTGCGCGGTACGACGGTCGACCTGCTCGGGCTCAACGACCCGCACATCCGCTACGACGATCCGAACGCGATGCGCGACGCGCTCGCTGCGGTCGCGCTCGAGGACGGCGTGGATGCTCCGGAGCGCGCGCCGCTGCGCATCGGGGTCGTGCACGCGCCCTACCAGGAGCCGCTCGGCGAGCTCCTCGACGACGGCGTCGAGCTGATCCTCGCCGGCCACACGCACGGCGGTCAGGTGCGCGTGCCTGGGATCGGCGCCCTCACCTCGAACTGCGACCTGCCCACTGCGCAGGCGCGCGGCATGAGCGTCTGGTACGACGCGCACCGCGCGGCGTTCCTCAACGTGAGCGCGGGCCTCGGCAATTCGATCTACGCCCCGGTGCGGTTCGCCTGCCGCCCCGAGGCGTCGCTCGTCACCCTCGAAGCGGCGCAGTAGCCGGCGGGAGCGCCCCCGGCATCCAGGCGCGGATGCGCTGCACGATATCGGCGGGGGCGTCCCCGCCGATATCGATGCGGATCCCGGCCTCCCGCTCGGTGAGCGGCTCCAGCGTCTCGAGCTGGGAGTCCAGCAGCTCGGGCGGCATGTAGGCGTGGGTGCGCGTTCGCAGACGGTCGAGGATGACTCCCGGCGCTCCGACGAGCTCCACGAACGAGACCTGCGGCGCGTGCGCGCGGATCCGATCCCGATACGCGACCTTCAGCGCGGAGCACGCGATGACCGGGACCGCGGGATCAGCCTCGGCGATCGCCCGGCCCACCCGATCGAGCCAGGGCTCCCGGTCCGCGTCCGACAGCGGGATGCCTCGGGCCATCTGCCCCTTCATCTCGGCGTCGTGCAGGTCGTCGGCGTCGATGAACGGACGCGCGAGTTCACGCGCGAGCAGCTCTCCGACCGTGGTCTTCCCCGCACCGGAGACGCCCATCACGACGATCGGGAGCGAGGCGCCGTCGCCTGCTCCCGCGCGACCGTCGGCGCTCACGCGGGCACCATCGCGAGATGCGCTGCGACGAACGCGACGTGGGCGCGGACGAAGGTATCGAGTGCGGCGTCATCGTACCGGACGAGGTCGGAGTGGTTGTCGGGCGGCGTCCCCGCGTCCAGCAGGGCGGACGGAGTCGTCCCCACGAACGCGAGCACCCCTGGCACCTGCTGCAGCACGTACGAGAAGTCCTCGCTCCCCATGAGCGGATGCTCGAGGGTGCGCAGGCGTCCCGGTAGCCACTCCTGCCACACCGGAAGCGCTCGTTCGCGCACGGCCCCGTCGTTCACTGTCGCGGGATATCCCGGCTCGATCTCGCACGTCGCCGTCAGCCCGTGCGCGGACGCGATCCCGTGCGCGATGCGCTCGATCGCTCGATGCGTCTCCCGGCGCAGCGCCGCATCGAACGTGCGCATCGTGCCCGAGAGCTCTGCCCGGTCGGGGATCGCGGCACCGCCGGTCGCCACCCCGGCCTCGACCCGCAGGATCGAGAGCACCACCGGATCGAATGGCGGCGTGTGCCGCGCGATCCTGGCCTGCAGCGCGCCGATCAGCTCGCCGAGCGCGGGGATCGGATCGTTGGCGGCGTGCGGCGCGCTGCCGTGCCCCGCCGTGCCGTGCAGCACCACGCCGAACCGGTCGTTCGCAGCGAGGATCGGGCCCGTACGGGTGTTGAGCGTGCCGCTGGGGTACCAGGGGTTGCAGTGCATCGCGAACGAGGCCGTCGGCGCCGCTGCGCCCGCCCCAGCGGCGGCGAGCACCTCCTCCTCGAGCATCAGGCGCGCACCGTGGAACCCCTCCTCACCGGGCTGGAACATCAGCAGCACGGTACCCGCGAAACGCTCCCGGTGCTCGGCGAGCACCCGGGCTGCGCCGAGCAGGCCCGCCATATGCAGGTCGTGGCCGCACGCGTGCATGCTCCCGGGGCGCTCCGACGCGAACTCGCACCCGTCGGGTTCGAGGATCGGCAGCGCGTCCATGTCGGCACGCAGCAGGACGGTCGGTCCCGGCGCCCCGCCCCGGATCACGCCGACCACCGAGGTCAGACCGCGCCCGACAGTGCAGGGGACGCCCAGAGCGTCGAGTTCGCGCCGGATCACGGCCTGGGTGAGCGGAAGATCGAGTCCCACCTCGGGAATGCGGTGCAGCTCGTGCCTGAGCCTGACGGCATGGGCGTGCGCGCGCTCGACCGACGCCGCGAGTCGGTCGTCGACGCCGGGCGCCTCAGTTGCGTGCGTCATGATGCGAACACCACCTCTCCCGCGACGAGCGTCGCGCTCGTCCGCGTGTCTTCGAGCGAGCGCTCCGCTTCCACCCAGCTGCGATCCGCCAGCGCGAGATCCGCGTCGAACCCGACCGCCAGATGTCCGGTGCGGTCCTCGCGCCGCAGCGCGCGGGCCGCACCGTGCGTCGCCGCGCGCATCGCGTCGGCCAGCGCCATGCCCTCCGCCGCGCCGAGCGGCTCCGCGTCGACCGAGGCCCTGCTCCTCCGATGCACGGCGGTGTGGAGCGCCGCCCAGGGGTCGGGCGGCGAGACGGGCCAGTCGCTCGAGAAGGCGAGCTCTCCGCCTGCACGGACGACGCTGCCGAACGGGTAGGCGAGCGGCTCGGATCGCGCGGAGACCTGCGGGAGCACCCGCGAGACCATCTTCGCCGAGCGGTGCGCCCAGGCAGGCTGCACGACACCGATGATCGCGAGGTCGGCCATGCGCTGCACGTCCTCGGGCCGCGCGAAGCCGAGGTGGGCGATCTGGTGCCGGTGCGCCCTGCCGGGATTCCGACGCACGGCCGACGCGATCGCGTCCACCGCCTCCCGAACGGATCGATCCCCGTTGGCGTGGATGTGCACGTCGAGGCCGTGCTCGTCAGCACTGCCGACGACCTCGGCGAGCACCGCGGGATCGAAGAACGACTCGCCGGAGGTGCCGTCGGAATACGGGTCGATCATGCTCGCCGTGCGCGTGGAGGCGGTGCCGTCGAGCATGATCTTCACGGCGTCGCAGCGGAACCGGGGCGCACCGGCGGCGGACGCCCGCTGGGCGAGCACCGCGTCGATGGCATCCGCTCCGTGCCCGCGAGGCCACCAGATCGCGCCCTCCACGTACCCTGGCGCGATTCCCGATGCCGAGCCCTCGCGCAGTGTCCTGGCGACGTCCGTCGTCTGCACGTAGGGTCCGACGATGGCCTCCTGCCAGCTCGTGACGCCGTAGCTCAGCAGCTCGGCGACCCCAGCGCGGAGTCCCGCCAGCTTCTCGGCCTCGGTGAGCGCCGGGATGAGATCGTTGACGAGGTTGAGCGCGCTCTCGTAGAGCATGCCGTCGAGTTCGCCGCGCGCGTCGCGCCCGATCGCGCCGCCGGACGGGTCTGCCGTCTCCCGCGTGATCCCCGCGGCGCGCAGGGCCGCGCTGTTCACCCAGGCGCAGTGCCCGTTGGCATTGTTGAGATACGCCGGCCGATCTCCGGTCAGGCGGTCGAGGAACGCGATCGAGCGCTGCTCCTCGGGGAGCAGATCGAGTTCCCACCCCCGTCCGACGATCCAGGGACCGTTCGAGGAGCGGGCGTACTCCGCGATGGCCTCGAACGTCTCGGCGGAGGTGCGCGCCGCGGTCATGTCGCAGCGCAGCCGCTCGATCCCCGCTTCGACGACGTGCGCGTGCGCGTCGATGAACCCGGGCACCAGCGCCCGGCCCGCCGCATCGATCGTGTTCGGCCCGAGGGCGTCGCGCGCCTCGGCCGGGCGGACCGCGGTGATCCGGCCGGACTCGTGCTCGACGGTGAACCTGGCCTCGTGCGGTCGCCCCGGGAGCGTGCACCCTGCGATCCTTCCGCGCATGCTCATCCCTTCGTCGCGCCGCCGGTCAGCCCGCTCACGATGTAGCGCTGCATGAACAGCGAGATCAGCATCACCGGAAGCGTGATGACGACCGAGGCCGCCATGAGCCCGCCCCAGTCGATCGAGGCGTACGAGATGAAGTTGAAGATCGCCACGGGGAGCGTCTTCGTGTTCGCGCCCGAGAGCACGAGCGCGAAGAGGAAGTTGTTCCAGCTGAAGATCATGCTGAGGATCGAGGCCGTCGCGATGCCTGGCGTCGCGAGCGGCAGCGAGACGCGCACGAATGATCCGATGCGGCTGAGGCCGTCGATCTGCCCGGCCTCCTCGAGCTCGATGGGCAGCGCCTCGAAGGTGTTCATCATGATCCAGACCACGAGCGGCAGCCCGACGAACATGTGCGTGAGGATCAGCGCGGTGTAGGAGTCGACGAGGTCGATCTGGGCGAAGATGTAGTACCAGGGCACCAGGAGGCTGATGCCGGGGATGACTCGGGCGATGAGCACGACCATCGAGGACTTGTGCATGCCCCATCGCGCGATCGCGTACGCCGCGGGCACGCCGATGACGAGGGAGAGCGCCGTCGAGATCGCGGCGATCAGGAAGCTGTTCCACGCGAACACCGCGAAGCTCTGCCGCTGGAAGACGCTGATGTAGTTCTCGAGGGTGAATCGGAACTCCGCGAGCGAATCGGCCGAGGTGATCACGATGCTGGGCTGGAAGGAGGCGAGCAGCATCCAGACGAGCGGGAATCCGAACGCGATGACGACGATCGCGAGGAGCACTGCGCGCAGGATGCTCCAGGCGCGCGCTCGACCGCGTCGACGGCTGGTGCGCCTGGCGGGGAGGACGGAGTTCGGAACGGTCACAGCGATGCCCCCCAGCGCTCGCGGATCTTCGTGAGCAGGTAGACGGTGAAGAGGATGAGGATGAAGAACAGCACGAGCAGCGCGGATCCGCGCCCGTACTCGTTGTAGTTGAAGTTGAGGTCGTAGGCGAGGATGTTCAGCGTCTCCGCCTCGTGCCGGGTTCCGCCGCCAGGCCCCTTCGTCGCGTAGATCATGTCGAAGGTCTTGATGGCGTCGATCGAGCGCAGCAGCACCGCGGTCACGACGGCGGGTGCGAGCATCGGGAGCGTCACGTGCCAGAAGATCTGCACGGGTCCCGCGCCGTCGACCTGAGCGGCCTCGTACGGCTCCTCCGGCAGCACCATGAGGCCCGCCAGCAGGATGATCACCATGATGGGCGTCCACTGCCACACATCGATGAAGATCAGCGTGCCGAGCGCCTCGCTCGGCGATGTGAGCCACTCTCTCGGGGCGAGGCCGATGGCGCGCAGCACCTGGTTCGCGATGCCGATGGTCGGCTCGAAGATGAGCAGCCACGACATGCCGACCGCGACGGGCGTCGCCACCAGCGGGAGCAGGATCACGGACCGTACGAACCCCTGCCCGCGGAACGCGCGCCGCAGCAGGAGCGCGATCGCCAGTCCGAGGACGAGCTCGACGCCCACCGTCGCGACGGAGTAGAGCAGCGTGCGCCACAGCGCCGGCCAGAACCGCTCGGAGTCGGCGAAGACGTAGGCGTAGTTCTCGAGTCCGATGAATTTCTTGGGCCGACGCACCGAGCCGTAGGCGTCGGTGAGGCTGAGATAGACGGTGAAGGCCAGGGGCACCACGAGCATGAGGACGACGAACACGGCGGCGGGCATGCTGAGCACCCATTTCGCATGACGGTTCATCCAGTCCCAGATCGGGGTGCCGGTGCGCTGCTTCGCGGGCATGTGGTTCGTTCCTCGGGTCGCTCGATGGGGTGCTGGGTGGCGGGCGGGCGCCGGCAGCGCCCGCCCGGCCGGATCAGTGGGCGCGAGCCGCTTCCTCGTCGAGGAACCGCTGGAACTCCTCGTTCGCCTTGTCGGCGGCGGCCTTGACGTCGCCGCCGGTCATCGCCGCCGTCCACGGCGCTCCGTAGATGTCCGAGGCCTTCTTCACCTGCACCACGGGCGCGCGGTCGCGGCCGCCGTCGATCTCGATCGACTCCTTGGTCACCTCGGCGAGGTCCTCGGGCAGCCCGGACAGGCTCTCCGGGTTCTCCCACACCGACTTGCGGGCGCTGAGCTGCCCGGCCTGCTGCGCCTCGAGCGACATCTCGGGCGAGGTCGCCCACTCGATGAACTTCCAGGCGTCGTCCTTCTGCTTCGAGCTCGCGTTGACGGCGAGGCCCCACGACGTGACGTTGTAGGGCAGCGGGCCCTCGGGACCTCCGGGGACCACGGCGAACCCGACCTTGTCGGCGACGTTCGACGTCTCGGGGTCGGTCACGTTGGGGTACAGGACGTTGGCGTCGGTGTAGAACGCGGCCTTCCCCTGGGCGAAGACGGCGATGGCCTCGGGCCAGGCCATGTTGGTGACGCCCGGAGGGCCGTAGTCCTTCAGCATGCCGCCGTAGTACTCGTAGGCCTCGATCGCCTCGGGCGTGTTGAGCGCCGCCTTGCCGTCGACGACCCAGTCGGCCCCGAAGGTGTGGAGGATCGGTGCCGCCTGGCTGAACTGCTTGCCGCGCGAGACGAACCCGTAGGTGTCGTCGGTGGTCAGCTTCGCTGCGGCCGCTTCGAGTTCGTCGAGCGTCTTCGGCACCTCGATCCCGGCGGCCTCGAGCAGGTCCTTGCGGTAGTAGAGCACCTGCTGCTCCGTGACGAGCGGCACGCCGTAGATCGCGTCGTGGTCGGTGACGGACTCGACGCTCGAGGCGTAGTAGTCGGACCAGTCCATCGTCTTCGACGACTCGACGCGGTCGGTCAGATCCTCGAGCCATCCGTTCTGCGCGTAGAGCAGGGTCTCCGAGGGCGGGCGGTACATCATGACGTCGATGCTCGAGTCGCCGCCGTTGAGCTTCACGTTGTACTGCTCGGAGAGCTGCTCCTCGCCGTAGGTGTTGACCTCGACGTCGAGTCCGGTCTCCTCCTCGAACTCGGGCAGCCGCTCCTGGATGAGCTTCGTCCACCCGTGGTTCGCGAGGGTGATGCGCAGCGTCCCCCCGGCCTCATCGCCGCCGCCGCTGCTGCATCCTGCGAGCACGCCCGCGGCGAGCGCTCCGACGGCGAGCAGTGCCGCGCCGCGCTGCACTGCACCGGCCTTCGCTGAAGTCGTCATCTCTGGTGGACCGTCCTTTCGGGTAGTGCCCGGTGCGGGCAGCTGATGCCTCATTACGTCAGCTTTAATTCGGACAATAGCAGTTAATATGCATACATATCAACCACGACGTGAGCGGATAGGATGACAACATGCATCCCGGGCGCGCAGATTCCGCTCCTCGCTCAGACGAGGAGACGCAGCCCCGGGGTGCCGCCGTGGCCCGCCATGATTTCGTCATCGACATCGTCGGCCAGGAGATCTGCTCCGAAACCCTCGAAGCGGGCCGCGTCATCACGGGCGACTGGCTCGAGGAGCGGTTCTCGGTGTCGCGCTCGGTGGTGCGCGAGGTCGTGCGGGTCCTCGAGACGCTCGGCATGGCGGAGTCCCGGCGCCGCGTCGGCGTCACGATCCTGCCCCGGCATCGATGGAACCTCTTCGATCCCCGGGTCATCCGGTGGCAGCTCGCCGGCGCGAATCGCATCCCGCAGCTCCGCGCGCTGACGGAGCTCCGTTCCGCGATCGAGCCGACCGCGGCCCGGCTCGCGGCGGAGCACGCCACGCCCCAGCAGGCGAGCGAGCTCGTCGCGCTGGGAGCGCGGCTCTTCGCCTCGGGCAAGGAGGGGGACTCCGAGAGCTTCCTCGAGCTCGACAAGCACTTCCACGGCATGGTCCTCGAGCTCAGCGGCAACGAGATGTTCGCGCAGCTGCACGGTCTCATCGACGAGGTGCTCATCGGCCGCACGCACTACGGCCTGATGCCGCGCTACCCGCACCCGGAAGCCCTCGATCTGCACCTCGGCCTGGCCTCGGCGATCCAGCAGGGCCGGCCGGAGGAGGCGTCCGCCACGGCGCTGGCGATCATGCAGCGCACGCTCGCCGAGATGGCGACGATCTGGGAGACCGGAGAGGCGCCGACGACCGAGTGAGCCCCGGCCCGCTGCAGCAGCGGGCCGGGGCTCCCGGTGGATCGGCGTACCGCTACGCCGCGGCGAGCTTCTCGGCGACGGCTTCCGCGATCTGCACCGCGTTCAGCGCGGCGCCCTTGCGCAGGTTGTCGTTCGAGATGAACAGCACGAGGCCCCGGCCCGCGGGCGCCGACTGGTCCTCGCGGATGCGGCCGACGAACGACGGATCCCGTCCGGCGGCCTCCAGCGGCGTGGGCACGTCGCTCAGCTCGACGCCGGGAGCCGACGCGAGCACCTCGCGAGCGCGATCCGCCGAGACGGGGTTCGCGAACTCCGCGTTGATCGAGAGCGAGTGGCCGGTGAAGACCGGCACGCGCACGCAGGTCCCGGCGACGCGGAGCTCGGGGAGCTCGAGGATCTTGCGGCTCTCGTTGCGGAGCTTCTTCTCCTCGTCCGTCTCGCCCTCGCCGTCGTCGACGATCGACCCGGCGAGCGGCAGCACGTCGAACGCGATGGTCTTGGTGTAGACCTCGGGCGCGGGGAACTCGACGGCCGAGCCGTCGTGCACGAGGCGTTCGATGCCGCCGGCCTCGACGGCGGCGACGGCCTGCCCGGCCAGCTCACGGGCACCGGCGAGGCCGGATCCCGAGACCGCCTGGAAGGTGGTCACCACGAGGCGTTCGAGGCCGGCCTCGGCGTCGAGCGCCTTCATGACGGGCATGGCCGCCATGGTCGTGCAGTTCGGGTTCGCGATGATGCCCCGGCCCGCCGCCACGACGCCGTCGAGCGCGTGGGGGTTGACCTCGCTCACCACGAGGGGCACCTCGGGGTCCATCCGCCAGGCGCTCGAGTTGTCGATCACGATGGCGCCGGCCTCGGCGAACTCGGGAGCGTGCCGCTTCGACGCCGCACCGCCCGCGGAGAAGAGCGCGATGTCGATCCCGGCCTTGTCTGCGGTCGCGACGTCCTCGACGACGATCTGCTCGCCGCGGAACTCGAGAGTCGAACCCGCCGAGCGGGCGCTCGAGAAGAAGCGCACGCTCGCGATCGGGAACGACCGCTCCACGAGAAGGCGGCGGATGACGGCGCCGACCTGACCGGTCGCTCCGACGACGGCGACGTGGTATCCCTGCTGTTCAGCCATGCTGCGAAATTCCTGTTCTTCCGAAGAGCGTTATCGGCCGGTGCCCGCGTAGACGGTCGCCTCGGTGTCGGCGTCGAGGCCGAATGCGGTGTGGAGCACCTTGACCGCCTTGTCCATGAGATCGGCGCGGGTGACCACGGAGATGCGGATCTCGGAGGTCGAGATCATCTCGATGTTGATGCCCGCTTCGAAGAGCGTGCGGAAGAGCTGGGCCGAGACGCCCGTGCTCGTGCGCATCCCGGCGCCGACCACCGCGATCTTGGCGATCTGGTCGTCGTACTGCAGGCTCTCGAACTGCAGGTCGTCGCGCTCGGCCTCGAGAGCCTCGATGACGCGGCGGCCGTCGGCGAGCGGGATGGTGAAGGAGATATCGGTGCGGTTCGTCTGCGCGGCCGAGACGTTCTGCACGATCATGTCGACGTTGGCGTGGGTCTTCGCGACGATCTCGAATATCTGCGCTGACTTGCCCGGCACGTCGGGGACCCCGCCGACAGTGATCTTCGCTTCGCTCTTCTCAGCGGCGATGCCGGTGATGATCGGCTCTTCCACCTGTTCTCCCTTCGGATGCCCCTTCTCGGGGTCGTAGACGATGGTGCCCGGCTCGTCCGAGAAGGACGAGCGCACGTGCAGCACGACGCCGTGGCGCCGCGCGTACTCGACCGCGCGCAGGTGCAGCACCTTCGCGCCGGATGCGGCGAGCTCGAGCATCTCCTCGGCCGTGATCGCGTCGATCTTGCGGGCGAGCGGCACGACGCGCGGATCGGTCGTGAAGATCCCGTCGACGTCGGTGTAGATCTCGCACACGTCGGCGCCCAGCGCTGCGGCGAGCGCGACGGCGGTCGTGTCGGAGCCGCCCCGGCCGAGCGTCGTGATGTCGCGCGAATCACGGCTGAAGCCCTGGAACCCGGCGACGATCGCGATCGCACCCTGGTCGAGCGCCTCGCGCACGCGCCCCGGCGTGACGTCGACGATCTTGGCCGCGCCGTGCTCGGCGGTCGTGATCATGCCGGCCTGGCTCCCCGTGAACGAGAGCGCCTCGAGGCCCATGCCCTTGATCGTCATCGCGAGGAGCGCCATCGAGATCCGCTCGCCCGCCGTGAGCAGCATGTCGAGCTCGCGCGGGGCCGGGATCGGGGTGCACTCCGCGGCGAGGTCGAGAAGCTCGTCGGTGGTGTCGCCCATCGCGCTGACGGCGACGACCACATCGTTGCCCGCGCGGCGGGTCTCGACGATGCGCTTCGCAACGCGCTTGACGCTTTCCGCGTCCGCGACGGAGGACCCCCCGAACTTCTGCACGATCAATGCCACGTCGGGGACCTCCAGCAGTCGGGACGAAAATTCACCAGCTTCCAGTCTATCCGACCCCGCATGCCGCCACGGCGTGCGCGTCGGACTGTGACGCCGAGCCGGGCGACGGCGTCACACTGCTCCCGCTGCCGACGCCGCGACGAGCGCGCAGACGATCGCTCCGAGCAGGGCGACCGCGGCGAGCGCCAGCAGGCAGGCGGCGAGCAGGCGCAGACGCCGCGTGCGGTTCGGGATCGCGAAGCGCAGCACGAGCATCGTCGCGTAGAGCAGGATCACGAGCGCACCGGCCGCCGTCGCGACGGGGGCCGCCGGGCTGCCCGACACGACCAGCGCGGTGAACGGGACGAGACTGAGCACGGCGAACAGGCCG
The DNA here is from genome assembly GCF_016758175.1 of Leucobacter zeae. Taxonomy (GTDB): domain Bacteria; phylum Actinomycetota; class Actinomycetes; order Actinomycetales; family Microbacteriaceae; genus Leucobacter; species Leucobacter zeae. The sequence goes on from NZ_QYAB01000003.1 coordinate 372,138, forward strand.
CCGACCACGATCCAGATCCTCCCGCGCGACGTCTGCAGCGACGGCTGGTTCGCCATCCGCGTCGGGTCGGACCGGTTCGTCCGGTCGGGTCTGCGATCCACGGGGATCGCCTCCTCCCTGGAGTTCGCGAACGCTCCGAGGCTCGCGAGCGGCATGGGGCGCGAAGCCGCGTCCCACCTCAAGGCTCCTCGTTCCCGGCGTCCGCGCGCAGGGGGTGGCCGATGCGCGCTGGGCGGCGTATCCTGCAGCCGCCCCGACGGCGCGGCGCGGCGGCGAGCGCTACTCGACCTTGCGGCGCCCCTCGAAGGCGCGGCCCAGCGTCACCTCGTCGGCGAACTCGAGGTCGCCGCCGACGGGCAGCCCGGATGCGAGCCGGGAGACCGGCACCTCGATGCTCGTGAGCAGCCGCGAGAGATAGGCGGCGGTCGCCTCGCCCTCGAGGTTCGGGTCGGTGGCCAGGATCACCTCCTGCACCTCGCCCTCACCGAGGCGGCGCATGAGCGCGGGGATGCTGAGGTCGTCAGGCCCGATGCCGTCGATCGGGCTGATCGCCCCGCCGAGCACATGGTAGAGGCCGCGGAACTGGCGCGTGCGCTCGATCGCGACGACGTCCTTCGGCTCCTCCACCACGCAGATGAGCGTGCGGTCGCGGCGCGGGTCGCGGCAGATCGAGCACTTCTCCTGCTCCGTGATGTTGCCGCACTCGTCGCAGAAACGCACCTTCTCGCGCACCTCGGAGAGCAGCTCCGCCAGCTTGGAGACGTCGAAGCTCTGGGTCTGCAGGATATGGAACGCGATCCGCTGCGCGGACTTCGGCCCGATCCCCGGAAGGCGGCCGAACTCGTCGATCAGATCCTGAACGATGCCGTCGTACACGGGCTATGCCTCCAAGCGGGGTGGGAGCGGGCGTTCCTCGACGAACCGCGCGCCGAGCACCTCTCGGACGACGGCCTCGCCGTAACGCGTGAACTTCGGCGCGGTGCGGGCCTGGTCGCGCTCAGCGGGTGCGGGATTCGCAGCACGGCCGGCGGCTTCGGGGACAGGCGGCACGGACACGGGTGCGGAGGCCGGCGGTCCCGCGGATTCGGGAGCCGGCGACGCCGAGACGGGTGCGGGGGCAGGCGGCTCCGAGACGGGTACGGCAGACGTCGGCTCTGCGGCGGGTGCGGGTTCGCGACTCGGTCCGGGCCCCGCGGCATAGGGGTCGTCGTCGTACTCGCCCGAGGGCTCCCCTGCGTACGGATCGTTCGCGTACGGGTCGTCCGCGAACGGCTCCGACTGCGTCGGCGCCTGCTGCAGCGGAGCGGACGGCGCGGCAGTCGCGGGCTCGGTCTCGGACTCGGACTCCACGACCTTCGGGGTCGTGGTTTCCGGCGCAGCGGGGTCGGACACCACGTGCGCCTGGGCCCCGGTCTCGGCAGCCGCGTGCTCGGCCGCCGCGGATGCGGCAGCGGGAGACGCGGGGGCCGCAGACGCCACGGGCGTCGGAACGGACACGGCCGCTCCCTGCATCTCAGCCGTTCCGTACTTCTCGACCGCCGGGCTCGTGGGCGTGCCTCCGGCCGGGGTCCCGGCGTCCGCAGCCGGAGCGGTCGTCGTAGCAACGGGCGGGTCCGCCCACGCCGGGGCCGCAAGCGCCGGACCGAGCCCGCTCAGGCGGGCCTTCGCGCGCTCCATCGGGTCCTCCGTCGGACGCCCGACCGCGCTCGCCCCGGGCACTGCCGCGGTGTTCGGGGCCGCGCCCGGCGCATCGGGCTGCTGCCGGGGGGTCAACGACGCGGGCGACCCCGCTGGATGGGGCTCCTCTGCGTCGGGGCTCGCGCCCGGAGTCCCGCTACGCCCGCCGGGCTCCTGCCCGCCCGGCTCAGGGTGCTGCGTTTCGGCCGGCATGCGCTTCGGCACGTACCGCACGCTGACGCCGACCGCCGAGAGGATCGCCTCGCGCAGCGGCCCGGCACCCGCAGCCTTGAACGCCGCCAGGTCCGAACCGCTCGCGATGCCGACCGTGAGGATGTCACCGTCGAGCGAGAGCGGCTGCACGGGGCGCACCGCGTTCCAGGCGTCGCGATCCTGCTCGAGGATCTCCTCGAGCAGGTCGGGCCAGAGCTCGAGCAGATCGTCGAAACCGGGTTCCGCGTCGGCGTGCTCCGGCGCGGCCGCGGCGTCCGACGCCGGAGCGCCGTCGTCGGCGGCTCCTCCCGCCGCGGGCCGCGCCGGGGTCGACGCCGAGGTCGCCTGCGCAGCGGCCACCGGAGCCTCGGACGCCCGGCCCGGGCTCGGCTGCTCCGGGCTCAGCTGCGCGGGAGTCTGCTGCACGGAAGGCGTTCCAGCAGAGCCGCCCGCGCGCGGAGCGTCGGTCCCGATGCTCTCGATCTGCGCGGAGCTCAGCACGTCGGAGATCGGTCGCCCGAACTTCGCCGCCCCCTCGTTGGGATGGGGCGCGGCTCCGTCGGGTCGTCCGTTCGGCGCCGGCTGCTGCGTCGGCGCATTCGCCGCCCGGTCGGTGGGCGCTGCCGTCCCGGGAACCTGACCCTCGTGCGGGGCCGCTCCCGGCGTCGGTGCCGCTCCCTGGGCCGGAGCCTGCGCCTGAGCCCGAGCCGGAGCCGACTGTGCCGAGGGGTCCTCCCGGAGGAACTCGCGAATGGAGGCGGCCGTCTGCGCGGCGTTCGGCGCCTGCGCAGCGGGACGCTGCTGCTGCGCAGGCGGGGCCTCCTGCAGCGGAGCATGCGATGCCGGAGCCGGCATCGGGGTCGACGCCTGTGCCGCAGCGGCCGGCTGCGGGGCGGCAGCGGGAGCCGCAGCTCGCTGCGGAGCCGAAGCGGGTGCTGCCGGGGCCGACTGGGCCGGGGCCGGCTGAGCGGACAGGGCCGTCCCGCGCGATCCGGCGTCCGCCGGCCCCGCTGCGCTGCCGGAGTGCTCGACGAGCACCCGGGCGATCATGAGCTCGAGCTGCATGCGCGGCGCCGTGGCTCCCGCCATCTTGTCGAGCGCGGCGCTCACGACATCGGCGATGCGCGACAGGTCGCCGGGTCCGAACTGCTGCGCCTGCTCGAACATCCGCGTCAGCTGGTCCTGCGGCACCCCTCGGAAGACGGCCGCAGCGCCGTCCACGGTCGTCGCGCCGACCACGATGAGGTCGCGCAGCCGCTCGAGGAGGTCCTCGACGAAACGACGCGGATCCTGCCCCGTCTGCACCACCCGGTCCGTCGCACCGAACGCGGCCGCGGCGTCGTGGGCGCCGAACGCGATCACCACATCGTCGAGGAGCTCGGTGTGGGTGAAGCCGAGCAGGCCGGCGGCGCGATCAGCAGTGACGCTGTCGCCCTCCGACCCCGCGATCAGCTGGTCGAGGATCGAGAGCGTGTCCCGCACCGATCCGCCACCGGCCCGCACGACGAGGGGCAGCACCCCCGGCTCGACCCGCACGCCCTCGCTGTCGCACAGGGTCTGCACGTAGTCGATGAGCGTGCCTGGCGCGATCAGCCGGAACGGGTAGTGGTGCGTGCGGGACCGGATGGTGCCGATCACCTTGTCCGGCTCGGTCGTCGCGAACACGAACTTCACGTGAGGCGGCGGCTCCTCGACGATCTTGAGCAGCGCGTTGAATCCCGCGGCCGTGACCATGTGCGCCTCGTCGATGATGAAGATCTTGAAACGGTCGCGCGCCGGGGCGAACGCGGCCCGCTCGCGCAGGTCTCGAGCGTCGTCGACGCCGCCGTGGCTCGCGGCATCGATCTCGACGACGTCGAGCGATCCGCCGCCGCCGCGGCTCAGCTCCACGCAGCTCGGGCAGACGCCGCACGGCGTGTCGGTCGGCCCCTCCGCGCAGTTCAGGCAGCGCGCGAGGATGCGCGCCGAGGTCGTCTTGCCGCAGCCGCGCGGGCCGCTGAAGAGGTAGGCATGGCCGATGCGACCGGTGCGCAGGGCCGTCATCAGCGGTTCGGTCACCTGGGACTGGCCGATCATCTCGGCGAAGGACTCTGGCCGATAACGGCGATACAGTGCGGCAACCACGGGTCCATGCTACCGGGGAGGTCCGACATTGTCCGGGCCGGGGCCGCGATCGCGCCGCCGCGGCCTACAGGCCGAGATCGGGTTCCGGCAGGCCGAACTCGTGGCGCAGCGCCGAGCGCGCGGCGTACCACCCCGAGAGCCCGTGCACGCCGGGCCCCGGGGGCGACGAGGACGAGCACAGGTAGACGCCGGCCGCGGGGGTGCGCCAGGGGTCGGGTGAGACCGTCGGACGCACGAGCAGCTGCCGGAGCGACACCGCGCCCGCGCTGAAGTCGCCGCCGTGGTAGTTCCTGTTGTAGTTCGCGAGCTCGGCGGCGGTCGTCACGCGCACCGCCCTGATCCGATCCCGGAATCCGGGCGCGAACCGCTCGATCTGGGCGATCACCGATTCGGAGACGTCGACGGACGACCCGCTCGGCACGTGGGTGTAGCTCCAGACCGCGTTGACCCCGGCCGGATTGCGCGCGGGATCGAAGCGATCGGTCTGCGCGAGCAGCACGTAGGGCCGGGACGGATGCTCGCCGCGCGCCACCGCGCGCTCGGCAGCGGCGGTCTCTGCCCGGGAGCCCCCGACGTGCACCGTCGGGGCCGCCGAGACCCGGTCGTCGCGCCACGGGATCGGTCCGTCGAGCACGAAGTCGACCTTGGTGGCCCCGTTTCCGTAGCGGAACCGCGTGAGCGCGCGCAGATAGCGGCGCGGGAGCACGGGCGCGGCGATGCGCGCGAGCCCGCGTGCGGAGGTGTCGAAGAGCACCGCCCGACGGGATCCGAGCTCGCGGATGTCCTCGATCGCCCGACCCGTCTCGATCCTGCCCCCGTGCGCGAGCAGGTCGGCCGCGAGCGCATCGGTGATGGCGCGGGATCCGCCGACCGGCACCGGCCAGCCGGCGGCGTGACCGAGCGCGCCGAGCACCACGCCCACCCCGGAGGTCGCGAGGTTCGGCATGCGGCCGATGCTGTGCGCGGCGACTCCCGAGATGAGCGCGGGTGCGGCGGCCCCGCTGAAGCGGGCGTTCCAGAGCGGGGTCCCCTGCTCCAGAGTGCGCAGGCCGGTCGTGATCGTCGCGAGCAGGTCCCCCGGCCACCGGAGCATCGAGCCGCCGAGCGCGAAGTCGACGACCCCGTCGAGCCGGCGCAGCAGCGGCCGGTAGAACCGCGCGTACGCGGCTCCGTCCCGCCCGAGTTCGGCGGCCGTACGGTCGAGGTCGCGGTAGGCGACGGCGGCGCGATCCCGCCCCAGTCCCGTCGCGCCGCCGTCACCAGCAGCGCCGTCGAGCGGGTTCGCGTACGACGCCTCGGGAATCACGAACTCCATGCGGCGCTCGATCTCGAAGCGCCGGAAGAACTCCGTCGCGAGCGCCATCGGGTGGATCGCCGAGCAGACGTCGTGCAGCACGCCCGGCTCGACGACCTCGGTGGTGCGGGTGCCGCCGCCGATCGTCTCCGCAGCCTCGAACACCGTGACCGGAACCCCTGCCCGGGCCAGCGTCACTGCCGCCGCGAGCCCGTTGGGCCCCGCACCGACGACCACCGCTCCCGAGAGTTCGCTCATGACCCCAGCGTATACGCGAAACGTCCCCCGGAAGGCCGAGGCCTCCGGGGGACGTTCGGTCGGATCCCGCTGGGATCCATCGGCGCGCTACTGCTTCGAGCGATCGAGTCGCTGCAGGAACGCGGCCATCGCGCCGCGGCTGGTGCCGGCCTTCGGGACGTAGCCGAGACCGTGCTTGGTCTCGACGCCGACCGTCAGCTTCTTCCAGGCCATCCACTCGATCGGCTTGTAGAAGGTGTGCTTCGTCGGCGTATCCACGAACGTCGGCTTCGAGGGAACCTTGAACTTCGGATCCTTCGCACCCTGCTCGATCCGGTAGATGAACGCCGCCATCGCGCCGCGGGAGGTGTTGGTCCCGGGGTTGTAGTTGCTGTTCACTCCGCCGGTCATGGCGTAGCCCTTCCAGGCCATCCACTCGATCGGCTTGTAGAAGGTGTGCGTCTCGGACACGTCGCCGTACGTGGGCTTCGCGGGCAGCTTGAACGCGCCGCTCTTGAAGTCCTTCTCACCGTCCTGCATGCGGTAGATGAACGCCGCCATCGCGCCGCGGTTGGTGAAGTTGTCCGGGTAGTACTTGCGCTTGTCGGTGCCAGGCACCTCGACGCCGAACGACAGGTAGTTCTCGCACATCCAGTTGGAGGGGCGCTCGAACTTGTGACCCTTCACGTCGATGAACGGGCAGTACTCGGGAACCTCGGGATCGGTGCCGCCATTGGCGTCGGCCGACGCATTGGCGGACGCCGTCGTGTTCGCGGCGGCCTTGGCCGCTGCGGAGGCGTTCGAGTTCGCCTTGGCCGTAGCCGCCGCGTTCGAATCCGAGTCGTTCTTCGAGTGCGCTGCGGCCTGGGCGGCGGCCTGGGCCGACGTCGTGGTCGTCGCGGTCGTCGAAGCGTTCGTCGATGCCGTGGTGGTCGCCGCGGCCTTGGCGGCAGCCTGCGTGTTCGCGGTCGCCTTGGCCGAAGCCTGCGTGGTCGCGTCGGCCAGCGCGGCGGCCTTCGCCGCGGCATTGCCCTTCGCGTCCGCCGCGGCCGAAGCCGAAGCGTTCACGTTGGCGTTCGCCTTGGTCGAGGCGCTCGCCGTGGTCGAGCCGGTCGGATCGGTCGAAGCCGAGGCGTTCGACGTGGACGTCGAAGTCGACGTGGAGGTCGAAGTCGACGTGGAGGTCGCGGAAGCGGTCGAAGTCGACGAAGCATTCGCCGATGCGTTGGCCGATGCCGCCGTGTAGGCGTTCGAGCTGGACGACGCCTTCGACGAAGCGCTCGCCCCCGCGGTCCCGTTGGCCGAGGCGGATGCCGAGGCCTTCGAGTTCGCGGTGCTGTCAGCGGTTCCGCCGTTCGCCGCGGCGGTGGAGGAGGCGTTCGCCGTCGAGGTCGAGGTCGCGGAGGCGTTCGTCGACGCGTTGGTGTACGCGGCGGACTTCGCAGCGGCCTTGGCGTCGGCGGTGGTCGCCGCGCTCGCCTCGGTCGAGTTGTCGGCCATGGCCGCGGCCAGCGCTGCGCCCTGGACGTCTGCACCGCCCTTGGCGTCGGCCTGAGCCGAGGCCGAGGCCGAGGCAGCCGCACGCGTGTTCGCGTTGCCCGGATCCGGGGCGTCGAACTTGTGCTTGGCGGAGGCCGAGGCGAGTTCGACGCGCGCGAGCGCGGGGTCGCCCGGCAGCAGCGTCACGGCGAGGGCGCGGACGGTGGTGCTGCCGGCCCCCAGGTCGCCGCCGGTCTGGTTCAGCGGAGCCTTGCGGGGCTGCTCGTTGATCGTGATCGCGAGGATCTCGTTCAGACCGTCGAAGACGGGCGACAGGCCGCTGAGCAGTTCGGAGACCGCGGGATTGAGCGTCGAGGTGAGGTTCGTACCGATCAGATCGAGCAGGTCCTGCACGACGGGCTTGAGTGCTCCGGTGACGCTGCCGAGCACGGGGCCCGTGATGAACTTGAGCAGATCGTTGATGCCCAACGCGTTCAGGATCGAGCCGATGAGGCTCGGGTTGTTGTTGGTGATCGAGACGGTCGGAGCAGTGGAGTCCTTGCCCAAGAGCTGCGAGAGCTTGGCCTCGATGGTGATGACCTCATCCGCTGCGGGCAGGACCAGCACCTTCAGCTTCACGGGGAGCTGAATCTTCACGCTCAGGTTCTCGACCAGGCTGTTCACGACCGAGGTGACCTTTGCCGTCAGCGTTCCGACCGCTTCGGTGACCGCCGCCGTGATCTTGGCGATCGTCGCGTCGTCGAGCAGCGCGGTGTTCGCCGGCAGGTTGTTGAGATCTCCGCCCGCGACGACCTTCGACAGGTCGACCTCGATCGTGCCCTCGTTGAGCTTGATGTTCACGATGCCGTTGCTATCCGCGAGCGGCTCGGCGAGCAAGGTGTTCGAGGCTTCGGCGATCGCGGCGTCGAGCCCATCGATTCCAGCGGTTCCGCCGGAGAGATCGAGTTGCAGAAGACCGATGTTGATGTCGGGAAGCCCGGCGACGACGCTGCCGATCGTGCCGCTCGTGCCGAGTGCGTTGTTCAGCGTCCCGCCGACGCCCGTCAGCGTGTCGGTGAGCGTCGTGCCGAGCTCTCCAACCAACGGGCTCTTCAGCTTGAGCTTGGCTCCGGCGACCATGTAATCGGTCGCGGGCTCCTGCGCGCCACGGGTCGCCTTCGCGGTTGCGCCGAGCGCGCCGATCTCGACGCCGGCGTCGCTGAGCAGCGTCTGGCGCGCGTTCGCGCCGAGCACCTGCTCGATCAGTGCGCTCACGTCGAGCTTGGCCGGCTTGAACCCCGCGGGCACGTTCTCCGGGCTGAGGATGACGCCGCCGTCCTCACCGAGAATGCCGCTCGAGCCTTCCGAAGCGCTCTGGTACGGCGAGTTCGCGTACCCCTTGAGCACGCCGAGATCGCCCAGGTCGAGCAGGCCGGCCTTGCCGGGCTCCGAGATCAGCGGGATCTGCAGCCCGCCAGGAACCTCGATCAGCTTGCCGCCGAGCACGGAGAGATCGAGATCTCCCGTCTTCGGGCCGGTGTTGCCGCTCTTGCTCCACTGCGTGGTCGCGGTCGCACTGCCCGCGAGCTCCGCGCCCGCAAGCGCGACGCTCAGTCCGTGACCGTGCGCGGCGGATACCGAGTTCACGGTCTGCGAATCGGCGTTGGCCGCGGGAACGATCGCGGTCGCGATCATTGCGGCCGTTGCCGTTGCCGCGCCGAACCCGAGCACTCTGGCCCCGATTCGGCGTCGCCGAATATTGTCTTGTGAACTATCCACAAGTTCCCCCTTTGTGTTTTCCCCCTCGGGTGACCATGTCGACAGTCCGCTTTGCGTGTCTGCCGTGACACACCCTCACTGGCGATAGTAGACGATCGATGCGGAAACTGAGAAACCGCATTTCGTTTTCACGGGGGAACGAGGCTCTTCGGCATCGAGGGGGTAGGTGCGCCCTGTATCCGCGAGCCTCGCGGAGCGAGCGGGGGTCGCCCCTGGGGCGCTTCCTCAGGGCGACAGCGGATGTCAGGTCGCGCCGGCGTGACGCCGCCGCATGCGGCCCCCTGAATCGCTGATCCACTACCGGCCCGCCGAGATGGCATCGGCTCCGATGCCGTCTCGGCGGGCCGGTAGTGGATCAGCGAAGTCGGCTAGCGGATCAGCGAAGTCGACTAGTGGGTCAGCGAAGTCGACTGGCCGTCGGGGCGAACGCCCGGGGGCAGGATCGGGCGGGACCGGCCTGGATGAGGCGCGCGCCGCGCATCTCGTGCCCGGAAACGAAAAGACTCCCCACGCACCCGCTAGAGCCCGAGTACCCTTGCTGCATTTCTGCCCTGGGGGAGTTTCCCGAGATAGCGCCACGTGGGGAGCCGTACCAGCTTAGCCGATTATTCGCGCGCCTCCGAACCAGTCGCAGCCGCGTCGCCGGCCGGGGCCGGATCACCCGCCACGGGGATCGATCCCGTGAGCTGCTCGGCGGCCTGCTCCTCCGCATCCTCGCCGGCGAACTGCGCCCGGTAGAGGGCGTAGTAGGCACCCCGGCGCTCGAGCAGCTGCTCGTGCGTGCCCTGCTCGACGATGCTGCCGTTCTCCATCATGAGGATGGTGTCGGCGTCTCGGATCGTGGAGAGGCGGTGGGCGATCACGAACGAGGTGCGATCCGCGCGAAGTGCGCTCATCGCCTTCTGCACGAGCACCTCGGTGCGCGTGTCGACCGAGGAGGTCGCCTCGTCGAGGATCAGCAGCGACGGGTTCGCGATGAACGCTCGGGCGATCGTGAGCAGCTGACGCTCGCCCGCCGAGAGCGACGATGCGTTCTCCTCGATCACCGTGTCGTAGCCGTCGGGCAGCTGACGCACGAAGCGATCCACCATGGTGGCCTGGGCGGCCTCCACGACCTCGTCGTCCGTCGCATCGAGCCGGCCGTACCGGATGTTCTCGCGGATCGTGCCGTCGAACAGCCAGGCATCCTGGAGCACCATCCCGACGTGGCCGCGGAGTTCCGCGCGCGAGAGCTTCGTGATGTCGACGCCGTCCAGCAGGATGCGCCCGCCGTTCAGCTCGTAGAAGCGCATCACGAGATTCACGAGAGTCGTCTTGCCCGCACCGGTGGGCCCGACGATGGCGACCGTGTGGCCGGGACGCGCTTCCAGGGACAGCCCCTCGATGAGGGGCTGCTCGGGGGTGTAGCTGAACGAGACGTCCTCGAACTCCACGTGGCCGTCGGTCCGCTCGGGCAGGCGCTCGAGCGCCGTGTCCGACTCCTGCTCGTCGGCGTCGAGCAGCTCGAACGTGCGCTCGGCCGAGGCGACGCCCGACTGCAGCATGTTCGCCATGCCCGCCATCTCGCCGATCGGCTGCGAGAACTCGCGCGAGTACTGGATGAAGGCGGTGACGTCGCCGAGGGTCATCTGCCCGGCGGTGACGCGCAGGGCGCCGACGACGGCGATGAGCACGTAGCTGAGGTACTGGACGAACTGCATCGCCGGCATGATGGTGCCCGAGAGCGCCTGCGCCTTGAACGAGGCCTGGAAGAGCCCCTCGTTGCGTCGATCGAACTCCTCGGTCATCTCGGCATCGCGGTTGAAGATGCGCACCAGCTCGTGGCCGGTGAACGATTCCTCGATCTGCCCGTTCAGCTCGCCCGTGTACTTCCACTGCGCGACGAAGAGCTTCTGGGCGCGCACGCCCACGACGCCCGCGATGATGCCCGAGAGCGGCAGCGCGATCAGCGCGATCAGCGCGAGCTGCCACGACACGACGAACATCATCGCGGTGATGCCGATGACCGTGAGCAGCGATTGCACGAGCTGCGAGAACGCCTGCTGCAGCGCCTGCTGGATGTTGTCGACGTCGTTCGTGACGCGCGAGAGCACGTCGCCGCGCTGGCGTCCGTCGAAGTAGCTGAGCGGCAGCCGGTTGATCTTCGCCTCGATCTCCTCGCGGAGCTGGTAGACGATGCGCATCACCATGCGGTTCAGCAGGTACCCCTGCAGCCACATGAGGAAGGACGCGACCAGGTACAGGGCGAGGACCGCGAGGATCAGGCGGCTGAGCAGCCCGAAGTCGATGCCCTCCCCCGGAACCACGTCGGCACCGGCCAGCATGTCGGCGAACTGGGTCTGACCCGACTCGCGCGCGCCGGCGATGATCTGATCGATCGGCACGCCCTTGGGCAGCTGCGCCCCGATGACGCCGTTGAAGATGACGTCCATCGCACGGCCCAGCACCTTGGGCGCGATGACCGTGAGCACGACGGAGCCGACCACGAGCAGCACCACGAGCGAGAACAGCCACTTCTCGGGCGCCAGCAGGCCGATCAGCCGCTTCGCCGACGGCCAGAAGTGCTTCGCCTTCTTGGTCGGCTGACCGCCGAACCAGTCGTCGCCATCGGGCTGGTAGTCGTCGGGCAGCTCGAACTCGCCGAGCGTGTCGGTTCCCGCGGCGCCGGCAGCACCCTGCTGCGCGGCTTCGTTCTTCTTCCGCTTCGCCATGGTTACGCCACCTCCGCTTCCTCGAGCTGCGATCGCACGATCTCCTGGTAGACCTCGTTGGTCTCGAGCAGCTGGGCGTGCGTGCCCCTGCCCACGATCTCGCCGCCCTCGACGACGAGGATCTGGTCGGCCTCGGTGATGGTCGAGACGCGCTGCGCGACGATGATCGTCGTCGCACCCTCGGTCGCGCTCGGCAGGGCCGCGCGCAGCTTCGCATCGGTCGCGACGTCGAGCGCCGAGAACGAATCGTCGAACAGGTACACCCGGGGCTTCGCCACGAGCGCCCGGGCGATCGAGAGGCGCTGGCGCTGGCCGCCCGAGACGCTCGTGCCGCCCTGCGACACCGGCTCGTCGAGCCCGTGCTCCTTGTCGCGCACGAAGTCGTCCCCCTGCGCGACGCGCAGCGCCTCCCACAGTTCAGCATCGGTGGCGTCGGATCGGCCGAAGCGCAGGTTCGAAGCGATCGTTCCCGAGAAGAGGTACGGACGCTGCGGCACGAGACTCAGGGTCTCGGCGAGCTGAGCGCGGGTCAGCTGAGAGACCGGTGCACCGTCGACCGTGATCGTGCCCTGCTGGGGATCGTAGAGCCGCAGCATGAGGTTCAGCAGCACGGTCTTGCCCGCACCGGTCGACCCGATGATCGCGGTCGTGCGACCGGGCTCGGCGACGAAGCTGACGCCGGTGATGACGGGCTTCTCGGCCCCGGGGAACCCGAAGGTGACGCCCGAGAACTCGACGCGGCCGGCTGCCGGAGTCGCGACCGTCTCGCGCTCGGGGAACGCCAGCGTCGACTCGGTCTCGAGCACCTCGCGGATGCGCTCGGCGCAGACGACCGCGCGCGGGATCATCATCGTCATGAAGACGCCCATCATGACGGCGACGAGGATCTGCAGCAGATACTGCAGGAACGCGGTCAGCGATCCGACCTCGACGAGCCCCTGGTCGACCCGGTGCCCGCCGAACCAGAGCACGGCCGCGGTGGCGATGTGCAGCACCATCATGATGATGGGGAACATGAGCACGAAGACGTTGCCGACCCTGACGGACACGTCGGTGATGTCGCGGTTCGCGACCTGGTAGCGATCGGCCTCGAAGTGCTCGCGCACGAACGCGCGGACCACCCGGATGCCCATGATCTGCTCGCGCAGCACGCCGTTGATCGTGTCGACCTTCTCCTGCATCGTGCGGAAGAGCGGCAGCAGCAGCCAGACGAGGAAGCCGACGATGACGGCGAGCACGGCGACGGAGGCCCAGACGAGCCAGGACATGCCGGCGTCCTCGCGCAGCGCCATGATGATGCCGCCGATCATCATGATCGGTGCGGAGACCATGAAGTTCAGGGTCATCATGACGAGCATCTGGACCTGCTGCACGTCGTTCGTGCCGCGGGTGATGAGGGTGCCCGCGCCGAACTTCGTCGCCTCGAGCGTCGAGAGCGTGTCGACCTTACGGTAGACCTCGCGGCGCAGGTCGCGCCCGATGCCCATGGCGCCGCGCGCGCCGCAGTAGACGGCGAGGACCGCCGTGATGACCTGACCGAGCGAGACGATCAGCATGAAGCCGCCCGTGCGCCAGATGAAGTCCGTATCTCCCTTGGCGATGCCGCGGTCGATGATCTGCGCGTTCAGGCTCGGCAGCCAGAGCGCGGCGATGGTGGAGAGCAATTGCAGGACGAGCACGGCCGCGATGAACGGCCAGTACTGCTTCGCATGTCGAAGAGTGAGAGAGAGGAGGGCCACGAAGATCCTTTCGTCGTGCGCCAGTCTGAACCGGACCACCGACATTCGTGTGGAGTCGGTCGTGCAGGGCCGAACGGATCGGGTCGATCGCGCGGGGAGAATTCAGAGCAGCCGCAGCACATTACCACTCGAATCGCACGAAGACAAGAGGAGATTCGATCCGATGCGGTCAGCGCGATGCGCCGGTCGCGCGGGGCCGGGAAACGCAACGGGCCCCCTGCTCAGCAGGGGGCCCGTCTCACGCGGCGGAGGATGGGGGATTTGAACCCCCGAGGGCGTGAACCCAACACGCGTTCCAGGCGTGCGCCATAGGCCGCTAGGCGAATCCTCCTCGCTGGCGAAAGCCAGCGCGCACCAGTCTAGCCTGATCCGGCCCGCAGGCCGAATCGAGGGCCTCCCCGAGGGGAGCGCACGCCGCCAAACGAGGACTTCCTGAGAGCCCGCCGCACGCGGGACTTGAAAGTAACAGAACGGTAACGCATACTAGGTGAGGCGCTCGGGCCACATGCCCGGCGCTTTTTGTTGGAGAAGTTCGGAGTTTCACACGTGCGAGTACCTGCCAAGACGTTCATCGTAGGACTGATCTCTGCAGTGACCTTCGCCGTCGGCGCAGCACCCGCCATGGCAGAGCAGCCCATCGAGGACTTCAGCGCAGCCGCCTCCGCAGTGCAGCCTGCCTCCCCCATCTCCCAGACTCTAGACACCGGCGGAGCCCCCGTGCTCGCGGGTGAGCAGATCGATTCGGTGCTCACCATCGAGAAGATCGCCGATGTGCCCGCCGGCTTCGACGTCGAGGCCGCGATCGAGCTCGCCGAGAGCGAGATCGGCACCAGCCGCCCCACCGGGTGGAGCGCACCGGGCGAGTGCATCATGTCGGCCCAGCGCTGGATCCGCGCCGGCGGCGGCGCCTGGACCGGCGGCGGGGATCCCGTGTCGAACTACGACAACGCCACCCGAGTAACCCTTGCGAACGCGCAGCCGGGCGACATCATCCAGTACGAGAACATCGCCTCGCCGACCTCGTGGGTCACGGGCGTGCACACCGTGATGATCACGGGCGTGAACGACGACGGCACCTTCACCATCATCCAGTCGAACAGCCCCGGCGGCTCCGGCCTCGTCACGCAGGAGGAGGACTGGACCCCGGCTCCCCCAGCGGGATTCCAGGCCGCCGTCTGGCGCTTCTAGCCCGCAGCGCAGCGCCCC
>NZ_QYAB01000003.1:386691-425232 GCF_016758175.1 Leucobacter zeae
GCAGGAGGAGGACTGGACCCCGGCTCCCCCAGCGGGATTCCAGGCCGCCGTCTGGCGCTTCTAGCCCGCAGCGCAGCGCCCTCGCCGATCTCGGGATCGGCGAGGGCGCTGCGCTGTTCTCGAGGCTAGCGACGACGCAGCGCGTCCGCGTACACCTCGAGCATCCGCTCGCTCTGGGCGGACTGCAGGAAGCGTTCGGCCTCCGAGGCGGGCACTCGGAGCCCGTCGCGGCCAGAGTCCGGGTCGGATCGCGCCGCGGCGAGCGCCCGGACGGCGGCCCCCAGCGCCTCCGCGAGCGCCCCGATGCTGCCGTCGGCGACGCGCCATTCCGGCGAGACCCCCACGTCATCCGCGATCTCGGGATCGCAGTAGATCGTCGGGGTCCCGAGCGCCGCGGCTTCGAAGGGCGTCAGGCCCTGGGTTTCGAACCCCATCGAGGTCTGAACGAGCGCGTCGGCGTCGCGGATGGCCGCGAGCGCATCGCGGTAGGGCACGGGGCCGGGGATCGTCACGCGGTCCCCGAGACCCAGCTCGGCGATCCGCCGCCGCACACGGGGCAGCAGGAGCCCAGCGCCGTGCAGCGCCACGTCGGCGTCGATGCCCGAGCGGGCGACGGCCTCGACGAACTCGAGCACGCGCTTCTCCTGGCTCATGCGCCCGAGCCACACGAGCTTGGGCCGATCCCGACCCGACCGCGGCAGCGCGCGCACCTCGGCGATCGCGTCGTCGTCCACGCCGCCCCGGGTCACGAGCACCTCGGCCGCGACCCCGTGCGCCTCGAGCTCGTCGGCGAAGTGGCGCGACGGCGCGGTCACCGCGGCGGCCTCCGCGGCGAGCTCCGCGAGATAGCGCCATGCGCCGCGCGACCGGCGCGCGACCGGGCCGCGGCAGCGGCCGAGCGCCAGGCGCCGCCACACCCGCAGCGCCTGGAACACGACGGGGGCGAGCGGCGTGACGGCGCGCGTGCCCTCGTCGACGTGGTTGTGCATCGTGTGCACGATCGGCACGCCGAGGCCGCGGGCCGCACGGATGCCGATGAACGCGCCCCAGAAGTCGCCCTGCACATGCACGAGGTCGACGGGCGGCAGCCGCCGGAGCGCCCCCGCGAGCGCGCGGTCGGTGCGGGCCCCCGGCCAGCTGAGGCCGTACTCGCGGTCCGCCGTGATGGGGCGCGACGGCAGGTCCACGTACGCGCCGTCGCGCTCGGAGGCGGTCGCGGGATCGGAGCGGTGCAGCGCCGGAGCCGCGATCGTCACCCGGTGCCCGAGCCGCTCCAGGTACCGGCGCTGCAGGCGGAGCGCGACCTGCACGCCGCCGAGCGACTCGGGGTGCTGGTCGGTGACGAAGAGGACGTGCACGGCTCAGTCCCGCACGGGCTCGCCGCGGTACAGGGACTCGAACGTGTCGAGCGTCCGGTCGATGTCGTGGACCTGCACGGCGGCGACGGAGGCGCGCTGCATCCGTTCGAACGACTCGGGCGACTGCTCGAGCACCGTCGCGATCCGCTCCGCGAGCTCGCGGTCGTTGCCCGCCTGGAACAGGTACCCGTTCTCGCCCTCGTGCACCAGGTGCGGCAGCGCCATCGCGTTCGCCGCGATGATCGGCAGGCCCGACGCCATCGCCTCCATCGTCGCGATCGACTGCAGCTCGGCGATCGACGCGATGACGAAAGCGCTCGCCCCCGTGAGGTGCGCCCGCAACTGCTCATCGGTGACGCGGCCGGTGAACTCGACGCGATCGGCGATCCCGAGCTCGGTCGTGAGCCGCTCGAGGCTCTTGCGCTGGTCGCCGTCACCGACGACCGTGAAGTGCACGTCGAGCGACGGGTCGAGGCGCGGGATCGCGCGGAGGATCACGTCGATCTCCTTCTCGAGCGTGACCCGACCCACGAAGACGAGCTCGTTCCGGGCCCGCGGCGAGAAGTCGGCGGTGTAGTTCGACGCGCGCAGACCGCAGCTCACGGGCAGCACGCCGCGGCGGTGCGTGTTGCGCTCGAGGAAGTCGGCCGCGCGGCGCGTCGGCGTCGTCACGGCGGACGCGAGCCGCAGCACGCGGTCCGCTGCGTTCCATCCCCAGCGCACGAACAGGCGCTTCGCGCGCTCGGGCAGCAGCGTGAAGTCGAGGACGTTCTCGGGCATCACATGGTTCGTGGCGACGATCCGGATCCCGCGCTTCGCGCCCTCGATCGCGAGCGCGCGGCCGATCACGATGTGCGACTGGATGTGGATCACGTCGGGACGCACCGCGTCGAGCAGCTTGCGCGCGTAGCCCCGGGCGCGCCAGGGCAGCACGAAGCGCAGCCAGTCGTGCGGGTACCACCGCCAGCTCGCCCAGCGGTGCACCGTCATCCGCTCCCCCTCGATCTCCTCCACGAAGGATCCGGCGAGCCGGTGGCGCTTCGACGGTGCCGCGACGTGCACGTCGTGTCCGCGCTGCACGAGGCCGGCCGCGAGCCGCTCGGCGAAGCGCGCAGCCCCGTTCACGTCGGGCAGGAAGGTGTCGCAGCCGAGCAGGATGCGGAGCGGCTGCGGTCGATCGGTGGTGCTCACGGTTCGCGGGAGTCCTTCGGTCGGGGGATGCCAGCCGGTGGGCTGGCCGCGTCCAGTCTAGGCAGCGGCGGCTCGGAATCCGCGGAAGATCCGCGTCGAACCCTACGCGTCCTCGCCCGCACGGATCCTGTCGAGCCAGTCGCGCGCGTCGCGAAAGGCCTCGTCGTCGTAGGCGACGCGGATCGTGGCAGCGACGCGGTCGGCTCGGGGATACGATCCGAGGAACACGACGCGCGGGCTGAACCGCTTCACGCCGAGCAGGGCGTCGGCGACCCGGGCATCCTGGACGTGCCCCTCGGCGTCGATGACGAACCGGTACCGGCCCATGCGGTCACCGATGGGCCGGGAGGCGAGCAGCGTGAGGTTCACCCCGCGGGTCGCGAACTGCTCGAGCAGCTCGAGCAGCGATCCGGATCGGTCGTCGGGCAGCTCGACGATGAGCGAGGTCTTGTCGGCTCCCGTCGGCTCCCCCACCGGCACCGTGCGGCTCACGAGCACGAAGCGGGTGACCGCGTCGGGGTTCTCGGCGATCCCCTCCGCGAGCACCTCGACGTCGTAGTGCTCCTCGATCCCGGGAGGCGCGATCGCCGCGTCGATCCCCTTCTCGGGATCGAAGAGGTCGGCGGCGGCCTGCACGTTCGAGGTCGCGATGAGATGCCGGTGCCGCGGCACCTGGTCGTCGAGCCATGCGCGGCACTGGCCGTAGGCCACGGGGTGCCCCGAGACGACGGCGATGTCCTCGAGCCGCGTGCCCGGCCTCGCGACGAGCACGAAGCGGACCGGTACGAGGTACTCGCCGACGATGCGGAGGCCCGGGATCGTCGCGAGCGCGTCCTGCGCGACGGTGACGCCGCCGTCGATCGAGTTCTCGATCGCGATCATGGCGGCGTCGCTCGCCCCCGACACGACGTCGGCGAGCGCCTCGCCGAGGTTGTCGACCGGATTCCAGTCCTGACCGACCGCCTCGGGCACCTGCTTGAGCGCGGCCTCCGTGAACGTGCCGGCCGGCCCCAGGTAGGAGTATCGACGGCGGCGCGCAGCGGTATCGGTCATGGGTTCCAGAGTATCCGTTCCGAGCGCATCGGGCTGCCGGCGGCCGGCAGCACGGTCGCGGGGCGGGCGCTCGATGCCGCGAGCGGGCGCTCGATGCCGCGCCCCGAGAATCCGGGTCACTTTGGGGGCGTGCTGCGCCGAAACACGCCCCCAAAGTGACCCGGATTCTGACGGCCTGCAGGATCAGGCGAGATCGCAGACGCGCTCGCGAACAGGAACACGCAGGAGCAGGAGCAGGAGCAGGAACACGCAGGAGCAGGAGCGCGGCCCGGCAGCGGGGCGCTAGCCCAGGACGCGGGCGACGAGCGCCTGCGCCGCCGCCTGCACCTCGGCGAGGTGCTCGGCGCCGCGGAAGGACTCGGCGTAGACCTTCATGACGTCCTCGGTGCCCGAGGGCCGAGCCGCGAACCAGGCGTGCTCGGTCTGCACCTTGAGGCCGCCGATGGGAGCGCCGTTGCCCGGAGCCGAGGTGAGGATCGCCGTGATCGGGTCGCCCGCGAGCTCGGTGTCGGCGACGTCCTCGGGGGCGAGCGCCGCGAGCCGCGACTTCTGCTCGGGCGTCGCGGCGGCGTCGACCCGAGCGTAGGCCGGATCCCCGAATCGCTCGACGAGCGCGCGATACCGCTCCGACGGCGATTGCCCGGTGACGGCCTGGATCTCCGCCGCGAGCAGCGCCAGCAGGATCCCGTCCTTGTCCGTCGACCAGGCCGTGCCGTCGAAGCGCAGGAAGGATGCTCCGGCGCTCTCCTCGCCGCCGAACACGACGGACCCGTCCGACAGCCCAGGCACGAACCATTTGAACCCCACCGGCACCTCGAGCAGGTCGCGCCCGTGGGCGGCGACCACCCGGTCGATCATGCCCGAGGAGACGAGCGTCTTGCCGACGCCGGCGGCGGCAGGCCAGTCGGGCCGGTGCGCGAGCAGGTAGTCGATCGCGACCGCGAGGAAGTGGTTCGGGTTCATGAGCCCGGCATCGGCGGTCACGATGCCGTGCCGGTCGGCGTCGGCGTCGTTGCCCGTGACGATCGCGTAGAGATCGCGGTACTCGTCGACGGTCGACATCGCGTTCGGCGAGGAGGGATCCATGCGGATCTTGCCGTCCCAGTCGAGGTGCATGAAGCCCCAGCGCGGGTCGATCCCCGGTCCGAGGACCGTGAGGTCGAGGTCGAAGCGGTCGCGGATGGCCGCCCAGTACGCGGCGCTCGCCCCGCCCAGCGGGTGCGCCGCGATCCGCACCCCTGACTCGCGGATCGCGTCGACGTCGATCACGTCGCCGAGCGACTCGACGTACTCGCCGAGGAAGTCGTAGCGCCCGACCGGAACCGGAGCGGCGGTTCCGACCTCCGCCGTCGGCTGCCGTGCGTCCGTCCCCGCACGGAGTGCGCCCATCCCGTCCTCGCTCGCGCGCGGGATCCCGTCGATGCCGAGCTCCAGCAGCTCGTTGGCGCGGGCGGCGATCCAGTTCGTCGCCTCGGTGCCCGCCGGTCCGCCGTGCGGCGGGTTGTACTTGAAGCCGCCGTCGCGCGGCGGGTTGTGGCTCGGCGTCACGACGATGCCGTCGGCCCGCTCCGGGTCGTCCGCGGCTCGATCCCGGTTGTGGGTCAGGATCGCGTGCGAGACCGCGGGCGTCGGCACGTAGATCTCGTCGCCCGACCCCGCGCGCGCGAGCACTCTGACGCCGGCAGCCGAGAGCACCGACCGCGCCGTGTGCTCGGCCGGGGCCGACAGCGCGTGCGTGTCTGCACCGATGAACAGCGGGCCGCGGATGCCCTGCTCGGCGCGGTACTCGGCGATCGCCGCGCTGATCGCGACGATGTGCGCCTCGGTGAAGGAGCCGTCGAGCGAGGATCCGCGGTGACCGGACGTTCCGAAGACGACGCGCTGGCTCGGGATCGCCGGATCCGGGATCACCTCCGCATAGGCGCGGAGCAGCGCGTCGACGTCGATCAGGTCCTCGGGTCGCGCGGGGCGACCGGCTCGCTCGTGCATGCTCCCAGTCTGCCAGCACCGGCGGTGGAACGCTCGGTGCGCTCCGGCCCGGCTCCGAGAACCTCGACCGGCGACGTCAGAGCTCGAGTCGCAGGCCGTCGAGTTCGCCTTCGAGCCGCCGGCGCGCGGCCCCCAGGACGGCGCGGGCCCGCTCCAGGTCCATGCGACCCGCCGGCGCGATGACACTCAGCGCTCCGAGGCATTCCTCGCCGGCCAGCACGGGCACCGCGACCGCGTCGACCAGGTCACCGAGCCAGTCGGAGTGGGTCTCGGCGTGTCCGGACTCCCGCACCCCGGCGAGCTCGGCTTCGAGACCCTCCCGCATCGCCGGGTCGAGATGCGTGTCGAACGCGAGCAGCGCGAGGCCCGACGCGGAGGTCCGGAGGCCGAGGTGCGGCTCCATGGTGCGGCTGATCGCGAAGGGCCGACGCGGCTCGCGCCGCTCCACGATCATCGCGTCGTGCCCGTTGAGCACGGCGTACGAGATGGGCTCGTTGAGCTCCTCGACGAGTTCGGCCATCACCCGGGTCACCTCAAGCGGCACGGCGGAGTGCTCGATCGCGAAGCGTCCGAACAGCGCGGCGCGCGGGGCGAGCAGGTACTCCCGTTTGTCGTTCTGCACGAGCCACCCCGATTCGGCGAGCGTCGACACGTACTGGTGCATCGCCGCGCGCGACCAGCCCAGCCTCCTGGCGAGGTCGGAGACGCTCGCCCGGCCGCCGTCGAACGCGAGGAACGCCTCGAGCACCACGATGGTCTTGCTCACGGATTGCAGGCCCATACTCCCCCATTATCCTGTGTTCGTCGCGGTGGATCCGCCACCCGGCCGCGGCCGGGCGCCCGAGGGCGGGATCCGGCCGCGCGCACGCGACCCGCGATCCCGTCCGGGTCCCGCGTTTAGAGCAGGTTCGGCTCGCCCGGGTGCATCACCGAGGGGTCGAGGTCGTACTGCTCCGCGATCTTGTCGAGCTCGCCGGAGTCCCTGAGCTCCGAGATGAAGCTGTCGATCGCGGCGCCGAGCGCCTCGTTCTCCTGGTTCACGGGGAAGTTCGTCTGCCCCGGGTCGAGCGTGGCGGGGAGACGGTCGTCGGCCTCGAGCACCGTCACGTCGAAGCCCGTGATCCCGTGCTTCGACAGGTAGGTGTGCGCAGCGATGAACCCCTGCACGGTGCCGTCGATGCGGCCGGCCTTGATGTCGTCGTAGACGGCGTCGTCGTTCTGGTAGGTGCTCAGGTTCCCGCCGAGCACCTCCTTCAGCTTGTCGACCCCGATGAGGCCCTGGCCGACGCCGATCTTGAGGTCCTTGAGCTCGTCGACCGTACTCACCTCCCCCTGCGTCACCGAGGAGAACGGCGAGATGATGATGGGGGCCGACAGCCGCACCTTCTCGGCCCGCTCCTTCGTGCGGTACCACGAGCCGAGCGTCGTGTCGGCCCGGCCAGTTGCGACCGCCGTGATCATCGCGGCGGCGTCGCCCTTGTTCACCTGGAGCGTCAGGCACTCGGCCTCCGCGAAGCGGGTGAGGACGTCGCCCTCGAGCCCGGTGAGGTTGGCCGGCCCGTCCGACATCGAGAAGGGCGGGTACTCGTACTGGGCGACCGTCAGCGTGCCGTCGGTCAGCGTCTTCAGGTCGGCGTCGCGCGGCGAGCAGTCCTCGCTCGGGGCGCTCGATCCGCCGGAGGACGGCTCGGCTCCCGGCGGCGTGCTGCTGCACCCGGCGAGGAGGAGCAGGGCGGAACACGCCGCCGATACGGCGATCAGTGCCGTGCGCTTCTGCAGATTCATGGGGACTCCTTCAACTGCTTCGTTGGTTTCGGAACGTGGATTCGGGATGCGGGACTGGGGCGTCGGCCTGCTCGGCCGCTACTTCGGCAGCGGGATCGCGCGGGTCGGGAGGTCGAGCCTGGCCGCCCTCCTCTTGCGCCGCTTCGATCCGCCTGCGCGGCGCTCGAGGATGCTGCTGAGGTAGGCGCCGGGAATCGTGATGCAGAGATAGAGCACGGCGGCCGCGGTGTAGACCGACATGTACTCGAACGTGGCGGAGCCAATGATGCCCGCCCGCTGCATGATCTCGGGAACCGTGATGACGGTGGCGAGCGACGTCGCCTGGAAGATGATGATCGTCAGGTTCACGAGCGGCGGGATCGAGATGCGCGCGGCCTGGGGGATGATGATGAAGCGGTAGGCGTCGCCCGTCGACATCGATACCGACTTCGCCGCCTCGAACTGGCCCTTCGGCACGGCGTTCAAGCCGGCCCGGATCATCTCCGAGGAATATCCCGCGGCGGAGAAGGTGAGCGCGACGATCGCGGAGGGCGTCGCCGAGATCAGCACCCCGACCTGCGGCAGCCCCTGGTAGACGATGAAGAGGAGGACCAGGATCGGGACGCCGCGGCCGAGCTCGACCACCGTGACGGCGACGGTGCGCACGGCCTTCGACGGAGACTCGACCATGAGCGCGAGGAAGAACCCGAGCGCGTATCCGATCAGGCACGAGACCGCGGTGAGGCCGAGCGCCACCCACAGCCCGGGGAGCAGTTCGGGAATGTACTGCGGCCAGTCGACCAGCCAGGAGAAATCGTTCATGCGACTGCGTACTTTCTCGTGACCCGCGCGTGGATGCTGCGCGAGAACGCGGCGATCAGGAGGCTGAACAGCAGGTAGATCAGGCCTGCGAACCCGAACATGTAGATCCCGTGGGCGTGGTATTGAGTCATGACCCCGGCGCGGAACACGAGGTCGGTCACACCGATCGTCGAGACGAGCGACGAATCCTTCAGGAGCCCGATGATCTGCGTGGCGATCGACGGGCTCACGGCCCGGAACAGCTGCGGACCGATGATGTCCTTGACCGTGTCGAAGCGACCGAGGTTCAGCGCCCCTGCGGCTTCCCACTGCCCGACGCGGATCGCCTGCATCCCGCCGCGGTAGATCTCGGCCATGTAGGCCGCGGCGAGCAGCGAGAGCGTGAGCATCGACGCCGTGATCGGCGAGAGGGTGAGGCCCAGCTGGCTCACCCCGAAGTAGGTGATGAACAGCCAGACGAGCGTCGGCACGCCGCGCACGATGTGGACGAAGAGGTCGTACGCCCCGCGGACGACCGCGAAGCGACTGCGCGCGAGGAGCAGCAGCGGCGCTCCGAGCACGATGCCGATCGCGGCGGCGGCGAGCGTGATCCCGATCGTCCACCCGGCGCCGAGGGCGATGTAGCCCATGATCTCCCAGATCATGGTCAGCGCCCCAGGACGGCGGAGAGGAACTTCCGAGTGCGCTCGTGCACGGGCTCGGTCATGATGCGCTCGGGCGGCCCCTGCTCGATCATGGCGCCGTCGACCATCACCGCGATCCGGTTCGAGACGTGCCGCGCGAACTCCATCTCGTGGGTGACGATGAGCATGGTCATGTCGTCGGCGGCGAGCGCGCGCATGACCTGCAGGATCTCGGCTCCGATCTCGGGGTCGAGCCCCGAGGTCGGCTCGTCGAAGAGCATGAGCTCGGGATCCATCGCCAGTGCGCGCGCGATCGCGATCCGCTGCTGCTGCCCGCCCGAGCACTCGGCCGGGTAGGCGTTGGCCTTGCTCGCGAGACCGACCCGGGTGAGCTCCGCCATCGCCCGCTCCTCGGCTTCGGCGCGCGAGCGGCCGTGGACCCGCATCTGCGGCAGGGCGACGTTCTTCAGCGCGGTGAAGTGCGGGAACAGGTTGAACGACTGGAACACCATGCCGGTGTGCGCCCGCAGCGCCCGCACCTCCTGCTTCGACGGGCCCGATGTCGAGAACTCGACCGAGGCGTCGCCGATCCGGAGAGATCCCCGATCGGGGACCTCGAGGAGGTTGAGGCAGCGGATGAAGCTCGACTTGCCTGCCCCCGAGGGGCCGATGATCGAGATCACCTCGCCCTTGGCGACCTCGAGCGAGACGTCGTCGACGGCGACGTGATCGCCGAACGACTTGCTGAGCGAGTGAGCCGACACGAAGGAGGACTTCGCGGCGGCCGCGGCTCCACCCGGAGCGATCTGCGTTGCGGACATGTCGGTGCTCCTCACCAGGTCTTGAAGGTGCGACGGTAGAAGTCGAGCCAGTTCTCGCCCATGATGAGCGCGACCTCGCGGTCGTCGAACCCCCGCTCTCGGAGGCAGGTCTCGGCGTTCGGGAACTGGGAGGGGTCGTCGAACCACCCGGTGCCTGGCTGCGGGCCCGAGTTGCCCTTCGAGCCGGCGCCGTACTGCGTCTCGCGCGCCCAGCGCCCCTGCCGCATCCACTCGAGGTAGGGCATCCCGCCGGTCTGGTCGAAGTCCGTGCCGATGCCGACGTGCTCGATGCCGATGCGGTCGACGGTCCAGGCGACGAGCTCCGACCATTTCTGCGCGGTCGTGTAGTCGCCGACGAGGTTGCGGTAGACGGACAGGCCGATCATGCCGCCGCGATCCTTCAGGGCGTCGAGCACCTCGTCGGGCTTGTTGCGCGCGTGCGGCGCGAGGGAGGAGGGGTTCGAGTGCGTGATCGCCACCGGGTCGACCGAGTGCTCGATCGCGTCGAGCGTGGTGCGATTGCCCACGTGCGAAAGGTCGACGACCATGCCGCACCGGTTCATCTCGCGCACCACGTACTTGCCGTACCGGGTGAGCCCGGAATCGTGCGGCTCGTAGCAGGAGCCGCCGATGTCGGACTGGATGTTGTAGGTCAGCTGCCCGACGCGGGTCCCCATGCGGGCGAAGTGCTCGACGTAGCCGAGGCGCCCCTGGAGGAACGCGACGTTCTGGAATCCCAGCACGATCGCGCAGCGCCCCGAATCGGCGATGCGCACGATGTCGTCGGCGGTGTAGGCGATCTCGACGAGGTCGGCGTTGTCCTCGGCCATGTACCGCCACTTGACGAGCTGATCCATGGATTCGGTGGCGTCCTCCCAGAAGCCCACCGTGACGGTGACGCATCCCACCTTGCCTGCGGCGAGCGCCTCGAGCGCGGGCCGATGATCCGGGGTCTCCCGTTCGAGCGGGGTGCAGAGCAGACTGTCGACGTACAGCATTGTGCGTTCCTATCGGTGTGTTGGTCGCGGGCGTGCCCGGCGGATTCTCGGGGTGCGGCTTCTAGTAGGTGTCGATGAATGCGGCGAGGTCGTGGTTGTCGAGGTCATCGGGATCGGTGAGCAGGTTGAGCTCCTCGCTGCTGAACTGCTTGGTGATGGGCTCCCCCGGCTTGAGCACGTCGAGCACGGTGCCGCCCGTGTGCTGGCGGGAGATCGGGGTATCGGCGTCGAGCCCGGCGTTGCCCCGGTAGTAGATGTTCCAGAACGAGCCGGCGTCCACCGTGCGCCCCGCGGCGAAGAACTCCGCCAGCGTCTCGCGGTACTCGGCCCGCAGCGCCTCGGGGTCTTCGGCGATGCGGAACGACCCGGTGATCCGGGACCCCTCGCGCTCGGCGCCGTCCCCGGCCGCCCCGTCCTCGAGCTTCCAGTCGAGGTCGATCCCGGATCGGCGCAGTTCGAGCCGCACCCCGGCCATGGCGTGGTCCTCGACGACCCCCACGATCTCGAAGTCGGTCGCACCGGCGCCGTCCGCGCTGGCGCCGATCGCGTTGACGATCACATGCCCCGTGAGCAGCAGGCTCTGCCCGCGATTGTCGATCCGGAGGATCCCGCGCTCCTCGTCGAGCTCGGGAGCCAGCCACGGCGCCGCGAGCGCCGTATCGGGGTCGATCGCCGCGACGAGCAGGTCCCCGAAGGCCCGCGTCGCCTCGGGATCCGCGACCACGGCGGTGACGACGAACTCGCGTGCACCGTGCCACGACCCCTCCGGGACGTTGAGCGCCTGATAGGCGCGCCCGGCCATGAGCCGGAGCTCGCGGTACCGCATCTCGATCGTCTCGGTCGCGTGCGCGCACGGGGCCGAGATCGGCGAGTCCGTGGGGGTGAGGAGCGCCTTGGCCTGCACGGGCGCGGCTCCCCCGGCTCCGGGCCGGGGCCCGACAGCGGTCGGCGCCTGCGCGGCGCGGCGCGGCGCCCGTCGCGGTGCGGGCGCTTCGTACGACCACCACCAGGTTGAGGCGTCGGCGCCCGAGATCTCGTCGCGGTACGGCGCCGCTTCGAAGATGATCCCGCGCACGTCGCGCCCGAGGTGGTCCTCCGTGCGGTCGAGACCGTGGATGAACGAGTTGACGAAGCGGATCACCCAGACCGGCACGAAGTCGGTGTCGTGGGGGTCCGCGTGCGCCATCGCGTACGGCCGGTCGGCGAGGGCGACCACGAGCCGCGCGATGTACTCGAGATCGGGACGCCGCGCGACCAGTTCGCCGATCGCGGTCCCGGCCTCGCCGTCCTCGACGGCGGCGAGCAGCGCGCGGATCTGCACCGGGTAGTTCTGCACGAGCTCGTGCGCGACGGGCACCTCTTCGCGGGGTCCCGAGCGCGGCTCCTCGGCCGCGCGCGACTGGTACCAGACCCGGTCGCGGAACTCGGGTCCGTTGAGCGGCATCTCGAGCGCCCAGCGGTAGCGCTCCCGGATGATCTCCCCGACCCGCTCGATCGGGGTCGTCGGGTCGAGGTCGAGGCGCTCGTCGAAGTCGAGGTGGCGTTCCGCCGCCGCCTCGCAATACTCCGGCGCCAGTTCCATGAGCAGGGCGTTGAAGGAGTGCAGCGCCTCCTTGCTGACCTGGGGCGCCGACTCTCGGTGGATCGCGCCGAGCACCGTCTCGCCGGCGCGCGGCACCACTTCGCCGCGCGAGGCCGCCCGGACCTTCGCCCGGATGCGGCGCAGGTCGGCCGTCATCTCCATGTTGCTGGTGAAGAACCGGTAGGCCGTCGGCAGGAAGGCCCGGTACCGGATCGTGCGGTTGAGGTGCTCTTCGAGGAGGGAGTACTGCGCGGCACCCGAGCACCCGGGGTCGGTCAGCACGTGCTCCACCACGTCGCGGTAGGCGGAGATGTACGCGTTGACGAGCACCGGACGGTTGTAGAAGAACATCGCGAGGCCCAGCGCCGAGCCGTTGCCCACGCCGATCAGGCGCCGGATGGACGGATCGAGGCGCACGGCCGTCGCGGGGGCGTCGAGCCGTGCGAGCTCTTCGACGAGGTCGACCGACAGTTCCCGCATGAGGTAGGCCGAGAGCATCTGGGCGTGGTACGAGGTCTTGAGCGGGTGCCCCGCGGGGATCGCCGCGAAGGGCAGGCTCCCGAACGTTCCGTTGCCGTCGAGTCCCGTGTTGCGCATCACGTACCCGACCTTGCGCAGCTCCTTCGTCTCGGGCTGCTCCCCGCGCGCCAGCGACTCGCGCACGTCGCGGAAGATGCGCAGGCTCTGGTTCGACCGGAACCAGACCAGGGTGTTGCTCGTGGCGCGCCCCTCGTAGAGGCGCGGCAGTTCCTCAGCGGTGCGCCGCACCTCTTCGGGGGTGGGGACGCCGTCGATGAGCGCGCCCACCATGTCCCAGCTCGTGCCGATGATGCGGCCCGTGCGGTTCTTGTCCGACGGCTCGCTCAGGAACGCGATGAAGGTGATGGTGCCCTCGGGTGTCGAGACGACGTAGCGCGCGCGGCCGGCGCCGCGACGATCGACTGCGAACTCCTCGCGCGCGATCGTCCACTGCTCGCGGATCATTTTGGCGATGAAGCTCCGCGAGGCCGACAGCCGGGTGGGCTGCATTGCGCCGAGGTTCCTCGGATCCATCACGGCATCGGGGGAGAACAGGGTGTCGAGATCGTTCTGAGCCACGCTACGCTGCGCTTTCTGTCAATGATTACTTGACCAGTAGATAACTGCTGTTGACGAGTGAGCATAGCGCACGCCCGGACGACGCACCAGAGGAATTTTCCGGCCCCCTCCCCGAGCCACCCGTCGTTCACGCGTCGGCGATACGCTGACCGTATGAGCACGAACGCACCCCACCCCCGCCGGGGCGAGATCGAATGCTGGCTGACCGACATGGACGGCGTGCTCGTCCACGAGAACCGGGCGATCCCCGGCGCGGCGGAGCTGCTGCAGCACTGGCGGGACGCCGAGATGCCCTACCTCGTGCTCACGAACAACTCGATCTTCACCGCGCGCGATCTGAGCGCTCGGCTCGCGGCCTCGGGCATCGAGGCGCCGGAGGACCGGATCTGGACGAGCGCACTCGCGACGGCGGCGTTCCTCCAGCAGCAGAAGCCGGGCGGATCGGCATTCGTGATCGGCGAGGCCGGGATCCTGACCGCCCTGCACGACGCCGGGTACGTGATGACCGAGTCGAACCCCGACTTCGTGGTCGTCGGCGAGACCCGCAACTACTCCTTCGAGGCGATCACGAAGGCCATCCGGCTCATCATCGGCGGCGCGCGGTTCATCTCCACGAACCCCGACGCGACGGGTCCGAGCGCCGAGGGCCCGCTCCCCGCGACGGGCGCCATCAACGCGCTCATCACGAAGGCCACCGGCAAGCTGCCCTACATCGTGGGCAAGCCGAACCCGATGATGTTCCGCTCGGCGCTCAACCGGATCGGGGCCCACTCCCACAACACGGGCATGATCGGCGACCGGATGGACACCGACATCATCGCGGGCATGGAGGCGGGGCTGCACACCGTTCTCGTGATGACCGGGATCTCCGACCGCGCCGAGATCGAGCGCTTCCCGTTCCGCGCCGACGAGGTGCTCGGGTCGGTCGCCGACCTGCTGGAGTAGGCGGCGGGGATCCGGGCGACGGACCCGGGCCCGTTCACCCCGCGGCGAGGTAGTCGTCGACGGCGCTCACCTCGGCGAACCCGTCGGCGAGCGCCGCGATGAAGGCCGTGTGCACGGCGGCGCCGGCGACCGCCGCTCCGCCGAACTCCAGGTCCGGCGCCGCGCAGGCGTCGTGCAGCACCCGCACCGCGAAACCGCGCTCGGCCGCAGCCCGCACCGTCGAGTCCACGCACATGCTCGTCATCATGCCGACGACGACCAGCTCGTCCGGCGCGATCGCGGCGAGGCGCTCGCCGAGCCCCGTCCCCAGGAACGCGTTCGGCTCGGCCTTCTGCAGCACGATCTCGTCCGGGAGCGGGCGCACCGCATCGTGGATCTCGATTCCGCGAGTGCCCGGGCGCATGAAGAGCGCGTCGGGGGCGTCCCACACGTGCTGCACGTGGATCACCGGGTCGTCCGACGCGCGGAAGGCTGCGACCGCTCTCGACGCCGCTTCCGCCGCAGCTTCGGAGCCGACGAGCGGGTACGCGCCGCCGACGAAGTAGTCGTTCTGGATATCGATGATCAGCAGGGCTCGACTCATGCCCTCACCCTACGTCCGCGCGAGCGGTTCCGCGGCGATCGCCGCCCGATCCGCGCTACTCGCCGCGCGACCGGAGCTTGCGGAACAGCATCTGCCCGAGGATGAACGCGAGGTACAGCGAGAACGCGACGTTGCCCCAGAAGGGGTCGATCGCCACGGCGAAGAAGTTGCCGACCGGTACGAAGACGCACGCCGCGATGCCGACGACGGCCGCCGCCCGGAGGTCGACGTTCTGGCGGCGGAAGTTGCCGAGCGTGCCCGAGATGGATCCCGGGATCATCATGAGCAGCGAGGTGCCCTTCGCCACGAGGTCGTCGGAGCCGAAGAAGAACATCAGCACGGGCACCACCACGGCGCCGCCCCCGATCCCGAGCACGCCCGAGAGGATGCCGGTCGCGAAGCCCGTCACGGCGAGCAGCGGAACGGTCACCGCGGTGATCTCGATCTCGTCGCCGCGCTGGGGCACGACGAACCAGAGGCTCACGATGATCGCGAGGAGGAACACCATGAACCCCCACTGGATCGCGCCGACCGGCAGCTTCGCGAGCAGGTGGCTGCCGACCTGCGCGCCGACGACGATCCCGACGGCGAGGCACAGCGCGGCGACCCAGTCGACGTAGCCCTGGACCGCGTAGGTGGTGGCGCCGACCACGGCCGTGGGCAGGATCGCCGCGACCGAGGTGCCCGCCGACAGCTTCTGCGGCATGCTCAGCCAGAGCGCGAGGGCCGGCACGATGATCGTGCCGCCCCCGATGCCGAAGAGGCCCGACATCAGGCCTCCCGCCAGGCCGACGAGGAGAAGCGGGAAGATCCCGGGGCGGACGGTGTCGTTCATAGTGCTGCGCTCTCTCCGCGCGTGACGCGGTTCGTGGACGGGGTTCGGGATCCGGGCGGGGGGTCTGCGGCGTCAGACCAC
This sequence comes from Leucobacter zeae, assembly GCF_016758175.1. Lineage (GTDB taxonomy): Bacteria > Actinomycetota > Actinomycetes > Actinomycetales > Microbacteriaceae > Leucobacter > Leucobacter zeae. Next base: position 402,435 of record NZ_QYAB01000003.1, read on the forward strand.
GATGGCCGAGCCGTCGGACCGCGGGTCGCTCGCGGCGGACCAGCCGCCCGTCTCGATCCGGATCAGGTTCGAGTGACCGAGGTCCTCCGTGCGGGGCGGCACCGGCTTCAGGGGGAAGCCCGCGGCCGCGATGGCCTCGAACACCTCGGCGGGCGCGTCCTCCTCGATCGTCACCCGGACCGTCCCTTCCGCGTCTGGCTCGTCGACGATCCATCGCGGAGCATGCGTCGCCTCCTCCGGAGCGGCACCGGCCAGCGACCGGAGCAGCAGCTGGGTGTGGATCTGCGGCTGCGCCGAGCCGCCCATGGTGGCGGGCACCCAGGCGAGGTCGTCGCCGCGGAGCACGAGGACCGGCATGAGGGTGTGCCGCGGCCGCTTCCCCGGAGCGAAGGCGTTGGGCGACGCCGCGTCGAGGGAGAACGAGGTGCCCCGGTTCTGGAAGAGGATCCCGGTGCTCGGCTCGACGATGCCCGCTCCGAACCCGAAGTACACCGAGTTGATGAGCGAGATCGCCCAGCCGTCCTCGCTGACCGCGCTCAGGCCGACGGTGTCGCCCGACGGCTTCGGCTCGCCGGGCAGCGGATGGTCCGTCGCCACCATCGTGATCAGCTCATCGCCCGACGCGCCGCCGAACCGCGGATCGCCGAGGTGGGCCGCGCGCACCGCGTTGGCCTGGGCGAACGCGCGGGCCAGAGCGCCCGCCCCGGATCCGAGCGGATCCTCGATGCCCTCCGCCACCGCCTGCAGCGCCCGGAGCAGCATGAATCCCGAGGTGTTCGGCGGACCAGTGATCACCCGCAGGTCGGCGTAATCGCCCTCGAGCGCCGGCTCCCACTCGGCGCTGTACGCCTCGGCGTCCTCGAGCGTGAGCTGCGACCCGAGCGCGCGCAGCCCGGCGATCCACCGCTGCGCGAGCTCGCCCTCGTAGAACTCGCGCGAGCCGCCGGCGGCGAGCGCATCGAGCGTCTCGGCGAGCGCGGGCTGGCGGAGCGTCTCCCCCTCGGCGAGCGGACGCCCTCCGGGGTAGAAGATGTCGCGCGCGCCCGGATCCCGCTCGAACGCCTCCCGCTCGTCGACGAGCGCGTTGGCGACGGAGCGGGAGTTCGGGAACCCGTCGCGCGCGAGCGCCCGGGCCTCGGTGAAGTGATCCGCCCACTCGAGCCTCGCCCCGAGCTCGTGCAGCGCGTTCCAGCCGCACACGCCTCCGGGCAGGGTGACGGTGTCGATGCCGCGCAGCGGCAACCGGTCCCCGTGGCGCTCGCGGAGCGCCGCGAGCGTCTGGGCCGCAGGGGCCGGGCCGGTGGCGTTCAGGAAGTGGATCTCGCCCTCGGGATCCCGGACGAGCGCGACCAGGTCGCCGCCGAGCGCGACGTTGTTCGGGTACACGACGCAGAGGGTCGCCGCCGCGGCGAGCGCGGCGTCGATCGCAGTGCCGCCCGCGCGCAGCGCGGCGGCTCCCGCCTCGGTCGCGAGGTGATGCGACGTCGAGATCGCTCCGCGGGTGGGGGTGCCGTCTCCGGTCATGTCCGGTGTCCTCGTTCCTGTCGTTCGGTCGTCGTGATGCGGTCGGGCTCGGCGGCCCGGTTACTCGGTCGTCTCGACCGCGGCCCGCGCGATCTGCCTGCTGATGTCGAGCACGTGCGCGCGCGCCTCGCTCTCGGCGAGCTCGCCGTCGCCGGCTGCGATCGCCTCGTAGATGCGGCGGTGCGCCTCGCTCGACGCCTGCCGCCGCGCCTTCGTCTGGTAGCGGCCGGCGCGGCTCGGGGCGATCTGCGTGGCGATCTGCTCGTTGATGAGCTCGAGCAGCGGATTGTGCGCGTACTGCGCGATCGCCTGATGGAACGCCCGGTCGAGCTCGGCATAGCGCTCCTTCGTGACATCCATCTCCATCGCTTCGACGAGCTCTCGCAGCTGGGCGACGTCGCGCGGCGTGGCACGAACCGCCGTGATGCGCGCGATCGGGGGCTCGACGATCGCGCGCAGTTCCATGATGTGGTGGAGCTCCGGGTGCAGCTCGGACACGGCGCCCAGCACATCGTCCGAGAGCTTCGCGCGCTCGCCCGGCTTGAGCACGATCGTGCCCCGTCCGGGCTTGCGGTCGATGAGCCCGCGGTTCTCGAGCTCCCGGAGCGCTTCACGGATCGACACCCGGGAGACTCCGAAGTGCTCCGCGAGCTCGCGCTCGGCCGGCAGCTTCTCCCCTGGCGCGAGTTCGCCCTCGAGGATCAGCCGCTCCAGGTCGACGGACAGGCGGTCGGGCAGCGACAGCGTCGTCGCGCGTCCGATGGCGTTCCAATCCATCTGGTCCTCCTTGTGTGTTCGAGTTCGGGGGTCACGGCCAGCGAGCCGTATCCGGGCGATGTCCGGTGCGCCCACCATGCGGGCGCAGGCGCGAAGTACGGATCCCGAGCGACATCGCTGCCTTGCGAGTCTACCCTAGTTCGTTTGTTGGTCAGACCAAATACGTGATGGGGTCGCACCGCACCCCGGGACGCGCGACATCACTGCGACGCGCGGTTCGCGATCCCCTCGAGCACTCCGTCTCGCCGCCAATCGAGCGATGGCACACTGTCGCGCAGCACCCGCGTATACGGGTCCGTCGGATCCTGCAGCACCCGGCCCGTCTCCCCCTGCTCCACGACACAACCGTTCCGCATCACGATCACATCGTCAGTCAGGTGCGCGACCACCGCCAGGTCGTGCGAGATGAGGACGTAAGCGGTTCCGGTCCGCTCCTGGACGTCGACCAGAAGATTGAGGATCTGCGCCTGGATCGAGATGTCGAGCGCTGCAACCGCTTCATCGAGCAGGATCAGCTCCGGTTCGACGGCGAGCGCCCGCGCGATCGCGACGCGCTGGCGCTGGCCCCCGGACAGATCCTTCGGGCTGCGTCGCCGCTGTTCGGGAGTGAGACCGACGAGATCGCACAGCTCGTCGATGCGACGAGCATGCCCGTCACGACGCGAACCGCCGTGTATCTGCAGGACCTCGCGGAGGCACGAGGCGACGGTCTGCCGCGGGTCGAGGGACCCGAAGGGATCCTGATAGACCATCTGCGTGAGTTTGGCCCTGCGGCGCCTCGAACCGGCGCTCCGAGCCGGGTGCGTCATATCCTCTCCGCACACGCGCACGGTGCCGTTAGTCGGCTGCTCGAGCCCCATGATCATGCGCGCGGTCGTGGACTTGCCCGATCCCGATTCCCCGACGATCCCGAGATTCCGGCCGCGCTCGAGTCGGAATGACACGCCGTCGACGGCGACGAACGGCTTCCCGCCGCGACGGAACTCCTTGCGCAGCCCCGATGCTTCAATCAGCGGGGATTGCTCCACCTCATGGCTCATGCGCGAGCCACCTCCTCGTCGATCCGAGCGCGAAGCGCATCGTCAATGGTCTCGAGACGCCGACGCCCGGACTCGAGCTTCGGTCGAGCCCGCAGCAGGGCGCGCGTGTACGGGTGCTCGGAGTCGGCGAGACGATCGGCGACGAACGCATCGACGATCCGGCCACGGTACATGACGTACACGCGATCGCAGAGCGCCGCGGCCAATTCGAGGTCGTGCGTGATGAACATCATCCCGATCTGCCGTTCGCGCACCTGACTCCGCAGCAGCGCGGCGACCTCCGCCTGCCGGGTCACATCGAGCGCCGTCGTGGGCTCGTCCGCCAGGATCAGCCTCGGTTCGGTGGCAAGGGCGGCCGCGATCACGGCCCGTTGCAGCATGCCGCCGGAGTACTGATAGGGGTATGCCCGCAGCTGCGCCCGAGCGTCGGCGATCCCGACCTCCTCGGCGAGTTCGACCGCCCTTGCCCATGCCTCCCGGCGACCCAGGCGCCGGTTGATCCGCAGCGCTTCGGTCAGAAAATCGCCGACCGTGTGCACCGGATTCACGTGCGCACGTGGATCCTGGTACACGATCCCGAGCTCGCGGTCGCGGAAACGCCGGTACTCGGACCGGCCCAGGTGGGTGAGTTCGGCCCCCTCGTACACGATGGAGCCGCGAGCGACCACGCCGGTCGGCAGGATCCCTGCGATGGCCTTCAGCGTCATCGACTTGCCTGACCCCGATTCTCCGATCACCCCGACGATCTCGCCGTGGGCGATCTGGAGATCCACCCGGGAGACGATGTCCTCGCCGGCCGCAGTACGCACCGCGAGACCGTTCGCTTCGACCAGAACGCTCATATGCGGGTCTCCTTCACCTTGCCCACTCGATCCGCATAGCGGTCGCCCACGAGCGACACCGCAGCGACCGCGATGATGATCATGATTCCCGAGTACACGGACTCCTCCCAGTAGCCCTGGAAGACGCCGCGCTGCCCCTCGGACACCATCAACCCCCAGTCGGCGGTCGGCGGCTGCACTCCCATTCCGAGGAAGGACATCGCCGCGAGGTCGATCATCGCGTACCCGTACGACACCGTGATCTGGGCCATGGCCGTCGGCAGCACCGCCGGCAGCAGATGCCGGATCGCGATCCTCCATCGGGTCTGTCCGACGCCGAGCAGCGCATCGACGTAGGGCAGCACCATCTCGCCGATGGCGATGCCCCGAACCACGCGTCCAATGAACGGAACGTAGGCGATGGCGAGTGCGATGACGACGGGCGTGATTCCGGGGCCGAACATCGCGACGGCGATGATGGCGAGCAGCATGCCCGGGAACGCGAACCCGATATCGAGCACGCGGCTGAGCACGCGGTCCAGGGCTCCGCCCATCACGGCGGAGGCCACACCGAGCGCCGTGCCGATCGCACCCGCGACCAGCACAATCACCGCAGGCGCGATCAGGCTCGTTCGCGCCCCGAACAGGAGGCGGCTGAGAATGTCCCGACCGGAGCCATCCGTGCCCAGCGGGGCCCCAGGTTCCGTCGGCCGATAGATGCGCGAGAAGTCCGAAGCGGTGGGATCCGCCGGGGCGAGCAACGGCGCGAGGGCCGCGGCGAGCGCGAGCAGGAGCAGCACGGCGACCGCGACTGCCATCGCCCAGTCCCTGCGGGGTCGCACCCGGTACTCCGCCCGACGGACGGGACGGCGAAGGATCGAGGTGGTCATCGCGTCACCACCCTCGCCCGGACTCGGGGATCCACGATCACCTGAAGAACATCCACGAGCAGCGTGACGACCACCACGAAGGCGATCAGCAGCAGCGAGATGGCCTGCACGACAGCAAAGTCCTTTCTCAGCACGGTTTCGGTGAGGAGCAAACCGATGCCGTCGAGGGCGAATGCCTTCTCGACCACGATCGACCCCACGACGAGGCTCGTGAGCGTGACGGCGACCACGGTGGCGATCGGAGTGAGCGCATTCCGCACGACGTGGTGTCCGACGATGCGCGCGCGGGGCAGGCCCCGACCGATCGCGGTCTGCACGTGGTCGCGCTGGGCCTCCTCCCGGAGCGCGGATCGGGTAACCCGGACCACGTACGAACCCGCTGAGAGCGCGAGCGCGATCACCGGAAGGGCGAGATGCCTGAGCCTGTCGGCGAACCCCTCGCCCGACCCGAAGGTCGGGAACCAGCCGAGTCCGATGGCGAAGATCGAGATGAGCAGCATCGCCGCCACGAACGAGGGTACGGCGACCCCGACCGACGTGAACGCCAGGATCAGGTCGCTGACACGCCGTCCGCTCATCGCCGCGACGACTCCGAGCCCGACTCCGAAGACGACGATCGCGGCGAAGCCGAGCGCGAGTAGGAGCCCGGTCGTGCCGAGGCGGGGAGCGATGAGATTCCAGACGTCGTCCCGGTAGGTCATCGATTGCCCGAGACGCCCGGTCAGGACGTCGCCGACCCAATGCAGCCAACGCAGCAGGAACGGCTGATCGAGGTGGTACTCGGCCTTGAGCGATGCGATGGTCTCGTCGCTCACGGTGCGATTGCCAACGAGGATCGCAATGGGATCCCCCGGAGCGAGGAACAGCGCCGAGAACACGAGGAACGACGAGACGACGAGCGTCACCGCGCCTTCGGCGAGGCGGGAGAGGACGAAGCGGATCATGAGATACGTTCCGAGGTCATTTCGCTGCTCCGATCTTCGCGGCCCATGGGTAGTAGAGGAGGGCGCGGGAGGCCGTCGCCCCGGTGATCCGGGATCCCTGGTACACCCGGCTCGAGGCGTTCACGATCGTGATCAGCGGCAGGTCCTCGACCATCCGCCGCTGCCCAGCTGCAAGGAGCTCCGCCCGTTCAGCCGGGTCGGGAGTGATCATCGCGTCCGCGACGCTCGCCGTCAGCACCGGGTCGTCGTATCCCCCGTAGTTGTATGCACTGAGCGGGGTGAACTCGCTCATCGAGACGATGGGATCGGCCACTCCGGCGCCATACTCCTGGACGATGAAGGCGTCGTAGGGCTCTCGGGCTTTCGCGTCGAAGTAGAGCTCGGTGAACGCTGTCTGCGGCATGCGGTGGAACTCGAGGTCCAGGCCCGCGCGTCGCGCACCGGCGCTCATGATCTCGGCGACCTTCGACTCGGCCTCGCTGTCGGCCGGGATCGCGATCGAGATCTTCGTGCCGGCCAGCCCGTTCTCGTCGATCAGACGTTTCGCGGCGTCCACGTCGAACTCGGGTTCCGGCAGCTCGCGCCCGGCGTCCTGCCACACATCGCGGGCGTACCCCCAGGCACCCGGTTGGATCGGTGTCAAGGCGGGCGTCGCGGTCCCGCGATAGACCGCGGCGGCGATCGCGTCGCGGTCGAGGATCAGGCTGAGGGCCTGCCGGACCGGGAGCTCCCGCATCGGTCCATCCGTCTCGGTGGGGCGCACGGCCATCCAGTCGGTCGATTCACCGAGAACGAGGCTGCCGGAATCCGCGCGCGAGAGCATCTCGGTCGCGGATAGCGGCGGGTTGTAGGCGCCGTCGATCCCGCCCGAGATCAGGCTGTTCGCGATCGTGGTCTCGTCGGTGACGAATGTCAGCTCCACGCGTTCGGCCCGGGGCACGAGTTCCCGATCCCAGTAGTCGGCGTTGCGCTGCATCACGATCTTCGAACCGGGCTGCCATGAGACGTACTCGAAGGGTCCGGTGCACATGATGCCGCCCTGCGAGGTCCCGTAGGCCTCCCCGGTCTGCTCCGTGAACGCTCGATTCCCGACGATGCCCGCGGCCGTCGAGAGCATGCGCTCGAAGAGCGCATCGGGCTGCGTGAATCGCACGGTGACCTCGAGCGCGCCGGTCGCCTCGATCGACGCCACGTTGTCGTAGAACGGCACGCCCCAGTAGGAGCCCGCATCGGGGTCCATGTGCCGTTCGAGACTGAACACGACATCATCCGCCGTGAGCGGGCTGCCGTCCCAGAACCGCACGTCGTCGCGGAGCGAGAACACGGTCGTCGTCCGATCGGGGTGCTCGACGCGCGCAGCGAGAGCGGGGCCGAGCGACATGTCTTCGTTCTGGCGCATCAGCCCTTCGCACATGTTCGCGAGCGCGGTGTTTCCGGAGTCGTCGTAGGCGTAGATCCAGTCGAGCGAAGCCGGTTCGCCCGTGCCGATGTTCCAGGTCACTGTGTCGATTTCACCGGCACCGGGCTCGGTGCCCGACAGGCCTCGAGGCACGTCCAGCGGAGCGAGCGGATCCGGGCGCTCTCCGCTGCACGCCGCGAGCGCGAGACCCGGCAGCACGAGCGCTAGAAGCGCAGTGCGCTTCAGACGACGCGTACGGGTGCTCATGAGCCGTCGGCTTCCGCCCAGCGGCCCCAGAAGTCTCGCACCGCGACGAGGTCCTCGGGCCCGTCCTCGGTGATGAGAATGTTCCGCTCGTAGGTCGCCCCGGTACCGTCGACGAAGCTGAACTGCTCGATCGAGATCACCATGCCCGGTTCGAGAATGTCAGCGCTGTCGTCGCGAACCCACGGCCCCTCGAAGGCGAGCCCCAGACCGTGACCGCGGGCCGCGAACTCGGCGGCATCGGGGTCGATCCCGGCGTCGCGCAGCATCCGGCTTCCGATCCGGGCCGCTGCCCCGAGCTCGGCACCCGGCCTCAGCCCCTCCACCACCGCGTCGACGACCCCCTTGGCGAGATCGTATGCGCGTTGCTGGCTCGCCGTGGGCGCGGCACCGACGACGGTGCTGCGTGCGAGGTCGAAGAAGTAGCCCGCGTAGACGCCGCTCAGGTCGACCGTGAAGAGATCCCCCTCACGGAACTCGCGAGAGCTGTGGATGGGCAGCCGGTTGTCCTCGGCGTCCCCCTCGCGCGAGGTGGTGTAGACGAAGGCGTTCGCCAGCACGGCTTCGTTGCGAGCGACGACCTCCGCCATTGCAGCGACGGCTTCGGATTCCCGCACCCCGGGGACGACCCTCGAGAATCCGGCTTCGAGCGCTTCCTGCGCGATCTCCGCGGCTCGGCGCATCAGCGCGATCTCAGCCGGGGACTTGCGGCGCCTGATCAGCTCCACGAGCGTCTCGCACCACTCGATCTCGAGGGTTCCTGCCGCCTCGCCTGCGAGGAGCACACGTGCCTGATGGCCGTTCATCGCGTCCGCCGATGCGATCGCGACACGCGGCCTGCCTTCGATCTCGGCGATGCGCGTCACGACGTCATCGACCAGGGTCGACGTTCCGACCCCGGAGCGGGCGATCGATTCCGTGACCCCGGAGGCCGCTCCGAGCGCCTCCGGTTCGTCCGAGAAGAGCACGACGTCCTCGGAGGTGACGAGCACCGCTGCGAGACCGCGATCGCTCCACACTCCGGGGAGGTCCCGGATCGTCGGGAACACCGGGTAGAACCCCGTCAGATATCGGATATCGGCGCACCGATCCACGGACCCGCCTCCTCGGCCCCAGATGAGCGCGGCGTCGAGGCCGCGCAGCGCGATCTCCTGGCGCACGGCGGTGACGCGCGCGGCGTACTCCGCTTCGGAAACCAGATGACGGTCGACGGTCTGCATGTACTCCAGGCTCCTTTGCATGACATCTCAGTCGCAGCACGGCAGCGTCATCGCGCACCGTCCAGGATCGAATCATTGGTCCGACCAACTGCTGAGTAGGCCCAACCATACCCCCGGTCATCGAGGGTGTCAATCATCGTGACCGAAGTGGGTTTTGCCCGAGCGGCGGGAATGAGGTAGTCTTGCCGACGACCACTCATTGGTCCTACCAACTAATGATCAACTGCTGGGCAGGGTCACCGGTGCGCGTCGACGCGCCACCTCGGGTGGCCAGCCCAGCACGTCCCGGCAATTCGCATCCCTCGGAGGATCAATGACGACGCCTCGCACCCCCACCACCGACCACGACCCCAGCGCCGGCACCCCGGGCACGGGCGTCACCGAAGCCCTCGGGCTGGTCGTCGAGGAGGCGCGACCCCGCGGGCTCCTGACGCTCTCGGGCGCCGAGCTCTGGGAGCGCTTCAGCTTCTACGGCCTCCAGGTGCTCCTGGCCTACTACCTCTACCACTCGCTCGCCGAGGGCGGGCTCGGCCTGCCCCAGCCGGTCGCGCTCGGGATCGCCGGGTCCTACGGCGGGCTCGTCTACATCGCCCAGATCATCGGGGCGTGGGTCGCCGACCGCGTACTCGCCTCGCGGTACGTCGTGCTGGTCGGGGGCATCGGCATCTTCGCCGGGCATGTCGCGCTCGCGGTGATCCCCGGGCTCCCCGGGCTCATCGCCGGGCTCGCGCTGATCGTCATCGGGACGGGCGGACTCAAGGTCAACACCACCATGATGGTGGGCGCGCTCTACCCGAACGGCGGGCCGCGGCGCGACGCCGGGTACTCCGTCTACTACATGGGCATCACCATCGGAGCGTTCGCGGGGCCGCTGCTCACCGGATGGCTGCACCAGGGCTGGGGCTTCCACGTCGCGTTCGGCGCCGCGGCCGCCGGCATGGCGATCGGGCTCACGCAGTACGTCATCGGCATGGGGAAGCTGCCGAGCAGCACGCTCGTCGTGCCGAACCCCCTGCCCGCCCGATCCCGAGCCGGCTGGATCGCAGGATCCGCCGCCGCCCTCGCGCTCATCGCCGTCTGCGTCGCGACCGGGCTCATCCGCACTGACAACATCAGCGGCGTCGTGGCGCTCATCGTGCTCCTCGCGACGATCGCACTGTTCGCCATGCTCCTCACGAACTCGCAGGTCACCCGGGCCGAGAGGCGATCCGTCGTCCGGTACGTCCCGATCTTCGCGATGAGCATCGTCTTCTGGACGCTCCTGTTCCAGCTCTTCACGGCGTTCGCCGTGTACGCGGATACGCGGGTGGACCTCTCGATCGGGTCCGTCACCGTGCCGCCGTCGCTCATCGTGACGCTCGAGAGCCTCGCAGTGGCGGGATGCACCGCGCTGCTCGCCGTGCTGTGGACGAAGAGCCGCGCCTCACGCATGCGTCCGACGACCAAGCTGGTGGGCGGGATCGTGCTGATGGCGCTCGGGGCCGCGGCGATCGTGCCGTTCAGCTTCGGCAGCGGAACCACCATGCCGCTCGCCGCGGCCTTCCTGGTCATGGCGTTCTTCGCGCTCGGCGAGGCGCTCTTCGCGCCGTCCGCCCTGTCGTTCACGGCGGAGCTCGCCCCGCGCGCGGCGAAGGCACAGATGACGGCGCTCTACTTCCTCACCATGGCGGGCGGCTCGACGATCTCGGGCTGGATCTCGCAGGCCTATCGCACCGGGGCCGAGGCGGAGTACTTCGGCATCGTCGCGGCGTCCGCACTCGGAGTCGTCGCAGTGCTCGGCGCCGTCTACCGGGCGATCTCCCGGCACCAGACGCAGGCGTAGTTCTCCCCCGGGCGGGCGGGCGATCGAGCGCAGTCGGCGCGGCTGCCCCGGATCCCGAGTGAGTTGGTGCGGATCGCGGGCGGGCGATCCCGCACGAACTCACTCGCGAGTGAGTTCGCGCGGCCGCGACCGATGACCGGGGCTCCGGATGACCGGGTCGGCCGCGCCCCGGACCTACTGCGGAGCGAGCCCCAGGTCCTCGAGGCCGATCGCGAAGCGGTACTCGAACCCGGCCTCCTCGATGCGGGCCTTCGCGGGCGCCTGGCGATCCACCACGACGGCCACGCCGGCGATCTCGGCGCCGACCTTCTGCAGCGCCTCGATGGCCTTGAGCGGCGAGCCGCCCGTCGTCGACGTGTCCTCGACGACGATCACGCGCTTGCCGTTCAGATCGGGCCCCTCGACCTGCCGGCCGCGGCCGTGGTCCTTGGGCTCCTTGCGCACGACGAACGAATCGTAGACCTTGCCGCGGGCGACGCCCTGGTGCATGATCGCCGACGCGATCGGGTCGGCGCCCATCGTGAGGCCTCCGACCGCGACCACGCCGTCGACGTCGTCGATGAGGTCGAGCATGACCTGGCCGATGAGCGGGGCCGCGCGGTGGTCGAGCGAGAGCTTGCGGAGGTCGATGTAGTAGGTCGCCTTCTTGCCGCTCGTGAGCGTGAAGTCGCCGTGGAACACGGCCTCGGTCTTGATCAGTTCGATGAGCTGTTCGCGCGCGGTGGTCATGCGGATGATTCTACCGGCGCCCGCCCGCGCCGACGCACTGAACGGGTAGCGTGGGGGCATGGAATCGGACGAGGATCGGGCTCCGGGTCGCGATCGCATCGACGCGCTGGCCGAGCTCTTCGCGCACGGCCCCGTCGCCGTGCTCACGGGCGCCGGCATCAGCACGGACTCGGGGATCCCGGACTACCGCGGCGAGGGATCCCCGCCGCGCTCCCCGATGAACATCGCGCAGTTCATGGGCGACGAGGCGTACCGCCGCAGGTTCTGGGCGGGCGCCCGCATCGGGTCGCTCCGCACGGGCGGCATCGCGCCGAACGCCGGCCACCTCGCCCTCGCCCGGCTCGAGGCCGCCGGCCGCACCGAGGGCGTCATCACGCAGAACGTCGACGGGCTCCATCGTCGAGCGGGATCCCGCACCGTCGTGGAGCTGCACGGCCACGGGGGCACGATCCGGTGCACGGCCTGCGAACGCCGCTGGAGCCGCGACGCGGTGCTCGTGCGGTTCGACGACCTGAACCCCGGGTTCGCCGAGCGGCACGCCGACGCCGAGATCGCGCCGGACGGCGACGCGATCGTGCGGAGCACCGACGGCGTGCTGGTGCCCGGGTGCCCCGAGTGCGGCGGGATCCTGCGACCCGACGTCGTCTACTTCGGTGAGACCGTGCCGCCCGCCGTGTTCGCGGCGGGCGAGGACCTCGTGCACGAGGCGCACGCGCTGCTGTTGGTCGGCACGTCGCTCGCGGTGAACACCGGGATCCGGCTCGTGCACCGCGCCGAGCGGCGCGGCCTTCCGCTCGCCGTCATCAACCGCGGCCCGACGGCGGTCGACCAGCGGCCGTCGGTCCGGGTACGGATCGACGGCGGCGCGAGCGAGACGCTCGCCGCCGTCGCAGCCGCCCTCGACTGAGGGCGCCCCGCTACCCCGCGAGCTCCGCTGCGCGCTCGCCCATGCGGATCGCGCCGTCGATGTGCGTGTACCCGAGTCCCGCGATGTCCGAGCAGGCGAAGTGGATCGGGCCGACCGACGAGCGCACGAGATCCTCGTAGCGGGTGATCCCGCCGATGAGCGGGCTCGTGCCGTAGGCGCCGCGCGTGTACTCCTCGTCGATCCAGTCGCTCTCGGTGTAGAAAGCGGGCTCGGCCGCTGCTGCGCCGAAGTACTTCGCGAAGGATCCGAGGATCGCCTCCCGGCGCGCGTCGGCGTCGAGCTCGACCATCGCGTCGGCCTGGCGGTCGGACACGAAGCCGACGAGGGTGCCGCCGGGGTAGTCGGGCGCGGTGTTGTCGTAGATCTCGTGCACGATCTCGTACGGCCCGTAGGTCGAGCCCGAGAGCCCCTCCTCGCGCCAGAACGGGGTGTCGTAGAAGGCCTGCACCTTGATGACGTTCCCCATCGAGAACTGCTGCAGCATCTGCGCCTTGCGCCCCGGAAGCGGCGGCTGGAAGTCGATGCGCGAGACGAGGTGCGGGCCGAGCGCGACGACCGCCTGCTTCGCGCGCACCGTGACGTCGGCTCCGGTGACGACGACCTCGGTCCCGCCCTCGCCGTCGGCGCCGTACGCGACCGATCGAACGTCGGTGTTCAGGCGGATGCGGTCGTGCCCGATCCGCTCGGCGAGGCCGAACGGCACGCGGTGCATGCCCCCGACCACGCGCTCGTTGAGCACGAGGTCGAGATCGGCGAGGTCGTGGAAGCCGCCGGCGCTCGCTGCCATCACGAGCGCGGCGAGCAGCGAGAACGCCTCGGCCGGCTTCGTGAGCATGCCGCCCGAGACGAACGGGGCGACGAAGTCGATCGCCTGCTCGTCATCGCTGTTCGCACGCAGCCAGCCGTCGAACGAGACGGCGTCGAACTCCGCGGCCCGCGGGTGCTTCCACGGCTCGAGCGGATCGATCTCGTGCGAGATCGCGTCGAGCCCGTCGCTCAGCCGCTCGATCTCGGCGAGGGTCGCGGCGCCGAGGGGCGGCAGATCGGTCGTGTGACGCGTGATCGCGCCCGTCCGGTCGATGTAGACCTCCGCTCCGTCCCGGTAGCGGGAGAACGTCTCCAGGCCGAGCTCCTCGATGAGCGCGATGAGGCGCTCCTGGTCGGGCGCCACCCACTGGCCGCCGACCTCGATGAGGAAGCCGTTCGACAGGTCCGACTTCACGCGCCCGCCGACGCGGTCGCGCGCTTCGAGCACGACGACCTCGCGGCCGGCCTGGCGCAGCCGGTGCGCGGCGGTGAGCCCGGCCACGCCGGCCCCGATGATGACGACGTCCGTGTCGATGTGCTCCATGAGCTGCCCTCCGATGATGCTGCGATCGGCCGCGTCTTCGCGGCCGCTTGAGCAGTGTGCCCGAGCGGGACGGCCGCCGTGGAGATTCTCGGCGCTCCGTTCATTTTTGAGATCCCGCATTCGCGGATACCCTTACCATGACACGCCTCTCGAGCACGGATCCCTCGAGTCGCGGCGGACCAGTGTTCATTGAGCAGCGCGCGAGGGGGCCGATCCCATGGCGGAGGCGACCGAGACCCGCGGGCGCGGGCGTCCGCGGGTTCCCGTGCTCGACAAGGCCGGGATCACGGCGGCGGCGATGGCGGAGCTCAGGAGAGGAGGGCTCCGCGGTCTGACGATGCGCTCGCTCGCGGCCCGGCTCGGGGTCACCCCCGGGGCGATCTACAACCACGCCGCGTCGCGCGCGACCGTGCTGGCCTGGGTGCAGGAGCAGGTGAGCGACCAGCTGAACGTCTCGGCGTTCGGCGCGATGTCGCTGCGGGACGCGCTGGCCCAGTGGGCCTGGAGCTACCTGCGGTACCTGCGCGCACGCCCCGAGCTCGTCGAGCTGATCGTCGCGGTTCCGGTCGCCCACACCGCGCGCACTTCGCGGATGTACCAGACGATCGTCGACGCGTTCCGCGCTGCGGGCTGGTACGACCGGAGCGTGCTGCCGTCGCTCAGCGCCCTCGAGACCTTCATCTTCGGCGCAGCGCTCGATTCGGCGGGCCCGGAGAACGTCTACGAGCCGTCGCATGACGGGCGTTCGTCGCACGACGAGCGCTCGCTGCACGACACGCACGCCGCGTTCGCCGGGCTCGTGCTCGAGGCGGGTGCGAGCGAGCGCGACATCGTCTTCCAGCTCGGGCTCGATGCGCTGCTCACCGGACTGCAGATGCGATGGGGCGGCCGAAGCCCGTAGGCCCCGGCCGCCCGTCTCGCGTGCGGACTCCGGCTACTTCACGCTCTCCAGGAAGTTCCTGGTGCGCTGCCGCTGCGGGTGGTCGAGCACCTCCTGGGGAGGCCCGGACTCCACGACGACCCCGCCGTCCATGAACACGACCTGGTCGGCGACCCCGCGGGCGAAGCCGATCTCGTGCGTCACGACGATCATCGTCATGCCGTCCCTGGCCAGCTCGCGCATGACGTCGAGCACGTCGCCCACGAGCTCGGGATCGAGGGCGGAGGTCGGCTCGTCGAAGAGCATGAGCTTCGGGTCCATCGCGAGCGCGCGTGCGATCGCGACGCGCTGCTGCTGTCCGCCCGAGAGCTGCGCCGGATAGTGTCCGGCGAAATCGGCGAGCCCCACGCGGTCGAGCAGCTCGACCGCGCGGGCCCTCGCCGCGGCGCGCCCGCGCCCGGCCACGCCCACGGGAGCCTCGCAGATGTTCTCGAGCGCCGTCATGTGCGGGAAGAGGTTGAACTTCTGGAACACCATCCCGATGCCCTGGCGCTGCTTCGCGATCTGGCGGGGGGTCATCTCGTGCGTCTTCGCGCCGGCCTGCCGGTATCCGATCAGGTCGCCGTCGACGATGATCCTGCCGCCGTCGATGGTCTCGAGATGGTTCACGCAGCGCAGCAGCGTGGACTTGCCCGATCCCGACGGCCCCAGGAGCACCGTCACCGACCCGGCGGGCACTTCGAGGGAGATGTCGCGCAGCACCTGGTGGGCGCCGAAGCTCTTGCGCACCCGGCGGATCTGCACGAGGGCGTCGCTGTGGTTCGTCACGGTCATGCTCCGATCACCTCGACGGCGGTGGTCTCCGGCGCGGGCGGCGGACCCGGCTTGCGCCGGTTCACCGCGGCCCGCAACCGCTGGAAGGGGGTGGGGGGCAGGTTGCGGGTGCTGCCGCGCCCGAACCGTCGCTCGAGGTAGTACTGCGGGATCGACAGGATGCTCGTCATCGCCAGGTACCAGATGCTCACCACGATGAGCATCTCGACCTGGCGCAGGTTCGTCGACGCGATCATCGATGCCTGCGTGTAGATCTCGAGCACAGCGATCACCGAGAGCAGCGAGGTGTTCTTCAGCATCGAGATGAGCTCGTTGCCCATCGGCGGGATGATGACGCGCATCGCCTGCGGCAGGAGGACCCTGCGGAAGGTGTAGAGCGGGGACATGCCGAGCGAGTACGCGGCCTCGCGCTGCCCCTCGTCGACCGAGATCATGCCCGCTCGCACGATCTCGGACGAGTACGCCGCCTGGTTCAGCGTCAGCGCGAGCAGGCCGGCGACGAACGGGGTGACGAGCGTGTTCGTGTCGACCGACCAGAACACGACGTCCGTGAGCGGGATCCCGAGGCTGATCCTGTCGAAGAGCAGCCCGAGGTACCCCCAGAGCACGATCTGCACCAGCACCGGCGTTCCCCGGAAGGCCCACACGTAGAACCAGGCGACACCCGAGAGCACGGGGTTCGACGACAGGCGCATGGCGGCGATGATGATCGCGAGCAGCGTGGAGACGACCATCGAGATGACCGTGATCAGGATCGTGAGCCACGCGCCCGACACGATGCGCTCGTCGAGCAGGAACTCGCCCACGATCCCGAAATCGAGGTTCGGGTTCGTGGCGATGATCATCACGAACCAGGCGAGCAGTGCCAGGACGACGAGCGCCCCGATCCAGCGCCACGGCCGCCTCAGCGGGATGGCCTCGACGTCGTCGCCGGGATCATCGGCGTGCGCCGGGGCGTGCCCGGTCGCGGGGGCGTCGACGGTCACGCGACGTCCTTGCCCTGGTTCACCTCGGCGGACTCGACGCCGTAGTCCTGGATGTCGTAGCGCTCGGTGAGCTGCTGGTAGGTCCCCTCCTCGATGAGCGCCTGCATCGCGGCCTGCAGCGCCTCGATGAACTCGGTACGGTCCTTGAGCACGCCGATGCCGCTGAAGACGGGGTTGAACCCGCGGGGGTTCTCGGGGTCCTGCACGATGTCGAACGCCTCGCCGTCATCCGTGGTGGCGGCGATGTACTGGGCGGGGATCGCGTCGGAGACGTACGCCTGGCTCTTCCCGGCGCGCAGCGCGGTGACGGCATCGACGTCCGCGGGGAGCTCCATGACGTTCACTCCGCAGTCCATGGCGCGCAGCAGATCGCCCTGCACGGTCGCCTTCTGCACGGCCACCGTCTTGCCGCACAGGTCGTCCTGCGTGGTGATCTTCGCCGGGTTGCCCTTCTGCACGACGATCGCGAAGCCGCCGTGGGTGTAGTCGAGGAAGCTCAGGGTCTTCTGACGCTCGGGCGTATCGTTCATGCCCATCATGATCATGTCGCTCTTGCCCGCCTGCAGCGATGCGACGGCGGTGTCGAACAGTCCCTTGTTGAGCGAGACGTCGATGTCGAGCTTCTGGCCCAGCAGGCGCGCGAGCTCGGGGTCGAAGCCGATCTCGCGGTTGTCGTCGCCGAACATGGACATCGGCGGGTAGGGGATCTCGACGGCCACGTCGATCTTGCCCTTCTGCACGATGTCCTCGGGGAGCAGCTTCGCGAGTTCGGGATCGGCGGTCGTGCTGATCTCGTCACCGGTCGGCACGTTGCGCTCGCCGGAGGCGCTCGCGGATCCTTCCGAGCCTCCCGAACCGTCCGATCCTCCGGAGCATCCGGCGAGGGCGAGCGTCAGTGCGGCGGCCGCCGCGAGCAGAGTGAGCGGTGTCTTCTTCATGGGTATCCTTCGTCGTTGGAGGAGGGTCTGGAGGGTGGTGCAGGTGTGCGAATGGGGGCGGTGCCCCGGCAGACCGATCGCTCGGGCCGCCGGGGCGCGCCCGGCTACGCCTCGCCGAGGGCGGGGGCGTGGGTGGCGAGCAGGTCGTCGTAGGTCTCTCGGCGCGCGACGAGGCGGGCCTCGCCGTCCTGCACGAACACCATCGCGGGCTTGAGCGCGCCGTTGTAGTTGTTCGCCAGGGTGTAGGAGTACGCGCCGGTGGCGGTGAGCGCCACGAGGTCGCCCACCTTCGCCTCGGGCATCGGGGCGCCGTCGATGAAGAGGTCCCCCGACTCGCACTGGCGGCCGACGAGCTGGACGTTCTCGGTCCAGGGCTCGTCGATGCGATTCGCGAGCAGCGCCTCATAGCGCTGATCGGTGAGCGCGATGTCCATCATGTCGGCGAGTCCGCCGTCGACCGCCACGAACACCTCGCCCGTGCGCTTCACCGAGACCACCCGGTAGAGGGTGATGCCGGATCGCGCGACCATCGACCGGCCGGGCTCGATCATGATGCGGGCGTCCGCCGGCAGGTGCTCCCGCGCTGCGGCGACGATCGCGTCGAGGTACTCCTCGACGGACGGGTTCTGCTCGTCATAGGTGTACTTGATCCCGAGTCCGCCGCCGACGTCGTAGGTGTGGAACTCGCCGACGGACGAGATGTTCTCGACCGCCTCGGCGAATTGCCTGGTGTTGAGGATCTGGGAGCCGATGTGCAGGTGCACGCCCTCGAAGTCCATGAACGGGTGCGCCTGCATGCGGGCGATGGCGCGCTTCGCCTGATCCATCGGCAGCCCGAATTTGGACTTCGCGCCGCCCGTCGCCTGCGAAGCGTGGGTCTCGGCCTCGACACCGGGAATGACGCGCAGGAGCAGCTTCTGAGGCCGCTCCAGGAGGCGCTCGAGCCGATCGAGCTCGTCCTCGTTGTCGACGATGATCGTGCCGATGCCCGCGTCGAGCGCGATCGTGAGCTCTGCGTCGGTCTTCGCGTTGCCGTGGAAGTGCAGCCGCTCGGGGTCGACCCCTGCGGCGAGCGCGAGCTTCAGCTCGCCTCCGCCGGCCACGTCGACGGAGAGCCCCTCCTCCTGCGCGAGCCGGTACATGCCCACCGCGGGCAGCGACTTCGAGGCGAACATCACCTGCGAGTTCGGCCAGCGCTCGCGCAGTCCGTCGATGAAGCGCCGCGCCTGCTTGCGCAGTCCGGCCTCGTCCATGACGAAGAGCGGGGTCCCGTACGTGTCGGCCAGCGTCGAGACGTCGACTCCGCCGATGGTGAGCTCGCCGCGCTCGCTCCGACCGGAATGCTCGGGGAGGATGTCCCACATCTCACCGAGCCTGGTGCCCTCGGGGGCCGGTCGCTGCGTCTGATCGTTCACGTGGTTCCTCTCCGTCGTATCGCGTCGTCCCCACTGTAGGCGCGTCCCACACCGACATTTTTGTACTTTTCGCATATATTTGCTCCGTGGAGCATGGAATTCCGACAAGTGATGCATCGGCACCGGTCGAGGGCATCCTGCTCAGCGACCTCCTTGCGGAGCTCGGCCCGCAGACCGCCACGCTCATCGGCACCTCCGACGCATCGCGCATCGTGCTCGGCACCGAGTTCCATGACGCACTCGAGGAACTGCCGGGACTCCCCGGCCTGCTGCTGCTCGCGCCGTCGACCGCCGGGATCGAGGCGTCGGGCTTCGACGGCCTCGCGGCCCGTGCCGCCGAACTCGGCTACGCCGCGCTCGCGGTCAAGTGCCGCGACCGCGATGCCGAGCGCCTCGGCGCCATCGCGACGGCCAGCGGCGTCCCACTGGTCCGGGTGCGCGAGCAAGTGAGCTGGCGCATCTTCGAGGCCATGCTCTCGCGCATCATCGGCGATATGGGTCACGTCGAGGACGCCCACCGCGAGCAGGGGTCGGAACCGCTCTTCGCACTGGCGAACGAGCTCGCGAGCTACTTCGGCGGCTCGGTCGCGATCGAGGATCTCGAGCGGCGCATCGTCGCCTACTCCGCTGTGCCCGGCCAGCTGATCGACCGCCTGCGCACCCAGGGGATCCTCGCGAGGCGCGTGCCCGACTACCCGTTCAACGACGACGAGTACCGCATGGTGCTCCGCTCGGAAACGGCGATCAAGTACCCGAGGGTCGGAGACGAGGAGCCGCGCATCGCCTGCGCGATCCGCGCCGGAACGCTCCCGCTCGGGAGCATCTGGGCGATCGACCCGGATGGCGACACGCCGCTCACCGAGGAGCAGGATCAGCGGATCCGCGCGGCCGCATCGGTCGCGGCGGCGCACATGCTCGACGACCTGCGCGTCAGGAAGGCCTCGCAGCAGCCGCGCACCGATCGACTGCGCCGACTCCTCGACGGCACCGACATCGCGGGTGCCGAGCTGACCGAGCTCGGCATCACCGAGGAGCGAGGAGGCACCCTCTGCGTCGTCTCCCTCGGCCGCGACTCGCCCGCGACGAGCCTCGCGCAGCTGCGCTCCGTCGTGCAGCGCCAGCTCGCCCTGCACCGACCCGAGGTCGTGACGGCGGTGCGCGGCGGCCGGGTCTACGCGCTGATGGAGTACGAGAGCGCGCGGTCGGTGGAAGAGCTGCTCGAACCGCTCCTCCCCATCGCCGACCGCCTGATCGGGCCGGGATCCCGCGTCGCGGTGCCGGGTGTCGCGCACCGCTCGGGCGACGTCGCGACGCTGCGCGAACTGGGCGACCGGCTCCTCGACGTGCACGCGGCGGATGCCGGCGGAACGGCTGCACGGACGCCGCCCGGTGCCGTCCCCGGGTCCCCGCACGAGGTCGGTGTCCGAGCCCGGATCCTCACCGTCGAGTCGCTGCGCCCGCTGCTCGTGCTCGAGCGCGCCGCGGAGATGTTCTCCTCCGCCGCGGAGCTGCGCTCCCCGGCGATCGTCGAGATGTCCGCGGCCGATCCGGCGCTCGCCGAGACGCTCGTGGCCTGGTGCGGGAGCTTCGGCAACGTCGCGCGCACCGCCCGCGAGCTCGGCGTGCACGAGAACACCGTGCGCTATCGGATGCGGCGGCTGGAGGAGCAGTACGGCATCCATCCCGACGATGCCGACACCCTGCTCACGACCTGGCTGCAGCTCCGGGCCAACCCCGAGTAGTCGCCGGGTCGGAGCACGGTCCGGGCTAGCGGATGCTGCCCGTGAGCGCCATGAGCCCGAGCGTCGTGACCATCACGAGTGCCGAGAGGATCCCGCCCAGTGCGAGCGGGCGGAGTCCCGCGGCGCGGATCGCGCGGAGGTCGGTCGAGAGGCCGATCCCCGCGAGAGCGGTGGCGACGAGGAAGACGCTGACGTCGGTCAGGGCCGCGGTGACCTGCGGCGGTACCGCGCCGGTCGAGGCGACGGCAGCGACCACGAGGAATCCGACGAGGAACCAGGGCACGAGGCGGAGCAGCCGCGCGGGCGTCATGCGCTCCCCGCCGCCGCTGCGTCGCGTCTCGAGGACGGCGAGGCCGACGCTCACGGGGATGATCATGAGGGTGCGCACCAGCTTCACGACGACGGCGAACCCGAGGGCTGCCGAGCTGTAGACGCTCGCCGCGGCGACCACCGAGCTCGTATCGTTGACGGCCGTGCCGGCGAACAGTCCGAAGGCGTGGGGCGTCATGCCGAGGGCGCGCCCGATGACCGGGAAGACGCCGATGGCGATGATGTTGAAGAGGAACACGGTCGAGATCGCGTACGAGATGTCCGCACTGCGCGCGCGGATCACGGGCGAGACGGCGGCGATCGCGGACGCGCCGCAGATCCCGGTGCCGACGCCGACCAGCACGCGCAGGTCCCGCTCGACGCGCATCGCGCGCCCGATGGTCCAGGCCCCGACGAGGCAGACCAGCAGCGAGCCGAGCATCACCGGAAGCGACTCGAGACCGACCGCGACGACGCTCGCGAGCGAGAGCTGCGCGCCGAGCAGCACGACCGCGCACTGCAGGAGGAACTTGCCCGCGTAGGCGACGCCCGGCTGCAGGCGTGCGCTCGGGCGCCGAACACAGGCCGCGCCCACGCCGATCAGGACGGCGGGGATCGCGGAGCCGACCACCGGCACGACGGCACCGATCGCGGTCGCGACCAGACCGATGCAGGCGCACACGAATGCTCCGGGGAGCACGTCGCGCCCACGGTCCGCGAGGCGGTGAGGAAGGGTGGGGATCGGAGAGAGCTGCATGCCCTCCAGCATGCCCGCCGCACACCGAGCCCCGATAGCGCACGCGGCTTGGGTGGCACAAGCAGCGCTTGTATCCTGAACGCATGAGCGGCGCGACGATCGACGAACTGCGGTTTCTCGACGCCGCCGTGCGCCTCGGGAGCTTCTCCGCCGCTGCGCGCGATCTCGGCGTCACCCAGCAGGCGGTCTCAGCGCGCATCCGCGAACTCGAGCGCCGGCTCGGTGACGACCTCGTGCATCGTTCCTCCGCCGGAGTCGAGCCGACCG
The DNA here is from genome assembly GCF_016758175.1 of Leucobacter zeae. Lineage (GTDB taxonomy): Bacteria > Actinomycetota > Actinomycetes > Actinomycetales > Microbacteriaceae > Leucobacter > Leucobacter zeae. The sequence continues at coordinate 424,272 of NZ_QYAB01000003.1, forward strand.
ACTTCGCCCTGGCCGTGCTCGATCAGGTCCGAGAGGTCCTCGCGGCCGCCGATCGCCTGGACGAGCGGATCGCGGCCACCCGCGGGGCCGACGCGCGCCCGCTCAGGATCGCGGCGAGCCAGACGATCGCCGCGCACCTCCTGCCCGGCTGGCTGCTCGAGCTCCGCGGCGCCCAGGCCGCGGCCGGCAGACCGCAGACACGCGTCGACCTGAGCACGGCGAACAGTCGCACGGTCGCCGAGCTCGTGCGCGTCGGAGCGGTCGACCTCGGCTTCATCGAGACCCCGGAGATGCCCGAAGGTCTCGGCGCGACCATCGTCCGCCGCGACCGCATGGTCGTGTCGGTCGCCCCCGGACATCCGTGGGCCGGCCGGCCCGGGGTTCCGATCGACGAGGTCGCCCGCACGCCGCTCATCGCCCGAGAAGCGGGCAGCGGCACGCGCGCCGCATTCGAGCAGGCCGCGATGCGCCGCCGCACGCAGGTCGTCGCTCCACTGCTCGAGCTCGCGACTGAAGCGGCGGTGCGGTCGGCCGTCGCCGAGGGCGTCGCCCCGGCGGTGCTCAGCGAGCTCACCGTGCGGGACGACGTCGCGCTCGGTCGCCTCAGCGCACTGCCGTTCCTCCCCGACCCCGTCGAACGCCCGCTCTCCGCGATCTGGAGGGGAACCCCGAGAGACCTCTCCGGGCCGCGGCGCGAGCTCATCGCAATCTCTTCCAGGGCCCCCGCCTGAGGCTCGCGCGCACAAAAAAGGGGGCTCCTCCGGAGCGGCGCCCGATCACCGATCGAGCACACGCTCCAGAGGGAACCCCCTGAAACTGGTTGAGGGTCGTGGAGTGGTGTACCACCAACCCTGGCGATACCCCATCAACTCCACGACCCTCACAAAAGGTGTCCGGCGGTGTCCTACTCTCCCACGAGGTCCCCCTCGCAGTACCATCGGCGCTGTCAGTCTTAGCTTCC
>NZ_QYAB01000004.1 GCF_016758175.1 Leucobacter zeae
ATTCGCGCAAACCAATCAGCGGGGCCGCTCTCGCGCCCCGCTCCGTCGCGCTGACAAGGGATTACATTACGCGGGTGACGGGGGGACCGCAACAACGGCCCACATCCCGGGCGTGTCACGCAACGGACGCCCGCGGTTCACCGAGCGTCCGGGCCTCGCGGAGTCGCTCGCCCTCCCGACGTGGAAGCACGGAACCCCCGCCGATCGGGGATCGACGGGGGTTCGCGGCGGTGACTGCGGACGGCGGTGCGACTACTCGGCGCGGGAGACCCGGGTCATCTCATCGCGGGGCACGACCTTGATGCGGGTGCGGCCCTCGGCTGCGCCGAGTGACAGCTCGTGCGCGTCGAGACGGTGCCAGCCCTCGATGGTCGTGTAGGGGACGTCGCGGGAGTGCAGCAGGTCGGGGATCGCCTCGGCGTCGGCGACCTCGGGGGTCCACCAGGAGTCCCGGTCCTCCATGAGGCACTCGAGCGTCTCCATCGCGTCGGACTTCGTGTGGCCGATGAGCCCGACCGGCCCGCGCTTGATCCAGCCGGTGGCGTAGACGCCGGGGATCTGCTCGCCCTCCAGGTCGAGCACGCGGCCCTGAGCGTTCGGGATCACGCCCTTCGCGTCGTCGAAGGGGATCTCGTCGAGCGGGGAGCCGAAGTACCCGACGGCGCGGTAGAGCGACTGCATCGGGACGACCTCGAAGACACCGGTGTCGATCACTCCCCCGTTGCCGTCGGGAGCGGTGCGCTCGATCTTCAGCCCGGCGACACGGCCGTCCTCGACGACGACCTCAACCGGCTTCGACCAGAAGTGCATGTGCAGGCGGCGCGATGCGCGGTCGCCCGAGGCCTCGCGCTCGCGCTGCTCCTCCAGCCACTTGTTCATGACGCGCGACATCACCAGCACCTGCTTGTTCTTCGCGAGCGTCTCGTCGGCGTAGGCGTCGTCGACGTCGAAGTCGCGCTCCTCGAGCACCATGTCGACGTCGCGCACCTCGCCGAGCTCCCGGAGCTCGAGCGGCGTGAACTTGACGTACTTCGGGCCGCGGCGCCCGAAGAGGTGCAGCTCCTCGATCGGGTTCTCCTTGAGGCCCGCGTAGACGTTCTCGGGGATCTCGGTCGGCAGCAGATCATCGGCGTGCTTGATGAGCATGCGCGAGATGTCGAGCGCGACGTTGCCGTTGCCGACGACGCCGACCGACGACGCCTCGAGCGGCCACGTGCGGGGCACGTCGGGGTGCCCGTCGAACCAGCTGACGAAGTCGGCAGCACCGTACGATCCGGCGGCATCGATGCCCGGGATGTCGAGATCCGCGTCGCGGATCGCTCCGGTCGAGAAGATCACGGCGTGGTAGTGCCGCTTCAGGTCGTCGAGGCTGATGTCGCGCCCGTAGTGGACATTGCCGAAGTAGCGGATGGTACCGCTGTCGAGCACGTCGCGGAGCGCGTTGATGATGCCCTTGATGCGCGGGTGATCCGGGGAGACGCCGTAGCGCACGAGCCCGTAGGGCGCCGGGAGCTGCTCGAACAGGTCGATCTCGACCTCGAAGTCCCGCTCCGCCTTCAGCAGCAGGTCCGCCGCGTAGATCCCAGCGGGGCCTGCCCCGACGATCGCCAGTCGCATCTTGCTCATGTTGCCAGTCTTCTCCATTCGCATGCCCCGTGCGGGGCGTTCGGGTCCGTTCGATCCGCGCGGGCGCGGGCTAGCCCTCGCGGTTGACGATCGATTCGGCCATGCGCTCGAGGCCGCGCTTCACCGACGACTTCGGGAGCGGGGCGAGCGCCGCGACGGCGTCGGCCGCCCACCGGCGAGCGGTCTCCTCGGTCTCGCGCGTGACCGCGTGAGCGCGCAGCGCTTCCACCTCGGGATCCAGCAGCGCTGGGTCTGCGCCATCGCCGATCGCGGCGACACCGGCGTCGATGCGCGCGAGCAGATCGCGATCCTCGACGACGCCCGACGCCGCCCGTTCGCGCAGCAGCAGGAGCGGCAGCGTGGAGACGCCTGCACGCAGGTCCGTTCCCGCTCGCTTGCCCGTCTGCTCCTTCTTGGGCGAGAGGTCGATCACGTCGTCGATGAGCTGGAACGCGACGCCGATCCGCTCGCCGTACTCGGTCACGGGATCCGCGTACTCCGCCGGGGCCTCGCCGAACATGACGCCCATGCGCGCCGCGGTCGCGATCAACGCGCCGGTCTTGTCCGCGAGCACCTGGATGTAGTGGGCGATGGGCTCGTCGCCCTCGCCGGGGCCGACGGTCTCGTGCAGCTGGCCGAGGCACAGGCGCTCGAACGTCCGCGCCTGGAGCAGGATCGCCTCCTCCCCCATGCCGGAGACCAGCGACGAGGCGCGGGCGAAGAGCAGGTCGCCCGCGAGGATCGCCACCGAGTTGGACCACACGGTCTGCGCGGCGGGCACTCCCCGTCGCAGCTTCGCGTCGTCCATGACGTCGTCGTGGTAGAGCGAGGCGAGATGCGTCATCTCCACCGCCTGCGCGGCGCGGCGCACCAGTTCGTTCGGGCCGCTGCCGAGCTCGCTCGTCAGCAGGGTGAGGACGGGGCGGATGCGCTTGCCGCCGGCGCTCATGAGGTAGCGGGCGGGGGCGTCGGCTACGGGCGAGGCGAAATCGAGGTGCGTCATGAGCCCGGCCTCGATGAGCTCGAGCTGCTCCTGCATCGCCTTGGCGTGGCGACGATCCTGGGCCCCGCGGAAGAGCCGGAGCGGGAGGGCCTGCGTCGCCGTATCGGCTGCCAGAGGACTGGTCACTTGACGTCTCCGCTCTCGGATCCGGTTGCGGGCTGCTGCGACGCGGCGGGCTTCGCCTCGGGCCGCTTCGACGCGGGCTTCGACCCGGTCGATTTCGGGGCCGCCGACTGCTTCGCAGCGGGCTGTTTCGCCACGGACTTCTCCGCGGTCTCAGCCGACTTCGGCTGCGACGCCGACTTCGGCTTCGGCTTCGGCTTCGGCTTCGATGCCGACTTCGACTTCGGCTTCGGCTGCGACGCCGACTTCGACTGCGAGTCGGGCTGCGACTTCGGCGCGGCCGGTCCCGGCTCGGCGACAGGCTCCGCCGCCGGCTTCCCGGCAACCGCCTTCGCGGCATCATCCTTCGCGGGCTCCGTCTTCGCGGGCTCGGGCGCGCGACGGCCGACGAAGCCGCGGTGGAGCGCCACGATCCCGAACGTCAGGTTGCGATGGGCGACGCGCTCGAACCCGGCGCCGCGCATCCAGCGCGCGAGCTCGGCCTGATCCGGCCAGGCCTCGATCGACTCGTTGAGGTAGTGATAGGCGGCCGCGGCGTCGCGGTTGATCGCGCCCGCGATGCGCGGGAGCACGTGCTTGCCGTAGAACGCGTAGGGGCGGCGGACCAGCGCCGACGGCGGCGTCGAGAACTCCGCGATGACGACGCGGCCGCCGGGCTTCACGACCCGGGCCATCTCGGCGAGCGCGCGGCGCGGGTCGCTCACGTTGCGGAGCCCGTAGGAGATCGTGGCAGCGTCGAAGCTGTCGTCGGCGAAGGGGAGGTCCGTCGCATCGGCGTGCACGAACTCGATGAGCGGGTTGCCCGCGTGGCGCCTGCGCCCCTCCTCGAGCATGCCCTCGGAGAAGTCGGCCGCGACCACGTGGGCGCCGTGCGCGGCGAGCGCGGCCGACGACGTGCCGGTACCGGCTGCGAGGTCGAGGATCCGCATGCCCTTGCGCGGAGCGACCGCCCGGGTCGTCGCGATCCGCCAGAGACGGTCGTTCCCAGCGGTCAGCACATCGTTGATGAGGTCGTATCGCGGGGAGACCTCGTCGAACATGGCGGAGACGTCTGCGGCGGGCTTGGTCGCGGTGTCGGGTCGGGTCACCCGATCCATGGTAGCCGGTCGCGCGGAGCGACCGCTGTGATCGGCGGGCCGCATGCCGCTCAGGGCGAAGCGATAGATTGTCAGGGTGAAGAGCGATCCCGTGGTGCCCCGCCTGCGCGCGGTGACGAGACCGCTCCCCTCGGCCGACATCGCGGCAGAGGGCCTGGTCGCCCTCGCCGACCCGGAGGCCCCGCTCGTCTGGGTTCGCGGCGACCGCGGCTGCGTCGGCATCGGCGAGGCGCTGCGCCTCTCGTTCCGCGGGCCGAACCGCTTCTCGGAGGCCGCTGCCGCATGGCGCGAGCTCTGCGACTCCGCCGAGATCGATGATCCGGTGCGGCTTCCGGGCACGGGCCTCATCTCCCTCGGCACATTCGCCTTCGCCGACGACAGCGCCGCCGAGAGCGTGCTGATCGTTCCCCGCCTCCTCGTCGCGCAGCACCGCGAGCAGTGGTGGATCACCGAGGTGACCGAGCAGAGCGCCGGGGCCGGCGCTCCTGCGACGCTTCCCGTTCCCGCGCCCCGCGGCGACTGGTGCGGGGTCGAGTTCGCTCCGTCGGAGGCGGCCATCGAGACCGGAGACGACCCCTCGGTGGCGGCGTATCTCTCGGGGGTGCGCGAAGCGGTGCGCCGCATCGCGAGCGGCGACTTCGAGAAGATCGTGCTCGCCCGTCAGATCGCCGGGCGTCTGGGCACCGACGCCGACCTGCGCGTGCCGCTGCGGCGCCTCGCCGACCGGTACCTGGACTGCTGGACGTTCGCGGTGGACGGACTCGTCGGCGCGAGCCCGGAGACGCTCATCCGCTCCACCGGGGGCGCCGTCTCGGCCCGGGTGCTCGCCGGCACTCGCGGGCGGCACGCCGAGGATGCGTCGCGGGACGCCCGGGCCCGCGACGAGCTCCTCACGAGCGCGAAGGAGCAGCACGAGCACGCCTTCGCGGTGCAGAGCGTCGTGACGGCGCTCTCGCCGCACGTCGAGGATCTGCGCACGAGCGAGGAGCCGTTCCCCCTGCGGCTGCCGAACGTCTGGCATCTCGCCACGGACCTCGGTGCCGCTCTCGGCGCCGAGAGCGCGTCGATCGAGCTCGCGGGCGCACTGCACCCGACGGCGGCCGTCGCGGGCACGCCGACCTCGGACGCGGTCGCCTCGATCGCCGAACTCGAACCCTTCGACCGGGGACGCTACTCGGGAGCGGTCGGGTGGATCGACGCGGCGGGCGACGGCGAATGGGTCATCGCGCTCCGATGCGCCCAGATCGGGCCGACGGACCCGGCATCGGGCGAGCGAGTGATCGTGGCGAGCGCGGGCGGCGGCATCGTCTCCGGCTCGGATCCTCGGCACGAGCTCGGGGAGACCGTCTCGAAGTTCCGCCCCGTCACCGAGGCGTTCGCGCAGTAGGCCGCCCGGTCGGCGGCGCCGGAGCGACGAGCTCGGCGCGCCCGGCTCAGGCGGGCCAGCGGAGATCGGCCGACGCCTCGATCCTCGCGCGCTCGGCGGCGATGTCGAAGTCCGGTTCGGGCCACTCCGGGCGCATGCGCTGCAGTTCGGAGATGACGATGCGCTGCACGGCCGCTCTGGCGTACTTCTTCGAGTCCGCCGGCACGACGAACCACGGCGCGTGGGGCGCGTCGGTGCGGTCGATCGCGATCTGGAACGCCTCCATGTACCCGGCCCAGTGCAGGCGCTCGTCGACGTCGCCGGTGTTGTACTTCCAGTGCTTCTCGGGATCGTCGAGCCGCGCCAGCAGCCGGGCGGCCTGCTCCTCCGGCGAGATGTGCAGCATGATCTTCACGATGCGCACTCCGGCCTCCACGAGCCCGCGCTCGAACTCGACGATCGCGCCGTAGCGGCGCTCGATCTCTTCGGGAGGCGCGAAACCGCGCACGCGCTGGATCAGCACGTCCTCGTAGTGCGAGCGGTCGAAGACGCCGATGACGCCGGGCCCCGGCACCCGCGGAGCGACGCGCCATAGGAAATCGTGCGCGCGCTCCTCCTCGGTCGGGGATTTGAACGCGGTCACCGCGAGCCCATAGGGGTCGGTCTGCGAGAAGACATGATTGACGATCCCGCCCTTGCCCGCGGCGTCCATCGCCTGCAGCACGACGAGCAAGCGGCCCCGGCCCCCCAGCCGACTCTGCGCGAACAGCTTCTCCTGCAACCCGCGCAGCTCGGGTGCCGAGCGGGCGAGCTCCGCCTCCGCCGCGGACTTGCCGCCGCTCGCGCCCGGCGTCGACGACGTATCGACGTCGCTCAGCCGGAAGCCCCCGCCAGCCTCCGTGCCGTCCGCCGTGACCGAGCAGCGCAGCAGCTCGGTCACGTCTTCATTCCAGAACTGCTCCGACATGCGTCCTCCTCGGCGATCCTCGTCCCACTGTATGCCTCTGCGGCCCCCTCGAGCAGGCGCAAGCGCTTGACGCGCCGCGGGTGCGCTTCGCTATCGTGGGCCGGGGAGGGGGAGGTGCGTTCGCCCGGCATGCGAGCACCGATCGGCATGAACAGGTTTTTCCAACGATCCGTCGGCATCGCGGTCGTGCTCGCCGTGCTGGTCGCCGCGGGCCTCCTGGTCTGGGGCATCGCGGTCACCGACCCGCCACGTCTGTGGAGTCCGGTGCACACGACACTCGCCGGCGTCTGGCAGGTGCTCTACAGCGCCGACCTGCCGAACCTCGGGGTGATGGCCGTCGCGCTCGGCATCGCCATGCTCATGGTGCTCTTCGTCGTCGTGAGCGAGCGGGTCGTCGCGAGCCGATACCGCCGGGCGGGCATCGGGGCCGCGGGCCTGCCGCTCGCCCCGCGCGGCGTCATGGAGCGCACCCGCGGCGTGTTCGCGGGCGACGTGACCGTGACCGTGCTGATCCCCGCGCACAACGAGGAGCGCTCGATCCCCGCGACGCTCGTGTCGCTCACGCAGCAGAGCGTCCCGCCCGACCGGGTGATCGTCGTCGCCGACAACTGCACCGACGACACCGTGGGCGTCGCGCGGGCGCACGGGGTCGACGTCTTCGAGACGGTCGGCAACACCCACAAGAAGGGCGGCGCGCTCAACCAGGCGCTGCAGGAGCTGCTGCCGACGCTCGGGGACAACGACACCGTCATGGTGATGGACGCCGACAGCCAGATCGGCGACGACTTCCTCGCCGAGGCGGTGCGGCGGTTCACCGACGACCGCGCACTCATGGCCGTGGGCGGACTTTTCGAGGGCGAAGCGGGGCACGGGCTGCTCGGCCAGTTCCAGCGCAACGAGTACATCCGCTACCAGCGCGAGATCCGCCGCCGCGACGGCAGGGTCTTCGTGCTGACCGGAACGGCCTCGGTCTTCCGCGCGTCCGCGCTCCGCGCCGTCGCCGAGGCGCGCGGCACGCGGCTGCCGGGGGCGCACGGCGAGGTCTACGACACCGCGGCGCTGACCGAGGACAACGAGCTCACGATCGCGCTGAAGTCGCTCGGCGCGCTCACCATCTCGCCGACCCCCTGCTCCGTCGTCACCGAGCTGATGCCGAGTTGGCGCATGCTCTGGGCGCAGCGCCTGCGCTGGCAGCGCGGGGCGCTCGAGAACCTGGGCGCCTACGGCTTCACCCCGCAGACCCTGCGCTACTGGTCGCAGCAGGTGGCGATCGGCTACGGCGTGCTCGCCCTCTTCGCCTACTTCGCGCTGATCGCGCTCATGCTCCTGGCGATGGACACCTGGGTCTGGTTCCCCTTCTGGCTGGGCATCGGCCTGCTCTTCGCCCTCGAGCGCACGATCACCGCGTGGAAGGGCGGCTGGCGGGCCCGCGTGGTCGCGATCCTCCTGTTCCCCGAGCTGGTCTACGACTGCTTCCTGAATCTCGCGTTCCTGAAGGGCGTGTTCGAGATCGCCTTCGGCCGCAGCGCGACCTGGAAGCATGTGGACCACGGGGGCTCATCGTCCGAACCGGCGGCGGAGTCCGCACCGGGATCCGCATCGACGCGAGGAGCAGAATCGTGAACGGCGCGTTCCGCTCGGGCCTCCTGCTGCCCGAGCAGTGGTTGCAGACGGACTGGTTCAGCGTGCTCGCGACGTTCGTCGCCATCAACACGCTGATCTACGTCGTGCTCGGCGTGCTCAAGATCCTCCCGAGGATCCGCTTCCGCCGCGCGCACACCGGTGCGAGCCGGCGGTCAGAGACCCGCAGCATCCACCCCGATGCCCCGATGTAGCTCGGCGAGCATGGCGGGGACGCCCTCGGCGAAGGTCGGCATGCCCAGGTGGAAGCCCTGGCCGTAATCCGCGCCGAACGCGCGGGCGGTCTCGACCTGCTCTGCGCTCGATACGCCCTCGACGAGCACCCGCGCTCCCGCGTCTCGGGCGGCTCCGACCAGTCCGCCCAGCTCCCGCCGGGCATCGGCGTCCTCCGCGATCCGCCAGAACAGGGCCCGGTCGATCTTCACCACATCGGGCCGCAGCCGGGCGATCCGGGTCTCGTCGGCGCAGGCGGCGCCGGCGTCGTCGACGAGCAGGCGCCCCCCGATCGCCGAAACTCTGGCGCGCACCTGCTCCAGGTCGGCCGTGGTCGCCCCCTCGGTGATCTCGAGACCCCAGCCCCGCGTGATCGGGCGGGTGAGGTCGGCGAGCTCGGGGCGGAGGATCGTCGTGCCCGACGCGTTGAAGGTCACCGAGAACGCTCGCGGGAGCAGCTCCATCTCGCGGATCCCGCACGCGATGAGCGCCAGTTCGAGCTCCTCGCGGACGCCCTCCCGCTCGGCGCGGTCCAGGTGCTCGGGCGGCGGCGCGCCGTCGGCGAACCGCGCGAGCGCCTCGAAGCCGGTCACCCGCCATGCCGTCAGGTCCACGATCGGCTGGAATGCGATCCGGTCGCGCGGGAACCCGCTCACCGTCTCTCCTGCGTCAGCGCGCCCGCCGTATGCCACGGTTCACCTTATCCCTCTTCCAGGTGCATCGCGTAGCCTGTTGACACATCGAACAACCGGGGGTGGGTGATCCATGGTCGTGCAGGGAATTCGTGCTGCCGACGCCGAAGACCTGCGGTGGCTCCGTTTCCGCTGGCTGCGCACGATGCTCCGGCGCACGTCCACGTTCTCGGTGGTGACCGCGGCCCTGCTGCTCTACTTCGGGGCGCTCGCGGCGTTCGAGGTCGTCGAGGACGATCTGACCCCGTTCGAGACGGCGTTCTCGGCGCTCACGCTCATCGCCTGCCTCGGGGTGTTCGCAGCGGTCGCCTTCTTCGGCAAGGAACTCCCGATGCGGCTCGGGCTCGTCATGATCGCGGCGCACGCGCTCACGTCCGTGTACTACCTCGGGTTCTCGGACGAGCGGCAGAACGCCATCGCGGCTTTCCAGGAGCTGCCGATCATCGCGATGTACTTCTCGTGGTTCTACGACGCGCGCGTCGCGAGGATCGGCGTGCTCGCGATCGTGATCGCCGTGAACGGCGCGGCGATGGCCGGACCGTTCGTCGAACGCGGCGGCATGCTGGGCATCGCGAACATCATCAGCGGGATCGTGTTCACGTGGATGTGCCTGGAAGCAGGGATCTTCATGCGCCACCGCAACCGCCTCGAGGCCCACACCGACGAGCTGACGGGTGCGCTGAACCGGCGCGGGTTCACGGCGAAGACCGAGATGGAGATGCGTCGCGCGGCGCGGCACGGTCGCCCACTCAGCCTGGTGGTGATCGACCTCGACGGGTTCAAGCAGGTCAATGACGGGTCGGGGCACGCCGCGGGCGACGACGTGCTCCGCTCGGTGAGCTCGCAGTGGATGTCGCTCTCCCGGTCCTCCGACATCGTCGGGCGGCTCGGCGGCGACGAGTTCGCCCTGCTGCTGCCCGAGACCGACCTCGAGCGTGCGCGCGAGCTCATGGCGCGCCTGCGCGGCCTGGCGAGCCACCCGTGGTCGTGGGGCGCCGCCCAGCTGCTCCCCGGCGACGCGTTCGAGACGCTGCTGCACCGGGCCGATCAGGCGATGTACCGCGACAAGACCCGCTGAGCGTCGCTCGGGTCCCTCGGAAGGACCCGCGCGTGCTGCGCCTATGCGTCGAGCGGGATCTCGACGATGCCTGGGCCGGTGACCGGCTCGGTGAGCAGCCGCTCCAGCTCGCTCCGCGTCGACGCACGGCGGTACGACCAGGCGTAGGCCCCCGCGAGCGCCTCGAGGTCCACGCGCTGCGGGGTGCGCATCACCCGGGCGAAGGCGTCCGGATCCGCCGACGCCGCGACCTCGAGCCCGTCGAAGATCGTGCCGCCGCCGTCGTTCCCGACGAGGATCTGGATCCGCGGCCGGTCCTCGCCCTCCGCGAACAGCAGCGCCCCGGCGTCGTGCAGCAGCGCGAGGTCGCCGATGAGCACCCGGGTCGCGCCGGCGGCGCGCGCCGGATCCGCGCCCGCCTGGCTCGCGGTCGCGACGCCCAGCGCCGTCGCGATCGTGCCGTCGATGCCGGCCAGGCCCCGGTTCGAACGCACCTCGATGCGGCGCGCCGGGGCGATGCCGTCGAGCACCCGCACCAGTCGGGACGCCGCGACGACCAGGCGGTCGTGAGGCCAGGTGCTCCCCCAGACGGACTCGACGAGGAGTTCGCGCGTGATCGGCTCGCGCATGGCCGCGACCTCGGCGCGGGCGTATGCGTTGCGTTCCCGGTACCCCGGGGCGGTCGCGGCAGCGGTATCGGGGGCGTGCCGGGTCGTGCGCTCCGCGAGCAGCTCGCGGTCGGCCACGACCCAGGCGCCGAGCCACCGTCTGACGTCGGCGCGGTCGTGATCAGCGCCGACCCGAGCCTCGCGCACGACCCGAGCGCTGCGGGCGGGATCGTAGTGCTCGACCCCGGCACCGCAGTGGGGGTCGACGACGATCACCTCGACGTCGTCCCGGCGCAGCAGCGCGGGGATCTGGCGCGTCAGCGTCGGGTGCCCGAACACGATCGCGCGTTCGACGAGCTGACCGAGCGGGAGCGTCGCACCGGTGGCGTCCGAGCGCGGCGCCTCGAGCAGCGCGGCGTAGGTCGCGACCGCCTCCCGCCCGAAACGAGCACCGCTCACGGCCTCTGCGAGCAGCGGCAGGCCCGCGGCACGGGCGAACGCCTCGGCGTCCGGGCCCGCACCGTCGCCGGCGATCACGACCGCGAGCGCGTCGCCCGAGTGCACGTAGACCTCGTCGAGGCCCGTCGCGCGATCGGCCCGATCGCGCGCGACGCCAGCGGGGCGGGAGTCGATCCCCGCGACACCCTCCGCGGCGTCGCGCTCGGCTGCGGCGGCGGCGAACCCCCGCGCGATCATGCCGTCGAACCCCGCCGTCCCCGAGAGCGGCTCGCGGAACGAGAGGTTGAGCTGCACCGGCCCGGCAGGAGCCGCCCCCGGTGCGCCCAGCGCCGCCGCGAGCGCCGCCGCCGCGAGGGCGTCGGGTTCCGCCCCGGGCCGGGAGACGAGGCCGCCCGAGCGGTCGTACTCCGGCGCGGGAACGTCCCGGGAGAGTCGGGGCACGGCGCCGAACAGGTGCGCCTGAAGCGTCGTCTGGTTGCTCCTGATGCCCCGAAGCTCCTGCGGGCGGTCGGCGGTGAGGGCGATGAACGGCACGCGCCCCTCATGGGATTCGAGGACCGCTGGACCCAGATTCGCGACCGCCGTGCCGCTCGTCACCACGACCGGGGCCGGCATTCCGGTTTCACGTGCAACGCCGACCGCGAAGAAACCCGCGGCGCGCTCGTCGAGGCGCACGTGCAGACGCACTGCGCCGGCGGTCTCGGCCGCCGCGGCGGCGAGTGCGAGCGCCTGGGACCGCGACCCCGGGCAGACCACGACGTCCCGCACCCCGCGGCGGATGAGCCCGGCCAGCAGCTCCACCGCGAACATCGCGGCCGGCGCCGGGGCATCGCGGGGAGTCCCGCCCGAGGCGGGCGAGGACGCTCCGCGACTCATCGGGGCTGGGCGCCGTCGCCGTCGCCGGGCTGCCGGGGCGTGCCGCTGCCGTCGGCATCGCCGGTCGCAGGCGCATCGGGCGCCGACTCGTCGGGGCCTCCGGCGTCGCCGTCGGGCGCGTGGGAATCGATCCCGCCGTCCCGTGCTGGCGCCGTGCCATCGCCGGCCGGTCGGGGCTCGGACGTCGCCTCCGAGCCCGGGTCGGCGCCGCCCGCGCCGCGCTCGCCGGGGAAGGTCTCCGCGTCGAGCTCGCGCAGCCGGGCCTCGAGGTCCCGCATGTGCACGTCCAGGTCGTCGGACGACATCCGAGTCCCGGCGAAGCGGGGGTCGTCGTCGGGAGCGGGCTGCCGAGCGGTCCGGGGCGCGCCCTTGCCCACGAGGAACCACAGGATGCCCCCGACGACCGGCAGGAGCACGACGAGCAGGATCCAGACCGGCTTGCTCACTCCGCGCGCACGCGCGCCATCCGTCATCGCCGCATCGACCAGCGCGTAGAGCGTGAAGGCGACGGCGATGACGATTCCGATGATCACGAATCGCACCATACCCCACATGCTACTCGTCGCCGCTGGGCCGCCCGGCCCCGAGGAGGCCTCCAGGGTTCGCGGGTAGACTGGGCGGGTGAACAGCCCCCGCTCCGCCTGGATCGTCTACACCGTGCTCCGCCTCGTCTTCTTCGCGGTGCCGTTCGCGCTCGTGTATCTCCTCGGCCAGGCGCTCGGGTTCAGCCAGATGCTCTCGGCGATCATCGGCGCCGTGATCGCCGGGCTGATCGGGGTCTCGCTCTCCGTCATCTTCCTCTCGAAGCAGCGCGAAACGGCTTCGGAGAGCATCTACGAATGGCGCCAGCAGGAGCGCACCCCCGATTCCATCGCCGAGGACGAGGCGATCGACGCGGCCGACCAGCCGGACGACTCCGATGCCGTCGCGGAGGACGCGGCGCCCATCGGCCGCCGCCCCGGCGCCGACCCGGCCTGACACGCGCATGAGCGAGCGCTTCGACCACATCGTCGTGGGCGGCGGCGTCATCGGGCTCGCGGCCGCCTGGCAGCTCGCCGCCCGCGGCCGTCGGGTGCTGCTCCTCGAGCGCTACGCCCCCGGCCACCTCCGCGGCGCCTCACACGGGGCGACGCGCAACATGAACAACGCCTACGGCGAGAGCCACTACCTCGACCTCTACGACGAGGCGCTCGAGCTGTGGCACGAGCTCGAGGCCGCCTCAGGCGAGCGGCTCCTCACGCTCTGCGGCCTCGTCACCCACGGCGATCCCGACACGATCAGCGGCGTCCGCGCGGCGCTCGACGCGCGGGGCGCGGCGACCGAACTCATCGACCCGGCCGAGGCGTCGTCGCGCTGGCCGGGGATGCGCTTCTCCGGCGCCGTGCTCGTCAATCGCGACGCCGGCCGCGTGCACGCCGCCACCGCGCTCGAGGTGCTCGCCGCTGAGGCCGTGCGGCACGGGGCCGAGATCCGCTCCGACCATCGTGTCACGGGGATCGAAGCGGACGGCGATCGCGTGCGGGTGCGCGCGGAGATCGGGTCCGATCCGGGCATCGAGTCGTGGTTCGAGGCCGCGGGCGTCGTCGTCGCGGCAGGGGCCTGGAGCGCCGAGCTCCTCCGGGGGCTCGTCGACCTCCCCCGTCTCACGGTGACGGAGGAGCACCCGGCCCACTTCGCGATGCGGTCCGAGTTCCGCGAGCCGGGCGCCGAGGACTGGTGGCCCTCGTTCAACCATCTGCGCGACTCCGGCCGGTCGAGGCACGCGCACGGCACCGTTGACGCCGTCGGAGCCGGGGACGGAGACGGCACCGAGGCGTCCTCCCCCGACGCGGATCCCCGGGGCGGGGCCGTCTACGGCATGCTCACGCCGGGAGAGGGCATCAAGGTCGGGTTCCACCTGGTCGGAGACGCGGTGGATCCCGACGCACGGCGGTTCCGGGCGAGCGACCTGATGCGCCAGGGCCTCCGCGACTACGTGGCGGAGTGGTTCCCCGGCCTCGATCCCGATTCCGCCGTCGAGATCAGCTGCACCTACACGTCGACGGAGTCCGGCCGCTTCGTGCTCGACCGTGTCGGCCCCATCACCGTCGCCGCCGGGTTCTCGGGCCACGGGTTCAAGTTCGCGCCGGCGATCGGGAGGGTGCTCGCCGACGCCGCGCTGGGCGTGGCGTACCCGCCGGCACCGTTCCGGCTCGCGGCCCACTGAGCGCCGGGACGGGCACGACCGATAGACTCGTCCTGTTTGGTATTCCAAACCGGCTCGGGTCGAGCCGCCGGAACCGTGTCGAAGGAGACCCTTGTCCGCGATCTGCATCACCCGCGCGAACATCGACGGAGCCGTCACCGACCTCGCAGTGCGGGACGGGCGCATCATCGCGGTCGGGACGGACGCGGCCGCCGCCCTCGCCGACACGCCGCATGAGACCTTCGATGCCGCGGGCGATCTCGCGCTGCCGACCCTCGTCGACGGGCACGTGCACGTTGACAAGACCAGCTGGGGCGGACCGTGGATCTCTCGGGAACCGATGGAGACCATGCTCGACTTCATGACCGCCGACGCCGACCTCCAGGTCCGCATGCGCGCGCAGTCCCCGGTCGCCGACCGCGCGGGTGCGCTGATCCGTCATGCCGTCTCCCGCGGCACGCGTGCCATGCGCGCCCATGTCGACGTCGCACCGCAGCACGGTCTGGCGAATCTCGAGGGCGTGGTGCAGGCCGGATCTGAGCTCGGAGACGCGGTCGACCTGCAGATCGTCGCGTTCCCCCAGATGGGCATTCTGCGCGAGCCGGGGACCGCCGTTCTGCTGCGGCAGGCCGCCGAGGCCGGAGCCGACTTCGTCGGCGGGATCGATCCGATCGGGATCGACGGGGACCTGGAAGCCCAGCTCGATCTTGTGTTCGGCATCGCCCGCGACACGGGCGTCGGCATCGACTACCACCTGCACGACGAGGGGGAGGTCGGCGCTCGGCAGGTCATCGCCATCGCCGAGCGCGCACAGCGCGAAGGCATGGAGGGCCGCGTCACCCTCGGCCACGTCTTCGCCTACGAGGGAGCCGAACCCGCGACGTTCGATCGCATGAGCCGCGCCGTGCGCGACGCGGGCATCGCGCTCGTCACCGTCGCACTCGGTGGTGAGCCGGTCCTCCCGGTCTACGCGCTGCGGGACGCCGGAGTCGAGGTCGCCCTCGGCTCCGACGGGGTGCGCGACTCGTGGAGCCCATTCGGCAACGCCGAGATGATCGAGCGCTGCCATCTCCTCGCATACCGGCTCGAGGTCTTCACCGACGCGGACCTGACGCACGCGTACGACATCGCAGCGCACGGCGGCGCTCGCATGATGGGGCTCGACGAATCCCGGCTCAGGGTCGGAGATCCCGCAGACCTCCTCATCGTGCCGGGTGCGCATTCCGCTCAGGTCGTCGTCGACCGGCCGGTGCCGCGCGCGGTCGTCAAGGCCGGCAGCATCGTCGCACGCGACGGACGGTTCCTCCTGCCCGCGTAGCCGTCCGGAACGCTACTCCGGGGTCCTCCCCCCGGGAGCAGTGCTCCGGCGCTCGTTGAGCACGCTCTCCGAAACGATGGGAGCCTCGACCGCCGCGCCCTCGATCAATTGGAGCAGCATCCTGACCGCGAGCTCCGACTGCCCGCCCGGATGGAAGTCGATCGCGGTGATCGGCGGTTCGCTGAACTCCGCCGCCTGGCTGTCCCCGCCGATCGCGAAGAGCACGTCATCCGGGATCTCGAGACCGAGGTCCCGGCACGCCCGCAGGACGCCCGGACGGAACTGCTCCGCGGCCGCGAGCACGGCGTCGGGCCTCGGCTCGGATTCCAGCAGGGCGCACGCCTCGACATAGGCGTCATGGTTGCTGAGCGTCGGGGGGACCAGCTGCACGATCGGTTCGCATCCGTGCTCCTCCGCCCACTCCCGATACCCCGTGAGCATGTCGTCGGAGGAGGACCAGCTCGCGTCGGGCACGAGCAGCGCGATCCGCCGTGCGCCGCGCGATCGCAGATGGTCGAGGAGCGTGTGCGCGTTCCGGCGGTGGTCGCCCGTCACGACGTACGGCCAGTCGGGTCGAGAGGTGTCCCGCTCGATCGTCACGGCGGGAATCCCCATGCGTTCGAGCGTGGCGAGCCGTTCGTCGCCCCGCACGGGGTCGCAGAGCACGACCCCGTCGGCGCCGATCAGGTTCCACGCGGCCTCGCCCGAGATCGTCGGAGGGGTGAGCGTCAGCGCGTACCCCGCCTCGAACGCCGCGCTCGCGGCGGCCCTGGCCCCGACCATGTATCCGCCCACGTCGAGCATCGGCACCGTCCCGTCGTCGACCGCGGGAAGCGAGTAGGCGATCGTACCGGTGCGACCGAGTCGGAACGCCAGCGCCGTGCGGCTCGGCCGGTAGCCGAGCTCGGCCGCGGCCTCGCGCACACGCTGGCGCGTCGCCTCCTTCAGCGTTCCGCCGCCGTTGAGTGCGGCGGACACCGTGCTCACAGAGAGGCCGAGATGCTCCGCGACGTCGCGGATCGTGATGCGCTTCGCCCGCGGCGCTGTGCGCTCCGCCCTCGGCGCTGTGCTCTCCGCCACGGATCACCGCCTTCTCGTGCAGCTCAGGAGTAGATTTCCGTTTCGACAATACGCTGTGCGCGCACGGTCCCGCTCCTCACGTACCAGCGAGACCCGGCCTCGTTGCGGAGCGCGGACACCCGGTCGGGCGCCGAGAGCACGACGAAGTCCGCCGGCTGGCCCACGGCGATGGGTGAGGCAGGACGCCCGATGGATCGCCGCGCAGACGTCGTCAGCAGGCTCCATGCCGCGTCGATGCCGTCTCCGGGAAGACCGGCGAGCGGCAACGCATGCCACGCGAATCGCGCGCGTTCCATCGGGTCGAGCGTCCCGAGATACTCCCAGTTGTCCTCGTAGTTGCCGATGCCGATCGTGACGTTCGCCCCCGCGCGCAGCAGCTCCTCCGGTCGCGACACGCCGCGGTACGGTCTCGTCCCGGCGAGGTTCGTCGGGCACACGGTGATGGAGATGCCCGCCTCGGCGACCGTGTCGATGACGCGCGCCGCGGTCTCGTCGTCATAGGTCTCGAGCGCCCCGACGTGGTTGGCGTTCACGAGCCCCTGCATCCCGGCGGCGATCGTCATCTCCGCGAGCGGCTCGAGCAGTCGCTCGGTCGGATCGGTGAAGTAGTCGATGTTGATGTCGATCGGCCGGTCGAATCGTTCGGCGAGCGCGAACACGGTGCGCAGGTGGGTGAGCTGATCGGCTTCGCTGCGTTCGTTGTTCGGCCAGCCGCCGACACGATCCGCCCCCGCCTCGAGCGCCGCGGCCACGAGCTCCGCGGCCCTGGGGTCGGCGACGATTCCCTCCTGCGGGAACGCGGTGACGACCAGGTCGATCCACTCTTCGCAGCGCTCCCGCGCTGCGAGCAGCGCCTCGACCGAGACGAGGCCGGTGATCGAGTCGATGTCCGCCTGCCCCGCGATGACCCCGATCCCCTCCATCGCGCAGTCCCGCAGGAATCGTTCCGAGCGCTCCCCGACATCGGCGAAGGTGAACCGCGCCTTCAAGTCGCGTTGCCGCTGCATCCGGTCCTCCCGGTTCCGCATCACTCGAGGCGGGAGATCGGCGATGCGTTCACGGCTGTAGACCTTGTCGGGATGCGAATGCGGTTCCGCGAACGGCGGCAGGAGCAGGCCGCCCTCCGCGTGGATCGTGCGCGTCGCCGGCTCGGAGTCGGATCCGCCGGTCGGAACGATCGCGGCGATCACCCCGTCCCTGACTCGCAGGTCCCGGGGTTCGCCGTCTCCGCCGTCGATCCTGGCATTGCGGACGAGCAGTTCAGAAGCCATCGCGGTTCACATCCTTGTAGAGCAGGTAGGCGGTCTCCCCTGCGCCGGCCACGGTGAACGCCTGAGTGCAGTAGGGGGCCATGTAGATGAAGTCGTCGGCGCGCACCTCGAGATGGTCGCCGTCGAGGTGGTAGACGCCGCCTCCGGAGAGCAGGTACAGCCCGTGCTCCTGGTGGTGGATCTCGTTCATGCGGAAGCGGGCGCCCTCCCGGAATCTCATGATGTTCATCGCCATGTCGTACCTGGCGTCGTCGGGGAGGCACTGGCCGTAACTCCCGTCGATCCATGCGTCATCGGTTCCTGCGACGTCGCCCAGGTCTCCGTGGACGATCTCGGGAGCGCCGAGGCCCGGCACCGCGGTGTAGCGCTTCTTGACCCAGAGCACCCGTGTGGCCCCCGCGGCGCGGATCCCGAAGGTGCGCCCCTCCGGCAGGAACAGGAATCCCTCACGCCTGAGGGCCCAGGCGCCCGCGGGGTCGTCCCCCGCGGCCGGGGAGTGCACGTCGAGCGCCCCCTCGACGACGAACAGGAAGTTCTCGAATCCGTCGCCGAGCTCCCCCGTCGAGGCGGCGCCGTCCTCGAGCGTCAGGAGCGTCTGCCCGAACCGCGCGGTCGTGCCCTGCGGCGCCGCAAGGACGACCGCCGAGTACGGAGGGAGGAACGGGAGACTGTTCTCGACCATCGTGTCGGGGCTCATGAGGTAGTAGCGGTCGCCGACGCGCCCGCGGTTGGTCGCGAGCACGTCGGGGTTCGGTGCGATCTCAGCCGGGATCATGGGCGTTCTCCGTTCGTGTGGGCTGTGTGGCGTCGCCGACGGCGGCGACGTATTCTCCGTCGCGCATCAGCACGCGTCCGTCGAGGGTGACCGTCGGTCGGCGCACCACGAGGTCCACGTGGACCTGCGATTCCCATCCCGCACCGGTGTAGTCGCCGAACGGGTGCCCGAGCGCGATGTGGCAGCCGGGGACGTTCTCGTCGAAGAGCAGGTTCCCGATGAGTTCGGTGCAGGATCGGTTCGTCCCGAATGCGAGCTCGCCGACCCTGCCGGCGTGTGAATCTCGGATGAACCACAGGCGCAGCCGTTCGGCGAGGTCGGGGTCGGAGTGCTCGACCCCGCTGAGCCGGCCGCCCGCGATCGTGAATCGCACCGGGTCGGCGAGGAGGCCGGTCGAGGCGTTGAAGGGGTACCCGATGACCGCAGCAGCGATCACCCCGTTCGCATCGACCGGACTGCAGAACGTCTCCCCCTGGGGCAGCCTGCCGCCGTCCCCCGGAGCCGGGTACAGGCCCGTGAACGGGGTCCACGGCCGATCCGGATCGAGCGCGAACACGATGTCGGTACCGAGCGCATCGGCCACGTGCGCCCGGCGCGTCCCCGAGACCCACGCGGTCACGGCATGCGTGAACCGGGCGACCTCGCGGTAGTCGGTCGCGAGCCCGACGCCCAGACTGATCTCATCGAGGTCGGTCATCTGGGCGCACCTCGCGCCCGCGCTCTCCACGAGCCCCCAGTAGCGTTCGTCCCAGGACAGGCGATCGAGTTCGTCCCGCGCCGCGAACACCACGACGGTCGGCCGGTGAGCGGCGAACCCCGCTGCCAGCCGTGCGAACGCGTCGTCGTAGGCCTGGTCGAGATCCGGGAGCACGAGTTCGTGCACGCCCCCGCACCTCGCGGAGGCCGCGGCTGCGATGCGCCCCGCGAGCGGGGCCGTCGCGCGGTCGGTGAGGATCAGCACCCGGTCCGCGGGAACGACCGCGAGACAGGTGCCGATGAGCTCCTCGGCACCGGCGCGGAGGCGTTCCTCGGAGATCACTCGCCCCACCCCCGCAGTGCGACGAATCGACCGATCGCGCCTGCTGCGGCGAGCGCACCGTCGACGACGACCGCGCGTCCGCGCGAGACGGTCGCGACGACCGAGACACTCGATGTCCTCCCGGCATAGGGGGTCCAGCGCCAATCGCCGATCTGGCCGTCGGCCGAGATCGCCGACTCCGCTCCGATGTCGAGGATCACGAGATCGGCATCCGCGCCGACGGCGATCCGCCCCTTGGCCGGCCCCAACCCGAACAGGTCCGCCGGCCGGGCGGCCAGGCACGCCAGGGCCTCGGCGAGGTCCCACCCGCGTCGCACCGCTTCCGAGACGAAGAGCGGCGCGTACTCGCGCACGCCCTGGATACCGAACGGGCCGGAGAACGCGTCACGATCCGCGAAGGTCTTCTCGGCGGGGTCGTAGGGACAGTGGTCCGAGACGACAGCCGAGATCGCCCCGGTCCGCAGTCGCTCCCACATCCCCTCGACCAGCTCGCGCCGGCGGAGCGGCGGAGCGCACAGCGCGGTCCAGCCCAGTTCGGCGCAGTCGTCAGCTTCCAGCAGCAGATGATGCGCTGCGACCTCGCAAGTCGCACGCACGCCACGAGCGCGGGCTTCGGTCACCAGGTCGACGGCCTCGGGGACGGAGAGATGGACGAAGTGCACGGCTCCGGCCGTCGACTCCGCGATCCCGAGCACCCGGCGCACGGCGATCAGTTCGATCTCCGGTCCGCGCAGCTCCGCGAGCGCGGCGTAGCCGCGCTCCGCACCGTCGCGTCGCGTGCGCTCCTCGAGTTCGATCAGTGCGGCGCGGTCCTCGGCGTGCACCAGGACGGTGCCCCCCGAGGCCGCGGCGATCCTGAACCCGGTCGCCAGGTGCTCGTCGAGCGCCGCGGGGAAGCCCATGTCGTTCTCGGGGAGGAACGCTTTGAACCCGGCCGCCCCTGCCGCGGCCTGCGCCGGGATCTCGTGCACGGTCGGCCCGGTGAGCGCTCCCCACAGACCGAAGTCGATGAGCGATCCGGCTTCGGCGAGCTCGATCTTGTCGCGGTACCGCTCGCCCGTCGTCGTCAACGGCGTCGAGAACGGATGATCGACGACCATCGTGTGCCCGCCGAGCGCCGCGTTCGCCGTTCCCACCGCGAAATCCTCGGTGATCGACTCCCCGGGGTTGTCGAAGTGCACGTGAAGATCGATGAATCCGGGAGCGACGACCCGGTCGCCGACATCGATGATCCGGTCCGCCGGCACAGGCGGGTCCGCCGCCGGGTCGTCGAGCGCGATCCAGGCGATGCGCCCGTCCGCGATGCCGACGGTCGCAGCGCGCAGTGCGCCGTCGACGAGGATCCGCCTCCCCCGGACGACGAGCTCGAGGCCGCTCATCGCGCGGCCTCCTCGGCGAACTCCCGCATCACCCGGCGTCGCGACACCACGCGGCCGCGATGCAGCACGGTGAGTCCGCCGAGCGGATCGCGCAGCGCCGCCGCACGGTCGCGAGCGGCGAACACCAGCAGTTCGGCGGGCATCCCGGCCGAGATGTCGCCGCCTCTCCGGCCGAGCGCCCGCCACGCCTCGCCCGACACCATGCTCCAGACGGTGTCGATGTCCGATTCGTCGTCGTACGAGCCGCCCCAGAACGTCATCGATGCGCGGTCGAGCGGATTGAGCGTCCCGAGCGGATACCATCCGTCGTTCATGTTGTCGCTGCCGGACACGACCGTCGCACCCGCGGCCCGCAGCTCCTGCGGTCGCGCGAGCCCGCGCGGCCCGCCGTCCGCCAGGTTGAGCGGGATCACCGCGATCGTGATCCCCGCCTCCGCGACTCGCGCGATGATGCGTTCCGCGTCGGCATCGTTCTGCAGCTCGAGCGCCGCGCAGTGGCTCACCAGCACGCGACCGCGGTATCCGCGCCGAATCGTCTCCTCCGCGATGCACTCCAGCATGCGCTCCTCGGGATCGAGGAAGCAGTCCGCATGGATATCGACGTCGACGTCGAACTCCTCGGCGAGATCGAACACCCTGCGGACGTGATCCCGTTCGGCCGCCGGGTCCGCCTCGACATTGGGCCAGCCGCCCACGGCATCCGCACCGAGGCGGAGCGCCTCGCGCACGAGGCCTTCCGCTCCCGGATCGCGGAGCAGCCCTTCCTGGGGGAACGCGACGATCTGAACGTCCATAAGGTCCCGCACCCGCTCCCGAGCCTGGACGAGGCCCTCGAACCCTCGCAGCTCCGCGATCGTGTCGACGTCCGCGGTGATTCGCGCGGCTGTCGTGCCGTTCGAGACGGCGAGCCTGAGCGCGCGCTCGGCGCGGGCGGCCACGTTGTCGACGGTGAAGCCCGCCTTGAGTCTCGCTGCCCGTCGGAACGGGTCGAGTGCGCCGTTCTCGGCCTGATCGATCCCGTCTGGGAGGTCGCTCAGGCTGTAGGACTTGTCGGGGTGCACGTGCGCCTCAGCGAAGGCGCGCGACACGAGGCCGCCCGCGGCATCGATGACACCGACGGCATCGAGGCCGCCGTCTGCAGCAGGGCGCAACGGATCGTGCGGCTGGACGGACCGCACGCGACCGTCGCCGAGCTCGAGATCCCACTGCCCGTCGCGTCCCGACAGGGCCGCACGGATGATGCGCGTCGGCTCCCGCATCCTCACCACTCCCATTCGTTCGCCGGAATCGGAAGGTCCCGGTCCGGGTGGGCGATCGATGCCGCGATGGCCACCCGCACCGCCTCGGTCTGCAGGTCGAGCGCCATGCTGGGGCCGTCGCTCCCGATCGCCGCGATGTGCTCGGGCGGGTCGGGCAGATGGATGAATCCGGTTCGGGTCGACAGGCCGCGCTGCGCCGCGAGATGCAGGAGCGTGTACATCACCGAGTTGCAGCCGTGCGTCGAGGCCGAGTTCGACACGAGGGCGGGGATCCCGGCCTCCCGGATCGCCCGGGTCACCGCTTTGATCGGCAACGTCGACAGATAGGCCGCCGGCCCGTCCGCCCACACCGGTTCGCCCGAAGGCCGGTAGCCCCCGTCGGCGAACTGGAAGTCCCGGACGTTCACGGCCACGCGCTCGATCGAGACCGTGGGTCGCCGGGAGAACACCCCGAGGGAGATCACGAGCGCGGGCGGCCGGTCTGCGAACTCGTCGAAGATCGGCTCGAGGGTCTCCGCCGGGTACCGATCCCAGTCGAGAGCGATGCCCCGGACGCGATGCCCCGCGACCACCTCGCCGTCGAGGCTCCTGGCGATCCCGCTGGTCGGGTTGACGTCGTACTTCCAGTCGGCGCGCTCGGCCGCCTCCCCGTATCCGCCGTTCCCGGTGACCAGCACCCAGGGTTCGGTCGCGCCCGTCTCCGGCGCGCTCCCGATCGCTGTTTGCGCCATGACGCCTCCGCCCTTCCTCGTCGTTCCCGCCCGGCCGCTCCGCCGGGCTCCTGGTGAGGAACGCTAGCGCACTCGAACCAGAAATGAAACGTTATTTTGAAAAATGGAACGTTATATTCTGCTTGACATCCCCCTCCCCGCTCGCTTTACTAGCAGCACACGAGCCGCCCGACAGCCTCCGTCCCGAGAGGCGCGAGCCGGCCACCACCACGAAGACGTGAGGATCGACATGACCCAGCTCTCAGCCCTGCGCCGCGGTGCCATCGGCGCTGTCGCCGCAGGCGCCGCGCTCGCGCTCACCGCATGCGGAGGTCCCGGACCGACTGCGGGCGACCGCGGCTCCACCGCACCCGAGATCGTCGACGCGACACCCGCGGCCGCGGGCGACATCGATGCCGTGTCCTGGGCGATCCCCACGGAACCGGCCTCGCTGGACTGGATCGTCAACGCCGACAACTCCACCAGCATGGTCACCTCCAACGTGTGCGAGGGCCTGTTCCGCATGGCGCCCGATATGACGCTCGAACCGGCGCTCGCCGAGTCCGTCGACGCACCGGACGACACGACCCGAGTGTTCACACTGCGCTCGGACGCGACGTTCCACGACGGCACCCCGCTCACCGCGGACGATGTCGTGTTCAGCCTCGACCGCATCCGCGACCCGGAGTCCGGCTCGTTCTGGACGTGGCCGTTCGCCAACGTGTCCGACATCTCAGCCACGGGTCCCCTCGAGGTCACGATCGAGTTCTCGCGGCCGGACGCCCTCTTCGAGTCGTTCCTGGCGAGCCCCGTCGGCGTCATCGAGAGTCGAGCCACCGTCGAGAAGCTGGGCGATGCCTACGGTACGCCCCAGGGCGGGGTCAACTGCATCGGGCCGTTCTCGCTCGACGCCTGGGAAGCCGGTCAGTCGATCACGCTGCGGCGGGACGAGGGCTACTACGACGAGCGCTACCGGGCGAAGTCCGAGACGTTCGAGTTCCAGTTCGTCCGCGACCCGTCCGCCATCGTGAACGGCCTGCTCTCGGGGTCGATCGACGGGACGTGGGATCTCGCCCCGTCCGCCGTGAAACGCCTCGGCTCGAGCGGAGCCGGGACCGTCTACTTCGGGGAGAGCCGACAGGGGTACAACGCCATCGTGCTCGATCCCGACGGTCCGCTGGCCGATCCGATCGTGCGCAGGGCGGTCTCCCGCGCGATCGATCGCGAGGCGATCATCGCGGCGGCCGTCGGCGGTGCCGCCGACGAGCAGCGGGCCCCGGCGGTGCCGGGCACCTGGGGCTACGAGCGGCAGAAGTTCGAGGAGGCCTGGGACGGGATCGAATTCGGCCGAACCGACCTCGATGCCGCCAAGCAGCTCCTGGAGAGCACCGACGAGCCGACCGAGCCGATCGTGATCGCGTCGACCACGGCAGAGGCGTCGACCCCGACGATCGCCGCGGAGATCCAATCGGCGCTCACCGAGCTCGGGCTCGAGGCCGAGATCCGCAATATCCCGGCCGACCAGTACTACGCGGTGTACACCGACCCCGAGGCGAGGGCGGGCATCGATCTCTACCTCACCGCATGGGGCACCGACTTCGCCGACCCGACGCAGATCTACCAGTACTTCACGACGGGCAACATCTACAACTTCACCGGCTACTCGAATCCCGAGCTCGACGACCTGGTCGCGAAGGCCGCAGCGTCGTCCGATCTGACCGACCGCGCGGACGCCATCATCGCCGCGCAGGAGATCGTGGTGGACGAGTCGCTCTGGATCCCGATCTACGCTCCCTACAACACGCTGTTCCTCGGCAAGCGAGTGACGGGCGCGCCGACCTCGTACGTGCAGCTGCTGCACCCGTGGGCCGCATCGATCGGAGCATCGGCGTGACCGCGCTCGACGGAACGACCGGCACGGACGGCGCAGCGGTGCGCCGCATCCTCCTGTCGATCCTCAAGCGGATCGGCTCCCTCCTCCTCGTCCTCGTCGTCACCTCGTTCATCGTCTTCGCGGGAATGCACCTGGCGCCGGGGTCCCCCGAGAGCTTCCTCGCGAAGGGCAACAACGTGACCGCCGAGACCCTGGCCGCGCTTCGCGCCCAGTACCATCTCGACGACCCGTTCCTCGTGCAGTACGGTCGGTGGGTCGCCGGCGTGCTGCAGGGCGATTTCGGGCAGAGCATGCAGTTTCATCAACCCGTCAGCGACCTGCTCGCCTCGCGCCTGCCGACCACGCTCGCGCTCGTCGCGTACTCGGCGATCCTGATCCTCGGCAGCGGCGTGCTCCTCGGCGTGCTCGCCGCGGTGAAGCGCGGGCCGATCGACTCGGCCGCGATCGTGCTGAGCACCGTCGGCATGGCCGCGCCGGCATTCGTCGTCGCGATGGCGCTGACCTCGCTCTTCGCGGTCTCGCTCGGCTGGTTCCCGGCGTTCGGGCCGGGCGGGGACGGTGCGCTCGACCGGATCTGGCACCTGACGCTTCCGGCGATCGCCCTCGCGCTCTCGTCCTGCGCCCTGGTCTTCCGCACGACGCGGACCTCGATGATCGCGACGCTCGACAAGGAGTACGTCGAAACGGCGCGCGTGCGCGGCTTCGGCGCGCAGCGTGTCATCTGGGCCCACGCATTCCGGGGTGGGGTCGTACCGGTGATCACCCTCGCAGGCCTCGTCATCTCGGGCCTGCTCGTCACGACCACGATCGTCGAGACCGTGTTCGGCCTCAACGGGATCGGCTCCCTGCTCGTTCAGGCCGTCAACGTGAAGGACTTCCCGGTCGTGCAAGCGATCGTACTCGTCATCGTCACGGTGTTCGTCGTCTCGAACCTCATCGTCGATCTGCTCTACCCGTTCCTCGAGCCCCGCGCACGGAAGAAGGTCGGTGCCTGATGACACTGCAGACCACGCACACCCGCACCACGAATCTGCTGACCCGCCGCACATGGATGAGCCTGCGCGTGCGCGGGAACTGGCTGAGCGTCGCCGCGAGCGCGATCCTCATCGCACTCGTCCTGCTGGCGGTCTTCGCCCCGCTGGTCGCTCCCCACGATCCCTACGCCGTCTCCCTCATGGACTCGCTGCAGGCGCCTTCGGCCGCGCACTGGCTCGGCACCGACGATGCCGGCCGCGACGTGCTCTCGCGCACCATCTACGCCGCGCGCATCTCGCTGCTCGGGCCGCTCGGAGTGGTGCTCGGCTCCGCAGTGCTGGGGGTCGCGATCGGCGTGGTCTCCGCATGGCGCGGAGGAGCCGTCGACGCCGCGCTCTCACGGTGCGTCGAGGTCCTGTTCGCGTTCCCCGGGGTGCTGCTCGCGATCCTCGCCGTCGCGATCTTCAGCTCGGGGCTCGGCGCCATCGTGATCGCGCTCGCGATCGCGTACATCCCGTACATGGCGCGAGTGACCCGCAGCGTCGCGCTCGCGGAGCGGAACAGCCTCTACATCCAGGCGCTCGAGACGCAGGGGATGCCGGCCTGGCAGATCATCCTGCGGCACCTCGTTCCCAACATCATGCCGTTCGTCATCGCGCAGGCCACGCTGTGCTTCGGATACGCGATGATCGACCTCGCGGGGCTCTCCTTCCTCGGGTTCGGCGTGCAGCCGCCCGAGGCCGACTGGGGCGCGATGGCGGCAGAAGGCCAGAACGCGCTGATCCAGGGCATGGCGCTGCCCGCGCTCGTCCCCGGCGCGATGATCGTGCTCGCCGTGGTCAGCTTCAGCCTGCTCGGCGAAGGCCTCGCCGAGCGCATCACCCGAAGGGAGAACGCCGCATGAATGCGACGCAGCAGCGAGCGCTGCTCGAGATCGACCGCCTGTCGATGTCGGTGACCCGGCGCGGAGAGACCCGACGCATTCTGCAGGACGTCTCGCTCACCTGCGGCGCGGGAGACTTCATCGGTCTCGTGGGCGAGTCGGGGTCGGGCAAGTCGATGACGCTGCGCACGATCGTCGGGCTCGCCCCGCGCGGGGCCGCGCTCACCGGCACGGTTCGGCTCGCCGACGTCGACCTCGCCACCGCGACGAAGGCCCAGGTCGCCGCCGTGCGGCGACGGCGCGCCGCGATGATCTTCCAGGATCCCCGCGCCCACATCAATCCGTATCAGACCATCGGGGCGTTCATGTGCGAGGGACTGCGCGTCAATCGCGGGATGAATCGTGTCGACGCCCGGTCCACTGCGACCCGCCTGCTCGACGAGGTCGGCCTCACGCGACCGGCGTCCCAGCTCGACAAGCACCCGCATCAGCTCTCCGGCGGCATGCTGCAGCGCGTCATGATCGCGTCTGCGCTCGCCAGCGAGCCGGAACTGCTGCTCGCCGACGAGCCGACCACTGCGCTGGACGTGACCACCCAGGCGGAGATCATGGCGATCCTGCAGTATCTCCGCGCAGAACGCGGCCTCGCGATCCTGCTCGTAACGCACGACCTCGACCTCGCGGCGGGTTCGTGCGATCGCATCTCGGTGATGCGCTTCGGCGAGATCGTCGAGGAGGCCGGAGCACGGGAGATCTGGACGAACCCTCAGCACCACTACACCCAGGCGCTGCTCGCGGCCATGCCCGCGAGGCTCGAGCGCATCCCTTCGGATCAGCAGGAGGTTCCGGCATGAACCGGCAATCCGCCCCGGCCGTCCCGCCGCCGCTCGTGGAGGCGCGCGGCCTCAGCAAGACCTACAACCACGGCGCCCTGGTCGCCGCCGACGACATCTCCTTCTCCATCGAGAGCGGCGGGGCCCTCGGCATCGTCGGCGAGTCCGGGTCGGGCAAGACGACGGTGTCCCGCATCGTCGCCGGGCTCGAGCGCTCCGACGGCGGAGCGGTGCTCATCGCGGGCGACCCCGCCCCCGTGGGACGCGGGCACCGGGCTCGAATGCTGCGCGCGAAGGTGATGCAGATGGTGTTCCAGGATCCGTACCAGAGCCTCGATCCGCGTCAGAGCGCGCGCGAGGCGCTCGCGGAGATCATCACGCTGCACACCGGTCTCCGCGGCCGCGAACGCACCGCACGGGTCGGCGACCTCCTCGACCAGGTGGGCCTCGACGCTGCGGCATCGGCCCGGATGCCGCGCGACCTCTCCGGGGGCCAGCGGCAGCGCGTCGCCATCGCACGGGCGCTGGCGGCCGAACCGAAGCTGCTGATCCTCGACGAGGCCGTCGCCGCGCTCGACGTCTCGATCCAGGCCCAGATCCTGCGACTGCTCGACGCCATCCGCCGGGAGACCGGTGTCGCCCTCATGTTCGTGAGCCACGATCTCGAGGTCGTGCGCTGGATCACCGATGACGTGCTCGTCATGTTCCGCGGGCGCGCCGTCGAAGCCGGACGCACGGCCGAGGTTCTCGCCGAACCCGAACACGCCTACACCCGGCTGCTGCTCGACAGCGTCCCGTCGCCCGACTGGGATCCGCGCGCCGTGTCGATCGCACGCCGGGAGTTCCTGACCGCGAACGTCTGAACCCGCGCTGCCTCGCGCACGAAGCCATCCCAACGAAGGAGTCATGGATGTCCCACACCACTGCACCGCGCACCGCGCGCATGCACCGACGCATCGCGCTCGCGGTCGGCTTCGGTGCGGCCCTCGCACTGAGCGCATGCTCGACCGCGGACGGGGGTTCCGGCGCAGCCGGTGCCGGAACCCCCGAGATCACCGCGTCGCTTCCGGCCGCGACGCAGCAGGCCGACACGATCGACTGGGCGCTCTACGCCGAGCCGACCTCGCTCGATCCCATCAAGATCAGCGACTTCCCGATCCAGCAGGTCCTCACCAACACCTGCGAGAGCCTCCTCACGCTCACTCCGGAGATGACGATCGCGCCGAACCTCGCCGAGTCGTGGGAGAACCCCGAACCGACGACGTGGGTCTATCAGCTGCGAGACGGGGTCGCCTTCCACGCCGGAGGGACGATGACCGCTGAGGACGTCGTCTACAGCCTCGAGCGCAGCGCCGACTACGACCTCGGGTCCATGGTCGCGGGCGCATACGATCAGGTGGAGTCAATCGAGGCCACCGGCCCCCTCGAGGTGACCGTCACGCTCAAGCAGGCCGACGTCACCTTCCACCAGGAGATGGCGACCAGTTCGGGCCGCATCGTCAGCAAGGCGACCTCCGAGCAGCAGGGAGATTCGCTCGGCACTCCGGGCGGCCCGGTCGACTGCACCGGCCCGTTCAGCATGGGCGAGTGGAAGGCCGGGGAGAAGATCACGATCGAGAGGTTCGACAGCTACTGGGACACGGCGAACCCCGCGAAGATCGACCAGGTGGTGTTCAGCTTCGTGCGCGACTCCGCCGCCCGCGTCAACGGGATGCTGAGCGGCGAGGTCCAGGGAACCTGGAACGTCCCCTCCTCCGGATTCTCCAAGCTCGCTCAGGGCGGCAACGGGGACCTCTTCTTCGGCGAGACCTCCGGCGCGTTCATCGCGTGGGTGACGAATCTCGATGGCGGGTTGAAGGACCAGGGGGTCCGCCAGGCGCTCTCCATGGCGATCGACCGCGAAGGGATCATCAAGGCGGCGATGGGCGGGGCAGCCGACCCCCTCTACACCGTGGCGTCCTCGGGCACCTGGGGCTACGCGAAGGCGGCGTTCGCCGAGGCCGCGCAGGAGATCGCCGACCAGCCGCGTTCGATCGAGCAGGCGAAGCAGCTCGTGGCGGCGGCGGGAGAGCAGCCCGCGATCACGCTCGCGGTCACGAGCTCGCAGCCCGAGATGCCCATCGTCGCGGCCGAGATCCAGCGCGCCGGCACGGAGATCGGCCTCGACGTCGAGATCACCTCCCTTCCCGAGGACACCTACAACGCCCTCTACTCGGACGCGGAGGCCCGCGAGGGGATCGACATGATCTTCACGACCTGGCAGACCTACTACCCCGATCCGATCTCGCTCTACGTCTTCCTCGAGAGCGGCAACTTCTACAACTACGCTGGGTGGGAGAACGAGGAGTTCGACGAGCTCGTGAACACGGCCAGGCAGACCACCGACGAGGACGAGCGCGCGCAGCTGCTCATCGACGCGCAGCGCATCGCCGCCGACGATCCGACCTGGATCCCGGTGTTCCAGCCGTACAACCCGGTGTACCTCGCCCAGGGGTACACCGGAGTGCCGACCGCCGCGATCCAGCACAACGTCCCGTGGGCGCAGGGGCTCGGCCTCGGTGAGGCGTCCGAGGGGCGGTAGCCCTCGCGCGGCGGCTCAGGAGGGAGCGGGCTCGGAACGGACCCGCTCCCTCCTGCGCGTCGCGCTGGCGCGCGCCTACGCCTGCGACGCGGCCCACTCCTCGTGCAGGCGGGCGTAGCGCCCGCCCGCCGCCACGAGCTCGCCCGGGCTGCCGTCCTCGACGACCCTGCCGTGCTCCATGACGAGGACCCGGTCGGCGATCGCGACGGTCGACAGCCGGTGAGCGATGATGATCGCGGTGCGGTCGGCGAGCAACCGCTGCAGCGCGTCCTGCACGAGTCTCTCGCTCGGCAGGTCGAGCGACGCGGTGGCCTCGTCGAGGATCAGCACGGTCGGGTCCGCGAGGAAGGCGCGCGCGAACGAGATCAGCTGCCGCTGTCCCGCCGAGACCCGGCCGCCCCGCTTGTTCACGTCGGTGTCGTACCCATCGGGCAGCGCCTCGATGAACCCGTCGGCTCCCGCGGCCCGGGCCGCGGCCCTGATCTCCTCGCCCGTCGCGTCCGGTCGCCCGAGCGCGATGTTCTCGGCGACCGTGCCGCTGAAGAGGTACGCCTCCTGCGTCACCATCACCACGGCTCGGCGCAGGTCGACCGGGTCCGCGTCGCGCAGGTCCGTGCCGTCGAGGCGGAGCGCGCCACCGGTCGGATCGTAGAAGCGCGCGACCAGCTTCGCGAGCGTCGATTTCCCGGCGCCGGTCGTGCCGACGAGCGCGACGGTCTGCCCGGCGGGGATCACGAGGTCGCACCGCTCGAGCACGGTGCGGGAGCCGTCGCCGTAGCCGAAGCTCACCCCGTCGAAGCGCAGCTCGCCGCGCGGCTCGGCGATCCGCACGGGCCGCGCGGGATCGACCACGGTGGGCTCCTCCTCCAGCACGCCGGAGACCTTCTCGAGGGCGGCGGCGGCGGACTGGTAGGAGTTCAGGAACATCGCGACGTCCTCGAGCGGGCCGAAGAAGTTGCGCACGTAGAGGACCGCGGCGATGAGCACGCCGATCGCGAGACCGCCGCCGGCGACGCGGAATGCGCCCCAGAGCAGCACGATCGCGATCGTCGTGTTCGCGAGCAGGATCAGACCCGGGTCGAGCGTCCCGAACAGCCGCACCACCTTCAGGTTCGCGTCGCGGTAGTCGCGGGAGACCGCGCTGAATGCGGCGTCGTTCCGGCGCTCGCGGCGGAACGCCTGCACCGCGCGGATGCCGGTCATCGTCTCGACGAACTGCACGATGAGGCGCGCGCTCACGACGCGCGTCGCCCGGAATCCCTTCTGCGACTCGACGACGAACCAGCGCATGAGCAGGGCGAGCGGCAGACCCATGCACAGCAGCACGAGACCGCTGCGCCAGTCCAGCAGGAAGAGCAGCGCGAGCGTGAACGTGCCGATGAGGATCGCATCGACGAGCTCGTTGAGGCTCCCGTCGAGCAGCTCCTGGATCGACTCGAGGTCGCTCGTCTGCCGCGAGATGATGCGGCCCGACGTGTAGCTCTCGTGGAAGTCGAGGCTGAGCAGCTGCGTGTGGCGGAAGATGCGCGTGCGTAGCTCCAGCATGACGGCCTGGGTGATGCGCGCGATGAGCACGACGTACCAGCCGACGAGCGCCGAGCCGACGCCCCCGGTGACGAGGAAGGCGACGGCCACGAGGATCGCGGGACCCCACTCGCCGCGCTCGGTCGCCGCGGGGAGCGCCTCGTCGATCCCGAACGCGATGAGCGTCGGGCCGACGGCGCGCAGGATCGACGAGACCACGACGACGACCGCCGTGAGCGCGATGAGCCGTCTGAGCGGCTTGAGCGTCGAGCCGAGCAGGCGGATGGAGCGCCGCCTGATGGCGCGGCTCTCCTCGCGGGTGTAGCTGTCGCGGTCCTCGCCGCGCGTCCCGCGGACGCTTTCGGGGCTCATCGTCGCCCCTCCTCTCGTGCGTCGCCCGCGTCGGGCGCGGGCATGGTCGCGATCAGGTGCCGGTAGTGCGCGCTCGTGCGCAGCAGTTCGGAGTGGGTGCCGACGGCCGCGACCCGGCCGTCGCGCAGTACGGCGACCCGGTCGGCGAGCGCGACGGTCGACGGTCGGTGGGCCACCACGAGGGTCGTCGTCCCGGAGAGGGCGCGGCGGAGCGCGGCCTCGACCTTCGCCTCGGTCTCGACGTCCAGCGCGGAGAGCGGATCGTCGAGCACGAGCACGTCGGGCGCCGCTGCGACGACGCGCGCGAGCGCGAGCCGCTGGCGCTGGCCGCCCGACAGACTGAGCCCCTCCTCGCCGACCTCGGTGTCGAGGCCATCGGGCAGGTCGTACGCGAACCCGGCCTGGGCGACCGCGAGCGCCTCGCGCAGCACGCGATCCGCCTCGGCTCCGCCGAGCTCGAGATCGTCGCGTCCCAGCAGCACGTTCTCGCGCACCGAAGCCGAGAAGAGGATCGGGTCCTCGAACGCGATGCCGATGCGGCGGCGCAGCTCCTCGAGACGCAGCTCGCGCACGTCGACCCCGTCGAGTTCGACGGCACCGCCCGTCACATCGTAGAGCCGGGTGGGGAACGCCGTGAGCGTCGTCTTACCGCTGCCCGTCGCACCGACGAGCGCGAGCGTCTCACCCGCGCGGAGCACGAGGTCGACGCCGTCGACGAGATCGCGCTCCTCGGAGCGCGCGTCGGGGAATCGGAAGCGCACGCCGCGGAACGCGAGCTCGCCCCGGGGCTCCTCGACGGTCCGGGGATGCTCGGGATCGGCGATCGTGACCGGGGCGTCGAACACTTCGCAGACCCGGTCCGTCGCGGTGCTCGTGTCGATCAGGAAGGAGAACAGGAACCCGAGGGACCCCATGGGCCACCGCAGCGCGACGGCCATCGCGAAGAACGCGACGAGCTCGCCGATCGTGAGCTCCCCCCTGGCCGCGAGCAGCACCCCGGTGATGAAGCAGGCACCCATGGCGAGGACCGGAACGAGCTCGTACCAGAACCAGAGTCCGCCGACCTCCCTCGCCTTGCGCATCTCGGTCTCGCGCAGCGATTCCGCGCGGCGCGTGAACTGGTGCAGCGCGTGCGGCCCGCGGCCGAACGCCTTGAGCACCCGGATCCCGTGCACGCTCTCCTCGACCGACGTCGCGAGATCGCCCGCCTGGTCCTGGCTGCGGCGCGAGAGGGTGCCGTAGCGCTGCTCGAAGCGGTAGCCGACGACCCAGATGGGCAGCGAGCAGACGATGAAGACGACGCCGAGCGCCCAGTGCCAGCGGAAGAGGAGTGCGGAGCCGATGCCGAAGGTGAGCAGGTTGATGAGCAGCAGGATCGATCCGAAGGAGAGCCACCTGCGGATCATGCCGATGTCCTGCATCATGCGGCTGAGGAGCTGGCCCGACTGCCAGCGGTCGTGGAACGCGACGGGAAGCCGCTGCAGACGCTCGTAGAAGACCTGCCGGATCTCGTACTCGACCGACGTGACCGGGGTCAGCACGAACGCTCGGCGCAGGAACACGAAGAGCGCCTCGCCCACGCCGAGCGCGAGCACGAGCCCCACCGCGAGGAGGATCAGCCCTGTCTCGCCCGTCGCGATCGGGCCGTCGACGGCCCACTCGAGCACGAGGGGGATCGCGAGGCTCGCGAGCGCCGCCGCGAGGCCGACGAGCGCGCCCCCGATGAGGCGGGGCATCGCCGGCCGCACGAACGGGAGGAGCCGCGCGAGGCTGCGGAGCGTGGAGCGCCGGGGCTCCGAGGATACGGATGCGTGTGAAGAGGTCATGATCCCTGGATCGTGGGGGCGGGCCGTGCGAGAGGACGGCGTCGCGAGAACTGAGAACGGGGCGGAGGGCGCTGAACTGGCTCGAAGTGCTCAGCAGCGCCGCGGAGGGCCTAGTGTCCGGTCAGCGGAAGCACCGGAGGAACGAAGACCGTTGGACGGGTGATGTGCGTCATGGCCTGCTCCTTTCCGTGTGCGCGGGATTCCTCGATCACCCTATCCGGGTTCGCTCGCGGGGCGCAAGGTCCGTCGGGTCGCGATCCCGCCCGGCCTGCCTGCGGCCGGACCGCCGGACGGTCCGAGCGGCCGACGCTTCCGGAGACCCGGGTCAGAAGGCGAACGCCACGCCCAGCAGCACTCCGTACGCGAGGGCGGCGAGGCTCGTGAGCTGCAGCACCAGGATGAGCTCGCGAGGCGTCTTCGCCGTGAGCACGATCAGCACGCAGGGCGCCACGATCAGGAGCACGAACCAGACGAGCACCATGCCGGGGTTCGCGAAGCCGTAGAGCGCGGGCACTGCGAAGGGGAGCACGACGCAGGCGATGTAGAGCGCGCGCGAGGCGCGATCCCCGATCCGCACCGCGAGCGTCCGTTTGCCCGCGAGCCGGTCGGTCGGGATGTCCCTGAGGTTGTTCACGACGAGCACCGCCACGGCGAAGAGCCCGACGCCCGCTCCCGCGACCCACGCCTCCTGCGTCTGCACGTCCGTCTGCAGCCAGACCGTGCCGACGGTCGCGACGATCCCGAAGAAGATGAACACCACGACCTCACCGAGGCCGGCGTAGCCGTATGGGCGTTTGCCGCCCGTGTAGAACCACGCCGCGACGATGGCCACGGCTCCCAGCGCGAGGAACCACCAGCGGCCGCTCAGCACTACGGCGGCGAGCCCCGAGACCGCGGCGAGCGCGAAGAACACGAGCGCGAGCGCGAGCACCTTCCGGGGGTTCACGAGCCCCGAACCGGTGAGCCGCGCGGGGCCGACGCGGAACTCGTCGGTGCCGCGGATGCCGTCGGAGTAGTCGTTCGCGTAGTTCACGCCGATCTGCAGGAACACGGCGACGGCGAGCGCGAGGAGCACGAGCGGCAGCGAGAACCCCCGGACCATGTGCGCGACCCCGGCGCCCGCCGCGACCGGCGCGATCGCCAGGGGCAGGGTGCGCAGCCGCGCTCCGCCGACCCAGTTGCGCCAGGTGATCGCGGGCTGCGCGCCCGCCGCAGCGCGGCGTTCGCCCGCCGCGCGCCTCGCAGGGTTCCCCGACCGACGCGGATCCTTCGCACGGTTCACGCCGATGCCTCCTCTGCCGTTCCGGAGCCGGCACCCCCGGCCCCGACCTCCTCCGCCGCGGCGTCGGCCCGGCGCACTTCGCTGAAACTCGCACGGAGCCGGGTCAGCCACTCCCCGATCGCCCGCAGGTCGGGCTTCCCGCCCGCGAGGCGCGGCATCGCGTCGATCTCCGTCACCCACTCGGGCACGGCGGCGGCCCCCAGCCGTGCGCGGAGGGCCGAGCTCACCGCGGCGTACGTCTCGGCGCCCGCGGCGGCGGCGTCTCCCGCCTCGACCACCAGGCTCACGCGCTCGCCCCACTCGGGATGGGGGGCCGCGAGCGCGACGGCGCCGGCCCACCCCGGGAACTCGCGCACGACCCGCTCGACCTCGTCGAGCGACACGTTGACGCCGCCCGAGACGAGCACGCGGTCGAGGCGTCCGGTGACGGTGAGCATGCCGCCGAGCAGCTCGCCCGCGTCGCCGGTGCGGTACCACCGGGTCGGAGCGCCGTCGCGGCCCGCGTGCTCGACGAACCGCTGCGCAGTGAGCTCGGGATCGCCGACGTAGCCCAGCGCGAGCGCCGATCCGGCCAGCTGCACCTCCCCGTCGCGGATCCGGACCCGGGTGTCGCCGATCTCGACCCCGTCGTAGACGCATCCGCCCGAGGTCTCGGTCATGCCGTAGCTGCGCTTCAGCGAGACGCCGAGCTCGTGCGCACGCTGCCGGAGCGCCCGCGGCACCGCTTGGCCGCCGACGAGCACGGCGTCGAAGCGCCGGAGCGCCTCTGCCGCGGCCGGATCCGCTTCGGCGAGGTCGAGCAGCCGCGAGAACTGCACCGGCACGAGCGAGACGTAGCGGCGATCCGACTCGAGGCCGTCCGCGACCTCGAGCAAGCGCGCGGCGTCGAATCCGCCGTCGAAGAAGACCGGTGCGATGCCCGAGACGGCGCTGCGCACGAGCATCTGCAGGCCGGAGATCAGGTGCGCCGGCAGCGCCACGAGCCACTGGCCGGGCCCGCCGAACGCCTCGTGCGTCGCCTCGGCGCTCGCGCGCAGCGCCGCTGCGGAGAGCGCGACCGACTTCGGCACGCCGCTCGATCCCGAGGTCCGCACCACCAGCGCCGTGCCCCTCGGGAGATCCGCCGCCAGCAGTTCGGAGACGACCCCGGGGTCGGTGCCCGGAGCGACCGGGAGCACCGGGGCGCCGCCGGACAGCGCGTCGGCGAGTGCCGGGACGAGCCAGGCCCGATCCTCGGTCGGGATGGCTCTGAGTCCGTTCGGCGCAGTCACACGACCAGGCTACTCCGTGCCGGGCGGCGGGCGCGTTCAGCGGTCGACGGGGCCCGCGACGCCGCGGGCGACGATTCCGGGAACTCGCCATCCTTTTCCACGATACGGAAGCATTAGTCCAAAATCGAGAGATGCAACTATCTTGGTATAGAGATACTTTCGGGGGCGGGATCCCCGGAATTCCGCAGCGTCGCGGCCCGGCCGCGACCATGACGATGGAGCCGCAATGACCGTTTACGCCAATCGCGCCGACCTCTCGGTCGCCGAGCCGATCGCCGCGTTCGCAGAGGAGAGCCTGGAGCGCCACGGCATCGACGATGCGGACTTCTGGAGCGGCGTCAGCGGGATCGTCCACGACCTCGCCCCGCGCAATGCGGAACTGCTGCGCGTGCGCGACGAGCTGCAGTCGCAGATCGACGACTACCACCGCGCGAACCCGGGCAAGCCCGACGCGGCCGAGTACCGCGACTTCCTCACCCGGATCGGCTACCTCCGCCCCGAGCCCGAGCAGGTGCGCGTCACCTCCGAGAACGTCGCCCCCGAGGTCGCGACGCTGGCCGGGCCGCAGCTCGTGGTGCCGATCCTCAACGCCCGCTACGCGCTCAACGCCGCCAACGCCCGCTGGGGCTCGCTCTACGACGCGCTCTACGGCACCGACGCGATCTCCCGCGAGGGCGAGCTCGCCCCGGGCCGCGGATTCAACCCCGCGCGCGGCGCCGCGGTCGTCGCGTTCGGGCGGGAACTGCTCGACACGATCGCCCCGCTCGGCTCGGGATCGCACGTCGGCTCGACCGCCTACTCGGTGCGCGACGGAGCGCTCGTCGTCGGCCTCGCCGACGGCACCGAGACCGGTCTCGCCGATCCCGCCGGCTTCGCGGGCTTCACCGGGTCCCCCGATGCGCCGGAATCGGTGCTGCTCGTGCACCGCGGCGTGCACGCCGAGCTCGTGATCGACCGCACGGGACAGGTCGGCGCGACCGACTCGGCCGGGGTGCAGGACATCATCCTCGAGTCGGCCCTCACCACGATCATCGACCTCGAGGACTCGGTCGCCGCCGTCGACGCGTCCGACAAGGTGCTCGGCTACCGCAACTGGCGGGGCCTCATGGACGGCACGCTGGCCGAGGAGGTCGTGAAGGGCGGCACCTCCTTCACTCGCGCGCTGAACCGCGACCGCGTCTTCACCGCGCCGGACGGCGACGAGCTCGTGCTCCCCGGCCGTTCCCTCCTGTTCGTGCGCAACGTCGGCCACCTCATGACGGGGGACTCGATCCTCGACCGCGACGGCGCCGAGGTGCCCGAGGGCATCGTCGACGCGATCATGACCGCGCTCGGGTCGCTCGACGACCTGCGCGGCACCGGCCCGCTCGGGGCGCGCGCCAACTCCCGCACGGACTCGATGTACATCGTCAAGCCCAAGATGCACGGCCCCGACGAGGTCGCGTTCACCGCAGAGCTCTTCGGGCGCGTCGAGCAGCTGCTCGGCCTGCCGGAGACCACGATCAAGGTCGGGATCATGGACGAGGAGCGTCGCACCTCGGCGAACCTCGCCGCGTGCATCGGCGCCGCGTCGGACCGGGTCGTGTTCATCAACACCGGCTTCCTCGACCGCACGGGCGACGAGATCCACACCTCGATGCACGCGGGGCCGTTCCTGCCCAAGTCCGGCATCCGCACGCGCCCCTGGCTCGGCGCATACGAGGACCGCAACGTCGAGATCGGCGTGGCCTGCGGCCTCGACGGTCACGCGCAGATCGGCAAGGGCATGTGGGCCATGCCCGACCTCATGCACGACATGCTCGAGCAGAAGATCGGCCACGTGCGCGCGGGCGCCTCGACCGCGTGGGTGCCGTCGCCGACCGCCGCGACCCTGCACGCGATCCACTACCACCGCGCCGACGCCTTCGCCGCGCGCGCCGCGCTCCCCGCCTGGGATGCGGAGCGCTCGGCCGAGAGCCTCGAGCGGCTGCTCGACATCCCGCTCGCGGGGCCGGGGGATCTCGACCCCGAGGTCGTGCAGAGCGAGGTCGAGAACGCCGCGCAGTCGATCCTCGGGTACGTCGTGCGCTGGATCGACCAGGGTGTCGGCGCATCGAAGGTGCCCGACATCCACGACGTCGCGCTCATGGAGGACCGCGCCACGCTGCGCATCTCGGCCCAGCTGCTCGCGAACTGGCTGCTCCACGGCGTGATCACGCGGGATCAGGTCGAGGCCGCGCTCGTGCAGTACGCCGCCGTGGTCGACCGCCAGAACGCCGACGACGACGCGTACGAACTGCTGCTCGGCGCGGACGGCGCGACCCCCGGCCTCGCATTCGAGGCCGCCCGCCGCCTGGTCTTCGAGGGTGCGGCGCAGCCGAGCGGCTACACCGAGCCGCTGCTGCACGGCATGCGCCGCCAGAAGAAGGCCGAGCAGGCGGCGTAGCGGCCGGCAGCCGGCGCCGGCTGCCCGCCGCTGCACCCGCTGCCGCCCCGTACCGGCCCCGCCGCTGCACCCGCTGCCGCGCCGGCCCCGCCGCGCCGGCCCCGCCGAACCGGCCCCGCCGCGGCCACAGTTCAGCGATCCGGGTCGCTTTGGGGGTGTGTTTGCGCGAAACACGCCCCCAAAGCGACCCGGATCGTTCGCGTGTCGGCTTCGGGCGCCGACCAGGGGTTCCGAGCGGGGCCGCGCGGCCGGCGTCGAGTCGGTAGGCGCGACCCGCGTCGAGTCGGTTCGCGCGACCGGATCCCGCGGCGCGGCACGACTCCGAATCAGTTCGTGCGGGATCATCCTCCGCGAACCCGCACCAACTCACTCGCGAGTGGGTCCGGTCACCACTTGTCCGAGCCCCAGGACGCACCCGGAGCGATCCGGATCGATCCGGACCCCGCGACGCATCACGACTCCGAGTCAGTTCGTGCGGGATCATCCTCCGCAAACCGGCACCAACCCACTCGCGAGTGGGTCCGGTCACCACTTCGCCAAGCCTCAGGACGCACCCGGAGCGATCCGGATCGATCCGGACCCCGCGACGCGGCACCACTCCGAGTCAGTTCGTGCGGGATCCCACTCGGCGAACCCGCACCAACTCACTCGCGAGTGAGTTGGTGCGGGTCAGAGCGAGGCTGAGTGGAGCCGGGCAAGGCCGGGCGAGCGAGGCCGGGCGAGCGGGGCCAGACGAGTGTGGCCGTGCGGCGAGGCGAGGCGCATCGCCCCTCAGAAGTGGTACGGGTATGGGCTCCAGTCGGGCTCGCGCTTCTCGAGGAAGGAGTCGCGGCCCTCGACGGCCTCGTCCGTGCCGTAGGCGAGGCGCGTCGTCTCCCCCGCGAAGAGCTGCTGGCCGACGATCCCGTCGTCCACCGCGTTCATCGCGTACTTGAGCATGCGGATCGCCGTGGGCGACTTGCCGAGGATCGTGCGCGCCCACTCGATGCCGGTGCGCTCGAGCTCCGCGTGCGGCACGACCGCGTTGACGGCCCCCATCTCCCTGGCGCGCTCGGCGTCGTACTCCTGCGCGAGGAAGAAGATCTCTCGGGCGTTCTTCTGCCCCACCTGGCGCGCGAAGTAGGCGCTCCCGTAGCCCGCGTCGAACGAGCCGACGTCGGCGTCGGTCTGCTTGAACCGCGCGTGCTCGCGGCTCGCGATCGTGAGGTCGCAGACCACGTTGAGCGAGTGCCCGCCGCCTGCGGCCCACCCGGGGACGAGCGCGATGACCACCTTCGGCATGAACCTGATGAGGCGCTGCACCTCGAGGATGTGGAGCCGCCCGGCACGAGCCGACGCCTCCGGCCCCACGGCCGTCTCATCGTCCGAGTACTTGTAGCCGTCGCGGCCGCGGATCCGCTGATCGCCGCCCGAGCAGAATGCCCAGCCGCCGTCCTTCGCGCTCGGGCCGTTGCCCGTCAGCAGCACGACGCCGACGCGCGGGTTCACCCGCACCCGCTCGAGCGCGTCGTAGAGCTCGTCGACCGTGTGCGGGCGGAACGCGTTGCGCACCTCGGGGCGATCGAAGGCGATGCGCGCGATCCGGCCGTCCAGGCTGAGGTGCGCGGTGATGTCGGTGTAGCCCTCGGCGCCGGGCGCGACGGCCCACTCGGCGGCATCGAAGATCTCGGAAACCTGCTGCGTCATGCCCCCAGCCTATTCGGGGCGGGCGGTGCGCCGCCCGCTACGACACCGCGACCCCGAAGAGCACGCCGATCAGATAGGTCGCGGCCATCGTGGCCGTTCCCATCACCACATTGCGCGCGATCGCCCTGAGACGCGGCGCCCGGCCGAGCGCCGCGCTGATCCAGCCGGTGAGCAGCAGGCCGATCACCACCGCGGCGGCCGCGATCCACACCCGGTGCTCGCCGACCGGGAGCAGGATCATGACCAGCGGGATCAGCGCACCCGCAGTGAAGGACACGAACGACGACACGGCCGCCGCCCACGGGCTCGTGAACTCCTCGGGATCGATGCCGAGCTCGACCTCGGCGTGCGCCGCGAGCGCGTCGTGCGCGGTGAGCTCCTCGGCCACTCGGAGCGCGAGATCCGCCGACAGCCCCCGCTGACGGTAGAACCCCGCGAGCTCCTCCAGCTCCTCCTGCGGCATCTCGCGCAGCTCGCGCCGTTCCTGAGCGATGAGCGCGCGCTCCGTGTCGCGCTGCGTGCTCACCGAGACGTACTCGCCTCCGGCCATCGAGAACGCGCCCGCCACGAGCGCCGCGAGTCCGGCCGTCGCGATGGCGAGCACGTTGCCCGGGGTCGCGCCCGCGACGCCGATGACCACGCCCGCGGTCGACACGATGCCGTCGTTGGCACCGAGCACCCCCGCTCGCAACCAGTTGAGGCGCTGCCCGACCCGCTGGTCGTGCGGCTCGTCGCTGTGCTGCGCGGGCGCCCCGCCCGCCGATTCCCCGCTCATGCCTCGATCCTCCCATGTCGGGCGGGCGCATGGGAGGATCGAGGCATGAGCGCTCCGACCCCCCGCGCATGGCTTCCCCCGCTCGACGAGGTGCTCGCCGCGGCACGGATCGTCGCGATCCCGACCCGCACGCGGTTCCGCGGGATCGCCGTGCGCGAGGCCGCGGTGTTCGCCGGCGCCCACGGGGCCACCGAGTTCTCACCCTTCCCCGAGTACGACGACGCCGAGGCGTCGGCCTGGCTCGCCGCCGCGCTGGACTTCGGCTGGGCCCCGCAGCCCCAGGCGCTGCGCGACCGCATCGAGGTCAACGCCACGGTGCCCGCGGTCCCGGCGCGGGAGGTGCAGACGATCCTGGCCCGCTTCCCCGGCTGCCGCACCGCGAAGGTGAAGGTCGCCGAACGCGGACAGACGCTGGCGGACGATGTGGCGCGCGTGCGGGCCGTGCGGGAGGCGATGGGCGACGGCGCGCGGGTGCGGATCGACGCCAACGGCGGCTGGTCGGTGGATGCAGCGGCACGCGCGCTGCTCGCGCTCGCCGATGTCGACCTCGACTACGCCGAGCAGCCGTGCGCGACCGTGCCCGAGCTCGTCGAGCTCCGCGAGCGCGCGACCGGCGTGCGCATCGCCGCCGACGAGAGCGTGCGGAAGGCGGCGGACCCGCTCGCGGTCGCCCGCTCCGGCGCCGCTGACCTGCTGGTCGTCAAGGCCCAGCCCCTCGGCGGCGTGCGCGCCGCGCTCGGCATCGTCGCCGAGGCGGGCCTGCCGGTCGTCGTGTCGAGCGCGCTCGACACCTCAGTCGGCATCGCGATGGGCCTGCGGCTCGCCGCGGCGCTGCCCGACGGTGCGCTGGCCGGCGCCTGCGGGCTCGGCACCGTCGCGCTGCTCGACGGCGACGTGACCACCGACCCCCTGGTGCCCGACGCCGGCGCGATCGACGTGCGCCGACCCGCGCTCGACGCGCGCCTCGTCGAGCGCTTCGGCGCGGATCCCGAACGCGACGCCTGGTGGCGGGAGCGCATCGCGCGCTGCTACGCGCGGCTCGCCGGCTGACGGCTCGCGGGCCGACGGCCGCCGATCCCGCTCCACCGCTCCGCTCCCCCGTCCTCCCCGCGCACGGAACTCGATTCGGCCCCGTTCAGCGTCGCGAACGGGGCCGAATCGAGTTCTCCGGACGGATCCGACGGCGGCGACGCCGAGTCAGACGCGCGCCGCAGCGCGCCGGGCGCCCTCTCCGAGGGCCTCGAGCTTCGCCCAGGCGATCTGCGGGTGCACGCGTCCGCCGAGCCCGCAATCGGTCGCGGCGATCACGCGTTCGGGCCCGACGATCCGCGCGAAGCGCTCGATGCGCTGCGCCACGAGATCGGGATGCTCGACGAGGTTCGTCGAGTGCCCGACCACGCCGGGCACGAGGATCAGATCCTCGGGGATGAGGTCCCGGTGCTCCTCCCACACCGCCCACTCGTGCTCGTGGCGGGCGTTCGCGGCTTCGAACGAGATCTGTCCGACCTGCGCGCCCAGGACGGTCTCGAGGATGTGCTTCAGTTCGATGTCCGTGGTGTGCGGCCCGTGCCACGAACCCCAGCACAGGTGGAGGCGGATCTGCTCCTTCGGCAGGCCGGCGATCGCCTCGTTGATCGCGTCGATGCGGATCCGGGTGAATGCGAGGTAGTCCTCGACGCTCGGCTCGGGGTTGATCTGGTCCCAGTTCTCGGCGAGCGAGGGGTCGTCGATCTGGAGGATC
The DNA here is from genome assembly GCF_016758175.1 of Leucobacter zeae. Classification (GTDB taxonomy): domain Bacteria; phylum Actinomycetota; class Actinomycetes; order Actinomycetales; family Microbacteriaceae; genus Leucobacter; species Leucobacter zeae. The sequence continues at coordinate 42,813 of NZ_QYAB01000004.1, forward strand.
AGGCCGGCATCGGTCACGGCGCGGTACTCCTCGCGCAGTGCGGCCACCCAGGCGTCGATGTGCTCCTGTTCGCCGGCGTAGAAGTCGTTCTCGATGCGCGCCGCGGAGCCCGGGGCGATGGCGGTGAGGAAGCCCCGTTCGCCGTCTTCGAGCGCCGCGGAGAGATTGCGGGTGTCCGCCGCGATCGCCGCCTGGCCCGTGTACGCGATCGGGCCCGTCGTCGTGGGGAACGCCGTCGCGTTCTTGCCGACGCTGATGCCGCTCTCGGGATCCTGGTAGGCCTCGGCGAACGCGGTCCAGTCCCGGCGGTCGGGGAACGAGGTCAGCCGCACGTCGCCCGGGGCCGAGCGCACGGGCTCCTGGGTGAAGATGTTGCGCTCGGTCACCGAGAGCCCCGAGTTGCGCTGGAACGAGTACGTCCACCACGCGCCGTAGTCGACCGCGTTCGACATCGCCTTCCCGAACTCGCCGTCGCCCGGCTGGGTGATGCCCGCGTCGCGCTGGCGGGCGACGACGTCGCGCACGGCCTCGGCGACGAGCGCCTCGAACTCCGGCGTCGACTCCAGCGTGAAGCCGTCTGCGGCGAGGGTGCGTGCGGCGTTCGCCGCGATGAGCGCCTGCGTGCGGGGCAGGCTGCCTGCGGTGGTGGTCTCGATCGTCGTCATGTCTTCGAACGTATCCAGGCGCCGCGAGCGGCATCGCAGGATGACGGAAGATGACGCCGGACCGCGCTCAGCGCTTGAGGTCGGGGAAGTCCTCCTCGCGCCATTCCCCATCGACCCGCCGCCCTTCGGCGTGCGCCGCGACCTCGCGCTCCCGCAACTCGACGCGACGGATCTTGCCGGAGGTCGTCTTGGGCAGCTCCGCGAACTCGACGCGCCGCACGCGCATGTAGGGCGGTAGCGCCGCCCGGGCGTGCGCGAGGATGGCGCGCGCCGTCTCCTCGCCGGCAACCGCCCCAGCGGCGAGCGCGACGTACGCCTTGGTCACGTTGAGCCGCGTGTCGTCCGGTGCGCCGACGACCGCGGCCTCGGCGACGAGCTCGTGCTCGATGAGCGCGCTCTCCACTTCGAAGGGCGACACCTTGAAGTCGCTGGACTTGAAGATGTCGTCGGTGCGCCCGACGAAGGTGAGCACGCCGCCCTCGCCGCGCTGCGCGACGTCGCCGGTGTGGAACCGCCCGCCGGCGGTCACCCGCGCGGTCGCAGCGTCGTCGCCGAAGTAGCCCGGCATGAGGTTCACGGGCCGCTGCGGGTCGAGGCGCAGGCAGATCTCCCCCTCCTCGGCCTCCTCGCCCGAGAGGGGGTCGATGAGGACGGCGTCGACTCCGGGCAGCGGCAGTCCCATCGCCCCAGGCACGATCTCGTCTCCCGGCATGTTGCCGATGAGCGCGGTCGTCTCGGTCTGGCCGTAGCCGTCGCGGATGTCGAGTCCCCACCACTCGCGGATGCGCGCGATCACCTCGGGGTTCAGGGGCTCCCCCGCCGACACGACCTCGCGGAGCCCGCGAGGCTTCCGGTCGAGCCGGCTCTGGATCAGCATCCGCCAGACCGTGGGAGGGGCGCAGAAGGTGTTGACGCCGACCCGGTCGAGCTCCGCGACGAGGAATTCGGGATCGAAGCGTGCGTAGTTCGCGACGAAGACGGTCGCTCCGACGTGCCACGGCCCGAAGAAGCTCGACCAGGCGTGCTTCGCCCAGCCGGGCGCGCTGATCACCAGGTGGATGTCGCCCGGGCGCACGCCGATCCAGGACATCGTCGTGAGATGGCCGAGCGGGTAGCTCGTGTGCGAGTGGACGACGATCTTCGGCAGGCTCGTGGTGCCCGAGGTGAAGTACAGCAGCGCGGGATCGCCGCTCGTCGTGGTCTTGCGGATCGCGCCCGTGCCGGCTGCGCGCGACTCCTCGTAGTGCAGCCACTCCCAGAGGGCCGCGCGCTCATCCTTCGAGGCGGCCTCGAGGCCCACCCCGACGCCCCGGTACGCCCCCGGGACCTCGGCGAACTTCACCGCGTCCTCGGGCGCCGCGAACACCCAGCGCACGCGGCCGCGCTCCACGCGGTCGACGAGCTCGTGCGAGCCGAGCACGACGGAGGTCGGCAGGATCACGACGCCGAGCTTCATCGCCGCGAGCATGATCTCCCAGAGCTCGACTCGGTTGCCGAGCATGAGCATGGCGACGTCGCCGCGCCGCGCGCCGATGCTGCGCATCCAGTTCGCGACCTGGTCGGAGCGCCGCTTGAGCTCGGCGAAGCTCCGGATGGTCTCCGAGCCGTCCTCCTCGGCGATCCTGAGCGCCGCCGTATCGTTTCCCTCGGCGATCGTGTCGAAGACGTCGAGCGCCCAGTTGAACGCGTCGCCGACATCGGGCCAGGTGAACTCGGCACGGGCCCTGGCGGGGTCGCCCGCGAGTGCCAGCAGTCCGTCCCGCGCGTCGAAGAATGCCCGGGTCGCTTCGGTCTCAGTCATGTCCACCATTCTCCTGCCCCTCGGCCCCCGCGCTCGCATCCACGCCGTCGGATGGGTCGGCGCTCCGAGCGCTCCGAGCGCCCCGGGCGTGCGGTGCGCGCGTCCGGGGGCGCTCGCGGGAGTGCTTGCCGATCACGACCATGGAGACGACGACAGCCACCCACATGAACGCGCCGACGGCGATCGCGACGCCGCCCGTCGCGTCGCTCCCGCGCATCGACATGACGGCCCAGCAGAAGACGACGCTCTGCGCGATCGCGAGCAGCGGGACCGCGATCAGGCCGACGGTCCGGTGCGAGGCGTTCGCGCCGCGCCGCGCGCTCGACGCCGCGAATCCGGAGCCCGCCGCGGCCAGCACGACGATGCCCGCGAGACCGAACACGAGCACGAGGGGCAGCGCCCGTTCGAGCCGGTAGTCCGCGTAGGCCTCGGGATCGACTCCGCGGAACGTCCCCGCGGGGAAGTCGAGCCGCACGCCGAGGTCGGAGTTCGCGGAGACGTCGTACTTCGAGAGCGAGTCGTTCAGCTCCTCGTCGACCGCGAAGGGCCCAGGTTCGCCCGAGTCCCCCCGCTCGGCGGACAGGATCCGGTCGAAATCGAGGTCCACCCGCAGCGAGCCGTCGTCGAGCCGCCGCTCGGATCCGACCCGCAGCTCGAAACTGCGGTGATCGTACGTGCTCGCGGTCGCCTCGGTCTCCCAGGGCCCGTACCAGTTGCCGTCCTCGAAGGGGATCCGTTCGCGGTCTCCGTCCCAGGCGATCCACCCGCCGTCCGAGAGCTCGTCCGCCAGGTCGGGCGAGATCTCGAGACTCACGCGCAGGGGGCGCACCGGCTCCTCGCCGTCGAACGGATTGCTCGGATGGACGTAGTACTGGTCCGCCCAGAACGAGTACCACGCCGTCCAACGCACCTGTTCGACCGCCTCCTGCCCGTTCGGGACCGAGACTGCCGCGGCGTCCAGCGAGTAGGCGACCTCCACCTCGTGGGTCCCCGAGAGCACCTCGGGCAACCGGGTCACCACGGCGAGGCCGTTGGTGCGCGGCTGAGGGCGCTCGGACACCGGCGCGTCGCGCCCGTCGATCCGGATCGATTCGAACCGCAGCCCGAGCGGTTGCCCGAGGCGCTCGACCGGCCACTCCCTGGCGAACTGCGGCACCCGGGGGCCGCTGTCATCGAACTCGACGTTCAGGCGTTCGACGACGTCGATCCGCGCCTGCCCGTCTTCGCCGCGCTCGAGCCGCGCATCGATCTCCATCCCCCGCACCTGCGTGTACAGCGTCCCGGGCAGATCGTGCCCCCAGGTGATCGGCTTGACGTCGGCGTCGTACGGGGCCGGCTGGGTCGATACGAGCACGATGGATCCGGCGAGCACGACGACCGCGGCCGCCAGCGCGAGCAGCGCGGGGATCGCGATGAAGTCGCCCGTGCGCCAGCCCCGCGAGACTCCGCGGTCCCCGGTCTCGCGCTCCGCGAGCGAGGTCGCCGCGTCTCCCGAGGTGCGCGCGGACTCGAAGAGCATCGCGTACGGCATGATCGGGTCGTCGATCGGACCGCGCTCGAGCAGCCGGGTGCCCCGCGCCCAGACGTCGATCCCCTTCAGCTGCTGCACCGCGAGCGCGCCCCTGCGGGTCAGCGGGCGGGGCCTCGCGACCGCCCGGAGCGCGACCACCGCGAGCGCCGTCGAGACGAGCACGAACGCGACCGGCCACCACACCACCGAGAGGATCTCCTGGGCGCTCAGCTGGCGCAGAAGGCCCCACTGCAGCAGCGTGATCGCGACCGGCGCGAAGAGGAACGTGTCGCGCAGGTAGCTGTCGGGCACCCAGCGCAGCCGCCGCTCGACGGCGTCGTCGCGCTTCGCCCACCGCGCGGCGATGCGCGAGCGCGCGAGGAAGTTCCCCGCGCGGCCGGCCCTGCGGCCCGCCCGGGCGACCTCGCGCAGCCAGGCCTCGCGCGCCTCCGGAGACGGCGCGGGCGGGCGCTTGCGCGTGCGCCGGCGTCTCGGGTCAAGGCGCTCGAAGCGGCCGCCGCGCGTCATGGCGTCGACGAGCTCGCCGTGCGCGGGCCGCCCCACGAGGCTCGCCGCGGTGTCGGGATCGAGGTCGTCCGGCGGCTCGAACCGGGGCAGGTACCACGGCTCCCCCGCGGAGTCCGCCCAGACCACCCGACGGGCGGCCACCGCGCACAGCGCGATGACCGCGAGCACCGCCATCGGGATCAGCGGGCCGTAGGTCTGCCACCAGAAGAGCGCCGTGGTCGGCGGCTGCGAGAAGGTTCCCGGCGCGAAGTCGAGCTCGAGAACGATGTCGGAGTTCGGCGGCAGGGAATCGTCGTTCTCGAAGCTGTATCGGACCCCGTCGGCCGTCGCGTCCTCGGGGTCGAGCCACACGTTGCCCGCCACGAGCAGCCATCCGACGCTCGCCTGGGGCGCGCGCACGAGAGCGTCGTCGAGGTCGGGATCCATCGTCAGCGAGACCTCGATCCCCTTCGTCGCCTGGGGCCAGGTCGGTGCGAAGAGCGGCCACGACCACCGGTCGACCGTGCGACCGGTCGCCTCGTCGACCTCCTGCGCGACGAGGTGGTGCAGCTCGTACTCGACCGAGATCCGCTGCTCGCCCGAGAACTCCGCGCCGTCGGCGCGGCGCAGCTCGATCCCGGTCGTGGTCGACCTGCGCACGACCTCGGTGTCGGCGGGTTCCCCGTCGATCGACGCGGACCGCAGCTCGAACTCGACGTCGTGCCCCTCGAACTCCGTCACGATGACGCGTTCGACCAGCGGCTCGGGCCCGTTGCGGAAGTCGGCCGTGTACTGCTCCGTGACGACGGCCTCGAAGCCTCCTTCCGCATCCCGCGAGACGGCGTAGTCGATCTGCGCGTCGCGCGCGACCCAGTCGACCTCGTCCACGTCGGCCGAGGCGATGATGTCGTCGAAGTCGAGCGGCTTGTTGACGATCGGGCCGACGAGCAGGAAGATGCCGATCGCGGCGATCACGCCCCAGACGAAGCGGATAAGGAACCGCAGGTTCTGCCCCCCGCGGGCCCTGAGGGTCGCCTCGAGGCGCTGCAGGGCCGACGCGAGCCATCGGAAGAGCGGGGTGTGCTCCGGAGCCGGGTCCGGGATCCTGCCCGAATTGAGCAGCTCGGGATCGCTGCCCGCGAGGTCGAAGAAGCCCTCGGGGGCCCGGTCGAGCGACCGGCGGTCCCGTGTGATGTCCATATGCGGATTCTCGCAGCAGCCTCCGACAGCGTCAGCTGCGGAAGACCGTGTGCAGTTCGGGATCCCCGACGGCGTCCCGCCCGCCGAGTCCGTCGATCTCGAACAGCACCGCCGTGCCCGCGACGGCGTAGCCGAGCGATTCGAGCAGCCGTCGCGCGGCGACGAGCGTGCCGCCCGTGGCCAGCACATCGTCGATCACGAGCACACGCGTCCCCTGCGGGAAGTCGACGTGGGCCTCGACCTCGGCGGTTCCGTACTCGAGCGCGTAGGAGACCTTCGCGGCCGGCCGCGGCAGCTTGCCCGCCTTGCGAATCGGCATGAGACCCGCACCGCTCGCGTACGCCGCCGCACTCGCGAGCAGGAATCCGCGGGCCTCGAGCCCCGCGATCACGTCGTACGCACCGGCGAACGGTGCGATCAGCGCCTCGACCGTGGCGCGGAGCGCCGGCCCGTCGGCGAGCAGCGGCGTGATGTCTCGGAACAGGATCCCGGGGCTCGGGTAGTCGGGGATCTCGAGGATCAGCGATTCGGCTCGCGCGAGCGCTGCCGCGGGAGGCGCGTCGACGCGGGCGGCGGGCGCAGGATGGGTGTTCTCGGTCACGCGCTCCAGCGTACCCGCCGGGAGACATCCGCATGGTGGCGCCGGGACACGCCGAACGCCCCTCCGAGGCGGCCCGATTTTTGTTTTCCAGCAGAGTCGTGTAATGTTATTCAGGTTGCAAGGCAACATGCGCCCTTAGCTCAGCTGGATAGAGCGTCTGACTACGGATCAGAAGGCCAGGGGTTCGAATCCCTTAGGGCGCACCACCGAATGTCCCGGACTCGCAGGAGTCCGGGACATTCTTGTTTTCCGCGTCCGCGCCCGCCGCACCTGGTTGGGGTGCTGCGCAGCCGGGACTTCGAGGACAGGCACGGCGGGAACTCTGCGATCGGCGGGATATATGCCCGATCTGCGCCGAAACGGCATTTTTCCTGCCGATCGCATATCTCCGGCAGCTGCGCGGCGCCACAGGACCGCACTGCGCTAGCAAGCCCGACCCGCGCGGGCAACCCCCGTCCGATCCGCGCTCGCGTGCCGTATCGTCGCGGAACGAGGAGGCGATGCACATGCGACACGACGACATGGACGGGGCGCCCGCCGCTCCGAAACCCGACGGGAACGCCCCCGGCGCTTCAGGCGCACGCGAGGAGCCGGAACGCCCCGAACTCGACCCCGATGAGGGCGCCGACGCGTTCGAGACGCTCGAGAACTCCCGCGCGGGCGAGCACCGCAGCGGCGCCGCGCGTGACGACGAGGATCACGTCTCGCTGGACACCCCCGACTGAGTCGGCCGGCTTCCTCGCGTTCCCGTCGCGTCGCTCTCCCCGCCGGGCGGCCGGTCCCCATCGGATGCGGATCCGGATCGGATCGCCACTCGGGGCACCACCATCCAGAGCGTCACGACGACCGCCGCACCGACCCCGATCACCACGACGCCCGCCGTCCGCCCCACCGCGTAGTCGAAGACGAGGCTCGTCACCCCGACGGCGAGGGCCGCGACGACGACCAGATTCGACACGAGCAGGCGGTTGCCGAGCCGCACGATCTCCGGCTTCCTCCGCCTGCCGAACTGAGCCCGGTGCAGGCTCACCGGGGCCATCCCGAGTGCGGCTGCGAGACCGGCGAGCCCGACGAGCACCAGATAGAGCGCGAGCTGGTAGTCGTCGAGCTCCGTGAATCGCGGCTGGAAGGCGATCGCGAGCAGGAAGCCGCCCATGATCTGCGTCCCGGTCTGAGCGACGCGGAGCTCCTGCAGGATTTCGATCCAATTGCGGTCCGCGCGCTCGTTCGCCGTCTCAGAGCGCCCGTCGTTCGACGCCGCATCCCGATGCTCCATCTCCGCCCCTCCCGCCCGCCTGCGCCCCACCGGGGCGCCTCCATTCTCTCTCCGCGCGAACGCCCCGACCAGGTCTCGCGACCGGTCGGGGCGTGAAGTCTGCTCGCGCTCGGCGTCAGCGGTCGAAGACGTCCTTGGCCGCGTCCTTCGCGCGCTCGGCGGCGCTCTTGAGGTCGCCCTTCGCCTGCTCGGCCTTGCCCTCCGCGACCTTCTCGTCGTCGCCGGTCACACGGCCGATCGCCTCTTCGGCCTTGCCCTTCGCCTTGTCCATGCCCGCGGACAGCTTCTCGGATGCACCCATGGGTCTCCTCCTCCGTAATCGTGTGCGGAACTCGTACGCGCTCCCGGGTTCGTCCGGGAGCACGACCCACCTTTCCGGTTCGCAGCGCGGGGAGCCAGGGGGTTGCGCCGGGCGGGTCGGGTGTGATTCGCGCCTACAGCGCCCAGCGGCGGAGCTTGCCCCTGAACACGCCCGCGTCGAGCGACAGGGACCCCGGGCCCGCGATGGCGAACCCGACCGCCGCGGCAGCGAGCACGGCGACGAACTCGTATCCGCCGGCGTCGACCCAGAGGCCCGCCGGAACGTGGACCAGCACCAGCGCGACGAGCATGTCGACGGCGAGGAGCATCGCGACGGGCCGGGTGAGGAACCCGACGGCGAGCAGGATCCCGCCGGCGAATTCGAGGACCGCGACGACCGGTGCCGTGATCTCGGGCAGCGGCGCCCCCATGCCTGCGAAGGCGTCGGTGGTGCCGGCGATGGTGTACTCGAAGAGCTTCTGCCATCCGTGGGCTGCGAACACGAAGCCGACGGTCAGCCTGACCACCAGCAATCCGAGCGAGACGCGGGCGGGGGTGGAGTTCGAGATCGACATGATCGGGGACCGATACCTTTCAGCTGCGTACGGGGGCGGCCCCGACGCTCGGTCGCGGCCGCGCCCCAGCTTAGGAGCGGCGGGGCCGGCGAGCCCGGGAGGTCCCGGATTCGCCGCCCGTTCGATGCGCCGGTGTGGTATCCCGGATCGCTCCGGCGCAGCGCGCCCGGCACCGCGCGTCGGAACGCCTCATCCGGCCCGGGAACGACGGAAGCCCCTGCGCGAGCAGGGGCTTCCGTGTTGTTCGTCTGGCGGAGACGGGGGGATTTGAACCCCCGGTCGAGTTTAACCCCGACCCTTCATTAGCAGTGAAGTCCGTTCGGCCGCTCCGGCACGTCTCCATACGCGAACAACGTCTGCAATTCTAACCGGAAGATGCGCCGCGCAGGAAATCGACGCGGCGCCGCCGCCCGTCAGAGGACCGTGCGGCCCGCGGAGCAGGTCTGCGTGCCCGCGCCTTGACCGGTGATGCTCGGCGGCAGCTTCCGCGTGCCGTCGGGGTTCGTCGTGGCAGCGGGATCCTCGGCCGGCTCCCCGGTCGTCGGATCCGTCGCCGGCTCCTCGGTGGCCGGGGCCTCGGTCGCGGGGGCCTCCGTCGCGGCGGGATCCTCCGCAGTGGGGTCGCCGGTCGCCGGGTCCTCGCCCTCGACCGCGACGCCCTCGCCCGTGGCCTGCACCGTGAACGATTCCCCGCTCGCGAGGATGTCGAAGAGCACCTCCGCGTCGGCGTAGTTCGGGGTCAGCCGCCCCTCCTGATACGGGTGGTTGGCCGAGGGGTACTGCACGAAGTTGATGCGGTCGAGGTCGATGTCCTTGACCGTTCCGGCGAGGGCCTGCATGAACTGCACGGTCGCCATGTTCGTCGACAGCTGCATGTTCTCGACGCCGGCCTTGGCGAGCCGGTATACCTTGAGCGGGTCGGACAGCGTCTCAGCGCTCTTGAGCTTGCGCACCATGGCCGACATGAACACCTGCTGGTTGCTGATGCGGCTCGTGTCGCCGCCGTCGCCGACGCCGTGGCGGGTGCGCAGGAACTGGAGCGCCTCGTCCCCGACCAGCGTGTTCATGCCAGCGGGCAGGTCGAGGTTCGTCGCCTCGTCGACGATCGGCTGCGTGAGGCAGACCTCGACGCCGCCGATGGCGTTCGACATCGCGGTGACGCCGTCGAAGGTGATCTTGGCGGCGTAGGGGATATCCATCCCCGTCAGCTCCTCGACCGTGTCGACCGCGCAGGGCAGGCCGCCGTAGGTCATGGCGCTGTTGAGCTGCTGCTCGCTCATCGCCGGGTAGTACTCGGGTTCGCCGTTTGGGCCGGGGCACGAGGGGAACGGGATCATGAGGTCGCGCGGGAAGCTGACGACCGTGGCGTTCTGATGGTCGGCGGAGATGTGGAGCAGGAGGTTGACGTCGTTGAGCTCGCCCTCCTCGCCGTCGTTGTACTTCTGCCCTTCACGCGTGTCGGAGCCGATGAGCAGGATGTTGACCTCGCCCTCGAGCGACGACGACCCCGCCTCGACCGCTGGTCCGCCGCCGAGATCGACGGTGTTGACGCTCGACAGCAGTCCCCACGCCGCGTATGCGACGGTCGCCACACCGCTCAGGGAGACGACGATCGCCGCGGTCACGAGAACGCGCAGCGCGTTCTTCACCGAGCTCGATCGGCGCAGCCTGCCGTGACGCACGAATCCCCCGCACTCGGCTTCCGCAGCACTCTTCTTCGCCATCCAGTCTTCCCGCAGTCTCGTCGAACCGCGACAGTCGTGCTCGCGGATAGGGATCAAATCTACCCGAGGCGACTGTGTAGGCGCCCGGAACCGCGGGCGGCAGCGGGTCCCGGGCGGAGACTCCGCCCGGGACCCGCGCGATCCCGCTCAGCCGCCCGTCACGCGCGGCGCCGCATCGCGAGCACCGTGGCGGTGCCGGCGAGGATCAGCATCAGCCCGACTCCGGCGATCCAGCCGGAGTCCTCGGCGCCAGTGACGGCGAGCGCCGGCTGCGCGACGGGGTGCGCCTGCTGCACCCGCGTCTGCTGCTCCGGGGGCTCGGCCTGCCGGGGCGGGGCCGGGGGCTCGGGTCGCTCGGGCGGAGCGACCACGGGCGGGCAGGCGTTCACCGCGAACACCGCGTCGACCGACCACGGCTCGCCCTCCACCGGCCCGTCGGACGCGGCGTCGACGCGCACCGTGTACGAGCCCGGCACGAGCCCGGTCAGTCCGACCACGGCGGTCGTCCCTGCGGCGACCACGAGACGCGAGCTCGCTTCGGCGTCGCCGCTGAGGACCCGCACGCGATAGGTCGTTCCGACGACCAGGTCGCCGAGGGTCACCGTCGCGGTCCCGGCCGGCTCGCCGCCAGGCACGGTGCACTGATCGACCGCGACCGACACCGTTGCGGGGCCCGGGGGCTCCGGCGGCACGTCGCACTCGTCGACCGTGAACTGCGCCGAGTCGACCGTCGTCTCGCCGAGCCGCAGCGTCGCGGTGTAGACGCCGGGACCTGGCAGTGCGATCATCACCGACACGTCGGTGCCTGCGGGGACCCCGGCCGACGCGCTCCAGCCCGACTCGTTCGACACGGTCACCGTGTATCCGCCCGCGGTCTCACCGCTCACGAGCACCGTCGCGCTCCCGGACTCGTCGGAGTCGACGGCCAGGCACTCGGGCGCCGTGACGCCGATCGTCGGCGCCTCCGGCTCGGGCTCCTCGGCGCATCCCCGCTCGAAGGTGGCGATGCCGTCGGCGTCCCAGTTCTGCGAGTAGGTCGTGCCCTCGTAGTCGAACGGCGGGATGATGTCGGCCGAATCGACTCCGAGATGCTGGGTGAAGACCTCCGCGGCAGGCAGCTCCAGCAGCTGCCCGACGTCCCCGATGTGGCAGAACGAGACCGGTTCGGGCGGCGCCCCGCAGTCGTCGAGCGTGAAGCTCGTCCAGTCGAGCACCCCGTCGGCGCCCGAGATCTCGACCCGGTACTCGCCCGGCCCGTTCAGCGGCAGCGCGTACACCCCGTTGCCGAGCACGGGCTCCGAAGCGCTCCATCCGGATCCGTTCTCGATGCTCAGCTCGAACGCGGATTCGCCCTCGCCGGTCAGGCCCGAGACCGTCACCGCGACCGACGTCGGGGCCTGCTCGCCCTCGGCGATGCACTCGGGCGGCGTCAGCGTGATCACCGGCGTCCCCGGTTCCGGCTCCTCCGGATCCGGGGCGACGCATCCGTTCTCGTAGATCGCCGTCCCCTCGGCGTCCATGTTCTGGCCCGGGAAGGTGGCCGGTTCGCCGCCGTCGTTGTAGACGAACGACGGAATGATGTCGCGCCCGCCCTGGTGCCCCGCATGACCGCTCACGTCGCCGTTGGCGTTCGGCCAGAGGACCACGTACTTGTCGGTGCCGGTCGCGTGGCAGATGCGCACCTTCACCTTCGGGTTCGCGTTGCCGTTCTTGCCGTCCTCGACGGCCGGTTTCGCAGCAGCAGCGGGCGCATCGGCGGTCGCCCCGGCCTCGGGATCAGGCGCCTCCGATTCCTCGGCGGCGGGCTCGGGCTCCGTCGCCGGCTCGTCCACCGCCGGATCGGGATCGGGAACGACCGGGTCCGGCACGACCGGATCCGGCACGACCGGTTGCTGCTCCGGGGGCGCGACGACCGGATCGGGGACGACCGGATCGGGGACGACGGGCTCCGGGACCACCGGGTCGGGCGGCGGAGGAACCACGACGGGGTCGGGGACGACCGGCTCCGGGACGACGGGCTCCTGCGCCGGGGGCGGGACGAGCGGGTCGGGGACGACGGGATCCGCGGCGGGCGCCTGGTCCGGCTCGGCCTGCGGCGCCGCGGTTGCGGCGACCGTCTCATCCGGTACGGGGGCCGCGGCCTGCGCCGCGATCGCCCCCGGACCGAGGGTCAGCGCGAGTGCGCCGATCAGAGCGATCGCGAAGCGACCGCGGGACCTTCGGGCTCCCGGGCTGCCGCCCAGGACCCGAGTGTGCATGGACATGGTGCTCTCCGTTTCTCCGGCGCAGCACGCGTGAACTCCCCCAGCGGGCTGCTCATCCGGCCCAGTTGATTCGGAGGGTATGCCCGCGACGGCGGCGAGGGATCCGGGGAAACTACGTCATTTTTGGACCGCGTCCCACGGAGCGCTGCCGCGCCGCCCACTGGCGGAGCTCGTCGCGGCTCTCGAGGCCGAGCTTCGCGAACACGCGCGAGAGATGGGTCTCGACGGTGCGCACGGAGATGTGGAGGCGCTCGGCGATGAACTTGCTGGAGTACCCGAGGGAGGCGAAGAGCATCACCTCGTGCTCGCGCGCCGTGAGTTCGTCGGGTGCCGGAAGCGGAAGCCAGATGCCGATCTCGGCGAGCAGCCGCACTTCGGGCTCGTCTCCGCCGGGGAGCGTCCCCTCGGCGATCCGCTCGATATGGGCGACGAACGCACTGCCCAGCGGCTCGTCGACGCGCGTCGCGGCTTCTCGGGCACGGGCCAGGTGGTCGGCCGACACGGAGCGCGTCGCGAACGCCACCGAGTGGAGCGCCTGCAGCTCGATCAACGAGAGGCCCTCCTCGCGCGCCCACTCGGCGAGCTCCCGGGCCTCCGCCGACACGTCCCGCAGGCGCAGCCACTCGCGCGCGCGCAGCATGAGGAGCCGGCGGTGACCCGCGAGCGCCTGGCCGATCCCGCGCACGGGGACGCTCGCCGCCCGCAGCGCCCGGGTCGCCGCCTCGTGCTCGCCGAGCACCGCGCACGCGTACGCCTCGGCCGCGCGCACGAGCGGGGCGATCCCGTACCCGTCGTGCTTCGACAACCGGTAGGCGAGCCGTTCCGAGCGCTCGGCGGCCTCGCGCCAGCGCCCCGTTTGCACATCGAGCAGCACGGAGCCCGCCTCGATCAGCCCCGAGTATCGCGTCTCGGCGTGCGTGCTCGAGAGCGTCGCCTCCCCGAGCTCGGCGAGCACCTCGCGCCCCAGCTCGGCGTCGCCGCTCACCCACGATCCGAGCAGCCAGCAGAAGCCCTGCACGTCGATCGACCCGAACTGCTCCTGCGGGCCGAGCTGGCTGAGCGTGCGCGCGTGCTCGGCGCTCTCGAGCGCCTCGCGGAGCGCGCCCTGCTGCAGCATGATCAGGGCCCCGACCGCGCGCGCCGGGGCACGGACCCACTCCACGCGGAGGTCGGATGAGAGCGCCGACTCGGGGGCGGCCGCGGCGGCCGCGCCGATCCTGCCCGCGTACGACAGCACCAGCGTCCGGGTGCTCCGCACCGCCTCCGCGGTCAGCAGCGCCCCGTCGGCGGCGGCATCGATTCCGCGCTCGATCGCGTCGAGCTCGCCGAGCGCAGCATCGACGTCGGCGTTCTCCCACACGCCGTGCCTGATGAGCGCGGTCCGCAGCCCGACCAGCTCCGCCGGATCGAGCGCGGCGATCCGCTCCTCGTCGGCGAGCACCGCCTCGATCATCCACCGCGAGACGCGCAGACGCTCGGGGTCACCGATCACCTGCGCGAGACGCGCGGCCTGCACGGCAGCATGGCCGGCGCGCGACGCGTCGGCGTCGGGGTGCACCGCGACCGCGATCGCGATGCGGAGCACGAGCCGCGGATCCCCGGTGCGCATGGTGAGCTCGAACGCGGCCCAGAGCCATTCGATGGGCATATCGCGGCCGCCCTCGAGGCCGAACGCGACGAGGCGCATCAGGCGCTCGGGCAGGTGCACGGGGTCCACGGCGCCGCGATCCTCGTCGAGCACCCGGAAGATCCGGTCGTTCAGCTGGATCCGGCGCAGCGGCGTGATCCCCGAGCGCAGCGACGCCGCGAGCAGCGGCCGCCCGATCACGACCGCGGTACCGCCGTCGCGCGTGCGGGATCGCAGCAGACCCTGCTCGTAGAGCCCGGTCAGGGCGACCGCGTCGAGCGACCCGAGCAGCGCCCCCTCCGAGATCGGCTCGGCGAGCGCGACGATCTCGAGCACGGCGCGTTCCGTATCGGTGCACGCGCCCATCAGGCGCTCGGCGAACTCGCTCGGCGCCTCCTCGTGACTCTGCGTCGACCATGCCGTGCCCCGGCTGCGGCGCAGCTCGCCGCTCCGCTCGCACGCGAGGGCGAGCACCTCGAGCGGATACGGGTATCCGCCGGACGCCTCGTGCCACATCCGCAGCGTCGCGTCCTCGACCCGCTCGACGCGCAGCAGCGAGGCGAGGAACCGGCCGCTCTCCTCGAGGTCGAACGGGCCGATCGGGATCCGCCGGATCGCGGGGCCCTGCCACATGCGCTCGGCGGCGCTCGTGAGGCGCCTGCCCGTCGCGATGACGCGGAGCTCGGGGTCCCGCGCCAGCACTTCGAGCACCTGGGCGTCGAGCGCGGAGAGCGCGTCGACGTCACGCACCACGAGCACGACCTCGCGCTCGCCTGCCCGTTCCCGCATGCGCGCGCCGATGATCCCGGCGGTGACGGACGGGGGCTGGCCGGGAACCGCGGCCTCGGGGTGATCGAGCGTGAACACCGAGGCCACGCCGCTCTCCGGCCGCGGGGGATCGAGCAGCACCTCGACCGAGAGCCGCAGGCCGGCGGCATCCACGAGCTCGCGCGCCGCCTGCTCGGCGAGGTACGCCTTGCCGCTGCCCGGATCGCCCACCAGCACGACGCGCGCGCCCGGCGCAGAGGCGGCCTCCACGACCTGCGCGCAGCGCTTCGAGGCGGGACTCAGCGTCCCCACCCGGTCCTCGGGCCCCATTCCCGCAGCGCTCCGCACCACACCCCAGTTGCTTGTCGTCTCGAGAGACATCAGCTCCGGCCTTTCTCCCCCCGGAGTAAAGTCCACTGAGATCGATTGTCGCGGGGCATCCCGCAAAACGCAAATGGCCCGACCGGCAACGCGCCATGAGTTTCCTGATCGTGACCTGTGCGGGTGCGACGCGGGGCTCCGCGCGACGCGTCCGGGCCTCCGGGATCCGGCCCGGCCCGCGTCGGCGGCCGCAGATAGGCTGGATCCATGCGCATCGCCACTTGGAACGTCAACTCGATCCGTACCCGTTTCGGCCGCGTCGTCGACTGGCTCGTCCGCGAGGACATCGACGTACTGGCGATGCAGGAGATCAAGTGCCGCCCCGACCAGTTCCCGGTCGAGGCCTTCGAGCAGGCCGGCTACCGCCTCGAGATCCACGGCCTCAACCAGTGGAACGGCGTCGCCTTCGCGAGCCGCCACGAGATGACGGACGTCGCTCGGGGCTTCGCCGGCATGCCCGGCTTCGGCAAGCCGATCACGGGGCAGGAGGGGATTCAGGGCACGGGCCCCAACGGACTCCCGCTCGAGGCGCGCGCGCTCGGCGTGACCGTCGGCGACCTCCGGCTCTGGAGCCTGTACGTGCCCAACGGCCGCTCGCTCGACGACCCGCATCTCGCCTACAAGCTGGAGTGGCTCGAGGCGCTGCGGCGCGACACCGCGGCGTGGCTGGACGAGGATCCCGATCTCCCCCTCGCGCTCATGGGCGACTGGAACATCGCACCGCTCGACTCCGACATGGGCGACCCCTCGTTCGCCGTCGGCCGGTCGACGCACGTGTCCCCCGAGGAGCGCGCGTCGTTCGCGGCGTTCGCACCGCTCCTCGAGGACGTCGTGCGGCCCATCGTGCCCGACGGCTACACCTTCTGGGACTACAAGGCCGGGCGCTTCCCGAAGAACGAGGGCATGCGCATCGACTTCATCATGGGCTCCTCCGCCTTCGCCGGCGCCGTCACCGGTGCGTCCATCGAGCGCGAGGAGCGCAAGGGCGATGCCCCGAGCGACCACGTGCCCGTCGTCTGCGACATCGACGTCGACCTGCTGGGCGGGACCTTCGAGGACGAGTACGACCGCCCGATGGTGTTCTGACCCCGCGGGCCGCATGGACCGCGGTGCGTGTCGGAGGGTCGAACTAGACTGGTGCGCATGAGTGAGA
Organism: Leucobacter zeae; assembly: GCF_016758175.1. Taxonomy (GTDB): domain Bacteria; phylum Actinomycetota; class Actinomycetes; order Actinomycetales; family Microbacteriaceae; genus Leucobacter; species Leucobacter zeae. Next base: position 59,165 of record NZ_QYAB01000004.1, read on the forward strand.
CACTGCGCGTCGCATCCGTGAACGTCAATGGCATCCGTGCCGCCTTCCGCAAGGGCATGGGCGACTGGGTGGACGAGAGCGGCGTCGACGTGCTCGCCATGCAGGAGGTCAGGGCCGAGGACAAGCACCTCGAGGAGTTCCTCGGCAGCCGGGGCTGGCACATCCTGCACGACCCCTGCGAGATCAAGGGCCGCGCCGGCGTCGCCATCGCGAGCCGCACCCCGTCGATCGCCCACCGCGTGGGCCTCGGCGCACTCGACGCGCAGGAGGCCGTCCAGTCGTCGGGCCGCTGGCTCGAGGCGGACTTCGCGTTCGGCGAGAACGTGCTCACGGTGATCAGCAACTACACGCACTCCGGTGAGGTCGACACCCCGCGTCAGGAGGCGAAGTGGGCGTTCCTCGACGCGATGGGGGCGCGCATGGACGAGCTCGCCGACGAGCGCGAGTTCGTCACGATCGTCGGCGACTTCAACGTCGGTCACCGCGAGTTCGACATCAAGAACTGGAAGGGCAACGTCAAGCGCTCGGGCTTCCTGCCCCGCGAGCGCGCCTACTTCGACCGCTTCTTCGGCCCGCGCGGCGAGACCGTGCTCGGCGTCGACGGCACCGAGGGTCCCGGCCACGGATGGATCGACGTCGGGCGCACGTTCGCCGGCGAGGTCGACGGACCGTACACCTGGTGGTCGAACCGCGGCCAGGCCTTCGACAACGACACCGGCTGGCGCATCGACTACCACGTCGTCACCCCGCAGCTCGGCGAACGCGTGGCCGACTACCGCGTCGCGCGTTACCCCTCCTACGACACCCGGTGGTCGGATCACGCTCCCGTCGTCGTCGACTACCGCATCTAGAGCCGAAGCGGGGCGGCGGATCGTCTCCCGACGCGCGGCCGGGTCTGGCGGGAGCAGCGGGACACCTTGCGTCTTCCGCCGCACTCCATCCGCGTCGGGAGACGATCCACCGCCTCGCGACTCCTCGCTGGCAGCCGCCCCCGTCTTCGTTTGTTAGGCAGAAAAGAACTTTCACCATGAATGATGTTGCACCCACCGCCAAGCCCGTCCTGTTCTCGGGCATGCAGCCGTCGAGCGACTCGCTGCAGCTCGGCAACTACATCGGAGCCCTCAGCCAGTGGACGCGGATGCAGGAGGACTTCGACGCGTTCTTCTGCGTCGTGAATCTCCACGCCATCACCGTGCCGCAGGATCCGGCCGAGCTCGCCGCGCGCACGAGGCGCACGGCGGCCCAGTACATCGCCGCGGGCATCGACCCCGCCAAGTCGACGCTGTTCGTCCAGTCGCAGGTGCCCGCGCACACCGAGCTCGCCTGGGTGCTCAACACCCTCACCGGCTTCGGCGAGGCGAGCCGCATGACGCAGTTCAAGGACAAGTCGCAGAAGCACGGCACCGACGCCGCGTCCGTCGGCCTCTTCACCTACCCGATCCTCATGGCCGCGGACATCCTGCTCTACCAGGCCGCGAACGTGCCCGTCGGCGAGGATCAGCGGCAGCACGTCGAGCTGACCCGCGACATCGCGAACCGCTTCAACAGCAGGTTCGGCGAGACGTTCGTCGTGCCCGAGGCGCAGATCCCCCAGGGCACCGCGAAGATCTACGATCTGCAGGAGCCGACGGCCAAGATGTCGAAGTCCGCCGAGACCGAGGCCGGGCTCATCAAGGTGCTCGACCCGGCGGGCGTGACCCAGAAGAAGATCATGCGCGCGGTCACCGACGCCGACGGCGAGATCCGCTTCGACCGCGAGGCGAAGCCCGGCGTGTCGAACCTGCTCACGATCTACTCGGTGCTGTCCGGTCGCCCCGTCGACGCCATTGTCGAGGAGTACTCCGGCCTCGGCTACGGTCACCTCAAGAAGGGACTCGTCGAGGTGGTCGAGGCGAGCCTCGCACCCGTGCGTGCACGTACGGAGGAGCTGCTGGCCGACCCCGCCGAGCTCGACCGCCTGCTCGCCGGCGCCGCCGACCGCGCGAACGAGGTCGCGAACCGCACCCTCGATCTCGTCTACGAGCGCATCGGGCTGATCCGCTAGGCGCCCGCGGAGGGTCGGACCGCGGCCCGGCCGGGGCCGGCCGCGGTCCGACCCTCCGCGGTCTCGTCGACCTCGCCCCGGGCCGCGGCGTCCACGAGCGCGGCGAGCAGCGCCACGCGCCCGGGGACGCTCGACAGATCGAGCCATTCCTCAGGGCTGTGGTCGCCACCGCCGACCGGGCCCAGCCCGTCGAGCGTCGGGACGCCGAGCGCCGAGACCCGATTGCCGTCGGAGACCCCTCCGGTGCGCGCGAGCCCGGGCGAGAACCCCAGTTCGGCCGAGAGCGCGAGCGCACGATCGCCGAGACCCCGGCCGGCCGGGGTCTCCTCGAGCGGCGGGCAGCGATCCTCCGACACGACCGCGGCCGCGGTCCCGGGTACCGCGGTGGAGGCGAGCCGCTCCGCGATGCGGGCGACCGCGCGGTCGAGCACCTCGGCGCGGGTGGCACGCACCTCGACCGACATCCGCGCGAGGTCCGGGACGATGTTCGTGCGTTCTCCGGCCCGGAGGATCCCCACGTTGACCGTGAGCTCGGCCGCACGGTCGGCGAGGCCCTGCATGAAGACGGTGAGGTGCGCCGCCTCGAGGCCGGCGTGCGCGCCGCGCTCGGGCTCGATGCCGGAGTGCGCGGCCCGGCCGGTCACCTCGATCTCCAGGTCCACCGCGCCCTTGCGCGCCAGGACGAGGTCGCCGTTCTCTCGCGCGCACTCGAGGCTGAACGCCGCGTCAGCCCCTGCCGCGATCCGACGGAGCGCCGGCCCGCCCACCGGCGAGCCGATCTCCTCGTCGGGGGTGAACGCGAGCACGAGCTCGCCGTAGTGCTCGGCCTCCGCCGCGATGAGGTGCGCCGCCGCGTGGAGCCCCGCGGTGACGCCCGCCTTGTCGTCGGTGACTCCTGGCCCCCTGCCGCGGCCGAGCTCGTCGATGCGGAACGGCCGCGCCGCGGCGTCGCCCCGCTCGAAGACGGTGTCCATGTGGGCGAACAGCAGCACCCGACGGGTCCCGGCGCCCGCACGCCGCCCCACGACGACGTCGCCGTACCGCGGATCCTCCGAGACCAGGCGCTCGACCGCGAACCCGAGCGCTGCGAGCCGGGCGGACACCCAGTCGGCCACCCGGTTCACCCCCGCCGGGTCGAGCGACCCCGAATCGATGGCCACGAGCTCCCCGAGGTCGCGGATGTAGTCGTCCTGCGCCGCTTCGGCGCGGCGCAGCAGTTCGGTGGCGAGCACGGAGCGGCTCCGATCATCTGAGTTTGAAATATACGTTGCAGGTTCCACTCAACCATAACGAACAGAAACGTGCATTCCCAGCGGATCCGATCCCGGAGCCCGCGCCGCTACATCAGCTCGAGTTCCTGGGCGGTCTGCTCGATCCGCGCCATCCGCTCGCGGGCGGGCTGCCCGATCTCCGCCAGCGTCGCCTCGAACAGCGCTTCCACGAGCGCCATCACCGGCACGACCGAGTCGAAGGGCCCCCGCTCGGAGGCCACGCTCGTGAGCACCGTGTCGGCGTCGCCTGCGCACGGCGACACCCAGCGATCCGTCACCACCACGACCATGGCCTTGCGCGACTTCGCGTGCTGCACGAGGCGCCTGGTCTCGGCCTCGTAGCGCCGGAAGTCCATGACGACCAGCACGTCCTTCGCGTCGAATCCCGTCATCGCCGCGCTCCGCAGGCTGCCCATCTGGGGCACCATCTGCACCGCGGTACGCAGCTGCTGCAGGCTGGCGGCGAGATACTCCGCGAGGAACCCGCTGTAGCGGCCCCCCGCGAGCCAGATCCGCCGCTTGGGATTCGCGAGCGCGGCGACCGTGCTCGAGAAGTCGTGCTCCGAGAGCCCCCCGAACGTCGCGAGGAGATCATCGCCGAGCACCTCCGCGAGGGACGCGAGATCGCCACCGTCCGACGCGCTGCGCGCCCCGGCGGTCCGCTCGAGCAGCACGGCGGGGGACGCGCTGCGGTCCTCGAGCTCGTCGCGCAGGGCGCGCTGGAAGTCGGGGAAGCCCCGATACCCGAGCCTGGTGGTGAACCGCACCACGGTCGCGCCGCTCACTTCGGCGAGATCGGCGAGACCCGCGACCGTCTCGAACCCGGCGACCGGATAGGCGGCGAGCAGCGCCCGGGCGACCTTGCGCTCGGCCGGACTGCAGTCCCCCATCCGCTCGCGGACGCGGTGCGCGACCGAATCCCGCGCCGCCCCCGACGCGTCACCCTCGGACCACGGACGCCCTGTGCTCATCGATTGTCTCCTCGCTCGGGTCGAAACCGTTCCCCGCGACCGCGCGACGATGCCTTCGCCGCAGACGTCGTCGTCGGCGGCGGCGCCGGGTCGTGGCGAGTCTAGCAATCACCGAACGACCCGCTCTCGCATTGAAACGTACATTTCTAATTTGTGCAATATCTGCTAAACATGAAACAGTTACGCCGACCCCGCACGCCTCGAAGACGAGACTGGAGCCCCGAATGCCCGCACCGCGCACCGCCCGCCGCCTCGGCGCGGCCGCCCTCGTCGCCGCAGTCTCGTGGGGCGGAGCGGTGGCCGTCGCGCCCGCGGCGCACGCCGCACCAGCGGCGGGTACGCTCGTCCTCATCGGCGGCGGCATCTCGCCGGGAGAGCCCACCAGCGATGCGATCCTGACGCGGGTCATCGATGAGGCCCGTCCTCATGCGATGGAAGCCGGACGCGACACGCCGGTCGTCGCGATCGTGAGCGCGGGCTCGCCCCCGGCGCCGAACGCGACCGAGGCGTCGGACGGCGACGCCTACGACAACGCCAGCGCCAACGGCCTCTACTACGGCGCATGGTTCGAGGCGCTCGGGGCCGAGACGCTGCTCGTCCCCGTCGACCAGCATCCGGGCGAGGACTACCCCGGAGACGACTACAGCCGCGACCGCGCAGGCGACGCGGCGCTCGCCCAGGCGATCGCCTCGGGGGCCGACGCGGTCTACCTCGGGGGCGGCGACCAGGCCAGGTACGTGCGCGCGCTCATGGATTGCGCGGCCGCCGCGCACGAGGCGTTCACCGCGTGCACCGATACCCCGGTGCTCGCTGCGCTCCGCGGCGTCGTCGACGGCGGCGGGGTCGTCGCGGGTTCCTCAGCAGGGCTCGCGATCCAGCAGGGCGGCGACATGATCACCGGCGGCGAGCCCTACGACTCGTGGCGCGACGGCACCACCCCCGGCGTCTTCGACGACGACCGGCTGAGCCATATCCCTGCCGGAGGCTTCGGCTTCTTCACGGAGGGCCTCGTCGACTCGCACTTCGCGCGCCGCGATCGGCAGCCCCGCATCGCCCGCCTCGCGCTCGACCTCGGCCGGCCCGTCGCGTACGGCGTCGAGGAGTACACCGCGCTGGTCGTGGACCGGACGTCGCGCACCGGATCGGTGATCGGGGACCTCGGCGTGAGCGTCCTCGACGTCTCGGGAGCCGCCTTCGACGGCGAGGCCACCGCGGACGGGATCGACGCCTCGTACCTCACCCCAGGCTCGACGATCGACTTCGCGAGCGGAGAGCTCGTGCTCGCCGGCTCCCCGCGCACCGCGCCGGGAACCGGCGCGAAGCCCGCGCGGCACCAAGACCTCTGGGGCTCGTATTCGTGCGAGGGAGGCATCGACGGCACCCTGCGCCTGTCCCAAGGGCTCGTCGCGTCCTCCGCGGACCGCGCCTCCGGCGACACCTGCGATGCCCCGGGCGAGCTCCCGAGGTTCCGCACGACGGTGTCCCGCACCGCGGCGACGTCGTGGAACGACACGGGCGGGTTCGCGCACCTCTCGACGACGTTCTCTCCGATCCCGGATCTCGAGGTGCGGGTATCGGCCAACGGGGCGTCTCCCGGCGAACGGCCCCGGGTCGAGGAGGGCGAGGCGGTGACCTACCGGATCACGGTCGTCAACTCCGGGGAGACGGCACTCGACGGATTCGAGGTCGCGACGGACGGGCCCGGCCTCGACGCGGCGAACCGCCCCGAGGCGCCCGCCGGAGAACTGCAGCCCGGCGAGTCCTTCGCGCTCGACGTCTCGGGTGACACCTCGCTCGTGGAGCTCGACGTCGCCGTCACGGCCCGTGCCCTGGACCGGCAGCACCGCGTCATCGGGGCGGAGATCGGGTCGGGGGACCGCAACGGCGCGGCAACCGCCTCCGCCGGGATCGTCGTGATCCCGAGCCAGGGGGAACCGGCAGGGCCGGAGGAGCCGTCGGATCCCGAAGCCCCGGCCGGGCCCGACCGTCCCGCGACCCCGGCGGCTCCCGCGGAGCTCCCGGCCACCGGGTCGGCCGCGCCGCTCGGCGGTGCGCTGCTCGCCGGAATCCTCCTCGCCGCTGCGGGGGCCCTCCTGGCCCGCCGCACCGCTCGCGGAGGGCGAGCATGACCTCCCGGGCCGCGGTGCCGAGCCCCGCGCCCGCGCCCCGGCCGACGGCATCGGGTGGGCGCGGCACGCTCGTGCTCATCGGGGGTGCCCTCGACGCCGATCCTGAGATCATCGGGCGCATCGTCTCGCTCGCGATCGCGGGACGCCGCGCCTCGGACGATCGCGACGCGCCGGCGCGCGTCGCGATCCTCACGACCGCATCGGCGCCTGCGCGCTCGAGCGCCGACCTCGCCGACGAGGCCGAGAGCGATGAGGCCGACGGCCGCTACTACGCGCGGATCTTCGCCGCGCACGGGGCCGTCGGCGTCCCCATCCCGGTCGGGGCGTCGCCCGAGCCCGCCTGCGCCGGCACCGCGTACTCGCGCCGCGCTGCGGACGATGCGACCGTGGCCGAGACCGTGCTCGCCTGCGACGCCGTGTTCCTCGGGGGCGGCGACCAGAGCCACTACCTCCTCGCGCTCACCCGCGGCGACCTCGACGTCGCGAGCGCCGCCGCCTGGCCAGGCGAAGGCATCCCACTGCCCGGCCGACGGCGCGAGGACACTCCGGTGCTCGCGGCCGTGCGCGCGATCCTCGCGCGCGGCGGCGTCGTGGCCGGCACGTCGGCGGGGCTCGCGATCCAGCAGGGTCCCGGCATGGTCACCGGCGGTTCGGCCCGCACCGGCTGGGAGGCCGGCGTCGGTACGGGCTACGCCGACGACGACGCGCTCCGCCAGCACCCGGCGGGCGGGTTCGGCTTCTTCGCCGAAGGGCTTCTCGACTCCCATTTCACCGAGTGGGGCAGGCTCGGCCGCGCACCGCTCCTCGCCCGTGCCGCCGGGCAGCGACTCGTGATCGGCGTCGACGAGCACGCGGCGCTGGTCTACGATCGCGGCACCCGGATCGGAGAGGTCATCGGCGCGGGCGGGGCCTCGATCGTCGACCTCGCGGAGGCCGAGTGGAGCGACGCGCCCCTCGCCGTCGTCGGCGCGCGCTGGAGCCACTGCACCGCCGGAGACCGCATCGATTTCGCCCGGGAGCTCATCGAGCGCGCCGGTCGTGTGCGCGTCGCCCCGGGCGAGCGCCGGCCGCCCTCGGCTCCGCCGGTCGGCGAGGTCTGGGCGGAGGGGCGCGGCCCCGTGCTCCTCGAGCTCGCCCGCGCGCTCCTCGCCTCCTCCTCGAACGTCGCGACGGCGGACACCGCTCCCGGCGGCTTCCGGTTCTCGCTGCTGCGGGACCGCCGCACGACCTGGACCGAGGCGGGCGGCTTCTCGGATCTTCGCATCGACATCACCCCGATACCCACGCACGACTAGGAAAGGCACCACCATGCCCGAACACACTTCAGCAGGAGCCGGCGCGCTCGTCCGGCGCAGCGGCAGGCGCCGCACCCTGGCGGGCGTCGCAGCGCTCTCCCTGGGCACCCTCGTCCTCAGCGGCTGCGCCGCGAGCGGCGGAGGCGGGTCCGACTCCTCCGACGCCGCCACGGGCGTCGTCGAGCTCGTCACCCCGGCGCAGCCCGAGAGCCTGGACCCGCAGATCTCGACGGATTCGATCATGGGCGAGATCACGCTCCCGATCTTCGAGACGCTGGTCACGATCGACGAGGATCTGCAGGTCCAGCCGATGCTCGCGGAATCGTTCGAGGCGAACACCGAGAACACGGAGTACACCTTCGTGCTCCGCGACGGCGTGACGTTCCAGGACGGCAGCGACCTGGACGCGGACGACGTGGTCGCGTCGATGAATCGGTGGAACCGCGTCTCGATCGCCGCTCAGGAGGCGTTCGCCGGCGCGGAGTGGACCAAGGTCGACGACCGCACGGTCAAGCTGACGGTGCCGAGCGCGAGCTTCCTCCATCTGCTCTACCTCTCCTCGCTCGGCACCGCGTACCCGGCGATCCTGCCGTCGGAGGTCGTCGAGAAGGTCGGCGACGACCCGATCGAGGACGCCGAGGACATCGTGGGCACCGGCCCGTACCGGTTCGAGAGCTGGGACGCCGACCAGAAGATCGTCATCGCGAAGTGGGACGAGTACCAGTCGGTCGACGCGCCGACGAGCGGGCGGGCCGGGGCAAAGGACGCGAAGATCGACGAGGTCGTCTTCAACTTCGTCGCCGACGCCTCGACCCGCACCCTGGGGATCCAGTCCGGCCAGTACGACGCGACCACCGAGCTGCCGTTCGACAGCCTCGATCAGTTCGAGGACGACCCGAACCTGAAGCTCGAGACCTACATGATCGGACCGATCAACCTGGTCTACAGCGACAACCCGAAGGGCGTCTTCGCCGACGTCGAGAACCGCCAGGCGGTCAACGAGGGCCTCGATCGCGATCCCATCATGCTCTCCGCGGTCGGCAGCGAGGAGCTCTACGACCTCGTGCACCACAACATGGTGCTCGGCCAGCAGGCGATCTGGGACACCGAGGTGGGCAAGGCCGGGTTCAACGCGGCCGATATGAGCGCCGCTCGGGCGAAGCTGGAAGCCGACGGCGCCGCGGGCACGACCCTCACGCTCCTCGCCAACAAGGACTACTCCGAGGCCTACAACGCCGCGGTCGTCGTCGCGGAGCAGCTCAAGGAGATGGGCTTCGACGTGCAGCTCGACGCCTACGAGTGGGGAGCCTTCAGCGAGAAGTACCGCGAGAAGCGCGACGAGTGGGACGTCGTCGTCTTCCCGTTCGGCCAGGAGACGGACCCGACGCAGACGATCGGGTTCCTGCCGGATCGCGCCTGGTACTCCGAGGACGACAAGCGCCTGCAGGATCTGCTCAAGCGCTTCCGCGCGGCGCCGACGCAGGCGGACGCCAGCGCCATGTACGACGAGATGCAGCAGTACATCGAGGACACGCGCCCGATGAGCCGCATCGGCGATGCGCACAACGTCTACGCCTCGAACACCGACCTCGACCTCGCCTGGTTCGAGGGACACTTCACCTGGTGGAACGCCGAGTGGAAGTAGGCGGATAAGCGTGCCGGCCCCCGCCCCCACGGGGGCCGGCGCTCCTCCCCCACCCATCGACCCCGATCCGACACGGAACTCAGATGCTCAGATTCGTCCTTCGCAGGCTCCTCAGCCTGATCCCGGTGCTCTTCGTGGTCTCGGTGGTGATCTTCTCGCTGATCCACCTCACCCCAGGGGACCCGGCCCGACGCATTCTCGGCGAGAAGGCGTCCGACGACGCCGTGGCCGCGCTCCACCGCAGCATGGGCCTCGACGACCCGCTCATCACCCAGTACCTCACGTGGGTCGGCGGCGTCTTCCGCGGCGACCTCGGCGACTCCTACTTCCTGCGCAAGTCCGTCGTGCAGGCGATCAGCGACAACGCAGTGCCCACGATCCAGCTCGCGTGCGTCGCGATCGTCGTCGCGATCCTGCTGTCGATCCCCTTCGGCACCCTCGCCGCGCGGTACCGCAACAGCGCGCTCGACAAGACCGTCACGGGATTCACGCTCCTCGGCATGACGGTGCCGAGCTTCGTGCTCGCGATCGCGATGATGCTGCTCTTCGGCCTCGTGCTCCGCTGGCTCCCGATCTCGGGCTACGTGAATCCGGCCGAGGACCCCGTCGAGGGCCTGAGAACCCTCATCATGCCCGGCGTCGCCCTCGGCGCGATCACCGCAGCCCTCATCACGCGCACGACGCGTGCCGCCGTGCTCGACGTGCTCACCGCCGACTACATCGACGCCGCCCGCTCCCGCGGCGTCACCGAGCGTCGCCTCCTCTTCGCGCACACGCTCAAGAACGCGAGCCTCCCGATCCTCACGATCGTCGGCCTGTCGCTCGGCGGGCTCGTCACGGGCGCTGCCGTCACGGAGACCATCTTCAACATCCCGGGGCTCGGACAGCTGCTCGTGACCTCCATCTCGCGGCGCGACTACCCCGTGCTCCAAGGCGTGATCCTCTTCGTCACCGCCATCTACCTGTTCACGAACCTGCTCATCGACCTGCTCTACGGCATCGTCGATCCGCGGGTGCGCGTCGGAAAGGCCTGAACCCATGGCTGAGACCCCTCCCTCGACGCGCGGGACGGCCGTGCCGAGCACCACCGTGCTCTCGATGCGCCCGCAGACGGAACGTCCGTCGGCCTGGCGACGCATGCTCGGCAGCACCGGCCTCATGACGGGGCTGATCGTGATCCTCGTGATCTTCCTGATCTCGTACCTGCTGCCCCCGCTCCTCCACCTCGACCCGTACGCGGTCGAGCCGGTCGACCGGCTCCAGCCGCCGTCGGCCGAGCACGTGTTCGGCACCGACAACTTCGGACGCGACCTGTTCGCCCGCATCATCTCGGGCGCCTCGACGTCGCTGCTCGTCGGGTTCGTCGTGGCGCTCATCAGCGGCGTGCTCGGGGCGATCATCGGCATCGCCGCCGTGTTCAACCGCGTGCTCGACGCGATCCTCATGCGCATCTGCGACGGGCTCATGGCGATCCCCGCCATCCTCCTCGCGGTCGCCCTCGCCGCGGCGCTCGGGCCGAGCGTGACGAACCTCGTGATCGCGCTGTCGATCGTCTACACCCCGGGGCTCGCCCGCCTCGTGCGCGCCCGCGCGCTCGCGGTGATGAGCGAGACCTTCGTCACGGCGAGCACGATGCAGGGGGCGGGAGCCCTCCACATCATGTGGCGCCACCTCCTGCCGAACACGCTGTCGGTGCTCGTCGTGCAGTCGACGTTCACCTTCGCCGAGTCGGTCATCACCGAGGCGGCGATGAGCTTCCTCGGCGCCGGCGTCCCCGCACCGCACGCATCGTGGGGCAACATCCTCTACGACGGCAAGGGAGTCATCATGCAGGCCCCCCAGATGATCATCATCACGAGCGCGTTCCTCGTCGTCACCGTGCTCGCCCTGAACCTCGCGGGCGACGGCCTGCGGGATCTCGTCGACCAGCGCTCGCGCGACCTCGTCGGCAAACCGGGCGTCTTCGCCCGGCTCGCCGCGCTCGTCTCCCCCGGCCGCCGCGCGGGAGCCCCTGCTGCGCGCCGCCGGCCCGGCAGGACCACCGACTCCGAGGAGACCCCGTGATGACCACCGCTCAGACCGGCACGCCCCCGCTCCGCTACGCGGGGCTGACGCTCGACATCGACACTCCGCAGGGGACGGTCCACGCGGTCGCGGACGTCACGCTCGACCTGGAGCCGGGCGAGATCCTCGCCGTCGTCGGCGAATCGGGGTCGGGGAAGACGCTCACGGCGCGCGCCGCCCTCGGGCTGCTGCCGCCCCGCACGCGCACCCGCGGCGCCGTGCTGCTCGGCGGCGAGGACGTGCTGACCGCACCCCCCGCGACGCTGCGCGCGCTGCGGGGCGGCGAGGCCGCCATGATCTTCCAGGAGCCGTCGACCGCGCTGAACCCCGTGTTCCGGGTCGGATGGCAGCTCGAGGAGGGCCTGCGCGCCCACGGCATGACGCGCAGGGCCGAGCGCCGGGCGCGCGCGCTCGAGATGCTGCGCGCGGTCGGGATCCCCGATCCCGAGCGGCGGATCGACGACTACCCCCACCAGTTCTCGGGCGGTCAGAAGCAGCGCATCGTGATCGCGATGGCGCTCGCCCTCCGGCCATCCGTGATCATCGCAGATGAGCCGACGACGGCGCTCGACGTCACCGTGCAGGCCGAGATCCTCGACCTCCTGCGCCACTGCCGCGAGGAGTTCGGGGCATCGATCGTGCTCATCACCCACAACATGGGCGTCGTCGCCGACCTCGCCGACCGCGTCGCGGTCATGTACCGCGGGGACCTTGTCGAGCAGGCCCCCGTCGAGCAGCTCTTCGCCGCGCCGCGCGAGGAGTACACGCGCGAGCTGCTCGCCGCCGTGCCGCGCCTCGGCAGCGGGCTCGGTCCGTCGGGCGAGGCACGACGGATCACCGCGATCCCCGTGCGGTCCGCGGTGTCGGCGGCGCCGGACGCTCCTGCGGTCCGTATGAGCGACCTGGAGGTCACCTACCGCTCGGGCTTCGGTGCGCACCCCGTGCGCGCCGTGCACGGGGTGAGCCTCGAGATCGCCCGCGGCGAGGTCGTGGGCCTGGTCGGGGAGTCGGGATCCGGCAAGTCGACCATCGGGCGGGCGATCGGAGGCCTCGAACCCGTGTCGGGCGGCGAGCTCGAGGTGTTCGGCGACGACCTCCGCCGGCTCGGTAAGCGGCGACTGCGAGAGTTCCGCCGTCGCGTCGGGTTCGTGTTCCAGGATCCCGCGGCCTCGTTCAACTCGTTCATGACGGTGGAGCAGTGCATCTCGGAGCCGATGCAGATCCACCGGCTTCCGGGCGGTCGGGCCGCCAGGCGGGCCAGGGCGCTCGAACTGCTCGATGCCGTCGAGCTGCCCGCGGCGTTCGCGGACCGGTTCCCCTTCGAGCTCTCGGGCGGTCAGCGCCAGCGCGTCGGTCTCGCCCGTGCGCTGGCGCTCGACCCGGATCTCGTCATCGCCGACGAGCCGACCTCGGCGCTCGACGTGTCCGTCCAGGCGCGCGTGCTCGAGATCTTCACGGCGCTCCAGCGGGATCTCGGGTTCGCCTCGCTGTTCATCAGCCACGACCTCGCCGTCGTCGAGATGCTCGCGCACCGGGTGGGGGTGCTGAGCCGCGGCGAACTCGTCGAACTCGGCGAGACCGAGCGCGTGCTCCACCATCCCGAGCACCCCTATACGCAGCGGCTCATCTCGGCCGTCCCCGTGCCCGATCCGGAGGTCCAGCGGCTGCGTCGCGCCGGAGCGGGCAGCCCCGATCGGCCGCTGCTCGATGCGAACGGCGGGCTCGCGTGAACGCCCCCGTCCGCGCCGACCTCGTGCTGCTCGCCGGGCGGGTGCGCACCGGCCTCGGCACCGGACCGGAGACCGGAGCAGAGCCGGGCGGCGCCGCGGTCCCGCAAGCGGTCGCCGTGTGCGGGAGGCGCATCGCGGCGGTCGGATCGCGCGCGGACGCCGCCGGCTGGGACACGAGCGCAGCCGAGGTCGTCGACCTCGGCGACGCGACGATCACCGCCGGGTTCGTGGACGCCCACGTGCATCCCCTGTCGGGAGCGGAGTCGCGCTTCGAAGCGCTCATGCTGCACGACTGCGAGACGATCGCCGAGGTCGCCGCCCGCATCGCCGACTTCTCGCGGGAGCGCGGACCCGACGAGTGGGTGCGCGGTTTCGGCCTCTCCTTCGATCTGTTCGTGGGAGGGGAGGTCACGAACGCTCCCTTCGAGGAGGCGTTCGGCGGGCGCCCCGGCTATCTGCTCCTCTTCGACGGTCACTCGGTGATCGCGAGCGACCGCGCGCTCGAGCTCGCCGGCATCGACGGCCCGCGCGACTTCGGCAACAACGCATCGATCGAGGTGGATGCCGACGGCAGGCCGACGGGGTACCTCATCGAGTCCGACGCCGAACTGCTCGTCACCGACCTCTACCCCCGCATGCCCTTCGAGCAGCGGGTGCTGGCGGTGCGCGACCGGCTCGCCGACTTCGCCGCGACCGGGTACACGTCGCTCCACCAGATGAACATGGAGGCGGGCGACGTCGAGGTGCTGCGCGCGCTCGAGGAGCACGACGAGCTGCCGGTGCGCGTGCGCGTGTCTCCACTGTGGCGCGCGAGCGATCCCTGGGACGAGACGCTGCGCCGCATGATCGATCTGCAGGGCGTCGGCGGGCGGCGCTGGAGGATCGAGGGCGTGAAGTTCATGCTCGACGGCAGCATCGACAACGGCTCGGCCTGGCTGTTCGAGCCCGATACCCGCGGCGGCGGCCTCGAACCCTACTGGGTGCCGAGCGAGCGGTTCGCCCGCACGATCCGCGCCCTGGCGGAGAACGGCGTCCCGACCGCGACGCACGCGATCGGAGACCGCGCCGTCGCGTTCGTGCTGGACGCGGTCGCGGCGCTCCCGGTGGGAGCGCCGCGGGTGGTGCACCGCGTCGAGCACATCGAGACCGTTCCGGACGAGCTGATCCCGCGTTTCGCCGAGCTCGGCGTCATCGCGAGCATGCAGCCCATCCACGCGTTCGCGCAGCGACCGGACGGCTGCGACATGTGGACGACCCTCCTCGGCCGGGGCACCGAACGCGCCGCGCACGGCTGGCGCATCGCCGACCTCGACGCGGCAGGAGCCGTGGTGGCCCTCGGCTCGGACTGGCCGGTCGAGGAGTTCGACGCGCGACGGGTGTTCGCGGCGAACGTCACGAGGCGCCGCCACGGTTCGGACCGGCCCCCGGTCGACCCGCATCAGGCGCTGTCCCGTGAGCGCACCCTGGCCGCGATCACCCGCAACGGATGGGCCGCGATCGGCCGGCTGGGGGACGGGATCGTGGCCCCGGGCGCGATCGCGGATCTCGCGGTGTTCCGCGACGATCCCCTCTCCAGCGATCCCGACTCGTTCGCCGAGACCGACGTGCTGCTCACCGTCGTGAACGGCAGCATCGCTCATCGATCCCCGGCCGCGCCTGGGCGCTGGCGCCCGTCGGCCCCCGATGGCCGATGAGCGTCAGCCGTCCCCCGGCGCGAGCCGGGCGACGGCCCTGGCCACGACCGTCGCACGGCGCTCGGGAGTGCGCGCCTTCAGCACCTCGAGGATCACGGCGTACCGGCGCGTCCGATCGAGCGCGGCGAACGCCTCGGCCGCCCGCGGATCGGCAGCGAGGGCCGCGAGCAGATCGGCGGGAGGCTCCGCCGTGCGCTGCGACGCGTATGCGGCCTCCCAACGCCCGTCGGCACGAGCCTCCTCGACCGCCGCGAAACCTGCCGGCCTGACCCTCCCCGCTGCGGCGAGCGCGTCGAACTTGTCGACGTTCACCCGCGACCACGAGCTCGTGCGGCGCCGGGGCGAGTAGCGCTGCAGGAACGATTCGTCGTCGTGCGACCTGCGCTGCCCGTCGATCCACCCGAAGCAGAGCGCTCCGTCGAGCGCCTCCTCGATCGTCAGCCCGGGCGCGCGGGAGCGGCGCTTCGCGATGCGCAACCAGGCCTCGGACGCGTCGGCGTGGTGCGCTTCGAGCCACGTCTCCCACTCCGCTCCCGCCGAGAACACGAGCGGGGCGGTATCCCGGTCCGCCACGGTCAGCCGTCCGCGGAGCGGCTCGCGCTCCTCCCGGTCAGCGCGGCCGCGGTGTCGCGGTAGTGCTGGTTCTCCATGATCCCGAGCACGTTCCCGAACGGGTCGACGACCGAGGCCGTGACGAACCCCTCGCCCCTGACGGTGACCGGCTGATGCTCGGCCGCGCCCGCGCCGAGCAGCCGGGCGAACGCGCCCGCGACGTCGTCGACGTGCCAGTACAGGATCGCGCCGCCAGGGCCCTCGCGCTCCGGCGCGCGGAAGCGGCTGTCGATGATGCCGAGCTCGGTCTGGAAGTCGCCGATCCGGAACTCGACGTAGACGGGGTCGCCCTCCGGCCCCGGCCGCTCGAAGTACGGCGCGAACCCCAGCAGGTCCGCATACCAGCGCGCGGCCTCGGGCACGCGGTCGGCGTAGAACGAAACAGTGGCGGGCCCCTGCAGCATGCTTCCCCCTCGAAGGCGCGTGGACCGGACCGGAATGGGCCCGGTCCGACCCACGCTACGCCACGCGCGCTCGCGCGACCAGTGCTACGGCACGAGCACGGCCCGGCCGGCGACCCTGCCGTGGTGCAGGTCGTCGAAGGCGCGCACCGCGTCGTCGAGGGGGTACCTGACGACCTCGACGCCGATCCTGCCCGCCCGCGCGAGCGCCACGGCCTGCCGCAGGTCGGAGCGGGTGCCGCCGTACGCGCGCTCGATGTTCACGCCCCACGGCAGCGGCGTCCCGCTGCCGGCCGTGTAGGGGAAGGAGCCGTTGCCGAGGCCGACGAACCGGATCGCGCCGCCGCCGCGCACCACCGAGACCGCCAGATCGACGGTCGGCTGCACCCCGACGAAATCGAACACCACGTCGGCCCCGACGCCCCCAGTCTCAGCCAGGATGCGGTCGGCCGCTTCGCCGTCGCTCGCCAGGGCGAGGTCGGCGCCGTGCTCCCGCGCGAAGGCGAGCTTCTCGGGGTCGGTGTCGAGCGCGATGATCCGCGATCCCGTGGTCGCCGCCAGGATCTGCAGGGCCAGGTGCCCGAGCCCGCCGAGCCCGATCGTGACGACGGTCGCGTCGCCCGTCATGCGGTCCCGCACCGTGTTGATCGCGTGCATGGGCGTGAGCGCGGCATCGGCGAGCGGCGCCGCCGCAACGGGGTCGAGATCCCCGATCGGATCGAGGTGATGCGCCCGCACGGCGATGTAGTCGGCCATTCCGCCCGGGCTCCCGATGCCGGGCGAGAGCGGGGCGAGGGCGCCTCGCGGGTAGACGACCTCGCACTGGTTGTCCCGCCCGGCGAGGCACTCGCGGCACTGGCCGCAGGCCAGGATCAGCGCGACGATGGCGCCGTCGCCCGGGCTCCAGCCCCGCACGTCGTCGCCCACGCGTTCGACCGTGCCGGCGACCTCGTGCCCGAGCGTGGACCCGATGAGCGGGTTGTCGTCGCCCATCCCGATGATCGCGATGTCGGAATGGCAGAGCCCGGCTCCGCCGACCCGCAGCAGCACCTGATCCGGTGCGATCTCGGGCACGGGCCTGTCCTGGATCTCGACGGTGTTGTTGCGGACATAGGTCACTGCGCGCATTGCTGCTCCCGTTCCGGCCGCGGACCCGCGGCCACGTCGATCGGGGCGTCGTTCCGGCGTCCCGCCTCCAGGCTACGCCTCCGCGCTATTCCCGCCAGGGGCTCCGTTGCGCTCCGAGCGTAATGGATCCGCATGCATCTTTCCGCCCCGCTGCTCGCGGGCTAGACTGATGAGCGTGTTCCGGGGTCGGTGAGAATCCGAACCGGCGGTGACAGTCCGCGAGCGTTGCATCCGCAATGCTGAACCGGTGGAATTCCGGTACCGACGGTGATGAGCGCTATGGACGCTCTCAAGTCCGGATGAGAGGAACGCGCGGCTCGGCGACGCTCGCCGACGGCTGCGCGCCCCGGGACGTGGACGAACGGCGGACCGGGATGCTCGAGCAGACGCTCATCGAGGACGGGATGCGCCGCGCGCTGCGGATCGCCCTCCGCGGGCCGGCCGACGACCCGAACCCCCGCGTCGGCTGCGTACTGCTCGACCCGTCGGGGAGCATCGTCGCAGAGGGCTGGCATCTCGGATCGGGCACGCCCCACGCCGAGGTCGCGGCGCTGCGACGCCTCTCCGACTCCTGGCTGGCGCGCGCCTCGGAGCTCACCGCGGTCGTGACGCTCGAGCCGTGCAACCATACCGGGCGCACCGGGCCGTGCGCCGCGGCGCTCGTCGCGGCCGGGATCGGCTCCGTCGTCTACGCGCTCGACGACCCCGGTCGCGCGTCCTCCGGCGGCGCGGAGACGCTGCGCGCCGCGGGCGTCGTCGTCCGATCGGGCGTGCTGGCCGGAGAGGCGCGCGCACTGCTCGGCCCCTGGCTCGCGCGCCAGCTCCCCGGTCCCGCGTCCGCCGATCCCGCGCTCCCCCGCCCCCGGGTCACCGTGAAATGGGCGCAGACGCTCGACGGCCGCGCCGCGGCCGCCGACGGGTCGAGTCGCTGGATCACCGGCGAGGAGGCGCGCGCCGACGTGCACCGCCGCCGCGCCGAGGCCGACGCGATCCTCGTCGGCACGGGCACCGTGCTCGCCGACGACCCCGCGCTGACGGCTCGCGCCGCTGACGGGGGGCTGCTCGTGGCGGCTCCGCTCCAGCCGGTGCCCGTCGTGGTCGGCCGCCGCCCGATCCCCGACGGATCCCGGGTGCTCGAGCACCCGGCGCTCGCGGCGCGCGGGCTCGACGCCCCGATCCTGCTCCCGGGGCTCGATCTCGCGGCGGACCTCGCGAGCCTCCGCACCCGCGGGGTGCTGCGGGTGTTCGTCGAGGGCGGGCCCACCATCGCCTCAGCCCTCATCGCCGCCGGCCTCGTGGACGACGTGCTCGTCTACATCGCCCCGGCACTGCTCGGCGGCCCGAAGCTCGCGCTCGGCGACATCGGCGTCGCGAGCATGGACGGCATCGCGCGCCTGCGCATCGAGCGCGAGGAGCGTCTCGGCGCCGACCTGCTGCTGCACGCCGCCATCGATTCCCGGACGGCCCTCGGCCCAGCCGGTTCCCACGATCGCATCGCCACGGAAGGATCCTGATGTTCACTGGACTCATCGAAGAGATCGGCGAGGTCGTCGCGATCGAACCGATCGACGACTCGCTGCGGCTCACGATCGCGGGGCCGCTCGTGACCTCGGACGCGACGCACGGCGCCTCGATCGCCGTCTCGGGCGTCTGCCTGACGGTCGTGGATCTGAACGAGACCGCAGACGGCCGCGGCACCTTCGCCGCGGACGTCATGGCGCAGTCGATCCGCATGTCGGCGCTCGGCTCGCTCACGGTCGGCGGTCGCGTGAACCTCGAGCGCGCGCTCCGCGCCGACACCCGCCTGGGCGGGCACATCGTGCAAGGCCACGTCGACGGGACCGCCGAGCTCGTCTCGCGCACGCCGCACGAGGCCTGGACGGTGCTCCGCTTCGCGCTCGACCGCGAACTCGCGCCCCTCCTCGTCGACAAGGGCTCGGTCACGCTCTCCGGGGTCTCGCTCACCGTGTCCTCGATCTCCGACCCGTCGGAGGCCGAGCAGTGGTTCGAGGTCTCCCTCATCCCCGAGACGCTGACGGCGACGACCCTCGGCGGCCTCCCCGTCGGCGGCCTCGTCAACGTGGAGACCGACATCATCGCGCGGCACGTCGCCCGGATGCTGGGCTTCTCGGCCCAGGCTTCCTCCCCCGCTTCCCCCACCACCGAAGGACACCAGGCATGACCACCACCGCCAGCACCGGCCCCGCCACCCCCGGCATCGCCACCATCGACGCGGCCGTCGCCGCGATCCGCGAGGGCCGCCCCGTGATCGTGGCCGACGACGAGAACCGCGAGAACGAGGGCGACGTCATCATCTCGGCAGAGCTCGCGACGTCCGAGTGGATCGCGTGGACCGTGCGCTGGTCCTCGGGCCTGCTCTGCGCGCCCATGACCAACGAGATCGCCGATCAGCTCGACCTGCCGATGATGGTGGAGCGCAACGAGGACGTGCGCAGCACGGCCTACACCGTCACGGTCGACGCCGCGCACGGCATCACGACCGGCATCAGCGCCAGCGACCGCACCACGACGCTCCGCGCGCTCGCGAACGCGCACGCGGTGCCGGGAGACGTGCGCCGCCCGGGCCACATCCTGCCGCTGCGCGCGGTCGACGGCGGCGTGCGCGCCCGCGGCGGCCACACCGAGGCCGCCGTCGAGCTCATGCGGCTCGCAGGGCTCCGCCCGGTGGCCGCGATCGCCGAGATCGTCGCCGAGGACGGCGAGATGATGCGCCTGCCCGAGCTCATCGAGCACGGCGCCGCCGAGGGCGTGCCCGTGATCACGATCGAGCAGCTCGTCGCCTACCTGAACGAGCACGACCCCGCCGGCGCCCCAGAAGCGCCCGCGCAGCACCGCCGGGTCAGCCTGCGCGCGAACACGCTGCTGCCGACCGAGCACGGGGACTTCCGCGCCATGGCGTACCGGGACCGCCGCGCCGGGGTGGATCACATCGCCCTGGTCGCGACGCTGCCCGACGGATCCATGCCCGGCGACGACGCGATCGTGCGCGTGCACTCCGAGTGCATCACGGGCGAGGCGTTCGGGTCGCTGAAGTGCGAGTGCGGGCCGCAGCTCGACGCGGCGCTCGACCAGATCCACGAACGGGGCGGCGTGGTCGTGTACCTGCGCGGGCACGAGGGACGCGGCATCGGGCTCGCGAACAAGCTGCGCGCCTACCAGCTGCAGGAGCAGGGGCTCGACACGCTGGATGCGAACCTCGAGCTCGGCCTGCCCGCCGACGCACGCGACTACACGGCCGCCGCCGAGATCCTGGCCGACCTCGGCATCGGCCGCGTGCGCCTGCTCACGAACAACCCCGACAAGGTTGCGCAGCTCGAGGCGCACGGCGTCGTCGTGAGCGAGCGCGTGCCGCTCCTCGTCGGCGTGACCGAGCAGAACCTCGGCTACCTCACCGCCAAGCGCGACCGCATGGGGCATCAGCTGCCCGATGAGGTCCGCGGCGCCTGACCGCACCCTGCGCGAGCGCAGCGAGTCGCAGGATCCACCCCACCACCAAACCCGAGGAGCACACCATGAGCGGAGCGGGAGCCCCGAACCTGACCGTCGACGCGACCGGCATGCGCGTCGCAGTGATCGCCGGCAGCTGGCACGACGAGGTCATGCTGCCGATGATCCAGGACGCGGTCGCCACCATCACCGCGTCGGGCGCCGAACCGGCGCTCTTCCGCGTCGCCGGCGCGTTCGAGCTGCCCTCCGCGGCCCAGGCGGCGCTGCAGCCGACGGCGCTCGGGGAGACCGGATTCGACGCCGCGGTGTGCCTCGGCGTCATCATCCGGGGCGGCACGCCGCACTTCGAGTACGTGAGCAGCGCCGTCACCGATGGCCTGACCCGAGTGCAGCTCGACTCCGGCCGCCCGGTCGGGTTCGGCGTGCTGACCACCGACGACGAGGCGCAGGCGCTCGACCGCTCGGGTCGGCCCGGGGCCCCCGAGTCGAAGGGGCGCGAGGCCGCCGAGGCGGCGCTGCACCTCGCCGTGCAGATCCGCGAGATCCGCGCCTCGCGCTGACCGGCGCCGGGCGCGCGGGACGCCCGCTCGCGGCCCTGAGCCCCTTCGCAGGCGCCTCGCATAGAGTGGGTTGGTGCCAGAACCGACGTCCCGACGCCGAGGAGCGCGCGGAAGCGCCGCTCGCGAGCAGTCGCCCCACCGCGGGCCCCGCGCCTCGGTGCGAGAGCTGATCCCGTACCTCTTCGAACAGCGCGGCCTGCTGACGCTCGCGATCGCACTGGGCCTCGCGGCCGCCGTCGCCTCGCTCGCGCAGCCGCTCGTGCTCGGGCGGATCATCGAGCGCGTCGAGTCGGGCGGTGCGCTCGGGCTGCTGCTCGTCGGGCTCTCCGCGATCGTGCTCGTCGCCGCCGTGCTCGGCGGCCTCCAGCACTACGTGCTGCAGCGCATGGGCGAGGGGGTCGTGCTGATGAGCCGCAAGCGGCTCATCGCGAAGATCCTCCACCTGCCCATCTCGCAGTTCGACCGTCGCCGCACCGGCGACCTCGTGTCGCGCGTCGGCAGCGACACGACCCTGCTGCGCGCGGTGCTCACCCAGGGGCTCGTCGAGGCGATCAGCGGCATGCTCGTCTTCTGCGGTGCGCTGATCGGCATGCTCGTGATCGACCCCGTGCTGTTCGGCATCACGTTCGCGGTGATCCTCGCGGCGCTCGTCGTCGTCGTCGCGGTCTCGAGCCGCATCCGCCCGGCCGTCGCCCGCGCGCAGGAGAAGGTCGGCGACCTCGCCGCCCAGGTGGACCGCTCGATCTCCTCGATCCGCACCATCCGCGCCGCAGGGGCCGCCGAGCGCGAGCAGCTCGCCACCGAGCGCGACGCGACCGAGGCCTACACCCTCGGCGTGCGCGTGGCGCGCATCTCGGCGTTCATCGTGCCCGTCTCGTTCCTCGCGATGCAGCTGTCCTTCCTCGTCGTGCTGGGGCTCGGCGGCTACCGGGTCGCGACCGGCGCCGTGACCATCGCTCAGCTCGTCACCTTCATCATCTTCCTCTTCCTCATGGTGATGCCCCTCGGCCAGGCCTTCGGCGCGATCTCCGCGATCAACCAGGCGCTCGGCGCCCTCGGCCGCATCCAGGAGATCTCGGCGCTGCCCACCGAGACCGAGCACGACGCCGAGCGCTCGCCCATCGGGCGCATCGTGCCGCTCGAGGAGTCGCAGCTCGACTACGCTCCCGCGATCCGGCTCGCCGACGTCCACTTCACCTACCGCTCGGCCGCGCCGGCCCGGGCCGACGCCCGCGAGCTCGTGCGGGGCGGGCGCGGCTCGCGACGCGACGCCGAGGCGGCTCCCGCCGAGATCGTCGAGACTCCGGTGCTGCGCGGGGTCGGATTCGACGTGCCGCGCGGGTCCCGGGTCGCGCTCGTCGGCCCATCGGGAGCCGGCAAGTCCACGATCCTCGGACTCATCGAGCGCTTCTACGACCCCGACCGGGGCGCGGTGTCGCTCTACGGCGCCGACCTGCGCACGCTCGACCGCGCCGAGGTGCGCGCACAACTCGGCTACGTCGAGCAGGACGCTCCCGTGCTCGCCGGCAGCCTCCGCGACAACCTCCGCCTCGGGTCCCCGGACGCGACCGATGCCGCCTGCGAGCGCGTGCTGCGCGCGGTGAACCTCGGCGGACTGCTCGAGCGCGGCCCGGGCGGTGCCGACGCGACCGGGCCGGGATCGGGCCTCGACCTGCAGGTCGGCGAGAACGGTCTGATGCTCTCGGGCGGCGAGAAGCAGCGGCTCGCGATCGCGCGCGCCCTGCTGGCGGCGCCGCCGATCCTGCTCCTCGACGAGTCGACCGCGAGCCTCGACGGCGTCAACGAGCGGCTCATGCGCGAGGCCCTCGACTCCGTGTCGACGGGGCGCACGCTCGTCGTGATCGCGCATCGGCTGTCGACCGTCGTCGACTCCGACAAGATCGTCGTGCTCGACGGCGGCACGGTCATCGGCGAGGGCACGCACGCCGAACTGCTCGAGACCACGCCGCTCTACCGCGAGCTCGCGCAGCACCAGCTGCTCGTGCCCTCGGACGCGGCGTAGTCCGGGGCCCGGCCGCGGACGCTCGGACGCGGGCGCGGGCGCGAATGCGCCCGCGGAACTCGATTCGGCCCCGTTCGCGCTCGTGAACGGGGCCGAATCGAGTTCCCCGCGGGGTTTCGGCGCCCTACTCCTTCTTCAGGAGCCAATCGAGGTTCGGCTCGACGACGGGTCGGAAGACTCGGGTCACCCATGTCGCGGAGAGCGCGACCGCGAGCGCGATCGCGAGGGCGATCAGCCCGACCAGCCCGGGAATGCCGAACCCCTCGGCCCACTCGATCGCGCCGGCCTCGCGCAGACCCCAGATGATCGGCCCGTGCAGCAGGTAGACGTACAGCGTGCGGGATCCCCAGACCGTCATGCGGCTCTGACGCCGCGGCGTCACGATGAGCAGCGCGAGCGTCATCGCCGCGGCCACGACGAGCAGGAACGCCGATATCCCGATCCCCGCGGCGGCGACCTCGAACCGGCCCGACGGCATCCAGTCGCCCATGGGGGCGTGGCGGAAGACCCAGTCGTAGTCGTCGCGCCAGGTGAGCCGCTTGTCGATGCGCCAGAAGTCGCGGAGCCCTGGGACGAGCGCGAAGCCGAGCGCGACGGCCCCGAAGAGGCCCCACGCGGCGATGCGCACCCCCCGGTAGGGAACGACGAACCACTGCCCGTCGAGCCATCCGCGTTCGCGGATGAGCCATCCGGCCACGAAGAACGGCAGGAACACGAGCGTCCGGGAGGCGGAGAAGTCGGTATCGACCGGCGGCAGCAGGCCCGCGGCCAGCGAGACCGCGATCGAGAGGGTCAGCGGGAACCGGGTTCGGGCGATGAACGGGAGCAGGATGCGCATCGTGGCGAGGGAGACCAGGAACCACAGCGTCCACGCCGGGGAGACGAGGAATCCGTCGCCCGGCGACTTCCCCTCGACCGCGAGATGGATCACCGCCCAGATCCCCTCCCACAGGAGCCAGGTCACGAGGAGCTGGAGCGTCGCGCGGATCGCCTTGGGCGAGGTCTCGGGCCGCGAGAAGAGCCCGGAGAGCAGGATCATCGCCGGCATGTGGAAGAGGTAGATGTAGACGTAGATGTCGAACGCGAACGCGGAGTCCGTGCGCACCGTCGACAGGGCGTGGCCGATGACCACGAGCACGATGAGGATGAACCGCGCATTGTCCCAGAAGGCGATGCGCGGCTTCGTCCCGGCAGGAGCGCCCGCGGGACGCACCGTGCGTGCGGCGGCCCCGGTCGAAGTCGGCTCTGAGTTCACGAGCCCCAGCCTATGCGCGGTCCGCTCTCGACGGAAAACGAGCGCTCCGCTCCGATCGCGGTCAGACCATTGTCATAAATTACGTTATTACGTAATATTGAATTCATGACCGGACCAGCCGACCTCACCCACCGCCTCGAGGCGGTGGAGGCCCGCCTCACCGCGCTCGAAGCGCGGGAGCAGGCCCCGCATCCTGCCGCCCCGGAGGCGGCGGTGCCCGACGCCGAGACCTTCTGGGTACTGGAGGGGATCCAGCTGCGCCACCCCGCGCCAGGCGCGGTCTACTACGCGGGTTCGGTCGAGCTCCCGGCTGGCCGAGTGGACTGGCAGATCGGGCTCCCGACCGAGCGTCTGCTCGAAACCGATTGGACCGCGTTCGCGAACGCGCTCGCCGCGCTCGGCCATCCGGTGCGCCTCGCCATCCTGCAGGCCGTCATGAGCGGAGCCGCGTCCGTGTCCGAGCTCGCAGCGGGCGAGGGCATGGGGACGACGGGACAGCTCTACCACCATCTCCACCAGCTCACCGCGCAGGGCTGGCTGGTCGCCGCGGGCCGCGGGCGCTACGCGATCCCGCCCGAACACGTCGTGCCGCTGCTGGCCGTGCTCGCCGCAGCGCACCGTTGACCGCCCCTCGATCCTCCGCCGTTCCTCCGAAAGGAAGCCCCATGCCGCCCTCCGCACGCCCGACCCGACGGTTCCGGATCGCCGCGGCCGCGGCAGCGGGGATCCTCGCGGTACTCGCGGGAATCGTGCTCGCCCCGCGACCGCCGCAGCTGAGCGCCCCGACGGCCGGTGATCCGGCGCTCGTGGCGGACGTCGCGGATGCCCTGCGGGGCGCCTCAGGCGCGTTCGACCGGGTGAGCGTCGCGGTCATCGACGGCGACGGCGTGCGCCGCGCCCACTTCGGCGCGCACGACGGCACCGTCTACGAGATCGGATCGGTCACCAAGACGATGACGGCGTCGCTGCTCCAGATCGCCGTCGAGCGCGGCGAGGTGACGCTCGACACCCGGCTCGGCGATCTGCTCGACCTCGGCGATTCGCCGAGCGGGGAGGTGACGCTGGAGCAGCTCGCGACGCATCGCAGCGGGCTGCCGCGGCTCTCCCCGAATCCCGCCCGCATTGCGAGCCGGCTCCTCGCCGTCATGACCGCGGGGGATCCCTACGGCTCGACCGTCGACGAGCTCGTCTCCGACGCCCGGGCGGCCGCCCCGGGAGATCCCGCCTTCGCGTACTCGAACTTCGGCTTCGCGCTGCTGGGTCAAGCGCTCGCGGCGGCAGCAGGCACCACCTGGCCCGAACTCGTGCGCGAGCGCCTGCACGAGCCGCTCACCATGTCCGGCACGTCCGCTGCGGACACGCCAGAGGGGCTGCCCGCTGACGCGCCCACCGGGTACACCGACGGCGGACGCCCGAGCGCGGCCTGGACCCTCGGCGCCGACGCCCCTGCGGGGAACGTCCGATCCACCCTCGACGACATGGTGGTCTACCTCTCGGCGCAGCTCGACGGATCCGCTCCCGGTTCCGGCGCGACCGAGCCGCGGGTCGGCACCGACGGCAACGACGGCGAGCGGATCGGGCTCGCCTGGTTCACGACCGCCGACGGCGTGACGTGGCACAACGGCGCGACGGGCGGCTTCTCGAGCTTCGCCGCGTTCGACCGGGAGCGGGGACGCGGGGTCGTCGTGCTGAGCAGCACGGCCAATCCGGATGCCGTGGACGCACTCGGGATGTCGCTGATCGGAGGCCGCGCATGATGCAGTACCTCTCCCTCGCCATCGTCGGGGTGATCGTCGGCGCCTTCATCTGGCGCGCCGCCTCCCGCGGCAGATTCGCCGCAGCGAGCCGCCGCGACGCCGCGTTCGAGATCGCGGACACGGCGACAGCGCTCGCGGTCGCCCGGGCGATCGTCCCGTGGGGCGGCGTCGGCACCTGGTGGTGGTACGCTCTGGTGCTCGCCTTCGCCGCGGGCGTCGCCGTGATCGCGCTGCGGTGGTCGGGCTACGTCCCGGCCGCACCGAAACGGGGAATCGGACGCGCGGGCACCGCCGCCCACATCGCCGTCCTCGCTGCCATCCTCGCGGCCTGCGCGGTCGCGGGCTGACCCACGGGCCGGGCCGGGCCTGCGGCACTGCGCGACCGGGTCAGTTCTCGAGTTCCTCCGCGGCCTCCTGCCACAGCCCCTCGGGCACGCCGTTCACCTCCTCGCGCCCCTTCGGCACGTCGAAGCGCTGCGCGGTGAAGTCGCGCGGCAGGAGCGAGAACCCCTGCCAGTGCAGTTCCATGGGCGATTGCTCCTCGTCGCGGGGAACATGGTGGAAGCCGACGGCCACCCAGGAGACCACGTCGTCGAGGGGCTCATCGGATCCGCGGCTGACGAACTCGGGCACGCCGGCGCCGCAGGTCCCCCGGTTGCGCGTGGCGAAGATCTGGCACTCGTCGGCGTTCGTGAAGGCGACGTCGTAGCCGTCAGCCGCACCGTGCTCGTGGTCCTCGACGAAGGTGAAGGAGTCGGTGCGCTCGAGGTCGATCTGGTACGAGATGGGGTGGTCGTCGGCGTTGCGCACCTCGGGTGCGAGCACCCGCCACCAGCGCCGATCGACCCACTCGGCCGTTGCGGGCCGCTCGATGGGCGCGGTCCCGCCCCGCACGATCGGAGACTGCTCGCCGTGCTCGCCCGTCGGCTCGGCGTCGTACTGCTCGACCGCCATGCCGCCCGGACCCCCGAGCGCCCAGTGCACCCGCCACACCGCATTGTGCGAGTGGCTCGCGGCGTGGGCGGTCTCGCCGGGGCCGATGGGCCAGCCGTGGTCTCCGTCGGTGTGATCGACCGGCGAGAGGTCCCCGGTCGCGCCGAGACGCACCCGGATCGTCCCGTCCGCGGCGAACACGTACTGCGAGACGTACTCGTACCAGCCGACGCGGGAGACCGAGGAGAGCTGCCAATCGGTGCGTCGCCCCACCGCAGGCGCGGCGACGTCGCTCGCGTGATAGGCGATGCCGCCGTCGACGAGCTCAGAGCACAGCACCTCGCGGTGCGGCGTCTTGCCGTAGGTGCCGTCGCCGACGTTCGGAATGTCTGCGCCCAGCCGGTCGCCGGCGCACGACTCCTCGTCGAGGGTCTGCATCTTCGAGCCGCCGAATCCCGCCTCCGTGATGTCCGACGTGAGGCGCTCCCCGGTGTCGTAGGGCACCTCGAGCTGCGAGATCGACAGCGAGGCGATGACGCTCACGGGGTCCGCGCCGGGAGGGGCCAGGTGGATGTCGGTGAGCTCCAGACCGCGTTTCGGATCCACGGACCAGCACATCGACCAGGTCGCCCCGCTCGACATCTCCTGCGAGACGAGTTCGCCGTCGCCGCAATCGAGGTCGGCGACCGCCCCCGGGTCCGCCTGCGCGGGCGCCGATGCGGCCGGCTCGCCGCCCGATGGGGCTCCTCCGGCGCATCCCGCCGCGCCGAGCGCCAGTGCCAACGCGAGCACCGCAGTGATGCGTCGTCGCATGTCTCCCCTCCCCTCGGCGCGCGTAGGCACCGCCTCCGGCACCCGCGCACGCAGCAGGGTGGCGACTCGCAGTGCGAGCCGCCACCCCACGTCCGTTCTAATCTAGCGAGTTACTGGCGTGCGGTTCCCTCCATCCGGCTCGCGCGGCGACGCACCAGGAGTGCACCGGCGCCGGCGGCGAGCATGAGCAGGGCGAGCGGGACGTAGAGCCCCGGCTCCATACCGGTGACCACCAGCGACGAGCGGATCTTGAGATCAGCGCGTGCGGTGTTGCCGTCGCCGTCGGTGACGACCACGGTGTAGTCGCCCGGATCGGTGTCGGCGGGGATCTTCACCTGGGCGGTGAATCCGCAATCGGATCCGACGGTGACGGTCAGGGGCGGGTGCAGCAGCCCCTTGCCGTCCGCGTCGAAGATCTGCACGGTCGCCTCGCTCCCGGCCGCGAAGCCGGTACCGGTGACCGTGACCGTGTCTCCTGCCGAGGCGATCGACGGGGTCACCGTCACCTTCGGATCGGAGCAGACCGGGCCGGCTGCAGCGGTCACCAGGACCTCTGCGCTCACGTCGACGCCGTTCGCATCCGTGCCGTGCAGCACGTGGCCGCCCGGCGTGGCCGTCGCGGGGACCCGCACGGTCGTGCCGGCCGGGACGTTGCCGTCCGCATCCGTCGTGACCTCGACGCCCACGCCGACCTCGTCACCGGAGCCGTCGACGAGCTGGAGCTCGACCTGCTCGTTCGGCAGCCACCCCGTGGAGGTGACGGCCGTCGAACTGCCCGCGGGAACCGGCGAGGTCGCCGAGATGCTCGGGGCGTAGACGGCGACCGGGGCCGAAGCCTCATCGTCGCCGCCGGTGCCGAGCACCCGGTACTCGCCCGCGGTCGCGGTCGCCGGGATGAGGACCGAGGTGTCCGCGGGGGTCGCGCCGTCGCCGTCGGTCGTCACGACCACCGGGTCGCCCACGGGGGTGCCGTCGGCGTCCTCGAGCTGCAGCGAGACCTCGGACTCGGGATCCCAACCGGTCGACGTGACCACCGTCGTGCCGCCGGCCGGAACCGGGGACGTGGCGGTCAGCGTCGGTGCGCCCGTCGCCGCGGTGACCTCGACCGGAGCCGAGACCTCCGCACCGTTGGCGTCGGTCGCGACCACGCTGTGATCGCCGGGCGTCGCGTCGGCGGGGACGGGGATCGTGGTCGCCGCGGGGACGTTGCCGTCGCCGTCGGTGGTCACGACCACCGGATCGCCCACGGGGGCACCCGAACCGTCGGTCAGCTGCAGCGACACCTCGGTGCTCGGCAGCCACCCCGTCGACGTCACCTCGGTCGTGCCGCCGGCGGGAACCGGGGACGTGGCCGAGATCGCCGGCGCGTAGACGGCGACCGGAGCCGAGGCCTCGTCATCACCCGAAGTGCCGACGACCGTGTACGTTCCGGCGGTGGCATCCGTCGGAACCGGGACCGTGGTGTCCGCGGGGACGTTGCCGTCCGCGTCGGTCGTCACGACCACCGGGTCGCCCACGGAGGTTCCGTCGGCGTCCTCGAGCTGCAGCGAGACCTCGGACTCGGGAGCCCAACCGGTCGACGTCACCGTCGTCTCGCCACCGGCGGGAACCGGGGACGTGGCGGTCAGCGTCGGAACGCCCGCGGCGGCCGTGACCTCGACCGGAGCCGAGACCTCCGCACCGTTGGCGTCGGTCGCGACCACGCTGTGATCGCCGGGCGTCGCGTCGGCCGGGACCTGGACCGTGGTCGCCGCGGGGACGTTGCCGTCACCGTCGGTCGTCACGACCACCGGATCGCCCACGGGGGCGCCCGAACCGTCGGTCAGCTGCAGCGACACCTCGGTGCTCGGCAGCCACCCCGTCGACGTCACCGTCGTCGCGTCGCCGACCGGAACCGGAGAGGTGGCCGAGATGGTCGGCGCGTAGACGACGACCTCGGCCGAGGCCTCGTCGTCGCCGGACGTGCCCACCACGGTGTACCCGCCAGCGGTGGTATCCGCGGGAACGGGGACCAGGGTCCCGAGAGGAGTGCTGCCGTCGCCGTCAGTGGTCACGACCACCGGGTCGCCCACGGGATTGCCGTCGGCATCCGTCAGCTGCAGCGACACCTCGGACTCGGGCGCCCAACCGGTCGACGTCACCGTCGACTCGCCACCGGCAGGAACCGGCGACGTCGCGGTCAGCACCGGAGCGACAGCGGCGTCCTCGACGACCACCGGAGCGGTCACCTCGCCACCGGTCTCATCCGAACCCACGATCTCGTACTCACCGGGATCAGTGCCCTCGGGGATCTCGACGCAGGTACCCGCCGGAACATTGCCGTCGGCATCGGTGGTCACGACCACCGGCTCACCGACCGGGTTGCCATCGGCATCCGTCAGCTGCAGCGTCACCTCGGTGTTCGGCAGCCAGCCGCCCGACGTGATCGCCGAGCAATCACCCGGAGCGACCGGAGTCTCGGCCTCGAGCGACGGCGCGTAGACCTGCACCGTGTCCGTGGCCTCGTTGCCGTCCGCATCCGAACCGACGACCGTGTACAGGCCCGCCGTGGCATCAGCGGGAACCGGAACCGTTGTACCGGCGGGAACGTTGCCGTCACCGTCGGTCGTCACGACCACCGGCTCGCCGACCGGGTTGCCCATCGGGCCGGTCAGCTGCAGCGACACCTCGGACTCGGGGGTCCAGCCCGCGGACGTCACCGTGGTCGATCCGCCCGCTGCGACCGGGGAAGTCGCATCGAGCGTCGGAGCGACAGCGGCGTCCTCGACGACCACCGGAGCGGTCACCTCGCCACCCGTCTCATCCGAACCCACGATCTCGTACTCACCGGGGGTCGTGCCCTCGGGAATCTCGACGCAGGTACCCGCCGGAACGTTGCCATCGGCATCGGTCGTCACGACCACCGGCCCACCCACCGGGTTGCCATCGGCATCTGTCAGCTGCAGCGTCACCTCGGCGTTCGGCAGCCAGCCGCCCGACGTGATCGCCGAGCAATCACCCGGAGCGACCGGCGACTGCGCGTCGAGAGACGGCGCGTAGACCTGCACCGTGTCCGTGGCCTCGTTGCCGTCCGCATCCGAACCGACGACCGTGTAGACGCCGGCAGTGCTGTCGGCCGGAACCGGAACCTTCGTGTCCGCCGGGACGTTTCCGTCCGCGTCAGTGGTCACGACCACCGGATCGCCGACCGGGTTGCCCAGCGGGCCGGTCAGCTGCAGCGACACCTCGGTCGCCGGAGTCCAGCCCGCGGACGTCACCGTGGACTCGCCACCGGCCGGAACCGGGGACGAAGCATCGAGCGTCGGAGTCAGAGCGGCGTCATCGACCGTCACCGGGGACGAAGCCTCTCCACCGGTCTCGTCCGAACCCACGATCTCGTAGTCACCGGGGGTCGTGCCCTCGGGGATCTCGACGCAGGTACCCGCCGGGACGTTGCCATCACCGTCGGTCGTCACGACCACCGGCTCACCGACCGGGTTGCCGTCGGCATCCGTCAGCTGCAACGACACCTGCGCGTTCGGCAGCCAGCCGCCCGACGTGATCGCCGAGCATGCGCCCGGTGCGACCGGCGACTGCGCGTCGAGAGACGGCGCGTACACCGTCAGCGTGCCCGTCGCCTCGTCTTCGCCTGAGGTGCCCACCACGGTGTACTCGCCGGCGGTGGCATCGGCCGGGACCGGAACCTGTGTATCCGCGGGGACGTTGCCGTCGCCGTCGGCGGTCACGACCACCGGCTCGCCCACGGGGTTGCCGTCGGCATCGGTCAGCTGCAGCGACACCTCGGCGCCGGGGGTCCAGCCGCCCGAGGTGATCGTGGTCTCGCCACCGGCGGGAGCCGGCGAGGATGCCGTCAGCGTCGGGTCGACCGCGGCCAGGCCGCACGCATCGACCCTGAGCCCGGCGTTGCCGAAGCCCAGACGCGCCGCGCCTCCGACCAGTCCGAGGCTCAGCGCCGACACCTCGACACCGGAGGGCACATCCGCGCCGCCTCCCGTCGGAGTGCAGACCTGGGTCTCCTGGTGGTTGATCTGCAACGAGACCACCTGCGAGATGATCTCGAGGAACGGATCGACGACGGCCCGGATGGGCACCGTGATCATGTCCGTCTTGATCGTCGTGAACGCCTGGTAGATCGGGTTGTTCCCGTCGGCGATGAGCGCCCGCAGCGGAGCGACGACGACGCCCATCGTCGCCTTCACCCCGTTGATCGTCGTGCAGGTCGCGATGCCCGCGATGCCGTTCGGCGTGCAGAAGTCCTCGGTCACCGCGCCCGTGAGGTCCATCTTCCACCCCGCGGTCGCGAGGTTGGGAACATCGATGGCGACGTTGATGATCATCCCTTGCAGCGACTCGACCGCGGCGTCCGTAGCGACCTCGAGCACCTTCTCGATGACGTCGTGCACGCTCGAGGCGATGAACGGGTAGGTCTCGTCGTCGATGAGCTCGGTGTTCGGGTTCTGGTTGTTGATCCCGACCGGGCGGTCGATCACGCCGTCGTCGTTGCCGCCGATGCGGCCGATGCCGAGCGTGACGGTTCCGGCGCCCAGGTCGATCGACGCGAGCCCGTCATCGGTCGTGATCGGAGCGAGCATGACGGCATCGAGCACGTCCTGCTGCAGCGTGGTCTCGATCGATACCGAGGTCTCGCCCGGGAGCAGTTCCGAGAGCCCGAGCGTCGAGTTGACGAGGTCGTTCGCGCTCTGCTCGAGGGTGCCTGCTGCGTCGCTGATGCCGTCCGCCGCCTGCTCGATGACCGGGGAGTGGATCACGATCTTCGCGTCGCCCACCCGGTACTGGCCCATGCCGCCGACCGTGTCGGGGTCCTGGAAGGCCCCGTCGACCGCCTCGACCCAGGCTCCGCCGAGGCCGAAGGTGAAGTCGGCCTGGTCGACCGCGATGTCCGTGACGCCGTCGACGCCAGCCGCTTCGAAGAGCGAGAGCAGGTCGATCGAGGCGGTGCCGAAGTCGCCGTCCTGACCGTCGAGGGTGATGCCGCCGTCTGCGCCCGCGATCCCGGAGATCGCCTCGCCGTTACGGCCGTCGGTCGCGGTCGACTCGCTGAGCAGCGCACCGACCTGGCCGAACTGCAGCAGCTGGTCGAGCGGGATCGTGAATCCCGTCCCGAAATCGACGATCTCGGAGCCGCCCAGCGATCCGCTGAACGCCTCGCGATTCGGGCCCGGATCCGATGCGGATCCCGCGTGCGACTCGGCGAGACCGATGAGATCGTTCCCGCCGAGCGTCAGACCCGCGATACTCGCTTCGGCCTCGGTGGGCTCCGACGGATACGTGTCGAGCCCCATGGCGTTCGCGGTGCCCGAGAACGCGAGCATCGCCGCCACTCCGAGCGCCAGACCCGAGAAGAGGGTCGACCGTTTCCGGCCGCTCCCCCCTCCCGGTCGAGCCTTGACGGCTCCAACATGTCCAGATCTGAACATGCGCACCTCCCCCTTCATCATCGAAATGAGACGGGGTCCCCCCGAGGTCGGCGCGTGGCCGCAGAGTCCCCCAACTCCGTGTGCGGGAGAGCTGTCCCCATAAGTCGGTGCAGTGACCGAGTACTCTCCCGACACCGACACTAGGGATGCTCCCAGCGTTCTTCCAGGTAAAAAATTCCCCCCATTGTCGACAATGCGACGCGCCGGAACATTGCGCCTCCGTCCCGAGTCGGGTTTCTGCACCCGGTGCACCGTCCCCTAATGTGGTCGCCATGGGGATGGGGATTTCTATGGCGATGCGTGATTTCCTGATGTCGAGGCGCGCTCGGCTGACGCCCGAGGCTGCGGGAATCGCGGCGCAGGGCCGTCGCCGCGTGCCCGGACTCCGGCGCGAAGAAGTCGCAGAACTCGCTGGCGTCAGCACCGAGTACTACGTCCAGATCGAGCGCGGTCGGCTCCACGGCATCTCGGGAGAGGTGCTCGACCGGATCGCCGTCGCACTCCAGCTCTGCGAGGTGGAATGCCAGCACTTCGCGAACCTGGCCCGCAATCTCCGGGGCACGAGGGTCGCGCGGCCGTTGCCGCTCGAGTTCCGGGTGCCGCCGGGGATCCAGACGCTGATGGATCTGTCTTCGCGCACGGCCTCGGTCGTCATGACCCCACGGCTCGAGCTCATCGCGAGCAACCGGCTCGGTCGGGCGCTCTTCGCGCCGATCCTCGATCCCCGGGACCCGAAGCCGAATCTTGCGGCGTTCGTCTTCCTCGACGAGCGGTCCCGGCAGTTCTTCACGGTCTGGGAGGCCGCGGCCGACAGCACGGCGGCGCTGCTGCTGCTGGAGTGGGGGCGCAGCCCGCACGACCCGCTCCTCGGCGCACTCATCGACCGGTTGCGCGAGCAGAGCTCCGAGTTCGAGCGCCGCTGGACCGCGCACGCGGTCGTCTCCAACATCCGCGATGCCCAGCGCTTCCAGCACCCCGAGCTCGGCGACCTCGACCTGCAGTTCGAGACGCTCGAGATCCCGAGTTCGCAGGGGCTCGTGATGCTCAACTTCTTCGCCGCGCCCGATGATCCTGCGGCGGAGCAGCTCCGGCGCCTGGGAACGACGAAGGCCCCCGCCGAAGCGGGGGCCGGTGGAGCCGACTTCGGGATTTGAACCCGAGACCTGTTCTTTACGAGGGAACTGCTCTACCCCTGAGCTAAGTCGGCTTGGCGCGGAATCGCTCCCGCACACGAGGTAAGACTGTAGCACGTTTGCGGCGCCGATCAGAACACGCGCCGCTCCTCCCGGCGCGTCGCGGAGCATTGCGCTCGCGGGTCAGGGCTACGCGCAGCGCGAACCGCTCGCGGGCGCCTTCCCGCGGAGCAGGTACGCGTCGACCGCCGCGTCCACGCACGCATCCTCCCCGTACGCCGTGTGCCCCTCTCCGACGTACGTGAGCAGGGTAGCGCTTTCGAGCTGCGCCGCGAGCGACTCCGCCCAGCGGTACGGGGTTGCCGGATCGCCGGTCGTGCCGACCACGAGGATCGGAGCCGCCCCCGTCGCCCGCACGGGACCTCGATCGGCGGACGCCTGCTCCGGCCATGCGGCGCAGGCGACATCGCCGTAGCCTTGGAAGCGCCCGATCGTCGGCGCGATACGGTCGAGCTCTGCCGCATCCTCGGCCATTCTCGCGGGGTCCAGGCCGTCGTCCGCGAGCGGGTAGTCGAGGCAGTTGATCGCGCTGAACGCCTCGGTCGAGTTCGACAGGTAGCGCCCGTTCTCGCGGTCGTAGTAGAAGTCCGCGAGAGCCAGTCCCACGTCGGCGTTCCCGTCCGCGACCGAGGCGAAGAGCTCGTCGAGGTAGCTCCACATGCTGGGCGAGTAGAGCGGGGTGATGATCGCGGTGAGCATCGTCCCCGACGAGAACATGCGTCCGTCGCCTCCCGTGAGCGGTTCGGCCTCGACCGCGTCGAGCTGGGCCCCGATCTGAGCCATCGCCGCATCGACGTCCCCGCTCAGGGGGCACTCCTCGCGGGTGAGGCAGTCGGTCGCGTAGGCCCGCAGAGCGGTCTCGAAACCGCGCGTCTGCTCGCGCACGACCTCGTCGAGACCGACCGACGGGTCCATGGCCCCGTCGAGCACGATCCGCCCGACCCGGTCGGGGTAGGCGTCAGCGTAGCGTGCGCCGATGTACGTGCCGTAGGAGAACCCGAGGTAGTCGAGCCGGCTCTCCCCGAAGATCGCGCGCAGCATGTCGAGGTCCCGCACCGTGTCGGCGGTGCTCACGTGCCCGAGCAACGGCCCGGTCCGCCGTTCGCAGGCCTCACCGAATTCCCTGGCGTCGCCGAGCGCTGCCTCGATCCATGCGTCGCTGCCCGGCTCCAGGTCAGCGGCGGACCCGGGGCCGAACAGGTACTCGTCCATCCCGGCCGCGTCGAGGCAGGTCACGTGCGACGACATCCCGACGCCGCGCGGATCCCAGCCGACGACGTCGTAGGCGTCCTGCACATCGGAGGTGATGGACGGACCGTTCGCGACGTAGTCGGCTCCTGAAGCGCCGGGGCCTCCGGGGTTCACGAACAGCGTGCCCTCTGACCCGCCGCCGGTGGCCCCGCGCTTCACCAGGCGCAGCGTGATCGTCTCGCCGGAGGGGTCCGCCCAGTCGAGGGGCGCACGCACATCCGCGCAGGCGACCCCGTCGAGGCAGTCGCGCCACACGGGCTCCTGCTCGCCGAATTCGGCGACCGTCGCCGGTTCCCCCTCGGGCAGCGGCCCGATCCGGGAGGACTCGTCGGCGCCGCCGACCCCGGGGAGCAGTCCGCACCCCGAAAGCGCGAGGCCGAGCACCGCGCACGCGGCGGCGGCCCGCAGCGCGCGTGCTCCCCCGCGCCCCGCCGCGAGGGCGGAGCGGCGCGCGCCGCTCACGCCGCGACCGCCTGCGCGACCACCGACGCGAACATCGCCTCGAGCACGAGCCCGGGCGTGATGGCGCGCCCGAGTCGATCCCTCGCAGCCTCCACCGCCGAGACCACGGCGAGCGCCCGCTCGGGGCCCCAGCGGTCGGCGAGATCGGCGATCCGCGCGGCCTGCTCCCGGTTCACCAGCTCGAAGCCCGCCTCGGACTCGGCCGAGGTTGAGTGCAGCGCCTGCAGCAGCACATCGCGGTAGAGCGAGAGCAGATCCGTGAGGATGCGATCGATGCCGTCGCTCAGGCTGCGCTTCGCACGCCGCTTCTGCTCCTCCTCGAGCGCCCGCATCTGCGCCCGCATCTGGGGCGGGATCGCTGCGCCGGGTGCGAGGCCGAGGCTCCGCATCGCGTCCTCGCGCTCGCGCGCGTCGAGCATCTCGGTCAACGCGGCGGCGTCGGCCTCGGCGACCTTCACGAGCGACGCTGCGGCGTGCATCGCGTCGCCGAGCGTCTCGATGCCGAGCGCGATCTCGATCGTCCGCTGGCGACGCTGCAGCGCGTCGGGGTCGCTCGCCAGGCGGCGCGCCATGCCGATGTGGCTCTGGGCGAGCCGAGCGGCGCGCTCCGCGACATCGGGATCGATGCCGTCGCGCTCGTGCAGCAGCCGCGCGATGTCGGCCGGAGACGGCGTCGACAGGTGCAGGGAGCGCGTGCGGGATCGGATCGTGGGCAGCAGGTCGGCCTCGCTCGGCGCGCAGAGGATCCAGATGGTCCGCTCGGGCGGCTCCTCGACCGCCTTCAGCAGCACGTTGGACGTGGTCTCGGTCATGCGATCGGCGTCCTCGACGACGATCACCCGGTATCGCCCTTCCGACGGCGCATAGTACGACGACGCGGCGGCCTCGCGCGCGGCATCGATCTTGATGATCGCGGCCTGCGTCGTGAGCAGCACGAGGTCGGGGTGCGTCCGGGCCGAGACCTGGGCGAACACCGCCTCGCGGTCGGCCTCCGTCCGCGCGATCAGCGCAGCGGCGAAGCGGAAGGCGAGGTTGGAGCGCCCGGATCCAGGCGGGCCCGTGATGAGCCACGCGTGCGCGGGCACCGCCCCGGGCGCAGCGGCCCGCTCCAGCGTGCGCACGGCGTCCGGCTGCCCGACGATCTCTGCCCAGAATTCCACGCGAACAGGCTATCGTGCGGCACTGACAGCGGCCGGCGGGCGCCGCTTCGCCCGGTCCCGGCTACCCGATGAGGCTCGGTTGGAGGTCGCGCAGGGTGCGCCTCCACGTTATCCGGGCGACGCCGAGCATCGCGAGCAGCAGCGCCACGACGAGCCAGGTGCCCACGACGGCGAGGTCGGCGCTCACGCGGTCCCAGCCGCCCCCGCCGTACATCACCTGCCGCATCGCGTCGACCACGAAGCCCATGGGCAGGATGTGATGCAGGGTCGCGAGCGGGGCCGGAAGCGTCTGCCACGGGAATGTGCCGCCCGCCGTCACGAGCTGCAGCACCATGAGCACCAGGCCCATGAACTGTCCCACCGAGCCGAACCAGACGTTCAGGGCGAGGATGATCGCGCTGAAGCACGCGGATGCGAGTACGAGCAGCCCGAACGTCGCGAGCGGGTTGGCGAACTGGAATCCGAGCGTGATCGCGAGCACGCCGAAGAGCCCGAGCATCTGCAGGCCGCCGAGCACGGCCGGGGTCGCCCACCCCGCGACCGTGACCCGCACCGGAGCATCCAGCGCCGTCACCGCGCGCTTCGAGATCGGCTTCACGATGAGGAACAGGGCGTAGATGCCGATCCATGCGGCGAGTGCCGCGAAGAACGGAGCGAGTCCGGCGCCGTAGTTCTGGGCCTGGGTGAGGGCGTCGGTCGAGATCGACACGGGCGCCGCGAGCGTCGTCGCCTGCGCCTTCCGCGTCTCGGCGTCCGCATCGGGCAGCTTCGCCGCGCCGTCGGAGAGGCCGGTCGCCAGTGCGCCGGCGCCCTCGACGGCCGTGACGAGTCCGTCATGGAGGGCTGCGGCTCCCTTCCGCAGCTCCTCGGCGCCCGTCGCCGCGGTCGCCGTCGCATCCGAGAGCTCGGCGGATCCCGCCGCAGCGGTCCTCGCCCCCTCCGAGAGCCGCGCGGCACCGTCAGCGACCTGACCGGCGCCAGCGTCGAGCTCGTCGAGCTTGCCCCGCACGCCGCCGACGCGCTCCGCAGCGGCCTGCAGCTTCGCTCCGACGGGGTCCAGCCGGGCGAGCACGGCATCGGCCTCGGCTGCGGTGAGCCCGCGCTCCACGAGCGCGGCCCGAATGTCGGACCGGATCCCGGGCAGCTCGCCGGCAGCTCCCTGCACCGCGTCGTCGACGGTGTCGGCGACGCTCGCGACCTCGGAGGTGCCCGCGTGCACGCGGGTCGCGCCGTCGGTCAGCGTCACGAGCCCCTCGGAGAGCTGCGCGTTGCCTGCGGCGAGGCGCACGGCGCCCTGGTGGATCTGCGCGGTCCCGTCGGCCAGCTCCCCCGCTCCGGCCTCGAGCTCGCCCGCACCGTCGGTGGCGGTGACGAGCCCGTCGTGGAGCTCGTCCGCGCCCTTCGCGGCGTCGACCAGGCTCAGACGGATCGAGTTCAGGGCGTCGAGCATGGTGAGCCCGGCCTCGTGCACCACCTTCTCGGCGACCGTTTCTCGGATCCTCTCGACCGCCTGCTTGCCGATCGTCGAGGCGAGGTAGTTGTTCGCATCGTTGGTGAGCAGCAGGATGTCGGCGGCGCGCGGCGCATCGCCCTGGATGGACGCGATCGATTCGGTGAAGTCCTCGGGGATCCGCACCGCGAAATCGTATGCGCCGGCGTCGAGCCCGGCCTCGACATCGGCGGCGTCGACGCGGCGCCAGTCGAAGGTGTCGCTCCCGAGCAGCTCCTCGGCGACCTCCTCCCCCACGTTCCGCTCCGTGCCCGCGACCTCGGCTCCGGCGTCGTCGACGACGAGCGCGACGGGCACGTTCGAGAGTTTCGCGTACGGATCCTGGTTCGCCCACAGATAGAGGCCGCCGTAGAGGATGGGCACGCACACGAGGGCGACGAGTGCGAGCACCGACATCTTCGTCGAGAGGAGCCGCCGGAACTCGGCGGTGACGATCTGCAGAATCTTCATGCGTCGCTCCGGGTACCGACGTCGGGATCGGAATCGGGATCAGGACCGGGCGCCGGATCGGGACCGGCATCGGGCACCGGGTCGGGATCGGGCACCGGGTCGGGATCGGGCGCGCCGGCGTCGCCGTTCCCGTGCAGCACCTCCCACGACGCGCGGCCGGCGATCACGAGCACCGCGAGGCCGGTCGCCGCGAGGTCCTCGGCCACCCGCCACCACGCCGACGGCCTGCCCCCGTGCCGATCGGGGGCGACGAGCACGAGCGCTTCGATCCCGGGCCGGGAGGCGGCGAGTTCGCAGAGCATCCGGATCCGCCGGGACGGCTCGACCTGGCCGATGGGCACGCCTGCGAGATCGTCGCAGCCGTGCTCGGCCATCCAGCGCCGCGCCGAGATCGGGTTGGCGCGGCGCCCGGCGAACATCAGCTCCTCGGTGACGACACCCGCCGAGGGCACTGCGGCGTCGGGCTCGCTCACGACCGGCGCGTCGACGAGCGCGCAGGCCCGGCGCAGGCGCCGCGCCCCCGGCTCGCCATCGACCAGCACGCGGCCGGAGTCGGGCCGCATCCGACCCGAGGCGATGAGCCCCAGCACCGTGGGCCGCTGCTCCGTCTCGGCTCGCACGAGCACGGCCTCGCCCGGCGCGACCTCGACGCTCGTCGCCTCGAGCATCCGCGCACCGGGGCCCTTCGTCACCGCATCCAGTCGGATCCTCATTCCACCCCTCCTCCGACGATCACCGCGACCCGCGCTGCGGGCCGGGGTCACACGTGATGATACGGCCGCCCCGCCGCGATCTCCTGCGCCCGGTAGAGCTGCTCGGCGAGTATCAGCCGGACGAGCTGGTGCGGGAAGACGAGCTTCGACAGGCTCCACACGAAGTCGGCTCGCTCGCGCACCCGGTCCTCGACGCCGTACGCTCCGCCGACCACCACGACGACCGGGCGTCCCGCGTCGAACGCGCGCTGGAGGCGCCCCGCGAGCGCGGGCGAGTCGACGTTCGTGCCCCGCTCGTCGAGCAGCACCACGAACGCACTCCGATCGAGCTTCGCGAGGATGCGCTCCGATTCCTCGGCGCGCGCCGCGTCCCCCTCGCGCGACGAGTGCGGCAGCAGCTGCCACGTCGCGTCGAAGGGCTTGCGCAGGCGCTTCTCGTAGCGCCCGATGCCCTCCTGCACCCAGCTCTCGTGCTTCTTGCCGACCGCGAGGATCCTGACGCTCACGCGATTCGCACGCCCTCGAGGTAGTCCGCCACGCGCCCGATCGCCTCGGTCAAGACCGGTACCGACGGCAGCGTGACGAACCGGAGGTGATCGGGGGTCGGCAGGTTGAAGCCCCGCCCGTTCGTGACCATCACGCGCGTGGCCCGCATGAGCTCGATCACGAAGTGCTGATCGTCATGGATGTCGTAGCGGTCGGGATCGAGGCGCGGGAACAGGTACATCGCGCCGCCCGGCAGCGTGCAGCTGACCCCGGGGATGTCGCTGAGCAGCCGGTGCGCGGCGTCGCGCTGATCGCGGAAGCGACCGCCCTCGGCGCAGAGATCGTCGATGCCCGACCAGTTCGACGCGCTCGACAGCGCGACCGGGATCGCGAACTGCGCCGGCACGTTCGAGCACATGCGCATGTTGGCGAGCAGCGACAGCCCCTCGAGGAAGTCGCTCGCGATCCCGCGATCGCCCGACGCGACCACCCAACCGGCGCGGTACCCCGCGACGCGCTGGATCTTCGACAAGCCGCTGAAGGTCAGGCAGAGCGTCCCGCGCGCGTGGAGCGCCGCGTGCTCGTGCCGTGCGCCGTCGTAGAGGATGTGGTCGTAGATCTCATCGGCCATGAGCACGAGGCCGTGGCGCTCGGCCAGAGCGGCGAAGCCGCGCACGAGCTCGGCGGAGTACACCGCGCCCGTGGGGTTGTTCGGGTTGATGAGCACGATGCCCTTCGTGCGCTCGGTCACGAGACCCTCGATGGCCTCGAGGTCGGGCATCCAGCCGCGCTGCTCGTCGCAGGGGTAGTGCACGACGTGCCCGCCCGCGAGCGTGGCCTGAGCCGTCCACAGCGGGTAGTCCGGTGCGGGGATGAGGATCTCGTCGCCCGGGGTGATGAGCGCCTGGAGCACGAGCGAGATCAGCTCGCTCACCCCGTTGCCGATGATCACGTCGTCCGGCCCGACGCCCGCGACCCCGACCCGGGAGTAGTGCTCGGCGACGGCCTCGCGCGCCGGCAGGATGCCGCGCGAGTCGCTGTAGCCCTGGGCCCGCGGCAGCGCCTGGCGGATGGCGTCGAGGATCTCGTCCGGAGCCTCGAACCCGAACGCCGCCGGGTTGCCGATGTTCAGCCTGAGGATCTCGTGGCCATCGCGCTCGAGGCGTTCGGCCTCCTGCAGGATGGGGCCGCGCACGTCGTAGCGGACCCCCGCGAGCTTGCTGGACTGGGTGATCGGTCGCACAGGCCGATCCTACTCCCGAGCCGGGGGGTCCCGTGCGTACACCTTGGAGCACCGATTCAGCCTCCGGATACCGCTTTCCCGGGAAAGTGATATCCGAACGCTGGATCGGTGCCTGGAGGTGATGGTGCTCCGCCGGACTGCGCAGGAAGCGGCCCCTCGCGGGCGCGGGGATAGCTGCGGGCGCGGGGACAGCCGCGGGCGCGGGTGCGGCGGCGGCTGCGGGCGCGGGGGCGGCGGGCGGCTCCTGCTGCTGGGACCGCGGCTACTGCTGCTGGCTGTAGAGCTCGGCGTACGCGCCGCCGGCGGCGAGCAGCTCGGCGTGCGTGCCGCGCTCGAGGATGCGACCCTCCCCCACCACGTAGATGCGGTCGGCGTCCACGATCGTCGAGAGCCGGTGCGCGATCGCGATGGTCGTCCGACCGCTGCGGGCGTCGTCGAGGGCGTGCTGCACGATGCGCTCGTTGACCGTGTCGAGTGCGCTCGTGGCTTCGTCGAGCACGAGCACGCGCGGGTTCTTGAGCAGCACGCGCGCGATCGCGATGCGCTGCTTCTCGCCGCCGGACAACCGATAGCCGCGCTCGCCCACCACCGTGTCGTACCCGTCCGCGAAGCCGGCGATCGTGTCGTGGATGTTCGCGAGTCGTGCCGCGGCCTCGAGCTCCTGCTGCGTCGCATCGGGCTTCGCGTAGCGCAGGTTCGCGGCGACCGAAGCGTGGAAGAGATAGGCCTCCTGCGTCACGACGCCGATGCGATCCATCAGGGCCTCCTGCCGCAGCTCGCGCACGTCGTCGCCCGCGTAGCGCACGACGCCCGCGCTCGCGTCGTAGAGGCGCGGGACGAGCGAACCGATCGTCGTCTTGCCCGACCCCGAGGCGCCGACGAAGGCGACGAACTCCCCCGGCTCCACGTGGAACGACACCCCGTCGAGCGTCGGTCGGTCGTCGGGCCCCGCATCGGGGTAGCTGAACGAGACCGCGTCGAACTCGATCGCGCCCGCCCTGCCGGGATCGTC
Source organism: Leucobacter zeae (assembly GCF_016758175.1). GTDB lineage: Bacteria > Actinomycetota > Actinomycetes > Actinomycetales > Microbacteriaceae > Leucobacter > Leucobacter zeae. The sequence goes on from NZ_QYAB01000004.1 coordinate 101,876, forward strand.
CGAGGGATCGCGTGCGTCCGGCGCATCGACGATCGCCGGACGGAGGTCGAGGTACTCGAAGATGCGGGCGAACAGCGCCCCCGAGGTCTGCAGATCGAGGGCGATGCGCATCAGCGCCATGAGCGGGAACAGCAGACGCGACTGCACCGTGGTGAACGCCACGATGGTGCCCGCGGTGATCCCCGCGTCGAAGCCCTCGCCCTGGGCGCTCGCGATGATCCACCCCGAGACGAGGTAGACGATGGCCGGCACGGCCGAGAGGAACACGTTCACGAGCGCGAAGAAGACCTGGCCGCTCATCGTCTGCCGCACCTGCAGCGCGATCTGGGTGCGGTTCTCGTCGGCGTATCGCTGGGTCTCGGCGCCCTGGCGGGAGTACGTCTTCGCGAGCAGCACGCCCGATACCGACAGCGCCTCCTGCGTGATCGCCGTCATCTCGGACAGCGATTCCTGCGTGCGACCCGCGATCTTGGCGCGCACCTGACCCACCCGTCTCTGCGCGAAGACCAGCACCGGCATGATCACGACGGCGATCAGCGTGAGCTGCCAGCTGAGCAGCAGCATCGCGACCGCGGCGGCTGCGACGGTGACGGTGTTGCCGATCACGTTCGACACGGTGTTCGTGAGGACGTTCGCCACCCCGCCGACGTCGTTCTGCAGGCGCGACTGGATCACGCCGGTCTTGGTGCGCGTGAAGAAGCCGAGCTCCATCGACTGCAGGTGGGTGAAGAGCCGCACTCTGAGGTCGCCCATGACGCTGTTGCCGACGCGGGCCGTGAACAGCGTCTGCACGATCCCGAGCAGCGCGGAGAGCACGAAGACCGCGATCATCGCGCCGGTCAGCCAGGCGAGCACGGGCAGGTCGGGCGAGCCGCCCCGCGGGAAGAGCCCGTCGTCGAAGACGCGCTGCGTGAGGAGCGGCGGCAGGATGCCGAGCCCCGCGGAGACGAGCACGAGCGCGATGATGAGCGCGAGCTGCTGACGGTAGGGACGGAAGAGCTCCGCGATCCGGCGCCCGAGCCCCGGGATGACCGGGGCATCGCGGTTCAGCTCGCGCTGACGGTCGGCGTCGCCGGCGGAGACGCGGGATCCCCGCCCGCCCATCGTTCCGCCCATGCTCATGGTTCGGAGCGTACACCGGGCCCCCGACATTCGGGATCGCGGTTCACTCGGAGCGGATTCCGCCCCGGGCGGACCCGAGCTCTGCAGGCTCCACGGGATGCGCGCTGCTGGCAGAATGGGGGTGTTCCGAACCGATCGACGGGAGGCCGCATGTCCGACGCTCATACCCGGGTGCGCGAGGCCGCGGCGGAGCGCGGGCTCGAGATCGAGATCCGCGAGCGCCCCGCGGCCGACTCGCTCGAGGAGGCCGCCGCGATCCTCGGAGTTCCGCCCTCCGGCATCGTGAAGACCCTCGTGGTGAAGCGCTCGGACGGCTCGTTCCTGTTCGCGCTCGTGCCCGGGGGCCGCTCGATCTCGTGGCCGAAGCTCCGCGCCGTCGTCGGTGTGAACAAGCTCCGCCTGCCCGAGGCCGAACTCGCCCTCGAGGCGACGGGGTACGAGCGCGGCACGATCACCCCGATCGGCAGCACGACCGATTGGCCGGTGTTCGCCGACGAGACCATCGTCGGCAGGCGGGTCGCGATGGGCGCTGGCGCGCACGGCTTCAGCCTGTTCGTCGACGCCGACGACCTGATCGGCGCGTACGACGCGACGGTCGCCGACATCACCGTCCCCGAGGCGTAGTCCACTCCTCTCCCGGCACGGTGTCGCTCATGGGATTCTCGATGACCTTCATGCGGATCGAGGGCGATGAGCAGGTGGATGCCGACCGCGCGGCGCTCTCGAGCTTCCTCGAGGCGCGCGGACTGCGGATCGCGCGGGGCCGTACGGCGGATCGATCGTCGACCGACGAGCCGATCCGCTCGCATTCGACGGCAGGACCTCCGACCTGCACCTGGACCCGCTCGATCACGACGGCCCGCTGAGCGGCGGGATCTCCCACGCGAGCCTCACGGACGCCGAGTGCTCATTCGTCTACGACCTCTGCTGCGCCGCGGGGTTCATGATCTTCAACCCGCAGGGCGATCCCGCCGGCGCTGTCGATCCCCCGAGCGCTGCCGGTCCCACAGGCGCTGTCGATCCCGCGCGCACCGGGGCGGCGCCCCCGATCCAGGATCGGCGCCCGCCGCCCGATCGGCCGTGGAGGAGCGGCCGCCGCTCAGGCGGTGATGCCCATGCGGTCGAGGCCGGCCTGCAGCCGCTCGACCGTGCCGTCGACGTCGCCGAGCTTGTCGAGCCCGAAGAGCCCCAGCCGGAATGACGAGAACGTCTCGGGTTCGCCGCAGTGCAGCGGCACGCCAGCGGCGATCTGCAGCCCCTCAGCCGCGAACTTCGCGCCGGCGCGGAGGCCCGGGTCGTCCGTGTGCACGACGACGACGCTGGGCGCGGCGAACGCCGCTGCCGCGACCGACGGCAGACCCCGCTCGGCGAGGAGCGCGCGCACGCGTTCCCCGAGCTCGATCTGAGCGGCGCGCAGCGCCTCGAAACCGCGGTCCCGCGTCTCCTCGAGCGTGGCGAGGTTGCGCACGATCGCGTCGGTCGGCATGGTCGCGTGGTACGCGGCGCGGCCGTCGCGGTAGGCGTCCGAGATCCCGAGCCACGTGCGCAGGTCCAGCGCGAAGCTCGTCGACGGCCGCGACTCGACGATCGCCCTGGCAGCGGCGTTCAGCATCACGTAGCCGACGCCGGGAGTGCCGCTCCAGCCCTTCTGCGGAGCGCTGATCAGCACGTCGACGCCGAGATCGGCCATGTCGACCCACATCGCGCCCGACGCGATGCAGTCGAGCACGAAGACGCCGCCGACCTCGTGCGCGGCTGCGGCGAGCGCGCGCACGTCGTCGTCGGGCAGCAGCATGCCCGACGCGGTCTCGACGTGCGGCGCGAATACGACCGAGGGGCGCTCGGCGCGGATCCTCGCGACGATCTCGTCGATCGGGGCGGGGCTCCACGCCGCCTGGTGGGCATCGGACTCCGGTCGCGCGGCGCAGACCGCGACGCTCTCGGCGATCGATCCCGCTTCGAGGATCTGCGACCAGCGGTAGGAGAACAGGCCGTTGCGCACGACGAGCGCGCGACCGCCCGCCGCGAAGTGGCGCGCGACCGCCTCCATCGCGTAGCTGCCGCCTCCGTTGACCATGACCGCGGTCTCGGCGTTGTAGGCCGAGCGCAGGATCTCGAGGCTCCGCTGCATCACGGAGACGAACCGGGACGACATGTGGTTCAGCGACCGGTCGGTGAACACCACCGAGTACTCGAGCAGGCCATCGGGATCGATGTCGGCGTGCGGCAGGACGTCCCCGGCGAGATCGGCACCGGGCAGGGCGGAATGCGGCTGGCTCATGCCCTCAGCTTCTCATGAGTCGCGCGCCCGGGCGAGTCCTCGGGCCGGAGACCCGGCATCCGGCCGGCCCCGCGCGGTCCGCGCTCCGGCCGATCGCAACGGCCGCAACCGTCGCAACGGCCGCAACCGTCGCCCTCCAGCACCGATTCGGCCGACTGCTACCACTTGTCAGCCGGAACTGATCGTCGGGAGCCGAATCGGTGCGGCACGGTCGCGCGGAAGCCGACACGATTCGCGCCACGCGGATCGCGCCGCGGATCGCGCGTACCCGCGATCCCGGATCCCGAACGCCCTCACAGATCGATGCTGAGCAGGTCGCCGATCCCGCCGATCAGGGAACCGCCCGCATCCACCAGCTCTCCGGCCGTCCGCGCGGCGTCGACGATCACCGCGGCGACCTCGGCGAGCTGGATCGCGAGCAGGGCGACGTCCGCGGTCGCGGCCAGCGCGTCGACCGCTCCGGGCTCGATCCCCGCGGCCTCGGCGCGCAGCACTTCGGCCCACTGGCGCTCCTCTCCGAAGAGGATCGCGTAGGGCAGCAGCCGCTCGGTGACTCGGATGCGCTCGATGCCCGGGGCGACCGGCTCCCGGATCGCACCGCGCGGGGATTCGAGCACGCGCATGCGCTCGGCCTCGGCGAGCCGGATGTACTCGCGCATGCCGGCGAGATGGCGCCGGATCGGCAGGCTCTCGGGCAGGAATCGACGCCACGGCCCCGGGCAGACGACGAGGGCCGCGATGGTCAGCGCGAGCCCGCCGACCGCGATGCCGCAGCAGACCGGGGCCTCGGGCTCCTGCGTCCACAGGAGCCCGCAGACGATCGCGAAGAGCGCGGCGAGCACGATGCCGACGACGCCGAGGATCCTGATCACGAGGTGCGGCCAGCGCACGGCGCGCGCGGCGATGAGGCCCGACCCGGCGAGTTCCTCGATCGTGTCCTGCAGCAGGGCCGCGGCTCGGCGACCGGTCGCGCCGCGATCGGTCGACAGTCGGCGCACCGCGCGATCCCCGGCCTCCTCGCCGAGGAACACGGCGAGGACGCGCCGCTCCTGCTCGGTGAACGTCGCCCCCGCGGCGATCTCGACCGAGAGGGAAGCGCCGATCGCGGACCCGCGACGCTTCCACGGCGACGGCGACGGCCCCGTCGGAGCGGAGGCGGCGAGGTGCCCGGAGCGGTTGCCGGGATCGCGCTGCTCCGACCCGGGGCTCTCGGACGCGACCAGCAGCCGCACCTTCCGGCGGACCGCGAGGTCCACGAGCGCCGCGGGCAGTGCGCGCGCGTCGGAGCCGGTCATCACCGCGTCGTAGAGGAGGGTCGCGTGCGGCAGCGGCGCGTACTCCGCGACTACCGTGCCGACCGGCTGCCGGGACCGCATGCGCTGCGCGACCGCGAGGACCAGGAGCACGAGCGCCGGGGCCAGCACGAAGAGCAGGGTGAAGACGATCACCCGGGAAGTCTATTCGCGCCGCGCGGACTCGCGACGGCCCGGGCAGGGCCAGCTGCCTGCCGCGCGGGGCGCACATGCGCCTGAGCCGTAGGGTGAGGGGATGAGTGGAGCTGCACCCGGACGCGACGCCCCCGGCTCCGACGGCGGACGGGCCGCCGCCGAGCGCACCCTCGACGACTGGCTCGATCCCGAACTCGCCGCGGCGCACCCGGCGACGGCCCGCTCGCGCCTGCGCGAGATCGCGCGCGCCCGCGGCGCCCGGCAGGCCGCGTGGGCCGCGGGGATCGGGATCGGCGCGACCCTCATCGTCCTCGGCGTCGTGGTCTCGCTGCACCTCGGATCCCCCGCACCGCTGTGGCCGCTCGGCGGGATCGGCGCAGCGCTCGCGCTCGGCTGCGGCGCCGGGGTCGCGCGCTCGCGCGACCGGCTGCCGGACGCCGACAGCGTGATCGTGATCCGCGGACCGGGATCCGCCGGTCGCGGGCTGGTGTTCGCCGGGGGCATCGTCGCCGCGTTCGTGATCGTCTTCGCCAGTGCGTCAGGCGCTGAGGTCTGGCAGGATCCCGCGCGGCTCGCGCCGTTCGCGATCGCGCTCCTGTGCGTCGTCGGCCTGGTCGGGGCGGGAATCGTGGTTCCTGCGCTGATCCTGGGCCGCTCCCGAGCCGCGCTCAGGCGGAGGGCGGCGCGCGATCGGCGGTTCTGGGAGCTCCTCGAACGCGACCTCCGCGCGTGGAGCGCGCGATCGACCCATGGATCGGCCGACGGATCGGTCGACCGCGGCGGGGTGCCCTTCGGGCCGCTCTGAAGCCCTGCCGCTCGGCCGCCCGCGGTGCGGGATCCGGCCCGCGGCGCGCCGAGGAACGCGTCGATTGGCGGTCTCCCCCGATCTCTCGATAGCGTGGGGGTGTGCCGCGGGGTGGAGCAGTTCGGTAGCTCGCCGGGCTCATAACCCGGAGGTCGTAGGTTCAAATCCTGCCCCCGCAACCAGAGGAAGGCCCTCGATCAGCTCCGACTGATCGGGGGCCTTCCGCCGTTCACGTCCGGATCGCCCGCGGCGAGCGTGATCCCCAGCCCACTCGGGCCCGCTACCCTCCCACCGAGCCACTATCGGCCCCGAGCCACTATCGGCCCGCCGAGCCACTATCGTCCCGCCGAGCCACTATCGACGCCGATGCCATTTCGGCGGGACGGTAGTGGGTCGGCCCGGAGACGGGTGCGAGATGCGCGCGAGATGCGCGCGATCCGACCCGCGGTGCGTCGGCGCAGGTCGTCGACACAAGTGTGACCACCGATTTGGTTCGCGTATAGGCTCGAAGCAGTGACGGCATCGCACCGAGGGGCGATCGCGATCGGTGACGCCGGGGCGGTGCGATGCGAGCGAAGGAGAGCAGAGCAGTGAGCACCATCCCTCCGATTCCCGCCGAACCGGGGCGATGGAAGCGCCCCGCGTACCTCGTCCTGATCGTCGCGGCACTGGCGACGGTGATGTTCGCGTGGTTCCACACTCCGACCATCGTGGTCGCCTCGGACGGCGCCGGAAACGAGGACATCACGCTCCGGTGCGCCAACGCCGGCCCGTCGCGGTGGGAGCCGCCCACGGTGCATCGCAGTCAGGAGCTCGAGGTCGAGTCGACCATGCTGACCTTCAACCAGCGGGTGCTGAAGAGCGACATCGATTCGCTCCGGGCGGACCTCGCCTGCGACCAGGCCCGCGATCGGCACACGAACACGCTCGTCGTGACCACGTTCGCGGCGGGGACGGCCATGTTCCTCGGATACGGGGCGCTCTGGGCGCGACGCGACCGCCCCGCGGCAGCGGCAGCGGCAGCGGCACCGGCAGCGGCACCGCCAGCGGCACCGGCAGCGGGAACGACGGCGCCGCCGAGCCCCGGGAGCACGCAGCCCCGGCAGCCCTGACGCACCAGGGAGACCTCGGTGGGGAACCGGGCCGGCATCGGGGTTCCCGAACCCGGCGACGAGGCATACAATGAACACATGTTCATTCTTTGGGCGCACCCATGACCAGGTCTGCGGAGCAGAACGCCGCGATGCGCGATGCGACCCGCCTGGCCATCGAGGGCGCCGCGGTGCGCGTCTTCGCCGAGCGGGGGTTCGCCGCGACGAGCATCAGGCACATCGCGGCGGCCGCCGGCCTCAGCACCGGTTCGCTCTATCGGCACTACGCGAGCAAGGAGGAGTTGTTCGACGCACTGCTGGATCAGGCCATCACCGGACTGGTCGCCGCCTCCGTCGAGCTGTCGAGCGACGGGGATCCGCTCACCCTGGTGCGCGAGTTCACGCGCGTCTTTCTGAACGACCTCTCGCGGGGACACGGCGAGGCCGAGTTCTTCCTGGTGATCAACCAGGGGTTCCTGACCGACACCCCGTCCGGCACGTCGGCTCGGCTCGCAACGGCGCAGCGCCCGCTGTGGGACGCGTTCGCGGATCTCGTGCGGCGCGGGCAGGCCGCCGGACGGTTCGCGGGCGGTGACCCCGCCCGCCTCACCGCCACCTACTTCGCCGCGCTGTCCGGCATCGCGGGCATGCGATCGGTCATCCCGGGCGGGGTCGAGGAGTCGGACGTCGACATCGTGCTGCGCCTCCTGCTCGGGGAGGGGACACCGTGACCATTGAGATCATGCGCGGCGATGCGCTCGGCGAGGAGTTCCGCCGGCCGGTCACCGAGGTGCTCGTACGGGGGTTCGCCGAGGACTTCGCATACTTCTCGAAGGATCCCCGGGTCCTGGCCGACGCATTCGCGCACATGCTGCTGCTCGAGCGATTCTTCGTCGCCCTGGTCGACGGCGCCCCCGCGGCGCTCGCCTCCGTGACGGAGGGCGATCAGGAGTGCTTCGATCCGCGGCGTCGGGAGATGCAGCGCGCCCTCGGACGACTGCACGGCCTGATCGGTTACGGCATCGTCCGGAGCCAGTTCCTCGGCGCATACGACGGCGCGCGGCCCGGCCTCGCGGAGATCGGGTTCGTCACCACGTCGCCGGAGCATCAGGGGCGCGGTGTCGCGACCGCACTGATGGAGCACCTGCTGCAGCTCCCCTACGACACGTTCGTGCTCCGCGATATCAAGGACACGAACGCCCCCGCGCTCGGCCTCTACCGGAAGCTCGGATTCACCGAATCCAGCACCCGCCCGGTGCGGTTCGCGGGCCGAGCCGGGTTCTCGGGATACGTGTCGATGACGCTGCGCACTTCGTAAGGGATCCGCGGATACGCTGGGATGCGGCGCGACCGCGCCCGGGGCCCAGGCGGAGGAGTCAAGATGCGGCGGACCGTACTCCTGCACAGCGCGCACCGGGATCGTTTCGATCTCCCGGATCGGGACATCGTCCCGTTCGATCGCCCCATCGACGCCGAGCGGGTGTCCCGGATCACCGAGGCGCACCTGTGGGCTCCGCCGGACGGCCCGCTCGACGGCCTCCCGGGAATGATCGGCGCGATGACGCCCCTGAGGTCGCTCAGCATCGGACCGGGACGAGTGCTCCCGGGCGTCGTCACCGGATTGCGGCAGGGCGATCTCCCCGACGGCCTGGAGGATCTCAGCATCCACGTCGGGGATCGCACCCTGGTGTGGCCGGACGTGCGCGTGCCGAATCTGAGGGCGCTGTACGTCGATGCGCCCTTCCGGTTCGATCCCGAGCACTTCCCGCGGCTCCGGAGCCTCTCGATCACCCCACTGCGCTCCTTCTCCAACGTGCTCCGGGCGCTCGCGCTCCCGCTGGAGGAGCTGAACCTCTTGACCGTCCCGTCGGGCGCCGCGGTGTTCGGGTTTCTGGAGCCCACGAGAATCCGCCGACTCGGCCTGCTCGGCGGCCGCTCGCTGCGCTCCCTCGCGGGGATCGAAGCGCTCCCCGAGCTGGAGTCGCTCCGACTCAAGAACCTGAGCGCGCTGGGCGACGTCTCCGACCTGGCGAGACTGGAGCGTCTCGAGCACCTCGACATCCAGTACTGCTCGAAGCTCACCGATGTCGGGGTCGTCAACGATCTCCCCCTGCTCCGCTCGCTCACGCTGGTCGGGTGCGGCGACATCGGTCTCCCGGCGATCCAGCGGAAGCTGTCCGGCCTCGAACGGGTCAGGACGGGTGGGAGCCGCTGACGGACGGGCTGCGGGACATGGCCCACACGGGCGGGCGGCCGGCGCTGTTAGAGCACGCTCTGGAGGAATCCTTGTGTTCGTAGATGCTGCGGGTCGTCGATCACGTCCGCTGGAGCGCCTGCCTCCACGACGACCCCACCGTCCATGAACACGACTTGGTCGGCAACCTCGCGCGCGAAACCGATCTCGTGTGTCACCACGACCATCGTCATACCTTCGTGTGCGAGCTCCTTCATCACGTCGAGCACCTCGCCCACGAGCTCCGGATCGAGCGCCGACGTGGGCTCATCGAACAGCATCAGCTTCGGCTTCATCGCGAGCGCTCGGGCGATCGCAATGCGCTGCTGCTGGCCGCCGGAAAGCTGCGCAGGATAGTGGTCGGCCCACGCATCGAGCCCCACTCGGCGGAGCAGTCGGCGCGCCTCCGCCACGGCGTCGGCCTTGCTGCGCTTCGACACGATCATCGGTGCCTCGATGATGTTCTCGAGCGCTGTCTTGTGCGGGAACAGATTGAATCGCTGGAACACCATGCCGATCGACCGGCGTTGCTTGGCCACGTCGCGCGGGTGCATCTCACGGAGGCGATCCCCCTCGGGGCGGTAGCCCACGATCTCACCGTCGACAGAGATTCGGCCACCGTCGATCGTTTCGAGGTGATTGATGCAACGGAGCAGCGTCGACTTGCCAGACCCCGACGGACCGAGCAGAACCGACACCTGGCCGGCATGCACGTCCATCGAAATGCCTTTCAGCACCTCCAGGCTCCCGAACTGCTTGCGCACTCCGCGGAGTTGGACGAGGGCGGCATCGCTGAGTTGCGCGGTGGTGAGATCAGCCACGGCTCTTCCCCTTCTTCATCTTTCCCTGGAACTGGACGGCGATTGCGCCGGTCATATCACGCGCCTTCTGCAACGTCGAGGCGGGCGCGTTGCGCTCCACGCCGCGGCCGAAGTATCGTTCGAGATAGTGCTGCGGTATCGACAGGATCGACACGATGAGGAGATACCAGATGCTCACCACAATGAGCAGCTCGACCTGCTTCAGATTCTGCGCTGAGATTTGCGTGGCCCGCGTGTAGACCTCCATCACGGCGATGAGGGAGAGCAACGACGTGTTCTTGATCATCGAGATGAGTTCGTTGCCGAGCGGCGGAATGATGACGCGCATCGCCTGCGGCAGAAGGATGCGTACGAAGGTGGCGAGCGGGCTCATGCCGAGCGATGCGGCTGCCTCCTTCTGGCCCGCGTCCACGGACAGCATGCCCGAACGCACGATCTCGGCCGAGTAGGCGGCCTCGTTCAGCGTGAGGGCGATGATACCTGCCACGAATGCAGTGAGCAGCACGTTGGTGTCGATCGACCAGAACACCACATCTGTGAACGGGACGCCGAGCGATATCTTCTCGAAGATGAGGCCGAAGTAGCCCCAGATGACGATCTGCACGAGGAGCGGCGTACCGCGGAACAACCACACGTAGAGGGAGGAAAAGGCGACTGCCACGGGATTGCTCGACAAGCGCATCGCTGCGAGGATCACGGCGAGCACCGTGGAGATGATCATCGCGACCGCTGTGATGAGCAATGTCACACCGACGCCAGACACGATCTCCGAATTGAAGAGGTATTGCCGTACTACCGAGTAGTCGATGTTCTTGTTGGTCCAGAGCGCCTGAATGAGCCAGGCGCCGAACAGCATCAGGGCGATCGCCCAGATCCACCGGCCGGGCCGACGGAGCGGGAGAGCTGCGATATCGAAGCTCCGATCCTGCTCCGGGGCCGTCACAGTTGCGTGCGTCATGGTGGTCCCTATCCCTCCAGCGATGCGCCGTTGACGATCGCTTCTTCGGTCGCGAAGTTGCCGAGGTTGTGCTTCTCGAGAATGTCCTGGTAGACGCCATCGTCGATGAGCGACTGGAGTGCGAGACGCAGCGCCTCGGTGAGCTCGGTGTTCTCCTTGAGGGTGCCGATGCCCGTGTAGACGGGGTTCACACCGGCGGGGTACTCGGGATCTTCGACCATCTCGAAGTCCTTGCCGTCGCCCGCGGTCGCGACGGTGTAGGCGGCGACGGGTGCATCGACGGGGTATGCCACCACCCGGCCGGCCTTGAGCGCGGTCTGCGGATCCTGCGCGGTGGGCAGCTGCTGGATGGTCAACTCGCCCTTGCCCTCGGCGGTGCAGGTGGCGGCGAGGTCGGTGAGCAGGTCGAGCTGCGCGCTCGCCTTCTGCACGGCAACCGGGTGACCGCAGAGATCCTGCAGTCCGTTGATGCCCTCGGGATTGCCCGCCTTCACGACGATGGTGAAGCCGGCGTAGATTTCCTCAATGAAGTTGAGGGTGCCTTCGCGCTCCACCGTGTCATTCATGCCAGACATGATGATGTCGAACTTCTTCGCCTGCAGCGACGGGATCACGGTCTCGAACGCCTGGTGCGAGATCTTGAACTCGACACCCAGCTTCTCACCAAGCGCCTGGGCCAGATCGGGATCGAGGCCGGTCTGCTTCTCCCCTTCCAGCAGGATGAACGGAGGGTACGGGATGCCGGCTGCGGCGCGGATGACGCCCGCGTCGCGGATCGACTGGGGCAGGGCAGCCTCTGCGGCCTTGTCAACCCCCGTGGTGAGCGCCACGGTGTCGTCCTGTGCCTGGGCGGAGTCTCCGGCGCCGGAACAGGCGGTGAGGCCGAGTGCGGCGACGACCGCTGCCGCAGCCGAGATCTTGATGAGCGTCTTCATGGTGGGTTCCTCTTCCTTGGGGAATCGTGGTCGGTGACGTGGAGAATCGGATCAGAGCATCAGGGGCGGGTCACGAGGCCCAGGCTTCCTCGCTGGGGCCGACGTGGTGGCCGAGGAACTCTGCGTAGGTTTGGCGGCGCACCGCCAGACGGCTCTCGCCATCGCGGCAGAACACGACGGCGGGCTTCAATGCTCCGTTGTAATTGTTGGAGAGCGTATAGCCGTACGCGCCGGTCGCGGCGAGCACGATCGTGTCGCCCGTCGCGGGGGCGGCGAGCTCGGCCTGGTCGACGAGCAGGTCGCCCGATTCGCACTGGCGTCCCACGAGTTGCGCAACGGTGTCGGGCTGCGTGCTCGCACGGTTCGCCACGATAGGCGTGAACTCCATGTTCATCAGGGCGACGTTCAGCTGGTCGGCGAGGCCGCCGTCGACGGCCACGAAAGTGGCGCCCGTGCGCTTCACGTTGTTGACGCGGTACGCCGTCATACCGGTGCGTGCCACGAGCGAACGGCCGGGCTCGATGATGAGACGGCTCCCCCCGGGGAGCACTCGCTTCGCGGCGGCGGTGATCGCGTCGAGGTACTCGTCGAGGCTCGGCGCATCGTGCTTCACGTTGTAATTCACCCCGAGGCCGCCGCCGATGTTGTACACCGGGAACTCGCCGAGCTCGCGCACCGCCTCGACCGCGCGCTGGAACGGCTCGACCTCGAGCACCTGCGAACCGATGTGCATGTGAAGGCCCACCACGTTGATGAACGGGTGGCTCTCGAGCCGCGCGATGAGCTCCTTCGCCTGCGGGATCGGCAATCCGAACTTCGAGGTCTCGCCGCCGGTGGAGATCGCCTTCGGCACGCGAGGATTCACTCCCGGAATGATACGGATGAGCACGTCCTGGGGGCGAGTCAGCAAGGCGTGGAGTCGCTCCACATCGGCCTCGCCATCGAGCACGATCGCGCCGACGCCGGCGTCGACCGCGAGCACGAGCTCTTCCCGGCTCTTGGCGTTGCCGTGCAAGTGGATGAGTTCGGCGGGAGCCCCCGACTCGAGCGCGAGCAGCAGTTCGCCGGCGCCGGCCACGTCGATCGCGAGGCCCTCGGCGGCGGCAATCGCGTACGCGGCGAGAACTGGGAACGACTTCGACGCGAAGGCGACCTGACTGTTCGGCCAGCGGGCGGCGAGGCCATCCCGGTAGGCCCGCATGCGCTCCCGTAGCCCTTCCTCGTCAATCACGTACACCGGGGTTCCATACTGCTCGGCAAGTTCCGGTACGGGGCAGCCGCCGACCTCGAGAACACCCTGCGCGTTGACCTCCGCGTTCGGCGGAAAGATCCGCTCGAGCCGGGGATCATGGAACCCTCTACCTGCCACGTCGACACTCCTTCGTTCTCGTCAGTACCGACTGTAGAAACCAAATAGCGCCTCATTCCTATCGAAATCGCTAATCTTTACCTGTGTCTCTATCGAATTCGCGCACAAGCGCACTGACCCCACTGTCTATGGGCCTGCCGATCGGCAGCCTCGTAACGCAGATGGGACACGGCGTAGTCACGGTGCTGCACGCACCGCAGCGCCCCGCCGCCCTCCTCGGCGTCGCGTACTACGACACCGATCTGCTCGAGCAGCAACTCGCGGGCCAGCTCATTATGCTCACCGCGCACTCCGAGCTGAGCCCGGAACGCATCGACCTGCTGTGCGAGCAGCTCACGGCGGCACAGGCGAGCGGCATCGTGATTCGCTCCCACCTCGGACAGGACGCTGCTGGGCTCATCGGTGCATGCGTGCGCCACGGCATTCATCTGCTTGGGGTCGCGCCCAGTGTCGGGTGGCGCGAGTTCGACGCTCTGGTCAGCCGTTTGCTCGGAGAACACGGTGCGGGCTTGCAACTCGGCACGAATTCGGGCGACCGACTCTTTGCCCTGGCCAACTCGGTAGCGCAGTCGTTCGGCGGCTCAGTGGCTATCGAGGATCATCGCCGAAACATCCTTGCGTATTCGGCCCTGCCCGGTCAGGCGATCGACAGTCTTCGAGCAAACGGCATCCTCACCCGACGCACTCCCGATGGTCCGCTGAACGAGATCCGCTACCGGCAGGTGTTCGCGACCGACGGCATCTCTCGATTCCCCTCCGAGGACGACTTCGCCCCGCGCGCGGCCCTCCCGCTGCGCGCCGGTAATATTCTGCTCGGCTCGATCTGGGTGATCGATCCGCTCGGCGATGACCTGAGCACCCCGATCCCTCCAGAGAAGGAAGAAGTCCTTCGCAGCGCCGCCGAGCTGGCCGCGGGATACATTGTCGACGCGTGGCGCTTCGACCATGGCGATGAGCGCTCGCGCGAGACTGCGCTGCGTCGGTTACTCTCCGGCGCTTCGCATGAAAACGACAGAACCGTACTCGGCATTCGGCCAGAGCAGCACTACCTCGTGTTGGCGATCGACTGCGGCACGGTCCCGGAAGGCGATCTCTCCGAGGTACGCACAGCCGCCTCGCGCCACCTCTCTGTGTACTTTCCCGGCAGTGTGTGCGCCGTGATGGACGGAGTGGTGGTGGCGCTCCTCTCGAGCACCGCCACGGATCCCGTGGTGCGCTCGCTCGAGCGGCTCCTCCCCGAACTCACCCGCCTCATCGGCCGCACCGCGCACTGCGGACTCAGTTACCCGAGGAAGCTGAGCTCAACTATCGCAGCCGACGCAGTCCGCGCCGTTCAGGTCGCAGAGTGCGCACGCTCGATGCGTCTGGCAATCGCCACGCCTGATGAAGTGCAGCCCCAGTTGATCTTGCGCGCGTGCGCTGACGCGCTCGGTGCCACCGACCTTCAGTTGCCCGAAGCCGATCAGCTCTTTGCGCCCGACGAACGCGATACGCGCGAAACTCTGCTCGCGTGGCTCGAGGAGCGGGGAAGCGCGCCCCGCGTGGCAGAACGGCTCAATGTGCACGAACAGACGGTGAGATACCGGATACGACAGGTCCGGACCCGGCTTGGCGTCGACCTCAGTGACGCCGATCGCATCTTGGCCCTCTGGCTCCAACTACGCGTCGCGGACCTGCGGTAGCCCGTTCTCGGGAGCCTTGCGCACCCCGTCGAGCCAGGCATCTTGGTCGTGACACGCGTTGACGCGCGAACGGTATTCGTCGCCACCGGCACCGCGGACGATCCCGACGGTGACGACATCGATCGCGAGCGGTTGCATACGCGCGGAGCGAATCTCTACTCCCGAGGTGTCGCCCCATCAGCGACCGCGCGCTCGAGCCGCTCCAGCTTGCCGTCGAGCTCGCCCTCGTATCCCGGACGGATGTCGGCCTTCATCACGAGCGAGACCCGCGACCCGTAGGGCAGCACGGCCTCCGTGGCCCGCTTCACGACGTCGAACACTTCGTCCCACTCGCCCTCGACCTCGGTGAACATCGACGAGGTGCGGTGCGGGAGGCCCGACGCGCGGACGACCCGGATCGCAGCGGCGACCGCCTGCGACACCGAGCCGCTGTCGTCGGATGCCGGACCCGAAGCGCCGACTCCGGACGGGGCTACTGAGAAGGCGAGGATCATGCTGCGGTCCTTTCGTGGGATGATTCGTGCGGTCTGGGTGCGATTCGCGGACGGGGCCGCGGCCCCGCCACCCGGCGCGGCTCCATCACTCGCCGGCGACGACGGCGACCTGGCCCGTGCGCTCGGGCCGCCTCGCGAAGAAGAGAGTGATGACGGCCGCGGCCAGCATGCCGGCCATCGGCAGGAAGATCGACTGGCCCATCGCGGCCGAGAAGCCCTCGTGCAGTGCCGTCGGCAGCGCGCCGACGCCCGCAGCGCCCTCGCCCCCGGCTCCGGATCCCGCAGCCTCTCCGAGCTCCGCAGTCAGCCGCGACTGCATGAGCACCGCCATCGCCGCCGAGCCGAGCACGGCGCCGACCTGCCGGCTCGTGTTATAGACGCCGGACCCGGCGCCCGCCAGCTCGGGGGCAAGGCCGAACGTGGTGATCGACGCGAGCGGGCCCCACATGAACGCGTTGGCGACGCCGAGGATCGTGCTCGGGATCAGCAGCATCCACAGCGGCGTATCGGGCCGCATCATCACGAAGAAGAGGCCGAGGCTCGCCACCTGCAGCACGAGTCCCAGGGTCGCGATGCGCCGCGGATCCCGGCGGTCGATGAGCTTGCCGACGGGCCGCGCGAGCAGCACGGAGCCGACCGCCATCGGCACGAGCATCAGCGCGGACTGCGTCGGCGTGAGCCCTCGGACCAGCTGCAGGTAGAACATGAGCGGCAGCGACATGCCGGTCATCGACACCCCGACCATCACGATGGTGCCCGATCCGACCGAGAAGTTGCGATCGGAGAAGATCTCGAGCGGCACGAGCGGCTCGCCCCGCTGCACGCGCTGCCACACCACGAAGAGCACGAGCACGACCGCACCCGCGATGATGAGGCCCCAGACCGAGACCGGCCCCCAGATGGTGCCCCAGTCGAAGCTCTCGCCCTCCTGGATGCCGAACACCAGCATGAACATGCCGGCTGCGCTCAGCAGCACGCCGACCCAGTCGAACCGGTGCGCATGGGTGTCGAGCTTCGGCACGAACCGCAGGGCGAGCACGAAGGCGATGACGCCGACCGGCACGTTGATGATGAAGATCCACTCCCAGCCCCACGCGTCGAGCATGAACCCTCCGAGAATCGGGCCGACGAGCGTCGCGACGCCCGCCGTGATGCCCCAGATCGCCATCGCCGACCCGCGCTCGCGCGGCTTGAAGATGCGCGTGATCACCGCCATCGTCTGCGGGGTGAGGAGCGCGGCGCCGAGCCCCTGGAACACGCGCGCGGCGATGAGCGCCTCGATGCTCGTCGACAGGCCGCAGGCCAGCGAGGAGAGGGTGAACACCGCAAGGCCGAGCAGGTAGATGCGGCGCGGGCCGAACCGGTCGCCCAGTCTGCCGGTGATGAGCAGGGGCACCGCGTAGGCCAGCAGGTAGGCGCTCGTCGCCCACAGGGTCGCGACCATCGTCGTGTCGAGCCCACGCATGATGGTCGGGTTGGCGACCGACACGATGGTCGTGTCGACGAGGATCATGAAGAAGCCGAGCACCATCGACCACAGTGCGGCCCAGGGGTTGATCTCGGGGCGCGGGGCTGGGGTCGTACTCACGCGGCAAGCCTATCCCCGACGTCCGACATCGCGTCGGGTCCGGGCTCGGGACTCGGGGCTCCCGCTCCGCGCAGCGGTGCGCGCGGGGCCTCGCGGTTCAGAGGTCGGCTGGGCCGAACGCCTGCGGCAGCATCTCCTTGATCGAGCGCAGGCCGGCCGGCGTGTTGAGCACGAGCCCCGGGGCGGCCGCCTCGAAGAGCAGCTGACGGCAGCGCCCGCAGGGCGTGATCGTCTCGCCCGATCCGTTGACGCAGTCGAACGCGACGAGCCGACCGCCCCCGCCCATGTGGAGTTCGCCGACCATCGTGCACTCCGCGCAGAGCGTGACCCCGTAGCTCGCGTTCTCGACGTTGCAGCCCGCGATGATCCTGCCGTCGTCGACCAGGGCGGCGCAGCCGACGGGGTACCGCGAATACGGTACATAGGCCCGTGCCGCAGCGGCGATCGCCGCAGCCCGCAGCTCACCCCAGTCGATGCCGCTGCCGCCGACCGCGCCGCCCGCGGCCGGTTCCGCCCCGCTCGTGCGCCCGTCCATGCGCCCAGCGTAGCCGCCCGGTCGGGTACGGGTCCGGCGCGTCGGATCCTGCGCGACCCGAGGCGACGCGGCGACGCCGCGATCCGAGACGACGCGGGGAGCCTCTCGCGCACCGATTCAGCGTCGGGCATACAGAATCCGAGGATTCTGTATGCCCGACGCTGAATCGGTGCCGCACGTCAAGGAGATGAGGTCCGGCCGTGCGCCCGAGCCTCCGAGCGGCCGGACCTCCGGGCTACCCCTTGATCGCATCGGCGAGCTTCACGCGCACGCCGGTGCGGAGGATCGAGTTGCTGTAGATGCGGGCCCCGATCCAGAGCACGATCGCGATCGAGACGCACAGCACGCCGAGCGAGAGGATCGGCTCCCACCACTCGGCGGTGCCGAGGTAGAGCCGCATCGGCATGCCGACGGGCGCCGAGAAGGGGATGTAGCTCATGATCGCGAGCGCCTGCGGATTGTCGTTGAAGATGATCACCGCGACGTAGGGCAGCATGACGAGCATCATCACCGGACTCGTGACCGAACCGATGTCCTCCTGCCGCGAGACGAGCGAGGCGAGCGCCGCGTACAGCCCGGCCAGGAGCACGAAACCGAAGGCGAAAAGGATCCCGAACCAGATGAGGGAGGATCCGAGCTCGCCGAGCAGCAGGTCCTGGCCCGTCGCGAGCATGCCGACCGAGGCGAGCGCGGTGATCGCGACGACCTGCGCGAGGGCGAGGATGCTGTTGCCGATGATCTTGCCCGCGAGCATCGTGCGCGCCGAGACGGTCGCGAGCAGGATCTCGACGATGCGCGTCTGCTTCTCCTCGACGACGCTCTGCGCGATCGTGGACCCGAAGGTGACGGCGCTCATCATGAAGACGATGCCGAAGCCGATGGCGATGAAGTACGCCAGCATCGGGTTGGTGTCCGAGGGGGCCAGCAGCTCCACCGTGGGAGCGGCGGAGAGCGCCTGGACGACGCTCGTCGGCGCCTCCTCGTTCGCGATCACGGTCAGGTCGACCGGGGTGTCGCCGCCCGGCACCACCGCCGCGTCGACCTCGCCGTCGAGCACGAGCTGCGACGCCGCGGCGCGGTCGGGGGCATCGGTCACCTCGAGCCCTTCGCCGTCGAGCGGGGCGAGCACCTGCTGCGCCGAGCCCACGGCGGCGACCCGCGTGGCGTCGCCGAAGCCGCCGGATTTCGCCATGAAGCCGCTGAAGAGCACGCTCGCGAGCACGAGCAGCAGCAGGATGCCCGTCGAGACGAGGAACGCCTTGCTGCGCAGGCGGGTCGTGATCTCGCGCTCGGCGACGAGCCACGCGCCCTGCGGGCCCGTCACGGGTCGGGCGCCCGGCTTGCCCGCGGGTCGCGCCGCGGCGGATCGGGTCTGGGGGGATCGGGTCTGGGTGCTCATCGCACGACCTCCTTGAAGATCTGGGCCAGCGAGGGGGTCACGGGGCCGAAGCGCTTGACCCGGCTGAGGGCGGGGTCTTCCCCGTTTACGGCGACGGTCAGCACCGTCTGGGCGGCCGCGTCGGTCTCGGCCTCGAACCGGGCGAGCCCGCCGTCGAGGTGCGTGACGACGACGCCCGGCTGATCCCGCACCCACCCGGCGTCGCCCTCGGCGCCGGCGAGCTCGATCTCGAACACGCGGCCGGAGTGCTCGGCGCGCAGATCCTCCCGCGAGCCCTGGGCCAGGATCCTGCCGCCGCCGATCACCACGAGGTCGTCGCAGAGCCGCTCGACGATGTCGAGCTGGTGCGACGAGAAGAGCACGGGAACCCCCTCGGCGGCGTAGTCCCGGAGCACGGCGAGCACGACCTCCACCGCCATCGGGTCGAGCCCCGAGAACGGTTCGTCGAGCACGAGTGCCGACGGCTGGTGCACGAGCGCCGCCGCGATCTGAGCGCGCTGCTGATTGCCGAGCGAGAGGCTCTCGAGCGTGTCGTTCGCGCGCTCCCCGAGGCCCAGCCGCTCGACCAGGTCGCTCGCCGAGCTCTTGGCCGCCGCTGCGCCCATCCCGTGCAGCCGGCCGAGATAGACGAGCTGCTCGAGCACCTTCATCTTGGGGTACAGCCCTCGCTCCTCGGGCATGTACCCGAAGCCCGCGCGGTCGGCCGGGGTGAGCGGTCGGCCGTCGAGCGAGACCTCCCCGCGGTCCGCGGACAGCACGCCGAGGATGATGCGCATCGTCGTGGTCTTGCCCGCCCCGTTGCCCCCGACGAAGCCGGTCATGCGACCGCCCTCGACACGGAAGCCGACGTCGTCGAGCACCAAGCGGTCGCCGAAGCTGCGGCTGATGCCTGAGATGGTGATCATGTCGCTCCTTTCGCTGCTTCCACGCTAGGGAATCGCCGCGGCCGAAGACCTCCCCCCAACGGGTGAGGCCGCTCCTCCGAGAGGCGGATCTCGCGGCGCGGACCGGGCTGGGCCGCTCCCGCCGCACGGAGGAGGCGCCCGGCGCCGCGCACGCCCTACGCTGGAAGCCATGACGAGAACCGAGGCGCGCGCGGCGAGCACAGCCACGTGGGCCCGGCCCGCGCCCGACGCCGCGGCGCTGCGGGCGGATACGGGCCTCGCGATCCTGCTCGCGTTCTCCGCGACCCTCACCTCGCTGCTCTACCGGCGCATCGGGATCTTCGAGCATCCGGCCCCGCCGTGGGTGTGGGTGGTGGGGCTCGGGCTCTGCACACTCCCGCTCGCGCTGCGCCGGCGCTACCCGGTGCCGGTGGCGCTCGTCACCGCCGTCGGCTTCTACATCTGCGGCGAGTACACGGTGCCGGAGGTGCTGATCACCAACATCGGCCTCTTCATCGCGCTCTACACCGTCGGCGCGTGGGAGCCCAGGCGCGTCCTCGCGTTCTGGACCCGATTCGGCATCGCCGTCGCCATGGTCCTGTGGCTCGTCGTCTCGCTCGTGGTCTCCTCGTCGTCGGAGGACGCGTTCCCCGGGGTGTCCCGCTCGGGCATCTTCTCGGCCTACGCCACCTTCGCCGTGATTCAGATCGTCACGAACCTGCTCTACTTCGGCGGGGCGTTCTCATTCGGCGAGCGCTCCTGGAGGGCGGCGCGCCTGCAGGCGCAGCTCGAGGCGCAGGGGCGCGAGCTCGATCTGGAGCGTCAGACGAGTGCCGCGCAGGCCGTGGCTCTGGATCGCATCGCGATCGCCCGTGAGCTGCACGACGTGGTGGCGCATCACGTGTCGGTGATGGGGATCCAGGCTGCGGCGGCGCGGCGCAGCCTCGAGCGAGACCCGAGCGCGGCGGCGCGGGCGCTCGAGATCGTCGAGGAGAGCGCCCACAGTGCCGTGGCCGAGCTGCGGCAGCTCGTCCACACGCTCCGGACGCCCGAGGCGGACGATACGGCGTCGACGGTCGGGATCGCGCAGGTGCAGAGCCTCATCGAGGAGTCCCAGGGCGCGGGCACGCCCGCGACGCTCATCGTCGTCGGCACGCCGGTGCCGCTTCCGATGCTCGTCGACGTCGCGCTGTACCGGGTGGTGCAGGAGGCGCTCACGAACGTCCGGAAGCACGCGGGCCGCGGCGCCGAAGCCGCGGTCAGGCTGCGCTTCGCACCGGGTGCGGTCGAGGTCGAGGTGAGCGACGACGGCGTGCGCTCGACACTCGGGAAGGGCCGTCCGGATCAGACCGCCGGGGACCCCGGGTCCGTGGCGGCGGCTCCGCCGCTCACCAGCGCGCCGGGCGCGCACCTCGGGCTCCGAGGCATGCGCGAGCGCATCGGCGCCGTCGGCGGGACCGTGCAGGCCGGGCGACGCGAGACCGGAGGATTCATCGTGCGAGCGCGCGTGCCGCTCGCGGAACGGGACGGCTCATGATCCGCGTACTGCTCGTCGACGACCAGGAGCTCGTGCGCTCCGGGTTCCGCATTATCCTCGAATCGGAGGACGGCATCGAGGTCGTCGGCGAGGCGCGCAACGGTGCCGAAGCGGTCGCGCTCGCGGCCGAACTGCGCCCGGACGTCATCTGCATGGATGTCGAGATGCCCGTGCTGGACGGGATCGAGGCCTCCCGCAGGATCCTCGGCGGAGCCGCTCCCCCGGCTTCGCCCGACCCGTCATCGTGCGCGAGGAACGAGTCGCAGGATCCGCCTCGACCCCCCGCCGTCCTCGTCCTCACGACATTCGGTCACGAGGAGTACCTCTTCTCCGCGCTCGCCGCGGGGGTCAGCGGCTTCCTGCTCAAGACGTCGCGCGCCGAGCAGCTCATCGATGCCGTGCGCACGCTCGCGACCGGCGGGGCGCTGCTCGGCCCCGATGTCACGCGCGCGGTGATCGCCCAGGTGACCGGCGGCAGCGCGACCCGCCCGGGGTCCGGCTCGGAGCAGACGGGCGGAACGGCCGGGGCGCAGCCGTCGGAGACGACGATCGGTTCGCCCGCCGATCCCGCCGTCGCCGCGATGGTCGCGGCGGGTCTGACCGAGCGGGAGCGCGAGGTGCTGGGCCTGCTGGCGCTCGGCCGCTCGAACGCCGAGATCGCCGGCGAGCTCTACCTCGGCGAGGCGACGGTCAAGACCCACGTCTCGAACGTGCTGACGAAGCTCGGGGTGCGCGACCGCATCCAGGCCGTCGTCTGGGCGCACACGCGCGGCGACTGAGCCGCAGCGAGTCGATCTCATCCGAGACGCAGGGCGTCCTCGACCTCGGGGAGGTGACGCGACACGCGGTGCTCGAGCCCGCGGCGCACCCCGGGCCACTCGGACTCGGTGATCGAGAAGACCACCGTGTCGCGCAGGTAGCCGTCCCCGCGGATGTGGGCGCGCAGGATCCCGTCCTGCTTCGCCCCGAGCCGCGCGATCGCCGCGCGCGACTGGTGGTTGTGGAAGTCCGTGCGGAACTCGACCGCGGGGCATGCCCATGTCTCGAAGGCGTGGCGCAGCAGGAGCAGCTTCGATTCGGCGTTGGTGCCGGTGCCGTGCGCGCTCGCGGCGTTCCAGGTCGAGCCGATCTCGACGCGGGGCGTCTCGGCGTCGATGTTCATGAACGTCGTCATGCCGATCGCGCGGCCGGTGTCGACCCGGCGCGCGGTGAACGGCAGCATCGAGCCGCGCTCCTGCAGCGCGAGGCGACGGCGGATCTCGGCGTCCATGCCGTCGGGCGACGGGATCCGCGTGTACCAGAGCCGCCACATCTCGCCGTCGCGCACGGCGTCGCAGAGCTCGTCGTGGTCGTCGAGCGAGAGCGGGGCGAGGGTGACGAGTCGGCCGCGCAGCGCGCCGGGATGTTCGAGGGCCATGCGCTCATTCTCCCGTGTTCACGGCCGCTGCGCCCCCGGCAGGCACTCGCGCACCTCGACCCAGGCGTCGAGCTCCCCGGCGAGCAGCTCGGCGAGTTCGACCGCGCGCTCCCGGTCGGGCACGCGGATCACCCAGATCCGCCTGAGCGGCTCCCCCTGCTCGTCGTACCACCCCTCTCGGGTCGCGCCGCCCGGCCCGACGACCTCGGCGCGCGCATCGGGTCCGAGCACCTCGGTCCATTCGAGCTCCGACCGGGTCGCGAGCCCGTCCTCGAAGCTCGTGAGGAAGCCGACGACCTCCTCGACCCACTCGGGAGGTTTGGAGCGGTACTCGGCATCGGTGCCGTGCAGCATGAGCATGAAACGCATGACGCCCTCGCGATCCCGAAGCCGCTGTCGCGCGTCCGTCGCGCGATGCGCTCCGCATCTCCATGGTGGCACGAAGGCCTCGCGCGGTCGAGGTCCTCGGGAGACGACCCGACCGTGCTGCGTGAAACCTCAGGTCACACACACCCGGCGTCCGGGTGGATGTGGTTCGGTGGAGGGACGCTGCATCATCGACTTGTTTTTGGGGGCGTCTTGACCACGCAGGAATCGACCGGCTTCACCGACGCGTACGCCGCCTGGCACGCCGAGATCGAGACGGCCCGCACGGCTCCGTTCGGTCCGCTCAGCGCGACCGCGCTGCACTGGCTCACCCGGGAGCCGAGCGCGCTCCCGGGGTTGCCCGGCATCTGGAGCGCGGACGCCGACGGGACTGTCACGGTCGAGCTCGGCGCGGCCGACGGCGTCGAACGCGGCGGAGCCCCCGTCTCGGGCACCGTCGTGCTCGGCCCGCTGACGGGGACCGCAGGCACGGCGCTCACGTGGGGCGACGTGCAGATCGAGGTCGCCGCGCGGAGCGGCGGCATCATCGTGCGCCCGCGCGATCCGAACTCCCCCGATCGGCGCGGCTACACGGGCACGCGCACCTTTCCGGCGAGCCGCGACTGGGTGGTCGAGGCGCGCTTCGTGCCCGCTCCGCGCGACGGGGTCGAGGTCGCCTCGGCGGCCGGCAGCGACCGGACGCAGCACTACGATTCCCCGGGCTCCGCGGAGTTCACGATCGACGGGCGGGATCTGTCGCTGACGCTCTTCGGCTCGGCCGAGGCCGGCGACCTGCGCGCGATCTTCTCGGACGCCACCGGGGCGGACCTCACCTTCCCCGCGGCGCGGTTCGTGGGGGTGCACGCCCGAGAGGACGGCTCGCTCGTCATCGATTTCAACCGCACGACGAATCCGCCGTGCGCCTATTCGGCGAGCGCCACCTGCCCCTTCCCTCCGCCGGAGAACCGTCTCCCGGTGCGCATCGAGGCGGGCGAGCTTCGCCCGGGCGTCGCACCGCCCGCCTGAACGCCGGCTTCCGGGCGCGTGACCCGGGTTCCTGATATCGCGCGCTGGATTTCTGGATCCGGATCCCGGGCGCCCGATTTCGACCGGCGCTCACCGCTCGATCTTCGCCGCTCCCTCCCTCACCGTCAGGCGGTGACGGGTGTGCACCGGGCCTCGCGTGCCGCGGCGAGCGCGGCAGCGTCAGACAGGATCGCCTGCGCGCAGCGGTCGTGGATGCGGAAGGGTAGCGAATTCAACCCCGGCCGGGTGAACGCTCCCCCGGTCGGGCCGGCGACGAACGGCCCGAGCGCGAACTCGCCGGGAATTCCGGGCAGACGCCCTTCGGGATCGACCTCGATCCGCCCCGTCGTCGATGGACCGGACACGGCCGGCCCGATCGACGGAGCGTCAGCGGACACCGGATCGCTCACCGCGAGCTCGCGCAGTCGCCCGCGCGCCACGAGTCGACACAGCAGGGGGTTGTCACTCGTCGCCGCGCGCGCCTCGGGCAGCCAGGCGTCGATGAGGGTTCGGGCGGCGACGCCGGAACGCGCCGCGTCGCCTCCCGTGCCGACGGTCGCGACCCCCGAGGCGCGGAAGGTCCCGGATCGCTCGTCAGTGACGAGCTCGACGTCACCGCCCAGGAAGCGCACGACGCCCGCGTCGGCGAGCGCGACGAGTTCCTCCAGGCGGTGCCCCGGTGGTCCGCTCGCGAGGTAGCTGAAGAACGTGTGCCAGCGACCGGGCAGGGATCGGGTGCGGCTGCGGGCGTTCCACCGCTCGGGCGCGACCTCGGCGATCGAGAGGTAGACGTGCAGCGCGGTCATGAAGAGCCCCTGCGTCGCACTGTGCTCCTGACTCGTGCGCTGCCGCAGATCCTCCGCGACGTGCGCCCTGACCCGATCGTGCACGGCGCTCGGACCGTGCGCGGCGCCGGGAACGTGCACCGCACCGGATGCGCCGCCGCCCCGCACCGCGCGGTCCGGTACTACACGGTCCCGCGAGGCATCATCACGCACCTCACCGTCCGGCGTCGCACGCTCAGGCCCCGCTCCGGCCGCCGCGAACTCCAGCGGCCGGTCGAAGGCGTCGAGGTCGAAACGGTCGGCGGCGACCGGCACCGATCGCTCGACCAACTCGGTGAGGCCCGCGGCCCGCGCTTCGGGGGTGCCCGCCAGCACGTCGCGCAACCCGGGGGCGAACTCCTCCCACGAGCAGGACACGCGCTCCGGATGCCCGGTGAAGAGCTCGCGGTAGTAGCCGGTCACGAGCTCGGCTGCGACGAGCGGCCAGACGTCGGCGTCGAAATCGAGGGGCGCACGCCGGTCCCGAACCCGCTCGTGGAACTCGCGCCCGAGGTACTCGAGCGCGACGGGATCCCCCGCGATCCGGCTCGTGATCTTCGATCGGTACGGCACCCCGCGCCGGGAGCCGAGGTGCAGCACCGGCTCCGACCCGCTCGGCCGGTAGTGCAGCACGCCTTCGGGGTCGCGCGCGAACGATCCGCCGCGCCCCTCGGTCAGCAGCACGACGAGGTCGATCGCCGCAAGACCCATTCCGCGCACGATCACGTCCGACCCGGCGGCCACCCCGTCGAGGTCGACGTCGGCGGTGAACGCGGGGGCGATGTACTCGAGCCCGTGCCGGTCGGCGAACGAGCCCAGCCGGATCGACTCGTTCGACGGCTGCGCGCCGCTGTGACCGAGCGCGTACACGACGATGTCGGCGAAGACGGTCTCACCGGAGTCGAGTCTGACGCGCTTCTGCGGGGCCAGTCGATCCGGGTGCGCTCCCGCGACGTCCTCCACGTCGAGCGCGGTGCACGGGTGCCACGCCGCCGAGATCACCGCGCCCTCCTGCGCCGCGCGACGCAGCGTCTCGCCGAGCGCCCAGCCGAGGTAGGCGTTGTTCAGGCGCCGCGTCGGGAAGTCCCGATCCCCGATCGTGTCGACCTCCCGGTCCAGCAGGGGGTCCGACCACTCTGGTCGCGCGATCACCCCGGAACGCACCGCGCGCACCCACTCCGCGAGCGAGGGCCCAGGGGCGACCGGCCCGTCGAGCGCGCACGACGCGTCCGTGAAGAACGCGACGTCCTCGAGCATCGAGTTGAGTTTGAGCAGCGGAGACTGCCCGCGCCGCCAGATGCGCCCGCCGCCCGGCTCGTGCGGATCGATCAGGTGGATCTCGAACGCGACGCCGGGCGCCGTGCGCGAACGTCCGGCGACGATCCGCTCGACCAGCATCGCGGCGGCCGGCCCGGCTCCGATGCAGGCGATGCGGACGGGATCCGCGGTCTCGTTCCGCGGGGTCGCGGTCGCGGCCGATGAGCCGTTTCCGACCGGGCTCGATGAGCCGATCGCGGTCGTCGTCGGCATCGCGGTCGCTGCGACGGGGAGGCCTGGCATGCGGGTTCCTGTTCTACGGTGGTGGGCTGCGATTCGTATGGGATCCGCGATCGGTATGCCGGAACAGGAACGAATCGGCATATCGATCGCGGATCCCATACGGCTTGCGGGGCGGGGCGGGGCGGGGACGGCGGTGACGGCTACGGCTTCGGGAGCCCTGGCGGGTTGATCAGCGACTCGGCGATCGCCTCGTCCTCCTGCCCCCAGCGCGCGAGCACCTCGTCGTAGACCCCCGATTCGATGAGCTCGTTCAGCACGATGGCGACGGGCTCGGCGAGTCCGCTGTCCTTCGCGGAGACCGTGCCGACCTGCCCGTCGACGGGGTAGGCGCTGTTGAACTTGCCGACGACCCGCGTCTCGCCGAGGGTCGCCTCCTGGAAGACGGCGAGCGAGTAGGGCTGGATGCTCGCGTCGGCGCGCCCCGACGCGAGCGCCAGCTGACCGGCGGCCTGGTCCTCGTAGTACACCGGCTCGCCTGGATCGATCCCGGCCCGCTCGTTCTGCGCGATCCAGTCGAGCAGGTACGCCTCCTGATTCGTGCCGCTGCCGACGATGACCTTGAGTCCGGAGATGTCCGCGGGCTCCGTGATCTCCTGCACGTCCGAGTCGTCGGCGACGATGAACCCCATGACGGCATCGCGGTAGGTCGCGAAGTCGAAGAGCTCCTTGCGCTCCTCGGTGACGCCCACGTTCGTGAGCGCGAGGTCGTACTTGCCCGATTCGATGCCGAGGGGCCAGTCGGCCCACGCGACGTTCTCGGGCGCGTACTCGAGCCCGAGCCCCTCGGCGATGAGCGAGGCGAAATCGGGATCGCTGCCGATGATGGTCTGCGCGTCGTCCTCGGCGAAGAAGGAGGTCGGCGGAGCACCGGCTCCGCCGAGGGCGACCGTCAGCTTTCCGGGCCGGATCGGTGCGAATCCGCTCGCCTCGAGCGCCGCGACGGCCTCGGGCACGGGGTCGATGTGCGGTCGGGAGTCGACGTTCGCCGAGGTGAGGTCGAAGCCGATATCGGAGGCCTGCGCCGGGGATTCGGAGCCCTGCGCTTCGGAACGGTCCGTGACGACGGCGGAGCAGGCGGCGAGCGCGAGCGCCGACACGGACGCGACGGCGAGGGCTGCGAGGCGGACGGGGCGAACGGTGCTGCGAGTGCGGGGTGACATGGTGGCTTCCTGTGGCGGGTCGGGCGGGTTGGGGAGTGTCGAGAGCACGGGGCGGGGCGGGGCGCGGCGGGGCCCGGGCGCGGCGCGGCGCCGGGTCGTATGGGATCCGCAGGTCATATGTCGGATACGTGTCGAAGCGCCATATGAACGGCGGATCCCATACGGAGTGTGCGCGCACGCGCGGAGCGCGGCGCGCGGGCGCCGAGCCGCTGGCGCGACCGCTACGGGCGCGGCAGTCCCGGCGGGTTGACGAGCGACTCGGGCACCGCTTCGTCCTCGAGGTCCCAGCGCTCGAGCACCTCGTCGTAGGTGCCGTCCTCGATGATCGAGTTCAGCACGATCGCGACGGGATCGATGAGCCCGTTGTCCTTCGCCGTCGTCACGCCGATCTGCGCGTTCTCGGGGAAGCCGCCGTTGAGCGTGCCGACGATCTTCGACTCCCCGCTCACGGCGGCGGCGAATGCGGCGGTCGGGTTCGGGCCGAAGACGGCGTCGACGCGTCCCGAGGCGAGGGCGAGTTGCGCCGCGGCGTTGTCGTCGTAGTAGACGGGTTCGCCGGCGGGCAGGCCGTTCTTCTCGTTCTCAGCGAACCAGTCGAGCAGGATCTTCTCCTGGTTCGTCCCGCTGCCGACCACGACCTTGAGCCCCGAGACGTCCTTCGCCTCGGTGATCGAGTCGATCTCGCTGTCGGCGCGCACCGCGAACGCGAGCACGTCGTTGCGGTGGGTGGCGAAGTCGAAGAGGTCCTTGCGCTCCTCGGTCACGGTGACGTTCGAGACGACGACGTCGTACTTGCCCGACTCGACGCCCAGCGGCCAGTCGGCCCACGCGACGTTCTCGGGCGCGTACTCGAGCCCCAGCCCCTCGGCGACGAGCGACGCGATGTCGGGTTCGACGCCGAGCAGCGTCTGGTTGTCGTCCTCGGCGAGGAACCCGAGCGGCGCCTCGTAGGCGGAGTGCGCGACCGTCAGCTTGCCCGCCTGGATCGGCTCGAACCCGCTGGCCTCGAGCGCCGCTACGGCCTCGGGCACGGGGTCGATGTGGGGACGGTCGTCGGCGTTCGCGCTCGTGAGGTCGAACGGGGACTCCTGCGCAGCGGGCGCAGCGCCCGCGTCGGCCGCCGACGTCTGCTCCTTCTCGGTCACGACCGCACCGCATGCGGTGAGTCCGACGAGGGAAGCCGCAGCGAACGCTGCGAGCGCGATGCGGGCGGTCGGGGTGCCGAATGGGCGGCGGGTGGGAGCGGGTGGCGTGTCCATGGTGGGTTCCTTCTGTTGGAGGTTGTGGTCGGAATGGGATGCAGTGGGATTCGGAGGTCGGAGGTCACGACCGGAGCCGGAGCCACCCGGATCCTGGGGGAATCGCGCGGGTTCCGGATCGGGGATCCCGCTTCGGTGAGACGAACGCGAAGGGCGCGGTCTCACCGAAGCCGGATCCCGGACCGGAGCGACGCGCCGAGTCAGATGACCCAGTCCAGGAATTCCTGGGTGCGGGCCTGCTCGGGTGCGCGGAGCACCTGTTCGGGCGGCCCGGACTCGACGATGCGACCGGCGTCGAGGAAGACGACGTGATCGGCGACCTCCGCGGCGAAGCCGATCTCGTGCGTCACGATGACGAGCGTCGTGCCGCCGTGCGCCAGGTCGCGGATCACGCTGAGCACCTCGCCGACGAGCTCGGGATCGAGCGCGCTCGTCGGCTCGTCGAAGAGCAGCACGTCGGGGTCGAGCGCGAGCGCCCGGGCGATGGCCACGCGCTGCTGCTGGCCGCCCGAGAGCTGACGGGGGTAATGGCTCTCCCGATCCGCGAGTCCGACGCGAGCGAGCAGTTCCCTGGCCCGCTCGATCGCCTGGGCTCGGGTCGCGCGCTTCAGCCCGATCGGCGCCTCGATGATGTTCTCGAGCGCTGTGAGGTGCGGGAACAGGTTGAAGTTCTGGAACACCATGCCGACGCGGGTGCGCCGCTGCAGCACGTGCTTCTCGGCGAGCTCGTGGAGCCTGCCCCCGCGCCGTTCGTACCCGATGAACTCGTCGTCGATCGTGATCGACCCGGCGTCGATGGTCTCGAGGTGGTTGATCGCGCGGAGCAGCGTCGACTTCCCGGATCCGGACGGACCGAGCAGCGTCACGACCTGCCCCGGTTCGATCCGCAGCGTGATGTCGTGCAGCACCTCGTGCGCGCCGTAGGACTTGTGCACGCCGGCGATCTCGACGAGGCCGGAGCGCGGCGTCGACTCGGCGATCCCGGAGGACGACTCGCGATCGGCGGGCACGGTCGCGGCCGCGATGTTCGCGGGTGCCGGCGGGGTCTCGGTGGTGAGGGTGGTCATGATCGTCTCCTATCGGACTTCCGTGCTGAGGGCGGCCGCGCTGCACTCCGCCACCTCACGCGGCGCGCCGCGCTCGGTCGTGCGGCGGGCGCGTTCTCCGAGTCCGCTCAGGCGGGCCCGGAGCCGCTGGATCGGGGTGGGCGGCAGCTCGCGCGCTGACCCGCGGGCGAAGCGGCGCTCGATGTAGTACTGCGCGACGCTCAGCACCGTGGTGAAGATCGTGTACCAGACCGCGGCGACGAGCAGCAGCGGGACGACCTGCTGGTTGCGGTTGTAGATGACCTGCACCGTGTAGAAGAGCTCGGGCAGCGCCACGATGAAGACGACCGACGTGCCCTTGAGCAGCCCGATGATCTCGTTGAAGGCATTGGGCAGGATCGCCCGCGCGGCCTGGGGCAGCACGATGCGGAAGAAGCGGCGTCCGCGCGGGATCCCGAGCGCCCGGGCCGCCTCGAGCTGGCCCTGATCCACCGAGAGCAGGCCGCCGCGGATGATCTCGGCCGAGTATGCGGCCTGGTGCAGCGAGAGGCCGAGGATCGCCGCGACCGTCGACGACAGCAGGCGCACCGTGTCGAACTCCACCACGAAGAAGTCGTACGTGAACGGCCATCCGATGCCGAGCGTCGGGAACAGATAGCCCAGGTTGTACCAGATCACCAGCTGCACGACGAGCGGCACCGACCGGAAGAACCAGATGAATCCCCACGCGAAGGAGTTCAGCAGCGCCGACCCCGAGAGCCGGGCGAGCGCGAGGAAGGCGCCGAGCACGAAGCCGAGCACCGCCGACACCGCGGTGAGCCAGAGGGTGAGCCAGAGCCCGCGCAGCACGGCGTCGTTGAAGAAGTACTCGGCGAACACGTTCCAGCGCCACTGCGGGTTGGAGAAGAACGTCCAGACGAGCTGGGCGAGGAGGAAGATCGCGACGGCGCTCAGCCCCCAGCGCCACCAGTGGCGGAGCGGGACGACGTCGAGGGGCTGTCTGCCGACGGGGGCGCGCTGCACCTCCTCGGTCTGCGGGGCATCGAGTACGACGGTCATGATCTGGAGTCCTTTGCTGAGTCGGTCGGGAGGGCGGTGCGTGCAGCGGAAGACGGGAGCGGTGCCGGCCGAGAGGGCCCCGCGGCGCCCAGCGTCTTCTCGAAGGGGTGGATGCCGACGCGCTCGGCGGGGAGCGACCGGTCGAAGAGCGGCGTGTAGCCGGCTCCGAGATAGAGGGCGACGGCCTCCGGCTGGCGCGGGCCCGTCGTCAGATAGACCCGCTCGTAGCCCTGGCGGGCGGCCTGCTCCTCGAGCGCGACGAGCACGCGCTTCGCGAGGCCCCGGCCGCGGAGGTCCGGGCGCGTCCAGATGCGCTTGAACTCGGCGGTGCGGTCGTCGTAGCGCATGAAGGCACCGCCGGAGACCGGCACCGCGGCATCGTTCAGGAGCAGCAGGAACGCGCCGTCCGGAGCGGTGAAGCCCGCCTCCGGGTAGCGGTTCAGCTCGACCGATGCCGGCTCGCCGAACACCTCGATGCCGTACCGTGCGTCGTACTCCCGTTCGAGGTCCTCGAGCAGCGGGCGCGCGAGCGGGTCGCCCGGGTGCACGATGCGCGCGGTCAGCCGATCTCCGGCCGCCTCGGATTCCCCGTCGTCCTGCGGGAGCGGAGCGACTCGCGGGATCTCGTACGGGGATTCTGCGACTCGTTCCTCGCGCGGAATGACGGAAGGGGATTCTGGGACTCGTTCCTCGCGCGGAATGACGGAGGGGGATTCCCGCTCGACCGTGGGCCCCGCGGCCGCTCCCCCGATCATGCTCCGACCTCGACGGGCTTCGGCGGGGCGGGGAGCCCGAGCGTGCGGCGCAGCGTCACGGGGCGCCCCGTCTCGGGGTCGGTCTCGTACGCGGTGCGGAAAACGCCGCGCTCCTGCAGCAGCGGGACGACCCGGTCGACGAACCCGTCGAGCCCGCCCGGGGTGAGATGCGGCACGAGCACGAACCCGTCCGACGCCCGGCCCTGCACGTAGCGGTCGATCTCGGAGGCGATCGTCGCGGCCGATCCGACGAAGGTGTGCTGCGCGACCTCGGCGGCCACGAGCTCGCGCACCGTCAGGCGCTCCTCGCGGGCACGGGCGCGCAGCTGGTCGGCCTTCGCGATCCGGTCGGTCACCTGCGTCGACACCTGCCCCCGCCGCTGCTCGCCCTCGCCGGGATCCTGCGTCGGCAGCGCTCCGTCGGGATCCAGCCCCGGGAGCTCGCGCCCCCAGATGGCCTCGACCCACGCGATCGCGGTCTGCGGCGTCGTCTGGGCGAACGCGATCTCGCGGGAGCGCTCGCGAGCCTCGGCGTCGGTGTCGCCGAGGGCGAAGGTCGCCGCAGGCAGGATCAGCAGCGAATCCTCGGTGCGGCCCGACGCGGGGAGCCGCCCCTTCACGTCTCGGTAGAACGCCTGTCCGTCGGAGAAGCCGGTGTGCCGCGAGAAGATGACCTCGGCATTGGCCGCCGCGAAGTCGCGGCCGGCGGGTGAATCGCCCGCCTGCACGATCACGGGGTACTCCTGCGGACTGCGCGGCACGGTGCTCGTCGCCGCGACGTCGAACTGCGGCCCGTGGTGGACCACGCGGTGCACGCGGGCGGGGTCGACGAAGCGACCGGCAGCCCGATCGGCGAGGATCGCGTCGGCCTCCCACGAGTCCCAGAGGCGTTTCGCGAGCGCGACGAACTCCTCGGCCCGCGTGTAGCGCTCGGCGAAGGGCAGGTATGCGCCCCTGCGGAAGTTCTCGCCGTGGAAGGCGTCCGAGGTCGTGACCACGTTCCAGCCGACGCGACCGCCCGAGAGGTGGTCGATCGTGGCGAGCTGCCGCGCGAGCTCGTAGGGCTCGTTGAAGGTGCTCGAGAGCGTGCCGACGACGCCGATGCTGCGCGTCACCGACGCCATGGCCGCGAGGATCGCGAGCGTCGCGGGCCGCCCGGCGACGTCGAGGTCGTGGATCCTGCCGCCGTGCTCGCGCACCCGCAGGCCCTCGGCGAGGAAGACGTAGTCGAAGAGACCGCGCTCGGCCGTCCGGGCGAAGTGCGCGAACGAGTCGAAGTCGATCTGGCTGCCGGATTCGGGGTCGCTCCACACCGTGGTGCTGTTCACGCCGGGGAAGTGGGCGACGAGCCGCACCTGCCGCTTCCCGGTCGCGCCGCTCATGCCGCCACCTCCTGCTGCGCGGCGCGGGCCGGGGCCGCGCGCGTCACGGCGTCGGGATCCCGCGCATCCGTGCCTGCCCCGCCGGGCTCGGCGTACCGGTTGACGGCGGGGGCGAGGCCGAAGCGCTCGCGCAAGGACGCGGGAGCCGCGCCGCCCTCGCGCGCGTCCGACGGCGCCGCGAGGCCCCGCGCGCGCAGCAGCGGCAGCAGCTCTGCGGCGATCGAGATGAGGTCGGCAGGGATCGCGAGCGGCCTGAGTCGGACGCCCTCCACACCCGCCTCGCGCAACCGCGCGATCGCGTCTGCCACCTCGTCGACCGAGCCGGCCGCGATCGCCGCGTCGCTCTCGAACGCGGTGCCAGAGGCCGCATCGAGACGTGCGATGCGCTCCCGCGCCGTTTCGGTCGCGGAGGCGACGCCGGCCGCGCCGTCGGTCGATGCGGCGCCGTCGTCCGCGGCATCGACGTCCGCCACGCCGTCGATGGCGACGACGAGATCCGCGACGATGCGCAGCGGCGCGAAGCCGAGCGCTTCACGGCCCGCGATCGCCTCCGCCGAGCGCACCTCTGCGACGAGCTCGGCGGCGGTCTTGCCGCGGGAGGCGCCGGCCCGGGGCGAGGCGCTGCCCGGGGTCACGAACACGACGTCGGCGACCCGCGCCGCAAGCGCGAAGATCGGCGCAGAGTGCGCGAGCAGCGTCACCGGCAGCTGCCCCTGCGGCGAGCGCGGCACGATCGAGGGCCCGACGACGTCGAACCGCTCTCCCGAGAACCGGATGTGGTGCAGCAGATCGCGGTCGAGATACCGGCCGGTCTCGACGTCGCGGATCACCGCGTCGTCCTCCCAGCTGTCCCAGAGCCGCCGGGCGACCTCGGCCGCGTCGGCGGCCTCGCCAGCGAGCTCGTCGAGCCCCGCGTCCGGCGCTGCGGCGGCGACCGCGTCGAGGTCGATCACCGGCGCTGGCTTCCGCCCGAACGCGGCGGCGGCCGCCTCGCTCGCCGAGAAGCGCAGCTGCCAGCCCGCGCGGCCCAGCGAGACGTGGTCGAGGGTCTGGAGCGCGGTCGCGACGTGGAACGGTTCGGTGTGCGTCGTCGTGACCGTGGGGATCAGGCCGATGCGGCGCGTACGAGGCGCGATCCAGCTCGCGGTGAGCAGCGCGTCGAGCCGCCCTGCGACGATGCTGCCGCCGAGCCCAGGCTCGGCGGTGCGCTGCGGCTCGAGAGCGTCCTCGAGCGTGACGTAGTCGGCGCCGCCGGCCTCGGCCGTGTCGACGAGGTCCTGCCAGTAGTCGGAGGTGAAGAGCTCGGCCGGCCTGGCGGCGGGCTCGCGCCAGGCGGCGGGGTGCCAGCCGGCGCCGTCGAGGGCGATGCCGACGGTGAACGGCGCCGGCCCGGTTGTGGATTTGGTTATGGGAGACATGCGGCGAGCTTATGTTCGATACGCACCCCGATGGCACCCACATGACGAAGAATGACCGTTACGGACTGTTGCAGACACCCTGGACGGCGCACCCGACGACGCACCTACACTCGACCACCATGTCCCCATTCGAACCCGCATCACCGCCCGCACGCCCCCCGGGGCCGACCGGTCCCGCACCCCAGCCCGCCGCGGGATCACCGCCGGAGGCGAACGTCCCGGCAGCGACACTCGGAACGGCCTCAGATCCAGGTCAGGAAGGGTTTCCGGACATCGAGCGCCCCTTCGACGAGCGCGAGTTCCGCACCGCCATGGGCGCCTTCGCCTCCGGCGTCACGGTCATCACGACGCACGGCCCCGACGGCCCCGTCGGGTTCACGTGCCAGTCCTTCTTCAGCGTCTCGGTCGACCCGCCGCTCATCTCGTTCTCGGTCGCGCGCACCTCGCGGAGCCTCGCGGCGCTGCGCGACCACGGTCGCGTCGTCGTGAACTTCCTCAGTCGCGACCAGCAGCAGTTGAGCGGGCAGTTCGCGCGCTCGGGCACCGACAAGTGGCGGGGCGTCTCGTGGCACCCCTCGCCGAGCAACGGCGCACCGACGCTCGATGAGGTCACGGGGTGGGTCGCGGGCGAGATCGATCGCGAGATCGAGGCCGGCGATCACCTCATCTTCCTCGTGAGGGTGACCGGCCTCAGCGCACCGGTGGAGCGCGCTCCGCTGCTCTTCTACCGCGGCGCGTACCACGAGCTCGAGTACATGATCTGAGCCGGGCGACGCCGTTCCCTGCCGGCGCGATCGCGGCTACCGCAGGGAGGACTCCGCGCGCTCCGACGACTCCGCGATCCTGCGCAGCTCGGCGACGAACCGATCGACCGTCGCGGTCGCGTCCGCCAGAGCGCGCGACGACTCCTCGGGCCGATTGAGGTAGCCGTGCACGGTACCGGGCTGCACGCTCTCCGACACCGCGACGCCCGCCCCGCGCAACTGCTCGGCGAACTGCTCCCCCGACGCGCGGAGATCGTCGGCATCGGCGTTCACGATGACGGTCGGCGGCAGGAGGGCGAGGCGGGCGGCCGCCAGCTCCCCCGCGACGACGGGTGCGGGGTCGGAGACCCCGCCGAGGTAGAAGTCGTACATCTCGGAGATGCGCGCCGCGCCGAAGCGGCGCTGCTCGGGCAGCCCCGCGGTCGCGGCCGCGATGCCCGGGTCCGGCCGCTGCACCCGATGCAGCGTGGGGTACTCGAGGATCAGCGCGTCCGCCGCGCGCCCGGAGCCCGCGGCCGCGGCGTCGGCCGCGGCGAGGGCCGCCAGAGTCGCCAGGTGCGCCCCGGCGCTCGCGCCGCCCACGAAGACCGGCCCGGATCCGGAATCCGCGGCCACGGACGCCAGCACCGCTGCGACGTCGTTGCCCGGAGCCGGGGCCTTCACCGCGTCGCTCGCGAGCGCGTAGTCGACGGAGTAGACGCGCAGCCCCGCGTCGGCGAACCGGCGCGAGACCCAGTCGGCCTCGGGCCAATCGAGGGTGCCTCGGACGAACGACCCGCCGTGAGCCCAGACGAGCGTGGCCCAGGCCGCACCGGCGGGGTCGTATCTCCGGGCCGGCACCGCGGTCGATCCGAGACGATTCGGCACCCCGATGGTCGCTCCCGCCGCAGGTCCGGCGAACTCGATGTCGCTCACGCGCATACTGACTCCCGTTCCGTTCGATCCCGCCGAGGGAGCAGCGACCGCCTGGGCGATCGCGGCACCCGCCTCCAACGGTACCGCCGATGAGTCGATCGCGAGCACCGACGCGATCACCGCCCCGGCGATGCCGACAGCGGCGCCGAGGGCGAGGCGGGTCCTCGACCTCAGACGTTGATGCGAGCGCGGCACCGGGCCAGCCTATGCGATCGCGGTCCGGGCTTCGATGCCGGCGATGATGAGCCCGAGCCCGTGGTCGAAGACGCGTCGATTGCGCGGCTCGCCGACGGGTTGCGCTGCGACGAGCCGGGCGAGCCGCTCGTCCGCGCCCCCGACGGCGAGGATCGTGTCGGGCGAGAGCGCATCGAGCGCCGCCCCGAAGCAGAAGGCGTCGATCACCTCGACGGTGGTGAGCAGCTCGTCCTCCGGCACTCCGGCCTCCTCGAGCGCATCGACGAGGGCCGAATAGAAGCTGAGCACATCGGGCTCCTCGATCACGACCGTGATCATGAGCTGCAGCACGCGCGGATGATCGGCGTACATGCGCCAGCTCAGTTCGACCTGGTGCCGGATCCGGTCCGCCCAGGTCAGGGGCTCCGCCTCGGCGAGCAGGTACTGCGGGATGAGCACCTGCCGCATCGCCTTGATGACGCCCTCGCGCCCGTCGACGTGGTGGTAGAGGGACGAGACGCTGACGCCGAGGCGCTTCGCGAGCGGGACGACCTGCAGCTCGTTTCCGGCCTCGACGTACTCGATGGCGGCCCTGCCGATGATCTCGCGACTGAGCAGCGCGGTGCGCGGTCGTGCCACTGCTTTCCCTCTCGGATCGGCACCGACGGAGCGGCGCCATGCGGACTCGTGCTTGACAGATCCTCTCACGGGGGCGACGATGTCAACTTAACCGAAACAGTTTCGGTAAATGTCGATCCGCCGCAGTCGTCGGAAATCGGAAGAAGAGAGCACACGTGAGCACCGCCCCCGCGATCACCGCAGATCCGCGCCATCCCCTGACGCTGCGCAACGGAAGCGCGACCTTCATCATCGCCCTGGCCAGCCTGATGATGGCCAACCTCGCGCCGTTCGTCATGACCGCGCTCGGGAGCCTCGGCTTCGACGTCATCGCGAGCGGCAACATCCTGACCTGGGCGCTGCTCGCCTCGGCCGTCGTCGGGCTCGCGACCTCGCGCCTCGCCTCGGGAGGCGCGCGCCGGAAGCTGGCCGCGGCCGGGCTCGCGCTCGCCGTCGTCGCGTTCGGCGCTGCCGCGTTCATGCCGGTTCCGGCCGTCGCGGTGGCCGGCCTCATCACGGGCGGCGCCGGAGTCGGGGCGGCGATCTCGACCTCGGGCGCGGCCGTTGCGGCGCTGCGCGATCCGAACCGCGTCGCCGCCACGAGCGGCCTGGTCAATCGCGTGCTCGTCACCATCATCCTCGCGGTGATCCCGATCCTGGGGCTCACCCGGGTCAGCGTCTTCGGCTCCCTCGCCGTGATCTCGCTGCTCGGCCTCGTTCTCGCCGCCTGGCTCCCGAACGCTCCGGAGCACGCCGAACCCGTCGACGTCACCACGAGCCTGCGGATCGCCGAGCCGCGTCGCATCACGGTCGCCGGCTGCGTCCTGCTCGTCGTCTTCCCGCTCTGGGGCACCAGCGAGGACGCGATCTGGACCATGGCTCCCGTACTCGGCGGAGCCGTCGGGCTGGGCGAGCAGCAGCTCGGCTTCGCGCTGAGCCTCGCCGCGGCGGGCGGGATCCTCGGCATGCTGCTCGTCACACTGCTGGGCAGCCGCATCGGACGCGCCGTGCCGTTGGCGATCGCGCTGGTGCTGGGCGGCCTCCTGAAGATCTCGATCGGCTTCGCGGCCGACCCGATCCTGCTCGCCGCGCTGATCATCGCCGTCAACACGGTGTACGCGTTCGCGTTCTCGCTCTTCATCGCGACCGCGGCCGGACTCGACGCCCGCGGCCGATGGTCGGGGCCGCTCGTCGGCGCGTACCTCGTCGGCTCGAGCTTCGCGCCGCTCGTCGGCGGCGCCTGCATCGAGTGGTTCGGGATCCCGGTCTTCGCGCTCGTCACCGGCCTGGTCAGTTTCGCCGCCCTGGTCCCCACGATCATGATCGCCAGGGTCTCCGTCGGGGCCGAGCGGGCGCTTGCACGGGCAGCGGCGCCCGCGCAACGCGCTGCGGGCCGCCCCGTCGCCGCGTGAAGCCCACCCCGGCTAGCATCGAAACCATCCACCGCGTCTCACGAAAGCGAGTCACCCTATGACGTCTCCCACCACGATCTACCGCAACGCGACCGTCTTCACCGGCGACGCCGGAGTCGCACCGCGGGAGAGCTTCGCCGTGCACGGCGGCCGGATCCTGGCCTCGGGCGACCTCGCCTCGGTGCGCCTGGCCGCCGGCCCCGGCGCCGTCGAGGTCGATCTCGGGGGCGCGCTCGTGACTCCGGGCATCATCGAGGGGCACGCCCACCTGACGATGCTCGGCGAGGCGCTCGCGAAGGTGCAGCTGCGCGATGCGAAGACGGTGGCCGAGGTGCAGGATCGGCTGCGCGCGGCGCGCGCCGCGCAGCCCGACGGCCAGCACGTGCTCGGGGTGAGCTGGATGTTCGACATCTTCGCCGAGGGCGAGCGCCCGACGGCGGCGATGCTCGACGCGGCCGTGTCCGACGTCCCCGTGATCCTCGACGCGAACGACCTGCACTCGGTGTGGGCGAACACCGCCGCGCTCGAGGCGATGGGCATCACGCGCGATACCCCGGACCCCGTCGGCGGCGAGATCGTGCGCGACGCGAACGGCGACGCGACCGGCTTCCTCATCGAGACCGCCGCGGTGAAGTACGCGTGGGGCCACCTCGAGCGCGTGACGACCGACGACGACCGCGACCGCTACCTCTCCGCGACCTTCGACGCGTATCTCGCGACGGGCGTCACGGGTGCGACGGACATGGCGATGAACGGGTCGGACATCGCAGCGCTCAGGCGCAGGCTCGAGCGCGACGGCCGGCTCCCGTTCACCGTCGATGCGCACTGGCTGCTGACCGCGTCTGGCGACCTCGAGACCGACCTCGCCGAGGTCGCAGAGGTCGCCCGCATCCGCGACGAGATCGCGGAGCAGCACGGCGACCGGTGGCTGCGGATCGCGGGCGTGAAGTTCATCGTCGACGGCGTCATCGACGCGTGCACCGCCACCATGCGCGCGCCCTACGCCGACGGCTCGGAGCCGGGGCCGATCTGGGAGCGCGAATTCGCGCTGCCCGTCGCGGTCGCCGCCGACGCCGCCGACCTGCAGCTCGCCCTGCACGCGATCGGCGACGAGGCGAGCACGATCGCGCTCGACATGGTGCAGGAGTGCATCCGCGTCAACGGCCCGAAGGCCGACCGTCGCCCGCGCGTCGAGCACCTCGAGTCCGTCGCCGACGACACGATCGCCCGCATGGCGGCGCTCGGGGTCACGGCGTCGATGCAGCCCGTGCACTGCGACCCCGCGGTGCTCGACAACTGGCAGGCCGTGCTCGGCGACGAACGGGCCGAGACCGGCTTCCCCTGGCACAAGTTCCGCGCCGCCGGCGTGCCGCTCGCGCTCGGCACCGACGCGCCGACGGCGCCCCACTTCGTGCCGGACAACCTGTTCATCGCGCTGACGGCCAAGTCGGCCCTCGACCCGTCGCGCGACGCGTACCACCCGGAGCGGGTCTTCACGCCCGAGCAGGCGCTCGAGGCGCTCACCCTCGGCACCGCACGCGCGTCGCGTCGCGACCACGAGGCGGGGCGGATCGCGAGCGGATACCGGGCGAACGTCGTCGTGTGGGACGTCGACGCGTTCACCGATGCGCCCGAGCGGCTGCTCGGCACCGCCGCCGCACTGACGCTCGTCGACGGCGAGGTCGCGTACCGGAGGGCGTAGCCCGGGCCGGGCGGGTCGCCGGGCCTCGGTCGGCCGCGCTTCGGTCGGCCGCGCTTCGGTCGGCCGCGCTTCGGTCGGCCGCGCTTCGGTTCCCCGGCCTCGGTCAGAGATCCGGGCTCGGTGAGACGCAATCGGCGCATCCCGTCTCACCGAGCCCGGATCCCTGACGGGTGCGCTCTGCCGTGGCGCTCAGGCCGTGGCGCTCAGGCCGTGGCGCTCAGGCCGTGGCGACGGCCAGGATCGGGTCGGTCGTCGGCGCGCCCGTCGGCGACCCGCCGCGCTCCTCGACCGTCACGGCCACGACGTCGCCGTCCCGGAACCCCGGGGCGAGCGCCGCGGCGCCGCGGTCGTCATCTGCCGGGAGCACCCCGAGCGAGATCGGCGTCTCGCCGCGGACGATCCAGAGCTCGAAGTCGCGGTCGTCGGCGACCGCCGGGAGCCCCTCGACGACGAAGACCGCGCGGCGCTCGGACGCCGACCAATGCACGGAAGCCCGGCCGTCGCCGCCGAAGTCCGCCGAGAACACCCGGGCATCCGCCGCGGAGTCCACGCGTTCGAGAGCCTGGCCGACGGGATCGGCCGGCGTGAGCGCGGAGCGCACCGGGAAGGCGATCACGAGCGCCAGGAGCAGGGCGGCGCACGCCGCGAGCGCGTACCACGCCGCGCGGCGACGCGGGGCCGCGGCGGCACCGGGCTCGGCGAGGCCGGGTTCCAGGGCGCTGGATCCCACGGCCTCCGGATCCGCGGCACCGGGATCCGCGTCGCCGGACGGCGTGCGCTGCGGGGTGCGCTCGATCGCGTCGAGCAGAGCGGCCCGGATGCGCGGCGGCGGCGGGGTCTCGGCGACGGATATCCCGGCTGCGGTCTCGAGGTCCTCGTCGACGATGCTCCGCCACTCGGGGTGCGCGGCGAGGGCGGCGCGGAACGCGCGCTCATCGGCGGGCGAGAGCGCGTGCAGGGCCCGCGCCGCGGAGAGCTCGCGGAACTGCGGTTCGTTCATCGCGTCGCCTCCAGTTCTTTCCTGAGGCGGGTGAGCCCGTCTCTGATCCGTGTCTTGATGGTGCCGAGAGGCACGCCGAGCAGCGCCGAGATCTCGCTCTGGCTGTAGCCGCCGAAGTAGGCGAGCACGATCGCGCGGCGCTGCGGCTCGGGGAGCGCGTCGAGCCCGCGGACCGCGCGGGTGCCGTCGATCATGAGGGCGACCTCCTCGTCGACGCCTGGGCGCGACTCGGCGAGCTCGCGCACGCCCGCCGCGAGATCCCTGCGCCGTGCGGACTGCGACGCGCGGACGCGGTCCACGGCCCGGCGGTGGGCGATGGTGAGGAGCCACGTGCGCGCCCGGCCGCGATCCGGATCGAACGTTCCCGCCGACTGCCATGCTTCGAGGAAGACGTCCTGGAGCACCTCCTCGCTCTGGGCGCGGTCCACGAGCACGCGCAGGATGAGGCCGAACACGCGGCCCGACAGGAGGTCGTAGAGCTCCGCGAACGCGGTCCGGTCGCCCGAGGCGGTGCGCGCGAGGGCATCGTCGGCGGGGTCGGCGCTGCCGCCGTCCTCCGCGAACTCGATCCCGTCGATGACCATCTCCCCCAGCATGCCGTATCCACCTCCGTTCCGCGCCTGCCGTGCCGTGCGAGTCCCGTTCCGGCCGGTCACCCGAACGTGAACGAGTAGACCCGCACGCCGCGCGGCACCCGGACCTCGAGCGTGCCGCTATCGGGATCGCCGCGTTCGACCAGCCGATACGACCGGGGCGTGCCGTCGACGGCCACCTCGCGGGTGCCGCCGCCCGCGACCGCGACGTCGAGCGTTCCCGCCCCCGCGACCACCGCGCGAACCTCCTGTCCGCGGTACTCGAGGCGAACGCCCGCGCCGTCCCTCCGCGGCTCCGCGTACTGGGTCTCCACGCTCCAGGCGCCGTCGAGCGCGAAGGTGTCCGCGGGCTGCTGCTCGGGCAGCTCGTAGTCGCCGTCGCCCGCCCGGTACGCG
This sequence comes from Leucobacter zeae, assembly GCF_016758175.1. Lineage (GTDB taxonomy): Bacteria > Actinomycetota > Actinomycetes > Actinomycetales > Microbacteriaceae > Leucobacter > Leucobacter zeae. The sequence continues at coordinate 143,904 of NZ_QYAB01000004.1, forward strand.
CCGGGCCCCGCGAAGTTGCGGTCCTTCGCGGAGCCGAGGAAGGTCTCGGGCGTGGTGCTGCCCAGCTCGGGCGTCGCGTCGGCCACGTCGGTCGCCGCAGGCAGCTCCCGGTCCGGATCCGCCTGTGCGAGCAGCTCGCGCATGAGCCGCTCGGTGGTCGCGTAGTTGCCCTCGCCGAACGAGATGTGGCGGACCGTGCCCTCGGCGTCGATGAGGTAGTGGGCCGGCCAGTAGCGGTTGCGGTAGTTCGTCCAGGTCGAGAGACGGTTGTCCATTGCGACGGGGTACTCGATCCCGAAGTCGGCGATCCCCGCTTCCACGTTCGCGCGCTCCTTCTCGAACGCGTATTCGGGCGAGTGCACGCCGATCACCGTGAGCCCGGCGTCGCGGTACGCGCGATCCCACGCGACCACGTGCGGGATCGACCGCTGGCAGTTGATGCAGGAGTAGGCCCAGAAGTCGATCAGCACGACCCTCCCGCGCAGTTCGTCGAGGTCGAGCGCTCCGCCGTCGGGGGTGTTCAGCCAGGCCTCGATCCCCCGGATCGCGGGCGCCGGGCCGCAGGACGCCAGCTCCTCGGCGCCGTTCGCGCACCGGTCGAGGCCGCGGTTCTCATCGGTGACGAGTCCGCCGAGGCCGAGCGCGCTCCGGCCGGCGTCGCTCTCGGCGAGGTCCTCCTGGATCCCCGAGGTGTAGTCGGGGAGCAGTCGCTGGAGGGTCTGGGGCAGATTGAACGCGAGGCCGAGCGCGAGCGCGATGAGCGCGATGCCGCCGACGATGCGGATCGCGCGTTCGCGCGTGCGGAAGCCGCGGATGCGCTGGGCCACGCCGCGACCGGCGAGCGCGAAGACCAGCAGCGGGATCGCCACGCCGATCGCGAAGGAGAGCGTGAGGAGCACGGTCTCGGGTCCGACCCGGCCCGTCGCACCCGCCACGATGATCGCCGCGAGCACCGGTCCGGCGCACGGCACGAACACGGTCCCGAGCGCGAGTCCCATCCCGAATCCGGAGCCTCCGTCGCCGACCCTGCGCCGGGGCAGGCGCCGGAACGGCCGCTCGAGCAACTGCTCGAATCCGGGGAAGAGCATGCCGACCCCGATGGCGAGGAGCACGGCGACCCCGGCCCACCGGATCGCGCTCTGCGGGATCTGCAGCAGACCGAGCAGCACCGACCCGAGCAGCGTGACCGCCGAGAAGCTCAGCACGAGCCCCGCGATGATCCAGTACGGGCGGCCGCGCTTCGCCGGGATGACCTCGGGAGTCTTCCCCGGCGCAGCAGGGCGCGCTCCTGCGGTCAGGAAGATGACCGGAAGCACCGGCAGGATGCACGGCGAGATGCCGGTGATGAGTCCGCCGAGCAGACCGATGAGCACGATGTCCATGTGAAGCCCTCCTGTTGCCCGATCATTCGGAGCCGACGCGCATTCGGATGGGAATCGCGGTGCCTCGCGGGGCCGCAGGAAAAACTTTCGAGAATCCCCCATCCGATCCCCCGAGGGCTCCGAAGAGGAGGACAAGCCGCGGAGATCCGCGGACACCACCTGAGGAGGAACCATGTTCACGACGAAGAAGACCCTCGGCACCGCGTTCGCACTGACGCTGGCGGGCGCCGCGACCCTCACCGGCTGCTCCATGGGCGCTGCGGGCGACGACGCCGCGAAGGATCAGCCGGCGCCGCAGTCGCAGGAGAGCGCCCCGAGCGAGTCGACGGAATCGATGGACCCCGCGGCGAACCTCGTCGGCCCCGGCTGCGCCGCGTACGCCGAGGCGGTGCCCGACGGCGCCGGCTCGATCCAGGGCATGTCGCAGGATCCGGTCGCGGTCGCGGCCTCGAACAACCCGATGCTGAAGACGCTCGTGTCGGCGGTCAGCGGCAAGCTGAACCCCGACGTCGATCTGGTGGACACGTTGAACGGCGACGAGTTCACCGTGTTCGCCCCGGTCGACGATGCGTTCGCCGAGATCGATGCGCAGACGATCGACACCCTGAAGACCGACGGCGACCTGCTGACGAAGATCCTGACCTACCACGTCGTGCCCGGCCAGATCGAACCGGCCGACATCGACGGCACCCACACGACGGTCGAGGGCCAGGACCTCGAGGTGACCGGATCCGGCGACGACCTGCAGGTCAACGGCGTCAACGTCATCTGCGGCGGCGTGCAGACCGCCAATGCGACCGTCTACCTCGTCGACGGGGTGCTGATGCCCCCGGCCGACGAGCGCTGAGCCCCCCGGGTCCGGCCCGCTCCCCGTCATCGGGGAGCGGGCCGGCATGGGGCCGGACCGGCCTCGCCGTGCTCCGCCGCCGCCCGGGAGGACCCGACACGGATATCGAGGACGCTCCGCCTCGCGCAGTCCTGGCGCCGCCCAGGAGGACCGGACAGAATGGGCGCATGAGCAGCGAGAGCACCCGGCGCGAGTTCGCCTACACGGACGCGCACGGCATCGAGATCTCCGCGTACGAGTGGCCGGCGGAGGATCCGGTCGCCGTCGTCCAGATCTCGCACGGCATCGGCGATCACGCGAAGCGCTACGACGCCTTCGCACGGTATCTGGCCGCGGCGGGCTTCGTCGTCTACGCGGACGACCACCGCGGACACGGAGAGACCGGGCGCCGCCAGCACGACGGCGACCTCTCACGGCTCGGCCGCCTCGGACCGGGCGGTCTGCAAGCCGCGGAGGCCGCGATCCTTCAGCTCACGGAGATCGCGCGCGAACGCCACCCGGGCCTCCCCGTCGTCATGTACGCCCACTCATGGGGGTCGCTCATGGCGCAGCGCATCCTCAACGCGCACCCCCGGGCCTGGGACGCCCTGGTGCTCTCAGGCACGGCGTTCCGCACGTTCAAGCACATGGAGAGCGGGGACCTCAACGCGAAGTGGGCCGGCCCCGAGGCCGGGGGCTTCGAATGGCTGAGCCGCGACCCCGAGGTCGGCGCCTCCTTCACCGCCGATCCGCTCTGCTTCAGCGCCGACATTCTGAAGCTCTTCGGCGTCGCCGACGGCCTCCGCCTGTTCGGCAAGCCGGGCCACGGGCTCGCGCCCGACGTGCCGATCCTGATCCTGTCGGGGGCGGAGGATCCGCTCACCCGGCCCGACGGCCTGCGCCTCCTCGCCGAGCAGTACCGCAAGCGGGGCGTGCGCGACGTCACGGTGAAGACGTATCCGGGCGCGCGCCACGAGACCCTCAACGAGACGAACGCCGACGAGGTGTTCGCCGACGCGGCCACCTGGATCCTCGACCGCGTCGGGCACGACTAGGTCCTGGCGGGCTCCCGCGCGTGACGCGGACCGCGCGACGGCGTAATCTGAAGCCATGAGCATGCACGGTGAGTACAAGGTCCCCGGCGGCAAGCTGGTCGTCGTCGATTTCGAGGTCGTCGATGGGAAGATCAGCGGTTTCCAGCTCTCCGGCGACTTCTTCCTCGAACCCGATGACGCGCTCGGCTGCATCGATCGCGCGGTCGAGGGACTGAGCCCCAACGGCACCATCGAGGAGTACTCGGACGCGATCCACCAGGCGCTCCCGAGCGAGGTGCACCTGCTCGGGTTCACGCCCGATTCCGTCGGCGTCGCGATCCGCCGCGCGGTGACGGGCGCCGCGCACTGGCGCGACTACGACTGGCAGATCCTGCACGAGCCCCCGGTCGCGCCGATGCTCAACGCGGCGCTGGACGAGGTGCTCACGGCAGCGGTCGGCGAGGGCCTGCGCGGACCCACGCTGCGCATCTGGGAGTGGAACGCGCCCGCCGTCTTCATCGGCAGCTTCCAGTCTGTGAAGAACGAGGTCGACGAGCAGCAGGCCGCCGCGCACGGCGCCCAGATCGTGCGGCGGATCTCGGGCGGCGGATCGATGTTCATGGAACCGCAGGCGTGCATCACCTATGCGCTCTACGTGCCGGGCGAGCTGGTGCGCGGCATGAGCTTCGCCGACTCCTACGCCTACCTCGACGAGTGGGTCCTCGAGGCGCTCAAGGCGCTCGGCATCGATGCCGTCTACAAGCCGCTCAACGACATCACGAGCCCGCACGGCAAGATCGGCGGGGCGGCGCAGAAGCGCCTCGGGTCGGGAGCCGTGCTGCACCACGTGACGATGGCGTACGACATGGATCCGGTCGCGATGACCGAGGTGCTCCGGATCGGGCGCGAGAAGCTCTCCGACAAGGGCACCGCGAGCGCGCAGAAGCGCGTGGACCCGCTGCGGAGCCAGACGGGCCTCACCCGCGAGGCGATCATCGCCAAGATGATCGAGGTGTTCAAGCAGCGTCATGGCGGCACCGACGGCGAGGTCACCGAGGGCGAGTGGGACGCCGCCGAGCTGCTCGTCGAGCAGAAGTTCTCGACCGAGGAGTGGATCCGCCGCGTGCCGTAGGGGTCAGCTCGCGGTCAGCCAGAGCGGGGTGTCGCGGGTGATCTCGACGGCTTCGAAGGCTTCGCTCGCCAGCAGCGCATCGGCGCACGAGCGCGAGCACGCCACGAGCGAGGAGTCGAAGTCGATCTCGCTGATGAGCACCCACTCCCGGCCGTCGGGCCACACGAGATGGGGAAGCGTCGTCCCGAACCCGGCTTCCGCGTCCATCCACGGCGCGCGCGACGGCCAGGCCGGATCGGCGAGGTCCCTCGCCCCCGCGTCGAAGCACACGTACGCGCGCTCCGGCAGCTCGAGACGCGGCCCGGTCGCGGCCTCCCTGCTCAGAAGCCCGCTGCCGGGTCGCTGGTCGAGCGCCCGCGGGGCGAATCTGCACGTGCGACTGCCGCGGCCCAGGGTCAGCAGGCCCTGCAGGAGGTCCCGGATCGCGGGCCCCGTGCCGAAGCGCTCCCGGAAAGCGATGCAGGACGCGCGCCGCATCGCCGTTCGGTCCACGAACCGACGCCACCAGCGCGGTCCCCGTCCATTCGTCGAGTCCGGCACTCCGACGAAGAACCCGATTCCCTGCGCGCTCACGAGGCCGCCGATGCCTTCCCAGACGGCGGCGATGCCGCGATCCGGAGTGTCGGTGCGCTCGGCGAGGATCGCCATGACCGCGAGGAACTCGCGCTCGTCGAGCAGTCCCTCCATCGGCGGCTCGTACTGCCAGCCGTCCGGGCCTTCGCCCTCCGGCTGCTCGCCGTATCCGATCCCGAGCAGCTCCCACGAGAGCGCGCCCGCGCCGAAGCCGCGACCGTGCGCCTCGGCGACCGTGCGCCAGCGCACGGCGTCCTCCGACACCGACTCCGGCCAGGCCTCTGGATCATCGGCGTCGAGCGCCGCGCGGTACTCGTCCCAGGTGCCGGTTACTGGCCGGGATCTGGCGAACGGGTGCAGGATCCGGACCAGCGCGTCGTACCCGGCCGGGACGGTGTCGCCCAGCGCCGGTCGCGGCTCGCCCGGATCCGAGATCCGCTCGGCCCACCATGACCAGCGCGCGGCGTCGCCCGTCCAGGGGAAATCGTCCGGGGTCGCGGCTCGTGTGCTCATCCGACCAGCCTAGGGCGATCCGGCCCACCGGAGCCGACCCGCATGCGCTCAGGCGAGCGCTGCGGGGAGCACTCGCAATTCGGTCCGATCGCCGGAAGGGCGTGTCACGACGAGCCCGGCCTCCTCGGCGACGACCGCGGCTCCCGCCCAGTCGTACTCGCCGAGGTCGTCCTCGATGAACCCGTCGAGCGTGCCGTCCGCCACGCCGCAAACGCCGAGGGCCGCCGACCCGAGCGCTCGCGCGTCGGTGAACGCCCGCATGAGCTCCGACAGACCCGCGTACTGCGCCGCGCGCACCCGCGGGTCGTACGAGAGCCCGGTGCCGAGCAACCGGGCGGAGGTCTCCCCGGTCGGGCCGTTCAAGCGGCGCGTTCCGCCGCCGCCGCGCACCCACGCACCTCCCCCGCGGCGCGCGAAGTACACGCGGTCCAGCAGGGGAGCATGCACGGCTCCCACGATCCACTCGCCCGTAGCCAGGTCCTGCGCTCCGACCGAGGTCGCGAAGAACGGGATCCCGCGCGTGTAGTTCGTGGTGCCGTCGAGCGGATCGATCGACCACCGCACCTCTGCCCGCCGATGCGCGTCATCCGGGAGCTCCTCGCCCGTGACGGCATCATCCGGTCGGCGAGCCGCGAGCGCCGACCGTACAGCGCGTTCCGCTGCGAGGTCGATGTCCGTGACGAGGTTGCCGTCGTCGCCCTTCCCGTCCACCGTGAGCCGCGATCCGAATCCTCGCCGCAGCACCTCGGCTCCTGCCGCCGCGGCGGTGATCGCGGCTTCGAGCAGTTCCCCGCCCGCGGTGCGCCTCACTGCTTCCCCGCGACCGCTACGAGCTCCGAGACGAACCTCCGCACCGCCACGCCACCGGGGTCGGGCTGGCCGATCGATCGCTCCTGCTGCCAGGCCGCCCTGCCGCGTCGCGAACGCCAGCCCGCGGTCTCCTCGACGGCCGCCGCAGCGATGCCGTCGAGTTCCTCCGGCGCGGCCCCCGACTCGATCGCGGACGCGAGCGGGCCGAGCACGTCGAGCAGCGTCTTGTCGCCCGGCTCCGCTCGTCCGCGCTCGGCGATCCGGTCTGCGAGCGCCCGGAGCAGCGCCCCCGCTTCCTCGAACCCCAGATGCGCACCGCGCTCGAGCGTGTCGGCGGCCCCGATGAGACCGGCCCCGACGAGCGCTGCGAAGGTCGACGGGTTCGCCGATGAGAACGCGAGGCCCGCGGCCTGCAGCACGCTGCGCGCATCCGCGTCCGCGGGCAGCTCGGCCACCGCGTCCGCGGCAGCACGACTGCCCGCGGAGACGGTGATCCCGAGGTCGCCGTCTCCGAGCGTCGCGTCGAGCTCCCGCAGTTCATCGGCGTGCCGTTCCATGCGCGGCAGCCCGGCCATCAGCAGCTCCCGCAGGCGGCTCGGGCTCCCCGCGGAGGTCGCGCCGGACGGCCCGCGCGGGGCCGGAAGCCGGGGCGATGCCTGGGTCAGGGCATGGACGGAGCCTGCGGGATCACCCTGTCGGAAGAACGGGGATCCCGCGGGATCGTGCAACAGCTCCTCGAGTTCGTCGTCCAACTGCATGAGCGACAGCGAGGCGCCCGCCATCTCGAGACTCGTGACGTACTCTCCGACGAGCCGGTAGCCGATCTCGACGCCGCGTTCGGCGAGCACGCGGTGTACGCGCCGCGAAACGACGTAGAGCTCCTCGAGCGGTGTGGAGCCGAGACCGTTGACGAGCACCGCGACGCGCGCGCCCGCGGTGAGATCGATCTCGGTGCCGAGTGCAGCGATGAACCGGTCCGTGATCTCGTCGGCCGATTCGAGCGGTCCGCGATGACTGCCCCGTTCACCGTGGATGCCGACGCCGATCTCCATCTCCCCCTCCCCGAGGGTGAAGGTCGGCTCACCGGCTGCGGGCAGGATCGTCGGCGACAGTCCGACACCCATCGTCCGCGTGGCGTCGGCGGCCTTCTGGGCGACGCGGGCCACCTCATCGAGCGGGGCGCCCCGATCCGCCATCGCCCCTGCCGCCTTGTAGACGAGCACGAGTCCGGCGACGCCGCGGCGAGTGGACGCCTGAGCCGCCGGCGCCGACTGGATGTCGTCGGTCCCGAGGACCGTCCGCACCTCGACGCCCTGACTCCTGCACAGTTCGGCGGCGATGTCGAAGTTGTAGACGTCGCCTCCGTAGTTCCCGTAGAGATAGAGCAGACCCGCTCCCCCGTCGACGGCGACCGAGGCCGCGTGGATCTGAGCGGGGCTCGGCGAGGAGAAGACGTTGCCGACGGCGACGGCGGAGCACAGACCGCGACCGACGTAGCCGAGGAAGCAAGGCAGGTGGCCGGAGCCGCCGCCCGTCACGATCCCCACGCGCCCCGGCGCCGGGGCATCGGCGCGCACGAGTGCGCGCAGATCCTCGGTCGCGGCGCGCAGCTCGTCGGGGTGCGCGAGCAGGATGCCCTCGAGCACCTCGTCGACGAATCCGTCCGCTCCGTTGATGATCTTGCGCATGGTGCCTCCTCCGTTCACTCGCCGGCCAGTTCGGGCGCATACCGTTCCCGGTCGATCAGCGCCTCGCCGTCGACCTCGAGACGTCCCGACCGCCGCAAGTCCTTGACGATGTCCCAGTGGATCGCCGATTCGTTGCGGCCGCCGCACTGGGGGTACGATCGGCCGAGCGCGATGTGCACGGTACCCAGGATCTTCTCGTCGAGCAGCAGATCGCCGGTCATCGTGCGCATGTTCGGATTCGTGCCGATCCCGAGCTCTCCGACCACGCGGGCGCCCGGCGCCGCGAGCACGCGGTCGACGAAGTCTGCCCCCTCCGTCGCCGAAGCGCGCACCACACGGCCACCCGCGAACTCGAGCCGCAGGTCGGTGATGCGGGCTCCCCCGAACCAGAAGCTCCCGGGGAAGGCGATGTGCCCCTCGACGCCGTCCTCGCGCGGGGCCGTCGCGACCTCGCCGTCGGGCAGGTTCGCCTCGCCGGCGAACGGCACCCACGTGCGCCCGGAGCAGTCGAGGGTGAGGTCGGTGTCGGCGTCGACGATGCGCACCGACCGGGCGCCGCCGAGCCGCGCGCAGAGTCGGTCGAGGTGCGCGCGATGCGCGTCCCAGTCGGCGAGGGTGCCGGCGAAGAACTCCCGCTCGAGCTGCTCGGGCGGCACTCCGATGACGTCGGCCCACTCCGCGCTCGGGATGCGCACGAGCGTCCACCTCGTGCCCTGCCACCTGGCCGTCGAGACAATTCCCTTGCCCTCGCGCTGCAGGCTCAGGCGGGCGCCGTCGATCTCGTCGGCGGGCGGCTCCATCCCCCGGAACGAGACGTGCACGTCGGCCCATTCCATCGCGGCCAGCTCGAGTGGCGCGGGGGCGCGCAGCGTCGCCTCGTCCGCGAACTCGAGCGCGTAGCGGTCGTACCGTTCCTCGGTCAGCAGCACCTGGGGGAGGCCTCCGCGTCGATAGACCTCCGCGACGAAGGCGTCCACCGCCGCGAGCGTTCCGATCGTCGTCGCGAAGACGCCGACCTTGGTCCCCGGTCCGACACCGTTGACCCGCGCCAGGTGCGCGGCCAGTTCCTCCCATCGGCTCATGCGTCTGCTCCTTCCCCGGCCGCCTTGAGCGCCCGGTACGTGCGTTGGTAGCGATCGTGCGCGTGCCTGAGCACGACCGTCTCCGCGTCGTCGTCGTGCCCGGGGACGACCGGATCGAGGAATCCCGGCCACGATGCGCCCTCGGCCTCGGTGATCGCGCCGACGCCGATCCCCGCGAGGATCGCATCGCCGTACGCCGCGCCGAGGGTCTTCGCGAGTGCCAGCGGGTACCCGGTGACGTCGCTGATGGTCCTCGTGATGATGCCGTTCCTGACGCCTCCGCCCACAGCGACGGCGCGAGGCCGGCCGGTGTGCTCCGCGAGCAGTGCGGTGAACGCCAGCGCGATCGAGTGCCCGACGCCCTCGCAGACGGCCCGGGCCACGTCGGCGCGGCTCGTACCGAGATTCATGCCGACGAGGGCCGCTCGCGCGTCGGGATCGTGGAACGGGGTGCGCTCGCCGCTGAAGTGGGGCAGATGCAGGACTCCGCCTGCGCCGACCGGCGCCGTCTCGGCGAGCTCCATGAGACGCCCGAACAGCGCCGCGTCGCCGTCTCCGCGATCGAGATCGAGCTGGTCCGCGATCCAGCGGGTCGCGGTGCCTCCGGTCGAGGTGCCGGCCGCCAGCACATACCGCCCGGGCAGGACCCACGGGGCCGCCCAGAGCACTTCGCTCGTCACGGGTCGGTCCACGACCCTGATGAGGTATCCGGTCGACCCGAGCTGCAGCATGAGATCCCCAGGCGCCATGACGGACGAGCCGACCGCCTCGGCGGGCGAGTCCGTGGTCCCGACGATCACGGGCACTCCCGCGGGCAGCCCGGTCTCGGCAGCTGCGGCCTCGCTCACGGTCCCCGCGATCTCGGAGGACCAGGCCGTGTCGGGCAGCTTCTCCAGGGGCACGGTTCCGTCGAGCCCCGCCCCGGAGTACCGCTGCTCGGTGAGGTCGTAGAAGGGATGGGTGTACCCGGCTGTCGCGTGGTCGATGACCACCCCACCGGTGAGCTTCGCGACAAGGAAGCTCTGACTCGTCAGGTACCACCGGGTGCGCGCCGCGATATCGGGCTCGTTCCGCTCGATCCAGAGCATCTTGGGGCCGGCGGACTGGCTCGTCAGCGCATTGCCGGATCGGCGGAAGACCTCGTCGCGCCCGATCCGGTCCTCGAGCTCGGCGATCTCCGCTGCTGCGCGCGTATCGACGCCGTACAGGATCGCGGGCCGCAGCGGGTTCAGGTCGGCGTCGACCGGCAGCACGCATGGCCCGATCGCGCTGCAGCCGAGGCCGATGAGCTCGTCCTCGGGGGCCACGTGCTCCATGAGCTCGCCTGCGACGCGCACCAGGTCGGCCCACCACACGCCCTCGGCGTCCTGCTCGACCCAGCCGGGCCTGGGCGCACTGATCCCGTGCCCGGCGCGCGCTTCGGCGCGCACGGCACCGGTCGTGTCGACGAGCACGCCCTTCGTCTCGTAGGTTCCGATATCGATGCCGATCAGCAACCCGGTCATGTCGTTCTCCCCTGCGTTCCGCAGCTCATCTCGGGGCGTCCTGCGCAGGGGCCTCGGCAGCGACGGTCGCCAGGATGCTCGTCTGCGTCGCCGGTGAGCTGCGACGGCGGCGGCGCAGCCGCACCTGGTCGAAGACCATGACCGCGATGAGGATCACGCCCTGGGCGATCGCGTACTCGTACGCTGAGAGGCGCAGCGCGGTGAAACCCGACTGCACGACCTGGAGCACGAGGGTCGCCAGCACCACCCCGGTCACCGTGGCGTATCCGCCCATGGGGTTCGTCCCTCCGAGCACGGCGATGACGATGACCAGCAGCACGTACGAGCTGCCGTAGTCGGCACTGGCCGTCGGGTTGCGGGCGAGGAAGACGAGCCCCGCGCAGGCGCCGAGCAGTCCGGTCAGCAGATAGGTACCGGTGAGCACGCTTCCGCTGCTGATGCCCGAGTAGCGGGCGGCAACCGCATTCGCGCCCTGCAGCATCGTGCGACGGCCGAAGGGCGTGCGCGCGAGCAGGACGCCGACCAGGAGCGCGACGGCGAGGAACACGAGGAACAGCGCCGGGATACCGGCGATGGTCGACTTGCCGACCGCGGCGAGCGCTTCCGGAGCACCGTACAGCGTCTTGCCTCCGGTCCATACGATCGCGATCCCGTTGTAGATCTGCATCGTCGCGAGCGTCGCCAGGATCGGGGCGATCCCCACCGTCGAGATCAGGAACCCGTTGATCGCTCCGCCGAGCAGGCCAACACCGAGACCCAGGAGCAGGATCAGCGGCGCCCACGCCTCGGCCTGAGCGGGATCGCCCGAGGCGACGGCCGTGTACACGGTGCTCACCGTGACCGCGGTGAGGTTCGCGATCGAGACCAGGGAGAGGTCGATGCCGCCGGTCATCATCGCGAACGCCATCGCGACGGCGAGGATCCCGATCTCCGGGGACGCGACCATGAGGTTCTGGAGGTTCAGCGGATTCAGGAAGATCGCGGGTTTGAGGATCGCGAAGCACGCGAACGCGAGCGCGAGGAGCACGACCATCCGGCCGATCCCGCGCTCGACGCGGATCCTCCCGAGCATCGACCGGGTCGAACGGTCGGCCTCTGCGTTGAACCGGGCGAGCCCGCCCCTGTCGGTTTCAGTCGGCATGAGCCGCCTCCTTCGCGGAATCGCCGGGTCGGGCGTCGCCCGCGGGATGCCTCCCGGACTGGTCGGCGCCGTCGATGACGAACGTGCGCTTCGCCGCCCGCCTCGCCATGATCGCCTGCACACCCACGCCGAGCGCGAGCAGCATGCCCACCGCGGCGCGCTGCCAGGCCGTCGGCACGCCCATCAGGATCAAGCTGTTGTTGATGATCTGCACGAGCAGGACGCCGAGCACCGTGCCGACCACGCTGCCCCTGCCCCCGAAGATCGAGGCGCCGCCGAGCACGACCGCGGCGATGACGTCGAGCTCGGTGCCGACGAGGTCCTGCGGGTTCGCATTCTGCCCGAGCACCACGTGCACGATGCCGCCGACCGCGGCGATGGCGCCGGCCAGCACGTACAGCAGCACCTGGAACCGCACGACGGGGAAGCCCGCGCGGCGCGCGCCTTCGATGTCGCCGCCGATCGCGTACAGTCCGCGACCGAACATCGTCTTGCGCAGGAGCAGCGAGACCGCGACGACGAGCACGACGACGGGAACCGCCGCCATCGGCAGGTACGAACGGCTGCCCTCGACGGCGATGAGGCTCGAGGTCGAGAGGTCCGAGACGCTGCCCGGCAGGTCGGCGATGTAGCGCGAGCCGATGTAGGCGAGCAGCACGCCCTTGAAGATGCCCTGGGTCGCGAGCGTGACGATGAGCGTCGGCAACCTGAATCGCGCGATCACGGCGCCGTTGACGAGCCCCAGCACGGACCCGATCGCGATTGCGACGACGAGCACGCCGATCAGCCCGGGATCGAACTGGCCCTGCTGCGCCAGGAATACCGTCGTGTACGCCGCGAAGATCGCGATGGCGGGGAACGACACGTCGATCCCGCCCGAGATGATGACGAGCAGCACGCCGAGAGCGAGCACCATCGGTACGAGCGCGGAGCGCAGGATCGAGAACAGCGTGTGCACCGTGAAGAAGGTCGGATTCACGAGGCTCATCACGACGACGAGCAGCACGATGATGCCGACGAGCACGAGCTCGCTGGAGAAGGTCGAGGCCCTCAGCCTCGAGCGGGCGGTGCGCAGCGCAGCGTTCATGCCGCCATCACCTCCTGAATGCGGTGGGTCTCGATGGCGTCCTCCGTGAACTCTCCGACGACTTCGCCCCGGCGCACGATGAGCACGCGGTGGCAGATGGAGACGAGCTCGGGCACGTCGTCGGAGATCATGATGATCCCCATGCCCACGGTCGCGGCCTCGCGGAGGATCTGCAGGATCTCCTCTTTGGAGCCCACATCGACGCCGACGGTCGGGCCGTTGAGGATGAGCACGCGCGGGTGCGTCGCGAGCCACTTCGCGAGCACCACGCGCTGGGCGTTGCCCCCCGAGAGCGAGCGCACCGGGGCGGCGACGCTCGGCGCCTTGATCCTGAGGCGCTCGAAGAGCCGGGAGATGGTCTCCGCGGTGCGTCCGGCGCTCAGGAAGATCCTTCCGCGCGCGTGCTCGCCGAGCGAACTGGCGATGATGTTGTCGGAGATCGGCTTGTCGAGGAAGAGGCCCTGCGTGAGGCGGTCCTCGGGCACGTATCCGAACCCCGCCGCGATCGAGGAGCGGATGCTGCCCGGACGCACGCGCGCCCCGGCGAGCTCGACCGTTCCCGACTCGGCCTGCACGACGCCGAAGAGCGCCTCGGCGATCTCGCCGCGCCCCGATCCGAGCAGGCCGGTGAGGCCGAGCACCTCGCCGGCCCGCAGGTCGAACGTGATTCCCGAGAAGGCGCCAGGGAGGGTCAGCGCGTCGACGCGGAGGAGCGGCGCGGATTCGGGATCGACCGGGACGACGACCCGCGAGTCGTCCACCTGCCGCCCGGTCATCGCCTCGGTCAGGGACCGCACGTCGAACTCCGACGCGGCGCCGTGCGCGACGCGTCTCCCGCTGCGCAGCACCGTGACCTCCTGCGAGACCGACAGCACCTCCTCGAGCTTGTGGCTCACGAAGACCAGCGCGACGCCCCGTTCCTGCAGTCGGCGGACGAGGCCGAACAGGCGCTCCACCTCGGAGTGCGTGAGCGCCGTCGTGGGCTCGTCCATGAAGATGACGCGGGCGTCCTGGACGAGCGCGCGGCAGATGGCCGTGAGCTGGCGATCCGCAACGGAGAGCCGTCCGACCTCGGCGTCGAGGTCGAGGCTCAACCCGAGCTCGCCCACGATGCGCTCGGCTGATGGCCGCAGACGCCGCGCCCGGTACAGCTTGCTGCGCGCGGCGATCGCGGCGGGGAGGACGATGTTCTCGGCGACCGTGAGGTTGGGGAAGAGCGAGAAGTCCTGATAGATGACCTGGATTCCCGCGCGCAACGCCAGCGTGGGCGTCATCCGCCCCACGGGTTCGCCGTCGATGAGCATCTCGCCCGCGTCGGCGGGTTCGACGCCGCTGATGATCTTGATGAGGGTCGACTTGCCGCAGCCGTTCTCGCCCGCGAGGCAGTGGACGACGCCGGGACGGAGCGCAAGGCCCACCCCGTCGAGGGCCACGACGCCGCCGAACGTCTTGCGGACGCCGCGAACCTCGAGCACTGGCGGTGCTCCGGACGGGCCTGGTTCAGTGGGCATCGGGTCTCCTCGGGGATCGATGTTCGAGCGGGCCACGGGGCGGTCGGGGGAACCCCTCCCGCCCCGTGACGAGGTCGGGACGACTCAGAAGTCGTACTCGTCGACGTTGTCCTTGTCGACGATCACAGCAGCGTCGCCGACGAAGACGTTGTCGTATCCGTCGAGCGCCTGCAGCGACTCGTAGCCCTCGATGCCGAGGTCGGTTCCGTCCTCGATCTTCTCGCCGTTCACGAGCAGCTCGGCGATCTTCAGCTGGGCCTTGCCCGCCATCGCGGGATCCCAGAAGAAGATCTTGTCGATCGATCCGTCGGACAGGTACTTCTTCGCCACCGAGGGGATGCTGGTGCCCATCACGCACACCTGGTCCTCGAGGCCCGCCTCCTGAACGGCCCGCGCGGCGCCCGCGACGTCGGTACCCGCGGAGCCCTGGATGCCCGCGAGGTCCGGGTGCTTGGCGAGCAGCTCCTTGGTGCGCTGATAGGCGACGTTCTCGTCCTCCTTGCTCTCCACGGGATCCTCGACCCGCTTCATGTCGGGGAACTCGGCCTGCTGCTGGTCGTATGCGCCCCCGACCCAGTCCATGTGGGTCTTGGCGGTGAGGCCGCCCACGAACTGCACGTACTCGCCCTTCCCGGCCATGCACTCGCCGAGGTTATCCATGATCTGAGCGCCGTACGACTGGTTATCGAACGCCTCGATGTCGATGTCGACGTTCTCGATCCCGGCGGCCTCGTGCGCGACGACCACGATCCCCTGATCGCGAGCCTGGCCGAGGACCGTCTCGAGCGCCTCCGGCGAGTTCGGCACGACGGTGATCGCGTCGGGTGCCTGCGGGATCAGATCCTGGATGATCTGGATCTGCTTCTCGGGACTCGCGTCGTCGGCGCCCTCCTGGCGGGCGTCGTTGCCGCTCTCCTGCGCGTATTCGTCGACGCCGACCTCCATGCGGTCGAACCATCCGACGCCGGTGATCTTGACCACCGTGACCATGGTGAGCGGGCCGTCCTTCTCGCCGCCGTCTCCCCCTCCGGCGGATCCCCCGCCGACCTGTCCGCACCCCGCGAGGGCCAGCGCCGCGATCGCACCGATTCCGAGTCCTGCTGCCAACCTGCGCCGCATCTGACACTCCTTTGTGTGAGTTTCCATCATCATCGCCAAACTTTGGGATGAAATTTCATCGTTTGGGAAGAGTAAAACCCCCGCGGGGGTGTTGTCAACACGCGTTCCGGCGCGCGTTCACCCCGGGACGCGAAGCGAGCGCCGCGGGATTCCGGCGCATCGGCCGCGAACACGGGCCGCTCACTGAGCGGGCACGCACTCCACGGTCACTCCGGCTGCGCGCAGGCCGGCCAGCGCCGGGTGGTCCGCCGGCCCGTCCGTGATGAGCAGATCGACCTCGCCGGGCAGTGCCACGTTCGTCAAGTGCACGCGACCGAGCTTCGACGCGTCGGCGACCACGATCACGCGCTCGGATGCCCGCAGGGCAGCGCGCTTCACGGCGGCCTCCTCGGTGCTGTAGTCCGAGAGCCCGCGCTTGCCGTCGACCCCGGAGACTCCCATGATGTACACGTCGCAGTTGTACCTCTCGAACGCCGCGACCGACTCGGCGCCGATGAGGCTCAGTTCGCCCGGCCGCACCGTCCCCCCGGTCACGAGCACCGTGGTGCCGGGCTCGCCGTGGAGTTCGGCGGCGACGAGAATGCTGGGCGTGACGACCGTGAGCCCCAGGCCGCGACCGACGATGGTGCGGGCCACCGCCAACGCAGTGCTCCCGCTGTCGAGCACCACGGTCTCGCCGGGGATCAGGTGCGCGACCGCTGCGATCGAGATCCCCACCTTCTCCCGCGCACTGACGAGGGCCCTGGCATCGAAGCCGGGCTCGACCGCGGTCCCGTGCGCCGCGATCGCACCGCCCATGATGCGCCGCACGCTCCCCGACTGCTCGAGCGCCTCGAGGTCGCGGCGCACCGTCATTTCGGAGACCCCGAACTCCTGGGACAGCACCTTGAAGGACGCCTCGCCGTCCGAGAGGATCCGCCGCTCGATGAGCTCGCGTCGCTCCTGCGCTTCCATGCTCGGCCTCCAGTCACTTCCCAGATCAAGGATAGGACACCCGATTGTGTTACTGGCTCACTTATGCTTAGCTCAACGTGAATAATTCACATCCGATTCACATCACCCTGGAACGAGGAACTATGACCAGTTGGCTCCCCGACGTCTTCGGCACCCAGAAGCCCGTCATCTCGATGCTCCACCTCGCCGCGCTTCCCGGAGACCCTGGCTACGACTCCGCAGCGGGGTTGTCGGCGATCGTCGATCGGGCGAGGCGCGAACTCGGCAGGTTGCAGGAGGGCGGCGTCGACGGCGTGCTCATCTCGAACGAGTTCAGCCTCCCCTACCTGACCCGCACCGAGCCCATCACCGCGATCACGATGGCGCGCATCATCGGCGAGCTGCAGTCGGACCTCGAAGTGCCCTTCGGCGTCAATGTGCTCTGGGACGGTCGCGCCTCGATCGACCTCGCCACCGCGACCGACGCCAAGTTCGTGCGCGAGATCTTCACGGGCGTCTACGCGAGCGACTTCGGCCTGTGGGACACGAACGTCGGAGAGGTCGCCCGCCATCGCCACCGCATCGGCGCCGCCGGCGTCAAACTGCTCTTCAACATCGTCCCCGAGTCCGCGAAGTACCTCGCGGACCGGGATCTCGGCTCGATCGCGCGTTCGACGGTGTTCGCCTGCAATCCCGATGCGCTCTGCGTCTCCGGGTTGACGGCGGGAGCCCCCACCGACACGCAGTCGCTCTCCATCGTCAAGGAGAACGCCGGCGACACCCCCGTCTTCGTGAACACCGGAGTGCGGGCGAGCAACGTCGCCGAGCAGCTCGCCGTCGCCGACGGCGCCGTGATCGGCACCTTCTTCAAGCGCGACGGGGTCTTCGAGAACGAGGCCGATCTGGCCCGCGTGCAGGAGCTGATGGGCGAGGCTCGCGCGTTCCGCGAGGCGCTGTAGCCCACCGCCCGGGACGACGCGCTCGCGGCACCTCCGCGGGTCAGGGCAGCAGCAGCACCTTGCCCGTCGTGGCGCGCCCCTCGAGCGCCCGGTGCGCGTCCGCCGCAGCGGCGAGGGGGAAGCGCGCGCCGATGCGCACGTCGAGACGGCCGGCGGAGATCGCGTCGAACAGCTCGCCGTAGCGCCAGGCGCGCTCCTCGGCGGTGCGGAGGAAGTGCCCGAGCGACGGCCGCGTGATCGATAGGGATCCGCCTGCGTTGAGGCGCTGCAGGTCGAACGCGGGTACCGGCCCGCTCGCCGCGCCGAAGAGCACCATCTCGCCGCGGATGCGCAGGGCGCGCAGGGAGTCGTCGAAGGTCGTCCGGCCGACGCCGTCGTAGACCACTGCGACGCCCTCGCCGTCGGTGAGCTCGCGGGCGCGACCGGCGAAGCCGTCGTACTCCAGCACCTCGGCGGCCCCGGCTCCCCGGCTCAACGCCTGCTTCTCGGGCGTCGACGCCGTGGTCAGCACGCGCACGCCGCGGGCGACGAGCAGCTGCGTGAGCAGCAGCCCGACCCCGCCGGCGCCCGCGTGCACGAGCACCGTATCGCCGGGCTCGGGGTGCGCCGCAGAGGTCGCGAGGTAGTGCGCGGTCAGTCCCTGCAGCGGTAGCGCGGCGGCGACGTCGGCCGCGATCCCCTCGGGCACCGCCACCGCCCGCTCCGCCTCGACGGCGAAGCGCTCGGCGTAGGTCGATCGGGCCTCGGAGGTGGTAATCAGGTCGCCGATCCCGAACCCCTCGACGCCTTCGCCGACCGCAGCGACGACGCCGCTCGCCTCGGCCCCTGGGGTGAAGGGGTACGGGACGGGGTACAGCCCCGACCGTTGATAGGTCTCGATGAAGTTCACGCCGACGGCGACCGTCTCCACGAGCAGCTCGCCCGGCGCCGCTCCGGGATCGGCAATCGTCTCGAACCGCAGCGTCTCGGGCCCGCCTGCCGCATCCGCGACTATCGCTCGTGTCGTCATGCCTCGAGCGTACGCGCGAAGCCGTACCGCGGTCCAGGGCCGCGGTCATCGGGCTGCGCTCGCGCCTCTACGCCCGACCCGGGCGCGGATCCGGCCAGCCGAAGCCGACCGCCCGATCCCACGCCCAGTCGGCGAGGCTCGGCGCGATCAGCCGATCCTCGATGCCGGCGCGGCGCGCGTAGAGCCGTCGCGCGACCCCGGTGAAGTAGGCGGTCCCGTCGTCATCCGTCGCAATGATGCTGAAGTAGGCGTCGTCGCCGCCCCACTCCGGATACGCGTCGGGGTCGCGCTCGATCGCCGCTTCGAGCGCGGAGACCTCGGCGCCGCTCAGCAGCCGGAACGTCTCACCCATCCCCCAGAGTCCGGCCCCGGTTCGCGACTGCCCGTCGTGCCAGGAGAGCAGATCAGCGTCGCCGTCTGCGCTGAGCGCCGCATCCTCGGACAGCGGCGCGCGCAGCGAGGCTTCGAGGTCGGCCGGCATCACCGCGTCGAGCGCCGCGAGCGCCTGAGCCAGCGTCGTGTCGAACATGTAGTCGCACATCATCCGCCACGCCAACTCCCCCGACCCGGCCGCCCGATGGTCGTCCATCGTGTGGGTGCCGTTCCTCAGGGGTTCCAGGAACCCCCGGCTCACGCGGAGGCCCGCCTGGGCGATCCCGTCGGTCGGCGTCTCGCGCAGCACGCGTAGGAAGAGGTCCTCCGCCTCCTCCGCGCGGTAGTCGAAGAGGTATGCGAACCCGAGCGAGACCGTGAGCACGAGCTCCGCTGGGTCGGCCGCGATCGCCTCCTCGGCGGCAGGGCCGAACCGTTCGGGCGGGGCACCGGTCGCGAGGAAGCGCAGCGCCCGCTGCCCCAGCGCGTCGGCGTACGCATCGGGATCGGTTCGCGCGCACCGTTCGACGGCCTCGTCGATGATGCGCCAGCCGGCTTCGGGGCTGCGCACGAAGACGGTCGCCGAACCGAGCTCCATCCATTCGATCCAGCCGGCGTCGGGCTGTTCGCGCAGCACGATCTCGCTCAGCCGCAGCGCCTCGGCGTAATTCCGGTCCGAGTACTCGAGGTCGCGCAGGTGCTTGAGCGCGTTGACGTACTGCCGGTCCCGACGCCCGACGAGCTCCTGCAGGAGCCGCCGCGCTTCCGCGACCTCTCCGAGCGCCTCTCGGTGCAGCGCGGTCAGGATGACCATCCCGGTCATCTCGGGGGCGCGTTCGAGCACACTCCCGGCGAGCGCCGCGATGCGCGGGTGCTCGGGATCCGCGTCGTACAGCTCCCACGCCAGCGTCCGATCGCGGTCGAGGAGCGCTCGCTCCCCGCCCTCCGCGTCGACCGCCGCATCGAACTCCGATTCGTCCGCCATCCCGGTCTCTCCGTCTCCTCGCGCGCTCAGGCTCGGCCCGGGCGCCGCTCGTCGCCGCCGAACGCCACGACCCGATCCCACATCCAATCGGCCAGGCTCGGCGCGATCTCGAGGTCCGGTTCGCCCGGCGAGCGCCGGTACAGTCGGCCGGCGTACCCCTCGAACCAGTAGACGCCGGCGTCGTCGGTCGCGATGAGCGTGAAGTACTCGCCCTCGGGGTCCCACTGCGCATACGTCTCCCGATCCGTCTCGATCGCGCGCTCCAGCGCATCGACCTCGGCACCCGACAGCAGACGGAACGACTCGTCGAGGCCCCAGGCGGCCCCGGTGCCGGGATCCTGGCCGTCGCGCCAGGAGAGCAGGGTGCGCTCCCCCTCCGTCTGTTCGGCGGCGCGGCGCCGCAACCCGCCGCGCAGCACCCGGACGAGCGCCCGCGGCAGCACCCGCTCGAGCGCTGCGAGCGCGTCGGCCAGACCGATGTCGAACAGCTGCTCCTGGATCATGCGCCAGTACATCTCCCCGGCGCCGCCCGCGCGGAAGTCGTCTATCGTCGCGTCGCCGCGCTCGATCGGATCGAGGATCCCCCGGACCATCGTCATGCCGCTCTGGGCGATCGTGTCGGTCGGGTCTTCGCGCAGCACGCGCCGCAGCAGCGTCTCGGCCTCGGCGGCGCGGTAGTCGGTGAAGTAGGCGAACGCGAGCACCGTCGAGAGGGTGAGCTCGCTCGGGTTCGCAGCGATCGCTTCTTCTGCCGCGGGCCGGAACCGATCCGCCGGAGCCCCGGTCGACAGGAAGCGGGTCGCGCGCTGCGCGAGCGCGTGCGCGTACCGCTCGGGATCGACGCGGCCGCAGCGATCGACCGCGTCGTCGATGCGACGCCAGCCGGCTTCGCGGTCACCCGCGTAGACGGTCGCGGTCCCGAGGATCATCTCGTCGATCCACTCGGCGTCGGGATCCTCGCGCAGCACCGACTCACCGAGGAGCCGGGACTCGTCGAACCGCCGATCGGCGTACTCGAGATCCCGCAGGATCCGCAGCGCGTTGAGATACTGCCGGTCTCGCTGCCCGATGAGGCCCTGCAGCAGGCTCCGGGCCTCGTCGAACCGCTCGAGCGCCTGCAGGTGCAGCGCCGTGAGAATGATCATGCCGGTGAAGCTCGGTTCGCGCGAGAGCACGCTCTGCGCGAGCCGGGGGATCTTCGGATGCCGCCGGTTCGCGCCGTAGAGCTCCCACGCGAGGTCGGCGTCGCGCTCGACGGCGTCGCGCTGCACGTCGTCGAGGTGCGCACCCGCGCTCATCGCATCCCCCGCCTCACGCGATAGGCCCGCAGCTGCTCGAATGTGCCGTCGTCGACGCCGTACTCGATGACCGGAGCCACCTGATCGAACCAGGTGGTCGTGGATGGAGTCAGGTCAGCCGCCGCCGCGAGCAGCGCCTCGGTCGATACCGGAACGATGGCCCCCGCCTGCATCGACGCCTGCATGGACTGCTGCAGCGCGGTCTTCGTGACCTGCGCGATGTCGGCGCCGGAGAAGCCCTCGGTCGCCGCGGCCACCGCGGCGATGTCGGCGCCGTCGACCGGCTTGCCCTCGAGGTCGCCCTGCAGGATCGCCTCGCGCGCCACCGCGTCGGGCGGCAGGACGAGCACCGTCTTGTCGATGCGACCGGGGCGGCGCAGGGCGGGGTCGATATCCCACGGACGGTTCGTCGCGGCGAGGAAGTACACCCCGTCGTTCTCGCTCGTCACGCCGTCGAGCTCCTCGAGCAGCTGCGTCACGATCATGCGCATGGCGTGCGAGCCGCCGCCGCCCGAGGTGCGCCGACCGCCCAGGGCGTCGAACTCGTCGAAGAAGATGACGCAGGGCGCCGCCGAACGCGCATCCGCGAAGATGCTCCGGATCGCCTTCTCGCTGTCCCCGATGTACTTGCTCAGCAGGTCCGCGAGCGTGACGTGGATGAACGAGGCGCCGAGATCGCCGGCGATGGCCTTCGCGATATAGGTCTTGCCGCAGCCGGGCGGCCCGTACATGAGGAGCGATCCGCCGGGCTTCTGCCCGAACGCCGCTGCGAGCTCGGGGTTGCGCAGCGGCGCGAGGAAGGTGGCGTCGAGATGCCGTTTGACCTCGGCGAGACCAGCGACGTCCGCGAGGGTGACCGACGGGCGCTCCGCGTCCCAGAGACCCGGCTGATCCAGGTCGTCGTCCTCGGCGTCGACGTCTGCGGGAGCGGGCACGGGCGCCGGCTGCGCACCGGACCCCTGCCCCGGAACCGGCGTCGTAGATCCGGTCGGCGCGGCGGGCTCGACCGGCGCAGCACCGCGACCGCTCCGCAGCCGGGCGGCCACGAGTCGGGCCCGCAGCACCCGGGCGCGGGCCGGGTCGCCGCCGTGCGCTTCGAACGCGTCGATCTCAGAGGCGGCGCGCTCGGGGTCGGACTCCAGCAGCAGCGTGACGAAGTCCTCACGCAGCGCCGGATTCCGCGGATCCTGCGCGACTTCGGCCGCGATCACCTCGAGAAAGTCTGCATCGTTCGTCATCTCGCTCCTCCACGTCGGCCCGGGCCCGCCAGGCGCCGCGCGTGCACCGCGGCGGTTCCGGGTGCCTCGATTCTCGCAGACGCCACCGACACCGCCGCCCGTGCCCGCGGGTCGAGCAGGGGCTCGCGCTCATCGGGAGGCCGGCACCACGCCCACGCGGATCTCCCGGCGCTCGGCGGCGCGTACGAGCGCGGCGTCGATCCGCTCGAGGGGGAAGACCTCGCCCACGAGCTCGGCGAACGGCAGTCGGCGGCCGTGCCGCTGGAGAAAGCGCACCGCCCCTTCGAGGTCGGACGGCGCGTAGTTGTGCACTCCCGCGATCGTCACGAGACCGCGGACGATGCGCTCGGGCACGATCGGGACCGGGTCGGTGGGAAAGACGCTCCCGGCCCACACGACGGTCCCGCCGGTCGCGACCGCCGCGAGGCCCGCGGCAACCGCTCCCGGTGCGCCTGAGGCATCGAGGACGATGTCGAATCCGTCGAGCGCCGCGGGTGACCCCGGAGGCCGACCGGCCGAGGAATCTCGGACGGGGTCGCGGGGGTCGATCGCGCTCGCGGCACCGAATCTCCTGGCGAGCTCGCGACGTTCCGAGTCGGGGTCCGACACCGTCACCCTGGCGCCCCGCTCGACCGCCATCGCGGTCGCCGCGAGCCCGATCAGACCGCCGCCCGTCACGAGCACGTCCGCGCCGGCGAGCGGCCGGATCCGCTCGGCGGCGGCGAGCGCGGCCCACGCGGTCGCGATCCCGCAGCCGGCCGGGGCGAGCACCGCCGCGGGGAGCTCTTCGCCGACCACGACGACCGGGGTGCCGGGCAGCAGCCGCGCGTGGGTGGCGAACCCGCCAGACAACGGCCAGTCGTCGGAGAACTCGGAGTGCCCGTACTTCCGCAGCCGCCGGCACTTCTGCGGGATCCCTCGCGCGCAGCGATCGCAGTCGCCGCAGTGCACCGCGACCGAGCAGACGACGCGATCGCCGACGGACGCGGGGGCTTCCGAACCTGCCGCGACGACCCGACCGACCGCCTCGTGCCCGAGCACGAGCGGTGTCGGCTCGTCCCGGTGCCCGAGCGCCGTGTGCACGTCCGACCCGCAGACCGTCGCGAACTCGATCGCCACGTGCAGTTCGCCTGCCCCCGGCGGCCCCGGTTCGACGGCGACGGCGCGGTGCGGGCGCCCCGGCCCGTCGAACACCATGGCCGTCGCGGATCCCGGGGTCTCGGATCCCGGGGTCTCGGATCCGGGGGTCCTGGCGGCCGCGGTCTCGGATGCCGCGGTCGATCCCGGCGTCGTGGCTCCTGCGGTCGCGGGGCGGCTCTCGGCGTGCATGGTGTCGACGCTAGGCCCGTCCGCCCCGCCGCCGTGCACCGGCTGGCCGGCGTTCACGACGCGTTCATCGCGCGTTCCCCGGCGGGTCCGACGCGTCCTGTTCGTCCGCCGCGCGCCACCGGTCGCTCGCCCATTCGCCACACGGAACTCGATTCGGCCCCGTTCACTCCCGCGAACGGGGCCGAATCGAGTTCGGTCAGATGGCGTCAAGCCGGACCGGGATCCCGAATCGAGTTCCGCGTGAGAATTTCAGGACGGAACCAGCGCCCCCCCCAGACCGAGCACCCGCGAGCCCGAGCGCCCACGAGCCCGAGCACCCGCGAGCCCGAGCACGAGCCTGCGGCTCAGGCGGTGCGTCGCGCGCGGGCGACTCCGAGTGCCGTGAGCACGACGCCGGCGAGCGCCCAGAGCGCGAGCACGGCCGCCGCGGCCCCCGATCCCGCCGCACCCGAGGCCACCGCCTGGAACCCGTCGAGCGCGGCGCCGATAGGGCTCGCGGAGCCGACCGCGACGAGCGGGCCGGGGACCGTCGAGACGATCCCGACCGCGAAGGCGACGACGAGCAGCGCGAACGCGATGAACCGTCCGACCCCGCCGAGCAGCGCCGCGAGCCCCTGCACCACGAGCGCGAACGCCACGCCCGCCAGCACCGCGAGTGCGAAGAACCGGGAGCCCTGGGCGAGATCGTACCCGAGCACGATCGGGAGCACGACGCCCGCGATGACGCCCTGGACCGCCCCGAGCAGCGCCGCGGGCAGCACGCTGCGCAGCGTGATCGCGCCGACGCCCCGAGCGGCGTCGCGGGTGCGGCGCCAGAGCGGCGACAGCACGAGGAAGCTCGCGAGCGCCCCCGCCCACAGCGCGACGCCCGCGAAGAGCGGCACGCCCGACGCATTGAACAGCTGGTCGCTGCCCCCGCGCGCCTCGACGGGCGCGACGGCGGTCTCGGCGAGCTTCTCGCGGTCGTCGTCGGTGGTGGTCGGGATCCCCGCGGCCGCCTCGCCGAGTCCCTTCGCGAGGTCTCCCGCGCCGTCGGCCGACTTGCCCGCGCCGTCGGCGAGCTGCGACGCGCCCTTCGCGAGCTCTGGCGTGTTCGCCGCGAGCTCGGACGTGCCGGTCGCGAGCTGCGACGCCCCGTCCGAGAGCTGCGAGGTGCCGCCCGCCAGCTGGGCGGCGCCCGAGGAGAGCCCCGACGCGCCCGACGCGAGCGCGGCCGAGCCGTCGACGAGCTGCGATGCGCCGCTGAGCACCGCCTCGCCGTTCCCGGCGAGCTCGGCGAGGCCCCCCGAGAATGCGGTCACGCCCTGCTGCAGTTCGTCGAGTTTCGCGTAGGCCTGCTGCGGGTTGCCGCCCGAGTCCCCCTGCAGCCCGCCCATCACCGTTCCGAGATTCTGGGCTCCGGTGCCGGCCGTCGTGAGCCCGGCGCCGATCTCCTGCGCCCGGCTTCCCAGCGTCACCTGCAGGGTGTCGCAGAACGCCTGCTCGGCCCCCGACGCGGCGCACTGCTCCACGAGCCCCGGGATGTCGGCCCCGAGCCCCTGCGCACCCGCTCCGGCTGCGGCGAGTCCGGCGCTGAGCTCGGCGGACGGACCCGCGGCCTCGGCCTGCACCCGCTGCAGTCGATCCAGGAGCCCCCGGAACTCGTCCACGACCGCGACGGTGCCCGCCGCGAGCGGCTTGTATCCGGCGTTCAGATCGGACGCGCCCCCGACGTATCCCCGCAGACCCGGGTTCTGCTTCCCGTCGCCGTTCACGAAGAGCTGCACGCCACCCGCCAGCTCCGACGCGCCGCCCGACAGCTGCGACGCCCCGCCCGCGAGCTCGCCCGCACCCGAGGAGAGCTGCCCGACGCCCGTCCAGAGCTGCGAGGCGCCGTCGGCGAGCTGGCCCGTGCCGTCGGCCAGCTGCTCGGTGCCGTCAGCGAGCTGCGTCGCACCGTCGGCGAGCTGCTTCCCGCCGTCCGCGAGCTGCGTCGCGCCGTCCGCGGCGTCGCCGATCCCGGCGCCGAGCTCGTTCATCCCGACGAACACCCCGCCCACGAACTGCGAGCCGAGCTGCTGGTTCAGCAGGGTCGTGGCCGTCTGGGTCACGATGCCCGAGAGCGCGGTGTCGATCAGACGCCCCCGGTCGCTCTCCTGGACCTCGATGTGCGCGGTCTCGACCCGCGCATCGTCGTCTCCCGACGCCGCGCCCGATGTCGAGGTCGCCGCGGCCGAGAAGTTCTTCGGGATCGTCACCACGGTCGAGTATCGCCCGTCCTCGAGCCCCTCCTGGGCGTCATCGGCGTCGGTGAGCACCCAGGTGAAGTTCGCGTCCGACGCGTCGGACGAGCCCGCTGCGTCGGCGGGATCCTCGCCGCCCCCGACGAGCTCGCCGGCGAGCAGGCGCCCGAGCGGCACCGTCTGCCCGTCGAGCTCCACGGGCTCGTCGTCGTTCACGACGGCCGCGGTCACCGATGCGAGGCGGTCGGTCGGATTCCAGAGGCCCCAGACGAGCACGCCGGCGACGGTGAGCGGCACGAGCACGAGGCCGAGGATCGTGGTCCAGGTGACGGGGCGGCGGCCGCGGATGCGGGCCAGCGGCAGACCGTTCTTCGAGCGGGTCATCGGGCGGCTCCTTCCATCGGTGCGGGTGCGATCGGGTTCGGCGCGCTCGGGTCCGGCACTGTCCGGGCAGACGCGGTCGGGCCGGACGCTGGCCCCGGATCCGCAGCTGCGGTCACGAGCGGGACGCCGTCGGGCACGATCCGCTCCGCGAGGTCGCGTTCGGCGATCACGATCAGCGAGAGCGGCGGCGCGGATCCGCGCTCCGCCTCCACGACGCCCGCCGCGAGCGCCGAGCGCATGCCGTCGAGGCCCGACCGGGATCCCGGGTCGCCGTCGACGTGCTGCTCCCGCAGATCGAGCACGACGAGTTCCGGGCGATCCCCGAGCGCCTCGCGCAGCGACGACGCGTCGGCCCAGACCGCGCGCGCCCGCAACGATGCCGCGCGCTCCGGGAGCAGCAGCCCCGCGGCCTTGGCGGTTCCGGTCGAGACCGGAGCCCTGCCGCTGACGGCCTCGGCCGTGGCGAGCGCTACGGGGTCCCGCGGGTCGAGCAGCAGGGCCGAACCGCGCGCGACGCGCAGGTCCGGGATCGCGATCCCGCGGCTCACCACGCCCTCGGTCGCGATCGCGGCGCGCGGCATCTCCGCCGGCCACTCCGCATGGGCGAGTTCTCGGGCCAGGCCCTCGCCCTCCACGTCGAAGGACGGCAGGATCCGGCCGAGCCACGCCGGCATCCGCCAGGCGCGGTCGCCGAGCAGTGCGAGCACGGCGGGCACGAGCGTCATCCGCACGATGAACGCGTCGACGAAGACGCCGACGGCGAGTCCGAGGGCGATGACCTTGATCGACGGATCGCCCTCGGGCACGAACGCGGCGAACACCGCGAACATGATGAGCGCTGCGGCCGTCACGACCTTGGCGCTGCCGACGAACCCGCGCCGGATCGCGTCGGGTGCCGAGGCGCCGTGCACGTACTCCTCGCGGATGCGCGCGACCAGGAAGACCTCGTAGTCCATCGCCAGCCCGAAGAGCACGCCCATCAGGATGATCGGCATGAAACTCAGCACGGGCCCGGTCGACGAGACGTGCAGCAGGTCGTTGAACCAGCCGAGCTGGAACACCCCGACCACCGCGCCGAAGGCGACGCCGACGGAGAGCAGATAGCCGAGCGTCGCCTTGATCGGCACCCACACCGAGCGGAACACCATGGCCAGCAGGATCAGCGAGAGCCCGACCACCAGGATGCCGAACGGCAGCAGCGCCTCGCCGAGCAGCGCCGACACGTCGATGCCGACCGCGGTGAAACCCGTGACGGCGAGGCTGACGCCGTACTCCTGCTCCCACTCGTCGTGCTTGTCGCGCAGCGCGTGCACGAGCTCGGTCGTGCTCTCGGCGTGCGGCCCCTCCTCGGGGACGACCTGGATGATGCCCGTGTCGGCGCCGCGGTTCGGCGTCGCGAGCGGCACCTCGGCGACGCCGGGCACCGCGCGCACCTCATCGGCGAGGTCGTCCATGAGTCCGAGCGGGTCGGTGCTCGCGACGATCGAGCCGGTCAGCAGCAGCGGACCGTTGTGGCCCTCGCCGAAGTGCTCGCCCGTGAGCTCGTAGGTGACACGGGCGGGGTCGTCGGCCGCGAGCGAGGTCGCGTTGGGCAGCGCGAGCCGCAGCTGCAGCGCCGGGATCGCCGCGAGTCCCAGCAGGATCAGCACGGCGCCGATCGTCACGACGGGACGCTTGGTCACGGCGCGCACCCACGCGCCGAAGAAGCGGTCGGCCCGCGACGGCCCGTGCGCGCTCGAGCGCTCCCCGTCATCCTGCGCGAGCCCGCGAGTCGCAGGATCCACCTCGACCAGCGCCTTCCGCTGCCGCTTCGGCAGGATCCGCATCCCGGCCATCGCGAGGACCGCGGGCGTGAGCGTCACGGCGATGAGCACCGCGATCGCGACGGCGGCAGCGGCGGCGACGCCGAGGGCCGTGAGGAATGGGATGCCCGCGACGGCGAGGCCGGCCAGCGCGATGATGACCGTGAGGCCCGCGAATACGACGGCCGAGCCGCTCGTCGCGGTGGCGCGGGCGATGGACTCGCCGAGCGGGACGCCCGCGCGCAGCTGCTCCTGATGGCGGCTCACGATGAAGAGCGTGTAGTCGATGCCGACGGCGAGGCCGAGCATGAGCGCGAGCATCGGCGTCGTCGAGGTGAGGTCGACGAACGCCGTCACGAAGAAGAGGCCGGCGATGGAGACGCCGACGCCGAGCATGGCGATGAGCAGCGGCATGCCCGCCGCGAGCAGGGAGCCGAGGGTGAGGATGAGCACGACGAACGCGATGATGACCCCGACGCCCTCGGTCGGGCTGATGCCGGGGACGGCCGCCGAGAACGCCTCGCCGCCGTAGGACGCCTGGGCGCCGGCGGGCAGGCGATCCTCGATCGCCTCCGTCGCGGACTCGATGCCCGCGACGGTGTCGTCCGCGACGCTCGAGACCTCGCCCTCGATCTGCACGGTGATGAGCGCCGCGCTGCCGTCATCGGCGAGGCCGCCGCTGGCCTCCTCGCTGAACGGCGTCTGCACCGCCGTGACGGACGGCACGTCCTCCAGCTGCGCAGCGGCGTCGTCGATGATCGCCTCGTAGGGGGCCGCGTCGACCCGCTCGCCGTCCGCGGCCACGACGATGATCGTGGCGCTCGTGCCGCTCACCTCGGGGAAGGTCCTGCCGAGCGACGTGATCGCGTCCTGCGACTCCGTGCCGGGGATCGTGATGGGCGCGTTGGCGCCCTGCCCGAAGAGGAGGGCCCCGCCGCCGAGCAGCGCCAGCACGGCGATCCAGAGCACGAGGACCAGTGCCCTCGCACGCGTCGCCCAGGTGCCGAGGGCGTAGAGCAGCGTCGACATGCGCTTCCCTTTCGTTCGCAGCTGCGGCCGCGGACGGCACGGCGGACGCGGAGCGGCGTCGCCGTGCATCGTCGCGCGGTCGGATACACGAGTGTATCCATTCTCGATGCACCAGTGTATCCGATCCGATACACTGATGCATCGGGGAAGTCACAGGAAACCATCCGCACCCCCGCCGACCGCGCACCCGCGCGGGGAAGAGGAGCACCGGTGAGTACGAACCCGGCCGATTCGGCGCCCAGCGCGCGACGGCAGCAGACGCGGGAGCGCCTGCTCGACGCAGCCGTCGAGGTATTCGCCGAGGACGGCCTCCAGGGCGCCGCAGTCGAGACGATCTGCGCGCGCGCAGGGTTCACCAGAGGCGCCTTCTACTCGAACTTCTCGAGCAAGGAGCAGCTCTTCCTCGTGCTGCTCGAGCGCGAGTTCGAGCGCCGGGCGCAGGACCTGGCGGTGAAGGCCGAGGAGCTGGAGCCCAAGCTCCGCGAGCGCAGCGGCTGCGTCTCGCCGGCCGAGGCCGCGAAGTACGTCGCCGAGTTCTTCGCGCCGGCGGACGACGCGACCGCCTGGTTCGTGCTCGAGGTCGAGTTCCTCCTCCTCGCGCTGCGGGACCCGTCGATCGCGCCCGACCACCACGAGTTCATGGACCGCTTCTACGCGAGCATCGCGGGCGTCATCGAGCGGGTCATCGCGGCGGCGGGCCGACGGTTCGTGCTCCCGGCCGAGCGCGCGCTCCCCGTGCTGAGCAGCGTCTACGAGCAGGCACTGCGGGCGTCCGCGCTCGCGGGCGCCGACGCGAGCGGCGCATTCGAACGGCTCGGGGACCGGATCGCCGAGCTGCTCTTCGCGCTCACCGAGGACATCGATGACGGCGACGGCGACGGCGACGGCGACGGCAACGCTACCGGCGATCGCGACGCGGCCACCGGCGGTCCCGGGGCGGGCGACGGGGATCCGGATCCCGGTTCGCGGCCCGGACCGGGCTTCGTGCCGCCCGCCCGCATGCGCCTGTTCTGAGCGACCCTCCCCGGCCGCCCGCCCCTACACGAGGAGGCTCATCGGCTGCTCGATCCGCTTCTGGAACGCGGAGAGCCACTCGGCGGCGAGCGCGCCGTCGAGCACGCGATGATCGGCCGAGAGCGTCACCGTCATCAGCGTCGCGACGCCGAGAGCGCCGTCCTCCTGCACCACGGGCCGGCGCTCGGCGGCGCCGACGGCGAGGATCCCCGCCTGCGGCGGGTTGAGGATCGCGGAGAACTCGCTCGTTCCGTACATCCCCAGGTTCGAGACCGAGAAGGAGCCTCCCTCGAGTTCATGCTGCTTCAGCCCGCCCGACCGGGCGCGCTCCGCCGCGTCGCGGATCTCGCGGCTCAGCGCGCCGAGCGAGAGCCGCTCCACGCCGCGCAGCACGGGGGTGAGCAGCCCCTCCGGCACGGAGACCGCGACGGAGATGTCCACGTGCTCGAAGCGGCGCGTGGCCTCATCGGTCCATATCGCATTCGCCTGCGGCACGTCCTGGAGCGCGGCGGCGACCGCCTTCACCACGAAATCGTTGACCGAGACCCGCGTCCCCTCGAGCGCGTTGATCTGCTTCCGCAGCGCGAGCAGCGCATCGACGCGGCAGTCGGCCACCAGATAGAAGTGCGGCACCGAGCTCTTGCTCTCGGTGAGTCGGCGCGCGATCGCCCGGCGCATGCCGGTGTGGGGTACATCGGTGAAGCCGGCGGCGGGATCGGGGCGCGGCCCGGACGGCACGGAGGCCGCGACTGCCTCGGCCCGCGGGCCGGTCTCGGCCGATGCGGACACCGGCTCGAGCCCCTCGATGTCCCGCCTGACAATACGCCCATTCGGGCCCGTACCGATGACGCGGTCCAGGTCGAGACGGCGCTCGCGCGCGATCTTCCGCACGAGCGGGCTCGCGAAGCGGCGGTCGCCGGCACCGGCAGGGCTGCCGTCCGCGCCGACCGCCTGCGCGCTCGGGCGATCCGGATCCTGCTCGGCGAGGGAGCCGGCCGGCGCGACGGGCGGGGAGCCGGCCGGCGCGACGGATCCGGCATCCGCTTCCGAGAGGGCCTCTGCTGCGGCCTGCCCGCCGGTCGCGAGCACGGCGATGGGCGACCCGACGGGCACCGCGGTACCCGGCTCCAGCAGGATTCCCGCGACCACTCCGGCCGCTTCTGCCGCGTACTCGACGGTCGCCTTCTCGGTCTCGATCTCGACGATCGGCTGCCCGGCCGACACGGCGTCTCCCACTGCGACGAGCCACGCGGCGACCGCGGCCTCCTCCGACCCGGTGACGAGCTCG
Organism: Leucobacter zeae; assembly: GCF_016758175.1. Taxonomy (GTDB): domain Bacteria; phylum Actinomycetota; class Actinomycetes; order Actinomycetales; family Microbacteriaceae; genus Leucobacter; species Leucobacter zeae. Next base: position 175,169 of record NZ_QYAB01000004.1, read on the forward strand.
GGCATGCGTACGACGGCGGCCATCAGTTCCTCCCTCCCAGTGCGGCGCGGACCCGTTCGAGGCCGCGCACGACCTCCTCGGTGCGGGCGATGGCCGCGCGCTCGAGAACCTTCGAGATGCTGGGACTCGCCTCGCCGCCGGTCACGCGCTCGACGGGCTGATCGAGCCAGTCGAAGTAGCGGCGCTGGATCTCGTCCGCGAGCCATCCTCCGTACGAGGGGCCCTGGGCGCCCTGCTCGACGATCAGGACGGCGTTGGTCTTCCGGATGCTCTCGCCGATGGTCTCCCAGTCGAGCGAGGCGCGGTCGAGCCAGCGCAGATCGATCACCTCCGCGTCGACCTCCGACTGCTGCACCGCCTCGAGCGCGTGGTCCACCATGCTCAGGTAGGTGAGCACCGTGACGTCGGAACCCGACCGGCGGACCGCCGCCGAACCCGGCGGAATGATGTAGTCGAGTTCGTCAGCGGGCACCCGGTCGGCCTTCCCGTAGAGGTCGACGTGCTCGATGACGAGCACCGGGTCCTCGAGCGCCAGCGCCGCGTTCATGAGTCCGATGTAGTCGGCGGCGTTCGAGGCCGCGACGATCCGCCAGCCGGCCTGGGTGGCGAAGATCCCGGCGGGATCCATGAGGTGCTGCGATCCGTACCCGACGCCCATCGCCACCTTGGTGCGCAGCACGAGCGGCACATCGTTGTTGTCTCCGAACATGTGACGGGCCTTGCCCGCCTGGTTGAAGACCTGGTCGGCGGCGACCCACATGAAGTCGGGGTACATGAACTCCACGATCGGCCTGATGCGCCCGTCCAGGGCCGCGCCCGTCGCGAAGCCGAAGAAGGCGTTCTCGCTGATCGGCGTGCCGACGACGCGGTTCGCGCCGTACCGCTGCGCGAGACCCTTCGTCGCGCCGTTCGTCCCGCCGCCGAGCCGGTGCACGTCCTCGCCGAGCACGACGATCCGCTCATCCAGCTCCATCCGGCGATCCATCGCTCCGGCGATGGCGTCCCCGAACTTCACTTTCCTCCAGTCTCCGCCGATCTCCGCGGGCTCCCTGGCCTCCCACGCGTCCAGTTCGCGCGCGTCGCTGCGGATTCCGGCGTCGACGACGGAGGGGTCCGGCCAGAGCTCTGGCCTGATGCGGCGCTTGCCGTCGCGCTCGGGATCGGCCTCGATGAGCGCCGCGACCGCGTCGGCCATGGCCTGCTGCGCCTGCTCGCGCACGGCGTCCGCCTCCGCCTCGGAGAGGTGCCCGAGTGCGCGCATCTCCGCGGCCACGCGGACGAGCGGGTCGCGATCGCGCCAGGCCCGCTCCTCGTCCTTGGTGCGGTATCCGAACGCGCTCCCGGGGAAGGGTCCGTTCTGGTGGAAGAACCGGTAGACCTCCGCCTCGATGACCGCGGGGCCCTCACCCGCCCGCATGCGCTCGAGCGCCTCCTGCGTCGCGAGGTGGACCGCGAGCGGATCCATCCCGTCCACGCGCCAGGAGGGCACGGAGAACCCCTGCCCCCGCACCGAGAACCGCGTGTCCGCGCTCGCCTCGCTGGCGTGGGTGGAGACGGCGTAGAGGTTGTTCTCGATGAAGAACATCACCGGCGTCTTCCACGCGGCGGCCAGGTTCATCGATTCGAGCACCGAGCCGATCTGGCTCGACCCGTCTCCGAAGTAGGTGATGGAGACGTCGTCCGTCCCCGCGTACCGCTGCGCCCAGGCGTTCCCGCCGGCCAGCGGGGCCCCGCCGCCGACGATCGCGTTGGTGCCGAGCGCACCGGCCTCGAGCCACTGCAGGTGCATCGACCCTCCGCGTCCGCCGGAGAACCCCTGCGCGAGGCCGAGGATCTCGGCGAGCGTGCGCTGCAGCATCGCCTGCATGTCGGCGTCGACGAGCGCCCCGAGGTCGAGCGCGCCGCCGGAGACATGGGTGATCGCTTTCGCGAGGAACTGGTGGTGACCGCGGTGCGACCCGTTCACCCCGTCGGAGGAGCGGAGCTTCAGGATCGAGCCGACCGCGCCGCCCTCCTGCCCGATGCTCGAGTGGGCCGGCCCGTGCACCAGGCCGGCGCCCGCGAGGTCGAGCACGGTCTCCTCGAACGTCCTGATGAGCTGGATCTGCCCCAGCATGTTCGCGAGCAACTCGGGATCGGCTCGCTTCCAGTCGGCGGCCGTGGTCGAGAGTTCGACCCAGGGGACCCCGGTCTCCAGCTTGCGGCGTGTGGGCATGTGCATCTCCGTCTTCGCATCAGCGCTCTGCATGGCGACCGGGCCGGGGATCGTTCCACGGCACCTGACGCCTTGATTGGATACATTAGAACACGTTCCGGAGAGAAGACAAGCTCCCCTCGCCTGCCGGCTCACCACCCCGGATCCCGCGTGAGCCGGCTTCCAAGCAAGCTGGAGCCTCGCAAATGCCTGCTCAGACGCGCTCGAGATCCCGACGTTTACGGATCGGCGATCGTGAGATAGGGTTACACCTCGGACGTATTTGGATACATTTCAGATCCCGGCCCCCGCATTCGATCCGACTCCGATGCGGCGAGCCGCTTCCCCATTCCCGCTCGACCCACGCAAAGGAGCACCCATGAGTGGAGCAACATTCGATTTCAGCGACCGGGTCGCGGTCATCACGGGCGCCGCCGGCGGAATCGGCGGCGCACTCGCCGAGCTGCTGGCGCGCTCCGGAGCGTCCGTGGTACTCGCCGACCTCGACGAGACCGCAGTCTCGGCACGGGCTGCAGCGCTCGCCGGCCTGCCGGGCCGGGCGATCGGCGTCGGTCTCGACGCGGCGGACCCCGAGAGCATCGACGGCCTCGTCGACGTCGTCCGGGAGCGGTTCGGTCGCATCGACCTCCTGGTCCCCTCAGCGGGCGTCTACCCCGAGTCCCTCGTCGCCGAGACCAGCGACGAGCAGTGGCGCAGCGTGCAGCGCATCAACCTCGACGGGGTCTTCATGCTCATCAAGCGGGCGATCCCGCTCATGCGCTCCGGGGCCTCGATCGTGAACCTCACCTCGGTCGCGGGCCACCGCGGCAGCTACGGGCACGCGCACTATGCGGCGAGCAAGGGCGGGCTGATCGCCTTCACGCGCACGCTCGCACTCGAGCTGGGCCCGCAGGGCGTGCGGGTCAACGCCGTCTCCCCCGGCATCATCGACACCGCCATGACCGCCGACGCGCGCGCCGCGAAGGGCGACGAGTGGATCGCCGCGACCCCGCTGCGTCGCGACGGCACCCCCGAGGAGATCGCGTCCACCATCGCCTTCCTGCTCAGCGACGCCGCGAGCTTCGTGCACGGCGAGGTCGTGCACGTCAACGGCGGTCTGTTCATGGCGGGGTGATTCCCGCCCCCCTCCCGCCACCCCTTGGTGATCATCGACGACGCTCATCACGAAAGGACACCCATGAGCTCCTCCTCCGTCACACCCGCCCCTGCGGCGCCCGCCTCAGTCGCGGCGCAGCTCAAGAACGCCCGCAACGCCGCGACCTCGGGCTTCGTCGGCACGACGCTCGAGTACTACGACTTCTACATCTTCGCGACGGCCGCTGCGCTGTACCTCCAGCCGCTGTTCTTCCCCGGGGAAGGCGCCGCCGGGCAGATCTTCGCGCTCGCGACCGTCGGCGTGTCGTACGTGACCCGCCCGCTCGGTGCGATCATGTGGGGGTGGCTGGGCGACGTTCTCGGCCGCAAGACGGCGCTCATGGCCTGCATCGTGCTGATGGGCGTCGCCACGTTCCTGATCGGCGTCATCCCCACCTACGCGGCGATCGGCATCTGGGCCCCGATCCTCATCGTGCTGATGCGCCTGCTGCAGGGGCTCTCCGCGGGAGGCGAGTCCCCGGGGTCCGCGTCGCTCTCGATGGAGACCGCCCCGGAGCACCGCCGCGGCTTCTACACGAGCTGGACCATCGCCGGGGCCACCGCCGGGCTCGTGCTCTCATCGGCCATCTTCATCCCGCTCAATCTGATCCCGGGCGACTTCATGATGGACTTCGGCTGGCGCATCCCGTTCCTGCTGAGCATCCTCGTGACGGTCGTGACGGTCTACATGCGGAGCCGCCTGCAGGAGCCGGAGGTCTTCGAGGAGGCCAAGGAGCACCACGAGACCGTCAAGGTCCCGCTCTTCCACCTGCTCAAGCACTACCCGCTGACGATGATCCGGATCGCGGGCATGGCCCTGTTCATCCTGATGGTCGGCCTGTTCAGCACGTTCTCGCTCTACTACGGCGTCGACGTCGTCGGCATCTCGCGCGCCGAGATGCTGGCCCTGATCACCGTCTCGAACCTGGGAACGCTCGTGCTGATCCCCGTGGCGGGCCATCTCTCCGATCGGGTCGGCAGGAAGCCGGTGTTCATCACCGGCTGCGTCGGAATGATCGTGCTGACGCCCACCTACTTCTGGGCGCTGTCGAGCGCGAGCCCCGGCAGCACCCTCCTGGTCTGGATCGTCGGCATCCTCCTCATCTCGTTCGCGTACACGGCGTCGAACGCCATCTACCCGGTGTTCTTCCCCGAGCAGTTCCCGGCGCAGGTGCGCTACAGCGGCATGGCCGTGAGCCTCATGGCCGGCCTCGTGCTCGCCGGATTCTCGCCCGCGATCGCCCAGGCCATCAACGGCGAGGCGAACAACTGGTTCGGCGTCTCGATGTTCGCCGCCGGCTGCATCCTGGTATCGCTGATCTGCGCGGTGCTCACCCCCGAGACGGCGAAGATTCCCACGGCCGAGCTCGGCCAGCGCCGCGCGCGCTGAGCGCACCGGCACGACCCCGGCGGGCGGTGCGGGACGACCCCGCGCCGCCCGCCGCCCGACTCCCGATCCCCATTCCCTGATTCCCGGAGGGCCCCATGCACCTCACGCGCCCCGTCGCCCTCATCACCGGCGGCGCCTCGGGCATCGGCCTCGCCTTCGCCCGCCGCTGGATCGCGGACGGCGGACTCGCGGTGCTCGCCGACCTCGATCCGGCGCGCCTCGACGAGGCCGTCGACGGACTCGAGCCGCTGCGGAGCCGAGGCGTGGTCTGCGACGTCACGAACCAGGAGTCCGTGGACGCCGCGGTCGCCGATGTCGCCGGCGCGGAAGGGCGGATCGATGCGGTGTTCACCTCCGCGGGCATCGCCCGCCCGCAACCCAGCGACCGGATCACCGACGACGCGTTCGCCCTGCTGCTCGACATCCACGTGACCGGCGCAATGCGGGTCTGCCGCGCGGCGTATCCGCTGCTGCGCGAGCGAAGGGGTGCGATCGTCAACGTGGCCAGCGTCGCGGCGTTCGCCGGAATGCCCGGCCGGGCGAGCTACACCGCGGCGAAGGCTGCCGTCGGCGGGCTCACGCGCACGCTCGCCGTGGAGTGGGGGCCTCACGGAGTGCGCGTGAACGCCATCGCCCCCGGCTACGTGCGCACCGCGCTCACGGACGCCCTCGTCGCGGACGGGCGGCTGAACGCCGCGCCGATCCTGGACAGGACCCCGCTCGGGCGCTTCGGCTCCCCCGAGGAGATCGCCGAGGCCGCGCACTTCCTCGCAACCCCTGCGTCGTCCTTCGTCACCGGCCACACGCTCGTCGCCGACGGCGGCCTCACGGTCGGCGGGGATTGGTATTGAGGGCGGGAGCACGGCGAGCGGTTCACCGGGAACGCTACTATCGAGGAGGAGCGACCCGGCTCCTCGCGAACCAGCCGACGCAGCCGACGGAGCCACGACGATGACAGCCCGACCGACCCGCTCGATCAGCGCGAGCGCCCGCGTGGCAGCCGGCCTGCGCGCGAAGATCCTCGCGGGCGAGTACCTGCCGGGCGAGCGCATCGTGCAGGAGGAGCTCGCGGAGCAGTTCGGGGCGAGCCGACTGCCGGTGCGCGACGCACTGCGCCTGCTCGAGGCCGAGGGGCTCGTGACGCTCGTGGCCAACACCGGCGCCTGGGTCGCGCAGTTGAGCCTCGAGGAGTGCGAGGAGGTCTACCAGCTCAGGGAGCGGGTCGAACCCCTGCTCGTGCGCATGAGCATCCCGCACCTCGATGCGGCGGCGATCGCGCGGCTGCGCGAGCTCTTCGAGGCCATCCGCGAGACCGACAGCATCGAGGAGTTCCTCAGGCTCGACCGGGACTTCCACAACCTCACCTACTCCGGCGCCCGCACCGGCGTGCTGGGCGACCTCGTGTCGCGCCTCTGGAACAGCACGCAGCACTACCGGCGCGCGTTCTCACAGATCTTCGGCGTCCACGAGAACCGGGCGGTGCACCTCGAGCACGAGCTGCTCGTGCTCGCGATCGAGCGCGGGGACGCCGACGAGGCGGAGCGCATCGTCAACGCTCACATCAGGCGCACGCGCCTGAGCCTGGCGCAGCATCCCGAGATCTTCCGGTAGCGCTCACCCGGGCGGTCCGGCTGAGGCCCCCCGGCCCGTCAGGAACGGGTGTCCCACAGCAGGGTCTCCGCCCCGGCCTCGTAGGCCTTCCCCCCGGGGAAGCTGACGAGCTCGAACTGCATGCCCCAGGGCGAGAGGAAGTAGACCCAGCGCTGGCCCGCGCTCGCACCGCCGCTGGAGGTCGGCTCGCCGAGCACGCGGATCCCGCGGCTCCTGAGGAAGGCGATCGCGGCGTCGAGATCATCCACGTAGAGGCCGATGTGGTGGCCGCCGACGTCGCTGTTCCTCGGCGGCACGGTGGCGGATCCGGGAGCCTCGTACTCGAAGACCTCGAAGTTGGAGCCGTTGGCGCAGCGATAGAAGCGGATCTCCCGCATCACCGAGGAGTCGTCGACGTTCAGGTGCTCGCTCATCCACGAGCCCCGGGGCAGGAACGGGCCGAGGCTGTAGACGTGGACGCACCCGAGGATCTCGGTGAAGAAGGTGTGGGCCTCCGCGATGTCGGGCACCGTGATCCCGATGTGGTCGGCGCCGCGGAGTCCCGGCAACGTGTCAGCCATCTCTTCACCCGTCCCCGCCGCCGCGCGATCGGCGCGAGCTTCGCGACAGCGGTGTTCTCTCGATTCTGCACTCGGCGCTCGCATCGTATCCTATCGAATCGATGAACTTCGAAGAACCGGCGCGCTGCACCACCGAAAACCGGTGATCACCTTCGATTGGATACGACGACGCTGAATGCGGGGCCGGTGAGCTGCCGGATCGCCCGACCGACGGCGAGCCGCATAGAATCGTTCTCGTGCTGCTCTCAGACCGCGATATCAACACCGAACTCGCCTCGGGCCGGATCGGCCTGACCCCGACGGAACCCGAGATGGTGCAGCCCTCGAGCGTCGATGTGCGCCTGGACCGCTACTTCCGCCTGTTCGACAATCACAAGTACGCCGTGATCGACCCCGCCGAGGAGCAGCCGGAGCTCACTCGGCTCATCGAGGTCGACCCCGCGGAGGGCTTCATCCTGCACCCGGGCGAGTTCGTGCTCGGTTCGACCTACGAGCAGGTCGGGCTGCCCGACGACATCGCCGCCCGGCTCGAGGGCAAGAGCTCGCTCGGCCGGCTCGGGCTGCTGACCCACTCGACGGCGGGATTCATCGACCCCGGCTTCGAGGGCCACGTCACCCTCGAGCTCTCGAACGTCGCCACGCTGCCGATCCGCCTCTGGCCCGGCATGAAGATCGGCCAGCTCTGCTTCTTCCGCCTCACCTCGGCGGCCGAGCGCCCCTACGGCTCGGGCGCCACGTTCTCGCGCTACCTCGGCCAGCGCGGGCCGACCGCGTCGCGCTCGCACCTCAACTTCCACCGCGCCGACGTGACGGCGACCGAGGCCGGATCGGCCGGCGCGTAGCGGGACTCCGCTCACCGCTCCTTCCCGCATCAGATGTGCGGGGGGTGATCCACATTCTGCGACGTTCGTCGCTCTGCCCGGCTTCGGGCTTGACAGGCTGGAGCACGCCTCGTCGAGAATGAAGGGATGATCCAGATGAACGAACCGCAGGTATGGACGTTGATCGGGGTGTTCGCCGCAGGGCTGTTCGCCACGATCACGTTCACGACCCAGGTGATGTGGCGCTCGATCAACGGACGCTTCGATGCGTTCCAGGCCGAGATGAAGACCGAGTTCGCATCGATCCGCGCCGAAACCGCGGCGCAGTTCGATGCCGTCAACGCGAAGTTCGATGCGATGCAGACACGGATCGAGCACCTCGACCGCGACATCCAGGCGATTAGTCGACGGGTGTTCCCCGAATGAGCTTCGAGCAGGCCGTGCTCGGGTTCGCGGTCGTCGCGCTGCTGCTGACCCTGATCCCCGGCGTCGATACGGCGATCGTGCTGCGCAGTGCGGTATCCCGCTCACGGCCGTACGCCTGGGCGGTGGCCTTCGGCGTGCTCACCGGCACGGTCGTGTGGGGTGTCGCCGCGGCCGTCGGCGCCTCTGCGCTGCTCGCAGCATCCGAGACCGCGTATCGGATCATGAGCCTCGCCGGGGCCGCGTACCTCGCGTGGATGGGCGTCCGGTTCGTGGCGCGGAGCTTCCGCACGGCCGTGGACGACCCGGGACGGATCCCCGAGCTGGGCGGCGACCCCTGGCGCGGCTTCGGCATCGGGGTGCTCACCAACCTGCTGAACCCCAAGGTCGGCGTCTTCTACCTCGCGGCGATCCCGCAGTTCATGCCGGCCGACGCATCGCCGATCGGCATGGGCATCGTGCTCGCGCTCGTGCACAACGCGTTCGGGCTGGTCTGGTTCGCGCTGCTGATCCTCGCAGGCGGCGCGCTCGGGGCGAAGCTGCGGTCGCCGCGATTCCTCCGCTGGCTGGACCGCGTCACGGGCGGCGTGCTGATCCTCTTCGGCGTGCGCATGGCCCTCGAGCTGCGGAACGCCTGAGCGCCCTGCGGAACGCCTGAGCGCCCTGCGGAACGCCTGAGCGCGCGGAACCGCCCTGCGGCGCGGCGCCCGGGCCGCGCTAGCCGTTCCGACCCGCCCGATCGATACGCTCGTCGCGCTGCGCCGTGTGCGCGAGCATCGCGTTGTAGGCTTCGAGCTCCGCGTCGCCGGATCGGTCGGCCGCGCGGTCCTTGCGCTTCTGCTCCTTGGTATCGCTGCGCGACCACTGGATCGCGACGACCAGCGCGAGCGCGAACGTCGGCAGTTCGCCGATCCCCCAGGCGATCCCGCCGCCCGTCGCCTGATCCTCGAGCGGCGTCGCACCCCAGGTGCGCCCCATCGCCCCGTACCAATCGGCGAGCAGCAGGTTGTCCCCCGTCATGAGCGTGACGCCGAAGAACGCGTGCGAGGCCATCGTGGCGAACAGCGTGACCAGCCGCAGCGGGTAGGGGAACCGGTACGGCACGGGATCGATGCCGACCATGGAGAGGCAGAACAGGTAGCCCGAGATGAGGAAGTGCACGATCATCCACTGGTGCCCGAGGTGCTCCTCCGCGGCCCAGCGCGCGATCGGGGTGAAGTAGAACACCCACAGCGATCCCGTGAACATGACGGCGGCGATCACCGGGTGCGTGATGATCTTCGAGTACGGCGTCTGCACCATCCACATGATCCACTCGCGGCCGCCCCACGATCCGTCGGTCCGCTTCTCGGTCGCGCGCAGCGCGAGGGTGACGGGCGCCGCGAGCACGAGCACGAGCGGGATCAGCATCGCGAGCAGCATGTGCCCCAGCATGTGGACGCTAAAGAGGTACTGCTCGTACGCGTTGAGGGCGCCGTTGGTGGTGTAGAAGAACAGCAGCATGCCGACGACCCAGGCGACGGTGCGCCCGATCGGCCACCGATCCCCGCGCCGGGCGAGACGGATCACGCCCGCGAGGTAGAGCGCGATGCCGAAGGCGCACACGAGCGCCCAGGCGAGGTCGAACCGCCACTCGGTGAAGTACGAGAGCGGCGTGAGCTCCGGCGGCAGCGGGTCGCCGGTCAGCCACTCGGCCGGCGGGATCGATCCCCCCTGGTCCCGCACCGGCTCGAACGACACCGGGGTCGCGGTGCGCCCGAGCGCACCGGCCAGGCCGCCGGCGACGCCCATCACGGCGAGTTCGGCGAGCACGAACCACAGGAACGCCCTTCCTCCGCGTTCGGAGTCCGCGATCCGCGGGATCAGGCGCGTGCGCTGCACCGCGCCGAACGCGCCCAGCCCGACGAGCGCCGCGGTCTTCAGCAGCACGATCACGCCGTAGCCCGTACCGAAGAGCGCGTCGACGGTGCCGAGCCTGAGCCAGGCGCTGACCACCCCGGACGCCGCCACGCCGACGAAGGCGAAGAGGGCGAGGGTCGAATAGCGCGATGCGAGGACGGCGAGACGCCGCCGGTCCACGGCGCGTGCGACGAACACGAGCACGACGAGCCCGCCGAGCCAGATCGCGGCCCCGATGAGGTGCACGAGCAGCGCGTTCACGGCCTGGCCGTGCCCCGAGGCACCCGCGGCGTGCCCCTGCTGCGCGAGCGGCAGCGAGGTCGCCATCGCTGCGACGAGCACCAGCAACGACAGACGCCGCTCGCGGACCGCGAACGCCAGGACCGTGGTGACGGCGGCGAGCAGCAGCTCGATCAGCCAGAGCCTGCCGAGCTCCACCTCGGTCACGAACTGCGCGAGGGCCGCGCCGAACTGCGCGTCGCCCGAGAACGGGATGCCCGCGATGTCGACGAACGTCAGGATCAGCGCCGCCGCGCTCGCGACGGTCAGCAGCGCGGCGGATCCCGCGGCGACATCCATCGCGATCCGCGATTCGGCCGGGTCTCCCTCGGGTGAAGGGCCTCGGCCCGCGCGCGGATCCGAACCCGCGCGTTCGCCCGCGAACGCCCAGACGGCCATGACGACGGACCCGATGAGCCCGGCCATCGCGAGGTTGACGAGCGTGCGCGCGATCGGCAGCGCATGCCGCACGAAATCGCCCGGATCCGCCAGCTTGCGCGGAGCCGCCGCTCCTCCGATGCCGAGGCCCCAGAGGAGCGCTGCGAGGGCGGCGACGGCGATGATGGCGGGGGCGAGAACGCGCAGGGAACGTGGCACGGATCAAGCCTACGCGAGGCCGCTGGGCGCGCGTTGCGGGGTCGCTCGCGGCACGTGCGCACCCCGGACGCACGAAACCCCCGCACCGGCTCATCGCCGGGTGCGGGGGCGTCGCGCGGGAAGCGGATTACTTCACGGCAGCCTTGAGCTTCGAGCCGACCGAGACCTTGACGCGCTTGCCCGCGGGGATCTCGATGGTGTCGCCCGTGCGGGGGTTGCGACCGGTGCGCGCAGCGGTGGTCGCGGTCTCGAAGGAGATCCAGCCGGGGATCGAAACCTTCTCGCCGGCAGCAACGGTCTCGGAGACAGCGGCGAACAGGCCGTCGACCACGCTCGAAACGGCAGCCTGGCTCTGGCCGGTCTCAGCGGCGATCTTCGCGACGAGCTCGGTCTTGTTGAGTGCCATGTTGTGTCCTTCCAGGGCAACGGCGATGATTCGCCCGGCCCCTGATATCGTTCAGGATTCCCACCGGATGGAGGGCGATCGGTTGATCGCGTACGAATCTACCCCACTTCCGCGGAATTCCGCGGATTCCCGGCGCATTTTCGGTGTTCGCGTGTCGCGAAACGCCCTGCGGGGCCCCGCTCAGACCTCGAAACGGCTCACGATCGCCTGCACCGCGACGTCCATGTGCTCGGCGAGCACGCGATGCAGTTCGTCCGCGTCGTTCATGCGGATCGCCCCGGCGATCGCGCGGTGCGCGGTGATGCGCTCCGCGACGGGATACACCTGATTCTCGAACGCGGCGACGCACATGCGGCTCTCGGTCGCGAGCGTCGCGTGCATGCGGTTCAGCCGCGGGCTCGCCGCGGCGGCCACGAGGTGCTCGTGGAACTCGATGTCCGACCAGGCGACCTCTTCCTCACCCGCGCCGCCGCTCGCCCGCGACTCGAGGGCGTCGGTGAGGGCGTCGAGGTTGGCGGCGACGGTCTCCGCCGATGCGCCCGACCCGATGACCCGCAGGCAGGCCGCGCGCTCGACGGCGAGGCGAGCGGCGTAGATGTCCGAGACCTCCGCCGGCCCGAACACGGCGACGAACACGCCGCGGTTCGGGCGGCTCTCGAGCAGCCCCTCCTGGGTCAGGCGCTGCATCGCCTCGCGCAGCACGCTGCGACTGACGCCGAACTGCTGGGCGAGCGCGACCTCGGGCAGCTGCTGACCCGGGCGGAAGTAGCCGCGCGAGATGATGTCGCGGAGCTTGCGCGCGACGAGCGCGGGGGTGGATTCGGAGCGGATCGGCGTGAACGCGTAATCTTCCCAACTCGCCACTGCTCGTCCACGCTTTCTCGCACGCAATACTGTCCACAGGATTCTATACGGTTTTTCAGAAACATCAGTGCGCCTGCCGTCCCTGCGGGGCGTCGAGGCGCGCGTCGACTCGGGGCCGCTCGTGCCATCCGCGCCCCTTCCCTCGGATTCCCCGCGAGCACCCCTTGCAGGGAATACCCCCCAGGGGTATATCGTTGGAGGTGTGGACGGCGGGCATCCGGCCCGCCGCGGACCCAGGAGGCGTTCCCATGGCAACCACCCAGTACCAGGTGACCGGAATGAGCTGCGGCCACTGCGAGGTCGCGATCCGCAGCGAGGTCGAGCAGATCCCGGGCGTCTCGGGCATCGCGGTCAGCTCGTCGACCGGGCACCTCGCCGTGTCGACGGACGGCGCCCCGATCGATGACGCCGCAGTGCTCGCGGCCGTCGAGGAGGCCGGCTACACGGCCGCGGTCGCCTGACCCACCGCATCACCGACGCACCGCCCACGCACTGAGAGGGTCACCATGCACACACCCGCGAAACTCGGGCTCTACGGCCTCGGCCTCGCCGCGGTCTTCGGCGCCGCGTTCCTCGTCGCTGGGGCGATCGTCCCCCCATCCGCAGTCGAGTCGCACGCCGAGGCCGCCGACGATGCCGCAGGTGCGCACGGCGGGCATGCTCCGCGGACCCAGCCGCGGGCGGAGGGGGACGCGGCGGCGCACGCGCTCCCCGGACTCTCGCTCGCCGCGGGCGGCTTCGAACTCGGCGCCATCGCGGCTCCGCACCGGACCGGAGCGGGCGGCGAGCTCTCGTTCTCCATCCTCGACGCGCACGGCGAGGCCGTGACGGAGTTCACCGAGACGCACGAGAAGGATCTCCATCTCATCGTCGTCCGGAGCGACGGCGCCGAGTTCCGCCACGTCCATCCGGCGCTCGGCGCCGACGGCACGTGGTCGCTGCCGTGGACGTGGGAGGAGGCCGGCACCTATCGCGTCTTCGCCGATTTCACTCCGACGGCTGGCGGCGAGCAGCTCACCCTCAGCCGCACCATCGACGTGGGCGGCGACTTCGAGCCGGCCAGCGGCGGCGCGGACGTGCGCGAGGCGGCGGTCGGCGGGTTCGACGTGCGGCTGACCGGCGACCTCGTCGCCGGCGGCCCCTCGACGCTCGCGCTCGACGTGACGCGCGACGGCGCTCCCGTGACCGACCTGCAGCCCTATCTCGGCGCCTTCGGGCACCTCGTCGTCCTGCGCGACGGCGACCTCGCCTACCTGCACGCGCACCCGGAGGGCGAGGCGCCGGAGCCCGGCGACCGATCCGGACCCGCTGTCGAGTTCGCGACCGAGACGCCGACCGCGGGCCGCTACCTCCTGTACTTCGACTTCCGCGTCGGCGACGAGGTCCACTCGGCACCGTTCGTGCTCACGACCTCGGAAGGCGGCGCCGCGGAGGGCGACATCCCCGAGGGCGACCACGACGACTCCCACTGAACCGGCGCGCGGCGACGCGCCCCTCCGACACCCCAGAGCCCGAAGGACACGACATGCCAGCACCTGAAGCGACCGGCGCCACGGCCACGGCCGCGGGAGACGCCCCCCTCGAGAGCTACGAGCTCGCCATCGGCGGGATGACCTGCTCGTCGTGCGCGATGCGCATCGAGAAGAAGCTCAACCGGCTCGAGGGCGTCGAGGCGGCGGTGAACTACGCGACCGAGAAGGCGCGGGTCACCGCGCCCCGGGGCTTCGATCCGCAGGCCCTCATCGCCGAGATCGAGAAGACCGGCTACTCCGCCGAGCTCCCGAAACCGAAGACTCGGGGCGCCGACGGCGCATCGGAGCACGACGCTGAGGATCCCGCAGCGGATCCCGAACTCGTCGCCCTGCGGCAGCGCCTCATCGGCTCGATCGGGCTCTCCGTGCCCGTGATCCTCATGGCGATGATCCCGGCACTGCAGTTCCCCTACTGGCAGTGGGCGTCCCTCGCCCTCGCCTCGCCCGTGATCGTGTGGGCGGCCTGGCCCTTCCATCGCGCGGCATGGACGAACCTGCGCCACGGCGCGGCGACCATGGACACGCTCGTCTCCGTCGGCACGACCGCGGCCTACCTCTGGTCGCTCTACGCGCTCTTCCTCGGAACGGCGGGCGAGCCCGGCATGACGCACGCCTTCGAGCTCTCGATCGCACCGACGGACGGGGCCGCGAACATCTACCTCGAGGTCGCCGCCGGCGTCACGATGTTCATCCTCGCGGGGCGCTACTTCGAGAAGCGCTCGAAGCGCCGGGCGGGGGCCGCGCTGCGCGCCCTGCTCGAGCTGGGGGCGAAGGACGTCGCGGTGCTGCGCGACGGTGCCGAGGTCAGGATCCCGGTCGAGGAGCTCGCGGTCGGCGACGAGTTCGTCGTGCGACCCGGAGAGAAGATCGCGACCGACGGCGTGATCGCCTCGGGAATGACGGCGATCGACGCCTCGATGCTCACGGGCGAGTCGATCCCGGTCGAAGCCGGCCCGGGCGACGGCGTCACCGGCGCGACCGTCAACGCGAGCGGGCGGATCGTCGTGCGGGCCACGCGCGTCGGATCCGACACGCAGCTCGCGCAGATGGCGCAGCTCGTCGAGAACGCCCAGTCGGGCAAGGCCGAGGTGCAGCGCCTCGCCGACCGCGTGTCGGGCGTCTTCGTCCCGATCGCGATCGCGATCGCCGTCGCGACGCTCGGCGCCTGGCTCGGTGCGGGGTTCCCCGCCGCGAGCGCCTTCACGGCCGCCGTCGCGGTGCTCATCATCGCCTGCCCCTGCGCGCTGGGGCTCGCGACGCCGACCGCGCTGCTCGTCGGCACGGGCCGCGGGGCGCAGCTCGGGATCCTGATCAAGGGACCGGAAGTGCTGGAATCGACGCGGCGCGTGGACACCGTCGTGCTCGACAAGACCGGCACCGTCACCACGGGCCGCATGGCGCTCGTCGAGGCGATCGCGGCACCCGGTACGGACCGGGCCGAGATGCTGCGCCTGGCCGGCGCCATCGAGGACGCCTCGGAGCATCCCATCGCCCAGGCGATCGCCCGAGGCGCGGTCGAGGAGCTCGACCTCGAGCTGCCCGCCGTCGGGGACTTCCGCAACGTCGAGGGCATGGGCGTCACGGGCGTGGTCGAGGGGCGCGCGCTGCTCGTCGGCCGGCAGTCGCTGCTCGACGACTGGTCGGTGCCCGCCGATGCCGAGATCCTGCGCCGCAAGGAGGCCGCCGAGTCCGAGGGCCGGACGGCCGTGCTCGTGGCCTGGGACGGCGAGGTGCGCGGCCTGCTGGTGGTCGCCGACACCGTGAAGCCCACGAGCGCCGACGCGATCGCGCAGTTGCGCGAGCTCGGACTCTCGCCGATCCTGCTGACCGGGGACAACGAGACCGTCGCGAAGCGGATCGCCGCGGAGGTCGGCATCGCCGAGGTCATCGCCGAGGTACTGCCGAGCGACAAGGCCGACGTGGTGTCGCGGCTGCAGGCGGAGGGCCGGGTCGTGGCGATGGTCGGCGACGGCGTCAACGACGCCGCGGCGCTCGCGCAGGCGGACCTCGGCCTCGCCATGGGCACGGGCACGGACGCGGCCATCGAGGCCTCCGACATCACCCTCGTGCGCGGCGATCTGCGCAGCGCGGCCGACGCGATCCGCCTGGCCCGCCGCACGCTGGGCACGATCCGCGGCAACCTCTTCTGGGCCTTCGCCTACAACGTCCTGGCGATCCCGCTGGCCGCCCTGGGGCTGCTCAATCCCATGCTCGCCGGAGCGGCCATGGCGTTCTCGAGCGTCTTCGTCGTCGGTAACAGCCTGCGCCTGCGCTCGTTCGCGAGCCGCGCGACGGACGAGGGGTAGGCCCGGGCGGGTCCCGGCCCGGGGTGGATTCACCACCGGAATCCGCCCGACCGCGTGCAGGGCGCTCGGCGAGCGAAACGTCCCGGGAACGACGGAACGGCCCCGGATCCCATGGGATCCGGGGCCGTTCCGGTCATCGAGCCGATGCGGCCCGACGCGTGCTGAGCAGCTCGGCGGTGCTTACCAGCTCGACGGCGCCGCTGATCGAGCTGTTACCAGCTCGACTTGGTGATGCCGGGCAGCTCGCCGCGGTGCGCCATGTCGCGGAAGCGGACACGCGAGACGCCGTACTTCGACAGGACGCCGCGGGGGCGGCCGTCGATGACGTCGCGCGAGCGCACGCGCACCGGCGAAGCGTTGCGGGGCAGCTTCTGCAGGCCGACGCGGGCGGCCTCGCGGCTCTCGTCGGTCCCGTTGGGATCGATGAGGGCCTTCTTCAGCTCGGCGCGCTTCGCGGCGTAGCGCTCGACGATGACCTGACGCTGCTTGTTCTTCGCGATCATGCTCTTCTTCGCCATGATTTAGCGCTCCTCTCGGAAGTCGACGTGCTTGCGGATGACCGGGTCGTACTTCTTGAGCACGAGGCGATCCGGGGTGTTGCGACGGTTCTTCTTGGTCACGTAGGTGAACCCGGTGCCAGCCGTCGAACGGAGCTTGATGATCGGACGAACGTCCTTGTCCTTAGCCATTAGAACTTCACCCCACGCTTCTGCAGATCAGCGACAACTGCTTCGATGCCACGGGCATCGATCACCTTGATGCCCTTGGCCGACAGGGTGAGGGTCACCTTGCGGCCGAGCGAGGGCACGAAGTAGGTCTTCTTCTGGATGTTCGGATCGAACCGACGCTTGGTGCGACGGTGCGAGTGCGAAATGTTGTGTCCGAAGCCGGGAACGGCGCCGGTCACCTGGCACACTGCTGCCATGGTTTTTCCTCTCATACCGTGAGACCGGACGGCCTCACCCAAGATTTCTTGTCTGCGCGGGCAGGATCGCAACCGAACTCATCGGCCCGAGACGCTTCCCGCGCGGTCTGCGCAATGGGACTTTGCACAGCCAAAGAGCAAGCTTATGTCAATGCATCCCCTCACGCAAGCCGGGCGTGTCGCGCGGGCGCAGTGAGCGATCCTCGTTCGGCGCCCCTCTGCCGATCCGGGTCACTTTGGGGGCGTGTCTCGCTTCAACACACCCCCAAAGTGACCCGGATCGGAAGCGGGTGCGGCAGAAGCAGACGCACGCACAGGCGCGCTCGGCACCCCGAGCGTCAGCCATGCGATCGCGAGGGCGAGCGCAGCGACGGCGACGGCGGTGCCCGGCACGAGGTACCCCTGCGTCAACACCCAGCCGACCGCCCCGACGAGCAGCGCAGTCGCGCCGACCGCCGCCCCCAGCCGCATCGGGCCCGGCCGCTCCTGCGGCCACAGCCGCTCCAGACGCGGCACGACGAGGCAGAGCAGACCGAGCACCGCGGCGATCGCGAGGATCCAGGGCAGCCGCGTGATCCACCAGGCGCCGCTGAGGGGTTCGGGGAACGGCAGCCCGAGGGCGAGCTGGACTCCGACGACGACGCCCATCGCGACCGTGTGCCAGAGGTAGATCGTCATGCCGTACACGCCGAGCGCCCCGACCACGACGAGCACGCGGCGCCTGCTCACGACGCGGCGGATCAGCGGCTGCAGCAGCGTGAAGAGGTAGACCTGCGCGAGTCCGAGCAGCAGCAGGAGCACCGTCGGCGGGTTGAGGTTGTCGAGCATGTCGGGCGAGTAGCCCATGCCGAAGACCGCGACGCACATGAGGCCGTACGCCGCGATCGCGAGCGCGACGAGCAGCCACCTGGGCCGCTTTGCGTACCAGCCGTCGCGCACGCCGAAGCCGAGCTGCTGCACGAACAGCCAGACGAACAGCCAGTTGAGCGGGGCGATCGGCGCACCGGCGAAGCGGCTCAGCAGGTCGGTCGCGACCCCGGCTGCGGCGAGCCCGAAGTACGTGGGCCAGGCCGCGAGGCGGTGCAGCTTCGCCATGAGCGGCACGAACGAGGTGCAGATCGCGTAGACCGCGATGAACCAGAGCGGCTCGGCCAGGCGGAAGGCGAAGGTCCTCAGGAACTCCGCGTCGGCGCCGCACACCGCCATGATCCCGAGCGTCGCCAGCACTCCGAGCATCGCGGTGAGCACGGGGCGCGCGAGCCGCAGCGCACGCACCCGGATGTACTCGCCTGCCGTGCCGCCGCGACCGCGCATGCGCCGCCAGGTGGTGATCCCGGCGAAGCCGCCGGCGATGAAGAAGGTCGGCATGATCATGCCGACCCAGGTGATCCAGACGAGCGGTTGCCAATGCGCGAGGGCGTTGGCGGCGCGCGGCGGATCGCCCGAGATCCCCATCTGCAGGGCGTGGAGCAGCACGACGATCGGGAGGCACAGTGCGCGCACCGCGTCGATCGACAGGTCGCGATCCGGCGGGATCCTCAGCTGCGTCGCCACGGGATCAGCCTAGCGGCGGACGGTACCGCCCCGGAGGGCGGTGAGCGATGATGGAGGCATGGACCGGATCACGCACGAGCCCGACCCCCGCACGCGCGCCGCCTCGCGGCCCCTCGCCCGGCTCGCCGCCGGCGCGATCGTCGCGGGCGGGATCCTCGCCGCGGCGCTGCTGCCCGGCACCGCCGCGCAAGCCGCGCCCGCCGCCGCGCAAGCCGCGCCCGCCGCCGCGCAGGCCGCGCCGCACGCGGCCGGCCCGGCCCCGGCCCCGGCCGCGGAGACCGTCGGTGCCCCCGTCATCGAGGACACCGCCGGCGTGCTGTATCTGCCGCAGCTCGAGCGCGAGCTCGCGCAGATCGAGTTCTACGCACCGACGCAGGTGGCGGTCTACACCTACCGCGGCGAGTATTCCGACAACCTGAACGAGCGGGTGCTCGCGTACGCCCGCGCCGAGCACCCCGAATGGATCAGCCCGGACGGGCAGAAGTGGGCCGACGGCCTCTTCCTCATCGCGCTCGACCCCGAGGGGCGCCAGGTCGGCACCTATTTCGGCGAGGATCGCAGCGTGTCTCCCGAGCAGCAGACGAGCATCCAAGAGGCCACGAAGGACGACTTCAGGCGCGCCGTCTGGACCGACGGCATCGTCGCCGGGGTCGAGCGGGCCGCGCAGCTCATCGAGCGCCCGTGGTACGCGTCCCCCGGGTTCATCGGAACGGTGTCGGTGCTCGGGATCGGCGGTGTCGGCACGACGGCCACGGTGCTGGGCGTTCGGGCGCACCGCCGCAGCAGGTTCGCGGAGCAGCTCGAGCGGGGGTCCGGGCACCTCACCCGCGTCACCATGGACCTCGAGTCCACCGAGCTCTCGGCACGGACGCTCCCGAGCTCGTCGTCGTACGCCCAGCGCCTCGAGCAACGATTCCACGACTTCACCGCGCGCTATCGCGCAGCGGTCGCCGAGCAGCAGCGGCTCGCGTCCCTCGGTCCGAAGGAGCGCTCCCGCGGCGACGCCCCTCCCGCGGCGGCCGCCTGGGCCGACGAGGTCGAGGACATGGACTTCGTCGACGATGCGATCGTGCACCTGGCGGCGCTGCTGACGCAGTCCCCGACCTGGGAGCGGGCATGGGACGCGCAGGTCGAACCGCTGCGCGCCGACCTCGCGCGCCTCTCGGACGTCACCGAGTGGGAGGGCGCCGCGGAGCTCGACACGACCCGCGCCCTGGCGGCGCTCGCACCCGTCGCGACCGCCGAGATCGAACGGCTCGGAGCGGGCCTGCGGGACGGTTCCACGACTCCCGAGGCGGCGCTCGACGGCCTCGCGGCGCTCCGACAGCAGCTTTCCGACGCCCTGCAGCAGCACGCCGAGGCCTCGCTCGCCGCCTACGCGAAGAGCGAGGAGGAGCGCGACCTGATG
This sequence comes from Leucobacter zeae, assembly GCF_016758175.1. Taxonomy (GTDB): domain Bacteria; phylum Actinomycetota; class Actinomycetes; order Actinomycetales; family Microbacteriaceae; genus Leucobacter; species Leucobacter zeae. The sequence goes on from NZ_QYAB01000004.1 coordinate 195,093, forward strand.
CGCGAGAAGCTCGAAGAGCAACGCCGGCGCGAGCAGCGGCCCTCGGGCTCCATCCTCGACACCATCAACCCTCCGGGCTCGTACGCCGGGCCGATCATCTTCTCCATGGGCTACCGCTCGGGCACGGAGGCCGTCGAGCACTCGCGCGCCGCCGCCGCCGCGAGCAGCAGCTCCTCCTTCGGCGGCGGCTCGACGGGCTACGGCTCGAGCGGCGGCAGCTTCTCGGGATCGGGGAGCTCCTCGCGCTTCTGAGCACCCGCAAAGGCCCGAACTCAGACCTTTAGGTTCGACCTTTCGCAACCCGCTCCGCGCGGGTAGTGGGCTAGAACGCTTGACGCATCGGCATTGCGCCTGCAGACTACTGGGAACTCATGGTCTGATTTCAGGCCATTGAGTCGAGCGCCGCGGGGTGGAACCTCACCGTGGCGCAGGACCGCAGTGCCTCAGCGTCGAGCCGAGGCGACCCCGTGTCGCCTCCGTCTGCAAGGAGCCCCATGTCACGATCCAACAGCCCGTCACGGTCCCTCAGCCCGTCACGGTCCCTCCGCCCCGTCCGCCTCGGGGTCACCGCCGCAGCCGCGGCCGCGGTCCTGCTCGGCCTCGTGTCGTGCGCGTCCGCGTCTCCTCACGCCGACGGCGACGCGGACGCGACCGCCCCGGAGCAGTGCCGCACGCTCGACCCGAAGCTGGACTGGCCGGACGATGCCCGAGACGCACTCGACGCGATGCTCGCCGAAGCGGGCGACTGCTCGGGAGAGATGCCCGAGGACGCCCCCGTCGCGATCTTCGACTGGGACAACACCGTGGTGAAGAACGACGTCGGGTACGGCACCAACTACTGGATGCTGAACCACGACCGCGTGCTGCAGCCGGCCGGCGCCGACTGGACGACCACGAGCCGATACCTCACGGACGCCGCGGCCGACGCCCTCGCGACCGCCTGCGGCGACGGCACCCCGGTGGGCGAGCCACTCCCGACCTCGACCGACGCGGACTGCGCCGACGAGATCGTCGCGGTGCTGGACGGCGAGACCCGCGGCGGCGAGACCGCGTTCGAGGGGTACGACGCCCGGCGGATCAACGCGGCCTATGCGTGGAGCGCAGCGCTGCTCTCCGGCTACACGGCGGACGAGGCGCGCGGCATCGCGGACGCGGCGAAGGCGGACCTGCTCGCGGAGCCCGAGGGCGCGGTCTGGACCGTGGGCACCTCCGAGGTCGACGGCTACGTGCACGTCTACCCGCAGATCGCCGATCTCGTCGGCGCGTTGGAGGAGAACGGGATCGCGCCATGGGTGGTCTCCGCATCGGGGCAGCCGGTCGTCGATGCCTGGGCCGAAGAGGCCGGCTTCGATCCCGAGCGCGTGATCGGCGTGCGCAGCCTCGAGGACTCGGAGGGGCGCATCGTCCCCGGCCTCCAGGGGTGCGGAGACGTCGCCGACGGCGAGGACGCCGTCATGACCTACATCGACGGGAAGCGGTGCTGGGCGAACCAGGAGATCTTCGGGATCTCCGGGGCGCAGGCCTTCGAGCCCGCCCCGGAGGACCGCCGCCAGATCTTCGGCGCTGGCGATTCCGACACCGACGTCACCTTCCTCCAGGACGCGACGCTCGCGCGGCTCGTGATCGACCGCCACAAGACCGAGCTCATGTGCCGCGCGCTCGACGACGAGGACGGGCGCTGGATCGTCGTCCCGATGTTCGTCGACCCGAAGGAGCCGCAGGACGAGCCGTACCCGTGCTCGACGGATGGACGGATCGAGCCCGACGGCTCCACCTCGCCGCTGCTGCGCGAGGACGGCAGCACGGTCGAGGACCAGCGCGACGGCGCGGCGGCGTAGCCCGGGTCGCGGCGCCGAGGCATCGGCTGGGCTGCGGTCCGGATCCGCGACGCGCGCTTCCGGCACCGATTCACCGAAACGCGTACGGGATTCCGCGGATTCTGTATGTGTTTCGGTGAATCGGTGCGCAAGCCGAGGCCGATCCCGCACCCCCGCTACGCGGGCTGCGGCACCCGCACCTCCGGGTCGGCCTGCACGTGCACGATCGAGACCCCGTCGACGGCGAGCGCTGCGGCCACGACCTCGCGGATGTCCTGGCTCCCGTCGAGCGTGAACCCGGTGCCGCCGAACGCCTCGGCGTACTTCGCGAAGTCGGGGTTGCGCAGCCGCGTCCCGCTGATGCGACCGGGGTAGTCCCGCTCCTGGTGCACCCGGATGGTCCCGTAGATGCCGTTGTCGATGACGAAGATCGTCATGCGCGCGCCCTCGGCGACGGCGGTCGCGACCTCCTGCCCGTTCATCATGAAGCAGCCGTCGCCCGCGAACGAGAGCACCTGGCGGTCCGGGTGCGCGAGCGCGGCGCCCACGGCGGCGGGGATGCCGAGCCCCATCGCGCCGTTCTTCGGGGCGACGAGCGAGGGGTACGCCTGCGAGGGCAGGTAGCGCTGCGGCCAGATCGCGTAGTTGCCAGCACCGTACGTGACGATGGCGTCGGCGTCGCGCAGTTCGGCGATCGCCTGCATCACGAGGCCGAGGTCGGCGAAGCGACTGCCGTCGGCGCGCGGCGTCGAGAAGTCCTCGAACTCGGCGCGGGCAGCCGTCAGGCGCTCGCGCCGCTCGGCCGACGGCGCCGGGAGCGCGGAGCCCGCGGCGTTCCGCGCCTCGAGCCTGGCAGCGAGCGCGACGACGAAGGCGCCGGGATCGACGGCGAAGGCGAGGTCGACGCGGCCGTAGTGGCCCTGGAGCTCGGCGTCAGGGCTCGCGATCACCGTCTCGGCATCGAGCCCGATCGTGTACCCGTCGCTCAGCACGTCGGCCCGGCCGGTGCCGACGAAGAGCAGCAGGTCGGCGGCCGCGATGCGGTCGCTGAGGCGCTGATCCCGGCCGTAGCCGAGCATGCCGGCGTAGGCGGCGCTGCGGTTGTCGATGAGGTCGGCCGCGCGGAAGTCGGTCGCGACGGGCACGGCCAGCTGCTCGCCGAGACGCGCGACGGCAGCTGCGGCCTCGGCGCTCCACACCTCGCCTCCAAGCACGATGGCCGGCGCGCCCGCGGCGGCGAGGCGATCCAGCACCGCATCGAGCTCCTCCGTTCCCGGGAGGACGGCGCCCTGGGCCGGGCGTGCCTGGATCGATCCCGAGACCCGGTGCTTCAGGAGATCCTCGGGCAGTCCGACGACCACCGGCCCGGGCTTGCCCGACTCGGCGATCGCGAAGGCGCTGCGCACCACCCGCGCGGCCTCGGCGGGGTTGTCGAGCGTGAGCACGCGCTTCGCGGTCGTCGCGTACCAGCCGCCGAGCGAGAAGTCCTGGAACGCCTCGCGCTCGCGTTCCCGGCTGTCGACGAGCCCGACGAAGAGCACGATGGGCGTGCCGTCCTGCCAGGCGTTGTGCACCGCGATCGTCGCGTTGGCGGCGCCGGGGCCGCGGGTGACCATCGCGACACCGGCGCGGCCCGTGACGCGCGCCTCGCTCATCGCCGCCATGCCGACCCCGCCCTCCTGGCGGCAGACGACCGTGTGGATCGGCGAGTCGTAGAGCCCGTCGAGCACGTCGAGGTAGCTCTCCCCCGGCACGCAGTAGACGCGCTCGACGCCCTCGGCCTCGAGCTGCTTCACGATGAGGTGACCGGCGCTGATGTCCGAGAAGCGGGTGTCGGCGGGCTGCGTGATCGGGTGCCGGGGCATGGGGTTCCTTCGTTGTGTGGAGTGATCTGGGTGCGGTCGGGATCGGGTCGGCCTCGCCGGCCCGCGGTCGGGATCGGGCGGGGTCAGCCGTCCGAGGAGAGGAAGCGCCGTGCGCGCGGGTCGCCCGGGTCGTCCATCCATTCGGGACCGCCCTGCTCGACGATACGGCCCTCCGACATGAAGATGACGTAGTCGGAGATGTTGCGGGCGAACTCGATCTCGTGGGTGACGATGACCATCGTCATGCCCTCGCGGGCGAGCTCCTCCATGACGCGCAGCACCTCGAGCGTCGACTCGGGATCGAGCGACGAGGTCGGCTCGTCGAACAGCAGGATCTCGGGCTTCAGCGCGAGCGCTCGGGCGATCGCCACGCGCTGCTGCTCGCCGCCCGACATGTCGGGCGGGAACGCCATGGCGCGGTGGCTGAGCCCCACCCGGTCGAGTAGGCGCAGCGCGTTCGTGATCGCCTCGTCCTCGGGGGTGCCGAGCGAGATCCGCTGCGCGATGACGACGTTCTCGGCCGCGGTGAGGTGCGGGAAGAGGTTGAACCGCTGGAACACCATGCCGACCTTGGCGCGCATGCCCGTGAGGTCGGCTCCCGGGACCACGCCGTCGTCGTACACCGTCTCGCCGAGCAGCTCGAGCCGGCCGCTGCGGGGCATCTCGAGCAGGTTGAGGCAGCGGATGAACGTGCTCTTGCCGCCGCCGGACGCGCCGAGCACGCTGACGATCTCGGACTTCGCGATCTTCAGGTCGATGCCCTGGAGCACGACGTTGTCGCCGTAGGCCTTCACGAGGTTCTCGACGTCGATGACCGGTTCGACCAGGTCGATCGACCCCGTCATCGGGGACTTCTTCTCGGCCATCAGGGCACCCTCCTCATGGTGGCGGTGGTCACGGAGTAGGTCTCGGCGAGCTCGCGCCGGATCTTCTGCAGGCGGCGCCGGCGACCGGGGAACAGCGGGTCGCCGCGGTGCACACGACGCTCGATCCACAGCAGCAGCTGCGAGACCGGGTAGCAGAGGGCGAAGTAGATCACGGCGATGACGATGTAGACCTCGAGCGGCGCAAACGTCTTGGCCGCGATGACCTGGCCCTGCGCCATGAGCTCGCCCGCCGCGATGGTGACGAGGATCGACGTGCCCTTGAGCAGGTCGACCAGATACGCGTTCATGCCCGGCAGCGCGAGGCGCACGGCCTGCGGCGCGATCACGTGGAAGAAGATCGCGGTGCCCTTCATGCCGAGCGCCTGGGCGCCTTCGGTCTGGCCGTGGTCGACGCCGTTCATCGCAGCGCGGAAGATCTCGGAGAGGTAGGCGCCGTAGAAGAGGATCAGGGCGATCGTGCCCGAGGCGAAGGCGTCGAGCTTGATGCCCGAGGTGGCCAGGCCGAAGTAGATGACGAACACGATGACGAGCAGCGGGATGTTCTTGAAGAACTCGGTGTACACCGCCGCGATGAACTTGAGGAGCTTGAGGTTCGAGCGCCGCATGAGTGCGGCGAGCATGCCGAGCACGACGGCGCCGATGAAGCCGACGAGCGTGTACTGCAGCGTCGTCAGCAGCCCCTCGAGCAGGGCGGGGCCGAAATCGCCCCAAGAGATCTTGAAGAAGGATGCGTGGAACATGGTCAGGTTCTCCCGGTCTGCGCCCGCGCGACCGGGCCGGAGGCCTCCGGCCGCGCGGGCGCTGGTGGACTAGTTGCCGCCGCGCTCGGCCGACGGCGGGGTCCAGCCCTTCTCGCGGTCGACCCCGATGCGGCGATCGGTGACCTCGGTCGGCGCCTCGAGGTACTCGTCGGGGTCGCCGCCGACGCTCTCGATGAGCTCGTCCATCGTGCCGTCGGCGTACATCTCGCGGATCTGCTCGGTGATCGCCTGCTCGACGCTCTCGTCGCCCGTGTAGAGCGCAGTGATCGCGGGCAGCAGCGCGCCGAGACCCGGCTTCGCCTTGATCTCCTCGGGCGTCGGCGCCTCGAGGTAGTTGGTCTTGAGCTTGATGTCGGGCCGCTGCTGGGCCGTGTACGTGACGACGAGGGGATCGAGCAGGATCGCATCGACCCTCCCGCCGGCGAACGCCTCGACGACGTCCTCCATGCGCGGGAAGAGCACGGCCTCGGCGCCGTCGATCTCGGGGATCGCGTCGACGAACGAGTAGCCGGTCACGGTGCCGATCTTCTTGCCCTCGAGATCCGCGATGGTCTGGTAGTCGGTGCCCTCCGGCCCGCCGACGACGGGCGGGTTGTAGTAGGTGTCGTCGGTGTAGAGGCCGCTCTTGGCGCGATCCTCGGTCCAGTTGATCGTGCCGATCGCGACGTCGGCCCGGTGCGTCTGCACGCCGGAGAGCATGCCGGCGAAGTCGGTCACCGCGACCTCCACCTCGAGGTCCAGACGATCGGCGATCTCGTTGATCATGTCGCCGTCGAGCCCGACGGCCGTGCCGCCCTCCTCGCCGGAGTACGGCATGTACGGGCCGAAGGTGACGATCAGCTTGCCGTCCTCGACGGTGTTGATCCCGCCGTCGCCCTGCGCGTCCGACCCTCCTCCCGAGCCGGAGCCGGAGCATCCGGCGAGCGAGACGGCGAGTACGGCGGACGCGGCGAGCGCGGCCATGGACAGCGACTTCTTCATGATTTCCTCCTTGAAATACGGTGTGTCGAGACTTCGCGGCGCGCCGAAGGCCGGCCTCGGGCGGTGCCGGGCGAGGCCGATCCCGGCTCCCCTGATTCCGGAGCGGTCTCACCGGCGCGAACACTCCTCAGTATCGACCAGCCGCGCGCCGCGATCCCGCTCCATCGAGGCGAATGCATTTCTCGAGAACGGACACTTCGTACAGTGCTGCGGATCGTCGGCACGACGCAGCGGATCCGGGTCACTTGCGTGGGGTGTTCCGCTGAAACACCCCACGCAAGTGACCCGGATCCGAGACGCAGCCGCAACGGCGCCGCTACGAGACGAGCGCGGCCTCCTCGGCGTCCTCCGCGGCGCGCTTGCGGCGCACGGCGGCCGAGCCGGCGCCGATCGCGCCGATCATCGTGGTGAGGGCGACCGCCATGAGCAGGAGCGCCACGCCCCACGACTGCATGCCGGTCGAGATGAGCAGACTCTGCGACATGATCGGGAGGAAGCCGCCGATGATGCCGAAGACGTTGTACGAGACGGCCATCGCGCTGTAGCGGTACTTCGCGGGGAAGAGCCCCGAGAGCAGCGAGCCGATCGGGCCGTAGGGGATCGTGAGCGCCCCCATGCCGACCATGATGCCCACCGTCGCGAGCAGCACGCTGCCCGAGTCGACGAGCATGAAGACGGGGAACGCGAGGATCGCGGTGATCGCACCGCCCGCCGCGCACACCTTCCACGCACCGACGCGGTCGGCGATCCTGCCCGAGACGATGATGACCGCGATCTGCACGAGCGCGCCCCAGAGCGTCGCCGTGAGCATGGTCTGACGGTCGTAGCCGAGCTCCTGCGTGCCGTAGCTGATGATGAACGTGGTCACGATGAAGAAGCCCGAACCGCCGAGCAGCGCGGCCATGCCGCCCAGCACCATGCGGCCGCCGGTGTGGCGGATCGCGCTGAGGATCGGGACCTTGACGACCTCCTGCTGCGCCTGCAGCGCCTTGAACACGGGCGACTCCTCGACCCGGAACCGCAGGTAGAGGCCTACGGCGAGGAAGGGGAAGGCGAGCAGGAAGGGGATCCGCCAGCCCCACGAGAAGAAGTCCTCGTCGGGCAGGGTCGAGACGATCGTCAGGGCGCCCGTCGACAGCAGCGTCGCGACGGGCGACCCGAGCTGCGGGATCGCGGAATAGATGCCGCGTCGCGACTCGGGCGCGTGCTCCATCACGAGCACCATCGCGCCGCCCCACTCGCCGCCGGCCGAGATGCCCTGGCAGAGGCGGAGCAGCAGCAGGGCGAGCGCCGCGAACACCCCCGCGGACGCGTAGGTCGGGAGCAGGCCGATCACGCCCGTCGCCAGGCCCATGAGCACGATCGAACCGACCACGGCGGCCCTGCGGCCGACGCGATCGCCGATGTGCCCGAAGATCAGGGCGCCCAGCGGGCGGGCGATGAAGCCGGCCGCGAACGTCGCGAACGACAGCAGCGTCGCCACCGCGACGTCTTCCGCGGGGAAGAACAGCTTCGTGAAGACGACGGCCGACGCGGTGCCGTACAGGATGTAGTCGTACCACTCCATCGCGGTGCCTGCGAACGCCGACGCCGCGACCTTGTTCACCTCTTTCCGCTGCGCGGGACTGAGCGTGCTGGTTGCCATTGAATATCCTCCTTGATGATGCAGTGGTGTCGCCCGGATCCCCCGGGCGGTCATTCGTCGGGAGCGGCCGCCGCCGCCCCCTCGTCCGTGCTCACTCCACGGTGCTCACTCCACCGTGCTCACTCCACGGTGCTCACTCCACGGCGGCGACGGCGATGTCGCCGCGGCCGAGCAGCACCCGCCTGGGCCCCCGGAACCGGTCGTTGAGCGCCGCCGTCGGCGCGTCGATCCGCAGCCGTCCGCCGAGCTCGCCCAGTTTGGCTGGCTCCGCGACGATGACGAGGTTATCGGGGTCGAGCTCGGCGAGCAGGCGCTCCGTGAGCTGGTGGTTGCCCCGACCGATGACGAAGCCCTGCCCGCCGACCGGCGAGAGCACGACGGCGAACTCGCGGCCGAGCAGCAGCTGCTCGAGCACCGCGCCGCTGGCGTCGTGGTGCACGCCCCCGTCGGCGTCGAGCACGTCGAAGCCGAGCAGCGCGCCGCCCGTTCCTCCCGCTCCGCCGATCCCGAACCGTTCGGCGATCCGGGCCACGGTGGTGCCGGGGCCGAACGCGATCGGGAGCCCGGGGAAGCGCGACCGCACCTCGGCCGCGACCCCGTCGGCGTCGATGCCGCTGCCGTGGGCGGGCGACCTCTTGCCCCGCTGCAGGCGTTCGTGGTCGGGCACGCGCATCGTGCCGTAGACCGACGTGCTGAGCACGCCGGCGCGGCGCGCCGCCTCGTCGAGGTCGACGACGTCGCGCAGCGCGGTCCGACCCCGTCCGGCGAGCACGTCGGCCGCCTGCTGCGCGGCGTCCTCGGGCGTCACGGCGAACACGCCGGAGTGCATCTTGACCCCGGCGGGCACGCCGAGACAGAGCCGGTCGGGGGTCACTCCGGCGAGCACGTCGCGGGCCGTCCCGTCTCCGCCGACGAACACGATGACGGCGGCGCCGCGCTCGGCGAGCGCGGCGGCGAGCGCGGTCGTGTCCGCGCCGGTCGTCGTCGCGGCCGTCGGCGCGCGCCCCACGACTGCGACGCGGCCCGGATCCGATGCGGATCCGGGGTCGAGCGCGGCGGCGTCCTCCCCGAGCGGGCCGGCGCCGGTCAGGATCCGGACCCCCGGCACGAGACGCCGCAGCTCGCGCACGAACCGCACGGCCCGCTCGGGCGCGCGCGGCCTGCCGCCGCGCCGCGCCGCCTCGACCCGCACGTCCGCACCGTCGCTGCCGCCCAGGCCGACCTCGCCGCCGATGCCCGCGAACGGGTTCACGACGAGGCCGACCGCGGCCGGGACGGTGCCCGATTCCCCCGACATGGAAGCCCCCGTTCCACCGCGCTCAGCGGTGGAACGCCTTCTCGGGGCGCTCGCGCGGCTCGAAACCGGCCGGGGGCGTCCAGTGCGTCGGCACCGGGGCGCCGGCACCCCGGTACTTGCGCCGGTACGCCCGCCAGGAGGTCGCCCAGGTCTCGGGATCGCTCATCGCTTCCTCGTGCACGCGGTGGATGCTGCTGCGGTGCGGCGCGGTGCGCACGAGCTCGGGGGCCTCGCGCGCCTCGGCGGCGACGCGCATGAGCGCGTTCACGTACTCGTCGAGCTCGGCCTTCGAGTACGACTCGGTCGGTTCGATCGTCGCCGGCTCCGGCACGATGTACGGGTGGTGGCTCGTCCAGTAGTGGAAGCCGAAGTCGGCCATGCGGCTGCCGATCTCGGCCGAGGTCACGCCGGTCTCGTCCGTCAGCCGCTGCCAGCTGTAGCGCACCTGCTCGATCGGCAGCCGGCCGGGCACGTCGTACGAGGCGACGACGCCGGGCTCCCCGCGCAGCCGCGCCAGGATGTAGTTGTTGTTCAGCACCGCGTCCTCGGCGACCTGGCGCAGGCCCTCGCCCCCGAGGGCGCGGATCCACGCGTAGGCGCGGATGAGGTTGGGCACGACGCCGTAGAAGGGGCGGATCGGCGCGACCGCCTGCGGGCCCGCGTCCTCGAGCGTGTAGACGCCGTCGCGCTCGCGCACCCGCGGCCCGGGCAGGAACGGCTCGATCTCGGCGGTGACGCACATCGCCCCGGCCGCCGGCCCGCCGCACGCGTGCGGGGTCGAGAACGTCTTGTGCAGGTTGAAGTGGCAGATGTCGAAGCCGGCCCGGCGCGCGCTGGTGATGCCGAGCATCCCGTTGGCGTTGGCCTGGTCGTAGACGCCGAGCGCGCCGACCGCGTGCACGGCCTCGACGATCTCGGAGATCTCGGGGTTGAAGATGCCCGTGTCCTCGGGGTTCGTGATGAGCACGGCCGCCGTGCGCTCCGAGAGCACCGCGCGCAGCGCATCGAGGCTCACCAGCCCGTCCTCGCCCGGGTAGAGGGTGACGACGGAGTAGCCGAGCGTCTTGGCCGTTGCGGCGTTCGACGGATGCGAGAACACCGTCGTGATGATCTCCGTGCGCTGATCGGACTCGCCGCGGGCCGCGTGGTAGGCCTTGACGAGGCTGACGTTGCCGAAGATCGCGGCGGATCCGGCCGGAGCCTGCAGCGACACGGCGTCCATGCCCGAGATCTCGCAGAGGTACCCCTCGAGCTCGTGGATGATCCGCAGCGCACCCTGCACGGTCGATTCGTGCTGCAGCGGGTGGATCTCGGACGCCTGCTGCGCCCGGACGAACTGCTCGTTGATCTTGGGGCTGTACTTCATCGTGCAGGTGCCCTGCCCGATGTCGACGTTGAGGTCGGCGCCGAGCGTCTCCTGCGAGAGCCGCAGGAAGTGGCGCTGCACTTGAGCCTGGGCGACGGAGGGGAGCCCGATCTCGCGGGTCGAGGCGACGCGCGCCTCCGGCGAGGCGTCCAGGCGGGCCTGCAGCTCGTCGGGGAGTCCGGGGATCCGCACGCCGCGGCTCCCCGGCACGTCGTGGGCGAAGATCAGCGGTTCCGACCAGCGGGCCGCGTGGTAGTCGCGCGGTTCGGAGAGGCCGCGCGCGACCGCGGCGATCCCCGGCCGCGGCGCGCCCTCGGCCGTCGCGGCTTCGGCTGCCGCGGTGTCCGTCGAGGTGGTGGTGACGGTGGTCATGCGATCTCTCCCAGCTCGCGCACGAGCGCATCGATGTCTGCCTGCGAGTGCTGCTCCGTGACGCTCAGCAGCAGTTGATCCCCGCGATCGGGGAAGAAGCGGCCGAGGTCGACCCCGGCGTGGAACCCGCGGCCGAGCATCCGGTCGCGGATCTCGGACGCGCCGAGCGAGTCGTGGCGCACGACGAACTCGCGCCAGTTCGCGGAGGCCGAGTGCGGCACCTCGAAGCCCGGGAGCGCGCCGATGCGGTCCTTCGCGTAGCGGGTCAGCCCGGCCACGGCGACGCCGAGCTCGCGCATGCCCTGCGGCCCCATGAGCGACAGGTAGACGCCCGCGGTGATGGCCCACAGCGACGCCGCGGTGCCGACCCACTCGTTGCCCTCCTCGCGGCGGGCGAGCGAGGTGCGCTCGTAGGCGACATCGGTGAAACCGATCTCGCCGGGATCGCTCGTCGGCGTCAGCCCGAACAGGCGCGACGGGAACTCGAAGACGAACTCCGGCTCGTCGTGCGTCGCGATGAAGCCGCCGTGTCCGCCGCCGAAGTGCATGCCGATGCCGAGCGCCTGGATGTCGCCGCAGACGATGTCGGCGCCCCAGCTCGCGGGGGGATCGAGGTAGCCGAGCGAGACCGGGTCCGTCGCCGCGATCATCACGGCGCCCCTGGCGTGGGCCGCCCGGGCGATGTCCTCCGCCGCGGTCTCCACCACGCCGAAGACGTTGGGGCTCTCGATGAGCACCGCCGCCGTGCCGTCGCCGATGAGCTCCGCGACGCGCGCGGCATCGAGCGCTCCCGTCGCCTCGTCGACGTCGACGAGGCGCACCGCGACGTCGTCGGGCAGGTAGGTGCGGATCTTCGCGAGCTTGCCCGCCTGCATCGCGGTCGACACGACGACCTCGCTGCGGCCCGTGAGCCGGAGCCCCATGCGCAGCGCCGTCGCCGCGGCCTGATAGCCGTCGTAGGTGGGGATCGAGACGACGTCCATGTCGAGCAGCTCGGCCATGAGGCTCGAGTACTCGAACAGCGCCTGCCACTTGCCGTGGTCCTCGGTCGACTCGCCCGCGTACGCGGTGAGGAACTCGGCGCGCCCGTTGATCTCGCCGCAGGTCGCGGGAACGTAGTGCTGGTAGCAGCCGTAGCCGAGGAAGCTGCGCGCGGCGAGAGCCGGCTCGTTCTGCCCGAGCACGCCGCGCATGTGCGCGACGAGCCTCGCCTCGCTCTCGAGCGCCTCGGGGAGCCGCAGCCCCTCGGGCATGCGCAGGTGCTCGGGAATGGTCTCGTACAGGTCGTCGATGCTGCCGACACCGATGGTGTCGAGCATCTCCTGTCGCACCGCCGGAACCGAGTTCGGGAGGTACGGATGGGGGGTCGTGGGCATCGCTTCCGCGCCTTTCATCTGCTTCGTTCTGGGCACCACTGTATGAAGCGGCCGCGCCGCCGATCCCTATCCGATCCGTACAATCTGACCCCTTCATTAGACGCGGTGGCGAGAAGCGCCGGATCGCTGCGGATCATACGATGGGCACGTGAAACTCGACACGCTGATCACGAACGCGCGCGTACTGACCATGGACCCGGCACGGCCGACCGCCTCGGTCATCGGAATCTGGGGCGGGCGGATCGTCGGGCTCGACGCCGAGGTCGCCGACCTGGCCGCCGCGCGCACGATCGACGCCTGCGGCATGACCGTGCTCCCCGGCTTCCACGACGCGCACAACCACATGGCGACGTTCGGGCGCAGCCTGCTGAACGTCGACGCCGCGCCGCTGCGCTCGCTCGACGAGCTCTACCGCGCCATCCGCGAACGGGCCGCCGCGCATCCGGAGCACGAGTGGATCGTCGCCGACTCGTACGATCAGCACCAGCTCGGCGGCCACCCCACCCGCGCGGGGCTCGACGCCGCTGCGCCGGGGCGGAACGTCATCGTGAACCACCGCACCACGCACATGCTGGTGGCGAGCACGCCGGTCTTCGCGCGCGTCGGCGCCCTCGCGTCGGACTGGAGCGTACCGGACGGCGGCTTCATCGAGCGCGACGCCGCAGGCGAGGCGACCGGCCTCGTCGGCGAGCAGGCGATGGCGCCCTTCCGCGACCTCAGCCGGCCCTACGGCGTCGAGGTGCTCGTCGACGCGATCTCACGGGCCAGCGACCGCTTCCTCTCCGAGGGCATCACGTCGGTCGGCGAGGCGGGGATCGGCGCATCGGCCGTCGTCGGCTCGAGCCCCATCGAGCTGCTGCCCTACCAGATCGCCCGGGAGCGGGGCGGGCTCGGGGTGCGCGTGCAGCTCATGGTGTCGATGGAGAACCTGCACCCCGTCGTCTCCGCGCCCCAGGATCTCATCGATCTCGGGCTCGACCTCGGGCTGCGCACCGGGCTCGGCGACGACGTCCTCGGCATCGGCGCGCTCAAGATGTTCACCGACGGCGCCATCAGCAGCCGCACCGCCGCGCTCACGGCCCCGTTCTGCGATCACGGCGGCACCGGCGTCATGCAGTTCGACGCCGAGACGCTCACGCGGCTGGGCTCGTCGGCGGCGCGCGCGGGCTGGCAGCTCGCGGTCCACGCCATCGGCGACCAGGCCAACGACGTCGCACTCGACGTGATCGCTGCGGCGCGCGCCGCCGCGCCCGCGAACACGCGCAGGCACCGGATCGAGCACGCCTCGATCGTGCGCGACGACCAGGTGCGGCGCTTCGCCGACGCGGGGGTCGTCGCCTCGATCCAGCCGCAGTTCGTCAGCGCGATCGGCGACACCGTGCTCGCCGCGGTCGGCGACCGCTCCGCGTGGACGTACCGGCACGGCTCGCTGCTCGCCGCGGGCGTCGCCGTGGTCTGCGGCAGCGATCGGCCGGTCGTGTCGGGCAATCCGCTGCGGGCCGTGCAGGACGCCGTGCTGCGCCGCACCTCGACGGGACGCGAGTTCAGCCCGAGCGAGGCCGTCGACGCGCTCACCGCGCTGCGGGGCTACACCCGGGACCCGGCGTTCGCCGTGCACCGCGAGGACCGGCTCGGCGTGCTCCGCTCCGGCGCGCACGCCGACCTGGTCGTACTCGACGGCGATCCGATCGACGGCGCCCCCGAGCGGATCGCCGCGATCCCGGTCGTCGCGACCGCCGTCGCCGGCGAGTTCCGCTTCGACCCGAGCGGCCTCGCCGCCTGAGCACGACCCATCCCAGCGAAGGAGCACCGATGACCGCAGCAGCCATCACCGTGATCGGCGGCGGAACGATGGGGCGCGGCATCGCCGTCGCGGCCCTCGTGCGCACCGACGCCGACGTCGCCCTCGTCGAGACCGCCGTGGATCGCCACGACGAACTGCGGGACGGAATCGTCGCCGAGTCGTCGGAGCGGGGTGCCGATGGCGCGGGATCGCGCCTCACCGTGACCGCATCGATCGACGCGACCCCTGCGGCGGACCTCGTCGTCGAGGCGGTGCCCGAGATCCCCGAGTTGAAGACCCGGGTGCTCCGGGCGGCGGAGCAGCGGCTCCGCCCCGGCGGGATCCTCACCACGAACACCAGCTCGCTGAGCATCTCGCAGCTCGCGGGCGCGCTCGAGCACCCGGACCGCTTCCTCGGGATGCACTTCTTCCAGCCGGTGCCCGACACGGTGCTCACCGAACTCGTCCTGCACCCGGCGGCCTCCGGCGCGACGGTCGAGGCCGCACAGGCTTGGACCGAGCGGCTGCACCGCGAATCGATCAGCGCGCAGGACGCTCCGGGGTTCGCGACGAGCCGGCTCGGGCTCGCGATCGGGCTCGAGGCGATGCGCATGGTCGAGGAGGGCGTCGCGACGCCCGAGGACATCGACCGGGGCATGCGGCTCGGCTACCAGCACGCGGTCGGCCCGCTGCGCATGACCGACATGGTCGGGCTCGACGTGCGCCTCGCGATCGCGGAGTACCTCGCGTCGACCCTCGGACCGCGTTTCGAGCCGCCGCAGATCCTCCGCGACATGGTCGCCGAGGGGCGCATCGGCCGCAAGAGCGGCCGCGGCTTCTTCGACTGGCCCGAGTAGCCGCGCGTTCCTCCCCCGTCATGCTGCGAAACGAGCGGAGCGAATCGCAGGATGACGAGGGAAGGCCCCGTCGCGCGGAGCGACGGGGCGCCCGCCTACTTCGCGACCGGCCAGTCGGCCTCGCTGGGCAGGTGGATGAGCTTCTGGTTGAGGAACTCCGAGATCGCGTACCTGCCGAGCTCGCGCCCGAAGCCCGACGCCTTCGTGCCGCCGAAGGGCAGCTCGGGCGAATCCGCGAGCGACTCGTTCACGTAGACCATGCCGGTGTCGAGCCGATCCGCCACGCGGAAGGCCTGCTCGCGGTCGGTCGTGAACAGGTACGAGCCGAGTCCGAACGGGATGTCGTTGGCGAGGGCCACCGCCTCGTCCTCAGAAGACACCCGGTAGAACTGCGCCACGGGTCCGAAGAACTCCACCTGCGACGTCGGGGATCCGACGGCGATCTCCTCGAGCACGGTCGTGCCGAAGTACGCGCCGTCCGCCGTGCCGTCGCCGAGCACGAGCGCGGCTCCGTCCGCGACCGCGCGCCCGACCTGCTGCTCGAGCTCGGCAGCGGCGGCGACCGACGACATCGGGCCGACGCGCACGCCGTCCGCGAGCGGGTCGCCGACCGGGGCTGCGGCGAGCGCGGCCACGAACGCCTCGCGGAACGCGTCGTAGACGTCGTCGTGCACGATGAACCGCTTGGCGCCGTTGCAGGCCTGGCCGCTGTTGTGCAGGCGGGAGTTCAGCGCGGCCGTCACGGCGGCGTCCATGTCGTCGACGCTCAGCACGATGAAGGGATCGGATCCGCCGAGTTCGAGCACGACGGGCTTGAGGTGCTTGCCCGCGAGCGCGCCGACGGCGCGCCCGGCCGCCTCGGAGCCGGTGAGCGAGACGCCGCGCACGCGCGGGTCGGCGATCACGCGCTCGATGCGCGCGCTCTCGACGAAGAGGTTCTGGTACGCCCCCTCGGGGAACCCGGCCTCGCGCAGGATCTCCCCGATCGCCGCCGACGACTCGGGGCACTGCGACGCCGGCTTCAACAGGACGGTGTTGCCCGCGAGCAGGTTGGGGGCCACGAAGCGCGCGATCTGGTAGAAGGGGAAGTTCCACGGCATGATCCCGAGCAGCGCGCCGAGCGGCGTCGGCCGCACGATCGCGGTGCGCCCGCGCTTGGAGTCGATGATCTCGTCGGCGAGGTACTGCGCCCCCTCTTCCCCGTAGTAGCGGTAGATGAGCACGACGAAGCCGATCTCGCCGCGGGCCTGCCACATGGGCTTGCCCATCTCGCGCACGATGATCTCGGCGAGCTCCTCCGCGCGCTCCTCGTGCAGGTCGGCGGCACGGCGCAGCATCGCCGAGCGCTCCTCGAGCGAGAGCGCACCCAGCGAGGCGCGCGCCGCGTCGGCGCGGGCGATCGTGGCCTCGAGCTCCGCATCACCGAGCGGGGGAAGGGGTTCGCCGACCTCGCCGGTCGCGGGATTCACCACTTGGTACACCATTGACTACTCCTCATCGTCTTCGATTCATCGTCTCGTTCGGCCGGTCCCGACCGGTGGCGCACCCGCGGCCGGGAACCGAGCCCGCACGGCTGCGCTGCAGGCTCAGCCTACGAACGGAGGCGCTGCGCCGGAGTCGTACACGATGATGATCTTGAGCGTTGCAGATGGACATCGCGTACACCCCGCCGCACGGGCGCCGCCCGCTAGCCTGGGTCCGAATCCGCACCAGCCGGAGCGCCGGCACGGCCCTCCGAGCGTCGATCACCCGAAGAAGGGACCCCTGCAATGCCGCAGCCCGCCGCACGGATGGAACTCGTCAGGCCCTCGGCGATCCGGGAGCTGCTCGCGCTCGCGGCGGATCCCGGCATCATCTCGTTCGGCGGCGGATACCCCGATCCCGCGCTCTTCCCGACGGCGGACCTCGGCGAGGCCTTCCGCCGCGCCATCGAGGAGCAGGGGGCGTCGGCGCTGCAGTACGCGCCGTCCGAGGGCATCGACCGGCTGCGCGACCAGGTCGCCGGGCTCATGCGCGCCGACGGCGTGGCATGCGGCGCCGAGAACATCCTGATGGTGCAGGGCGCGCAGCAGGCGATCGACCTCGTCGGCAAGATGTGGCTCGAGCCGGGCGACGTGGTGCTCACCGAGACGCCCTCGTTCCTCGGCGGGATCGTCGGGCTCAACCCCTATGAACCGGTCTACCGCTCCGTGCGCACGGACGAGCACGGCATCGATCCCGCGCACCTCGAGGTCGTGCTCCGCGAGAATCCGCGCGCGAAGCTGCTCTACACCGTGCCCGACTTCCACAACCCCACGGGCTACACGCTCAGCCTGGAGCGCCGCGCCCGCGTCGTCGAGCTGGCGCGCGAGCACGACATCGTCATCCTCGAGGACACCCCCTACCGCGAGCTCTTCTTCACCGCGCAGAAGCTCCCCACGCTCAAGAGCTTCGACACCGACGGCCGCGTCTACCACGTCGGCAGCTTCTCGAAGACGCTCGCCCCCGGCCTCCGCACCGGGTGGATGGTGGCCGACCCCGACACGGTCGAACGGCTCGCGCTCCTGAAGCTCGCGACCGACACGCAGAACAGCACGCTCAACATGTCGGCCATCTCGCTCTACCTCGAGCACGCCGACTACGGCGCGCATCTCGAGCGCAACCGCGAGCACTACCGGGCCAAGCGGGACCACACCGCTGCGGCCCTCGCGGCGGAGCTGCCCGAGGAGGTCGGATACAGCGTGCCGGCAGGCGGACTGTTCCTCTGGCTCACGTTCCCGGAGCACGTGAACACCGACCGCCTGCTGCGCGAGCACCTCATCCCCCGCGCGGGCGTCGCGTTCGTGCCCGGCTCCTCCTTCTACTCCGAGAACCCCGAATTCAACCGCGGTAGGCTGGGGTTCCCCACGCTGCCGTCGGATCGGATCAGCGAGGGGATCCACCGCATCGCACGGGGGTATGCGGACGCGAGGCACCTGCTCTAGCGACCCGGACGGTCGCGCCGGCGCGGCCGCGCGGGCCCGCGCCCGCCGGGCGAGCACCGATCCACCGCCATCGAGCCACGGGAGGAACCGCATGATCCGCCTGCACGACGCCTTCGAGCTGCCGGATCTGGGGCTCTCACCCGTGTTCACCCCCGGCGGGCCGTCCCCCGAGATCCGCTGGGCGCACGTGAGCGAGCTGATCGACCCGTCGCCCTGGCTGCTCGGCAAGGAGCTCCTGCTCACGACCGGCTTCGCGCTCGAGGACGACGCGGGGCTCTGGAACGACTACTGCGGGCGGCTGAAGAACGCCGGCGTCTCGGTCATCGGCATGAGCACCGGGCCGAGCCTCCCCTACCCCGCGATCCCGCCGCTCCTCATCGAAGCCGCGCGGCAGCAGGGCATCGCGCTGCTGCACGTGCCCCATGACACGCTCATGCAGAGCGTGGTGCAGCGGGTGTCGGACGCGCTGCACCACGCGGCCAACCAGGACCTGGTGCGCTCGTTCTCGGTGCAGCGCCAGCTCAGCGAGGCCGCGTCGTCGAGCGGAGGCCCTGACCGCATCGTCGAGGTGATGGGGCGTCTGCTCGGATTCCGCACGGTCGTGTTCGACGAACGGCTGCGCACGATCGCCCGCAGCAGCGAGCAGGCCGAGGAGCGCATCGCTTCGATCCGCGGGGAGCTGAAGACGCGGCTGCGCGAGGGGCTGCGCTGGTCGATCTCGGAGGAGGGCCACAGCGATTCCCTCGTGGTCCTCCCCCTCGGCACCGAGGGGCGCCTGTCGGGCATCCTCACCTGCACCAAGGAGGGGGCGCTGAGCGTCCACGACCGCGCCGCACTCGGACTCGCGGCGTCGCTGCTCGGGATCCTGCTCGAACGGCGCCAGGCATCGCAGAAGCACCGGAGGATGGTCGAATCGCAGCTGCTCGCCAACCTCATCGACGACCCGGGCACGGTGCCCGATGTGCAGCGCTACCTCGCGCGGCTCGGGCTCAGGGTCGAGCAGGTCGAGGTGCTGACGACGGGCGCCCCTGCCGACGAGGCCGACCTCGACGAGTTCCTCACGAGCGCGCTCGAGCTCTGCGCGGACGTACTCATGACGCGCACCCCTGACGGATGCGTGTTCGCGTTCGTCAACCCGTCGGAGCCCCTCGCCGACCCGTTGCGCGCCCTCGTCGCCGAGCTGGGCCTCGCACCCGCTGGACTCGGCGAGCGTCGCGCGCTCCCGGGCATCGCCGAGAGTCTGGCGCAGGCCCGCTTCGCCCGAACGGTCGCGGCCTCCCGCGACGTGCCGCTCCTCGAGCGGCTCGACACCGGCGGGTACCGGGCGCTCATGATGATGGGCACGCCTGCGGCGCGGCACGAGTTCGCCGACAGCGCGCTGAGCCCGCTCGACGCGGCCGACCGGCAGGGCCGGGGCGAGCTCGTGAAGACCCTGCGCGCCTATCTCTCGACGCTCGGCAACCACGAGGCGACGGCCGATGCGCTCGGAGTGCACCGGCACACCGTGCGCTCGCGCATGGCGCGCATCGCCCAGCTCACGGGACGCGACCTGTCCCAGCCCGAGGACTACCTCGAGCTCTGGATGGCCGTCGAGTTCCGCATGAGCAGCACCGACCGGGTGTCCGAGCCGGACACCTGACGATCCCGCACTCGCCATCGCGGCGGGTGCCGTCCGCACGCCCCGGTGCCAGGCTGGGATCGTGACGAAGGAGACCGGCAGCTCGGCTGCACCGCAGGACGTCCTGGTGCTCGGCGGGGGACTCATCGGGCTCTGCTCAGCCTTCGCGCTGCTGCGGGCCGGTCACCGCGTGACGCTCGTCGACCGGGATCGGCCCGGATCCGGCGCGGCCCGCGGCAACGCGGGAGAGATCACGCCGCTCACCGCGCTGCCCCTCGCCGGGCCGGGGATGATGCGGGAGACCGTGCGGGGCGTGCTCACGCGCAGCCACTTCCTCTCGATCGCGCCCCTCGCGCTGCCCGCGCTCACGGCGTTCGGCGTCTCCTTCCTGGCGCACTGCTCCCCCGGCCGGCTCGCCGCGGGAACCCGGGCGCTCGACCAGCTCGTCCGGGGCGCCTTCTCGGCGTTCGACGCCTACCGCGCCGACGGGATCAGCCTCGCGGGCGGCGGGTCCGGCTACCTCTACACGCATCGGGATCCCGCCGCACTCGCGGCCTATCGGGACGGGATGGCCGCTCGCGCGGAGCACCTCGGTCTCGCCGCCCCGGAACCGATCCTCCGCGGCGGTGCCGTGCAGGAGGCTGAGCCGGCGCTCGCCGCGAGCGTCGGCGCGAGCTTCGTCGCACCGTCGGAGCGGTTCATCGACCCCGGGATCCTCGTCGACGAGCTCGAGGCACGCGTGCGCGCCGCGGGCGCCCGAGTGATCGCAGGAGCCGAGGCGGTGCGGGTCGAGGGCACCGCGTCTCGACGCGCAAGCGGCTCCGGACCCGCAGCCGTGATCCGCACCGCCGCCGGCGAGGACCGGATCGTCGCATCGCGCATCGTGGTCGCGTGCGGCTCGCGCACGGGCGAGGTGCTGCGCGCGAGCGGCGTGCGCGTCCCGCCGCGGCTCTCGGTGCGGCCGGGGCGCGGCTACAGCTGCACCGTCGGCGCCGAGACGCTGCCGCGCGCGCTGCTCGGCTCGCTCGACCGGCGTACGGTCGCGATCCCCCTGAGCGGTCGGCTGCGCATCGTGGGGCTCATGGACTTCGACGGCAGTCACGAGCGATTCGACCCGAGCCGGATGCGGCAGCTCGCCGCTCGTGCGTCGGGCTTTGTGCGCGGGCTCGACTGGAGCGACGTCACCGAGGAGTGGGTCGGCGCGCGACCGATGACGCCGAGCGGTCTCCCGATCGTGTCGCCGCTGCCCGCGGACCCCCGGATCGTCGTTGCGACCGGCCATAATATGCACGGGGTGTCGCTCGGACCCGTGACCGGGGAGCTGGTCGCGGCGCTCGTCGAGGGGCGACCGGGGCGGATCGCGGGGGCGGATGTCGACATGCGCCCGTTCGCGCTCCGCGCACACACGCGCGGCGAGAGCCGATGATCGAAAGGACAGATGCGATGAACGAGACCGTGCCAGGACCCGAGACCGGATCGACCGTCTCCGCCGGTTCCGCCGGTTCAGTCGGTTCCGTCGGCGACGCGACCGACCGGCCCGTCGCGATCGTGACGGGCGGAGCCGGGGCCTTCGGATCCGCCATCTCGCGCCGCCTCGCCGCCGCGGGCCAGCACGTCGTGATCGCCGACATCGACCTGGATCGCGCCGCTGCCGTCGCGCAGTCCATCGGCGACGCCAGCGCCGTGCGAGTCGATCTGGCCGACGAGGCCTCGGTGCGCGCCGCCGTCGCCGAGGTCGTCGAGCGCCGGGGCCGGATCGACACGCTCGTCAACAACGCGGGCTACTCGCCCACGGGCGGGCTCGGCGACACGTCGCTCGCCGACTTCGACCGCACGCTGTCGATCAACCTGCGGGGCGCCTACCTCATGTGCGCTGAGGCGCTCGACCCGCTGCGGCGCTCCCCGCACGCGCGCGTCGTGATGGTCGGATCGCGCACCTGGCTCGCCGGGGGCAACCCCGCGTACACCGCGTCGAAAGCGGGTGTCGTCGGCCTGTCGCGGACGGTCGTGCACGCGCTCGGCGCGACCGGGGGCACCTGCAACGTCGTCGCACCGGGACCGGTCGACACCCCCCTGGTCGACAGCATGGGCATGGGCGCATCGCGCGCCGAGAACTTCCGCCGCTACGCCGAGGCGACGCCGCTCGGCCGCGTCGCGACGCCCGACGAGGTCGCGGCGGCGGTCGCGTTCTTCGCAGGCCCCGACGCGGGCTTCATCACGGGCGAGGTGCTGCACGTCGCAGGAGGCCTGCAGCTCGCGCCCCGCCTCTAGACCGATCCCGGATCCCGCGGCCGCGGAGCAGATCGCAGGATCCACCGACCCGATTCCCGTTCACGTCACGAAAGGACACCGTCGCCCTGATGACCTCCACGAGCACCGACCCCCGCACCCGGACCGCCGGCCCCCCGAAGGGTTCGCCGAGGAAGGTCGCCCTCGCGAGCTTCATCGGCACCAGCATCGAGTGGTACGACTTCTTCCTCTACGGCACCGCCTCGGCGCTCGTGTTCGGCGCGCTCTTCTTCCCGAGCGAGGAGCCGATCATCGGCACGCTCCTCGCGTTCGGATCCTTCGGCGTCGGCTTCGCGGCGCGACCGCTCGGCGGCGCGATCTTCGGCAACCTGGCCGACCGGATCGGCCGCAAGCGCGTGCTCGTCGCGACCCTTCTCATCATGGGCATCGCGACCGCGGCGATCGGCCTGCTGCCCACCTACGCGCAGATCGGCGTATGGGCCCCGATCCTGCTCGTCGTGCTCCGGCTCATCCAGGGCATCGGCGTCGGCGGCGAGTGGGGCGCAGCAGTGCTCATGAGCGTCGAGCACGCGCCGAGCGGGCGCAAGGGCTTCTTCGGATCGATCCCGCAGATGGGCGTGCCGGTCGGCACGATCCTCTCGACCGGCGCATTCGCCCTGCTCGCGCTGCTTCCCGAGGAGCAGTTCATGACGTGGGGCTGGCGCCTCCCGTTCCTCGCGAGCTTCCTGCTCGTCATCGTCGGGCTCGTGATCCGCATCTCGATCGAGGAGTCGCCCGAGTTCGAGCGCGTCGTCGCGAGCGGTCGTGTCGAGAAGATGCCGCTCGCCGTGGCCGTGAAGGGGCACTGGCGCACGATCCTGGCCGCGGCAGGCACCCGCTTCTCCGAGAACTCGACCTTCTACGTCGTGACGGTGTTCTCGATCACCTACGGCGTCGAAGCGCTCGGTCTCGACCGCGCGCTGATCCTCAACGCCGTGCTCATCTGCGCCGCGATCGAGTTCGTGCTGATCCCGTTCTTCGGCAGGTGGTCCGAGCACCTCGGCCACCGACGCCTGTTCCTCTGGGCCGCCGCGGCGTCGGCGCTCATCGCGTTCCCGTACTTCCTGCTCTTCAACACGGGCAACTTCGCGATCATTGCGGCGGCGATGTCGGTCACGATCGGCATCGCGTGCGTCATGTTCGCGCTCGAACCGGTCATCATGGGCTCGCTCTTCCCGACCGAGATCCGCACGAGCGCGGTCTCGATCGGCTACCAGGTCGCCGCGGTCTTCGCCGGCGGGCTCTCCCCGTTCATCGCGACCGGCCTCTACGCGCTGTTCGACGGCGCCTGGTGGCCGATCGCCGCGTACATCGCGCTCATGGCCGTGATCAGCTTCGTGTCGATGTGGGTGGCTCCCGCAGCCGCCCGGCGCGAGAGCGGACGGGCTTCGCACGCCTGACGCGGCCGGCGGGGTTCCCGCACCGCGGGGTGCGCCCGCCTCGCGCCCACCCCGCAGGCCGACCTTCCGGCACCGATCCACCGAAACGCGTACAGGGATCCGAGGAATCTGTACGCGTTTCGGTGGATCGGTGCCGGAAGAGGCAGGGCTAGGGGCGCTCGACTCCGGATCCGGATCCGGACCCCGGACTCCGGACTCCGACTCCCGGACCCTTACTCGGGGAGCGCGTGCCGGGTATCGGCCGCGAGCTCATCGCCCTCGAGGGTCTCGACGACCTCGTCGTCGCCCTCCTGCGCCTGCGCGCCCAGGTGCCCGCGCGTGAGCTTGTTCATGATCATCGCGATGGCGCCGTCGCCCGTCACGTTGGTCGCGGTGCCGAAGCTGTCGAGCGCGATGTAGGCCGCGAACATGAGCCCGACCTCGACCTCGCCGAAGCCGAGCATCTGCACGAGGAGCCCGGCCGCCGCCGCGATCGCGCCGCCCGGGACGCCGGGGGCCGCGATCATCATCACGCCGAGCATCAGGATGAACGGGAAGTAGGCGCCGAACGAGACGTCGCCGCCCGTGAGCAGGAGGACCGCGATCGAGAAGCACGTGATCTTCACCATCGACCCCGAGAGGTGGATCGTCGCGCAGAGCGGCACGACGAAGCCGGCGACCGAGTCGGAGACGCCGTTCCGCTTCGCTGAGGCGAGCGTGACCGGGATCGTGGCCGCCGACGACGACGTGCCGAGCGCCGTGAAGTATGCGTCGCGCATGTTCCAGAGCGCCTTCAGCGGGTTCACGCCCGACATCGCGCCCGCGATCGTGTACTGCAGCAGCAGCACGACGAGCGTGAGGGCGAACGAGACCACGACGACGAGCAGGAACTTCGAGACGACGGTCATCGCGGCCCCGCTGCGGGAGAGGTCCATGAAGATGCCGAAGATGAAGAGCGGCAGCGCCGGGACGACGATGCGGCGGATGAGCGACTCCACGATCGTGCGGAACTCGACGGCGCCGCGGAAGATGACCCTGCTGCGGAACGCCGTCAGCCCGATGCCGATCACGAAGGCGAGCACGAGCGCGCTCATCACGTCGATGACGGGCGACAGCACGATCTCGGTCGCCGAGTCGCCCGGCGCGCTCGTGACCGTGAAGTACGGGGTGAGCCCCGATCCGCCCTCGTCTCCCAGCGCCTCGAGGCCGCCGCCCGAGAGCGACGCGGTGAAGAGCCAGCGGGCGACGACGTAGGCGAGCAGGCCGGCGATGAGGGTGGATCCGTAGGCGAGGCCCGCCGTGATCCCGAGCCACTTGCCCGCGCCCTTGCCGAGCTCGGCGATCGCCGGTGTGACGAGGCCGAGGATGATCAGCGGGACGGCGAAGCCGAGGAACCCCGAGAAGATCGAGTTGTAGGTGAGGAACACGTTGCCGAGCCAGGTCGGCAGCACCGGGCCGAGCAGGATACCGAGGACGATCGCCACGATGATCCAGCCGAGCAGCGGCACCTTGCGGAGCAGTTTCATGGGGGTTCCCGTCTCGTCGTCGGTCGCGGTCGTTCCTGCCATCGTAGGCGAGGTCGGCGCGCCGGCCCGGATCAGCCCGCCTCGGCCTCCGAGCTCGCCGCGAGCCCCGCGAGGATGATGTCGAGCCCGCGGCCGAACGAGGCGTCCAGGCCATCGGTCGGATCGCCGTCCGGCTGCGCGGCGTCCGCTCGGGGGGCGGGATCCACGAGCGCCCCGAACGCCGCCGCCTGCCGGTGCGTCTGCGTCTGCTGCGTCTGACCGAAGGTGTAGAGCAGCAGGGTGCGCGCGCCGTCGCGGCCGACGGCCTCGGCCAGACGATCCTCGACGGCGGACGCGCCGAGCCGGAACGCGGCCGCGGTCGCGACGACGTCGGCGCCGTCGCGCACCGCGAGCATCGCGGCCCGCAGGCGGACGCAGATCGTCCGCGCGGCGGACGCGGCGGACGCGGCTGACGCGGCGATCGCGGAAGCGCCCGCCGGCATCGGACCCGGACCGCGCGACACGACCGCGCCGTTCCGCACGATCTCATCGGCCATGAGCGCGAGCAGGCTCTGCTTGTCGGCGACGTGGTGGTAGAGGGCGCTGGGCTGCACCTCGAGCTCGGCGGCGACGCGGCGCATGGAGCAGTTCTCGAGCCCCTGCGCGTCGAGCACGCGCAGGGCAGCGGCGACGACGTCGGCGAGGCTGTTGCGCATTCCTCGAGCCTACCGCTAACCTGAACACCGTTCACCAGAACACTGTTCAGGTCGGGTCGTTGACCCGGCCGGAGTCCCGATCCAGGAGGACACGTGTCCAGCTCAGCATCCGAAGCCCCCGACGCCGCCGCAGCGCCCTCCCCCGCGGCACCCCCGGCCGCGCGCCGGCGGAGCACGGCCACGGACCTCGCGCTCGTCGCCACGTTCGCAGCCCTCATCGCGGTGTGCGCCCTGCTGCCCGCGATCAGCGTGGGCGGCGCGGTGCCCATCACCCTGCAGACGTTCGCCGTGATGCTCGCCGGCGCGACGCTGGGAGCCCGTCGCGGCCTCCTCGCCGTGCTGCTCTACCTCGCCGTCGGCGCGATCGGCCTGCCCGTCTTCACCCAGGGGGCCGCGGGCATCGGGCCGTTCCTCGGCCCGTCCGTGGGCTACCTCGTCGGCTTCCCGCTCGCCGCGTTCTCGACCGGATTCATCGTCGAGCGGCTGCCCCGCAGGAAGATCGCGACGAGCATCCCGCTGATCTTCCTCGCGGGCCTCGCCTCGAGCATCGTCTTCATCCACCCGCTCGGCATCCTCGGCATGGCCTGGCGCGCCGACCTGACGCTCGGCCAGGCCTTCCTCGCCGACCTCGCGTTCTGGCCGGGCGACGTGGTGAAGAACCTGCTCATGGCGCTCGTCGCCACGGCCGTGCACCGCGCATTCCCCGCGCTGCTGCCCGCCCGCGCCCGCCGGCGACCGTAGGATGTGCGGGTGATCGCATTCGAGGGCGCCTCCGTCACCGCGCAGACCACGGACGGGGCCGTCACGATCCTCCACCCCACCACCCTCGCGCTCGCCGAACGCCGCATCTCGGTGATCGGCGCCAACGGCTCGGGCAAGTCGACGCTCGCGCGTCTGATCAACGGGCTCGTCGAGCCGAGCTCGGGTACGGTGACGATCCGCCCCGATACGGAGCGCTCCCTCGACACCGTCCGCGACGGCGCCGCCGTGCGCCGCGCCGTCGGCTTCGTCTTCACCGACCCGGCCGCGCAGCTCATCATGCCGACCGCCGCGGAGGACGTCGCCCTCTCCCTCCGCCGCACGCACCGCGACAAGCGCGAGCGCCGGGCGGCCGCGGTCGCGGCGCTCGACGGCTTCGGGCTCGGCGACCTCGCCGACCGCAGTGTCCACGCGCTCTCCGGAGGGCAGAAGCAGATGCTCGCGATCGCGTCGGTGCTCGCCGCAGGCCCGTCGATCCTCGTCGCCGACGAACCCACCACGCTGCTCGATCTGCGCAACTCCCGCCGCGTCGGCGATCTGCTCGCCTCGCTGTCCCAGCAGCTCGTGCTCGTGACCCACGACCTCGAACTCGCGGCCCGCGCCGACCGCACGCTCGTGGTCGAGGACGGCCGTGTCGTGTTCGACGGGGAGCCCGCCGCTGCGATCGCGGACTACCGCGCCCGGTCCGCCGCGGACCCGAGGGACACCCGGCACCACGGGGACCGGACGCCGTGAGCGCCGCGAGCCCCCTCGGGGCCTACCGGCCCGGAGCCGGGCCGCTGCACCGCCTGCGCCCCGGCGCGAAGCTCGTCGGGCTCTTCGTATTCGCCACCGCGGTCGTCGCGCTGCCGGGTCCCCTCGAGTTCCCCGGCTGGATCGCAGCCGCAGCGGCGCTCGGCATCGCCGTGCTGCTCGCGATCATCGCGGGCCTCACGGGGCGGGACCTGCTGCGAGTGCTGCGCGGGTTCCTGTTCATCGCGGTGCCGCTCTTCGCGTTCCAGGCGTGGCAGAACGGCTGGGCGCGCGGCTTCGAGGTGGTGGGCGACCTGCTCGCACTGCTGCTCGCGGCGAGCGCGCTCACGGCGAGCACCTCGGTCGACGACATGCTCGACACGGTCGCCCGCGCACTCGGACCGCTGCGCCCGCTCGGTGTGGATCCCGAACGGGTCGCGTTCGCCTTCTCGCTCGTGATCCGCACGATCCCTGGCATCCTCGACATCGCCCACGAGGCGCGGGCCGCGGCCCGCGCCCGCGGACTGGAGCGGAGCCCCCGCGCCCGCCTCGTGCCGCTCGTCCTGCGCACCGTCGCGCACGCGCAGATGACGGGCGAGGCGCTCACGGCCCGCGGCATCGGCGAGTAGGGGCCGCCGGCGGGCCCACCTGCGAGCTGCTCATGCGCGACCCTGCCGACCGGAAGGATCGGGGTCACTTGCGGGGGGTGTTTCGCCGAAACACCCCCCGCAAGTGACCCCGATCCATGCGGCACACGGCGCACGCCGACGCACGCCGACGCACGCCGGCCGGCGCGCCCGACTACCCCACCATGCCGTGGGGGTCGATGACGTACTTCGTCGCAGCGCCGCCGTCGAACTCCGCGTAGCCGCGCGGGGCGTCCTCGAGCCCGATGGTCTGCGCGTTGACGGCCTTCGCGATGTGCGCCTTGTCGGCGAGGATGAGGTTCATCAGTTTGCGGTTGTACTGCTTGACCGGGCACTGCCCCGTGACGAAGTGGTGGGACTTCGCCCAGCCGAGGCCGAGCCGCACGCCGATCTGACCGTGCTTCGCGGCCTCGTCGACCGCACCGGGGTCGCCGGTCACGTAGAGGCCGGGAATGCCGAGCGACGCGCCAGCCCTGGCGACGTTCATGACGTCGTTGAGCACGGTCGCCGGGGCCTCCGCCGCGCCCTCGCCGTGCCCGCGCGCCTCGAATCCCACGGCGTCGACGGCGGCGTCGACCTCGGGCTCTCCGATCAGGTCGGCGATCACGTCGGCGAGGGCGTCGCCCGTCGAGAGGTCGGCGGTGAGGCATCCGAAGCTCGCCGCCTGGGCGAGGCGGCCCGCGTTCATGTCGCCCACGATGACGTGGGACGCGCCGAGCAGATGCGCGGAGTACGCCGCGGCCAGGCCGACCGGCCCGGCGCCCGCGACGTAGACCGTCGACCCCGTCGTGACGCCTGCCGAGACCGCGCCGTGGTAGCCGGTCGGGAAGATGTCGGAGAGCATCGTGAGGTCGAGGATCTTCTCGAGCGCCTGATCGCGATCGGGGAACTTCAGCAGGTTGAAGTCGGCGTAGGGGATCATGACGTAGTCGGCCTGACCGCCGAACCAGCCGCCCATATCCACGTAGCCGTAGGCCGCGCCTGCGCGAGCCGGGTTCACGTTGAGGCAGATGCCAGTCTTGCCCTCGTTGCACATGCGGCAGCGGCCGCAGGCGATGTTGAAGGGCACCGAGCAGATGTCGCCCACCTTGTGGAACAGCACGTCGTCGCCGATCTCGACGACCTCGCCCGTGATCTCGTGGCCGAGCGTCTGCCCGACCGGAGCGGTCGTGCGCCCGCGCACCATGTGCTGATCGCTCCCGCAGATGTTGGTGGTCACGAGCTTGAGGATCACCGCGTGCGGCGCGGCCTGCTTGATCCCCATCCCCTCGGCCACCTCCCGCGGGATCTCGAGCTTCGGATACTCGAAGTGCTCGACCGACACCTTGCCTGGACCCTGGTACACGACGACTCTGTTGCCACTCATGGGACTGCCTCCGTTCAACCGCCGAGCGGGGCGCCGAGGGGGCCCTCTCCGGGCTCGATGCGGTGCCTCCACCGTACGGCCGGGCCGATTCGGGCAGGCGCTCCGGATCTGCACGGACGTGTGCAGGATCTGCACGCTTTGCTAGGGTCGGAAGCGTCGAGGACGACGACGCGGCGCCCGGCGCTCCGGGGCCGCGCGGGACCGCTGGGAGGTGCCGGATGAGCAGGCTCAGGAATGCACGGACGCGCTGCGTCGGCACGTGGCAGCGCCTGGCCGCCGAGCTCTTCGTTCCAGTGCGATGCCGCGCGGCGCACGACCGCTTCGAGGCGGCGTGCGAGCAGCGCACCATCGTGCGCGGGCTCCATGTGAGCCGGCTCGGGATCGATGCGCACTCGGCGGAGCGCACGCCCGCGCTCATCGCCGACGGCGTGGACGACGTGATGCTCGTGATCCCGCCGGCGACGGGCGTGTGCGAGCTCGCGCAGCACGGCCGCGGCGGGTTCCTGCCGCCCGGAAGCGTGACCCTATGCGAGCTCGATGCACCGTTCCGATTCGAGCTGCAGGATCGGGCCGACGACCTCGTGCTCGTGCAGGTGTCGCGGGCGCTCCTCGGGGTGAGCCGCAGGACAGTGCGGCGCGTGAGCGCGCTCCCGATCGGCCCGTCGACGCCCGCGCAGCCGGCCCTGCGCGCCGTGCTCGAGACGCTCGGCTGCGATCCGGCCGCGGGTCCGGTCGGGGCCCCGGCCGACGACGGCGTCGCCGAGAGCCTGGCGGACGTGACCGTGCGGCTGGTCGCGACCGTGATCCGCGCGTTCCTGACGGGCGTCGACGGAGCGCCCCCGCGGGAGGCGCAGCTGGAGGAGCTGCGGGCGTCGATGCAGCGTCAGCTCGGCGATGCGACGCTCACCGTCGACCGGCTCGCCGCACAGCACTTCCTCTCGGTGCGGCAGGTCCACGCCCTCTTCGCCGAGCAGGGCGATTCCCCCGCCGCCTACCTGCGCCGGATCCGCCTCGCCAGGGCGGCCGGAATGCTCGCGGTGCGCGCGAGCGCCGGCGTCACCGTGCGGTCGGTCGCGCACGAGAACGGCTACGCCGACGCGGCGGCCTTCTCGCGCGCGTTCTCCCGCGCGTACGGAGCCCGGCCCGGCAGCTGGGCGGCCTCGGCCGGATAGGCTGGAGGGCATGGCAGCAACCCCGCAGATCCCCGAGGACGTGCACGCCGACTACGCGAACGCGGCGGCCCGGAGCGCGCTGCATGCGCTGCAGGCGACGCCGGACTACGAGCACCTCGCGGCGTTCCTCGAAGCGCTCCGGGAGGGCTACCTCGTGGTGGACGTGTCGGGCGCTTCCGGCAAGAAGCAGGGCCATCGGATCCGCACGATCCGGTCCACCCGGGGTCAACTCGTGCTCCCGCTGTTCACCTCGATGGGCGAGCTGCGCGCCGTCGTCCCGGCCGATCGCCGCGACCAGCTCAAAGGCGCGGTGATGCCCGCGCGCGAGGCGCTCGCCCTCATCTCGTCCGACCGCTTCGTGGCGGCCGAGTTCGACAAGGCATCCGCATCGCTCGTCGTGCTGCGCAAGTACGTCTCGCTCGCCGCAGGCGACGAGCCGATCACGGCCGCGTCGCTCGAATCGATGCGCTGATCCTGCGACGCCGGGCCGGCCCCGGCCCGCGCGACCCCGCCCGGCGCGGACGGGATCGCGCGGAACGGAGCTATGCCTTGGGCTTCAGCCCGAACGCGCGGATCACCTGGACGATGCCCATGACGACCATCGAGATGCCGAGCAGCAGCCACAGCGTGACCGCGCTGATGAGCGGGGAGAACATGAGCGTGAAGCCCGCGATGAGGCTGACGACGCCGTAGACGATCGACCAGGTGCGGTTGCCGCCCTGTCCGGCGACCGAGAGCGCCATGATGCCCTCGAACACCCAGAGCACGCCGACGGTCACGGTCAGGAACACGGCGATGACGGCACCGGCGGCGCCGAGGTTCGCCATCATCACGCCGCCGCCGACGACGTAGAGGATGCCCAGCAGGATGTGGCCGGTGCGGGCCCAGCCCCCGAGCGTGCGCGAGAAGATCGCGGTGCCGGCGTAGACGACGCCCACGACGAGCGCGTACGAGGCCATCACCGCGGCGACGATCTGCATCGCGACCGCGCCCGACTTGGCCGGGAAGAAGAGGATCAGAAGGCCGAGCACGACGGCGATGAGGCCGCCGACGCCGATCGCCGTGCGGAGCCCGTCGCCGGCGCGCTGCGCGAGTGTGGGTTCGGAAGAGGACATGGTGGCTCCTTCTGCGAGGGTGCGGCCGGTCCGGGCGGACAGCGGCCGATGCCTTCATCATGGCCCATTCACAGGTCATCCTCTACGGCGCGCGCCGAGATGTGCGGAGCACGGCCGGTGTGCGCCGGACCGACGCGTCAGCGGATACGGCCGTTGAAGGTCCACTGCTCGCGGGGCACGCCCTCGACGGTCACCCACGTGTCGGGGCGCTCACCGCCGGGGGCGGTGCACATCTCGGCGACGAGCGCGTCGATCGCGACCGCGAGCCGCTGCGCGAGCTCGGGATCCTGCTGCAGTCGGTGTTCGAACATCTTCACGGTGACGAGCGGCATGCTCGGCCCCCTCTCTTCCTCGGAATCGTGAGGTGCGCCCGCCTCGGGTGCGGGCGCACCGCGCTACGACCAGACTCGGGCGAGGCGCTCCCGGCGCTCGGCCCTGGCGGCGAGCGCCTCCTCCATCGTCACGGGCACGAATCGCACGCGGGTCCCGGGAGCCATGCGCGCGAACAGGTCCATGTCGGCGCTGATCACGGTGGCGGCCTGGGCGTAGCCTCCGCCCGAGACCGCGTCGCGGTGCAGCACGATCGGCTGCGTGCCTCCCGGGATCTGGATCGACCCCACGGCGTACCCGGCATCGGTGATGTTCGAGGGATCCTGCCCCGCCCCGAACGGCTGCTCCTCGCGCTTCCACTCCGCGCCAGGACCGTCGAAGCGCAGGCCCATCCGGTCGGCGACCGGGGTGAGCGTCCACTCCGCCCCGATGAGGTTCTCGAGGCCCTGATCGGTCAGCTTGTGGTCGTAGAGACCGAGCATGACGCGCACCGAGACCTCGCGGTCGTAGCTCGGCAGCAGCTCCTCGGGCACGGCCTCGAGCCTGGGCAGCGTCTCGGGCAGCGGCGCGCCGACCGGCAGCTCATCGCCCGCCTGCACGGCGCGCCCCTCGAACCCGCCCATCTTGCCGATCGGGTAGGTCGAGCGCGAGCCCAGCACCTCGGGCACGTCGATGCCGCCGGCGACCGAGACGAAGAACTTCGTCCCGCCCTTGATCACCCCGAACGAGAGCGTGTCGCCCGCGGCGAGCGCGATGCGCGCGTTCTGCGGCGCTGGCGCGCCGTTGACGAGCACGTCGACCGGCGCCCCGGTCACCGCGACGACGACGTCCTCGGAGGTGCGCAGCTGCGGCCCCAGGTAGGTGCACTCGAGCACGGCCTCGTCGGGGGTGTTGCCGACGAGCCGGTTGCCGAGCGCCGCGGCGTACTCGTCCATCGCTCCGCCCTGGGGGATCCCGAAGCGGTAGTAGCCGAATCGCCCGCGGTCCTGCACCGTGGTCGCCAGGCCGGGGTTCACAATCTCAAGCGACATCGAGGGCCTCCAGAAGCGTGCGGTTGTATCCATCGGGGTCGGCGAGGGCGTCCGCCAGCGTGAAGGTCACATCGGCCTGCTTGTACCGGTAGGTGCCGGCCTCCACCTGGGCCTCGATCTCGCGGTACTCGGCCTCGTCCACCGGTCGGTACTTGACGATGTCGCCGGTGCGGAACAGCACCATGAAGTCGGCGAAGTCGGCGAGCTTCTGCTCGGGGTCGAAGATCGGGGTCGGAGTGATCCCGAGCATCTGGTACCCGCCCGCGCCGCGCACCGAGTAGTGCGCGGTGAAGCAGCCGCCGTAGCCGATCGTGAGCGCCGGGGTGTCCGTGCGCGGGCTCAGGTACTTCGGCACCTCGAGCTGGCGCTCGCGCGGGGTGAGCTGGAAGAGGAACGGGAGGCCGGCGACGAAGCCGACCATCGAGACGATCCACGGGGTCTCGTGGTGCCGCCTGATGAACTCGTCGGCGGAGGCGAGCCCGTTGATCTCGGCGGCGTAGTCGAGATCGGAGCCCTCGGGCCGCTGGTGGTAGCCCTCGCGGAAGCGCGCCTCGACCTCGCTCGTGTACGGATCGTCGTACCAGACCGGCACCTCGATGATCCGGGTCGCGAGCTCCTGCACCGTGGCCCTGCGCACCTCGTCCTCGAGCGAGCGGACCGTCTCCTCGAGCAGCGCGTGATCGAGCGCGTCGGGATCGAAGCGGATCAGCAGCGACGCGTTCGCCGGGCAGATGTCGATGATGCCGTCGAGCGCCCGATCCTCGAGCCCGGCGGCGATGGAGTTCGAGACGAAGTTCGCCTCGAGGGACATGTCGGGGGCGATCTCGACGAGCAGGAACTCGTCGCCGCCCCAGCTGATGCGCGCCCGCTCGGGCAGCGTCGTGCTGGCGGTCGAAGTCATGCGGATTCTCCCAAGAGGCCGGGGACCGATTCGATGTACGTGGTGTAGTGCGTCGCGTCGCGGAAGTGCTCGAGCGCGACGAGGCGCCGCATCAGCGGCACGGTCGACTTGATGCCCGTGATCTCGGTCTCCTCGAGCGCGCGCACCGCGCGGGCGAGCGCACGGTCGCGATTCGTGTCCCACACGATGAGCTTGCCGAGCAGCGAATCGTAGAAGGGCACGACGACCTGGCCCGCGGAGAAGCCGAAGTCGGCGCGGACGCCCGGTCCGCCCGCGAGGTCGAGCGTCTCGATGCGGCCGGGGCTCGGCATGAAGCTGTTGTCGGGATCCTCCGCGTTGATGCGGAACTCGAACGCGTGCCCCTCGAGCTCGATGTCGTCCTGCGTGTACCCCAGCTTCTCCCCCGCAGCGATGCGCAGCTGTTCGCGCACGAGATCCACACCCGCGATGGCCTCGCTGATGGGGTGCTCGACCTGGAGGCGCGTGTTCATCTCGATGAACGCGATCTCCTGGCGCTCGGGGTCATAGAGGAACTCGACGGTGCCAGCCCCGACGTACGCGGACTGGCGGGCGAGTTCGACCGAGGTCTCGCGCATCCGGCGACGCAGGTCGTCGGGCAGCCCGGGCGCCGGGGCCTCCTCGACCACCTTCTGCTGGCGGCGCTGCATCGAGCAGTCGCGATCGCCGAAGTGCACCCAGGTCTCGCCGTCGCCGAGCACCTGCACCTCGACGTGCCTGGCATGAGTGACGAAGCGCTCGAAATAGACCTCGTCCGACTTGAACGCCGCGAGCGCCTCGGCCTGGGCGACCTCGACGGTGCCGCGCACCTCCTCGCGCGAATCGATGCGGCGGATGCCGCGTCCGCCGCCTCCGGCCGATGCCTTGACGAGCAGCGGGTATCCGATCCCGTCGGCGATGGCCTCGATGTCCTGGCTCGTGTCGAGCGCGCCGTCGGTGCCGACGAGCACCGGCACTCCCGCCGCGATGGCGGCCTGGCGGGCGCGGGACTTGTCCCCCATGAGGTCGATCGAGCCCGGATCGGGACCGACCCAGGTGATGCCGGCGGCCTGCACCTTGCGCGCGAACTCCGCGTTCTCCGAGAGGAAGCCGTAGCCCGGGTGAATCGCGTCGGCACCGGTCTGCTTCGCCGCCTCGAGGATCGCGTCGTGGTTGAGATAGCTCAGACCTGCGGGGGCCGGCCCGACCACGACCGACTCGTCGGCGTACCGTTCGACGTTCGATCCCCGGTCGGCCTCGCTCACCACCGCGACCGTGGCGATACCGAGTTCCCGGGCCGACCGGATGACCCTGATGGCGATTTCGCCGCGGTTGGCGATCAGCAGTTTTTTCACGTGTGGAGCTCCTTTGCTGCGTGCTCGGCCTGCGGTCGACGTCGGTCGACCGGCCGGTGCGGGGTGGTGACTAGTCGATGGTGGCGATGACGTCGCCAGGGCCGACCATGCCGTAGTCCTCGATCTCGAAGGAGGCCAGTACGCCGGCCGTCTCGCTCCGCACCTCGGTGAACTGCTTCATGATCTCGATGACCCCGATGGTCTGGCCGGCTTCGACGGTGTCGCCGACCTCGACGAAGGGGGCCTTGTCCGGCGCCGGCTTGCGGTAGAAGATGCCGGGGATCGGCGCGATGATCTGTGCGGTCATGGAGATGTTCGCTTTCCAAATAGTGATGGTGGGGATGATTCGGGACGGGTTATGCGGCGATCGCCGCGCGGACGGCCTGGGCCACCTCGACGGCGTTGGGGGTGTCGGAGTGGACGCAGATGCTGCCGAAGGTCATCGGCAGCACGGTGCCGTCGTTCGCGAGGATCGTGCCCTCCGCCACCGCCCGCCTGGCGCGCTCCGCCGCCGCAGCGGGATCGGTCGCGTGGGGCTGCCTGAGGATGATGAGGCCGCCATCGGAGTTGTAGTCGAGATCGACGTAGAGTTCGCCGACGAAGGCGACGCCCTCGCGCTCGGCGACGCTCTGGTGCGCCGTTCCCGCGATGCCGAACACCGGGACGCCGTAGTCCCGGGCGACGCGCACCGCACCGAGCATGAGCGCTTCGTCGCGGGCGAGCATGCCGTAGAGCGAGCCGTGGGGCTTGATGTGGCTGAGCGGCACGTCGTGCTTCGTCAGGAAGCCGGTGAGCGCTCCGACCTGGTAGCGGATGATGCTCTCGACCTCGTCTGGGGTGAGCTTCATCTCGCGGCGGCCGAAGCCGACGAGATCGGGGAGTCCGGGGTGCGCGCCGACGCCGACGCCGTGCTGCCGCGCCAGGGCGACCGTCGCGTCCATCGTCGCGGGATCACCGGAGTGGAACCCGCACGCGACGTTCGCGACGTCGATGATCTCCATGAGGGCCGCGTCGTTGCCGAAGGTGTGGAGCCCGAAGGCCTCGCCCATATCGGAGTTGACCGAGATCGAGTCTGCTGAGTATCCATCACTGCGTTGTGCTGTCATGGAGACCAAGCTACGCGGGGCCTTCGGCGAGCGTTATTATGCAAGTGCAAGAATCTTGCTTCACAAATTGTGCAACTGCGAAAGTGGCGATGATGCGCGTTTCGGACCTCCTCTCGGAGCACTCGCTCCAACTCCGACTCGAGACCCCCTCCGGCTTGAAGCGGCTGCAGCGGGAGATCGCGCGATGCGCTCCCGCGGAGCACCTCGACCCGACGCCCTACCTCGAGCCGAACGTGCTCCTGCTCACCTCGGGCATCGGCATGAACTTCACCGAACCGAGCATCTGGGACGGGTACGTCGAGCGGCTGACCCGCGTGCCCGTCTCCGCGCTCGCGTTCGCGGTGGGGACCGCGCACCGCTCGCTGCCGGCCGGCCTCATCGAGGCCTGCGTGCGGCACGACCTGCCGCTGCTCGAAGTCCCGACGACCGTGCCGCTGTACAAGATCAACCAGCACGTCGAGTACATGCTGCAGGCCGAGCGCAACGCGCTCACCGATCGCGGCTGGCGCCTCGCCGACGAATGCGCGCGCCTCGCGAATCAGGGCGCCGAGATCTCGACTCTGCTCGCCGCGATCACCGCCGTGCTCGAGGTCCCCATCGCCGTCTACGACGCGTTCGATTCGCTCATCGCCCAGTACCCGAGCACCGCGACGTGGCGCACGGGGGCCGCCCGCGCCGGGCAGCCGGACGTCTTCAACATGACACTGCCCATGGGCCTCGCGAAACCGTGCCAGCTCGCCGTGCGGCTGCACCTGCCGTCCGCCGACATCGAGTCCCTGCTGACCCCCGTCTCCTCGATCCTCGCGCTGCGCCTCAACAGCTCGGTCGCGGTCGACGCGAACAGCCACCAGGACATGCTGCGCT
Organism: Leucobacter zeae; assembly: GCF_016758175.1. Taxonomy (GTDB): domain Bacteria; phylum Actinomycetota; class Actinomycetes; order Actinomycetales; family Microbacteriaceae; genus Leucobacter; species Leucobacter zeae. Next base: position 231,945 of record NZ_QYAB01000004.1, read on the forward strand.
TCGTGAACCGCTGCGTGTCGTGGTCGGAGTCGACGCGCGGCGACGTGGCGAACGCGTTCCAGGAGCTCGGGCTCAGCCGGTCGGCCGAGACCTCGCTGCTCGTCGCCGACCTCAGCGGCGAGCACGCCGCCGCCGCGTGGAAGCTGCGCATCGCGCTCCACGACGCGTTCCACGACGTGCGCCTCGCCGAGATCGACGAACGGCTCATCGCGCTCATGCAGTTCCCCCGCGAGGGGGTCTCGGAGGCCGAGGCGCACCTGCTCGGCGTCGAGCCGGATCTGCCGCTCGTCTTCCGTGAGCCCACGCGCACGATCGACGAACTGCGCATCTCGCTCGTGCACGCGCTCGACCTGGTGCGCCACACGGCGGAGCCGGTCGTCGCGCCGCTGCTGGGCCTGAGCGCGGTCGTCGCTGCTGCGGCGGGTCGCGGCGCCCGGGAGTCGGCGAAGCGCTTCCTCGCGCCGCTCATGGAGCACGACGAGCAGCGCACCACGGAGCTGCTGCCGACGCTGCGCACCTGGCTGCGCAACGACGCCCAGCCCTCGCGCACCTGCGAGGAGCTGTTCATCCACCGCAACTCGCTGAGCTACCGGCTGCGGCGCATCGAACAGGTGCTCGGGCTCTCGCTCGACACGCTCGACGGGAAGGCGACCTGCCTCATGGCGCTGCGCCTCGTCGAGCTGGAGCCGTACTGATCCGGCCCCCTTCCGCCGTCATGCTGCGCGACGCCCCCCTCCCCGCCGTCCGCGCGACGCCCCCTTCCCCGTCATGCTGCGCGACGAAGGAGTCGCAGGATCCAACCGTGGATCCTGCGACTCGCTCCGCTCCCGCAGGACGACGGAGGGGAACCCAGGGGGAGCGGGAAACCTCCCGCGGGATGACGGGACGCTACGGGACGACCGTGATGAGACCCGTGCGGCTCGTGGGGTGCGCCTTCCAGAGGATCGCGTACACGACTGCTGCGGAGACCGCGGTGAGGATCGGACCCCACGTCGAGCCGATGCCGGCGAGGTCGGGGTTGATCGTGCCGAACTGCAGCATCACGAGCCCGATGACCGTGGCCACGATCCACGAGATCAGGCCGTTGCTGTTGAAAGCCCGGTAGTGCTGGTCCCCGATCGCGGAGTGCTCCTGATTGCGGCCGCCGTCGAGCAGCACGTGGGTCAGCGCGATCGCGACCCACGCCGTGACGAGCACGCCCTGCCAGGCGAGGGCGAGCAACAGGTACTGCACGATCGGCAGCAGCATGAGCAGGTAGATGATGACCGAAGAGATCAGCACCCACGCGAGGTTGGGCAGCCGGAGTTTCAGCACGCGCTCCCCGAACGCCTTGAGGTTCGCCGCACCGAGGTAGTAGTTCGCCGTGTTGATGCGCGTCTGCGAGGCGATGATGACGATCAGGCCGAAGATCCCCATGAGACTCACGATGCCGCCGGCGACGCCCGTCTCGGACACCTCCATGCCGGGGATCGTGAAGGTGAGGAAGATGCCGACGAAGGCCGAGAAGCCGTAGGCGAGCACGTAGAAGAGGGGGCCGAAGGTGAAGTTCTGGTGGAACTTCACGTCCTTGCGCTTGCCGAGCGCGGCGTAGTCCATCGTGAACATCATCATGATCCAGATGCCCATGTAGCCGGCGAAGGTCGCGAGCCAGCCCGGGCCGCCGAGCGCGAACGGCAGCTCGACCTCGGGCGCGTGGGTGAGCCAGGCGTCGCCGAAGCCGTAGACCGCGCCCGCCCAGATCACGGCGGCGATGAGGCCGAAGAAGTAGAGCGGCATGAGCCAGCCGTTGAGCTTGTCGAGGAAGCGCCGCACCCCGCCGATGATGAGCGGTGTGGAGTAGATCACGACGATGAGGCTCCACATCCACATCTCGCCGCCGAAGGCCGCCATGAACGCGTAGGCCACGATCGAGCCCTCGAAGACGGCGTAGTAGATCGCGACGAGCGCGAAGATGATGGTCGCGATCGAGGAGCCGGCGGTGCCGAGGATCGTGCGCGAGAACTGCGCGACGGTGGTGCGGTTGTTGATCGCGTACTTCGACAGCACTGCGTTGATGGCGCCGTAGGCGATGATGGTCAGCACGATGCCGATGATGGCGTTCAGCGTGCCGTAGGCGGCCGCCATGGCCGCGCCGATGTAGACGAAGAAGAATGCGCTCGCCACGCCGTACCAGGCCAGCGCGAGCGAGCCGCGCTTCATCTGGTCGTCATCGCTGCCCTCGCGGGCCAGAGTGTCGGTCGCTTCGACGTCGTCGTTGCTTCCGGTGAGATTGAGACTCACGGTCGATACCTCCATTGGTATTCGGATTGCGTTGCCATCTCATTGTGAGGATCGGGATCGCGCAGAAGTATTGTGCACAGGCCGGAATGGGCCGCGATCCTTATGTCATCTGCACAATTGGGATCCGCGCGCGTCCTCGTCGACGCGCGCGGACTCCGCCGGGGCCCGCGCGAGCGCGCGCCCCGGCGGACGGTGCCGCCTTCGGTCAGGCGCTCCAGTGCGCTGCCGAGCGGCGCTCCATCTGCTGACGGTGCTGCCTGGTCGTCTCCGCGAAGAGCTCGCCCGTGCCCCAGTCGAGGATCACGCCGTGCCTGCGGATCACGTCGAGCATGCCGATCTCTCCCGAGCGGTAGCCCGCCGCGACGGATTCCGCGTCCGTCGCGAGCCACTCGGCCCGGTGCTCCCGGATCCAGGCGCGCTTCGCCGTCGTCGCCTCGACATCGATCTCGTACCGGTCGAGCTCGGGGTCGATCGCACGGATGACGACGCCGTAGTCCTCCGCGGCGCGCTCGAGCGACACGTACTCGTCGATCACGTCTTCGAGCACCTCATCGGGGGTGCGGTCGAGCGGGTCGCCGAAGCCGCCGCCGCCTGCGGACGGCCGGTAGAAGGTGTCGCCGGGCTGCACCGGGACGGAGGAGAAGATCGAGCCGAGGAACCGCTCGCTCTCGGTGTCGCGGTTGAGCCAGACGCCGTGCGGGATCGACGGGAGCCCACCCTCGATGCCCCACGTGATCGAGCGCGCCCGATCGCAGCAGTAGCTCATGACCGAGGTCTCGGCGTCGGTCAGCGTGCCGCCCTTCTCGACGCCGCAGCCGCCGCGGAACCGGCCGGGCCCGCCCGAGTCGGTGCCGATCCGGTGCATCGTCGTGAGCACGGGCGTCAGCCGCTCCTGCCCCTCGCAGGCCTGCACGGCGAGCCCGACGCCGAACACGGGGGCCGTGGCGCTCGACCCGTCCTTCGAGGACCGGCCGCCCCAGCCGCCGGCCATCCAGTCGTACCACATGAAGTACGGGTTCTCCTCGTCGCGCGCGTCGCGCCCGCCGACGAGCAGGTACTCGAGGTTGAACGCGCAGGCCATCGCGCGCTCGGGCATGATCTGCGACCAGATCTCGAAGATGCCGTTCATGAGCTTCTCGTACGGGCCCGAGCAGAACCCGGTGACGGCGTACGGCCAACCGGCGTTCACGACCGTGCCCTCCGGCCCGATCTCCGCGGTTACCGCCGCGTAGAAGCCCGAGTTGAGCGGCACGTCGGGGAAGAACGTCTTCGTGCCGGCGTAGATCGCCGAGAAGGTGGTGCCGTAGCCCGAGTTCAGGAAGGTGTCGACCACGTCCGCGCTGCCCTCGAGGTCGTAGTGGATCCCCTCGCCGTCGAGCGTCATGACGATCTTGACCGGGACCAGGCCCTCCTCCTTCCCGGGGTCGAGATCGAGGTAGTCGACCGTCTCCCACCGCCCCTGCGGCAGGTCGGCGAGCCGGCGGCGCACGGTGCGCTCGACGTAGTCCTGGGTCTCCTGCATGGCGAGCTCCACCGTGCCGGTGCCGTAGCGCTCCACGAGGCGCAGCACCTCGCGCTCGCACACGGCCGTCGCCTCGGACTGCGCGTGCAGGTCGCCGAGCGCCTGCTCGGGAGCGCGCGTGTTCGCCACGAGCAGCTGGGCGACGTCGTGCAGGAACTCGCCCTTCGACCACACCCTGATGGGCGTGATCCTGAGCCCCTCGCCGAAGTGCTCCGACGCCGAGACGTCGAAGGAGCCGGGCACCTTGCCGCCGATGTCGGCCCAGTGGCCCTTGTTCTGGGCGAAGGCGATGATGCGCCCCTCCGAGAAGATCGGGCGCACGAACGAGACGTCGTTGAAGTGCGTGCCGCCGCGGTACGGGTCGTTGATGGCGAACACGTCGCCCGGGTGGATGTTCTCGCCGAACTCCTCGATCACCGCCTTCGCCTGGAAGTGGAGCGTGCCGACGTGCACTGCGATGTCGCCCGACCCCTGCATCACGGTGTTGCCGTGCTTGTCGCAGAGCGCCGACGAGAAGTCGCGCGAATAGATGACGAAGGAGTAGCAGGTGCGCAGGATCTGCTCGCTCATCAGGTCGACGCTCGTGGCGAAGGCGTTCTTGAGCACTTCGAACGTCACGGGGTCGAGGCGGGTGGCCGGCGCGTCGATCGTCGCTGCCGCAGTGGTGTCGCTCATCGGGAGACCTCCTCGAGGTGGATGCGGATGTTGAGCCACTCGTCGATCTCGGCCCGGGTGTGCGGCGGGACGACGGTGGTGGAGTCGAGCTGATTGATGATGGCCGGCCCGGCGAAGGCCGTGCCTGCGGCGAGCGCGTCGCGGTCGTAGACCGGGGTGTCGAGCCAGCCGTCTTCGCCGAAGTAGACGGGACGCCGCTCGGCGGGGGCGCCGGGGGCCTGCTCCACGAGCTCGGCCGGGCGGAACGACGGCTTCGGGATCTTCCCGACCGCGCCGAGGTGCAGCTGGTAGACCTCGACCGGGGCGTCGTCCTGGCGGAACGCGAACTCCCGCTCGTACTGCTCGTGGAAGGTGCGCACCGCCTGCGCCAGCGCGTCAGGGCCAGAGCCCATCGGCACCTGGAGCGAGCGCCACTGGCCGCGGTAGCGCATCGAGATCTTGCGCTGCAGCAGCGCGTCCTCGTCGGCGACGCCCTCGTGCCGGAGTCGGGCGGACGCCTCGGCCTCGAGCTCGACGAAGGCCTGCTCGATCCCCTCGCGGTCGGCTGCGGACGCGAGGCCCGTGTACATCTGGGCGAAGTCGTGCTGGATGTCGACGAGCAGGCACCCCATCGCCGAGGTGACGCCGGGGTTCGGCGGCACGACGACGGTCGGGATCCCGAGCTCCCTGGCGACATCGGCGCCGTGCAGGGCGCCCGCCCCGCCGAAGGCCAGCAGGGCGAAGTCGCGCGGGTCGTAGCCGCGCCGGATCGACACGAGCCGCACGGCGTCGGCCATGTTCGCGTTCGCGACCGACACGATCGCCTGGGCCGCCTCCTCGACCCCCATGCCGAGGGGATCGGCGATGACGCCGCGGATCGCCTGTTCGGAGAGCGAGCGGTCGAGCTGCTTCACGCCGCCGGCGAGCGACGTGCCGAGCCGTCCGAGCACGACGTTGGCGTCGGTGTTGGTCGGCTGGTCGCCGCCCGCGCCGTAGCAGGCGGGGCCCGGATCCGCTCCCGCGGACTGCGGGCCGTTGCGCAGCGAGCCGGCGATGTCGATGTGGGCGAGGGATCCACCGCCCGCGCCGATCGTGAGCACCTCGATGGACGGGAAGATGATCGGGTGGCCGTACTCGACCTGCCACTCCTGCGAGACGCGCAGCTCGCCGTCGGCGACGAGCGCGATGTCGGTCGAGGTGCCGCCCATGTCGAGGCTGACGGCGTTCTCGTACCCGCACTGCTGGGCGATGTGCTTCGCCGAGATCGCGCCGGCGGCGATGCCGGAGGCGGCCAGGCGCACCGGGAACTTCTCGACGAGGCGGGGCGTCATGGATCCGCCGCCCGAGTGGAGCAGCAGCAGGTCGCCGCGGTATCCGCCGTCGCGCAGCCGGTCGGCGAGGCGGTTGACGTACCCCGAGACGAGCGGGGCCAGCACGGCGTTGGCGACCGCCGTGTTGAAGCGGGGGTACTCGAAGATCTCGGGCAGGATCTCGGCCGAGGTCGAGACGCTCGCGTCGGGGATCACCTCCTCGAGGATCTCGCGCATGCGGGTCTCGTGCGCCGGGTTGGCGTAGGAGTTGAGGAAGCAGACGGCGATCGTCTTCGCGCCCCGCCGCTTGATGAGCTCGGCCAGCTGACGCGCCTCGGTCTCGTCGAGCGGGGTGACCGTGTTGCCCGCGTAGTCGATGCGCTCGGAGACCTCGAAGCGGTCGCGCCGACGGATGTAGGGCTCGGAGACGTCGTTGTAGGCGTCCCAGAGGTCGTCCTTCGTGCCGTCCCTGATCTCGAGCACGTCGCGGAAGCCCCGCGTCGTGACGAGGGCCGCCTCGGGGAAGTTGCGGGTGATCAGGGCGTTGGTGGCGACCGTCGTGCCGTGCGAGAACTGGACGACCTCGGTCAGGTCGATCTCGCCGCGCTCGACGCCGCCCATCACGGCGACCATCGGATCGCTCGGCGTCGACGGCACCTTGGTCACCCGCATCTGCTGGGTCTGGTCGTCGAAGATGCAGACGTCGGTGAAGGTTCCTCCGACGTCGACCGCGACACGGATACTGCTCATGGGCTCCTCCTGGAGTTCGTCGTTGAGTTCCGGATGCATCCACCTTCGTGGCACGCTCCGCCCGGGTCACTGGAGAATGCGAAGCTTTGGAACGAGGTGATTGTAGATTTCACAAAAATTGATGAGAATTGCGAATTGAAACCTTTCCTTCGCACAAGGCTCGGAGATCCCGCATGACCGACCCGACCGATCCCGCGTCCGAGACCGAGCGCCTCCGCGCCACGCTCGACATCACGCACTCGCTGCTCGCCGCGGTCTCGTCGCCCGACCCCGTCCGCGCGCTCGCGGCGCGCATCGGCACCCTCTGCCGGGGCACCGCCATCATCTACGACGTGGAGGGGACCATCGTCGCGAGCACGGGCGAGGCGCCGACGCAGCTCGTCTGGAACGAGGTCGCGGCCACCCACCGGCGCGAGCTCTCGCTCGAGATCGGCCGCTGGCACGTGCGCACGCGACGGGTCGCGCTCCGGGACGGCGTGCATGTGATCGCCATCGCGAGCCGCGGGGCCGAGACGCTCGACCAGATCGGCGACCTGCTGCTCGACACCTCCGAGCGGCTGCTCGGCGCGGTGCACGGCATCAGGTACGGGGCGACGCAGCGCGACCGGCGCGACAACGAGCAGCTGCTGGCGTCCCTGCACGACGGCGTGGTGCCCGCGCGCGAGCACCGCTTCTGGAGCCGCGTCGCGCAGTTCCGCTTCCCCAGCTACGCTCCGGTGCGCGCGCTCGAGCTCGCGCCGCTCGACGGCGGATCCGCTGTGGAGGCGCACGTGGCTCAGCTCATCGGGAGCGCCCGCTCCGAGGATGTGCCGCTGCTCGTCATGCTCAGGCGCGCCGACATGGACTCGCCCGCGACGATCTCGGCGCTGGTCCCCGACTCCGCCGCGGTCGACCGGTGGATCGACGCCGCCTCCGCCCGCTTCCTGCTCGGGGCGTCGGCGCCGTTCCCGGCGCTCTCCCGCGTCCCCGACAGCGTGCGCGAGGCCGAGACGGCCCTCGGCATCGCCCGCGGCTGGGCGCGCGCCGCCGAGTCCCCTGCGGGCATCGGCGCGGTGCGCATCGACCGCATCGACCTGGCGACGTGGCTGCTCTCGCACGTCGACCGGCGGCAGCTCGACGACCGCATCGCGCGCACCCTCGCCCCCATTGACTCGCCCCAGCTGCGCGACACGCTCATCGCCTATCTGGCGAACGGGCAGAACGTCGCGTTCGCGGCCGAGACCCTCTTCGTGCATCCGAATACGATCCGCTACCGGCTCGCCCGGATCGAGGAGGCCATCGGCAGCCCCATCGCGTCGGCCTTCGCGCTGTCGAACCTCATCCTGGCGCTCCACCCCGAGCTCATCGGCCGCGCGTCCGGTCCCGTCGCGCACGGCGCCGACCGGCCGTGAGTCTGGCCGGGGCGCCGGTGACGGGAACCGGCCGGGCGCGGACCGGGCGCGGGACCGCGCGCGGGACCGCGTGTCGGTGAGCGATCCGGCTTCGGTCGGACGCGCACCCGGGTCAACGCCTCACCGACACCGGATCCCCGACCGAAGCAGGATCCGGATCCGCCATCCGCGCGCCGCGACCGGCGCGGGGCTAGGCTGGACGGAGCGCGGCGGGGCGCCGCGCACATCGAGCGAGGAGGGTCATGAGCGCGGAAACGACGAGCACCGGCACGGGATCGACGGGCGAAGTGCAGCTGGAGAACGAGCACTTCCGGGTCACGCGGTGGACGATCGCCCCGGGCGGGCACATCCCGATGCACCGGCACGAGCACGAGTACGTCGTCGTGCCCATGGTCACCGACACCATGCACGTCACGAACGGCGACGGCACGGAGATCGTCGCCGAGCTCACCGCGGGCGTGAGCTACACGCGCGCCGCGGGCTCGGAGCACCGCGTCGAGAATCGCGGCGGGACGGCCGACGTCGTCTTCGTCGAGGTGGAGAAGCTGGCATGAGCTCGGGATCGCAGGCCGTCGTCCGGCCGGTCGCGGCGGGCGACCGAGAGGCCTGGGCCGCGCTCTACCGCGGCTACCGCGACTTCTACGCCAAGCCACACGAGGAGCGGGTCTACGAGACGGTCTGGAGCTGGCTCATGGACGACTCGCACCAGACGCGCGGGCTCATCGCAGAGGTCGACGGGGTGCCGGTCGGGATCGGGCACTACCGGTCGTTCGCGCGTCCCATCGACGGGGGCAGCGGCATCTACCTCGACGACCTCTTCACGTCGCCCGAGTCGCGCGGGAGCGGTGCCGGCTCGGCGATCCTCACCCGGCTCGCCGAAATCGCCCGAGACGAAGGCGCGTCGCTCGTGCGGTGGATCACCGCCGACAGCAACGCGACCGCGCGCAGCCTCTACGACCGGGTCGCCCAGCAGACGCCCTGGGTCACGTACGACCTCTCCCCCGCCGAGTAGCGGGGCCTGCGGCTGGGCGGCCGAGGTCAGCGCCGGTCCGCCCGGGGCGGTTCGGGCCGACGCGGGCACGGGCGCAGGCGCTGGCGCTGGCGCTGGCGCTGGCGCTGGCGGCCCACGATGGCGCCTGTCGCGGGCGCCTGAGCGGCCGTCCACCCGATTGCGAGTGAGTTGGTGCGGGTCCCACCCCGCGATCCCGCACCAACTCACTCGGAACCTGGGTCGCGATCGGAACCGGGATCCCGGATCGGGATTCGGGATCGCGGGCCAGATTCGGGATCGCGGGCCTACGGGGCTTTGCAATCGATGCGGTCCGCTGGAAACGGACCGCACGCAGAGTGCCTCGAAGCAGGGCGCCGAGCACCCTCCGCCCCCAAATCCGAGTGAGTTGGTACCCGATCCCACCCCGCGGTCCCGCACCGACTCACTCGGAATCGGAATCAGTTTCACGGACCGGCGAGCAACCCAAACCAGCGGTGCAGTGTGCCGAGCACCTTGCACTTCGGTTCCGAGTGAGTTGGTACCCGATCCCACCCCGGGATCCCGCACCAACTCACTCGCGACCGGAAGCGGGATCGGGGTTCGGGATCCGGGTTCGGCTCGGGATCAGGGTTCGGGTCGGGACCTGGATCCGCGTCGGGCTCGTGGGCCGGGCTCGCAGGCTCCGGGCTCGCAGGCGCCTGGCCACGGCGACCGGGCCGCGGCGACCGGCTCCTCCCCCGTCCAGCCGGCCCGTGCTCAGGCGCGCAGGCGCTCGGTGCCGGCCGTGGTCTCGGTGCGCCCGTGCGCGACCGGGTGCCCGTCGCCGTCGACGGCGACGAACACGATGCTGTCGAGGGTGAGCACCTCGCGCCCGGTGACGGCGTTCTCCACGCGGCAGGCGAGCGTGATCGAGGTGCGTCCGAAGGCGACGACGCCGTAGACGAGCTCGAGCAGGTCGCCGCGTACAGCGGTCGAGGTGAAGCCGATCTCGGACATGTGCCGGGTGACGACGTCGATCGTGCCGAGTTGCGACACGGCGACGATCGCGGCTTCCTCGTCGACCCACTGGAGCAGGCGCCCGCCGAAGAGGGCTCCGTGCTGGTTGAGGTCCTCGGGCTTGACCCATTTCCGCACGATGTGCCGGTAGTCGCTCATGCCGCAAGCCTACGGTGCTGTCGGACCCCGGGGGACGCCGATTGCCGGGGCGCTGGGTCCGGCATCACGCCCCGCGCATCACGCTTGGGAGCGCAACGGCCGCAGCGCCCGCGTCCGTTGCCCGTCGCGCGCGCATCGGTAGCCTGGGCATGCGACAGCAGCGAACGATGAGGAGCACGATGCACGTACCCGGCGAGTCCCGCCTGGACCAGGAGCATGCGCAGGAACCCCAGACGGCTCCCGAGCCCGGACCGGATCACGCATCCGCCTGGTTGCCTGCGGAGTTCGTGCACCCCCTGCTGGTCCGCTTCGACGAGCAGACGTACCTGCGCCCGATCCGTGCGTCGGACGTCGACATCGATCTCGTCGCGGTGCGGGCGAACCACGAAGCCCTCCGTCGACAGTACGGAGAGGCGTGGGACTGGCCGCCCGAGCGCCTCTCGCGAGAAGCCGACGAGGCCGACCTCGCCCGGCACGCCGATGAGGCGGAGCGGCACGAATCGTTCAACTACGCGATCCTCACCGGAGCCGAGGGAACGGACGACCAGCGCCTGCTCGGCTGCGTCTACGTCGATCCGCCCGGCCCTGCCCACGCCGACGGGACCCCCTGCGAGGCCGAGGTCTCCTGGTGGTGCACGGCCGACGCCCCGGCCTCGCTCGCCTCGGGCCTGGCCGAATTCGTACGCGGCTGGATCGCGTCCGAGTGGCCGTTCACGGCCCCCTGCGCACCGTTCAACGGCTCCGCGCCGACCGGGCCGTGCGCTGGTGTCGACCCATCGCGGCTGTTCGACCGGAATCCCGGCTGCGACGCGGCGTAGCCGGCGAACGCCGATCCGCGGAGGTCCGCCGCATCGCGGATCGCGGACGCGAACCGCTCCGCAGCGCGGCAGGTCTCCGCGCAGCGGTGCCGAACAGGCGGACTGCGCGGCGGAGGGTCAGGCCGCGGCCCGCAGCAGTTCGGCGATCTCGCCGAAGCCGAGCTTCTCGGCGTGCTGCAGCGGCGAGACGCCCCACTGGTCGACCATGCGGGGGTCGGCCCCCGCCGCGAGCAGGATCCGCACGATCTCCTGCTGCTCCGGCCCGCCGTCGCGGAGGATGATCGCCTCGAGCAGCGGGGTCCATCCGCAGAGGTTGGTGTAGTTGACGTTCATGTCGGGCAGGGAGGCGAGGTACCGCGTCAGCTCGACATAGCCCTTCTCGGCCGCGGGGTGGATGCCGACGCCGTCGAAGCGAGTCCTGCGGTCGAGGTCGGCGCCGGCGGCGACCGCGCGGCGAGCGACCTCGAGGTCGTCGTTGATGCAGGCCCACAGCAGCGGGTTGAGCTTGATGCGATTCTGGGCGTCGACATCGGCGCCGGCCTCGACGAGCGCGTCGAACGCCTCGAAGTTGCGGGCGCGGGCGGCGATGAGCACCGCAGACGAGCGCTGCTGCTCGGTCGTGGCGGTCGCGTTCGCGTCGGCGCCTGCGGCGAGCGCGGCGCGCACCTCGTCGCCGGTCGCGGTCGCGACGAGCTCGGGCCATCGGACATCGGCCGAGACGGATTCGGGTGCGACGGATTCGGGTGCGACGGATTCGGGTGCGGCGGTTTCAGTCGGCCTTGCGGTCATGCGTGGTCCTCTTCGGAGTCGGGGGCCGGAGTACCGGCCCGAGGTCGTGCGGAGCAATCCGCGGGGTCTGGGCTGCTGGGGTGCGCGGCACTGAAGCCGGCGACGCCGAGGTCCGACACGTCGACGCCCGATCGGTCGGCGGTGGACGCGCCGGGACCCGACGCCCCGGGTCTCGGAGAGGCGGGCATCGACGCGCCGGGACCCGGCCGCGCCTGCGAGCGGGAGGCCCGCGGCCCGGGGTCGCGCGCCGCGGACAGCGCGACGTGGGCGTCGACGAGTCCGTGCAGCGCGTCGCTCCCCGATGTCGACCCGATGCGGGCGGTCGCGGCGAACGCCGCGGTCGCTGCGCCGAGGTCTCCCCCGGCGACCGCCCGTGCGGCGTCGGCGAGGTCGACCTGGAAGGCTCCGTCGGCCGCCGCGAGCAGGAAGTGACGGCTCACCGGCGTCGTCCGCTCATCCACCGGAACGGACGCCTGCGCCGCGCGAGCGGCTTCGCCGTCCGTGCGCGGCGCCAGGACACGGGTTCCCGCACCGAGCGCAGCGCGCACGGCGTCCGCCACGGCAGCCCGGGCGACCGCGGCCCCGCTCCCGGGGTGCGCCGAGAGCAGGCACAGCGCTCCGACGAGGTAGTCGTCGCCGGAGGGCGTCAGGCCGACCCCGAGCCCGATGAGGTCATGGACCGCAGCGTCGAGCGCGCGATCGGCGGCCTCGACCGAACTCGCCGATGCCGATCCCCCGCCCTGCGCTGCCGAGACCCGCAGCGCGGCCTCGAGCGCGGCGCGGAAGCGGCCGCGCGCCGCCTCGAGCGCCGTCCGGACCGCGCGTGCGAACGCGGGCTCCTCCCCGAGCGGCACGAAGGACCCGGGGCGCGCCACGGCGGCGAGCAGCACGGAGAACCGAGGATCGTCCGGACCCGCGGGACCCGACACGACAGTTCCGGCCGCACCACCGGCGGGATCCGCACCACCGGCGGGATCCGCACCACCGGCGGGATCCGCACCACCGGCGGGATCCGCTGCACCGATGGAACTCGCGGAGCCGGGGCCGGCACCGGCACCGGCACCGCACGGTACCGGTCGCACGGTGCAGTCCCGGACGCGCGCCCCGGTCAGCTCGATCCGGATCTCGCCGAGGGTGAGTATCCCATCGGCGATCCGGGCGGTATCGCCGGCGCGCACGTCCGCGAAGCCCGAGCGCGCGGTGAGCAGCGCGCCCGGTGCAGGCCGCCCGCCCGAGGCGACGAGCGAGAACCTCCGCCAGGACGATGCGGCGTCACCCGGAACGACGAGATTGACCGCGTGCGGGAACGCGGACTCGACCCGCGCGAGCAGCGGCGCCCCCGCCGCTCCGCGCAGCAGGGACGTCCACATCCCGTCCATCCCGGTGGCCGGTGCACCGACGCCCGAGGCACCGGAGGCGTTGACACCGGCATCGACGCAGGAGGCCCCGGCACCGATCGGCCGGGCACGGTCGATCGCGATCATGCGGTCGCCCGACCCGCCCGCCCGGGCCCCTCGCGCTCCGCACGCCCGCCGCGCTCGCCGCTGCCGTCGCTGCCGTCGCTGCCGTCGCGATCGACGTACTCGACGCCGGCGGCGAGCTCGGGCACGATCTCCGTGCCGATGCGCCGCGCGAGCAGGTCTTCGAGGCGGTCGAGCGGACCGATGAGCGCGCGGCCGCCGGCTCGGGCGACGCGGATCGCGGCGTCGATCTTCGGCCGCATCGACCCCTCCTCGAACTCCATCGCGGCGACGGCGTCGGCCGATGCGCGCAGGATCCCGCGCTGCTCGGGCGTGCCCCAGTGCTCGATCACGAAGTCGCCGTCGGTGAGCATGATCAGGGTGTCGGCGCCGATGTCGGCGGCGAGCGCCGCGCTCGCGAGATCCTTGTCGACCACTGCCTGCACGCCCACCTGCCTGCCCGAGGACTCCAGCTTCACCGGCACGCCGCCCCCGCCGACGCAGACCACGAGGCTACCGGCTTCGAGCAGGCGGTTCACGAGCGGCGCCTGCACGATCGACTGCGGCACGGGAGACGGCACGACCCTGCGGAAGAGGTCGCCGTCCTTCGCGATGGTCCAGCGGTACTCGGCGGCGGCTTCGGCGGCGTCGCTCGCGGAGTACTGCGGCCCGATCAGCTTCGTGGGGCGTTCGAACGCCGGGTCGCTCTCGTCGACGACCGTGGTGGTGAGGATCGCCGTCACCTCGCGCGCGCCGCCGAGCGCGTTCGCGAGCTCCTGCTGCACGACGTAGCCGATCATGCCCTGGGTCTCCGCCCCGAGGATGTCGAGGGGGTAGGCGGCGACATCCTGGTATGCGAGATTCTGCAGCGCGAGCAGGCCGACCTGGGGGCCGTTGCCGTGCGTGATCACGACCTCGTTGCCGCTCGAGAAGTCCGCGAGCGCCGCGCACGCCTCCCGCACGTTCTTGCGCAGGTAGTCCGCGGTCATGGGCTCGCCACGCTTGGCGAGGGCGTTTCCTCCGAGTGCGACGACGGCGCGCATGGCTCTCCTCCGGTGGACGGGCGATGGGCGCGCGGTTCGCGTCGCCTCGATGTGGCCACCGTAACACGCTTTCGTATACCAACTGCTCCATCTTTGGTGAGAATCGCGCCGCTGAGTTCGATTCTTCGCTCGTTCTGGCATACCATGTTGGAGAGAAGATGCGCCGCGGCTCGATTTCGGCGGCGTCGGAGAGGACCCGGATGAGCAGGCACATCGACGTCAGGCAGAACACCTACCTCGACTCCGTCTCGCTCATGTCGATGAGCACCCGGGCGAACGCCGTCGACGGCGTCACGCAGGCCCTGCTCGGCATGGCGACCCCGATGAACCGGGAGGTGCTCGCGAACCTCGGGATCGAGGATCCCGCGCTCGACGCGGCGCGCCCGAGCGACCTCATGATCGTGATCGACGCGGCCGACGATCTGCTCGACGCCGCGATCACGGCAGTCGACGACATCCTCGCGCGCAAGCAGCGGGCCGGAGCCGAGCGCGGCGAGACCCGCCACCGCACGCTCGACGCCGCGTTCGCGGAGGCCCCGGATACGAACCTCGTACTCATCTCGGTCAACGGCGCGTTCGCCGCACGGGAGGCGCGCACGGCGCTCGACGCCGGCAAGCACGTCATGATCTTCTCGGACAACGTCCCCGTCGAGGACGAGCTCGCGCTCAAGCGCCTCGCGCACGAACGCGGACTCATCGTGATGGGGCCCGACTGCGGGACCGCGATCATCAACGGCACGGCGCTCGCATTCGCCAACGCCGTGCGGCGCGGCCCGATCGGGATCGTCGGCGCCTCGGGCACGGGCAGCCAGGAGGTCTCGGTGCGGATCCACGACTTCGGCGGCGGCGTCTCGCAGCTGATCGGCACCGGCGGCCGCGACCTCTCGACCGACATCGGGGGCATCTCGATGATCGACGGGATCCGCGCCCTCGACGCGGACCCGGGGACCGAGGTCATCGTCGTCGTCTCGAAGCCGCCTGCCGAGGAGGTCGCGGAGCGCGTGCTCGCCGTCGCGGGCGCCGCCTCGAAGCCCGTCTTCGTCTCGTTCCTCGGGTCGGATCGCACCGACTCCGGATACGCCAACGTCACGCTGGTGCGGGGCACCAAGCCGCTCGCCCTCTCCGCGGTCGTCGCTTCGGGCGTCGACGAGTCGACCCTCGACACGCACCCGCTCAACCTCCCGCTGATCGAGGAGGTGCGCGCCCGGCTCGCACCCGAGCAGCGGTACATCCGCGGGCTGTTCTGCGGCGGCACCCTCTGCGACGAGGCGATGTTCGCGGCGCTCGCGAAACTCGACGGCGTCTACTCGAACATCCAGAAGGACCCATCGAAGCTCCTCGGGGCCGCGGACGCGTCGCGCGAGCACACCTTCCTCGACATGGGCGACGACGACTTCACGAACGGGCGCCCGCACCCGATGATCGATCCGTCGCTGCGTCTCGCGCGGATCGTCGAGGAGGCTCGGGATCCGGAGGTCGCCGTGCTCGCCCTCGACTTCGTGCTCGGCTACGGTGCGCACGAGGATCCGGTCGGGGTCACCCTGCCCGCCATCGCCGAGGCCCGCGCCCTCGCGGCCGCGCGCGGCAGGCACCTCGAGATCCTGGGCTACGTGCTCGGCACGGAGCTCGACACCCCGAGCCTCGCCGCGCAGGTCGCGCAGCTCGAGGCCGCCGGGGTCACGATCGCCTCCTCCTCCACCAACCTGGGCCTGCTGGCCCGCGAGTTCGTCGCCTGAACCGCGACGGCAAGGAGCATCATCGATGAGCATCAACGACCTGTTCACCAGCGCCCTCAAGCCGGTGAACCTCGGCCTCGACATGTTCGCCGACGACCTGCGCGCGCAGGGCGTCGAGCCAGTCCTCATGGACTGGACCCCGCCGGGCGGCGGCGACCCCGAGATGATCTCGGCGCTCGGCCGCCTCGAGCGGCCCGGGGTCGCCGAGAAGATCGACGCGGCCAACCAGGTCGCGCTCGAGCGCATCCTCTCGTCCCAGCCGTTCCTCGAGGGTTTCGGACAGGCGATCGACACCGTGCCGGGCATGACCGCGAAGACGATCCTGCACGCCGGCCCCCCGATCGAGTTCACCCGCATGTCGGGCCCGATGCAGGGCGCTGTCACGGGCGCGCTCGTCTTCGAGGGCCTCGCGGGGGACCTCGACGAGGCCTTCGAGCTCGCCGCATCGGGCGAGATCGACTTCTCGCCCTGCCACGAGCACCAGTCGGTCGGCTCGATGGCGGGCGTCACGAGCGCGAGCATGTGGGTGCACCGGGTCGTGAACCGCACGCACGGCAACACCGCGTACACGAACCTCTCCGAGCAGCTGTCGAAGATCCTCCGGTTCGGCGCGAACGATCAGTCGGTCATCGACCGCCTGAACTGGATGCGCGACGTGTTCGGCCCCGTGCTCGCGGGCGCGATGGAGCTGAACGCCGACGGCATCGACCTGCGTCTCATGCTGTCCCAGGCGCTGCACATGGGCGACGAGGCGCACAACCGCAATGTGGCAGGCACCACCCTGCTCATTCAGGCGCTCGCCCCCTACATCCTCGAGACCGACTTCACCACGAAGGAGAAGCGCGAGGTCTTCGACTTCGTCGCATCGTCCGACTACTTCTCCGGCCCGACCTGGATGGTCGCGGCGAAGGCCTCGATGGACGCCGCGAACGGCATCGAGCACTCGACCGTGGTCACGACGATGGCGCGCAACGGCGTGGACTTCGGGATCCGGGTCTCGGGCACCGGCGACCAGTGGTTCACCGGGCCGGCGCAGCAGGTGGTCGGTCCGATGTTCGCCGGCTACACCCCCGCGGACTCAGGTCTCGACATGGGCGACTCCGCGATCACCGAGACCTTCGGCATCGGCGGCTTCGCGATGGCCGCGGCCCCCGCGATCGTCGCCCTCGTCGGCGGCACGGTCGAGGAGGCCATGGGCTACTCGCGCACCATGAACGCGATCACCACGGGCAACAACCCGAACATCACGATCCCCGCGCTCGACTTCATGGGCGTCCCTTCGGGCATCGACGTGCGCAAGGTCATGGAGACCGGCATCCTGCCGATCATCAACACCGCGATCGCGCACAAGGATCCGGGAATCGGCATGATCGGCGCCGGCATCACCCACCCGCCCGTCGGGGCCTTCCGCGACGCGCTCACCGCGCTCGCGGATCGGATCGCATAGGCCGCGCCGCCGCACCTCCCCGTCATTCCGCGCCAGCGGGGCGGCTCGCTGGAACCGCCCCGTCCGCCCCCTCCCGCATCACCGAAGAAGGTCCCCCATGCCCGCAGCAACCACCGAAGACGCGCCGACAGGCGCCCCAGCCGCATCCGATTCCGCCGAGCGGCCCCGCACGCTGAAGCGGCAGCTCGGCCTCCCGTCGCTCGTAGCCTACGGCCTGACGTCGATGGGCGTGCTCTCCGTCGTCTCGGTCTACGGCCCCGGCACCCAGATCAGCGACGGGCACCTGCCCGCGGCCTACGTCCTCGCGGTCGTCATCATGCTCTTCACGGCGCACAGCTACGGACGCATGGCCGTGCACGTCCCCATCACGGGCGGCGCGTACGCCTACGCGACCCGTGGCTTCGGGCAGTTCACGGGCTTCCTCACCGGCTGGGTGATGATGCTCGACTACCTCTTCCTGCCGATGGTCAACTTCCTGTTGTTCGGCCTGTACTTCAACAGCCTGTTCACCGGGGTCGCCCCGTGGGCGGGCACCCTCGTCTGCCTGCTGATCGTCGCGGTGCTCAGCGTCATCGGCGTGGGCTGGATCAAGCGCATGAACACGGTGGTCGTCCTCGCGTCGGTGCTGGTGATCCTGGCGTTCCTCGTGCTCGCCGTGCTCAACGCGCCCGGGCTGAGCCTCGAAGCCGTCATGCGCCCGCTCTCCGTCGGCGAGGGCGGGCTCGGCCCCATCTTCGCCGCCGCGGCGATCGTGGCGTTCGCCTTCCTCGGCTTCGACGGGGTGTCGACCCTCGCGGAGGAGACGAAGCATCCCCGCCGCAACATCCCGCGCGGGATCATCCTGTCCACCCTGTTCGCCGGCCTCGGATACATCGCCTTCACCATCGCGGGCAGCCTCATCGTGCCCGATTGGACGACGCTCGAGAACCTCGACGCCGCGGGCACGGAGCTCATGCAGCAGGCCGGCGGAGACGTGCTCATGGTCGTCTTCGTCATCGTCAACGTCACGGGCATCGTGCTCTGCGGCGCGGCCGCGCAGATGAGCGTGAGCCGCGTCATCTTCGCGATGGGTCGAGACGGGATCCTGCCCCCGGCCCTCGCCCGGCTGCACCCGAGGTTCCGGACGCCGTTCGTCGCCTCGGCGGTCGTGTCGGCGGTCGCTCTGGTCGCGCTGTTCATCACGCTGGATCAGGCCGTCTACATGATCAACTTCGGCGCGCTGCTCGCGTTCGCGATGGTCAACCTGGCCACGATCAAGGTGCTCTTCTTCGACCTCCGCCTGCGCAGCGGCTGGGGTCTCGTGCGGCACCTCGCGATGCCGGCGGTCGGGTTCGCCTCGATCGTCTGGCTGTGGACCTCGCTCGCGTGGTTCACCTACGTGCTCGGCGCGGCCTGGCTGGCGATCGGCATCGTCGTGTACCTCGTGCGCCGCAACCAGCACGGCGGCCCGCTCGCCCTGGCACTCGATGGCGTGGAGACCGAGCAGATGCCGCTGGCTGGCGTCCGCGACTGAGGCCGCCAGCGGGTCGGCCCGGGGCGCGCTTGCCCGCGGGTCGGCCCGTCCGCGGGTCGCCGGTTCGCGGGCACGAGTTCTCCCGGTCCCCCGGCGCGGACCTCACGGATCCCGACCCTCGCCCTTCCTTTCCTTCCCTCGCCCCTCGCCCCTCTCTGCTCACGCGGAACTCGATTCGGCCCCCTTCACGGTCGCAAAGGGGGCCGAATCGAGTTCCGTCAGAGTATTTCGGGGCGCGCGGATCCGGGTACGGGGTATTTCGGGGCGCGAGGCGCGCGGCGTCGAGGATCGGAGCGCGCGGCGTCGCGGATCGAAGTGCGCGGCATCGCGGATCCGGGCACGGGGCGCGCGGATCGGAGCGCAGGGCGTCTGCGAAGCACGCCCGACGCGGGTCAGCTGCCGCCGAGCTTCCGCTCCACGATCGGCATCGTCTCGTGCCGGCTGTGCTCGACGTGCGCCAGCGCGAGCGCCGACGCGCGCTCGACCTCGCCGTTCACGATCGCCGAGCAGAGGTCACGATGCTCCTGCTGCAGGTGGCGCTCGTCGCGCTCCGTCACGATGTGGAAGAGGCGCTGGATCCGCCCGCGCACCGGCACCATGAGCGTCTGCAGCAGGGCGTTGCCCGAGAGCTCGACGATCTCGTCGTGGAGCGCGGCCGTCGCCTCGGCGATGCGGTCCTGATCGCCCGTGCCGATCGCGGACTCGGTACGCTCGAGGCTGAGTCGCAGTGCGTCGCCCGATTCCCCCGCCGCGCAACGCTCTGCGGCGAGCCGCGCAGCGAGCACCTCGAGCGAGCGTCGGACCTCGAAGAGCTCGACGATGTCGCACAGCTCCATGGGGGCGACGACGACGCCGCGGCGGTGGAGGCTCCTGATGTACCCCTCCGACTCGAGCCGCGGGAACGCCTCGCGGATCGGGATCCGCGAGACTTGGAGGGTCTCCGCAAGCTCGCGCTCCCGCAGGCGACTGCCCGTGGGCAGCGTGCCGTCGATGATGCGGTCCCGCACCCACTCGTACACGACCTGGTCGAGCGCGACGCCGGGCTGCGGAGACGCCGGCCTCTCGGATTCCGACATGCGTTCCGCCCTCTCGAATCATCGCCGGGCGGGGCCCGGCGTCGGTCACGTCAGTCTATCTTTC
Source organism: Leucobacter zeae (assembly GCF_016758175.1). Classification (GTDB taxonomy): domain Bacteria; phylum Actinomycetota; class Actinomycetes; order Actinomycetales; family Microbacteriaceae; genus Leucobacter; species Leucobacter zeae. Next base: position 251,944 of record NZ_QYAB01000004.1, read on the forward strand.
GACTCCGCCGGCCGCCGGTCGTACGGGATCTGCACTCCGTATGCCGTTCGGGTGCCGCCCCGGCATACGAAGTGCAGATCTCATACGGATGCGCCCCGCAGGGATCCTGCCGCGAGCGCACCGGCGGGCCGGCCGGCCCGGGCGGACACCCCCGGCCGGAACACCGCCGGAAGACCGCAGGCTCCCCGGCCGGAACACCGCCGGCTACCCCAGCGGGAACACCGGCGGGAAGAGCTCCGCCTCGGTCGATCCGCCCGGCCCCGCGAGCGCATCGCGCTCGGGGTAGGCGGCGCGCAGCTTCTCGAAGATCCGCTGGCCCTCGGCCCGCAGCGCCTCGGCGTCGAGGCCGGGGATCGCGCCGTCGCGCATCACGACGCGGCCCGCGACCATGCTGAAGTGCGCGTCGCGGCCGGTGCCCGAAAGGGTCAGCGTGCGGATCGGGTCGTCGATCGCGCCCATGCGCAGATCCGCCAGCGAGAACGCGACGAGGTCGGCCGCGGCGCCCGCCTCGATGCGTCCGAGGTCGGGCCGGTGCAGGGCCCGGGCTCCCCCGAGCGTGGCGGCTTCGACGTACTCCGCGAGCAGGCCGGCCCCCAGGTCCCCGTGCTGCGCCTTCGCGAGCTGCACCCCCGTGTCGATCGCGCGCACGAGATCGGGCGGGAATGAGTCGGTGCCGAGGCCGACGTTCACGCCCGCCTCGAGATACTGCGAGAGGCGTTCGAGCAGCATCGCGTACCGGGCGTTCGTGACCGGGCAGTGCGCGATCGAGACGCCCGCGGCCGCGAGACGCGCGAGGTCGCCGCGATCCTCGCCGTGGACGTCGGGGTGCACGTCGATGTAGACGCCGTGCGCGAGCACGAGTCGCTCGGTGAGCAGCCCGCTGCGATCGAGGAGGTCGAGCGGGGTCGTGCCCCGCTCCCGCTCGAGGATCCCGAGCTCGCTGTCGAGCCCCTGGGTCGCGTGCGCGCGCACGAGCACACCGCGCTCGGCGGACACCCGCCCGGTCTCGGCGAGGATCGCGTCGCTCACCGTCTCGATGCGGCACGGCACGAGCACCCCCGTGACCAGGGGATCGGCGAGCTCCGCGACCGAGTCGAGGAAGCGCACGGCCCCGGCGAACGCGGCTTCGCCCTTCGCCTCGTCCCAGTGGATGCCCCGGCTGCCGTCGGCGCGCACGACGTGCACCCCCGAGCGGTACGACGGGCCGAGGAACACGCGGATGCCGAGTTCGCTCGCGGTGCGGGCGGTGTCGAGCAGGTCGTCGTGCGTCTCGGCCCACGCCCCGTGGATCTCGGTCGAGATCGGCATCGCGCTCGTGATCCCGTGGAGGATCAGCTGCGCGAGCCCGTAGCGTCGCAGCGTGCTGCGCTCGGCGTCGGTGAGCACCTCCCTGGGGTCGGAGGCGTACGACTCCGACCACTCGAGGCGCGCCTCGTGCGCGTCGCTCCAGAACGAGTCGAGCTGCAGGTGGTCGATGTCCACGAGCCCCTCGAGGTCGATCAGGCCCGGCATGAGCAGGCTCTCGCCGAGGTCGATCGTCTCATCCGCGAGCGCGGCGATCGCGTCGCCGTCGACGCCCGGTGCGACGGCCTCGACCCGGTCCCCCCGCACGAGCACCACGGCGTCGCGCAGCAGCGCGAAGCCGCCGAGGCGCTCGTCGTGCGCGAGCACGAAGGCGGAGCGGAGGGCCGTGCCGCGCGATGCGCCCGGCTGGCGCACGGCACCGCCGCTCACGGCGCCGCCGCTCACGATGCCAGTTTCTCGCGCCGCACGGGCTTCCACCCCGGCCCGGGCACCGCGGCGCGCAGCGAGCGCGTGTACGGGTGCGTCGGGTTCGCGAGCAGTTCGGCCGTGGCGCCCTGGTCGACGACGAGGCCGTTCTCCATGACGATCATGCGGTCCGAGATCTGGTTGACCACCGCGAGATCGTGCGAGATGAACAGGTAGCTCACCTTCCGCTCGGCCTTGATGTCGGCGAGCAGGTTGAGGATCTGCGCCTGGATCGAGACGTCGAGCGCCGCGACCGCCTCGTCGAGCACGATGACCTTCGGGTCGGCGGCGAGCGCCCGCGCGATCGCGACGCGCTGCCGCTGCCCGCCCGAGAGCTCCTTCGGGAAGCGGTCGAAGAACTTCTGCGGCAGCCCGACCGAGTCGAGGATCTCCTGTGCCCTGGCCCGGGCCCCGGATCCGCCGACGCCGTGCAGCTTCAGGTTCGACGCGATCACCTCGCCGATGCGCTGGCGCCCGTTGAGCGACGAGTACGGGTCCTGGAACACGTACTGCACCTCGCGGGCGCGGGCGCGCCGGGCCGCGAGGCTGCGGGGCGCCGCCGTGCGATCCTTCCCGAGCACCTCGACGGTGCCGTCGGTCACGGTCTCGAGCCCGACGATCATGCGCGCGACGGTGGTCTTGCCCGATCCCGACTCGCCCACGATGGCGAGGCACTCGTCGGGCAGCAGCTCGAAGGAGACACCGTCGACCGCGACGACGTCCTCGGCGCGGGTGCCGCGCGGGGCGGGGAAGACCTTGCGCAGGTCGGTGACCCGGATCAGCGGATCGGTGGGTGCGGGTGAGCCGTTCATGCCTGTGCCCTCGCCTTCTGCTCGCGTGCCTTCAGCTCGGTGTGGAGCTCCAGGTTGTACTCGAGCACGGGCAGGCGGTCGAGCCGCTCGTCGATGCTCGGGCGGGCGCCCAGCAGCTCCTTCGTGTACGGGTGCGTCGGCGCGTCGTACACGTGCGCCCCCTGCTCGACGATCTCGCCCGCGTACATCACCGCGAGGCGGTCGCAGCAGGCGTTGGCGAGCTCGAGGTCGTGCGTGATGAAGAGCAGCGAGAGCCCGCGGGCCTTGCGCTGCTCGTCGAGGATCGCCATCACGTCGGACTGGGCCGTGACGTCGAGGGCGGTGGTCGGCTCGTCTGCGAGGATCAGCTTCGGCTCGGCGAGCAGCACGCTCGCGATCATGACACGCTGCAGCAGCCCGCCCGAGAGCTCGTGCGGGTACTGCCGCAGCCGCCGCTCGGCGTGCCGCACCCCGACCTCGTCGAGCAGCTGCACGGCGCGGCGCTCGGCCTCGTCGGGCGTGACGCCGCGATCGCGCACGAGCGCTTCGGTGAGGAAGTCGCCGACGGTGTGCACGGGGTTCACGTGGGCGCGGGGATCCTGGAAGATCATGCCGACCTCCTTCGCCCGGTACTGCCGCAGGCGCTCGCGGCCCATGCCCAGCACGGACTCCCCGTCGAAGCGGATGTCGCCCGAGACCCGGAAGCCCTTCGCGAGCATGCGCATGACCGCGCGCGTGGTGAGGGATTTGCCCGATCCCGACTCGCCGACGAGGCCGAGCGCCTCGCCGCGGTCGAGCGTCAGGCTGACCCCGTTCAGCAGGTCGAGCCTGCGGTACTTCGTGACGAGGCTGGCGTGCAGGTCCTCGATCTCGAGCAGCGGCGCGCTCATCGGATGCTCCTTGCGTTCGAGGCGAGCCGGTCGCCGATCACGGTGATGCTCCACACGATGAGCACGATGGCGAGGCCGGCCGAGACGGCCTCCAGCGCCTGCCCGCGCAGCATGGAGTCGAAGCCGCTCTTGACCATGAGGCCGAGGTCGGCGGTGGGCGGCTGCACGCCGAGGCCCAGGAACGAGACTGCGGCGAGGTCGATCACCGCGAAGCCGAGGGACGAGACGGCCTGCGCCACCACGATCGGCTGCACGTTGGGGAGGATCTGCTTCAGGCTGATGCCGAAACCGGATTGCCCCTGCAGCCAGGCGGCCTGCACGTACGGCATCCCGCGCTCGCGAAGCGCCGCGCCGCGCACGACGCGCGCCACGTAGGGGATGTACCCGATCGAGAGGCCGACGACCACCGTGGGGAGGTTCGGGCCGAAGATGGCGACGGCGATGAGCGCGAACACGATGCCGGGCACCGCGAACAGCACGTCGAGCACCCATGAGATGACCGTGTCGACCTTGCCCCGGTTCCACGCCGCGATCAGCGCGAGCAGGGTGCCGACGACGGTCGCGATGAGGATCACCAGCGTGGGGCCGAGGAGCGTGATGCGCGCGCCGTACATCAGGCGCGACAGGAGGTCGCGGCCCAGGGCGTCCGCGCCGAGGAGGTGCTGCGCCGACGGGCCGGACAGCGCGGAGAGCAGGTCGGGGAAGTCCGGGTCGTAGGGCGCGATCCACGGCGCGAGCGCCGCGGAGAGCACGAAGACGGCGAGAACGGCCGACGCGATGAAGCCGGAGACGCCGAGTCTGCGGCCGAGCAGGGTGAGGCGGCCCGGATCCTGGACCGCGGCGCGCCGGAGGGCGATCGCCGTGGTGTCCGGGGTTGCGGTGGTGCCCGATGCGGTCATTGCTTGCTCCCCAGCTTGATGCGCGGATCGATGATCGTGTACAGGAAGTCCACGATCGCGTTGATCACGACGAAGGCCACGACGAGGATCAGGATCACGGCCTGTACGACGGCGAAGTCGCGCTGCAGGATCGCGCGGACCAGGAGGGAGCCGAGCCCGTCGAGGGCGAACACGTTCTCCACGACGACGGCGCCCGCGATGAGCGTGGCGACCGTGAGGCCGAGCACCGTGGTGATCGGGATCAGCGCGTTGCGGAGGATGTGCCGCCGCACGACGATGCCGGATCGCAGACCGCGCGCGACGGCGGTCTGCACGTGCTCGCGGCCCTCCTCCTCGAGCACCGAGGCCCGGGTGATCCTGGCCTGATAGGCCGCGCTCGCGACGGCGAGCGCGATCGCCGGCAGGATCAGGTGGAACAGGGTGTCCAGTCCGCCGCTCCCGCTGCCGTTCGTGGGGAACCAGCCGAGGCCGACCGCGAAGACGCTGATGAGCGCGACGCCGATGACGAACGCCGGCGTGGCGAGCCCGAGGGTCGCGATGGTCGTGACGATCTGGTCGGCCCAGCCGCCCTTCAGCGAGGCGACGAGGCCGAGGCCGATCCCGACGACGGCGATGATGAGCGTCGCGATGGCGATCAGGGCGACGGTGGTGCCGATGCGGCCGCTGACGAGGTCGGCGACCGGCTGGCGGTAGACCACGGAATCGCCGAGGTCGCCGCGCAGGAGGTCTCCGATCCAGGCGAAGTACCGCAGGAAGAACGGGTCGTCGAGGTGGTACTGCGCCGACACCCGAGCGATCTGCTCGGGCGTCCCGCCCCGGGGCCCGAGCACGAAGCTCAGCGGGCTCCCGGGGGCGAGATACAGCATGCCGAAGACCACGAATGACGTGACGACGAGCACGAGCAGCAGGCTGCCCGTTCGTCTCAGCAGGAATGCGGGGATGGACACGGGACTACTTCACGCCTCCGATGGTGGCCGCCCACGGGTACCCGAGGTAGGCGGAGGATGCGGTCGCGCCCGAGATGCGATCGTTCTGCACGAGGATGACCGGCAGGTCTCCCATCGGCAGCCAGGGCAGGTCGCGCATGATCTTGTCCTGCGCGGCGATCGTGTACTCGGCGCGCTTGACCGGGTCGAGGGTCTTGCGGGCGTCGTCGAGCTCCTGGGCCGCGCCGTCGTACTTGATGAAGTTGTTCGTGCTGTCCGGGGTGAACGTCGTGTACACGTCGAGCGGATCGGTGACGTTGCCGTAGTAGGTCGTGAAGAAGCCGTCGAGGCCCTCGCGCGCCTTCGGGTCGAAGTAGAGGTTGCCGAACTGCTCGACCGGGATCACCTTGGTCTCGATCTTCAGCCCGATCGCCTCGCCCGCGGCCTGGACCAGGTTCGCGGTCTGCTCGTGCACGGCAGAGGAGCCCTGCACGCCGAGCACGATGGGGGCGGAGACGTCGCCGGCCTCCGCGATCAACTGCTTCGCCCGCTCGATGTCGGGCTTGACCTCGTACTGGTCGAAGGCCTTCTGGAACAGCTCGCCCGCCTCGCCGTCGCCGAAGTAGGCGGGCCCCGCGATCACCGCCGACGGCACCGATGCTCCCTGGAAGACGACGTCCGAGATGGCCCGGCTGTCGATGACGGAGAGCAGCGCCTCGCGCACCTTCGGGTTCGAGAAGGTGCCCGTCTCCTGGATCGCGCGGAGCGACCAGAAGATGTAGGACTTGCCGAAGGTGATGGTCGCGTCGCTGTCGTTGAGCTGGCTGAGCCCCGACGGCGGCAGGTAGAAGAACTGGCCGTCGACATCGCCCGAGCGGAGCGCGTTGATGGCGGTCGATTCATCGGCGATGAAGCCGAAGCTCAGCTTCTCCACCTTCGGGATCAGCTGGTCGTCCCAGTACTTCGCGTTCTTCGTCAGGGTGATGGACTTGCCCGGCGCCCAGGTGTCGAGCTGGAAGGGACCCGTGCACATGAGGCCGCCCTTGGGGGTGCCGAACTGCTCGCCCGCCTGCTCGGCGGCGGCCTTCGAGACGATCGCGCCCGCCGCGCTCGACATGCCCTGCGCGAACAGCGCATCGGGCTTCGAGAGCTTCACGGTGACCTGGTCGTCACCAGTCTTCTCGACCGAGGCGACGTTCTTGAAGTAGTCGCTCCAGTAGGTCGACGATTCGGTTCCGACCTGACGTCCCAGCGAGTACACGACGTCGTCGGCGGTCAGGGGCGTGCCGTCCCAGAACGTGACGCCGGAGCGGAGCGTGTAGACGTACGTCGTATCGTCGGGGTTCTCGACCTTGTCGGCGAGCGCGTTCTCGGTGCCGAGGTCGGGGGTGATGCGGGTGAGGCTCTCGCAGAGGTTCGAGGTGACCGTGTTCTCGGCGTAATTGAAGCCCAGCATCGGGTCGAGCGACAGCGGCTCGTAGGGCAGGTTCCACGTGACCTCGTCGACGGGCTCGGTTCCCGGCTCGGTGGTCGTCGCGAGCTTCGCCGGATCGACGTCGAACTTTGCGCCTGCTGCGGCATCGCCGCCGCCGGCGGCGCCGCCTCCGCCGCCCGAGCAGGCGGTGAGGGTGAGTGCTGCGGCAGCGACGGCGCCGACCAGCATCAGGGATCGTTTGGACACGGAGACTCCTTTGTATCTGTGGTGCGAGTGGTGCGTGAGTGGGTCGATGGTGCGGAGGTTAGGGGAGCGTCAGCTGCGCGCCGTCGCGGAGCACCCGGATCGGGGCCGGGCGGTCGACGACGAGCTGGGCGATGCTCTCGGCAGCGAACTCGAGGCGCGTGCCGCTCTCGGGTCCGGCCCAGTCCGACAGCTCGGCCAGCCCGAGCATCTCGCCGCCGGCGGAGGACGCGAGGCGGAAGGCGCGCTCGAGCTCGCCGTCGGTGATCGCCCCCGTTCGGTATGCCAGAAGGTGTGCGCGGTCGACCATGCTGCCCGTGCCAAAGGGGCTCCAGGAGTCCCTGACGCCGTCCGAGCCCAGTGCGAGGCGCACGCCGTGCCGCTCGAGCAGGTCGATGTCTGGCACGGGATCGGGGCCGAGGGCGCACGTCGCGATCCAGATCCCGGCCTCGGCCACGCGGTCGAGGGTCTCGCCGAGGCTCGGCAGCGATGCGTCGCACAGTGCGAAGGCGTGGCCGATGGTCACGCGGCCCTGGCGGCCGCCCGCGACCGTGCGGCGTGCGATCTCCCGGATCTGCGCGAGCCCGTCCTCCCCGCCGTCGTGCAGGTGGATGTCGACGTAGCGGCCCGCGCGGTCGGCGAGGCCGAACACGGCGTCGAGGTGGCCGTGGAGGTCGCCCTCGATCCCGCCGGGATCGATGCCGCCGACGAGGTCGGCTCCGGCGTCGAGCGAGGCGGCCATGACCTCGAGCGTTCCGGGGTTCCGCAGCAGCCCGAACTGGGGGAAGGCGACGATCTCGACGGTCAGCCACGGGGCGAGGCGCTCGGCCGCGGCCCGCACGTCCTCGACGTTGCGGATGCCGAGCTCGCTCGAGACGTCGACCTGGGCGCGCATCGCCATCGTGCCGTTCTCGACCGCATTGCGCAGCAGCGCGTAGGCGCGATCCTCGACCGTCATCGCGAAGGTGTGCTGCGTCGCGCGGTCGTTCTCGATGAGATCGGTCAGCGTGGCCGCGGGGCGGCGGGAGAGCCAGGCGTCGCCCCAGGAGGTCTTGTCGGGGTGGATGTGCGCGTCGACGAGCCCCGGCGTTCGCAGCACGGGCGTCTCGGATGCGGGTGTCGTCACGGATCTCTCCTTCGGGATCATCGATGCGCTCGGTATACCAAATGACCTGCGCGGCTCCATCATAGTCACAAACATCAAGTCATCTGACGTGTAATATGCTGAATTGTTATCAGAGCGAAGGAGCCCGAGGTGCAGCAGATCCAGCGCCGGTCACTCGTCGACACCGCGGTCGAGCAGATGAGGCTCCAGGTCACAGGGGGCGCGTGGGCCGTCGGCGCGCGCATCCCCTCGGAGTCCGAGCTCACGACGATGCTCGGCGTCAGCCGCCCGTCGGTGCGCGAGGCCGTGCGCTCCCTCGTGCAGCTCGGCCTGCTCGAGACCCGGCAGGGCGACGGCACCTACGTCGTCGCCGACGACGCGACCCAGGTCGCGCTGCGCCGCGCGATCGGCGCGGCCGATACGCGCGAGGTGATCCGCGTGCGACGCGCGCTCGATGTGCTCGCGGGGCGGGAAGCCGCCGAGAACCGCAGCGCGGCCGACCTCCAGGAACTCGCCGACCTGCTCGCACTGCGCCGCGAGGCGATCGCCGCGGTCGATATCGAGGCGTTCACCGAGGCCGACGTCGAGTTCCACCTCGCGGTCGCCCGCGCGTCGGGGAACCAGCTGCTCTCGAGCCTCTACGCGAGCTTCGACACGTCGCTGCGCGAGTCGATCACCGACGCATCGCAGCTCGCGAAGGGCGCCGACCCCGATCGCGCCGATATGCACGAGGCGCTCTTCCGCGCGATCTCGGAGGGCGACGTCGAGCTCGCGATGTCGGCATCGCTCGGCGTGCTCGACCAGCAGGAACGCTTGCTCGATGAATCCTCCTGAGCCCGGCCTGCGGCCAGGGCCGTCCCCCGAACGTCGGCAGGGGATCGCCGCGGGCATCCTCATCCTGGCCATCGGGCTGAGCGCGCGCTTCCCCATCACCATCGTCTCGTCGCTCCTCGGCGAGATCGGCGGGGCGTACGCACTGTCACCCTCCGGCCTGGCCGCGCTCAGCGCGATCCCGGTGCTGCTCTTCGGGCTCTCGGCGCCGCTCGCGCCGCCGCTCGTGGCGCGGCTCGGCCTCTCGCGCTCCGTCTCGGGCCTGCTCGGGGCCGTGGCGATCGCGACGCTCGTGCGACCGCTCGGCACTCCGGCGCTGTTCGCGGGCACCGTGGTCGTCGGCATCGGCATCGCGCTGCTCAGCATCCTCGCCCCGCAGATCATCCGGGTCGCCCTCGCGAAGCGCGGCGGGTTCTGGACGGGCGTCTACACGTCGTCGTTCGGCGCGAGCGCCGCGATCGGCGCCGCGCTGGCCGTGCCGATCCTCCACATGCTCGGCGACGACGTCGCCGGGGCGCTCATGGCATGGACGATCCCCCTGCTGATCGCGACCGGGCTCGCGCTGGCCTTCGGACCGCGTCTCGGGCTCGCGGGAACGCAGCGCGGGGCGACCTCGGACGGGCCGCGCGAGTCGATCCTGCGCGCGCACGGGCTCTGGGCGGTGACCGGGTTCTTCGGCTGTCAGGCCCTGCTCTACTTCTCGTTGACCGCCTGGCTGCCCACGATCGCGATCGACCGCGGCATGCCACCGGATCAAGCGGGCCTGCTGCTCGCATGGATGAGCATCGCGGGGCTCCCCGGCGCCCTGCTCGCACCGACCCTCGCCACCCGCGCGAGCCTGCGCACGATGCTCACCGTCATCGTGAGCGTGCTCGCCGGAGCGGGCCTCATCGGCCTCGCGCACGGCCCGATCGCGCTCGCCCCGCTCATGGTGGCGATGCTCGGCGTCGCGCTGAGCTCGTCATTCGGGCTCGGCGTCGCGCTCATCGTCTTCACGGCCCCGAGCACCGCGCGGACCGCGTCGTTCTCGGCCGTCGGACAGGGCGCCGGCTTCGCCTTCGCCGCGCTCGGCCCGTTGCTGCTCGGCCCCATCGCGCACGCGGGGGTGCCGTGGTCGACGATCCTCACGGCGCTCGTCGCGATCGCCGTCGCCGAGCTGCTGTTCGGGATCGCCGGATCACGGGCGTCACTGCGCGTGCAGGGGCGCCGATAGCGGGCCGATCCGCGGGATCCGCGGACCCGCGGATCCCGCGCCGGATCCGGCCCGCCGTCGGGCTGATCCCCGCCTGAGAGGAGCTACTCCGCCGGCGCCTCGTCGTCGTCGCGCTCCTCCCCGTGCGCATGGCCCGACTCGAGATGCGTCGCGGGGCCCAGGTGGGATGCGCCGCCCTCGTCGGTCCACTCGTGCCCGAGTTCGGTGTTGTGCGCGGGATCCGATTCGTGGTCGGTCCCGTTCCGCCCGTGTGCGATGGCCATGACGCGCTCCCTCCGACGGCGAGCGTGCGGCGCCCGCTTCCTCCCAGGCTACGCCCGAAGGCGCTCGGCCGGAAGAGACGCCCGCGCCGCCCCCGCCCGCTGCTCCCTTCCTTTCCCTTCCCGCTCCCGCTTCCGCTCCCGCTCCCGCTTCCGCTTCCGCTTCCGCACTGTCACCCACCGGCACCGATTCACCGTCCAGCACCCCAATTCACCCGAAACCGATATGCCTTCGGTGAATCGGTGCTGCAAGGATCACACCTCCGATCCCGCGCGACTGCGACCGCGACCGCGAGCGCGAGCGCGCCGGCACGGCAGGTGCCCCAGCCACCCCACCCGGCTCCCGCCGCCGGCCGCAACCGGCCGCCGCCCCGCACTGCATCGGCACCTCACGCCGCAAGCCGACCCCCTCGCGCGATCATCACGTACCCCGCACCGAGCCCCCGCATAGGATGGGGGCATGAAGCGGATCCTCACCTACGGCACCTTCGACCTCCTGCACTGGGGCCACATCCGCCTGCTGCGCCGCGCACGGGCGCTCGGGGACTACCTCGTCGTCGCGGCGTCGACCGAGGAGTTCAACGCGGGCAAGGGCAAGAAGACGTACCACGACTTCGAGACGCGCAAGAACATGCTCGAGGCGGTGCGCTACGTCGACCTCGTGATCCCGGAGGAGGCCTGGGACCAGAAGATCCGAGACGTGCAGAAGTACGAGATCGACGCGGTGGTCATGGGCGGCGACTGGGAGGGCGACGAGCGCTTCGAGGTGCTGCGCCCCTACTGCGAGGTCATCTACCTCGACCGCACCGAGGGCGTTTCGACCACGAAGATCAAGAACGACCTCGGCGAGGGCGCGTAGCCGACCGCTGCGAGCAGTCCCCGCAACGCTGCAGTCTCCGCGGGACGGCGATCGCGATCCGAGGATGGCCGAGCACGCGAGTCTCGACATAGCATGAAGCATGACCAGGCGCATCCGACCCGCAGCGCTCGGGGCGGTTGCGCTCACCGTGCTCGCACTCGCCGCTTGCTCGTCGCATGCGAGTCCGACGCGATCGCCATCATCCGACCCACCGTCGGCAACGGGCGGACCGACTCCGACGACGGAGCCGACCCCCGCAGAACCCGTCACATCGGAGCCCCCGCAGCACTCCTCCGCGCCCGGGCAATCGGCGCTTCCCGAATGCGAGGGAATCGTCTCGACGGCTCGCGTCAACGAGCTGTACGCCGCCGAGGGGACGATCGAGGCCTTTCACGGGTCGACCGGCCTGCACGACTACGCCAAGGAGCACGGATTCGGCCCGGTCGCTCGAGACGCGCTCCTGCGAGCGACGGAACTCCGCGAGTGCGCTTGGGGGTTCCCGCAGAGCGACGGCGCAGTCCAGCTCTTCGTCGCGCGCTTGGACGGCGACGTGCGGGATGAGCTCGTAGCGGCGCTGGAGGACTCAGTCTTCGTGCGCTCAGAAGAGGCGGGAGCGATCGTGTTCACCGATGATTCGGAGACCGGCGTCGCGCCCCTGCACAAGACCTATCTCTTCTCGGACGACCTCTGGATCGCCGAGCTGGGAAATCTCATGGACGGCGCGCTGGGCCGCGAAGCCCGCGCATCGCTCCTCGGCTGATCGACCGAGCGCACGACCGGTCTCGCAGTACCGCGAAGGCGCGCCCGTCCAGGGCGCCGCACCGCTCAGTGCACGGAGAATCCGCCGTCGACGGCGATCGACTGGCCCGTGACGTAGGCAGCCGACGGTGACGCGAGGAACACGGCGGCGCCCGCGAAGTCCTCCGCCTCGCCGTTGCGGCCGACGAGCGTGCGCCGCGCCAGCGCCGCGACCGCCGCGGGGTCGGAGCTCAGCCTCCGGTTGAGCGGCGTCTGCACGAATCCGGGCACGAGCGCGTTCACCGTGACGCCCCTGCCCGACCACGCCTCCGCCTGCGTGCGCGCGAGCCCCTCGATCGCCGCCTTCGAGACGCCGTAGGCGCCGCTGTTCGCGAACGGCCGGTGGGCCTGCTGCGAGCTGATGTGGATCACCCGGCCGTAGCCGCGCTCCGCCATACCGGGAATGAGACGCTGTCCGAGCACGAACGGCGCCTCGAGGTTGACGGCCATCGTCGCGTCCCACGTGTCCTCGTCGAGCTCCGAGAGATGCGGGCGGAGGTTGACGCCGGCCGAGTTCACGAGGACGTCGATCCCTCCCGCGGCATCGCTCGCGGCGTCGAGCGCGGCATCGGCGAGGGCGTGCGCGCCGGCGCGGTCGCCGAGGTCGGCGCGGATCCCGTCTGCGGCCCCGCCCGCCGAGCGGATCTCGGCGACGGTCGCGTCGATCGCGTCCGCGGTGCGGGCCGCGACGAGCACGCGCGCCCCTGCCGCTGCGAGCGCGCGGGCGATGGCCCGCCCGATCCCGGAGCTGCCGCCGGTCACGAGCGCCGTGCGCTCCGAGAGACCGAACAGGTGGTCGAGGGTCGTGGCCGCACGCATGCGCTCACCCTATCGAACGCGCCGATGCCCCCTCGTGCTGCGGCACGGAGGGGGCATCGGCGGGCGGGCGCGGGCGCAGGGTGCGCTACAGCACCTTCGAGAGGAAGGCCTTGGTGCGCTCGCGCTGCGGGTTCGTGAGCACCTCGGTGGGGTCTCCCGCCTCGACGACGACGCCGCCGTCCATGAAGACGAGCTTGTCGGCCACCTCGCGGGCGAAGCCCATCTCATGCGTCACGACGACCATCGTCATGCCGCTCTCGGCCAGGCCCTTCATCACGTCGAGCACCTCACCGACGAGCTCGGGATCGAGCGCCGACGTGGGCTCGTCGAACAGCATCAGCTTCGGCTCCATCGCGAGCGCACGCGCGATGGCGACGCGCTGCTGCTGCCCGCCCGAGAGATGGGCCGGGTAGTAGTCGTGCCGCTCGGCGAGGCCGACCCGGGCGAGCAGCTCCATGGCGCGGGTCTGCAGAGCCGCCTTGTTGCCCTTCTTCAGGAGCGTCGGGGCGAGCATCACGTTCTCGAGCGCCGTCTTGTGCGGGAAGAGGTTGAAGCGCTGGAACACCATGCCGATGTCGCGCCGCTGCTTCGCCGCCTCCTTGGCGTGCATCTCGTAGATCTTGTCGCCGCTCTGGCGATAGCCGACGAGCTCGCCGTCGACCCAGAGCCGGCCGGCGTTGATCGTCTCGAGATGATTGATGCAGCGGAGGAAGGTCGACTTTCCCGACCCCGACGGCCCGACGAGGCAGAGCACCTCGCCGCGCTGGACCTCGAGCGAGATCGATTTCAGCACCTCGTTGGAGCCGTATGACTTCGAGAGCGCCTCGGCCTTGACCATGGGCGTCCCGGTTGCGTGGGTGTTCATGCGTGTTCCCCTCCCGGGCGGACGGTCGGCGGGACATCTCCTGCTGCGCCATCGATCCCGACGACGCCGATGGCGCTCGTCTCGACGGTCGGCTTCTGCACGTCGGGCCGCTGCGCGATGCCCTTCGCGAAGTGCCGCTCGAGGTAGTACTGGCCGACCATGAGGATCGAGGTGACCGCGAGGTACCAGATCGACGCCACGATGAGCATGGGCACCGGCTGGTAGGTCACCGCGGAGATGTCGCGCGAGCGCCCGTAGAGGTCGAGCGTGAACGGCACCGCCGTGACGAGCGAGGTCGTCTTGAGCATCGAGATGAACTCGTTGCCGGTCGGCGGGATGATGACGCGCATCGCCTGCGGCAGGATCACCCGGGTCATCGTGTGCCACCAGCCGAGGCCGAGTGCGATGGCCGCCTCGTCCTGGCCCTTGTCGACGGCGAGCAGGCCGGCGCGCACGATCTCGGCCATGTAGGCGGCCTCGTTGAGCGCAAGGCCGATCACGGCGAGCGTGAAGTACGGCAGCAGGTCCTTCGTCGTGAACGTGGTCACGGCCTCGGTGAACGGGATCCCGAGGGTGATCGTCTTGTAGATCGTGGGGACCATGCCCCAGAACACGAGCTGCACGTACACCGGGGTGCCGCGGAAGAGCCAGAGGAACACCCAGGCGACCGCTTTGACGACCGGGTTGGGCGACATGCGCATGACGGCGATGGTGACGCCCAGGATCACGGCGATGATCATGGAATAGATCGTGAGCTGCAGGGTGTAGCCCGCGCCGGTCACGATGCGCGTGTCGAAGAGGTACTTGCCGACCTCGCCCCAGTTGAAGACGGGGCGGTTGAACGCGGTGTCGTAGAGGAACAGCGCCGCGATGAGGATGAGCACCACGGCGAATGCCGTTCGGCCGGGGTGCCTGAGCTTGATCGCCTGGATCGCCTCGGGCCGCGCGTGGCCCTCGGGCTCCCCGGCGCCGCTGGGATTGTCTGTCATCAGAATTCTTCCTAGTTCTCGCCGGCGTTGATGGTCGCGGTGGTCAGGGCACCGCTCTCCACGCCGGCACTCTTGAGGATTTCGAGGTAGGTGCCGTCGTCCATGAGGGACTGGACGGCGGCCTGCACCGCCAGGGTGAGCTCGCTGTCCTTGGGGGTCACGAGGCCGTAGGGTGCCGCGTCGAACATCTCGCCGACCAGCTCGATCTGGTCGGGCAGCTGCAGCGCGGCGTCGCCCGCGATGGGCGAGTCCGCCGAGAAGGCGACGGCGCGGCCGTCGACGACGGCCTGGGTGACCTCGGGCTGCTGGTCGAGCACGAGGATGTCGATCGGCTCCTTGCCGTCCGCGACGCACTGCTCGCTGCGGGCCGGCAGTTCGGTCTGCTCCTGCACCGTGGTCGCCTTCACGGCCACCGTCAGGCCGCACGCGTTCTCGGGATCGACGTCCTCGCCCACCGCTGCGGCCCACTGCGATCCGGCGTTCAGGTAGTTGACGAAGTCGACGGACTTCTGTCGCTCGACCGTGTCGGTGAACGAGGAGGAGCTCATGTCGAGCGCCCCCTCCTGCACCCGCGGGATGATGCTGTCGAAGCTCATCGTCTCCCACTCGGGCTCGAGCCCGAGCTTCGCCGCCACCGCATCGCCGAGGTCGACGCCCCAGCCGACGGGCTCCCCGTTCTCGTCCTTGTACTCGTTCGGCGGGTAGTTCGGGTTGATGCCCATGCGCAGCACGCCCGACTCCGCGACCTCCGCCGGCAGCAGCTCGGCCGCCGCGGCGTCGGTCTCGATACCGGCGATCAGGTCGGCGTCGACCGTCTCCCGCTCGGCTCCATCGGTGTTCGTGCAGCCGACGAGCGCGAGGGCCGCGGCCGCAGCGAGCGCCGGGACGGCGATTCGGATCTTCATCGATCTCTCCTTCGGGTCGGATTCCCGCGCGGCCGAGACGGCGCGGGGGCGGTGCGGGCAGGATCCCCGCATCGCCCCCGCAGCGCGCATCGTGCGGGCCGGATCAGCTCTTTGCCGCGTTGATGGTGGCCTCGGTGAGCGCTCCGCTCTCGATGCCCGCCTTCTTCAGGATGTCGAGGTAGGTGC
Source organism: Leucobacter zeae (assembly GCF_016758175.1). Taxonomy (GTDB): domain Bacteria; phylum Actinomycetota; class Actinomycetes; order Actinomycetales; family Microbacteriaceae; genus Leucobacter; species Leucobacter zeae. Next base: position 267,728 of record NZ_QYAB01000004.1, read on the forward strand.
CGTCGTCGATCAGCGACTGCAGAGCCGCCTGAACGGCCTTGGTCGTGTCGCTGTCCTTCTGGGTGGCGAAGCCGTAGGGGGCCGCGTCGAACACATCGCCGACGGACTCGAGCTGGTCCTTCAGCTTGTTGACGGCGTCGCCGGTCACGGGGAGGTCGGCCGAGAAGGCGTCGGCGCGGCCGTCGATGACCGCCTGGGTCACCTCGGGCTGACCGTCGAAGCGCAGCACCTCGATGCCCTTCTTGCCTGCGTCCTTGCACTCCTTGTCGCGGCGCGGCATCTCGTCGGTGTCCTGCACGGTGGTCGCCTGCACGGCGACAGTGAGGCCGCACGCGTCATCGGGATCGACGTCGGAGCCGACGGGCGCCGCCCACAGGCTGCCTGCGTTCAGGAAGTTCACGAAGTCGACCGACTTCTGACGCTCGACGGTGTCGGTGAACGAGGACGAGCCCATGTCGAGGGTGCTCTCCTGGATGCGCGGGATGATGCTGTCGAACCCGAGGATCTCCCACTTCGGCTCGAGGCCGAGCTTCGCGGAGACCGCCTCCGCCAGTTCGACGCCCCAGCCGACGGGGTTGCCGTCGGCGTCCTTGTACTCGTTCGGCGGGTACTCGGCATCGGTGCCGATGCGCAGCTCGCCGGAGTCCTTCAGCTCCGCGGGCAGGAGCGCGACGGCCGCGTCGTCCGCGGTGATCGCGTCGGAGGCGGGCGCCTTCGTCTCCTCCGTGGAGGCGCCGTCGGTGTTGGTGCACCCGGTCAGGGTGAGCACGGCGGCGGCGGCGAGCGCGGGGATCGCGTAGCGAATCTTCATTGATTACTCCTGGTCGACGGTGCCGGGCGGATGCCCCGGCGAATCATCCCCGAGTGTAGTGGCCCCGGGTAGCGGGACCACGTCAGGGTATCTACCCGGATCAATACTCAGGCTGGTACGAGTGCCCACTTCCGCAGAATCACGCGAGACGCGGGCGGTCCGGCTCCAGATAACGTTTCGATGAAGACCGCGATGGCTGCGGTCTGGCGCGCTCCGGCGATGTCGGCGGCGGCCCCTACAGTGGGCGCAACGGGCGGCAGGCACGAACGGAGACGACATGGTGGATCGCAGGGACGGGGCCTCGGCGCCCGCGTACGACACGACGGTCTCGCGCGAGGACTGGTACGGGCGCGAGCTCGGCGAGGAGCGGTTCGAGCGCACGCGCTTCCTCGGGCTCGACCTGACGGAGGCGACGACGGTCGGCACGGTCTTCTCGGAGTGCACGTTCGTCGACGTCAAGTTCAACGCGAGCCGGCACGAGCGCGCCGCGTTCCTCAACTGCACGTTCGTCGGGTGCAACTTCTTCGACGCGCGCTTCACCGGCGCGAAGTTCACGGGCAGCCTGTTCGACTCCTGCGAGTTCGCGCTGCTGCAGGTCGAGGGCGGCGACTGGTCCTTCACCGGCTTCCCTGGGGCGGCGCTGCAGAAGGTCGTCTTCACGGACGTGCGGATGCGCGAGACCGACCTCACCCACGCCCGATGCGCCGGCGCCACGTTCTCGGGGTGCGACCTCTCGGGCACGTGGTTCCAGGGCGCCGACCTGAGCGGGGCCGCGCTCGTCGGCAGCGACCTGACGGGGCTGGATCCGCGCACCGTGCGGCTCGACGGCGCCTACGTCGACGATCGGCAGGCGGTCGCGTTCATCGAGACGATGGGGCTGAACGTGATCCGCTGAATCGCCGGGTGCGCCGACCTTCGGCTACCGAATGCGGAGCGCCGAGTCAATCCCCTGACCCGTTACGCATTCGTTACCTATGGTGGAATCACCCGCCGGAGGCGATTCCTGATGAGACCCATGAGCACGACCGACGCACCCCTGCCTCAGGCGGCGCGGACCGCGCCGCCTGCGCAGCGCGGCGTGCGCCGCGACATCCAGGGCCTTCGCGCGATCGCCGTCGCCATCGTGCTCGTCTACCATCTCTCGCCCGCGGCGCTGCCCGGCGGCTACGTCGGCGTCGACGTCTTCTTCGTCATCTCGGGCTTCCTCATCACCGGCCAGCTGCTGCGCGAGGTCGCGACGTCGGGGCGCGTCGACCTGCCACGATTCTGGGCCCGACGGGCACGGCGCCTGCTCCCGGCCGCCCTCGTCGTGCTCGCCGTGACGCTCGTGGCGGTCTGGGTGCTGTCTCCTCGAGGATTCCTGCCCTCCTTCCTCGTGCAGGTCGCCGCTTCCGCCGGCTACGCGCAGAACTGGGTTCTCGCGGCGCAGTCGGTCGACTACATGGCGGCGGAGGCCCAGGCCTCGCCCGTGCAGCACTACTGGTCGCTCTCGGTCGAGGAGCAGTTCTACATCGTCTGGCCGCTCGCCGCAGCCGGTGCCGCCCTCATCGCGGCCAAACTGGCGGCCCGATCCGCGCGCCGCCCCTCCGCGACGGGAGACCGCGCGCGCACCCCGACCTTCCCCACGGTGTTCGCCGTCGGGATCGCGCTGATCGCGGCGGCCTCGCTCGCGCTCTCCATCGCCATGACGGCGACCGACCCCTCGCGCGCCTACTTCGTGACGACCACCCGCGCATGGGAGTTCGCCGCCGGAGGCCTGCTCGCCTGGCTCGCCGCGATCCCGAACGATCCGCTCGCGCGCATCCCCCGGCCGCTGCGAGCCGCAATGGCGTGGGCGGGACTCGCCGGGATCGCCGCCGCGGCGGTCCTCTACACCGACGGGACTCCGTTCCCCGGATCCGCTGCGGCTCTCCCGGTGCTCGCGACCGCGCTCGTGATCGCCGCGGGAGAGCCGGGAGGCGCGGCGTCGCCCCAGCCGCTGCTCGCCGCCGGGCCGATGCAGTGGCTCGGCGACGTCTCGTACGGCGTCTACCTGTGGCACTTCCCGCTCATCGTGCTCGCCCCGTTCGCACTCGGGCGCGGTCTCGGGTTCGGCGGAGCGCTCGCGGTCACCGCGCTCACGCTCGTGCTCGCCGCGGCCTCCCTGCGGTGGATCGAGGACCCGTTCCGCACCGGGGTCTCGCGCGGATGGCCGAACGGCCGCACCCTCGTGCTGACGACCGCGGCGATGGCCGCGGTGCTCGGGTTCGCGCTCGCCGGGGTGCACGCGGCCGACCAGCAGGTCGCCGCGGAACGCGCCCGCGTCGCCGCGGAGCTCCGGGACCCCGAGCCGTGCCTCGGCGCGACGGCTCTCGAGAAGGGCTCCGGATGCGAGCCGCTCCCGGAGCGCGTGCCGATCCCCGAACCGGCGCTCGCCGACAAGGCCCCCGAGCGCTGCCTCGGCGAGACCGACGAGGACGGCCTGATGGTCTGCGAGTACGGAGCCGATGCCGACGAGGCCGTGCGCACGGTCGCGCTCGTCGGCGACTCGCACGCGGAGCAGTGGCTCGTGCCGCTGCGCGAGGTCGCCGAGCGGCAGCGCTGGCGCCTCGTGGTGATGGCCAGGGCCTCGTGCCCGTTCACGACCGCCGAACGCGATTTCGTCTCGTCGCCCGACGCCGAGAACGATCGGCTGAGCGATGCGTGCGCGGAGTGGAACGACGAGGTGCGCGATCGGATCGAGCAGGATCCCGAGATCGACACGGTGATCACGTCGGCCAAGTCGGGCACGCGCTACGTCGCCGAACCGGGCGAGGACGAGCGCGAGACCGCCGCGCGGGGGTACGCGCAGAGCTGGGCCGGACTGCCCGAGTCGGTGGAGCGCGTGATCGCCATCCGCGACACCCCGCAGTTCTCGGACGACGTGCTGCGCTGCGTCACCGAGCAGGGCGCGCTCGCGGCCGAGAAGTGCGCGGTCCCCGAGCGCACGGGGATGGGCGCCGACCCGATCGCCGACGCGGCCGCGGGTGCGGACCGAGCCGTGCTCGTGGACATGAGCGACTACTTCGTCGTGGGCTCCGAGACCCCGCCCGTCATCGGCGGCGTGCTCGCCTTCCGCGATTCGCACCACCTGAGCTGGGCCTACGCCGAGATGCTGACCGACCCGCTCGGGAAGCGCGTCGAGCGCGCCCTCGGAGAGCGCACGTCGGCATAGCGACGGCCGAACCGGCGCGACCGGGCGGGATCGATCGGGCGGGATCGATCGGGCGGGATCGGCCGTGCGATGGCCGCCGACCCGCCCGCAGGGCCGCGGATAGACTCGGGGGATGCTGAGCGGCGGACTGGGGCGACTCTACTTCGCGCTCCAGGCTGCCGCGGGGGCGGCGTGGTGGATCACCGTGTTCACCGTCCCGACGATCCGCACCGCGACGCTCGGCCGCATCGACCCGGTCGCGATGGCGGCGCTCGACGTCCCGCTCTTCGTGCTCGCGTCGGCCGCCGCGGCACTGGGACTGCGGCCCGCCGTCTGGATCGCCGCGACGTGGACCGCGCTCATCTCGGCCGGCATGGCGGCCTATGCGACGGCGACGGGAGAGGCCGGCTTGGGCGCGCTGCTCATGGTCGCGGCGACGATCGGCAGCGCGGGCGCCGCACTGCTCGTGCTGCTCGGACGGCTGCCGTCCGAGCGGATCCTCGTCGGGCCGCTCGGCTTCGGCGTCGCACGCCCCGCGCGGCGCATCGGGCACGGCGGACGAACGACGATCCAGATCATCGTGTTCTGGGGCCTCTTCCTCGCCGCCATCCCGGTCGCCATCGTGCTCGTCGAGCGCCGCTGGGGACTGGCCGCGGACCTCCCCGCCGCGATCCCGGCCGCTGGGGTGGTGATCCTCGTCGCGGCGAGCGCGCTCGGCATCTGGGCCGCGGCGGTCATGTCCTCGCGCGGCGACGGCACCCCGCTCCCCTCCGATGCCGCGAATCGGCTCGTGATCGCCGGGCCGTACCGGTTCGTGCGCAACCCGATGGCGCTCGCGGGGATCACCCAGGGCGTCGCGGTCGGCATGATCGCGGAGTCATGGCTCGTGGTCGTCTACGCGCTCTGCGGCTCCCTCGTCTGGAACCGGATGGTCCGTCCGCTCGAGGAGGCCGACCTCGAAGCGCGATTCGGCGACGAGTTCACCGCATACCGCGATCGCGTGCGCTGCTGGGTCCCGGGCAGGCCCGTCGCCCCGCGCGCAGCGCCCTGACCCGGATTCAGGCCGATGCGGCCGCGGCACGGCGGCGGCTCTCCCCCTTCGCGGCGATCATCTCGCGCAGCTGCGGGCGGGCGCGCTCGATGCGCTCGGGCAGGGACGCCCACTGGTCGAACATCCCCGAAAGGTGCTGCGCTCCCACGTAGACCTCATTGACCAGTTCCGCGAGCAGCTCGACGGACATCTCGGTCGTGACCGATCCCTCGCGCACGCCGTCGCGGAGCATGTCCTCCGTGATGCTCTGCCAGACGGCATAGGCCCCGAAACCGGTGTTCTGGAGCTCCTCGGGCAGCGAGTTCACGAGGCGGATGCCGCCCTGCACCAGCGTGTCGCGCGCCATCAGCTCAGAGATCCGGTCGAGGAGCATCAGTAGGCGATCGACCTCGCTCTCGACGGTCGCGGCGCGCACCTCCTCGAGCACCGCGGTCATGCGCGCCTGCTGGGTCTCGAGCACCGCCGCCGCGACGTCGTCCTTGTTGCCGAAATGGAAGTAGAGCGAGCCCAGGCTGATGCCCGCCTCGTCGGAGATGTCCTTCAGCTTGGCCTTGTCGTACTCCATCTTCGCGAACACCCGGCCGGCCGCGTCGAGCAGCGCCGCCTGCGTTTCGATACCGCGTTGCTGCTTGCCACGCGCAATACCCGCACGATTCATTTCCCTGCTCCACCCCATGTGCAATTGCCCGCCGAAATCGGATTCGGTGATCAGAATTGTTGCATACGGAAGCAGTGGATGCCACGGCCTCAGCCATGCCACGAGGGTGCGCTGCTCAGGCGCACCCTATGCGGACTCGTTGCGGTATTGAGAACGCTCGAAATCTCCCAGGCCATTCCCAGCCCCGCGGGACCAAATACGAGTGCTGCGGCGTTGTCTCCGATGATGCCGCAGCCGGCGGCGTCGCGCCGGAGACCGGACGGGGAGCGCGCATGCGCCGCGATTCGATCCCGTCGCCCCCCCCCCACGAACCCGGAGGAGCACGCATCATGACCAGTGGAATCCACGACACCGGAGCGATCACCCGCACGCCGGGCACCGAGACGGCCGTGCTGGCCGGCGGGTGCTTCTGGGGCGTCGACGACCTCATCCGCGCGCAGCCCGGAGTGCTCGGCACGCGCGCCGGGTACACCGGCGGGCAGAACGACCACGCCACCTACCGCAACCACCCCGGCCACGCCGAAGCGGTCGAGGTCGTGTTCGATCCCGAGCGGACGAGCTACCGCGACATCCTCGCGTTCTTCTTCCAGATCCACGATCCGAGCACGCTGAACCGCCAGGGCAACGACGTCGGGACCAGCTACCGGTCCGCCATCTTCCCGCTGACCCCGGAGCAGGAGCGCGTGGCCCGCGAGACGATCGCGGACGTGGACGCCTCGGGCCTTTGGCCGGGACCGGCCGTCACCACGATCGAGCCCGCCGGCCCCTTCTGGGAGGCGGAGCCGGAGCACCAGGACTACCTGCAGCGGATCCCGAACGGGTACACCTGCCACTTCCCGCGCCCCGGATGGGTGCTCCCCGCCTCGGCCTGAGCGCCGGCCCCGCGCGGGCCTCATCCGCAGGCGACCCGCTCGACGCACTCGACGCGCGCCGCACTCGAGTCGCACCGAACTCGAGTCGCCAAGGATCCGGGTCGCTTTGGGGGCGTGTTTCGCCGGAACACGCCCCCAAAGCGACCCGGATCCGCGAGGAGCGCTACGCGCGGGCGTCGACCTCGTCGAGCAGCGCGCGGGCGCCGGCGAGTGTGTCGCGCAGGAACACGCGGGCGATCGCGAGCAGCTCGGCGATCTTCGGGTGCGCGAGGGAGTAGGTGACGGCGCTGCCGGTCCGCTCACTCGTCACCACACGGTGCCGGCGCAGCGTCGCGAGATGCTGGGAGAGGTGCGACGCCTCGATCCCGATCTCGCCGAGCAGCTCCCCCACGGTGCACGAGTGATCGGGCGAGGCCGACAGGATCTCGAGCACGCGAATGCGCACGGGATGGGCGAGCCCCTTGAACAGGTCGGCCTTGATCTCGTAGAGCGGACCCTCGATCTCGCTGAGCACGGCGCCTCCTCGAAATTATGAGATGATGAAACCATCATATGGTCCGGCGGCCCCCGAGCCGGAGCGAGCGCACCCGAGGAGAGAACCGGACATGACGGAGACGAACGAGACCCCGCTCCCGCCGTGCCCCGAATGCGGGAGCGAGTACGCCTACGCCTCCGGTGCGCTCCTGACCTGCCCCATGTGCGGCCACGAGTGGGCGCCCGTCGACGCGTCGACGGATGCCGGGACCGGCCCATCGGTGCGCGACGCCGTCGGCAACGTCCTCTCGGACGGCGACACCGTCACGCTCGCGAAGAGCGTCAAGATCTCCGGCGGGGGCGGAGGCACGATCAAGGCCGGCACGAAGGTGTCGGGCATCCGCCTCGATCCCGGCGGCGCCGACGGGCACGACATCGACGCGAAGGTTCCCGGATTCGGCAAGCTCCGCCTCAAGTCGAGCGTCGTGAAGCGCGTCTCGTAACACCCGCGGACTCCGCAGCGACGCATCCCGCCCGGGGAGGATCCGGCCCGGCTCGCCGCTACGCTCCCGCGAGCACCTGCGAGCCCTGCAGAGCGTGCACGACGGGCGCCAGCTCCGGGCGGCCCCCGGCCTCGGCGAGTACGCGCGCGAGCGCTTCGTCGTGGATCGGGTGGGCGCGCTCGAAGAGCTCGCGCCCCGATGGGGTGAGCTCGGTGTAGATGCCGCGCCGGTCGTCGGCGCACAGGATCCGCGTCAGCAGTCCCCGATCCTCGAGGCGCGTGACGAGACGCGTCGTCGCGCTCGGGCTCAGCGCCGTCGCCCGCGCCAGTTGCTGCATGCGCATGTGCCAGCCGTCCTGCCGGCTGAGCGCGTCGAGCACCGTGTACTCCACGACCGACAGCTGCACCGATTCCGCGAGCGCGCGCTCGAGCTCGGCCTCGATGAGCGCGTGCAGGGCGGCGAGCGTGCGCCATCCGCGGGCGCGGATCTCGACGGCGTCGTCTGCGATACCCATGGCCTCCTGCTTCCCGGGCCCGCAGAGCGGGCACCTCAATTACTTGCTTGCGCGGACTAGTTGCGTGTGCAATGATTATGTACGGCGACGCAATATCCCGCGTTCGCAACTACTTTACCAGAGGAAACGGGAACATCACATGCCACTGGGACTCATCGCCCTCGCACTCGGGGCGTTCGGGATCGGCCTCACCGAGTTCGTCATCATGGGCCTGCTGCCCGAGGTCGCGACCGACCTCGGCGTCACGGAATCGGCCGCGGGCTGGCTCATCTCGGGCTATGCGCTCGGCGTCGTCGTCGGGGCCCTCGGCCTGACTGCCGCGACGACGCGACTGCCGCGCAAGCCCGTGCTGCTCGGGCTCGTCGTCCTCTTCATCATCGGCAATCTGCTCACCGCCACCGCCACGGGGTACGAGCTCGCGATGGTCGGCCGCGTGGTCGCCGCACTCAGTCACGGCGCGTTCTTCGGGATCGGCTCCGTCGTCGCTGCGGGGCTCGTCGCCCCCGAGAAGCAGGCCGGCGCGATCGCCATCATGTTCACCGGGCTCACCGCTGCGAACGTATTCGGCGTGCCGTTCGGCACCTTCCTCGGGCAGCAGTTCGGGTGGCGCGCGACGTTCTGGGTCATCTCGGGCATCGGAGTCCTGGCCTTCGCCGGCATCGCGGCGCTCGTCACCGCCCCGCGAACCGCCGGCGACCAGGTCAGCCTGCGCAGCGAGCTCCGGGCGTTCCGCTCGGGCCAGGTGTGGCTCTCTCTCACCGTCACGGTCCTCGCCTACGGCGGGATGTTCGGAGCGTTCACGTACATCGCGTACACGCTCACCGGCGTCACCGGGTTCGCGAGCTCGGCCGTGCCGTGGCTGCTCGTGCTCTTCGGCGCCGGGCTCGTCGTGGGCAACTGGGCCGGCGGCAAGCTCGCGGACCGCTCGATCGACGGAACGCTCATCGGCTTCATCGCGGCGCTCGTCGTCGTGCTCGCCGCGTTCGGCCTGTTCGCCGGGTCCCAGCCCGCGGTCATCGCGATCCTCGTGCTCATGGGCGGCTTCGGATTCGGCACGGTTCCCGGACTGCAGAGCCGCATCATGCAGTACGCCGGCGGGGCTCCGACCCTCGCCTCCGGCGCGAACATCGGCGCCTTCAACGTCGGCAACGCGCTCGGCGCCTGGGCGGGCGGCCTCGGCATCGCCGCGGGCCTCGGCTACACCTCCCCCATCTGGATCGGAACCGCCATCACGGCAACCGCCCTGGTCGTCATGGTGATCGCGGCCGCTTCGGCCCGCACGCGCGCGTCGGGTGCCGCCGCAGTGCGCGAGCCCGCGCTCGTCGCCGCCTGATCCGCACTCCGGCGACCGCGCCGCCCGACCCTCCGTCATCCTGCGCGCCGCCCGACCCTCCGTCATCCTGCGCGAGCGAAGCGAGTCGCAGGATCCACCACCACCCCACAGAAGGAGCCCCCATGGCCATCCCCACCGTCACCCTCAACAACGGCCTCGAGATGCCGCAGCTCGGATTCGGCGTCTTCCAGGTGCCCGACGCCGAGACGACCGCGGCGGTCTCCACGGCGCTCGAGGCCGGCTATCGCAGCATCGACACCGCCGCCATCTACGGCAACGAGGCGGGCGTCGGCCGCGCGATCGCCGAATCGGGCATCGCCCGGGACGAGTTGTTCGTCACCTCGAAGCTCTGGATCGACGCGCTCGGCTACGACGACGCGATGCGCGGCTATGAGGCCTCGCTCGAACGGCTCGGCCTCGAACGGCTCGACCTCTTCCTCATCCACTGGCCGGCACCGGCGACCGACGGCTACCTCGACGCGTGGCGGGCGCTCGCGCAGCTCGCCGCCGACGGCCGCGTGGGAGCGGTCGGCGTCTCGAATTTCCTTCCCGAGCACCTCGACCGGCTCGCGACGGTGAGCGATCTCGTACCAGCGGTGAACCAGGTGGAGTTGCACCCGGCGCTGCAGAACCGCGAGACCGCGGCCGCGAACACCGCCCGCGGCATCGTGACCGAGGCCTGGAGCCCGCTCGCGCAGGGCGCTGTGCTGCGCGACCCGGCTGTCACCGAGATCGCGGATCGCCACGGCGTCTCGGCGGCCCAGGTCGTGCTGCGCTGGCACCTGCAGCAGGGCCGCGTCGTGATCCCGAAGTCGGTCACGCCCGCCCGCATCGCCGCCAATCTCGACGTGTTCGGCTTCGAGCTGACGTCAGACGAGCTCGCCGCGGTCGACGGGCTCGAGCGCGACGGCCGCACCGGCCCGCACCCGGCCGACTTCACCGGCTGATCGCCACCGCAGCCGCATCATCCGAATCCGGGTCACTTTGGGGGCGTGTTTCGCGTACGCACACCCCCAAAGTGACCCCGATTCGGCAGGTGCCCGCTCAGCGCACGCCGGTCGGCACCTCGACCGTCCCGGTCGGCGGCGCGACGTCGGTGAGCACGAGCTTCGAGACCAGCGCGAGCACGGCCGTCAGGCCGAAGGTCGCGAGCAGCTGCGCGCGGGCGGCGGGGTCGAACATGGCGAGCACGACGACGCAGGCGAGCAGCGCGAGCGTCAGCCACGACAGCCAGGGGAAGCCCGGGAGCCGCATCGGCAGGTGCCTGCCCATGCGCTCCGCGCGGCGGCGCAGCACGATCTGCGAGACCGCGATCGAGCTCCAGACCACGAGCAGCGTCGAGCCGACGACGTTGAGCAGCGCGGGCAGGACCGCCTCTGGCCAGGCCCAGTTGAGCGCGACCGTCACGAAGCTGAAGAGCACTGACCCCGTGACCGCGGCCCACGGCACCCCGTTCTGCGTGATCGACCGCAGGAAGCGCGGAGCCATGCGGCGCTCGGCGAGCGAGAACGCCATGCGCGACGCCCCGTAGATGTTCGCGTTCATCGCCGACAGCAGCGCGATCACCACGACCACCGACATCGCCATGTCGACGCCGGGCACGCCGAGCACCGCGAGCACCGCCGAGAACGGGCCGGCGGCGACCGCGGGGTCGTTCCAGGGCAGCACGGTGACGATCACCAGGATCGAACCGATGTAGAAGACCAGGATGCGCACCATCACCGAGCGCATCGTGCGCTTGATGTTGCCGCTCGGATCGTCGGACTCCGCTGCCGCGATCGCCACGACCTCGGTGCCGCCGAACGCGAACATCACGATGAGCAGGGCCCCGGCGATCCCGACGAAGCCGGTCGGCGCGAAGCCGCCCTGACCGAGCAGGTTGCTGAACCCGACGGGCTCGACCCCTGGCACGAGGCCCGCGATCGCGAGCACGCCCACGACGAGGAAGAGCACGATCGCCGCCACCTTGATGAACGCGAACCAGTACTCGAAGCGTCCGTAGTTCGCCACGCCGAGCAGGTTGACGACCGTGAGCACGACGATGAACACGAGCACCCAGACCCACTGCGGGATCGCGGGCGTCCAGGTCGCCACGATCGCGCCGGCCCCCGTGGCCTCGGCGGCGATCACGACGACGAGCTGGATCCAGTAGAGCCAGCCGACGGTCGACCCGGCCGTGCGCCCCATGGCGCGGTGCGCGAAGGTGCTGAACGCGCCGGAGCTCGGGTAGGCGGCGACGAGCTCCGCGAGCATGAGCATCACGAGCACGACCATGATGCCCGCGACGATGTAGCTGACGAGCACGGCGGGTCCGGCGATGCCGACGGCCGCCCCGGATCCCACGAAGAGCCCGGCGCCGATCGCCCCGCCGAGCCCCATCATCGAGACCTGACGGGTGGTGAGGATCGTCTTGAGCGCGCCCGTGTCGATGAACTGGTCCTCCGCGGTGCGTGGCGGCTCAGGGCGCGTCATGCCGCGCCCCCGTTCCCGACGAGGATCCCTGTGTCTGCGGCGAGGGAGGCGTCGAACAAGCCGGCGCCCTCCAGGGCGGCGACGACCCGATCAGTGTCCGCGGCCGTGCCGCACGAGATCCGCACGCCCTCACCGGGGAACACCCGGGCGATCACGCCGCCGGCCTCGAGCGCAGCGCCGAGATCCGCCGCGGTCACCGGCTCGACGCCCGTCGACCCCTCCGGCACCCAGACGAAGTTCGCCTCGGAGCGCACGGGCCCGAGGCCGAGCGCGTCGAGCGCCGCGAACATCCGTTCGCGCTCCGCGACGACCTCGTCGATGCGGATCGCCAGCTCGTCCTCGGCGCGCAGCGAAGCGGCGGCGGCGGTCTGCGCGAGGTTCGTGACGCCGAACGGCACGGCGACCTTGCGCAGCTCCTCGGCGACCTCGAGGGGGGCGATCGCGTAGCCGATGCGCAACCCGGCGAGCCCGTAGGCCTTCGAGAACGTGTGCAGCACCGCGACGTGCGGGAAGCGGCGGAACAGGTCGAGGCCGTCGGCGCGCTCGGGCGTGCGGTCGAAGTGCACGTAGGCCTCGTCGATCACGACGAGCACGTCGCGCGGCACCGCGTCGACGAAGCGCTCCAGCGCCTCGGCGGCGACCACGGTGCCGGTCGGGTTGTTCGGGTTGCACACGAACACCAGCCGGGTGCGCGGGGTGATGGCCGCGAGCATCGCGTCGAGGTCGTGCCGCGCGTCGGCGTCGAGGGGCACCTCGACCGGGGTCGCCCCTGCGATGCGCACGAGCGAGGGGTAGGCCTCGAAGGAGCGCCAGGCGAACACGACCTCGTCGCCGTCCCCTGCTCGGGAGTGGATCAGCTGCGAGGCGACCTCGACCGATCCCGCACCCAGCGAGATGGACTCTGCTGCCACGCCGTGGCGCTCCGCGAGCAGCTCGCGCACACGGGCTCCGCTCATGTCGGGATACACCTGAACGCTGCCGAGCTCTGCGGCGAGCGCGTCGCGCACCGAGGCGAGCGGCGGGTGGGGCGACTCGTTCGAGGAGAGCTTCACGGCCCCCTCGGGTGCGGGGCGCCCCTGCCGGTAGGCGGGGACGAGACTGAGGCTGGTACGACGCTGTAGCGGCATGATTCTCCTGTGAACAACGTGCGGTCTGCACGACTGCACACAGCATAGGATTCCCGCGAAGAGTAGACAATCGGCTCGCGATCTCCTCGACTATCTGCGCAGATACGGCCCGGAGAGTCGGGATCAGCTATGCAGACGGGCTAGTTGCCACGCTGCTCACTCGACGCGCGGCGCTCGGCCGGCCGAGTCATCGGCGGCGTGCTCCACGAGCGGCAGCACGCGATCCTGGAAGTGGGTGCGCAGCGCGATCGACGACGAGGTGCGCATGATGCCGGGCACCTGGGAGATGCGGTCGAAGACGCCCTGCAGCTCGCTCGGCCCCGGGGCCGCCACCCGCAGCTGCAGGTCGGCCCCACCGGTCACGGTGTACATGTCGAGGATCTCCGGCACCGATGCGGCCAGGCTCTCGGCGACAGCCTCGTGCCCGAGCCCCTGATGGATCTCGACCGAGCAGAACGCGACCACCCGGTAGTCGAAGCCCTCGTGCCGGATCTTGGGCACGATCCCCTCCACGACCCCCTGCGCATGCAGCCGCTCGAGCCGGCTCGCGACGGTGGCGCGCGCGACGTTCAACCGCCGCGCGCACTCCGCCGCTGGCAGTTGCGGGTGGTCGGTGAGCAGGCGCAGCAGTCGGGCGTCGAGCCGGTCGAGCTTCATGCGCTCAGCATACGGGCCGCGCTCCCCCTCCCCCGCTCAGATGAGCCCGGTCTCCTGCGCGACACGGATCGCACGCGAGCGCCCGTCGACGCCGAGCTTCGTGTAGATGTGCGCGACGTGGCTCTTCACCGTCGCCTCGGCCACGAACAACTCGCGCGCGATCTGCCGGTTCGTCGCGCCGGTCGCGAGCTGCCTGAGCACCTCGACCTCGCGTGCCGTGAGCCGCGGCAGGGGGTTGCGCATGCCCCCGATCACGCGGGCCGCCAGCCCGGGGGAGAGCACCGTCTCACCGGCCGCCGCGCGGCGGATGCCCGTGACGATCGCGTCGGGGTCGACCTCTTTGAGCAGGTAGCCGGCGGCCCCCGCCTCGAGCGCGCCGAGGATCTCGGCGTCGCGATCGAACGTCGTCAGGATCAGCACTGCGGGCGGGCGCTCGAGCGCTCGGAGCGCGACCGTCGTAGCGATGCCGTCCATGCCGTCCCCGAGCCTCAGGTCGCAGAGCACCACATCCGGGTGGAGCTCAGCGGCGAGCGCCACGGCGGCCGCTCCCGTCGAGGCCTCGCCCGCCACGCGGATCGCGCCGCCCGCCTCGATGACGGCGCGCAGCCCGCTGCGCACGACCGGGTGGTCGTCGACGATCAGTACGGAGAGGGTCATGATGCCTCCTCTGGGCGGCTCGGTGTCAGGATCGGCAGGTGCACGGAGACGACGGTCCCCTCGCCCGGGGCGCTCTCGATGTCGATCCCGCCGCCGAGCTCGCGCAGCCGCGATCGCATGAATCGCAGTCCGTATCCCGCGGATCCCGGCGCGGCTTCCGCGGCGGGATCCGCTGTCACGAAGCCGGCACCGGCGACCGCAAAGCCCACACCGTCGTCGGCCCCGGCACCGGCGGCCGCAAAGCCCACACCGTCGTCGGCGATGTCGAGCCGCACGGAGCGGTCGGCGCCGGTGAGGCTCATCACGACGCGCGAGGCCCGCGCGTGCAGCCGCACGTTCGCGAGCGCCGACTGGGCGGTGCGCAGCAGCGCGACCTCGGTCTCGGTGGCGAGGGCGGGCAGCGCCTCGTCGACGTGCAGCTCGCCGCGCAGCCCCGCCTCGTCGTGCGCGCGGTCGAGCATGCGCCGCAGTGCGGCCGCGAGCGCGCCGCCCTCGAGCTCCGCCGGCGCGAGCGCCGCGATGATCCGGCGCACGTCGACGAGGCTGTCGCCGGCGAGCGCCTCGACCTGTCCGAGCGCGCGCCCGGCCTCGGGGTCCGCCGTACGCCCGGCGCCGGCGTGGGCGAGCAGGCGGATCGACGAGAGCCCCTGCGCGACGGTGTCGTGGATGTCGCGCGAGATGCGCGTGCGCTCGGCGACCGCGCCCGCCGCCCGCTGGGCGAGGGCGAGCTCGTCCTGCAGCTCGGCCATCTCGCGCTGCGCCCGGGTCAGCGAGGCGACGAGGCGCTCGCGCTCGACGGCGTCCCGCAGCAGCTGCAGGTAGCCGCGGGAGATCCCGAACGCGAAGACCCCGCCGATCAACGGCCCGAACACGTTCGCGTAGCTCGTGCCGCCGTGGTGCGCCACGGGTGCCGCGATGACGACGACGAGCACGCACGCCGAGCAGAGCAGCCCCCAGCCGAGGGGGAGCAGATGCCCTGCGAGCAGCCAGAGGAGAAAGGCGACCCAGACGAACTCGGGCGAGACGATGACGGCGCCGATCCAGACCAGGGCAAGGCCCAGGAGCCAGCCGATGACCGCGCGCCGCGCACCACGTCGGCGCAGCAGCAGCGAGCCAGAGACGTGCCAGGCGAGGATCGCCGCCGCCGCGAGCACCGCGGCGGCGACCGGCGTGCCGTCTCCGATGGCGCGGATCGCGCCGATCGTCGTGAGCAGCGCCGCGATCGCGATCTGCCCGATTTCCATCGCACGCGCGGTGCCCGCCGCCGAGCCGGCGAGCGGACCGGCGACGGGATCGGCACCGGCGACGTCGATGCCGGAGCGCCGGCCGTGCAGCGGCGAGTTCACGAGGCCCATGCGTCGATTCTGCCCCCTGCGGCCCGAACGCGCCCGGGCCACCAGATGCGATCGCCCAGGAGAGCGAAGATCGCGGGCACCACGACCGTGCGCACGACGAGGGTGTCGACCACGACGCCGACCCCCACGATGAGCCCCAGCTGCCCGAGGGTGACGAGCGGCAGTACGCCGAGCGCCGCGAAGACCGCGGCGAGCACGATGCCCGCGCTCGTGATGACCCCGCCGGTGCGCGCCACCGCCTCGACCATGCCGGCGCGCGTGCCGCGCGTCGCGGCCTCCGCCCTGGCCCGGTGCACGAGGAAGATCGTGTAGTCGATGCCGAGCGCGACGAGGAAGAGGAAGGCCAGGATCGGCACCTGCAGGTCGAGCGCCGGCTGCCCGAGGAGGACGCGGCTGAGCCACGATCCCGCCCCGATGGCCGCGACGGCGCTGACGGCGTTGACGAGCAGCAGCAGGGTCGGCGCGACGAGGGAGCGCAGCAGCACGAGCAGCACGATGAAGCTCACCGCGAGCACCAGCGGAGCGATGAGCAGCAGGTCGTGCAGGTTGCCCGCGCGGGCGTCGACGTCGGTCGCGACCGCTCCCCCGACGACCGCGTCGGCGCCGGGCACCGCGTGCACCGCGTCGCGCAGCTCCGAGATCTGCGCGAGGCTCGCGGCGCCGCTCGGCGCATAGTCGCTCGTCACCATGATCTTCGTGAGCGCGCCGTCCTCGGACGCGCCGATCGGGTGCGCCCGCACGACTCCCTCGACCCCGCG
Organism: Leucobacter zeae; assembly: GCF_016758175.1. Taxonomy (GTDB): domain Bacteria; phylum Actinomycetota; class Actinomycetes; order Actinomycetales; family Microbacteriaceae; genus Leucobacter; species Leucobacter zeae. The sequence continues at coordinate 284,142 of NZ_QYAB01000004.1, forward strand.
CGCCGCGGCGACGACCGCGTCGGCGTCCGCGCTCCGGGCGACGACCAGGATCGGCTGGGCCTCGCCGGGCGCGAAGTGCTGCGAGAGCACCTCGAGCCCTGCCGCGGACTCCGACGGCACGCGGAACTTCTGCACCTGGTCGAGGCCGACCGACGTGCCGAGCAGCCCGGCCGACATCACCGCGAGCACCGCGAGTCCGGCGGCGAGGCTCACTGCGGGGCGCGCGACCACGCGCTCGGCGATCCCCCGCCAGAAGCCGCCGCCCCGGCCCCCTCCCGGTGCAGCGCTGTCGCGCGCTGCGCCGTCGGCGCGCGTGCCGTCGAGCGCCGCGGCGCCGGCGGGCCGCGGGACGAGCGGCCAGAAGACCCGGCGTCCGCACACCGCGAGCAGCGGCGGCAGGAGGAGCAGCACGGATCCGAGCGCGATCAGCAGCCCGAGGGCCGACGAGACGCCGAGCCCGCGGGTGCCCGGGATCACGGCCAGCACGAGCGTCAGGAGCGCGAGCACCACGGTCGCGTTGGACGCGACGATCGCCGGCGCCGCCCCGCGCCAGGCCGCCGCCAGGGCTCGCCGATGGTCGGCGTCCCGCAGCAGCTCCTCGCGATAGCGGGAGATGAGCAGGAGGGCATAGTTCGTGCCGGCCCCGAACACGAGCACGCTGATGATCCCCGCATCGAACTGCAGGTCCCAGGCCGCTCCGGCCGCCGCGGTGATGCGGCCGGCGAGCCCGTCCGCGAGTGCGACCACGGCGAGCGGGATCAGCCACAGCACGGGCGAGCGGTAGGTGACGATGAGCAGGATCGCCACGATGAGGATGGTCACCGCGAGCAGCGTGAAATCGGCGCCCTCGAATGCAGCGGCGACGTCGGCCCCGAACGCCGGGCCTCCCGTGACGAGCAGATCCACGCCCGCGGGTCCGCGATCCGCGAGCGCCGCCCTGAGCGCCTCGACCGTCGTCGCCGTCTCCGTGTTCGTCTCCCCGACCGCGATGGGCGCGACGATCACCGCGGCGCGCCCGTCCTCGCTCGGCAGCGGGCCGGAGGGCTGCTCGGCGGCGTGCTCCCCGATCACGGGGAGCAGTCCCTCGAGCTCCGCGACCTGCGCGCGCGACAGCTCTGCGCCGTCCTCGCGCGCGGCGACGACGATGACCGACTGGCGGTCCGCGTCGGGGAACTCGTCGAGCAGCTCCGCCGCGCGGGCCGACTCGGAGTCGGCGGGCGCCTGGGCGTTGCCCGCCGGCGCCTCCGCCGACCCGAACGCGCCGAAGAGCGCGGTCATCACGAGGAGCACGAGACCGAGCGAGATCCAGGCGCCGCGGCGCGAGGAGAGTCGTTCGGAGAGAGGTCTGCGAGCGCGTGTTTCTGCCATGGTTCCACTCCACCAACGAAGCGCACTCGGATCATCGCGCAGCCGGGTGAAAGAAACATCATCCGAACGGACGATGCGGATCGGACGCGCGGCCTGCCCCTGAGTGTCGGCTGCACCGGCCCACTCCCGGCCCGATCCCGACCCACTCCCGACTCACTACCGGCCCGTCGAGATGGCATCGGCGCCGATGCCGTCTCGACGGGTCGGTAGTGGCTCGAGGCGCCGGGGCCGGTAGCGGAGTCGATGGATGCGTGCGGGTCTACACGATCCGGCGAGACTTCTCCAGTGCGTCGCGCGCGGGGCGCGCACCGGACTAGCGTCTAGAAGCAACTCCCACGACCGCACGACCGCACAACCGCAGAACAGGAGACGCTCATGGCCAGCTCGGCACTCACCGAGGACGTGGATCGCCTCGTCGCCCGCGTCGCCGCCCGAGCACAGGCATCGGCGCGCAGCGTCGCCGTCGCCGAGTCGCTGACCGGGGGCCAGCTGGCGACCGCGCTCTCGTCGGGCGATGGCTCGGGCGAGTGGTTCCGGGGCGGGATCGTCGCCTACCACCCCGAGGTGAAGTACGACCTGCTCCGAGCCCCGCACGGCCCGGTCGTCACGCCCGAGACCGCGACGGCGATGGCGCACGCCTGCCGACGCCTGCTCGGGGCCGACTGCGCCGTCGCGCTCACGGGCGTCGGCGGTCCCGGCCCCGAGGAGGGTCGGCCTGCGGGCACCGTATTCCTCGCCTCGGCGGGGACGGACGGCGACGGATCGGTCGCGGGATTCCGCTTCGACGGCGATCCGATCGCCGTGATCGAGCAGTCGATCATCGCGGCGCTCACCGCCCTCGTCGCCGAGCTGGAGCAGCCGGACGCCTGAGACCCGCGGTTCCGCGCTACTCGGCGAACTTCGGCGCCCGCGCCTCGCACCGCACCGGTGCGCCGGCCTCTCCGGTCTCCGAGGCGATCTCGCGAGTGCCGTCGATCAGGATGCGGCAGGTCGCGCGGGTGCCCGCGGGCGGCTCCGCACTGACCCTCGCCAGGTCGCCCACTCGAACGATCGACTCGACCGACCAGGGCGACGCCCCGTCGCCCGAGGCGGGTGCGCCCATCGAAGCCTGCTCGGTCGTCTGGGCATCGGATCGCGTCCGCGTGTCGAGATAGGTGATGCCGGTCGGGAGGTCGGAGTCGCCGCCCTCGAGGGACACCTCGTAGGTGATGGCCCAGGCGTCTCCTGAGCCCAGCATCTCCGTGACCGCGCTGCAGCCCGCGAGCGGGCCGGCGAGGAGGGCGATGGCTCCGGCCAAGGGAATGAGTCGCAGTTTCGATCGAGACGAGTTCATGCCTTCGATCCTGCCGCGCTGCGCCCTCGGCGCCATCGGCCCCCGGTTCCATCCGGGCGTCCCGCGGTGCCGGGTCCTGCTCCTCCCCCGGTACGAGACGCGCTCGCAAGCGCACGGTCCGCCAGCGCGATGAGACGATCCGACCCGTCGCGCGCTCCGAGCGCGCCCGCCGCTCCGCCCATCCGAGCACGCGCTTCGGCATCGCGCAGCAGCGGCGCGATGCGGTCGAGCAGGCGGTCGGCCGTGAGGTCGGCATCATCGATGCGCAGCGCCCCGCCCGCCCGCACCACGGGTTCGGCGTTGCGGGCCTGCTCGCCGTTGCCGACCGCATAGGGGACGTAGACCGCCGGGATCCCGAGCGCGCTGAGCTCGGCGACGGTGGCCGCCCCGGAACGGCACACGACCAGGTCCGCGAGCGCGTAGGCGAGATCCATGCGGTCGACGTAGGGGACGACCGCGCGCCCCGGCGCCCCCTCGGGATCGACCTCACCGGCCTTGTCTCCACCGGTGGCGTGGAGCACCTGCCAACCCGCCGCGAGGACACCGGGCCAGGCAGCGGCGAGCGCGTGATTGATGCGGCGCGCGCCGGTCGAGCCGCCGAACACGAGCAGCACCGGGCGATCGGCGTCGAGCCCGAAATGCGCGGCGGCCTCGGCTCGCAGCACCGGCCGGTCGAGGCGCGCGAGCTCGGCGCGCAGCGGCATGCCGACGACCTCGCCCCGGCGCAGCGGCGTGCCGGGGAACGCGACGCCGACGGCAGCCGCACGCCCGGCCGCCCGTGCGTTCGCGAGCCCCGGCCTGACGTTGGCCTCGTGCACGACGTACGGCACCCCTTCGCGCCGCGCGGCGGCGTACCCGGGGGCTGCCGCATATCCGCCGAACCCGATCACGACGTCGATGCCGCGCTCCCGGATGAGTCCGCGCGCACGGCGCACGGCGGCGCGATAGCGCGCGGGGAAGCGCAGCGCCCGCAGGTCGGGCTTCCGCGGGAACGGCGCCTTCGGAATCGTCTCGAGCGCGTAGCCGCGCGCGGGCACGAGCCGCGCCTCGAGCCCCTCGGCGGTGCCGAGCACGACGACCCCGTCCGCGGCCGAGCGTTCGCGCAGACGGTCGGCGACGGCGAGCAGCGGATTGACGTGGCCGGCGGTGCCGCCCCCGGCGAGCAGGTACGTGGTCATCCGACCAGGATGCCCCGGGGCGCATATCGCCGCCGTATCGATCGGGGCATACGCCGCCGCAACACCCGGGGCGCTTGGCTCTGAGGCATGCACTCGAACGCTTCGGAACTCATCGTCCACGACGACGCGATCCGCCGGAACACCGCCTTCTTCCGGGCGGTGACCGGCGGGCGCCTCATGGCCGTGCTCAAGGCCGACGCGTTCGGACACGGCGATGTCGCGCACACGGTGCTCGATGCGGGCGCACGCTCGATCGGGGTGACCGGCATCGACGAGGCCCTCGCCCTGCGCACCGACGGGGTGGCCGCGCCGATCCTGAGCTGGCTGAACGCGCCCGATGCCGAGTTCGAGTCCGCGCTGCTCGGGCGCATCGAGCTCTCCGTGCCGAGTCCCGAGCTGCTGCACGCGATCGCGGGGGCCGCACGCCGCGTCGGGGTCGCCGCGCGCGTGCACCTGCACGTCGACGCGGGGATCGGGCGCGACGGCTGCCCGGCGCGCGACTGGGCGGCGCTCTGCGCGCTCGCTCGCGAGCACGAGGCCGCGGGCACAATCCGCGTCGTCGGGGTGATGGGTCACCTGTCGTGCGCCGAGACCCCGGGGCACCCGCAGACCGCGCGCGAGCGGCTCGTCTTCGCGAACGCGGTCCGCACCGCCCGCAGGCGCGGGCTGGACCCGCGCCTCATCCACCTCGCGGCGACCGCGGCGACGCTGAACGGGGAGGGCGGCGGGTTCGGCCCGCACCGCGTCGGCGCCGGCCTGTTCGGGATCGACCCGAGCGGTACGACCGATGCCCTGCGCCCGGCGCTCACCCTGCGATCGACCGTCGTGTCCGCGCGGGAGGCGCCGGCGGGCACCGGAGTGGGCTACGGCCACGACTTCGTCACCGCGGAACGCGGCAGCCTCGCGCTCGTGCCCCTCGGCTACGGCGACGGGCTTCCCCGCGCGGCCGCAGGGCGGGCCGAGGTGCTCGTGCGCGGACGACGACGACCCGTGGTCGGCCGGATCTCGATGGACATGATCGTGGTCGACACGGGCGACGATCTCGTCCGCGCGGGCGAGCCCGTCACGGTCTTCGGGCCGGGAGACGCCGGGGAGCCCACGGTCGCCGAGTGGGCGGACTGGGCCGGCACGATCGCGCACGAGATCGTCACCGGCGTCGGAGCCCGCGGCGCACGCGCGCGGCGGATCCACGACCGGATCCCTGCCGACCGCACCGGCACCGCTCGCACCGGCATACTCCCCGCCGACCTCGGTCCCACCGATTCCGCCGCCCCCGTCCACCACCTGCAAGGAGACCCATCATGCCGATTCCCCCGACCGCACCCGCACCCGCTCCCGCGATCGGCCGCGTAGCGGTCATCGGGGGCGGAGCGAACGACGAGCACAGCGTCTCGCTCGCTTCGGCCGCCGCCGTGGTGCGCGCGGTCCATGAGCTCGGCCTGACCGCGGTCCCCCTGACGATCGCCGAGGACGGTTCGTGGCGCGATGCGCACGGCGCCCCGCTGCCCGCGCACGACGCCGTCGCCCTCCTCACGGGGTGCGACGCCGCGTTCCCCGCGCTGCATGGCGTCCGCGGCGAGGACGGCTCGATCGCGGGCCTGCTCGACCTCTGCGGGGTGCCGTGCGCGGGATCGCCGGTGCGAGCGGGCGCGCTGGGGATGGACAAGCACGCGACGAAGCTGCTCGCCGAGTCGCTCGGGATCGCGACCGCGCGATCCCGAGTCGTGCTGCCGAGGCAGCACGTCACCGAGATCGGCTGCGGCGTCCCGCTCGTGGTGAAGCCCACGACCGGCGGGTCGAGCAACGGCGTGTTCGTGGTCACCGATCCCGACGCGCTCGTCGACACCGTCGAGCAGGCCAGACGCTTCGGCGACAGCGTGCTGATCGAGGAGTACGTGGTCGGGCGCGAAGTCGACGTCGCCGTGTTCCGCGACCGCGCCGGCGCGCTCCGGATCGGGGCGCCGCTCGAGATCGGGGTCGCTGCCGGCGGCGTCTTCGGCGTCGCCGAGAAGTACGACGGCACCGCGGAGTTCACCGTGCCCGCCGCCATCGCAGACGACGATGCCGCGGCGATCCGGGAGGCCGCGGCGCGGCTGTACGTTGCGCTCGGGTGCGCCGGGGTCGCCCGCTTCGACTTCTTCCTCACCGATTCGGGGCCGATCCTGAACGAGGTGAACACGGCACCGGGGATGACCGAGCAGTCTCAGGTGCCGCGCATGTACGCGGCCGTCGGCCTCGGCTATGCGGCGTTGATCCGGGAGCTCCTCTACGCCGCCGTCTGAACCGCGGCAGCAGAGCTCACGCGCCCAGCGCGCCGACCGCGTGCGCGATCACGAGGGCGACGAGCACGAACGACGTGAGGCTCTGCACCGTGAGCAGCAGTTTGGCGCGCGGGCGGACGGGCACGCCCGCGCCCGGGCTGAACGCCATCGACGCCACAGCGGCCTCGTAGAAGTAGTCGATGTAGCTCGGGCGCCAGTCGCTGCGCGGCGCCGACTGCTCGGAGACCTCCTCGCTCGTCTCCTCGTCCTCGTCCTGCGGGAAGCGGAAATCCGCGGGCGGCAGGTCGTCGCGGTCGCGCTGGCGTCTGCGCACCGGGCCGCCGCGATCCAGCTCCCACATGAGCAGGCTGAACGCGATGAGGTTGGTCGCCCAGACCTGCGCCGCCGCAGCCAGGATCTCGGGGCCGTCGCCCGGCTTCGTGGTGACGAGCTGGACGACCGTGTGGACGAGCGCCGCGAGGTTCATCACGACCAGCACGACGACGAGCGCGAGCGAGGCGAACCGGAACAGGCGGGCGCGACGCTCGCGCCCCGTCGGCTTGATGATCGAGATCGCCACCAGGAGCGCCGCCGCCACGACGACGACGGGCAGGCGCAGCCAGAGCGGCTGGATGTCACTGGGGAGGAAGCCGTAGAGCAGGATCGCCGTGACCGTTGCGGCCGCAGCCGGGAGCCGGTGCTCGCCGCGAGCATTCCGGCGGATCTGTCTCCTGTCGTCGTCCGAGAGCGCCATGCCCGTCACTGTCGCACGCCTCCCGCTCCACCGGTAGGGGCTTGATTTCAGGCCGTCGGCACTGCTTCCGACCACCGGAATCGGTCGACGAGGCGCGCGAGCACTGGCACGCGCGCGAGCAGCACGAACACCCCGTAGCCGAGCATGCCGCCCGCGGTGTTGCAGATGAAGTCGCTGACATCGGCGATGTGCCCGCCGCCGAGCGGGAGCTGCACCGCCAGTTGCGTCAGCTCGATCGCGAGGCTCGTGGCGGCGACCGCAGCGAGCGCCCGCCCCCAGCTCGGCCGCGCGAGCAGCAGCGGGACGAGGATGCCGATGGGCACGAACACGAGGACGTTCATGAGCGCATCCGCGATCTCGTAGTCGGCGAACGGCACGAGCACGACGCCCGGAACCCAGGATTCCTCGCGGGCCGGCGGGTTGCGGTAGATCGGGAACACCGTGTTGGCCAGGATCCCGGCGGCGTAGACCGCGACCGCTCCGGCGACGGCGGCGCGCGCGACCGAGAACCGCCGGCTCGCGGTCAGACGCCACAGCAGCAGCGCGAAGACCACGAGTCCGAACGGGATCGCGACGGGCAGCACGGGGATCTCATCGAAGGGATTGCTCATCGCCGCCGATGCTATCGGTTCCGCGCACCGACGCCCTGAAAGGGGCGCCGACTCAGGTCGCCCCGGAGGCTCAGCGCACGAGGTCGACGATGAGCGCTCTGACCTTTCGGCCGATCTCGTCCCGGATCGGGCGCACTGCCTCGATGCCCTGCCCGGCGGGATCCTCGAGTTTCCAGTCCTCGTAGCGCTTGCCCGGGAAGAATGGGCAGGCGTCGCCGCAGCCCATCGTGATCACGACGTCGGAGTCCTGGACGGCCTCGATGGTAAGCACTTTGGGCTGTTCAGCGGTGATGTCGATGCCCTCCTCGCGCATCGCCTCGACGGCGACGGGGTTGATCTGGTCGGCGGGCATGGACCCGGCAGAGCGGACCTCGACGCGGTCGCCCGCGAGCTCGCGGAGCCAGCCGGCGGCCATCTGGGAGCGGCCGGCGTTGTGGACGCAGACGAAGAGGACGGAGGGCTTCTGGTCAGTCATGGTCGTTCGCTTCTTTCAGTCGGTGAGCGTGGCGAGGAGCCCCCGGACGCGGCCCTCGATGTCGTGGCGGATCGCGGCCACGCCCTCTGGCGAGGCCAGCGCGGGGTCTCCGACGGCCCAGTCCTCGTAGCGGGCGCCGGGAATGATCGGGCACACGTCCCCGCAGCCCATGGTGACCACCACGTCGGCCGCACGCACGGCGTCGTCGGTGAGGGGCTTCGGGAACGCCGTCTCAGGCTCCTGCGCGCCCTCGATCTCGGTGAGCAGGGAGCGCACGTGCGGGTGCACGTCCGACGCGGGGGTGGAGCCTGCGGAGCGGGCGATGACACGGCCTTCGGCGAGCCGGTTGACGATCGCGGCGGCGAGCTGGGAGCGGCCCGCGTTCTGCACGCACACGAACAGCACCTGCGGAACGCCGGCAGTCCGATCCCGGGTCAGGTCCGCGAGTCGCTGCCGGGCGAACCGTTCGGTCAACGGGATCAGGTGCGCCGTCAGCTTCGCAGAACACGCCAGGCCGGCGTAGGACTCGCGCACGATCGCGATCACGAGTTCCCGGTGCAGCCCGGTCAGCTCGTCCGCGAGCTCATCGGCGAGCCGGGTCACGCGGGCGTCCATCTGCTGCAGCGCCTCGGCCCGCACTGCGGTGTCCTCGGGCTCGTCGGTGACGACCGCGGCGGGAGCGAACGCGTCGAGGAGGGACGCGACGGCGCGCTGCTTGCCCGGGGCGATGCGGTAGTACACCCATGTGCCGCGCCGCTCCGACAGCAGCATCCCGGTCTCCTTCAGCACTTTCAGGTGATGGGAGACGGTCGGCTGCGAGACCTCGGCGAGGTCGGCGAGGTCGCACACGCAGGACTCGCCGCGCGGGTCGGTCGCGATCGCCGAGAGCATCCGCAGCCGCAGCGGGTCGGCGAGCGCTTTCAGAGCCCCGGCCACGGTAGTCGCGGCCTCGGTCCCGATGGCATGCGCCGTGGACGGCGCGCACGCGTCGGCGTCGGAGGTGACGGCGGTGTGGTTCATGACGTCCTCGATTCGGTGGCGTAGGGGTCGGTGTGGAACCAGGTCTTCGCGGCCCAGAGCGAGACGTAGACGAGACCCACGAGCACGGGCACCTCGATGAGCGGGCCGACGACCCCCGCGAGGGCCTGGCCGGATGCCGCGCCGAAGGTGCCGATCGCGACCGCGATCGCGAGCTCGAAGTTGTTGCCCGCCGCGGTGAACGCGAGCGTCGCCGACCGTGCGTAGCCCAGGCCGAGTGCCTTGCCGAGCAGGATGCCGGCGAACCACATCAGCGCGAAGTAGACCAGCAGTGGCAGCGCGATGCGGGCGACGTCCATCGGGTGGGAGGTGACCTGCTTGCCCTGCAGGGCGAACAGCAGCACGATCGTGAACAGCAACCCGTAGAGCGCCCACGGCCCGATCCTCGGGAGGAACCTCTCCTCGTACCAGTCGCGACCACGGCGCTTCTCACCGGCGAAACGGGACGCGAAGCCCGCGATGAGCGGGACGCCGAGGAACACGAGCACGTTCATCGCGATCTGCCAGACCGAGACCTCCAGTCCCTGCGCGTCCAGGCCCAGCCAGCCCGGCAGCACGGTCAGGTAGAACCAGCCCAGTAGCGCGAACGCGACCACCTGAAATGCCGAGTTGATCGCGACCAGCACCGCGGTCGCCTCGCGGTCGCCGCAGGCGAGGTCGTTCCAGATCACCACCATCGCGATGCAGCGGGCGAGTCCGACGATGATCAGTCCGGTCCGGTACTCCGGCAGGTCCGGCAGGAAGATCCACGCGAGCGCGAACATCACCGCGGGCCCCACGAGCCAGTTCAACACGAGCGAGGAGAGGAGCAGCTTCTTGTCCCCGGTGACCGCGGCGACCCTGTCGTAGCGGACCTTCGCGAGCACCGGATACATCATCACCAGCAGGCCCAGCCCGATGGGGATCGAGATCCCGCCGACCTCCATCGCAGACAGCGCGTCGGAGAGCGCGGGCACGAAGCGTCCGAGCAGGAGGCCCGCGATCATGGCGAGGCCGATCCACAACGGCAGCCACTTGTCGAGTGTAGAGAGCCGTTTCGGTGCGGTGCGGGCGCTCCCCAGCGCGATAGCGTTCATCAGTGCAGGCTCGCAATCTATATCGATGCTGATCTATATCAACGCATGTCGATGTTACACGGTCGACACCTCGGCCTACGAGATCGACGCCTCACGATCGGTCTCGGCTTCGGGAATGTCGCCTTGAGCGAACACCCCGAGAAGCATGGCAAGGCGAAGACCGCACCCGCGACGAGGATCGCATTGGCGATCCCGCCCGTGCTCGCGGCATCGCTCGATGTCAGCCTCTCCAGGACAGGCTGCAGAGGGTCGTCGCCGGGGAGTGACCTCCAGGATCACGCAGGCACCCAGCATCTCGCAGCACCAGTTTGTGACGATCCGCGCGTCCGGCTCGTCTCACTGGTAGAGCGATCCGATTCGCTCATCGGAGGGCGCGACCGACCCGGTGGCGCCCGAGACCCCCAGGAGGAAGTTCCATGGCTGCGAATGAGACGACCACGACCGCCGTTCCCGAGGACGCCTCGGCCCCGCGATCCGCGAAGGCGCACGCTTCCGCCTCACGCGTGGATCGGGCGGCATCGGCCCCGGCCGCCGCGGAGGCCGGCGCCTCGAGCGGCCGCACGACCATCGCAGAGGGCGTGGTCGCGAAGATCGCCGGAATCGCGGCGCGCGACGTCTCCGGCGTGTACGCCCTCGGCGGCGGCGGAGCCCGGGCGCTCGGTGCGATCCGCGACGCGGTCAACGCGACGGACCTCACGCAGGGCGTGAAGGTCGAGGTGGGCGAGACCCAGGTCGCCGCCGACCTCACGATCGTGGTCGATTACCCGGCCCCGATCCAGGAGGTCGCCGAGAATGTGCGCAGCGCTGTCACCGGGGCGATCACCCGTCTCGTCGGGCTGCAGGTCGTCGAGGTGAACGTCGATGTCAACGACGTCCATCTGCCGAGCGACGAGGACTCCGACGACGAGTCCCGCGTCTCATGAGCGCGACGCTGACCGGGGCGCTCGTCGGCGCGGTGCTGGCGTTCGCGGCACTCGTCTTCGGCTTCTGGGGGTTCCTGCTGGTCGCCCTGCTCATGGCGATCGGCGCCCTCGCGGGGCGCGTCGCATCCGGACGACTCGATCTCCGCGCCCTCGCCGGGGCGTTCACCGGCCGGCGCACCTCGTCATGAGCGCATCGGCCGTCGCGCCGGCGGACCGTGTAGACGCACCGCGGCTGCCGGGGGTCGTGCGCGTGCGCGAGCGCGTGATCGACAAGGTCGTGCGCGAGGCCTCCGCGAACGCGATCGGCGTGCCGCGCGACGTCGTAGGCGTCGAAGTGGCCGAGTGGGGCGGCGGACTGTCCGTGCGGCTCGCCGCGAAGCTGCCCGTGCCGGATCTCGACGACGCAGCGGCGGTCGCCGCGGCGAAGCCGGTGCTCGAGCGGATCCGCACGCTGCAGACCGGCCTGGCCGAAGAGCTCGCCCGGCTCACGGGCCGCAGCATCCATCGCGTCTCGGTCACGGTCACCGGGGCGATCATTCCGAAGCGGAAGCGGGTGAGGTAGATGACGAGTGCGGTACTGAGACGCGCTGTGCGACGCGAGACCCACTCCCCGCGCACCAGCGCCGCAGTGATCGTCCTCGTGGTCGTCGCGGCGGTCGCCGTCGCGGCGGGCATCGAGGTCGTGCTGCACCTGCTGGGGGCAGCACCGCTGCTCGTATCGCCCGAGGCCGCTGCAGGCCAGGTGCAGGAGCTTCCCGGCCTCCCGCAGGGCGCGGTCGTCGCCGGAGGGGCGCTCACGGCGGTTGCCGGCGCGGCGCTCGTCTGGCTCGCTGTCGGGCCGGGTCGGCGTCCGCGGCACGAGCTGCGGGGTTTCCCCTCCGCGGTCGTCGCCGACAACGGCGTGATCGCCTCCGCCGTGGCCGAGCGCGTGCGACGCGAGCTCGACCTCGCGCGGGGCGCCGTGGTCGTCGGGGTGGGGCACCGCAGCGCCGACGTGTCCGCGAAGCCGGAACCGGGGCAGACCATCGACCGCGTCCGGATGCGCTCAGCCGCCGAGGCGGCGCTCACCGAATTCGACCTGGCTCCACGTGTGCGGGTGCGGGCCCGCGTGCTGCGGGTCGCCGAGAGAGAGGTGCAGGAATGAACGCGACGAACCGCGGCGCGAACCGCGCCGTGCTGCTCATCGTCGGGATCGGGCTTCTGGCGATCGGCGCAGCCGCGATGGCATCCGCGCTCGTCCCTGATGCCGGAGAGACCTGGCGGCGCAGGGCCGCGGCCGGGACGGCCTGGCTGGTCGGAGCGCACCGCGATACCCGGATCTCGGAGGCGACGACCGCGAGCTGGCTCGCCGTCGGCGTCCTGGCCGCGCTCGCGCTGGTCGTGGTCGTCGTGGTGATCCTCATCGCCCGGCTCGGCGGCGGGCGCAGCGCCACGGTGATCCGCGAGGAGCCGGGCGAGGGCGCCAGGGGATCCGTGACGATCCGCCCCGGGTTCGCGTCGGATGCCCTGACTCGCTCGCTCGCGTCCCGCGATGAGATCCTCGCGGTGCGCGTGCAGACCCGTCGGGTACAGGGCGCCGACGTGCTCCACGTGAGCGTGACGCCGCGCCAGAACGTCTCGCCCGGCGAGGTCGCCGAGACGACCACTCGGGCGATCGACCGCCTGTCGACGCTGCTCGGCCGGGAGACGCCGGCGCTCGTGAGCATCCGTTCGGGGCTGCGCTCGCGGATCGCCGCAGACCGCTCCCGGGTGGACTGAGTGCGTGTCGGCGCGCGCGGCCGCAGCCGCCCGGGGAGGCATCTCCGGTCGGCTGCGCATGGCAGATCTTCTCTCACCGGGAGGCGCGGCCGCCCCGCACGGCAGAGAATGGCATCGACGGGCCCCATGACCTGCGACCCGTCGATCCACGTCCAGATCAGACCCGACACCCACGGGGGACTGCAGATGAGCGGTGAAGACTCACTCCACACGGCGCTGCAGCGCGCCGACGATCGCATCGTCGCCGGTCGCGCCGCCGACGGCGACGCCGAAGCGTTCGCGGTGCTCGTGCGCCGGTACGCGCCGCTGATGCGCGGCTACGCCCGACGGCTGCTGCCCGGCAACGCCGACGTCGACGACGTCGTGCAGGAGTCGTTCCTGACGGCGTGGGAGCAGTTGCCCGGCCTCGAGGACCCGGGCAGGGCGAAGAGCTGGTTGATGCGGATCACCGGCCGCAAAGCGATCGACCGGATCCGCGCCGTGCGACCGCACGCCGACGTCACCGAGCTCGAGATCCCGGCGCCCGCCCACGACGCGCCTCCGGTTCTCGCCGAGTCGCGCGCGCAGGTCGCCGCGCTCGGGGAGGCGCTGCAGCATCTCCCGGACGCGCAGCGCGAGTGCTGGGTGCTGCGCGAGCTCGGCGAGTACAGCTACGACGAGATCGCGACCGAGCTCGAGATCCCGGTCTCCACCGTGCGCGGCCTGCTGGCTCGCGCACGGAAGAACATTATTCTGCGAATGGAGCAGTGGCGATGAACGCGCAGGACTCCGCCGGCATTCCCGGCGCCCCGATGGATCCCGGAAGTCTCGACGGCCACACGATCGAAGAGCTCTCCGATTACCTCGAAGCCGGCTGCTCGCCGCCCGACCCGTCGATCGACGCGTCACCCGGATGCCGGATCGCCCTCGACTCGCTCCGGCGCCTCCGAGCGCTCTCCCCGCGGCTGCTCGCAGCCGACACGGCGGCCGAGCCCGCCCCCGATGAGGGGTGGGTGCAAGGCATTCTCGCCGGCATCTCCCTCGACGCGCGCGCCGGGCGACGGATCCCGATCGGCGCGCCCGTGCCCGAGGCCGACCTCGGGGTGACCGAGGGGGCCGTCCGCGGTATCGTCCGGGCCGCCGAGCACGCCGTCCCCGGCGTGCTCGTGGGGGCGTGCCGGCTCCACGGCGACGTGACGGTGCCGGATGCACCGGTCAGGATCGACGTGGAGGTGAGCGTGCTCTTCGGCACGCCGATCCCCGAGCTCGTCGACCGCCTCAGGGCGGAGGTCTTCGCCCGGCTCGCGCGGAACACCACGCTCAGGGTGACCGGGATCGATATCACCGTGGACGATGTGCGCCCGCCGATGACCGAGGAGTACGCATGACCGAGGAGAGCAGCGATGAGCAGGGAGCAGCGATGATCGAATCGTCCGACCGTGATCTGGCGCGCGCCGTCGAAGCCGTCGTGCGTGACGTCGAGGGCGTCACGGGGGTGTTCCGTTCGGGCGGCTTCGCGGCGAAGGCCGTCGACGCCGGGGCGCGCCTCATCGGCATCAGAGCGGGCGACGAGACGCTCGTAGCAGTGGACCGCGAAGCCGCCGGGATCCGGGTCGATGTCGCCGTGGGGATCGACGGAGCCGCGGGCGCGGTTGCCACCACCCGACGGGTGCACGAAGCGATCGGCCGGCTCGGGACGGCCCTGGGGTCGCCCTTCGTCGAGATCCGCGTCACCGTCGCGCACATCGAGGAGCCGGCTCCCGGGGCGGCCCTGACCTGAGGCGCCGGGTCGGCCGCGCGCGACCAGGCGCCTCAGCCCCGCTCGGCCGCCGCGACAATGCGATGCACCATGCCGCTGAAGATGAGACCGTGGAAGGGCAGCATCGCGAGCCAGTAGAGCCGGCCGGCGAGCCCGCGCGGGAAGAAGACCGCGCGCTGGGAGTACCGGCTGCCGCTCCCCTCGGGCGCCACGCGGAACTCGAGCCAGGCCTCGCCGGGCACGCGCATCTCGGCCCGCAGGCGGAGGAGGCGCTCGGGCACGATTCGCTCGACCCGCCAGACGTCGACGGCGTCGCCGACGCCGAGCCGGGTGCGGGATCGGCGGCCGCGCTGCATGCCGACGCCTCCGGCGAGCCGGTCGAGGATCCCGCGCAACGCCCAGAGCACCGAAGCCGAGTACCAGCCCGTGGCCCCTCCGATCTCGGAGACGACCCGCCAGACGTCGGCCGGCGCCGCCGCGGAGACGCGCGTGCGCGCATCCGTGAAGACCGTGCGGCCGGCCCAGTCGGGGTCGCTCGGCATCGGATCGCTCGGCGCCCGCTCGAAGCGCGCGTCGACCCAGCTCGTCTCGATGGCGTCGAGCTCGATCCGGCCGAGCGCGAGTCGCACCGCGCGCCGGTAGGGCGTGAGGCCGCCGGCCGGGGGCGGGATGCACGCGTCGACCGCCCGATCGCGCACCACGCAGTCGTGCTGCAGCGACTCGACGAGGGGTCGTGCGATCGCGCGGGGCACCGGCGTCACGAGGCCGACCCAGTGCGAGGCGAGGCGAGGGGTGAACACCGGGAGGGACGCGATCCCCCGCTGCGCGAGCCCCGCCTCGACCGCGTAGCCGTTCATCATCTGCCCGTAGCGCAGCACATCGGGCCCGCCGATGTCGAGCACCCGGTCCGCATCACCGGGGAGCCGCACGGCGGCGAGCAGGTAGTAGAGCACGTCGCGGATCGCGATGGGCTGGATCCGGTTGCGCACCCAGCGCGGGGCGGGCATGTACGGGAGCACCTCGGTGAGGTGCCTGACCATCTCGAACGAGGCGGATCCCGAGCCGATGATCACGCCGGCCTGCAGCACGACAGCCGGCACGGGAGACCGCAGCAGCACCTCGCCGACCTCGCGGCGGGACTCCAGGTGCGGGGACAGGCGCACGCCGTCGGGATGCAGCCCGCCGAGGTAGACGATACGGCGCACTCCGGCGCGAGCGGCCGCCGCAGCCGTGCTCGCCGCGATCGAGCGGTCGCGCTCCGCGAAGTCCCGCCCCGCGGCCATGGAGTGCAGCAGGTAGACGACGATATCGGCGTCCGCCATCGCGTCGCGCAGCGCGCCCGCATCGGCGGCGTCGCCCGCGACGATCTCCGCGTCGCCGGCCCACGGTGCTGCCGCGACGCGCTCGGGCGAGCGCGTGAGCACCCTGACCCGGTAGCCGCCCGTCAGGAGCCGCGGCACCAGGCGACCGCCGACGTACCCGGTCGCGCCGAGGACGAGCACTCGCGGCGCGATCCCCTCCGCGCCGACGACCGCGCGCAGCTCCGGCTCGTCGCCCGCCGGGAAGCTCAGGGAGCCGCGCTCCCGCGGCTCGTTCGACGGCTCGCCCGCCGGCGGCGGCCCCGCGGTCATGATCGCTCCGCGTCCCGGGCGAGGCCGCCGAGGAACGCCACGACGGCGCGACGATCGCGGCTCGACAGGCCGGCCGCGGCGGTGAATCGACGCGCTTCCTCCCGACCGACCGCCCGCAGCATGAGCGCCTGCGTCGTCGCGGTGACGTCGATGCGCAGCGCCCTGCGGTCGTGCGGGTGCATGCTGCGCACGACGTGGCCGCCCGACTCGAGGCGATTGAGCAGCTTGGTCGTCGAGGCCGCAGAGATGCCCAGGTGCCCCGCCAGTCGGCTCGGGGTCATGACCTCTCCGCGGCGCTGACCGGCTTCGAGGAACTGGAGCGCGCGCAGGTCGCCCTCGGAGACGCCGACGGCACCCCGGTACGTCTCGGACAGACGACGCTCCGCGACGCGGAGCCGCTCGAGCGCGTCCATGACCTCGACGATCTCCGCGGTCTCGGCCTCCGAGAGGTCCGGGGCATCGACGTCGAGCCCGTGCGCGTCATCGGCTGCCCCGCGCTCCGCGGCGCCGTGTCGATGCGCGACGTCGAGCGCGATGCGTTCCTCCATTGCACTCAATAGTAGTTGCCTCATGCATTCCGGGATTCGGCGGCGAAGCTGCCCGCATTTACTATCCTGTGGTTTACTATAACTCCTGAGACACTAAAACGCAGCACCGGATGCGACTCACGCGAGGAGGCGAGATGCGAACCCATCCCGAGATGGTGGTGCTCCTCACCCCGGAGGGCGCACCGTGCGGCACCGCGGCGAAGGCCGACGTGCACACCGAGGCGACACCGTTCCACCTCGCGTTCTCGTGCTACCTCGTCGACTCGACCGGCCGTCTGCTCGTCACCCGCCGCGCGCTGGCGAAGCGGACCTGGCCCGGGGTGTGGACGAACAGTTTCTGCGGCCACCCGGCACCGGGCGAGACCGGAGCGGACGCCGTGGTCAGGCGCGCACGGGAGGAGCTCGGCGCTCGAGTCGTCGACGTCACCTGCGTCCTGCCCGACTTCACCTACCGCGCGGTCGACGCCTCGGGCATCGTCGAGCACGAACTGTGCCCGGTGTACATCGCGCGGCTGGAGGGCGAGCTGCTGCCCGAGCCGAGCGAGATCTCGGAGTGGGCGTGGATCGATCCGGGCCCCCTGCAAGGAGCCCTCTCGGACGCTCCGTTCGCCTTCAGCCCGTGGATCCGCGAGCAGCTCCCCCGGCTCACCGCTGCGGGCGCCTGGGACCGGCGAGGTGCGGCATGACGCTGACGCAGCTGCGCGAACCGCGCACCTCCGACCCGATCGCGAGCGAGATCTCCGACGCCATCGCGCGCGTGCTCGAGCCCCGGGCGCACCGCGCAGCCGCCCAGGGGACGCATGTCCTCGAGCTCTGGCGGCTCGCGGTACAGTGCCTCCGCGGCGGGAAGATGCTCCGCCCGCGGCTGCTCATGGGCGCCTTCGACGCGATCGCGGGGGCGCGCGACGGGCTCGCCCTCCGGCGGCACGCCGCGCTCGACCTCGCCGCCGCGCTCGAGGTGCTCCACTTCTCGTTCCTCCTCCACGACGACCTCATCGACGAGGACCTGCTGCGCCGGGGGTCGCCGAACCTCATCGGCCACCTCGCATCGGGCCGCGGCCCCCGTACGGCGTTCGCGGACGCCGATCCGCGCGAGACCCGCAGGCTGCACTGGGCGCGCAGCAGCGCACTGCTCGTGGGCGACCTCATGCTGACGATCGCGCATCAGGTCTTCGCGCGGGTGCATCTGCCCGAGCACGCCCGCATCCGCGTGCTCGACCTGCTCGACACCGCGGTCTCCGAGACGGTCGCGGGCGAGTACTCCGACGTGGGGCTCGCGGACGGCGCCCTCGCCTCCGATGTGGAGCTCGTCCTCGAGATGACGCGGATGAAGACGGCGACCTACACGTTCGAGCTGCCGCTGCGCATCGCCGCCGTGCTCGCCGATGCGCCCCCGCGCCTCGGCATGCTCCTGGGCGACGCCGGCAGGCATCTCGGCATCGCCTTCCAGCTGCAGGACGACCTGCTCTCGGCCTTCGGACGCCCCGAAGCCCACGGCAAGGACGAGTTCTCCGATTTCCGCGAGGGGAAGGAGACGGCGCTCATCGCGCACGCGCGCACGACCGCCGCGTGGCCGACGATCGAGGAGCTGCTGGGGCGCCCCGAGTTCACCGCCGAGAACGGGCGCACGATCCAGCGCCTGCTCGAGTCGAGCGGATCGCGCGCCTGCATCGAGTCGATGGTCCGCGACCGCATCTCCGCCGCGCTCACGATCCTCGCCCCCGAGGGCGATCCGGTGCCGCCCGCGGTGTCCAGCTTCATCCTCGGCCTCGTGGACTCGATCGACGGGAGGCGGGCATGAGCGGCGACCTTCGCAGCACCGGCGCGCACGGCGGCGCGCTCGACGGCTACCGCTCGGCGTCCGAGCGCGCCTCCGATCAGGTGATCCGCGCGTACTCCACCTCCTTCGGCGCCGCCACCCGGCTGCTCGGCGCACGCCACCGCACCCACGTGCGCAACATCTACGCCCTCGTCAGGGTCGCGGACGAGCTCGTCGACGGCGTCGCATCCGAGGCCGGGCTCTCGCGCGACGAGCAGTCGGCTCGTCTCGACGCGCTCGAGCGCGAGACCGACGACGCCATCCGCACGGGCTACAGCAGCAACCCCATCGTCCAGGCCTTCGCCGGAACCGCGCGGGCCTCGGGCATCGACGGCGCCCTCACCGCCCCCTTCTTCGCCTCGATGCGCACGGACCTCGATTCCGCGCCTGGCGGGCCCCACGAACGCCCCGCGATGCGACGCTTCGACGCGGACGCCCACGCGGACTACGTCTACGGCTCTGCCGAGGTCGTCGGGCTCATGTGCCTGCGCGTCTTCCTGCGCGACGAACCGGTGAGCGCCGCCGATCTGCGCACGCTCGAACGCGGCGCGAGGAGTCTCGGCGCGGCGTTCCAGAACGTGAACTTCCTGCGCGACGTCGCCGACGACACCGAACGGCTGCAGCGCGGATACCTCGGCACGGGCGAGGCGCTCACCGAGGCCGAGAAGCGGCGCTGGATCGAGACGATCCGCGCCCAGCTCGCCGACGCCAGGGGCGTACTCCCCCTGCTGCCCGCGGATGCGCGCCGCGCCGTGGCGTGCGCCTGGCTGCTGTTCGCGCGACTCACGGATCGGATCGAGCGCACGCCGCTCGACGAGCTGTTCGTCCGCAGAGTGAGCGTTCCCGTCGGGGAGAAGGCGGTGCTCGTACTGAGGGCGATCGTCGGCGCCGGCGGCCGGGTCTGGCAGGGTGCCGCATGACCGCGCGCACCGTCATCGTCGGCGGCGGGATCGGCGGCCTCGCGACCGCCGCCCTGCTCGCGCGAGAGGGCCATCGGGTGCGCCTGCTCGAACGGCACTCCGACGTCGGCGGACGCGCGGGATCCGTGGAGCGCGACGGGTTCCGCTTCGACACGGGGCCCTCCTGGTACCTCATGCCGCGGGTGTTCGAGCACTTCTTCGAGCTGCTCGGCACCTCCGCCGACGAGCAGCTCGACCTGCGCACCCTCGACCCCGGCTACCGGGTGTTCCGCGAGCCGCCCTCGCAGCCCGGGAGCGTCGACGTCCCGTTCGGGGCTCAGCGCGCCGCCGCCGTATTCGACCGGCTCGAGGCCGGAAGCGCAGCGCGCCTGCACCGCTACCTCGGCTCGGCGCGCAACGCGTCGCGGATGGCCGAGCGCTTCTTCCTCTACAACCCGTTCACCCGCCGGCGCTCGCTGCTCGACCGCGAGATCCTCACCGCGCTCCCCCGCCTCGCGCGGCTGCTCCGCACCCCGCTGCAGCGGTTCGTCGAAGGCCGCTTCGCGCACCCGGTGCTCCGCCAGATCCTCGAGTACCCGGCGATCTTCCTCGGCACGGATCCGCGCCGGGCTCCGGCGATCTACCACCTCATGAGCGCGCTCGACCTCGACGACGGCGTGCGCTACCCCATCGGGGGCTTCCGGGAACTCGTCGATCGGCTCGAACGCCTCGCGCTCGACCACGGGGCGGAGATCGTGACCGACGCGGAGGTCACCGCGATCCTCACCCGCCGCACCGACGGCCGCCTCGCTGCGAGCGGCGTCCGGTGGCGCGACGCCGACGGCACCGAGCACCTCGAGCACGCGAATATCGTGGTCTCCGCGGCCGACCTCCACCACACCGAGACCGAGCTCCTCCCCGAGCAGGCGCGCAGCTACCCGGAGTCATGGTGGGCGCGTTGCGAGAGCGGGCCCGGGGCGGTGCTCGTGCTGCTCGGCGTGCGCGGCGAGCTGCCGCAGCTCCCCCACCACTCGCTCTTCTTCACGTCCGACTGGGACGCGAACTTCGACGCGATCTTCGGCCAGGAGACCGCCCTGCCGGATCCGGCATCGATCTACGTCTGCAAGCCCAGCGCGACCGACGCGGGCGTCGCGCCGCGAGGATCCGAGAACCTCTTCGTCCTGGTGCCGGTGCCCGCGGACGTCTCGATCGGCTCAGGCGGACCCGACGGCACCGGGGACCGCGCGGTCGAGGCGATCGCCGACCGGGCGATCGCGCAGATCGCATCGTGGGCCGGCATCCCCGACCTCCCCGACCGCATCGTCGTGCGGCAGACCATCGCCCCGGGCGATTTCGCCCGCGACTACTCCTCGTGGCGCGGCGGGATGCTCGGCCCGTCGCACATCCTCCGGCAGAGCGCGATGTTCCGCACCCAGAACGCGTCGAAGCGCGTCGACGGCCTCTTCTACGCGGGCGCGACGACGGCGCCCGGCGTCGGTGTGCCGATGTGCCTCATCAGCGCGGAGCTCGTGCTCAAGCGGATCCGCGGGGATCACTCGGCGGGGCCGACCGCCCCGATGCCCGCCCCCGCTCCTCGAGGCCGTTCCGGCTCCGGGCCCGCGGTCCGATCCGCGCCGGCGGTCCGACCCGATCCCGACCGCGCCCCGACCCGACTGCACGAACGGAGCTGACCGGCGATGCCGATTCCCGATTCCTCCCAGTACCTCCTGCTCATGGCGGGGTGCCTGATCATCACCCTGCCGCTCGAGTTCCTGCTCGGCGCCCGCGTGTACCGGCGCCCGCTGCGGCTCGTGCAGGCGGTGCTCGTCACGCTCATCGTGTTCTCGGTCTGGGACGCCATCGCCATCGGGGCAGGCATGTGGACGTACAGCCCGAAGTACACGAGCGGCATCGCGGGCCCGTTCGGGCTGCCCCTCGAGGAGATCGTGTTCTTCGTCGTGATCCCGATCTGCGCGCTCCTCACGTACGAGGCCGTGGGACGGGTGCTCGCATTCCTCCGGGGCAGGGCGCGGGATCGCGTCCCGGGCCCCGGGCGGTCTGACGCCGGCCGGGGAGGCGCTCGATGAACCTCTGGTCCGCCTATCCGGTCGCCACCCTCCTGACGATGCTGGCGGTCGTGCTGCTCGAGCTGCTCTGGCTGCGGACCGGCATCTTCCGCACCGCGCAGTACTGGATCGCGATGGTCATCATGTTCTCCTTCCAGGTGCTCGTCGACGGTTGGCTGACGAAGCTCAGCGACCCGATCGTGATCTACACGCCCGAGACCATGCTCGGGCTCCGCTTCCCCTGGGACATCCCGGTCGAAGACTTCGGGTTCGGATTCGCCATGATCACCCTCACGCTCATCGTCTGGAAGGCCGTCGGGCGTCGGGACGCGATGGCCGAGGAACGGCGCACCCCGGAAGCCGGGGCCTGAGATGGCGCGGCGAGGCTGGACGCGCGACGCGCGCGCCATCGAGATCCCCGCGCCGGCCGGCGCGCCCCGCGTCGGGTCTCCGCGTCGGGTCGTCGTGGTCGGCGGCGGGATCGCCGGCCTCGCCGCGGCGTGCGGGCTCGCCGAGCGCGGGGTCGATGTGACGCTCGTCGAGGCGGAGCCCGAGCTCGGCGGGCGGGTGCGGTC
Organism: Leucobacter zeae; assembly: GCF_016758175.1. GTDB lineage: Bacteria > Actinomycetota > Actinomycetes > Actinomycetales > Microbacteriaceae > Leucobacter > Leucobacter zeae. The sequence continues at coordinate 306,193 of NZ_QYAB01000004.1, forward strand.
GTGGCGGACGCGGTCCGCGGCTGGCGACGTGACGATGAGCCGCGGATTCCACGCGTTCTTCCGGCAGTACTACAACCTGCGCGCGCTCCTCTCCCGCGCGGGCGCACCCGACGAGATGCTGCGTCCGGTCGAGGACTACCCGGTGCTCAGCTCCCGCGGCGACCGCGACTCGTTCGCGCGGATCCCGCGCACGCCGCCCTGGAACTTCATGGCCTTCGTGGCGCAGAGCCCCACCTTCCGCGCACGGGACCTCGCGCGCGTCGACGTCGACACGGCGCTCTCGCTCCTCGACGTCGACTTCCCCGAGACGTTCCGGGAGCTCGACGGCATGAGCGCCGCCGACTTCCTCGACCGGCTGCGCTTCCCGGATCGGGCCCGCCACCTCGCGCTCGAGGTCTTCGCGCGGAGCTTCTTCGCGGATCCGCGGGAGTTCTCCGCAGGCGAGCTCGTCGCGATGTTCCACTCCTACTTCCTCGGCTCGGCGGAGGGGCTGCTGTTCGACGTGCCGCGGGACGACTTCGACACCTCGCTGTGGCGCCCGCTCGCGGACGCGCTCGCGGCGCGCGGGGTGCGCACCGTCACGGGCACGGTCACTGGCATCGAGCGGATGCCTGCGGCTTCGGCCGAGGACCCCGGCTGGATCGTCGCGCGGGACGACGGCTCGCGCGAGCGCGCCGACGCGGTGGTGCTCGCCGCGGGGCCGCGATCCGCCCGCGAGCTCGTCGCCGCATCTCCGGGTCTCGGCCCCCTCGCCTGGCGCGAGCGAATGGCGCGGATCGAGCTCGCCCCGCCGTTCGCCGTCCTCAGGCTCTGGTTCGACGGCCGCGTCGCAGCGGACCGGCCCGCGTTCCTCGGCACAGCGGGGTTCGGCCCGCTCGACAACGTGACCGTGCTCGAGCGGTTCGAGCGGGGGGCGGCCGAGTGGTCGGACGCGCACGGAGGGAGCGTCGTCGAGCTCCACGCGTACGCGATCGATCCCGCCGCCGAGCACGATGCGGAGCTGCGCGCGGAGATCGCGGTGCGGCTGCGCGACGAGCTCTCCCGGGTCTACCCCGAGACGGTCGCGCTCGGCGTCGTCGACGAGCAGCTGCTCGTCGAGCGCGACTGCGCCCTCATCGGTACGGGCCCGTGGGAGGACCGCCCCGAGGTGGTGACCCCCGTGCCCGGTCTCGTGCTCGCGGGCGACTGGGTGCGCAGCGACCTCCCGATCGCGCTCATGGAGCGCGCGGCGACGACCGGGTGGTCGGCGGCGAACGCCCTGCTGCAGCACTGGGGCGTCGCGGGCCACCCGCTGCGCAGCGCACCCCCGGGCAGCAGGCAGAGCTGGCCGCGTCTCGCCCGCTGGCTCATCGCCCGGGCCCCTCTCGGGCGGGCTCGTCGCGCCGCCCGCCGGCGGTCCCGAAGCTGACGACGAAATCGCGCACGCGGTAGCCCTGCACGAGCGTGTCGAAGCCGAGATCCGGCTCGTGCTCGATGGCGGCGCCGGCGTCGATGAGCGCGGTGAGCAGCACTTCGGTCTCGAGGAGCGCCAGGTGGGAGCCCGGGCAGCGATGGGCGCCGTCGCCGAAGCTGAGCCCCGTGCGCGCGCCCGCGGGCAGACCGCGACGCGTGTCGACCGCACCGGGATCCGGTCCGAACGCCTCGGGATCGGTGTTCGCACGGCGGACGTCGACGTCGACGAGCGTGCCAGGCGCGTGGGGGCACCCGTCGGCCGTCGCGCGCACGCGGCGGTACAGGTGGGCGACCGGCGGATCCAGGCGGATGAGCTCGCTGAGCAGGGCGAGGCGCTCCGGCGGCTCGGACGAGCGGTAGTGCGCGAGGAGCTCGGGGTCGTCGAGCAGGCGCCAGAGCGCCATCCCTATGAACTCGCGCGTCGTCACCATGCCGGCGGTGCCGTAGGTGAGGCACTCCACGAGGATTTCACGGGGACGGTAGCCCTGCGCGAGCAGGTGGCTGATGATGTCGTCCGCGGGGCGCGCGCGGCGCGCGCGAATGGCCGGACGCACGTCGCGCCAGTAGAGGGCCGCGAGGGGCCCGAGCGCGCGTCGTGCCGCTCGAGCCCAGTCGGCGCGGGTGCGCCCGTGATCCGCTCGCGTGTGGTCCACGGGGGGCTGGCGGAAGAAGGCCTCGAGGCGCCGCTCGAGCCCGCGGTCGCTTCCCGTCGCGAGCCCGACGATCTGCGCCGCGACACGCACGGAACAGGTGAGTGCGAGCTCGTCGACCCGGCAGCGCCCGGCGCGCACGGCCTCCGCGACGAGATCGGACGCGGTCCGCTCGATGAACGCCCGGTGCCGCTCCTCCAGCGTTCTCGGGCTGAAGAAGCGCACGAGCTGCTTGCGGTGCTCGAGGTGCTCGGGGCCGTCGTCGATGAGGATCGGGCGCCGCGCGAAGAGGCCCTGCGGGATGCGCTCCGCGGTGAACCCCGCCTGGGTCGTCGCGTCCTTCGCCCGCAGCACCGAGCGCGCCTCGCCGAGCCGGGCGACCCGGGCGACGCACTGCCCCTCGGGCGGCTCCGGGGGTCGGGGCTGGCGGGTCATGCGCGTGCGGCTCGGCCGTCGATCAGCGGTGCAGCGACCGGACTCGGAACCAGAGTGCGAGCTCGTCCATGGCCTGCAGCACCTGTTCGACGCGGTCGGCCCGCTCGAGCGTGGCGAAGGTGTCGCGGAAGCCGGCGGGCGGCGGCGCGGCGGCCGCCCGCAACGGCTCGTAGCCCATGGTCCACGACGTGAATCGCCGCGACTCGACGGGGGAGTCCAGCAGCACACGCACGCGCTCGTGGCGAGGGTCGGCGGAGATCGAGGCGAATACCTCGCGCACGGCCTCCGCTGGCCCCTCGAGGTACTGCACGAAGCGGCCGTCGCGGTAGAGCAGGATTCCGGTGATCCCCAGCCGTTCGTTCCGCGCGCGCGCCTGGGCGAGGATCTCCTCGAGCTCCGGCTCCCCCGCGGATCCGATCGCGTCGCTCGCGTAGATGAGCGCGCTCAGCTGCATCCCGCTAGTGCTCATCGCCGTCCTCCTGTTCTGCACCCTCGGGGCGCTCGACCAGCGCCGGGCCGCCCGAGCTCACGGATTCCAGGAGGCGCATGGCCGGCTCCAGCGCGGCGAAGAAGCCGAGCGAATGCGCATCGGCGTCGCACACCTGGTAGCGAGCCGTTTCGATGCGGTCGATGTAGCCGAGCAGCACGGTCCCGCGGCTGGCGACATAGAAGCCGTCCTCGACGCACGCCCAGGTCAAGGGGCCACCGGCCACCTCAGGATCACTCCTCAAGAACGCCCCCATCCCCGACCCGGATCCTGCTCGCGCGGTGAGTCATGGCTTCACACTAGCAGTCCTGCGGGCGGGCTTCTCGCGCCATTCCGGGCACACCGCAGAGGATCCTGCGCGCGACGTTCAACGCTGATTCGACCCCGAGCATACCGATGGCCCGGTCCAGCAGTGGACCGGGCCATCGTCCCGCACGAGGGGGCATGCGGGGTATTCAGATGTACTGAAGTGTGGGCCACCTCAAGGGGGGGGAGACGATGGCCCACACCTCACACGACCGCGGTCCGGGGAGAACATCACGCGAAACGCAGAACTTTATCTCCGAATCTCGCAAGACGGCTGCAAGACCGCCGCGGGGTCTCGGAGAACGACGAGCGGGGTGCGAGGCCAGAACGACCCCGCACCCCGCTCACCCGTTCAGCGGCTCAGGCGATCACTCGCTCCGTGCCGCGCGTCGCCGCGCGTTGAGCACGAATCCGATGCCGATCAGCAGCAGGGCCGCTCCGCCGACGCCGAGAGGCCACAGCGCATCGCCGCCCGTCGTCACCAGGTCCGGGCGCTCCGGCGCAGGCGGCGTGGTGTGCTCGGTCTCGCACGGATCCTCGGCGGTGCAGCTGCCCGGAGGCGTCACCGCATCACCCGTCACGACGTTCCGCAGGGTGCGCCCGAACGCGTCATCGTTCACCGTGACGCGGTAGGTGATGGTCCGGGTCTCCCCTGCCTGCAGCGTACCCACGCGCCAGGTGATGATCTCACCGGAGTGCGTCGCCTTTCCGCCGTCGTCGCTCACGAAGTCGTCGAACTTCGCGTCGTCCAGGATGTCATCCAGGTAGTCGGTGACGACCACGTCGTTCACGGCCTTCTTCGAAGCATTGACCGCAGTCAGCGTGTAACTGATCGTCGACCCCGGAGCAACCACCGAACCCGAAGCCGGATCCGACGTCTTCGACAGCGACCACGTCGCCGGCGTCTCATGCTCCGTCGAGCACGGCTCATCAACCGTGCACTCCGTCGGCGGCACCTCACCCGAACCCGTGACCACGTTCTTGAGCGACACCCCGATGGCGTCCTCATTCACCGTGACCGTGTACGTCACCGTCCGAGTCTCCCCGGCAGCAAGCGTCCCCACGTTCCACGTCAGGTCATTACCCGAACGAGTCGCCTTCCCACCATCATCATTCGTGAACTCACCAAACGACGCGTTGTTCAGCACCTCGGCCAGATCATCCGAAACGACCACGTCGTTCACGGCCTTCTTCGAAGCATTGACCGCAGTCAGCGTGTAACTGATCGTCGACCCCGGAGCAACCACCGAACCCGAAGCCGGATCCGACGTCTTCGACAGCGACCACGTCGCCGGCGTCTCATGCTCCGTCGAGCACGGCTCATCAACCGTGCACTCCGTCGGCGGCACCTCACCCGAACCCGTGACCACGTTCTTGAGCGACACCCCGATGGCGTCCTCATTCACCGTGACCGTGTACGTCACCGTCCGAGTCTCCCCGGCAGCAAGCGTCCCCACGTTCCACGTCAGGTCATTACCCGAACGAGTCGCCTTCCCACCATCATCATTCGTGAACTCACCAAACGACGCGTTGTTCAGCACCTCGGCCAGATCATCCGAAACCGTGACACCGGTCACCGGGTGGGCCGAGTCGTTGGAGGCGGTCAGCGTGTAGCTGATCGTCGATCCCGGGGCGACCGTGGATCCCGAAGCGGGGTCCGACGTCTTCGCGAGCGTCCACTCGCCCTGGATCAGCGCGTTCTTCACCGCTCCGATGTCGAGGACCAGCGTGCCGCGGTCCACCGCGCTCGGGGCCACGTTGACCGCGATGGGCTCCGCGATGGGCTGGTACCCGTCCGGCGCAGCCGTCTCGGTCAGCGTGTACTCGCCCCACGGGACACCGACGAGGGAGAACTTCCCCGCCGCGGGATCCTGGTCGGCGCCGACGCACGGCAGACCGACGCAGTCGATGACCGCGAGCGGCAGGCTCGCGCCGACACCGACCTCTGCGGGCTCGGAGCCCGCCTTCGCCTCGAGGCGCCACTCCGAGCCGGCCAGCAGCTCCCCGGTGGTCTGGTCGGTCTTCGACCACGCCAGGTCCGGGATCATGCGCAGGCCGACGGGCGTCTGCTCGGTGGGCAGCGTCGAGCGGCCGCTCGAGTGCTCGACCGCGACGATCGCGACGTTGTTCCAGGCGACCCCGTCGAGCGCGGCATCCGTCGTCACGTTCGGCCCGGCCGCACGCACGTCAAGCATGATCTGCGCGCGCTCTCCCGCGGCGAACACGCGATCACCGAAATCGAAGCGGATCGCCGTCACGGCGCTGTAGTCGCCGAGCGGCGGAACGGCGCTCCAGTCGTTCACGCATCCCGCTGGTGCACTGCCGATGGCGCCGCCGCCCGTGCCTGCGAGATCGCCGCGGCAGGGGTTGGTAGCGACCGAGTACTGGACCGTCGCACCCTGCGGGGCTGCGACCGCTCCGGTCAGGCGCACCGGGAACTCCGAGTTGCGCGGCGTCCCCGACGCCCCGGGGAGCGTCAGCGAGTCTCCCACGCGCGGCAGCATGTCGTACGCGACGACGTCGCGGATGCTCACGGACCCAGAGTTCAGGATGTCGATGGCGTACTTCGCCCCGCCGCCGATGTTCGTCGAACCGATGCCGGGTGCGTCAACCGCGGCGGCGTCGTACACACCCTGCACCGTCTTGAGGGCTTTGGCCCCCGGGACCGGCAGCACCGTGTAGCCGGCCTGCGCCTGACACCCGACCGCCTTCGAACGGTCGCTCGTCGGCTGCAGGTCGGCGTCGACCATCGTGCCGGTTCCGCACAGCAGGTACGTCGTATCGATCCCCGGGCCGCCCTCGGCTCCGGTCAGCAGGTAGCTGTTCTGGTAGGTGCCCGCGGCGGTGCCGTCCTTCACCTTGACCTGGAAGCGCACGAGCACTTCCTTGGCCATGCTCGTCGAGCCCTCCGGAATGTTCGCATCGGGGAACGTGACCCGGATCTTCTGGCGGTCCGTGCCGGTCACCTCGACGGCCGGTGCACCGAGCGCGGTGACGTACGGCTGCGCACCCGTGTTCGCGGCGACGATCTGGAGCGATCCGTCGACGAACTCGAGGTTCTCGGGGAGCTCGTCCGTGACCGTCGGCGTCAGCTTCGACTGCGCGATGACTCCGGCGTTCATCTGACTCGTGCTGCGGTAGATGGACAGGTCGACCGTGAGCGTCTGCCCGGTCTGCACCGACGGCACCGCGGGCGGCGTACCCGGCAGCGTCGCGTCGTACATCTTCTTCGCCGGCCGCAGGTTGAACGGATCCGACATGACCTGCCGGTAGCCGCAGATGCCGCCGTTATCGGCTGCCGTCTGCTGCTGCGGCGTCGCGAGCTGCACGTGGCCGGCCTGGTTGGTGATCTGGTTCACCACCGGGCAGTTCTCGACCGTGACGTACCAGGGGTGCACGTCGGAGCGATCCACGTCGAGGTACGGGTTGTTGTAGACGGTGTCGACGTTCTCGGTCGGCACATGCTGCGTGGGAGTGCCGTAGACGTAGAGCCGACCGCCGCCGAACGCGGGGACCGGGGTGTCCAGCTCGAACTTCGTGATCCACTGGCCCGCGGGCAGCGCGATGGGCTGAGAGTTCGAGGTGCCGACGCAGAAGCGCCGAACGGTGTCAGACATCGATGTTCCGGCGGGGATCGTGCACACGCCCGTCGCCCCCGTGTTCGTCGTGTACGCGACATCGAGCTCGGGAAGGTACTGATCGGCCGCGAACGTCAGACCGGTGAACGCGGGTGTCGCGCAGTCCGTCTGAGCGGCATTCGTCGGCGATGTCAGGCCGCAGGGCATCACGTCGGTGATCTGCCAGCGAACGGGCTCCGACTCACTCGTCGTGCCGATGAAGTTGTAGATGGAGCTGCCCGTGCCCCCCGACATGGTGCCGCTCGGCACGTCCCGGTAGAGCGGGTTGCCCACCGCCCAGTCGTAGCCCGGCTGCTTCGCGACGCTGGAACCCGCGGAGCCCTCCCGCAGCGCGTGCGACGCGGCGCTGTTCGAGGAGAGGGTCTCAGTGGGCTCTCCCCACTGATTCGCCGTCGCAACGACCGAGTTCGTCACTGCCGTCGGGCTCGGATTCGCCGAGAAGGCGGGGCTCGGGTACTTCACCGTGACCGTCAACGGCGTCCCGGTCCAGTTCGTCGCCCCGTTGTAGGGCTTGCAGGCGTAGGGCGCGGTGTCGTTGATCGACGAGCCGAGGTCCCATGTGATCGTGCCGTTCGCCGGATCATAGGCGCCCGAGTGCGATGCATTCACGAACTCTGCGCCGGCCGGCAGCGTGTCGACGACCTTCAGGTTCTGCAGCGCCTGCACGCCGAGCGTCTCGCAGACGTCGTGCATGTTCTTGGCGTAGATCGTCGGGTTGGTGGTCGCGGGGAACTGCTCCTCGTAGCCGACCATGATGGCGTACGTGACCTGCTGGTTCACGTACGGCACGTCGGTCGGCGTCCGCTTCGCCTTCGTCACCTTGAGCGTGACGGCCGACGTCACCGTCGTCCGCTCGCTCTCATCGGCGTTCGCGACGACCGGAGTGGCTCCCGTGGCCGAGAACGTGCCCACCGGCGCGATCGTCGTTCCGTTCGGAGTCACCGAGTTCGGTGCAGCCAGTGTGAAGGAGATCGTGCCCGAGGTGCCCGTGGCCACCGTAGCGGGGAAGGTCCAGACGAGCGTCCGGTTCGGCGCGGTGCCGACGATCGTGCCCGATCCCGGAATCTCGCCGGCGCCGACGTTCACGCCGCTCTGGCTCGTCACCGTCAGCGGGATGCCGTCCGGGAATGCCGCGGAGTCCGAGACGCCCACGGGGACCGGCACCTCGATCTTCGCGCCGTCGCAGGTTCCGGATCCCGTACAGGTCCACTGCATGCGGAACGAGGCGCCCTCGCCCGACTTCACGGTCGCGTTGACCGCCTCCATCGTGAGATTCAAGGTCCCCCCGGCGGCGTACGCGGGCGACGCCGCCGTCACCGCGAGCGCGGGAATCGCGATCACTGCGGCGAGCGCGAGCGCCGCGACAGTGCGGCCGGCGCGCCAGAGCCGTCGGGCGGTTCCCCCCGAACCGCGTTGTTTCCGTGCGAACAGATGCATATCTCTTCTCCCCTGTGGTGCGTCGCCGGAGTCCTACCGGCGGCTACTCAGAACACGGGAGCCGATGTGCCGTTCGAGTCGCTCCGGCCGGATCCCATGAGGGTCGCAACTCAACGCAGATGCGTCCCTTACCCTTCGAGACCACACTCTCTCAGAATCATCACGCAGTTCACAGGAGAATCTTTGGCGCCCCTGCGCTAAGCCCCGGGTTCGCACCAATCCCGGGGCGAACGCGTTTCCGTCATGTCCCCCACATGGGGGTCGTCGACCAGAGCGAAGGCGAGCGCACCCGAGGCGTACTGGTCGGCGGTCGCCGCGAAGGTCAGTTGCGGAGTCGGCCCTTCTCCGCGCGCGATCTCCGCTCCGTCGAGGTAGGCAACGACGCTCGCACCGTCCACACCGCCCAGCATCACCGTGATCGCGTAGCTGCCGTCGGGCTGCAGTGTCCTCGATGCGTTCCAGACCGCGGGTGCCGGGAGCCCGGTGGGCTCGGGCGGCTCGGGCTCGGTCGTCACTGGCGGAGTCGGCGCCTGGGGTTCGGGTTCCGGGACCGGCTCGGGTTGCGGCTCGGAAACCGCCGGCTCGGGGTCCTCGGGTGTCGTCCGGGACTGCGGTTCGGGGGGCGGGGTCGGCTCGGGCGACTCGACCCGAGCGGCGTCCGGAGACGACCGGACCGCCTCGCTGCTCGGACCGGCTTCAGCGCGCTCCTCGGCTGATCCGGGCGGCAGCAGCAGCGCGCCGGTGATCACGACGCCGGCGATGGCTGCAGCCGCTGCCCACTTCCACCCGGCCACGGCGGCGATCCGCCCGGAGAGCGATGAGGCGACGACCGCGTGGGGCATGGTCGGCGGTGCAGCGGCCACGATCGGAGCCGCCGCGGCCGCCGACGCGCCGCCCTGCAGCGAGGCGAGGAACGCCGTCGCCCCGGCGGCGCCCAGTACCAGAGGCAGGACGACGACGCGCAGCTGCGACGCGATGACCCTGGCTTCGCCCGCCGCTTTGAGACAGCTGTCGCACTCGGAGAGATGATGATCGATCCGGGCCCGCTCCCTGACGCTCGACGACGCCCGCATGTATCCGCCCAGGCGGTCGGCCACCCAGCGGCATTCCGTGTCGAGGCGGGTGCGCGAGATGTGCGCCGAGACCCAGGCGTCGCGCAATCCCGCACGGGCGCGCACCGCGAGCTGCGAGGTCGCGTGCGCCGAGATGCCGAGGAGCTTCGCCGCAGCGGCGGGCTTCAAGCCCTCGACCTCGAGGTACCAGAGCACCTCCTGCCAGCGCTCGGGCAGGTCGCGGAACGCGGCGAGCGCATACCTCGCATCGATCTCGTCGTTTCCGGCGACCTCGTGCGGTCCGGTCTCCTCGAACTCGTCGAAGGCGTCGCGCGGCACCTCGTGCCCCATCCGCTTCCCCCAGGTGGCAGCGGTGTTGCGGATCGTCGCGTACAGGTAGCTCCGGAAGGTCTGTCGGGGCCCGCGCCCGCCGCGGAGCGAACGGTAGATGCGCGTGAAGGCCTCCTGCACCAGGTCCTCGGACTCGATGCTGGTGGTGATCGCTCGCGCCGCGCGGATTCCCGCCGCGTAGTGCCGTCGCCACAGTTCGGCGTACGCATCGGCATCGCCCGCCGCGGCGCGCGCGATCAGGTCGGAGTCCGCATGCTCCCCCGCGTCGTCGGTCGACGCTCCCCGGTGTTCCACGGTCGACCCCCATTGTTCATCGATCCGTTCTCAGCAGGCTGATCGTAACAGACTCATAGGAATCCGGTTCGGGCCGCGGCGACCGTGTGATCCCCGAACGGAGGTCACGGGGCTGCAGAGGGCGCGGGAGCGCGGTTCGGCCGGTCGATGGCGCCGACCGCCGCACGCACCTCGACGATCGTCTGGTTTCCGAATCGCTGGACCGTCGCCGTGCACGGCTTCGCGATGCCGCTCACGCTGTCCGCCCATCCCTCGAGGCCGTCGCCGACGACGAAGAGCCGGGGGAAGTCCTGCGCCGGGATGACGCTGACGACGAGTCCGGACCCGGGGGACGCGGCTGCGATCGCCGCGAGCACGACTCTGCCGAAGGAATCCGCGACCTCGGCTTCCATGGCCGAGGCTCCGTCTGCCTGCAGCCGGAGCTCGACGCCCAGCGAACGAGCCCGTGCGATGGCCGTTGCGAGTACCCAGGAGAGGTGCGGAGCATCGGTGGGCAGCGCGAGGAGGTGGCGGAGGTGACGCTCCTCGGCGGCGCATCGCGCGCGCACGTCGGGGGATGCGGGATCGAGACGTCCCTCGGCCAGACCGCGCAGCAACGCGAGGGCGTCCACGAGCCCCGCCGCGTTCAGTCGCTCGCGGCCCGCCGCCGCCGCCCGCCGGGCCGCCGTCTCGATCCTGGCCTCGATCGCCACTCGGCGGTCGTGAGCGAGCATGCCGCCGATCCGGGTGATCTGCACGTCGAAGATGTGCCAGATGACCATGCCGCATACTACGGGCATGAACAGCGCACCGACGCGCACCGCGTCCTCCGGGACCCGGATCACCGATGCGGCGATGCAGCGCCCCACGACCGCAGCCCCTCCGAGCAGGAGGATCGCCGAGGTGATCCGCCAACTGCGCACGACCGCGTGGAGCAGGATCGGAACCGAGGTGAACATCATCGAGGGGAATGCGTAGGCGGCATCTGCGAGGTCGGCGCCGGCGAGCGCGAGGAGCGCGCTGACCGGATACCCGGCGAGGACGAGCAGGACGACGGGCGCGGGGAGCGATCTCCCCTCCCGGGAGGCGAACCAGACTGCAAGCGCCAGCCCGACGGTGATGAGGAAGGCGAGATGCACCCCGGGGAACCCGGCGGGCTGCACGCCGAGGCCGACGAACGTGGCGAAGAGCGCGGGCGTCGCAGGGATCCACGACACTCGACGCCGCATCGCCTCGATCACCTCGCGCGTCGAGACGCCTGCAGCGACGCGCTCGGCCTCCGGCACTGCGTCCAGCGGGCAGGTGATCCGCACGGCCGTCCCCTGCCCGGTGCCCACGACCTCGACCTCGACCTCGGTCTCCGCCGTCCGGTGGCGGAATGATGCCGCGAGCGCCTCGGCCGCTGCACTGCCGGGAAGCACGCCGCGGCCCCGATCCGCGACCGTGAGGACGAGCGCGTGCGCGACGATCCGGGCGTCGAAGGCGGCCTCGCGGGCCCCCGAGTGCTTCGTCGCATTGCGGAGGGCTTCGAGCGCGCACCCCTGGAGCGCATCGGCCTCGCCCTCGGGGAGCAGGGCGAGGTAGCGGAGCAGCTCCTCGCGGCCCATCCCCGTCTCGACCACGTGGAGCAGACCCCGGTCGCGCCAATCGAATGCCCGCGAGCCGCTGTCGGCGATCCCCGCGAGATACTCCTCGATCCGGGTGAGGTCTTCGCGGCACCGCTCGCGCATGACGCGGTCGTCGAACATGTAGGGACTCGCCGTGGCGATCGAGCCCAGGGTGTTGACCACGGTGTCGTGCAGGAGGCGCATCCCGTCGGTCGCCGCGCGCGAGATCCGGCGCGATGTCGCCGCTCGTTCCTGCGCCTCCGCGGCTTCCAGGCTCATCCGATCCGCGGTATCGGTCAATCGGTGCAGTGCGCTGATGAAGACCGCCACTCCCAGGCACATCGCGATGAGCGCGGCACCGCCCGTGGCCGAGATCCGCCAGTGCCAATCGGGGTGGAACACGACGATCGAGAGGCCCGCGAGCACTGCGATGACGAGCGATCCGGCGAGGGCCCGGGAGGTGCGGCGCGAGAGGATCATGGGAATCGAGATCGCGGGGACGAACGCGGTGAACGCGAGCACTGCGAGCGGCTCCGAGATCTCACGCGTCAGTGCCAGGTCGAGCATCATCGCCGCGAAGAAGGTCCCCATGAACCAGTTGGCGTGCAGGTTCCGCGAAGCGAGCACGACCAGGCCGACGATGATGACGGCGGCGTGCACGAGCACGAGCCACCCGAGGCCGACCCGGAGCTCCGAGGCCACTGCGACGATGCAGAGGATCGCCTGCGCGGTCATGAGACCGGTGATCTGGGCGGTACGCATGGCAGCATGGAAGCTGTGAGACGGCCAGGGATCCTCTGCGCGCACCGCCTCACGCACCACAGATGCTGACATGAGGCCCCCCGATGTCCATTATTGTGGCACAGGGGCGACCGCCCCGGGGGAAATGACGAGGACTCGGCCTGGGGAGGGCGCGGTGCCGCAGAGCACGACGGGAGTAGCGGCAGGGGCGGCCGACGACTCCTGGCGCGTCGCGATCGTCGAGGATCATCTCCTGCAGCGCATGCTTACCCGCCACGTGATCAACGCGGCGCCGGGCATGCGCGTCTCCTACGCGGGCGAGACGCTGCCCGCGTTCGTCGAGTGGCTGCGCACGGCGCCCACGGGGATCCGGCCGCACCTGCTGCTGCTCGACCTCATGGTGGATCACGGCCCGCCAGCCGATCCGGCGCACGTCAGGCGCCTCGTCTCCGACGGCATGAAGGTCGGCATCTTCTCGGCGGTGGGCTCCCCTGCGCTCGTCCGTCAGATGCTGCGAGCGGGCGCCACCGGAGTCATCGGCAAGCGGGATTCCGTCGACGAGATCCTCCGGGCCGTGGCGCATATGCTTGACGGCCGCGAGTGGACATCGCCGTCGACCGCTGCGCTGATCGCGCAGGATCCCGACCGACCCCAGCTCAGTGAGCAGGAGGAGCGGACGCTCGTGCTGTACGCCTCGGGGCTCACCCTCGACGCGGTCGCCGCCGCTATCGGCGTGCAGCGCGACACCGCCAAGACCTACCTGAGGCGAGTGAAGGAGAAGTATCAGGCCGCGGGGCGACGGGTGAGCACCAAGATCGAGCTGCGCGACGCCGCGACGAGCGACGGTCTGCTCGACGGATAGCCCAGCGCGGCCGCCCGGGGTCCCCCGATGCGAGGGGCGAAACGCTACTCGTCGAGGATGACCTCGCTCGCGCGCAGGGCACGGAATTCGGCCTCGTCGAGGTCGAGCGAGGACCCGTCGCTCCCCAGCCAGTACCAGGCACTCAGGTCGGGGCCGGGCGCATCCCGCCTCGTGAGCGTGAACGTCACCCCGTTGACAACTTTGGTGTGCATGTGCAGAGCATATCGCTGCTTCAGACGCGCGAGCAGGCCTCGAACACATAGTCCGGCGACCCCGGGGTCCGCAGGTCGCGGTCGCGCAGGATCATCGCGGACGGCGCCTCGGGGTCCGCACACATCTCGGCGAACGGGCGGGGCAGCGCATCCGTGTACTCGATGTCCAGCACGCGCCGGGCGTAGACGTCGCGGTAGGCGCCGCACTCCCGGAACGCCGCGCACTCCTCGGCGACCGCGAAGTCGAACCCGGCCTCCCGGTGCAGCTCGGCGGCGTACTCGGCCGCGTTCTTCTGACCCGCCGAGAGACCCGCGGCGTGCGCGGCATCGACGAGCGTCGCGGCGAGGGCCAGGTTGTCCGCGAGCGTCAGCGCGCCCCCGGAACGGGAGAAGCTGTCGAGGTTGTCGAACTCGACGGCGTCGTAGCCGCGGTCCGCGCAGTCGCGGATCCAGGGCGTCACGACCGCCGCGATCGCGTCGCGCTGCGCTGCACCCGACGTGTCGAGCAGCACCTCATCCGGCCAATCAGGGTCGATCACCGGCCCGTCGTCGTCGACCAGCAGCGTGCCGTCCGGCCAAGTCTCGCGCTCGCCTGGCTGCGTCTGAAAGGCGTTGATGTAGCAGATCGAGTACGCGTGCGACGCGGGCGGCGCAGAGCGGTCCCGCGCGACGATCTCGACGCGCGGAGCGGGGTCGTACGGCCCGCCCAGCTGGTAGTCGAACCCTGCGCCGGCGGGCAATGCGCGGATCGCAGTCGAGGCATCGGCCGCGATCGCGGATCCCCCGGGAGCCGGGGTCGCGCAGGCCCCGAGCGCGGACAGCATCGCGCACAGGCCGACCGCCGCGGCGAGGCGCGCGAACGGCGAGGCGCGGTGACGTCTGGGCACCCCGTCGAGGGCACCGTGCGAGAGGCGCATTTCCGTGCTCCGTATCCTCGAGGCCGGCTTCGACCCCAGCGTATCGAGCGGTGCTATCGACTATTCGAACACCGGTCCGCCACCGGGCACTGCCTCCGGATCGACGATCCTTCCGCGCTCGAGACGGACGACCCGATCTGCGGCGGACACGGCCGCGGCGTCGTGCGTGACGGTGCAGACCGCGGCGCCCCGAGCGGCCTCCTCGCGGATGATCCGCCGCATCCGGTCGCCGCTCGCCGCGTCGAGTCCCGCAGCGGCCTCGTCCAGCAGGAGCACGTCGGGCCCGCGCACGATGCCCTGAGCCAGGAACACGCGCTGCCGCTGCCCGCCAGACAGCTCGGAGAGCGGGCGATCGGCGTGGTCCGCCATCCCGACGCGGCACAGCGCGTCGTCGACGGCGCGCCGCGCGGCCGCGCGCGACCGGCGGCGCCCCCGCTTCCAGGTGCCCATGCGCACCGTATCCGCCGCGGTCACGGGGAGCGCGTCCTGAACTGACGGGCGTTGCACAACGAGCGCGAGGTCCCCGCGCCGATGGATCTCGCCACGGCGAGGTGCACGCAGGCCCGCGAGCAGCTCGATCAGCGTCGATTTCCCCGATCCGTTGTGCCCCGCGAGAGCGACGACCTCGCCGGGATGCAGGTCGAGCGTGACGGAGCGCAGCACGTCGGAGGCGGCGTAGCCGAAGCAGACGCCGCGGGCGGAGATCGCAGGAATCGGATTCACGGCGACAGCGTACCAAATGAGAATGATTATCATTTTTGTGTAGAGTGAAGTCCCATGACCGCCCTGTTCGAACCGTTCGCCGTGGACTTCTTCGCGCGCGCCCTCTGCGGGGGTGCCCTCGTCGCCGTGATCTGCGGCGTCGTGGGGACGTGGGTCGTGATCCGCGGCATGGCCTTCCTCGGCGAGGCGATCGGGCACGGCATGCTCCCCGGCGTCGCACTGGCGACCGTGATCGGCGCGCCCGTCGCGATCGGCGCCGCGGTGAGCGCCGCCGTCATGAGCGCGGCGATCGGCGTGCTGCAGCGTCGCGGGCGCCTGTCCTACGACACGAGCATTGGTCTGCTGTTCGTCGCGATGCTGTCGCTCGGCGTGATCATCGTGTCGCACTCGCGGAGCTTCGCGACCGATGCCACCGCACTGCTGTTCGGCGACATCCTCGCCATCGCCTCCGGTGACCTCCTCGTGCTGCTCGCCGCCGCCGTCTCGGCCCTCGGCGTCTCCGCCCTGTTCCACCGGTCCTTCGTCGCAACGGCCTTCGACCCCCGCATCGCCAGCACCCTCGGGCTGCGCCCGCAGATCGCGCACGTCACCCTCGTCGCGCTCGTCACGCTCGCCGTCATCGCATCGTTTCAAGCGGTCGGCACGCTGCTGGTGGTGGCGCTCCTCCTCGCCCCCGCGGTCGCCGCACGCGCATGGACCGCCCGGATCCCGCTCACGATGCTCTGCGCCACGGCCTTCGGAATCGCCGCCGTACTGCTGGGCCTGCTCGGGTCCTGGCATTTCGCCACCGCGGCCGGCCCCACCATCGGAGCCACCGCCGTCTGCCTCGCCGCGCTGTCGTCTGCGACGCGCGCCTCCGCCGCCCGCCTCGCCCTGCACCGGGCGCACCGCGGCCCCGTCCACGAACCCCAGCTCGAAAGGCACCGATGATCTCCCGCCCACTGATCGCGCTCGCGGCGGCTCTGCTGACGGCAGGGCTCGCCGCCTGCGCGCCTGCGACGCCCCCGACACCCCAGACGCCGGCGACGCCCGAGACCTCCGGCGACCGGGGAGACGACCACGGCGCGATCGCCGGCGCCCGGGAGGTCAGCGAGCCTCCCCTCGGTCTGCTCTCCGTCGACGCGGCGGGCACCAGCGCCGTGCTCGACCTGCTCGACGAGGGGTCCGTCGATATCGGACGCGCGCCGGCCCCCGAGTCGCTCGTCAGTGACGGGCGCTACGCGTTCGTCACCGCTGAGGCGGGGGTTACGGTCATCGATTCGGGCCGCTGGAGCTGGGATCACGGCGACCATTTCCACTACTACCTGTCCGAGCCCGCGCTCATCGGGACCGTTCCCGGCGACGGCCCTGCGACCGTTGCGGCGAGCGCGACGCCGACGGCGGGCGGCACGGGCATCTTCTTCTCCGGGTCGGGCGAGGCCGTGCTGCTCGACAACGCGGCGCTGTCGCGCGGCGAGATCGCAGAGGTCTTCCGGCTCGAGACCGCGGAGCCGTCAGGGCTGGTCGCACCCATCGGCGCCGGGGCCCTCGTCGCCGACGGGGACGAGCTGCGCTACCACGATCGTGCGGGCCGCAGGACCGGCGACCCCGTCGCCTGCACCGGCCCCTCGGGGGCGATCACCACCCGGGCCGGCCTCGTGATCGGGTGCGACGACGGCGCGGTGCTCGCGAACTGGCAGGAGTCGCGAGTCGCCGTCGCGCGGATTCCGTACCCCGACGGCACCTCCGCCGAACGCGCACGAGCGTTCGACGGGCGGAAGGGCCGCCCGACCGTCGCCGCTGTGGCCGGCCACACCGGCTTCTGGCTCCTCGACGCGCGCGAGCGCACCTGGTCCCTCGTCCCCACCGAGCGCCCCCTGACCCGGGTCACCGCAGTGGACGATGCAGAGGGCCATGTGGTCGCGATCGACGCCGACGGCCGCGTCGTGGTCGTCCGCGCGGATTCGGGCACGACCGTCGGTGCGACGGCGCCGCTCCTTCCCGACGGCGGCGCGGGATCCTCGCTCGTCGTCGACGAGCACCGTGCGTACGTCAACGACCCCGAAGCCGGGGTCGTCCACGAGATCGACTTCGCCGACGGCGCGCGCATCGCCCGGTCGCTCACGACGCCGACCGCGCCCGCCTTCTTCACGGTGGTCGGGCGGTGAGGCTGCGGCGCGCGGCGGCCGCGATGCTCACGGCCGCGCTGCTCGGCACCGCACTGAACGCCTGCGCGGGGGCAGCTGCGCCCGAGCGCCCGCAGATCGTCGTCACGACCAACATCCTCGGCGATGTGGTCGGTCGCCTCGCCGGGGATGCCGCCGAGGTGACCGTCCTCATGCGGCCGAACGCCGACCCGCACTCCTTCGAGATCTCCGCGCGCGAGGCGGCCCGCATGGACTCCGCGGATCTGCTCGTGATCAACGGCCTGGGGCTCGAGGAGGGCCTCCACCGGCACATCGAGCGCACTGCGGCGGCCGGCGTGCCCACGGTCGTCGCCGGGGACGAGATCGACGTGCTGCCCTACCGGTCGGAGGACGCAGGAGGGGCCGACGATCCGCACTTCTGGACCGACCCGGCGCGCATGGACGCCGTCGTCGACGCGGTCGAGTCGGCGCTGATCGAAGTGGACGGGATCGATGCGGCCGGGATCCGCGCTCGCTCGGACGCGTACCGCGCCGAGCTCGGCGCCCTCGACGCCGACATGACCGAGGCGTTCGCGCGGATCCCCGCCGAGCGGCGCGCGCTCGTGACCAATCACCACGTGTTCGGCTACCTGGCCCAACGGTTCGGTTTCCGCATCGTCGGAGCCGTGATCCCCGGGGGAAGCACGCTCGCCGCACCGAGCGCCGCCGATCTCCGTTCGCTCACCGAAGCGATCGACCGTGCCGGCGTACGCACGATCTTCGCCGAATCGTCCCAGCCCGATCGGCTGATGCAGGTCCTCGCCTCCGAGGCCGGTGTCGACGTCGACGTCGTGGAGCTGTACACCGAGTCCCTCGACGAACCGGGAACCGACGCAGATACCTACGTGTCCATGATGCGCACGAACACGCAGCGCATCGTCGATGGACTCGCACCCCAACCGGACCCTTCCGAGGAGTCCGATACGAAAGGAAGCAGATGAAACGACACCTGAGGATCGGCGGGGCCGTCGCGGCGCTCGCAGGGATTTCGCTCTTCGCCAGCGCTTGCGCCGGCGGCGGAGACGGGGGCACCACCCCGCCAGACACCGAGCGGTCGTCCCGCACCGCCGAGGACGCGACGGGACGCGTCGCCGTCTCCTATTCCGGGGGGATCGCGGTGCTCGACCCCGGAACGCTCGAGGTGGTCGACGAGTTCGCCACCGAGGAGTTCACGCGCCTGAACGCTTTCGGCGACGGACGCACGATCGCGGTGACGACGTCCGAGGGCTTCCAGATGCTCGACACCGCGGCCCCCTCGCTCACCGACGCGCGGTTCGCGGCCGAGGCCGCCGGGCACGTCGTCGTCCACGGCGAGCGCACCGTGCTCTTCGACGACGGCACCGGTACGACGACGATCGTCCCGACTGCGGGATTCGCCGACGGCTACGAAGCGCTGCCCGAGACCACGACCCACACCGCGGAGGCTCCGCACCACGGCGTCTCGATCGTCCTCGAGGACGGAGCGCTGCTCACGACCGTAGGCGACGAGACGTCGCGCTCGGGTGCGCAGGTGCTGCACCCGCACGATGACCACTGGCACGCGGAGGCGGCGAACGACGAGTGCCCCGGCATCCACGGCGAGGGCACGGCCGCCGACGAGGCCGTCGTCTTCGGCTGCGAGGACGGCGCCCTGCTGTTCACGGACGGCGCCTTCACGAAGCTCGCGGCCCCGGACGACTACGGCCGCATGGGCAACGCCTTCGTCACGGACACCAGCCCGATCGTGGTCGGCGACTACAACGACGATCCCGACGCAGAAGGCTACCTGCTGAACGCCGTCACCCTCATCGACACCGCCGCCAAGACGCTCGAGGTCGTCGAGCTGCCCGCCGAGGTGCAGTACACGTTCCGCGACCTCGCCCGCGGACCCGGGGATCTCGCGTACATCCTGTCGACCGACGGGCAGATCCATGTCCTCGACCCCGAGACCGGCGAGCTGACCCGATCATTCCCGGTCATCGCGCCGTGGGAGGGGCCGGCCGAGTGGCAGGACGCCCATCCGGCGATCAAGGTGGACGGCGAGATCGCCTACATCACGGAACCGGCGGCGAATCGCGTGCACGCGGTGGACCTGACGACCGGTGAGCAGGTGGCGTCGGTCGAGCTCGACCGCACCCCGAACGAGCTGGCCATCGCGCTCGGCTGATGACGGAGACGGGAACGCACCGGGATGCACACCATGCACAGCGCCGCTGAGGCGCTTCTGAGGCGTTCCCGGATCCGCTCCGCGGCCCTGATCGCGATCGTGGGCCTGATCGTCGTGGGTACGGCCTGCGCCATGGCGATGCTCTGGCCGGCCCCGGACGAGCTGCCCCGGCAGCCGGCCGGGGCCGGGGCGACGAGCACGGTCGTGACCGCACGGGTGACCTCCGCGACGATGGGGGCGTGCGGAGCGTCTCCCCCCTCCGCGGAGGGAGATGCGGCGGCGAGCGATGCGGCGGCGAGCGCCGGCACGGACACCTGCCTGCGCGCGTACGCGTCGCTGCCGATCGGGCAGACGGTGACGTTCAGCCTGGACCCGATGGCGTCGCAGGCGCAGGACATCCGCGTCGGCGACACCGTCCGGCTCATCGCGTCGACCGGGTACGGGCCGGACGGCGGTGAACCGGTCTACGCCTTCTACGACCATCCGCGCGGCGGGAAGATGCTCGCGGTGGCGATCGGTTTCGCGCTCGTCGTCGTCGCCGTCGGGCGCGTGCGCGGCGCGCTCGCCCTCGCGGGAGTCGGGATCGCCGTCGCGCTGCTCGCGACGTTCGTCCTCCCCGCCATCCTCGCGGGCCGTCCCGCGATCCCGGTCGCGATCGTGGGGGCCGTCGGCATCATGACGGTCGTGCTGTACCTCGCCCACGGCATCTCCCATCGCACGACCGCGGCCCTGTTCGGATCCATCTTCGGGATCCTGTTCACCGCGGTCGCGGGGGTCGCGGTGACGCACTGGCTGCGCTTCAGCGGGATCGCCTCGACCGAGGAAGCGGGGCTGCTGATCGCGGTCCCCGGGCTGCGCATGAACGATCTGCTGACGGCCACGATCGTCATCGCCGGGCTCGGTGTGCTGAACGACATCACGGTCGCCCAGGCGTCGGCGGTATGGGAGATGCGCGCGCTCAATCCGGGCCTCGAGAAGCGCAGAATCTCGCGTGCGGCCATGCGGATCGGCCGCGACCACATCGCATCGAGCATCTACACGCTGGTGTTCGCCTACACCGGAGCGATGCTCGTGGTCCTGCTGCTCGTCTCCACGCAACCGCGCGATCTCGTCGACCTCGTCACCAGCGAGCAGATCGCGCAGGAGATCATCCGCACCCTCATCGGCGCCGCGGGGCTGGTGCTCTCGATGCCCGTCACCACCGCATGCGCCGTGCTCTTCGTGCCGGCTCACGACACGTCGGGTGCTCGCCTTCCCGGGGCGTGAGACTCGGGCGCACTCCTCCCTTTCAGTCCTCGCGCACGGTCGACGACGGGTGCGGTCCCCCGCTCCCCGACGCTGCATCCTCCGCGAGCGCACGGTAGACCGTCGACTTCGACATGAGGCCGACGCTCCTGCCGAGGAGGAGCAGGTCGACGTCGGGATTCTCGCGGTGCATCCTGGCGAGCGTGGCGGTGCGCTCGGATCTGATCTCCCGCTGAACCGTGGTGCCGGCTGCTCGATACTCGGCCTGCAGGCGCTTGAGCGATACGCCGAGCAGATGCGCCACCGCAGCGCCGTTGAGCTTCGGATCGTCCAGGTGGAGTTGGATCGTCTGCTGGGCTCGGGTGAAGAGCGACTCGGGGACGTCTTCGGGCACTGAGACGAGGTGGACGAGCGCGCGGACGATCTCGCCGATGGCCTGGCGGGCGGTACGGCCGGCGATCAGCCCCGTGGGATTGTGTATGGCGGCGAGGAGGAACTGGAAGATCGGGTCGGTGAGCACGCGGTCGATGTGCTCCGCGCCGGGGCTCGGGACGACCGTCGCGGAGATGTCTCCGAACACATACGCGGGAACGAGGCAGGAGATGAACTCGGAGTCGTCTTCCTCGATGGTGCAGGTGACGTCGTCGGCTCCCGGCAGGAGCACGCTGACGTATTGCCCGTTGATCAGGTACTCTCCGCCTTCGAGCGAGAGGCGGCCGCGTCGGACGAGCACGATCCTCGCTCGACCGGGTTCATCGGCGCTTCGCTCGATCACCGATTGTCCCCGATGGCTCCGGACCAGCGTCAAGGTGATGTCTGCGAAGTGGGCGACCTTCAGCTGGGAGCCTGCGCCGTCGACGCTGGTGACCCGGATCCTCCCCAGTTTGAGGAGTCGATCGTACGCATCGTTGCCCGTGCTCGCGCTTCCCGAGTCCTCGAGCTGGCTGCGTCGGAACTCGTCGACGCGCATCCGGAAGGCGCGTCGCCAGTACTCGTGGTCCACGTACCCGCCGATCCCCGGCGACGGCGTCGAGCGCTGAGTATCCAAGACCTTGCTCCTTCTTGCCTGGTGCGGCACCATCATAGGTGCGCGGCACGACCACTGTTGCCCCCAGAGAACGTGCGGCCGTCCGTCTCGGCGGAGGAGGCGAATCCGCTGAGCCGAACGACCGCACGGGACTATGCGGCGGCGCCGCGCCTGCTGCGCATCACGAAGTACGCGATCACCGCTACCACCAGGCTCCCGATGCCGAAGGGCAGGGTTGCCCAGAACTCCTGGGTGAACGCCGTCGAGACAGCGACCGCGAGCATCATGATCGCCCCGACCACCGATCCGATACGGGATCCCGGCACCCGGTACTTCGCCTGCACGCCGTCGGCGGCGAGCCTGCGCCGGAAGAAGACGTGCGTGACGAAGATCAGGAACCACGTGAACATGGCGCCGAACATCGAGATGGCGAGCATCATGGTGAAGGCCTCCCCCGGCACCAGCACGCCGATGATCGTCGCGATGGCGATGCCCGCCGTCGACAGCAGCAGCGCGTTCAGCGGGGCGCCGTTCCTCCGCAGCCTGCCGAATGCCTCCGGCGCCTCGCCCGCACGCGAGAGCGAGAACATCATGCGCGTCGAGATGTACAGCTGGCTGTTCATCGCCGAGAGCGCCGCGATGATGACCACGAAGTTGAGGATCGAGTCGGCGTAGGGGATCCCGATCACCTGCATCACGGTCACGAAGGGGCTGCCGCCCGCGAGGATCTGCGATACCGGCGCGATCGAGACGATAAGACCGAGCGTGAGGAAGTAGAACACCACCAGGCGGAAGATGGTCCACTTGAACGCCTTCTTCACGGCGGTCTCGGGATCCTTCGCCTCACCCGCGGCGATCGCGATCATCTCGATGCTCAGGTAGCTGAAGATCGACACGATCACGGCGAACCACATGCCGGACAGCCCGTTCGGCAGGAAGCCGCCCTCCGCCGTCCAGTTCTTCAGGCCGTACTCCGTGCTGCCCGAGAAGAACACGAGCCAGGCGGCGACGATGATGAACGCGACGATCGCGAACACCTTGATCGCCGAGAACCAGTACTCGAGCGTACCGAAGCTCTTCACGTTCATCGCGTTGACCAGAATCAGCACGGCGGAGAAGAACACGACCCAGATCCACGGCGGCACGCCGGGGAACCAGAGCTGCATGTAGTCGCCGATCGCAGTGACCTCGGTACCCACGGCGAGCACGATGCAGAGCCAGTACATGTATCGGGTGAGGAACCCCCACATCGGGCCCAGATAGTGCTCCGCATATGCGCCGAACGACCCCGAGGTCGGGTGCTGCACCGTCATCTCGGCGAGCACGCCCATGAGCATGAGCGCGATCGCGCCGCCGATGAGGTAACTCACGATGACGGAGGGACCCGCGAAGCCGATCGCGAACTTGCTCCCGAGGAACAGGCCCGTGCCGATCGCGCCGCCGAGCGCGATCATGCCGAGCTGGCCCGCGCTCAGCGTCTTCTTCAGCCCGATCTCACGGGTCTGGATGTCTTCGAAGTTCGCCATTTCATGTCACCGCCCCGCGGGACTGGAACTCGGGTGCCCGCCACAGCTCCTCGTCGAGCACGCGGCGCAGCGTCTCCACCGCGTCCCAGACATCCGCGTAGCCGAGGTAGAGCGGCGTGATGCCGAAGCGCAGCACCTCGGGCTCGCGGTAGTCTCCGACGATGCCGTTCGCGATGAGCGCCTGCATCACCGCGTAGCCTTCGGGATGCCGCAGCGAGACGTGGCTGCCGCGCTCGGCGTGCTCCCGGGGCGTGATGAGCGTGAGGGGGTGGTGCGGGATCCGCTCCTCGACCAGGTCGATGAACAGCGAGGTGAGTTCGAGCGACTTGGCGCGCAGTGCTTCCTCGTCGACCTCGAGTGCGAGGTCGATGCCGACCTCCATCGTGGCGAGCGAGATCATGGGCTGCGTCCCGGTGAGGTAGCGGCGGATGCCCTGGCTCGGCTCGTATCCGACGGCCATCTCGAAGGGCCTGTCGTGCCCCCACCAGCCTGAGAGCGGCTGCCAGGCGCGGTTCACGTGCCGGTCGGCCACCCACACGAATGCGGGCGATCCCGGGCCGCCGTTGAGGTACTTGTACGTGCACCCGACGGCGAAGTCGGCATTCGCCGCATCGAGCCCGATGGGAACGGCGCCCACGGAGTGGCAGAGATCCCAGATGGCGAGCGCTCCGGATGCCTGGATCCGCGCGGTCTCGGCGGCCAGGTCCCAGAGCCGCCCGGTGCGGTAGTTCACCTGGGTCAGCAGCACGACGGCGACGTCGGTTCCCAGTGCCTCCTCGAGCGGATGCTCGTCGTCGATGAGACGCAGTTCGTACCCCTTGTCGAGCGTGCGGATCATCCCCTCGATCATGTACAGGTCGGTCGGGAAGTTCTCGCGCTCGGAGATGATGACGCGCCGCTCGGGATGATCCTGGCGCTGGATGTCGAGCGCGGCGCCGAGGGCCTTGAACACGTTGAGCGAGGTCGTGTCGGTCGCGACGCAGGCTCCCGCGGTGCCGCCGACGAGGTCGGCGATCTTGGCGCCGATGCGCACCGGCAGGTCGAACCAGTGGTGCGTGTTCCAGCTGCCGATGAGGTCGGTGCCCCACTCCTGGTGGATCACCTGGCTCGCGCGCGCCGGAGCGGCTTTCGGCAGCACGCCGAGCGAGTTGCCGTCGAGGTAGACGATCCCCTCGGGCAGGTCGAAGCGGTCGCGGAAGTGGGCGAGCGCGTCGCGTGCGTCGGCGGCGACGCACTCCTCTCGGGTCGACAGTCGAGCTCGATTCATGGGGGCCTCCAATTGCAGGGGTCGATGGATGGAATCAGAGAGGTGCTGGGGATTCGAAGGCTCAGCCGGCGACGCGGAGCACAGCGCGAGCCGGTGAAGCGTCTGCGCCGAGCCAGGGGATCGGAGGCGCGAAGAGCTCTCCCCACCCCTCCGGGGCCTCGGTGAGGTCCAGGCCCTCGAGCATCACGATGCCGGCGTCGACCGCGGCTGCGTGCGCCGGGAGCTCGATGCTCCGCTCGGGATCGAACGAGTCCAGGTCGATGCCGATCAGGGCTCCGCCCTGGCTCCCGAACCAGGTCACGAGATCGGGGTCGAGGCCAGGGGTATCCGAGTCCCACATACCCGCTGCCCTGCTGCGGTGCCGCAGGATCAGGCGCTCGACGCGGCCATCGCCTGCGAGCCCTCGGAGCCGTTCGCGCACGGACTGCGCCGGAGCCGGACGATGCGGGTTTCCGGCGCGAGAGACCAGATCGGTCACATCGACCACCAGGCATCGGCCGATGCAGGCGTCGAGCGGTGTGCGTTCGACCGTGTCTCCGCCCTCACGCACATGGCTCGGGGCATCGACGTGAGCACCGATATGCGCCGTCGTCGTGGTCGTCGAGACGTTCACCGAATCCCCGGAGGAGATGCTCCAGCGGTCCGCCCTGTGGAACGGCTGGTCGCCGGGCCAATGGGGCGTCGACGGGCCGATCGGCGGGCTGAGGTCGATGAGACGCACCACGATTCCCTTCTCTGCGAATGAGTGCTGTGGGTTCATGCTCGCAACGATTCGAGCGTTTGGGTGAGATCATGGAACTGATTCATGAAGACACGCAGAACCCGAATACGTTCCAGATTCTGAGGAAATGGGGTCCAGGGAGATGAATGCGATTCAGCTCACCGACATCGATCGTCGTATCGTCACCGCACTTGCGGAGCGCGGACAGCTTCCTTACAAGGAATTGGCCGATCAGGTGGGCATTCCTGTGTCCACGTGCCACGGCCGGGTGCGTGCGCTCGAAGAACGCGGAGTGATCCGGGGATATCGCGTGGACATCGACCCGGACGCCCTCGGACTGAGCGTGTCGGCACTCATCCTGGTGCGAGTGCAGGGACATCAACGAGATCGGGTTCCGGACATCGCGGGCGAACTCCGTCGGATACCCGGTGTACAGCAGGTCTTCCTCATCGGAGGAGAACGGGACATGGTCGTCCACGTGGCGTGCGAGAACGTGCCGGCGCTGAGAAATCTGCTGGCCGAGCATTTCGGCTCGAACGCCGCGCTGGCACAGACGCAGACCCAGATCGTGTTCGATCACCTCTCCGGATTGGCCCCGGTGGGGAGCCATTCCGCCTGACGCTGCGAAGCGGGAACGCGCCCGCTCCGCCATACGTATCCGCCGACCGCGACGGTCCCACCGGCGATGATGACGATCCACCACGGGAATCCCGGCACGTCCGGGGTGCCGCCGGCCGCGTCGAGGTCCTTCTGCGGGGTCGGGGTGATCCGCTCGCCCGTCACGAGGATGCGGTGCGTGTTGATGCCGAGCGGGGTGCAGGTCACGAGCGTGATCAGATCCTTCCCGGGCACCGCGCGGATCGACTCGGTATCCTCGGGCTTCACGACCTGCGTCTCGAACACCCGATAGGTGAGCACCTCGCCGAGCACCTCCACCGTGAACGTGTCGCCCCG
This sequence comes from Leucobacter zeae, assembly GCF_016758175.1. Taxonomy (GTDB): domain Bacteria; phylum Actinomycetota; class Actinomycetes; order Actinomycetales; family Microbacteriaceae; genus Leucobacter; species Leucobacter zeae. The sequence continues at coordinate 332,387 of NZ_QYAB01000004.1, forward strand.
CTGCACCCGGTCGAGGTTCGTGAACATCGTCGCGTTGGCGAGACCGCGATGCGCGGTCAGCACACTCCGGGTGCCCATCCCGCCGACGGGGAGGGAGGTGCCCTCCAGGTGGCCGACACCGCGGCTCAGCGTGTCGTCGTTGGCGCCGTGGTACACCGGCAGGTCGACCCCGATGGCGTCGATGCGCAGGCGCGCCATCACGTCCAACGGGGATGCACGCAGCTGTTTCTCGTACTCCAGAGTCTCGTCGGTCGAGCTGCCGTCGCCCTGGGGGACGCGCTCGTTCGAGCCGAGGACCGCGCCCGAGGTGAGGGCGTCGTTGTAGGCGTGCGCGCTCCGGATCAGCTCGGCGGCCGACGGATCGAGACCGTCTCGGACATGGCTGGAGTAGCCGTCGATGAGCTGCGACTGGTTGTACTGGCTGAGCCAGCTCGCGACCGACGGGTAGGTGAACACGATCATGCCCGACCAGGCCAGTGCCCCGGCCAGGATCGGGAGCCAATGCGCGCGCCAACGCGTGACGCGGCGGGCCGGTGAGTGCGGCATCTGATCCCTCGAATCGTACGGACACGAAGGTGGAGCGGAGAGCCGACGGCCCTCCGCTCCACCTGCCCGCGAGTTCCGCACGCGCGCGGAACTCGCGGGCGACTGCGTCAGCCGACCTGCGTGCGCTTGCGCGCGACCAGGGCGGCGCCGACGGCGAACAGCACGAGCGCTCCGCCGCCGATCATCAGGAGCATCTGCCCGTTCGCGCCGGTGAGGGGCAGGTCGGGCACGTTCTGCTTGGTATTGGCGACCTCGGCGTCGAATGCGACGTACGTGTTGGTCAGGCCGGTCTTCACCGAGATGGCGCGCGGCTTCGAATCGAGGACGAACCTGGCGGGCGCCTCGGTCTCCACCAGCACGTAGCAGCGGGACTCCGCGTCCTTGCCCGGCTCGTTCACGTTGTCCGACACGAACAGGCCCGCGAAGCTCACGACACCGTCCGATCCGGAGGTCGCGGAGGCGATCGCGTCGCCGGTGGCTTCGACGCCGCAGTCGGCGGCGTAGGGGTCGGCGGACTCGAAGACCTGGAACTTCGCACCGGCCAGCACCGCGGACTTGTCGGCCTTGGCGCCGTCGTACTTCAGGATCTGCAGGTCGCCCCAGTTGGTGATGACCTTGTTCGACGGGGTCGGCGGCAGCTCGGGGTCGGTCGGCGGCTCGGTCGGGGGCTCGGTCCGCTTCTCGTTGTTCGTCGCGAGCGACGCCTCGTTGATGATCGAGCCGGTCGGGAGACCCTCGGCCTCGAGCTTCGTGACCGTGCCCGAGAACGTCGTGACGACGTTCTTGCCGCCGGCCGTCTTGAGCTTGGCCAGGCCCGCCTGCGTGAAGTTCACCTTCAGGGTCTGGCCCTCGGTGATGACCCGGTAGTCGGTGCCCTCGACGAGATTCGCACCGTCGAGCGTGACGCCCTCGACCTTGAGGTCGCCCAGGCGGGGATCCATCGGGTCGATGATCATGTACTGCGTGAACTGGTTCTCATCGGCGATGCGCGGAACCGACGTGGTCACGGGGAAGGTGACCTTCGAGCCGATCTCCAGGTCCTTCTGCTGATCGATCGACTTCGAGATCGTCGCCGCGAGGCCGTTCTTCGGGTACGCGTGGACGTCGTAGATCCAGCCATCGGTGTTCGTGGGAGCATCCGACTGATGATCCGGGAACGGCACGGACACCACGAAGGGGGCGGCGATGTCGGTCACGCCCGCCGGGGGGTTCGTCTCGCAGATCAGGTACGCACCGACCGAGAGGCCGCCGAGCGTCGTGACGCCGTCGGCGTCGGTGTCGGCGAACGGCTTCGCACCGCCCAGCGTGTGCCCGGCCAGGCTCGGCGTCGCACACGCGTCCGCCGGCACCTGGAGCCCGGACAGGGTGTCCCAGCTCGCGGGAACGGTCAGGTCGAGATCGGTGATCTCGTAGGCGGTGAAGCCGACTCCCGCGATCGGGTTGGGGAGCTTCGCGCCGTCACCGTTCGGATCACCGACGACGCCGGTGCCCGACTGGTACTCGTGCTTGTGGAGCGTGATCGATCCCGTCGCGTCCGGGTCGATGTTCCCGAACTCGACGGCGCTTGCCGGAGCGGCCAGCGCCAGTGCGCCGATGGCGGCGGCACCGAGGGTTGCGGCGAGGCGCACGCCCCACCGCTGCGAGTGCTGTTTGGTCACAATCGCATCCTTTCTGTGTTGTGCTCTGGTCAGAGAGCGGGGAAGAGAAGCGCAGAGGCTGCGCGCCTCACGCTGAGGGGGTGGCTGCGGAATCGCGGCGGCGGACCTGCCACCACACCGCGGCGGCCATCGCGAGCGCCGCCAGGACGCCGCTGGCGACCAGGAGGGCGTCTGTCGAGAGCCCACCGGTGAGCGGGATCGCGGGGACTTCGGTCATCCGATTCACGAACGCCTGTTCGAAGCCGTAGTCCGGGGCGCTGCGCGTGAGCGAGAACTCGTGCGGAGTGCGATCCAGCACGTAACCCTCCGGCGCCTCATGCTCGGTCAGCGTGAACGCACCCAGCGCGAGGTCGCCGATCGAGAAGTAGCCGGCGCGCGGGTCGGTATCCAGATACGGACCCTCGGGGCATCCGTCCGCCGCCTGCGCGACGCAGTCCACCACGACCGTGTTCGCGGGTACGTCGGTGCCGGTGAGCAGCCACGTCGACCCGGCCAGGTGGTTCGCGGGGGATCCCGCGTCCACCTTCTGCCAGGTGACCGTCGTGGGAACGAGCGTCGCCTGATTGACGAACCCGCACACCACTCGATCGTTCGCCCCGATCGTGCGGATGTTCGCGCCGGAACCGAGCGTGATCGACGGTCCCGTCATCTGCACCGTGACCGGATCGCCGAAGTACGGGGTGATCACGCACTCCCCCGACCGGAACTCGTAGCCGTCCTGCGGGGTCTCCTCGATCTTCACGACGGCCGAATCGGAGGACTTCGGAATCGTCAGCGCCCAAGGATCGGGCACGAACCCGTCGACACCGGTCGTGCGTGCTGCGGGCGCGGAGACTGCCGTTCCAGTGCTGCCGCTCACCTTCGTGGTCGTGATCTGCCAGCCGGCCCCCGGCTCGGGATTCTCGCCGTCGGCGTCGACGATGGTCTTCCTCGCGATGATCTGCGCCGCCTCGACGGTCTTGTTCGTGAAGGTGCAGGTCAGTTCCTGGCCGCCCTTGCCCGCAGGGATCGGCTTCAGCTTGGCGGAACGCTCGGTGGCGCCCGAGAGCACGCCGGAGTCGAAGACCGTGTCCTCATCGTTCCAGCGGCACTCGTACGCGGTGATGTAGTTGCTCAGAGCGGCGACCGGAGAGCCGGCTCCCACCTCGCGAATGGTGTACTGCTGCCCGACCCGGGCGACCATCGGACCGGCCTTCGGACCCTGCACACCGAGCTCGGAGCCCGACGTGGTCGCAGACTGGACCTCCTGCTGGGTACCGCTCTTGCCATCGGCGAAGATGCCGATCGTGAACTGGTCGGAAGGAGCCTTCCGGTCCACGATGTCCTTCTGCAGCTTCATGGTCGGCGGAAGCCCGCATGAAGCGAGGTCGATGACGGTCGAGTTCTTCAGCGCCTGCGGCAGGGCATCGCCGGTTGCCGGGTCGAGGCGTTGGACGCCATCCGCCCACGACACCCAGAGGTTTCCGTTTCCGTCGAAGGTGATGCCGTTGTACGGCGACGACCCCGCGAGCGTGCTGCTGATGTTCGTCTTGCTGACGGGGGTGATCACGCCACCGGGTGCAGAAGCCGGGACCTTCTGCGCCTCGACGCGAGCAAGGACGGAGTTGTCGTTGGCGGTGTTGGGGCTCCAGACCAAGTACAGGTTGCCCGCACTGTCGAACGTGAAGTCGCCGTTGATGACGGCACCGGCGGCCACGGGTTCAGGGATCGCCACATCGAGTGCCTGCCAGTACGAGCCTCCGCTGGCACCCGGAGTGTATCCATAGACGTGCAGGATGGACTGATAGGTGCTGCCGACCCTGACGACTTCGTAACCGCCGAAGTAGTACACATCGGTGGTCGGGTCGATTGCTCCGCCGACGAGCTGTCCCTTGATCGCGGGACCGTTCGCCGTCTTCGTGGTCGCGCCGGTCGGGGTCCACGCATGGATCTCGACCTGACTCGATCCCGTGGCGGCGCGCATCGTGTACGCGAGCGTGCCGTCCTGGTTGATGCCCAGTCCGTTGAACGGCGGCGCCGAGGTGGTGCCGGCGTAGTAGGTGAATGAGTACGCGTACGGGGTGGTCGCGGTGATCTTCCCCTGGGCGTCCGCCGTGAACTCCTGCGTGCCTGCGGTCCGTGCGGTCGTGTTCCGGATCGTGCCGTACACGGTGTTCGGGCTGCAGTCGAGCGCCCCGGAGATCACGGCGGACGTGGAGTTCACGAGCGTGCAGGTGAGCGTGTCGCCGCTGCGATCGGCCGGGATGGGCGGCAGCTTGAGCTGCGTTTTCCCGTTGCTGCCCGCCGAGAGCGAACCGCGCCTGAATTCATCCCCGTCACTCCAGTTGCATGCGACCTGGGTCGAGTACTTCTTGAGGTCGGTCCCGCTGTTTCCGGCCGACTCGGAGATCGTGTACTCCAGCCCTGGGGAGACCGTCACGGGACCCGCGGATTCCGCCTGGATCCCGGTCAGGCTCCCCGTGGTGACCGCGCTCGCCAGCGGCGTCGTGCCGGTCCCGGTGATCTCCAGTGCGAACTGGTCCCCCGGCCCGATCCGGCCCTTCACGTCCTTCTGCAGGATCAGCTTCGGCGGAGCCTCCGCGGTGCCCTTGGGCGTGTTCGTGATCACGCAGTTCAGTCCGCCGTACTCCGAGAAGTTCCGCAGATCAGCGGTCGCCCGGTTGGTCCTCGCGTCGAACTTCATCGGCGTACCCGCCGGGATCCAGACCTTGCCGGATGCGTTCCAGGTGCACCCGTAGGTGATGGTGTAGTCGGCCAGGTTCGTGCCAGAGGCCCCCGTCTCGGAGATCGTCCCGCTTCCCGACGGTCCGTACGGTCTCGGTCCGGCGGTCTCGGCCTGAATACCGGTCTTGGTTCCGGTGGTCGTGGCGGTGTACTCGGTGAAGCTGCCGAGCGGACCCGAGGTGATCGTGAACTGGTCCGACGGCTTCGCGCGACCGACCACGTTCTTCGACACCACGATGGAATCGGGGTTGGAGTACGCCACCGGAGCTGCGGCGAAGCTGGCGAGGTCGATGCCGACCTCCGACGACCCCGCTTCCGACGGCTTGTCCTCGGAACGCGTGACCGCACCGGTCGCGGGGTCGACCTGCGCGAGAATCGTGTGCGCGAGCCCGTCGCCCGACGTGTCGGCGGTGATCGCCCGCTGCATCCAGAGGGCCCCCTCCGCATCGAATGCGATTCCGTTCCACGGAGACCCCGGGGTGCTCTCGGGCGTCGAGAGCGCTGCGGCCGCGAGTACGTCGTCCGAGGCGGTCGACGGCACCGATTCGAGTCGCGCCAGCACGGAACTCGCCACCGCGCCATCGCTGACGAGAAGCAGGAGATGTCCGTCGGAATCGAACTCGATGTCACCCTGAGCGATGTCGCCGCCGTTCGGGATCCGCACGTGGGAGACCCGGCCGATCCACTGCCCGCTCGCGATGTCGAACGCGAAGAGATCCAGCGCGGCCTCCGAACCGTCGGCGGGGAGGGCACCGAAGTAATAGGTCTTGCCGTCGCGACTGATGGCGCCCGCGATCGGCGCACCGATGGAGCCGTCGATCGCCGGGGACGTCACCGACTGCTCGACACCCCGTTGCCCGCCCGACAGTCGCTGCACCGTGTACGCGTTGCCCGTGCGCGAGACCGCATACGCCGACGCGCCGTCGGGCGCGATCGCGAGCCCATCGCTGCCGTCCCCGACTGCGCTGACCACCGCATCGGTTCCTGCGCCACCGAGCTGCACCGACCTCACCTGAGCTGAGGAGGACACCGAATAGATGCCCAGCGCGGCGTCGAACGATCCCGGGGCCCGTTCGTCCGCGTCCGGTTTCGCCGCCCCAGCATCGGGCGATGACGCGTCTTCGTCCGACGCCGGCTGCGCCTGGCCCGCATCATCGCGCTGCGGAGCGTCATCATCGCGCTCGTCGGCATCGGGCGCATCGGCATCCGAGGATGCCGGCTCGGGAATGCCCTCAGCCTCCGCAGCGGTCTCCTCCGGAGCCGGGGCGGTCTCCTCGACCGACGACGCCGCCTCGGCCCCCGCCGCGTCGGATCCAGGAGTGGCCCAGGCAGTGCCCGGAATCAGCAGCGCCGGGAGCAATGCGACGACGATGCCCGCTCGCGCAGCCGCACCGGGCACGCGCAAACGTCCGCGCGCCGCTGCGGCTTCGTTCGTGATTACCGGACGTGATGATCTTCCGAGCACAGTCTGACCGCTCCTCCCAATTGGTACAGCTGAGCAAGCCCCGGCCGGAACAGGCGGTGCTTGTCGGGGAACGCATCCCTGCGCTGAGACCCGGAGTTCGACCGTTCGATCGGACTGCGCAGCCCAGGCTTGGGGAATCCCCAGCAAGACCAAAGCATGCGAGTGGATGCGGTCGAGCCATGAGGCGTCACTTTGAGACGGTTACGGCAAAACTTGGGACAGCCGGCGGACCGTCTGTCTCAAAGCACGCCCACTCAGGTTCAATGCCGAGCTCGCCGTCCCGCGCTCCGGAGGGCGCGATTACGTTGTGGTTCGCAGATGTCCATTCGCGGCCGAACTCGGCTCCTGACATCGGCGACTGATCCCAGTCAGGATCCCGAACTGACACCCCCCTACAGCCGTCGATCCCGTGTTCAGGAACACCTGCTGCGGCGCACCCATCCCGCTCACCCCCACCCCCAGGGATGGGTGCGCTGCGCCCCCTCGCTCCCGCTGCGAAACCGCTCAGACCGACAGGGAACCGTTTTCACAGGTGCAGCGCACTCATCCGGGGGTGGGGAAGAAAGATGGATGAGTGCGCTGCGGCAGCTGTCCCTGGGGCTGATGCCAGTGCGTGTCGGGGAGTCAGTAGGGGGATCCTGCCTCCCGCGCACCGCCACCAGAGCCTGATTCGGCTGATGATGAACACCTGCTACGACCAACGTAGGCGGGGTCGAATCGTTTGGTGGAACGCTGTCCCGCATTGGGTCGCCCCTCGCTCGAAGTGAGACGATTCGGACCGCCCCGGGTACCCGGGACGCACCGCTCAGGCGGCATCTTCAGCCAGTGCACGATAGATGCTTGCCCGGGATTTGAAGCCCAGTGCCTTGCCGAGCCGCACGATGTCGGCATGCGGGTCAGTGCCCCGAGCCTCTCTGAGCGCCGAGACACGAACTCGACGTATCTCGCGAAGCACACTGGTGCCATGGCCTCGAAACGCTGCGCGCAGCGCTCGTGGAGAGACCTCCAGATACTGTGCGATCGATTCCGTCGATAGTGCTGGATCGCGGAAGTCGCTGCGGATGACATCCCGGGCACGCGCAAAGACCGGGACTCGCTCGGGAGCCGGGGACGACAGGAGCATCAGAGTCGCGCGTACTGCGTTGACCACGACCTGATTGAGTCGGACCTCATCGAGATCCGCGGGAGGAAGCCGTGCGATTCCGAGGAAGAACTCGAACATCGGCAGGAGCTGTTGCCCGAACGCGGCAGCCGCCGCGCCGGACGGCGATCCGGCGAACTGGATATCGGCGACCAGCCGATGGGGGAATCTGATGGCGAGGAACTCAGTGCGGGGCGACTGCACCGAGAAGGCCACCCCCTCTCCCCCGCGCGAGCCAGGGCCGATGACCGCAACCTCGCTGGTGCGAAAGAGGACATCGTCGCCATGCAACGAGACTTCCCCGTGCCGCACGAGCACGAGCATTCCGGACAACGGCGCGACGTTGGCGCGGTGCCAGGTCACCCGACTCGGGGCAGCGGAAACGAACGCGAGAGAGCATTCGGGAAGCTGAGTGAGGAGCCAGCTGCTCGAGCTCCCCGCGGGCAGCTGCTCCAGGGTCACGTGGCGCTCCGTGAGGAGCGCCGAAGCCTCGAGCGCTTTCGCCCCGCCATCTCGTGAGTGCACGTGATCGCCGTCGACGCGGAAGTATCGCTGGTGCACTCCGCCTCTGGGGTTTCGGCCGGGGATGAATCTGAAGGGTACTTCGTGGTCGGTCATGTCCTGTGGCCACCTCGCTCCATTGCTCGGTTGTCGCCAACTGTGTGATCTCAGCCGCACTGGGGACCTTCGTGGGATGGCCGCCCGACGGCCGACGAGGATCACCGCCGCCGACCCCGGCTGGCGCATCCGACAGGGTCGACGCACTGACGCGTGCTGTTGGCGCGACATCGAGGTCGACGCCTCTCCCATTTCTGGGGAATGCTTCTGGTCCAAGCCGTAAGGCCTTGGGGAGGGAGTGTCCCTCCCCAAGGCCTTCGTGCCGGGTCAGTAGGTGTTTGCCCCTACTGGTCAGCCGTCTTCCGAAGCTTCGTGAAGCGAGCGGCGAAAGCGGCGGCTCCCGCAGCGATCAGAGCGAATGCTCCGGCCGCGAACAGCCAGGACGAGGTTCCGCCGGTGACAGCGAGACCGTTGCCGTTCGCCTTGCTGGTCGAAGGATCAGCACTGGAGGCGGGATCCGAAGCCTTCGCCGAAGCGCTGGCCGCTGCCTTCGTCTGAGACGAGGCCGCCTGATCCGAGTTCGCGCTGTTGGCCTTGGACTTCGCATCGGCGCCGTCAGCTGCCGACTTCGCATCCGTCTGCGAACCGCCCTCGATCGATGCCTTGGCAGACGCCGTCGTGGTCGCAGCCGATTCCGCGGCCGACTTCGCATCCGCAGTCGCGGCCGCCTTGGCCTGGGCGTTCGCCCCGTCCTTCGCGTCCGCATCAGCAGCCGGCGATGCCGCAGCCTTCGCCGACGAATCCGCGGCCGTCGACGCCTCAGCCGAAGCCTTCGGAGTCGCAGCCGACTCAGCGGCAGCCTTCGCCGTCGCGTCCGCCGCGGCCGAAGCCGCAGTCTCAGCATCGGGAGACGCTGCCGCCTGAGCCGCAGCCTTGGCGGCAGGATCACCGTCAGCGGTCGCCTTCGCGGACGCACCGGCCGAAGCCGACGCGTTCACGTTCACGTCAGCAGAGGCAGCATCGGCCTTGGTCTTCGCATCAGCGTCATCAGCCTTTGCCTTCGCGTCAGCCTCGACCGACGCCTCAGCCGAAGCCTTCGACGTTGCTGCAGCCTTCGACGCGGTCGACGCATCGGCCTCGGACCCGACCGACGCCTGAGCGTTGGCCTTGTCACTGTTGTCAGCGTTCGCAGCAGGCGATGCCGCGGCCTTCGCCGACGAGTCCGCAGCCGTCGATGCCTCAGCCGAAGCCTTCGGAGTCGCAGCAGCCTCAGCCGCAGCCTTGGCCGTCGCGTCCGCCGCAGCCGAGGCCGCAGA
>NZ_QYAB01000005.1 GCF_016758175.1 Leucobacter zeae
GAAGAGAGAAAGAGAATAAAAATATTTTTGTAAAACTTTTTTTATGAGACCATTGAAGAGAGAAAGAGAATAAAAATATTTTTGTTACTCCATCAGAAAGAGGTTTAATATTTTAGTGATCATAATCGTATCACATATTGAGACAGAAAAAGAAGAAGTCGCGAGAGGTAACTTTTTGTGAATGTAGTTAAGAACATTTTTGTTTTGCAAACCGGAATATAGTGTCCGGTACACTTTTTTTAGTTTGTGGTGTGCCTGAATCGCTCGATTAACCCTACTCATCCAATTTCAGATGAATAGGGTTATCGATTCAGACACACGCTATAAGTTTTGCTGAATTGATGAGTGAAGTATCATCGGCTGCATCTTCCGATGCCGATCCGTCGACATACTTGAATCCATCCTTGACCTCAAGTTCAGATGATTCCTTGCACATGTCTCCTATACGAACGCTAATCTCTAGATTCTTGACGCATTTCGTATCGACGATCGTTGATCCGATGATATCTTCGTAACTCACTTTCTTATGGGAGATGTTAGACCCGAGTACTGGATGGGTCTTGATGTTGCTGTCTTTCTCTTCTTCGCTACATTTGATGTTGATAGACATTTCACAGTCTTTGATCATAGACAGAGCTTCTTCACGAGTGATAGCGGGAGAGTCCTTACCTTGTCCTGGGGACACGCTAGACAATCTAGCATTCACAGTGTTTCCGTCAGAGTATTCAGAGATGGATGAAATCTTTGGGCATTTGGTGAATCCAAAGTCCATCGTAAGACCTCCACCGACGACAGTGTAATAAGTGGTGGGATCTCCCTTTACGACTTCTTCTGACTCGTCTTCAGACTCTGTAACTTCGGTTACTGATTGACAAATCTTATCATTGGTCGGTGTTTGGTCTTGCTTGGTGACTTTGATAATAACATCGATTCCCATATGATGTTTGTTTTCTTCTTCCGTACACGAGGATGAGGATGAGAATGATTGCTGAAGACTGGTAGGGATAGCAACTGCCGCCAGGCATATGCATGCCAGGACGATTTGTTTCATGATTGCTGTTCTAGATGATTCTATTTCCTCACCATACAATAAATTAGAATATATTTTCTACTTTTACGAAAAATTAATTATTGTATTTATTTATGGGTTAAAAACTTACTATAAAAAGTGGGTGGGATACTGGGAATTGGAATTAGTAATCAGTTTATGTGTATCGCACCTACCGGGCATATGGCTATCGACATCGAGAACATTACCCACATGATAAGAGATTGTATCAGTTTCGTAGTCTTGAGTATTGGTATTACTATATAGTATATAGATGTCGACGCTGGATAGACAGTCGCCCACTAGAGTTACCGATTCCGAATGCGGCATGATGGAGTCGTCATCATTCTTTGTTTTCGTTAACTGTTTGGAGGAAGAATAAGAATCTTTGTTATTACATTTAATCTCGAAATTCAGAGTGCATACCTTTGAAATATTCTGATATCTATTTTGTCCTGTAAAGAACCCTGAAGTTGCTACCTCATTAAGAACGGAGAAGTATCCATTACGAAAGACGGGATCGCAGTCTTTATGATTCATAGTAATCGTTAGTTCCGAAGTTGAGATGGATTCACTGAGACCGGTAGTGGTCGTCCGAGTACACGATGTGTCGTTGACGGGATACAGATTAATTTCCACATCGATATAGTTAAAGGTATTACTGGGTACGGGTTCGCATTTATCTACGGAAGAGACGGTGTGAGAATATGTTCCGAGACCACACGGAGAACAGACGACGTCTCCGGTAGGCGTGTGTCCGGATACTCCGTATCCTATTCCACACTTTGTTTGGGAAACACATGCCTTGCATCCGGATGATCCTTTGAGAAAACAATAATATCCGGGAGCACAATCACAGATTCTATTGTGAGTCGTGTTACACGATCGCGTCTCTACCTGATTACTATCGCATCTTCCGTTACAACTTAGACAAGCGGGTAAATGATTATTGCGAGACGTAAAGGTGTCCGACGCACACGGCGTACATTGTGTGTTTGTGTTAGTCTTGCTATCGCATAATCTGGAAGCGTATGTTCCCGGAGGACACGATAAACAACATAGATGATGGCGTTTGTATTCGTTGTCTTTACACTTTCCGTTGGATGGTTCATGCGGTGTTATATCGCTGTTTATTATGATTATACATGAAAGCAGCAATAGCAATATATATGACTTCATGATTTAATAATGTAGTAGTAATTATCACCTCGTTCCCGCTCTCCAATCATTATAGATATTTTTTAAATATTTTCATTTCATTTCATTTCATTTCATTTCATTTCATTTCATTTCATTTCATTTCATTTCATTTCATTTCTAGTATGGATAATGTTTGTAATGGTTCTTTCCGTACAACATACTTTTTAGATGATAGTCGCTTAACTTGGATATGATGCTGCGTATAATTTCTGGAGGCAAATAATATAGTCTAGATTGACCATCGATGGTAGACTCTAATTTATCGAGTGCTTTGTCGATGAGTTTACTTTTATACTTCATCGATAGATGGCACTGTTCTATGAGATCGTCGTACATGGGAAATGAAATGTGTTTGTCAGAATGTATGGCTTCGAGATAGGTGTGATACCGGATGTCTTCTGTTCTTAATACCGTATACAGGTCGGTGTCGGAGATTCGAATCTCTTTGAGACGACTTATGTCATGACTGCATCTTTCGATGATGGAATCTATTTCATCGAATGATATATTTTTCATAAATACACTTTTATAGTCATCGTTTAAACAGAATTTACGATGCAGTTCCGCGAATGACTCGTCCCTTAATACGCAGTAGGCTATTATCTTCTTTACGTAGTAATCGTTGTAGGGAGAGAACTCGGACATCCTATAGAACAACGATTTGATCATAGGTAGAGATACTTTCAGTCTGTGTCTGATGATGTCGTGAATGACATCCGACTTGTATAAGATGTTTCTGTTTTCAAACACCAAGTCGAATACCGTCTTACCGTCTTTAGTCGGAAGGTTGATGTCGTATCCGATGTATACGAGGTATGAGGCAACCTTGTTGTTACAATTCTGGAAGGCGGCATGAAGAGGAGTCATGGTATTATAGTATTCGTCTTTCTGAATATCGAACCTATCTAGTAGATACCTTAGTATGTCGATAGAGTGTTTGTGCAATTGATTATGTTTTATGAATAGATAAAGTAGATGGTGTCCTTCTTCCTTTTGTAATTTCCCGTATTTTTGTTCGTGCCAATTGAGTAACAGTATGAGAATATGACAGGCGACACAATCGTTCTTTATGTATTCCATGATGGGTGTACAATCAAAATTATTACGTATCCTCGTATCGGCTCCTCTAGATAAAAGAGCATACACCACACGAGGACTATGTTTGGTATGCTCTTGAAGGTAAGTGTGTAACGGCGTATTTCCTATTTTCGTAACCGCGTTAATGTTTGCTCCATGATCTATTATCGTGTTGATGAATCGCTTCTCGGCGTACATCTTAGTGTACCTCTTTGTCTCGTAATAATTGTTTTCGTGGAAAAATGATATGTGTCTACAGTAGTAATGAAGAGAAGTGAGTCCATCCTCGTCGACGCAATTCGTGTCGGATCCTTTAGTCAATAATTTGTACAGAACGTAGTAGTTTAATCTCCTATTGAATTTATATCTAAGATAACACAGCAATAGATCTGATGATTTACTAAAGTCATCGATGTTGTCCGTTAGTATATCAAAGATCTTGTTATCGATTGATAGTGAATGAATAAGATAGTGGTGTAGAGGAATATGTCCTTTTTCATCCTTGCTATCAAAGTTACGCATGCCGTGGTGTAACAATATCTTTAATACAGATGGCTTAAATCGTGTATTCATCGTATAGCAATGTAATGGAGAGTTACCACATTTTAGTCGTTTATTCAGATCGCAATGTTTAATAACTAACTTAAACAGATGAGACGATGTATCCACATCAAAGAATGCGAGATACATATGACAGACATTATTGACAGAAATGTGACCTTCATTCTCACCGTCGTCCATAAATGCGTTAGGTATGTACCACATACTATCGTTAACGATGCGCACAATCTCGTCCATCTCGCCCATCTCATACATTTCATCATTTACTTTTTCATAATTAGAGATGTACGAAAGAAAAAGAAAACCAGAACAATATATTTTTTTAGTAATGGTTGACATATAAAATAAACTCCGTGTTTATGATGCCGGTAAATGTTTTTATCATCTTGGACGGAATCGATTTTGTAATATGCCATGGAAACAAATGAAACACATTATCACTCCATGATAAATTATTTAATGGAGTAATAAAGTATTTCGCGTTGTATCTCCATGGGTAATTTCGAAATCAAGTTATCGTCTGTATTAATGTTGTCCACTATGGAGTCGATCCTCTCACTGTTCTTTACAGTCTCTGTAATGATGGACGTTAGTTCTTTTTTGTACCATTTGATGTTGGATACAAAGTTTATAAATGTCGGATTCTTTGCGTATCTCAATCTGTGACGTCTGTTCCGTTTAAATAATATATCAAACATGGAGACGCCTGATATGTAGGCATTCTTCATTCTATTAATGTCTGCTCTATAGCGCTTTAGTTCCTTATGACGACCGGCGATATCATACTTTACTTTAGAAGGAAAATCATTATCTAGGATTAAGGCGTATCTGATACAGGCCAATAATGGTTCAGGATATAGATAGCGTATATCTCTATTAAATGCGTCAATCATAGTCTCTAGAGTGGGATGGTAGCTAAGTAATAAATCAACTAGCTTTGTTTTGTTTTCTCTTCGGTAACTGCTTTTCTGGATGGCCGTATTGATTATCGAGCGCGACGTTGTGTTAACGCTCGCTCCATATTCCAATAACCGCCTTGCAAATTGTATATTATTGACATCGACCGCGTAATATAGTAAAGTTTTATTCTCGTTATCGATCATATCTATATCATCCATGTACTTGCTTAGTATATCAAATACATCTATCAGTATGGTTTCATAACAGTGATACCCGCAATTATTAAATCTCGATAATATCAGACCGTACATGCATAGACGTCCATTGTTCGATACGTGATTAATAGCCATGTGTCCATTATTTTCCACGATAAACCTTACGACGTTTACATCGACGATATTATTATTATTAACAAAGTAATCGTGTAGAGGATAGTTGTTGTCCGTCGTCTTATCCATGGTCGCTCCGTTATCCAACATGCATCGGAGGATAGGTATACTTACCATATCGCCGTAATGTAAGTAGTTTATCAACATAGCTTGTACGATGGATTCATCCTGTTGTCTAAATCTCTTTAGAATGTTATCGATGATGTAGTGGTTATATTCTCTGGAATCGTACGAAGTAATACTACGCATTACGTCGATAAGAGTATGACGTCCCTCAATAAGAAGATTAACGATTTCCATGTCTACATTATATGGGGTTACTCTAAATCGCTTGTTTAGATAATCCGCTAGTACTCCCCTAATATATGGCTGACTGATGTCGTCGTATACGCTACACGTGTCCACATCCTTTATTAATAATTTGACAATCTCTATATCTATGGTTGAGCAAGACCAGTAGTATTGGATGGGTAAAGATCCTCCTTCGTCTCTGCCATGGATGGAAACATTGTTATCGATCAAACATTTAATTACATCCTTGGATAGAGATTCAGATTCTCTATGAGACAATATATAGTAATGAAGAGAGTTCTTACACCTATCGCTATCGTACATACAGCTACGAAATACGTAACCGGTGCTGTAACATTCTGATTTAAGAAGCCATAGCAATACTTCTGGTCTCGGATTAGGCGTCGTTACGTATATATCCACCAATCCGAGACAATGGATGTAGTAGTTCGTATTCTTGGACGGACGTATCCGTTTATCCACAATTAGATATTTTAGTAGACGTAAGTCTATATTATCCGAAGACATATACGAATACAGATCGAAATCATTTATATTCGACGTGAGTTCGTTGGAGGCATTAGAATAGCTGGATATCAGTAGATGCACAATCTGAGATTTGACGTATTTACGTTTACTGTATACTCCTAGCGGAGTTAATCCTTCGTTGTTTCTACAAAGTCTCTCGACTCCGCGAGAGAGCAACAGCCGAACAATCTTAATGTCTGTATCGCATTTATTGGAGACGTAACAATGTAGCGCATTGTTTCCTCGTCTATCTATATGCTTTGATAAGTTATGACACGTTTCAATCTCTAGTTTTATTTTTTTGTACGTCACATCTTCATCCAGTAGACGACATAGAATAGTGCAATCTCTGCCGCAATCCATAGCTATTCTAGTTCTAATTATTACTATATTATATTTCACGAAAAATGATGAAGGCAATCATTCCTCATAAGATGATAAAAAGTAAGGTGTGTGTGTGTGTGTGTGTGATAAAAAGTGTAGTGAGTGAGAGTATTAGTGAGTGAGTGAGTGTGTGAGTGAGTGAGTGAGAGTATGAGTGAGTGTATGAGTGAGTGAGAGTATTAGTGAGAGAGCAAGAAGATTTAGTATTTAGCAGTACGGATATGATCCAAGAGGGTGAGATAGTCGTTCTCGTTCAGAATCTTTCGCAGCATAAGTAGTATGTCGATATACTTATCGTTGAAGACTCTTCCAGAGACGATAGCTGATTGAGTACAAAGTCCAATGATTGCACGAAGTTCTTTGGCGGTTTTCATTGATTCATTTCTGATGAAACAGTTAATGATCCCCACGCAATTGTCGATATTGTCCCACGGAAGTGAATCCGAGAACTCCTTCAACTCGCTACCAAAGAGCTCCGTTGCATCAGTTCTGTAAGAGATGAGAAGCCTGTAGAGAGACCCTGCAGTTTCTCTATGGGTCCATCTATGAGAAACCCACAGGATGTATTCAGTCAGACAATGTTTGATGTCATCCACGGTGTTCAGGGAGTCCTTAGTAGCGTGGCAATGACAGGGAGTGAACTGGGGACAAGGAGAGGCCATTGTGAAGGTAGACGAAGGTTAACCTGATGGTAGACCTGTAGCCGTCTGTGCTAATAGAGGGCTTTATTTTCCATTTTTTTAATGGTGTTGTGGATGAGGAATGAGGAATGAGAGTGTCTTATCTAGTCATTGGTTTATTACATGGATCATCAGAGGGAGAAAAAAATATCTTGTATATTATTAACTAACAACCTTGGTTTCCAAATAGCTTAAGAAGGCATTTACGTATGACGGAGATATATTCCAGCCGAAAACTGGATAACCATCCAAAATATTATTTGATATAGTCGTCTTTGATATAATAGACGCGATTCCGATAGCAGTCTTTGTAAATGGAACAGGGTCTACAGTATAAGTACCTTCTGACTTCTGTTTAAGTTTCTTATACAAGTCAATGTTATAGAGATCATCCATATCAGAGTCAGAGTCAACTGCATCACGATCTTCTTGTACGTCTAGTACAGTAACACACGCATCACGTATAAATGGTTTCCCATACTTTTCAATCGCTAAGTCCTCATAAGTCGTAAACTCTTTAAATATTGGTCCCATATCATCAATGTTTAGATTACGTACGATTCTCAAGTACTCTTTGACAAGATTATAAAACCCTCTTACTTGAGTTTTAGCTACGATAACTGAAAATGGCATATATTTGATAAACTCCTGAAAGAATAATTTCGTCAGGACTCCATCTCTCATGAAGTTACATGTATTTGTAATAACGTCATTTAAAGTACTATTTTCTTGTAAATCTAAATGTTTAATGATTCTATTAACTTCTTGATTATTCATGGACTTAATAACATTGGCTATTTTATCATCCATGTTTAAAAAATGACCTATATGTTGATACTTGATATTGATAATTAGTATAATTAGTATAATTAGTATAATTAGTATAATTACTATGTATTATATTTCATTATTATGAGGATTTATGTCATATCATGAAATTAATAAGAGAACTAGATTAAAGTAATAGGAATAGGAATTGGAATTACTTTTCATTTGTCTCACTATTATAAAAAGATGTTATATCTCAATCACTGATATGAAGATCCATCATATACTATGATACCGTATCAGTTCCTATCAATCTCTGTTTTGGGTGATTCAAAAAATTAATAATACCTAGAAAATATTCCACGAGCATTCATTCCTTTATCGATATAGCATTTGGATAGCCTGTCAATATCGACATCATTGAACAACGGATTCATCTTACACTTTTGAACATCCTGAGATACATTGTTCCATCTTATAACCCGAATTAATACTTGAACTTAACAATATCGTTTATAAAAAAATCATTCATGGGTCTGTGTTTGGACGCTTTTCATAGACTGTAGTGAGTGGTCAATATCACATCCTATGTAATCAATAGCAGGGTTAGTTGCATAATATTTCATATACAAGTCACGTATTTCTGGTAGGTTCATGTTGGAAAATATCTCCATAACTAATTCTTTTGGGATGGTATTCAAGTAAGTTGGTTGATCATGGTCTATGTAGTAGATGACTTTCTTCATAAGATTGAATTTCTCTCTAATACCACTAATAACATCTTTCACGATATCGTGATATATGTTTGATTCGGCAATTAATTCTTTATAATAGTTGCCATACACTGGAATTTTTATATTATTATTTAACAATATGTTGTATATAGTTATTTCATCCGTTATATAGATAGATTTTAACGACATGACATCACTATTATAACGATACGCGTTGTGTAAAACATTTATATATTTCTCTCTGTATACATCATCGAGAGGATAGTTATCTTCAGCATTATAATATATATTGTTCATATAACAATATTCGTAGTCTTCTTCATCGTCTTCCTCTGTATCACGTACTAAAATATCATCCCTCTGTTGTATCTTAAATTCTATAGCCTCCTTGAACTTGGAATAGAACGACGGAACCATTAATATTAGATAACTAATGACAGTTGGACTACATTCCCATACATCTCTTACTTTATTCATGAGAACACAATCAATAATATGGTCCGTCAATGGACCTAAGATTTCTTTAGGAGGTAATCGACTAATGAGAAAACTAGTCCACTTACGAGCACTACATACACGTAATGCCAAATAGAAAATAGTTTTATTATTATAAGTTCGTAATGTCATATCAGCTCCATTATCGAGTAAGTATTTTGCAATACGTATGGTGTTGTGCTTTATGGCATAATGTAATGGTGTATAACCGTTATAATATTTATTAATATCAAACCCGTCTAGAGATCTAATAATATCTAGACACTCGGTATCTATGTATGACTTTTTAATGTAGTCGTGCATAACAAAATCTCTAAATAATTCCGGTTTAGCATGTTTACTGAGTATTAAAAGTTTACGTAGTATCTTTATATTTTGTATATTATCGATATTATTAATATTATGGATAGCCGTAATGACAGGAATTCTGTTACGTGCATTAGGCATAATTATATCCGCTCCTAGTTCTATAAATGTATCTATGATTATTTCATTGTAGTCTAGAAAATTGCTTCTTGTAAAACCATGTAAGTAATAATGTAACGGTGTTCCCAACGGAGTATTTTCATTCATGGCGTTTATATCATTTCCATTATACACTAATAACTTCATGTAATTAGGTGTTATTAAACTTTTTAAACTAGCTAATACATGGAGAGGAGTTCCGTAAAAGATACGCGTTAATCCCTTAGAGTCTCCACAATAATAAGTTTTAAGACAATGTTTATTAGTCAGAACTAACTTCTTAAAGAATGGATAGTCAAATTTTTTATGATCCAATAGATAAACATGAACTAAAGACGATCTCTGTTTCATAGTAAGATAATCGTTTAGTATATCGATCATTTCTAAATTCATTATGTCCCGTTTAAAATAGGCAGATACGGCTGTATTCAGATTATAATCCTTGACTGTTAAGTCATATCCGTTAGCGAGGAAATCTTTTACAATGTTCATATCTAAATCATTTTTTCTGATTTCATCAGAATATCCCAAGATAGAATTATTTTTTTTATATCTATCATCGACGACATTAGTTTCTTCCCATGTTTGAGTAGATGCGTCTTTAGTAGACAGTTCTTTATATTCTACATTTGGTTCATTACATATCGTATTGTAGAAAGATAAGTAATCGTCATATTCGTTTTTATTTGTGGAGCTTATTGTGTTGTTTTCTGGATTCTCAAAGTATTGAGATGGAGATGGAGATGGAGATTCATGATACTTCTTGCTAGCAATATAAAAGTATTTGTGTAATGAATATCTTTCCATCTTCAAATTATAACATATTTGATAAAAATTCAATAATCTACGGACCTTCGTCCATCTTCTATCTGCGTATATTCTAGCCGAACTAATTCCGTTGTTGAGATAGCATAGTCTTCAAACACTCTAGGTATAATATAATTAATTATATGGTTTATTATCACAATTCAACCATGGTGATTGTGAATTAGTACTACCCAATAATCAAATGTGCTTGTATTGTATCTACCGGATATGTGTCATTAATAATACATGCTAAAGGGCCCGTATATTTTTACAATATTCAGATGATGCTGTCCAATTTGTGGTAGTATCGTCTGAAAAGTAATGACATATGTTGTTTATACCAATGGTAAGGACATATTTTGAATCTTGATATTCCTTCTTGAAAGTATCCATGTTCCATCGAACATATAACTAAAAAGGAGGATATAAGAGATAGATATAATATAACTATCATGACGCGGTAAATTGATTCACGCATGATAAACATGATTATATTATATCATCGCTAATTAGTTAATTTATTTTTTTGTTTTTTATTGGTAACGTGACGCCTAATAAAAATGTTATTTTCTAACGAATGTAACGAATTGGCGTTCTAATGAATGTAGCTTGTTTTGTTTTAGGCTTATCCATCTATTAGTTTTATGGTTATATACATCAACATCATGTGTTGCATTAGTCATAATATCCACGCCACCAATCATAAATAATTCGTCACCTAATACAGCTAAAGAGTAATTATATCTATATCTATATCTATGTATAGTTAGTTTCTCTATATAATTATATGATTTCGTATCATCTCTATATTCTATATTTTTAAATCTATTAATACAATATATACCTCCGTTATACGCGATAATTGCACTATTAGCTGTATATGAACTTTTCAGTTTAATACATTTTCTCCATCTTAAAATCTTGGTATCACAACGATATATAACACCTTTATAAGAATTTATAATGATGTATATATTATCTCCTATTGATGTGGCTGAACAGATACCTGCTACGGGCATTGTCATCTTTAAAACTCTCCACTTTCCATCTTCTGGAGATCTTCTTTCAATGGTAGGATTATAATATCTGTTGTTATAATCGTAATATCCACAATCAGGATCTGTAAAGCGAGCTGAATCAGTATCCGTATCTGAATGCGGTTCAGCAGTCCCACCTATAAGGTATATATAATCATTTACAACGGCAAGTCCAGCATTCGCTCTGGGATATACAGTAGAAGGTTCCTTCTTCCAAATATTAGTTTTTGTATTATAACTATATACATTAGTAGTTGTAAAATTATATGTCTGTTTACCACACATTATGTATACAATATCTCCTATAGCAGCTATCATGCAATTGATTGCTTTAAACGGAATATCTGATACAATCTTCCATTCATTTTCAACACGGTTATACATTGCCAATTTACTAGAATAAGTATCATCATCTGGTGAAATACCTACGGCGTACAAGACGCCTGATGAGG
>NZ_QYAB01000006.1 GCF_016758175.1 Leucobacter zeae
GGGTTGTGTACGGGTGGTGTCTGGTCTTTGAGAACTCAATAGTGTGCACTTGATTGTCATTTGCCAAATTTTTATAACCTCGTCCCACTGATCCTTTGTGGTTGGTGGGTGTGGTTCCTTTTTGGATGAATAATTCGGATCGTCAGTATCACGGCTCTTCGGGGTTGTGGTCTGTGGTTTGGTTTTGTTTGTCAGGTCAAACTCGCAGCTGTTCTGCTTATTCCGCAGGATGGTTTGCACATGTTTTTTACGGAGAGTTTGATCCTGGCTCAGGACGAACGCTGGCGGCGTGCTTAACACATGCAAGTCGAACGCTGAAGCCCGGTGCTTGCACTGGGTGGATGAGTGGCGAACGGGTGAGTAACACGTGAGTAACCTGCCCCTGACTCTGGGATAAGCGCTGGAAACGGCGTCTAATACTGGATATGAGCACTAACCGCATGGTTTGGTGTTGGAAAGATTTATCGGTTGGGGATGGACTCGCGGCCTATCAGCTAGATGGTGAGGTAATGGCTCACCATGGCGACGACGGGTAGCCGGCCTGAGAGGGTGACCGGCCACACTGGGACTGAGACACGGCCCAGACTCCTACGGGAGGCAGCAGTGGGGAATATTGCACAATGGGCGCAAGCCTGATGCAGCAACGCCGCGTGAGGGATGACGGCCTTCGGGTTGTAAACCTCTTTTGTCAGGGAAGAAGCCTTCGGGTGACGGTACCTGGAGAAAAAGCACCGGCTAACTACGTGCCAGCAGCCGCGGTAATACGTAGGGTGCAAGCGTTGTCCGGAATTATTGGGCGTAAAGAGCTCGTAGGCGGCTTGTCGCGTCTGCTGTGAAAACCCGGGGCTCAACCCCGGGCCTGCAGTGGGTACGGGCAGGCTAGAGTGCGGTAGGGGAGATTGGAATTCCTGGTGTAGCGGTGGAATGCGCAGATATCAGGAGGAACACCGATGGCGAAGGCAGATCTCTGGGCCGTAACTGACGCTGAGGAGCGAAAGCATGGGGAGCGAACAGGATTAGATACCCTGGTAGTCCATGCCGTAAACGTTGGGAACTAGATGTAGGGCCTGTTCCACGGGTTCTGTGTCGTAGCTAACGCATTAAGTTCCCCGCCTGGGGAGTACGGCCGCAAGGCTAAAACTCAAAGGAATTGACGGGGGCCCGCACAAGCGGCGGAGCATGCGGATTAATTCGATGCAACGCGAAGAACCTTACCAAGGCTTGACATATACGAGAACGGGCCAGAAATGGTCAACTCTTTGGACACTCGTAAACAGGTGGTGCATGGTTGTCGTCAGCTCGTGTCGTGAGATGTTCGGTTAAGTCCGGCAACGAGCGCAACCCTCGTCCTATGTTGCCAGCACGTAATGGTGGGAACTCATGGGATACTGCCGTGGTCAACACGGAGGAAGGTGGGGATGACGTCAAATCATCATGCCCCTTATGTCTTGGGCTTCACGCATGCTACAATGGCCGGTACAATGGGCTGCGATACCGCGAGGTGGAGCGAATCCCAAAAAGCCGGTCTCAGTTCGGATTGGGGTCTGCAACTCGACCCCATGAAGTCGGAGTCGCTAGTAATCGCAGATCAGCAACGCTGCGGTGAATACGTTCCCGGGCCTTGTACACACCGCCCGTCAAGTCATGAAAGTCGGTAACACCCGAAGCCGATGGCCTAACCCTTGTGGAGGGAGTCGTCGAAGGTGGGACTGGTGATTAGGACTAAGTCGTAACAAGGTAGCCGTACCGGAAGGTGCGGCTGGATCACCTCCTTTCTAAGGAGCACTCGCAACCACAGGTTGCGCAGAATACTCAGAACATCACCGAACGCGTGATGCTGAGTGCTCATGGGTGGAACAAACGACAAGCAAGCTTGATTCCTCGCCTGTGTGAGTACATCGGGCCCGTTATGGCGGGTCTGGTCGGAAAGGATGGGTGTGGGGTGGGGTTTGCGCTGAGTGCATACTATTGGGTCCTGAAGGACCAGCCGGCTGCCGGTGATCGTCGTCCCCTTGTGGGGTGGGGGTTTCGGGTGGTGGACTGATTCTTTCGGCCTGCTGTCACGGGACGTGTTGCTCGTGGGGGTGGGATCGGCCGTACGTTGAGAACTACACAGTGGACGCGAGCATCTTGCAGTGTCGATCGTCATGTTGGTGCGCATCTTTTGGGGTGTGTGTTGGTGTGGTGGTGGGTGCTGCTGATACTAATTAATTTCATTGGTCGCATGCCGGCACGCCTGTTGGGTGTGTGGGTGTGTGTTTCAAATACTTATGTGATTTCAAGTTTCTAAGAGCAAACGGTGGATGCCTTGGCATCTGGAGCCGAAGAAGGACGTAGTAATCTGCGATAAGCCTCGGGGAGCCGATAAACGGGCTGTGATTCGAGGATTTCCGAATGGGGAAACCCCGCCAGGGCGCGTGCGTACCTGGTGACTCCCGCCTGAATATATAGGGCGGGTAGAGGGAACGTGGGGAAGTGAAACATCTCAGTACCCACAGGAAGAGAAAACAATAGTGATTCCGGTAGTAGTGGCGAGCGAACCCGGAAGAGGCTAAACCGATCATGTGTGATACCTGGCAGGGGTTGCATGGTCGGGGTTGTGGGACATGCCTCAAGGCGCTGCTGAGTCTTGGACGTGAGTGTGCAGCTATAGGAGAACCGCTTGGAACGGCGGACCGGAGTGGGTGAGAGTCCCGTATCCGAAATGGTTGTGCCGCGTGGTGTGGATCCCAAGTAGCACGGGGCCCGAGAAATCCCGTGTGAATCTGTCAGGACCACCTGATAAGCCTAAATACTCCCAGATGACCGATAGCGGACTAGTACCGTGAGGGAAAGGTGAAAAGTACCCCGGGAGGGGAGTGAAAGAGTACCTGAAACCGTTTGCTTACAATCCGTCGGAGCCAGCTTGTTCTGGTGACGGCGTGCCTTTTGAAGAATGAGCCTGCGAGTTAGCGATATGTGGCGAGGTTAACCCGTGAGGGGTAGTCGTAGCGAAAGCGAGTCTGAATAGGGCGAGTTGAGTCGCATGTCCTAGACCCGAAGCGAAGTGATCTATCCATGGCCAGGTTGAAGCGTGTGTAAGAGCACGTGGAGGACCGAACCCACTTAGGTTGAAAACTGAGGGGATGAGCTGTGGATAGGGGTGAAAGGCCAATCAAACTTCGTGATAGCTGGTTCTCTCCGAAATGCATTTAGGTGCAGCGTTGCGTGTTTCTTGCCGGAGGTAGAGCTACTGGATGGCCGATGGGCCCTACAAGGTTACTGACGTCAGCTAAACTCCGAATGCCGGTAAGTGAGAGCGCAGCAGTGAGACTGTGGGGGATAAGCTTCATAGTCGAGAGGGAAACAACCCAGATCACCAACTAAGGTCCCCAAGCGTGTGCTAAGTGGAAAAGGATGTGGAGTTGCTGTGACAACCAGGAGGTTGGCTTAGAAGCAGCCACCCTTGAAAGAGTGCGTAATAGCTCACTGGTCAAGTGATTCCGCGCCGACAATGTAACGGGGCTCAAGCACACCACCGAAGTTGTGGCATTCATATGTGAGGTAGGCCTTCGTGGTCCAGCTGTATGGATGGGTAGGAGAGCGTCGTGTGGCGAGTGAAGCGGCGGAGTGATCCAGTCGTGGATGCCACACGAGTGAGAATGCAGGCATGAGTAGCGAAAGACGGGTGAGAAACCCGTCCTCCGGAAGACCAAGGGTTCCAGGGTCAAGCTAATCTGCCCTGGGTAAGTCGGGACCTAAGGCGAGGCCGACAGGCGTAGTCGATGGACAACGGGTTGATATTCCCGTACCGGTGGTAAACCGTCAAAGGCCTAACCAGTAGTGCTAAACAAACCTAAGCCGGCAGGATCCTTCGGGTGATTGTTGGTGGTGGCTGTGAACCCGAACTGGGGTGGTGAGCGTGAGGTGTGACGCAGGAAGGTAGCCTGTGCCGGGCGATGGTTGTCCCGGTGTAAGTATGTAGCCTGTCACTTTTTAAGAGATCGTGGCGTGAAGGGTGAGATACGATGCGGACCCGTATGGGGAAGCAGGTGATCCTATGCTGCCAAGAAAAGCATCGGCGTGAGGTTTATTGCTGCCCGTACCCCAAACCGACACAGGTGGTCAGGTAGAGAATACTCAGGAGATCGAGATAATCATGGTGAAGGAACTCGGCAAAATGCCCCCGTAACTTCGGGAGAAGGGGGGCCATCCGCTTATACCAACTTGCTTGGGAAAGGGTGTGGTGGCCGCAGAGACCAGTGGGGAACGACTGTTTACTAAAAACATAGGTCCGTGCTAACACGCAAGTGGATGTATACGGACTGACGCCTGCCCGGTGCTGGAAGGTTAAGAGGAGAGGTTAGACTTTCGGGTCGAAGCTTTGAATTTAAGCCCCAGTAAACGGCGGTGGTAACTATAACCATCCTAAGGTAGCGAAATTCCTTGTCGGGTAAGTTCCGACCTGCACGAATGGCGTAACGATTCCCCAGCTGTCTCCACCGTGAACTCGGCGAAATTGCAGTACGAGTAAAGATGCTCGTTACGCGCAGAAGGACGGAAAGACCCCGTGACCTTTACTACAGCTTGGTATTGGTGTTCGGTGTGGCTTGTGTAGGATAGGTGGGAGACTGTGAAGCTCGGACGCTAGTTCGGGTGGAGTCGTTGTTGAAATACCACTCTGGTCATATTGGATATCTAACTACGGACCCTGATCGGGTTCTGGGACAGTGCCTGGTGGGTAGTTTAACTGGGGCGGTTGCCTCCCAAAAAGTAACGGAGGCGCCCAAAGGTTCCCTCAACCTGGTTGGCAATCAGGTGGCGAGTGTAAGTGCACAAGGGAGCTTGACTGTGAGACTGACAGGTCGAGCAGGGACGAAAGTCGGGACTAGTGATCCGGCAGTGGCTTGTGGAAGCGCTGTCGCTCAACGGATAAAAGGTACCTCGGGGATAACAGGCTGATCTTGCCCAAGAGTCCATATCGACGGCATGGTTTGGCACCTCGATGTCGGCTCGTCGCATCCTGGGGCTGGAGTTGGTCCCAAGGGTTGGGCTGTTCGCCCATTAAAGCGGTACGCGAGCTGGGTTTAGAACGTCGTGAGACAGTTCGGTCCCTATCCTCTGCGCGCGTTGGAGATTTGAAAGGATCTGACCCTAGTACGAGAGGACCGGGTTGGACGGACCTCTGGTGTGCCAGTTGTACTGCCAAGTGCATGGCTGGTTGGCTACGTTCGGGATGGATAACCGCTGAAAGCATCTAAGCGGGAAGCCGGCCTTGAGATGAGATCTCCGTACACCTTTGAGTGTGTGAGGCTCCCAGTAGATGACTGGGTTGATAGGCCAGATGTGGAAGCATAGTAATGTGTGGAGCTGACTGGTACTAATAAGCCGATGACTTGACTTTATCCCAAATGTGTTTTGGGGCATGAGTGTTTGTGTGTAACGATGTTCGCGTCCGCTTTGTGGTTCCCAACTGATGGCCACACCC